>CAVUVW010000014.1:0-330000 GCA_963745035.1 uncultured delta proteobacterium | reverse complement strand
GTGATGCACGGTGTGCATCACTGATTACTAGTCATTTATGATTAGTCGTCGACTTTGTCGACGCGGTGTTCTTTGACAACTGAATACGGGTAACAAACTGCAATTAATGCTGAGTAGTATTGGCGAATATGGTCAAGCTACTAAGGGCATACGGTGGATGCCTAGGCGCGAGAAGGCGATGAAGGGCGTGGCTAGCTGCGATAAGCTTCGGGGAGCCGCTAAGCAGGCTTTGATCCGGAGATTTCCGAATGGGGCAACCTGGTCCTGGTAATTCGGGATCATCCTGTACTGAATACATAGGTACAGGAAGCGAACGGGGGGAAGTGAAACATCTCAGTACCCCCAGGAAGAGAAATCAAATAGAGATTCCCTAAGTAGTGGCGAGCGAACGGGGAAGAGCCCAAACCGCTGGAAGAAATTCCATCGGGGTTGTTGGGGCTGTCTTAGGGTGTAGCCCGGGAAGTTATCAAATCAGTTCATATCTGAAGGCTCTTGGAAAGGACAACCAAAGAGGGTGATAGTCCCGTAAGATAAATGAATTGATCTTCCTGGAAGACAGTTCCCGAGTACCGCGGGACACGAGAAATCCCGCGGGAAGCAGGGAGGACCATCTCCCAAGGCTAAATACTATCTCGCGACCGATAGTGAACTAGTACCGCGAGGGAAAGGTGAAAAGAACCCCAGTGAGGGGAGTGAAATAGTACCTGAAACCGTGTGCCTACAAGCAGTGGGAGGGCTATGTCCCAAGCTTCGGCGAAGGATATGCCTGACCGCGTGCCTTTTGCATAATGAGTCTGCGAGTTACTCTACGCAGCAAGGTTAAGCCGTTTAGGTGAAGCCGTAGCGAAAGCGAGTCTGAATAGGGCGATTCAGTTGCGTGGAGTAGACCCGAAGCGGGATGATCTATCCATGGCCAGGATGAAATTTCGGTAACACGAAATGGAGGTCCGAACTGGTGAAGGTTGAAAACTTCTCGGATGAGCTGTGGATAGGAGTGAAAGGCTAATCAAATTCCGTGATAGCTGGTTCTCCCCGAAATATATTGAGGTATAGCCTCGTGTTTGGCGGACGGAGGTAGAGCACTGGACGGGCTAAGGTCCTTACCGGGATACTAAACCTAACCAAACTGCGAATTCCGTTTTGTCTTAGCACGGGAGTCAGACTGCGGGAGATAAGTTCCGTGGTCGAAAGGGAAAGAGCCCAGATCGCCAGCTAAGGTCCCGAAATTTGTGCTCAGTGGTAAAGGATGTGGAAACGCACAGACAACCAGGAGGTTGGCTTAGAAGCAGCCATCCTTTAAAGAAAGCGTAACAGCTCACTGGTCGAGTGAGTCTGCGCCGAAGATGTAACGGGGCTAAGCACAGTACCGAAGCTGCGAATTTAATGATCTCTGCGGAGATCGTTATCTGGTAGGGGAGCATTCTAGTCGCCTGTGAAGGTAGACCGTAAGGACTACTGGAGGTCCTAGAAGAGATTCTGCAGACATGAGTAGCGATAAAATAGGTGAGAAACCTATTCGCCGTAAGTCTAAGGTTTCCTGGGTAAAGTTAATCTTCCCAGGGTTAGTCGGTCCCTAAGCCGAGGCCGAAAGGCGTAGGTGATGGATAGCAGGTTAATATTCCTGCACCACCGATGATGCGTTATCAGCGAAGGGGGGACGGAGAAGGATAGGTCATCCGGGTGTTGGATATCCCGGTTCAAGCCTGTAGGCGGACCTGGTAGGCAAATCCGCTGGGTCGTTAACGCCGAGAGGTGACGACGAGTCCGTAAGGACGCAAAGTGACTGATTCCACGCTTCCAAGAAAAACCTCGTAGCGAGTATCATAGGTGACCGTACCGCAAACCGACTCAGGTAGACGGGTAGAATATACCAAGGCGCTTGAGAGAACTCTGGTTAAGGAACTCTGCAAATTGACACCGTAACTTCGGAAGAAGGTGTGCCCATTTCGGTGAAGTCCCTGCGGATGGAGCCGAAAAGGGTCGCAGTGAATCGGGGGTGGCGACTGTTTATCAAAAACACAGGACTCTGCTAAGTCGCAAGACGACGTATAGGGTCTGACTCCTGCCCGGTGCCGGAAGGTTAAGGAGAGAGGTTAGCCGCAAGGCAAAGCTTTGAACCGAAGCCCCGGTAAACGGCGGCCGTAACTATAACGGTCCTAAGGTAGCGAAATTCCTTGTCGGGTAAGTTCCGACCTGCACGAATGGAGTAACGATCTCCCCACTGTCTCGACCAGGGACTCAGCGAAATTGCAATCTCGGTGAAGATACCGGGTACCCGCGGCAGGACGGAAAGACCCTGTGCACCTTTACTACAACTTTGCACTGGATCTAGGGTTAGTATGTGTAGGATAGGTGGGAGGCTGTGAAGCGGAGGCGCTAGCTTTCGTGGAGCCAACCTTGAAATACCACCCTTATTGACCTTGGATTCTAACCCACAGCTGTCATCCAGCTGGGGAACATTGCATGGTGGGTAGTTTGACTGGGGCGGTCGCCTCCCAAATTGTAACGGAGGCGCGCGAAGATCGGCTCAGGCTGAGTGGAAACCAGCCTTCGAGTGTAATGGCATAAGCCGGTTTGACTGCGAGAGAGACATCTCGAGCAGGTGCGAAAGCAGGTCATAGTGATCCGGTGGTCCCGCATGGAAGGGCCATCGCTCAACGGACAAAAGGTACGCCGGGGATAACAGGCTGATACCCCCCAAGAGTTCACATCGACGGGGGTGTTTGGCACCTCGATGTCGGCTCGTCACATCCTGGGGCTGAAGTAGGTCCCAAGGGTTCGGCTGTTCGCCGATTAAAGTGGCACGCGAGCTGGGTTCAAAACGTCGTGAGACAGTTTGGTCCCTATCCGCCGTGGGCGCAGGATACTTGAGGAGAGTTTTCTCTAGTACGAGAGGACCGAGAAGAACGCACCGCTAGTGTTCCGGTTGTGGCGCCAGCCGCATTGCCGGGTAGCTATGTGCGGACAGGATAACCGCTGAAAGCATATAAGCGGGAAGCCCCCTCCAAGATAAGGTATCCCAGGTCGTAAGACCTCTAAAGACCCCTCGTAGACTACGAGGTTGATAGGCCGGATGTGGAAGATCAGTAATGATTGAAGCTAACCGGTACTAATTGGTCGTGCGGCTTGACCATATTTACTAATGCGACTTAGCATTAATTCGTTTTGCCCGTATTCAGTTGTGAGAGAACATCTCGAAAGTTTCCGGTGGCGATAGCGGAGGTGTCACACCCGATCCCATCCCGAACTCGGCCGTTAAGCCCTCCAGCGCCGATGGTACTATACGGTCGCCGTATGGAAGAGTAGGACGCTGCCGGATTTAAATGCAAAGGGCCCGTACTCAGTATTGAGTACGGGCCCTTTTTGTTTGCTAAATTAAATTGAACTGCAAGGGTGGTGCAATGAGCAAGTCTCAAAGGAAACTGCACTCGCATCCAGTCATTTGTGAAGCGATCAAAAAAAAGGCCGTCATACAATTCTGGTATCGTGAAAAATTTCGAACTGTCGAACCGCAATCGCATGGGATCAGTTCGGCGGGAAATGAAGTCATCAGAGGCGTTCAGATCTACCCACGTGACCCATCTGGAAAATCGATTGAGGGGAAATTGTATACCATTTTCGGAATGTCAGACCTGAAAGAAACAGGTGAGACTTTTTCGGGGCCCGGTCCACACTTCAATCCCAATGATAAAGGTATGATCTATGTACATTGCAGCTTGGAACAAGAAAGACTGAACAGCCATGATGACGAGAGAATCAAAAAAGCTTCCCGGCGAACAAGACAGCACCAGAGACGGTTAGATCGGTGAGTTATCGCAAAACCAAAAACCTGCAAGTAAGTGGGTGGCCAGCATCGGCGACATCGTGAACGTGGCGGCGCGTCTTGAGCAAGGCGACCAAGGAATTTCAGGCGCGGCTGCTGGTTTCCGAGTCCGTGCGCCGAAGTCTCGGTGGCATCACGGCGGTGGAAGACCTGGGCCTCGTGGAGCTCAGGGGACAGCCGCAGCCCGCGCGCGTTTTCAAAGTCGCATAAAACATAGGCTGCCTAAATTTCCGCCAAGCCTGCTTGCGAGTTGACCATCCAACGCTCGCACCCAGGTCCGTCATCGAACAATCAGCGTTTGAATCATCGATGCTTTTCGTCCAAGCGAGCAGGTTGCCGTCTTCGCGCATGACCTGATTCTTCTTGCCAAGGTCAGCGGGTTTGTATAATCCTACGCCCACGAAGCGATGGGTTGGTCTTCATGTCGATAATTAAACCGGTATGCGGCCTTGCAATTTTTGCGACGATCCTCGTCGTTGAAATTCTTGCAAGCGATCAGGTGGCGGCTCAGAGCGCAAGGACGATGACTTTGGGCATCGTGGCGGAGACTCATCAGAAGGAGATCGAACAACATTTTCAGGAGTTTGTGCGCTATGTGGCGGCAAAGCTTTCTGGTTCGACAGCGCCGATGCAGGGAAGAGTCGTTCTGACGACAACGCAGAGTCGGCTCGCCAACCTCCTGAGCGAGAAGAGGGCGGATTTCTACATGGAAAGCTCCTCATCCGACGTATATAATCAACAATGTATATGGAGCCGGAAAGCTACTCCTTCGACGTTGGAAGGGAGGTATGGCCGACTATCATGCGCCGATCTTCACGAGTAACAGCGGTGAAACGAAGCGTCTTGAAGATCTCAAGGGAAAGATCATCGCGTTTGAAGATGCTGAATCGACGTCGGGCTATTTTCTGCCGAAGTTGTTTCTGACGAAGAGGGGATTCAAACTGTCGCAGAAGACGCATGTTCGATGCTGTCGTCGCGCGCGACGAAATCGGTTACATCTTTGCCCAGTCGCAAGCCAAGCTCGTCGATCTGGTCCTCAGCGAAAAAAGTCGCGGCTGGAGCGTTCAGCAACGATGACTACGCTACGCTTGATAGCAACAAGAAAGCCGAGATAGTCATCCTCGCTGAAACTGCGAGTTTGCCGCGCCATCTTGTTTCGGTGCGCAAAGATCTGCCCGCCGCGCTCGCCAAGGGGCTGGAAAAGTCGTTGTTGTCGATGCATCAAAATTCCGAAGGCCGATCGATTTTGCAGAAAGCCGACGGGACGACGAAGTTCGATGCGTTGCCGGGAGGCGAGTTGGCGGTTCGGCAACGACTGCTCGATATCTACTACTCTCCACAAAAGCAATAGTAGATTCCGAACTCGTAATTTGCCGGACGAGTCTGAAGCGTTGCTGAGTCGCTCTCGCACGTACACGCCATGCCGGGATGGTACTGCCGGGCAAGGATCTGCGGGCTTGTTCGGACTCGCGTTGGGAAATCCGAGCGATCAGCAGAAAATGTTAAGGCGGAGGATCGATTCATGGCCAGGATCAAAGGTGTGGGCGAAGACGAAGCCTCCGATGAAGTCCGGCAAATTTTCGCCGAGCAGAAAAAGCGCCACGGCTTTGTTTCAAATGCTGCCCAGGTGTCCGCGGTCAGGCCGACCATCCAAAAAGGCGTTCAGGCGCTTGCTCAGGGAATTCAGGAATCGGCTCTGATCCCACAAGAGTTACGCAATCTGGTGTGTGTCAGAACCGCGCAAATCAACGGATGCCCATATTGAATTGACAGCAATGCATCCGGGGCGATGCACAATGGAGCGGCGGCGGAGAAGGTGGAAGCGGCATTGAAGGACTACAAGAAGAGTCCGCTATTCCCCCCACGGGAGCGCTTGGCACTGGAACTGGCCGAGCGCATGACATACACGAACAAACGGGTCACCGATCAATTTTTTCAGCGACTCAAGAAGTATTTTTCAGATGAGGAACTCGTGGAGTTGGCCGCGGTTATCGCGCTCGAGAACTTTCGCAGCAAATTCAATCCAGTGTTCGGCATTGAGGCGAACAATTTCTGTCCACTGCCCGCAGTGAAAGAAGCAGCAGATGAGGCAACGCGGCGGTTTCATAAATAAAGATTTGTCGGCCGCGTCGATTCGTGAAATGCCGCGAATGGCGCCGGCTGCGTCTCCGCGGTTGAATCCTCTTGTTAAAGTTGCATGAAGGCGCCTTGAAGCTCATCTGTAAACCGGATGGCGAAACCAAGACTCTCTCCGATCAACGATAAAGCCGCGAACGACGGCGTCGTCGTTCATCTGATCGACGGCACGTACGAGCTGTTCCGCCACTTTTACGGCTTGCGCCGCTTCAACAAAGGCGAGGATAAGCCCTTCGGCGCGGTGATCGGCGTGCTCAATACGGTTTTGCAGATGATCGAGACCGGAGCGACGCACGTCGGCGTCGCAACCGATCACGTCATCGAGTCTTTCCGCAACGCGCTCTGGCCGGGCTACAAGACGAGCGCCGGCATGGAACCGGCGCTGCTCGCGCAATTTCATCCGCTCGAAGACGCGCTTCGCGCAATGGGTGTGGCCGTATGGCCGATGACCGAGCTCGAAGCAGACGACGCGTTGGCGTCGGCGGCCGAGATCGCCCGCGAAGACGAGAAGGTGCGGAGAGTTTCTATTTGGACGCCGGATAAAGACTTGGCGCAGTGCGTGCGCGGCGACCGCGTCGTGCAAGTCGACCGCCGAAGCCGGAAGATCCGCGATGCCGCTGAAGTTCGCCGGAAGTTCGGCGTGGAGCCCGGAGCTGATTCCCGACTTTCTCGCCCTCGTCGGCGACGCCGCCGACGGCTATCCCGGCATTGCGGGAATCGGTCCGGTCGGCGCGGCGCGACTGCTGAATCGATACGGGACCATCGAAAGCTTCCCGGCGGCGGTATTGGATGACAAATGCGAGCTGGCGTTGTTGTTCAAGCGCCTGGCGACGCTCAAAAGCGATACGCCACTCTTTGACGACGTGGACGAGCTCCGCTGGCGCGGCCCGGCCCGCGGCTTCGCCGCCTCCGTGGAGCGGATCGGTGATTCGCGCTTGCTGCAGCGCTGCCTCGCGGCAGAAAAACTCCTCGCATGATCTACGCTCAGTCCAGCTGGCCGCTTCCGTCAAATGTTGTCGCATCGCTCGTAGGGCTACCGAGCCGCGCGCCGCCCATAATATAGGACTCCCGGTTACGCGAGCGTGCAACTGGATGCGTGCCGCAGGCGTTCAGTCTGAAAAAAGGAGAGCCGAATGAAGATGAATGAATCGCGTCTTTTGCGCTGGATGTGCTTGCTTTTTGGGCTGTGTTTGTCGCCGAGCCCAGTTTTATCCCAAGCTCCGTTTTACCAGGGCAAGACGGTGAAGATCATCAACAACGACCCCGGCGGCACGGCCGGGATGCGCGTCAAAGCCCTCGTGCCGTATTTACGGAAGTATATTCCCGGCAATCCGACCGTCATCGTTGAGTTCATCGAGGGCGGCGGCGGACGGAGAGCGGCGAATCAGGTGTTTCGCGCCAGCCCCGACGGTCTCACGATCGGCGCTCTCGGCAGCGCGATCATCGGCATGCACGTCATGCGCGAAACCGGCGTCATGTACGACATCGATAAATTTATCTATCTCGGCACCCCGGTGAGTGAAAATCACAACGTCATCTACACGCGCCGTGAACTCGGCTACAACACTCTGGACAAATTGCGCGCGGCAAACGGCGTTAAGATCGGCGCGCAGGAAGTCGGCGCCGTGTCTTATATTTCAGGCAGGTTGTTCGCGTATTTCTTGGATCTAAAAGCGCCCAAGTTCGTTACCGGGTATTCCTCTCTCGAAGCCGATGTGGCGCTGACGAACGGAGAAATCGATTCGCGCGCGAATAATACGAGCTCGGTGCTGCGGCGCAATAAGGAATGGGTGGAAAAAGGCATAATGGATTTTCATGCAATCCTGGCGGTGCCGAAAGCGGAAAAGCATCCGCATCCTAAGTTCGCCCAGTTACCCGAGATCGAGACTTTTGCCAAGAACGAAAAGGAAAAGAAGCTGTTGACGATGTGGCGCGGTTTCCGAACAGCCACATCACCGTTTGTCTTGCCGGCTGGGACCCCGAAGGACAGGGTGGAGATTTTGCAAGACGCGATGCGTAAGACTTTCAAGGATCCGGAGTTTGCCGGGGAATTTCACAAGCTGGTGACCGACGAGATCTCGCCGTTGTCTCCGGAAGAACTGACAAAAATGGTACGGGAAATGCCGCGCGATTCCGAAATTGTCGAGATGCTGCGAAAGTTCTCGGGAGTCGATCCGCTGCCATCGCGCTGAGGCCCCGCCGATCGAGGGTCAAGTTGATCGACCTAGCTGGTCAAAGCGCGATGGCGCAGCGGCATCGATTATTAACCACCATACGTCTATTTTCGCGCCTGCCGGGCTCCTGCCGCCGGGTTAATTGTCACTAAGATAACCCGATTCGTGCTGCTTTGATGGATCAGCAGGTTGCCGTCCCGCGTTGGGCGCATGTGACGAATGATGCCGGCGTAAATTCCGCCGGACGGAACGGGCCAGCTTTGGAACCGTTCTGTCGCCGGATCGAATCGCACGAGCGCGTCGGGTCGCTGCGCCGATTCGTTGTACCAGACGATATCGTCAACCACGGCGATGGCATAAGGATGCGACTTCGGTCCGCTCGGCGAAGGCCACTCCTTGGTCTGCCCGGTCTTCGGGTCCATACGTCCCAAGCGCCCGAGCGCAGAGTTGACGTACCAAATCGTCCCGTCGCTCGCGATATCGAGACGGCGCGACGTCGACTTCGGATCCGGTAATTTGAATTCCCGGATCGCCATCGTCTCGGGATCGATTTTCACGAGGCAGTTGCTGGCGTTGCAGGACACCCAAGGGCTGCCGTCCGCAGCGATCTGGATGCCGTATGGGCGCGAATTCGCCGTGGGCATCCTGGCGAGCTTGATGTCACCGCTGCTGGGAACCAGGCGCCCCACCATGTTGCTTTGCTGCAGAGTGAACCACAAAGTGCCCTTCGTATCGAACACCGCAGTGTGTGGATCGCGGGCTGCGGGATCCGGCATCTTGTACTCGGTGATCGCGCCTGTGCGCGGATCGAGCTTGCCGATGGTGCCGTTGCTGTTCCCCGTGTACCAGATATTGCCTTGCGGATCGGGAGTGACGCTGTGCGGTTTGGCATTCTCAGGCAAGGTATATTCCGCGACTTCGCCGGTCTTCGGATCGATGCGCCCCACCAGATTGGCCCACATGCCCGCCCACCAGATCGACCCGTCGGGCGCCTGGACCGGGTCGCGCGCCCGTTGCCCGAGCGTCGGAGTAGTCCATTCCCTAAACTTTATCGAAGTATCGCCGGTGACCAACTTGGGTTGGAGTTGATTGTTTGGGGGGAAATGAGTGGCCAGGTACTTCGCTGTGGTTTCCCCGGCCGGGGTGCCGGATAGATTGATCATCGTTTGGATCAGCTCCCGCCATCCTTCACGAGTATACCCGGAACTTCTCGTGATCTGATTGAGCTCGTGGCAGGCGGTGCACGTCCCTTGCACGAGCGCCTTACCATCGCCTTCAGGTAATTGTTCCGTCTTCTGTTGTGCCGCGGCGGGAGCGGTCACGAAGAAAAACGCCGCTGCAATGAACGTGACTAGCGATCTCATCATGGCTTCCCTCCTCGATTCGACGAAACTCCCATGACTTACCAAGTGCGGAATATTATGACTCTACTCCGCACACTTTACTGCCGGCCGGGGACCCTGCGCAAGGATAGAAGAACGCCAGCCGCTTTCTGTCGTCAAAGCGGACCGTCGGGCCGGTTGCCGGATTGCAGCGCCGCAACTTGCTCACTGGTAAACGGTGGGTGAAAGAGATGGCTGCCGTTCCTGATAAAGGCGAAAGAAATCGGCGATGAAGTGCATTCGGTCGGCGAAGTTCGCCCAGTCTTCCGCGCCACTTTGGTGGAGATTGTCCCGCGTCGTATCCACATGCGCCAAGATCTCGCGCAGCCTCGGGTTGGCGATGTGTTGAAGAAGCTGCGGAAAATGTCCCTGTAAATCGCGTCCTAGGCGAAGAGCTTCCACGTTCGACAGATGCAGGGTCATTAGCTCATGAGTGATGACTTGCCGGATCAGCCGGTTCACTTCTCCGATGAGGCGATCGAATACGCTGTTCAGCAAAGATTGGCGATCGCCGAGCACACGGGCGCGGGCGCGCAGATAAAAAGCCGGCAGCACCAGACGCGATAGCTTGCGTCTCAGTTCGACGGAATCGCTGAGGGCCGCATTGAGCGCCTCGGTGATCTCCGGCTGAAGGCGAATCTGCTCGTGATAGCCGGCGCAAAGATTGGCGAGCAACATCCGCTCGATCTTCTCCTTTCCCGTGTGAAAGCGCGCCTCACAGTAGGCAGTGAAGGCTTCGCCGAGAAACCGCTGCCCGTCCGGTGGGTCGCCGGGGCGTAGTGCGGCGCAGAACCGTGCTGTTTTGTTTCGATCGAAGCCAGCGTCGTCTTTAAACGCAGCAAGAAAGCGGGCGAACTCGCGGCCGATTTCTTCGAAGACTTTTTTATTACCGCGGGCAACCGCGTCGCCGGCGCGGGCGAACGCCGATGCGGGATTGAGCGCCCGTAGAAACGCGTCCTTGGACGCGGCGATCGGCAGCCTTGCTCCCATGTCCTTGAGGCTGCTCGTCATGTCCTCCAGAGCGGCGGAGATCTCAGACGAAAGATAAAAGCGCTCCTCGAAGGCGCGCAGCAAGTCCTGCTGGCGGATGGTTTGTCCCGCCTGTTTCGAGGCCCACGTCGCAAAGGTGCACCAGTTTGCGGAAAAGCCGGTAAGACCGGCGACTTCCTGAGAGATCTCGTAGTAGCACTGGGTGATCTGCAGATTGCGCAAAATCGGATCGCCGAGCCGGGCGATTCGATCGATCTCGTCAATGGGCGGCGGAATCAAGGCAGTCAGTTCTGCCGAAAGCGTTCTGCAGCCGGCTAACGACCGGCGTAAACCTTGGCGATGAAGCCTTCGCTTTCGAGCTCTGCGATCAGACTCCGGTCGGTAAAGTCCTCGACCTTGAGCTGATTGGTCTGCGGTACGGCGGCGGTGAGCTGCTTTAACGCGACTCCCATCAATTTCGGGTCCGGTACCGGCACTCTCTCGTGGACGGTTTTGTAGACTTCGAAGATCTCGCTCGAGCACCGATCGATCGCCGGTCTTTAGAAACTTTTGCATCACCGCGACGGTAGTATCTTTGTCGGTTTTGGCGACTCTGATGCCTTCGATCCAGCCGCGTAGAAATCGTTTTACCGTGTCCCGCTTCGCCGCGAGAAACGATTTGCTCACGATGATCGTGCTGCTGGGATAACGGATCGGCAGTTGGCTGAGATCGATGAGCTTATGAAATCCCAGTCTCTCCGCTTCGATGGCGGTATCACCGGTGACGATGGCGCCGTCGACTGCGCCGACCTTGAGCGCACCCAGCCGTTCCGGCAAGCCGCCGGTTTGAATGATCGCCACGTCCCGGTCGGGCACCAGGTTGTAGTGGCGCAGCGCCTCACGGAGAATCAAGTCCGATAACGAGCCATAGCGGTCTCCGCCGAGCTTTTTGTTTTTGAGCTCTTCGGGCCTTTTGATCGAGCTCCGCGTCATGATGACGTGCAGCAACTGATTCGATGTGACGCCGACGGCGCTGAGCTCGGCACCGCGGGCCCATGCCGCAAGGGCAGGCGCCGAGCTCATATTGGCGATGTCCACTTGCCCCGATAAGATCGCCGGCAAGATTACCGAGCCTGCGGAAATATAGATCAACTGCACGTCCAGGCCGTGTTTCCTGAAGAGGCCCGCCTGATCCGCGATCCACAGTGGCGCGTAGTTGGGCGACAGCGCTGCGAATGGAACTTTCAGACTTTGCGCCATAGCGGGCGCTCCGGAGCATGTCAACCAAATGACCGCCAACGCCGGCAGAAGCTTCCATGGGACCGCGCTCTGCGGTGGAAGCTTAGCGGCCGGTGGCGCGCCGGGGCGCATTGCTTTCGGAGACCAGCTGAAGGTCATCGGAGTGGGAAACCGTGACATTGAAGTTGTAGGCATTGGAGCGGAACTGGTGCAACGCGAACGGCTGCGACTGCGGATGAACACCGTGGATGCAGTCTTCGGCCACGATGCTGTAATAGTTCCTGATATGAAAGCCGATGACGGCGTGGTAAACGCAGTTGCTCGAGCCGATGCCGGTTACGACGATCTTGTCACGGCACGGTTGCAGGTCGAGTTTTTCCAGCACCGCTTCCATCGAGGTTTTGTAAAAGCAGTCATGGGAGGTTTTCTGCACGACGTTTTCACCGCGCAGCGGACGCAACTCCTCGATGAAATCCGCGCCCGGACTGCCGAGCAGTAACGCGTAGGATCGGCCGAAGACAGTGAACTCGGGATGATCTTTGGTGCGAACGGACTGGACGTGGATAATTTTTCCGTTCACCGCGCGGAAACGATCGAGCAATCGACGGATGTTGCCGATGACCGGCTTCATCCCGGGACCGTGGCGCTCGCATCCCTCCACCTGCATGTCGACAATGACGAGCCCGGTAGACTCCGGCTGCAATTCGATTTTCGCGTCGGACATCGGCAAGTCCCTCCCAAACGTCGCTTGCACGGGAGTATTCATGAGCTCTGGACCGTTGTCAACGTAACGGCGGCGGCGCCGGTTGTTTGCTTGACACCAGCTATTTGACCGGTCTACGGTCGGTGAGATGAGAGAACTCATCGGGAGGAGCTCCATGAATCGTCCCAAAGTCATCGATGCCGACGGTCATATCTATGAGAATCACGAGGAAATCGAAGAATACTTCGAAGGGCAATATCGCGGCATGCGCCGCGCGCGGGCCTATGCGCTTTTTCCGTCGCTCGACGGCTGGCCGCGCGGTCTCGGCGCGGGGCGTCCCGACAAAGTGACCGAAACGCGTCCCGAGGACGTGATCAAGTTCGTCGACGCCATGGGACTCGAAAGCACCGTGCTTTACCCGACCGCCGCCCTCGCCATCGGCTTGGTGCAGGATCCGGGCTGGGCGTGTTCGATATCGCGCGCCTACAACAACTGGTTTCACGCCCGCTACATCAAGAAAGATTCGCGCTTGAAGGGCGTCGCCGTGTTGCCGGTCCAGGATCCTGAGGCCGCCGCCCGAGAGCTTCGCTACGCGGTCGAAAAGCTCGACATGGTCGGCGCCTTTCTCCCATCGGCGACGGTCATGAACAAGGCCTTCGGCCATCCGGACTTTCAGCCGATCTTTCGCGCCGCCGAGGAGCTCGGCGTGCCTCTCGGAATCCACGGCGCGCCGAGCCGCGGCTTCGGCTTCGACTACTTCGAAGACATGGGTCAGGTCCACGCGCTGGAGCATCCGTTCCCGCTGATGATTCAGTTCACCAGCATCGTCTGCGACGGCGTGTTGGAAAAATTCCCGCGCCTCAAGCTCGCCTTTCTCGAAGCGGGCTGCGGCTGGCTGCCCTACATGATGGACCGGCTGGATTACGAATACGAAACCCGCGGCGCCCGCTCCTTCCCGCACATGAAGAAAAAACCGAGCGAGTACGTGAAACAGAGCCAGGTGTATGTCACTTGCGAGCCGGAGGAAAATTCGCTCGCCTACGTGGCGCAAGTAATCGGCGATGACCGGCTCATGTTTCCCTCCGATTATCCGCACGAGCGCGTCTATGGGGAATTTTTGAAAGACATCCCCGAGCTGCTCGCCCGCCCGGAGCTAAGCGATGCGACGAAACAGAAGATTCTCTACGACAACGCCAAGGAGTTCTATCGGATCTAGGCGCGCTGCTGCGCGTGGCGCGTGACCGTGCAACGTGAACGTGAAATTACATGAGCACGGACACGTTACACGAACACGGCTCTAAAAGTGTACGCTGCGAGTGTTTGTCGGCAACAGGAGATCTATGCCACTTAAAACGATAGCACTACTGATTGTGCTCGGTGCTGCATCCCCTGCTTTCGCCCAGGACGCGCAACTGATCGAAGCCGGCAAGAAGGAAGGCAAGCTGGTGCTCTACGGCACCATGCAGACCGATATTTTCGAGCTATTGCAAAAAGCGTTTCAGAAAAAGACCGGCATCGCCATCGACTACTGGCGCACTTCGGCGACCAAGGTGATGGAACGGGCGCTCAGCGAAACGCGCGCCGGAAAGGCGCTCTTCGATCTGGTCATGTCGACCGAAGACACCATGCGCATCATGCTCAAGGAAGGGATTCTGGCGAAATACGAATCGCCGATGCAGAAGGATTTTCCCAAGGACGCCATCGACCCGCAGCTGGGCCCGAGGGCGCGCAATCACATCGTCGGCATCGTCTACAACAAGAGCATCATCAAGCCGGGTGACGCTCCGAAAACTCTCGAAGACCTGGTGAAGCCGCAGTACCGCGGCAAACTTGTCATGGCCGATCCGACTCTGCACACGACCACCGCCCAGTGGCTGACCAATGTTCATAAGCTCATCGGCAAAGAGAAGGCCGGCCAGTTCGTGCGCGACCTCGCGGCGATGAAACCGACTCTGGTCGAGTCGTTCAATCCCGCCGCCGATCGGGTCACCTCGGGCGAGTTTCCCATCGGCATCACCTACGTTTATTACGTCTACCTAAACGGCATCAAAGGAGCGCCGCTCGACTACGTCCGCACCGGCCGTTTTCTCGGCGACGCGAGCTATTTGAGCTTATTTCATAAGGCGCCTCATCCCAACGCCGCCAAAGCTTTCATCGATTTTTTCCTCGACGAAGAAAGCATGCGCATCATGGCCAAAGCCGGCGAGTTCGTGAACCGCAAGGGCGTCTACCCGCCGGTGCCCGATGCCGACAAGATTCAGTTCGTGGAAATGGACGACTTGGGCGAGAAGGTCTACGCCGAAAAGCGCAAAGAATTTCACAAGCTGTTCTTCCAATGACCGCAGCCGTGCGCGGCCAACTCCGCAGCTCGTCGTATTTCGTCAACGGCTGCGGCTTGACAGCTTTCGGCGCTAAAACGGGATAGAACTCAAGTCTAGACGATCCGAAGCACGCCAGATTGTCCCATCTTGCGGTGAGTTCCCGTGCCTGCCTCGGGGAAAACGGAGCTGACCATGGCCGGCAGAGTCGAGGTCGGGGATCTTAAAATCGATGAACGGCTCTATCGTCTGGTGCGCGGAGAGATCGCGCCGGGCACCGGGGTGAAGGTCGACGGCTTTTGGAAATCTCTCGGCGCGATCGTAAGAGATCTCGGGCCGAAAAACCGCGCACTCCTCGCCAAGCGTGATCGGCTGCAAAAGCAGATCGACGACTGGCATCTGGCCCGCATCAGGTCAGCCGTTTGACGTTCGGCTTTACGCTGCCTTTCTCCAGGAGATCGGTTATCTCGTCCCCGAGGGAAAAAATTTCAAAATCACCACGGCCAAGTCTGACCCGGAGATCGCTTCCATCGCCGGCGCGCAGTTGGTCGTGCCGCTCGACAACGCCCGCTATGCCTTGAATGCCGCCAATGCTCGTTGGGGAAGTCTCTACGACGCGCTCTACGGCACGAATGTGATCGCCGAAGAGGCAGGCGCGGAAAAGGGCGAAGCTTACAATCCCCGGCGCGGCGCCAGGGTCATCGCCTACACCGAGGAGTTTTTGGACCAAGTCGTGCCGCTGAAACGCGGCAAATATGCGGACGTCGTCCGATTTTGTCTCGAACGGACCGGTCGCAAAAACCGGCTCGCGATGATGCTCAAGGACGGCGCGACGACCCGCCTGGCCGATGCGCGAAAATTTCTCGGCTATCGCGCAAGCGCCGGCGAGTTGACGGACATCGTGTTGACCAACAACGGCGCGCGCATCGAGATCCAAATCGACCGCGGTCATCCGATCGGCAAGCTCCACCCTGCGGGCGTGAAAGACGTGCTCCTCGAGGCGGCGCTCACCACCATCGAAGATTGCGAGGACGCCGTGGCGGTGGTCGACGCCGCCGACAAGGTCGCGGTCTATAGAAACTGGTGCGGCCTGATGAAAGGAACGCTGGAAGCCACCTTCGAAAAGTTCGGAGGCCCGCTCACGCGCAGGCTCAATCCGGACAAAGTCTTTACCACGCCGGCCGGAAGAAAGATCACCCTGTCCGGCAGAAGCCTGCTGCTCGTGCGCCATGTCGGCATTCACATGTATACCGATGCCGTTGTCACCCGCAGCGGCGAGGAGATTCCCGAGGGTTTTCTCGACGCGATGATCACGGCGCTTGCCGCCATTCACGATCTCAAAGGCAAAGGAAATTATCGCAACAGCAGGACCGGGAGCGTTTACGTCGTCAAACCGAAGCAGCATGGACCGGAGGAAGTCGCGGCCACGGTCGAGCTCTTCGCAAGAACCGAGGAAGCTCTCGGACTGAAGCGCAGAACCCTCAAGATCGGCATCATGGACGAAGAGCGGCGTACCACGGTCAATCTACAGGAATGCATCCGCGCCGCGAAAGATCGGGTGGTGTTCATCAACACCGGCTTTTTAGATCGCACCGGCGACGAGATCCACACGAGCATGGAGCTTGGCGCGATGCTGCCGAAGGAAGAGATCAAAGCGCAGCCGTGGATCAAAGCCTATGAAGATTGGAACGTCGACATCGGCATCGAGACGGGATTTCGCGGCAAAGCGCAGATCGGCAAGGGCATGTGGACCATGCCCGACGAGATGCGCGAGATGGTCAGAACGAAGATCGCCCACCCACAAGCCGGCGCAAACACCGCTTGGGTGCCGTCGCCGGCCGCGGCCACCCTCCATGCGCTCCACTATCACTACGTCGATGTCGCCAAGCGGCAGCGCGAGCTGGCGCAGCGGGGTCGCGCGCGGCTCGAGGACATTCTCACGCCGCCGCTGCTATTGGAGCGGCAGCTCACGGCGGAGGAGATCCAACGCGAGCTCGATAACAACGCGCAAGGAATTTTGGGCTATGTCGTTCGCTGGGTCGATCAGGGCATCGGCTGTTCGAAAGTTCCCAACATCAACAACGTCGCCTTGATGGAGGATCGGGCGACACTCAGAATTTCCAGCCAGCACATCGCCAACTGGCTCAAGTATGGCATCGTCGCGAAGGAACAGATCATCGACACGTTTCGGCGCATGGCGCAGGTGGTCGATCGGCAAAATCGCGGCGATCCGAACTACCGCAACATGGCCCCGGACTATGAACGAAGCATCGCTTTTCGGGCGGCACTGGAGCTCGTCCTGAATGGCCGTCATGCAGCCAACGGCTACACCGAATCCGTGCTCCACTCCCGCCGCCGCGAGGTCAAAAGGGCAACGGGAAATGTTTAATTGACGCGGATTCCGGAGATCATCGTGCCGGCCGGCTTCAACAGAAGCGCTTCACTCAGCCACTTTAGAAGCCGCCTTGTGTGTTAGCTATCCATCTATGCAAGCCTGACCTTGCCTTGTCCACAAAAATCGCCGCCATAATTTGAGCCAGGTCATTTATCCCGAACAAATCCGATCCTTTCTGGCGAACCTTGAACAAGACGTGGTTGTCTTGATGAGCATCGCGCGCCTGGCTCGCGATTGACAGGTCGCTGAGCCAGTTGGTACGGTCCGCGTAAGTCAAGCGCACGAAAGGGATTCTTCATGAATTTGCTTGGCCGGCGCATGCCGGCATTGCTGCTTACTCACGCTTCTTCTTCTCGGCGGAGCAACTGTCGAGGCGCAGAGCCTGAGAGTGCCTTACGTTTCGCTGTCACCCACCGCGGGGCCATTGTGGATCGCTTACGAGGCGGGTTTCTTCAAGCGCAACAACGTCGGCACGGAGCTTTTATACATACCAGGCGGCTCGACGATCATCCAGGCGATCATTTCCGGCGACGTGAAGATCGCCAACATGGCGCCGCCGTCGGCGATCGGGGCGTGGGCGAAAGGCTTCGATCTGGTTTTGATTGCGAGCGGCGTCGATCAGCTATTGGAAACCGTGGTCACCGGACCGTCGATCAAGAGCCCCGCGGATCTAAAAAATAAAAAAATCGGCGTCAGCCGCTTCGGCTCGCTCACGGACATGGCGCTGCGCGAAGCATTGCGCCACTACAAGCTCAACCCGGAGAAAGACGTCACGATACTCCAGACCGGAGGAGAGGCGACCCGCTTCGCCGCTTTGACCACGGGCGCCATCGACGGCGCGATGCTTTCCGGCGATAAATTGGTGCAGGCCGAAAAGTTGGGCTATCACGTCGCCATCGATCTCAGCAAGCTGCCGATTTATTATCCCGTGAACGGCGTGATCGCTTCCAAGAAATTTCTCGGGGCCAATCGGGACGTGGCACGAGGTTTTCTCCGCGCCTGGGTCGAAGGCATCAAAGTTTTCAAGACCGACAAAGATTTCTCGGTCAAGGTGCTCGCCAAATATCTTAAGATAACCGATCGCGAGATCCTGGAGAAAAGTCACGAGATCTACCGGCCGGTGTACAAACAGATTCCCTACGGCGATCGCCGCGCGGTGCGCTTCGCCCTGGATCAAATGGGCAAAGAACTTCCCGACGCGGCCAAACTGAACGCCGACAATTTCATCGACAACAGCATACTCGCCGAGCTGGAAAAAAGCGGCTTCATCGACCAGATTTACAAAGAACCTGCGAAAAAGTAAGGAGCGCCCATGTTCGCAAAGATCAAACATCTCGCCATCATCAGCGACAACTACGTCTTGTTGAGCCGGTTTTACGAAGCGCTGTTCGGCATGAAGACGTCGAAATCCCCGCGGCCGGAAAGCGCCGTCGCGATCGGCGACGGCTACATCGGCATGAACATCATCCCGCAGAAACTGGGACGGCAGGCCGGGCTGGAGCATTTCGGCCTGGAAGTCGAAGACGTGGAAAAAGTCAGCGCTCGGCTGCGCGAAAAGTATCCTTCCATACAATTGATCAAGCGGCCGACCAATCGTCCTTTCGCCGGCATCAGCACCCATGATCCCGACGGCTACGTGTTCGACTTGTCGCAGCAAGCGATGACCAACCGGGCGGAAGTGTATGTCGAGGGTGAATGGAAGCAGGATCGCTATATCAGCCACTTCGTTCTGCGCTCGCTCAACCCGGCGAATCTCGCCAAGTTTTACCGGGAAGTCTACGAGCTTCAGGAGATGGAGAAGCCCGCCGACGATCCGAATCATTATCTGTCCGACGGACGCGTGACGATCATCGTCGCGCCCTGGGCGATCACGGATTACGAGGGCGCCGGCATCGAGCCGAGACACATGGACCATCTCGGTTTCAGAGTCGAAGACGTCGAGTCGTTCAAAAAAGATCTCAAGGCACTGGTCAATAGAAACCCGGCTCTTTCACCCAAGCCCGGCGGCACCGAAGGCGAGATCAGGCTCAAGCTGCTCGCCAAATGCAAGCACGGCCAGTTTCAACTCGCCGATCCCGACGGCGTGCCCATCGACGTCGCCGCCGCGCGGTGACGTGGAAATGACCGGTGCGACAGGCACGGAGAGGCTTCATGAGAAACGCCGGTTTGCCCGTCACTCTGATCGTCGTCGGCAGCGCCTGGCTGCTTTGGTACTTCCGCCTGTTTCCCGACATCGACTGGATCATCGCCGCTGGCCTGGTCTTCGCCGGCATCGCGGTTTTGTTCCTGGATGGAATAACCAAGAAGTCGATCGTCTCCGGGCCGTTTTTGATCGCCAGCGGCATCGCGTGGGCGCTCCATGACCGTTGGCGCGTGACCTGGTTCGTCTTGATTCCGATGCTTCTGGTGTTGCTCGGCGTGCTGATGCTCATCGCACCGCCGGCCGAACATCCCCGAGCGGCGCATGAAAGAAACCTAGAACCGTCTCAGTTCCGCCACTTGCGGCGAGATCGTTTACACGCCGCATTTTTTCCGGTCGACACGTTCCAATCATGCCATCCGGCGGCGCGTCGAAGAAGTTATGCCGTGCGCCGCGAAAATCTTCCCACGGCCTTAAGAAAACATGATAAGCAAAAGCCATTCGAGTTTTGGGAGGCAAAGATGACCAGTTACGCATTGGCTGTTCGGCGCTGTTTATCGATCGCTCTGGCGGGATGGCTCGCGTCGCACATCTTCTGGGCGCTTGATCCGCAAGTGGCTGACGCGCAAAGCGCCAAGCCGGCGCCGGCCGGCAGCGCGTCCGCGCCGTGGAAGTTTCGCCTCGAAGAGGCGCGCATCGAAGATATTCACCGCGCCATCAAGTCTCGGCAAATTACCTGCGAGAAGCTGGTGCAGGCTTACATCAACCGCATCCGCGCCTACGACGGCATGTGCGTGGCGCCGGTCAATCCCAACGACGCCAACGATCCGCAAAACCTTTTTCCCGATGTCGCGAAATACACTGGCACGCCGCTTCAGCCCGGCGTCATGCAGGCGACGGTTTCCGATCCGACGAAGCAGCAGACCTACGGCTATATTCGCGGCGTGAAAAACGCCGGACAGCTCCGCTCGCTCAGTACTGTCAACATCCGCGGCGAGCGCTCCGCGACTTGCAAAGCCACCTGCGACCTTCATCCGTCCAAGGGCCCGCTGCCGAGCGGCTGCAGTCCGGCCTGCGAAGCGTTTCGCGCCCAGCCCGACGGCTTGGAGCGGGCGCGCGAGCTCGACCGGCGGTTCGGCGCCAATCCGAATCTCTCGGCGATGCCGCTTTACTGCACGCCGTTTTCGATCAAAGACATCTTCGACACCAAAGACATGCGCTCCACCGGCGGCGCCGACGTGGCGTACGCGCTCGACGCCGCCCCGGCGGATTCGACCATCGTCGCCCAGCTCCGCGCCAAGGGCGCGATCATTTTGGGCAAGGCCAATCTGAGCGAGTACAACGGCGCCAGCGGCGACCCCGGCGGCAGCGCCAAGGCCGAAGCCGTCGTGCTCGGCGCGGGAAATTCGCGCAGCACCTGGGCCGGCAACCCGTGCAACCCCTACGACACCGAGCGCGCGCCGGCGCAAGCGGCGTCGAGCTCGGGATCGGGTGTATCGGTCGCGGCCAATCTCGTGACCTGCTCGATCTGCGAAGAAACCGGTGGGTCATGCCGCGTGCCGGCGGCCTACAACGGCGTCGCGAGCTTGAATACCGGCAAGGCGATCATTCCCTTCGGCGGCGGCATCGGCGCCGACCCGTTCATCGATCGCGCCGGCATCAATTGCCGCACGGTCAAAGACACCGCGATCGTGCTCGATGCGCTGAAAGACCCCAAGCGCGGCTACTACGACCCGCGTGATATTTATACCGCGCTGCCCAAGGCGCTGATTCCGCAAAAGCCCTTCGCCAGTTTTGCCGGGGAGAAGAGCCTTCGCGGCATGCGCATCGGCATCGTGCGCGAGTTCATGGTCAAGCACACGCCCAACGACGCGGCGATCAGCGATCAGATCGACAAGGAGATCAAGACGATCCTGCGCGACAAGCTCGGCGCGGAACTCTTCGAATCGGTCGATCCGCTCTACCCCGACGATCCGGCGATTCCGAATCTCAAGCCGACGTTTCAGGAAGCGCTCGCCGAGATCCTGCCATTCCATATGCCCGAATATCTGTTCAAGACCACCAGCTCCGGCGAAGCGGAGTTTCCCGTGTTCGCCAGCAGGATCAACGTCAACGTCGGCAAAACAGCGGGCGGCGGAACGCTTGCTCCGGCTGAATACATGGCGCGCGCCGCCGAAGGATTGGAGCCTTTCCCGCCCAATCTTGAATCTCCGCCGCATCACGCTTTTCCCGCGCACCTCGAGCTTTCGCTTTCACCTGAGCCAGTACCTGCTGCGCCGCGGCGACGCCAAGGTGAAAGACTGGCCCTCGCTCAACGCCAACGCGAGCTATTACTCCGGCGACAAACTGGCCGCGTTCATCAACTGGGAAAACTTGAAGGACATTCGCTCGGACGGGCTCACCGAGCGCATCAAGATGAGAGAAGTCATGCAGCGGGTGATCCTCAAGGTGATGCGGGAGAATAATCTCGACGCGCTGGTCAACCCGTTGAACACCGTGCCGATTCCCAAGATCGGCGGCCCGGTGGAGCCGCAGATCAACAGCCGCCCGAGCAATCGCTTTGCATTCACGGCCGATGCCGGAATTCCCGAGGTCATCGTGCCGGCGGGTTTCAATCAAGTGGTCTACGAGCCCAAGTTCGCGCTGAGCGACGACACCAAAACTTACCGCAGTGTTTCCGGCATCGAAAAGACCATGCTCGACGCGCCGGGCCTGCCGATCAGCTTGGCGTTTTGGGCCGGGCCGGGAGAGGAAGGAACGATCTTGAAAGCGGCCTCCGCCTACGAAGCCGCGACCAAGCACCGCCGACCGCCGCGCGCCTTCGGCCCGCTGCATGGAGAACCGCGGTAGCCCACGTGATCCAACATGAAGACACGGTTACCGGAATTTGATTCGCCCGATCAAATGGCTCAGGCGACGGCGGCGAATCTGTCGCAGTCGGCTTCGGCGGCAGCCTACGAGATATTTTGCGACAAAGAAGTCCGCCGCATGGTCGACTTCGAGCGGTTGAGCCAGGTTGAACAGGACCGGATCTTCAACGAGCTGGTGGTCGCGTTTCTCGCGCTCGTCATGCTTCTGCTCGAGGCGCCCGATCTCCGCGTTGCGCCGGAGCTGCGCAATTATTTCGCCGAGTTGAAAGACCGGATTCCCGCCGCGTATGTGGGGCAGCTCAAGAGCCTGGGTGTAGAGGCCCAGCATCTGCGCGATTGGGAAAAGCTCATCTCGCTGCGCTACGAGGAGTATGCGCGCGATAAGCACGAAGTGCGGAGCAAAGCCATGCAGATCGAGTCGGCGGAGAAAACGCTGGACCTCGAGAGCCTTTCGAAAATCCAACTCCTCGTGCCCGTGCAAGCCGTAGCGATCGGCTGCCACGACCATATCTGCCGCGGTAACACCGCCGGCCAGGATGACCTGTTCAAACGGATTCTCAATTCACTATCCAAATTTTACGTCGAACTCCGAATCCGGTTCGAGGGAGGCAAGATCACACCTCTCACCCGCGCCCGAGTCGCGATCAAGCGAATGCTTCGGCGCTTGGGAAATAAACCGGAATGAGCCGGCCCGATCGCTTCATTTAAGAAATGAAGGCCAGGGATTTTTCCGCAAATTAATGTTACTTTCCCAGTACGGCCAGGCGTGCTGATTCTTACGCGAAAGGAAATTCTTATGAAGCGACATATTTTTCTTCTCGCCGCAGTCCTAACGCTCGCTATCGTCAGCAGTGACAGAAACCAAGGTATCAGCGCCGAGGGCGCTCAGACCAGTCCGGCCATGAGCTTTTTTGTCACCAGCACCGGGAACAAGACCGCCAACTTGGGCGGGCTGCGCGGCGCAGATAAGATTTGCCAGGAGCTCGCGACCGCCGTCGGTCTCGGCAACAAGACCTGGCGCGCCTACTTGAGCGCGGAAAGAGATCCCGGCAACGGCAACAAACCGACCGACGCGCGGAGCCGCATCGGCACCGGCCCGTGGTCCAATGCCAAAGGCGAAGTGATCGCGAAAAATCTCGACGAGCTGCACGGCCGCAAAGGCGACGCCGACGTTTTCCTCGACGAGCGCGGGCAGCGCGTTCCGGGCAACTGGCCGGATTCACCGAGACCCAACGCCCATGACATTCTCACCGGCTCGACCGCCGACGGTAAGGTCATGGCGGGAAAGACGTGCAACGATTGGACCTCGGAGGCTGCAGACCAACAGGCTCAGGTGGGCCACTCCGACGGCTTAGGGCCTATGGGCGACCCGACCGGGAGATACGCCATCTGGAACTCGTCCCATGAAAATGGCAGCTGCGCCGACACCGCCCCGCGCGGCGGCGCCGGCCGCTTTTACTGCTTCGCGGCGAAATGAAAAATAAAGCTGAGCGCTTTGAGTTTTCTATGTCGTTGCAACCTATGCCACGATCACGAAACACGAACACGACAAGTGAAGGCACTCACGTCGGCCTGAAGGCTCCCGAGTTTTTCATCGAAGCCGCCGATGGCAGGGTTTCGCTGCATCAACTCGCCGTGCGGCATAAGAATCTCATTCTCACGAGCCAGGATAGTTACCGATATCACCCCAACTGAGCCGCGAGCATGGCTGCTTCGTTGAAGCAGGATTATACGAAGATACTTAAAGCAGGCGCCGATCTCGTCATGATCTCGCCCGATTCCCTCGAACAACACCGCCAATACGCGCTCAAGCTCTTCGGCGAGGAACTTCCTTACCTCTACGTTCGGACAGCGATCTCGACATCGCGCAGCGCTACGGCCTGCTCCGCGAGAAAGAACATCACCACGGCGGTTTTTATTATCGCTCACTCTGGATACTAGACCACGACACTACGATCGCTCACAAGAGCGTTCCCTGGGAAGGCAACGCAGAGGTTGAAGAGTACCAGAAATTATTCACGCTCATCGGCAGCGAACCGGGAGAATGGCGCGCCACCTGCGCCGCGGTTGACCCGCCGAACGAAGGGATCTGAGCGGAACGATGGCACGAATGGAATCGGCCGGCTAATGCGACGGCCGTTGAACGTTATATGTCGTTGGTAAGGAAATAATGGCCGGCAAGCGGCGAACGTAGTTGAATCTTTCCCACATACCCACCCGGTTCCATCGGTATGATGCGGTGCTAAGCTGCTTGGCAAGACCCGCGACAGCCGAAGGGTCAGTCGCAATGTGGGAAAAGTTCAAACAAACCTGGCTACGTCTCAAAGCGGCTAACCCGGGGCAGCGTTTTCAGCAAGAGTTCAAGCGCCGTCATAGCGCCGGCCGCAGTCCGATTCAAAAGGCACTCCTGATTGTCGGCGGCCTCTTGCTCATGGCCGCGGGGTTCCTTCTTCTCTTCATTCCCGGACCGGGTCTCGTCTTTCTCTTCGCCGGCGGATTCCTGATCGCGCAACAGTCGTTGGTTGCGGCTCGGGTGCTTGACTGGAGCGAGGTTCGCTTGAGAAAACTACTACCTGGAGCTTGCGTGCATGGCCGCCCAGCTGACTTACGCTCATCGGCGCGCGGTGCGGCGCCAGATCGAAGTGGCGTCGGCCAGTAAGACACGATCACGAAACACGAACACGATGACCAGACCCAGGAGGCGATGAATGTTGAAGACCTATCGCGGCAGTTGCCACTGCGGAGCGGTTCGATTCGAGGCCGACCTCGACTTGACGGCGAGCACGTACCGGTGCAACTGCTCCATCTGCAGGAGAAACCGGTTCTGGGTGGCAGTTGCCAAGCCCGAGAGCTTTCGCTTGCTAGCGGGCGAGCACGAGATGACCGAGTACCGCTTTAATACCAAGAAGAACCAGCACTTCTTCTGCAAAAACTGCGGCGTCCGCGCCTTCGGCGTCGGCAATGAGACTCCCATCGGCAAGATGTACGGCGTGAACGTCGGCTGCCTGGAGGAAGTTACGGAGGAAGAACTTTCCAAGGTGCCGATCACGTACATTGACGGGCTGAACGACAGGTGGCAAGAAGCGCCTGCGTTCTTCTCACATCTGTAAGGATAACTGTTCCAATCCCACGGCAAGTGTGCGGGAAAGCCCTCGCCACGCTACGAGGAGACTTAGGCAAGTCG
Source organism: uncultured delta proteobacterium (assembly GCA_963745035.1). GTDB lineage: Bacteria > Desulfobacterota > Binatia > UBA9968 > UBA9968 > DP-20. The sequence goes on along the minus strand of CAVUVW010000014.1, from coordinate 304,667 downwards.
ACCATGCCCGGGCCCGTTACTTAATCCGTCAAACCGGAGTACCTAAGTCAAGATTTGATCCTGAAGCCGGACTGAAGCCGGAGTGACCCTGAAGCCTTGAAGCCTCTGTGCTGAAGCTCGCGTGTGCGAGAAGGAGGAGTATGAAAAGGTGACTGAGAACCATACGCAGCCAAAAAAAGAATCGACCGGAGTATTGCCGTAGGACGCCACTGAAGGCAAGGCTCGTTGATCTGCTTGAAAACAGCTTGTCCTATTGACCTCTTCTCACCGCCGGCTTCTTTAGTCAAAAAGCGGTATTAATGTCTCAATCCGAACGAGAGGAAAGAGCAGTCTATGACAGAGGGTGAGCACGTAGATTCTTTGGTCGACGAATATGCAGCGCTTAGCGGAGCAAAGTAATGGCACATACGACGAGTCAAGAATTATCAAAGAACTTGCGGATTCGGCAGATTGGACTCTGTCAGGTGCGCATGAACTCTTGAAGCTCGCCGACATTTACGGTGCTTTTATGCTGCGCAACGCATTAGCAATTGCCGTTGTTCTTGCTAAGGAAGATGGTTCCGCTGGTTTCTGACTGATCTCCTATTGAAGACGCGGCCGAAACGCCTATTGCAGGACGGGAATGCCGAGCTCGGTCAGATAGTTAAATGTTGAATCGTAAAACGCTGGAGACCTAGTGGGATCAGTTGAGTCACCGGCGGCACGAAAATTACCATCCCTTGCCGAGCGCGGGTGAGCAGGACTCTATAGGCGTTGCATACGTAGCGGCGACTGTCCGGGTTCGCGATGTTACACCAGCGAGTACCGCGAAAATCGTGATAGCTCCACCCGGAACCGGTGAAACGCAGATCGCCATCCCAAGTCACACAGGCCCAGTCTAATTCCAAACCTTGCACCTGAAACTCCGTGGCGGCATCCTCGAGATAGTAGCTCGATCGGGTGTCATCCTTATCATTTAAAAACCAATGGACCGGATCAACGTCCACACGAATATCGATCGCATGAGGTTTGAGACGTTGAGCCTTGGATGACGCAACCAATCCAAATCTCTCGGTTCCCCTAGCATGCTCACGAATCCATTGCTTAGCACGGCGCAGGTCCCGAGTAAGGGCGATAGGATAACGATCCACTAATTGCACGAAAGCGTCGCGTGCTTGCTGCTTTTCACAGTCGAGCAATGCTTTGACGAAAGCTGAAACATTCTCGGCCCGAAACGATCTCATCGAGACGGCAAGATGTAGACAATCGTCGAAGTGAGTATTCTGGCGCTGACGGACTGCGCCCAAAGCTTTGCCAGCAGCGTATTCGGTATCGGTGAGTCTTGATGAGATGTGCATGTGCCAACGTGGGAAGCTAGCATTTATTGCGTCAAGCCAAGAATCGATGCCGGCTTCGCCTGTGTGAATCTCCTGTCCTCCACCGACAAGGCAAACAATCACTGCCCATTCGTGTGGCGATCCATGCACGAGATGAGGAATTCCGGTTCGGAATGCGAGAATCCAGGCCGATTTTTTCGCCTCTTCATGAAATTTGCGGTTTTTTGCAAATTCCACGCACGCTGCGCCTCATCGAATATCACCACATGTTCGGGCGGAGGAGATGAGTCGATCAAAGCCTCGTCGCGGAAATTGTGAACGTTCTGGATGAACGCCTTTACGCTCTCGCCGACTTCTCCCTTTCGAACCCGAACCCCTTGAGTCTTTTTGCGTTCCACCTCGTCACGGGTCAGCGCTTCCCGTAGTACAGCGACTAGCGGACCGTTCCCTGAAAGAAAAACGGCGTGTGTTGGCTGGTTTACATCGCGGTGTTGGGTAGCGATGTTAAGGCCAACGAGTGTTTTGCCTGCTCCAGGAACACCCGTGACGAAACAAATGAGCTTGCACTTCTGTGCCCTCGCCTGGTCCACCAGTTCTTCGATTCGAGATGATGTGACCCTTAAATTCTGCGCTCCTGCATCGAAACGGGCGATGGCCTCGACCGAATGCTGAGCATAAAGAGCCCGAGCAGCTTCCACGATGGTCGGCGTTGGACGATAGCGAGCGTTCGACCATTTCTGTTGATCGATTATCTCGTCCCCTACAGTTTGGAGTGCAGTGTCAATGACGCCTCGAAAACCAGCGGGATGCACGTAAATGGGGCGATACACTTTGTCGTCGTCTGCGCTAAGCCTCAACTCAGGCGACTTCGTCGCTTCAGTAGCGACGAGAACAGGAACGATTGAAGCAGAATGGCTAGCTTCGTGAAAATTCTTCAGATCCAACGCGTAATCCCAAACTTGGTCCGACGCCGCACGATCAAAGCTGCTCTCACCAACTTTAAACTCAATCACGAACACGACTGGGCCAACGAGCAGAACCGTATCAATCCGCCGACCCATGCGCGGAATGTTGAACTCTAAAAGCACCGCACCGGTTAGACCAACAAGGTGCTCTTGCAGAAAACCAAGCTGCTGTAACCAAGCATCCTTCTGCGTAGGAAGCAGGGTAAAATCTGTGTTTGTCGCCAGTTCACCAATGACCGTAGTTGGTTGGGTTTTTAGAAAATCTTCAATGGAGGAGGAATACCAAGCACGCGACGACACTGGTTTAACAGCATGTGACTCGGGCGGCATTTGCATTTCCCGCGATGATGCCAAGAAAGATCATAGAAGTGAAGCGGCCATTTCGAGAGTCCACCGCTGGCTGACTACCGGGGAAGAGCCGATTTGCGGTAACGCGACAAAGTTAAAAACTCACGACACAACGGTGGTCAGAGGAGGGCTGACGCGCATTATTCTTTGAAACACCGACTGGCGATATTCGGGATTGTTCAGCGGATAGAGCGTCGCCAGGCGCAGCGCGCGCAGGAGCCGGACGATCTCATCGGGATCTTTTTCCATCTTTTTCTGGGTCGCGCCGATGCCGGTGATCGGAATGCGCACGAGCTCTCCCAACTCGCGCGCCGGCATGATCACGCGCAGTCCCTGCTTCTCGGCCGCAAACTCGGCCGGGCTCGTGATGACCGTCGCGTCCACGCTGCCGACCGTAGTGGCGATTCCTATTTGCGGCCGATTTCTCTGAGTAACTTTTCCCACCGCTCCATCGCTTTATCGTACTGAGCCATCGACATGCCGGCTTCGGGATACCAGAGCTTATAGCTCGTTGGTTTCAGCGGGCTGCCGTATTCCAAGTCGCTGAGAATTTTTGCACCTTCGGGACTGAGAAGAAAATCCGCCATCAGCAGGGCTGCATGCGGACGAGCCGCGCGGGCCATAATCGCGACGCCGCCGGTGTTGGTCGGCGTTACATCCATCGGCACCCATTCCACCGGCGCTCCTTTGGCTTTGAGCTCCGTCGCATGGTCGCGAAAGATCGTCGGGGAGAGCGGTACTTCACCGGAAACGACCAGATCCGCCATCGCTCGCCCCGATACGGATTGCAGAACGATTTCCTGGGATTTTAATTTTTTGACGAATTCTTCCCCTTTCACTTTGAGCATCCCACCCAGCGCGCGCACGCCGGTTTCGTTGGAGACGAATCCGATTTTTCCTTTGAGCTCCGGTTTCAGCAGGTCGCCGTAGTTTTTCGGCACGGCGGCGGCGGGAATGAGATTCGTGTTGTAGCCGACGCCGCTGTAGGTTTCGCGATCGATGACCCAGTAGACCAGCCCGCGCCCGGCGTTTTCTTTTGTGCTCGCCGGATACTTGCCGAGATGGGGTGAATTGTAGGCGGCGAGCAATTTGTTTTCGCGCAGATAGGTCAACGGCGGCATGGTCGTCTCGAGAACGTCGGCGAGGGTTTGCTTGGCTTGCGCCTCGGCGCTGATCCGGGTCATGATGTCCGTGCTGGTGCCGCGATAGGTCTCAACTTTTATCCCGGGATATTTCGTCTCGAAGCCTTTGGCGATTTCTTTATAAGAACTGCCGGCGAGGGAAGTGTACCAGACCACTTTACCTTCGGCCTTCGCCCCTTCGACAAGACGCTGCTCTCGATCGGGCCCGCTGTATGCCGCCAGCTCGCCGGAAGAGAGCGGCGTTCTCCCCTGCGCCCATGCGCTGGGAAGGCAAGGAACGGTTACCAGGACTGCAGCCACGAGTAATTTGGCGCTGAATAATTTCATTTTCCTAAACCTCCAGGTGAATGCTCGATGCGAACTTGTGCGGCGGAATCTCAAAGATTTTCGCCAACCCGTCTTGGCGATGAACGAATTGGTCTCGAAAATTGCCAATTAACACAGGGTCTACGGTGCGTCAATAAAATTTGTCCGCGGAGGCTGTCCCATCGTTCGCGACAGGGTTGCGGCGAAACGCTTACTACACCCCGGAAAAGGCTCAGTTCAAAGATTTCAACCCATTCTGGGAATTCGCTCAGGCCCGCTCAATGCTGGCAGCTTTGGTCCCAACGCTTTGGACAATACCTTCGGTCCCGAGGTGGTCTTTCAATCGTTCCCGCCCGCGGCCAATTTTTCTCCGTGTGCCGGCCTGCAGTTCTTTGGGCACGCCGTCTTGGACCAGAGTGGTCATTTCCTGCGCCTGTGTTGTCTGAAACGACTCGGCCATCGCGGAACGGGCCTTCCGATTGTCAAAGAATCGCTGTCGTTGTAGACAGCTTCCGGTGAATGCGATAAGGCAAGCTCCAAAGGAGAACGCCTATGGGTCTCTTGAAACTCGATGCCGTGGTTCACTGGTCGATTCCGGTGAACAATCTCGAGGAGTCGGAAAAGTTTTACGGCGAAATCCTCGGCCTGGAACACGTCGGCCGGCTCGCCCACTCGCCCATGTCCTGTTTCAAGCTCGGCAACCATAATATTATTCTTTGTCAGCGCAACGAACCGCTCGTGCGGACGGTGGAGCAAGACGGTCGCTTGCATCACGCCTTCGACGTCAGCCCGGAAATGTTCGTGCGCGCTTGCAAAGTTTTTCATGATCTCGGCATCCAGATTCGCGAGCCGGTCGATTACCGGCCCGGCGGCTTTTTCACCGGCCGCCAGCTTTTCGTGCTCGATCCGAGCGGCAATCGCATCGAGCTGCGCGACGCGAGCTGGAAAGCCGGGATGCCGACGCCGACCTACGACGAGATCGTGAAATCGCCGGTTCCGCACCGGCCGGAAACGAGCGCAGAACAGATCGACAAGGCCGCGCAATGAGCCTGCCCGCCAAAGGCGCGGGCGAAGCTCGGCGCTTCGGCGGCAAATGTGCCGGGTCATCATTACCGGCTTTCATTCCTCACATAAGAACCCAACCAACTTTGGAGCATGGAACGATGGCAAAAAGATTTACGCTGGCGGCGCTGGTCTTGTCATTGCCGGCGATGTCGGGCTGTGGCGCGCTGAATATGGGCAGTGACGGGATTCGCACCATCGATCACAAGGTGCCCCACGTTTCTACCGTGCCCGCCAACAAAGGCGAGCAGGTGCAGATCTTCGTGCGCGAGAAGGTGATGACCGGCGACGAGCAAAAGACGCGGCCGGTGGTTTTGATGGTTCACGGCGGCGTTTCGCCTTCGACGTTGGCCTTCGACGTCGAGCATGAAACGTATAGCTGGATGGCCTATCTCGCGCGCGCCGGATTCGACGTCTTCGCCATGGACATGACCGGCTACGGCAAATCGGCGCACCCGATGATGGACGATCCCTGCAACGTTAGTCCCGCGCTGCAAAAGACGCTTATTCCCAAAACGCTCGACGAAGTCTGCAAGCCGCCGTATCCGTTTCAATTGGCAAACCGCCAAAGCGAGCACGACGAGCTCGACCGCGTGATCGAGTACATTCGCGGGCTGCGCGGCGTCGACAAGATCAACCTGCTCGGCTGGTCGGGCGGCGGCTACCGGATCGGCACGTACACCAGCGAGCGTCCGGAAAAAGTTGAAAAACTGGTAATCTTCGCGTCATCGAACTACTCGCGCAAAAACCCGAGCGCGGCGCCGGCCTCTCTGCCCGCGCCGGGATTTCCGATCACGATTCAGAGCCGCGAGCTGGCGGAAAAGCAGCGCTGGTTTCCGTTCGCCAAGTGTCCCGATCAGATCGAGCCGGGCATGCCCGATCGCATCTGGGAGCTGAGCAAAGAGCACGATCCGCGGGGCATGACCTGGGGCCCCGGCGTGATGCGCGCGCCGACCCGAACGTATTGGGGCTGGAACGCGGAGGAGGCCAAACGCATCAAGGTGCCGACCTTGGTCATGCTCGGCGAGTTCGATGAGCTCAACGCCTCGAACAAGCAGCTTTACGAAGATCTCGGCACGGATAACAAGGTCTTTGTCAGCATCCCGTGCGGCTCGCATTTTCTCGTCTGGGAGAAAAACCACGACGCGCTCCATGAAGCCTCGCATCAGTGGCTCGTGAACGGCACCTTCAACGGCGCCAAACGCGGCGAGTTCCGGATGAAGCGGAAAGACGAGTAGCGGAACCGGAAAGCGACAGGATAGCATTCGCGATGAGCGACGCAGCCCCGCCTTCCTACTATCCTTACGTTCCCTTGCCCGATCGAAAGCCGCTGCGCTTTCCCAACGGCGCGCAGCTTGCGCTGATTCTGACGATCAATATCGAATATTGGGAAAAATCGCGGCCCGGCCAAAAAGAACCGCTCTTCACCGGCGGGCCGATGACGATACCGCACGGGCTGCCCGGCGACGTGCTCGACACCGCGAATTGGACTTGGCGCGAGTACGGCCAGCGCGTGGGCGTGTGGCGCATGATCGACATGTTCGATCAGGTCGGGGTCAAGCCTTCCTGCACGATCAACGGCATGACCATGACCGAGCGCCGCCGCATCGTCGATGCCTGCAATGAGCGCGGCTGGGAGCTCGTGCCGCACAACTGGGCGCAAAACGATCTGCTGGCCTTTTACGCGCACGATCCGGATGCGGAGCGCGCGCTCATCCTCCGCACTCTCGAAACCTACGAGAGAGTCGTCGGGCGGCCGGCGCAAGCCTGGCTCTCCTCGGCGATCCGCGGCACCGTTCATACTCCGGCGTTCTTGAAAGAGCAGGGCTTGATCGCCTATTGCGATTATTTGAACGACGATCAGCCCTATCTGATTCACACCGGGCACGGCCCGATCGTCTGCGTGCCCTACTCCAACGACATCAACGACTTTAACCTCTTCGCCCGCGGCGGCATGTCCGCCGCTGCGGGTTTGGAAACTCTCAAGACCTGCTTCGATCAGCTTTACGGCGAAGGCGCGCGGACCGGCCGCATCATGAACGTCGGGCTGCACCCGCACGTGATCGGGCAGGCGCATCGGATCGGCGCGCTGCGCGAGTTCGTCGAGTATGCCGCGTCGCGCGACAGAGTTTGGTTTCCCAGCCGCGAGGAGATCGCGACGTGGTACCTGCAAATTCACGAGAGCCATATCCCGAGCGCTCCCACGCCGGGAAAATGACTGGCGCGCCGACCGGCCAGCCAAAAGGAGCGAGAGCATGCACACCGACCGCTACGACTACTCACCGATCGTTCGCCGGAAACCTTTCAGATGGCCGAACAACGCGCGCGTCGCCTTGATGGTCGCGCCGAACATCGAATTCTTTCATATCGACAAGGTCATTCCCGGCGCGCCGAGCGCGCACCTGCCCGACGTGACCGGCTACGCGCTGCGCGACTATGGCTCGCGCATCGGCGTGTTTCGCATGATGGAAGTTCTCGACAAGCACGCGATCCGCGCCACCGTGCTGCTCAACGCCGATGTATGCGCCCATCATCCGGCGATCATCGAAGAAGGGAACAAAAGAAATTGGGAGTGGCTCGGCCACGGCGTGACCAACAATATCCGCATGACCCAGTATCCGGCCGAGGAAGAGCGCGCGGTGATTCGGCAGATCCGCGACACCATCGCCGGCGCCAGCGGCAAGGCGCCGCGCGGCTGGCTCGGTCCGGGCGGCGGCGACGAAAGCCCGCACACGCTGGACCACCTCGCCGCCGAAGGCTTCGACTATGTGTGCGATTGGGGCTTCGACGATCAGCCCCACGCCATGCGGGTGAAATCGGGCCGGATGATCGCGATTCCCTACCAGCAGGGTCTCAACGACATCCGGGTGATTTTCCAGGGCGGCCACACGCCGAAGGACTGGCTGCAAATGGTTTGCGATCAATTCGACCAGTTGTACGCCGAGGGCGCGACCCAAGGGCGGGTGATGACGATCCCGCTGCATCCGTTCGTCATCGGCCTGGCGTTCCGCGTCAAGTATCTCGACAAGGCGCTCGCATACATCTGCGCTCACGATGGCGTCTGGAAAACCACCGGCGCCGAGATCGCCGATCATTACTACGCGAAGTATTATGAAAAACCCTGATGATGGAGGCGATCATGAAGCTTGAATGGCTCGCGCGCGGCGTTTGTTTTTTGGCGCTCTGTTGGCTCTCTTCGCCGGCGCACGCCGCCGACCGGGTCGTGATCGGCAACGTTTCGCGCACCGTCGAGCAGTTGCCGAACTACGCCGCCACGGACAAGGGCTTCTTTGCCCAGGAAGGCATTCAGGGCGACGTGGTATTGATCGGCTCCACCGACACCTTGATCCAGGCGCTGATCGCCAATCACGTCAACGTCGCGATCGTCGATCCGTCGGCGGCGATCAACGCCGTGGAGCGCGGCGCTGCGCTCAAGATCATCGGCGGCACGGTGCCGGTCGCCGCCTACACGCTGGTCACCTGTCCCAAGTACAAATCGATCAAAGAGCTCAAGGGCACGACCATCGGCACGGTCAGTCTGGTGTCGGGCAGCACGATTTTTCTGCGCGAGATGCTCAAGGCCGAAGGCCTGGAGCTCAATCGCGACTACACCATCGTCCAGAACGGACCGACGGGACAACGCCTCGCCAGTCTCAAAACCTGCAGCACGTCGGCGACGATGATTCTCGGCGGCGACCTGCCGCGCTCGCGCGAGCTGGGTTTTCTGGAGATCGCCAAGCTGTCGGACTACATTCCCAACCTGCAGTTTCACAGCCTGATCGTCGACAGCCGCTGGGCCGAAGCGCACAACCAACTCACGGTGCGCTACCTCAAAGCGATGGTGCGCTCGATGCAGTGGGCGCACGCCAACCGCGAGCAAGCGGCGGAGCTGGTGAGCAAGCGCACCGGGATTCCGCTCAAAGCCACGCGCGTAACGGTGGACGAATACCTGACCCAGGGCATCATCAGCCGCGACGGCACGGTCAACCGCGACGGCTTCCAGCGCTTGCTCGATTTGATGGGCGAGCGCCTGTTCAAGAGCAAGCCCTATCCGCCGCCGGAAAAATATCTCGACATGAGCTATCTGCGCCGCGCGCACCAGGAGTTGGGGATCGGCGCGGAGGGGAAAAAATAGTCGTACGATTGGAGAACTGGAGTCTTGGAGTGATGGAGTATTGGGACGACGTGATTCCGACACGGCACGGGATCGCTGGCAGCCAGACATTGCAATGCAAGCGCACCTGCGGGATGTGCGCGGGAGGCAATCATGAAACGCAGAGTCGTTCGTGGATTCCTTGCTGTCGGCATCGCGCTTTTTTTTAACATTCATCCAAGTCCGGTCGGCGGCCAGGAATTCTTTTACAAAGGCAAGACGATTCGACTGATCGTCGGTCTGGCGCCCGGCGGCGGCTTTGATACCTATTCGCGCGTGATCGCGCGGCATATCGGCAAGCACATCCCCGGCAATCCGACGACGGTCGTCGAAAACATGCCCGGCGCAGCGAGCCTGTTGGCGGCCAACTACGTCTACAAGGTCGCCAAGCCGGACGGCCTCACCATCGGAAACTTCATCGGCGGCCTGTCGTTCCAGCAGATCCTCGGCCTGCCCGGCGTGGAATTCGACGCGCCGAAGTTCGAGTTCCTCGGCGTCCCGGCGCAGGACAATTTCATGATCGGCGTCGCCAAGTCCACGGGCATCACCAGCGTCGAACAATGGCGCGCCTCGGGCACGGTCATCAAGATCGGCGGCGTCGCGCCCGGCGGCGGCACCGACGACATTCCAAAAGTATTGAAGGCAACCCTCGGTCTGCCGCTGCAGTTGGTCTCCGGCTACAAAGGCACCGGCCCGGTGCGCCTGGCGTTCAACGCCGGCGAAGTTCAGGGCTCGTGCAATTCCTGGGAATCGTTTAAGTCGACCTGGCGCGCGGAGCTCGAGCGAGGCGAAGTCGTGCTGTTGGTTCAGGCCAATCTGAAACCGCACCCCGAGGTGCCGAACGTGCCCTGGGCAGTCGATCTGGCCAAGACCGAAGAAGCCAAGAAAATGATTCTTACTTCGGCGCGCGTCAACGGCGTGCTCAACCGATTTTACGCTTTGCCGCCCGCCACGCCGAAAGATCGCGTGCGGCTGCTGCGCAAGGCCTTCATGGACACGATGAAAGATCCAGAGTTTCTCGCCGAAACGCAGAAAGCCAAGCTCGATCTCGATCCTATCGACGGCGCCGAGATCGAGAAGCAGGTAAGGGAGCTATTCAAGCTCGAGCCGGCGCTGGTGAGCAAGATGAAGGAGATACTCAAATAGGCTGACTTCCGCCAACAGGACAAACGCAGTCAAGCCCGTCAGCCCGACAAAAATTAGCGTTTAGCGAAACGCCGGCATGACTTCTCTGGCGAACAGGCGCATGGATTTAAGAATCTCCGCGTGCGGGATGCCGCCGAAGTTGAACGTAGTGGTGAGCGTGTCGAAATAATAATGTTTCATCGCGTTGTGAATATTCTCGATGCACTGCTCCGGATTACCGTAGTTGTTTCTACCGGTGGCGAGCATTTTGTCCCAATCATATTCACCCGGCGGCGCGGTGAGTGATTTGCGGCCGATGCGTGAGATCTCGTCGTAGCGCTTCACCGCCGCCATCCCGATCAAGCGCGCCTGCTCCGCGCTGTCGTTCACGTGGGTGCGGACGTGAAACTGGCAGTGCTTCTCGCGCGGATCGTATCCGGCCTCAATCAGTCCTTGCTTCCACGCCTCCACGCCGGCGCGCACTTTCTCAGGAGGATGCGGGTGGCCGACGGTCATGATGTGATAGCCGTGGCGGCCGGCCCAGCCGAGGCCTTCGGCGGAAGTTCCCGCCACCCAGATCGGCGGATGCGGCTGCTGGATCGGCCGCGGGTAAAGAGTCAACTCGTCGAACTTCCAGAACTCGCCGTCGTGACCCGCCCGTTCGCTGCTCCATACTTTCAAGATTACGTCGAGAGCTTCATGGAGGCGCTGACGATCGTTCTCACGGGTGACGCCGAAGACTCTGTAATCCAGCTCGGTGTTGCCCGAGCCGATACCGAATTCGAGTCTGCCGCCGGAAATAGCATCGACCATCGCGTAATCTTCCGCGCTATGCAGCGGATGGCGAAGCGGCAGAATCGCGATGCACGGCCCCAGGCGAATCTTCGAGGTCCGCGCCGCGGCGGCGGCGAGCAGCACGGCGGGATTGGCGACGAGCCCGCCGTAGCCGAGAAAGTGATGCTCGTTGAACATGAAACATTCCCAGCCCAGCTCTTCGGCAAGCTCGACTTGCTCGAGCACCTGGCGATAGTAAACGTCGTAGCCGGGATCGAGATCCGGGAAGTAGGTCGTCAAAATGTTTATGTAGAAGCGCACGCGGCGATGTCTCGTCGACGATGCCGGTTACAGCGCGTAGAGCGCTCGGGCGTTATCGCTTAAAATTTTCTGCTTTACCGCGCCGGAAAGATCGCTTCTTGCGCGAAAAGTCTTGATCGCATCGACGTCGCTGGAAGTATCGGTATGGCCGTAGTCGGTGCCTATGACGAGACAATCTTCGCCGGCTTCGCGCGCGATGTATGCAATGTCATCGGAATTTTCACAGGTGACATACATGCCAAACTCGTGGATCGCGTTTTCCGGCCACTTCCTGCCGAGCGTTTTGAAACGATTTCTCGCTTCATGCATCACCCAGGGCAGCCATTGGGCGCTCGCTTCGATGAAGCCGAAGCGCAGCTTGGGAAAAACGTCGTGGATCTCGCTCATGATGATGTCATTGAATGCCCCTACGGTGGGGATTCTGAAGCGATGAAAGGTCGAGGCGATGCGCACGGGATGGTTATACAAGTCGGTCAGCCACGGATTGCCGTTGGCGATATGAATCGCGATCGGCATGTCGAGTTTCTGCGCTTCGTCATAAATCGGATAAAAATACGGATCGGCGAGCAAACGCTGACCTTCGATCGGGCGCAAGCAGAACCGCGCACGCGCCGTTTTCCTGCGACCAGCGAATCTGATCGAGGGCGTCCGGCATGCTGAGCGTCGGCGCCATGCAGGACCAGCGGAGCCGTCCCTTTCCGCGCTTCCAGATATCGGCCAGCCAGCGGTTCCAACTCTTGCACAACGCGACTTCGACTGCGGCCCGATCGGTGGCGGATTCGATAAACATCGTGTTGTGCAGCACCTGCACGTCGACGCCGGTCTCGTCCATGTGCTCCAACCGCAGATCGACGTTGCCCAGCTCGCGCGCCTCCTGCGCGTCGGCAAACTTGCGGCCGACTTGTTGGGCGCGCTTGGCCAGCTCGTCAGCAGAGAAAGCCGGGAAGCGAAACCCTTTGACTTTGCCGTCGATCACCCAGAACTGAAGCCGGACACCCGCCTCCTCGCGGGTTTCGAGCGGGATGGGCCGGTAGCGCTCCTCGGACGGATCCATAAACTCCCACGTGCGCGCGCACTCGACGACGTGAGCATCGGCATCGATCACGAGATCCTTGTTATTTTCCATAGGATTTCTCCTTTGCGCCGGGCGATAGTTTCACACTAATTGAGAGCGATCAGCGGTGTCAACCAAGGTTACCCCAACCACGAAGTGATTCATGAGCTTACGCTCGCCGACAAAATAATGAAAGCCTCCGGATAGATTCCTCACATCTGTTCGGAATGACAACAATAGTAGACGCTGTGATTTCGAACGAAGTGAGAAATCTTTCTCTTTCCGGTTAAAAAACTCAACCACCGCCTGTCCTTCGCACCTTCGTGGTGAAGGTGCTTAATCCCCATGAAACGCCCTATCACGCTAGCTACCTACCGCGCCGCAGCGCGTCTCGCATGATCTCCCAGGCGATCACCGGCTCGCTTTTGCCCTTGAGCAAGAGCTCGCGGCGTTTCGCATAGGGAAATTCCGTCGCGACCCGCGCATAGGTTTCGTGCGATACAAGAATTTCGCCGGATGCCGCCTCGCCTTGCAGCCGCGCGGCGACGTTCACCGTGTCGCCGAGCACGGTGTAGTCGGCCACCTCGCCGCCGCCGACGTTGCCGACAAACGCTTCGCCGGTGGAGATACCGATGCCGACGCTCAAGCGCTCTCCCGCCTCCGGCGCGGCGAGAGCGCGCATGATCTCTCGCGCGGTTGCCACCGCTCGCCCGGCATGATCATCGCGGCCAATGGGCGCACCGAAAAATGCCATGACCTGATCGCCGACGAGCTTGTCGAGGGTGCCGTCGCGGCGAAAGATCGCCCGCGAAGCAAGCTCGTAGAAACGATTGAGTCGCGCCGCCACGTCCGCGGGATGGAGCTGTTCGGCGAAGGCGGTAAAGCCGCGGATATCGGCGAACAAAATCGAAATGTTGAGCGTCTCCCCGCCCGGAGGAGCCAGCTCGTATCAAAGCGTGCAGAGGTTGGGATTCTTCCGCGACGGGCGGATCTGTAACAGACGAAACGGCAAGGAGCAGAGCCCGAGAAACGGCACGAGGCATTCCTTGCAGCGTTTGCCCGACGGTAGCAGACGATAAAGCCGGCGCGCGATTCGCGTGGTGCCCAGGCGCTGGCGCAGCATGATGAAAAGCTCTTTCATAGTGCGCTCGATCGTTAGAAGTACATTGCGGCATCCTGAGCGGCGCGCGCGCTCGGCGATAGCCGGGCAAACAAAGCCTTCATCGCCCAATTGGCCAGGGCGGCCAGGATAAAAATAAAAAGCAATAAAGAGTACATGTCGGCGATGCGGAACTGGCCGTAGTATTCAACGATCATGAAGCCAAGCCCGGCTTTGGCGATCTTGGTTTCGGCCAAGAGCGCGCCGGTCACTGCCGCGCCCATGCCGATGCGAATGCCCGTGAAAACCTGCCCGGCGATGGCCGGCAGATAAACGCGCGTGGCGATTTGATAGGCGTTGGCGCCGGCGGTGCGCGCCACGTCGATATAGACTTTCTTGACCTCGCGCATGCCGGCGATCGTCAACAGCGAGATGGGAAAGAATGCGGCGATGGCGCCGACGGCGAGCTTGGAGTGAACGTCGATGCCCAAGAAGAGAATGAACACCGGAAAGATCACGATCTTGGGGACCACCGCTGCATAAAGAATCAGCGGCTCGACGATTTCCAGCCAGCTTTTCCGGCTGCCCCAGAGAATCCCCAAGGGAATGCCGGAAAGCGCTGCGAGCGCGAGCGCGCCGCCGACTTCGTAGAGACTGGCCCGCAAGTGCGGCAGAATTATCGGCGTCGTCAGGTAGCGCCAAAGCGATTGGAGGATTTCGACGAGTGGTGGAAACAGCTCGGCGAAGAGAATGCCGGTGCGGCCGATGATTTCCCAGACGGCGATCACCAGGAGTAGCGTAAGCGTTTGCACGCCGAGCGGCGTCCGGATCGATCCGCCGAGGAACAGCGCATTCTGTGGGGAGCCGGCCATGGTTATCTGCGCACCAAAACTTCGCTGCGGTTGATCAAGTAGAGAAACAGGATCGACAAGGTGATCGTCCCCAACAAACCGGCGTAAACTTCCTCGACTTCGAACTTGAACGCGGCGTCGGAAAGCCACATGCCGACGCCGCCGACCTGCGCGACGTATTCTAACCCGAGAACCGATTTGAGAATGTAAGTCAGCGCTAGGCGAAAGCCGCTGAAGATCGCCGGCGCGACCGCCGGCACGAGAATATGCCGAAACATCTGCTTGCCGGTGAGATTCATGCTGGCGCCGACTTGCAGCAGGATCGGATTGACGTTCTGGAAGGCTCCTTTGGTGTTGATGATGATCGGAATCAAGCCGAAGATCGAAGACAGCGCGATGACGGCCGCGCTGCTCCTGCCGAAGGTGACGAGAAAAATCGGATAGGCGAGAATCACCGGAGACGAGAACAGCGCCGCGAGAAACATCTCGTAGCTGGTGCCGATGAGCTTGTAGCGCCAAAGGAAGAATCCGGCGAGTACCCCGACCACGGTGGAAATCAGCAGACACGCGGCGATCTCGAAAAGCGTGATCGCCGTCAACCAAAGCGCGTTGCCGTGGACGATCTGCTCCCAGAGCACCACCGCCGCCCGCGTCGGCGCGGCGAGAAAAAAGCCGCTGATCCAACCCAATCTGACAGCGGACTCGGCGACGATGACGACCGCGAAGATGATCCCTAAACGCCAGGCCGTGAGCCGTGTGTTTTCAGACATCGGCAAAATCCGACTTCACCTCGGAGTCACGAAAGAACGCGATGCGTGCCGAGTGACATGATTCTCTTATCTTCGTGGGCTTCACGACTCCTCGAAAATTGCGGATTGCTGAGCCATAGCATGAAAACTCCGAGCAAGTTACGCAACCGCCCGCCGTCCGTCATACCCGCGATTCGAAAGCATGCCCTCGCGAAAGCGGAGGCGGGTATGCAGGCTAATTGGGGCGGAAAAACCTGGATTCCCGCGTGCGCGGGAATGACGGGTCGCGTGGAAGAGTCTGGGAGAAACTCCTCGCATTCATTCTCTTTCGGCGAGCGTAAGCTCATGAATCACTTCGTGGGCGTTCATTTTCCTACGGCAAAAAGGTCAAGTCGATGAGCGCGTTGATCTCCGCTTGCGACAGCGGCTGCGTCAGAAATTTATTGCGGATGCCGTCTTCGATGGTGGCCTGCAGGCCGCGAATCGGTTTCAGCGCCATCGCCGCTCGATTGTAATAATCCCAGGTCTTCAACACCGCGGACTCGGGAAATTTCAAATCAGCTCTTTTGATCCAGATTTTCGCGGCGTCCGCCTTGTTCTCGAACATGTAGTCGAGGGCCTTTTGTTGGGCTCGGAAAAAGCCGCGCACGGCGTCGGGATTTTTCGCCGCGAAGTCGTTGTTGAGAAAATGCACTCGCGGGGTGATCTCCTTCATCGCCGCGATCTCCTCGCCCTTGACCACGACGCGCAGCTCGCCCTTCTCCACTCGATCGAGTTGAAACGGCGCCACAGACCAGCCGGCATCGGCCTGGCCGGTGCGCACCGCGGTGTAGACCTCGGGTATGCCGCCCAGAGAAACCGGCTCTGCGGGCTTCAAACCTTTGGCTTTGACCTGATCCGCGATGGCGAGCACCGCCATGTGGCTGGAAGCGCCCGGCCGGCTGTAGGCGACCTTTTTCCCGGAGAGATCTTCCAATTTGCGCATCGAAGTATTGCTCTGCACATACCAGAAGGCGTCCATGCCGGTGATCTCGGCGGCGGCGATCTTGATCGGTGCCTTTTTGACGAAGGCGGTAATGACGGCCAGCGTACCCGTGCCAAGACCGATCTGGGCGTCCCCGGAAACCACGGCCTGGACGTTCTCACCGCCGCCGCGCGTGAAGACGGCATCGACGTCGATATTATTTTCTTTGTAGAAGCCTTTTTCTTGGGCGATGTAAACCGGCAGCGCGACAGTAAACAGGATGCGATGTGGCACCACCACGATGATTTTGGTGCGCGCCGCGGCGGCCCATGCGGACGAAGCTCCGAATAGGACGCACAGGAACAATATGCCCAATACGACATTTTCCCTTACGGCTGAGAGTCGTTTCTTCATCACTTGACCTCCTTAGTGCCGTTGTTCCGTCTGTTTGAAACTCTTGATCGATTCCTCTCTGAGCGCATTCCAGACCTGAGCGACCAAACGGCCAAATCGTTCCGAAGCAATTATTGAAGAATCGCGCGGGTGCGGCAAGTCGATCGCCACGAGTTCCTTTACGCGACCAGGCCGAGCGGTCATGATCATGACACGGTCGGAGAGTTGCACCGACTCGTTGATATTGTGCGTGACTAAAATAATCGTCTGCTTGAGCTCGTCTTGGATACGCAGTAACTCCTCGCCGAGAATGATGCGCGTTTGCTCGTCCAGCGCGCCGAACGGCTCATCCATGAGCAAGATCTTCGGTTCGAGGACCAGCGCCCGCGCGATCGCGACACGCTGCTTCATGCCCCCGGAAAGCTCCGACGGATAGCGTTCTTCAAAGCCGGACAGGCCGACGAGCCGGATCATCTCGCGCGCTTTAGCTCTTCTTTCATTCACCGGCACACCGCGCATTTCGAGTCCGAATTCGACATTGCCCAAAGTCGTGCGCCAGGGAAACGTCGATTCCTCCTGAAAGACCATGCCAACCCAGGGGTGCGGCCCTTTGACCGGCTCGCCGCCGACCGTCAATTCTCCCGAAGAAGCGTCGAGCAAACCGCCGATGATCCGCAGCAACGTGGACTTGCCGCACCCAGAGGGTCCGATGATGGAAAAGAACTCCCCCGCGTTGACGTCGAGCGACACGTCACTCATGGCGACAACTTGCTCGGACCCGTTGTCCGAACTGCCGAACACTTTGCTCACATTGCGGAGTGTCAGGATCACCATGGACTTCGCTGTACCAGGGAGCAATTCATCGCGCCTTACTGATAGGCGGATTTAGGCGGAGCGTCAAGGAGAATTAAAGCAGGGCTCGCCCAGTCGCCGACATCCTCACAGCAAATTTGCGGACGAAGTGAACTATCGGATCCGCGCCCGCTTGGCTTTAGCAACGTCCCCCGCTGCGTTAGACTTGAATTATGGAGAAACCCTATCAGTTGATCGAAGCCGAAAACGGCGTGCCGATCAAAGCCTGGACGAAAGGCGTGGCGATCGAGGCGGAGGCGGAAAAGCAGTTGCGCAACGTGGCGCGGCTACCGTTTATTTATAAATGGGTGGCGGCGATGCCGGATGTGCACTGGGGGATCGGCGCGACGGTGGGGAGCGTGATTTCTACGAAAGGCGCGATCATTCCCGCGGCGGTCGGCGTAGATATCGGCTGCGGCATGATGGCGGTACAGACCACGCTGACCGCGAATCAGTTGCCGGATAATTTGCGCGGCATTCGGACGGCGATCGAAAGAGCGATCCCGCACGGGCGGACCGATAACGGCGGGCGAAAGGACAAAGGCGCGTGGCGCGAGCTGCCGAAACGGCAGATCGGCGTCTGGCGCCAGCTTCAGAACGGCTACAAGGCGATCATCGACAAGTATCCGAAACTCGACCGGGGCAACGATGTGAATCATCTCGGCACTCTCGGCACCGGCAATCATTTCATTGAAGTGTGTTTGGACGAGAGTGACCAGGTCTGGTTCATGCTGCACAGCGGCTCGCGCGGCGTCGGCAACCGCATCGGCATGTTTTTCATCGAGATGGCGAAGAACGACATGCGCCAGCACCTGAAGAACTTGCCCGACAAAGACCTGGCTTATTTTCAGGAGGGTAGCGAGCACTTCGAAGACTACTTCGACGCGGTGAGCTGGGCACAGGAGTTCGCGCTCTACAATCGCAAGCTGATGATGGAGCAGTTGGTCGACGCGATAGCCGAGTCGGGCGAAGTGCCGCCGTTTTCACTCGCCGAAACGGCGGTCAACTGCCATCACAATTACGTGGCGCGCGAAGAACACTATGGCTCGATGGTTTTGGTCACGCGCAAGGGCGCGGTCCGCGCCCGCAAGGGCGATCTGGGAATCATTCCGGGCAGCATGGGCGCGCGCTCCTTCATCGTCCGCGGCCTGGGAAATCCGGAAAGCTTTCAGAGCTGCAGCCACGGCGCCGGCCGGGCGATGTCGCGCGGCGAAGCCAAGCGGCGGTTTTCGATCGAAGACCACTGCAAAGCGACGGCCGGAGTCGAATGCCGGAAGGATGCGGCGGTGATCGACGAGACGCCGATGGCCTACAAGCCCATCGATGACGTGATGAACGCGCAAAAAGATCTAGTCGAGATCGCGCATACGTTGCGCCAGGTGGTGTGCGTGAAGGGATGATGATGAAGAAGGCAATAGGCAATTGGCAGTAGGCAACAGTAAGAAGAATCGGAGTGACGAAGGATCGATCAATACTCCACCACTCCATTACTCCAAACCTTCAGGTCCTTCCGTCACTCCAGCCCCGGATTAGTCATGAAGATGGAGGGCGCGAGCTTCTGCTTCGTTTCTGGGTGGCGCAGGGTGCGTTTCAAGACGAAGTCGAAGAGCAGCGGGTTGTAGTCGTAGATTTCGTTGAGTGCTTGGCGCTCTTCCGCGGTGATGAAGCCGGCGCGCGCCATGGAACGGGTCCAGATCAGCGAGTTGACCGCCGGCAGCGGATAGTCGCTGCCGTTGACCAGCCGGGAATGCAGATCCTGCCGCTTGAGCAGCGTGGCGAGCGGCACGGGCATGCGATTGAACTGGAGCATCGCGGAAATCTCGCCGAATAATAATCCGGCATATTTCGGCTCGTCCATCAGCCGCAAAAAAAGATCGAAGCAACCCGCCTTATCCGCCGCGCCGCTATCATGATCGACGCATTCGCCGAGGCTCGCGGCATGGGCCACGATCACGCGCACGCCCAAATCCAGCGGCTTGCGCAAGCGCAGCGGATTGCCCAGGCGCTGGTCTTCCTCTGCTTCCACGGCCTGCTCCTCTCCCGCATGGGAGAGCAGAACCATTTTGTATTCACGCATTTTTTTATAGAAGGGTTCGATGGCCGGATCGGCCGGGTCCATGCCCATCGCATTCGGCAGCCACTTGAGATAGCGTACGCCGGCGTTGGTCCATTTCTCCAGCTCCTGCAAAGCATCGCGCCGATACGGGTGAACGGAAATAACCGGCAGAAAAACATCCGGATAGCGCCGCGCCAGCTCGACAATGTACTCGTTCGGAATGTACATCCTGGTCTTTGCCAGATTCGCCGTGCCGTCGGCGTTATAATGTTTGTCGAAAGCCAGGATGCGATATCGGCCCGGCTTGGCCGCGCGCGCCAACCGAAGCAGCCGCGCGACGTATTCCTCGTCGGCATTCTCGTCGTTATGTATGCCCGCGGCGCTCTTGTAGATCCAAAACTTGATCCGTTCGAGATTGACTCCGGCGCGCATCTTCGGATTGACGAAAGCACCGGGAACACTCGTACCGATCGCCAAAACATGAGTGTGATGATCAACCCGGTGCATCGGGTCAATGCCGCTTAACGCCTGCTCGATCAAGGTTCGCGCCGATGGGCTGGCCTGCTGCGGCAGCGTCTCCGGCTCTTTGGAAAACGCACCGCCGATCCGATCGATCAGGCAGCCTGACGCAAACGCACAGCTCACAAACAATGCCAAGACGAGAGCGAAGTTGCGACGGTTCATTCGAAAGCCTTGCTCGCAGTTTTCACAATCGAGAACCCGCAAATAAATGAACAACGATCAGCGAAAATTTGCTTCCGACCACACCTTTTTTCTCCCCATCATGGGCCGCAAAAAACGTTCACTACCCTTAAAGTCTCGAAAAATGCCAAATTCGACGATTGGTACGTGGTTTGCGCACTAGGACATTCCGTCAGACTCCACAGGTCGCAGCCGATGCAATCCGAAGAACTACGCCATTCCGTCAATCACCGGGGCTGCGGCATCCGAGCAGCCTCCTACGCCGTCGGTCCCGCATCCTGGCTCCCCGAAGCCTGCGTATGGCTGGAAACCGAGCACGGGCTGCGTAGGATATGGGTGCATAGCTTTGCTCACTGTTTCGACGCCGAAAAGCTGACCTTTCCCAATAAAATCGACGCCGACAGTTGGGCGCTGGTCGCCGCCAGAACGATCATCGATCGCGCTTTGGAGCAACTGAAATCCTCCGTCGCTCCGGCGCCTCCTCGACCGGAGGAACCACCCGGACGGGCGTGGCAACTCGCGCGGCGCCCTTTGCTGGCGCTCCTGCGGTTCAAGGATTTCCGTTCTCCACGATAACTCCGCGACTTCTTCCCTACGCCGCCGATCTGTTCCACAGGTCTGGAGCTCTCAGCTTGACAGGCCGGTTCCCCTCTGCGATGAAACGAGTATCTTGGCGCTTTACGCCAGCCGCACGGAGGAGTTTATGGACCTGCAGGGTCTCAGTCAGTGGATGAAGGAAAGAAATTTGAAAGGCCACTGGGAGCATTCGGAATGGTCGCAGACCGTCAAACCCTATTTGTGGAAAGGCAAGGACATCTTCGACGCCCTCAATCACGCCGGCGACTTGATTACGACGGGGGAGGCGGGTCGCCGAACCATCCAAATGCGCAATCCAGGACTCGCCGCCGGCATGACCAACACCGTGCATATTTCCGTGCAGTTGGTGAAACCGGGCGAAGTCGCGGCCGCGCACCGGCACACGGCAGCGGCCATCCGGTTCATCGTCAAAGGCACTCCCAACGCCTACACGATCGTCGAAGGCGAGCGCTTTCCGATGTTCGAGGGCGACTTTATTACTACGCCCAACTGGACTTGGCACGATCACTTCAACGGCTCGGACGAGCCGGTCATGTGGCTCGACGGCTTGGACGTGCGTCTGGTGACTCATTTCGGCGCCATGATTCAGGAAAATTTCAAAAAAGACCAGCAGCCGGTCGAACGACCGGATAATTTTTCGTCAAAAGTTTTTGGTCATGCACGGCCGACTTGGATCAAAAATTCGTTTCGCTCTCCGCCCTACCGCTACCCTTGGGAGGAGACCAACGCGAGCCTGCAGGCGCTCAAACAAGGCGCGGGCGATCCCTGCGACGGCGTGCTGCTTGAATATTCCAATCCGCATACCGGCGGCCCAACCTTGCCGACATTTTCCTGCCGCGTGCAGCTTCTGCGGCCCAATGAGAAAACCCGCAGCCATCGTCACACCAGCACGACGGTTTACTATGCTTTTCGCGGCCGCGGAGTCACCAAAGTATCCGCCAACGAATTCAACTGGGATACAACCGACATCTTCGTCGTGCCTTCGTGGCAATGGCACTCCCACGAAAACCCCGCAGGTGAAGATGCGATCCTCTTTTCGATCACCGATCAACCGGCGAGCGAGGCTTTGGGCTTGTACCGGGAGGAGACGGAAGGGAGTTAGGTTGAGGATCGAGGATTGAAAATGGAGGATCGCTCGAAGCTTCTTCGCCATTATCCATCCTCAATCCTCGATCCTCGTTTGTTATCTTAGTAACTTGCTCACACCTTCGCAGCGTTCTCACCAGCGAGCAGTCCCGTCACCACCGCCTGCATCAAACCGCCGGTGTAGCCGCCGCGGTAGCCGCCCATCAGCCCGCCGATGGCGTCGCCGGCGGCGTAGAGACCGGGAATCGATTTTTCGCTTTCATCCAAGGCTTCCCCGCGGCCGTTGATCAAAATCCCGCCCATGGTGAACGTGATGCCGGGGACCACGCGCAAGCCGTAGAAGGGCCCGCGCAGCGGCTTCGGCTTGCCGGTGCGGAGGATTTTGAGCGATTGAGAATCGCTCGACTCGATTGCACGATTGTAGTTCTGGAGGGTCGCGGCCAAGCGATCACCGTCGATGTCAAGAACTTGCGCCAGTCCTTTTCACCGTCGGCGCTGTGAAAATCTCGCCGTCGTGATCCATCAGCCACGGGTTCGGCGCCGGCGTTTTCACGGAGTTGGCAAAGGCGTCGTCCTTTGCGGCGTCCCAGCTTTCCCGGTCAAAGATCAACACCGCGCCGGTCACATCTTCCGAGCGCGCCAGCTCGTTGGCCACTGCTACATCGCCGCGGCCTTCATCGACAAAGCGTTCGCCTCGGCGATCGACGAGAATGCCTTCGTCGACAAAGGAGTCCAGACGCGGATAAGGCCAAAACCGATCGTCGACGAGCGCTTTCCGCGATATCAGATGCCCGTAGAAAAATTTCAAGTTGACCGCCTTGGCGCCAATTTCGAGCGCCATGCGCAAGCCGTCGCCCGTGTCCTGCTTGGAGCCGCGCAGCTTGCACTGGTCGGCATTTGGTCCGATGTGCCGACGCACCATTTCCTTGTCGGCGCTGAAACCGCCGGTAGCAAGGATCGTCGCGCGCGCGCGCAATTGGATTTCAGCGCCATCGCGTTTGCCGCTCACGCCGGCGACGCGTTTGTTTTCAACGATCAACTTTTCTCCCTGGATGCGGTTGAGATATTTCCCGTCCAATTGATCGAAACGTTTTCTGAGGCTGGTGAGCGCGCGCGTGCCGACGTCCTTTTTGTAAACCGGCGCAAGCGAGACTTCGCCGGACTGATCGAGCCAAATCCGGCCGGGCGCGTCTTCGCTGATCTTGACGCCGCTGGCGATCAACCAGTCGACGGCCCGGTTGCATGTGTCCGCCCAGGCTCTGACCAGATCCGGATACGCGACTCCCTCCGCCATGACAAAGTCATACAGCTCCGCGGGGCTCGTGCGCGGGTTCTTGCCGCCCGCGCGCAGACTTCCCGACGCCATGAGGACATTGCCGTCGCCCAATTCACCGCTGCTCTTGTCGATCAAGAGAACTTTTGCGCCGGCTTCCGCCGCGCGTATGGCGGCGGTGAATCCCGCTAAGCCGGCGCCGACGACGAGAACGTCGCTTGATAGACCCTCCATTAGTTTTCCATTTCTGTCATCTTGAGCCGTAGGCGAAAGATCTGCTTTTGCTTCGTCTCCGACGCGGTCCCTAAGACAAAGCAAAAAAGCAGATTCTTCGTCGCACTGCTCCTCAGAATGACGCTCATAATTTGGGACGAGTATTGCGGAGATACAACCCCAGCCGCCACTCGCAATTGCCTCACGGCAGTTTGTATCCCAACTCCCGCGCTACCTCGGTGGCGAGTCTTTCATCTGCCACATCACTGAACGCCACCTTACGGTCGGTAAATCGCCCCTGCGCCTGGAGCGAACGGACTAAGTTGTCGATGCCGGCGCGGTTGGGAATGCCGGTCGGGTTCAAGGTGGTTTGAAAAGCGTCGTAGGTCTCCGCAGCGGCTTCCTTATCCATTTTCAGCAGGCGAATGATGAGCTCCACGGTTTTCGGCTTCGACTTGCGCACCTCATCTTTGGCGACTTGCAGGGCGTGAATCACTCGCCTTACCTCGGCCGGCCGCGACTGAATGGTCTTGATCAGGGTGGTCAAGCCGCCGCCGGGCATCTCGACCATGGCGCCGACGTCCATCAGTTTGTGAAATCCCTTGCGGGCCGCGCTGAACGTGTGCGGCGGCGACAAGAGAGCCGCCTCGACGAAGCTCGACTCGAGCGAATAGAGCACTTGGAGCTGCTGTCCAGGTATTCCGACCATCACGTAATCTTTGGGATTGACTGCCGACTTTTCCAAGGCGATCGAGAGCGCCACATGGTTCGTCCCGCCCACGCCGCCGGAAATCGCGATCTTCTTGCCTTTGAGATCCTGCAGCGTTTTGTATTGCGGCGCGGTCTGGAGCCAGTACGAAATCCGGTCCGAGGAAAACCAGATCGCGCGCGACGGCAAACCGGTCAGAGTCGCAGCGACTGAAGCTGGCCCGACGCCGGCGACGTAGTCGATATCACCCTGCGCCACGGCGGCCGCGGCAAGGGTGGGACTCATGACGATCAATTCCGCGTCGACTCCGTTGGCGCTGAACACGCCCCAATCTTTCGCCGCCAACAGCGGCAGCGCGGTGATCGTGAAACCGGCGTTGGAGATGCGAACTTTGGCACGGCGCTCCTGAGTCTCGCCAGCCGTTGAAAATGTCGCGACAACTCCGAGCGCTAACAAAAATTGGAAAAATACCAATTTAGGCGATCGAGAGATTTTTTTGTGAGCCATGATTTCTCTTTGCCTACTTTTGTTACCCTCTGGGAGAGGGAAGGGTGAGGCCTGCTTCGGAAAGCCCTCATCCTAACCTTCTCCCGAGACTGTGTCGCAATTCCTTAAATGCCGGGGAACATAAACTGGATCGTTCATGAATTGACCGCGATGGTTCCTGAAAGTTGTTAAGTGGCCGAAGTGCGCTCTTTAACCAGTCACCTTATGCTGGTGTCGGCAATGCTCTTAGCCTTTCGATCAGGCCGTTAACCCCCAGAATGGTCATCATCCGTCGCAGGTCAAAACAGGTTGCCAACAACGACGACTCCGCTTGGACTCCATTTTGTCCTCGCAGCATAAAGCCAGCCGTCTTGAGATTGGCCTTGATATGGCCGAAGGGTAACTCCACCCGAGCCTTACGGCGATCATAGACCTCTTTGTCTAGTACGTACTGAGTTTCGAATCTCTGTTTGTCCTCCTCGTTGGCTAACCGAGCGATCTTTCGTCCAAGCTTGGCGCTTGTGCATTTGCCGAACTGCACACAGCTCTGACAAATCCCAGGTTCGCTGATCCGATAGTCCTTCTTTGCGTTTCGACGGTCGATCCCTACATAATGAAGCGCTTTTCCCTCAGGACACACATAGCAGTCTTTCTCTTGATCGTAACTAAATCGATGCTTGCTAAAAGGCTTCTCCTCAACATGCGAGGCCTGGCGCTGCGAGGGTACCACTACCTTAATTCCTTGCTCGTCGATCTTCTTTAACTCTTCGGTATCAGCATACCCAGCATCCGCGCACCCCACTTCGCAGCGCTTGCCCAACCGTTGATTGGCAGCCTCGATCTGGCGCGCAAACTGGTTCACGTCACTGGTGTCATTGACCGCCTCAATATGCACCACCAAACCGTACTTGTCGTCGACCACGCTCTGCACGTTGTAACTGGCGTGGCTCCCTTGCACGCTGTGCATGATCGCACAGTCCGGGTCTGTCAGATTAACCTTGCCCCGCCCGCTCTCCTCCAGCGTCTTTAACGCCTTTTCAATCTTGTCCTTGAGCCGCTCCGCTTGCCCCAGATCTTTGTTGATCTTGACCATAGATCCTTGACTCGCTTCGGCCTGATCAAGCTTTTCGCTTTCTGCTATCAGTTGCTCAATCCGTTGATCGACCTCTTGGAGCCGTTTGTCATACCACCCACGCTCATGGCTCTTCGATCTCCCGGCACTAGCACGTATCTTTGTCCCATCCACAAACAACACATTGCCCGCTATTAAGTCCAACTTGATGCACAACCGCACACATTGTTTTAGAACCTTCCTAAGCGCTCCCTTATGCCGGCGCCGATACTCCGCGATCGTCTTGTGATCGGGCTTCAATCCTCCCATCAACCACAGGAAACTTAAATTATGATGGCATTCCCGCTCCAGTTTTCTCGATCCCTTCACTCCATAGCTGTACCCGTACACCAACAACTTCATCATCGCTTTGGGATCATACTCAGGGTTGCCGACTTGCTCTTCATCTAGCTCGATCCCCAACTCCGCAAAATTCACACTCTCGACAAAGGCGTCATACACCCGTACCGGGTCTTCTTTCGTCACATACGCTTCGATGCTCGACGGCAATAGCTCCATTTGATTTCGATCCCCAAAACGGTACGCCATTTCTTTCCCTTTCTTTTCAACGTACCTTAGCATACCGTTATTGCGTTGCGTCCCCGTTTTCGCTGGCGCACGCACTCTTTTCCCTAATGCCTCTGATCATTGCGACACAGTCTCTCAATGGGAGAAGGGCCGATTCGCACTACGGGCGAACAGTTGCGCCTACTTCAATCGGCATCGACTCTGATCATCCTACGGAACTTTGTATCCCAATTCCTTTGCGACTTCCGTTGCCAGCCGGTCGTCGGCGATCTCTTCGAAAGCCACTTTACGGCCGACATGACGGCCCTGCGCCTGAACGGATTTCACCAAGATGTCCATACCGACGCGCGTCGGTATGCCGGTCGGGCTCAAAGTCGTGAGAAATTGATCGTAGGTCTCGTTCGCGGCTTCTCGATCCATCTTGAGCAGCTTGACAATCAGGTCGAGGGTTCTTGGCTTGGATTTTTTGATCTCGTCCTTGGCTTGTTGCAGCGAGCGGATGACGCGCTTGGTTTCGGCCGGCCGCTCCTGGATGGTTTTTGCCAACGTGGTAAGGCCACCGCCCGGCATGTCGACCATGGCGCCGACGTCCATGACTTTATAGAAGCCTTTTTTCTGCGCGCCCAGAGTCACCGGCGGCGAGAGCATCGCGGCGTCGACGAAGCCCGACTCCAGAGAAATCAACTGTTGGATTTGCTGTCCGGCGATCGACACCAGAACAAAGTCCTTCGGATTCACGCCGAGTTTTTCCAGAGCCAAAAGAAATGCGACGTGCACCGTGCCGCCCAGCCCCGTGATGGCAATCTTTTTCGATCGGAGACTTTCGAGAGTCTTGAACTGCGGTTTTGCCATGAGCCAGTAGGATATGCGGTCGGAAGAAAACCAGATGGCGCGCGTTGCAAAGCCGGTCATCGTTGCATTTACGGAGGCGGGGCCGACGCCGGCTTGATAGTCGATGTCGCCTTGAGTCAGCGCCGCCGGCACCAACGCCGACTGCATGAGAATGACTTCCATGTCCAGGCCGTTGGCGGTGAAAATTCCCCAATCCTTGGCGGCCAGCAGCGGCAGCGCGGTGATGGTGAAGCCGGCGTTGGAAATTCTCAGTTTGGCGCGCCGTTCCTGCGCCTGCGCCGTTGCGGGCAGTATCGCCAAGACTGAGCAACACGACTACAACGAAAAGCGAACCCCTGTCATCCACTGGAAAGGGGGAAGCGGAGATGTAGACCAACGTGCATTGCATCATTGACTCTCCTCGATCTGAACTGGCGACAACCGCGCCGTAAAGAGTACTTACGCCAAATTACGCTTGCTTGACAACCTGGGGCTTCCTTGAAAATATCGCGCAAAGTTTTCCAGTGAGGAAAAGTTCGGATGAAAGCTAAACCGGCAAAGCGCGCCGCAAGCAAGCGGACATCGATCCGATCACTCTGGAAGTGATTCGCCACGGCATCATTTCGATCTGCGATCAGATCGACGCCAATATGACGCGCACGGCGTTCAGCCCGTATATTTACGAGTACAAAGACTACGCCGTGGGATTCGTCGGCGCCGACGGCGAGTTGCTCGCGCAATCGACCGGCGGCATGCCGGTGTTCGTCGCCGACTCGGTGGGCATGGCGGTGAAAGACGGTTTGGCAGTCTACGGCCGGGAAAACCTGCACAAAGGCGACGTGATCGTCTGCAATCACGCCGCGGTGCAGGGACAGCATCTGAACAACACGGTCATGTACACGCCGGTCTTTGCCGGAGCAGCACGGCGATGAGCTGATCGGTTTTTTTGCCGTCAACTGCCACTGGATCGACATCGGCGGCTCGGCCATCG
Source organism: uncultured delta proteobacterium (assembly GCA_963745035.1). Lineage (GTDB taxonomy): Bacteria > Desulfobacterota > Binatia > UBA9968 > UBA9968 > DP-20. The sequence continues at coordinate 276,610 of CAVUVW010000014.1, read as the reverse complement.
GCTCGGTTTCCTATTCGTCTACCGATATCTTCATGGAGGGATTGCAGCTGCGCTCGATCAAGCTCTGGTCCAAGGGCGAGCCCATCGAAGAAGTCTACCGCATCATCGAGAACAACACGCGCTTTCCTTTGGAATTGCTCGGCGACATCGAAGCGCAGCTCGGCGGCTGCCTTCTGGGCCGCGACCTGACCCAAGTCGATGGCCGACAAATATGGTCCTGCCGACCTTTCTCGCCGCCCTCGACATGATCCTCGATCAATGCGAAGCCGCCACCCGCGAAAAAATCCGCGCCATTCCCGACGGCGTCTACGAGCATGAAGCATTTCTCGACAATGACGGCGTGCGCGACGAAAAGATCCCGATCAAGGTCAAAGTCATCGTCGCCGGCGACGAGATGACCGTCGATTTCTCCGAAATGTCGGATCAAGTAAAAGGCTGCGTCAACTCGGGCTACTACGGCGGCGGCCGCACCTGCGTGCGCGTCGCATTTAAATATTTGATCGCCACCGACGAGCCGGCCAACGAGGGAACGTTTCGGGCCGGTAAAGATGATCCTGCCCGAAGGAAAACTGATCAGCGCCGAAGCGACGGCGCCGATGGGGCTCTACAGCATTCCATTTCCCACGATCATCGACTGCATCATCAAAGCGCTGGAACCTGCGTTGCCGCAGCGTGTCACCGGCGCCCACTTCGGCACTTTTTCGTCGCTGAGCTTTGCCGGTAAGCGCATGGATACCGGCGCGGTGTTCAAAGCCAACGACAGCGGCCACGGCGGCTGGGGCGCTTGCGCTACCCACGACGGCGCCGGCCCGTTTCGCACCATGGCGCACGGCGACACTCGGCTCATTCCCATCGAGCTGCAGGAATCGATGTATCCCTTCCGTGTCGAAGAATTTCGCTTGCGCCAAAACTCCGGCGGCCCCGGAAAGTGGCGCGGCGGGTTGGGATTCGACAAGCAATATATTCTGCTCGCGCCGTGCGAGCTTTGGGCGAACTTCGATCGCATCGGCTGCCCGCCGTGGGGAGTGCAGGGAGCCAAGGAAGGAAAATCCGGGCAGGTGCTGATTTACAAGAACGGGCAAGCCGAACCGGAGCTGCTTTACAAAACGGAAAATCGCCCGCTCCAAGCCGGCGACCGCGTGCGCATGTCCACCGGCGGAGGCGGCGGCTACGGCGATCCACGCCGAGCGCCCCATCGAGCTCGTCGAGCGCGACGTGCTGCGCGGCTTTGTTTCGCGCCAAAGCGCCCGCGAAGACTACGGCGTCGTCATCGACGACGGCGGCAAAGCGCGGCGCGCATGACGTTCAACAGTTCAAGGGTTCAAAAGTTCAACGTCAGAAAATGCCGGAGCTTGCAAGCAACCTTGAACGGTTGAACCGTTGAACTTTTGAACGGGAGTCATCTTCGATGAGTTACGCCATCGCCGTCGATATCGGCGGCACTTTTACCGATCTGGTCGCCTTCGATCACGCCAGCCATCGCGTCATTTACGCCAAGAGCCCGACCACTTACGATAATCTAGTCGACGGCATTCTCGATTGTTTCACCAAAGCCAAAATCAAACCGGCCGAAGCGTCGCTGGTCAACCACGGCACGACGTTGGTCATCAATTCGCTGATTCAGCGCAAAGGCGCGAAGACCGCGCTGGTGACGAGCCAGGGTTTCGCGACATTCTCGAAATCGCCCGCGGCAACCGGCCCGATCCCTTCGATCTTCATTATCAGCGCGACGAGCCGTTGATCCCGCGCGAGCTACGCCTCGAAGCGCCGGAACGAATGGACAGCAAAGGCGAAGTGGTGACCCCGCTCGATACGGCGGCGCTCAAAAACCTCACCGGCGAGATCAAGAAACTCGGCGTCGAATCGGTGGCGGTCTTTTTCATGAATTCCTATATCAACCCGGCCCACGAAGAAGCCGCCGCGGCGATTCTCAAGGAACTGCTGCCGGATGCCTACGTTACTTTCAGCACCGAGCTGACGCGCGAATGGTACGAGTACGAGCGCTGCTCGACGGTGGCGGCCAACGCTTACGTCGGGCCGCAGGTGAGCACTTATATTCGGCGCCTCGACAGCGATTTGAAGAGCCGGGGCTTCGGCGGTTCGCTTTTTATGATGGGCTCCAATGGCGGCTTGCTCTCCGCCGAGCGAACTTGCCGGCAGCCGATCGGCCTGGTCGAGTCCGGCCCCATCGGCGGCTGCATCGGCGCCGGCGCCTACGCGGAGAAATTGGGATTCAAGAACGTGGTCGCTTTCGACATGGGCGGCACGACCGCAAAATGCGCGCTGGTCGAGAACGGCCGCTTCTCGGTGAACTCGGTCTATTACGCCAACGGCTACGTCAAAGGTTTTCCGATCAAGTCCGCGGTCATCGATATCGTCGAAGTGGGCTCGGGCGGCGGCTCGATCGCCTGGATCGACTCGCAGAAACGCCTGCACGTCGGGCCGCAAAGCGCGGGCTCCACTCCCGGTCCCGTGTGCTATGGCCGCGGCGGCGCGGAGCCGACGGTGACCGACGCCAATCTGGTTCTTGGCCGTCTCAACCCGGCGAATTTTCTCGGCGGCGAAATGCGGCTCGATCCGCGCGCCGCCGCGCAAGCGATCGCGCAGCGCATCGCGGCGCCGCTCGATTATGCCGGCGAGAGCGGCATGATTCAGATGGCCGACGGGATTATTTCAATCGCCACGGTGATCATGGCCGGCGCCATTCGAAAAATTTCCGTCGAGCACGGTCTCGACCCGCGCGACTTTATTCTGTTCAGCTACGGCGGCGGCGGACCGCTGCATTCCGGCGCGCTCGCCCACGAATTGTCGATCCCGACCATCGTGATTCCGCCTGAGCCGGGAAATTTCTCCGCCATCGGCATGCTGCTCGCCGACGCGCGCATCGACACGTCGAAAACCTTTGTTGGCGTTCTGAACGACAAGGCAGCGGAGTCGATGGCGGAAACTTTTAGCGCCATGGAGAAAGACGCCGTCGCCGCGTTATCGGCGGAGTTTGCCAGCAGCGATGTGTTTTTTGAACGCCACGCGGAGATGCGCTATCGCGGCCAGCGGCACAACATCAAAGTGCCAGTGTCGGGCCTGAAAGATCCGGAGCAGATCCGCGCCGCCTTCGAGCGCGACTACAAGCGGCGCTACGGCCACGCCGACGCCAAAGCGCCGGCGGAGTTTCAAGCGCTCCACCTGTCCGCCTTCGCCCGCCTCAAGCAGCCGGAGATCGCGCGCCTGCCGCGCGCTGCGGCGAAATCGCAGCCGGCGCAAAGGCGCAAAGTATACATCGGCAACGCAGGCGGTTGGCTTGACGCAGAGATCCATCATCGCGACTCGTTGGCGCCGGGTTTCAGCGCCGCAGGGCCGGCGGTAATCGAAGAGTACGGCTCGACGACGGTGGTATGGCCGGGGGATCGCTTCGAGATCGGCGACCTGCATGAGATCCGCATCCAGTGCGACGCGGCAGTTAAATAGTGGAGCGCCGATTTGACTCTGACCTACGAAAGCAGATCACAACTCGAATATGACTTTGAAGTCCAGCGAATACACTTCCAATAATTTCATCGACCCCATCACCATCGAGGTCATCCGCCACGGCATCGTGTCGATCACCGATCAGATCGACGCCAATATCTCGCGCACGGCGTTCAGTCCATACATTTACGAGTACAAAGACTTTGCCGTCGGGCTAGTGAGCGCGGAGGGCGAGCTGATCGCGCAGTGCACCGGCGGTATGCCGGTGTTCGTCGCCGACTCGGTCGGCATGGCGGTGCGCGACGGCTTGGCCGTCTATGGACGCGAGCGCTTGCGCCGCGGCGACGTGGTGGTGTGCAATCACGCGGCGATCCAGGGCCAGCATTTGAACAACACGGTGATGTACACGCCGATCTACGCCGGAGCTGGTTCAGACACGCTGATCGGCTTTTTCGCCATCAACGTGCATTGGATCGACATCGGCGGCATCACGCCGCGCTCCAGCGATATTTTCATGGAAGGCTTGCAGCTGCGCTCGATCAAGCTCTGGTCCAACGGCGAGCCGATTCAGGAAGTCTATCGCATCATCGAGAACAACACGCGCTTTCCGGTCGAGCTGCTCGGCGACATCGCGGCGCAGCATGCCGGTTGTTTCCTCGGCCGCGATCTCACGCAGGCTTTGGCCGACAAATACGGCATCGCGACGTTCTTCGCCGCAATACGAACCATGCTCGACCAGAGCGAGGCGGCGGCGCGCGCCAAGATCCGGGCAATTCCCGACGGCGAGTACCGTTACGATACCTTCTTCGACAACGACGGCGAATCGGATGATCCCCTGCCGATCAACGTTAGAGTCGTGGTCGCCGGCGATGAGATGACCATCGACTATTCCGGCATCGCCGATCAGGTGCGCGGCTGCATCAACTCCGGGTACTACGGCGGCGGGCGCACCACGGCGCGTGTGGCGTTTAAATATTTGGTCGCCCACGACGAGCCGGCCAACGAGGGAACTTTTCGGCCGCTGAAGATGATTCTGCCGGAAGGTAAAATCCTGAGCGCCCATCCGACCGCGCCGATGGGCAACTATTCCCAGCCGTTCCCCACGGTGATCGATGCGATCATCAAAGCGTTGGAGAAAGCATTGCCGGAGCGCGTCACCGGGGCGCACTTTGGAACCTTCTCGGGCGTGCGCTTTCGCGGCAAGCGCGCCAACGGCGCGCCGTTCGATTGCCACGACAGCGGCCACGGCGGTTGGGGCGCTTGCGCGACCCATGACGGCGCCGGACCGTTTCGCACCATGGCGCACGGCGACACGCGCATCATTCCGGTGGAGCTGCAGGAATCGATGTATCCGTATCGCCTCGTCGAGTTCAGCCTGCGCGAAGACTCCGCCGGGGCGGGAAAATTTCGCGGCGGCCTCGGTTTTCGCAAGCGCTATCTGATGCTCGGCGCCTGCGATCTTCAGGCGATGTTCGATCGAGTGAAGTATCCGCCCTGGGGCGTGCACGGCGGCAAGGAAGGCAAATCGGGACAGATTACGGTAGTAAAAAAATCGGGTGAAACCGAAGTGATTTACAAGAGCAAGGCGTACCCGCTCGCGCCCGGCGACCAGATCATCGTCGAGACCGGCGGTGGCGGCGGCTACGGTCCGCCGTGGGAACGGCCCAAAAGCCTCGTCGAACGCGATTTGCGCCGCGGCTACATCTCCGCCGGGGCGGCAGCACAAGATTATCCGGAATGACCGCTAGTGTCTGTTTTGTGACGCGCCGGGATGGGCGACGGCTTTGTCGGCGCCGATTGCGCGAGAGCGCGGCGCCCCGTCCGCGAGAGTATTTAGGACAGCAATGCCGGCGCGTTGAAAAAGCGCACCGCGTCGGGCGCATCCAGCGCCGGAGAGAACAAGTAGCCCTGGCCGAACTCGCAACCCAGTTCCCGCAGAATGCTCAACTGGTCGGTCACTTCCACGCCTTCGGCGACGACTTGCATGCCGAGGATTTGCGCCATGGCGACGATCGTGCGGACGATCTCGAGCCGTTTTTTGCCGCTGTCGTTACCCATGTCGGCGCGCAGCCTGCGGACAAAGGAGCGGTCGATTTTCAGCACGTCGATGGGGAAGCGGTGCAGATAATTGAGCGAAGAAAAACCTTTGCCGAAATCATCGAGACAAATCTTGATCTTGCGCTTCCGGAATTGCGCCAGGGTATGGGCCGCCGCGCGGGCATTTTCGGCGATCGCGCTCTCGGTGATTTCAAGGCGCAGGTGGCGCGGGTCCAATCCGGTCTCGTGCAGCACCGCATCGACCTCTTCGATCAAGTTGCCGTGAGTCAGCAGCTTGCTCGAAACGTTCACGCCGATAAAGCACTCCTCGTCGAGCGGGTAGCCGTCACGCCATTGGCGCATTTGACTGCACGCCTGCTGCAAAACCGCGCGGCTCAGCCGGCCCACCAAGCCGGATTCTTCCGCCAGCGGCATGAACTTCGCCGGTGAAATAGCGCCCCGCCCATTGTGCTGCCAGCGCGCCAACGCCTCAAAGCCGGCAAGCTTGCCGGTATCGAGCGAAACAATCGGTTGGTAATGCAGATGAATCTGGCTTCGCTCGATAGCGCGCCGCATGTCGATTTCGAGCTTCATTCGCTCGAGGGCGCGGGCGTGCATGCGCGCGTCGAAGATCTGATAGCCCGAGTGTTTGGTCTTGGCCTGATACATCGCCATATCGGCATCGCGCAGCAGATTTTCCGGCTGCCCCTCGCCCGTGAGGCTGAGAGCGATGCCGATGCTCGCTCCCACCGACACCTCGATGTCGTCGAGCACCAGCGGATCGGCAAATCTTTCGAGCACCCGCTCGGCGACGCGAACCGCGTCCTGGGGGCCGCGTATTTGCTCGAGCAGGATGGCGAATTCGTCACCCCCGAGACGCGCCACGGTATCTTCTTCGCGCGTGCACTCGACCAATCGTTGCGCCATCTCGACCAGCAGCTTATCACCGGTCATGTGACCGAGGCTGTCGTTGATCACCTTGAACCGATCCAGATCCAAAAACAGCAAGGCGAACGGATGATGGCCGTGCCGCTTCGCCGCCGCGTTGAGACGCAGAAGATTGTCGAAGAAAAGCGTTCGGTTGGGAAGACCGGTCAAGGCGTCGTGAAAGGCCGTGCGTTTGAGCTCCGATTCGACCCGCTTGCGCTCGGTCACGTCGACGATCGACACCAGGATACCTTTTCCCCGCGGCGTATGGATCGGGCTCTCGCTGATCTCGATGGGAAACTCGCCCCCGTCTTTGCGCAAGCCGTAGAGTTCTTTGGGCTCGCCTATGGTCATGCTTTGGGCGACGAGAACACTCTCCCGCTCGCCTCCGGGCTGAACCCGAAAGCGCTCGGGCAACAAGATATCCACCGGAGTGCCGATCAGCTCCGCTCGGGTAAAACCGAACAATTGCTCGATTTGCGCATTGACCAGACGAATGTTTCCGTTCTGATCGATAATCAAGATGCCGTTCGGGGCCGATTCCACGGCGACCTGGCACTGCTCCTGAACCCATGCGCGCTCGGTGATTTCCAATTCCGAGGCTTCATTCGCTTGCGCATGGTCGGCGGGATCGCTCAAAAACCAGCCGAGTTTTGTGGGTTCCGTCTCTGTCGTGCTCAAATCTTCCCTAGTCTTTTTCATTCCAAATTACCTCGGTGCCATGTTCGCGATCGGACCGCTTCGAAATAGCTCGCAGATGTTTCGGCGCTGGCTGGGATAGATCATTTTTGTTGAATCCGAGTGGACTCGCGCCAAATCTGTTGAAGCACATTTCCGAACGATTCACGATTTTCGGTCAAAATAAGGAGTTGCTGTCACCTCGATCTGACCGCGAACTCATGGACGTCAGTGTTTTTGAGCTTCAGGAAGCAACGAAGATGCCAGGGACCTCCCCTGCGTCCGTTCCCGCGTATTGCGAGCGCACGGTGCTACTCAGTGGCAATATTTGTCAATAAATGACACAGGATCGAGCTAAAATGCTTGCGGACCCCCTCCAACGGAGAAAATTCGCAAACAGCAAGTTGAGTCACGATTCGCGTCGGCTCCCCGGGAAAAAACAGCCCGCACAACGACCGTAAAAAAGCGAAGGGCTGTGGAGTGATTCCACAGCCCTTCGCTTTGGGACCGCAATTTTGTTTTGACCTGTTCCTGTTTAACTCTTTCCCTCGGCTGTTCGAATGGCTTGCCAGAGCTTCGGCGCGGTATACGGCATGTCGATATGGTCGATGCCGAGCGGCGCAAGCGCGTCGATCAGCGCGTTGGCCACCGACGGCGGCGCGCCGTTGGTGCCGCATTCGCCGACGCCCTTGACGCCGAGCGGATTGAAGGGATTGGGCGTGATGGTCTCGCCCAAGATCATCGGCGGCATGTCGGCGGCGCGCATGATCGCGTAGTTCATAAAAGTGCCGGTCTGCACCTGCCCGTCCTCGCCGTAGAGCATCTGCTCGCGCTGCGCTTCGCCGAGCCCTTGGGCCACGCCGCCGTGGATCTGCCCTTCGACGATCATCGGATTGATCACGACGCCGCAATCATCGACCAGCACCAATTTTTCGATCGTCAGCTTGCCGGTATCGCGGTCGATGCTCACCAGGGCGATGTGGGTGCCAAAGCCCCAGGCTTCGCGCTTGGGGTCGAAAAAAGCGGTCTCTTGCAGGCCGATCTCCATGCCCTTCGGCAGTCGACCGCTGTAGGCGGCCCCGGCAATTTGGCGCCAGCTTATTTTTTTCTCCGGAACGCCTTTCACCGCGAAGCCGCCGTCGGTTTGAACGATGTCTTCCGGCGCGGCTTCGACGAGATGCGCCGCGATGCGTTTGGCTTTTTCGATCACGCGCTCGGCCGCGATCGCCAGAGCGCCGCCGCCGACCACCGCGCTCCGGCTGCCGAAGGTGCCGGTGCCTTGCTGGCTCACGTGAGTGTCGCCGTGCAAAACCGTCACATGCTCCAAAGACGTTTTCATCAACTCGGCGGCGATCTGCGCCCATGAGGTTTCGTGTCCCTGCCCGTGCGAGCTCGAGCCGGTGAGCACGGTGATTTCGCCGGTGCGCTCCACCCGCACCGCGCCGCTTTCGAAACCGGCGCCGCCGCTCGGCTCGACAAAGGTCGAAAAGCCGACCCCGACCAGCTCGCCGCGTTTGCGCCGTTCGTCGCGCTGGCGCAAAAGCTCCTCATAGTTGGACATCTTGAGCGCTTCGCGCAGCGGTTTTTCGAAATCGCCGGAATCGTACTCGACGCCGGTCCCGGTGGTGTAGGGAAACTGCTCGGGCTGAATGAAATTCTTGCGGCGGATTTCCAGCCGGTCCATACCCAAAACCGCCGCCGCCTTGTCGAGCAGACGCTCGATGTTGAGCACCGACTCGGGCCGGCCGGCGCCGCGATAGGGACCGGTGGGACAGGTGTTGGTGAAAACGGCGACGATCTCGACCCGGCAGTCCTGGATTTGATAGCTGCCGCAGGCCATGCCGAGCATGCGCTGCGGCGGGCCCGCCGTACTGGCGTGAAGATATGCGCCCAGATTGGCGACGACTTTGACCTTCAGGCCGAGAATCTTGCCGTCTTTTCTGAGCGCCATCTCGGAAGTCATCGCCTGATCGCGCCCCTGAATCGTCGTGATGAAATCTTCGCTGCGCGTTGCCACCCATTTGACCGGCTTGCGCAGCTTGAGCGCGAGATAGCAGGCGACGATGTCTTCGCGATACACCGGGCCCTTGCTGCCGAAGCCGCCGCCGACATCCGGCGCGATCAAATGAATTTTGTGCTCGGGAAAACCCAGAGTGTTGGCGATCTCGGCGCGCGCCCGATGCGGCCCCTGGGTGGAGAGCCAAACGGTAAGGCCGTTGCCGAATGGATCGGGTTTGGCGGCGATGCCGCGCGGCTCCATGGCAAGCGCGACCTGGCGCGGACTGGCGATGTGCATGGTGAACACATGATCGGCCTGGGCGAAGGCTTTGTCGACGTCGCCGCCGTTCTTGGTCATGGTGTAGCAGACGTTGCTGTCGAGCTCTTCGCGCACCAGCGGCGCGCCCGCTTTGAGCGCGTCCTCGGCGTTGGAAACTCCGGGCAGCGCCTCGTACTCGACCTCGATGGCATTGGCCGCGTCGTGCGCCTGCGCCCGAGTGCGCGCCACCACTGCTGCCACCGGCACCCCGGCGCAGTGCACCGCTCCGCGCGCGAGCACCGGATGCGGCGGAATTTTCATGTTGGGCAGCACCTGCGACGGCGCCAGATTGAGCTTTTCGCTGAGATCGTTGCCGGTGATGATCGCTTCGACGCCGGCCATCGCCTTGGCTTTGCTGACATCGATGGAAAGAATCTTCGCGTGCGGGTAGGGGCTGCGCTGAAACGCCAGGTGGAGCATGCCGGGAAACTGGATGTCGTCCACGTAGCATCCTCTGCCGGTGATCAGCGGCGGGTCCTCCACTCTCTTCGGCGAAGCGCCGATGAGCCCGTCGTGAGTATGGTCGGTTGTCATAGTTGTCTCTCTTACTTCCTCTCGCTCCGCGAGAGGGAATCAGAAACTTTTTAGTTTGCCGCGGTTCTTTCTACCGCCGCCTCGATCGCTTTGCGCGCGTACACGGCGGCGACGTGCTTTTTATATTCCGCACCGGCGTAAGAATCTTCCACCGGATCGGTCTCATCCGCCGCTTTTGCCGTGGCCGCGGCGATCACTTGCGGCGTCAACGGTTTTCCTTGCAGCTCCAATTCCGTCGCGATGGCGCGCACCGGACCGCTGCCCAGACCGCCGATGGCCACCCGCGCAGAGCCGCAAGTGCCGGAGGCCTGACGCGTGATGCATGCACCGGCGCTCACGACCACGTAGCCCGAAGCGGGATGCGGCAGTTTCGCGTAGGCTGTGCCGCTGCCCGAGGGCGGTACCGGCACGTGGATCTCGGTAAGAATCTCGTCGGCATTCATTGCCGTGGTGAAAAAATCCGTAAAAAAATCGTCGACTGCAATCGTCCGGCTGCCGCCCACCGATTGGACCGTGAACGAGGCGTTGAGCGCGGTCAGGATCACCGGCAAGTCGGCCGCCGGATCGGCGTGCGCCACGCTGCCGCCGATGGTGCCGCGGTTGCGGACCTGCATGTCGCCGATCACCGCAGCGGCCTCGGCGAGGCCGGGCAGATGCTTGCGCACCAGCTCGGAGACGGCCACGTCGGCGTGAACCGTGAGCGCGCCGATCACCAGCTCGGCGCCGTCCTGCCGCACCCCGCGCAGCCCCGCCACGGCGCCGAGATCGATCAACATGCGCGGCGCTTGCAGGCGCAGCTTCATCGCCGGAAGCAAACTATGGCCGCCGGCAAGCAGTTTTCCCTCCTCGCCGTGCTTGGCCATCAGCTCCAGCGCTTCTTCGACGGAGCGCGCCGCGACGTAGCCGAAGCTAGCGGGAAACATTTTTGTCTCCGGTAGCGAGAGAAAGGCGCGAGGCTCGAGGCCTGAGGCGTGAGTTCGGACGATTAGTAAGAGCCAATCTTACGACCATAAGTTATCCTTTTCTCATTCTGTCCGCGGCCCATTTGATCGATTCGACGATGTTGACGTAACCGGTGCAGCGGCAGAGATTGCCTTCGAGGGCGTGCTTGATCTCGTCCTCGCTCGGATCGGGATTGGTCTCCAGCAGATGCACCGCCGTCATGATCATCCCCGGCGTGCAGTAGCCGCATTGCAGGCCGTGCTTTTCACGAAAACCTTCCTGCACGGGATGAAAATTGTCGCCGCTTGCCAGCCCTTCGATGGTTTTCACTTCGGCGCCGTTGGCCTGAACGGCCAGAACCGTGCAGGATTTCACCGCGCGCCCGTTCAAATGCACGGTGCAGGCGCCGCATTGGCTCGTGTCGCAGCCGACGTGGGTCCCGGTGAGCCCAAGCTGCTCGCGCAGAAAATAAACCAGCAGTGTGCGCGGTTCGACGGCGGCGTCGCACCGGATCCCGTTGACAATAACGTTGATCGGCACCGCGGCGTACTCGGCCTCGGCAGTCATACTCGGTAACCCTCCGTTCGTGATTCGTGAATGGATTTGGAATTATCCTGATAGCGGCGCTGCGAAGATTGTCGCGCTTTCAAGACATCGTCTTGGACTATTACACCTGATTCGGACCGGTCTCAAGCACTCGCTGCGGGAGCGAGAACCCACAACGCAGCGCGAGAGAATTTCTGGCGGCGAGAGCGGGCGTCGCTCGAACCGATGCTCTTCGTGAAAGCAAGATAAGAAAATAGAGTACGTCTCACAGTTTGATATACTTAGACCCCAGCGAATGTCGCGCTTGCTTGACGCAACAAGACGGTATATTGCGACAATCGAGCACAGGGGTGTGACGCAATGAACATCAAGTCTCTCGTCGATCCCGAAGCCGGTCTCATCGACCGCCGCATTTTTGCCGACCGCGAGGTATACGAGCTCGAGCGCGAGCGGCTCTTTTCCCGCTGCTGGCTTTACCTCGGTCATGAGTGCGAGATTCCCAATCCCGGCGACTTCGTCACCCGCTACATGGGCGAGGAGCCCGTCATTTTGTGCCGCGATATGGCCGGCAAGCTGCACGCGCTGCTCAATATGTGCCGCCATCGCGGCAACCGCGTCTGTCGCGCCGACCGCGGCAATACCAAGCTTTTTACCTGTTCTTACCACGGCTGGTCGTACACCACCGACGGCAAGCTCGCGCTGGTGCCGATGATCGACGCCTTCCCGGGCCTTGAGCGGGAAAACTGGGGACTGATTCCGGCTGCGCAGCTCGACAGCTACAAAGGCTTGGTCTTTGCAACTTTTGATGCCGACGCACCGAGATTGCTCGACTACCTGGGCGACATGGCCTGGTATCTCGACATTCTTCTCGACCGCCGCACGGGCGGCACCGAAGTGAGCGGACCGCACCGCTGGGTGCTCGACGCCAACTGGAAAACCGCGGCGGAAAACTTCGGCGGCGACGGCTATCACATCACTTCCACCCACGGCTCGGCGCGCGAGCTCGGCGTCGATACGACAACCAGCCAGACGAGACAATGGAACAAAGGCTGCCAGATCGCCTGCGCCAACGGCCATATCCTGGTCTCGTGGCTCACGCCGCCCGATAGCGGTCCGTGGTTCGCGCAGCCCGATGATCGCCTGGTCGTCTACATGAAAGAGCACGCTGAGGAAATCGAGCGCCGGCTTGGCGCCGTGCGCGCGCGGCAGATCTCGCCTTCCGCCGGAACCGTGTTTCCCAACTTGTCGGTGCATTGGCTCACGCGCACGATTCGCGTTTGGCAGCCGCGCGGTCCGGACAAGATGGAGATCTGGAGCTGGGCGATCGTCGACCACGCTGCCTCTCCCGAGATCAAGGACGCCATGCGCTTCGTTTCGCAATACCGCTTCAGCCCAAGCGGCGTTTTCGAGCAGGACGACATGGACAATTGGATTCAAGTGACGGGCGCGGCGAAAAGTTCGATCGGGCGACGCTATCCCGCCAATTACCGGATGAGCGGCAACGAGCCGCCCCTCGAGCTCGAGCTTCCGGGAAAAATCAGGAGCCGCTTCAGCGACAACAATCAGCTGAGCTTCTACATGCACTGGGCAAGGGTGCTGCAAGCGGACCGTTGGAGCGAGATCATGGACGCGCAAAATGGCTGACGAGCTGCGCCGCGCCATCGAAGATTTTTATTATCGCGAAGCGGAATTATTGGACGAGCGAAAACTCCGCGAATGGTTCGAATTGCTCACCGACGATGTCCGCTACTGGATGCCGATCCGGCACAACCCGCTTCGAACGGCCGGAAAATTTGTCCGACGAGCTCGCCCAACCCGGCGAAGGCTATTACTTCGACGACGATAAAGAGAGCCTGCGCATCCGCGTAGAGCGGGTGTACGCGAAAAATGCCTGGGCCGAGATGCCGCCGTCGCGCACCCGCCATTTGATCACCAACGTCCGCGTCAAAAGAGACGACGGCCGCAACATCGAAGCGCATTCGAATTTTCTCGTTTACCGCACGCGCATGGAAGCCGACCAGGACATGTTCGTCGGCGCGCGCCGCGACGTGCTGCGCCGCGTCGAAGACGCCTTCAAGATCGCCCGGCGGACGATCATCCTGGACCAGGCGGTGTTGAGCGCGAAGAATATCAGCATCTTCCTGTAACTTTGAGCCGCGCCGCTCGCATCACTTACACACTTCCGCTCATTTCAGTCGAGTTACCAAATCTCCGGCGAGAATGCCGCACGGAAGCGCGCCACGAATGTTGCAGAAATTCAAAAAAATTGCGCCCGGCGGTTGAGTCGGATTTTTCCGGGTATACACTGAAAGCAGAAAACGCTGCGCGCTGCGCCTCGCCTGACTTTGTCCCTGTTCTCCGAATCAAGAATCATAGGAGGAAAATAAAATGATCGCCAAAGGATCTGTGGTCCATTTTGAATACACCGTATCCGATGAGAGCGGCGAAACGCTGCAATCGAACAAAGGCAAGGAGCCGGTCACGTACACGCACGGACAGCACGAAATTATCGCGGGACTAGAAAAGGGCATGGCGGACATGGCCGTCAACGAGGAAAAAACCATTCGAGTCCGACCGGAGGATGGCTATGGGAAAGTCGATCCGAAGGGCTTCAAAGAAGTTCCCAAGACCGATCTCCCGGTAAGCGACCCGCAAGTGGGCACGCCGCTCAGCGCCCGCGGGCCGCAGGGAGAAGATCTGTTGATCCATGTCCACGAGGTAAAGCACGATACCGTCGTGCTCGACTTCAATCACCCTCTCGCCGGCAAGACTTTGGACTTCCAGGTCAAAGTCTTGGTCGTCGAAAGCGGCGGGAATCCGCTGCATTGAAAGACGGTGTCGCTTCCGGCGAGATGGTCGAGGCTTAGCGCTGCGCGGGGCGCCACATGTACCAGGTGGTCGTGCCGATCAGTTCCTCGACCCGGCGGACGGCAAAGCCGAATTTTTTGTAAAATTCGACGTTCTCGGGCCGATCGGTTTCGAGATAGCCGGCGGTTTTTTCCCGTTCGAGCTGTTCGAGGTAGCGCTGCATCAACGCGGTGCCGATGCCATGTCCCTGCAGCGCCGGCGCCACGCCGATCGGCCCGAGGTGCAGGTGCGGATCTTCGGGGTCGAGCCGGCACCAGCGCGCGAACCAGCGAATCACCTGCGGCACCGCCTCACCCAACGGGGTGAGCAGCGTCGCCACCACGGTCGGGACCTCTTCCGGCGCCGGGAGACAATGGGGCGACGGATTGAAATGCACGTACCCGCACACCATGCCGTCGCGCAGCGCCATGAAGCTTTGGCCGACGAACATGCGCCGCAGGCCGATGCGAAAGAACGCGCGATTCTGATCGAGGCGCTCGGGTCCGAATGCCGACAGATGAAGCGGATTGGTCGCGAACGCGTCGGCTAAAAGCGCCACGCAATCGTCCAAACAATCCGCCGAGTACTTCTTAACCACCAGCTTCATCGCGAATCCGCAGAGAATACTATCGGCGCCGCCGAGAGTTCTCGAGAAAGCGCGCCAGATTCTCGATCACCGCCGCGCCGTCGTGGGCGTTGATCAGAAACTGATTGAATTGTATGCCGAAGCCGGCGTGAAACGTCGAGATGCGATAAACGTCTGCGCGATTTCGGTAACCGTGCTGTCCATGTTTACCTCGGTCCAAAGCTTTTCTGTAGCATCGCCGCTTTTGTCCGGTTGTCAATATCATCACGCACCCCACTGCGAACAAATGCACCGCACCTGTGCGTCTGCGCCGGACGGGACGACCCATTGACGCTGGCGCTTTTCTGCGAGTATGCTCCGGGCAGAGCGCGTGGACGGAGGGTGAACCCATGTTCGAATTTCACGGCAAACGCATTCCGGAAAATTTGGCCGAGCTGGCCGACGCCAAACATGCGGCCCTGTTGCTCTGGGACATGGAAAACGCCATCGCGCCCAACGCCTTCAACTACAAAGACATCCTGGCCAACTTGAAAATGCTGGCGGCGCGCGCCCGCGCCGGCGGCGTGCCGGTTTTCTATTCCGTGCAAACCGCTTTCGATTTACGCAAAGAAGAAGCCGGCGTCTGGGTGCGCGTGCGCATGAAGCGGGCCAAGGCGGCGAATCCGAGCGCCTTGCTCGCCGAAAAAGAAGATCCTCACGGCCGCGAGATCGTCGCGGAGCTTGAGCCCCAAGCGCAGGACATCGTGTTTCAAAAGCGCCGTCCCGACGGCTTTGTCGGCACCGACTTCGATCTCATGCTGCGCAGCAACGGCGTGCGTACGATCCTCATCGGCGGCGTCGCCACTGAAGGCGGGGTCGAGGGCACCGCCCGGAGCGCGCGCAATCTCGGCTACGACGTCGTCGTGCTGCGCGACTGCGTCGGCTCGCGCAGCCGCGAATTGCACGAGCTGGCTCTAAAGTTGATGGAGCAGACTCACTTCGACATCGCCACTGCTGCGGAGGTCGCCGCGCTATGGCCGGCGAAATAGCCGATCACATTGCATAGTTCAAATCTATTGGCAGCGGCACGGAGGAACTTATGAATTTTACGCTCGATACTTTCGCTTCGGACGTTCGCGATATTCTCCGGCACGACCCGAGTCGCGCCGGCCGCGAAAAAGTGCGCGCCTTGGTCGAGGAGGCGCTCAAGGACGAGAAGTTTATCAACGCCTACGTCAACGACAATACTCCCGACCGCCAAGTGATCTATGAAGACCCCGAACTGGGCTTTTGTGTCTGCGCCCACGTCAACCGCGATGCCCGGGAAGCCAATCCGCACGATCACGGCGCCTCCTGGGCGATCTACGGCCAGGCATTCGGCGAGACCGAGATGAGCGACTGGGAAATCGTCCAGCCGGCTGCCGAAGCAAATCCGGGGAAAGTGCGCCGCGCCAAAGTCTACACTCTGAAACCCGGCATGGCGCACATCTATAACGAAGGCGACGTGCACTCGCCCAAAAGAGTCGCCGCCACAGGACTGCTGCGCATTGAAGGCAAAAATACCCAGAAAATGAAACGGCTGGCTTACAAGGCGCTGTGACGCTTCGCCGGGAAGGTCTGCGCTTAAATATGCGCGGCGAGATCAAGGGCGGCGCGACGGTCGCGCGCAGCTAACCGTGCTCTCCGTTCTCGTTTCTCTCCTGCGCGGATTCCCGCTGCTGCTTCACCTCGAGCAGGCGCGGTGAAGGCCGGCCGACGTGGATATGCGCGCCGGTGGATATGCTCGACAGCCTGCCGCGAAAAGCGGTGAACGGGATTCCTGCCCGTCGTAAATACGCCATCAATGCGCGCCCTTCCGCGCTGTCCGGGCGCACCGCGATGTCGACGGCGTCACGGTGATCGAGGCCCAAGCGATCGTGCGTGTCCGATTGACCCATGGCACTGACCGGCGGCGGCTTGCCAAACTGGCGGCGAAAAAAGCTTTCGATCTTCTCGAAGGCGTGTATGGACCAGCTCGATGCCCCATCGAAGCGGATGAGCGCGGCTCTCGCCAAATCCGCTTTCGGCCCCTGCCGTAGTCCCTTCGATTCCTCGGCGGCTTCGGCGGTGAGCGCCAGGGCGCGGTCGTCCTCGGCGATCCACTCGCGGATTTTTCCTGCATCGAGCTGCGCGCCCGCGAGAGCTTGCTCGCTGCGGTCGACATCATTTTTCGAAATCAAATTCTTCTCATACATTTCTCTTTTCATTTCATAATCGTCGTTCTGATTCCGTATTTTTTCCTCATGAAGCGGCATCGACTTCTGCAGTTGCTCGCGCAAGGCCCTCTTGCGCTCGAGAAGCATCATGCGCGTGGCCGCCATTCTTCCTTGCTGCGCCGGCGCTGCGGGCGCTCGGCCCACGCGCGTCGCCGTATGTTTCCCCGGCTCGGCCGTGCTGCTCGCGTGGGGATAAAGCAGCATCAGTCCCATGGTTGCAAAAGAAACAAAGAAAAGCGGCTTCATTTTGGTGTGGGCGCCGGCGCGGAAGACGCCGAGCGATCTCACGCGCCGGAGAGCGAACGCGCGATTGTGTCGAGACACAAAATACATGCCAGTAATCGTTGCAACTTGTCGCGGCGAGACAGCGATTTTTACTGCAGCGAAATGCGCTTCCGCGTCGAAAATCACCGCGAAGCGGCCATTTCTGTCTGGAATTGTTTCGGCGCGCTTCATTCGCTGTCTCGCATGCGCGACAGCACCTCGTGGTCGGCCCGTATCAAATCTGTGGCAGTATCGGAGTGGATGCGGCGACGGCGCTGATAATGGTGGGGCTCGTTGATCTGAGACGAGCGTGGACAAATGCGCTAAAATCTCAGCGGTGCATCATGAATCAACGCCGGAAAAGATTTTCCAAGCCGCGGCGGATACGATCTTCGGTCGACCTTTTCTTTTTTCTGTTCTCATCTTCCGGCGCGATCGCGCTCTCGTCGGCGCGCTCCGGCCGTCCCAACAAGCGGTTTTGCAGCTCTTCGGCTCCGCGGCGCATGAAATTACGTTGCACCAGTTGTCCGAGATAACTGGCATCGGGTTGGGCTTTTACGTTGGGCATCTGACCGCTGACGGAAAAAGGCATTTCCAACTGCCCCTGGTTATTCAGCAAATACTTGGTCTCGCGCGCCGAGTGGACGAGATCGGTGGACAGCCGCTGCGAAAAAGTCAGCGTGGCGCGGCTTTCGACGCGCCGGTTGAAATCGGCCCAACCGCTCCCGACCACGACGAACTCGGCGGCCGACATGCGGATATTTTTCAGATTGATGCGGCCGTCCGCGATGTCGACTTGGGTCTTGAGCTCCTTGAACTCGGTGTCTTTGGCGGTGAAGGTTTCCGGATATTTTTTTCGTAGCGACGGGCTGAGGAGATTGGTCAAGCCGGGAATGCCGGTGATGCCGGTGAGCGCGTTTTCGGCAATGTTGAAGTTATAGATGACGCCTTGAATGATCTCGGCGTCGCCTTGGCCGCGCAGAGCGGGCTTGATCTCCTCCCAGGTTTTGCCGCTGCCCGAGAGCTTCATATTCGCATTCATGCGGCCGTGGATATCGCGCTCCGCCTTGGCGTCAAGCGCGCTGTAAAGCTCTTTCACGTCGATCCCCTGAAGCTTTGTGGCGGCCGAGAAGCTTGGCGTCGGATTTTTGAACGCATATTGACCCTGCGCCTGGATCTGACCGCTCAATGCGTTGACGCGCAGGCGCTCGATATTGGCGACTTTGTCTGCCAGCGTGAGCGACGCCTCCAAGTCCTTGTAGCCGACGTTATACAGCGAGCCCACGGCGGAGCTGAGCTTTCCCTGGTACGCCATATTGGCGCCGGCCGCGGTGAATCGCCCTTCGCTCCGCAGGTCGCGGATGACATCGGTCTTGCGCGCTTCGCTGAGCGCGGCGGTGTAGTCCGCCGGCCAGATTTCCGACGTCGCCATCTTGTAGGTTAACGTGAGCGGCGCGAACTTTTCGATGGCGGCCGCAAGCTGGATGCGCGATCGGCCCAAGGTCAGCGTCATGTCGCGGATCTCGGCGCGCTGGCCGGCGAATTTAATGATGGTGTCGAGATTCTCGATCGGCTTGGGAAAATCCGGCGGCTGGGCGCTGGCGTTGGTTAAAGTCACCGTGCCTTGCATCTGCGGCGCCGCGCCTGTGCCGACCGCGCCGCGCACGGTCGCCTGAATCTCCATGGTTCCTTTCAGATGATAACGCTCCACGGCGGGGACGAGCTTGTCCCAGCCCTCCAGCGCCGCCGGTTTGGAATCGATCGATAGATTAAGGGCAGCGGCGTCGCCGAGATTGATCTCTCCGGCGCTCGCGAGCTCCAAGGTATGAAGCTTGAGCGCGCTTTTGCGGATCGCGATCCTATTGCCGCTATAGCGCGCGTCCGCCGTCAACGTCAGCGGCACCCCGGCGGGCTTGTGAAAGCCTTGACCGAAGCGGATTGCGCCCTGAGTGCCTTCGAGATCGCCGTTCAGGGCAAAATCTTTGAGGGTGCCCTTGAAGCGCAGGCTTTTTGCGCGAAAAATTCCCGAAAGATCGAATTCCCGCGGCAGCGCGTTGCGCAGCTTGGGCGACGCCGTCTTCAAGCGCGTGAGATCGAGAGAATCGATATTCAGCTCGCCGTTGAGAGGAATCTGCGTCCAATCTCCGTCCGAGCGCAGCGCCCCGATCGTGCCGCTGAGATTGAAATTCTGCTTGTCGGCGTAAATCGCCGCGGCAAGCTTGACGTCAAACGGCCGGTTGAAGTCGAGGTCTTCGACTTTGAGATCGATTTGACGGAGCTGCAAATCGGTGCCGTCGGCGCGATCGATGTAGCGGAGATCGCCGCCGGAAATATCGATCAAAGATACCAGCAACGCGGGCGACGCTCCCGGACTTTCTTTGGCTCCAGACTTTTTTTCTCGCGCGCCCGGCTTTTCCGAAGGCTTCTTGCCGATCGTCGAAAAATTGAAGTCTCCCGTCCGGCTCCGGATCACGCGGATGACGGGATCATGCAGGATGAGCCTCTTGATCTCGACTTCTCTTCGCAACAACGGCCAGAGCTTGAGATTGACTTGCAGATCGCGGGCGCGAACGAAATCTTCCGGGGCAAAGGCTGGGTCTTCGGACATGGCGAAATCGCTGAGGCGCACGCCGATACCGCTCCAAAAAGTCGCCTCCACCTCGCCCACTTTGAGCTTGCGGTTTAGCGCCTGCTCCGCTTGGCCGATCAGGTAATCTTTGTTGCGCGCGATGAGCGAGTTGATATTCAGCACGACGCCGGCCACGACGATGATCGTGACAACCACGATGGCGGCGCCGACGAGGGTCCACTTACGCATGCCTGCACTCCTCACCATGACACAAAAGGAATTCTCAACCTCCACCAGATCTTCCCGCGGAGCCGTTTCCACAAGCGGGGCATGGGATTCAATTCACCGAAAGACTAACGGGATCCGCCGCGGCCTTCAAGCCTTCCGGCGGCTGAACGTGCCTCGGCGCGGACGCCTCCGGCCAAGGCTGACACCGCGCGTCGTAAACGAGGGACTCGACCGTCCGTTTTCTGTTAAATTCGCTTGAAGAAGGCGAAACGCCGGCGCTGTCGGCGGCAACAACTTCGACAAGGGTCTTTCATCTCCAATCGCCCTGCGATAGAAAGAATTCAGTTCCTGGATTTTGATCAACGGTAGCCGGTTTCGCATCGAGGCCGCAGCGAGGGAACGGGTCAACGATGAAAAAGATCACCCTCTACAGCTCCAGGCGTTCGTCGACGCTGGGTTCGCAAAGCTCGGCTGAACGGCGCGAAATTTCCCCTCCGACGACGGCAGAGCCTGCGGTCCGAACAACCGCCGGGCCTTCTCTCCGGTCGCGCTGGCGCGACTTTGCCGCGCGCTACGACCGGCTCCTCTGGGTCGGCGCCGCCGGTCTGCTGGCTTTGCTGGTTGTTCTTACCCATGCCGCGCTTATGCCTTCATCGCGCGAAATCACCCAGGAAGACATCAGCGCCGCGGTTCTTCATACGCTGGAAAACAACGCGCTCCCTTCTCCCGCGGCGAAAGCCTATGAGGTCATCCGTCCGTCCATCGTTCGGGTGCGCCGTTTGGAAGCCGATAAAGCCGGCGGCGACGACCTCGAAAGAGGCGTGGGCACCGGCGTGGTCATCGTCGATAAGGGGATCATCCTCACCAATCTCCACGTCGTGCTCGGCGCCAAGCGCGTGCAAGTGGTATTCGCCGACGGACTCGAAGCCGACGCGACGGTCGCAGGCATACAGCCGGAGCACGATCTCGCGGTCTTGCAGGCGCAGAAGATTCCTGACGATTTGGTCGCAGCGACAATGCGCTCGACGGGGGACTTGGCGCTGGGCGATCGGGTTGTCGCCGTCGGTTTTCCGTTCGGCATCGGCCCGTCGGTCACGGCCGGGGTCGTGTCCGGTTTGCGCCGCGAGTTTGTCTCGCCGGAAGGCAAGCGCCTGCTGACCAACCTCATCCAGTTCGACGCCGCGGCAAACCCGGGCAGCTCCGGCGGGCCGCTCGTGACCGCGCAGGGAGAAGTAGTCGGCATCGTCACGGCGATTCTCAATCCGACGGACCAGCGATTCTTTGTCGGCATCGGTTTTGCCGTGCCAATTGAAAATGCCGCCGCCGCTGCGGGAATACCGCCTTTCTAGCGGCGATCGAAATCAAACCGGATAGGATAGAGAGGAGACATGGCACGAATAACGGAACCGAGGCGCGCGACCCCGTTCCGGGCTTCGTAACGCCCCCAACATTCTCATGGACAACCGCGAAAACAACCGCAGCGAAGTTGCCGCGCTCATGGAGCGCATCCTCTACGAGGTGAAAAAGGTGATCGTCGGCCAGGACCATTTCCTCGAGCGCGTGCTCGTCGCCGTGCTGGCACAGGGTCATCTGCTCGTCGAGGGCGTACCCGGGCTTGCCAAGACCCTTACCGTCAAGACCCTGGCGCGAACCATTCGCGGCTCGTTTCGGCGGATCCAGTTCACGCCCGACCTGGTGCCCGCCGATCTGGTGGGCACGCGCATCTACAATCAGAAAACCGGCGACTTCGCCACCTCGCTCGGACCGGTCTTCGCCAATCTGCTGCTCGCCGACGAGATCAACCGCGCGCCGGCCAAAGTGCAGAGCGCGCTGCTCGAGGTGATGCAGGAGCGCCAGGTGACGATCGCTGGCGAGACCCATCGCGTGCCCGAACCGTTTTTGGTGATGGCGACGCAGAATCCGATCGAGACCGAAGGCACCTATCCGCTGCCCGAGGCCCAGGTCGATCGCTTCATGATGAAGGTGCTGGTCGGCTATCCGACGGAAGAAGAAGAGTTCGTCATCGTCGACCGGGTGACCGGCACGCCCAACGAGCTTGCGCCGATCGCCACCACCGAGCAGCTAAACGCGCTCCAGCGCGAGTGTCAAAACGGCTACGTCGATCCGGCGCTCAAGCAGTACGCCGTCCGGCTGGCCTTTGCGACCCGCGACCCCGAGCGCTTTGGCGTCAGCGACGTCGGCAAGTATTTGTCGTTCGGCGCCAGTCCCCGCGCCTCGATTCATCTGGTCGAGGGAGCACGTGCGCTGGCGTTCCTGCGCGGGCGCACCTATGTCTTGCCCGAAGATGTCAAAGACTTGGTGCCGGACGTATTTCGCCACCGGCTGGTGCTCACCTACGAGGCGCTTGCCGAAGGCATAACCCCGGACGATCTGGTCCGCCGCATCATGCAGCGCATCGCGGCCCCCGATAAGCCGCTGGAGAGCCACATCAAAGTCGCGGCCAGCTCGTAGGGATATCGTAACGGAGTATCGGAATGCTGGAGTGCCGGAACACCCGAGTGTTGGGTCTTCATCCAGTCCAATTATTTTCCGCGAGGCGGAGACCGTGAGTTTTTCTCAACCAACGACCCGCGCTGCCGCGGCGGAGAACATCCTGCGGCGCCTCGAGTGGACCGTGATCCGGCGCCTCGATGGCTTGCTGCACGGCAACTACCAAACATTGTTTCGCGGATTCGGGCTCGACCTTGCCGATCTGCGCGAGTATCAATATCACGACGATGTCCGCTACATCGATTGGAATGTGACCGCGCGTCTCCAGTCCCCTCACGTGCGCGTCTACAACGAGGACCGCGAAGTGACGGCCTGGTTCCTGCTCGATTTGAGTCCTTCGGTGGAATTTGGCTCGCGGGTAAAAAAGGGGGCGGTCTCCGTCGAGTTCGTCGCCGTGCTCACCCGGCTTCTCACCCGGCACGGCAATCGGGTCGGCGCGCTGTTTTATGGCGACAAGGTCGATACCGTAATTCCGGCGCGCAGCGGCCGGCGCCACGCCCTGCACATCCTGCACAGGATGGTTTCACGTTCCGAGTCCGCGCGCCCGTCGGCGACCAAGCTGGACGAGTTGCTGCGCACGGCCTTTCGCGTCATGCAGCGCCGCTCGCTCGTATTCGTGGTCTCCGATTTCATCAGCGCGCCGGGCTGGACCAAGACTCTTGCCCACTTGGCGCGGCGCCATGAAGTGATCGCGGTGCGCCTGTACGATCCATTGGAAATGGACCTGCCCGATCTCGGACTGCTGGTGATGCGCGACGCCGAAACCGGCGAGCAATTGTTCGTCGATACGCACGATCGCGGCTTCCGCAAGCGCTTCGCGGCTTTGGCCGAGCAGCGCGAGCGCGAGCTGCGCTCGGCCTTCGGCGATGCCGGCGTCGACGCCCTCGAATTGTCGACCGAGGACGAGTTGGTCGACGCGATCTTGCGCTTCGCCGACCTGCGCAAGCGGCGCAGCCAGTTAGCCGCGGGCGGGAGCCTGCCCAAACATTTGCGAGGACGCCATGAAGTTTCTATGGCCTGAGATGCTTTGGCTGCTTGTGCTCGTGCCCGCGTGCGTGGCCGGCTATTTCTATCTGCTGCGCCGCAAGCAGCGCGCGGCGCTCCGCTATGCGAGCCTGAGCATGGTCAAAGAGGCGATGGGAACCGGGCAGAAATATCGTCGGCACATCCCGCCGCTGCTGTTTCTGCTGGCGCTCACCGCGATGATTCTCGCCATCGCCCGTCCCGCCGCGGTGGTGACCTTGCCGTCGCAGCATCGCACCATCATTCTTGCCATGGACGTCTCCGGCAGCATGCGCGCCACCGACGTGCAGCCCAATCGCATCACCGCGTCGCAGAACGCGGCGAAAGCGTTCGTCAAGGACCAGCCCTCCAACGTGCGCATCGGGGTGGTGTCCTTTGCCGGAACCGCTTCGGTCGTTCAGGCACCCACGCAGAATCGCGAGGACATCATCGCCGCGATCGACCGCTTCCAGTTGCAGCGCGCCACCGCGATCGGCAGCGGCATCATCGTCTCGCTGGCGACGATCTTTCCCGATGCCGGCATCGATGTGAGCTCGTTGATTTACGGCCGCGGCGGCGCCCGCGGTGTGCCCCTCGACCAGGCCGGAAAAGCGGAGAAAAAGGATTTCAAGCCGGTTCCGCCCGGCTCTTACGCCTCCGCCGCGATCATCCTGCTCACCGACGGGCAGAGAACCACGGGTCCGGATTCCATCGAAGCGGCGCGCATGGCCGCTGACCGCGGCGTGCGCATCTTCACCGTCGGCTTCGGCACAAAAAGCGGCGAGACCATCGGCTTCGAAGGCTGGTCCATGCGCGTCCGCCTCGACGAGGAAACCCTCAAGACGATCGCCAGCATGACCCGCGGCGAATATTTTTATGCCGGCACGGCAGGCGATCTGAGGAAAGTCTACGAGTCGTTGAATGCGCGCTTTTTGCTGGAGAAAAAGGACATGGAGATCAGCTCGCTCTTCGCCGCAGCCGCCGCCGTCGCCGCGCTGGTGTCCGGCTTGCTCTCGCTCCTGTGGTTTAACCGAATTTTGTAAACGTGCTGGTTCGTTAATTCAGCCTACCGCGCCGAGTAATTTGACAACTTTCTTCGGCGGATGGTAATTTGCGGGATTCTCAACCCGGCGCACTCGCTGGAGCTTCGTCAACACCGCCGGGCCGAGTCGGAGGAGGACCCCGATGCAGCAGCAAGCAAGAATGATCGACGGCGATGGCCATATTTTCGAGGACGGCGAAGCCATCGCCCGTCATTTTCCTTACAGCGCGCTCGGCGCGCGATTGCGGAACGGCGTATTTCCGCTGAACAGCCACATACAATATTCGCTCACGCGAACGCCGCCCGGCGCCTTCGCCACCACGCCCGACGGCCGGTTTCAAAATCCCGGACCCGCCGGCTGGACGGAATTCATGGATCAGATCGGGTTCGACTACGCCGTTCTTTTCCCCACCGCCGGTCAGCGCATCGGCCGCATCGTCGATCGCGACTACGCGCTCGGCGCGGCGCGGGCGTACAACGACTGGCTCGCCGAGACGTATCTGGCGCGCGACCGGCGCTTTAAAGGCGTCGCGCTTTTGCCGATGCATGACGCCGAAGCGGCGTTGGCCGAGCTAAACCGCGCCTATACCGAGCTGGGCTTTTCCGCCGTGCTCTTTCCGGCCACCGGCGTGCAGTTAAATCTGGGCGCAAAGCCTTACTGGCCGGTGTACGAGGAGGCGGCGCGCTTGGGCTGTCCGATTGTCGTTCACGGCGGCGGGCATTGGGATTTGGGCATGGATACGATGAACGTTTCCACCGGCGCCAACGCGATCGGCCACCCGATGTCGCTCGCGATTGCGTTGGCGGAAATGGTCTTGAACAATCTCTTCGACCGCTTTGCCGGACTGCGCGTCGCGTATCTCGAAGGCGGTCCGCTCTGGTTTCTCATGGCGCTCGAGCGCCTGTCTCGATCCTATGAGGCGGGCACGCCCATCAACCCACGCGGCGAATTGCTGCACCTGCCCGAAGGCCAAACCGTCGCCGATTACCTGCGCGCGCTCATCAAAGCCGGCCGCCTGGTCGTGGGCATCGAAGGAGGCGAATCCGATTTGGCTTACGCCATCAAAATAGCGGGCGAGCAAGCGTTCATGTTTTCCTCGGACTTTCCGCACGAGGTGAACACCCAAACGGTCAAGAAGGAAATCCGCGAGCTGCGCGAGCGCGAAGAAATCAGCGCAGCCGCCAAACAGGCGATCCTGCGCGGCAACGCCGCGCGATTCTACCGATTAGATTAGTGTGGAAAAGCTCTGCGGGCTATTCGCCAAGCCCAGCCGAGCGGAATGGAACTTGGCTCGATTGATGAAAACCACCGTGCATGCTGAGCTTGTCAGAGCATCGAGAGGCGCGGTCAGCGTTCCACGGCGCGGCGCCAGCAGCGCCGGCACTGGCGGGCGCCGAACGCTTTGCGGCCGCCGCAGTGCGGGCAGCGATAGGCGCGGGGATTCTTCCGGCTCTTTTCCACCAACTTGAGCGGGCTCAACGCCAGCCGCAACTCGCGCACTTCTTTTTCACCGGCCCGCTCCGGACACTCGCGCCCGCGCCGCAGCCAGGGCCAGTAAAACGGCACGCTGCCGGGCCTGGCGGTGGTTAAAATTTTGAACTGCTTGAGACTGCCGCAGCCCAACTCTTTCTGCATCTCGGCGCATTTCATCAGCGCCATGCCGCTCATCTTCATCGGACACCAGACCATGCCGGTCGGGTAGCCGCACTCATCCAGCGCAACCTGCTCGACGGGAGCCCGGCTTTTCCACGGTGTAGTTTTTCTGATGACGCCGGCCATTCTCAAGACGCTTTCAGGCTTCCAGTATGCGTAAAATCTTTGCGATCGCAAGCAACGTCGCATGTCTTTTTCCCGGCGCTATCAACTTCCGCGCGATCGGGTCATCGCCTGCCGCGATAAGTCGTTGGAATTATTTTCAATGAGCTCCACCCGGCGAGTCTTTCACGGCTTCACCCAAGAGCATGCGCAGTTGTTGGCCGCGAGCTACGCCCGCCGCTTCGAAACTGGCGGCGAACGCCGAGCGCGCGCCGACGAGCGGCGCCGCGTCGCATTCGAGAAACCACAACCGATCGGTGGACCTTTCATGAATCAGATCGATGCGCGCCGCCCAGTCGACTCCGAAGATCCGGGCGATTTTCGCGGCCGCGCGGCGTACTCGTCCAACGAGGTCCGCGTCTGCGACCGGCATCCGCGGCGGACGCCGCAGATATTTGCGCAAAAAAGAATACGGCGTTCCGTCCGGCAGAAGAATACGCAGCGGCAGGCCGGCGCGATCGCCGAAAACCGCGACGGTCAGCTCGTGCCCGCGAATCTGCCGTTGGACGATGTATTCGTCGGTCTGAAAGCGCGCGGGAATCGAACCGGCGCGGACAATCCGCAGGCCGATCGAATCCGATCCGCGCCGCGGCTTTAACACGAGCGGGAATGGAATCTCTCCGGGTTGATCCGCAAGGATCGTGCTGGGACAGTCAACCTCGTGAGCCGCCGCGAGCCGATGCGCTTCGTACTTGTCGTAGCAGCGCTCCATGACCGCGGCGCTCGGCCCGAAATAGGCCTTCCGAGAGCGCGTCAGCGCCTGCACGGCGGCGCGCATCACGGGATCGGAAAGCCGCAACAAAGGCCGCTCGGCAAGAGAGTTCGCCGCGGCGTCATGGCCCAGTCGCTCGGTTTGAACCACGTATCCGGCGCGCCGCAATTCTTCGATGATCGAGCGCGCTTCGGCCCGATGAATCCAGGCGAGTGGATGAGCGCGCCAAGCCTCGTAGACGACCGTGACTTTCACCGCCGCCGGTGAGTCCGAACCGTCGCTTCCAAACATCGGCGAAATCCCGCCCGCAAATCTAAGACTTGATTGTGGCACGCGTTGTCAAGCTAAATCAATGTGGAAATCCGCAGTGTAACGGCATCGCCTAGGCTGAGAGCGGCTCATCGTCTATACTGATAGAGAAGCTATGATCCCGTGGCTGTTTAAGAGCCGTTCGTATGATCAAAACCCAGACGAAAACGTTCGCCGTGAAAGTAAATAAGTCGATGGAACAGCAAAACAAAAGTTTAGCCGATCTCGGAGCGCAGATCGAAGCATGGCTGGAGTCGCAAAATGATTTCGTCAACGCCGATCAGTTCGCCGGGATCCTGCGCACGCTGCTCAAGCTCGCTCAGGACAATGCCGAGCGCGGCGATCTGAAAATCTTGAACCGCACTCTCCAGGAGCTGCGCCACGCGTTTCGCATCTTCGCGCCCTACCGGCACATTCGCAAGGTGAGCATCTTCGGCTCGACGCGCGTTCCCGAAGAAGATGCTCATTACCATCTGGCGCGCAGCGTCGGACAGCAATTAGCGGACGCCGGCTTTATGGTGATCACCGGCGCCGGACCGGGCATCATGCAGGCCGGCCACGAGGGCGCCGGAAGAGAAAAGAGCTTCGGCGTCAACATCCGTTTGCCGTCGGTGCAGGACGCCAACCCGTTCATCCGCAACGACCCCAAGCTGATGAACTTTCATTTCTTCTTCACGCGCAAGCTCATGTTCGTCAAAGAAGCCGACGCGGTGGTTATTTTTCCCGGCGGCTTTGGGACCCACGACGAGCTGATGGAATCCATCACTCTGGCGCAGACCGGCAAGACTCAGCTCGTGCCGATCATTTTGATGGACGTGCCGGGCGGCGCGTACTGGTCGCGCTGGCAGGAGTTTCTTCGCGCCGACGTGATGAGCCGTGGCTACATCAACGAGCGGGAGATGACTTTTTTCAGAATCCACACCAGCGCCCCGGCCGCGCTCGAGGAAATCGTGAGCTTTTATCGTAATTTTCATTCCTACCGTTTCGTCGAGCACGAGCTGGTCATTCGTCTCAACGATCCGCCTTCCCCCGAGTTGATCGACCGGCTCAACCGCGACTTTCGCGATATCGTGATCGGCGAAGTCCGGCAAAGTGAGCCGCTCTCGGCCGAAGCCAACGACGCCAACACGCTCCACTTGCACCGACTCGTCATGCGCTTTAACCATGAAGACTACGCCCGCCTGCGCCAAATGATCGACGTGATCAACAGCGAGGGGTCCAACGAATCGGTAAGATTGCGCTCCGGCGCGAGTGAATAATCGCTCAAATCCGAAATCCGCGACCGAAACTCTTTCTTTTCGCCATTTCTTTACCGGATCTTCGATTTTTGAGTTTGGAAATTCGCATTTGGCGCAAAATTGCATTATTCTGCGGCCGAACGAGGGACCATCACTCCATTCTCCACTCCATTCTCCCTATCTCTCGAACCCCAGCACCTTGCCGTACTGCCGCGCCAGCCGGTCGACGGTTTGCGCTTGATTCTGCGTCATCTGCAGAAGACGTTTTCCTTGAGCGTACTTGTAAGCAGTCGTGCCGGGAATGAGGGCCGAGGTCTGACCGTTGAACTTTTCCCAGACTTCTTGCGCTTCCAAGTCTGTCAGAAAAACCGCAAAGAGATGTCCGACGTTGGGATGGCGCGCGCCTTTGGGCACACCGGCGTTGTAAGTGGGGGAGATCACCGGATCCAAGCCTTCCGCGAAGACGATCGGGGCACTGTCGCGCTTCGCTTGAGAGATGAAACTGTCCGTGAGGGTCGAGATCAGCAAGATTTCACCGAGGAGAAGCCGGTTATAAAGATTCGCCAGCGTTCCGAGAATCGGTTCCTGTTTGGCGATCGCGCCGACAAACTCCGAGGTTTTGGCCTCGCCCCAGGGCCCTACCGCCAAGCGCGACAAGTGGTGGGTCGCGGTCGATACGCCGAGCTTTCCACCTTTCCATTTCGCATCGAGAAGATCTTCCCACCGCTTCGGCACGTCTTGCGCGCGTAGGACGGTCTTGTTGTAAGCAGGCAGCACGAACTGGTTGGCCAAGCTGATGACGCCGTTGTCGTACTGAATCAATTCCCGGGCCACGCCAAGTTTCGCATAATCGAATGTCTGATGAAGTTGTTTTCCCCACAAAGTAGCGTGGTGCGCGTCGGTGACAAGCATGACATCCCATTCCGGCGTGGCGCGCGAGGCCGCGCCCATGACCAACTTGGCGACGTCGCCGGTCATGTTGGAAGACGGAGTGTAGTTTACTTTTATGTTGAGGCCGTACTTCTTGTTGAAGGCGTTGCCCAGCGCTTGCGCGCCCTTGTCGCCTGTCGTGGAAGGAGCGAGCATCTCGATCACTCCTTCTTTCCTCGCCGCTGCGACCAAATCGTCGATGGGCGCCGCAACGGCGCATTTGAGAGTACCGAGCAGCAAAAACAGTCCAAGTAGGAGAACCGGCATATCTATTCCTCCTCTATGACTTAGGGCGCGTGATAGTACGGGCGACGCAGCTCAGGTAAATGGGACGCTAATCAAGCGTCAATCAGCTTGTCAAGCTGAAGTATAATCGCGAGTTTGAGAGCAAAAAACGGCTTGACAGCGGGGCCGGTTGTGCGGTACTCCCGCGATTCCAGATCATGAACAGGAGGTGGCTGCGATGATTCGAATGGAGAAGTCGATTGTCAATCTTCTGATGGTGGCGGCGTTGATCGCCGGATTGGCTGGCCAGGCGGATGCCCAAGGCAGGACCAAGATCCGCTATGCTTTGGGCGATGTTATTTCGATCGACGAGCTGCCGCTTTTGATCGCCGCCGAGCACGCCAAGCCGCGCGGGGTCGACGTCGAAATCACCGCTTTCAAAAGCGAAGAGCTCGCCACTCAAGCCGTGATCAACGGCCAAGCCGACGTCGGGCAGGGCACGCCCTACGCGGCGCTGCAAAAACTGGGCGCGCCGATCCGCATGTTTTACCAGTTGAGCGCGCTGCAGTTTTTCCCGGTGGTCAACAAGGAGAGCTACAAGAGTTGGAAAGACCTCGACGGCCAGGAGATCGCGGTTCAGGGCCGCGGCTCGGGCACCGAAGCGATTATGATTCTCGCCGCCAAGCAGCACGGCATCAAGTATAAGAACGTGAGCTACGTTCCCGGCTCGCAGGTGCGCGCCCTGGCGCTCTTGAAGGGCAATATCAAGGCGACGATTCTCGACGCGTCCAACAAAAACATGGTGATGAAAGAGGCAGCCGACAAATTCATCATTCTGCCGCTGGGCGACGTGAAGGCGAGCGATGAAGCGCTGTTCGCCATGCGCGACTTTATCGATAAGAACCAGGCGGCCTTGAGAATCTTCATCGAAGAGCTGGTCAAGGTGAATCGCGCCATCAATGCCAACCCCAAGTGGGTTCTCGACGAGCGCAAGAAGCTGGGTTTGTTGAAAGACCTCCCGGCAAAGATGGAAGAGGAGATTCTTCCTTATTTCCAGGAGGCGGTGCAAAACGGCGTATTCCCCAATGACGGCGGACTTGCCAATGCCGCGAAGAACGATCTCGAGTTCTACAGCCTGTCCGGAGCCCTCAAAGGGGAGAATCTGAAAGAGGATGACTTCTGGCACTTCTCCGCGCTTAAAGCGGCGCTCGCCAATGTCAAGTGAGGCGCGTTGGAGTTATGGAGTAATGGAGTGTTGGGTTTGTAATTTGTTAACTCCATTACTCCCCCGATCCTGAAGTTGAAAAATTTTTGACTGGCTTTCAGAAATTGTTTCCGTGCCACAACATCGCTCCCTCTCCGCTTTCGCCTGGCAACTGATCTCCTTCGCTATCGTGTTCGGTGTTTGGGAGATTGCCGGCCGCTGGCCGATCAGTCTCGCCTTTCCACCGTTCAGCCAGACCTTGCTGGCGCTCCTTTTCATGATTGGCGACGGCAGCCTCGTTAAGGCTTATTTGATAACGCTGCAACCGTTGGTGCTCGGCATCGCGTTGTCGAGCGTCGCCGGCATCGGCTTTGGCATCGCGATGGGACTGTCGCGCTCGGTCGAGTGGCTCACCCTGCCGATCATGATCGTGCTTCAGGCCGCGCCCATGGCGGCGATCATCCCGCTCCTTACTTATACATACGGGATCGGCCTAACTTCCAAAGTGCTCGCCGTCGTAATATTGGCTTCACCGGTCATCGTGATGAATTCTTACAAAGGAATCCGCAACGCCAACCCTTCGCTCATTCAGATGTGCCGCGCCTTTCTCGGCACGAGGCGGCAGGAAATCGTCAAGATCATTCTGCCGCATGCCGGCGCATTGATCTTCGCCGGGCTGCGGCTCGGACTGGCGATGGGATTCATCGGCATTGTGATCGCGGAGTTGCTGATTACACCGACCGGCATCGGCGATCTCATCACGTATAACAGTTCGGTGGCGGATTACCCGAATATGTTTGCCGTCATCGCTTCGATCATTATCTTTGCCGCCTTGACCATCCACCTCCTCGAGAAACTCGAACGCAAGCTCTTTCCGCCTGAGATCCGGGGAGTCGAGCATGCCGGCTGACGCCGCCATCGAAGTCAAAGCCGTTGGCAAGACCTACGAAGGCGGGGTCGAGGCGTTGACGAGCATCGACTTGGCTCTGCCGCAGGGCAACTTGAGCACATTTCTCGGACCGAGTGGGTGCGGCAAGACAACCCTTCTCAAGATTATCGCCGGATTGATTCCGCCCAGCCTGGGTGAAGTTTGGGTCAAGGGCAAAAGGGTTGATGGCCCGGGTCCCGAGCGAGCGTTTGTCTTTCAAGACTTTGCGCTCCTGCCGTGGGCCAATGTGTTGCGCAACGTGGCCTTCGGTCTTGAGTTGCGCGGTCTGGCGAAAAGCGAGCGGGAACAAGTCGCGCGTAAGCATATCGATGAGGTCGGACTCAAGTCCTTCGAATCGACCTATCCCCATCAGCTCTCGGGCGGCATGCGCCAGCGGGTGGGCCTGGCGCGCGCTCTCACGGTGGACGCCGATATTATTTTAATGGACGAACCTTTTTCTTCGGTCGATGAGCAAACCCGGCGGAAGTTTCAAGAAGAGCTCCTCGATCTGCTCAGGCACAAAAAGAAAACCGTAATCTTCGTGACCCACAGCATCGAAGAGGCTGTCTATCTTTCGGATCGGATCGTGCTTCTATCGCCACGCCCGGGAAGAGTGTCGCAGATCGTCGAGCCCGATATCGCCCGGCAGGGGAAGAACCCGGACGAGATTCGCCGCGATAAGAATTACCTCGATACGGTGGACCGGATATGGCAGATTCTGAAGCAGTACGTGTGAGGAGATGGAGTGTTGGAGTGATGGTTTCGATCCAACACTCCATTACTCCAATTGCATTTCGCCTGATTCGTGAGCTGGCATGATTATTTTTGGCAAGCGGATTCCTATCCTTTTCTCGCTGCTGGTCTGGTTCGTCGTCTGGGAGATTGTCGGACGGGCAAAACTGTCGACGATCGTGCCGCCTTTTTCCGGGGTAATCGCCGCCGGTATTACGATCATCCCGACGCCGAAATTCAGCACTGCGGTCGCAATTTCGCTGCGCTCCTTCGCGCTCGGCATGTCTTTGGCCTTGCTCGTCGGTATTCCGCTCGGCGTGCTCATGGCGCAGAGTCGCAAGTGTGGGAAAGATCCTCGGTCTTTGGGTCAATATCTTCATCAGCGCGCCGATCTCCGCGTTAGTGCCGATCCTCATGGCAGTTATCGGTATCGGCGAAGCGACCGTCGTCGTCACGGTATTTCTATTCGCGGTCTTCGTGATTGTCATCGACACCCACGTCGGCATAAAGCAGGCGGACCGCTCGCTCGTCGAAATGGCCCGCTGCTTCGGCGCGACCCGCCGCCAGCTTTATACGAAGGTGCTATTTTTATGCGCGCTGCCGGAGATCCTCGCCGGCGTGCGCCTTAGCGTCATCCGCGGAGTCAAGGGCGTGGTGATCGGTCAACTCTTGATCGCCATCATCGGCGTGGGGGAACTGTTCGAGCTTTACTCGCAGCACTTCCTCATGGAGGAATTCTGGGCGCTGGTGATCGTGGTGTTCACCTTTGCCTTTGCAGTATCGGAAGCCGTGGCGTTTGTCGAGCGCCGGGTCGAATATTATGCGAGCACGCGCTAGGTAATTCTGAATTTCGTCGACCTAGAGAGAAATTTTGATAGCGTCGACTTAAAATCGAAGCGCGTTCCCGTCAGTCCGGCGCACAGCCTGCCCCGGACTCGATCCGGGGACGGAATCCAGTCTCTTTTTGTACTTGAACCGAATGCAAACCTGGATGCCGGCCTCCGCCGGCAAGACAAACCTCCTCTTTGCCTTAGGCGAAGGACTTCAAGATACCGAAGAGACCTCAATATTTCACCTCATCGCTGGGACGGACATGGCGCGACGTGGGAAAGCCCGTAAACCACGGCTATTTCTGCGCGCGCTGTGCCGTTTGGTGCCGATCTCTTCGAGAAGCGACAGATCCAAAATTCTGTTGGCAGTGATCGACGCCAATTTTTTATCCATGTAGCCGGACATCCGGATCAGATTTTGGACCGCAGCCTCCGGCGGGTAGAGCGAAGCCTCGGAGTTGGCGTGCAGATACTGGTAGGCGAAGTCCGTCACCTCCGGATCGTTGGTGTTGAGCAGCTGAGTCAGGGGGCGGAGCGTGCCTTCTCTGTTGTCGATCATGTAGCGCGTCGCGTCGGCAAACGCTTTGACGAATTTCTTCATCGCCGGCCGGTGGCTCGCGATGTAGGATCGTTTGGCCGCGATCGGCGCATTCATGAAAGGTGTGGTCTTGGTGCGCAAGATGGAAAATCCGCGCTTCTTCATGATCGGCTCGAAAAGCGCATCGGCGAGGGTGGCATCGATGCCGCCGCGCATCAAAGCGGCCACTCGTTCCTGCGAGCCCCCGCCCATCTGCAGCAAGGTCAAATCCTTGGCCGGGTCGAGACCGGCGTCCTGCAGCAGCACGTGGATGATGAGCCAGGGTTTGCTGCCGGCGCGATTGACGCCGACCTTTTTCCCGCGCAGCTCGCGGACATCGCTGATCTTGTCGCGCGTGACCCAGATGTACGGAACCAGGTTGTCCCAGCTCCCCAGAGCGATGACGTCCGCGCCTTGCGCGTGGCTGGGAAGCAGCCCCGTCGGCGCGCCCGCCACCGCGTGAACGTCGCCGGAAATGAGCGCTTGGTAAGTCGTCGGCGCGCTGTTGATCCGGATCGGCTCGACGGTGAGTCCCTCTTTCTGAAAAAATCCGCGATCGTTGGCCACCAAGACGGGGAATGCGGCCGTGGGAAACAAGGGGATCGCAACCCGCATCGTCTCCTGCGCCGCCGCTAGCGCGCCATGAGGCCGAGTACAAGAAGCAACACCACCGCGCCAAACAAACGCGAGTGTTTCATGAGACCTCCGACTCGATACCGCGATAAAATGTATTACCCTGTTGATTCGAATGTTGTGCGATTCTTCTCAACTCAGTTCCGCAACGCAGCGCTACTTCTTGCCGAGACCTGCAACGAAGCCGCCGTCCTCCAGCTCTTTCACGAAACGCGCATCGACGAGATCTTTGGCATTCAACGAAGACGCTTTGGGATTGCTCGACGCCATTTCCTGCAGCACCGTCTGGTAGCCTTCAAGCGGCGGATAAGGATAGTCCGGCATGTTCTGGGTGAACCAGCTCTGGGTATGTTCAAGCACGCCGCGGTCCTCCACGCGCGAATATTTGCGCAGGATTTGAATGGTTTCCTCCTTGCGGGTTTTGAAATAGTGGATCGCCTCGACGTACGCGCGCATGTAGCGCCGCACCGTGTCAGGCTGCTCTTTTATGTATTTTCCTGTGGTGTAAATGGCGCGCTGCGGAAACGGGATTTTGAGCGCGATCAGATCGAGCAAAACCGAGTAGCCGAACTTGTCGACGATCGGCTTTTCCGCTTCGGTGAGCACCGTGAACTGCACGATGCCTTTTTGCATCGCCGCGATGCGATCGTAGAGGACGCCGATCGAGCGCAAGCTCACGTCTTTCACCGGGTCGAGCCCGAGCTTTCTCAAGCTCACGCGCAGCGCAAAATCGGCTATCGTGCCGGGACTTTGATTGGCGCCGATCTTCCCTTTGAGATCTTCCGCCCGTTTGATGTTCGGCAGGGTGACGAAATAGTAGGTCAGGATATTGACGCTGCCGGCAAGCGCGACGATGTCGCCTCCGGCAAGACGAGCGCTGGCGGCGGCCGGTCCGGCGCTCTCGGCAATCGCGCTCTCGCCGGCCAGGATCGCTTGCAAGGTTCGCACGCTGCTCGGAATCAGCACGGGCGCCACGTCCAGGCCGTGTTTTTCAAACAGCCGCGCTTCTTTGGCTACCCAAATAACCGCCGACGCGCCGGGGGCGGGTGAAAAATACGCCGTATGCATTCGCTCCGCTCCCAGGATCGGTATTGGCAGCGTGAGCTGGAGTGCCAAGACGCAAATCGTGCCGAGCCGGTTTTTACGGCGCGTTCGATTTTTCTTCATGGAGCCTCCCCGTTTCCAGTCTCCGAACGGAGACTATGCCGCGAAGGTGTCGAATCAACGATGTGAGAGCTCGAAGTCGTTCGAGCTACTTCTGCGCCGCCGCTTTGCGCCGGCCGATGGCGGCCTCAGCGCGCGGGCTGATGGCGCGCTGGACGGCAACGTTCAGGAGCGCGGGCTTATTGGACGCCAGCGCTCGCTCCAGCGCAGGCTTTAAGTCGTCGGGCCGTTCGACAAATTCGCCGTATCCGCCCAAGCCTTGCACCATCTGATCGTAGCGCGTCTGCAGCAAGTCGGTGGCGACGGCGCGGCCGTATAAGCCCAATTGAATCTGCCGGTCGATGCCCCAGGCGGAGTCGTTGCCGATGAGGGCGACGAGATTGAGCTTGTGGCGCACGGCGGTATCGAACTCCATGCCGTTGAAACCGAAGGCGCCGTCGCCGCTCAGCATGAATACGCGTGAATCGGGATAAGCTACCTTGGCCGCCAGGGCGGTCGGCAGGGAAGAACCCAACATGCCCAAACTGGACACGTTGAACCAGTGTTTCGGCTTGAGCGCCGGCAGAAACGATCGTCCGAAGTGGCAGAAGTCACCGCCGTCGAAAACCAGGCAATCGTCGGGCCGGAGCAAAGATTTGAGCGTCTTGTGAACGAACAGAGCATGCATCGGCGTTTGCGGCCGCGCGAGATTTTCCGCCCATTCCGCCTGCGCCGCGCGCACCGCACGCAGCTCGTCCAACCACGGCAGGTCTTTCCACTGATGATTCTGCGCTTCCTTGGTCATCTGCTCCAAGACGCTCGTCACGTCGCCGACCATGCCGACGTCGACGCCGCGGCTCCGGCCGATCTCGAGCGGCGAAGGATCGATCTGGATAATCTTGGCGTTCGCCGCAACATGCGGCGGCCGGCAAAAGCCGATGACGAAGTCTTGCTTGCGGCCGAGCAGCAGGACCGCATCGGCGTCACGCAGCTTGCCCGCGGCGCGATTCAAGCCGCGCTCGAAATAGCCAAACGCATAAGGATGATCGTCGGAGATGAGGCCGCGCGATTGCTCTTCGGTCACCACCGGCAGGCGCGTGGTTTCGACGAAGCGCTGCATGGCCGAGCCGTCCAAAGTATAACCCGCGGCGCTGCCGGCGATGACCAGCGGTTTTTGTGCTTTGTTCAGCAGCGCGATTGCCTGGCGCACCAGTTCGGGATTGGCGAGAACGGTCTCTTTAGCGCGATAGGCGGCGGGTTGAGTGAAGACGATTTCATTTTCTTCGACGCTCTGCTCCTGCACGTCGACCGGTATCGTCAGGTGCACCGGCCCACGCCGTCCGCTAAATGCCAAACGCATCGCGCGCGCAATAAACTCGGGAATTCTGCGCACGTCGTGCACCATGAACGAGCCTTTGCACATGGGCGCGGCCATGCCGACCTGGTCGATTTCCTGCTGCGCGCCGCGCCCCAAGTCGTGGGTATCGCCGCAGCCCGCGATCGAGATGACCGGTCCTTCGGTATGCATGGCGTTGGTCAGGCCGGGAATGGCGTTGGCGAATCCAGGCGTGGTGTACATGCACACGCCGGGCTGCTCGGTGATGCGGCTCCATGCATCCGCCATGTGCACGGCGGCTTGTTCATGACGGGTATCGATGATGCGGAAGTCCTGATCCGCCATCACGTCGAGCACCGGCAAAATATGATCGCCGGCCAAGCCGAAGATATTTTTTACGCCTTCGAGCTTGAGCGCTTTGCAGATCAGATGGCTTCCCGTCACTCGCGCCATGTTCACCTCCGAACAGTGGATAGAGCATTAAGCATTCGGCCGCAACGCCGCTGTCCGGAAGGCATATCAACGTTTCTTAGTTGGAGTCAATTTGCACGAGTCTTTGCAGCCGCTTGTGAGCGAAGCTGGAGGACGGTTGTCGCGAGCGGGTTGCGAGTTAGGAAAGCGAGTGGTTGCGAGGGATACTGCGGGGTTTTGTTCGCGAAACATCTCGCCGCCGTAGCAGCCGCTGTCATGAAACCCGAATTTCACTCGAGCGGCTTCAGGTCTTGCAGGAGCGTCGGCACGAGTTCCGATACCGTGGGATGAATATGCATCGCGCGGCTGATCGTCGTGTATGGCGCTTTGGCATACATCACATCGAGCAGGGAGTGAATCACTTCGTCGCCGGTAACGCCAAGAATAGCCGCACCAAGAATTTCCTTGCTCTCGGCATCGACGATCACCTTCATGAACCCCTGAGTCTCACCCTTTTCCACAGCGCGCCCCACCCGCGTCATCGGTCGTGTGCCGACCAGCGCCTTACGACCCGACGCTTTTACTTGCGCTGCGGTCATGCCGGCGCGGCCCAGCGGCGGATCGATGAATAGGCCATAAGCCATGATCCGATCCGACACCTTGCGTGGATCGTTGTCGAGAATATTGGCCGCAACGATTTCAAAGTCGTTGTATGAAGTATGAGTAAAAGCGCCCTTGCCGTTGCAATCGCCGAGCGCCCAAATGCCGGGAACGCTGGTCCGTAGCTGATCATCAACTTTGATATAACCGGCTTTATCTGTCTCCACGCCGGCTTTATCCAATCCCAAGTCGTCGGTGTTCGGCACGCGGCCGACGGCGAGCAACAAATGAGAGCCCTGGGCTTGGCGATTGTCGTCGGCGCAATCCAACCCGACGATGACGCCAGTATCGGCTTTGCGAACCGAAATACATTTGGCATTCAGACGCACCTCGATGCCTTCGGCTTCGAGAATTTCTTTCACCGCCTGAGAAACGTCCGAGTCCTCGCGTGCGATCAAGCGCTCGCCCATCTCGACGATCGTCACTTTCGAACCGAAGCGCCGGTACATCTGACCGAATTCAAGGCCGATATAGCTGCCGCCGACGATAATCAGGTGCTCCGGCAGAAAGTCCACGTCCATCATGCTTGAATTGGTGAGATAGCGCGCCTGATCCAAGCCGGGCATCGGCGGCACCAACGCCCGCCCGCCGACGTTGATGAAGATCTTATCGGCTTCGAGCAGCTCGCCGTTGACGCGCACGGCGCGCGGCCCCTCAAAGCGCGCGTGTCCGTGGTAGACGGCGCCGTTTTTGAGGCCGCGCACCCAATTCTCCACGCCTTGCATCGAGCGGCCGGCGATTTCGTCCTTGCGCGCCTTCACCCGCTTCATATCGACCTGCACCGAGCCGCCGATGGCCACGCCGTACTCGGCGCCGCGGCGCGCGAGCTGCGCCGCATAAGCGCTCGCCACCAAAGTTTTCGTGGGAATGCAGCCGGTATTGACGCACGTGCCGCCGAAGCGGTTGCGTTCGATCACGGCGACTTTCATTCCCGCTTCCGCAAGGCGCGCCGCCAGAGCCGGCCCAGCCTGTCCGGTGCCGATCACTATCGCGTCAAAATGTGCCGTCATGAATTGCTCCTCTCGTTAGGCTACGCCTGCACCCTCGCCGCATCGATTGGTTGGTTGGGTATTACTCAACCAATGGCTTTTTCCTAGAAAGGCCCACCTACTCCCGCTTTATTCCGGATCCGACCGTCGCGGCTTTAGCTCGGCGGCGAGGTACAACCTTGATCGCGCACGGTCGCGCATTGTCGGTAGCTTGGCCATTTTTCGTCGGAGAGACAATATCGTCAGAGTTCAAACAATTTGGCCGACACTCTGTCATGTTCTGTCGTGAGAACCGCCTCCCTGTGGCATAAATTCCTCATCTTGAACGTGGTACGGTTTATGCCTTACGCAGTGGCATGAAATGGCGAAGACGGATCCGACGCGCCTCGATGATCCTCGCGCTTTACGCCCTTGGTCTGCTCGAGGCGTACTACCTCCCTCGTTATGGCATCGAATGGATGCTTGCGGCAATCGGAACCACCGCGGTCCTCGCGGGGTTTTGGGTGCGCGCCCGGTGGGACGCCTGACCGCTCGGGCAATTGTTTCTGCCGCGCGAAGCGAATCTTAATCAGCCCAAAGCTTGTTTACTTTTGAATTCGAGATTCTCCAAAATCTCCGCTAAGCACGGTCTCGCCGTTTTCGCTCCCTCGTTACGTTTTTACTTCTGATCGCGCATCGCCCGCCTGACTTTCTTTAGCGTCAAACGAAGCATTGCGCCACTCTTTCCGGAGCGCTCGTTCGACGCTTGAGATCGTAGCCGGTAGTTATAGACTGATCGCACCCGTTTATGGGACGCTCGTTCCGCGGGCGCCGAAGAGGACGTATCGTGAAGGATAGATTCGAAATTGCCGGCGATCTCCGCATGATCGCCGGCCTGCTGAAAATCAAAGGCGAAAATCCGTTCAAGGCCCAGGCATATGAGCGCGGCGCGGCCGCGCTGGAAAACCTCGAAGGCGATTTGAGTGCGCTGGTAAAAGCTCAACGCCTGCGGCAAATCCCGGGGATCGGCAGCGCGCTGGCAGCGATCATTGAAGAAATCTATCTGACGGACGAATGCCGGCTGCTCGATCAACTCCGCGGCGAGCTGCCGCCGGGCGCGCTCGAGTTGAGCGCTGTGCCCGGGCTAAGCCTCAAGAAAATCGCCGTTCTCCATGACGCTTTACAGATCGACAGCGTCGCCGGCCTGAGAGCGGCGTGTCAGGCGGGGCTTGTTGGCAAGGTGAAAGGCTTCGGCGTGAAGTCCCAGGCGAAGCTGCTCGCGGACATCGATAAGCTCGATGATAAGATCGAGCAACTGAAAGACGGCGTCTTTTTGCTGAACGGCGCGCTCGAAGAGGCCGAGCGGCTGATTGCATACCTGCGCGGTTGTCCGGAACTCGTCAAAGCCGATGTCGCCGGAGCACTCCGGCGCCGCCACGAAACCGTCCGGCAGATCCGCGTCGTTGCCGCGAGCGTTCAGCCCCGCGCCGTGCTCGATCGGTTCCTCGCCTACCCCGCGCTCGCGCGCGCGGAAACGCTTGAAGACACACGCTGCGTTGCGCGACTGGCGTGCGGTTTGGCCGCCGAGCTTGTGATCGTGATGCCCGAGGAGCATGTCGTCGCTCTTCACACCCACACGGGCTCGTCGCGCCATATCGCGAGACTGCATGCGCTGGCGCAGGCCCACCAAACCGGCCACGGCGCGCAGGGGCGCTCCCGCACCGAAGCGCACGTCAAAAACGAGGACGAAATCTATCGCCGGGCGGGGCTTCCGCCGATTGCGCCGGAGCTGCGCGAAGACCAAGGCGAAATCGAGGCCGCTCAAGCGGGCAGGCTGCCGCGGCTCGTAAGCGAAAAGGACCTGCGCGGCATGACCCACTGCCACACGATCTATTCCGACGGCCGCAACACCATCGAAGAGATGGCGCGCGCAGCCGAGGCCATGGGCATGGCTTATCTGACGATCACCGATCACTCGCCGAGCGCCTTTTATGCGCGCGGCGTTAACATCGATCGCCTGCGCGCGCAGTGGGATGAGATCGAGCGGGTGCAGGAAGGCGTGCAGATCAAGCTTTTGAAAGGCACCGAGTCGGACATCCTCGCCGACGGTTCCCTCGACTATCCGGACTATATTTTGGAAAAATTCGATATCATCATCGCGAGCATCCACTCGCGCCACAAGATGGACGCCGGGCAGATGACCGCGCGTCTGCGGCGCGCGCTTTCCCTGCCGCTGTTTAAAATTTGGGGCCATCCGCTGGGGCGCATGCTGCAATCGCGGCCGCCGTTCGAGTGCCACATGGAGGAAATCCTCGACGCCGTCGCCGAAAGTCGCTGCGCCATCGAAATCAACGGCGATCCGCGCCGCCTCGATCTCGAGCCGCGCTGGGTTCGCGCGGCGCGGGAGCGCGAGATCAAGTTCATCGTCTCCACCGACGCCCATTCGATTGCCGGGTTGGGTTATCTGCCGTTCGGCGTGGCCATGGCGCGGCGCGGTTGGCTCAGCCCCGGCGAAATACTAAACACCCTCGATACCGAAGCATTCATGCGGACCGTTCATCCATGAAGCGGGTCTTCGTGCTGTCGCCGGCGGATTGCAACGGCCTGCGCGCCCGCTGGGTGCTCAAGAAAACCAGCCGGTCTGAGCTGGCGCAACGCCTGCGCGCCGGCGGCGCGCCGTTGGGCGAAGTATTCAGTTTTTTGAGCGCGCTCTATTTTCGCGGCAAGCTCGCCTACGCCCTCGCCTTCGCCGCGCCGCCGTCCGGCTGCCCCGGGGTCTGGCTGATCACACCGACCGCCGGTCTCGTCCCGCACGACAGGGTGATTCGACTCGCCGGGCTGCGCGGCTACAGCCGCGGCCGCATTCATGTCAAAAACAAGCCCTACTGCACCGCGCTTCGACGCAGCGCCAAGAAGCTCGCCGCGCAAACGGGAGAAGATTGCGAAATCGTTCTCCTCGGCAGCCTTGCGACCGGGAAATATCTGGATATCCTGGCGACCGATTTTCGGCAGGCGGCTGCGCGTTCCGGAAGAATTCATCGGCCGCGGCGACATGAGCCGCGGCGGCTTGCTGCTGCGCTGCGTGCGGGAAGCGAGGGAGCTGAGTTATATGGAAGCCGCCGCGCTCTCCGCGCCGCTGCCGAAGCAACGCCGCTTAAAGCAACCGGCAGCCGGCGTCCCGACCGAAGCCCAACCGATTTTGGAAGACTTCCGCTTATGAGCCAGCGCAGCGGCGCCGTCGACGGCAAAGATTTTCGCGTCCGATGTCGAAGAACGCAAGCACTGGAAGGAATACATGAAGGCCTATGCGGCGTGCCTGAGCGCCACCAGCACGCGCGAGTCGCCGTGGTACGTCGTCCCGGCCGACGATAAAGCCAACGCCCGTTGATCATCTCGCAAGTCGTCCTGGACGCACTGCAAGACTTGAAGATTGAATATCCCCGCTTGAGCGCCGCGCAGCAAAAAGAACTGCGCGAGATCCGAAAGTTGCTCGCCGAGTGATCGCGCCGGCGCAAGAGAACCGCGCGCCGAAATCTCCCAGCTTCTTTAGTTCATCCGCCGCCCCGACGCTGTTCTCTGCAGTGCCATGCTGGGGCGAAGGCCAATCACCTCCCGGAATCGAGTCCCGCGTGCTGCAAATTTCTGGCACGTTCTGGTGCCAGCTTTGTGGATAACGGATCGATGAAGCGGCATGAATTCCCTCGCCGCTTTTCGGACTGTGTCGCAATACTACAAATCACTTGAATGTCATGCTGAGCGAAAGTGAAGCATCTGCTTTTCCGACGGCTTGCAAAAAAGCAGATTCTTCGGCGGAGTTATCCTGCGCCTGGCCGAATGACCTCAGAATGACACTCTGACATGGTCCGCAGGAGTGAGGAGAGCGCTGGCGTATAGCAGGTCAAGAACTCCTCGTTACCGAATGTTCGACGACCTGTAACCTGCGCGTAACCTCGGTCGGATCAAATGCGGCGCAAACGTTCTCGACGGGAGGGTCTATGAAATATTTTT
The DNA here is from genome assembly GCA_963745035.1 of uncultured delta proteobacterium. Taxonomy (GTDB): domain Bacteria; phylum Desulfobacterota; class Binatia; order UBA9968; family UBA9968; genus DP-20. The sequence continues at coordinate 233,221 of CAVUVW010000014.1, read as the reverse complement.
GCCTGCGATTTTCCAAGTCGCGCGCACATACGGCGCGGCTGATTTTTCTTGCATGGGCGATCTGCTCGTTGGCGCTTTGGCCGGAGCGAGGAGCACACGCGCAAGAGCTGCGCTTCGCCGTGACCGACATCGTCGGCCTGGAAGAGCTACAAACCGAATACGGCGCATTTCAAAAAGCCTTGCGGGAAGCGACGGGCATCGATTTGAAATTTTTTCCGGTGGCCAATCGCACCGCGGCGGTCGAAGCTTTAAAGTCGCAGAAGATCGACGTCGTGCTCACCGGCCCCGCCGAGTACATCATTTTCCGCAGCCGCACCAACGCCTATCCGATCGTCGGCTTTTCGCGGCCCGACTATTTCGCCGCGCTGATCGCCATGGCGGACAACGGCATCGTTTCGATCAAGGACTTGAAACGAAAGAAGGTCGCCTTCGGCGACGTCGGCTCGACTTCCAAACACCTCGGACCGATGCAGCTCCTCAAAGACGCCGGCCTCGATCCGCTGAAAGATATTCAGGCGCAGCATGTCGGCACCAACGTCGGCTGGGAGGCGCTTAAACGCGGCGACATCGCCGCCTTCGGCATGACCAACAGCAACTACCTCACGCTGCGCGACAAGGACAAGCTTGAGCCCGCGGCTTTTAAGGTCATCGCCCGCGGTCCGGACCTGCCCAATGACCCGCTGCTGGCGGGCGCCCACGTGGACAAGAAACTGGTCGAAAAACTCAGGGGCGGCTTTCAAAGCAACTCCAAGGAGTTGGTTCAGGCGATTCTCACCGGCAAGGACACGCAGAAGTACAAAGGCATGAAGTTCATCACGCGCATCGAAGACCGGGATTACAACTCCGTGCGATCGATGTACGCGACGATCGGCCACACGCAGTACGCCAAATTCGTCGGTGGCGAGTAATGGGCGCTATCTCCACCGCCCTCGGCGTCGCGGCCGGCTGCGCGGCAGCCGTCGAGCGCGCACGCCCCGCCGATTTGGCCGCGGTCAATCTGCGCAAGAGCTTTGCCGCCCAGACTGCCGTGCTCGACGGCGTCAGCTTCGAGATCTTCCCGGGAGAAGCGGTGGCGCTGATCGGCGCCAACGGCGCCGGCAAATCGACTCTGCTGCGCTGTTGCGTGGGTTTGAGCCCGCTCGACAGCGGCACCGCGCGGTTGTTCGGTTGCGACCTGCCGGCGTTGCGCGCGCGCGATTTGCGCGCGCTCCGCGCCCAGGTCGGCTTCGTCTTTCAGCAGCATAACCTGGTGCCGCGTCTGTCGGTTTTGACCAACGTTCTCCACGGCTCGCTCGGAAAAATGGGCAGTCGCTGTTGGTTTCAGCAATGGGCGCCGCGAGCCGAAAGGGCCAAAGCGATGCACTGCCTCGACTTGGTCGGCTTGGCAAGTTTCGCCGGACGGCGGGCCGATCGTCTTTCCGGCGGACAATCCCAGCGCGTCGCCATCGCCCGCGCGCTCATGCAGGAGCCGCGCATCGTCATCGCCGACGAGCCGGTCGCCAGCCTCGACCCGCGCGCGGCGGAAGAAGTGATGGAGCTGTTCGGGCGCTTGATGGAAAAAGCGCGCCTGACGTTCGTTTTCACCTCGCACAATCTGCAACACGCCGTTCAGTACGGGGATCGGCTTCTGGCGCTGCGCGGCGGCGCGCTGCAGCTCGACGCTCCGGCGAAATCACAGAACCTGGCCGCGCTCAGGGAATTGTATGAATCGCCAAGCTGAGTCCGCGCCGCTGCCGGCGCGCTTTCAGTTTCCCGGTCTCGGTTCTTTCGCTCTGCTGCTTACCCTCCTGGCTTTTGTCTACTCGATGCAGAGCGTCGGCCTGTCGCCGGCGCAATTGCTCGACGGCCTGCCGGAAATTCGCCGCATCGTAGCGGAAATGTTTCCACCGGATTTGCAGCGCATCGACCGCATCGCCGCCGCCCTGCTCGAAACCTTTCAAATGGCGTTTGTCGGCACCGCGCTGGGCATCGCCGGAAGCTTTTTTCTCGCCGTCTTTGCCAGCCGCGTTCATGCGCCGCACCGAATAATTTACTTCGCGGCGCGGGGACTCATCTCGCTCTTTCGCACCGTGCCGGACTTGGTTTGGGCGCTGTTGTTCGTCGTCGCGGTCGGGCTCGGGCCGTTCGCCGGAACCCTGGCGATCATGGTCGACACGATGGGCTTTTGCGGCCGCTTTTTCGCCGAGGCGATGGAAGAGGTGCAGCCCGGCCCGCAGGAAGCGCTGCGCGCCGGCGGCGCGCGCGGCGCCGACGTGATCTTCTGCGCCGTGGTGCCGGCGGCGCTGCCGTCGTTCGTCAACAGCGCGCTCTTCAGCCTCGAGAAAGCGACGCGCTCGTCGGTTATTCTCGGCTTGGTCGGCGCCGGCGGCATCGGCATCGAGCTCAAAGTCTCCATGGACCTTTTCCAGTACAATCAGGCCGCCACGGCGATTCTTGCCATTTTTGCCCTGGTGATCGCCGTCGAGCAAGTAAGCGGCGCGGTGCGGCGGCGCATTCTGTAAACAATTCGCTTCAAAGGAGAAAATCATGATCGTCGAAAAGCAGCGAGTCGTGATCGGCATGATCGATGGATTCGGCACGGACTATTTCGAAAACAGTTCATTACCGGTGATGAAATCCATGGCCGGGGACGGCCTGTTTCGCGCAGTCGGCGCCGTCTATCCTACCGTCACCAACGCCAATAACGTGTCGATCTGCTGCGGCGCCTGGCCGAAAGAGCACGGCATCACCGGCAATTCCTATTTCGACGAAAAAACCGGCGCGGCCGATTATATGGAAAGCGCGGAGTTCATTCGCATGCCGACCATCCTGGAGCGCGCGGCGGCGCGGGGAATTCCATCCGCGCTGCTCACGTGCAAGCAAAAAACCATTCGCCTGCTTTCGCGCGGCGCCACCGTCGCGGTCGCCGCGGAAAATCCGCCCGCCGATTTCATCGACCGGTTCGGCCAGCCGCCCGATATTTACAGCCGGGAGATCAATTATTGGCTCTGGGATGTGGCGATCGACATTCTGCTCCACCGGCCCGATATCCGGCTGCTCTACGTGCACACGACGGACTATCCGATGCACATGTGGCCAGCGGCGGCGAGCGAATCCCAGGAGCATCTCGCGCGCCTGGACGAGCTCATCGGCGCGGCGCGCGCCGGCGCGCCGGACGCCGCGTTTCTGCTCACGGCGGACCATGGCATGAACTATAAAAAACGCTGTTGGGACCTGGCGCGGGCCTGCGCCGAACGGGACGTGCCGCTGCGCTTCGCTTTGTCGGCGGAAAAAGACCGCTACGTGAAACATCACCGCACCTTCGGCGGCGCGGCGTGGGTCTGGCTCAACTCACCGGCCGATCAGGAAAAGGCGGCGCGGACGATTGCCGGACTTCACGGCATCGAAGAGGTTCTCAGCCGCGCCGAGGCGGCCCGGCGCTTTCATCTGATGCCCGAACGGATCGGCGATCTGGTCGTCATCGGCGATCACGACACCGTGTTCGGCGATCTCGATTCGTCGAGCGAAGAGTTGGAGCCGACCTATCGCTCGCACGGCTCGCTGCACGAATCTCAAGTGCCGCTAATCATCCACAACGCCGCGATGAAGCTGCCGGCGCCTGAGAGTTTCACCGCGAATCTCGACATCACGCGGATTCCGTTCGCTGTTTCTTAGCGAGCGCGGAGGCAGCTCAATCTGACCGCGGCGCGGCGCCGGACTCAACCTTCGACGTAGGGCCTGTGCAGCCTGACCGGCTCGGCGCCGACCTTTTTCGCGCGCAGGTTGAGAATCTCGACAAACACCGAAAATGCCATCGCCGAATAAATATAGCCCTTCGAGATATGCTGGTCGAAGCCTTCGGCCATGAGCGTCATGCCGATCAGCAAAAGAAAACTGAGCGCGAGCATTTTGACCGTCGGATGGCGCTCGACGAAGCGCCCGATCGCGCCGGCAAAGGCGATCATCACGATCACCGCAACCACCACCGCCGAGACCATGATGCCGATCTGATTGACCATGCCGACGGCGGTGATGACCGAATCGAGAGAAAACACCACGTCGAGCAGCAGGATCTGTACGATCACACTGGCGAAGGTCGGCGCCACCGCCGCCGCGGCGTGCCCGTGCTCGCCTTCGAGCCGCTGGTGAATTTCATGGGTGCTTTTGCCGATCAGAAACAGCCCGCCGGTGATCAGGATCAAATCACGCCCGGAGATCTCCATTTCAAAAACCGTGAATAGCGGCGCCGTGAGCCGCACCATCCAGGAAATCGAGAACAAGAGCAGGATGCGCGTCACCATCGCCAGCGCAAGGCCGAGATAGCGGGCGTTGGCCTGCTGATTGGCCGGCAGCTTGCCGGCGAGAATCGAGATGAATACGACATTGTCGATGCCAAGCACGATCTCCAACGCCAACAACGTGCCAAAGGCGATCCAGGCTTCCGGGCTTGTGATCCAGTCCATGATTTCCATCTCCCTGCTTGCGAGCTGCCACCATGATGAAAAGCCGGGCGCGCACGCGCCCACGCAAAAGTTATACGGAGCGCCGGTCCTTAAGGCAACGTAACCTCAGGAAATTGCCGCGGGGGGAACCGAAATTTAAAGATGGAAGTGATGCCGATCGAGCCGGAAGTGCTTCCTAGCAAAGCCCCGGCACGCGCCTGCGCCCACTTATTTCAGCCAAGTAAGCTCACGCGGGAAGATCGGCGACTCCGACGCCGTCGTCGATCGCTTTGCATTTGGCTTCTTCGGCGGCGGATTTCTGTTGGGCGAGCGCCAGCACCTCGGCGGCGCGGGCGCGCGGGATAAAGCACACGCCGGTGTCGTCGGCGAGCACGATATCGCCCGGCGCCACGCGCACGCCGGCAACAACCACCTCGCCGTTGATCTCGACGGTTTCGATGCGCCACTTGCCGGTGACCGGAGTGATTTCAGAGGCCCAGATTGGGTAGCCGACCCGGCGCGAATGACCGACGTCGCGCACGCCGCCGAATACGATGGCGCCGGCTTCGCCCTGGCGCTTGCCGGTCTGCGCCGAGATGCCGCCCATGTTCGAGATGCCGGCGACGCCGTCGATGACGACGACGTCGCCCGGCAGAGCCAGATTGTGCGCTTCGAACTCGGCCATCTTGTTCACGTGCCGGCGCGCGGCTTCATAGACATGCTCGCGCTGGAGAATATTGCGCACCGTGAGCGCCGGCCCGACGATGCATGACCCGGCGACGGTCGGCTTCAGCACGGATGCGCCGACTACGCCAATGATGCCAAGCTCGTCCATGACATCGGAAATGATGCCGCTGGCGTCGCCCAGCGCGCGCAAGCCCTCGATGATTCCCGACGGCGGGCGCGGCGCTTCCATCAGACAAATCCGTTCCCGCGCAATCTTGCCGGTGAGTTTTTTCTCCGCCATCATCAAAGTCCTTCGCGCATCGCCTGCCGCGCCCGATCGCGGGTTTTCGCCGAGCGGAAGAGCGATTGCGCCGCTCGTATTACGGCGCGCTCCGACGCCGGACAGCGCGCGGCTATTTGCGGCCAATTTGCTGAACCAGCTTTTCCCAGTGGTCGATTTCCTTTTCGTACTTTTCCGTCGTCAGTCCCCGCTCCGGGCGCCAACGTTTGAACGGTTGCTCCTTGGTCGCGCTGCCGTAGTGAAACTTTTCCAGTATGTTCTGACCCTCCTTTCCCAGGAGAAAATCAGCCATCAAGACCGCGCCATGAGGATTTGGCGGTCTAACGGCGATGGCCGCGCTGCCCACGTTATTGGGCACGAGTTCCATCGGCACCCATTCCACCGGCGCGCCTTTCGTAGCAGCAAGCCAGGTGTGGCTCTGGAAAATTGCCGGCGAGGCGACGACTTCGCCGGCGGCGATCACGTTGACGAGCGCCGGAGCATCGAGAGAATAGAGCTTCATCTGCTGCTCTTTCAGCTTTTTAACGAACTCTTCGCCTTTGGCTTTGACCATCGCGCCGATGGCCCTGCTGCCCGAGGCTCCCCCCAGCGGCATGCCCATCTTATCTTTGAGGTCCGGGTGGAAAAGACCGTCGAAGTTCTTCGGCACCGCCGCGGCGGCGAGGAGATTCTTGTTGTAGGTAAAGCCGATATAGGACTCCCGGGCGAGCGCCCAGTAGTAGAGCCCCTTTGCCGCCGCTTCCTTGGCCTCGTCCGGGTAGTTCTTGAGCACCGGCGAATTGTAGGGCTGTAGGAGACCCGCATCGCGCATGAACATCAGATTGCCCTCTGTAGTCTCGATCGTATCCACCAGATGGCGTCTGGCTTTGTACTCTTCGCTCAACCGCACCACCAGGTCGCTGCCGCCGGCGCGATAAACGTCAACCCGGACGCCGGGATACTTGGCTTCGAAGGCGGTTATGAGCGCTTTGTAGGAGCCGCCGGCGAGCGAGGTGTACCACATGAGCTTTCCTTCCGCCTTCGCGCCGGCGTAGAGCACCTGCTCGCGGTCTGCGCCCATGTAACTCACCAGCTCCGCCAACGACGCCGGCTTGCGCGCCTGCGACCACGCTTGCAACGGTGAAAGCAAGAGAACCAAAACGACGAATGCGCCGATGCTCATTTTTCGATCCTCCAACAGGCGATTCTTTCTGCCCGCTTGGTCGCCCTATATCGCCGCCATCCGCGGGTGTCAACGCAGTTTTTTTGTCTTATGAGCGTTTCGTCGAATGAATCCCGCAGCGAGCTGCGGGGAATCGTTGGCCCGCCATGCGAACGATCTCGATCTCGTCACCCCGATTGACGCGATGGTCTTCATGCAATAAGGTTTTCCCGCCAGGGAGGATAGTCCGATGGTACGCCCATTTGTAATTCTGCTGATGATGCTCGGTTTCAGTCCGATGTTGTCCGGCGCGAAGGCCGCCCACGCCAACAGCGCCGAAGCGGTTTGGAAGTCGTTGGAGAAGCTGCCCGCGGCCGAGCGCGAGAAAAGACTCCTCGAGGGCGCCAGGAAAGAAGGCGAGATGGTTTGGTATACCAACTCGGGCATCGAGAACGCGACCCGCTATATCCAGGCCTTCAGAAAGAAATATCCTTTTATCAACGCGAATTTTTGGCGCTCGAAAACCCGCCAGGTTACCCAGAGAGTCGTTTCGGAAGCCAATGCCGGCAGGCACCTGGTCGATGTCATCAAGCCGTCCTTTGATCTGCTGCCGATCTTTCTGGAAAGAAACGTCATCGGCCGCTACGACACGCCGGTACGGGAGGTTTTTCCGGCCCACGCCAAGTCGCCGTTTTACACCAACATGAATTACGCGTTTCGCGTCTTTTCGTATAATCCACGCAAGCTCAGTCAGAAAGACGTGCCGAAAAGTTGGGAGGAATTGCTGAATCCGAAATGGAAAGGGGAAATTCTCTTCGACGAATCTTCCGTCGAGGAAGTCACCGCGCTTCTCGGCGCCTGGGGCAAGGAGAAAACCCTCGGCTACTTTACCCGGTTGAGCCAGCAGCAGCTCTTGGTGCGCGTCGGCCGCGACACCACGGCGCAAATGATGATGGCCGGCGAAGCGCCGCTCGCGGTGACCAGCTACGCCTACAACACCGAAGGACTGCGCGCGAAGAACGCGCCCATCGATTGGGTCGCGCAAGATTTGATCCCGGCGCTGATCTATCCGCTGACCATGGCGCGCCAGGCGCCCCACCCGCATGCCGGCGCGCTCTTCTATGATTTCATGATTTCCGAGGAAGGGCAGCGTCTGATCGCGCAGGAAGGGCGGGTGGTGACCCATCCCAAAGTCGAGCCGATCTACCCGCGCATGAAAGAGCTGCAGAATCTTTTGGGCACGCCGCGCGTCCAGATCAATACCCTGGAGCAAAACGCCAAACTGATCAAAGACGGCGTGCAGATTCTCGACGAAGTCGTCTTGAAGAGAAAATCATCGGGTCATTGATCGCCGGAGGAAGCAATGTTCCGCGCAGAAACTCTGGACCACGTCGCCTTTCCCGTGCGCGATCTGCCGCGCTCGGAAAAATTTTATCTCGAAACGGTCGGCCTCACGTTTCTCACGCAGCGAAAGAACGCCGACGGCTCGCCGCGCCACACCTATGTCCAGGCCGGCGAGAACATCGTCGGCCTGACATTGCCCGGCGTTTCGGTGCCCGCGTCAGACAGCGGCGCGCCGCGCTATGCCATCGGCTTGCCCGACGAGCCGGCATTCGACGCCGCGCTGGGGCGACTCCGGGCCAGCGGCGCGAAATGCGGCGAACTCGAAACCCACGGAGTTGAGTCGCCCTTCGTCAAGGCAGTGCAATTCATCGATCCCGACGACAATCACATCGAGCTTTGTCTGCGCCGAAAGCCGCTGGCGCCAAAGGACGGCATCAGCCACGTAATCTTCGAGACCGCCGATCTCGCCCGCGCCCAACGCTTCTATGTCGAAGCCTTGGGACTAAAGCCCATCGCCGCAGTGCGCGGCGAGACGCTTTTCGAGTTCGCCAACGGCCAGATGCTCGGCCTGAAGCCCGTGGCCGAGCTCTCCGAGCGCACCAAGAAAAAAGGCCGCGCCTGCCACGTCGCGTTCAACGTCAGCCAGGAAGATTACGACGTCATGCTCGAACGGATTCCCCGCCTGGGCGGCCGCTCCCTCGGCGACTTTCGCGCCGGCGACGGCCTGCGCCCCCCGGGCGAGCGCAGCATCTATTTTTTCGACCCCGATACGAATTATTTGCAGATCACCGCGCTCGGCGCGGAAGACTGGTCGCTGATGTCCGACGAAGAAAAGTGGCAGCGCACCATCGCCAACCGCGAGAAGCAGGGCCGAGGCATATCGAGCTTCGACAAGGGCATGAAGATCCAAAAATAGCGAGCGTTGGCGGCGCTAAGCGCGTTCTGGCTGCCGGCGCATCCAAATCTCTTTATAAGAATTCCGCAAAGCATCCGCCGCCCCTGCGCGCCGACCGCAAGCGACTCGATTCTTTGACCTGAAAAGAAAAAGCTGCCATGGCCCTCGAAAAACCGATCATCCCGACATTCTCGTTGACGGAACGGGACCGGCGCTGGCGCCGGCTGCGCGAGGAAATGAAGCGGGCCGGCTTCGACGCGCTCATCGCACTACCCCATCAGGGCCACTGGGACCAGTTCGGCTGCGACACGAGGTACATCACGCAGATCGGCGGGGCGCAAACTGAAGTCGGTTGCGTGCTCCCTCTCGAAGGCAACGTCACCGCAGTCGTGCGCGGCGCCAACGAGATCGAATGGTGGGGACTGGCGCAAGATTGGGTTGCCGATATCCGCCCCTCGCGCCGCTCTTACGGCGAGCCCATGATCGAGCGTCTGAAAGAGCTCCGCGCCGAGCGGGTCGGCATCGTCGGCCTTTCGGGTCTCGTGCGCGCGCCCGAAGGAGTCGTGCCCTGGGGGACGATCGAGAAGATTCGCGGCGCGCTGCCGCAAGCGCAATTCGCCAACGGCACGGACGTGATGCAGGAAGTCCGCGCGGTCAAGAGCGCCGAAGAAGTGGCGTTCATCGAAAAGGCCGCCGAAATTATCGGCCACGCCAACGAGGCGTTGATCGCGAACGCCAAGCCGGGCGTCGGCGAGCACGAGTTGATCGCCGAGATGCTGCGCGAGATCGTCCGGCGCGGCGGCGAGCCGATCACCATGATGCTGTTCGGCTCCGGCGGTCCGGAAGTGCCGTGGGCGCAGCGCGTCTTCACCACGCGCAGGTTAAAGCCCGGCGATCTGATCAACACCGAAGTCGAAGGCAAATACGCCGGCTACATCGCCCAGGCGCTGCAGCCGATCTCCCTCGGCCCCAAGCCCAAAGAGCTGGAGAAAATCTTCGATGCGACCCAGAGTGATTTTCGAGCGCATGCTGCGGTTCTTGAAACCCGGCGTCACCTTCGGCGCCGTCGCCAAGTTCTACCGCGACGAAGTGCAGGCCGCCGGCTACGAGCCTGACGGCGCGCTCCTGCACGGCCGCGGCCTCGGCGAGGACGCGCCCATGCTCTGGGGCGCGCGCACGGATTTTCCCGAGCAGGAGCAGAAGATCAAAGAGGGCCACGTGTTCATCTTGAAACCCGCCTGCAAGCAAGGCTTCATGCGCGACTCCATTCGCGCCGGCGACACCGTCGCCATCGAGGCCCACGGCGCCAGAAGGCTCGGCAAGCGCGAGCTCGCCTTCATCGAAGTCTGACCGGCCAAAAAACTTCTCGGTGCTAGGCGAATTTCCTGCGCCGGCGCGAAGCCTTGAAGCTTTGAACCTCGAACGACCCTTTCCCGCGCAGCTAAATATTGGCCAAAGAAAAACCGCCATTAAGCACGGCAAGGCCCTTTGTCAAGCGGCTTGACGGTCTGAAAAGGCGTGCTTAGTTTTCTGTCATAAAGGAGGAAACAGTTATGGAACTAGTAAGATGGGAACCATTTACGGGTTTGGGCAATCTGCATTCCGTCTTTGACGACCTTTTCGATGGCGCTTTCGATCGCGCTCCGGCACAACGGAGTTTGTCGAAGTGGCATCCCGCTGTGGATGTCCTGGAAAGCAAGGATGCGTATCTGATTCGCGCTGAGCTTCCCGGCATGAAAAAGGAAGACATCAAAGTCGAAGTAAAAGACGGATCGCTGGTGCTCAGCGGGGAGATGAAGTCCGAGAAGCCGGCGGACGGCGTGGAATACCGCCACGTAGAACGGGTCGCCGCCAAGTTCTGGCGTTCATTCACCCTGCCCGAGAACGCGAAGCAGGACGGCATCGAAGCCAGCTACAAAGACGGTATCCTCGAGGTCCGGGTAGCAAAGGCGGAAGAGGCCAAGCCGCGGCAGATCCAGATCAACGTGCAGTAACGGTTCCTGCACCATCCAAAAGGGAGGCGAAACGCCTCCCTTTTTTTTGCCTTGCGCGGCGATGCGCCGCAAAGAAATTTTTTGTCAGCGGCCTCCATTGGTCTCCGGTGACCTGCTCGGCCGTATCGTCCTGGCGCCAGCCGGTCCACCAATGTCTCGGCTATCGTCCCCACGGTAGCTGACAAAGATCCCCGCCATGTGCGACTAGGGCGTGTAATCTTTCTACAATCTTAAACGTGGCCGAGAAAATACTCGACATTTCTTTTGACCATCCAGCGCTTGCCGAATGACGGATACGCGGTGTGCGTTTCGTCGATGATCTCCTGCGCGGTTTTGTCTCCGGACCTCGCCTGCTCGAGCCGGCGCAAAAATATCTCCAGATAGATTTTGAATTCCTGAATTTGTTGCCGGCCCACGGCGAGAGTCTCGCCGCACGGCCCGTGCCCGGGGACGATCTTGGAGTAACTGAAACTGTCGAGTCCCGCCAGTGTGTCGATCCAGCTCGGGATTCGGCCATAGATCGTGACCGGATGATATTGGGTATACAGCAGATCACCGGCGAAAAAAATTTCTTCCTCGGCATAATAGGCCGTCGCGTCGCCGCGGCTGTGACTCTGATTGAAATGGCGCAGTTGCACAGTGGCGCCGGGCAAGCGCACGGTGAGCGTATCGGGAAAAACTACCTGCGGCAGACTCATCTTCAATCCCGGGTAGCGCGTGAACAGCTCCGGTGATCGGCTCGACATCTCTGAGAATTTGGCGTCGCCATCATCGACCAACGCCTCCATGCAGCCCCGGCTTGCGATCACCACGGTGCCGGATTGCTCGTAAAAGTAATTGGCCGAACAATGATCGAAGTTCTCGTGGGTGATAAACAGGTATCTGACACTGCGGCAATCGGCGCGCTTAAGCCCCTCGTCGATCTCATCCATACGCCGGATATCGGCATCGATCAGCAGCGCAGAGCCGTCATCGCCGCGCACAATGCCGAAGTTTGTATTGCCGTCTTCGCCGATCACGGCAAAGGCCCGCTTGCCGAGCTGTTGTAATTGGATCTCCATGTCTAGCTCCTCTGATCTTATGTCGAACTGCAATATTCGGGTCGGGGGAAATTATCAACCCACCGGCTACCAAACAAGGTGAGGCTCGAACACCAAAATCACGAGCGGCGACCGACCTCTGCGTTAGGCCGAGCCGCGGCTGACGGTTCACTGGTTTGTGTAGAGGCTCGCGAAAGCATTCCAGATGTCGCGCCCTTGCCCTCCGTCTCAGGGCGCGCCGCGCGCGGGTTCCGTCAATGATCCGCATGGCGGTTGAACGCAAACTCCAACTAGAAACCCGCACGCTGCTTTCACGCTCCGGCGAATTCCGTTTTTAAAGGCATGGCGGCGGCAGGCCGCTCGGTCGAGCGCACCGTGAGAGCCAGGCAAGCCGCGAGCAATCCCAGACATCCGCCGGCGAGAAAGGCGTATTGATAATCGCCGAAATGAACGCGTGCCCAGCCGCCGCCGATCGCCGCGCCGGCGCCGCCGAGTTGGTGGAAGACGAACACCAGGCCGAAAATGCTGCCGACCCGCTCCGGCCCGAAGATGCGCGCGATAATCGTCGTCGTCGCCGGACCCGACGCGTACCAGTCAAGTCCGTAGAGGACCGCGAAGAGAAACAGACCCGGCGATTCCGACACGTACGGTAGAATGAAAAGCGATGAGCCGCGCAAAGCGTAGACTACCGCGAGCACTTTGCGCGGATCGACGCGATCGACCATCCAGCCGGAAAACGTCGTGCCGACAAAGCTCGCCCCGCCCATGATCCCCACGGCCATGGCCGCGGTCATCTGCGGTATGCCGCGCTCGATCGCGTGCGGAATCAAGTGCGTGCCGATGAGCCCGTTGGCGGTGACGCCGCAGATAAAAAAACAGCCGCTCAAAATCCAGAACGTCGACGTCTTGAATACTTCGGAGATGCTCGATATCGACATCGGACGGATCTCGCCGCGCGCGTAAATCCCGCGCTTCCTTGCATCGCTCGGCCGCGCGGCAGTGTAAGGCTCGAGCCCCACGTCGGCGGGCCTATCGCGCATCCAAAACCAAATCGCCGGCAGTAAGACGGCCGAGGCCGCCGCCATCGCCCAAAGCGCGCTGCGCCAGCCGCTGCCGACGATGATCGCCATCAGCAGCGGCAGATAGACAACCTGCCCCGCCGCGTTGGCGTTGGTCATGATGCCGATGGCGAGGCCGCGCCGGTCGACGAACCAGCGGCTCGCGATGCTGGCGCCGAGCGGCGGCGTGACACCGGTGGCGACGCCCAGGACGACTCCCCAGAGAATAATGAGCTGCCAAAGCTCTTGGACGAAAACCGTGCCGATCAATCCCGCGACGATGGTCGCGAGACAACCGAGGATGACGCGGCGCGCGCCGAGTCGATCGATCAACCAGCCGCCGATGGGCGCAAACAGCCCGAGCAGTAAGAGATTGAGACTTGCGGCCGTGGCGATCGCGGTTCGCGACCAGCCGAACTCGGCTTCGAAGGGATGAATCAGCACCGAGGGCGCCGAGCGTATCCCAGCGGCGGTCAGATTGGCGAGAAAACTCAGCGCGACGATGAACCAGCCATAATAAAATGGAACGGACAGCGGCAGGCGTGCGGCAGCTCGACTCGCATCGACGTTGTCCATGTCCTTCGTCTAACACGAAACCGTACGCTCAAGAAAGGCTGGCGTGGCTTTAGGATCGACGTCGAACGTCGCTCAGTTAGATCCGATATCGTAATTTGGTCAACAGCGTCGCGGCAGGTTCCCTATGATGGATGGATTACTCGTCTTGGGTCAGCGCGGTCGCTACTTGTATTCGAACCTAGTATAATCCGTTCGTCCGGCAATTTTATCTCGTGGATCCTGCCCTGATGGTCATAGTCGAATTCAATGACCGGCTCATGGAGGATTCGCCTCACTTCCGCTATTTCCATAGTCCGGCCAAAAACCCCGTACGCCTCATTTCATCGGCGAAGCTGTTGTCGTAGAACGCTTCGGGCGCGGTGTTGGTTGCCGCTGCGCGATCGACGAGGCCGAGGTCGGCCATGAGACGCACCATGGAGACGATCGCTTCGCGCGGGATCGTCGGATCTTTGTTGAGGGTCTCGAGGCCGAAGCGATAGGCGCGGTCGAGGGACTCGGGATCGGTTTGCCGCGTGTACTTGGCAAGAATCTTTTTTGCCTGGCTTTCCTGGGCCGCCATCAGTTTCAATCCTTCCATGGTCGCCTTCATCAGCCGCAACACCACGTCGCGATTCTTGGCGATGTACGATTTCCGCGCGGAGATGCCCTGGGAAATAAACTGGATGCCCAGCTTTCGGTAATCTTCAGGGCCAACGAGCTGGCGATAACCTTCCTTGGCCAGCACGTAGTTCAATGGCAGCGAGATCATTGCGCCGTCGATGGCGTCGCGGCGCATGCCGGCGGCGGCTTCGGGCTGGCTGCCCATTTGCAGGATCGTGGCATCTTTGATGCCGTGGCGATCGAGAATCATGCGAATCGCGAAGTGCGCGACCGCGCCCAACCGCGGCACGCCGATCTTTTTGCCGCGCAGATCCTCCGGCTTTTCGATGGACGGCTTCACCATCAGCGCGATGGTGAGCGGAGCGAGGTTGGCGACCGTGACCACATCGCCGCCGCTCACGACGCTGGAGATGATCGCCGGACCCGCCACGCCGGCGACCGGCACCGAGCCGGAAAGCATCGACTGAATGATCAGCGCCGACGATCCCATGAAGATAAGATCAACATCGAGGTCGTGCTTGCGAAAAAGCCCGGCATCCTTGGCGATCATCCACGGCAAACTGCTGTAATTGACCACGGAATAAGGAAAGAGAATCCTCTGCGGTCCTTGCGCGTGCAGATCGGATGTACCGATCATGACAAAAATAGCGAAAGCGAAGAAGCATCGTCGACAAGTCATTCCAGACCTCGTTAGCAATCGGATTGTCGCACCAAGACTATTATTCTCGTCCAAGGCGCCTTTAACCCGAGGGCAGAAGACTATGAAGATTTCTCCCGTTGTCGAAATGACATCTGGCGCTTCTTGCGGTCCTTGCCCGAAATATTCCGATCTCGGTTTTGCATTAGAGCGGCGAAGCCGCATTTGGAAGCGTCTCTGCTTAAACGTTTTGAACGGAGCGCAGCGGTTGAACGGCTTGAACGGTTTGAACGAAGCATTTCCATTGCTCAGCTCCAGAGTTGCCGGCTCGCCAGGCGCGCGCCTTCCGATAGTGACTTGAGCTTCGCCCAGACAAGCTGGCGATGGAGTCGTCCGCCGAGGCCGCAGTCGGTGCCGGCGATGACGTTCTCGCGGCCGACCAAGTTGGCAAAGCGCAGGATGCGCTCGGCTACCAATTCGGGATGCTCGACGACGTTGGTGGCGTGGCTGACGACGCCGGGGATGAGAATCTTGCCCGGCGGAAGTTTTATTTTTTCCCACACGCGCCACTCGTGCTCGTGGCGCGCGTTGGCCGCCTCGATCAAATAGGCGCCGGCGCGGATCTCGAGCAGCAGGCCAACGATATCTCTTAGCGGCAGGTCCGTCGTGTGCGGCCCGTGCCAGCCGCCCCAGCAGATATGGTAGCGCACGCGGTCCTGTGGAATATCCGCCAGCGCATGGTTGAGCGCCGCGACACGCACTGCGGCGAGCCTGCGGTACTGTTCGGCATCGGGCGGAGGATCTTCCGCGTCGTAGCGCGTCACAAGCTGCGGATCGTCGATCTGCAGCAGGAAGCCGGCGTCGACGATGGCCTGGTACTCTGTTTTCATCGCGTCGGCAATGGCGAAAAGGAAGGCTTCGTCGTTCGGATAATATCGATTGATCCGCCTGGTAATGATCGAGCCGGGGGCGACGGCGGTGATGAACGCCTCGTCCGTTTCCGCGGAGGCACAGGCCGCCTTCAGGTTATCTATGTCCATCTGTACCGCAGCCTGGCCCGTGTACGCGACCGGCGCGTTACAAACCAAATCGGTCCAGCGCGAGCCGTTGACGGTTCTGAAAGGTTGGATTCGGTCGTACTCGTCGTAGAATTCTTGAAAGGCTTTCTTATCCCGGCCCTTCGCCAAGGAGCCTTGCCCCCGGGAGACGCTCTCGGCAAATCCACCGAGACGCTCGTTGACGTAGCTCGACCAGCTCGACTTGGAAAGCTCGCCGTCGTTGACGATGTCCACGCCGGCCTCGCGCTGCAGCCGCACGACTTCCGCGATCGCGCTCTTCACCCGCACGCTCCACGTCGCGTGATCGACGGCGCGGCTGTTCGCTCTAGCATCGTTCATTTCCAAAATATCAGCGGGACGGGGCAAGCTCCCGACGTGAGTGGTGAGAATTCTTTGAGTGCTGCGCTTCACTGATCCGTTTCTCCTCTCAGGCATCTGTCTTCGACCATTTATATCTTCTTGTTCCGATTGGAAATAGCTGTGACTGCCCAGTGGGATTCGGCGTTCAACCGTTCTCTTCGGTCACTCCGTTCAATCGGCGTCCTTCGAGTTTCCTCAGGACCTGCGTTCAAGCCGTGCAAAACGTTTTTGAACGCGTTTCCGGACTGGTGCCTTTTTGGCTCCTGCATGACGCCTGCATTGATTTGAACGTTTTGAACGGAGCGCAGCGGTTGAACGGATTGAACGATTTGAACTCTTGAAGTGTTCCTTGACCTCCCGACGTGCCGGGCGATAGTATCCGCCTCACTTTGTCGCGTGCGAACCAGGAGCAAGCCATGAACAAACGAGTTCTTGCCGTCGGGTTGCTCATCTTTCTGCTCCAGGGCCACTTTACAAGCAGCGATGCTCAAGAGCCCTACTACAAGGGCAAGACTGTACGCTTTCTCATAAACTTCTCGGCCGGCGGTCCCACGGATGTATTCGGCAGGCTTATCGCCCGCTACTTTCCCAAGCATGTTGCCGGCAACCCGGCGGTCGTGGTGCAAAACATGTCCGGCGCCGGCGGCATCATCGGCGCCAACTACGTTTACGAGATCGCCAAACCCGACGGGCTCACCATCGGTGTTTTCTCCGGCATGTACTTGCCGCAAATCCTCGGCGGCTCGGGCGTGCGCTACGATCTGAACAAGATGCCGATCATCGCCGGCGCCGCCGAGACCTCGATTGTCTATGTGCGCACGGATACCGAGGTGAAAAACGCGGCGGATATACTAAAGCCGGCGAAGCCGATCATCGTCGGCGGCTTCACGCGCGAGAACAACAAAGACCTGGCGCTGCGTCTCGCGTTCGATCTCCTGGGCGTTCCTTACCGATACGTCACGGGTTACGCGGGCGTCGCCGAGCTTCGCGTGGCCGTGCAGCGCGGCGAGATCAACGTCACCTCCGAAAGTTTGACCGGCTACAATACGGGCGGCACATTGATGGTCCGCGAAGGCACGGTGGTGCCGCTTTATCAGGAAGGCCTGCTCGGACCCGAGGGCGGCACGGTGCGCGATACTCGATCCGAGCTGCCGTCTTTCCCCGAGTTCTACCGGAAGGTGAAAGGCAGCGATCCGTCCGGACCTTTGGCCGACGCTTACAAGATCTCCGGCGGCTCGCGCACCATGCTGCGCTTCATCACTGCACCGCCGAAAACGCCCAACGACTTGCTGCAAATCATGCGAAAAGCATTCGCCGCCACTTTCGCCGACCCGGACTTCAAAGCCGAGGCGGAACGCATGCTGCAATTCCAGCCGCTGACCTTTGTCGGCGAAGAAGCGGAGCGCGTCAACGCCGCGGTTTTTCGCGCCGCCACAGGCCCAACGCGCGAGATCGTGAAGAAGATGGCGCAACAATGAAAGTCTTGAGCCGTTGAAAAACGAGTCTGAGACGGGAGCGGGACTTCTTCCGAATTCAAGGAGGGCAGTAGCGGATCGCTACAATTGCTCTTTTGCCCGCTCTGCTATCGAGCATATCCGCGCATAACATTCTTCGATGGCTTCGTTTAGCAACTGCTCGAGTTCCGCGTCGAGGAAGTATTCAGGAATCGTGGTCTTATCCTTCGGCAAGGCGGCATAAATCTTACCCGTCCATACGGTCTTTACCATGTCGCGAGCGGCCCGCAGAATTTCATCCCTGGCGTTAGCGCCAGTCTCGGCGAGAATATCTTCGAACGCAGCGGCTACTCTGGCTTCAATAGTTTTTTCGACATCCGATTTCATTGGCAATCTCGTTATCGAAACGGTTGGAACGGAGAGCAGCGGTTGAACGACTTGAACGCTCAGCTTAGTTACCCAAGAGTTTCATCATCCGCTCGACGACATCGGGCGGCTGGGTCACCACTTCTTTCGCGAGCTTCGCCAGCTCCTCGCCGCTGATCGCGTCCACCGACCAACGCCGCTTCTTCAAGTCTTCGAGCAGCGCGGGGTCTTTGAGCGAGCGGTGATAGGCATCACGCAGCATTTTCACGCGGTCCGGCGGCACGCCCGGCGTCGCCACCATGGGCCGGCCGAAAACCGCGGGCGCGAGCAAGACGGTCGCTACTCGCCGCGTCGCCTCAGGCGTTTTGAGTTGGTCCATGAGCTCATAGATGGAGGGCACGTCGGAAACGAGCGGATCTCTTTTCTTCGCCGTTTGCAGGATCGGCCGGACAAAACCTTTCTTGTGCCAGGTTAGAAAAGGCTCGCGCGCGAAGTAGGTGCTGATCGTCAGATTGCGGCACTGCAGCTCGCCGCGCTCGATGCCGAGATCGATCTCGCCGCCGCCGGGATACCCGGTGACGATGTTGAACTTGATCCCCAGCCCATCGTCCAGAAACTTCGGCATGTAGTAACCGGAAGTGCTCGTGCCGGTGGCGCCGCATTTCGGCGGCTGCGCGGCCTTGCGCACGTCCTCGATCGATTGGTACGGCGTATCGGTCCGCATGATCAAGATAAATTCCGTCTGTTCCGGCGTGCCGATCCAGGTGAATTTCGCCCAGTCGAACTTCACTTCGGGACGCCTGGCCAGTTGGTCGAAGTACATCGACGGTCCGAAAGTGCCCAGCGTCAGCCCATCGGGCTTCGCCACGGAATAAACGTAATTGGCCGCGACCACTCCTCCCGCTCCGGTCATGTTCTGCACGATGAAGGTGGGATTTCCCGGGATGTATTTGCCCATGTGCTGCGCGAAGATTCGCGCCCAAAGATCGTAGGCGTCACCGGCGAGATTGCCGACGATGATCCGGATAGTTTTGCCTTGATAGAACGGGGTCTGAGCTTGGAGATTGCTAGTCGATGCCAGCAAAAATAATAGCACGCACGCGAAGCGTTTCATCGGCCCTCCGGTCCTACGATTAGAACGGAAACACCCGCGGATCATAGGGTGCGCCTGACGGAGGTGTCAAGGGAATGCCGGCCGGCAGTCATCGTTCAATCGTTCCCTTCGGTCACTCCGTTCAACCGGCGCGGCGCCTGCGTTCAAGCCGTTCAAAACGTTTGAGCGGAGCGAATCCTTCGACTTCGCTGCTATGTGGATGTCAAGTCGCTACACCGCGAATGCTCTTAGTTTATCCCTTCTTCTTTCCCGGCCAAGAGAGACTTGCTGCTATGCGTGGCACGGCACCCGGCCGTCACACTGACTTAAAATGCGCCCCTCTCTAAGGCACAAAGCCCCGGGATCTCTGTCTCAAGGATCGAACCGTCAGGAGTTTGTTTCTCCCGGTTCTCAAAGTCGTCGAGCCGTTCCCTGGGGCGATGTCTCCTCTTGGGTCAAAGGAGCTGAATGAACTTTTTGTCTCATCACATAGGGCCGTTGTTCCATCAACACCGCAGCAATCCGGGTGCTGAGCTTGCGCGCCACGGCGACGATGGCGACTCGCGGACCCATATGCCGCGGGTGTCTGCGGCATACCGAACTGTAAAACTCCCGAAGTTCACCATCTTGGCGAATCGCCGACCAGGCCGCTTGGATGAGTTTACTCCTCAGGCGGCCATGTCCCGTGCGGGTGATCGAGCCTCGATCGGTTTTCTCTCCCGTAGAGTCCTCACTCGGAACCAGCCCCAAAAACCCTGCCAGCTGACGCACGTTTTTAAGTTCCCGCCAATCACCGATACGAGCCAGGAGCTGACTGGCCACAATCCAGCCGATGCCACAAACGCTCATCATATACTTCATGCACTGCGCCAGTTCAGGATCGTTCTGACAGAGCTTGCGAATCTCTTTGGTCACTTTCACGACCTGCTTCTCAGAAAACTCCACGTTGTCGAGCAACTGATCGAGTTTAAAGCGCATGCTCTTAGAGCACTGAAGTTTCCTCAGTTGGCTCTTCACTTTCAAAGACCAGCGGCTCCCAGCGGGAGCCGCTGGGAAAGCGATCCCCTCAAACAGCAACAGCGATTGAATCCGCTGCTTCATCCCCGCCACTTCACTGACCAAGGTGTCGCGCAGCTGGGTGAGATGGCGAAGCTCTCGATAAATGGGCGAAGGCACGTGAATGCTCTTCAACTGTCCACCGCGCAAGCTCTCCGACAACCCTCGGCTGTCGAGGCGATTGGTTTTGACTCTTTGCCCGGGAGCTCGAGGGATCATCGAAGGTGCCGCCACCAAGCAGTTATACCCCTGGGCCGAAAGCCCATCATACAATCCATACCCCGTCGGTCCAGCTTCATAGACAAACGCAACCTTCTGATCGGGATAATGCTTGCGTACGTGCTTGAGCAAGTGCTCCACGCTGTACGGCATGTGCAACGATCGGACAAATCCTTGCTGATGGTTGCTAAAGGTCACCGAGATGCTTCTTTTATCTACGTCCAAGCCCGCAAACACATCGTACTCTTGTGGTATAAACGCTTTGTGTCCCATGCTGAGTGCCTCCTTGCACAATGCCTTTCGCGTTTCGGGCATTGTAGCAGAGCACTCCCGGTTCAGAGCCGACATCCATCATACAAGTCTCAGGACGAGCGGCAAACCGAGCCGCTCATGGTGAGCGTGTCGAACCATTGAACGGCTTGAACGTTTTGAACACTTGCTAGAGCGTTCATTTCCTCGATATTTGCAGCAAAATCTTGTTCCACTTCTCGATGGTGTTGGCGTAGTCATAGCTCGATAGTCCCTGCTCGGGATACCAACGTTTGAAGGGGTGCTCCTTGCGCGGGCTGCCGTAGCCGTATTTTTCCGAGAACAATTTTTGCCCTTCCGGACCGATCATGAAATCGATGAACAGCAGCGCCGCGTGCGGATGCGGCGGATGTAAGAAGGCGCCCAGGCTGCCCGCGTTGGCGGGCACGAGATCGCCGGGGAGCCACGCGATGGGCGCGCCCCTCGCGGCGGCCAATCGCACGTTGCTGTCGACGGCGGTAAACGAGAGCGGCACCTCGCCCGAGACGATCAGCTCGTTCAGGCCGAGCGCGGGGAGACCGTGCTGTTTGATCTCCTGGGCCGCCAGTTGCTTGATGAATCCTTCGCCTTTTTCTTTCAGCATCGAGCCGACCACCCGCGTGGCGATTTCCTCGTTGCTGATGCTGATCTTGCCTTTGAGCGAAGGCTTGAGCAGGTCGTTCCAGCTTTTCGGCACGTCGGCGGCTGGAATCGCATTTTTGTTGTAACCGATGCCGGCGTACGATTCGCGATCCACGCTGGTGTAGAACAAACCGCCCGGCGCCTTGTCCTTCGAGTTTTCCGGATAGGCGGCGAGATGCGGCGAGTTGTAGGGCAAGAGCAGCTTGTTATCGCGTACCAGCATCAGCGAGCCTGGCGTGGTCTCGATGACATCGACGAGGTAGCGCTTGCTTTGTCCCTCGCTGAGTATCCGGCTGACGAGATTCACCGCGGTGGCGCGATAGGGCTCCACGGTGACGCCGGGATAGCGCGCTTCGAAGGACTTGGCCATCTCTTTATAGATGGTGAGCGACGTGTACCAGACGAGCTTGCCTTCCTTTTTCGCGCCGTCGTAAAGCACGCGCTCGCGATCGGCGCCCATATATTTCGCCAGGTCGGCGGCGGTCTTGGGCGGCGCGGATTGGCACCATCCAACCTCGACCGCGAGCATCACAAGCAGAATCGCCAGGATTGATGACTTCATTTGCTCCTCCAAACTGTGCGTTCAACCGTTCCCTTCGGTCACTCCGTTCAACCGGCGCGATGCCTCCGTTCAAACCGTTCAAGACGTTTTGAACGGAGCCCATCCTTCGACTTCGCTGAGGACGAGCGGAATCCGAGCCGCTCATGGTGAGCGTGTCGAACCATTGAATAGCTTGAACCTTCATCCAAGATGAATATTCAACAACGCAGTGCTATGTCAATTGAGAACTGAGAGAACATCAGCCAAAGGAGAAAAACATGGCGACAAACTATGAGACCTTGCTCGTGACCAAAGAAAACGGCATCACGACGATTGCATTCAACCGTCCGGAAAAGCGCAACGCGATGAGCCCGCAGCTGCACATGGAAATGTTCGATCTGCTCACCGAGCTCCGCTACGACACCGAGACGCGGGTGATCGTGCTCACCGGCGCCGGCGAAAACTTCTGCGCGGGCCAGGACCTGAAACAGTATTCCCTCGAGATGGACAAACAGCCGGAGCGCGTGCGCGACGAGCTACGCCAGAAGGTGCGACTCTGGCGCGGCGAGATGCTGCGGACGTTGCCGAAGCCCGTCATTGCCCGCATCACCGGCTGGTGCCTCGGCGGCGCGTTGACCGTGACCGCCGGCTGCGATATCGCGATCGCCTCGGAAGACGCGCTCTTCGGTCTACCCGAGGTCAACTTCGGTCATTTCCCCGCCGGCGAAACCACCTACGTGATGACCGAGCACCTTCAGCCCAAGCACGGGCTTTATTACGCGCTCACCGGCAAGATGATGCAGGCGCGCGAGGCCGAGCGGCTCGGCCTCATATCGCGGGTCGTGCCGCGCGCGGATCTCGACAAGGAAGTGGCAGACCTCGCCAAATGCCTCGCCGAGAAAAGCCCGCCGGCGCTCAAGGCCGTTAAGGAAGCGTGGTACTACAGCTCTTACTCGGCGCCTGACGTCGCCTTCGAGATTTCTAACTTGATCTCCGAGCGCACGATCCGCGAACACGGCGGCCGCCCCGGTCTGAAACAATTCATCGACAAAAAACTCCGGCCGGTTTCAGGCGTGATGGATTTAGGCGATAAGTAGCGGCCGCTTGAACGGAGACGGTCATGAGAAAAGAGAAACTACTGTTCATCGTGCTGGTGCCGTTACTCCTTTGCTTCGTCGACGCGGCGGCGGGGCAGACCAAGGATGTCAATCTCGGCTGGTCCGGGCAGGGGAGTTGGACGACCTTGCCGTATGTCGTCGCCAAAGAGAGGGGATTCTTCGAGAAAGAAGGGCTGAAGGTTCAGCTCATCACTTTTCGCGGCACCAATCTCATGCTTACCGCGCTGCTGGCCGGCGAGCTGGATTACGCCACAATTCTGCCGTTTCTCACCGGCGCGTCGGCGCGCGGTCTACCGGTGAAAATCTTGGCCGCGGTTACCAAGAGCAGCTCGTACTTCATGGTCGCGCGGCCGGAGATTGAGAGCGTCAAAGCGCTGCGCGGCAAGAAAATCGGTATCAACTCGTTCGGCAGCTCGGCTGACTACGCCGCCTACGCCGCCATCAGCCGGAGCGGCATGGATCCCAACAAAGATCTCACCATCCTCGCCATCGGCGGCGGCACTCCCGAGCGTCTGGCGGCGGTGGTGAGTGGCAGCGTGGACGCGACGGTGATCACCAGCCCCGCAGAGTTTGCGGCTGAGAAGCAGGGACTGCGCGTGATCATGACGGCG
This sequence comes from uncultured delta proteobacterium, assembly GCA_963745035.1. Classification (GTDB taxonomy): domain Bacteria; phylum Desulfobacterota; class Binatia; order UBA9968; family UBA9968; genus DP-20. The sequence continues at coordinate 209,742 of CAVUVW010000014.1, read as the reverse complement.
CGCGAGTTGGGAGAGCTCGTGCGCATTCCGATCACCGGCATCGGTGCGACCCAGAAAAAGATGGAAAAAGATCCGGATGAAATCGTCCGGCTCTTGCGCGCGCTGCGCTTGGCGACGCTCTATTTGCTGCAGAATCCCGAATACCGACAGTCGGTGTTTCAAAGAATCATGCGCGTCGACGCCGCCACCGCTGATAACCTGTTCAAGCTTTACCGCGACGAGTACAATCCCGACCTGACTCTCCCCGACGCCATCGTCAACGACCTGCTCGCCGTCGGCACGTTCCGGTTGAAGGAAAAATCCAAGACCAGCCTCGGTCCGCAGTCCGTCCGCGACTGGACGTTCGCCGAGAAAGCGAAGAAATAGTCGACAAGGCGCATGGCGCTCTGAATTGTAAAGGCAGCGGTCAGTCTTTACGGTGATTGTCGCAACTTGCTGTCGTACTCCAAGACGATTCCAACCATTGTCATCATCGGAGATCTGGAAAGAGAGGAACGACTTTCGCCCTGCAAGACGCTGGCGAAGCAGCCGAGGGCTTCAGTCAAGGTCCACATATTCCCCGACGTTTATCACACCTTCGAATAGTAATTATCCTTTGACTTCTGAGCGCTGTTCCACCTAAATTCTGGTCCATCGAGGACCGTTAGGAGGAAAGCGTGGCAAATCGAACCATCACAATCGGCTGCCGGGAGTACGACCACATCCGCGCTTTGGCCAATGGCCAGATTCAAGTCGACGGCGTGGATCTCAAGTTCGTCCATCTCTCGCCGCCGTCGCAGATATTCCTGCGCATGCTGCGCGACGAAGCTTACGATGCCGCGGAAATGTCGCTGTCGAACTACATGATTGCGCTCGGCAAGGACGATCGGCGCTTCGTCGCGATTCCGGTTTTTCCCTCCCGCGTGTTTCGCCACTCCTATGTCTGGATCAACACCCGCTCGGGTATCGAGAGACCGGAAGACCTCAAAGGAAAGAAAGTCGGCATCGCCGATTACTCAATGACGGCACTGCTCTTTACGCGAGGATTTTTGCAGCACGAATATGGCGTTGCGCCCCAAGACATCCACTGGTTTCGCCGGCGTTCGGAGCATGTGCCGATCGAGATCCCGGCGGGTATTCGGATCGACAGCATCGGCAAGGACAAAACGCTCGATGGTCTCCTCGAAGAAGGCGAGCTCGATGCCGTCGCCGTAACTCAGCCGCCGAGGCCGTTTCTCAATGGCTCGCCGCGGGTGCGACGGCTCTTTCCCGACAGCCGCGCGGTCGAAGCAGACTACTATCGCAAAACCAAAATCTTCCCCATCATGCACATGGTGGTGATCCGGCGCGCGATCTACGAGCAAGAGCCGTCGATCGCCGCGCGATTGACCGAGGGATTTGAGTCGGCGAAGCGTCTGGCCTTCGAAGCCTACGAAGAAGGCCTCTCCGCCATGCCGTGGTCGAACTTGGATTTGGAATATGCCCGCCAACTGCTAGGTGACGATATCTCGCCCTATGGCGTCACGAAGAATCTGCCGACCTTGGAGGCAGCGGCGCGCTACTCTCACGAGCAGGGTCTCACCCGGCGAAGATTCGCTATCGCCGAGCTGTTCGCCGAAGAGACATTGGAGCTGTTCGGCTGATTGCCGCCATTCTGCTCATTTGCTCTTTCGCCGCAGTTCCGCCAGGAAACCACTCGATTCGAGATTGCGGACGTAGCTGCCGTCAATAATCTGATCGATATCGACCTGGCTGATTTTTGGATTCACCTTCGCGACGATGCGCTGCACGATCTTGAATGCGGCCGGATTGGGCGCCAAGTCCAGTGTCGTCATGAGCCGGAGCACTTTGTACGAAGACTCGCCTTCCTCGGGTTTTGCCAAGCGCAAGTGCTTCATCAGCGTTTTGACCACCTCGGCCTTGTTGCCGCTGTCCAGGATGAACGCCGTCGCTTCGGCCAGCCCCTTTGTGAGCCGAAGAAAAAAATCCTGGCGGTTCGCCAGCCCGTCTTTCAACGCGCACACGCTCGGCCCCTGATACGGCGCCTTGAGCTCCGCCGCGTCGATCATGGATCTGAATCCGGCCTTGAGCGCGGCCTCGCTGAGAGAATAGGTCATCGCGGCGACATCGATATTGCCTGTCGTGAGCGCCTGGGCGATCACCGGCCCGTCGCCGATCACCCGGAACTTCAGTCCGTGCTTGTCGGGATCGATGCCGAGCGAATCGAAGATGATCATCGTCTGCAGCCAAAAGCCGCCGCCGATGCTCTGCACGCCGACGACTTTGCCGCGCAGATCCTCGATGGTGTTGATGTCCTTGCGAACCACCAGCAGGCGGGGAATCTTGTTGATCGGGCTGGCGATACAGCCCAGCTTGACGCCGCCGAAAACCGTGCTGAGTATGGTCGACTGCGCTGGCCAGACGGCGTCAACTTCTCTGGCAACGAGCGCTGCCACACTTAGGGCGCCGCTGCGCACCTGAATCATCGAGGCGTCAATGCCGTATTTTTTGAAAATTCCCTTGTCGATGCCCACCCACATGGGCGCGGCGGTCTCGTTGTAGCCGCCGTAGGAAACGCGGAAGCTGTCGAGTGTCTGGGCCGATGCCGCGGCCGCAATCGGGACGCTGAGCAGCAGCGCAAGAATCATCGCGAAGCTCTTGCTTGGCGTCATGAGAAAAGAGTCCTCCGTTGAGCGCTCGAGGATGGCGCAATCGATGTGCCGTTTGCGACCCTAACAAAGCGCCGGAAGCGGTGTCAATTAGATGCTATGTTTCTGAAGTCGAGGGGATGATCGCAAAGGGAGCGCCGCAATGGATTTCGCGCAGCTTCATTGGACCAAAAAAAAGCCCGCGCCTTTCGACGCGGGCTTTTTTAGGTAGCGACAACGTTCGCGGAGATCAGGAAGTCGGCTTGCTCGGCGCGACGACAAAGCGCGCGCGGCGATTCTTCGCCCAGCAGTCTTCGGCCTTCTCTTTACAAACAGGAATTTCTTCGCCGTAGCTGATCGTCGAGAGGCGATTTCCCGCGATGCCCAGAGTGGTCAAGTAGTCCATCGCCGCCTGGGCGCGCTTGGCGCCGAGCGCCATGTTGTAATCTGCCGCTCCCCGTTCATCACAATGACCTTCGATCTGCACGCGCGCCGTGGGATTGCCCTTGAGCCAGTCGGCGTTTGCCTTGAGCGTGGCGCGCGCGCTCTCGGAGAGCTCGGCGCTATCAAAGTTGAAGCTCACGTCTTTGAGCGGCCCGCCGGTGGCGCTATCGCCTGAGCGCAGATTATCTAAACTGGAAGTCGTACCTGGTTCGGGCTTCGAAGGGGCCGCTTTGGGAGCCGGTTTTGTAGCCTCTGCGCTCTGGTTTTCAGCCGTCCATTTAGGCGGCGGCGGGTTTGCCGGGTTGCCGCAGGAAATTAGGAATGCCACAACCAACGAACTCGCCCCATACTGCAAAATCGGCTTTCGCGTCCTCATCTTGTCTCCACCTTCCGTCCATAGTGGACTGCTTTTGATGGCCGATTGTGCAGCATTGTTGCGGGTCTGTCAACTACTTTTACACTCCAGAACAGGTTTATATTTTCTCGAAGCTGGTCTTAAGGGCAGGCAAGCGGCTCACTTTTTCCGGGTTTGCAATAACTCATGAAGCCGCGGCGAGGAGCCGGAGGCCGTAGAGCTTGCTTTCTGCGACTTTGAGCCGACTCCATGTGTCACCGCCGTCGGCGGTGGTGTAAATCGATCCGTCCGTGTACCCGACGCACAGCGTCCGGTCATCTTCGGGATGCGCGGCAAATCCGCAGGTCATGTGCGAGTGGCCCGCCGGCAATCCGCCGTCTAGCCGGTCCCAGGTTTTACCGCCGTCGTCGCTGCGCAAAATCTGCGTCTTGGCGCCGCCGGTTTGCGCCGATAGATTGCGGCTGAATCTTACCGTGTTGTAGGGTCCGGCGCGCACGGTGCGGTGGCCGGGCCAGGACGCGGGGCCATTTTCCGCCGCGCCGAGAAAGAGTCGATCCGGCGCCGCATGATGGTTGGACATGGGAATCGCATACGCGCGCCCCATGCCGTACTCGCACTTGACCCAGGTTTTTCCGCCGTCCTCGGTCTGATACGTGCCGATCCCGGTGCTTGCAAAAAGCGTCTCCAAACGAGTTGGGTGGCGCGTCACCCAGTGCACGTCGCGATACACGCGGCCGTCTTCGTGCCGGCCCATTTCATAAGGCACGATGCCGGCGGGATCGTTGATCTTCGGAAACGCGGTCGCGCTCGCCGGGCCGCTGATGTCTTCCCAGGTCGCGCCACGGTCGCGGCTGCGCGCCACGCCGCCCTCCTCGATGCCGACGAGGATCTCGTCGGGCACGCGCGCATCCAGGGTGATGCAGCGTGTGTGGGCGACATGAGCGCCCGGTGGAAAAGTCCACTTGTGATAGTCGGGCAGAGCGCGAAAGGCCGCAAGCTCGCGGAACGACCTTCCGCCGTTTTCACTCACATACACCGCCGCCGGCAAAGTGCCGACGTAGATCTCGTCGGCGCGCGTCGGATGCACCGCCATCGTCCAAATATCCCGATAATCGATGCCGCCCGAGGGAAGCCACTGCCAACTTGCGCCGTCGTCCTCGCTGACGTGGATCTCGGTCAAGGTCGCCGCATACACGCGCCGCGGATGGAACGGGTCGCGCGCCACTTCGCGCACCGTCTCGCCTTCCAGGGCGCTGTTGAGCTCCTCGACGCCCTCGGATTTTCCGTCCCAACGACACCGCGCCAGCCCGTCGGCCTTCAACAGAAACAAATTTAGATTGCCATTGGTTGCCGCCATAACGCCTCCTTTCGGAAAAATTATCTCAGACATCGTCTTGCGCAAAACAAGATAGGGCAATCGTCAAAGTTACGTCAAGCCGGATCGGACTTCGGTAGTGGCTCAGTCGGGGAAAGATCTCGCACGGAGTTTATCCTGGGCGGCGCGGATTGCCAAAGTGATTCACTGTCGGGGCTTCTTTCCCCTGGCATTTGGCTCGCCGGTTGGACTACATTGGCGTGACTCGGCGGTTGCAAGATGCGTGCGGTTCATCGTCCCGATCCGAATACCAGACGGCCCAGGCTCATCGCGCCGCCGGGCGCGTGCGACACGCATCTCCACGTCTACGGGCCGCTCGAGCGCTACCCGCTCGTCGCCGAGAGAAACTACGATCCCGATCCTCATTCGACGCTCGACGATTACTTGAAAGTGCACCGGACTCTCGGTTTGGAGCGAGCGGTCATCGTCACCGGCAGCGCCAACGGCACTGACAATCAGGTGACGCTGGACGCGCTCGCGCGCATGAACGGCAATTTCAAAGGCTTGGCACTCCTCGATCCCGCGATGAACGATACTGAGTTGCTGCGCCTTAAAAACGGCGGCATCACCGGTTTTCGGGTCAAGGCGAACGGCAAGGGCGGTTTGTCGTTCGCAGACGCTCAAGCCATGTCGGCACGGGTCGCGGACTTTGATTGGCACGTCGAGTTTCTCGCACAATCGATGGCAGAAGTTATTGATGCCATGCCTTTCCTGCGCTCGCTCGCGATGCCCTACGTTTTCGACCATGTGGCGCATGCCGAGCCCGGACGGAACCAAGATGATCGCGAATTCCGCGAGCTGCTGTCGATTCTAAAAAGTGAAGAGCACGCCTGGATCAACCTCTACAGTTTTTACCAATTGTCGAAATCCGGTCCGCCGGAATACGGCGACATGGCCGACGTTGTGCGCGCAGTCATTGAAGCTCGGCCCTCTCATGTGATCTGGGGCAGCAACTGGCCGCACGCGGGAATTTCCGTGCCCATGCCCAACGACGGAGATCTTCTCGATTTCCTCCTGGCGGCGGCTCCGGATGAACAAGTTCGCGATTCGATCCTCGCAGAACAACCCGGCAAAGCTCTATGGCTGGACAAAACCCTAGCCGCGATCGAGCTATCCGGACGATTTGAACTCGTTTGCCCTCGCTATCCAACGGTGAGCAGCAAGAATATCCGGGAGGTGCGAGACGGAGATCGTGGTCCGAGAAGGGAACGATGTCGTCGCTCAGGTCCGAAACGTCAATCTCCGTCCCGGAATCAATGAAATCGACCTCCGCCCGTCCGAGAATTATTGTTTGCGCGCTGCGGCATTGCTTCAAAGTTCAAGTCGACTTGGAAGGCTCGCGCCGGGAAGTCGACCTCGGCCAAACGGTTCTGCGCGCAGCAGCGGCCGGCTTGGTCGCTGCGCGAAGCGGGCGATCGAGGCCGATAAGGCCGGTTTCCGAGTGTCGGCGCCGGCGAGCGCCCGGCGCTCGGAAATTTTGCTTGTTTAACCCCACACCTTTCTTGCCGTCTCCAGCATCACGTCCAACTTGCGGAACTGCTCCTCTTCGGTCAGGAGATTGCCGCGCAGGCTTGAGGCGAAGCCGCACTGCGGGCTGAGCGCTAGTTGCTCGAGCGGCAGGTAGCGCGCGGCTTCATCGATGCGCCGGCGCAGTTCGTCGACGCTCTCCACCCGGCCGACCTTGGTGGTGATCAAGCCGAGCACGGCGATCTTGCCTTTCGGCACGAAGCGCAGCGGCGCGAAACCGCCGGCGCGCTCGGTGTCGTACTCCAGCAGCAGGCGCTGGTGGCGCAGGCCGTTGAAGAGCGTCTCCGCGATAGCGTCATAGTGTCCTTCACGGTGCCACATGCTCTGCCGGTTGCCGCGGCAAATATGGATGCCGAAGGTGATCTCCTGGAAAGTCTCCAATGATTTCGTTGTCAACGGCAATGGAGCGGGCCAAATTACTTTGCGGGTTTTCACCGCGCGAGCGCATGGCGGCGAGCGAATCCGGATCGACGTACGCCGTGTAACCCGGCCCGTCGATGCCGATGTAGCGGCAATCCGCCTGGGCCAATTCGCCGATCATGCTGCCGCTGCACCGCCACCACGTCGCTGAGGAATTCTTCGACGTTGGGATAGACGGCGCGCGAGGCCTCGCTGTCATAGCATTGGCTGATCCGGTCGGCGCTGATCAACGTCACTTTGACCGCACGGTTGGTGAGCCCCTGCGTGAAGCGGTAGTCGTCGAGCAGCGAATTGCGCACCAGGCGCAAGCGTTCGGTGACGCGCTTGCGATTGAGCAGAATCGGGTCCTGGCCTTTGTGGGAAACCGAGTCGTCGGTATCCTGGCGCGCCAGGATCTCATGGTAGGTCTTCACGCCGGTCTGCCATTCCTCCACCCCGGCAACCACGGCGAAGCTTTCCATGAAGCTCGTACGGCGAAATTCGCCGTCGACGATGATCGGTAGATTGTGCGCGGCCTGTTTCGTCACGACGTCGCGGATCGCGTCGTCTTGGGCTCTTTTCAAATCATCTTCGCTGATTTTACCGCGGCCGTAATCGGCGAACGCGTCCTTCAATCTTTGCGGCCTTAACAGACTGCCGACCTGATCGACGCGCAACGATGCGAGTTCCTCTGTTACCATAAAATATCCTCCAATTTTGCTGCTTGCCCGGGGCGACAGCGCGTGCGTGCGGCATTACCTGCGCTTCTGCTCCAACTCTTTCTTGACTTCGGCGATCCAGCGCAGATCGAGAAACTTTTCCGCCGACAAAGACTCAGTCATTTTCATCGGCAGCCGGACTTCGTACTCGAGAATATTTTTCACGCCCTCCGCGGACGGCAGGCCCGGGACCCCTTGGGGCAGGGCGCGCAGCCATGCCTTGATCGCATCGATCAACATGGGCTTGGTGATCTTGCCGAACGGCAATTTTTTCATGCCGATATCCGCGGCGTCTTCGGGCTGCTCGCGGATGAACATCAAGGACCGGACCATAGCTCTGATCCAGCGCTTAAGTTGCGCTGAATTTTCCGCGATCTTTTTGTCGGTAGCGACGTAGCCCTGAAAGGGCAATGGGAAACACGTCACCCAAGTACGCGAGGCTGCGCAGCCCTTCCCGCTCGGCGACGATGGTTCCCGCCGGATCCAGCACGACGGCGGAGACCGCTCCCGATTTGAGAGCGAGTATCTTGTCGCCGGGGCTCGTGCCGAGGGTGATTTTCGTCAAGTCCTTGGCAGACAAACCGCCGCGCTCGGCAAACAGCGTGGTGAAGCGGTCTTCGCTATCGCCGATCAACGCCACACCGATGCGCTTGCCCTTGAGATCGCTGACCTGAGCAATGCTCGGGTGCACGACGAGATACCACGTCGGCCTCTCGGTCTGGTACAGGATCGCCTTCAGCGGCGCGCCTTTGACCGCCGCGCGCAGCCCGCTGCCGCCGGCGCCGCTAAAATCCACGTCGCCGCTCACCAGCGCGGCGATCCCGGCGGGCCCGCCAATGACGATGGTTTCATTCTCCAGATTCTCGTCCTTGAAAAATCCACGCGCTTCAGCGGTGAAGATGGATAGGTAGTTCAGGTTCAATCCCGGCACCGCTGATCTAATCTTTTCGGCTCCGGCGGGAGACGCGAGCAGGGCGCCGCCCAAGAACAAAGAGACAGTGAGATGATAGCGCAGCATGGCCATGCGATCCTTTCGCGGGATTCGAATCTATCACGAACCGGGGAGGCGAAGGTAAGAGGTATCAGTTTTCTCGGAGCGTCGCGACCATCTGTCGGAGAGGTTCAATATCAAGCCGAATCGTCACGAAAATATCGGCGCGTCGAAAGTGATTGTCAACCAGAAGATTGCCACTCGTCTTCTGCAGGAAGCGAATCTTGACATGCATGGATCAAACATGATCTACGGGAGCCGTCTTCCCGGCATACGGGCCTATCATGAGACGATCGATCAAAGGCGTTGTCTCGATTCTTGCGCTTGCCGCGATATTGCTATCCGGGGCGAGCCGTGCGAGCGCGCAAAAGCTGCGCGTCGCTTACACCGCCTTTTCCGGAACCTTTGCCATTCTCTGGGTCGGCAAGGAGTCCGGGCTCTATCAAAAACACGGCGTCGATATGGAGCTGCTGTTCATCGGCTCGAGCACGACGGCGGTGCAGGCGCTGCTCGCCGGCGATGTCGATGTTGTTTACTCCGCCGCCGGCGCGGTTGTCGACGCCAATCTCGCCGGCGCCGATCTCATGATGGTGGGGTGCCAGTACGACACCGGACAGACTTCGTTTTTTACGACCGCGCCGATCGCCAACATTGCGGCGCTCAAAGGCAAAGCCGTCGGGGTCTCGCGCTTTGGGGCCTTCTCCGACTTCGTCGCGCGCCACGTTTTGAGAAAGAACCGCCTCCAGCCGATCAAAGATGTAGCCGTGATTCAGCTCGGCGGCACCCAGGAGATCATCGCCGGCATGCAGAAAAATCTGGTGCAAGGCGGGTCGATTTCGCTTGCCGCTCACGCTGCAGGCCCGGCGGTTGGGCTTCCGGGAACTGCTCACGACCGAAACCATCGCGCTGCCCTTCGACTATGGCTGCATCATCGTCAAAAGTTCGCAGGCTCGCGCCAAGCGCGAAGAGCTGAAGCGCCTGCTGCGCGCCACCATCGCCGCCTATGATCTGGCGATCCGGGAGCCGGCGGTGGCCAAGAAAGCGATCGGCAAGTATACGCGCACCAGCGACGGCTGAAACCCTCGACGCGACGTACAAAGAAAATGTGAAGGATTACGCGCTCCGCGTTCCCTATGTCTCGCTCGCGGGGCTGACTTCGATCATCGATTTTCGCGCCGAAGTCAGCGCGGAAGTGAAAAAGCTCGCGCTCGAAAAGATGTTCGACAACTCGCTGCTCCAGGAAATCGAAAAAGAGCAATCCTTGGCAAAATAGGAACCATCCACGATGAAACTCGGACTGTTCGATCACATGCAGAAGCACGATGTTCCGGCCCGCTCGTACGTCGATCTCTACAAGAGCCATCTGGAGGTCTTGGAATGCGCCGATCACGCGGGCATGGATTTCTATTTCGTCGCCGAGCATCATTTCGACATGGGTTTTTCCGAGTGTCCCAGTCCGGGAACTTTTCTCGGCGCAGCGTCCCAACGAACGAAGAAGATCCGCCTCGGCCCGCTGGTTTATGTACTGCCGCTGTGGAATCCGATCCGCGTCGCCGAGGAAGTCGCCTTGCTCGACAATCTTACCGAAGGACGTCTCGAATGCGGCTTCGGCGCCGGCATCGGGCCGTTCAGCTTTGCGGCGTACAACATATCATGGGAGCAGAAGCGCGAGATGACCCTGGAGGCTTTGCGCATCATCAAAGGGCTGTGGACGCACGAGACGTTCACCTTTGAAGGCCGTTATTTCAAGTGTAAAGATGTGGACCTCGCCATCCCGCTCGTGCAAAAACCTCATCCGCCGCTGTGGATGCCGACCCGGAGTAAGGATTCCATCGAAGAAGCGGCCTCCACCGGCGTGAGCACCGTCCAATGGGTTCCCGCCGGCATGAAAGCGGCGCGCAAGGCCTTCGATGAATACCGGGAAGTATATCGCAGGAGGCCACCCGCCGGGCCCAAACCACACATCGGCTTGATGCGCGAAATCTATGTCGCGGAAACCGACGGGCAGGCTCGCGGCGAAGGCGAGTTTCACTGGAAGAATTTCTGGGAGCGCCGCGGCGGCGCGCGCACCTATGGCGCCCACGCCGCCACCGGTTTATCGACGATCCTCGACGGCGGCCGCAGGCAGGAATTGATGGACATGGAGCACTCCATTGCTGAAGGCTCATTCATCTGCGGCTCGCCGGAAACCGTTGTGGGACAAATCAAAAAAATCGCTGGCGAAGCCGGCGCCGACACATTTCTCGGCGAGTTCACGTTCGGCGAGCTGACACAAAAGCAGGCGCTCAAGTCGCTCCAGCTTTTTACCGAGCAAGTCATGCCGGAATTGAGGAAGTTCGAGATCGACGCGCTGAATTTTCCGAAAGCCGACCCGTGAGCTTGCACCTAAAGAGTTTCACCGCAAAGGCGCAGAGTTCGCAGAGAGTATTTTCTGCTTCCTCTCCGCGTCCTCAGCGCCTCCGCGGTGAGGTATTCGAATTTTCCGATTGACCTGGAGGCGCCATGATCCACACGCGCATTTGTGATCTACTCGGCATTCCGCATCCAATCGTTCTGGGCGGCATGGGCACCGCCACCACGGCGCCGCTGGTCGCGGCGGTGTCCAACGCGGGCGGCTTCGGCACGCTCGGCACCTCGGCGTTCAACGCCGCGACATTGGAGTCGGAGATCGCGGCGATTCACGAACGGACGGAGAAGCCCTTCGGTGTCAACCATCTCTTGTTTCAAATTAAGGAGGACATGTTCGCCGTCACTTTACGCGCGCGGCCGGACGTGGCGGCCTTTGCGTGGGCGCGCAAAGATCAAAACTTGCGAGACTATTTCGCGCGCGCACACGACGCCGGCTGCAAGGTCATGTACATGGCCGGCGAAGTGCCGGAAGCGCTGCGCGCCGCCGAAGCCGGCGCGGACGTGCTTGTCGCGCAGGGAACGGAAGCCGGCGGCCACGTCGTGTGGATGGCATCATTGCCGCTGGTGCCGATGATGGTCAAAGCCGTAGCGCCATTGCCGGTGCTCTCCGCGGGCGGCATCGCCGATGGCCGCGGTCTTGCCGCCGCGCTGGCGCTCGGTGCGGAAGGCGTCCTGCTTGGCACCCGTTTCATGGCGACGCCCGAGGCGCCGATTCACGCCAACTTCAAACAGGCGATCGTCAAGAGCGACGGCCACGACACTGTGCTCACCGAGATTCCCGATCTCGCCAGCCAACGGGTCTGGCCCGGAGCAATGTCGCGCGCGCAGCGCAACAAGTTTATCGAGCGCTGGGCCGGCCGCGAATGGGCGCTGCGGCAAAACGCGAGCGAAGTGAGCAAAGAAGTTGCGGCAGCGCGCGCCGCCGGCGATATCGACAATGCGTCGCTGTCGTTCGGTCAAGACGCGGGCTTGATCGATTCCATCAAGAGCGTCAAGGATGTGGTTGCAGAGATCGTGACGGAGGCGGAAGCAATCCTCAAAAATCGGCTGCCGTCGCTGGTGCGATGACGCACCCGCGGAACACTCGGTCATCATCGACTGGTGCAGTTAGGCCATATTCGTCATTGCGGAAACGTTTTTCTTTTCCGAAGGCCGCCGGTCAAATGGTCGGGGAGTTATGTCGGTTCAAAGCGCCGGAAATGGGCCAGGACTGCGCTGAGGTCTTTTCTCAATTAGCATTCAAGCCATCACAGCAAGGCGAGACAGATTTTCTCGGAATATCGCTTTCTAATCTCCATTGCGCTTCCAATCGCCGGTGCCGAACCGATCACGACCGAGAAGCGTATAAAAGATCCCGACCGTGCCTCTGCTCTGGACGCTACTGCCTAGCTGGCGGAAATCCGAGTCACGTCGGGACAACTGATATCTTATTGAGACTGCATGCTCGCGAAGAATGCGCCACGTGATCGACGCGTCCGCTCGTATGACGTTGTCGTGATCGCCACGGCTTCCGGATACATCGCTGACAAAGTATTCGTTGGCGGTTAGGTCGATGGACGCGCGCTCGCCCATGATCAATCGCAAAGCCAAGAGTGCCTGCGGGGCAACGCCGTATTGATTCGACCGCTCGTCGGAGATGCCACCAATGGTGCTGACGGTGGCGTAGCCGGCGCCGAGGAGAGCGGTTCCTTGCATTGACAAAGAACGTGAGAGTCGCCACTCGCCGGTCGTGCCGAGAGACAGTGCCGTACTCGCCAAGCGAAAAATCTGCGGCGCCATGGTCACGTTGGTTTCTGCCGCTGGAGTAACAAGCGTCAGTTCAGCCCAGTAACAAACACCGACTGCGCAATCTTCAAAGCTTCGTCTTGAATCTTTTTCAAATGATCTTCAGAGCGAAGGCTTTCCGCGTAGATCTTGCACAGATCTTCGGTTCCCGAGGGCCGTACGGCAAACCAACCGCTGCTCGCCGATACTTTGAGGCCGCCGATCTCGGCGTTGTTGCCGGGCGCGCGGGTTAGTTTGGCCGTGATCGGCTCGCCGGCAAGTTCATCGGCCGCGAGCTGTTCGGGACGAAGCGATTTGAGAGCCTTCTTCTGTGCCCCGGTCGCCGGCAAGTCCATACGCGCGTAAAACGGACGACCCAATTGTTTGGTGAGCTCATCGTACCAAGCACCGGGGTCGCGTCCGGTGGTCGCAATCATCTCCGCGGCCAACAGAGAGAGGATGATGCCGTCCTTGTCCGTCGTCCATACGGTTCCATCGCGGCAGAGAAAGCTCGCGCCCGCGCTCTCTTCGCCGCCGAAGCAGAGATCGCCGTCGAACAGTCCCTTGCGAGAACCATTTGAAGCCGACGGGAACTTCGAAAAGTTTTCGATCGAGCTTCTCCACCACCCGGTCGATGAGCAAGCTGCTCACCAGCGTTTTGCCGACGGCAGCTTCTTTCTTCCACTGCGGCCGGTGCGTGAGCAAATAGTGAATCGCTACGGCGAGATAATGGTTTGGATTCATCAGCCCGTGCGACGGCGTGACGATGCCGTGACGGTCGGCGTCGGCGTCATTGCCCATAGCAACTTGAAAGCGATCCTTGAGGCTCACGAGACCGGCCATGGCGTAGGGACTGGAACAATCCATCCTGATTTTGCCGTCGTGATCCAAAGTCATGAAACGAAAAGTTGGATCGATTTTGTCGTTGACGATCGTAAGATCCAGGCGATAACGTTCGGCGATTTTTTGCCAGTACGGCAGCGCAGCGCCGCCGAGCGGATCGACGCCGATCTTTATGCCCGCCGCGCGGATCGCTTCCATATCAATGACATTGGCCAAATCGTCGACGTAGGGTGTGACCAAGTCAGCTTCGTGCAGTTGTCGGTGCTTTGAGCGCCGCCTCATAGGGGATTCTTTTCACGTTCCGATTGCCGCCGCGCAACAGATCGTTGGCTCGTTGTTGGATCCAATCGGTAATATCCGTGTCGGCGGGGCCGCCCTCCGGCGGATTGTATTTGAAGCCCCCATCGGCCGGCGGATTGTGCGACGGCGTGACGACGATGCCGTCGGCGAGGCCGGTCTTGTTATTTCGATTGTGAACGAGAATCGCGCGGGAAATGGACGGCGTTGGCGTAAAGCCGTCGTCGCGCTGAATGATCGTCTCTACCTCGTTGGCCGCGAGCACTTCGAGCGCGGTCTTCTGCGCCGGTCCCGACACGGCATGCGTATCCTTACCCAGGTAAAGCGGGCCGGAAATATTCTTGCTCGCGCGATATTCGCAGATGGCTTGGGTCATGGCCAGGATGTGCGCCTCGTTGAAGCTGCCGTCGGCGGAACTCCCTCGATGCCCGCTGGTGCCAAAACTCACGAGCTGCTGCGGCTCGTCCACGTTCGGGCGGCGTTCGTAATATGCTTTGAGCACCGCTTCGACGTCGATCAATATTTCGCGAGGAGCCGGTTTTCCTGCTAGAGGATGGATCGCCATGGGTGATGCCTTTCTTGGAATTCGAATAATGCGCGCGTGTGTTTTTTATACAATGCCAGGAAAGCAGATCCCAGTGGCTTGCCAACGCGCTCAAAACAGTCCTTTGGGTTCAGTACGTTCCGCATGAATCCCCCTTTGACAAAGGGGGAAACGGGGGATTTGCAACGAGCGTAGGAAAATCTCCCCTTTCCAGCTCGACTCGCAGAACGGGATAGGCCACAGTGTAGTTCTGAAAGTTACAAATCCTTCAGCGCCGGCATCACGCGCTCGGCGAACAGGCGAATATTTTTGAGCGCCAGCTCTTGCGGCATGCCGCCGAAATGAAACGTGCCGGAGAAAGTCGTGATGCCGGATTCTTCGTGCCAGCGCCGGATCGTGTCGGCGCAGCGCTCCGGATCGCCGACAATGATGAACCCCCGCGCCATGTCCGAACCGATGTCACGCTCGGTGAGTTTTCGCGTCGGATCGACCGCGTGGTGGATGTCGCTATAGTTTTTCATGAACGGCGCAGCCTCGCGCATGCCTCGCTCGAAGCTTTCCGACACATAGATGTGAAACTTGCCGAGAACCTGGCGACCGACGAAGTCGTGGCCGCTGCGCGCCAGCGCATCGCGATAGATTTTTACCAGCTCGCGCAACGCCTCGGTCGATGGATGCACGAACGGCACGGTCATGAGGTCGTAGCCCTGCTCGCCTGCCCAGCGAAAAGTTTCCTCGTTCCGCGTGGCGCCGACCCAGATCGGCGGGTGCGGCCGCTGCACCGGCTTCGGCAGGATATTCACGTTTTCGTATTGATAGAATTCACCGCGAAAATTCACCGGCTCGTCCGACCACGCCTGGCGAATGATTTCCGCGCTTTCGTGAAACCGCTGGGTCGCTTCATCCTGGCTTGCGCCGAACTTCCGATACTCCACCGGCTCGCTGCCTTTGCCGATGCCGAAATCGATGCGGCCGTTGGAGACGACGTCGGCCATGGCGTAGGCCTCGGCGAGATCGATCGGCCGATGCAGCGGCAGTACCGCGACAGCCACGCCGAGACGAATGCGCGTGGTCATCTGTGCAACCGCCGACAAAAAAGTGGGAGGGTGGGGCAGAGTCCCGCCGTAGCCGCCGAAGTGATGCTCGGTCACCCAGGCATGATCGAAGCCGAGCTTTTCCACCTCGACGATCTGTTCGAACATGCAGCGATAGAAGTCCGGCAGCCGGCCGTCGACATCGGGCATGTAAGTGGGAAGGCTATGCGTGCCGAATTTCATAGTGGGTTATCGATTAGCTGGTTGCCAAACAAATTATCGGAGTCCTTCGACTAGCTGCTATGTGGATGTCAAGTCGCTACACCGCGAATGCTCTTAGTTTATCCCTTCTTCTTTCCCGGCCAAGAGAGACTTGCTGCTATGCGTGGCACGGCACCCGGCCGTCACACTGACTTAAAATGCGCCCCTCTCTAAGGCACAAAGCCCCGGGATCTCTGTCTCAAGGATCGAACCGTCAGGAGTTTCTTTCTCCCGGTTCTCAAAGTCGTCGAGCCGTTCCCTGGGGCGATGTCTCCTCTTGGGTCAAAGGAGCTGAATGAACTTTTTGTCTCATCACATAGGGCCGTTGTTCCATCAACACCGCAGCAATCCGGGTGCTGAGCTTGCGCGCCACGGCGACGATGGCGACTCGCGGACCCATATGCCGCGGGTGTCTGCGGCATACCGAACTGTAAAACTCCCGAAGTTCACCATCTTGGCGAATCGCCGACCAGGCCGCTTGGATGAGTTTACTCCTCAGGCGGCCATGTCCCGTGCGGTGATCGAGCCTCGATCGGTTTTCTCTCCCGTAGAGTCCTCACTCGGAACCAGCCCCAAAAACCCTGCCAGCTGACGCACGTTTTTAAGTTCCCGCCAATCACCGATACGAGCCAGGAGCTGACTGGCCACAATCCAGCCGATGCCACAAACGCTCATCATATACTTCATGCACTGCGCCAGTTCAGGATCGTTCTGACAGAGCTTGCGAATCTCTTTGGTCACTTTCACGACCTGCTTCTCAGAAAACTCCACGTTGTCGAGCAACTGATCGAGTTTAAAGCGCATGCTCTTAGAGCACTGAAGTTTCCTCAGTTGGCTCTTCACTTTCAAAGACCAGCGGCTCCCAGCGGGAGCCGCTGGGAAAGCGATCCCCTCAAACAGCAACAGCGATTGAATCCGCTGCTTCATCCCCGCCACTTCACTGACCAAGGTGTCGCGCAGCTGAGTGAGATGGCGAAGCTCTCGATAAATGGGCGAAGGCACTGAATGCTCTTCAACTGTCCACCGCGCAAGCTCTCCGACAACCCTCGGCTGTCGAGGCGATTGGTTTTGACTCTTTGCCCGGGAGCTCGAGGGATCATCGAAGGTGCCGCCACCAAGCAGTTATACCCCTGGCCGAAAGCCCATCATACAATCCATACCCCGTCGGTCCAGCTTCATAGACAAACGCAACCTTCTGATCGGGATAATGCTTGCGTACGTGCTTGAGCAAGTGCTCCACGCTGTACGGCATGTGCAACGATCGGACAAATCCTTGCTGATGGTTGCTAAAGGTCACCGAGATGCTTCTTTTATCTACGTCCAAGCCCGCAAACACATCGTACTCTTGTGGTATAAACGCTTTGTGTCCCATGCTGAGTGCCTCCTTGCACAATGCCTTTCGCGTTTCGGGCATTGTAGCAGAGCACTCCCGGTTCAGAGCCGACATCCATCATACAAGTCTCAGGACGAACGGTTAACAGCATTCTCCGCTCATGCTGATTCCTCGACGGATTCGGAACTGAAGGCCGTCGGGGAAGCCTGCCGTGAGGCTCCTCGAACGGTCGAACCACTCTTTGCTCCTTTCAGTTTCCAACGTCTACTCGACGAGCACCTTCTTCATTCTTGCCAGCACCGCCGCGGGAGTGTTCAGAATGGATTGGACCACTTGCGTGGTTCTTTCGCCGTTGCTCGGCGTAAACTCGATTTTGGTCTTTTTGGCGTCGCTCAGAAATTCCGCATCGTTGAACGTCGCCCAGAAGGCCCTGCGAAGAGCCTCGACCCGATCCTTCGCCACTTCGGGATGGACGACGTAGGGATTGGTGATCTGCGATGGCGCGTGCATTGCCCGCAAGAGCTGTTTGCCTTCCTCGTTCTTGGCCAAGCTTTCGGCCGCCGGCACACGCTTGAGGAGAGGATGATCCGGCGTCTTGTCGCCCATGATGAGAATCGGCTTGATGACGCCGCCGTCGATAAGCTGCAGGTGCCGTCCCGTGGTCAGCATGGCGAGCCAGCTCGCGCAGTAGCCCTCCACCTCTTTGCTCTCCGTGGCGTTGACGATGGTCGCCACGCCTTCAAATCCG
Source organism: uncultured delta proteobacterium (assembly GCA_963745035.1). Taxonomy (GTDB): domain Bacteria; phylum Desulfobacterota; class Binatia; order UBA9968; family UBA9968; genus DP-20. Next base: position 192,072 of record CAVUVW010000014.1, on the reverse strand, counting down.
CGCACGAGTTTCATCTGAATGTTGAAAGCCGCATTGAGCACCGCCGGCGTGTCGTAGATCGTGCTGCCCGGCGCCATGGTGCCGACGGTGAAGGGCTTGCCGTCTATCGCGTCCTGAAACGTAGAAATGGCGGAGTCGGTACGGGCGACGCAGGCGAGCGGCGCGTTGATGGCAGCGCCGAGCCATTGAAATTTCGCGGAGTCGAATTGGATACCGGGCGCGCCCATTGCCTGGCGCAACACGAAGGTCTCACCGAACGAGCCGATCACCGTGCCGTCCTTGGGCTCGGAATTGTAAACCGCGTTGGCTGCGATCAGGCCGCCCGCGCCGGGCCGTGGCACGACCAGCAAGGTCGGGTTGCCGGGGACAAACCGCGGCATATGTTTCGCCATCAGTCGGGAGTAGATATCGTACGTGCCGCCCGCTCCCGAACCGATGATGACTCTGATCGTCTTGCCGCGATAAAAATCGCCGACGGCTTTTTCATCGAAGGAAGCCTTCGCCGGCTGCTGCGCCGCGAGATCAGCGGAGCAGAGTAAGTTCAAGAACGCGGCGAGAAAAACCGCGCGCGAACCAACGAGAAGCATGGGCAGCTCCTTATTCGAGTTTGAGGTTCTAATCGTCTACGCGCCGGCAACGTTTCCGGCGACCGCGAACCCGCCCCACGCTAGTTGAAGCGCCGCATGGGCGTCAAGCGGGCCGATCCAGATTACTTCGAGATCGGTTTTAATCGCCGGCGCTGTGCTTTTCCTTCCGGCAGATAATCCTGCCAAATATGCCGCGGTTGGAAGCCGAGCATGCGCCGGGCTTTGCTCGAATCGACGCAGCTCCAATGAGTACCGGCGACGTTCTTGATCCGCGCTCCCTTGGGAAGGTATTTTTTGACCAGCTCCAGGCTCGGTTGAATCATGCAGTTTTTGGGCGCCGAGGCGATGAACACTTCATGGCCCCTGAACTTGGCTTCCAGCGCCAGGCGGCAGGTCGTCGCCGCGTCGCGCGCGTCGATATAAGTCCAAAACCCGCTGGCGCGCGAAGCCGGGTTGCGCCAGCGCTCGCGGAAGCTTTCATAGCTCAAATCGAAATTGACCCCGGGAAAGCGCAGGCTGCTGATGGTCATCGCGGGGCTGAGCGAAACGATCGAATCGGCGATGCGCTCGCCGAGAACTTTCGAGAGGCCGTAGGAATCCTGCGGCAGCGACGGGTGATCTTCGTCAAGCGGCAGGTACTCCGGCGCCCAGAGCTTGGTCGCGTAGATAAACCCGAAGGCCGCCGTGCTCGATGCCAGCACGACTTTTTTGACCTTGGAATCGGCCGCGGCGCGCAGCACGTTGTAGGTCACCGACACGTTGTTGCTCAGGGTTTCCGCGTCCGGGGCAAGATTGGGCGCCTGATAAGCGCCGAGATGAATGACGCCGTAGGCATTTCTCAGCGCCTCGAAGAGATCGCCCGAGTGGCGCAAATCGACCAGCCAACTCGCGCACAGTTTTTCGCGCGGCGCGACGCGGTCGAGACTGAGGACTTGATACTTGTGAGCGAGCAGATCGCGAATCACGAATTGCCCCAACCTGCCGCTGCCTCCCGTAACCACCACTTTTTTCACCTTAAAGACTCTCCAGCGTTCATTTGATCCGGCGTCTTGAACGATTTGAACCGGTTCAACGCCCCTCTATCGCTTCGGAATCAGAATCTCTTTCAGCTGCGCGATGAGCGTCGGGCTAAGCTCGTACAAACCCGCAAAGGTTTTCGCCGTTGTCACGCCGTCGATGGGCGCGACTTCCAAATCGGCTTTCTTGGCTTCCGCCAAGAGATCTCGGTCACGTAAGGTTTTGACGAATGCGTCTTGAAGCGTTTTCAGACGGTCCGGCGCCGTGCCGGGAGGAACAGAATAGGGAAACTGGTAAACATGCACGTTGTCGGCGACGCGCAGCAAAGTGCGTGCTTCTTCAGTTTTGGCGTACTTGAACGCCAGCGGCACCTGTTTTAAATCCGGATGCGACTTGAGAGTCGCCTGCAGCACCACGCGGATTTTCCCCGCGTCCATCTGGCTGCGCCAGGTCACCTTTGTCGCCTGCCATGATGCGCAGAGTCCATCGACCTCGCCGCTTTCGACGGCGAGGCGCGCCTCGGCGCCCCCTTTGTAGCCTTCGACCATTTCGAGCGGCAGGTTGAGCGCCGCTTTGAGCAGCTTCGGCACGTCGGAGAGACTCGTGCCGGGACCGATGGAGCCGATCTTCATCGGCCGCTTGGCGGCAAACCAATCATCGACGGTCTTGATGCCACTCTGCGCGTTGAAGTGGCAGGCGGTGTCGTACGGTCCGGGGATGCCGACCCACCCGACTTTTCTGCCGTCGATCTTGATCGCGTCGTTGCCCATGACGTGCTGCAAGATCAGCGGAGACGCCCAGGCGGCGATGGTTAAGCCGTCCGGTTTCACGCGATTGTAGAGATGGTTGGCCGTGATGATACCCCCGGCGCCGGGCATGTTCTCGACGATGCGGCTGGGATTTCCGGGGAGATATTTACTTATGTTGCGGGCGATCATCCGCGTATACTGATCGTAGGTGCCGCCAGGAGAATAGCCGACGATAAACGTAAGCGTTTTGTCTTTGTAGATGTCTTGGGCGGGCGCGCTGAGGGCGAAACCGAGGAGTATGGCGACTGTCGCGGCCGCAGCCACCCACTGCTTTGATGTATAAATCATTCCAATCTCCTTTGCTTTTTCGTAATTCGCCATTTCGCTGAAGTTCAACATCAGCGCTTGGCGTAAAGCCGCTCGACGAAACCCTCCCGCACGAGCCGGTCGATTATGGAGTTATCTGCAATCGTCTCCACAGCGATCGGCTTTTTTTCCATGAACTCAACGATCGGCGCAATGGCCTCGGCTTCCACGCGCGGTGCTCGGTCGAGAAACCTGACGGCATCGGCGTAAAGTTCCTCGATCAGCTTGGGCTCTTTGAGCCGGGTGTATTTCTGAATGACCTTGAGCGCTCGGTCCTTTTGATGGTACGCCGCCGCCACGCCTTCCAGATAACCGCGCACCATCGCTTCGACCGTGTCCGGCGCACGCCGATGATATTCGCGCGACAACACGATGACGACATTCGAATAGCGGATATCCAGATCGTTCAAATCGACCAGCATGCGCATCGGCGCATTGACCCGCAGCGCCGAGATCACCGCACCCGCGATTTGCCGGCGCTGAAAAGCGGCCGCCATCTCGGTCGTGCCGCCGAGCTGGCGCACGGTAACCGCGTTCTCGAGCCTGTACCTGCGCAGAAGCATGCGCGTAAGATTGTCCGTGACCGATCCGAAGCGGGAAACGCCTAAGGTCTTACCGGCTAAATCCTCGATGCGCGTGATCTCCGGCTGCACCCACAAACGGTAATAGGGACGGTTCACCAGGCTCATTACCGAAACGAGCGAGGCGCCGCCGGTGATGGCAGCAATCACCGAGTTGGTTGCCGCCAACCCGGCTTGCAGATCGCCGCCGAGGAGCGCCTGCACGACGACGGGACCGGATGAGATGAAAATGAGATCGGCGCCGATGCCGTACTTTTCGAAGGCGCCGGTCTCCTTGGCCATCCAGAGCCCGGTTCCCGCCGGTCCGACGGTGGAATAGCCGACCGTCAATTTCTTGCCTTGCGCCGGACTATTGCCTAGATCAACAAACACCGAGAATACGGGTATGAGAATTATTAGAAGGGATCGCGTCAAGAGTATCTTCTGCGTGGGCATATTGGTGACAGCTGACCTCGTCTGGAACAGTCTTGTTTTTCCCACACTTGCCCAAAAAAAGGAAATTTTATCAACGGGTAACGATGGCTCTTCCGAAAACATCTTGTTCCACCCTGGAATAGTGCTAGCCTTTAGTTGCACTCGACGGGTTTCGCCTCCAGTTCAGCCCCGTCGGAAAGGACGGTAGTCGATAGGTCAGTTGCTTCCACTTGTATCGTGACACTTTCAATATCCAGCCTATGAAGAGACAATATCCCGGCTACATAAAATCCACCGCGTTCCCATTTCTTTCAGCATGAAAGACATGATCATTTGCCCTGGTGATTTGTTCTTTCCGACATCCTAGATCATGAAAAGACTGAGTTGGTTATTCATCGTCTTTTTTCTCGCCGGTTGCGCCAAGGTCATTTCCGTTCAGCAAATCCCACCGATCACGCTGGGTGAAGCGGCTTTTTTTCCAACCATCGAGGCGCACACGGACGCGCCGATCGTTGGCGGGAACCGCATCGAGGTCTTACTCAACGGCGATACATTCGCCATCATGCTGCGCGATATAAAGGCAGCCAAGTCCACGATCACTTTCGCCCAGTACCTTTTTGAGGGCGGCGAGCTTGCGCGACAGTTCGCCGAGGCGTTCGCCGAGCGCTGCCGCGCCGGGGTCCAGGCGAATATTCTGCTCGACAGCCACGGCTCCGGCAAAACGCCCAAAGAAATCATCGATATGATGACAGATGCCGGCTGTCACGTGGAATTTTTTCGCCGGGTGGAAGCGCCGGCCATCCTGTTCCCGTGGAAATTGCTGCGCTACAATTACCGCAACCATCGGCGCATTCTGGTGATCGATGGACGGGTGGGATTCACCGGAGGATATGGCATAGCCGACACATGGCAAGGGGACGGGCGCACGGATAAACACTGGCGCGAAACCAACGCGCGCATCGAGGGGCCGGCCGTGAAATTTCTGCAAGCATCCTTTGCAGAGAGTTGGCTCGAAACCACCGCCATCGCCATCGGCGGCGAGGGCTATTTTCCGCGCCTAGAATCGCTCGGCAAGCTGCCGGCCCAGATCGTCAGCAGCTCGCCCGCCGGCGGCAGCTTTCAAAATTACATGCTCTTTTTGCTGTCGATCAACTCGGCGCGAAATTCGATTCTGATCACAAATCCCTATTTCATTCCGGACGCGGTCATGACCGAGGCGCTCCTGAAAGCGGTCGCGCGCGGCGTGCGCGTGGTCGTGCTGGCGCCCGGCAAAATCGACAGCCGGCTTACCTACGTTGCCAGCCGCAGCCATTACGGAGAGTTGCTGCTCGGTGGGGTGGAGATTTACGAATACCAGGCGGCGCTGATGCACGCCAAAACGATGGTCATCGACGGCATTTGGGGCACCATCGGCAGCACGAATTTCGACAATCGATCTTTTGCCTTGAATCAGGAGCTGAATCTCACGGTCTACGACGGCGGCCTCACGCGGCGCCTGGAAGAGATTTTTCGCGAAGATCTAAAGCATTCGAAGAGGATCACCTACGAGGACTGGCAGGACCGGAGTATCTTCGAGCGAATGTGGGAATTATTCGCTTTTCCCGTCAAGGAACAGCTCTGAGCCGATCGCAGCCCTACGTGGCGGGTGCGATCGAACTCTTTTTTGCGCGCTATTTTTCCAGCAGCAGCTTTTTCATGCGCTCGATTACTTCGGGCGGCTGCACCATGATTTCCTTCGCTGTCGCTTCGAGCTCCGCGCCGTCGGTCGCGTCGAGATCCCATTTCCGCTTCTGTGCATCCGCGATCAGCGCCGGATCGTTCATCGCCTTGGTGAAGGCATCGCGCAGAATCTTCACCCTGGTTGCAGGCATCGCGGGGGGACCGATGATGGGCCTGCCGAGGTCGCCTGAGGAGAGCAGCACGCGCGCCAGCCGCTTGGTTGCATCGGGCGTCTTGTTCGTTTCCATCACCTCATAGAAAGTCGGAACATCGGGCAATTTCGGAAATCGCTTCGCTCCGCTTTGAACCAGCGCCCGAACAAATCCTTTCTTGATCCAGGTCCGCGTCGGTTCGCGGCCCACATATGCCGAAACAGTGCCGGCGCGGCAATGTATTTCTCCCTTCTCCATCGCCAAATTCATTTCGCCGCCGCCGCCGTAACCCAGCACCATGTTGATCTTGAGCCCGAGCCCTTCCTCAAGAAGCTTAGGCAGGAAATAGGCCAAACCCGCGCGCGCCGTAGCCCCGCATCTCGCCGGCTCCGCGGCAGTGCGCATCTCCTCCAAGTTCTTGGACGGAAAATCTGTCCGTATGAACAAGACCTGATCGATTCTTTCCGGGGAGCCGATCCAGGCGAATTTCGGCCAATCAAATTTTACTTCTTTGGATCCGATGAGCTGATCGCTATAGAGCGCTGGATTGACGATTCCCAGGGTCAATCCATCGGGCTTGGCGATATTGAAAAGGTAGTTTGCCGCCGTGATCCCGCCTGCACCCGGCATATTCTGCACCACGACATCGGGATTTCCCGGAATGTGCTTTCCCAAATGGAGCGCGACAAACCGCGCCCAATCGTCCATCGCTCCGCCGGCGGAGTTGCCGACCAGCAGCCGGATCGATTGGCCTTTGAAAAAATCCTGCGAACTTTCCTGCGCGGCGCGGGCGACGACCGCGAAGCCGAACAGGAACATGATCGCAAAAATAGTTCTTCTCATGAGACCATCTCCTTGATAACCGGTCGTATCTATTTGCTGTCAGGTTACGCTAACCGAGGCTAATAATTCATGGCGAAAGCGCTCGCTAGGGGACCATTAGTCCAGGGTTGGCGGATATGTCAAGCTGACCGACATACTCACACCGAACAGCGCTAGCAACCACTGTCGCATGTGCTTGACGACCGGCGCGCCGAGAGAATAATAATGATCTAGTTCAATCTTAGAAGATTGCCGCAAGGAGGACCTTATGGCTCAATCCGCCGTGCAAAAGTTTATCGATTCCACACGCGCTCTTTTTGCCGCTGAAGCCGATGCCGCACAGCGCTGGGCGAAGATGCCGCCCTTATTGCAAGAATTGCTGGCCGATCCCTCGATCAAGGAACAATCGAAGAGCTGGCCCGACTGCTCCCAGGGGAGCGAGCGTGCGGAGAACCTGCTCTTCTACGAAGATCCCGACTACAAGTTCGTCATCAACGGACTGATTAAAGCGCCGAAGACTCGTACCCAAATCCACGATCATGCGCACAACTGGACGCTCTATGGCGTGCTCGACGGTAGCGAGACCATCGAGCGCTACGAGCGCACGGATGACGGCTCCAAGCCGGATTACGCCGAGATCCGCAAGACCGTGAACGTGCAAGTCGGGGCGGGCAAGATCGACCTCGTTCCGCCTTATGAAATCCACGCCGAGGAAAGCGGCGACCGAACGCACGGTGGCGATCATCGTGCGCGCGGAAAAAGCTGGCGGTTTTCTGCAAGGGCGTTACGATGCATCGACAAATAAATACTGGCAGGGTTACGGTCCGAAGCAGCTTCCTTACGAACTGAGATAGGTCACGATAAATGCGGAGGATCGTAGGGGCGGGTTCCAAACCCGCCTCTACCGCTTTTGATTGATCGAGAGATTCCATGGCAGCGACAAACGACAAACCCCGCATCGCGGTTTTTTCCGGACCGACCGCGACCATTCAAAATACCGAACCGCTGGTCACGAGCAACAAGGCGCGCGAGCAGCACGGCTTGCCGCCGCGCACCCATGCCGACGGCTCGGCCATGCGCTTCGACGTTCTGCGCCCGCAGCGCCTGGCGGCGCCGGTCACAGTCTACATCGAGCAGTTCAGCGCGCACCCGCTCGAACGCGATTTCGCCGAACTGTACGCGCCGCCGGACGGTTATCTCGACGCCGCCGGCGCGTTTCATAAGGAGCGCACCGGTCCGGGCGATAAGCCGGTCTACGAAGTGCTCCTGCGCCCCGAGGACGGTCTTTACCCGCTGCCGTACATGGCGCGCCAGGCCGGTGGCCAGGCGTGGGAAATGGACGGCACGGAGAAGAACGCTTCGAGTGAGCTCTGCCGCGTGTCGTTTTTTCCCGACGGCTCGAGACTCTTCGAAGAAATCGATCGCCTGGGAATTTCCAACCAGGGCGTGGGCTGTTTGCTGACGGCGAAAGCCGAGTTCGACTTCTATCGCGCGTTGCCGTCGGGCGGCTACGCAAAGGGACGAAGCGCCGCCGAGCGCACCGATATCGGCGCTGGCGACATCGCGCCGGAGACTCGCGGCGTCGATTTTTTCCCGTACCGCCCGAGTTACTTGCGCAAAGAGCCGCCGATGGCGGCGCTGGCGCAGGTAACGAACGTAGTGCAGCGCGCGCTGGCGAGCGGCAAGTATTTGGGCGCAATCTGGCTCGAAGGAAGTCCTTTCGTTGAAGAGACGACCTACTGGCTCAATCTGCTGATCGACACGACCCTGCCGATTGCGGGCAATTCCTCCCAACGTCCGCACGGCGCTATCGCCAACGACGGTGACCGCAACATCGTCGATTCCGTCGATTACATTACTTCGCGGATCTGGGCCGATGAAAGCGGCAATGACTGCATCGGAGCGGTGGCGATTCTCGACGAGCAGATTTTTACCTCGCGCGACGTCCAGAAAGCCGACGCGCGGCCCGGCGGCTATGTCGCCACCGGCGGCCACGGCGGCATCATCGGCCGGATCGGTCATCCCGGCGCGCCGCAGTTTTCCTTCAAGCCGGTCAAGCGGCACACCCATAATTCGGCGGTGAATCTGACCCAACTCCCAAGCGCGGTTCAAGGTTCAAGAGCTCAAGGTTCAAAGATCGGAACGGTCACCGTCGCTATTCGGGATGATCGAGGGGATCTGCTGCCAGGCGCGATTCCAAATGTGACGATCGTCAAGCACGCGCGCTATTTGCCGGAAGATACTTCGGGAGACGCGCGGAGCGAAGTCGATATCCTGGCGCGGATCGAAAAAAATCTCGAATCCGCGCGCTTGGCGGGATTTATCGCCGAGGGATCGGCGCCGTTCGGCGCCATGAGCAATTCGGTCGACGCCGCGCTCAAGCGCGCGATCTTCAGCGGCATGCCGGTCGTCAAGGTCGGGCGCGGCAATGCTGGTGGATTTGTTGATCCGACCCGCGATCCACTAGCGATCGCCGGCAGCAACTTGACCGCCACCAAGGCGCGGCTCTTACTGATGGCATGTTTGATGAAACTCGGCTGCCTGCCGCCCGCTGTTGACCCAGCCAATCCGACAGCGGCGGAAACGGCAGCGACGAAGACGAAGCTGAAAGAGTATCAAGAGATATTCGAGACGCACTGAATTCGGGGGAAATATCATGTCGGGAAAACACGGCCACAAGCCCTTCGAAGGCCACATGCACGACTACGAAGCGCACGTCAAAGCCGTCGAGGAAGACTTGGAGTATTACCGGGCCAAGCGCTTCGAGCCGCGCATCATTTATCTGCTGCGCCGTGGCGTGGTGACGTTCTATGACCTGCTCAAGGTTCGCGCGGCGCTCAAGAAGAAAGACCATTTTTTTAAGCTCGCGAAGCCGCAAGGCAAGAATGTCGAGGCGCGCGTGCGCTATCTCGAAGAATGGCTCGATGAATACGTAAAAGGCATCGCTCTGGTTTCCGCGCGCACGGTCGAAGGGATGGACATGGTGACAGAGGACAATCGTAAAGAACGCGGCGACTACGACGACTTTTTCAAAATCAAAAAAAAAGAACACCACGGCACGCTGCAAGAGCGCATGGTGAATCTGGAGCAAGATCTCTCGGATTACCAGGAACTGCTCGAGGTCTTCGTCCAGGCGCTGATCAAGCGCGGCTGGGCCACGCGGGAGGATTTGGAGCAGCGTTGGAAGCAGCTTCATGAAGAACGCCCCTGGGCCGGCGGCGTGATCGTCGCCAAAGCGTGGACCGATCCGGAGTTCAAAAACGCACTTTTGACTACGGGCAGGGAAGCGCTGAGAGAAATGGGCGTGCACCAGGGCAAAGTCGGCAAACTCGTCGTCGTGGAGAATACCGACAAGACCCACAACCTGATCGTGTGCACGCTCTGCTCCTGCTACCCCTACGACATCCTCGGCGACACGCCGTGGTGGTACAAACACGAAAGCTACCGAACTAAGATCGTGCAGAACCCGCGCGCGTGCGCCAAAGAAATGTTTCAGTTGGAGCTGCCCGCCAATAAAGAAGTCCAAGTCTGGGACAGCACGTCCGACGTGCGCTATTTTGTTTTGCCGCAACGCCCGGCTGGTACGGAGGGAATGTCGGAAGAAGAGTTAGCCAAGCTCGTCACCGTCGACAGTTTGTTAGGGGCAGGCTATGCGCTGGAACCTAGGCAGCAGCGAGAAGCCGAAAAATCCGGAGCGACGCCGGAGGCGCCCGAGAGTCCGGCCCGATTGAGAAACCGCTATGGACTCCAACAGCAAATACAAAATCGGCGACGCAGTCATGGTCGCCGTCGAAAATCCCACAGGCAATCCGCGTACGCCGAAATACATCCGCGGCAAACGCGGCGTCATCGGTTCGGTTCACGGCATTCTGGAAAACGTCCGCGACCACCGCGGCATCCACAAGCCGCTCTACACGGTTAAATTCGATTTGAGCGAGGTTTCAACCTGCCACGATCAGGACACGATCTGGGTCGACGTGCATGAAGAGTGGTTAAGTGCAGCGAGGCAGGATAGCTGAGAAGCTTCCGCTCAGAATTCCCTCGAAGTAAATGACAAAACTCGCGATCAGCGCCAGATCTGCTTCGCGGTCTCCACAATCGTATCCAGCTTTTTCCACATCTCGTCTTCGCTGAGAACCTTTGAATCGATGCCGCCAAAGCCGCATTGAGGGCTCAAGGCGAGCTGGTCCAACGGCACAAATTTACTCGCCTGATCGATTCTTCTCTTCAACTCGTCCACGGTTTCCATGTCGGAATTCTTGGTCGAGACCAAGCCAAGGACGATGAGTTTGTCTTTGGGCACGAGGCGCAGCGGCTCGAAGCCGCCGGCACGGTCGCTGTCGTATTCCAGGAGGATCCGTTGGTGTTTGAGCGTGTTGAACAGTTTTTCGGCGATGGCGTCGTAGGAGCCTTCGCGATGCCATTGCGGCACGAGCTTGCCGGTTTTGGGGTCGATGGTGCGGGCATTGCCGCGACAGATGTGGATGCCGAAGGTCACGCCAGGAAAACCTTCAATGAGCGCATTGTCGGCATCGATGGAGCGCTGGAAGTTTCTTTCCGGATCTTCGCCGCGGGAACGCATTCTCTCCAATGAAATCTTATCGACGTAAGCGGTGTAGCCCGGCGCATCGATTTGAATGTACTTGCAGCCGGCGTTGACTAGCTCCCCAATGATCTGCCGCTCGATTTCCACGACGTGATCGACGAAGTCGTCGAGACCCTTGTACACTCCGAGGGACGATTCCCATCTAAAACGCTGGGCGACGCGGTCGGGACCGAGCACCGTCATCTTGGCAGGCACTTTAGCGACGCTCTGCGCATAGCGAAATTCCTCGAGCGGGAGATTGCGGATCAGTCTCAGGCGCTCCGTCGTTCCGCGGCGCGTGACGATCGCCGGTCCGGCTTCGTCAAAGTTCTGCTCTGCCCGCTCCAGGGGATTTTCGTTGAGATCGCGCTTCTCATAGTAGAGGGAAATGTTCTTGGGCACGTCGAAGCCGGTAACGCACTGCGAAAAGCTTTCCTGAAAGTTGTGCCGGCGAAACTCACCGTCGGTCACGACGGGAAGGCCATGCGCTTCCTGTTGCCGGATCACGTCGCGGATTGCGTCATCCTGCGCCTTCACAAAATCTTCTCGCGACATTTGTCCGCGGTCGTGGCGCGCGAAGGAGTCTCTGAGACTCGCCGGGCGCACCAGGCTGCCGATGTGATCGATGCGGGTTGTGTTCAGGTCGATGGTTGCGGCCATGGATACTCCTCATACTCTTTTTGGCAAAGACCTATCGTAGTTTCGGCAGCTTTACGAGCGGCGCTACAGGAATTCGACAAAGATCGCATTGGCGACCAGCAGACCCTTGGGCGTCAGGCGCAGATGGCCGGCGGTTTCTTCCAAGAGGCTCCCGTCCACCCAGTCGCGAATCTTGGGATAAAAGTCCGCCGGCGGCTTGCCGAACCTCGCGGCGAATTTTTGCACGGCGATTCCTTCGGTCATGCGCAATCCGAGAAACATGAACTCGCCGGCCGCTTTGGCAAATTCGATGGCTTCGGTTTCGACGATGGCGGGGCGCGCTTCCAGCGTCTGCGCCATATAACGTCCGGGGTTTTTTTCATTGCTCCAACGGCGCCCGCGCGGGAGGTCTGGAGCCATCGACTCGGTAGCTGTGCGCGCCGGCCCCGAGACCGAGATAGTCGCCGCTGCGCCAGTAGTTGACGTTGTGCCTTGAATGCCAGCCGCGACGGGCGTAATTCGAGATTTCGTAGCGCGAGAGGCCCGCGCCCGATAATTTTTCCTGGATCATCTCGGCCATGGCGATTTCTTCTTCTTCGCCGAGCGACTTCATCCGGCCGGCGCGATATTCGTGGTGAAACGGCGTGCCTTCTTCGAAAGTCAGGTTGTAGGCGGAGAGGTGCGGCGGCTGAAATGCCAACGCCGCGTCGAGGTCGGCTTCCAGGTCTTGCAAGCGTTTGGCCGGGATTGGCGTAGATCAAATCCAAGCTAAAGTTTTCGAAGCCGGCCTCGCGCACGATGGCGAGGGCGCTACGCGCTTCGTCGGCGCTGTGAATCCGGCCGAGAAATTGCAGCAGCTTCGGTTGAAACGACTGCACGCCGACGCTGATGCGGTTCACCCCGGCGTCGCGATAGCCGAAGAATTTCTCACTGTCGACCGTTCCGGGATTGGCTTCCAAGGTGATTTCACAGTCGAGATTGATCGGAAAAGTCGCCGCCACCCAGGCGAGCAGCTTGCCGATGCTTTGCGGCTTGAACGTCGACGGCGTGCCGCCGCCGAAAAAGATGCTTTGCACTGTGCGCTCGCGCCAATCCTCCATCGCGCCGTAATGCTCCAGCTCCCGCAGTAGGGCGTCGATGTAGCCTGCTTCGGGGATCTCCGCGACGACGTGGGAATTGAAATCGCAGTAAGGGCACTTGCTGACGCAATACGGGATGTGAATGTAGAGAGAAAAGGGCGGCCGCGTCATGCTCCCATAATATTCTGGACATCGTTTCGCGGCAACTCGCAGAGGTTTTGGCAACGCCGCCGGTCGAAATCGCCGAGCTGTCCCGAGCTTTGAATTCAAGAAAGGTGTTGCTATGATCCGAGCTGAGATCCGGGAGAGCGGCGATGTCGGTTCAAGAGCATAAAGAAAAAGGGAAGAAGAGCATCCGTTGTTTCATCGTCACGGTGAGCGACACCCGCGACGAGAGCACGGACACGAGCGGGCAGACGATCAAGAAATTGTTGGCCGATAACGACCACCAAATGGCGGGTTACCAGATCGTCAAAGACGAGCCGTCGCAAATCCACAGGTTGCTCGAACAAGCGCTTGCGCGCGCCGATGTCGATGCTGTGATCGTCAACGGCGGCACCGGCATCGCGCCGCGGGACGGGACTTATGAGGTCGTCGGGCGCTTTCTGGAGAAGAAGCTCGACGGCTTCGGCGAAGTCTTCCGCTATTTGAGCTATCTCGACATCGGGTCGGCAGCGATCATGAGCCGGGCGGCCGCCGGAAGCGCGCGCGGCAAAATCCTCATCTCGCTACCCGGATCGAGGGGCGCGGTCACCCTGGCGATGGAGAAATTGATCCTGCCCGAAATCCGCCACATGGTCTCTCAGCTCCAGGGGCAATGAAGGTGCGAATCAAATTCTTTGCCATCCTGCGCGAGCGCGCCGGGGCGGCGGAGGTCGCGAAAGAAATCGCCGAGGGCAGCACGGTGGCCGATCTCTGGCGCGCTTTGCAGCGGGAGTATCCCAAGCTCGACGTGCCCGGCATTCGCCTTCTCTACGCGGTCAACCAGAACTATGTCAGCCGCGATCACGAGCTCAGAGACAACGACGAGGTGGTGTTCGTGCCGCCGGTAAGCGGAGGTTGAGAGATCGTGTTTCGGGTAACCAACGATCCCATCGATTTGGCTGAGCTGGTGCGCTACGTGGGCGATCCGGAGGCCGGCGCCATCGTGCCTTTCATCGGCACGACGCGCAACAACAACGAAGGCCGCAAAGTGATCGCCCTCGACTATGAAGCCTACCCGGAAATGGCGGAAAAGGAGCTGGCGCGCATCGGCGCGGACGCCGCCAAGCGATGGCCGATCTGCCGGATGGCGATCGTGCACCGGCTCGGGCCGGTGCGGATCGGCGAGGCCAGCGTGATCATCGCGGTGTCATCGGCGCACCGGGACGCGGCGTTTGCCGCCAGCCGGTTTGCTATCGAGGAAATCAAAAAAACCGTGCCGATCTGGAAGAAGGAAGTCTACGAGGGGGGCGAGGTGTGGATCGGCACGCAGACCGGCCAGCCATTGACGGATCGCTGACTTTAATCCTCCGCCCGCGCGCTCTCGACGCGTAATTTTCGCCGGACTTATCGTGAGTTGAAGTGTCGCCGGGCCGACAGTCGGCCGGGGCAAGTTTTTACCAGCTATGGAATCCTCTCTGGTTGCAGCTTTTGGGCTAGGCCTGCTGTTGGGCATCCAGCACGCGCTCGACCCGGATCATTTGATCGCTGTTTCAACGATCGTCAGCGAGCAGAAGAGCTTTAAATGGGCGTCGCTGATCGGCGCCTTCTGGGGTTTGGGCCACACGACCACCTTGTTCCTCGTCGGTTTGCTGGTCATCGGGCTGAGATTGACGATCCCGCCGCACGTCGCCGGCGCACTGGAGCTTTTGGTCGCCGCGATGTTGATCGTTCTCGGCATCAACGTTTTGCGCAAAACATTCGCCGAGCAAGTTCACTTGCACACGCACAGCCACAGTCCGCAGACGCACACCCATTTTCACGTCCATGACAATCCCAGGCAGGACCACGCCCACACCCATCCGTTTCAGGCGATGCGCCGGCCGTTCGTCGTCGGCATGGTGCACGGCTTGGCGGGCAGCGCCGCGCTCATGCTGCTCGTGCTTTCGACGATCGAGTCGCCGCTCGGCGCGCTGCTCTACATCGTAATCTTCGGCTTGGGCTCGGTGGGCGGCATGCTTTTGCTGAGCGGCATCATCAGCTTGCCGTTCGTCTTGACGGCGCAGCGCTTTGCCGCGATGAACCGCTCCATCCGCGTCTTCGCCGGAGTCGCCAGCGTGGTTTTCGGGCTTTGGTTGGGTTGGGAGATCGGTTCGGAGCTAGGAATTTTCTAGCCGTTGTCCAGCAGTTTGCCGCGTACGCGAGCGCGGAGCCAAAGGATCGCGCCGATGATTGCCAGAATCAGAACCGCGGAAACGATGCCTTCCGCCCTGTCGAGTCCTTTGGCCATGCCCTGATAGGTTTCGCCCAGGCCCCAACCGAGATAACCAAGAAACAAGCAGCGCGGAATGGCGCCGTAAAAAGTCCAGAGGCTGAATTTGCCGAGCGGCAAGCGCAGCAAGCCTGCCGCCGCTGAAATCACCGAAAGCGGAAAAACCGGCAGCGCGCGAAGAAAAAAAATCAAAGTATTGATCTGGCCGCTTTGAAAGCGACGTTCGAGCGCTTCCACATCTTTCCAGCTAAATCCCAGAAACTTTTCCCAGCGATCGACCATCGGCTTGCCGCCGAGATAGCCGATGGCGTAGCCGATGTAGGCGCCCAATGTGGAAGCGATGGCGCCGGGCAACACGATTTGCAGCATGATCGGCAGCAACGCCTGAACAAAGGACAACTGCGGGCTGATCAGCACGAAGCCCGCGCCCATGATGATCAGAGGCGACGGGATCGGCACGATCACCGATTCGATGATCACGCCGACGAAAACGCTCCACGCGCCATGGGCGCGGATGGATTCCATGATCCAATTGAGAATTTCGCTCACGGAAAGTTCTCCAAAATTTTTACCACGGTAGCAGCTTGGCCCCGGCAAATCCATCGAGCGCGGCGCTCAATCCAAAATTGGAGTCCGCGGGGCGCATCTCTTCCACGTGAAGACAATGCTTCACTGCTCTGAATGGATTGTGATCACCAGTGGTTTATGGAGAATCATCGTCCGATGTCGAGATGGATGCCAAGTCGTGAGAGACTTTGCGGCTGCACGCTTGGGGTATCTTCACGACTCCAGGATCGCGCCCCGCGGGAAGATCGCATTTACTCTAATGATCCATCGTCTGAGAGTTTAAATAGCCCCCATTAAAGTCAGCAAGTAGAGAACGGCGAGGGCTGAGATAGGCGACGCAGGAGATGATCAGAAAAATCAGACTTGTTCTCCCGGGGCGGGCGAGCGCGGGCAACCAGCGCGGCAGGTAAACGTGATTGAGCACGATCAAGGCGATGGAATAGATCACCGTGCCGAGAAAGCCGATCACGGCGGAGATGAGAATCAGCGCGCCGGGCTCGTCGAGCTGCATGGTGGCGGAAGTAATCAGCGTCAGCAGGAGCAGAAAAAACAGGTACCATTTGCGGTAGGGCAGCGCGCGCGCTTTGGGAAAAAAGCCGTAGACGCAATCGGTGTGGATGCGGCTCACCGCATCCACGGTGGCGAGCCAGGTATCCGAGAGAAACGCCGCGGCGATGATCAAGAAAAAAACTTTTCCCCACCAGCCCCAACTGGCCTCGAAAAAGCGGCTCTGGACCACCGCGATCTCGTAGTTCTGCGGCAACAGGCCTTTGGGATAGAGCAGCGCATAGGCGAGCAGGCAGGTGAGCAGGGTGGTGACGATATTGCCGGCGACGCCGATGCTGATGTCGCAAAACAGGAAGCGACGCCATGCCGGCAGGTGAGCGAGGCCCTCATCCCGGCTCGGCACGGCGCCGACATCGGACATCGATTCCGGCTTGCCGGTGATCGGGCCGGTCATTCTGCCCATGTAAAACGCCATCGCCGACCCTTTGTCGCGCAGCCAGTAGGAGTAGAAGAGCGTCCAGAATCCGCCGAGGCCGGCGAAGGTCACCGCGGTCAGGAGCCTGGTCGCATCGGCCGGATCCCACGGCCGCGGCATCGGCCACTCGGGAAAAACCAGCCCGCGCAAAAAAGCGGGCAAGACGCTGAGAACTTCCACATTGGCCGAAGCCCAGAAAAGGCCGAGCAAGGTGAACAGCGCGACGCCCCACATGAATACTTCGATCAGGCGATAAATCACTCTGCTGAGCAGGATAGCGACGAGAAAAACCGCCATCGAGAGATAGGCCCAGAAAAGGCTCTGGTGCTGGCGCGGCCAGCCGGCGGGCAAATCGGTGAGCGCGGCCAGCGAAGTGCCGCCGGCGGCGGCGAAGGCGCCGAACCAGAGAAACGACAGCGTCATCAAGAGCCACAGAAAAAAAGCAAAATAGCGGTTCAAGCGGATGAAGCCTTGAAAGATGCTTTCGCCGGTCAAAAGCGTGTAGCGGCCGATCTCATAAATGATCGGAACCTGCAGCAGGCAGGCGGGCAGGAGGAGGAAAAGAAACGCGAGGCCGTATTTGGCGATCGTGTAGGGCCAGAAAATCAGCTCGCCGCTGCCTTGGGCCAGCGCCATGAAAATCACGCCGGGACCGAGCGCGCGCCACAAACCCGGCAGCGGCGGCAGCGGCGCAGTCTTGTACGGCGGCAGCACTCCCCAGGAAGAATGATCCGCCATTTTTTAGTTCAGTCGATGCGGTGGACGGCGTCCTCGGGAAGAGAAGCGAGAAAGGAATGGAGCGCCTGATCGAGGTAGGCGGAGTCCTTGGACTCCAGAGTGACTTTGACTTTGTACTCGGCGACATCGAGGACCGGGTACGAGCCCAGCAGGAGGTGGGGAAATCTCGCCAAGACACCGTTCAGCATCTCGGCGATAACTCCCTCGCCGTAGCGCACGTAGACGTTTTTCAAATAATACGGCGCGTCGCGAAACATTTCTTTGATGGCGTGAAAGCGCTCCTGAAGAATCGACGGTATGCCCGGAAAAATATAAACGTTGCGGATATTGATGATCGGCGCAAACAGCGCCTCGGTGGCGAGCAGCTTGGCGCCTTCCGGCACGTTGGCCATGCGCAGCCGCGCTTCGTTCACGTCGCCGCCGAAGCGCTGGCGCATGCGTCGCTCGATGTCCGGGTGGCGGACAACCGGGAGACCGAAACCGTGGGCGATGCCTTCGATCGTAACGTCGTCGTGGGTCGGCCCGACGCCGCCTGATGTGAAAACGTAGTCGTAGCGCGCGGAGAACGCCGCGACCTCGCCGCCGATGAGCGCGATTTCATCTTGGATGGTCGCGATTTTTCGCACTTCGACCCCGAGGCGGCGTAGCTCGGCGCAGAAAAAATGCGAGTTGATGTCCTGAGTCTTGCCCGACAGAACCTCGTTGCCGATGACCACGATGCCAGCGGTTTTCGCCATGTGCATTTTCTACCGCAGTCTTTTCCAGATGGCCAGCGCGCCGGGAATCTCAAAGATCGAATTCACTGCAGCTCATGAAGAAATTACATTTCGGATCGGAGCAGACGTATCTACACTTTTGATTGATCAGCCGGGCGTTGCAAATCGGGCAGTAGTCCCACCAATTTCCCTCGGCTTCGGTTTCAG
Source organism: uncultured delta proteobacterium (assembly GCA_963745035.1). Taxonomy (GTDB): domain Bacteria; phylum Desulfobacterota; class Binatia; order UBA9968; family UBA9968; genus DP-20. Next base: position 173,739 of record CAVUVW010000014.1, on the reverse strand, counting down.
ACGGGGCTGACTCGGAACGTTTCACCGGATGGTCCTCCATGGGTGGCGACGGCGAAGAGTTGACGACTGCCGTACTCTTTTTGTAGTCGAAATCGCCGGAGCTGACAAGGATTTTTCAAGCCGGTGTTTTTACCCGCCATGTTGGCTGCGATGCTCGATCCCAGGTGGTTTTGTCGATTGGATTGATACGCAAGTTCCTCTATAATCCTAATTTTCGTTTCGTGGATCTGCGCTATGCCGGACTTGGGCGTTATTCTACTCGCTGCCGGGCAGGGAACCCGGATGAAATCCGAAGTGCCGAAGGTGCTGCACCCGCTCGGTGGCAAGCCGCTTTTTTTGCATGCCCTGGACACCGTCCGCCGGCTCGCGCCCCGGGTCGTCGCCGTCGTCGTCGGCCACGGCGCAGCCGCGGTGCGGCAGGCGCAGCCATCGGCTGAAATTATTTGGGTGACCCAAGAGCGCCAGCTCGGCACTGGCCATGCGGTGCTGTGCGCCCGGCAGGCGTTCGACAATTTCACCGGCGATATTTTGATCTTGAGCGGCGACGTGCCGTTGATCCGCGAGCAGACCTTGCGCGAGTTGCTCGGGCGCCACCGCAGCCGGCGCGCCGCGCTCACCTTGCTCACGGCGCAATTGCCGGACCCCAAAGGCTATGGGCGCATTGTGCGCGACGGCGCGGGAAACATCAGCGGTATTGTCGAAGAGAAAGACGCGACGGCGGCGCAGCGCGCCATCGCGGAAGTCAATGCCGGGATTTACGCTGCTTGTGCGCCGTTTCTCTTCGCCGCCTTGCCCGCGGTGAAAAACAGCAATCAACAAGGCGAATATTATCTGCCCGATATCGTCGGGATCGGCCTCGATCAGCGCCGGGTGATCGAGACGTTGAGAGTCGAAGATCCCGGCGAGATGATGGGGATCAACAGCCGAGAGGAGCTCGCTGCGATGGAAAGAAACTTGCGCCAGCGCATCAATCAGAAATGGCTGCTCGCCGGTGTGACGCTGAAAGACCCCGACACCACGTACATCGACGAGGGCGTCATCATCGGCAAAGATACCGTGATCGGGCCAAATACTCAGCTCTGCGGCCAAACCGTCATCGGCGCGGGCTGCCGGATCGACGGCAGCGCGTTTGTGACCGACGCCGTGATCGGCGACGAGGTGCACCTGCGCTTCTCGGTTGTGTTGACAAGTTGCAAAATCGAGCGCGGCGCAATCATCGGGCCGTTTGCGCATTTGCGGCCGGGCACCGACCTCGGCGCCAACGTCCACATCGGCAACTTCGTCGAGACTAAGGAAGCAAAGCTCGGCGACGGCACCAAAGCGAACCACCTCACCTATCTCGGCGATGTCACCATCGGGCGCGATACCAATGTCGGCGCGGGCACGATCACTTGCAATTACGACGGCTTTCATAAATACAAGACCGCCATCGGCGACCGCGTGCAGGTGGGCAGCGACACCACTCTGGTGGCGCCGATCACGCTCGGCGACGACGTTTACGTCGCCACCGCGAGCACGGTGCGCCACGATATTCCCGCGGGCGCGCTGGTTTATAACTCCCGCGAAGAACGAGTGCGCGAGGGTTGGACCGAGCAGAAGCGCCGGCAAATGAAAGGAAACAAAAAATAATGTGCGGCATCGTCGGATACATCGGCCATCGGGAAGCCGCGCCGCTGATTCTCGAAAGTCTGCGCAAGCTCGAATATCGTGGCTATGACTCCGCCGGCATCGCGGTTTTGCAGGATGGCGAAGTGGCGATCCGACGCTGTGAAGGCAAGCTCGGCAATCTCGAAACCATGCTCCAGCGCCAGCCCATGGCCGGCGTCGGTCGGCATCGGCCACACGCGCTGGGCGACCCACGGCCGCCCGTCGGAGACCAATGCCCATCCACACCGCGCCGGCGACGTGGTCGTTGTGCACAACGGCATCATCGAGAACTATCTCGAGCTCAAGGAACAATTGAGCGGTCGCGGCGTGCAGTTCAGCTCGGAGACCGATTCGGAGATCGTCGCCCATCTGGTGGCCGAAAAGGTCGCGCGCGGCGTGGATTTTCTCGACGCGGTGCGCCGCACCTTGCGCGAGATCCACGGCTCGTATGCGCTGCTCTTTCTCAATCGCCGCGATCCCAAGCGCCTGATCGTCGCCAAGAACTCCACGCCGATCGTGATCGGCTGGGGCGAGGGGGAGACGTTTATCGCCTCCGATATTCCCGCTTTGCTGGACTACACGCGTAAGGTGACTTTTTTGGAGGACGGCGAGATCGGCGAAGTGACTCTCGGCGCCTATCGGCTATTTGACGGCAAGGGCAAAACCATCCAACGGCCGGTCAAAGAGATCACCTGGGACGCGGTGGCGGCGCGCAAGGACGGCTACGCCCATTTCATGTTGAAAGAAATCCACGACCAGCCGCGCGCGCTGGCGGACACGTTCCGTGGCCGCATCTCGCTCAAGGACGGCCGGGTCGCGCTCGAAGATATCCGACTGACCGCAGCCGAGGCCAAACAGATCAAGCGCTTTCACCTGGTTGCGTGCGGCACGGCCTGGCACGCTTGTCTGGTCGGCAAGTTCATGCTCGAGGAGATCGCCGGCATTCCCGCCGAGGTCGATTACGGCTCCGAGTTTCGCTACCGCTCGCCGTTGATGGACCCCAAATCGGTGCTGCTGATGGTGAGCCAGTCCGGCGAGACCGCCGACACGCTGGCGGCGAGCGAAGTCGCGCGCGCCAAGAAGGCCAAGATTCTTTCGATCTGCAACGTGATCGATTCGTCTATTCCGCGGAAATCCCACGGCGTGCTCTACACTCACGCCGGGCCGGAGATCAGCGTGGCGAGCACCAAGGCTTTCACGACCCAATTGACCGCGCTCTATTTGCTGGCGGTGGCGCTCGGGCGGCTCAACGGCAAGCTCGGCGCCGCCGAAGCGAAAAAGCTGCTGCGCGATCTGATGCACTTGCCGAGCTGGATCGAAAAAGCGCTGGAGATCGAGAATCACGTCAAGGGTCTCGCGCGCGAGCTGATGCACAGCAACGATTTCCTTTATCTCGGCCGTGGCATCAACTATCCCATCGCCCTCGAGGGCGCGCTCAAGCTCAAGGAGATCTCCTACATCCACGCCGAAGGCTATCCCGCCGGAGAAATGAAACACGGCCCGATCGCGCTGATCGACGAGAAGATGCCGGTAGTCGTGCTCGCGCCGCGCGACCGCTATTTTCAGAAAACCGTGAGCAATTTGAAAGAGGTCGAGTCGCGCGGCGGCAAGGTGATCGTCTTGAGCGACGACGCCAAGACCGCAGGAGAAATCGCCGCGTACGGGCTCTTGACCCTGCCCAAGGCGTCCCACTATCTCACGCCGATCGTGATGACGATTCCGCTGCAGCTTCTGGCCTATCACATCGCCGTGCACCGCGGCACGGACGTCGATCAGCCGCGCAATCTCGCCAAGAGCGTCACGGTCGAATAATGACCCGGCGCGAGCGAGCTTCGGTGCATCTGGCGCGCACGCTCAGCTCGCTCAAGCATCGCGATTTCCGCCTGCTGTTTTTCGGCACCAGTCTGTCCCACGTCGGCGACTTCATTCAGGTGATGGCGCAAAGCTGGCTGGTCTGGACGATGACCGGATCGCCGTTCCTGCTCGGTCTGGTGGGTTTTTGCCAAGCCGTGCCGCGGCTTCTCCTCGGCGCCGTCGGCGGCGCCTTTGTCGACCGGGTTGAGCGGCGCCGGCTGCTGCTCTCGACGCAAATCCTCGCGATGCTCCAGGCGTTTATCTTCTGGGCGCTCGTTTATTTCGAACAGATTCAGTTCTGGCACATCATCATTCTGGTTCTGTTTCTCGGCACGGTGAACACAGTCAACCAGACCGCGCGCCACTCGCTGATCAATAGTCTGGTGCCGCGCGCGGACCTGATGAACGCCATCGCGCTCAACTCGTCGATGGCCAATTTGGCCAAGATCGCCGGGCCTTCCCTCGGCGGCGTGCTCATCAGCGTGATTGGCGTCGCCGGCTGCTTGTTCGTCAACGCGGTGAGCTTTCTCGCGATTATCGTGACTTTGCTCGTGATGGTTTTTCCGGCGGCGAAGACCAAAAGCGCCGAGGAGGCGCCGTTTTGGGAGGAGGTGCGCGAAGGCTATCGTTTCTTGCGTGGGGAGCGCCGGCTGTTTGCAGTGATCTTGCTCACCTACGGAGTTGCGCTCGTCGGCACGCCCTATTCGCGCTTTTTGCCGGTAATCGCGACCGATGTCTTGCATGCGGGAGCATCGACCTTCGGCCTGCTGCTGGCGGCGCCAGGCATCGGCGCGGTGATCGCCGGTCTGGGCCTCGCATCGCTCGGCCGGCTCCGGCGCCGGCTGCACTTTGTCGTGATGAGCGTGTATGCGTTCGCCTTGTTCCTGATCCTGTTCTCGTTCTCCCGTTCGTTGCCGCTTTCGATGCTGTTTCTGGTCCTGGTCGGCGCCAGCAATATCGCGTTTCGCGCGGTAGCCAATTCGATCGTGCAAATGGAAACGCCGCCGCATCTGCTGGGACGCATGCTGAGCTTGTTCTTCATGGACAAAGGCATGTGGTCGTTCGGCACGCTGTTCATCGGCAGCGTCGCCCACCTGATCGGCACGCCGAATGCGATCGCCGTCTCGGGGCTGTGCTGCGCCTTGACCGCTACGTTGTTGCTCTACTACCAGCGGCAGGCGCGCGAAACCGAGCCGCGCGAGGCCTCAACCCGGCGCGTCGCGCAGTAAGCGCGCGGCTTCCTCGGGCGCCAGCGGATTCATGTGCATGCCCGAACCCCACTCGAAACCCGCCGCGCGGTTCCATTGCGGCAAAATCTCCAGATGCCAGTGGTAGAACTCGTCCACCATCTCCCGGGGAGGCGCGCAGCATAGCAGGTAATTGAACGGCGCCGGCCCGGCGACGGCGTTGAGCTTTGCCAGGAGATTGCAAAGCATCGCGCCCAGAGCGGCGATCTCTTCATCCGAGCTCTGCGTGAAATGCGCCGCGTGGAGCTTGGGCAGAATCCAAGTCTCGTAGGCGAAGCGCGGCGCGAAGGGGCAGAGCGCGATGAAGCGCGCGGATTCCAGGACCAAACGCTCGCCGTATTTGCGCTCGCGCTCGATGATTGCGCAAAAAATGCAGGCGCCGGCGCGCTCAAAGTGCGTACGCGCGCCCTGCAGTTCGTCCGCCGCTTCCGGCGGCACGAACGGCAGCGCGACCAACTGTGAGTGAATATGTTCCAAGGTAGCGCCGGCGCGCTCGCCCTGGTTTTTATAGATCAGCAGATAACGCCACCGCGGGTCTTGTTGCAGCGCGCCCAGGCGGGCTCGATAGGCGCGCAGGACGCCTGCGAGCTCCGCGGCGCCGAGGGCGGTCATCTGCACCGCGTGGTCCGGGCTCTCGACAATCACTTCATGGACGCCGAGCCCCGCCTGCGCCTTGTACAAGCCGTCATTCGCTTCAGTCGCTTCGAGGCGGTCTTCGAGCGCCGGATACTTGTTGGGCACCACCCGAACCCGCCAACCCGGAGTATTCGGCTGCGTACCGCGGTCGCGGTCGGCCCAGACTTCCGGCGGCGTCATGGTTTCGTTGCCGGCGCAGAACGGACAGGCCTCGGACGGCGCCTCGTTCTCGGCACCCCTGATATGCCAAGGCCGAGCCGCCCTTCGCGGCGCGATGATGACCCAGCGGCCGGTGATCGGATCTTGACGGAGCTCAGGCATCGACTCTAGCCGCTCACGCGTTGGCGCGGTCGGCGCCAAAGTTCTTGGCGAGAAAATAAAATTCCGACGATCCTTGGCGCGTCGCTTCCGGTTTGGTGCGCTGCACATCGGCGAAAAAGCTTTTGAGCTCGGCGGTGAGCTCGTGCAGCTCATCGCTCATGAAACTTTTGATCACCAGCAGGCCGCCCGGACGGAGCAGCCGCGCCGCCACTTGCAAAGCGAGCCGCTGAAGCTCGGCGGCGCGCGCCATGTCGGCATCGCGAATGCCGCTGAGCTTGGGTGCCATGTCGGAAATGACGGCGTCCGCCGGGCCGCCGAGAAGATCCCTTATTTTCTCCTGAACCGCGCCGCTGTTGGCGTTGCCATGAACTAAAGCGATGTTGTGCTCGCGGAAAGGTCGAATTTCCTGCAAGTCGACGCCGACGACCCTGCCTTGCGGAGCGATGATCTGCGCCGCCACTTGCAGCCAGCCGCCCGGCGCCGCGCCGAGATCGACGACTCTGTCGCCCGATCGCAAAAGGCGGTAGCGCTGCTGCAATTCGAGCAGTTTATACGCGGCACGGGAGCGATAGCCCTCCTGCTTGGCTTTTTGGAAATAGCGATCGTGCGGATTGTAGCTCATGAATCACATCGCTCGGAAACCCGCGGCGAAAAAAAAGCCCAGCCTGGTTATGGCTGGGCCTTCGACGAAGCTGCCGCCGCGCTTAGCGCGCGCCGCGAACCTGAAACTCGACCCGCCGGTTGACCGCCCGCGCCCACTGGCTGTCTTGATCGATGAGCGGCGTGTTCTCGCCCACGCTCGCCGCTGACATGCGGCTCGGATCGATGCCCTGGGAAGAAAGCTCGTTCATCACGACCTGGGCGCGGCGCTGGCCGAGCTTGCGATTGTAGTCTTCGTTGCCGACCTTGTCGGCATGGCCTTCGATGACCACGGTAAGATCATTTTTTTCCTTCAGACGCTGCGCCGCCAGATAAACCTGACCCTTGCCCAAGTCGGTGAGCTCCGCGGAATCGAAGCGGAACGCCACGGCGGGGAAAACGACCTTTTCAATTTCGACGAGCTTGAGAACTTCTTTGACAACGACCTTTTCCACCGGCACTTCGACGACCTTGACGGTCTCCGGAGCGGGCGCGGGCGCCGCCATCCTGGGCTCGGCTTTGCTCTGTTGTTCAGGCACAACTCTTTGCGGCATGCCGTAGTCATGCAAAGGCTGCGGCTCGGCCAAAACCGGCGGGTGCGGCCGGTGGCCGAAAAAGGCTTCCTGCGGCTCGGTGGCGCTGACCAGGAAGTGAAACGGCCGAAACACGATCCACTCCGTCAACCAGCCGATCGGATGCAACAAATAGGCGGCGACGCGCAGCGGATGCGATTGGCTGTCGTCGTATTCATCGGGCGCGGCCAGCGCCGCCGAGCCGAGAGCCGCCACCAACATGAGCGCGAGAAGCGAAGATCGGGCGATTCGCATGAGAGCCCTCCTGAGCGAGTTCATGGTTGCGTAAGTGTAGGGGCAACCGCTGGTTTTGTCAAATTTTCCCGGCGCGGGCCTGCTTGTAAGCAGGACGCCCATGATCTATGAAAAAAGCTCGTTCTTGGGGCATTGAATGGGGTTGTGTCCCCGAAAATATTCTCCATGGCGGACGGAGGTGAAAAGCGATGGCGGTAATATGCGAAAAATCCGGGCGCTTCATGTCGATTGCCTGGAATCGGCCGCCCTTGAACGTCTTGGATATCGCGCTGCTGCGCGAATTGAATGACGCGCTCTCGTCCTGTGCGGCGCAAACCGACGTCGATGTCGCGCTGCTGCGCGGCGCCGGCGACCGCGCTTTCTCCGCCGGCGTCGATATCCGCGATCATACCCCGGAAAAGGTTCCGGAGATGCTCGACGTCGTGCACGGCGTCATCCGCAAACTCGCCGCCTTGCCCCAGGTATCGATCGCCGCGGTAAAAGGCTTGTGTTTGGGCGGCGGTCTGGAAATCGCGAGCGCTTGCGATTTGGTGGTGGCCTCGGAGGAGAGCTCCTTTGCCACGCCGGAGATTTTTGTCGGCTGCTATCCGCCGGTCGCTCTGGCGCGCTTTGCCGGTTTGATCGGTTATCATCGCGCCGCCGAGATGGTGCTCACGGGCCGGCGGTTTTCGGCCCGCGACGCGCAGGCGTTCGGGTTGGTCAATCGCGTGTTTCCCGCAGATGAATGGGAGAGCGGCGCCGCGGCGCTGCGCGACGAGTTGCTCGGCAAGAGCGGCGCAGTGCTGCGCTTGACCGTCAAAGGGCTGCGCGAGCTGGCGCTTGATGGCTTCGAGCAGGCGCTCCGGCGCTCCGAAGAGATCTATTGCAGCCAGTTATTGAAGACCGCCGACGTGGCCGAAGGAGTCGCGGCATTTCTGGAAAAACGTTCGCCTGTATGGCGCCATGGTTGAAGGAGAGCATGGAAAGTCAGTTTTCAAAATGCCGGCCCTATGGTATTTTCCGGAAAAATGGCCGATTTCGAAGTCAAGTTCGCAGCCCATCAGAGCGAGATCGAACAAGCGCAACGCCTCAGGTTTGAAGTCTTCAATCTGGAGCTCAATAAAGGGCTCCAATCATCTTACGACCGCGGTTTGGATGCGGATGAATTCGATCCGTACTGCGATCATCTGATCGTCCGGGACTTGGGCAGCGGCGCGGTGGTGGGAACCTATCGGCTATTGCGCGGCGCCGAGGCGCGCCGCAACATCGGCTTTTACTCGGAAAAGGAATTCGATCTGTCACGCATCAAAGTGCTCGACGGCGAGCTGCTGGAGCTGGGCCGGTCCTGCGCGCGCAGGGATTTCCGCGACCGGGCGCTAATCCCGCTCATGTGGGAGGCGATCGCCGAGCACGTGCGCACCCATAAAGTGCGCCACCTCTTCGGCTGCGGCAGCTTGTACAGCACCGACGTGGGCGAAGTGAGCGCCGTGTATTCTCTGCTGAAAAGCAAATACCACGCCGGCGAAAAGTATCAGGTGCAGCCGATAAGCAGGTGCGTATTTCCCGATGTAAGGGATGATCTCCCCGTCGCCGACGAGACTGCGCTGTTTCAAAAATTGCCAGGCTTGATCAAGGCCTACCTGCGCATCGGCGCGCTGGTGTGCGGCCCGCCCGCGCTCGATGACGAATTCGGCACGGCGGATTTTTTCTTGCTGCTGGATTTCGCCACGCTCAAGGAAGAGTATTTGAAGCGCCTGGGCCTGGCTGATCTGAAGATGGGCGATGCGCCTGCTTAAACTCGCCGCGTTCGTTTCATTGTGGGGGTTTTACTTCGCCCTGGTGGCGACGGCTCATCTGTGGATTTCCATCTTCGGGCTGCCCCATCGCTGGCAGGTCATCAGCCGGCTGAATCGAAACTTTACTCTGCTGGTCCGCCTGATTCTCAACATCAAGGTGAGCGTTTCCGGCGATGAGGGGAGCCTGGAGCGCGGCGGCTACGTGATCATCGCCAACCACGTCAGCTACGTCGACGGCATCGTCCTCGGCAGCATCTTTCCGATCTTGTTCGTCTCCAAACGCGAAGTAAAGAAATGGCCGATTGTCGGCCAATGGAACGTGCTCTGCGGCACCGTGTTCGTCAATCGGCAGCGCAAGCAACTGGCGGGCGCGTTGATCGAAGAGCTAACGTGCAAATTAAAGCAGGAGTCAAACATCCTCCTGTTCCCGGAAGGCACGTCGACCAACGGCGAACGAATGCTGCCGTTCCAAACCGTGCCTCTGGCCGCGCCGCTGCGCAGCCGCTCGATCATCGTGCCGGTGACGGTCGCCTACAAAACCATCGACGAGCAGCCGGTGACCGCGGCCAATCGCGACCTGATTTACTGGTATGGCGACATGGATTTCGTGTCGCACTTTTGGCGTCTTCTGGCGCTGCGCAATCTCGAAGTGTTGGTGACAATCCAGCCGAAGATCGAGTGTTTCCGCTACCCGGACAATTCCTCCGGGCGAAAAAAATTGGCCGAGGACTGCTACAACAGCGTCCTCGGCCGATTTACGGTCGGCGAATTGTCCGACGTCGACGGTGAGAGCGGCGGCGAGCGGCCGCCAAGATCACTTTCCAGCTAGCTGCTTCTTGATGTTCTCGACGAATTCTTTCAGCATGGCATCGGCTTTTTTGCGGATGATCGGTTGCCCGAACTCGCCGATTTTCCCGAGAATATTGACGTCGGTTTCGACCATCAGCTCGGTCTGATTGGCGCCGAGCTCCTTGAGGGTCATGCTGGTCTTGCCGCTGACGGCGCCGGCCGCCATGCGGTCTTTCGCTTCGGCGCGGAGCGCGGCGCGCCAGTCGTTCTTGTTTTGCTCTTCGAGAATAATCTTGCCTTGCAGATTGAGCTTGATCGGTCCGACGCGGACCGTCAGCGCGCCTTCGTAGGTCGTATCGTCGAGCTTTTTTACCGATTCGACTCCGGGCAGCGACTTGGCCACCTTGGGAACGTCCATTAAAAAATCCCAAAGCGGCTCGCGCGCCACGGGAATCTGCGCGGTCTGAGAAAATTTCAACGGCGTCGACCTTTCTTTTTGACGGCTTTCTTTTTCACCGGTTTCGGCGCCGGCTTGACTTTGGCCTGCTGGCGAATATCGGCCAGGGCTTTTTCCAGCGCGCGCCGCACGAACACGGCGGCCATGTCTTTCTTGTATCCGGCCGAGCCGCGGAAGTCGCTCACCGGATCGACTGCTTCCTTGGCTTTCTCGCCGGCTTCGGCGAAAGCCTCGCTCTTGAGCGGCTGGCCGCGCAGCAAAGCTTCGGCGGCGGTGGCGCGAATCGGCGTCACGCCGACGCTGCCGAGGGCGATGCGCACGTCGGCGATGGTTTTTTTGGTCTTGTCGAGGGTCAACACGGCGGCGGCGGACACGGTGGCGTAATCGTCGGCGGTGCGCGGCAGAAACTTGATATACGCCGCGCCGGTGTTCGGCGCCGGCTTGGGCACCATCACCTCGGTGATGATCTCGTCCTCGTTGAGCACGGTTTCGTAGTAGTCTTTGAAAAATTCATCGAGCGGAATGGTCCGGCTGCCGTTGGCTGAGGTCGCCTTGACCGTGGCGCCTAGAGCGATCAGGCTCGGCGGCGGATCTTGGTTCGGATCGGCATGAGCGAGACCGCCGCCCACGGTGGCCATATTGCGCACGCGCAGGGTAGCGACATGATGATAGGTCTCCGCGAGCATGGGGAGGCGGCGACGGATCAGCGGGGAGCCTTCGACTTCGCGATGGGTGGCCAGGCCGCCGATCGCGATGCCGCCGTTTTTGAGCTCGATGCCGTTCAGGCCGCGCACCGAACGCAAGCTGACCAGGCAACTGGGGCGAACCAGCCGCTGTTTCATCATGATCACCAGCGCGGTGCCGCCGGCGATGAGCTTGGCGTCGCCGCCGAACTCCTTCAGCGTGGCATTCACTTCCTTGAGGTTTTTCGGCGTGCGGTATTCGAAGGGTATCATGGACGTGTCCTTATTTGGCGAACTGGTGCGCTTTCTGGATCGATTCGATGATCTTGTAATACCCCGTGCAGCGGCAAAGATTGCCCATCATCCAGTCTTTGATCTCGTCTTCGTTGGGCTTGGGCTTTTCCGCCAGCAGCGCGGTGGCGGCGACTACTTGGCCGGGAGTGCAAATGCCGCATTGAAAGCCGCCGTACTGAATAAAGCTTTTTTGCACCGGATTGAGCTCGCCGTTCTTGGCCAAGCCCTCGACCGTGGTGAGATCGTGGCCGTCGGCCATCACGGCCAAAGTGAGACACGCGGTGATCATGTCGCCGTCCATCAAAACGGTGCAGGCGCCGCACACGCCGACGCTGCAGCCTTCCTTGGTGCCGGTCAAGCCGAGATCGTAGCGCAGGTAATCGATGAGCAGCCGGTTGGTCGGGACTTCGGTCTCGACCCGTTTGCCGTTGACGCGGAATTTGATCTTCTTGTTCATCCCCGTTTCGCCCTCCAGTTTCTCTATCGCGGAGTTTTCGATGCAGGCTGGAAAAACCTACCAGGGCTCTCTTATAGAAAGAAAATTCCGAAACTGCAAGCCGTTTTCCCGCTTGAAAGGGATTAAATTTTCGCAAAATCTGCGCCGCTTTGCGCTCTATGGAACGGCTTGCGGCAACGGCACAAAAAAACGGTTCGCGGCGAGAACCGATCAGAATTTGATCACCGTCCGGATGCTCTTGCCCTGGTGCATCAAGTCGAAAGCTTCATTGATGCGCTCCAACGGCAGCGTATGGGTGATCATCGGATCGAGCTTGATTTCGCCGCTCAGATATTTTTCCACGTAGCCCGGTAGCTGCGAGCGGCCTTTGACACCGCCGAACGCCGTGCCGCGCCACACCCTTCCGGTGACGAGCTGAAAGGGCCGTGTGCTGATCTCCTGGCCGGCGCCGGCAACGCCGATGATGGTCGATTCGCCCCAGCCCTTGTGGCAGCACTCGAGCGCCGCCCGCATGGTGTGGACGTTGCCGATGCACTCGAACGAATAGTCGACGCCGCCGTCGGTCATCTCGATCAGCACTTCCTGGACGGGCCGGCCGTTCTCCTGGGGCGCGACGAAATCCGTTGCGCCCAAGTTCTTCGCCATCTCGAACTTGTGCTGATTGGTGTCGACGGCGATGATCCGCTCCGCCTTGGCCATCACCAGGCCTTGAATGACGCTGAGGCCGATGCCGCCCAGGCCGAAGACCGCGGCGGTCGAGCCCGGGCGCACCTTGGCGGTATTCAAAACCGCGCCGATGCCCGTGGTAATGCCGCAGCCGAGCAGGCAGACCTTGTCGAGCGGCGCCGCCGGATTGATCTTGGCGACGGCGATTTCCGGCAACACGGTGTATTCGGAGAACGTCGAAGTGCCCATGTAGTGCAGAATCGGCTTGCCGTTCAGAGAAAAGCGCGAGGTGCCGTCGGGCATCACGCCTTTGCCTTGGGTGAGCCGGATCGCGCCGCATAGATTGGTCCGCCCGGACAGGCAGAATTTGCACTTGCCGCATTCGGGAATGTAGAGCGGGATGACGTGATCGCCGGGCTTGAGCGAAGTGACACCGGCGCCTGTCTCGACCACGGTGGCGCCGCCTTCATGCCCCATGATCGCGGGAAAGAGTCCTTCGGGGTCCTGCCCGGAAAGGGTGAATGCATCGGTGTGGCAGACTCCGGTCGCGGCAACTTTCAACAACACTTCGCCTTCCTTGGGGCCGGCGACGTCGACTTCCTCGATGACCAGTGGCTTACTGGCTGCCCAAGCCACCGCTGCGCGTGATTTCATAGGGCCTCCCAAACGGTTTTTGTTTCTGTTTGCTCTTACCAAATTTGCGCCCGAACTCGCAATTCGCACCTTCGGTCACCGACAGCAGCTCTGTTGTAAGAAATGCTTACGCGACAGCGCCGACAAATCTGACAAGCGGCGTTGGCGCACTGTCTTGCAGCATCCGTTGGAACCTTTTCCACAGCAACCCAGGAACTAACAAAAACTCCACCGCGCGGAATTCCGCTCTCTGGCATTGGCCATGCTCCATCCGCGCAAGCGGTCTTTGTCGGCCGCGACGAGTTGATGCGACGAACTGATCACCCAATTTGGTCACCACGGGGATCAGGGAGCAAATGGTGAAACCGGCAACAGAACATTTCTGTGCCGGTTTTTTTTGGAGAGACGAAATGAAGCGAGAGACATTGTTGGTGATTGCGCGTACGCGAAAGTGCCCGGGATTTTTTGGCCAGCTTTGCGCGATATTGGCGATCCTGTGCTTAATGAATTTCCTCACCGCGATCATTGCTGACGCTCAAATTTTAGGTACAAGTCAACTCAACGTTGAGCGCCGAGGCCATACGGCAACGCTACTGCCGGACGGCCGAGTCCTAATAATCGGTGGCGACAATCAGAACGGTGTCGTTGGCCAATCCGAAATTTTCGATCCGACGGGGCAATCTTCCACTCTCGGGCCAATTCTGACAGCCGCGCGAACCGATCATAGCGCCACCCCGCTCTCTGATGGGCGCGTGCTCGTGATGGGCGGCCGGGACCAAAACGGCCCTCTTAGTTCCACCGAAATTTATGATCCTTCTACCGGTGCGCTCTCCAATGGTCCGTCTCTCACGTCACCGCGCGCCGGTCACACAGCGACGATTTTGGTCGACGGTAGCATTCTCATTGCCGGCGGAGACAGCTTCGGTACTGCTGAGATCTACCATCCGTCCACGCAGAGGATCTCGCTCATCGCTGCAAGCATGACAGCGGCGCGCAAATTTCACAGTGCTATTCTAACCAGCTCCGGCCAGGTGCTGATCGTCGGTGGCGTCAACCCGCAGAACGCGGTACTCAACACCGCGGAAGTTTACGATGCGTCTTCTCAATCTTTCTATACCCCGCCCACTGATATGCAAAACCCGCGGGCGCTGGCGACCTTAAAGCTTTTGTCTGATGGCAAAGTGCAGATCATCGGTGGCGACGCCGAGCTATCGATAGAGGTTTTCGACCCGCTGACGGGCATCTTCAACGCCAAGGCCCTATTGCCGCCGAATGCCAACCTGCTCGGCGCAACCCTTGGCACGCACAGCCGCGCGGCGCTCTTTTCCCCGCTGATCTTGCAAGATCCGATGCTTCAAGGAGTGCTGACGCCGGAACAATCGGCGCTGCTCGATCGCGCCGATCAATCAATTACAGAACTGCCTGCACGCAACCAAGCTCTTGTGGCGGGCGGGATAAATAGTACGGGACAGATATTGAAGTCCGCGAATCTCGTGAGGAGCTCTTCTGCGAGCATCAGCACTGATAAAACCGATTATCCTCCGGCCGAGATCGTGACAATCACCGGCAGCGGCTTTCAACCAAACGAGCAAGTGCAGCTTAGCTTGCACGAGTTTCCCGAAGAATATCCGGACATCACTTTTTCTGCGTTGACAAATCAGCAGGGAAACTTTGTGGCTCAAGATTTTGCGCCGCAGTTGATTGACGATGGTAGAACATTCACTCTGACCGCAATCGGTCAGACTTCGGGGCGCAGCGCGCAAACGTCGTTTACCGATCGGAATCCCAATAGCCTCACTGTTGGCGCACAATCTCCTAATCCGGTTACCGCCGGTGATGCGGCGAATTACACAGTTACTGTCGGTTTTGGAGGAAATACAGATCCCTGCACAGTAACGCTTTCCGTCACCGGATTACCTGCGGGAGCGTCACATGCGTTTAGTCCGAACAACCAACCTACTGCTTCAACACCTTCCGGTTCCGTAAATGTTAGCCGCGCCCTGAGTATCAGTACAACGAACTCCACTCCTGCAGGTAATCATTCATTTACGGTTACAGGCACTCGCGGTGGTGGGTGCCAAGGTTCGGGCAATCTAACCGCTACCGGCAGTTTGGTTGTTCAGGCCCCGGCCATTGCGCCGACGACGCTGACGGTTCAGCCTGCGACGGGCACGTACGGCGGAACGACGACATTATCGGGCACACTGAAGAAAACTTCTGATAGCTCAACCATCAGCGGCAAGACGATTAGCTTCACATTGAACGGCAGCAGTGTCGGCAGCGCCGTCACTAACGGTAGCGGTGTTGCGACCTTAAGCAACGTCAGTCTATCGGGTATCAATGCGGGCACGTATCCGAACGGTGTTGCGGCGAGTTTTGCAGGTGATTCCAGTTTCGCTTCCAGCAGCGGCTCGGCAAGTCTCACGCTCGTCAAAGCCGCGACGGTGACTACCGTAACGTGTGGTCCGGGCCCGTTCGTTTATAACGGCAACCCGCATACACCGTGCACTGCATCAGTCGCCGGTCCCGGACTCAGTGAGTCGCTCACGGTGGCTTACACAAACAATTTGAATGCCGGCTCGGCAACCGCTAGCGCATCGTACGCCGAGTCCGCCAACTATCTGGGCAGCTCTGACTCGAAGAGCTTCACGATTGAAAAGGCCGCCTCAACGACGACGGTGACCTGCCCGGCGAGTGTGATCTACAACGGCACGGTGCAGACCCCCTGTACGGCGACGGTGACTGGAGTCGGAGGGCTCAATCAGGCTCTCACGGTGAGCTACACCAGCAACGTGAATGCGGGGACGGCGACGGCGACCGCGACCTTTCCCGGCGATGCCAACCACAACGGCAGCACCGACTCGAAGACCTTCATAATCGAAAAGGCCACGACAGTGACGACAGTAACATGTGGTGCGGGCCCGTTCGTTTATAACGGCAACCCGCATACACCGTGCACTGCATCAGTCACCGGTCCCGGACTCAGTGAGTCGCTCACGGTGGCTTACACAAACAATGTGAATGCCGGCTCGGCAACCGCTAGCGCATCGTACGCCGAGTCCGCCAACTATCTGGGCAGCTCTGACTCGAAGAGCTTCACGATTGAAAAAGCTCCCTCGGTGACCACGGTAACCTGTCCGGCGAGCGTGACCTACAACGGCGCGGTGCAGACCCCCTGTACGGCGACAGTGACCGGAGTCGGGTGGGCTCAATCAGGCTCTCAGCGGTGACTTACACCAACAACGTGAACGCCGGGACCGCAACAGCGAGCGCGAGCTTCGCCGGCGATGCCAACCATAACGGCAGCACTGATTCCAAGACGTTCATCATCGAAAAGGCTCCTTCGGTGACCACGGTGACCTGCCCAGCCAGCGTGATTTATAATGGCGTGGCACAGACCCCGTGTTCGGCGACGGTAACAGGAGTCGGAGGGCTCAATGAGTCACTAGGGGTGACTTACAGTAATAACATCAACGCTGGGACCGCCACCGCCAGCGCAAACTTTCCCGGTGATGCCAACCACAACGGCAGCAGCGCCTCGAAGACTTTTACCATCGAAAAGGCGAACTCGACGACCGTAGTGACTTTCGAGTCTGGGCCGTACGTGTATCGTGGTACTGCGTTTACGGCAACCGCTATCGTTACCGGCGTTGGCGGTCTCAATCAGGCACTGCCGGTTGTTTACAGCGGTAACTGCATAATTGTCACCTTAGCGAACGGCTGTTCCGCTACCGCGACCTTCGCCGGTGATGCCAATCACCATGGCAGCAGTGACAGCAAGAGCATTACAATTACCACGGCCTTCGCGTTCAATGGCTTTCATTCCCCGATTGGCGGAGCAGTGGAAAACGGTAATGGGGGCAGCTTTCATAATCCTGTCAGAACGTTCAAGCTCGGCAGCACCATTCCGGTGAAATTCAGTGCAACCTGGCTGAACGACGGGGCTCCCTTGGTTACCGGCATCCACACGCTGCAAGCCAGCAAGTACAGCAATGCCATCGATGCGGATCCGCCGATCGATGCCACCCCGACTGACGCGGCTACCGAGGGGAACCAATTCCGCTTAACCAGCTCGGATTGGCACTTCAACCTTAGTACTAAAGGTGGCTTTACAGCCGGTACCTGGTTGCTGATTACCACTCTGCAGGACGGCAGCAAGCATTCAGTCTGGTTCACGATTAAGAAGTGATTTGACCGCATTTGGCGCAAACCCACGGCCGCTCCTCCGGGGCGGCCGTTTTTTGCACAAATACCAAACTAAATTACGATTCGTATTAAGCAACCCTGCACAGAAAATTAACCACTCCCTCAGGTCGGATAGAATCGGATGTAGCGCGCGGCCCGACTAAGAAATAATTGACCCAGCAGGCGCATCCGCCGCAAATTGCCGCCTTCCCCGTTTTTGTCGACGACCCCGATCGGTTTGACTCCAATACTTCTCCGTCCCGCCATGAACCAAAGCATCGCCGGGAGTGCCGTTATGGTGAAAGCTTGATAACCGAGATAGCTATTGCTGTGAAGGAAGGCTGTTGCATTCTCTGACGACTTTGTGGGAAAGGATAGAAAAACATTACGCGGGGGTGCTGTATGATTCTTGAGATGAGAACCTACGTGCTGAAGCCGGGCGCAACCAACAATTTCGTCGAACGGTTTGCCGAAGGGCTGACGGCGCGGCTGCAGTTTTCCAAGCTATTGGGCCTATGGCTATCGGAAGTCGGGGGGCTCAACCGGGTGGTTCATGTCTGGCCCTACGAAAGTTTTGAAGACCGGGAAAAAATCGGCGCCGAAGCGCGCAAGACCGGCAAGTGGCCGCCCAAGACCCAGGAGTTCATCATTACGCAGGAAAACAAGATTATCCAGCCGGCGCCGTTCTCGCCGCCGCTGCCCGAACGAAAGCTCGGCGAGGTTTACGAGTTCCGCACCTACACGTATCAGCCGGGCGCCATGCCCACGGTGTTGGAGCGGTTCGGCAAAGTCATTCCGGCGCGCACCAAAATCTCGCCGCTGGTCTTCGCCGGGAACACCATCATCGGACCGCTCAATCAATATGTTCACGTTTGGGTCTACAAGGACGGCGGCGAGCGCGAACGGCTGCGCGCCGAAGCGACCAAGACGGTGGACGGATGGCCGCCGCCGACGCGCGAGTTTCTGGTGGCGCAGGAAAACATGCTCATGACTCCCGCGCCCTGCGCGCCGTTCAAATGAGCTCTATTCGCCTCGATTTTTAATCACGCGCCGGCCCCGCAGGGGCCCGGCAAACAAAGAGGGAGGGTCGGCAAACCTCCCTCTTTGTTTTATTCGCGCAGCTTTCCTGCTCGCGCGCGGGCTTTCGTCTGGAAATCACGCGCCGATTTCGCTACACGATTCTCTTATCCATGCTTTACAAATCGCTGATTCGCCCGCTGTTATTTCGCAAAGATCCGGAAGAAAGCCATGAAATGATCCTGCGGCTTTTGGCCAAAGCTGAAAGCTTTTCCGGCATGCTGGAAAGGTTTTACCGGATCGACGACGCGCGCTTGAAGGTGAAGATCGGCCCGCTGACCTTCGCCAATCCGGTGGGGCTGGCCGGTGGATTCGACAAGAATGCGGTGGCGCCCCGGACCCTTGCCGGCTTCGGCTTCGGCTTCATGGAAATCGGCGCGATCACCGCCCAGGCGCAGCCCGGCAACCCGAAGCCGAGACTTTATCGTTTGCCCGAGGACGATGCCTTGATCAACCGGTTGGGCTTCAACAACGAGGGCGCGACGGCCATTGCGGCCAAGCTCGACGCCCTGCGCGCGCGCGGCGGTTTGCCGAAAATTCCCCTCGGCATGAACATCGGCCGGACGAAAATCGTCGAGACCAAGGACGCGGTGGCCGATTTTCTCGCTTGCTTCGAGCGGCTCTATCGCTACGGCGATTTTTTCACCTTGAACGTGAGCTCGCCGAACACGCCCAATTTGCGTGATCTGCAGGAGAAAAATCTATTGCGCGAATTATTGTCGGCGGTGCAGGAAAAAAATCGCGAGTTGGCTGGGCGCGCCAAGATCGAGCCAAAGCCGGTGTTCGTCAAAATTGCCCCGGATATGGAATTTTCCCAAGTCGATCAAATCATTGAAGTCGTCGAGGCGCGCTCAATTGACCGGCATCGTCGCGACAAACGCAACGGCCTTCATGCGCGAAACATTGAAATCACCCAAGGGACAGGAGCCGGGCGGCCTAAGCGGCCGACCAATTACCGCGAAAGTCACCGCGTTTGTTTCACATGTTTATAAAGAGCACGCGCGGTCGGCTGCCGATCATCGGCGTCGGCGGTATTTTCACCGCCGAGGACGCTTACGAAAAAATCAAAGCGGGCGCGAGCGCGGTGCAGATCTACACCGGATGGATTTACGAAGGGCCGGGCGCCGTGAAGCGCATCAATCTGGGGCTGACGCGGTTGCTAAAACAGGACGGTCTAAGCCACATCTCTGAAGCCATCGGCATGGCCACCGAGCGCTGATCAGACCGGTTCTTTAAGAGGCCGGTCGTTCTTGCGTTTCAGGCTCTCCTCTTCCGGCAACTCAACCAGCAAGGTTTTGTCGGCATGCTTTTCGAGCAAGCTGATTCCCCTATCGTTTCCGGTAAGGGTCAGCAACTCCGGATATAATTCACGCCTGAAAAGGATTGGATTAGGCGCTTGATCAGCCGATCTCACCGCCACAATCGATGCTCGACTACTTTCAAAGTGCCCTCGCAATAGTTCGATCACCTGTCTTCGAAAGGACGGCAGTTCGGCTATAAGCAGGATTCCATCGCTTTCCGGATGGCTTGCCCACAAGCCCGCGATGACCGAAGCACTCTCGCTGCGCGACGCGGCGGGATTAAAATGCCAGACAAGGCGACTGTCGGCTAACTTCATCTCGCGAAGCGCCGCCTGCAAGTCG
This sequence comes from uncultured delta proteobacterium, assembly GCA_963745035.1. Taxonomy (GTDB): domain Bacteria; phylum Desulfobacterota; class Binatia; order UBA9968; family UBA9968; genus DP-20. The sequence goes on along the minus strand of CAVUVW010000014.1, from coordinate 153,909 downwards.
TCGGTGACACAAATCACTTCGTCAACGTCCGAAGCTAAAACATTTTCCAAGATCCCTTGCAGCATGGTCTGATCCCCATCCGGCAAGAAGGTCTCACTCGGAGCAAGCTGCCGCAAGGACTGAGTTGCCAAGACGACGATGGAAATCATTGGGTGATACCGCTGCTCAATGCCCGGGATTTTTTCTTCGATCAAGCCGACTTTGCCTATAGAGAAACGGAGTCAATCTAGTTTAGCAACGCGTTACGAGTTCCCAAGCTGACTGCCGAGAGGCGCGTCAATCGATTCAGTAACTCCTTCGCTAGCGAGTTTCAAGAAAAAAAATGGCCGCAAGCTAAAATTTGTTGCCAATACAGGTTGGGTTGAAAGGGCGGATTGTTTTGGCTAACGTCCGTGCATGTCTCGTTCATTTAGCATCGAAGTCGCCAAAGATTATTTCAATTTCGCCTCGGCGCATTTCTTGATTTTTGCCGACGGCAACCGCGAGTCTTTGCACGGCCATAACTACCAAGTCTCCGTGCGCATGGAAGGAGAGCTTGATCATGCCGGCGTGGTGCTTGACTTCATTACCTTCAAGCCGCTCATCAAACGCATCTGCGACAGTCTGGATCATCGCACCCTAATCCAAACGCAGAGTCCCTTGATTAAAGTCCGGGAGCGCGCCCAAGAAGTGGAGCTCCGCTACAAAAGACAAAAAATCATCTTGCCGCGGCACGATGTTATTTTACTCCCCCTGGCCAACACGAGCACCGAGCTCCTGGCGGAGCATATCGCGGGACAAATCCGCCGCCAGGTCCGCCGCCGATTTCCCCGCAGCAAGATCCGTTTCATGGAGATCGGCGTTGAAGAGGCGCGCGGACAGCGCGGTTTTTATCGGGGCGAATTCTGAGGCGATTTCGAGTTTCGTGTTTCGGGTAAGGCCAAACGCGATCGTCGGAACCCTACGATCACTGTTCCAGCGTCCAGCGCGCTACTTCGTCATGACGCGCAAACCACACGTCGGGGAATCCCTTCATGTAGCGCAGCAGATCATAGAGCATCGCCGACATCATCGGCCGGCCGCCGAAGTGGGTGTGCACGGTCAAATTGATCAGCGACGGCGATTCGTGTTTGTAGAGGTAATCGAAGGTGTCTTTGTAGACGTTGTAAAAATCGCGCGGGCTCGAGCGCAGGGTGCGGTTGTCGGTAAAATCGCTGTGCGCGATGGCGACAAGCTTGCCGTGCGCCGTTGCGCGCGCGTACGGCAGGTCGGTGTCGTTATAGTCGCCATGCCAAAGGAAGCCCTCTTGAGCGAGCAGCTCGGCGGTATGCGCGCTCGGCGCCGCCACCGGGCTGAACCAGCCCACCGGAGCGATGCCGACGGCACTCTCGATGATGCGCTTGCATTTTTGGATGACTTCTTTTTCTTCCGCGGCGGAGAGATACGGCAGCACGAGGTCTTGCGTGTAGGAATGGCCGGCGATCTCATGGCCGCGCTTGTGCAGTTCCGCTACCGCTTCGGGAAAGACTTCGGCAGCTTTGGCGTTGAGGCAGACCGTTGCTTTGACCTCGGTCTCCTCGAAAATGCGCAGGAAGCGCCAGATGCCGGTTTTGCCGCCGTATTGCGACCAGGAAATTCCCAATAGATCCGGCGTGCCGGATTTGAGTGAGGTTGTCATCGGCGAATAGGGCGGTGCCTTCCCCTCCGACCAGATCTCGAACATCACCGTGACCATGACCGTGAGTTTTTTGTGACCCGGCCAGTGGGAGATGATTTTCTCCATGGGACTCGAAGTGCGAAGGATGTGAAATCAGGCGGCAAAGCCGCGGCGCCAGAGCTCGGCGACTCTCGTCAAATCTTCGGGAAGGATATCGACCGCGCCGCCGCTGGCGTTTTCGCGCATCTGCTCGGCGTTGCGCGCGCCCGGGATGACGACGCTCACCGCGGGATGGGCGATACAAAAGGCGATGGCCGCCTGCGTCAAATTTTTTACCGGACCGTGAACCAGGAATTTCAACTGGTCTGCTTTGGCGAGCTCCTTGGCGAAGGCTTCGCCCTTGAAGCTGCGCGCGCGCACGTCTTCGCCCTGAAAGCGCTGCTCGTCGGCTTGAGTCAATTTCCCCGTCAAGATGCCGCGCTTGAGCGGCACCCGCGCGATGATGCCGACGCTCGCTTGCTGCGCGGCGGGAAAAAACGTCTCGGCCGGCTCCTGGGCCAGCAGGTTGTATTCAACCTGGATCGTCTCTGCGCGACCGTCTTTGACCGCGGCGCCGCCTTCTTCCATCGTGTTGATCGAAACTCCGTAGTGGCGGATCTTGCCGGCCTGCTTGGCGCGTTCGAGCACTTGCCAGACTTCGCCGTGCTCGATCACTTCGACGGTCGGATTGTGCAATTGATAAAGATCGATGTAGTCGGTTTGAAGCCGCTGGAGGCTTTCGTCCATGACTTTGCTGATGTACTCCGGATCGAAGATGCGCTTGCCGCGGTTGGGGCCGACCATGACGTTGCCGCCTTTGGTGGCGAGGATCACTTTATCCCGCCTGCCTTTCAGCGCATTGCCCAGCAGAGTTTCGGAGTAGCCGGCGCCGTAAGCGTCCGAGGTGTCGATGAAGTTGACGCCGAGTTCCAGCGCGGCGTCGATGGCGCCCAGCGACTCGGAATCTTTCATCGCGCCGAAGTGGCCCGCGTGAACCATGGTGCCGAGGCCGACGGCGCCGACGCGCAAGCCGGTTTTGCCGAGAGTTCGATATTTCATGCACGCAAGATATGCCAGCTTTGCGATCTCACGCAAGCGCCGCGGTAAGCTTTGCGAGATAGAAATTGCTGCTTCGCACGATCGTAAGCCGCGTGCGACGCGAGCGCGGTCGAGCGAACGCCGATGCCGTTCGCTCGATTGACGTTGACAACCCGCCGGCGATTCCATACATTTTACTCGCAGCTTCACTGAGCGGGCGTAATTCAGCGGTAGAATGCCAGCTTCCCAAGCTGGACGTCACGGGTTCGATCCCCGTCGCCCGCTCCAATTTTCCTGCACCGATTCGTCGCAAATGTTTCGTATCGTTCTTACGACGAAAATTTTTAGTTGTGTTTAAACAAGCAGGCGCTCGACAGTGCGGCTGAAGATGCCGTCGAGCTCCGTGTCTGACCACGAACGGGCTCTCAGGGCGGCGATGGTTTCTTTTTCCGCGTTCGGTACGTGCGGCGCGTCGGTGCCGAAGACCAGAGTGTTGACGCCCCAGGTGGCGCGAGCGCACTCCAGAGCCGGGCCGTGGACGCAGGCGGTGTCGAAGTAGCAGTGGCGGAGATAGTGACTAGGCGGGTGCGGGCAGTTTGAAAAGCGTTGGTAGCCGCGATCGATTCTGTCCAGAATCATCGCCAAACCGCCGCCGAGATGCGACCAGACGATCTTTACGTCGGGATATGTTTCGAGAGTTCCGGACAGCGCGAGCTTGGTGCCCGCCATCGCGGTTTCACCCGGATATCCCACCGAAAGAAAAGTCCCCGGATCGTCGCGGGGCCCGTCGCACGGGCAGGTCGGGTGGACCAGCACCATGAGTTTGCGGCGACTCATTTCGTACCAGAAGCTTTGCAGCTCGGGCGCGTGCAGTGGGAGATCGCCGATGTTGGTCGCGATCCCGACGCCCGCCGCGCCGAGTTTCAGAGCGTAGTCCAATTCAGCGATCATTTCGCTCTGTTTCGCGCATGGCAGCGCCGCGACGAAGCGAAAACGGCTGGCGTATTGGCGGCAGACTGCGGCGAGTCCCTCGTTGACAAGGCGCGCCGCATTGGCGTCACTGGACCCCGCCCAACCGACGTTCAGCGCCCCCACCGAGAGGATTGCTGTATCGATGCCGGCTTCGTCCATCGATGCCAACCGCTTCGACAGATTGTCCTGATCCGTCGGCACGGACATCACGTGGCTCCCGCGATAGATCAGCGACTGGCCGCGCGGACTGTCGACGACTTTAAAATCAGCGCGGCTTTTGACGATCTCCGTCAAACAGCCTTCTGGATAGACGTGCGAGTGGGCATCGATGATTTTCTGAGTCGCCATTGCCGGTCACTCTCGATTGATCCGCTGATCGCGCGACGCGGACTCACCGACGAGCTGGAGAATGTAATCGGGCCTGAGCGGCAATTTTTTCACCTCGACTCCCAACGCGTCGGACACCGCGTTGGCCAAAGCCGCGCCCGCCGCGGTGATGCCGCCTTCGCCCGCTCCCTTGACGCCGAGGGGGTTGTGCGGGCTGGGAAAATCTTCGGTCGAGATAAACTGCGCTTTCGGCATTTCCATCGCCGTCGGCAGCAAATAATCCATGAAGTTCGTCGCGAGCGGCTGGCCGTCCTCGTCGTAAACGAACTCTTCCAAGAACGCCCCCCCGATTCCCTGCGCCAAGCCGCCGGCCATTTGGCCTTCGATGATCATCGGATTGATTTTTCGTCCGACGTCTTCGGTGACGAGATAATCGAGAATTTTAACTTTGCCGGTCTCTTTGTCGACTTCCACGGCGGCGACGTGCACGCCGTAGGGAAACGGGCGCTTGTCGGTGGCGAAAAAATCTTCCTCGGCGATACCGGGAGTAATGCCGTTCTTGAGCGCCGGGCCGGGCAGCGCCAGACGCGCCAGCTCGGCGAAGCTCAGCGACCGCTCGGGCGCGCCGCGCGCGACCACGCGGCCATCGCGCAGGATGAGATCCGCGGCGTCGATTTCCAGATTCATCGACGCTAGCCGGAAAAGTTTGTCTTTGACTTTGCGCGAGGCGCCGAGCGCGGCGCTGCCGGCCATCACGGTCGAGCGGCTGGCGTTGCTGCCGTTGCCGTAGGGAACTTTCGCCGTGTCGCCGTGCACCACCTGGACGTTTTCGATGGCCACTTGTAGTTCATCGGCGACGATCTGGCTCAGCGCGGTCGCGATGCCCTGGCCCACCGAGTTGCAGCCCGAGTAGAGAATCACCTGGCCGGTATTGTCGACTTCCACCCGGGCGTATTCCCATGGACCGATGCCGCTGGTTTCGACGAAGCAGCCGATGCCGATGCCGACGGCGCGACCTTCGAGCTTGGCCGCCGCGCGGGTCGCTTTGAGCCTTTCATACCCGAACCGTTCGAGAGCGCGCTCGAACTGACCCGGCAAGTCGCCGGTATCGTAAACCATGTAGTGAAACGGATGCTTGCCCAGGTCGTAGGGCATTTCCTCGTGACGGATCAGGTTGCGCCGGCGCACGTCGGCGGGATCGAGTCCGAGGCGATGGGCGACGATGTCGAGCAGTCGCTCGCGCACGAAATTGGCTTCGTAGCGGCCCGGGCTTCGGTAGGTGCCGACCGGTGTTTTGTTGGTGAGGACGCAGAAAACGTTGCAGCGATAGTTCTTGACTCGAAAGGGTCCGCGCAGCATGGCGGAAGCGGCGATGGCAGGGACGCCGCCGTGGGTGCGCGTGTAGCCGCCCATGTCGAAGAGAATCTCGGCGTCCATCGCTACGATGGTGCCGTCTTTCGTCACACCGATTTTGACTCGATGGTTCTGCTGGCGTGATTGGTTCATCGCTTTGAGATTTTCCGAGCGGTCTTCGATCCAGCAGACCGGCTTGCGGAAATGTCTCGCCGCGAACGGAATCAGAAAATCCTCCGGATAGAACTCGCCGCGCGCGCCGAAGCCGCCGCCGACTTCCGGCTCGATAAAATGGATCGAGCTCTGCGGCAGACCGATCAGTTCGGAGAGAATGCGCCAGTTGGTATGGGTCATCTTCGTCGGTCCCCATACCGTCAACAGGCCGCGGCCTTCATCCCACTCCGCGACCAGACCGCGGTTCTCGAGGGGCACGGCGGAATGGCGTTGGGTCGAGAATTGCTCTTCGACAATGAGATCCGCATCGCGAAAGGCGCGGTCGACGTCGCCGACGTTGACCTGAAAGTTGGCGGCGATGTTGTTCGGCGTCGCGTCGTGAAGCCGGGGTGCGTCCGGTTGCATGCCCGCCCGCGCGTCGGTCACCGCGCCGAGCCGCTCGTAGTCGACTTCGATAAGCTCCAGAGCATCTTCGGCGATGTATCGATTTACCGCGACGACCACCACGATCGGGTCGCCGACGTAACGGACTTTGGTCGTGGCGATCGGTGTCTGCTGCGAGCGCTCCAGACCGGGAATAACGCCGGTGCGCATCGGAATCGTCTTCAGCCCGGGCATGTCGGCTGCGGTAAGCACACCGATCACGCCCGGCAGCGCCAGCGCGGCCGCCGCGTCGATTTTCACGAGACGCGCGTGCGCGTGGGTGCTGCGCAGGATCGCGGCGTGCACCATGCCGGCCCGATGGATGTCGCCGACGTACTTTCCGACGCCGCGGAGGAGCCGCACGTCTTCCTTACGTTTTACATTGGAGCCGATGTACGCCACGATTCTACTGTGCTTTTGCCCGCGCCCTGGCTGTCTCCTGGATCGCCGCGACGATGTTCTGATAGCCGGTGCACCTGCACAAGTTGCCGCTAAGCCATTCGCGAATTTCTGTTTCCGTCGGGTTTGGGATCTCTTTCAATAACGCTTCCGCAGTCAGCAAAATGCCCGGCGTGCAGAAGCCACACTGCAGACCGTGCATCGCCCAGAAATTTTCTTGTAGCGGATGCAGCTCGGTGGCGCTGGGCGCCAGACCTTCAATGGTTTTCAAGTCGGCGCCGTTGGCCTGTACCGCGAACAGCAAACAAGAACGCACCGGCTCGCCGTCCAACAAAATCGTGCAAGCGCCGCAGACGCCGTGTTCGCAGCCGACGTGGGTTCCGGTCAGTCCAAGATCGTCGCGCAAAAAATCGGTCAACAGTTTGCGAGCTTCGAGTTCACCGACGTATTCGCCTCCATTGACGGTAAGCTGTATTTTTCGGGTATTCATGCGTCACTGTAGTTTCTGTTCGGCGGCGCAGTGCGCCGCTTGAGCGAGCGCGCGATAGGTGAGCGCCGCGCAGGCGCTCCGGCGGTATTCCGCGGTGGCGTGAATGTCCGAGTCCTGTTCCAGATTCTCGGTCGCCCGTCGGGCGGCGTCGCGGAACAGCGCGTCGGAAGGCCTCTCGCCGAGAAGAGCGTTTTCCGCTGCTTCCGCGCGAATCGGCGTCGTTCCGGTAAGCGTTAGACGGGCATGACAGATCGTTCCGCTCGCGTCCAAGGCGAGCACTCCGGCAGCGCCGGCCAAGGCGAAATCGCCGTGGCGGCGGCTGACTTCCTGATAGGAACAGCCGGCGTTCCCCGGCAGCGCTGGAATCTGGATCTCGGCAAGAATCTCGCCGGGATCGAGTACGGTCGTCATGTACGAGAGAAAAAAATCGCCGGCGCGGACGATGCGTCGCGCGCTCGTCGAGCGCAAGACGAAAGACGCATCGAGCGCCGCCATCGCGACGGGCAATTCCGCCGACGGAAAGGCGTGGGCCACGCTGCCGCCGATGGTGCCGCGACTGCGGATTTGAACATGCCCGATCAACGCCGTGGCCTCACAGAGCAACGGGCAGAAACGCGCAACGGCATCCGAGCGCTCCACCTCGCGCTGGCGCGTCATCGCGCCGATGCGTAATACATCCTTGTCGGCTTCGATAAAACGCAGCGCGTCGATGCCGTTGAGATCGATCAGGTGGGCTGGGCGAAGCAGCCGAAAATTCATCAACGGCACAAGACTCTGCCCGCCTGCCAAGGGGCGAGCTTGATCCCCGAACTCTGCCATCAAGTGCAACGCATCCTCGATGGTCGTCGGATCGTGGTACGTGAAGCTCGCGGGTTTCATTCTGCTAGGCCGATGTCAGGGTGTGTTTGATCGGGACGTGTTCGGCGCGGTAGAACTCGCCGAGAAAATCTTCGCCGTCTTTATAGACGCGGTTCGGCACCAGGCGGGCGGCGAAAGAAACTGGCAGCGGATCGATGTCAAACGGGTAGGGGCGAATGACCGCCTTGTTTTCGCCCACCGTGTCGACGTGGAGTTTTACCGCAGGCTTGCCGTGCTTGGTCGGCACATCGACGTCGTTCAACGAATTGGTCGGGCCGAGTTTGCGCGCTTTGCTGTTCAGCGGATAGCGGTTGCAAACGAATTGCGCCAGTTGATCGAAAACCTCCAGGTACTCGTAGTTGAGCCAAACCTGTTCGTCGGAGCAATGCTGTCTAAACTCCGCCGACTGGCGCAACTGATCGAGCAACTTCAAGCGCAGGTCTTCCTGATGATCGACGTAGGCCTTGACGCGCGGATCGCCGGTGCGATCGGGCGGGTAGCTATATTTCCCGTAGCCGGAGTTCATCAACGCTACTCCATGCATCGCCATCAACATGGCGGCGTAAGGATCACGGCCTAAAACGCGATCGACGGAATTTTTATAAAAGTCGAGCCGCAGTTGTCCGAGATATTTGAAACTGCCGTCGTGATAATCCAGAGGGAATCCCTTCTCGTTCAACGTCGAAGGCTTCATTTCCCATTCCCACCAGCCGATATCATGTTCCGTGGCTGCCAGGACGACGGAAGAGTAGGGAGAGGGACGGTCGAATTCCTTGTTCCCCCAATGGGCGGCAAAATAACCCGCCACGCGTGAATGATCGATCTGCAGCGCGAGAATGATTCGCGCATCGTCGTAGGGATAGGCCATCATAATTTTCTTGCCTCCAACGAACTGTGTATGCGGCGCACGGCCCCAAAAACTTCTCAGGCGTCCGCGCCGCGTGGACTCATCGCAAACGAAACGAAACCGCAGGTGCCGTGGGCTGGGCAGCAGAGCCGACTATAGAGTAAAATTCCGCGACTGCAAAGAAGCGTTCGTTACTTGACGCCCTCTTTTTGCAGTCGATCGGTAAACTGGCTGGTGATGAACGATTCGAGATTCATTTTTTTGACTTCCGGTTCGGTCTGCGCCAGGAAATCCCGCACCACCCGAATGCCGGCGAGCGGCGGAGAGGGGATGTCTTTGAGCACTTTGGCATTCATCCGCCAAGTTTCCTCCAATGCCTCGCGATCGTTGATGCGCATGAACCGGGCGATCGCGCCGAGCGCCTGCTCTTTGTCGTTCTTGTAAAGCCTGATCGCTCTGGTAAAGGCGCGCAGGACGCCGTAAATTTCTTTGGAATTTCTGTCGATGGTCGACTGCATGACTACGAATGCGCCGGAGGACGAGGGAAAGCCGAGTTCGCCGAGATCCGCGAGCTCGCGCAAGCCGGACTTGCGCGCCACCAGAGTCAGCGGCGGTACGACAAACGTCGATTGCACATGCCCGTTCTTCAGTGCCGCGAACCGCGCGGTCTGGGCGCCGATCTGGAGCAGCATCACGTCTTTCTGCGCCTGCAGGCCGAACATTTCCAACACTTTTCGCGCGCGAAAGTCGCTATAGTCGCCGAGCCGGTCGATCGCCAACCGCGTACCTTTGAGGTCGGCGGGCGACTTGATGTGCGGCTCGGCAACAAACGCCGCCACCTCCTTATCGGTCACGCCGCCGACAAAGCGCAGGTCGGCGCCATGCGCCGCGGCGCGGATCGGACTGGCGGCGGCGACGATTGCCATGCGAATATCGCCGGAAATGAGCGCCTGCGACACCTGCGGCCCGCCGATGTAGACAAAGGTGGGCTTGATGCCCTCCTGTTCCAATAACTTGTGCTGCTCGATCAGGCTGATAAAGGCATAGCTGCCGCCGCGCGACACATAGCCGATGGGAAATTCGACTTGCGCCGTGGCGGGCCAAGCTTGAAACAGGAGGACGAAAAGAAGCAAAACGGCAGTGTGGATCATTTTCTCGTAAACGTTCCTTTCGGCTTGCCTTAAATTGTTGCGGAGCATTGTCCCTGTCATTTGAGTTGTAAGTGCGAGAGGTTCTGTCCAGCTCGGTCGCCTGAGCAGCCGCGAGTTTTGCTCGCATTGCCGACGAATATAGTTGAATCTTCCGGGAGTGCAAATCGGTGAAGAGGGTCGAAGATGAAGAATCGTATTGGGGGATGTTAAGCGTTTGCGGTCGATCATGAGCTTTGGCGTCCCGTTAACCACAATCTCCTTTGCTTGAGAAGAAAAAAGAAAATAGGTAAGCCAGAAAGCGTGGGCTGCGGAATGGCGCGAACGGGCGCGAAGCGATGGAGAGATTCATGCCGGCCAAGGTGAAATGTCCGACGTGCCGCAAGGAAGCGGCGTGGGAAAACAATCCGCACCGGCCGTTCTGCTCGGAGCGCTGCCGGTTGATCGATCTCGGCGCCTGGACGCAGGAGCGCTATCGCATTCCCGCGGAGGAAACGGACTTCGATCCCGGCGATGAAGACCAGGAAAACAAGAAACCCCTCAGCTAAAGCCGGCTCGTTCTAATGTCCATTCACCCGACCGCAGTTATCGATTCGCAGGCCGAGATCGCCGCCGACGTTGAAATCGGCGCCTACGTGGTGATCGAGGGGCGCGTGCGGATCGGCCGCGGCACGCGCGTCATGGCGCACGCGTATCTTACCGGCTGGACTGAAATCGGCGAGGACAACGAGATCCACCCCGGCGCCGCGCTCGGCGGCGCGCCGCAGGACAAAGCGTACGGCGGGCAGGAAACCTATCTTCGGATCGGTCAACGCAATATCATTCGCGAGCATGTGCAAATTCACCGCGGCACCGCCGCCGACTCGGCGACGGTCATCGGCGATGACAACTTTCTCATGGCGAATTCCCACGTCGGCCACAATTGCCGGCTGGGCAACAACGTCGTCCTGGCCAACGGCGCTTTGCTCGCCGGCTACGTGGAGGTCGGCAACAACGCCTTTATTTCCGGCAATTGCGTGGTCCATCAGTTCGTGCGGATCGGCGACTACGCGCTGATGCGCGGGCTGAGCGGCACGAGCCGCGACGTGCCGCCCTATGCGCTGATCGACTGGCAGCACACGGTGCGCGGCGTCAACGTCATCGGCCTCAAGCGCGCCGGCTTCGACGAGAAAAGAATTCGCGCGATCCGCGACGCCTTCCGCGTGTTGTTTCGGAAAGGACGGAATCTCGCGTTGGCGGTGAAGGAAATAGAAAAATCCGGCAGGGCCAACCCGGACGTGTCGGCCCTACTGGATTTTATCAAAGCTTCGAGACGGGGAGTTTGCTTCGGCGCTAGCGAGTCGCCGTTGTAGCCGAAGAAGCAGCATCGGCCCGCGGTTCGATCTCGGGCGGCGGAGCGCCGACGAAATAGATCGGCTCGGTCCCCTTGAGTTGACTTGGCGTTACGACGTAGTGGCCGCCGACCGCAGGGTAGATGATGTTGTTGGCAACATCCGCTCTACCGCCGCTGAACACCCAACCCAGTCCGCCGGTGAGCAAGCCCAATCCCGCATAGGTAACTTTCACCGGGATATAAAAGACGCTTGCCAGAGCCGCTCCCACACCCCAGCCGGCTTCTTCGGTCACGGACGGCTCGGCGACTTCTTGAGCCGAATCTGCCGTTTGTCCGTAAACCGGAGCTGCCAGTACGGTTACCAATGAAGCCAGGGCAATGCCCCTTAGCAATTGTGTTTTCATGCCGCGACCATAGCTTAGAAGTCGTGCTACTGTCAATAAACTTATTTTAAAAATCTACCGGAACGATTGGAAACCTGGGTGGCGCGCCGAGCCGGCGCTCGACGGAGTTTCGCGTACCACCAAAGATTGAACCCGGTCAGACCCCCTCCAGCTGGGTGAAAAATTATCATAATTGGGATAGGACCGACCAATGAGGTCCTGCGTCAGGCCACAGCACTGTTTTGAGCGGGGGGAGAGAATCATACTCCCAGCCGCGCTATCAAAAAATAACGCCGTTAGAGAGGTGCGATACAAACCAGGCTGGTTTCAGAATCTCTCGCGGCGAGATATCTCCCGAGGCTCTCACATCGCGGCGGGAAACCTTCGAAGAGCGCCTAGAGTTTTGTCTCTGACGTCTCGGTGGCGGCCAGGAAGTAGCGCTCATAGCAGGCGCGGATCTGCTCGCGATTGTTCTGATAGTCGCGGAGCAGCTTTAGGCCAGGTCTTGGATTGTCTTTTCGGCTTCGTCCGGCCCCGTCGTTGTAGCCGAGCGCCCGGGCGATGCTTTGCAGCCGCGCCGGCTCGGCTTCGAACGCATCGATGGATTGGTCACGCTCGAGGCGCAGGCGGTGATCGAGGCGGCGCAGAAAGAGATATCCTTCGGACAAAAGCTTGTATTCGTCGCGCCGCAAAATTTTCTCCTCGTGAAGCATCCGCAGCGCTTCGAGGGTTTCGCGCCGGCGCAGCTTGGCGGAATCGTGGCCGTGGGTGAGCTGCAGCATCTGGGTGAGAAATTCGATGTCGACCAGACCGCCCCGTCCTTTCTTGAGATTGAACCGGCTCTCGTCCTCGCCGGCGAGCTCGCGCTCCATGCGCATGCGCAGATGATGAATCTCGCCGATCTCCTCGGGCCGAAGAGTCCTGCCGTAGGCAAACGCGCCGGTAATTCTTTCCACTTCCCTGCCGAGGGACGGATCGCCGGCGACAAAGCGCGTCTTGATCAGCGCCTGACGCTCCCAGAGCTGCGAGCTGGTTTTGTGATAGTCGCGAAAGGCGTCGAGGGACGAGACCAGCGGTCCGGCCTTGCCCGATGGGCGCAGCTGCATGTCAACTTTATAGGCGATCCCCTCCTCTGTCGGCGCACTGAGATAGGTGAGCAGTTTCTGGCCGGCGCGAACGTAGTACTCATGCGCCGGGAATCCGCCCGCGCTCTTCTCCTCGCCTGAGGCTTTGTAGACGAAAATCAAGTCGAGATCGGAATTGTAATCCAGCTCGCGGCCGCCGAGCTTCCCGCCGCCCACCACAACGAACTGACCATCCGGAACCGCGCCGTGCTTTTGCTCTAATTCGGCCAACGTCAAATCGACCGCTGCCTGCAGGCAGGCATCGGCGAGCTTGGATAGTTGCGTCAGCACCTGCACGAGCTCCAGCTCGCCGCCGAGATCATGCAAGCCGATGCGGATGAACTCTTCGGTTTTGTACCGGCGGAGCGCGTTGAGCTTGGCCTCCACGTCGTCGTGCTCGGCGAGCGCCGCGCGCAGCTCGGCGAGCATCTCCGCCCGGGTTTTTTCGACGCGCGTGAGATCGACGCGAATCAAAGTATCGATCAGCTCGGGCCGGTTGAGAAACAGGTCGGTGAGAAACTGGCTCTCGGCGAAGAGCGTGATCAGCAGGCGCATGGTTTCGGGGTTCTCGGCGAGCAAAGTGAGAAATCCGGTGCGTCCGCCGATGCGGTGGCTGAATTCGGCAAGATTGAACAGGGCGCGTTCGGGCGCGCTTGAATTGATGATCTCGGCCATCAAAGCCGGGCCGAGCAGGCGCATCACTTTCAAGCGCCGTGGGCTCGGCGGCGCGTAAACTTCGCCGTCGCGTATGGCAAGAAGATGTTCGTACGCTTTCGCCGGATCGGCAAAGCCGGCCGCCGCCAGCTCCGCCAGGACGATTTCTTGGCGATCGAGATCGTGCCACACCGAACCTGCGCTGGAGGCAGCCTCGTGTTCGATTTCCTTTTGCGCGCTGTAAAACAGACGGTCGAAGATGCTGCGCACGTTCTTCGTCTGGCGGCGGTAGTCGCGCCAAAATTGCTCGCGCTCGCCGCGCCCGCCTTTGCGCCGGTATCCCAACCGGCGCGCAAGCGCCAGTTCTTCTTCTTTGCCGGCGGGTATCGAATGAGCGTGCGCTTCCTGGACGATCTGCACTTTGTGCTCGACTTGCCGCAAGAAACGATACGCCTCGGTGAGCAAGTCGCGTTCTTTCTTCGAGATGAATTCGCGCTGCGCGAGCTCGGCCAAGGCAGGCAAAGTGGCTGGGAGTTCGCAAAGCTCGGCTCGTATCCGCCGTTAACCAACTGAAGCGCTTGAGTGAAAAATTCGATCTCGCGAATGCCGCCAATGCCGAGCTTGACGTTGCGTTCCTTGTCATTTACGCCGAGCAGCTCGTTCTCGATGCGCGCTTTCATATGACGGAGCTCATCGACGGTCGTGTAATCCAGATAACGCCGGTAGACAAAAGGCTCGACTTCTTTGAGGAAAGCGTTGCCCAAATCGCGCGCGCCGGCGACGGAGCGGGCCTTGATCAACGCCGCCCGCTCCCAGCACTGGCCCCAGGATTCGTAATAGAGCATCGCGGAGTTGACCGATTGCACCAGCGGCCCGTTGGCGCCCAGGGGGCGAAGCCTCAGGTCGATGCGAAAGACAAAGCCGTCTTCGGTGACCTTGCCCATGGCCTGGATGATTCTTTTGCCGACTTCGGAGAAAAACTCTCGCGGCGATGCTTTCCCTTTGGCGCCGCCGGAGCTTTCGCCTTCATCGCTCTCAAAAAGAAAAATAACATCGACGTCGGAGCTGAAATTCAGCTCGCCGCCTCCCAGTTTGCCCATGCCAAAGATGACGAAGCGGTTGGGCTCATTCGCTCCGGGAAGCGGCAGCGTGCCATAAAGTTTCTCCACTTCGATTCGACTGAAACGGTAGGCGGACTCCAGCGACGCTTCGGCAAGCGCCGTCAGCTCGCGCACGGTTTCTTCCACCTCCACGCCTGGCGTCAAATCGCGCGCGCCGATGCGCAGGTACTCCCGCTGCTTGTGCCGTCGCAGAGCCGCGCAGAACTCATCGAAGGACGCCGCATCTTTTGCAGCGGCGTCGAGTTCCTTCATGTGTTCCGCGACGGACTTCAGTCGCGTTCGAGTTTGCCGCAAAAATAGCGCGGGCCAGTTCTGTCCCTCGCGTATGAGCACATCGCTCAGGAAAGCGCTGCCGCCCAATAATCGGAACAGGGCCGGCAGTTCGGCAGTCGGTATCCTGTCGAGCGCGGCGATCGTGCTCGCTTCGATGAGCCGCAGAAGGTGATTTTTCGCGGAGCGAGGCGAGGCGCTTGACTGGATGAGCCTGTCAAATTTTTTGAGCGACGTTGAACGGCTAGGTCGTACAGCCATGCCATTCAAACTAAATTCGTTGATGCCGTATTGCAACGATGAAGAACTCCTCGTCCGTTAAGCATTACGGAAATGTAGTCTCGGAATCGGGATGGAGTCTTTGAGTTTCTGAGGGGACCTGAAAGTTGTCAGCTCGAATACCCATCGAAAGCGGGGCAGAGAGCCTCCGTTCGAATCAAAAAACCTCGCACCACCCTTGCGCGCAATCGTTGCTCGATGTTCGACGACAAGGTCGAGAATCGGCCAGTCTCTGGATCTTTCTTCAGTTGGTATACACTCGCTCGCGCAAAGGGCATGGCAGCGTCGAACACCCAGTTACAGGTTCCTGACGAGTATCGCTGGCCAACCCCGCGAATCTTTTCTCCTATGTACCCGCGGTAGATCCCGCTATCTCAGACAGCAATAAACCGGGTAGCGGTTTTGTTACCGCTTAGCGCCGTCCGGGTAATATAGAAGTTACCCTTGCGTGTTTTGCTAAGATAAAGACGCAATGATTAACGCAAGAAGTAAGCGCTGTTATGTGTATGGTCACGATTACCAAATGTTTGGCGCGGCGGTTGCTCATGAGCAGGCTGACATCGCACAAGAAGGTAAGGCGCCGGCAAGTTCTCGATCAACTGAAAGCCGCGCAGACAAGCATTTTCTAACGCCGTGTTCGCTGTACGTGGCGGGTGTCGAGAGGTCTGTAAGTCCCATCACGGCTGCAGTTTTGACTGAGCAGTCAACTTTCCGATACGCACCATTACCAAAATGACAACGACGGTTACAGTATTTCCGATCTGCTTGGTGTGTGCCATGAAAACGAATCGTTTGAATTTCAGTTCTTACGCGCACTAGAGTTGGCGACCTATTAACGGCATGGCGGTTGCTGCTTACTGCTCAGCGGGCACATGCGGAGAGGGTTTGGAGACCAAGCCGATGAAAACTTTCCCTTGGCAAACGCGGTTCAAGTTGGTTTCCGTCACGCTACTTTTGTTCGGGCTCAGTGAATCGTTCGCATGGGCGGCGGAAGGAGTTATTTCGAAGGTACCCGATCCTTCCGGCAGCTTCTGCCATCTGAAATTTCCAGCGATCAGGGATGACACGCTATTTTCGGATCGGCCGGTGCTCAAGGATCCGAGTGAAGGCGATATCATCGACTTCTACGGACCTTGCAACTACGATCCTCTCGGGAGAGAGTCGATCCTTCGCCAACGATACGAACATCGGCTCCGCAGGCGGAAAGAGTACGGGAGCGACTAAGCTGGGACGACAGAGCGCTCCGGGTTCGGCGTAATAGCAGCAAATCAGGGAGGTAATCGTCATGCCAATCATCACGATCTACCAAGGCTCTTCAGGAGAGGGCCAGGAATTGGCGCAGTCTGTGGCGCAAGCTCTCGGATACCGCTGTGTCGGGCGCGAAGTGCTCGTCGAAGCCGGCCGGCGCTATCGCATCCCCGAAGCAAAACTCAACGAGATCGTAGAGAAGGGCCCGCACTGGTGGGACCGCCTGCTGCAAGATCTGCGGCCCTATCGGATCGCGCTTCAAGCGGCGCTGTGCGAGCTGGCTCAGGACGGCAAAATTGTCTACCACGGCCATTTGGGCCACGAGCTTTTACCCGGCATCGGGCACGTGCTCAAAGTGCTTTTGAGCGCGCCCATCGAGTTTCGCGTTAGACAAATCAAGGCGCGGCAGAACCTCACGGAGCGCCGCGGCGCGTCATTTTGTCGACGAAGTCGATAAAGCGCGCAGCCGCCGGCTCATGGCCATGTTCGGCGCCGATTGGCGCGACCCTAATCGTTATCGACCTTGTTCTCAACATGGCAACGATGCGCCTAGAGGGAGCGAAGCAGAATGATCGTCGAAGCGGCAAAACTCGACGAATATCAGCCCACTGCCGAATCAAGCCGAGCGTTCGAGGATCTTGCTCTGGGTTCCCGGGTGCTATGCCGCTGTTATTTGCATCGACGGACGTAGGCGGATCTTCCTTCGAAGTGCATGCCGAAGGTGGCCATATTCACGTGAAGGGAAGAGTGGACCACGGCATGGAGGACAAAGTCGAGAGCTTGTGAAGCGAGTCCCTGGCGTGGCCAAGGTGACAACGGACCTTTATTCCGTTCCGCCGGAAGCTTTCTCAGGACCCTGAGTGACGTAGATCCAATGAGGAGATTCCCAATCTAGGCTGGACTCCGATCCTTAGGCGGTAACATCTTGATACGCGCAAGTAACCGAAAGTTTGCGGTTGGTCCTGACATCGCGGAGACTTTATAGTTTTTTCGCTCGCGTAACGAGGAAAGCTGCAGTTGGTCATCCTGTATACTCAAAGGAGAGCGCGCTATGAAAGTGTTGGCCCTGGTATATCCGGGCATGACCCTACTGGACTTAGTCGGTCCCCTTCAGGCGTGGAGTTTCTTGCCCGGCTACGAAGTTCAGTGTGCCTGGCACCGTTCCGGTGCAGTGCCCACGGACTGCGGTCTCAGCGTGCAGGCGACCAACAGTTTTGAGGATGCTTGGACTGATCCAGATGTCCTTTTTGTCGGCGGCGGCGCGAAACCCACATTGGACCTGCTGAGCGATTCAGCCACAATCGCCTTTCTAGCTGATCGCGGGTCGCGCGCCCGCTGGGTGTGCAGTGTTTGCACAGGGTCCCTGCTACTCGGGGCCGCTGGACTGCTGCGAGGCTATCGTGCTGCGGTGCATTGGGGTGCCCGTGAAGCCTTGAATCAATTCGGCGCTGAGCCCAGCAATGAGCGCGTCTGCGTCGACCGTAATCGGCTCACCGGAGGCGGTATCACAGCGGGTGTCGACTTCGGTATTACACTTGCGGGGTACTGGGCTGGAGAGAGCATGGGGCGAGTCATCGAACTGATTATGGAGTACGCGCCACAGCCGCCGTATGGGACAGGCCGTCCTGAGCTGGCAGACGCGCAGACCCTCGCAGCTGGGCGCGCGGCGATGCATCAGGCGATGACCGGTGTATCCGCATAGAGCAGAAAAAGTCGATTTGATTCTGCATCATTTTCGTCACCCTTGGTGACGCCTCAGCAAGCTTTCACGCCGCGCGCCTGCATTCGTACGGTCGCCGACATAGCCGTGTTTGCGACAGCCTGGCTCGATTCGTAGGCTGCATCGTCAAAATCGTTCCTCGTGTTTTCGCTTGGTGTCTACTCTGCGGCCCAACCCGCGTCGAACTGATCGCCGGGGGATGGCTTCAACTCAGTGGTTATCGTGGCAGCGCGCCGCTCAACTTTATGCGTTAGTGATTTCTCCATCAACGCAATCTCGCGTGACATCGAATGGATGCGTCGTTCAGTTCAATCCTGCGCTGAAATTAGCCTTCTTTCCCTCGACGAATCTGGTTTTCCCTCTGCCGTAAATAACACTTTTCTCAACTTCCGTTTCCGTGATAAAAAGCCGCAAGAATGAGGTGCGCCATGAAGAGAGCTGCGGTGCCATCAATCCTGGTTGCAATGATGCTGCTTTCTGTTGG
Organism: uncultured delta proteobacterium; assembly: GCA_963745035.1. Classification (GTDB taxonomy): domain Bacteria; phylum Desulfobacterota; class Binatia; order UBA9968; family UBA9968; genus DP-20. The sequence continues at coordinate 135,589 of CAVUVW010000014.1, read as the reverse complement.
AGTGACGGCTCAGGCGCAGCAGGCAAAGAAAATCCCAATGATAGGGTATCTAACAGCCGGTTCTCTTGCCACTATCGAACATTTAACGGACTTCGGCAAGGGCTGCGCGAGCTTGGATACGTGGAGGGGAAAACGATTATCTATTGAGTATCGCTTGGCTGAGGGAAAGCTGGATCGGCTTCACGATCTCGTGGCTGAACTGGTCCGCCTCAAAGTCGATGTGATCGTTCCCGGAGGTGGAACATCAACCCGTGCTGCCAAGGACGCAACGGCTACGATTCCCATTGTCATGACTCAGGGTGACGATCCCATTGGTTCAGGATTCGTCGTGAGTCTGGCTCGACCGGGGGGAACATCACAGGGCTGAGCGCCATGTCTACCGATTTAATCGGCAAACGGCTGGAGCTTCTCAAGGAGATCGTACCTAAACTTTTTCGTGTAGCTGTGTTCGTCGCTCAAGTTCAACAGAAAAACGCGGCACTAATGAAAGAGATTGAGGTATCTGCTCAGGCGTTGGGTCTGCAACTTCTAATGCTGGCGGTGGAAGCCCCAAAGGATATCGAGACTGCATTCCAAACCGCCAACAATGGTCGTGCTAGCGCGGTCCTCGCGGAGACTGCCGCCGCCTTACTTTCTCAACGAACACAGGTCGTAGACCTCGCGGTAAAGACCCGCCTCCCGGTAATATACAGCAGGGAAGAATTTGTAGAGGCCGGGGGCCTTATGGTTTACGCGCCGAACCTTACCGACCTGTCCCGGCGTGCTGCCATCTACGTGGATAAGATATTGAAAGGTGCCAAGCCCGCCGATCTGCCCGTGGAGCAACCGAAGAAGTTCGAGTTCATCATCAATCTCAAAGCCGCCAAGCAGATCGGCCTGACGATTCCTCCCAACGTGCTGGCGCGGGCGGATCGGGTGATTAAGTAACCACCCGGCGACGCTAGGATTGAACTGAATTCTCCTACAGTTCAATCTCGGGCGCAATGTAGCTGTTTTCTCCTCGAGGAACGTTGTCGCCTTCTGCCGTTATTAATACTTTTCGCAAGTGCCTTGCACCTGCTAAATAATAGCCTCCCCAATGACGTGTGAATCTACGAAAGTTGTCTCTCACCAATGCTGGTCGCCGCGGTGCTGCTTGCTGTTGGGTTTACTCTTAAGGAGTGATTTCCCAACGAAATCTCGCGGCAAATCAAATCGTTGCAGGGCTGTTTTCTTGGGAATCTGAGGGAAACAGGCCCTTTCGTAAAATTCCATTGCCAAGGGCACTTTTGGCAGTTTCGATAGTCTAAGTTACAAAGGCCACCGCTGGCGCAGTTATTGAGGAGATCAGATGACTTTCATTACAAACGGAACTTTCCGTTATTTACCCAACTCCAGAACATCAAAAATACAGCCCGTCACGATTTTTTCTGGAATGGTCGGATTATTTGCCTGCTTCGCATTGACGGCAACACATTTACTTGCCGCTGTTGCAAATAAAACGCCTAAAGATATTTCCCAAGCCCATAATGCGTTCGGGTTTGACTTATTTAAGATCCTCGTCGAAGCGGAAGGGAATAATAATGTTTTTATTTCGCCTTCGAGCATCGGCCTGGCATTGTCCATGGTCTACAACGGGGCTAAGGGCGAGACAAAAGATGCGATAGAGAAAACTCTACAGTTTAAAAATTTAGACATCTCGAGCGTCAACCAGCAAAGCCTCGCTCTGATCAATCTGTTAAAAAACCCCGACCCAAAAGTAGAGCTCGCCATTGCTAATTCGGTATGGGCGAGAAAAGGAATAGAGTTTCGGCAGGATTTTTTAACGGCCGCAGCGAAATATTACAATGCAGAAATTTCTGCCCTCGATTTCAAAGACCCAAGCGCAGTCGGCAAGATCAATTCTTGGGTTAGTAAAAATACCAAGGGCAAAATACCAAAGATAGTGGAGAACATTCCCGACGAGATGGTGATGTATCTGATCAATGCGGTGTATTTCAAAGGGAGCTGGACAACTGAATTTGATAGAAAACTAACTCAAGACAGGTTATTCACAACGGCCAATGGAGCATCTAAAAAACATCCGCTGATGCGGCAAACGCACTTATTGCCGTATTTGGAAACGGAGACTTTCCAAAGTGTCAATTTGCCTTATGGAGAGAATAAGCGATTAAGTATGTATGTTTTTCTACCGAAGAATTTGGAAACTTTCATTAGGGGCTTTGATATAAAGGCGTGGAACGAGTGGATGAAGCAATACGAAAATATTGAAGGGACAATTTTACTGCCGAGATTCAAAATAGAATACGCAAAAGAACTAAATTTGCTGCTTGCAAAACTGGGAATGGGAGTTGCGTTCCAAGATAATGCTGATTTAAGTGGAATTAGCGATCAGCATCGGTTGAATATAAGCGAAGTGCTACACAAAAGCTATGTGGATGTAAACGAGGAAGGAACGGAAGCGGCTGCGGCAACGAGTGTGGGCGCTGGAGTCACCTCGGTTCGGCCACGGCCGAAGACATTTTACATGGAAGTTAATCGCCCCTTCTTTTTTGCTATTCGCGATAACCAGGATCAAGAGATATTGTTTATGGGAGCAGTAAACAACCCGTGATCATTAAGAGTTGCTCTGTCCTAAGCGTGACGGGGTATACATCAGCGGGTACGTCCGATGCAATCTTGTGAGAGTTAACTGATGCGTCGTTCAGTTCAATCTAAGGCTAAATCGGTCTTCCCACTCTCCGAACCAGTCGCCTTCCGCCGTAAAATTTCACTGTTCTCTACTACCGACCACGTGATACACATGACGGGCCATGGGTGTGCAATGAGGAAAGCGGCTGTCTTTTCAATCCTGTTTGTAGTGGTGCTGCTTGTTGTTACCGAAATCGCCGAGGCGCAGCAGCAAGCAAAGATCTTGAAAATCGGCGCTCTCACCCGGGTCCGCTGCTTCAACCGCTGGCTCGATCTATGCCTGCGAGGGTTCCGTAAACTTGGCTATGTTGAGGGTAAGAACGTAACTTTCGAGCGTCGATTCGCTGATGATCAGCTCGCCCGGCTCGCGGGCCTGGCTGATGAGCTGGTTCGTCTCAAAGTTGACGTGCTCCTGACGCCCGGGCGACTGGGGCGTTGGCTCTCAAGAAAGCCACCAGCACGATCCCCATCGTTTTTATTGGAGCCGTTTCTGATCCTGTTGCGGCGGGTTAGTGGACAGCCTCGCACGGCCTGGGGGGAATATCACGGGGTTCACCACCATTGCGGCGGATTTGACTGGCAAACGACTGGAGTTGCTCAAACAAACCATTCCGAAACTCTCGCACGTTGCAGTGCTGTGGGATCCAAAAAATTCAGGCAGTGCGCGATTATGGAACGATAGCCAGTTGTCGGCAGGAGAACTGGGCCTGCAACTCCACTCTATGGAGGTCAGCAGCGCCGACCAATACGAAAGCGCGTTCAAAGAGGCGATCAAGGTGCGTAGCGCAGCGCTCGCCGTGACGCAGCACACGTTGGCGACTTCTCATCAAAAACTGATCACGAACTTGGCGACAAAAAACCGGCTGGCCTCGATGTACTTTCGGGGAGATTTTGTCGAAGGCGGTGGCTTGATGTCGTACGCAGCCGACCAAGGCGAGCCTTACAGGCGCGCTGCTTCGATGGTCGACAAGATCCTCAAAGGCGCTAAGCCCGCTGATCTCCCAGTCGAGCAGCCGACGAAGTTTGAGTTGGTGATCAATCTCAAAACCGCGAAGCAGATCGGTCTGACGATTCCGCCGAACGTCCTGGCCAGGGCGGATAGGGTGATCAAGTGAAAACAGCTAAAGGCAACGTTTTTGTGTTCGTTTTTTGCGCCATGCTCATTGCCTCTTTGCTTACGCAGCGAGGCGCAGCCGCCGCGGAAAGTTCCCCGGATAGGATTCCTAGCTGTTGTCTCCCCCTCTGCTGTCTCGGACCGCATCGAGGCATTCCGCCAAGGCCTGCGTGAGCTTGGGTATGTGAGGGGAAAAACGTTGTCCTTGACTCGCGATATGCCGAGGGAAAACTCGAACGTGTTCCAGCGCTCGCGGCCGAGCTCGTTCATCTCAAGGTAGACGTCATCCTCTCTGGCGGTCCGGCAGCCACCGCTCCCGCCAAAAAAGAAACTGCTACGATTCCCATCGTTATGGGGTTTGATACCGATCCTGTTGGAAACGGGTTTGTCGCCAGCCTGGCGCGACCAAGTGGGAACATTACTGGATTTTCGATCCTTGCCCCCGAGATCAGTGGAAAACAACTGGAGCTGCTAAAGGAGATCGTTCCTAAGCTCTCGCGTGTCGCCGTCCTCGGGAGTTCAGCCGAGCCGGCCAACGCTCGAACGTTGAGAGAAACGGAAGTCGCCGCACGAGCGTTCAAGGTGCAGCTTCAATACCTAGACGTACTGGCTCCGAAGGATATTCAGGTCTGCATTCCAGGCCGCAAACAAGGGTCGTGCTGAAGCAGTGCTCGCGCTGTCGAACTTCGTCATCATTTCCCAGCGAACGCAGATTGCAGACCTCGCAATAAAGAACCAGCTTCCGGCGATCTACCCGTGGCCGGAATATGTTGAAGAGGGCGGGCTTATGACCTACAGCGTCAGCTTTGACGACCTGTTCCGGCGCGCGGCGACCTACGTAGATAAGATTCTCAAAGGAGCCAAGCCCGGCGAGCTGCCAGTGGAGCAGCCGACGAAGTTCGAATTGGTAATCAATCTGAAAGCCGCCAAGCAAATCGGCCTCACGATCCCGCCGAACGTACTGGCGAGAGCGGACAAGGTGATCAAGTAACCCCAGGATTGAACTGTATTCTCCATCAACGCAATCTGCCGCAGCACCACATTGAAGCGTCGTTCAGTTCAATTCCAGGTCGAATTTAGCCTTTTTACCTCGAAAAATCTGGTTTTCCCTTCCGCCTAAATATTACTGTTCTCAGCTTCCGTGTTCGTGATAAGTCTTGTCACGAAAGAGGCGAACCATGAACAAAGCTTATTGGTCATCAATCATGGCTGCAGCGATGCTGCTTGCATTTGCAGTGATAGCTGAGGCGCAGCAGCCGAAGAAAGTGTCTCGGATGGGATTCCTTGGGGGCAACTCCCCTTCCGTTCTCTCTGCCCGCGTCGACGCATTCCGGCAGGGTTTGCGTGATCTCGGTTATATCGAGGGAGAAAACATCCTGGCTGAGTACCGATGGGCAGAGGGTAAAGCCGACCGGCTCCCCGATCTCGCTGCCGAGTTAGTCCGTCTGAAGGTGGAAATTATTGTCACACAAGGCACGCAGGCGACCCTTGCTGCCAAGCAAGCGACCAGCACGATCCCTATTGTTACAGTCGGTGCTGGTGATCTCGTAGGCGAAGGCCTTGTTGCCAGTCTCGCCGACCAGGTGGAAACGTCACAGGAGCCACTAACATTGACCCGGATTTAAGTGCGAAGCGGTTAGAACTTCTCAAGCAGACCTTTCCCAAGGTCTCCCGCGTGGCTGTCCTTTACCATGGGGGTCCGGGCGGGAGATCACGAAGAATTGAAAGAGACACAGACTGAGGCCCGGACTTTGGGAATCCAGATTCAACCATTGGAGGTAAAAGACCCTAGCCAGTTTTTGGATACATACGCCGCAATGAAGAAAGAGCAGGCGGCTGCCCTTATCATCTTTCACGGCACCTTCACTGCCTTTCACCGAAGAGAACTTGTGGAGCTTGCGATTAAGAACCGATTACCGACAATGTGCGGGGAGCCTGATTGGTCCGTCGCCGGTGGCCTCATCTCCTATGGCATGACCGTCGCGATCAGTGGCGGCGTGCAGCATCTTGGTGGACAAAATCCTGAAGGGTGCCAAGCCTGCCGATCTGTCGGTGGAGCAGCCCAAGAAGTTCGAGCTGGTAATCAATCTGAAAACCGCCAAGCAAATGGGTGTGACGATTCCGCCGAAAGTGCTGGCGAGAGCGGATAAGGTGATCAAATAACGAGGCGGCGATCCCAGGATTGAATTGAATTCTCCTTCAAAGCAGTGCTTCGAAGGGTTGACCTGTCGCGTCGGTCGTTCAATCGTGATGCACTGACTGCGCGGTTCTCCTTTTTTGGCTAACGACATTTGGGGATCATGATTGCCGAAATGTGAGGATAAAATGATACGATTCAACTCGGTAATCGCGGTTTTGGTTTTTACCGGGCTCATCGGTTGCAGCGCGCAGCTCGGCGAGCGTCCGAGGAACAAGACGTCAGGCCGTGCGAAACGGAAAAGATCGGAAGCCTTCCTCGATGCCCACATTCACATATCGACCGGGCGCCGGCCTAATGATCGAAGGGCGCTGAGGAGTCCTGCTGCAAGCGTTTTTCTCTGCCTTAGCGTTAGCCGGCTCTATTCAGGGGAAGCGAAAAAAACCCTGTACCACCGCGGGGGCAGCGACGCGGGACCGACTAGATGATGCTCCAGCACTAGAAAATATTGATTCGTTACGGCTGGTTTCGGAAGGAACTTTCCCGTTAAAGCCAACTCTCGAGACGATCGATGCCGACCGCGTTACTGTCCTTGTCATGCGAGTCTCGCAGCCATTTCGTCAAAAATCCGCCCCTTGCGCTCAGCGTACATCAGGTAAATTAGTCCGCTTACCAACGTCAACATCGCCCAGGTAATTCCTAAATGCGGCGAGCTAAAAGCGGAATAGCAAACGCCGCGAATGCGGATCGCCAATTCGTTGAGCCCTTTGAACGGCATCGAGCTAAATGTCATACGAGCGATGCTTTCGGTTTCGATTCGAGCAAAAATGTTACTTCGAAGGTTTATTTTTGTTGGCGCCGGACTCTAGCTTTTTGCCGCCGTTCTCAAGGCCCTTGGTGAGTTGCCCCGTCTCGTCCTGCTTTTTTTGCAATCCGGAGGGAAGCTGGCCTTTTCTCTCCGCGTGTTTCTGCAAACCCGAAGGTAACTCACCAGTCTGACGGCCAGAGTTTTCCTTTGTTGCCTTCTTTTCCTCGCTCTTGCCTTTGGCATTGCCTCCCTGCTTGGCCATGGCGGGAAATGCTGTCAGCGCCAGTGCGAAAATAACCACAGTTGGCGGAATTATCTTTGATATGTTCATGCTCTCTCCTTTTTGTTTCAGTCGGTTCAGCGGGGTTGGGAACAGCAGCAACCATGCCAAGTGAAAGGCAACGGATTTGTGGGTTCTTTAGCGCCAAGAGCGATGATTCAGTAAGCGTAAAACTGTACGCCCTGGGGAATTGTTTACCTGGCTCGAGGGGGGGAAATGGGATAAGCGATTATTGAAATCCGAGAACGTCTTGGAATAGGTTTGCACCCATGCTTCGTACGGCTCGCGTTACTGCACGTGGTGTGATTTTTCACGGCGGAAGGAAAAATGGAGATGACCATGTCCACTGACTCCAATAAAGAAACCGTCCGTCGCTATTTCGAGGAAGTAGTGGATAAGCGCCACCTTGATATTCTTGATGAGATTGTGACAACGGACTGCATGATACATCGCCCCGAGGCTTCAGAGCCTATCCGAGGACTCGAAGCATTCAGGCAAGCGCTGGAAAGAATCCTCCAGGTGTATTCCGAGTTCACGACGACCATTCACGATTTCATCGCGGAGAAAGATCAAGTGGCGTGTAGATTGAGTCATCGGGCGGTGAACCGCAGCGAATGGACGAGTCGTCTCGGCACGCACATTGTGGCGGGAAAGACGGTCACCTGGCCGGCAATCGCGATTTTCCGATTTCACGATGGGAAAATCGCGGAGGAATGGGTAAGTCGAGACGAGCTGGGCATGCTGATCGATCTCGGGGTCCTGGAACGCGCGAAGAGCTGATTCAGATAAAGAGGGGAAAAACGGGGATAAGTCCGATTGTGGAAATCTTAGAACGCGTCACGCAAGAAGAAAAAAAAGGCCTATCCCCTTTTCGTCACGATGCGGGGATTCTTGAGTGCTGGGGATCTTATTCGGCGGGGAGAACGGTAAAGCCTTCTCTGTGCGCCGCGCTACGAAGGCGACCATCAAAACATACTAGAGACATTCCGCTGGTTTCTCCTCGACACCATTGCAGCGCCGCAGCCAACTGAAACGCGTCCGCCGCTCTCAGCGCGTGGACGCCAAGCATCCTTTCTGCGACAGCTCGCAGGCTGTTGGTGGGTTGAATCTCAAGCCATATACTCGCAAATTTATGCAGCACGTCTCGCGCCTGTCTTTCGCCGGCGAGCGTGATGCCGCCTTCCCACATTTGCCGAGCGAGGGCCGAAATACATTCGGTGCGTGTTGTCCACCAAACCATAGCGACCGGGTCGTCGACGAGAATCGATCTAACTGTTGCGCTTGAAGGCTCATTTGACACACAAGGGAGCGATCGCGGAGCTATCCCAGAAAATCACCGCCCTTCCTCCCTCTCCTGCAATAGTGACTTTAGGACCAGGCCCTTGGAATCCTTTGGACGAGGAAGATTCCAAAAATCCTTTGGCAATTTGGCACTCCCAACCTTTATCAAACCCTGCTTTTCCATCTCGGCAAGATGTTGCGGCAAGGTGGCCGAGCTTTCCGCCGGGGTGAGCTTCGCGATTGCCCGCCCCCGTTCGGTTACCAAAACCTCTTCGCCTGCCTTCACTTCTCTGAGATACTCGCTGAGCGATGCTTTTAGCTTCGATACGGTTGCGATCTTCATTTGAGAATCCCTCAATGTGACCATTACGGTCAGGTTGATTAGCCCGGTCAAGTCCGGTTCCTGTCAGGCCGCATTCGGGCAGGTACTCTAGGGAAAATCTTGGCTCTGCCGGTGCAGCGGGGCGTCTGTCCTCGCTTTTCGCCCCACGCGCCACTTTCAAGCCGTGAGAACCGGAATTCGCAATTCCGATCGAAGCAGCTCGAAATCTGAACTATTGGCAGTAACGACGGTTGCGCCGTGACGTCGTGCAGTGAGCGCAATTAATGCATCGTTTTGAAAATCTCGCCGCTTGTGTATGTCCCAGCCCTGCTTATCACCGATCTTTCGGACCAGCCTGCCTGCTTCCCACCAGTCGGCTGCGGAAGGTTCCCATCGGGCCGTGGCCAAATCGTAAAGGTTGGCGACGAGCTGCTCGGCTTCTCGCCCGCGAGCACCGCGCCGAAGCTCTGATAGGACGACTGCTGAATGGCGGATAATATAAGCTCGCCTGAGATTCTCCAGAGTTTCTTGGTATAGGCCGAGTTGCCAATGATCGATATAAACACTAGTATCCAAAATTGCTACGGCCATCTTAGGATTTCTCCACGCTACCAGGCCGGAGCTTCCGGCGAGTTTTTTTCATAAACTCCCAAAATTCCTCCATTTCAGCGACACGCTCGACCGATAAGCGAATGACCTCTGCTTCGGTTTTGACGCCAAGAGCTTTTTTCGCCCGGCTAAGCGCGCGCTCATCGACAAAATAGGATTTACGCTTCAACCTCGCTTTCTCTGCCATTCTAACCTCCACCCAATTATGCATACACATTAAAGATATAGGCATACGTTTTCAAGCTTGTCCTTTCCGTCCGAAGTCAACTGTTATGACTATGATTAGTCCACTGTCCAGAGATACGGCAAAAAAATGCTTTCATGCCGCCGCGCACAAGAGCGCGGTTCAAACTCACTCTTTTTGTCTCATACGCACACCGCGCAGACCCGGGGTAACTTTTTTCTTACCGGCCACTGATTAGCGGTAATCTGAAAGTTACCGTTTGAATTGACCGATCTGTGTTTTCGCCTTTCGACCATCGATTTCCTCGACAATTCAGCAGCTTCAATGCTGCGTTGGTGGACCGTGTCCATTGGTGCGCTCGTTGCTCTGTCCCCTTAAAGTGCGTTTGACCGCAAACTTGATGGTCGAATAGGCTCTCGGCCGGATTCACCGCGGAGGCGCGGAAGGCAAGGAGATCGCTGTGAACGAAAAGATCGATACAGTCATCATCGGCGCTGGCCACGCCGGCCTGACGATGAGTTATTTTCTCAGTGAACGCGGTCTCGAACATGTGATTGTCGAGCGGGGACGGGTGGGTGAGCGCTGGATCAGCGAACGGTGGGACTCGTTCCATTTTCAATTTCCCAACTGGACCATCGAGCTACCCGGCTACAAATATCAAACTGAAGATCCCGACGGCTTTGTCCCGGGCCGGGAAATCGTTCGATTCATTCAAGAATACGCCGATTTCATAAAAGCCCCAGTGAGGAGCGGCGTCGGCGTCACCGCGTTGGAGAACTCGTCAAATTCGATGCCCTATCTGCTGCGCACGAACACAGGCGCCATTGAAGCCAGCAATGTGGTCATTGCCACCGGACAGCGCGAAAAGGGTGTCATTCCACCGTTCAGTTCCGAGGTGCCGAATGATATCCGCCAGCTGCATTCGAGCGCATACCGCAATGCCGGTGAATTGCCGCCAGGGGCCGTACTGGTCGTGGGAAGTGGGCATCGGGCTTTCAAATCGCTGAAGACCTTCATCAACATGGTCGACAAGTCTACGTCTGCATGGGTCGCCATCGGCGCCTCGCGCGACGCTACCGCGGTCGCGACTACGCATGGTGGGGGGTCGAGTTGGGAATGTTTGAGCGCCGGCGAGCGGAGTCGCCAGCGATCTTTCAGCCGCCGCGGTCCCTTGTTGACCGGCGTCAATGGCGGCTACGAGGCCGACTGGCGGGATTGGCTTCAAAGGGAATCGTGTTGTTGGGCCGGTTAAAAGCCGTCAAGGGAGCTACACTCGCTTTGGCTCCCGACTTGGAAGACAACCTCGCCAAAGGAGACGAGTGGCTCGCCAACTTCAAGAAAGCGGTGGACGACTACGTCGCCAAAAACAAATTGGATCTCCCAGCGGAGTCACCCCCCAGGCTAAGGCAGCGCATCGGCGCCGATTCTGGAATTGGATCTCAGGTCCGCGGGAATTACTTCGATCATCTGGGCAACGGATTCGACAACGACTACGATTGGTTAAAACTACCGCTTCTCGACGAGCGCAGGGAGCCTTTAGGCGAGTGTGGCGTCACGCAATTTCCGGGAATCTATTTTCTCGGATTGCGCTGGCTCCACAAACAGAAATCAGGCTTTCTATCTTTTGGCGGATCGGCGGAAAACGCGGCTTTTTTGGCGGAGCAGATCGGCGCGAGACAAAACGGAAGGTGGAGCGAGTCTCTTGATTTCGGTTTTTCTGGGATCGTTGTGAAGCGGATTCCACAGAGACGCCGAGTTCGCAGAGACTTTGTTCAAGCGATGAAATTTATACTATTTTCTCTGCGCGCTCCGCGCCTCGGCGGTGAAATTTCCGAGTTCTATTTCATACGAAAGCCTGAAGAACCTTAATTTGATTGGATTCGGTGGGCGGGGTCGATGGTAGCGACCAAATCTGGGGTAGTTGTTATGGCGACTGAAAAGGGCCCTAAGAGCAAAATAACAAGACCTAGCCGTAGCCCGCGAAAACGTCCCCGGTTGGACAGGCGCAGACGATGGCGGAGCTTTACCGGCAGCTCGCCGAGTCAGCCAAGGAGTTGGAAGATTGCAGACGTCAGCTCGCTGAAGCGCTGGAGCATCAGACGGCGACGTCTGAGGTGCTCGGCATCATCAGTCGCTCGCCCACGGACGTGAGCCGGTCCTCGACGCGATCGTCGAGAGCGCGGCGCGGGTTTGCGGCATCGATGACGTCGTGCTGCGACTTCTCGATGGTGACATGGTCGTTGCGCGGGCGCATTTCGGTTCCATACCCATAGACGTACTGGCCGCGAAGCGGTTAGCGTCGATGAGTTGCATCATCGCTGGATTCGCGAGCACGGTTCACTCCACGTTCAAGATGTGCGGGCACAGAGGGCTGAGTTTCCAACTTTGGGCAACCGACTCGCAGACCCCGCGACGTATTTGAAACGGCTCCCTTCGGCATTCTTGGCGAAATCGCTGGATATCTGAACGCGCGTCGTATGGAGGTCCGCCCCTTTACTCCGGGGAAGATCAAACTACTCGAAACCTTCGCCGACCAGGCGGTCATTGCCATTGAGAACGTGCGGTTATTCCAACGAGCTCAAAGAGGCGTTGGAGCAGCAGACCGCGACGAGCGAGATTCTGGAGCGCTATCGCCAGCTCCCCGACAGACATTCAGCCGGTGCTGGATGCTCGTTGCAGAGAATGCTGCGAGGCTCGTGCGAGGCAACCGATGCGCAAATCACGCGTGTCGACGGCGAATGTTCTCCGTATTATGGCTTCACATGGCTCCATCGCCGTTCCAGCAAGTGCACGAGCGGAAGGTATTCCTATTCGCCGTGACATCGTTGCGGGTCGCGCCGTCCTCGACCGTCGAACCGTTCATGTCGAAGACCTCGCAGCCGAAATAGATGGCGAGTTCGCTGGAGCTAAGTATCTTCAGCAGATCACGGGTCAACGTGCGACTGCTGTCGACACCTTTGCTTCGCGAAGGGCTTGTGATCGGAGCTATTCACATTCGACGCACGGAGGTCCGTCCGTTTACCGAAAAGCAAATCGCGCTTCTCAAAACCTTCGCCGATCAGGCCGTGATTGCCATCGAGAACGCGCGACTGTTCAAGGAGCTCGAGGAACGGAACGCCGAACTGCGCGAAGCCCTGGAACATCAGACGGCGATGGCCGAGGTGCTGGGCGTCATCAGCCGCTCGTCCACCGACGTGCAGCCGGTCCTGGACGCCATCGCGGCGAGCGCCGCGCGGCTTTGTGGGATCGATGACGTTTTACAACGACTACGGGACGGAAAGCGATGGTAGCGGAGGGCTCATGTTGGCCCGACTCACATCGGACGCGTCGAGACCAGTAGTGATGATCCAGGGTTTCACCGGGAGCGCGATCACCGGACGATTCATATCCCGACGTTCGCGAGCAGACGATTCCCAGTCGTTCCGCTCAGACGCCGCTGCGGACCTTCTTGGCCGCCCGCTTCGTCCGCAGGGCGCACTCATCGGCGTACCCGGTCGCACGTCGACCGAGGTCCGCCCCTTTACCCCGGCGCAGATCAAGCTCCTGGAGTCGTTCGCCGATGAGGCCGTGATCGCCATCGAGAATGCTCGCCTGTTAGACGAGCTAAGGGAATTCGCTGTAGCAGCAGACCGCTACGAGCGAAATCTTTGGAGTCATTGCCAGTTCGCCGACGGACCTTCAGCCCGTACTTGACGCTGTGGCCGAGAGCGTCGAACGGTTATGTACTGCAAACGACGCACTGTTTCGATCTCGTTGAAGGCAACAGCTTCGATTGGTCGCGCACCAAGGGCCTATTCCGTTCTTTGGACGTAGAACCGAGAGGCCCGATTGATCGTGGCTCAGTGGGGGGCCGGCGGTGGTCGACCGGCAACCATCCATATCGGGGATATGCTGCCGTATCCGCCACCGAGTTCCCGGAGCGTCCTCGGGCGTTCGCAGCGAACGAGAAGGCCACCGCACCGTACTTGCCGTGCCACCCCTGCGCGACGTTGTTCCGGTTGGGGCCATCTTATTGACGGACTCTCCGATCCATTCACAGTCCAGCAGATCGCTTCCGCAAACTTTTGCCGATCAGGCGGTCATCGCCATCGAGAACGCTCGGCTGTTCTCGGAGCTGGAGCAGCGCACCCACCGACCTGGCCGAGGCGCTGGAGGATCACACCGCCACCAGCGACATCCTCCGCGTCATCAGCCAGATAGCCGCCGATCTCCAGCCGGTGCTCGACGCCATGTCGAGAGCGCGGCGCGGGTTTGTGGGATCGATGACGTGGTGCTGCGACTCCGCGAGGGGGACGCTTTGGTTGCCGCGGGCTCATTTCGGTTCGATACCCATTGCCCGTCGCGAGATCAGTATTGATGGGCCAGCAGTATCGCTGGATGCGCGAGCACGGCGCGCTCCACATTCCCGACGTCCGCGCGCAGAACGAATTTCCAGATGTTGGGTTCCGTCGGCAACTTCCGCACTTTTTTAGCCGCTCCCCTTCTGTCAGCACGGTGAACTTATTGGAGTACTGAACGCGCGTCGCATCGAGGTGCGCCCCTTCACCCCGGCGCAGATCAAACTTCTAGAAACCTTCGCCGACCAGGCGGTCATCGCCATCGAGAACGTGCGGCTGTTCCAAGAACTAAAGGAGTCGTTGGAGCAGCAAACGGCGACGAGCGAGATCCTGGGCGTCATCGCCAGCTCGCCGACGGATATTCAGCCGGTGCTGAACACTGTTGCTGAGAGTGCAGCGCAGCATATGCGACGCAAACGATGCTATCATTCGTCTCGTTGAGGGAAATGTACTTCGGCGGGTCGCCCACCATGGAACGATTCCAGCTTCTGTATTGTCGGAAGTAGCGATTGACCGCAATACGGTGAACGGTCGAGCCGTGACGGACTGCGAAACGATTCACGTGCATGACCTGTTCGAGGCAGAAGTCGAATTTCCAGAGGCGAGAAACCGAGCGATTGCCGATGGAATTCGAACCGCCCTGGCAACGCCGTTGTTGCGTGGAGGGGCTTCGATCGGAGCTATTTTTATTCGCCGCACCGAAGTTCGCCCATTCACGGACAAGCAGATCGTCCTCGCTCAAGACCTTCGCCGACCAGGCCGTCATCGCGATCGAGAACGTTCGGCTGTTCAAGGAGACTCCAGGAGCGCAACGCGGAGTTGCGCGAAGCCCTGGCAGCACCGTGGTGAAAGTAGATGCGCCATCTTTTTTGGTGACTCGATTGAACATCTTCGTTAGAGTGCGAGCATGGCAATGGGTAAACGTAAGCGAAAGTTGCGGCAATCGACGATGTGGATCACGACAAGCGATCTGCCGAGGACGGCGGCGCATCCGTTTTATGAGAACATGAATCGGATTTTGAATAAAGCCGGCTTCGATGCGCACGTGGAGAAATTGTGTGAGCCGTTTTACGCCGAGCGGATGGGCCGGCCGAGTCTTTTGCCGGGTCGCTATTTCCGCCTGCTTTTGATCGGGTACTTTGAAGGACTCGACTCGGAGCGCGCGATTGCCTGGCGCACGGGCGATTCGTTTTCGCTTCGGCGATTTTTGGATTTGGAGTTGCCCGAGGCGCCCCCCGACCACTCGACGATCTCGCGTACGCGTCGGTTGATCGACCTGGAGATGCACCAGGAGGTCTTCGACTTCGTGCTGGGGCTGCTCAAGCAGAAGGGGCTGGTGAAGGGCCAGACGGTGGGCGTGGACGCGACGACGCTGGAGGCCAACGCGGCGATGCGCAGCATCGTGCGCCGCGACACCGGGGAGAAGCTACCGCGAGTTCCTCGATGCTCCTGGTGAAGGAATCGGGATCGTCACCCCGATGCCGCGAGGACCAGGCACGCCTGGACCGCGATATCCGCCCGGGCCAAGGGCAACAACGACGACTGGAGCAATCCCAACCGACCCCGATGCCAAGATCACCAAGATGAAGGACGGCAGAACGCACCTGGCGCACAAGGCCGAGCACGGCGTGGATATGGATACCGAGCCACGCTGGCCCCGGTCACCGTGCAGCCCGCGGACCGCGGCGATACGACCAAGAGCATCGCAGAAACGCTGCGCGAAGTCATGGAGAACCTCGCGGAGCTGAGCGACGACCGCGGCGAGCGGGCGAGCGTGCGCGAGGTGGTGACGGACAAGGGGTACCACAGCAACCAAGCTCTGGTGGACCTCGAAGCGGTGGGCTTGCGCAGTTACATTTCGGAGCCTGACCGGGGGCGGCGAAACTGGAGGAATAACCCCGAGGCGCGTGACGCCGTGTATCGTAACCGTCGGCGGATTCGCGCAGAGCGGGGCAAGCGCCTGCTGCGTCAGCGCGGGCAACTTCTCGAACGACCGTTTGCCCATCTGTACGAAACCGGAGCGATGCGACGGGTCTACCTGCGCGGTCATCAGAACATCCTCAAACGCATACTGCTACACGCAGCGGCGTTGAATCTCGGGTTATTGATGCGAACCCTGTTTGGTGTAGGCACGCCACGGGGGCTCCAGGGCCGCGTTGCGGCGATTTTTATCGTCCTAGAGTCCCTCATAAGGCCCTTAGACACACTCTGGGTGGGTCTACGGAGCTGGTATCGACCGACAACGTCGACTCTCGCTCTTACAGAGCTTTCGCAAAGTACTTCAATTCAGATTCACGCTTGTGATCTCTTTTGCCACGGGCTGCTGGAACATCAGACGGCGACCTCTGAAGTGCTCGGCATCATTAGCCGCTCGCCGACGGACGTGCAGCCGGTGCTCGACGCCATCGTCGAGAGCGCTGCAAGGGTTTGTGGGATCGATGATGTGGTACTGCGACTCCGGAGGGGAACGCTATGGCTGTGCGAGCCCATTTTGGTCCCGTACCCACCGCCAGTGTCGAGATCAGCAGGGATGATCCACGGTTTCACTGGATGCGCGAACATGGCACGTTGCACATTCCTGACGTTCGCGCGCAGCACGATTTTCCAGCGGTGGGTTCGGCTGGCAACTTCCGGACCTTACTTAGCCGCCCCGCTTCGTCAGCATGGGGAAATCGTTGGAACCTTGGGCGCGCGTCGCATCGAGGTGCGTCCTTTCACCCCGGCGGAGATCAAATTGCTAGAAACTTTCGCCGACCAGGCGGTGATCGCCCTTGAGAACGTGCGTTTGTTCCAGGAACTGAAGGAATCACTCGAGCAGCAAACCGCAACGAGCGAAATCCTGGGAGTCATCGCCAGCTCACCGACGGATATCCAGCCGGTGCTGGACGCCGTTGCCGAGAACGCCGCGAGGCTGTGCGAGGCAACCGATGCGCTGATCACGCCTGTCGACGGCGATATCCTCCGTATCTGGCTTCACATGGCCCCATTGCCGGGCTATCGGTGCACGATCGGAAGGTATCCCTATTCGCCGCGACTTCGTCGGCGGGTCGCGCGGTTATTGACCGGCGAAGTGTCCACCTTGAAGATCTGAGCAGCCGAAATTGTTGGACGAGTTCGCCGGTGCGCAGTATCTTCAGCGATCCGGGCCAGCGTGCGACGCTTTCGCACCCTTGCTCCGCGAAGGAGTTGCCGATCGGCGCGATTCTGATCCGCCGAACGGAAGTCCGTCCCTTCACGGAAAAACAGATTAAGCTTCTCGAAACCTTCGCGGCCCAGCGGTCATCGCCATCGAGAACGTGCGGCTGTTTAAAGAGATCCAGGAGCGCAACGCCGAACTGCGCGAGGCGCTGGAGCATCAGACGGCGACATCCGAAGTGCTCGGCATCATCAGCCGGTCGCCGACGGATGTGCAGCCTGTGCTTGACGCCATCGTGGAGAGCGCAGCGCGAGTTTGTGGAATCGATGATGTAGTGCTGCGACTCCGCGAGGGAGAACACTATGGTTCTGCGGGCTCATTTTGGTCCCATAGCCGTATCCCGCGCCGAGATCAATATTGATGAACCACGGTTTCGCTGGATGCGCGAGCACGGCACGCTCCACATTCCCGACGTCCGCGCGCAGAACGATTTCCCAAGCTTCGGTACCTCCAGCGGCTCGCGCACTTCTTGATCGTTCCTCTTCGTCAACAAGGGGAACTCATCGGTATTCTGGCGCGCGCCGCACCGAGGTCCGCCTTCACTCCGGCGCAGATCAAGCTGCTTGAAACCTTCGCCGACCAGGCGGTCATAGCGCTAGAGAACGTGCGACTGTTCAACGAACTCGAAACGCGTAACCGCGACCTCACCGAGTCATTGGAGCAGCAAACGGCAACGAGCGAAATCCTAGAAGTAATCGCCAGCTCACCGACCGATATCAGCCCGTGTTGGATGCGATCGCCGAAAGCGCGCGCGATTGTGCGAGGCGACGAGCCATTTGATTCATTTGAAGGGAATGTTATTCGGCTCAGCCGATCGGCCGTTGCTTCCGTGCAGCGCGAAGTAACCCTTACCGTGATCGTATCGCGGCCGGGCTATTTCGACCGGCAAACTATCCACATCCACGATGTAGCCGCGGACGGAAGAGAATTATCGGAGGCGCACCAGCTCGGGAATCTGGATTCCGTACCGTGCTCTGGCGCCTTTGCTGCGCGAGGGGACGGCAATCGGACGCTTACATTCGCCGAACGAGGTCAAGTCCGTTCACCGAGAAACAGATCGCATTGCTCGAGACCTTTGCAGCCCAAGCCGTCATCGCCATCGAAAATGTCCGGCTGTTCAAAGAAATCCAGGAACGCAACGCGGAACTGCGCGAGGCGCTGGAGCATCAGACGGCAACGGCCGAGGTGCTCGGCATCATCAGCCGCTCGCCGACGGACGTGCAGCCGGTGCTCGACGCTATCGTCGAGAGCGCGGCGCGGGTTTGTGGGATCGATGACCTGGGGCTACGACTCCGCGAGGGAAACAATCTGGTTTCGCGGGCGCATTTTGGTCCCGTTCCGCCCGGGCGCGTCGAGATAAGTGTTGATGAGCCAGCACCCCGCTGGGTACGAGAGCACGGGACGCTTCACGTTCCCGACGTCAACGAGCCGAACGATGTTCAGATCGAAAATTCCAGCGGTTCGCGCACGCATTTATTCGTTCCCCTTCGCCAGAAAGGCGAATTTATTGGCACACTAAGTGCGCGTCGTATCGAAGTGCGTCCCTTCACCCCTGCACAGATCAAGCTGCTCGAAACCTTCGCCGACCAGGCGGTTATCGCTATCGAGAACGTACGGCTATTCAACGAACTCAAAGAATCGTTGGAGCAGCAGACGGCGACGAGTGAGATCCTGGGGGTTATTGCCAGCTCGCCGACCGATATTCAGCCGGTAATGGATGCGGTTGCTGAAAATGCCGCGCATTGTGGAGCGAACGATGCGGTCATTCGGCGGGTCGAGGGAATGTCTTGCGGCTCGTAGCCCATTATGGACCGATCCCGATGCTCGGCCGGAAGACCTCGACCGCTGACTCGCGGTATCTATGTCGGCCGAGCTATTGATGGATCGGGAGACCGATTCACATTCACGACTCTGACGCCGGAGTCGAAGACGAATTTCCCGAAGCTAGGAGTTCGAGGCGAGCACTGCGCACTGTTCTGGCAGCGCCGTTGCTGCGCGAAGGCATCGCGATCGGCGCGATTCATGATTCGCCGAACCGAAGTTCAGCCCTTCTCAGAAAAGCAGATCGCTCTTCTCAAAACCTTTGCCGACCAGGCGGTGATCGCCATCGAAAACGTGCGGCTGTTCAAAGAAATCCAGGAACGCAACGCGGAATTGCGCGAGGCGCTGGAGCATCAGACGGCGACGTCCGAGGTGCTCGGCATCATCAGCCGCTCGCCGACCGACGTGCAGCCGGTACTCGATGCTATCGTCGAGAGCGCGGCGAAGGTTTGCGGGATCGATGACGTGGTGCTGCGACTCCGCGAGGGCGATAAGCATGTTTCGCGGGCTCATTTTGGTCCTTTCCCCTTGCTCGCGTCGAGGTCAGTGTTGATGAGCCACCGATTCGCTGGATGCGCGAGCACGGCACGCTCCACGTTCCCGACGTCCATAGCGCAGAACGATTTCCCAGATGTTAGGTTCCGCGGGCGGCTGGCACGGTTCTTGAACGCTCCCCTTCGTCAGCGTGGAGAATTCATTGGATTCTGAACGCGCGTCGCATGGAGGTACGTCCCTTCATGCCGGCACAGATCAAGCTACTTGAAACCTTCGCCGACCAGGCGGTTATCGCTATCGAGAATGTTCGGCTGTTCAACGACTCAAAGAATCATTGGAGCAGCAGACGGCGACCAGCGAGATCTTGGGGTTATCGCCAGCTCGCCGACGGATATTCAGCCGGTGCTGGATACGATTGCGAGAATGCCGCCCGAGTTGTGCGACGCAGATGCGGCGATCTATCGCGTCGACGGGAATAGTATCGGTTGGTCGCCGCACTATGGTCCAATTCCGTGCCACTCGGAGCTGCAGTCGGCCCCTGGTCGGGCCCTGCCAGTTGGCCGCGCCATTCTCGATAGCAGACGATACACATCCATGACATGTGTCGCGGTTAGAGACGAGTTTCCGGAGCTAAGTCTGCGCTAGCAGGTTGGATCCGGACTATGCTTGCTCTCCGTTGCTTCGCGAAGGACTGGCATTGGCGCGATTCATGATTCGCCGCACCGAAGTTCGGCCCTTCACCGAGAAGCAAATCGCACTGCTGAAAACCTTCGCCGCCCAGGCGGTCATCGCTATCGAGAACGTGCGGCTGTTCAAAGAAATCCAGGAGCGCAATGCCGAATTGCGCGAGGCGCTGGAGCATCAGACGGCGACCGCCGAGGTGCTCGGCATCATCAGCCGCTCGCCGACGGACGTGCAGCCGGTGCTCGACGCTATCGTCGAGAGCGCGGCCGGGTTTGTGGGATCGATGACGTGGTGCTGCGACTCCGCGAGGGGAACAGTTTGGTTGCGCGGGCTCATTTTGGTCCCGTTCCTCTCGGCCGCGTAGAGATCAGTATTGATGGGCCACAGTATTCGCTGGATACGCGAGCACGGCACGCTCCATATTCCCGACGTCCGCGCGCAGAACGATTTCCCAATGTTAGGTTCCGCAGCGGTTCGCGCACTTCTTGGTCGTTCCCCTTCGTCAGCAGGGAGAATTCATTGGCACGCTGACGCGCGTCGCATCGAGGTGCGTCCCTTCACTCCTGCGCAGATCAAGCTACTCGAAACCTTCGCCGACCAGGCGGTGATCGCGATCGAGAATGTTCGGCTGTTCAACGAACTCAAGGAGTCGTTGGAGCAGCAGACGGCGACGAGCGAGATCTTGGGAGTTATCGCCAGCTCGCCGACGGATATTCAGCCGGTTCTGGATGCGATTGCGGAGATGCTGCGCGTTTGTGCGACGCCACGATGTCTCCATTCATCGCGTCGAAGGCGACGTACTTGATCGGTCGCTGCAACTATGGGCCCGCCGGCACTGGCGGCCGGCGAAGATCGTCCACTGGATCGTGGCTCCGTTGCTGGCCGAGCAATTATCGATCGGCAAACGATACATATTCATGACGTCCAGCGGCAGTCCAGAAGACGACTTTCCGGCAGCGTAAGACTATCGGAACGCCGGTGTCCGGACGATGCTTGCGACGCCGTTGCTGCGCGAGGGAATTGCGATCGGGGCGATTGATATTCGCCGAACGGAGGTTCGTCCGTTCACAGAGAAGCAGATCGCTCTTCTCAAAACCTTCGCCGCCCAAGCGGTCATCGCCATCGAAAACGTGCGGCTGTTCAAAGAAATCCAAGAACGCAACGCAGAGTTGCGCGAAGCGCTGGAGCATCAGACGGCGACATCCGAGGTGCTCGGCATCATCAGCCGTTCGCCGACCGATGTGCAGCCGGTGCTCGATGCCATCGTCGAGAGCGCCGCGCGGGTTTGTGGGATTGATGATGTGGTGCTGCGGCTTCGCGATGGGGACATGATGATTGTCGCGGGCTCATTTTGGTTCCATACCCGTTGGCCGCGTCGTGATCAGCATTGATGAGCCACGGCATCGCTGGATGCACGAGCATGGCACGCTCCACGTTCCCGACGTACGGGCGCAAAACGATTTCCCAATTCCTTCGGGTGCTGCGCCAGCGACCGTGGCGCACCTACTTGGCCGCGCCCCTTCGTCTGCAGGGAGAACTTATTGGAACGCTTGGAGCGCGTCGGATCGAGGTGCGCCCCTTCACCCCGGCGCAGATCAAGCTGCTTGAAACCTTCGCCGACCAGGCTGTCATCGCGATCGAGAATGTGCGGTTGTTGCAAGAATTGCAGCAGCGCACCGACGAGCTGGTCCGATCCGTCGGAGAATTGAAAGCGCTTGGCGAAGTCGGCCAGGCGGTGAGTTCGACATTGGATCTGGAAACGGTGCTCACCCGCATCGTCTCTCATGCGGTGCAGTTGAGCGGCACCGACGGCGGGGCGATCTACGAGTATGACGAACAGCAGCGAGGAGTTCCTGCTGCGCGCCACGGACCATATGGAAGAAGAACTGATTTCTGCGTTGCGGGCAGAATCCGCCGCGGCTCGGCGACGGCGTGGTGGGTCGCGCCGCATCGAGCCGTGAGCCGATACAAATTGCCGATATTTCGCAAGCTCGCGTTTACGCGCCGCGCATGCGCGAGATCCTGGGGCGCTATGGTTTTCGCGCGAGCTTGGCCGTTCCCTTGCTGCGCGAAGAGCGCATCGTCGGCGCCCTGGTTGTGCGGCGAAAATCCACCGGCGAGTTTCGTCCCGAAGTGGTCGATTTGATGAAAACCTTCGCTACGCAATCCGTCCTGGCGATCCAGAATGCCCGGCTGTTTCGCGAAATCGAAGACAAGGGCCGGCAGATCGAGGCGGCCAACCGGCACAAGTCGGAGTTTCTCGCCAACATGTCGCACGAGCTGCGCACGCCGCTCAACGCGATCATCGGTTTCTCGGAAGTATTGCTGGATCCAACCCTGAAGGTTGAAGAGGAAGAGCAGCGCCAGTTCTTGACGGATGTCTTGAGCAGCGGCAAGCATTTGCTCGGTTTGATCAATGAAGTTCTTGACCTAGCGAAGATAGAAGCTGGCAAGATGGAGCTGCAGATCGAGCCGGCGCTGTTGCAGGACGTGGTCGAAGCGGTCTCGAATACGATGCGGTCGCTGGCCGTGAAGAAATCGATCGACCTAAGAGTCGACAGCGACGAGACGTTTGGCGGCTTTCCCGATGGACGGCGCGCGGGTTAAGCAGGTGCTGTTGAACCTGGTGGGCAACGCGATCAAGTTCACTCCCGAAGGAGGAAAGGTCTGGGTGCGCGCGGACGGGAAGGACGGAACAGCGCGCGTCGAGGTGGGGGATACCGGCCCGGGTATTGCGCTGGAAGATCAGGAGAGGATATTTCAGGAGTTTCAGCAGGCCGGCAGCGATGCGGGCAAGCCTCAAGGCACCGGCCTGGGGCTGGCGCTGGCAAAAAAGTTCATCGAGATGCACGGCGGCAGGATTTGGCTCGATAGCGAAGTCGGCAAGGGCAGCCGGTTTTTCTTCACGCTGCCGCTCAATTAGATTTTGGATTTGCGATTTTGGATTTTGGATTGGGGAGTCCGGAGAAAGATTATCTCTCGCAAAGGCGCGAAGGCGCAAAGGTAGGGGATGTTAAGAATATTCTCACCGCGGAGGCGCCGAGGTCGCGGAGGCAAGAAAATTAATAACCTCTGCGAACTCTGCGTCTCTGCGGTGAATAGGAATTCGGATATCATCACCGCGGAGGCGCAGAGAACGCAGAGTGAAGAGATTTTTAAATGAAGACATTATCCGACCTCTGTGAACTCCGTGTCTCTGCGGTGAAAACTTAGCGTCTTTGCGCCTTTGCGGGAAAAAATCTTTATGAATGAAAAGAAAATTTTGTTGGTTGAAGACAATGAGGTGAATCGGCGTCTTGCGGGTTTCTTGCTGCGCTCGCACGGCTACCAGGTGCGCGAGGCGAGCACGGGGGCGGCGGCGTTCGAGATGGTCGAGAAAGAGCGGCCGGATCTGATCGTAATGGACATTCAACTCCCCGGAATGGACGGTCTGGAAATTACCAGGAAACTTAAGGAGCAACCGGCGACCGCGGCTATCCCGGTTATCGCCGTTACTTCCTTCGCCATGAAAGGGGACAAGGAAAGGGCGCTGGCCGCCGGCTGCGCCGGCTATGTCACCAAGCCTATCGACAAGACCATGTTCATCCAAGAAGTCGCGGCGCATGTGGGGAACAAGGCGAAGATCGAAGATTAGGAACGGAGTCACCGCTGAGGCGCCGAGGACGCAGAGTTAAGAGGTTTGATACGAGATGTTCTCCCGGAAAGGCGCAAAGACGCAAAGGTAATTCCCCTGCTTCATCCGCCCCCCGGGACGCGGGAGAGGAAAGAGAGCCTGCCCCGGACGTGATCCGGGGTGGGGGGGTGAACTGAGCGCAGCGGTTGAACGGCTTGAACGTTTTGAACTTTTCTATGCTGCGTCTCTGTGTTGAATAACAGATCGGCGGAGGCGATGCTTCACGGGCGACCGCGGGTGACTTAGGGACCACAACGTTCAACAATGTGACCACATGAAATACGTAGGAATGAGACAACTGAAGACGCAACTAGCTCGTTATCTGCGCGCTGTTGAAGCGGGAGACAGCCTCACGGTCACGGTGCGCAATCGTCCAGTCGCAAAGGTAATCCCGATTCGAGCGCAGGGCAGGGAGGCCGAAGAAGCGTTAAACTCGTTGGTGGAAAAGGGTTTGATTAGGCCCTCCAAGCATAGGCCAAAACCGCTCAGGCGTGCGCTGAAAGTGCGAAATGCGCGGATTTCGGAGGCCGTATTGGAGGATCGTGGTGCGATACTTTGACACCAGCGCGCTGGTTAAGCAGTATCTTCAGGAGGCGGGTTCTAAAATCGTATTGGAGCTTCTGAAAACCGGCGATAAGGTATATACGGCGAGTCTCACCTATGCGGAGACGCATGCGGCGTTTGGCAGACGGAGCCGCGAAGGCCGGTTGACCCGTGAAACGAGCAGGCGGCTAGCCCTGCGCTTCGACAAAGACTGGGAAAGCTACGATATCGTCGTACTGAGCGAAACGGTCCTTCGGCTCGCCCGCCAGTTGCTTTACCGCCATCCTCTTCGCTCTGCGGACGCGATTCATCTTGCTTCGGCGTTGCTCCTCGCCCGCACCAGTCCAAGTCATCGTTGGGCATTTGTCTGCGCTGACAGCCGCCTCTGCGAAGCCGCCGAAGCACAAGGTTTTGAACCGATTTTTACAGCCGGTGATTCAGCTTAAAAGCATCAGGTTTTCCAGATGAACAGAGTGCTGATTGTCGATGACGACCCTGCTTCGCGCCGTCTCCTTGAGGTGCGGCTGCGGCCGCTGGAATGCGATGTGGCCACCGCCGGCAATGGCGAGCAGGCTCTGACCGCGATCCGCAAGGATTCGGCGGACCTTGTTTTGCTGGATTTGGAGATGCCCCGGATGGGCGGCATGGAAGTGCTGCGCGCGCTGCGCGGGGAAGGCCTCGACGTTACGACGATCGTGATTACCGCGCACGGCTCGATCGCAACCGCGGTAGAGGCGATGAAAGTGGGCGCCCACGACTTCATCACCAAACCGATCGACGCGCAACACTTCGATATCGTGGTGCGCAAAGCTTTGGAGCGCGAAGGATTGAAGCGGGGTTTGGATCTGCTCTCGGAAGAAACCGACAGCCGCTATCGGTTGATCATCGGCACGAGCCAAAAAATGAAAGAAGCCGTCGAAACCGCGAGGAAGGCGGCGGCGAGCAAGGCCACGGTGCTGCTGCTCGGAGAGAGCGGCACGGGGAAGGAAGTCTTCGCGCGCGCCATTCACAACTGGAGCGAAAGGAAAGATCAACCGTTCGTCGCCATCAACTGCGTGGGGCTGTCCAAGGAGCTTCTCGAGAGCGAGCTGTTCGGCCATGAGAAGGGCGCCTTCACGGGGGCGGATCAACAAAAAAAAGGCAAGATGGAGCTGGCCAACGGCGGCACGGTGTTTCTTGACGAGATTGGCGACGTTTCCCAGGAGTTGCAGACCAAGCTGCTAAGATTTCTACAAGAGCGAGAATTCGATAGGGTCGGCGGCGTCAGGCCGATCAAGGTTGACGTCAGGATTATTGCTGCGACCAACCGTGACTTGGAGGGCGCGATCAAAGACGGCCGCTTCCGCGAGGATCTTTATCATCGTCTCAACGTCGTGCCCATCACGCTCGCTCCATTAAGAGAACGAGCCGAAGACATTCCGATCTTGGCGAACTATTTCATGGACCGCTACGCCAAAGAGGCAAAAAAGCACCACACGGAGATTGCAAGTGATGCCGTGCGGCGGCTGTGTTCCTATGATTGGCCGGGCAACGTGCGCGAGTTGGGCAATGTCATCGAAAGGGCCGTGGTGCTGGGCAACGGACCGCTACTGGCAATAAAGGATTTACCGTCCAGGATCGTCGCAACCGCCGTCCGTCCGTCGCTGGACGGACGGTCCTATCGTGACGCCATGGAATATTACCGCCGGGAGTTGGTTCTGGCGGCTCTCGAGCGCTCTCATGGTAATCGCGCGGCGGCGGCGAGGGCGCTCGGCCTGCACGAAAAATATTTGTTTAGACTTTTAAAATCACTGGGGATTGGCGGCTAGCTGTCTACATCGCGCCCCAGGTCGTCATACGCGTCGGTCGAATCAATATCATCGGCAACCGATCGATACTCATTCTCCGGTACTGCGAATATTTTCTGCGAAGGTGATTCACCGCCTTGCGGTGTTTGGAACCGCTTGCCAATAATCGAGCTCTGCCAGTTATGAGAATGTACGCAAGCTTGGCCCAATTCTCGTCATAGCGGTCGATGACCAGCGCGACTTGGGGATTCTCCCGGATGTTTCTGAGCCGTTTCAGCTTCGACGCGGTGACGCGCTTCGGTTTCTCGTCGATCGGCGAATAAAAATTCTTGCCGTCGAAGATGAAGCAGATGGGAACGACGTGCGGCTGGCCGTGCGCGTCTGCCGTGGCCAGATGAGCGACGCGGGCGGAGCGGATTAGGCGCGAGGCATGAGGCGCGAGGCGTGAGCGGGAAGGCATTAGGCACTAGGCAACAGGCAATAGCAAGGGAGGGGAAACCAACCGGCGCGCCGACGATGGAAAAAAAAGGCTTCTTTATCCAAGACTATTGCCTGTTGCCTCATGCCTCTTGCCTATTAAAGTTTGAACTCTCCGATCGCGCTCGGGGCGAATATGTCTTCGACCTTCAAGGGTCTTTTTAGCAATCCCTGCTCCTGCAAATAGCGGAGCAACGCTTCGAGCACGTGGCGGTTGGGCTCGATGCCGTAGGGCCACCAATCGGGGCCGAAGATTTCCCTGAGCTGCTCTCTTTCCCAGGAGAGCCACGGCAGCGTGCAGGCGTGGGCGTTGGAAATATGCATGGTCTGAAATGCGCGATCCTTGGCTTCAGCAGAACGCTTTGTACAGGCTCCGCGCAATCCACGGATGGGCTTCATACACGTCCTTGCGAATCACCAGGATATGCATGATGGGAAAAATCTTGGTGCGCTTGTAATAATCGATTTCCACGTCCTTGTAGTTGGGAAACAGCCGTTGCACTTTACCTGAGCCGTCGCCTAGCCCGGCAGGACTGCGGGCGGAAATCAGCGCATCGATCTCACCGCTCTCCAGCATGCCGTTGAGAGTTTTGTCGTCCGGGATAGACTGGACGCTCATTTCCGGGGGAAGGTCGAGTTTCACGCGCTCCTTCCGGCCGGGTTCCACCTGACCGCCGAGAAACCACTTCATATCCTGCGGGCGGACGCCGTAGTCGTCTTTTAAAAAGCCGCGAATCCAGACGCCCGCCGTCATCGCAAATTCCGGAGTGCCGACCCTTTTGCCTTTGAAATCCTCCGGTTTTTTTATTCCCGATGCGACATTGTAATAGATCGAAGAGTGTCTGAAGAATCGTGAAGGGAAGATGGGAATGCCCACGAAGGGCGAGTTCCCTTGGCCGAGCATGGTGATGTGGTTCGATAAGGACATCTCCGAGACGTCGAATTCCCGGTAGTGGCCCATGCGCCAAAATATCTCTTCGGACTGCATTGGCATGTAGTTGAGTTTGATTCCTTCCGGCTCCACCGAGCCGTCCTGAAGAGGCTTGGTGCGGTCGTAGTCGCCGCAGGCGACGGTTAGAAATAATTTTTCCACTTAGGTTTCTCCTTTTCCAATTCGTGTCTTCGGAGATTGCACCGCGGAGGCGCGGAGGACGCGGAGTAAAGAGTTTTTGATAAAGAATTAGTCCGAACTCTGCGAACTCTGTGCCTCTGCGGTGAATACTTCTTTACAAGAAATCCCGGAGAACTTCTAATTCAGGTTGAGGATGGCGTTGGGTGCGATCCTCTATTCTCGATCCTCGATCTTCGGCTAATTGGTGTCCCAGCGTGAGTAGCGCTGCGCGATAGCTATTAAAATAACCGAAATGACTGAGATCACGAGTCCGATGGCGGCGACCCGTCCGCGCATGCCGTCGAGATAAAGAAAATAGAGCAGGGGCCCGAGCGGCTCGGCGCCGGGACTGTAGAGAAACAAAGTGGCGCTGAATTCGCGCATGAAGATCGTCACAAGAATGATCCAGCCGGCCATGACGCCCGGGCGCATCATCGGGATCAATACGCGGCGAAAAGTCGCGAGAAACCCGGCGCCGCAGACCACGGACGCTTCCTCCAACTCCTTGTGCACCTGGATGATCGTGCTGGTTACGGCGCGCAAGCCATAGGGAAGAAAGCGGGTGACGTAGGCGATGAGAATAATCCAGATCGTGGCGTAAATCGGAATCGGAAAATCCACGTAGGCCCAGAGCAGCCCCAGCGCCATGGCGGTTCCCGGAAACGCCCAGGGAATGAACACCAGCCCCTCGATGATACCCCTGCCTGCGATCTTCGTCCGCACCGTGATGTAGGAGGCCAAGGAAGCGAGAACCATGCAGGCGGTGGCGCCGATCAACGCAAGAAAAAGACTGTTCATGAAAGCTTTATGAACGCGCGGCGTCGCCCAGACATAGCGGAAGTGATCGAGAGTCAGATTCTGCCAGGTCTGCCACGTCGGCACATGATAGTAAGGTAGGATCGCGACCAAGGTGAGAACCAAAATCGGCAAAACCACCAGCATCACGAGGAGCAGCAATGCCACGCCTGAGGCGGCGAAGCGCCACTGTCCGAGGTCGATTTGATGGGGACGAAACCCCTTGCCGGTGACCGTGGAGAAACTTTCGACTTGAGCGGTAAAGCGGCGGTAGAGATAAACGAAAATCAGCGCAATCCCCAGAATGCCCACGCCGTAAGCGGCGGCCAAGTTATGATTGGTGGGGAACGACCCCAACGCTTCGCGCCAGATCTTGGTCGTGAAGACCTCGATGCGCGCCGGCAAAGCGATTATGGCGGGTGTGTCGAAGCTTTCCACGGCACGGACGAAATTCAAAGTGCCGGCCGCGAGTATTGCCGGGCGGAGAAGCGGAAACGTGATCCGGCGCATCACGCCGAATTCATTGGACCCGAGCGTCTTCGCCGACTCTTCGAGAGACGGATCCATGCTCTTCATCGCCGCCGCGATGATCAAGAAAGCCAGCGGCGTCAAGATCAGGGCTTCGACGAAAATCAGACCCGCCATCGAGTAGATATTGAACGGTCCTTTTTCCAAGCCGAACACCCTTACGATCGCGCCGTTGATCAGCCCGTTGCTCGGGTTCAGCAACATGACCCAGGAAATCGACACGAGGATAGGCGGCAGGATGTTCGGTATGATCGCAGTGAGCTCGAACAAGCGGCGAAATGGCGCGTTGGTGCGAATCGTAATCCACGCCAAGGTAAGCGCGAATAAGATCGATAGGCCGGACGAGCCAAAACCAAAGATAAACGAGTTCAGCAGCAACGGATAAGCTTCAGGGTCGCTGTAGGCGCGCACGTAGTTTTCCAGGGTAAATTTGCCGGGGAGGCCCAACGGCGCGTCGGTGAGGCTGCCGTAGAAAAGAAAAAAAGTCGGGTACAGACTTAAAAAAGCGATGATGCCGCCGACGATGAGGAACACCCAACTGACAGGCTGGCTGAGGAAAGCGCCGATCCGCGATCGGCTCCAGGAGGTCGAAAGGTTGGTTTCGACCTCCATTGTTCGTTCAGGAGTAGACACGAAACTCCTGTGTCGCTAGCGCAGAAAAATTTGTTGGTATTCTTTTTTCTTCTCGGCGAATTTCTTCGAGTCGAGGTCGTACATCTCGACGAACTGAACTTTGTCGGCGTCCGCGAGCGGAGGATAGACGCCTTTGCGGTTCACGAATTCCCCGAGTTTTGCCATTGCAGTCATGCTCTCTGGACCGAGGAAATAATCGATGAGCGCCTTGCCCGCGTTTGGATGAGGCGCCTTGTTGCTTAGGGTCAAATAGTGGCCGTCGCCCATGAATTTTCCCAGTCTCAAATAATCCAACGGGGCGCCGCGCTGGCCGAAGATGTACACGTATTTGACGTAGGTGATCGCGATCGGCGTCTCACCGGTCGCTACACGCTCGGCCGCGGGCAAAAGAGACTCGACCAGGATCGGCTTTTGCGCGGCGAGATCGCGAATATACTTGTCAGCCTTCTCCTTACCCATGAGTTTCTCGAGACTGGAAACCCATTGGGTCGTAGTCGTGTGCTGCGTCGGATCCGGCATGACGATCTTGCCGCGATACTGCGGTTTTACCAGATCCTCGAGGGACTTGGGCGCATCGGCGCCAATCGAGCTCTTATTATAGACGACGCCAATGACGACGTTGCGATAGCGCGGGCCCAAGTTCGGGTCGATCGACTCCTTGGTAAAATCTTTGGCGGCGGGAGAATCGTACTTGGCGAAGATCCCTTCCTTGAACATGATTTGCATCGGGTTATCGTTGGTCAAAATGATATCGAAGAGCGGCCGGCCGGCGCGGTACTCGCTCAATGCGCGGTCCATGACCTTGGTTGCCGAGGCGCGCCAGTATTCCGCCTCGATGCCGGTTTTTTTCTTGAACTCGGCGAAAATAGTTGCCGCGGAGTCGGATTCCAGCGAGCCGTAAACTACGGCCTTGCCTTCCTTCTTGCCCGCTTCAATAAGACTCGCGCCCTGGCTGAAAACCGGCGCAACGCTGACTGTCGCTCCGGCGAGGACGACCAAGAAGAAAACGAATTGCTTGAACATCTAGATCCTCCGATTTTTCACTCTTCGCGTGACTTTGAGCGGAGCAAATAGTTTCAAATTTGCCCAATTGAGTCAAGCATTCGGCTTGAACGTTTGCCGCAGATTTGACAGTGCCGGAAGTGGATCATATAAAAGATGTCGCCAGCAGAATCGAAGGGAGAATCGTCATCCATGAACAAAGTGGACTTGCTCGTCAAAGGGGGCGAAGTTTGGACCCCGGGAGGATTTGTCGAAGCCGATATCGCGGTCGGCGACGGTAAAATTCTCGCTCTCGGCAAGTCGCCGGTGTTGCCTGATACGCGCGGATGAAGTGATCGAGGCCAAGGGGAAAAAAATCATTCCCGGCTTGATCGACACGCACACGCATCATCGCGATCCCGGCTTCACCCACAAAGAAGACATCACCACGGCCACGATGGCGGCGGCGGCGGGCGGCGTGACGCTTTCCATCGGCATGCCCAACGTCAATCCACCGACGACGACCGTGGAGCGTTACCGCGCGCTGGTGGAGCATCACAGCAAAAACGCGATCGTCGATTTCAATCACAATCCTTCAGGCACCGTGCCGGAAGAGATTCCCGGTCTCGCCAAAGAGGGGCCGCTCGCGTTCAAAATATTTATGGTGAAAGACACCGGGCGCGATTATCCCCACATGCCCGGCATCGGCATCAACAACAACGGCGAGCTCTTCAAGTGCTTCGAAGCTGTCGGGCAGACGGGTTTACCGCTGATGGTGCATCCGCACGACCAGGATCTGATGGACGAGATCGAAGGGCGCTACTGGAAAAAGGAGGACCGCAGTCCCCAAGCCTACGCCAAAGCCTATCGCGATTACGACGGCATCATCTGGGACACCGCGATGTCGACGCTGTTTCGCATGCAAAAGGCTCTCGGCGCCCAGCTCCATATTTTGCACATGACCACGCCGGAAGGCTTGGCGATGCTGCGGCGCGCCAAAGACGAGGGCCGGCCGTGCACTTGCGAGGTCAATCCGTGGGCGATGTTTCTGGGGACTTGGGAGAACGTCGAGAAGCTGGGACCGTACTGCCTGGGTTTCTGGGTGCCGCCGGCGCACGTGGACGCGCTCTGGAAGGGAATCAACGACGGCACGGTGGATATCATCGGCACCGACCACGCGCCGCATACGAAAGAAGAAAAAGACAAGGGCTGGACCGACATGTGGAGCTGTCCCGGCGGCGAGCCGCAGATCCAGGATTATCTCCGCCTGTTTCTCACCGCGGTCAACGAAGGCAAATTGACCCTCGACAGGTTGGTGAGAATTTCTTCCTACAACGCCGCGAAGATTTTCAACGTCTATCCGCGCAAGGGCGTGATCCAGCCCGGCTCCGACGCCGACATGGTGATCGTCGACATGAACAAGGAAGAAATTATCTCCAACGACACGACGTACACCAAAGTCGGTTGGACGCCCTACAACGGGCGGAAGGTCAAAGGTGCGCCGGTGCGCACGATCGTGCGCGGCAAGACCGTCATGCTCGACGGCAAGATCGTCGGCAAGCCCGGCGACGGGGAGCTGATCAAGCCGCTAAGTTAAAGCGAAGTAGAATCAAATCCGAATATCTAAATTCGAAACAAACGGGCAGGCAAAAATAAAACCAAATATGTGGAAAATTCCAAATCTCAATCCGAATTGAGTTTTGTAAGGAATTTTGAGTTTTTTCATCTTTTGAATTTGTTTCGAATTTCGGATTTCGATATTCGAATTTTGTGCTTAAAATTGGATCATTCGCAGCCTGATCTACGAACGCCCTGCGTCGCCGATC
This sequence comes from uncultured delta proteobacterium, assembly GCA_963745035.1. Taxonomy (GTDB): domain Bacteria; phylum Desulfobacterota; class Binatia; order UBA9968; family UBA9968; genus DP-20. Next base: position 103,297 of record CAVUVW010000014.1, on the reverse strand, counting down.
TGTTCCTCCGGATCGATCTTATTGACGACCAGCCCGGAAGGCAATTTCGGATAAAAGTACGTTGACTTCTGCGGCATCTTGTCGCCGCCGGCGACGATCGACTGGATCTCTTCGGCCTTGGTCGCGTTCAAAATAAACGCCGCCTGAAAATCTTCCTTCTCCAGCGCCTGCAGCACGGTCTCCTCGTCTTGCGAGTAACGGATCGTATCACCGCTCTCCTGCTGCTCGGCCGGCATGCCGAGAATGTGCTCGAGGATCAGCAAGTGAAGGGTGCTCACGTCGAGCTCGCGCAGCGGCGCGCTCATCTCTTTTGCCAGGCGCTGCATGATGCGTTTGTTTTTTAGCCGCAAGATCAAGTAGCGCGGATCGCGTTTGAAGCTCGCGCCGATCACGCGATGTTTTTTCGCGGCGGCTTTGAGCGCTTTCAAAAAGGACGCCTTTCCTTCGGGCGTCTTGGGATGCTGCTCGACATAGAAATAGGCCTGCAGCGCCTCTTCGAGCTCCAAGAACGGCTTGTGCGGATAGCCGCGCACGAGCCGGTGGGTGGGCAGGATTGCGAGGTTGTCGTCGTCGATATTGGCGCAGTAGGCCATGATGTAGTTGAAGGATTCGTCGCCGCTCCACTGGCCGCGCTCGCCGCGCATGTGATCGCGGTAGCCGAGAGTCGCTTCGTAGCGGTGGTGGCCGTCGGCGATCAATAGCTTTTGCTCCTGCATCTCGCGCGCGATTTTTTCGATCACGACCGGATCGGTGATGCGCCAGAGCCGGCAAACCTCGCCGGTATCCAGCTCGATATCGATCGACGGCGCGGCGCCTTCGACGGCGAGCTCCAGTATGCGGTTGATGGTCTGCTTCGGCTGAGAATAAAGCGCGAAAATCGGACTGAGCTGGGCCTGACAGGCGAGCATCAGCTTCAAACGATCTTCTTTGGGCGCGCCGTGGGTCTTTTCATGGGGCCGAATATCGCCGCCGTTTAAATCTTGCAGTTGCACCAGGGCGATAAATCCGCGGCGGATTTTTTCCTCGCCGGTTTTGAGCTTGAATCGCTGGGACATGAAATAGATCGCCGGCTGCTCGTCGCGTTCCAACACTTCCTGCGCCTGCCACTCGTTGAACGTTTGAGCGACGGCATCGTAAGAGCCCGCCTCCTGGCTCAGGTCGAGCCGGACGAAGTTATACGGCGATTTTTTGTAGAGCCGCTCCTGCTCGGCGGTCGAAATGACGTCGTAGGGCGGCGCGATCACCTTGGCGAGATCGCGGATCTTCTTTTGATTGTAAAGGACGCCGCGAAACGGCGCGATGCGTAGCATGGACGTAATTGCTGAATGCACGCCGCCGGCTTGGCCGGGCGGCGAAATTTTCTACTGCGCTTTGGCGACGCCGTTGCTCATCGCGCCGATGCCTTCGATCTCGGACTTGAGAACATCCCCGGGCTTGAGCTTCTCCTGAAACTCGGGCGAATCGGGATTTCCCGTGGTGATCAAATCGCCCGGCAGCAGCGTTGTCACCTGCGAGAGGAAGCTTACTTGGGTGGCGATGTCGTTGATCATGGCGTCGGTCCTGGCCGATTGTTTGAGCTCGCCGTTGATCCAAAGCTTCATCCACAAATTGTGCGGGTCGGCGATCTCATCGCGCGTCGTGATCCACGGGCCGATCGGCGCGAAGGTTTCAAAGCCCTTGCGCACGTTGCGCGTGCCGGAGAGATTTTTGCTGAGACCGTAGCCGCGGGCGGTGACGTCGAGCATGATCGTGTAGCCGAAAATCACCTCGAAAGCGCGCTCCTTGCTGACGTTGCGCGCTTGCTTGCCGATCACCACGCAAAGCTCGAGCTCCGGAAAAATCGAATCGGCGTTCTGCGGGATCAGAATATTCTCCTCCGGTCCGGCGATGGCCGAAGGCGGCTTGAGAAAAATATTTTCGAGCAGCTCCTCCGGAGAAGTTTTGCTGGCGGTGCCGCGGCCGCGGGCGTCGCCCAAACCCTGGGTGCCGCGCTTGTAGTTGCCCGCCGCTGCCCAAATCTTGGACGGCTTCTCGATCGGGGCTTTGAGCAGTTTCGGGTCGAGCTTTCTGCCGGCGCCGTTTGCGATCCCGTCGAGCCGGCTCTTGATGCCGTCGTAAGCAGTGATGAGGTCGATCATCGTCGCGCCCGCCGGCAGGACATCGCCGATCGCGATCAAAGTGTCGTTTTTGACGATCGCAATCTCATTGGGCTTGATCGTTGCAAATTTCATTGGATGCTCCTTTTCAGCTCTAATATTTTCAATAGCCGGAAGCGGCGATTTTGACAAGCGCGAGCCGCCAATCGGGATGGTTTTCGGCGGAATCCTTCAATTGATCCGCTCTTGGGCCTGTGGCATAAAACCTCGTGGCGCAATCCTGGTCGCAGCTTTCGATCCGCACCAGCCCCGCAAACATCGATGCCCTCGCCAATTTTCTGATGGAGCGCGGCGCGCCGGGCGTCGTGCTGAAGAAAAACGGCTTGGAAGCGTTTTTCTCGGCTCCGCTTGCCGGCGCGGCGTTGCGCCGGGACATCCATCGTTTCGTCGATGCCATCACCCGCCTGTCGCCGAGGCCGGGTAAACCGCGGCTACGCTGGAAAATCATTCGGCAAGAAAACTGGGAACACGCCTGGAAGCGTTTCATCAAACCGCGCCGGGTGGGAAAGCATTTTTGGGTGACGCCGCCGTGGATCGCGGCGCCGAAGTTTCGCCGCCGCCGGGTGATGACCATCGAGCCGGGCATGGCCTTCGGCACCGGCGCCCACGCGACCACGCGCGGCTGCATCGAATTCCTCGAAGCGGCAGCGGAGCGTCTCGACGGCAGATTCTCGGCGCTCGATGTCGGCACCGGCTCCGGCATCCTGGCGATCGCCCTGGCATTCCTGGGCGCGGGCGATATTCGGGCCATCGACAACGATCCGGTCGCGTTGCGAGTCGCGCGCGCTAATCTGCGCGCCAACGGCGTCGCGCGCCGGATTCGCTTAAGCGTGCGTCAAGCTGAGCGCGATCAGGGCAAAGTTTGACCTGGTCGTGGCCAATCTCACCGCGGAAACGATCCTGGAGCTTGCCGGCGAGCTGGAAAAAAAAGTCGCGCCAAGAGGCTTCCTCGTTCTCTCCGGCATCCTGCAACAAAAAGCCGCCGCCGTCGCGCGCCGCTTTGCCGCGCGCTTTCGAGAGGTCAAACGCAAGCGCTCGCGGGAGTGGGTTACCCTGCTCTTGCGGCGAAAGTGACCGGCCATGGCTCGTTTCTTCGTGCCGAAAAAAAATCTCGGCGCTCGACGCGGCATCGTCGACGGCCCGGAGCTCTTCCATTTGAGAAAGGTGCTCCGCCTGGCTCCCGGCGATCGCATCACGGTCTTTGACGACGCCGGATGGGAGCATGAGGCGGTCATTCGCGCGCTGTCCGCTGAGCGAGGCGAGATCGAGATCCTGCGCTCCTACGAGCCGGCTAGAGATTCGGGGTTGCGCGCGATTCTCGCCGTCGGACTCACCAAGGGTGAGAAGATGGACTTCATCGTCGAAAAAGCCACCGAGCTCGGCGCGCACGCCATCGTCCCGTTTGCTTCCGCGTTTTCGGTGCCGAAGCTGGACGAGAAAAAAATCGCCGCGCGCGCGGCGCGCTGGGAGAAGATCGCGCTCGGTGCGGTTAAGCAGTGCGGCAGGACGCGGGCGCCGGAAATTTTGCCGCTGCGCGACTTTCAGACGCTGGCCGGCGCCGATTGGCGCGATGCGCTCAAGCTGTTTTTCTGGGAGAAAGAACGCGGTCAATCCTTGGGGCAAGCGCATGAAAAGCACGGCGCGGTGAAATCCCTGCTTCTTGTCGTCGGTCCCGAAGGCGGCTTCAGCGCTCCGGAGGCGGCGCTCGCGCAGGCGCATGGTTTCGAGCCGGTTCATCTCGGGCCGCGTATTCTTCGCGTCGAGACCGCGGCCGTCGCGGCGTTGAGCTTGGCGCAATTTCTCTGGGGCGATGGGCAATAGCCTTGCTTCGAATGCGCGCTTTCTCTAGCATGACTGCACCAAAAGGACTCGGGAAAATCGATGAACTGCCAAAACTGCGACGCGCCGGTACTGGCTTCGGACGAGCGCTGTGAAAAATGCGGCGCCAAACTGCTGCGCCGCGTATTCCTTGGCGTTCCCAAGTCCGAGGAGTTCGTCCTGAGGGCCGAGGAACCGGCGCGTTTGTTGGACGATCGCGAGCCGCCGGCGGAAAGCGACGACCACGACTTTCCGCCGCGGTTCGAAGCCGCACCGAGCGCGCCGGTATGGCCGATTCTGGGCGACATGCCTTCCGAGCTGCGTTGGGGCGGTTTTTTTCGGCGCCTCAGCGCATTCTTGCTCGATGTAGGCGTGATCTTGTTGCTCTCCGCATTGATGGGAGCCATGTCTTATATCGGTTACAAAGTCGGCTTGTCCGCTCACAACCGCGCGATCACGTGGAACAACGTCGCGCCGCTCGTGTCGTTTTTAAGTCTGGCCGGGATCGCTTTGGCGACCATTTACTTCGTCGTGTTCCACGGCATGGAAGGAAGGACCGTTGGCAAATGGCTGCTTGGCCTGCGCGTGGTCGGTGTGAATCAGCGGCCGATCACTTATCGGCGCGCGCTGCTTCGCTGGGTCGGCACCGTCGGGTTGGGCGGCGCGTCATTGGGATTGGCTTTCCTATGGATTTTGTGGCAGCGAGAAAAACGCGGCTGGCACGATTTCCTCGCTCGCACCTGGGTGATTCGGGAGTGAAGCGCGAACGGATAAGCAAACATGCGTAACAACTGAAAATCGGCGTCGTTATGGACCCGGTCGATAGGATCGATATCGACAAGGACACCACCTTCGTTCTCATGCTGGAAGCGCAGCAGCGCGGCCATGAGCTCTATTTCATGGAGATCGATGATTTGTTCCTCCGCGGCGGGACGCCGCATGCGCGCTACCGGCGGCTCGAGCTCGCACGCGCCGCGCCGCACTATAGGCTGGCCGAATTCAAGACCGGCGCGCTCGCCGACTTCGACAGCGTCTGGATGCGCAAGGATCCGCCGTTCGACATGAAGTTTTTTTTCACCACGCACGTGCTCAGCCTGATCGACGAAAGCCAATGTTTTCTGCTCAATCATCCGAGAGGATTGCGCGAGGCCAACGAAAAGCTCTACGCGCTCCGTTTCCCCGAGCAGATTCCGCAGACGCTTGTCGCAAGCGACATGAGGACCTTGAAGGCGTTCATGGCCGAGTTGGGCGGCGAGATGATCGTCAAGCCGCTCGACGGCTGCGGCGGCAGCGGAGTTTTTTATTTGCGCGCCGAGGACCGCAACACCAACTCCATCCTCGAAGCGGCGACCGACAACGGGCGGCGGCTGGTGATGGCGCAGCGTTATCTGCCGGAGATCCGCCAGGGCGATAAGCGGATCATCGTGCTCGACGGCGAGCCGCTCGGCGCGGTGCTGCGAGTTCCCTTGGAATCGGAGACGCGCGGCAATATTCACGTAGGCGGTCAGGTGGTCAAGACCGACGTGACGAGCCGCGATCGGGAAATCTGCGCGGCCTTGGCGCCGTCGCTCAGGGCCGATGGACTGTACTTCGTCGGTCTGGACGTGATCGGCAACTATCTCACCGAAGTGAACGTCACCAGCCCGACCGGGGTTCAAGAAATCAACCGACTCGACGGCGTGCGCTTGGAAAGCCGAGTGGTCGATTTTGTCGAGCAGCGGGTCGAAAAGCGCGCCGTTGCTTGAGCCAATCTTGACTCCCCAGCGCTTTTACGCAATATTTCAAATTCACCTTTTTTCGGCCAGGTAGCTCAGTCGGTAGAGCAGAGGACTGAAAATCCTCGTGTCGGCGGTTCGATTCCGTCCCTGGCCACCATTTTTCCTCTGTAAAATCAACCGCTGAAACTCTGGTCGCTCGCAAAACTCGGCTTCACTTTGCCATTACTTTGCTTGTTCTGTTGTGGTTTGATCAGCAGCGTGAAATTTGTCGAGCTTGCTCGCCGACTCCCTCATCGACCGTTCATCAGAAATCGCATATCGTCGGTAGATCGCCTCTGTTTTGTGGCCGACCATCTTCATTGCGTCACTACGCGACACTCCGGCGCGTTCGAGGTTTCTGACAGCCGTTCTGCGAAAGTCATGAGGCACCCTCGCACCGATCTTCTTGATGAGCTTGCCGTTTGCTGACCTGATTTCTGTTCCCAGACCAGCCGTGAGCCAAGAGCGCCGGAAGGTTTTGATTCGTTTTCCATTGGATGGAACAACCAGGAGATATCCGGCCTGTTGTCCTCTCCAGTGCTCTTGTTTGTTCGAGTTGCGTCTCGATGATTTCACGCAACCGAGCAGTGAAAGGAAAATTTCGGCCTTCGCCGTTCTTGGTCTCTCCCGGGTCCAATCTCAGCCAGCCGGAGCCTTTCACATCAGCGTGATGTTTCTGTCGGGTGAATATTTCATCATGGATGCGCCAGCCGGTTATGTAGGCCGTCTCGATGGCGGGTTGCAGGTCCTCGGGCAAGTTTTTCAGAATCGGTTGAAACTGCTCCCATTCGAAAAATCCCTTGCGTGTGTTGTTGAGCGCCAGCTTGCCGATGTATGGCTTGGAAGCGATTTTCCCGGCTCTGATGCCCAATGTGAACATTCTAGAGAGTGCCGCGAGTTCGTTGTTGATCGTCGAACTGGCGGCTTTCTGCTCTTGGCGGAAAGTGATGTATGCGGTCACGACATCGCCGGCGATTTCCATGGCACGACGATCACCGAGGTACTTACGAAGGTGCGCGATAGCATCTTCGAGGCGGCCTAAGGAGCTGCGACCATTGGCTTTGTAATCGTTGACAATCATCCCCGCCATGTCCTCGAAGTTCGTGCGCTCGATGTCTGGACCGACCGGCTTCCTGCTGCGACCTCGCCCAATCTTGTCTTGAGCAGCTTGCGGGCGTCCGATTCTTTTCGCGCGGGGAGTCGTTCGGGTCAAAGGAAGAGATGATTCGGAAGAGTGGCGGCGCTAAACAGAAGGGCGAAGTTGAGGCTGATACGAAGTGTAAGCGGTGCAGTAACTAGCCGGGCATTTACTTTCCCTTACTCGCGGTTTTCTTCCCTGCCTTTTTTGCTTTCCAGAATTTCTTCATCCCCGCAGACACCCTGGCCCGAGCAGCGGCGCTCATTGTGGATTTCTTCAGCGCCGATTTCACGATGGGCTTGCCCGCTTTCGCTTTTCTCGCTTTGGCCCATCTGGATCTCTGAGCCGCAGCGATTCGGGCACGCGCAGCGGAACTCAGCCGGCCATTTCGCTTGCCATCGCCTTCGTTGCTTGCGCCCCCGAGTAACTTGACCAGTTCACCATTGAGGCGGTTAATCTGCTCTTTGATGGACGCCGCGCGCTTTAGTTGATTGGGTGTGAGATCGAGTACGTTCATGGCACCTAGTAAACAGCTAAACTTATTTTAAAGCAAGCCGACTCAGTGAATGTCGTGACGATAAGGCGCGCTACTTAGGAAGATAACCTTTCGAGCCGTAAGCGGTCAGATATCCCGTCGAAGCTTGCTGTTGTCCGCCCCGTTGCAACATTCTGACAGTAGCATGCGCTCACTTATCATAATTTGCAGACGCTGGCGTTAATGCTGAATAGGTCCATGCTCCAACCGCAAACCGCGTTGCATACATAGGACAGTCGAGCTTCTCCAGCTTGTAAAGTACCGGGCTTAAATGGCCAGCGCGGATTTTGCATCGCGCTCAGGCTATGGTGCTCACGCGATCTGACGTGCGGTGGGTTCAAAATCAGCTTTTTAATAGGCTATGCAGTGCTTATGTACGCACCAGGGATATTTCCTTTGTACGGGCTGAAGACCTCAAAAGAGAACTCGCCATCCCGGATCATCTTTTTGCTGAAGCACTGGGGGCTTTCAGAGTAGGCGATCAGTTAACGGTAGAGGTGATCGATAGCGGAGGCGAAAGTTATCTGCGATTGGGTCAACGCGGTCGAGACAACTGCGAATGACGACTCCTACGTGAGGGGATGATGCGTACCTGCTCGGCTGCGTGGGCTGCACGCTATCGGCTGTCGTGTCGTAATGCTAAAGCGCACACCAAGCCCAACCGGCTCAATTTCCACAACGAGAAACATCAAAACCGTGACCTGCTGGAGCGCCGAAACCGCAGACTAGAGCCTAACTGCTCGAGTTTTTCCGCCGAAAAAGTCCTGACGTCGTGATGCCCGTCTGCCGACGCGGACTCAACCGATATCGCAGCAGACCCCCATAGCACACGAAAGCTGTTCGCTTCAGTTCGATCAAGATGCTCGCCCACGGTTCGGAGCAGTTGAGATAGTCTTTTGAATGTTGGTCGGTTCGGTGTTGAGCCGGCTCCTCGTTGTTGCCGCGCCTGCCGGTCAAGGAGAGAAATATCCAATGGCGTAAATCGAACGGTCTGGTTGATCGCTGACCGATCGGTTTCTTCTTTCCAATGATCATTAAGACCGCGGCGCAGAATCCATTCGGCTGTTTGGCTAAGGGCTTCGGTTTCGACTAAAAGGTCTTCACCTTCCGTTCGCAGCTCGAACACCGTTAATCTCGCGGCTTCCAACGATTGGCCGATGACCCGTAATGATGTTGCGTAGGCCACTTCTGACTCCTACCTAAGTCTAGGACTCCACGCGGTACCGTTTCAACCCGTTTGCGTCGTTTTCCGCAAATGCTTAACACATGCCTGCGGCGGAAGGATGGCACACATATCATGTCGCATTATTGGCGGGTAACCGACATAAGCACGCTGACAAAGAGTTCCATAGTCCGACCAACGTACGCCGCCGAGAATTGAGCCTCTTGAATTTCTTTTTCCGTCCAGCCTATGAGAGATCATGAGCGAACGAACCGCCGGGACACTCCAGGCGAAGAGACTGTTTCCGCAGGCTAAAGATCAAAGCCGGAGGTGTGAAATGGGAAAATATTTGTTGCCGATTGTGGTTCTAACCTGGATTACCGTTACAGCGATACCCGTACTAGCTTCGAGTCCCTCAATCACCGGCGAAATTGAAGGCATAGAGATTTGCCCTCAGTTTGTCTGCGAAGCGGCCGTGTTCAATGGAACATGCGCCTGTGAAGTCAGTAATCTACGGACGATTGGATTTTTCTGGGTTTCCATACAGCATGACCCTTTACCTCCGGCGTTCCACTCCTCGGCGATATTGGCCGGCAATTGGAATTTGACGACACTCATCGGGACCTTTTCCGGGACAGTGGTGGAGGGGTCCATTATGAACAATGGAAATAACACCTTTAATGTGACTGCGACGCTCCATCTGCACAAAGGTGGAACGGGTAATGTCGTGGTAACTGGACTGCTCGACCACACCGAGTTCCCACCGAGCTTTTGAAGGAAAGCTTCTTCGGTCCGAGTAGAGTTGACGCCAATATTGTCCGTCAGGCGAAAACTGCCCGTCGATAAATAGTTTTGCCGCATTCATCAACGTTAAAAAGCAGCAGGGCAGTCGCGCATGCATGTCCATGTCCACCTCATTCGGACGCCACTGCTCGTCTGTAAGGGCGTGCCTTTGATCTGGAGAATTTGCCGATGCCAAGGAAAGGAAAACCCTGTAGCTCTGTGGCCTAATCGGCTATTCTGCCTGAAGTGCGTATTCGTGAAGCTCTCAAAATACTCGAAGCTGCCACCGTCGAATGCGAGCGGCACGGTATCGATACCCCCGATGTGGGAGCGGCGCTCGAACGCCGCACTGGAAAACCTGCCGGAGCATTGGGTCTTAACCACCGGCAGAGCGGCTTCAAATCTTCGCCCGACAGTGATAAATAGCCGGCGACAAGAAAACGGTCCACGCGATGATTGATAGATTGTTTGGGGCAAAGAGTGGCGCTGCGTCGATGCGCCGCAGCGTCATTGCTGTGTTCTGCTGTGCCGTCCTTCTCGGCGTTGCCTACTATTCATACTATCGAGGGTCGGAGGAACGGCACCGGCAAAACTTAATCAATGAAATAGACGGCATGGCGAATGCCTGGAAAGGTCTCGAAGCGAGATCACAAAAGCTCGCGGTTCGCGCGGCGGCGAGCAAAGCGAATCTTAGCGATTCTGATCGTAAGGCCAAGCTTCGCATAAACGAGGAGAGCATAGTTCTACGTGGGCGATTCTTGGCCTTCGAAAATAGGCTTAAAGTGAAAAACAACGGAGCATTGCCGAAGTGGCTGGAGGACGATCCCAACTGGCAACAGCTCGATCGCGTTTATGGCGGGCAGAGGAAATAACAACCTCGTCAAGCGCAGGCGCATTCCGGTGGACAAAGATAACCAACTGAAACAGCTCTCCGAGCTAATCGATTCGCTCTCGGCGGAGTTGGGCCAGCTTAAAGATCAACCAACAACCCGCGACGAGATCATCCAGCAGATAGTCGGACTTGGGGCATTATACCGGGCGATCAGAACCGGCGATGATTTGTTTCTGCAAGTTCGTTAACGATAAATAGGTTCTTTGACCTAAACCATGGCCCCGCTACTTCGCCAGATCCTGCCCGCGCTGCGGAGTTACGTCGGGATCACCATGCGCGAGCCGCAGAAGAACGCGCCTGTGCAGGCCGTCAATGGGCGCTGTGTGGGCTGTCGTTATCGGCTGGCGTGGATTGTGATAAAAGGCAACAAACCTCCAGTGCTTAAGAACTCCGATGTGCGGAGCCGCAGCGTTCCGTAGGACCGCGTTCTTAGAGTGCGTCTGGGATTCACCGGCGTGCTTCAAGATTTGTTCAAGCTAATATTGCTCATAGCCGCGTTGGCTCTAGTCGTATGGCTCTACACTCTTTGGTCCGGGAAATCGCGTCCAAATTCCTCGCCGGTACAGGTTCGAACGGAAACTCAACTCACCAGATCACCCGGTCCGCCCGTGCCAGCACGTTCGGAGGAATCGTGAGGCCGATTTGCTTGGCGGTTTTCAGATTGATGATCAACTCGAATTTCGTCGGCTGTTCCACGGGCAAGTCTCCCGGCTTACTCCCTTTCAAAATCTTGTCCACATATGTTGCGGCGCGGCGGGATAAGTCGTTTTGGTTCACGCCGTACGTCATGAGCCCACCAGCTGCGACAAAGTCTGGAAAGTTGTATATCGCGGGAATACGGCTCTCCGTCGCGAGGTCAAGAACTTGTGTCCGATGAGAAGTGAGAACCGGCCCCGCCAATACGAGGAGGCCGTCAGCTCGATCCTTGTTTGCTGCTCGGAATCAGCGGAAGGGGAGATATTAGAAATGGCGGGATGGTGATCGCAAAGTCCCGTTTGGTTTCATCTGATGAGCAGAGAGGCCGTTCGTCTTCGCGGGTCTTTGGGATTCCTGGCGCCACCCAAGGGCGGCGACGCGCTCCACTCCTCCACGGTCATCACGACCGAGCCGAACGCGTTAATAAGTCCGATTCACAACCGAATGCCCCTGATCTGTGATGAGGCAACGGGCCGGCAGTGGCTTGAGCGCAACCATGGTCCGCATTCGATACTACGACCGTGGCCGGCAGAGCGGATGCAAGCGCATGATGTATCGAACTTCGTGAATGCGCCCGAGAACGACTCTCCGGCATGTATCAAGCGGCTCCCAGCCGGGCTACTGCCGGCCGGGACAATTGCCGCTCGTTTAGGTCCTGCCGTGGTCAATATTAGTCGAACACCGCGCACCGACACTGGCTCCCATATTGTCCATGTGGGGGCAAAAACGTCCTAAACCCGCCAGGCGATCCCCTTCATCGCGCGCACGGACCGATGGATCACGGCGGGCATCATTCGTGCGTACTAGAGAACGCCATGGCTGCCACAAAGAGGATTCTCGTGGTCGAAGATGACCGTGACTCCCGCAATTTGCTGGCGCTTATTCTCAGGCGTTCGGGGTACGAGATTGCCGAAGCGGCCACCGGTCTCGATGCTATAGAACAAGTCCATGCGAAGCGTCCCGACCTCATTTTTATGGATCTCGGGTTACCGGGAATGACAGGAGATGAAGCAACGGCGCGGCTTAAAGCAGATGAATCCACGAGACACATCCCGGTGGTCGTCAATACCGCCTTTTCCCATGGGGCAGTGCAGGTGGAGCGTGCTATCGCAGCCGGAGCTTCGGAGATATTACACAAGCCCACTCCCTTGAAAACGTTTCAGGAGGTAGCGCGCCGATATCTATCACTGAACTATGCTGGCGAGGCGATGACCCGCTAGCTAGACTCTCCGCTCCGCAATGAGCTTCGCCCTAGCCGGGTACCCACGAGTCAGAAAATTCGCATCCCTGATTTGCCGACAATTTCGTGCCTGAAACTTCGGCGTACCCGATAGGTTGGCATTTCATAAGCCATCTTTGTCGCAATCTAGTAGCTTTCCTTGGCTCAACCCTCTAGCGTTGGGTGGTCTAGCACGTGGAGACCTATCCTGGAGAATTTCGTTTGGAGCTCAGTCGCGATCTGCGAAAGCTGATTGATGTTGTTCGTCGATATAATCACAACGTCCCATAGCCGGTGAAGTTCTATCGCGGGTCGGCCCGGCGCAACACGGACGCAGTCAGCTTTACGCCTTTTTATCCCTCGTACCAGCCGAGTGGACCGCTGTCGACTCGACCTGTACTTCGCCTTTGCGCTCTCGTGTGCTCACACAGGTGCTGCAGTTCCACAGCAGTGAGCGTCATACAGTTGCGTTCCCTGTTAAGCCGTTGGAAATCAACGCTCACTGAGCCGACGTTCCATTCGATACGAAAAGCATCTACCTGCATGCGGTCGAAATGATCGCCGAGTGTACGGAGTCCTTGAGATAGTAATTTCAGTACCGGCGTACCTGATGACGACTGATGACGTCGTTGTCTTTGGGCGTGGGCATCGAGCCGTGAAACGTCTGCCGGGCTGAAACAAAAGACCCGATTAGTTGTTGGGCGGTCAATTGGCGTATCATTTTTTTGCCGGAGAGCATTTCGCACAACCAGCTCGGCTACTTGCGCAACCGAATCGCACCAGACCATGTATTCTGGACCATATTTCTCCAGCTCGAAGGTCGGAATCCGCGCGGCTTCCAGCACCTGGCCAATTACTCTTAACGATTTAGCATGCAGCATGTTTGATCATCCAATCGCGTGTACGCCATCATGAAGTACTGGGATACAGAAAGAATTACCTTCCTAAAGTTCCTACATACCCGAAGGTTTGTCTCGAACCAGGCGCTGAACGTAACATTTCGTATCGCGCGAGGTCCAAGGACTCTGGCCGCAAGTGACGCTTCCCTTGAGCAAACCGGGCCCGGGGTGCGGGGCTTTCCGATCGCGGGCAAAAACTCGCCCAGTCCGTTATTTTTTGACACTGGGTCAAGTTGCCGCCGCTCTTGATGACCGGAATCAAATAGCAGGCATTCGGATCTGCTTCGAACATAGGCTTGATGTGACCGTTATATATAGTTTCATTCACGCCGTTGGCGATATTTCCACAATAGCCGACATCGATTTCGGGCTGGCCCGCACAATAAGGGAGCTTCTCGAAGAGGCCGCGAATCTCATCTGTGCTCGCATTGGAGATTTGGTAGGTTTCCCAACCGGCGGTGCTTTTACCACCGGACTGGAAATCGAGCGTTGCGTCAGTGCTCCCGCAGAGACCTTGTACGACCACGATCGGCAGTCCGGGAAGGGCCTGATTGACCGCCACCGCGCTCACGCTCACATCGGCGGTGGTTTTTGTCGGCTGACCAAATAAATTGAACAAAGGTGCCAAAAACAGCGGCGATTTCATGGCTTTCCCAGCACTTCCGCCATACGGGTTGTTATTCTCTAACGCCACTCGTGCTCCATTCGCATTGTTGATGTTGACTCCTGACGTCGTAAATTCCTTGGTTCCGTTATCATACTTCACGAGTGTTACGTTTTTCTGGCTAATCTGATTGTGCGGACTGTCGAGATAGTTATTCCCGGTTCCAGGATTGGTTCCGCCGGGATTAAATTTCGCGGCTCGGTCGATGACCGTCGACCAATTTCCGCTGGGAACGGCGGAAGCTGCAGCCAAAGCCGCCGCATCCACGGCCGGCTGTCCTTGAGACCTGATGTACGCAAGATGGCCGGTATCTAAACCCATCCCCACCATGATTAGAAGCAAAACAATCATCAAAGTCGTAAACACGAGGGCATAGCCTCGTTCATTTTTTACAGACTGCATATGAGCCTCCGTCGATTAAGCAGAGAAGGGTCCGTAAGTGGTCGCAGCCGTACAGTAATCGTTATTCGTGTAAGGCTGATACTTGTAGTGCATCTGAGTGCTCCGAGAGATCGTAAGGGAGTCCGGAACGTTGCCGCCGAACAATTGCATAAACTGGTACATAGAAAATCTATATTGTCCCTGGGCCGTCACTTGGACAAATTCCATACATGCGGTTCCGCTGTAAAATGTGACTGTCACGGTCTTGTTCGTAAGATAGGTTGGCAATCGATTGATTACTTCTGTCTTCACCGTATTGGCTTCGGTGGAGCTGAAGAATAGATCTGGAACTTCGCCGCTTTTCGGAAGTCCGCTCGCGATTCGAGCACCCTCTCGAGCCGCAGTCTGCGTGAGGTTACCCATAAAAAATGAAATCCCGAAATCGACTGGTATATACATCGCTATCAATAGAAGCGGAGTAATGAGGGAAATCTCGACAATGCTCTGACCTCTTTGATTGCCAGTCTTCGTGCGACTTTCTCTTAGCGAGTTCATTTTTCTGCCCTCCCTGTTTCAGTGGTCAACGAATCACGAGCATCCAGATTGGCCTTCCCATCTCATGCGCGTTTGCCGTGTTATTGGTGTGCTGTTTAAATTTCCCGAAACCCCAAACCAACGCAGAAATTGATAAAAGAAAAAGTTATAAGTTCCGGAGACCGTGACAGTTACCATTCGATTGCAGTTCGTACCCGTATCGGGCTCTAAATTCACGGCAATGGTCGCGGCAGGAAGGAGTGCAGCAGAAACTCTTGATGCTGTTTCCTTGAGAATGTTTCCCGTGCATGACGGTAGAGTACAACTGGTCGTTCCGCTGAGGAGCGTCAAATCGGCAGCAGCAATACGCGCGCCTTCGCGTGCGGCGTTATGCGCGAGCTGGCTGGAGTAAAATGCGAGACCGAAATCCACTGGAATCCAGGCAACCACCAATAAGAGTAAGAAAGTTAGGGTAAACTCGACGACTCCTTGGCCAGAGGAATCGGTCAAGATTGTCGAAGCATTACTGCCTCGCGCGACGGAGCAGAATTTTGATGGCATCTATCGGACTCCTTGTATTTCGTTGTACCTGAGAGTCATTCTTTGACTACTTAATAAATCACCCCAGTTGGTGCACATCGCCATAGCTAGTTCGGGACCGTGACCAACGCGCGACGACACTAACACTAAGATGTCAGCACCGACAATGCGCTGTCCAATACCGCGCACTATGAATGAAAGCAGGAACAAATTTGATTGCCGCTCAGAGCGGAACACGCGAGAACAGAATGCGATGGGCTCAGAGCATTGGTGATTACACGCAATATTCTGCGGTTTTCCAAAACATCTTGCTGAACAGAAGCTATCGTGATCAGAGCGCAGTACCTTGTAGCGAGTATAGGGTTTTGAAGGCGAGAAAGGTTATTTCCGGGCGCTCTTCGAGCGGTTTTGAGTGTTGTCTGCCGTCGGAGTTGGACCGCGCTTCACGTACCGGCTCGAATGCGTTCGTCGCCCCATGTGCTTTTCCAGATTAGAGTTACCGAATCCACTAAGAAAATCCCCAATCGTCCTCGTGTGGTTTTGGATGCTCATCCGGCATGTGACGAAAACCATTGCTGGCACCGTGCAGCCATGCCATGGCAGCATACAAATTGCGACTTCTGGTTGTCGGCGAGAGTCGAGTTTTATTATAAACGAATCACTTGGTGGAGTGTTTTGATGCCTAAGGCTAACATTCTTATCAGTTACCGGAGAGCCGGTTTCGCGGGCTACGTGCAAACCGTTTATGCTCGTTCTCACAGCATTTCTCGAAAGATCGATTGTCTATGGACGTGGACACGATAGGACCTGGAGGATCGCAGAATCATCGAAGACGCTTATTGGAGTGTAGGCTAAGACCGATTGATATACCTGAGGTGAAAGAAGCGCTCGATCTGCTCGATCCGCTTTGCAGTCCGCCGTGGCTTGTTCAGCTATTCCGCGAGAACGTGACGCTGAGCCAGCTGGCGGAGGTCCTGCTCATCGGCGCCGACCGCGAGGAACAGCAGCAACAACTGCGGGGCGCCTTCAGCGGAAATTTATGCGACCGTCAGATGCTTGCTGAAATATCGATTGGTCGCCTTGGCACGCGCTACTGGCGCACCAGACCCGGCAGTTAAAGCCGAGATCGATCGACTCAACACCGCTCGCTAAGCTTCCGGCCGAGTGCCGCTACATCGTGCGATAAAGTTTTCCTTCACAAGCCTACGCCCGATGGCCGTCGTAGACGGCACCCGTGCTCACCCCGACTTGAGCGGACTTCAAATCCGGCCTGAATATATTTAACGAGCTGCGTTCAGGCAGAGTTGCCGCGCCCGTTCCTACACCTTGCTTCCTCAATCTCTTTAAACTTCCGTAAAGTCCACGGCACAATCCGTGCTCAAGCGAACGAAAGCTGGAATGATAAAGTAATGCGGCATCCACGAAGGAGGAAATCATGACTTTGCGCGCAAGACTCGTTTTCAGTGTTGTTGCTGTTGCCATATTTTCGTTGACGATAGCATTTCGAATGGTGATGGAAGGATTCACCCTCAAGCTTTTTACTGCGATATGCGGTGCGTGGCTGATTTCGAAAGCACACTATTGTCTAACGAATACATCAGCCAGATCAAAACATGTTTGATATGTAAGAACTCGTCAAATTCGGCGCCGCCATTACTTCAAAGGGTATTTGGTCGTGCTACAGCTTCACGTATTCAGAATAAATTTATTAGACTGGGACTTGCTGAGTTGCGCGCTCCGTTTCGGCTTTCCGAAAAAATCTAAGTGCTATCAAAATTAAAGGGGAGGCGCCGACCAAAGGCAGAAGCAGGCTAAAAAGTGGGCTAATTCCTACCTCATCGAAAAGGAGCCTAAACACAAGAGCGCCTGACACGACGATTGAGGCTGCCGCTAAAATAGAAACCGCGGCAAGCATGAGATAATGTACTCGAGTCATATGTCCCTCCTATTGCCGAAGCTTGAGTTTATCTACCGAGCAAATCACGCTTCAGCGGCTGCAAGGCTCGGAAGTATACCGAGGCGAGGCACCTTCAAATAGGAAGGTGCAGAATAGATGCCAGCACAAAAAAGAAACCGTGATCGTTGCAGATGATGCACGCCTAACGACAGTTCCACCCAATCTTCACCAATACGAAACGACGTACGCGGTCCGAGGTACATGACAAGGTACACTCTTGTTCAGTACGACAAATTGCTTAACATCAGATTTGCTGTTAACGACAGGGAAAAGCCGGAATAAGATGTCACGCCGGGCCAGTCGTGGTCGTTCCCGGAGGGGTTTTGGAGAAAAAAGAAGCGAAGGTTTCTATGACTGTGATCGCACGCTCTCTACATCGACAGCAGGCAAGTGTAGAAGTGGAGACTTCGCGACATTCACGACAACTGCGGTGGCCGCATAGGACGCACGTTACTTCAAAAAGAGGCCACTCTGCGTGTTTGATCATTTTTGGCATCAGCGCTCGGTGAGCATCAGTTCCCGCGAGCGGCTCACCTGAGAGCAAGGTCGATGCCTCGCATTCATGTCATTCGGCGTGTCGGATTGAAGGTCATTGAACAATGTTGTCTGTGCCTGTTGACGGCACAGTGACGTAGCCTGGCACAACGCTAACGCCCGCCGTGTTCTGACCTGACCCAACGAATCCGAAATACATTTCCCTTTTACGAGATTATTCATCCCGCAATGAACGTAGAGCCCCGCTCTAGCCATGCTGGAGGTGGCAAAACAAGGTTCAAGCCGCAAAACGCACTCAGCGAGCATCCGACTTTTGGGGATTACGTAGATGAACATCCCTATCGATAAGTCTTATGATGCGGCACTGTTAGGAATGCTATTGCACTTTATTCCCGATGGTGGAGGTAAGTTAAACTACTTCGTTCAATCTCAACACGTCTAAGGCGGGCCGCCCGTTAGCGCTCGTAGATAAACACGACGTCGGAATCACCGTTACTTCTCGCAGCATGGCGGCACCATAAGAGCATGGCCGGGCTGACATGGGAGCAAGTGGAAGTTAACATGAAAAAACGAATGCCGGGCCTCACTTTGTACCGGAAAGTCGGATTGAGCAACTGCTGACGGAGGCAGAATTTCGTTCGAGTCCAACAATGCGTTCGGGTTCTTATGCTTGCGGTTGGATAGCGTTCAAACCTGAACAATAGAACGTGAGGCAGGCATTATGGCAGCAGGGGCGCTCTTAAATGGCCGACGAGAGTCAAGCAGCAACGTCAAGCCTAGAGGAGCAGCTGGTGGTGCGCACGCTGGGGGCGAATGGCAACGCGCGGGCCAAGCTCATAATCGCCGAGAACATTATCGCGAAGGTCCCAAAGCATACTGATCATTCCCACCAACACTACCACTTCTGCTGCAGTCCAGAAATTGAGTGGCAGTAGGATCATCGCTATGGTCGTCGAGATTAGAACTTCGTACATCATCACTTACCTCGCTGGACGCAACCTAGTACAGCAATCAGGGTGCCCGAGCATTTGACATAGAGGTGAAATCACTTTGAGGAAGTTGGGTCCGTGTGTGAGGAGCTCATTCTTTTTAACGTTAAAACTGTCTTCCGGCAGAGTCGCCCGCTTACTTAGCCGAAACAGCGCACCGGCCAGCTGCGTCCCAAAACTTGCCGGTGCGGAGAGAATCGCTTTCTGTGGCTGTGGTAGCTTCACTGGGGAATACCGAATGGAGCAACAATGGCTGAGGAAACAAAAACCAGCAGAGTGAGGCTCGAACAGCTCATGGCAAGTACTTTGGCTATGACTGACGATTAGCAACGCTCTGATCGCTAAAGGCATCATCACCGACGAGGAGTTTAAGACTTAGCTCAGCACAGAGCGGGCGAATTATCTTGCCGTAAGCGACTCTTTCGCTTCTGCAGAATCTGACGGTTGCTCGTCTAAAAGGCTGGAGTCCGACCGCGATCCCTAGTGAAATTAGCGATGAGATCTTCGACACCGCACAACGTCACGGTTTTACAGCGTGTGCCGAGTTCTCCGAATACTAGAAGATCAAGTTCGTACCCCCCGGATGAGCGCATCCGGCGCTCATCGAAGCTCATCACAACAGAGAACATTAGCTGACGAGATTCTAACGACTCCGCCCCATTTAAGTCCCGGGGGGTACCGTTTGCTTCCCGAGTGAATTTCCTGTGTTGGCAGCCGACTGAAATTAGGAAGAGATGCCGATTTACAACATTGATGTACTTTCCGTTTTTGGATTTGGAGGATAAGTTGAGCGCCCAATTGCGTCCGTATCTGATTTTTGGGGTTTGGGGCTGATCACGTTTTCCGCAGAGTACCTTTTTCCTGCGAGAAATGTTCCATATCGAGCCAGTTTTTCCGCGATTTGGTTGCCCTCGGAGTATACAACCTCAGTTTTTTGTTGGTGCTGCCGATCTCCGATCGCATTCCGGTTCCCAATTACGTGCCGAGCAGTCTGATGAAATTGCCGCTCGTGTATAAACTTATTTTGTTCTACATCGTCGAGGATTTCGGGCTGTACTGGGTTCATCGCCTGATGCACACGAATCACTTCTGGCGAACTCACAGGTGGCACCAGTATCCGAACTACATGTACTGGTTGGTAGGAGTTCGCACTTCAATCCCGCACATTTTCTTGTTCAATGTCACGTTTGTGTTCGCGCGGCCGCTATTGAGCGGTGCTCCTCTCTGGCTCTTCCAACTCAGTGTGTTGGAGCACATCCTGCGCAACTACTGGATGCATATGAACGTATCGTGGAACTCCCACTGGTTGGAATATCTCGTTGTGACTCCTCGATATCATCACGTCCATCACAGCAATGATCCGGCACATTATCGTTCTAACCTAGGCTCCTTACTGACAGTCTGGGACAGAATTTTCGCGACGTGCACCGATCCCGGCAATGTAAAGAAGGCTCTAAGCTTCGGCATTGGCCACGGGTCGCTCCCTATCGTCTCATTCTCCGCGTGTAGTTTACGGATCGAAGTGGCGTGACTCGCTTCACATGATGGGATTAGTCCAGTTCGGCTGCCCCATGATCAGCCGAGCAGAGCTTGATCGGCGGTCCGGCGCCTCGGGTTAGCCATACCTTGCGCGTGAGAACCATGCCCCAAACCTATGCCGAAAGGCTCAAATGAAGGTTTTGGTAAATGGACACCTCTGCTCGATTCGTCGAAGTCGCGCTCCTCAAATCTGGAAAGGAGGAGCGCACTAACTCAGATTTGGACTTAAGAATAGAAACGCACCGAAGGTGCTCATCTTCGCCAGCACTGAGCCGCCGCTGAAGGTTTTTTGTTGTACCCGCCTCAGACCTGCCAGACCGTGAGTGGATTTACATCCGACCGGATGGACGGTACACGGGGCCAGTGATCTGCGACTGGACCAAGTACGAGAATGCGTGGCACCTGCTCCGCGCGTGCGCCCTCCTTCTCTTTCCTAACGTCCTGGAAGTCAGCCACGGAGGCTTAACGTCGACGTATAAGACCCACGGTGACAAAGATTGAGAATATAATTAGCGAGGTGAAAATATACCACGTGAACAACCCTTCAGCGCTGAAAGCAATCGCCCAAATGCGCTCATCCGACAATGAATTCAGTTGGATTTCAGCAAAGCTTATAAAAAATAAAACCCGACCAGAGGATGAGCGACAAGACTAAGCTGTACAGGATCCAGCGGTAAAAGACCGTCAAATTAAGCACCCGGCCCTGCTTCTTTACTTGCCGAATAAAGTTCCTAGAGTCGCTGCTAATCGAAACCCTGAAACCTAGACCCGCCGCTCCGCATTAGCTTCGTCCTTTGCGGGTATCCGCCGCTGCCCATTGGTGTACGTGCCGAGTGGGTGACTCCCGCTAGTTAGTTGTCGATAGCCCTTCACTTTCCCAACTTTTGCCTTATCCTGAAAGTGTGTCATGAGGGGGCAACATGAGCATCGAGGCAGACATCCAAAAACTGGCGCAGTTAGAGCATGAGGCGCGGACGCTCGAAATGCTAATTCAGCACATCAGCTCGATGAGTGAAGAGGACTTAGAGAACGCACGGCCTCATATTTTGAAACAGCGCCAGGCATTAGAGAGTGAGGCATTGGGGATTTTGGAGCCAATGACTCAGGTGCCGGTCTTTCTGTTCGATGACAATGAATTCACCTTGCTAGGGCGATTCCGTTACACACTTTCGAAGCTCAGCGCAAATAGCTCCGCATTAATGTGTCGGCTAACCGGACGGCAGCAAGATATATTCTCCGCTCCGCAATTAGCTTCGCTCTTTGCGGATAGCCGCGGGAAAGGAAATTCGCATCTCTGACTTCCCGGCAATCCCGCGCCGCTCCCTTTGGTGTGCCTCGTAGGCTGTGGTTCTCATAGCGATCGATCTTCGTTGCTATCTCATAACTTTCTTTGGCCCCACGCTTCCGGAGTTGTGTGCTCCAGCTCACAACCTTGGAGAACTTCGCCATCATGGGTTAGCTCACCCTCTGTGCGGCGGCGCTCGATTGCCGAAAGACTATGCCGGAAGGCAATGGTATTGGGATCCACTGTGTTCTTTTTTTCCGACCATCTACAATGCTCTGGGGTCTCTGATATCCTTTTTCATCAGGGACCGCATTTCGATTGTAGCAAAGTCACACAACTTTTCAGAATGGCGGACATTTTTATGCAATGGGAATACAAGCTGGTCGCGCTCGGATTGCTTGTGGATGCGACAGAACCGCATCAACGAGAAAAGCACGAAGATATTCTGAACGGTTTCGGGCGCGAGGGATGGGAAGCCGTGGCGTACGCTGCGCAGAGCGATACTGTCCTGTTAAAAAGACCGGTGATGCATACCGGAGATGAAAGAAAGTCTGGCAGCAAGCCTGATCCAACGGCGGAGACCACCTAACTCATGAAAGGGATATCTTGGGAAAAGCAATCAAATAATGCGGAGGTGATCTATGCGATTTCTAGTCAAGGTGAACATTCCTGTCGAAGCCGGAAATGCGGCTGCGAAAGCGGGAAAGCTCGGCACGACTATCCAATCCATATTGGCGGATTTGAAGCCCGAGGCCGTATATTTTACGGACGACAATGGTCAACGGACGGCGTTTCTCTTTCTTGAGATGCAGGACGCTTCCCTGATTCCCGCAATCGTGGAGCCGTGGCTCCTCGCTTTCAATGCGAGGATTGAGATTCACCCCGTGATGGTACCTGACGACCTTGCTAAGGCTGGAGGCGCAATCGAGCAAGCAGTCAAGAAATACGGCTGATTAATCGCCGGTGTCAGCGCGCCGTTTACCCGTAGTTGTGCAATGCCCGCCAAACCATGTCGAAGGCGTTCTGGTTGCCTGATGGGCCGCTCTTGCCGCGTATGCCTGCCATGAGCACAGGATACCGGAGACACCACTATTTTGCCTGTGAATCGCCGATTCTATCTGCGTTTCACGGCCCGAGTATCGGTTGTGTGCAATATTTAACTAAGAAGAAAAATGTACCTGTCCCACCTTAATAGTTTTGCCGATCAATTTTGTTGAACTAGATGAACTAGATCACATCTGAGTCTTCTGTCCCGGTTTATCTTCCCCGATAATACCAAGAAGTTTGTCAGTTGTTTCTGGTCTTTTTCTTGCTGCCTATCTTTATTCCAAGAACCGAACACAGACACGCGATTGCCTATTTTATTTAGATCAGCGCCGGAAAGTATTCATTGCCGCTCCGCTCGGCATGAAACCCCGGTTCGAATGGTCGAGCACTGCCTCGGTTGCCCGACTTATAGCCCTCTACAACGGTAGGTGAAGTTTGTTGCGAGTTACTATGTGTTCGCCATGGTATTCACCGCCATCGCGTACCTGTTCTTGAAAACACATGCAGCGAGGAGGGCAACACATTGCGAAAGGATTTAAGTGTCATGACGCTCGGCAGCTCCAAATCTATCCTAATTTCGTGGTCAGTCACTAAAACGCATGCCTTGAAACTAATTGCCGTTATTGCTGCGATATTTTTGTCTTCCGTTTTTACGAAAGAATCTATCGCAACTTCGGTATTGAACTCCATGCAAACGGCCGAGCAATGGGAGGAGATCGCCAAAATTCGCCAACAGATCGCAAGAAACCATGAGATTCAGACCGGGATCGTTGCCCATGGCAATAGGTCAAACTCTCTCGATGCCGGCGACGTACTGGACCTCGCAGGGGACCATAAAGTTTTGGCCGCAGAAAATTAAAAATTATCAGAAGGCTAGTCAATTGTGGGACAAAGCAGCGGCGGCGTATACATCGGCAGGAGCATCCCGTGAGGCAAAGATCGCACGGGACAGTATGAAGGCGGCGACCGCAGCGGCCAAGCGTGCTCTCGGTGACGGAGTCTACCTTCATATAAAGGCAAAAGAGCAATATGAAGGTAGCAATAATCTGATTAAGCAGGTGAACGCTCTTGAGAAAGCAGCGAGAAATCTCGAACGCCTCAATTGTGGGTTTGCTCAATGCGTGAATTGAGAGGGTAATTTAGGTTGCACACCCCATCGCGGATCTTTGGCAGCTCCGACCCAGCCCTTGCAAGATCCCACACATGGGCCGGATGTAGCTAACTACGACTGTTGCTCGATCAAATCGGATACACTAAAGGTCGCTCACAGCTCGGTTGCATATCCGTTGAGCCTGGACTCCTTGCTTCAGCTTCGCCTCTATTTCTGCGAAGATCGGCCGCATTGAGCAACTGCTTTCTCTCGGCAACGCCCGACCTTTCTCAGGCCCCGCAATCCCTACATTGACAGACGAAGTGCAACACTTTCCGGATAAGGTGTTGCGATGGGACAACGCTATGAGCAGTTTTCGTTTAAAGAAGTCTTAGCTTACATCCTGTTCGGGCATGTTCTCGATGATTCTTGTGAAGCGTTTCGGTTCCGTCGTCATCTCACAGGTGAGAAAAAACTAGACTCTCAGCTTCGGTGCGAATAAAATGAGCGAATGTCATCTGCTGTTTACTTCATCGCTGGGATTGTACTCCCTCTTTTTGTGCTGGTGATCACCGCTTTCAATCTATTTGAGTAAAGCTCTGGAAGATCGGCAGCCGGGGGCCTACGTCGATCGGAGGTTCGCCGCGACCAGCCAAGCTGTCCGAGGCGATCACCTCGGCAAGCACGCGCATAGCTGTGCTGATCTGTGCCTCACCGCCCTTGTCTGTAATCAGCCCGGGCTTAGGATTTCATCGCGGATGGACTGCTCTGCTGGGCGTAAAAGCGCCGTTCACCCGGCGCTGTGCGACCTAAACGCGTTCTGGTTGCCTGGGAGGCCGCTCTTGCCCCGTATGCCTGCCATGGGACACAGGATAGCGGAGACAGCAATCTTTTGCCTGTGAAATAAAGCTCGATATTTCCGCCGGCTTGGGTTAAAATAGCGTTTAATGTTTTATGCCGTTGTCATCGGTTTAGTTATTCTGGCTCTTTTGGGCGTGGTGATCCTCTATCTTGCAATCACTGATACTGAGGACGAACACGTTTATCTAAATAGGGCTGGAGATAACAGCCCATTCCTCTAACGCTCAAGGTCGTCCTTCTCGGGTTATATATGTTGGGCGGGTGCGATTTTCAGACCAACTCCGCCCGTTCCATCAAAAGTTCCGCCAGAACGATAGCAAAGAGAAGTCCGCGTATTCCCGTAGGGCCTGGTCCCACGCACTAAACTCAGCATGGGTCTGGGCCGCTGCCGGTGCTACTGACATTGTGGGCAAAGAGCCGTTCTCCCCGGTGTGGCGGATCATAAGGAATGGGTTGATTGTCCCTCTAGCTGGTCGTCGGAACCGGACCCGGCTTCTCCGGTTTCGACGCACAGCTCACCGCTCAATCTGGCAGGCCAATGCGACGGCGGCAGACTGTCCACCTTAAATGACTCACTCGCATGCATCAAACTTACTGCTTCTTTTGGTTTTAACGCTAAACTCTTCACCCGGCTTACTTCCGTTTATCGTGACAGATGTGAACAGAGCTTGGAGTAGAGTTCCGTAGTGGCTCGCCTCACGTGGATGCTGCATCATAGCTAGATTGACTACTTGGTTCTTCCACGCGGCGAACGTTTCATCGTCAGCGACGCTGGAATCGGCAAGATGAAGGGCTCTGCCTTCGCGCCAGACCATTGTTTCTGTTGATATCGATAGCTCTGGCGATATGATCGATTGAGTCAGCTTCACGAAATCATCTCGAATTCGCTCGCAATCAAAGCTGAGGCCTGCCGCAGAGTATGCATTATAAAAGCGGTTTGGATCTCGCTTGTATCGAACATAGTCCCCGAGTGTAGCGATATGGTAGTTATAAGCACCGATCAACTTGGCAATTGGATGGCTCCGCCCAATGAACCTGAGGTAAAAGTAGCTCCCGATCAACGTAAGGATCACGAGCATTGCGACAATCTGGCACGTTCGGGAAAGCAGACGGTTCATATGCGAGCCGGGTCATTTCACGGTATAGCACATGACAACAGCGTTAGTCGGTTTGGCTTTTGGGAGCTAGCTGTAACGAAGCTCCGTTTTGTAATCACGCCCTGGACCGCCGCTGCCGGTGCTACTGACATTGCGAGGCAAAGAGCCGTTCTCCCGGCGGGCGGGTGATCAGGAACGGGTTGATTGTCCCTGGGCCGGACGTCGGAGCCAGTCGTCGGTGCAACGGCCGACGAATTTATTTTACCAACTTAGAATCAAGTCCTCATGTCGGTCTAGTTCGAAGCTGATTGACCGGAACCGCGCGGTGAACTCTACTGGATGGGAGCTTAAATAGTATGGAGGTTCCCAGATTTGCAGATCGTTATACATCTGGGCTATATCCGTACGATGGCAAAGTCGGTTTCCGGAGCGCCACAATTTGTAAGATATTTTGGCCCTGTGCTCGAAGGGCTCCATCAGCTGGGTGGATCTGGCCGACCAGACGAGGTCAGGTCGGTCATTGCACAAAAGCTGGGCTTGTCCGATTCGGGATGGCGTTCCTCCTATTGAACTCGTCGATGGCGAAAAACTTATTCTAATGCTTGAACAACTTGAATTGGGTTTGAAGCCACGCACGATCTACGAAATCGATGCGGGATTCTTTGACAGTTTTCACTAGCCTTTACACACAGCGCGAGAACCTAAACTCCTCGTGTCGTCTGTTTGATGACACGGTAAATTATCAAAATCGACAGGAAATTGCGGAACATGCCTGAAAGCCCGCTTAGATTGATCCAGAGACGGCGCGAGTTGTGCGCCAGGAAGATCTCAAGACCGTTCCGCGGAGGCTACGCCGACGTTCGATTAAATCGGGGCGCCCTGAAACTAAAAGATGACGCGCGCGGTGAACTTCTCTGTTCCTATCATCGGGCGGAAGCGACGCCGCAATTGATCATGTAGGAAAGTGGATCGGAGAAAAGAAGTGCCTTGCGCCGCATGGAAACTGATGAAAGTCAAAAGACGCAACTTTAGTTCGAGGAGACGTCGCTATGGGACGGCGCGAGGTATCATCGTGTCCATCCCGAAGAGCGGGCGCACTTGGCTGAGAGTGTTTCTGCACGCTTATTGTTGCGCGCTTCAGCATCACCCGTTTACGTTAGACGAAGACGAAATCATCGCAAGCGGTTTGCCTGATTTCGTTTTCACACACGACCTGTGGAAGCATCGTAGTACAGCAAACTTGATAGACGCGATTCGCGGAAAGCACCTAGTCCCGCGCCAGGCAGTCGATTGCAAACCCATTCTGCTGCTCTCCCGTGACCCGCGCGACATTTTGGTATCGTTGTTCTTTCAGTTGAGCAAGCGTGACCGGCAGTTCAATGGGACGCTGTCAGATCTCATCTATGACCCTCGGTTCGGGATCGTGTCCGTGATTCATGTCATGAACACCTGGATCCGGGAGTGGGGGGAGAAAAACAATTTTATGCTGCTGCGGTACGAAAACTGCCGGCAGGACACGCGCGCCGCTTTTGAGGCTTTGCTGAAATTCTTCGGATTCGATGCAATTAATGAGGAAGCGTTGAATCACAGCCTTCGGTTTTCCAGCTTTGACAATATGAAAAAGATGGAGGCTAGCCGCGAATTTCAGAAGGGAATCTTGCTTCCGCAGGATCCCGGGGACCCAGATTCGTTCAAAGTGAGGCGTGGAATAGTGGGCGGTTACCGGGAATATTTAAGCGTGCGGGAACTCCATTTTGTCGAACAGGCCATGCTTTCTCTCGACCCCCGGTTTGGGTATGGTGAGCGGAAACTCGACCCTGTGATTCCTGCCCCCCAGTAAAGGTTATCATTTGGTTTGTTCCTGAGTACAAAGACAAAAGCTCCAGAGATACGCGAGTGGGCTGTCCGCATCGGGCTCGACGTCGACCAAGTTGTGGAAACCAGAAAGAGGTATTGGGCGGGAACATTCATCAGGGCGCTCTTCAGGCGGCGTGGTCGGTTCGGACATCGTCAAGCAGTTCGTCTGCATTTTCCCGAGGGCCACTTCTCGGGGCGCCAGCGTTGGAGTAAGCCATTTCGCTCTCCCACGCTCTGATTGGACGCAAACCCGCAAAGAACCGGAGCATTGCAAATCTACTTTGTCACAACTTTACCAGAACCATGCTCGAATCGGTTTGAATCGGTAAATTGAGCCACCCAAAGCCGCCTCCAGGCGCTTGGATTCATTCAGTTAACGACCAATGCTGGTCACTTATGGCGCGCGTCGCGTCATTAATAATAAAACTAAGCCTAGCTGTTGGATGGTATGCTTCCGAGATGACGTTCGCCCTGCCGCGGTTGTCGATAACTGAATCTGCCGAAGAAGCCGAAGATTCGTCTCGTTAACGCTACGGAATCATTGGTTTCAAGGGTCGGGGTACCTCTCCGTGTGACTTTGGCCCCGGATCCTACCTTTAAGTTTAGTTTGATGTGATCGGAATCGGTGAAAACGATGGCTGGAGGGTCTTCTTGTGCGGCGGCATTCAAGGCTGCGCAGAATTCATTTTCATCCACCCCGAACTCAATCCAGATTCCTCTCCAAGAGACTGGCTCATTCGTTCCCGTTCTTGCATGGTTGGCCCCAAGGAAACAAACAATTCGTTCCTTTAGCTTGTGGGTGATCAGACTGATTTCGGCGTTCAAAAAATTTTCCTCCTCGGCGCTTTTGGAGAACAGGAAAGCGAAACATATGCCTCGCAGAAAATGGCCTCAGATGGTCATTAACTGGCGACGTGCTACCAAAACACCGGGCCGACTCAGCCAAAAATTTCCACTCATCCGGCGTAAGGATTACCCCAATGCATGTTGAAAAGTCTTCTGGGAAGTTTCATTCGGGTACGGTTTTGTTGACGCCTGCTCATCCAGCGGCAGCAGATTTGAATTTCGGCTTCTCTCCTCAATGCGGCTTGGGGATGGTTCAATCCGTGTTTCAGCCACCCAATTTCGCTGCTGCCGTACGTCGACAAGCAAGACGGGAAAACAAAAGGAAAAAGCACGAAAAAGGCGACGAAAGAAAACTCTGGTCGTCAACCTAGCGAATTCCCGTCCGGTTTAGAGAATACAGCGAAGAGAAAGTCCGGTTACCGGTTGGTTCACAGAAAAAAAGAAAGATGAGGACGGTCAGTTGCCAAAAAGTTTAACGAGGCGCGGCAAAAAGATCGAGTCCACTGCGAAGACTATAAAGTCTTCCAAATGACCGACCTCCCGATTGTTTACAGCTAGGGCTCAGACGCGCTTCAAAAGCTCTCGCTCAATCTCTGCGATGAGCGCGGCAGCAGCGGGATCTCCGTTTTCAGCTTGCTGCGCAAGCAAGAAGTCTTTGAATGAGATCAGATACTCTTTCGGATCGTCGTTGAACATGACGTTCCTCCCTTCCGTCTTAATTCAGACCCCAGTCGTCAGCAGATCTCGTCTCGACGTTATTCGACTTCGAACGGTCAAAGCTCCAGATGTCCGACTCGGAATTCTCCGTTCTGAACCGCTCTATTTCCCGGGTTCTGTTGCGGCTCAGCAGGTTACTGATGGTTGGCAGAAAAAACAGAAATACGGCTACTGAGATCGCCGACAAGAAAAATAGGTCGTGCATGACTGATAGCTCCTTGGAATTCTCCCGAGTTAGGAGCACAAGAGATGCCAATCAGGGACGGAAAGATGACACGGAAGGGGTGTGGCGGTGAACTGTGCAAGATGGCGTCGTTGTGCAGCAGAGTGCTCCAAAGCTCCTCACTTGACAGTTAGTCGACGTTCCGAAATCGCAACGGTTGCATGTCAACTATGACGGGTTTCGTGCACGAAGTGCCATTCCTGTCGCGGAGACGGCATCTCCGGTCCTGGATACTATTCGTCAATCAGGTTTAGAGAGCTGCGGTCGGATTCACACCGCCCTCTCCTGGATGGGCTCCAGGCGCAACGCTTTTGATGTTGGGCAGCGCGTTCGTTGGGAAGGGGATTTAGTCGGCGATTTTCAGCATGCAGCCGTCGGGTGAGACCTTGAAAAGAGAGGCGCCGGGAACCGGCACGTAACCATCGAGCCGCTATCGGGGCGTCGAAGCACGAGTCATCAAAATCTCACGAAAAACATTGTGGAACGATGACACGGTCCTATCCTCTCGCTGCTCGTTTCCCAGCTTGTCGCGATACGCAAGTGAGATTGAAATCGGCCTCTTCTGCAGCTCGATCAATTCCACCTGCTTTGAATCCATATATGCACCGATGGTACGAAGCAAATTCGACAAGTCACGAAAATTGGGAATCTGGTCCGTTGCTGAGCGCCGAGCGCGGCCAGCACTTGAGAGTGCCTGAACTTCAGTCAGTTCAAAACCGTAGGTCGTCGATTCAGTGCTATTCTTCAAAAAACGAAGTAATCGGTTCTGCGTAGAGGACGACCGACCGGCCAACTCTTTGATGAAATACCCAGCGGGAACGCTGTGCAGCTCGAACGCAGTCACACCTCTGGCCTGAAGCGCTTGACCGATCGTTCTCAGTTCTTCAGCGTACCTCCGTGCCGCCATATTGCGTTCGGGCATATGCAAACAGTCTAATTGAAAGTTCAGCTCAGATGAAGAGATTGCTGGGAGCGCCATGGTCGGATTCACGCCGCCCTTTCCTGGATGGACTCAGGCCACTAGAGCGCCGCGCTCGGTGCTTCCCGCTTCGTTGTCAATGATTGTCGGCTTGACACGCACTGTCTGCCACGGAATGGCCGCTAAGAATTACCATGAATACCGAATTCGTCTACGATCGGCTACGAAATCATATGGCATAAGGGTTGCGCCATCGTCCATCTCTGACAGGCCGCAATCGATGCTTCATTCTCGATCTCTGAAGATTATAGGACAGGCTCTCGAAACTGCTAAGATCACGACCTTCAAGGTTGATGTGAAGAGTGACGTCTATCGGGTCTTCGTGGGCGACGTTATGTTTCGTTTCGATGCAACTGCTCTCTCGCGGGTGAGTGCATTAATACGGACAAATAAACCCCATGTGTTCGTACAAGCGAACCGAGTTCGATCATCGTTGTCCGAGCAATTGCGAGCAGTAGGCGATTTTGCCGACAGAATGGAAGTCGATGAATTCCGGATCGTTTGGACCCAAAACTTTGCGATTTTAGATTACGAAGAAGCCGATGCAGAGCTAAGTCATCGAGTTTTTACAGCACAGGAATTACAGGAACTCGCGCTTCACCCGTCTTTACCAAGATCGGTCAGCTATTTTGTTCCACGGCTCGGATACTGGAGCTGATCTGTACACGTTCGCAGCAGATACTTAAACTGCGGCTTGCCTTCTCATCTCGTGGGCAGAGGAATCAATTTCCCCGCGCCATCTATTAGCCAAAACACGCGAGACGTAATTTGCTGAACCCGTACCTCGTATGTGCGAGACGGCTAGTGGCAGTTGAATTTGATTCGCAATTCCGGTCCCAAAGTGAGAGACGGATATGCGGAGTTGTTACCTATGTGCCACTTCTATGTGCTTTTGGTTGTAGGCCTGTTCTTCAGTGTCGCTTGTGACAGCGGGAAAAAACATGTCACTCGGTCACGAGCACAGACCGACATCCAAAAGTCCACTTACTTTCTCAACCGGTAGCGGCTTGCTGCTAGAACTGACGAGTGAAAGCCTAGAATGCGGTTCAGAAAATCATATGTGGAGAAATCATGGACGCGGCATTGAGTTCACGCCAGACGGAAGGAAGTACTTCACGCGGGTTGTACAAGATTTCCCCGTTGTACAAGGTCCTCCGCGCTTGGCAGTTGAAGTGCCGGGTAATCATGATCGCCGAGTCTGGCTCGTCATGGCCATACGGGACGAAGGACCAGGTAAGAAGCAGATCTATGCCTTCTGGGAATGGAAGCGCAACAAATTACCCACGGAGGTCCTAGCTTGTTTTGGCAATGAAGATCCCAACGTCTCTGTCGTATTTGCCACGTACGAGCTTTTCAACGAGGGATGGCGAATTACAGAATTGGATATTGGACCACCAATCGGTTTCCCGAAGGCAAATTGAACGAGCAATCGGTTTTCCGACGGCTAACATGAAGCGCCGACAAAGTATTTACTTAGATTGAGGACGTACAAAAATGGGACTTGTTCCACGTACCTGGAGCGCTACGGTTCGTCCTGCCCGGCCAATGATTTCGTCCCGTGTTTCGGAGTCCTGTCGAAGCCAAATCGGTGTAGATCACCGGTGAGACTGTTCACCAGGTCGCGCTTATAGCCGTCGAGTTGCGTCAACGCTTTCGGGTTCTCTCGCGCTTTCTGATTATTTCTCAGAACTCCCTCTATGGCTTGATTCACCGTCACCAAGAGCGACACGTCGCTGCTGATGATCTCTGCCAGAATGCGCTCGGCGGTGCCGATCTGCTGCTCTCCGCCTTTATCTGCGATCAGTCCGGCGAGAATCCCGGCCCGGACATCCTGCTCGTCATGGGTTAGCTCACCCTCTGTGCGGCGGCGCTCGATTGCCGAAAGACTATGCCGGAAGGCAATGGTATTGGGATCCACTGTGTTCTTTTTTTCCGACCATCTACAATGCTCTGGGGTCTCTGATATCCTTTTTCATCAGGGACCGCATTTCGATTGTAGCAAAGTCACACAACTTTTCAGAATGGCGGACATTTTTATGCAATGGGAATACAAGCTGGTCGCGCTCGGATTGCTTGTGGATGCGACAGAACCGCATCAACGAGAAAAGCACGAAGATATTCTGAACGGTTTCGGGCGCGAGGGATGGGAAGCCGTGGCGTACGCTGCGCAGAGCGATACTGTCCTGTTAAAAAGACCGGTGATGCATACCGGAGATGAAAGAAAGTCTGGCAGCAAGCCTGATCCAACGGCGGAGACCACCTAACTCATGAAAGGGATATCTTGGGAAAAGCAATCAAATAATGCGGAGGTGATCTATGCGATTTCTAGTCAAGGTGAACATTCCTGTCGAAGCCGGAAATGCGGCTGCGAAAGCGGGAAAGCTCGGCACGACCATCCAATCCATATTGGCGGATTTGAAGCCCGAGGCCGTATATTTTACGGACGACAATGGTCAACGGACGGCGTTTCTCTTTCTTGAGATGCAGGACGCTTCCCTGATTCCCGCAATCGTGGAGCCGTGGCTCCTCGCTTTCAATGCGAGGATTGAGATTCATCCCGTGATGGTACCTGACGACCTTGCTAAGGCTGGAGGCGCAATCGAGCAAGCAGTCAAGAAATACGGCTGATTAATCCCCGGTGTCAGCGAGCCGTTTACCCGTAGTTGTTGCAATGCCCGCCAAACCATGTCGAAGGCGTTCTGGTTGCCTGATGGGCCGCTCTTGCCGCGTATGCCTGCCATGAGCACAGGATACGGAGATGATGCTATTTTGCCTTGGATTGGGGGTATTCAATGTGTGAGATAATCAGCATTAATTTTGGCGGTTTCTGTAGTAGTAGCCTTCATGAGGCAACGCCTTGATGATGATCGTATCTCCTCTTGTGATTGTACCCCCTTCAATCACCTCCGCGACTAGACCGCCGCGATCCAGGAACGCTTCGAGAAACTTATGCTTCTTTCCTGAGAGGTGACTGGGCCGGAGACAGGGGTCGCAATACTGCTGACCCCGAAATAGCGCCTCTCCAATTTGAAATTCTCTCCCGATGAGCCACATCAGCTCGACTCCGTGCGTTACGATGTTGCGCCGGCTTTCAAAATATTCAAAGCCGCTGTCCTTGAAGAAAATGGAATTGATTAGAGTGACTTGCCGCCTCCCGACTTGCTTTCGGCTGAAGCTACCCGTACCTGTCGAATATCGGTCGCCAGCCAATCCTGCACCCGCGAGTGCTTGGACGGTTTGCACCTGTTGCATCTGCCCTCCAGCAATAGGGGAGATGAAAATGCCGACGACACTTCCGTTTACCATCGTCTTTACCTGGTTCTTTGCAGCGCCTACGCTATCTCGTGGACCCAACAGCGGTCAACGAGAGAATTGTAGCAGCGCTGAGAATAGCGGATTCGATTGGTCAGACGAGAAATGATTCGTTTTAGCGGGATTTTGGACCAGTAAAGTAATGGCAAAGCTAAGAAATTGTTCTTTGTTCTCTGCTGCTTAGACGTGCTACGAGAATTATTAATCCTCGTGTCGTTTTGAATCGACGACTGTTATGTATTCAAAGATTAGAGGAAACGACTCGATCCCTAATCAAGCGCAGCTTGAAGCCACCCGGGCTTGCAGGCGGCATTTGGCGTTAAATCCACTAAATCCACAAAGGCTGGCCAAAACACTCCTTGATTCGCCGCATTTTAACTAATACGCTTATTTTGACCGGGTGGAATTTTTTCTGCGAAGGAGTCTTAGCATGAAGGCAATTATTTGTGTGCTCGCCGCAGCATTGTTCAGCGCGTGTGCTACGGTTTCTCCGCACGATTCGATGCAGGCAGATGTTGATCAAGCAGCGGCCATCATTGAACGATTTGAGGCGATGCCGGAGAAAGGAATTCCACCCGCTGTCATAAAGGCAGCCAGAGGTGTGGCGATTCTCACCGTCACAAGGGCCGGGTTTATTGGTAGTGCCAGGACCGGTAGTGGAGTTGTCGTTGCGCGGACGGAAAAAGGTTGGAGCGCTCCCTCCGCGATCAGGACGGGGGGACTTGGCATCGGTTTTCAAGCTGGAGTCGACATCACCGAATTCGTTATTGTCCTCAACACTCCGGCTGCTGTTGACGCGTTTGCCAAACAGGCCAACGTCACGCTTGGTGGGAACCTCAGCGTAGCGGCGGGTCCTCTAGGACGCAGCGCCGAGGGCGGCGTAGCTTTACAGGCAGCGATGTACAGTTATAGCCGGAGTCAGGGATTATTTGCCGGCGTTTCGCTCGAGGGCACGGGTATAGGGACGCGAGATGACGCCAACGCCGCGTATTACGGCAATCCGGTTACGCCGGGAGAGATTCTTAGCGGCAGAGTACAGCCGCCTGCGGGCACGCGGAACTTACTGGCCGCTCTATCCAAATATTGAGGCAAGCGGGATAGTGCCGGATTTGCGAGCGTGGTTAACTGATCAACGGCACCACTAGAAAAGAATTTGACTACAAATCACGTGTACTCGTTTGCGGCTTCCCCGCTTCAGTCTCATCCATTTCCTCAATGATTTTCTGAAGCGTTTCGCTCGTGTTAAATGGCTGCGACAGGAGCGAGTCAGAGGAGGCGTTAACTCGATGGGGCGGCGTCGACTAAATTGACAGTATGGATGCTGTGCGAGGCCATAGAAACCTATGGAGGCTATTATGCGATTCATCAAAGCGTTATGTTTGCTGATCGGGGTGATCCTGCTATCCGGTTGTGTTCTCACCAAATTGGTCACCGTGCCGATGCGCGTGGTCGGCGCAGTGACTTCCATCGTGCCTGTCGCGGGCGATGCGGCACATGAGGCGATAGACGAGGCCGCCGAGGTCGTCGACAAATTGCCAATTTAGGGTGAGTAGAGTTCGGGCCAGACGAATATGGCAACATGTCGGATCTGTCTGAGTCTGATTGCGGCTAATATCTTGCCGTACGGCCACTGTCTGCGCGCGTAACATCGATTTCTTTCCACCTGAAGTAGGAATCGAGCCAATTGCAGCGATTCCTCCTCTCAGCTGCAGCCAACTGTCCCTCACCATTCGTTGCGCAGAATTCGCTCCAGTCCAAAGTTGACATTACATACCCAACGCATATTGCTCCCACCGCCAAACTCAGCTTGGGTTCTGGACCGCTGCCGGTACTACTCGCATTGGGCAAAGAGCCGTTCTCCCGGCGTCGCGGTTCCGAAAAGGAACGGGTGATTGTCCTTGGGGCCTATGCGTCGGAGCCGCTCAAAGAATTTTCTGTTCCGGCGCACGGATTCGACGTGCCTGCCGCGCTCTCAGGATACTAAGTTCTCGTGTCGGTTGGATTCCATTTGGCTGCATATGCGTCTTTTCTCCCCATGTGAAGATGTGACATCCTTTGTAGGATGTCGAAATGCACTCATTCGGTTCGACAAAGGGTGAGAGCTGGAACGAAAGGAGAAAAGCATGAGTGTAACTTTCCCACACGAAACGCCGGACTACCGGAGTGCGCGTACTGCGCTGCTAAAGCGCGAGGTGGCGCTGCGACGGGAAATGGAGGCCGTCGCAGCTGAATTGAGGGCGCTGCCGGCCGGCGGCGAAGTGCCGGAAGACTATTCATTCGACTGCATCGGTGCGGACGGCGCGCTTTCGACGGTGCGCTTGTCCGAACTGTTCCGCGGCCGGGACACGCTCATGCTCTACCATTACATGTTCCCCCGCCATGCCCAAGACAATCGGCCCGGGCCGACGGCCGGCTCCATGGAGCACGTACCGCTCGCCGAGGGACCGTGCCCTTCGTGCACCGCGCTGATCGACATGTGGGAGGGAACGATGCCCCATTTCGAGGGGCTCGGCGGCAACCTTGCCGTCGTCGCAAAGGCGCCGATCGAGCGGGTCGCGGCGTTCGCGCGCGATAAGGGATGGAAGCACATCAAATTGTTGTCGGCTGCGAACAACACCTTCAAGCGGGACTATCATGGCGAGGACGCGGACGGTCAGCAGGTTCCGATCATGACCGTATTCAAGCGATGGCCTGACGGCGTGATTCGGCTGCATTGGGCGTCCGAGCTCTTATTCGAGCCGACTGATCCGGGTCAGGACCCGCGGCACATGGGCACTGTCGAGCCGCTTTGGACCCTGTTCGACCTGACGCCCAGAGGCCGGCCGAACGCGGACGAGCAGATCGAGTATGATTGCTGCCATCCAAACGGCCGGTCAGCTTGAGGGCAGATTGGTTTTCCTACTGATGGACCGTCGGCTGGGATTTGTTTGATATCCCTGGCGCAAGGCGCTTGATTATAGTCAAAGTTCGTCTTCTTTCACCCGCTGATTCGCTCAATCAGGCGGTGGCCAGTTCGTCGAGTTCATGGTGAGACCGCGCCATCATTATTCGAGTGCTTTAACTTTATGCCGCTGAGCCCTCGTCACAGATGTCTCAGCAAAATATAATACGCGGTTATCAGCTTTAGGCATGTCCACGATCTCAAAAGAATAACAACGACGCAATCTTGTATACGACATACACATAAACTACACATAAAAGAACAAACCAGAGAACTTCGCAAGCTTCAGGTCATCCAGCGCTTCCATCGTGACCGACGAAGTAATGACGATTCCTCCTCCGACGTCGAGCTTAACGTGAGCCGTCGTCTGCCCCCGCTTCACCTCCACGATTTTACCTTTGAGGATGTTGCGCGCACTCAGTTTCATGGGTTGCCCTCCACGCGGGGAACGGCCAGCGTCGCTCCCCGGTCCAAATGAATGTTTTCAAGATGATCCGACATGCGCCCGTCCGCGCTCTTGATATGCATGTGGACGTTTGCGTCACCGGGTGTAAAGATCCCACGGTGCCGATTCGAATAAAAGCCGATCACCTCCACAGTTTGCCGCTCGAGTGCGAACCGAACCTTGGCCTTCATGAAGCTCGGGGTTGTGCGGAAACCCGTCGCGCTTATCGAGAACATGAAACGTCGCACGTACGGGTGTCGCATTGATCAGAAACGGGAACGGGTGACTCACATCGATATGGAACTCAGATGCTAAGTTCAAAATACAGTTTTCCAAGGTTTCTTCGTCGGCGATTTCACTTTGTATCGTGACGCTGCGCCAGGCGGCGACTTGGGCATAGACGAGAAAGCAGGCCTTCACGTTGAAGCCCCTATAGACTTGGAGTTTTCCGTTGATGATCCGGGAGATCGACGGTTCCGAATCGAAAACGGAGACCTCACCCTGAAGGCCTTCTGCCGGTCCCAACCCATAAAGATTCCTCAGGTCCGAGAACGAGGGCGAGCGTGACGTGCCCTCCGATGTCGCCTCGCAAGACATCTCGCTGCGCCCCCACCCACTGGACTGTGAACCCGGCCGGGTTTGCACCGCAATGCGGGACCGTTTTCGTCGCCATACTTAGCGCCTAGCACGAGCTGCTTGGATTGACTATCCTTGGGACGGAGTTTTTGTCAGATTTTGTCAGTTTATTGCTTTTCACCGGGAAAACAATTAGCTAAGAGATCCATGGCCGAGCTCATGAACACCCGGGAGGTCGCGCGCTACCTGGGCATCAACGAAAAGAAGGTCTATTCCCTCGCCAAACTCGGCAAGATTCCTTGCACGAGGGTGACCGGCAAATGGACTTTCCCGAAGCAATTGATCGACCGGTGGATCGAGGAGAGCGCTTGCGCTCTGGTTGCGCCAAGGGCCAAAGCCATAGAGCGGGTGTTTCTTCTCGCCGCGGGGAGCGACGACCCAAGCCTCGTGATCCTGCACGATCTTTACGAAGCACAAACACGATCCGCTTCCTTCTTTATGACCACGGTCGGCAGTAGCGGCGGTCTGGCAGCGATTCACAGCGGCGTAGCTGATTTTGCCACGGCGCACCTGCTGGAACCGCGGCGGGCCGGTGTTGGTGAAGGTGGTTATTGCCACCCGGCGCCGTCGTGGTCGAGGCTTTTTATCGCGAGATGGGCCTTGTCGTGGCGCGGGGGAATCCCAAAGGCATAAAAGCAATCCGGGATCTTGGGCGCGCGAATTTACGCATCATCAATCGCCAGCCCGGTTCGGGAACGCGGATCTATCTCGATCAGGAGCTGGCGCGCGCCAAGTTGCACGGCAAGAAGATTTCCGGTTACGAGAGTGAAGTCACAACGCATTTCGAAGTCGCGCGGCGGATCTTGCGGGGCGCTGCCGATGCCGGCTTGGCAACCCGCACAACCGCGGAGTCGCTTGGAGTGGATTTTATCCCTCTCACCCGAGAGCGTTTCGATGTCGTCATTGCCAAAGAGCGCTTCTTCTCGCCTGGGATCCAGGTGTTGCTTGGCATCCTCGGCTCCCGTGAGTTCCGCCAACGAGTGGACGCATTAGGGGGGTACGACA
Organism: uncultured delta proteobacterium; assembly: GCA_963745035.1. Classification (GTDB taxonomy): domain Bacteria; phylum Desulfobacterota; class Binatia; order UBA9968; family UBA9968; genus DP-20. Next base: position 64,802 of record CAVUVW010000014.1, on the reverse strand, counting down.
CCACCGGGTCCGGCCGAATCGTCACCGCACACTAGTTGACCCAAAAAAGGAGAAGGCTATGCGGCAACAAAGATTGCTCTTTCCGTGATCGGCAAAGACCAGCGTCGAAACTCATGACCTCGTCATTGTTCCAACTTTTGTTTGAATCTTTGTTTTGCTGAATGATTTTTTGGCCCAGCGCAGCGGGGCCGGACCAAATGGCCCCTCCTCTCCTAACGCTTCGTAATATTCGGGTTTGTTATGGAGCGGCAACGGTCCTCGACATCCCGGCTCTGGACATTCACAGTGGCGAAACCCTGGCGATCATTGGCGCCAATGGAGCAGGGAAATCCACCCTGCTCAGGGTGATCGGACTCCTTCAACGTCCGACGAGCGGGAGTGTCTGCTTTTTGGGCGAAGCGCCGACGGCGCAAAATTCCCTGACGTTGCGAAGACGAATCGCGAATGTACTCCAAGCGCCTTTACTGCTCGACGATACTGTCTATGGCAATGCGGCGCTCGGACTCAAATTACGCGGCTTGGATCGAAAGCAGATCCAGAAAAAACTTGAACCGTGGCTGGAACGCTTAGGCATAGCCAACATCGCCATGCGCTCTGCCCGCACCCTCTCGGGCGGCGAAGCGCGCCGGACGAGCCTCGCGCGTGCCCTCGTGCTCGAACCGGAATTACTGCTGCTCGACGAACCATTTTCCGCTCTGGATGCCCCCACCCGCAAAAGGTTGCTGAGCGACTTCAAAGAAATACTGCGGCTCAGCGATGCTGCGGTGGTCATTGTCACTCATGATGTGCACGAAGCAGTGGCGCTCGCCAAGCACATCGCGGTTTTGAGTCGAGGTAAGCTGCTCCAGAGTGGACCGGCAGAAGAAGTTTGCTCTCGGCCTGCGAATCAGGAAATCGCGGATTTGGTATCTTTGTAATCCGCCAAATCTGCCCCCGATTTCCGTCGAGGGCTAAATCTCTGGACGTGGTCCCGACCCTTTTGTCGCATTGCAAGACCTGCCCCTGCTCGCCCCTGCCTGTAACGATTGGAACGGCCGATTGAGCCCTCACTGCTTATAAAGCGCTTGGATGAATCCGTTTTCTTCGAGCTCCTTGATGAAGCGCAACTCGACGAAGTCCGTGGGACGCGCCTCTTTGGCTCTGTCGCCGAGCGACTCCAAAACCGCTTTAATCCCTTCTAAAGAAGGATATTGATTGCGCTGCAGCTTATCGTCGGTGATCGACACATCATAGCTTTTCTCGAGCACGGCGGTGTCCTTGAACCCACCCATGAGCTGCATGAAGACTTTCATGCCGGTTTTTCTGTCCCGCTTCATCATGTGCACCGCTTCCACTTGCGACTTCACGTAGCGGCGCACGATGTCTGGATGCTCCTTGATGAAGCGCCGGGTCGTTACCGGCGCGACGTTTTGAAACGGCAGCGCGCTCACGTCCGCCAAGATCCTGAAGCCCTCCTTCTCAGCGGCAAAGATCGTCGGCGGGTTGAGCGACGTCGCCTGCACCCGCCCGGTGCGCAGCGCCGCCAGGCGCTCCGGCGTTCCGCCCACCGCGAGAATGGAAACATCTTTTGCAGGATTGAGCCCGAGCTTTCTCACGGCCAATTGCGTCGCAGTGTAAGAGCCGCCGGAAAGACCCGCGGCGCCGATGATCGCGCCCTTGAGCTGTTCCGCCGACTTGATGCTCGGATGACCCACCAGCCAGTAATCGAGCCCGGTGTAGCCGCCCGCCACATAGACCGCTCCCGAGCCGCCGAGATTGCTTTGCAAAACCGCCGGCGCCGCCGCTTGAATCAATCCCACTTCCCCTGAAATGAGTGCCATCGTCGACACCGCGGCCTGAGCGCGAATCACGGTGACGTCGAGACCGTTCCTGGCAAATATCCCGGCCTCCTTCGCTAAAACCACCGGGAGATTGACCGGCCCCACGCCGGTATAGCTGACGTTGAGCTTCACCGGCTGCGCCCGGCTCTCAGAAAGAAAAACGACAGAACCAAAGCACGTAAAAACCACTGCGAACATCACGCGCGTCCATTTCAACGCGCTGCTTAAAGCAGAACTCTCCATTCGTCGCGACCTCGTTTTCTTGCATTCAATTGTGATTGCCGATCATGACGGGGAACTGTTGTTCCAGGATGACTAGCAGCAGCGCCAGCTAACTGTAAATGGACGCCGGCGTCATAGCCGCTGCCCACCGGCGCGAGGCCGCAGGCGCAACGCGTTGAAGAAAGCAGAAATGTTGATTTTGGAGAGCGCAAGGTCGATAAGGGTACGTCGAAGAACGTCGCTAAGGAGCATCTGAGAATGATACGCATCCGATGGAGTTTGCTTCTGATGGTCATACTCGGCGCACTTTCTCGACCCTGCGCCGCGGCGGACAAGGTCAACTTCGCCTACAGCGCGCTCAGCGGGCTGCAGGCGCCGCTCTGGGTCGCCAAGGAAGCGGGATTTTTCAAGAAGCACGATATCGACGCGCAGGTTCTCTTCATCGTCGGCGGCCGAGTCATCAGCCAGGCCATGTTCGCCGGCGAGCTGCAGATGGGGCTCTCGAGCATGGCGGCGCTGTTGCAAGCCAACGCCGCCGGCGGGGACCTCACCTATGTAGCCTACTTCGGCAGCAAGACCGACTACGCGCTCTTCTCGACGAAAGAGATCACCGACGTCAAGCAGCTGCGCGGCAAGCGGCTCGGCATCGGCCAATTCGGCGGCGGGCCCGACTTCGCCTCGCGCATCGTTTTGGAAAAGCACGGCCTCATTCCCGACAAGGACGTGCGCATCGTCCAGATGCTGGTTCCCGATTCGGGCCGGTTGGCCGCTCTCCAAGCCGGCGTCATCGAGTCGATCTTGCTGCAGGCGCCGACGAGCCTCAGAGCCATGTCTTTGGGATTCAATCAGGTTCTGGATTATTCCAACGAGCTGTTGTTTCCGTTAGCGAGCTTGACGACGACGCGCGCCTACATCCGCCAAAGCCCCGCGGTCGTAAAACGGGTCGTCAAGGCGCACCTGGACGCGGTCAGATTCATGTTCGCGAACGAAGACGCGACGCTGAAGATCTTGGCGCGATACACCAAGATCAACGACACGGGCTTTCTGCGCGAATATCATAAGAAAATCATCCTGCCGAGACTCAGCCAGACCCTCGCGCCCGACCGCGCGGCGATCGAGTTTATCCTGGACGTCGAACGCAAGAGAAACCCCGCCGTGGCCAAGTTCAAGCCGGAGAGTTTTTATGACGGCACGTTCATCGATGAGCTACGCAAGGAACGGTACTGAATCGCGATATTAGAAAACTTGACCCCGAAGGTGCCTTCTTTTGGCCACAGTATCCTCGACGATAACCCGCGCAGGTTCTATGGGGTAGAGACGAACTTTAAAACTGGAGCAGAGAAAACACTGACGGGGGAGAAATATATGGCGAAATTCATCATTCAGCCGCACGGCAGGCTCAACGATTGGGTCGCCGAAGAAAAAGGCTATTTTGCCGCGGAAGGTCTAGACTACGAGCTCAATGTGGAAGGAAGCCGCAAGAACACGCCCCGGCTCGCGACCGTGGATTCGCCCGCCGCGCTCGACGATAATCGCTTTGGCGCGTTCGAACGGTACGCGGAAGGGCACGGTCGCAAAGGAGAAGACGCGGGCGATGTAAGTTGTGCCTGTCATTGGACGGTAAACCAGTCGGCGAAGGTGGAAGAAGGGATTATGTGGGGCAAGGCTTATAGCGTCTGTGAGGCGGCCATCGTCGTGCCGGGCGATTCGAGAGTTTTCTTGCCCGCTGATCTCGCGCGCACGGACGTCGCGGTCGGATACCATTCGGGCAGTCATTACTCCGCGCTGCAGGCGCTCGAGGTGTTTCTGGCGCGCGAAGACATCTCTCTCAAATTTGTCGGCTCTTCCTGGTCGCGCGTCGATGCAGCTTTAGCGCGGAAGATACCGGCGGTAAACGTCTGGGGACCGCAATTATACCTTTTGGAACAGCACGGCTTTCGGAGAATCGTCTCGACGACGTTCATGATGGCCTTCATGTTTCATCGCGATGTGGATTCGGTAGACGTCGAACGCTACATGCGCGCCCTCGTCAAGGCGCAAGCGGATATCGACGTCGAACCGGAGCGGTACAAACGCTACTTCATCAACGAGATTCCCGAGCGGTTTCGTGACCAGGTCGATGTTCGGCGATTCGGGGTCGGCGAACGGGTCGTGCCGCAGCCTTACACACGAGAAATGTTCGAAAAGACACAGGCCTGGATGCACGCGCGGGAGCTTTTCGACGTCCCGCCGGAAGCGGGTGTTTCCTTCGACCAAGCGGTTCACCGCTAGAAGCACGGCCGATCACGATCACGTCGTCCCTGCGTTCACCGTCATCGACCGGATCGGTCCGCAGGCTGGGTGTTTGCGTCGGAGTTTCCACACGAAATCGCCATGGAAGACGCATTGCATGAAATCAATGACATTCTCGAGCGGAAAGATATCAATGATAAGCACAAAGCCATGATACTCGGAGAAAACGCCAAGAGATTCTACAACCTCTAGTGTGAGGTTCTCCCTGTTGCACTGAAGATGCGAGCGGAACGATTAGAAACCGTTGTCAGGCGATCAAATAAGTACGTTGTCGCAACGCAAGACCTGACCCTGTGGCTGTCGACCCGAGTTCCTGCAGTTAATTCATCTATGCAAGCCTGACCCGAGTTCGACCCCCTTTCTGGCTAAACGACAGCCTCACAAAATTTCATCAGCTATCCGATCAGTCGAGAAAAACTTGCCTCTCTATCGCATGGCATCCAAATGTTATATGACTTTCGGCACTAAAGCGGGCCCCATTGCCGCCGGAAAAAAAATGGCTTAGCTGTGCCGCAGCCATAAATGTGACTGCATTCAAGCCCGTGCCGGGAGGCAACTGCTTACGTTGTCGAGTATCGCGATGCGGCTTCGTGGCGAGTCCATGGTGAACTATCGATCTTTTACAGACGCGCTGCGGCAGGATTTCGGCTGTCGCTTGGCTGCAAGGCTTGCTTGCACGCGGGCCAAGATCAGCCGCGGGTTATTGAGTGCTGGCTTGTTGAGCCTTACGTTCGGTTCTCTTGCGCTCGTCCAGCCGGAACGAATCCTCTCGGCGCAATCCGCCAAGGTGGTGTTTGTCGCACCCATCGAGGGCATGATCGACCTCGGCCTCGCGCCTTTCGTGCAGCGCGTATTGGATGAGGCTGTCGCTACCGGCGCCGCTGCTGTGATTCTAGAAATCAATACATTCGGCGGCCGGGTCGATGCGGCGGTGCTGATTCGCGATGCCTTGCTCAACGCTAAAGTAAAAACCGCTGCCTTCATCAACAAACGAGCCATCTCCGCGGGTGCGCTGATCAGCCTCGCGGCTGAACGAATCGCCATGGCCGACGGCGGCACGATTGGCGCGGCGACTCCGGTGCAGATGGGACAGGGCGGCGCGCCGGAGGCGGTGTCCGAGAAAACGGTCTCCTACGTGCGCAAAGAGTTTCGCGCCACGGCGGAAGCGCGCAAGCGCCCGCCGCTGATTGCCGAGGCGATGGTCGATGCGGACATCGAAATCAAAGGTCTCGTTCAGAAAGGCAAGCTGCTGACGCTCACCACCGACGAAGCTCTCAAGCACAAGATCGCGGATTTTCGCGGCAACTCGATCGAGGCCGTGCTTAAACAGCTCGATCTCGAGGGAGCGGAAGTGCGACGACTCACGCCGAATTGGGCCGAAGAGTTGGTGCGTTTTATAACCCATCCGATTGTCGGCTCTTTGCTCATGACGGTCGGCATGCTCGGCATCATCATCGAGATACGTACGCCGGGGTTCGGCGTACCCGGCGGTTTGGGCATCGCCAGTCTAGCATTGTTTTTCTGGGGTCACTGGCTGGTCCAGCTGGCGGGCTGGGAGGAGCTGCTACTTTTCACCTCGGGGCTCGTGCTCTTGATTCTGGAAATTTTCGTGATTCCGGGCTTCGGCATCGCCGGAGTGCTCGGCATCGGCGCGCTCTTGGCGGGCCTGAGCTTGAGCCTTGTTGGCGGCGGCGCGAGCTGGGAGTTTATTTTGAGGGCCGTGGGTCAGGTGGTTTTTTCGCTTTTGTTCGCGGTCGCGGTGAGTCTGCTCTTGCTGAAATTTTTGCCGCGCCTGCCGTTCGGGCGGCGGTTGATTCTCGATACGGGGCTTGCCCCTGGTGCCGGGTATGCGTCGGCGCCCGAGGAAGACCGGCATTTGCTCGGCAAGAGCGGCACGACGCTAACGCCGTTGCGGCCAGCCGGCATTGCCGACATCGAGGCCCAACGCGTGGACGTGGTTTCCGACGGTGAATTCATCGACAGCGGCGTGGCGGTCACGGTAAGCCGCGTCGACGGCAATCGAATTGTCGTGCGCCGCCAGCGCACATGAACTGGAAAGGAGCTGAATGATGGGTGGATTTGAAACCGGTCTCGCCGGCGGCATTGCGATCTTGCTGCTGCTCGTTGTCGGCCTTGTGTTTGTCCTGTACCTGGTTCCGCTCCCGTTGTGGATCGCGGCATGGGCATCCGGCGCCTATGTCGGACTGTTGACTCTTATCGGGATGCGCTTCAGACGGGTGCCTCCCGGCACTGTCATCACCGCGCGCATTAGCGCGGTCAAGGCGGGTTTGGATATTTCGCTCAATGATCTCGAAGCGCATTACCTGGCGGGCGGCAACGTCGTGCGGCTCGTCCATGCCATGATCTCAGCGGATAAAGCGAACATTCCGTTGCCGTTCAAGCGCGCCGCTGCCATCGATCTAGCCGGTCGCGATGTTTTGGAGGCGGTTAAAATGTCGGTTATTCCGAAGGTGATTGAAACGCCGAAGATCGCCGCTGTGGCGAAAGACGGCATTCAGCTCATCGCAGTTTCCCGGGTCACCGTGCGCACCAATATTGACCGGCTGGTCGGGGGCGCTGGTGAGGAGACGATCATCGCGCGTGTCGGCGAAGGCATGGTAAGCACGATCGGTTCCTCGGCGTCGCACAAGGACGTGCTCGAGAATCCCGACCATATTTCCAAGCACGTTTTGACCAAAGGGTTGGACGCTGGCACCGCTTACGAGATTCTTTCCATCGATATCGCCGATGTGGATGTGGGCGAGAACATCGGCGCCAAGCTGCAAATCGATCAGGCCAACGCCGATAAGCAGATTGCCCAAGCCAAGGCGGAGGAACGCCGCGCGATGGCGGTGGCGTTGGAACAGGAGATGCGGGCTCGCGTCGTTGAAGCCGAGGCCGAGGTGCCGCGAGCGATGTCGGAAGCGTTTCGGCAAGGTAATCTTGGCATCATGGATTATTATCGTATGAAGAATGTACAGGCCGATACTTCGATGCGCGATTCCATCGCCGAAAGCGGCGAAGATCCAGCGTCCGGGCAAAGACGCTGAGGACGCTCTTTTATGGAAGTGATTATTCTCCTGCTGATTTTCATTTTGATCCCGCTGGCGAACTACGCCCTCGAGCGCATGCGCCGGCGCTATCAACCTCCACCGTCCAGTTCCGGTCGCATTCCAGATATGGGCATGCGCCGGCAAGCAGCGCCGCCAGCACCGCCATCTGTCATCAGCCGTGAGCGCCTGCCCGAAGCGCCAGCGACTCCAGTCCAGCGATCGAGGAGTCATCACCGCGGAAATAGACTGTTCAGAAACAAGCGCGATGTGCGGCGCGTCATCATCGCGATGACGGTACTGGGGCCATGCCGCGCATATGACCGGCCCGACTACTAATAATTGCCCGCAGTGGTACGTTCTACGAACGCGAGACTCCGCTGTTAAAGATCGCGCGGGTAAAATGGTCGTCGATACCACGGGGTCGAGCCAAGCGATCGCGCGGCAGACTTTTCCCTCTACTTCGACCCGGACCGCGGCGTCGTGCCCAAACAGGCGGAAATCGACATGAAAGGCTTCCACCAGGTGCTGCAAGTATGGCCGCCGGCGAGTTGCATCCTCCGCTCCCCGCCGCCGACCGCCTCCTACTGTTGCCTGTTGCCTAACGCCTGATGCCTATTTGTAATGGTTTGAACGGTTGAACGAGCGACAAGAAGGCGGCGCGTGTTCGCGTCGGCCCCCCGCCCGCAACGACGGTTCATTTCATTTACTTGCGGGGCGGAAGGGGATCTATTCCAGAGATGGTTTTAAAAACCTTGATGACCTCGTTATCCCGCGGCAGCGCCGCAACAAGTTTCTGCTGCTCCTCACCCATCAGCGGCGTCGGATAGACTCCAATAACTTTTTTATACTGTTCGTGAAATTGGCGATCTTTGAAAGTATCGCGAACGGCTTGCCTGAGGATCTCGGCGAGTTTGTTCGGTGTGCCCGGCGGCAGATACTTGAGCGTTCCGACGCCCCAAAAAGTCCGCGCCAGGGCCATGAGTCGACTCTCGATGCCGGAGCGCACGAAGGATTCGATTTCAGGCAAATGGGCAAATTGAGGGGGACGCTGTCCTTTGGGATTCTCCAGAATGACATGGAAATCGACGAGATTTTGGTAGGACTCCGTCAGCGCCCGCATGTCCAGTGTTGCCGCTCGCGCGTCGACTTCCCCTCGCTCCAAAGCTATATCCAACTCGGCTCCTGAGTAGCCCACGACAAATCGCGGATCTTTGATATCCAAGAGCCAGGCGAACAGCCGTCCGCGAATGTACTGTACGTGTCCCACCGATTGGGCGCCGATGCGGATCCCCGAAGCAGCGCGCAATTTTTCCAGGCTGTTGATGCCGAGAGCTTTTCGGGTCGCGAACATATTGATGTTCTCGCTGAAAGGCGACCCGAGATAGATGAACTTGTAAGGGTCGTATTCGACACCGGTTTCGCCGAGCACGGCGCTCGAGAGCACGCCCGGCGAGGTGGCGCCGATCGTCAGTCCGTCCGCGGCTGCGCGATAGACCTGATTGGCCGCCTGTCGGCCCCCTCCTCCCGGAACATATTGGGTAACGATCGTCGGATTTCCGGGAATGTACTTTTGCAAAAACTGCATGATAGATTTGGTTCTTAAGTCAGCGATACCTCCCGCGCTGTTTCCTTCGATGACGGTAATGGTTTTCCCCGCGTAATAAGGGGCCTGCGTGCTGCCGTCGCTGGGGAAAAGAACCAGCCCGGCAAAAACGAATACACGCCAACGGCTGAGGCGTTTCATCTTGACCTCCGCAGGCTGTCCGTGTCGTCCAAACACATTTTGCGGTTCATTTTCAGGTTCGGGTTTCATGCCGATTCGTTGCGTCGCCGGTTTTGAAAAGTTCGGCTCGTCCGGTCGCGCGATTCCAGCTCACCCGGAGCAATGCGCGCTCGTCGAGGCATCGCGGCACGCTATATCAAAGCCAATTCGTCAAGAAAAGGTTCGCGTCCCTTTTTCCGACCCCGCGAATTCGAAATCGCGATGGAAGACGCATTGCATGAGATCAATGAAATTCTCGAACGGAAGGATATCAACGAAAGCACAAAGCCATGATACTCGGCGCAACGCCAAGAGATTCTACAACCTCTAGTGTGAGATTCTCCCTGTTGCACTGACGAACGAGCGGAGTGATTAAGATACCGTTCTAAGGTGGTCAAATTATTCTATTGTCGCAACACAAGCGTTAACCTCACGTCCACGCCCTACTGCCGTGCTCCTGCGAAGATTCCGCCGACCGCAAAAGCCGTGAAGAAGTCCAAAAGTTCCTGTCGGAAGCGAACGAAGCCTTCGACCTGTCAAAGTGACGTCGTGATTACCGACAATTTAACCGTCGAAGATACGGTCTACTCACGTCACGATGTGTTAACGCAAGACTTTACCTGGATCCTTCTGGGATCCTTTCTTATCTCGCAGGAAAAAACCGTTTGAACACAAGTCCGCAGTGCCGGGCTTGTCGAAGTGTTTCGAGTTCGCCGGTTATTTCAACGAAGCTGCATCGATGACGAAGCGATATTTCACGTCGCTCTTGAGCAGGCGCTCGTAGGCTTCGTTGATCTGCCGGGCGCCGATCACTTCCACGTCCGAACTGATCTTGTGCTTGGCGCAAAAATCGAGCATTTCCTGGGTCTCGCGGGTGCCCCCGATGCTGGAGCCGGCGATCTGCCGCCGCTTCGGCAACAGGCCAAAGATTTCGATCGGCAGCGGTTTTTCCGGCGCGCCGACCATGGTGAGTGTGCCGTCCCGCTTCAGCAACTCGAGATAGGCGTTCAAGTCGTGCTGCGCTGAAACCGTGTCCAGGATGAAGTCAAAGCTCAGCGCATGCTTTTTCATTTCGGCGGTATTTTTTGACACCACCACTTCGTGCGCGCCAAGGCGCCGCCCGTCCGCGATCTTGTTGGCGGAGGTGGTGAAGAGCACGACCTCGGCGCCGAAGGCGTTGGCGAATTTCACGCCCATGTGACCCAGCCCGCCGAGTCCCACGATGCCGACCTTCTGGCCTTTGCCGACCTTCCAGTGACGGAGCGGCGAGTAAGTGGTGATACCGGCGCATAGCAGCGGCGCCGTCCCGGCGAGATCCGATTCATCCGAGACGCGCAGGACAAAGGCTTCGTCCACCACAACGCTCTCGGAATAGCCGCCGTAGGTTACGCCACCCAGATGTTTGTCTTCGCCGTTGTAGGTGAGCGTGGGAAAGCTGTCGCAGTACTGCTCTTCGCCGGCGCGGCACGACGCGCACGTGCGGCAGGAGTCCACCATGCAGCCGACCGCGGCGAGGTCGCCGGTTTTGAACTTCGACACGGCGTTCCCCGTTTTGGCCACTCGACCGACGATTTCGTGCCCCGGAACGCAGGGATAAACTGTCGGCATGGCGTTCTGCCACTCGTTGCGCACCTGGTGCAGATCCGAATGGCACACCCCGCAGAACAAAATATCGATCTGCACATCCTTCGGCCCCGGGATGCGGCGCCGAATGGTGGATGGCGCCACGCCGGAAGTAGGACTTCCAGCCGCATATGCCTTCGCCGTATACGCTTCTTTGGCTTGTGCTACATTTCTTTCCTGCTGCGCGCTTTGTGGAGTCGCTCCGCTCATATCGAGATCCCTCCTGAATTTTTGACCCTATCCGGCAAAGAGCAGCGCCGGACGCCGTCGATGATCGCGTACTTTTAGAATCGGTCGATTCAGATTCAGACAATCAAAGACTAGCGCTATTCGGCCGCTTTGCAATAACTGGTATTCATCCGGAAAAATTCTCAGGGCTGCTGTCCTGGATGTTCGCATCCATTCGTCGTGATCTTTATAGTCGAGGGAAGTCAGTAAGAATGATGAGCCTGTTCTCTACTCTACCCATCGGTCGGCGCTCGGTTGGAGCCAAATCGTTTGGTTAGCGATTTTGTTGACAGAGTCTGTAAAAAGTAGCATGGACATACAGGTTCCATGCGTTCGGTGATTGCGCGATTATCTTTGGGTTTCTCTCTCATTGCTCTGACGGCGGTGCTCCTGCTTGCTTCGGACTGGCATCAGCGGCGACCCGCGGCACAGCGAGTTCCCCAGGTCGCGATTGTCCTCTTGTCCTCTCAACCCGTGCTCGTCGAAGGTCTCGAGGGAGCCCTCGAGACGTTGCGCGAGAACGGGTTTATCGACGGGCAAAATATAGCGCTTCGCCAGTACAACGCCGAAGGCGACATGGCGACGCTCAACGCCATCGCGCGGCAAGTCACCGACGGCCAGTTCGATATGGTCATGACCTTCAGCACTCCGGCCATGCAGGCGGTGGCCAAGGCGAACACGAAGGGCAAGGCCATTCACGTCTTTGGTTTGGTGGCCGATCCTTTCGCGGCAGGCGTTGGGCTTAGACGCGATGCTCCGTTGGACCACCCGCGTCATCTCGTAGGAACCGGCATTCCTCTTCCTGTGGACCAATCTTTTCAGCTCGCACGTAAAATGTTTCCGCGCCTCAAAACGGTGGGCGTGGCCTGGAATCCCGCAGAGTCGAATTCCGTAGGGTTCGTCGGCCAGGCGCGCAAGGCTGCGCAGGAATTACAAATCGAGCTTTTGGAAGCGCATGTAGATAATTCATCGGGCGTCCTTGAAGCCGCTAGTTCGCTCGCTTCACGAGGGGCCGAGGCGTTGTGGGTGCCTGGAGACAATACGATACTTTCTGCCTTGAACTCGGTCCTGAGCGCCGCGAAAAAAGCGCGCATTCCGGCTTTCGGTATTTCTCCCGGCGATCCCGAGCGCGGTACGATCCTCGATCTCGGCGCCAATTTTCACGAAATCGGTAAACTCACGGGAAAATTGGCGGTGGACATCATTCGCGGCGCCGATCCGGCTCAGATACCCGTGCGTGATTTCTCGCCGCGGCGATTGGTGGTCAACCAACTCGCCGTGAGAGGCTTGAAGGATCCGTGGCGTATTCCAGACGACATCGCTGCCAGCGCGGATATTCTCGTGAATGAAACCGGAGTGCGCACCAAGGCGGCGCCGCGCCAGGCGGCCGATAACAGTCAAGGCCCGCTGGCAAAAAAGTGGAAAGTGCGAATCATCGAATACAACAACGTTCAAGATGTCGAAGAATCCGAAGCCGGCGTGCGCGCGGGCTTACGTGAATCCGGCTTGAAGGAGGGGCGGGATTACGTCGTCGACGTTCGCAATGCGCAAGGCGACATGGCGACGGTGAACAGCTTGGTGGATGCCGCGATCACCGAGGGAGCGGACTTGTTGATCACGCTGTCGACGCCGACACTGCAGGCCGCGCTCAAACGCGCGGCGGGAAAACCCATCGTCTTTACCTATCTGGCCAACGCGGTGGCGGCGGGAGCGGGCCGGAGCGACGAGGATCATTTGCCCAACGTGACCGGGGTCTACAACACCGCCGCTTATGCCGAGATGCTCGAACTGATTCGCCAGATACGGCCCGACGTGCGGGTGCTCGGAACTTTATTTGTGCCGGCGGAAGTCAACATGGTTTACCACCGAGAGCAGTTGAATGAGGCGGCGCGAAAACTTGACTTCAAGGTCGTCGCCGTGGCAGCCAATACCAGTGCCGACGTGGCAGACGCTGCGCTGGCTTTGACGAGTCAGCGCATCGATGTGATTTGCCAGATTCCGGGAAACCTCACCGCCGCGGCTTTTCCGAGTATCGCCGCAGCCGCCAACAAAGCGAAATTGCCGATCTTTGCTTTTCAATCCTCTCAGGCGCGCTATGGCGCAGCGGTCGTCTTGGCACGCGACTACGGTGACGCGGGAAGAGAAGCCGGTTTGTTGGCCGCTCGCGTCATGCGCGGCGAGAACCCTGCCAAAATTCCGTTCATTCCCTACGGCAAAACGAAATTAGTTCTGAATACCAAAGCGGCGCGGCACAACGGCTTGACGCTTCCACCCGCCCTCATAAAAAAAGCCGAAGAGGTCATCGGTCAATAGCGATGGAAATTACCCGACAGCGGTTGGACGACACTTTCGAGTTAAGAGCGAAAGGTAGGCTCGATGCTTATTGGGCCGGGCATTTGGGCGATGAAGTGGCCGACGTGTTGCGCGGGGGAGCTCGCTCTATCCGGCTCAATATGAAAGAGGTGGAGTACGTTAGCTCCGCAGGCATCCGGGTATTGTTCCAGACCTATAAACAACTCAAAGAGATCCACGGGACATTTGTCGTATCGGAACCCTCCGAAGCAGTGCAGTCCGTGTTGGAATTGGCCGGCGTGGCCGAGCTGCTGTTTGAGAAAGCGCCAAGCGGCGACGTTCAGGTCGCCACGCCTACGCAAGCGGAGACTTTTGTGCGCGGCAACGCGCGCTTTGAGATTCTCGAAAGCCGCCCCAGTAAAATGACCGCGCGCGTCATTGGCTCTCCCGAGCTGCTGGTGGGATGTCAATTCCACAAGGAGCATTGTCAGGAGTTGCCGTTTGGTCAGGAAGCACTGGGAATCGGCTTGGGCGCATTCGGCAAAAATTTCGAGGACTGCCAGTCGCGTTTTGGCGAGTTCTTGGCAGCAGCCGGCGTTGCGGCATATCTGCCGACCGATGGCAGCAACGTCCCCGATTATGTTCTGTCCACCGGTGATTTCGTGCCCCGGTTGCAAGTTCTTTACGGCCTCACTTGCGACGGCGATTTTTCAAAAATCGTTTACTTTGAAAGCAGGGACAATTCCTTGCAATTGACCTTGCGCGAGATCGTCGAAGCGTGCCGGGAAATGGCCGGGAGCGATGCCATTGCCGTCGCCATGATCGCCGAATCGGCGGGTCTCATGGGCGCCGCCCTGCGCCGTTCGCCCGCGCTCGAAGCCGCGCCGCAGCCCGCTTTCGAGCACCCGCAGATTCGCCAATGGCTTTCATTCACCGCCGAGCGCGCCTACGCGAGATCCGTGGCGCTCGTGGTCGGCGTCGCGACATCGAAGCAAAGCTCGCGCCTTAATCCCATCGTCCGACCGTTGGCGAAAGACTGCGACCTCGCCGGTCACTTTCACGCCGCCTCGTTTTCATACCATCCGCTCAAAAAAGGCGAAACGAATCTCAAGGAGGCCGCCAGAGGGTTGTTCGAAGTCGAGAACCTGGAGGGAGTCTTGCACTTGCTCAACGACGAACGTGAATCGGGCGCCGGCCAGAGTGAATTCTTTCGCGGCGCCTGCTGGATCGGCTCGATTGCAGAAATTTCCGCGGAGAAGTGACCCATGGCATTACTGATCGGCGCCTTGACGATCGGCTTGATTTTATCGCTGCTGGCGCTCGGTGTTTTTATTACCTTTCGCATCTTTCACTTCCCGGATATTACGGCCGACGGATCGATTACTTTTGGCGCGGCGCTTTGCGCCGTTTTGTTGGTGCAGGGCGTCGATCCGTTTTGGGCAACTGCGGCCGCCTTTGCCGGAGGGGTGCTTGCGGGTACGATCACCGGCATCCTTAATACTTACTTCAAAATCCAGGCGCTGCTTGCCGGCATTCTCGTGATGACGGCGCTTTATTCCGTCAATCTTCATGTCATGGGCAAGAGCAACGTGCCCTTGCTTTCCGAAAGTACCGTGGGGACTTACGCCGAACGGGCGGGAGTCCTGTTGTCAGGCTCCACCGGCGATATCAACCTCGGCGGATGGCCGGTCAGCATGCGCGACATTTCGATGTTGTTAATGGCCTTTGCCATTGTCGCGCTCATCGGGCTGGCGCTCTATCTTTTTTTTCGGACCAATCTTGGCACCGCCATGAGAGCGACCGGCGACAATGCTCAGATGATCCGCGCGCTCGGAGCGAACGTCGAAAGCATGACCGTGCTTGGCCTGGCGATCTCCAACGGATTGATCGCGCTGTCGGGGGCGATGCTGGCGCAATACCAGGGATTTGCCGATGTCCAGATGGGTATCGGCATGGTGGTCTGGGGACTCGCAAGCGTCATCATAGGCGAAGCGTTGGTTGGCCCGGGAAGTTTGGGACTGGCCTTCACGGGCGCTGTCATGGGATCGGTTCTCTTCCGCCTGCTGGTCGCCATCGCGTTGCGTTGGGGGCTCGATCCCAACGATCTCAAACTGATTACCGCCGCATTTGTTTTCGTGGCGCTGATCCTGCCGCGGATTTTGAGCAAGTTCGAAAAAAGGCCGGGCGCCCTCAAGCCGGTAGCCGGAGCGCAGCCGGAATCGGTGCTCAATGCTTGAGCTCAAAAATGTTTGCAAGACGTTCAATCCCGGAACGTCGAATGAAGTGACAGCGCTTTGCGGTGTCGATCTCAACATCGATGAAGGTTCCTGGGTGATCGTGATCGGCACAAACGGATCCGGCAAATCGACCTTGCTCAACGCAGTTGCGGGCAGTTTCCCGGTGGATGGCGGCGCCATCCGCTTGGCTGATCACGACGTGACGCAATGGGCCGAGCACCGCAGGGCAAAAATGATCGGTCGTGTTTTCCAAAACCCTTTCAGCGGCACCGCCGCCTCCATGTCCATCGCCGAGAACTTTGCGATGGCGACGCGCCGGGGCCTTTCCCGGGGGCTCGGATGGGCGCTATCGGCAGAGCTGAAGAAAGACTTGCGCGAGCGCGTGAAGCAGTTGAATCTCGGCCTTGAAGACAGAGTCGGGAACATTATAGGCAGCCTCTCGGGCGGGCAACGGCAGGCGCTTACGCTGCTCATGGCCACTTGGCTGAAGCCGAAATTGCTTCTTCTCGACGAACACACGGCCGCATTGGATCCTAAGAGCGCTGATCAAGTCATTCAAATGACCGACGAAATCGTCTGCCGGGAAAAGCTAACCACGCTGATGGTCACGCATTCCATGCATCAGGGAGCTAATCTCGGCGATCGGCTGATCATGATGCACCGGGGACGGATCATTCATGATTTTCGCGGTGCGGATAAGCGCCGGCTGCGAGTGAATGATTTGCTGGCGCGTTTTGAAGAAGTCCGGCGTGCCGATCAACTGGATGAAACCGCGGCGGAGATGCTGAGGCACGCTTACATCTGAAATCGGCCGGCGCGGTTTTCAAGAGGAACATACTTGTCCTTCCGCGCTGTGTTCAAAGGCCCCTTGTTGCAACGCCATCGAAAAAACCTGCAAACTGATCTACGGTATTTTTTCCAAGTTCAATGACGGCCGTCGATAGCGAACGCCAAGCGCGAAACCTGAAAGCGTTATTGGGGGTGGCCAAAGCCCTCGCCAGCGAAATTAAGCTCGACAACCTCTTACAAGTCATCGTGGCCAAGGCCGCGGAGGTCATGGACGCGGAGCGCGCCACGCTCTTTCTCTACGACCAACCCCGCAACGAGCTATGGAGCAAAACCACGCAGAAGCTCGAGATCAATGAAATTCGCATTCCGGTTGGGGTTGGCATCGCCGGAACCGTCGCCAAAACACGCGCGCTGATCAACATTTCCGACGCCCATGCGGACCCGCGGTTTGATCCGACCTTCGACAAACAGACCGGTTACCGCACCCGCTCCATTCTCTGCTTGCCGTTGATCGGCAACGGCGACAGCCTGGTCGGCGTGATTCAGGTACTGAATAAAAAAAACCGCCAAACGTTTGACGAAATCGACGAATCCCTGTTGGCCGGGCTGAGCGATCACATCACCGTGGCGCTGGAGCGCGGGCGTCTGATCGAAGCCTATATCGAGAAGGAGCGTCTGGAGGAGGGGCTAAAGCTCGCGCACGACATACAGATGAGCATGTTGCCTAAGACCTTTCCGCCATTCCCGGAGCGCCGCGAGTTGGACATTTTCGCCGCCATTGCGCCGGCAAAAAAAGTTGGCGGAGACTTCTATGATTTTTTCTTTCTGGACGAAGATCGCCTGTGCTTTGCAATCGGCGATGTCTCGGGCAAAGGGGTGGCCGCGGCGCTATTTATGGCCGTGATCAAGACGCTTTTCAAAGCTATCGCTGCCCGAGTTCAGAATCCGTCCGACATTCTGTCGACTGTAAACCGGCAGATCTGCCGCGATAACGACTCGCAAATGTTTACCACCCTGTTTTGCGGCATTCTCAATACTCGTACCGGCGAGATCAAGTATAGCAGCGGTGGACACAATCCTCCTTACCATATCTCTCGCGGTGGTGTTCAACAGGTGCCGCAAACGGGCGGAAGAGTGCTCGGCCTGGTCGAGGACAGTAGCTACGGTTGGGGTCGTTTGGTACTTGGTTCCGGCGAAACGATTTTCCTTTACACGGATGGAGTCACGGAGGCCTTGGATCCGGCGGGGCAGTTCTTCTCGGAGCGGCGGCTGGAATCGATTTTGACTCAAACCAAGTTCGCCTCCGCCCGGGAACAGATTGACCACCTGACCAGCCAGGTAACACTTTTCGCCGCGGGCGCAGAGCAATCAGACGACATCACGGCTCTGGCAATACGCTACTTGGGGCCAGCCGGAAGCAACAACGGAGAGCTGCAGTTCACTCTTAAAAACAGAGTCGCGGAAATCACGAGATTAGGCGAGCGGCTAGGCGAATTTGCCGCGGGCCACCAGCTTACGCCGAGTGTCCTATACGATCTTAACCTCGCCTTGGAAGAAGCGGTCAACAACATTATCTCTCATGGTTATTCCGATCATCGCGAGCACGAGATCCTAGTCCGTATTAGGGTTGAATCGGGAGAAGTTATCGCGGAATTGAAAGATGACGCACGGGCTTTCAACCCGCTCACGGCGCCCGAAGCGGACGTCACCACGCCCCTCGATGAAAAGACGGCAGGCGGATTGGGAATCCATCTCATGCGAAAGTTGATGGACGGGATCGAGTATCAAAGGCTGGAAGATGGAAATCTGCTGATCATGAAAAAAAAACTTTAGGCATAACAACAATCAGGCGAAAGGCGTTTCAACGGTTACCAGGCCATGGTGCATGACTCCAGATTTGACCGCTGTTCTGCTTGGTCAGTCTGCGTTTATTTACATTAGCCGTCGTCTGGCACGATTGTGTCACATTCGCCATTCGGTTTGCTTGTGCACGGTCGTTTTTGATCGCTAAAAGATTTCCAACAGTTCCAGCCGTTCAACCGTTGAGGCTGCGTTCAAGCCGCCGCTGCGCGGTCTTCAAAAGTTCCATGTGCCCACCGATCCTCTACGCTGGCTCACGCATAGTCGGTTGCGGACAATAGGGCATCGGCGCGCCAAGAATGCATTTCATCTGATCACGCCGTACGCCTACGAGAAAATGAGTTGAATTTCCTTACCAGTTAGTATCTTATCGGGTGACACAACAACTTCTGCGCAACCAAGAGCTTCGAATCGTGGCCAAAAAGCCGGCCGATTTGATTTACGGCCTGGATGAAAGTCCGGCACTAGGAACCACGCTTCTGCTCGGCCTGCAGCATATTCTCGCCTTGTCCAGTGCCTTCGTTTTTCCGGTGATCCTTCTGCAGGAGACCGGCATACTCCCCGAGCAGGCGGAGCGGATGATCTATACGTCGATGATCGTCATGGGGATCGCGACGATTCTGCAGACGCTGCGGTATGGCGGTATAGGATCCGGCTATCTCTGTCCGGAGCGCCTGAGCCCTGCCTATATCCCGGCGTCGATTCTGGCGGTCAAGACGGGCGGCCTGCCGCTGCTGGCGGGAATGACTCTGGCGAGCGGTCTCCTCGGGGTAGTGCTCTCTCGCTTCATGAATCGTCTCCGTCCCTTTTTTCCCGCCGAGGTCACGGGCACGATCGTGATGATGGTCGGTCTCGCCCTTATTCCCGTGGCGGTCTCGAGATTTTTAGGAATCGAAGAGCCACGCGCGGTCATCGATCCGCTCTCGGTGAGCATCGCTTCCATCACTTTCTTCGTCATGGCGGGCGTGACCGTGTGGGGCTCGTCGAAGTGGCGGCTGCACGGCGTTTTGATCGGTGTAGTAACCGGTTATCTCTGCGCTTACGGCAGCGGCATGCTGACTCATGAACACCTCCGCCGTTTGGAGCAGGCCCCGCTCATCTCTCTGCCGTCTTTCTTCCATGAGGGATGGTCCTTTAGCAGCGCGCTGATCTTCCCCTTCCTGGTGACGGTGTTGGCCTCGGTGCTCAAGGCAGTGGGCGACCTGACCACCTGCCAGAAGATCAACGATACCGAGTGGAAACGCCCGGACATGCAGTCTATTCGCGGCGGCATCCTTGCCGAATCGTGCGGTGTGATGTTGTCCGGCGGAGCAGGAACTATGGGACTGACGATCTCCAGCGCCAATGTCGGTCTGTGCATTGCGACCGGTGCGACCAGCCGCCGGATCGGCCTCGCATGCGGGGGAATGCTCATTGCTTTGGCTTTCGTACCCAAGCTGGCGGTGTTGTTTGCGATCATGCCGGGCCCGGTGATCGGAGCCCTGGTGTTTTTCACGGTGTGCTTCATCATCGTTGCCGGAGTTCAGATTCTTGCCTCGCGCATGATGGATGCGCGCAAGACCTTCGTGGTCGGCGCGTCAGTCGCTTTGGGGTTAAGCGTGGACCTGATGCCCGGCGCCTACCGGAGCGTTCCCGCCGTGCTTCTGCCTGCCTTTACCTCCTCGCTTTCGGTGGCGACGTTGTCTGCGCTGCTCTTGAACCTCTTGTTTCGCATCGGCATCGCGCAGCATGCGAAGCTGCAAATCGACCCGCGCGCGGATTCTTCAGATCAGATATTCGTGTTTATGGAAAAACAGGGCGGAGGGTGGGGTGCGCGCAGGGAAGTGATCGACCGCGCCAAGTCTGCGATGAACGAATTCATCGAAGCCGTAAGCTTGCTAGAGCCGAACATCGGCAGGATCGACGCTGACGTGAGTTTTGATGAGTTCAGTCTCGATATCGACATGCGCTACGAGGGGGAGCCGATGGAATTTCCGAGCGCGCGGCCTACGGAAACGGACCTGTTGGGGGATGAGCGGGCGGTCGCGAAGCTGGCGGGTTTTCTGATAAGGAATTACGTTGACCGGGTCAAGTCCGACCGAATCAACGGTCGCTCTCGTGTTCAGTTTCATCTCGAGCATTGAGACGCCGAGGTCTGCTGACTCCAACCGACTTGCGACCAAAATCTCAGCGGCGATTCGAAGTCGTTTAGGAGAAAACTGCCAGCCAGTATGGAGTGCTCGCTCCATAAACTAACAATCTGCCATGGCCAAGAAGCCGGCCAATTTGATTTATGGCGTCGATGAAAGTCCGTCACTAGCAACCACAGTTTTGCTCGGTCTACAGCATATTCTCGCCCTGTCCAGTGCCTTCGTTTATCCTGTGATCCTTCTGCAGGAGACCGGAATGCTTGCCGCGCAGGCGGAACGGATGATCCACGCATCGATGATCGTCATGGGGATTGCGACGATTCTGCAAACGCTCCGGTATGAACGTATAGGATCCGGTTATCTCTGTCCCGAGCAGGTGGGCCCCGCATATATCCCGGTCTCTATTCTGGCGGTCAAGACTGGCGGCCTTCCGCTGTTGGCGGGAATGACTCTGGTGAGCGGTCTCTTCGGCGTGGTGCTCTCTCGTCTCATGGGCCGTCTCCGGCCCTTTTTTCCTGCCGAGGTTACCGGCACGATCGTGATGATGGTCGGTCTCGCGCTCATTCCTGTAGCGGTCTCGAGGTTTTTAGGAATCGAAAAGTCGCGCATGGTTATTGATCCGCTCTCGGTGAGTATAGCTTCCATCACTTTCTTCGTCATGGTTGGCGTGACCGTGTGGGGCTCATCGAGGCTGCGGTTGTATGGCGTTTTGATCGGAATCGGTGCTGGCTCGCTCTGCGCTTATGCCAGTGGTCTAGTGACCGATGAACACTTACGGCGTTTAGAGCAGGCCTCTCTTCTCGCTCTGCCGTCTTTTCCAGGAGAAGGCTGGTCCTTTAGCGGCGCATTGCTGGTCCCCTTTATGGTGACGGCGTTGGCCTCATCGCTTAAGGCCGTGGGTGACTTGACGACATGTCAAAAAGTAAACGATGCTGAGTGGAAGAGGCCGGATATGAAGTCTATCAGTGGCGGCATCCTTGCGGATGCTTGCGGTGTGATGTTGTCCGGAGGAGTAGGAACCATGGGACAGTCGACCTCCAGCGCCAACGTCGGTCTCTCCATTGCGACCGGTGCGACAAGCCGCCGGATTGGGTTTGCTTGCGGCGCAATTCTGATAGTTTTGGCCTTTGTGCCTAAGCTGACGGTATTGTTTGCCATCATGCCGAGTCCGGTGATCGGAGCTCTTCTGTTTTTCGCGGCTAGCTTCATGATCGTTGCCGGAGTTCAGATTCTTAGCTCGCGCATGATGGATGCCCGCAAGACACTCGTGGTCGGCGCGTCAGTCGCCTTGGGGTTAAGCGTGGACCTGATGCCCGGCGCCTACCAAAGTGTCCCTAGCCATTTTTCTGCCCGCCTTTACTTCCTCGCTTTCGGTGGCCACGTTGTCGGCAATGTTCTTGAACCTCTTGTTTCGCATCGGCATCGCGCAACATGCGAAGCTGCAAATCGACCCGCGCGCGGATTCTTCAGATCAGATATTCGTGTTTATGGAAAAGCAGGGCGGAGGGTGGGGTGCGCGCAGGGAAGTGATCGACCGCGCCAAGTCTGCGATGAACGAATTCATCGAAGCCGTAAGCCTGCTCGAGCCGAACATCGGCAGGATCGACGCTGACGTGAGTTTTGATGAGTTCAGTCTCGATATCGACATGCGCTACGAGGGGGAGCCGATGGAATTTCCGAGCGCGCGGCCTACGGAAACGGACCTGTTGGGGGATGAGCGAGCGGTCGTGAAGCTGGCGGGTTTTCTGATAAGGAACTACGTTGACCGGATCAAGTCCGACCGAATCGATGGTCGCTCTCGTGTTCAGTTTCATCTCGAGCATTGAGACGCCGAGAGTCGCCGACTCCGGTCTCGGATTCGCGATAGAATCATTCGGGAACCACGGACTCTAGGCAGTGTGGGAATAGCTTTTAGGCGAATCAAACCGCGTTCATTGAAGACAACGTAATCGCGTCACCAACGAGGGCTATCATGGCATTTCCGCGCGACCAGATTCCTTATTCGGCGATCATCGATCGGCCGCCACTGCGTCTCCCGAAATCTGCTCGAGTGGTGGTGTGGACTATTGTCAATGTCGAGGTGTGGGATATCCAAGCACCGATGCCGCGCACGGTCCTGCCGCCGCCAGGCGGGGCTCAGGCCATTCCTGACGTGGCTAACTTTGGCTGGTTCGAATACGGCATGCGCGTTGGATTCTGGCGCCTGAAGTCGGTGTTCGACAAACACAAGATCAAAGTCACCATGGGAATCAATGGCGCCGTTTGCTCCACCTATCCTAGAATCGCTGAAGCTTCGCGAGAAGCCGGCTGGGAGTTCCTGGGTCACGGATTCATCCAGCAATCTTTGAGTCAGGCAGAGAACCAACGGGAGATCATTCGCAAATCCGTTGAGGAGATCCGCAAATTTACCGGAAAAACGCCCTCAGGATGGGAAGGCCCGGGCCTCGTTGAGACGCCGGAAACCCTCGATTATCTGGCGGAGGCCGGATTTCAGTATGTCGCGGACTGGGTCAACGACGAGCAACCTTACGAGATCAAGACCGCCCATGGACCGCTCGTCTCGCTGCCGTACAGCGTGGAGCTGAATGATATCGCGATGATGATTCTGCAGCACCATGAGCCTGAGGAGTTTTTTCGCCGCGCCAAGGATCAGTTCGAGACGCTTTATGCCGAAGGCGCGAAGAGCGCCCGCGTGATGGCGATCGTGGTCCATCCCTATATCAGCGGCGTGCCACACCGGATCAAGTACCTCGACAAGACCCTGGCTTATTTGAAAAAGCAGCGCGGCGTTCTCTTTTGGACAGGCGAAGAAATTCTGGAGTGGTACAAGAGCATCAGAAAGGTCGAAGGATAAAAGAACAATTTATTCTGCCTTGTGTCTCTTTACGTTCTCGTAAATCTCCGGCGGGCGCGGCCTTCGATCACGGCGATGTCATCGATGGAGCTACAGCCGCGGCAAAGCCACAACCAAAAGACGCGACAAACCTTTCACCACGAAGATCGCGAAGAGCACGTAGAACGTAGGGCTTTCAAATCGTTGTGCTCACCACCGAGTTTGTTTTACCGGTTTATGTCGTCGTGTTGTACCTAACTTGCTCAGGAAATTACGAAAATCCTGTGTGTCAACGCGAGTCATGGTATTAGTCGCACGACAGTGCGAATCGCCATTGGCAGTGATGGCGACCACTATGTCAATGTCCTCTTGAGTAACAATACCAGGTGCACCTGAATCTCCATTACAAGCCGTCATATCTCCCTGTTGAAGTCCCATTTGCTCCAGTATGTTCCAATTTTGAATGCTTAAAATATCCAAAGTAATGACAGATTTTTCACGAGGCCCATTGACGACTACTGCTGGACCACCACCACCTGTACTCCACATTTCAATACCATATCCAACCATAGTAATTTCACGTGTATCTGCCGTACCATGTGGCCCGAATAAATCATCCACCAGGCCAATTGCCGGAAGTTCCGCAGGTTGTGGAACAATGCTTTTATCGACTGGGCGATCAAGGAGGATAATGCCGTAATCCCCTTTTCCACTCCCAACCCCAAGACCACTGCTCTTCGTAGAAAAATCCGTATAACCAGTACCAGCGTATGTGTGGTCGGGTGAGAGTGATGTTGGAAACCGAGAGGTCGGATCGGCAAAGTCCATTTCTGGCGTTTCATCAAACGTGACATTCCAGCGAGTTCCACCGCCCAATACTTCTGCAAAAAAGATGCAATGCCCCGCCGTCAAGAAGACTTGGCGATCTGGGAGATTCGGTGCATTCACCAGCGAGCCACTACAAGTGGTATAGTTGTTACTGGCGGGAATAAATATATAAGCGAGTCCTGCGAAAGGATGTTCTCCCGCGTCAGGTTCACCTCTGAATACAGCGAAAGCACGAGAACACGCGAGGCAAAGGAATAAAACCATACTGAATGCTAATAGAATTCTACTAAAGTTCTTGTTTGGCATTGTTGCATCATCCTCTAGAGGGATCTCATTCTCCGGACGCAAGATTTGATGCGATTGGCCATGCAACCCGAGACCAATTTCACTCTCGCCAAAGCCGCCGTTCAAGGTCTCGCTGCTAGCAAAGACTCCGTTACCATTTTCGCTAAATCGTCTGGGCTCGGTTCCTTCAGAGGAGCCCTTCCATCCAGACGCTGACCAATACGTATCGAACAAAATGCTTCTCGCTCGGCGGTCAATCACGCGTTGTATTCCTAAGTCCGCTAAAGAGTAATATCAAGGGAATTTTAGAAGTGGTCACGGCTGGATGAACGGCTTGATGTGGCTGCTCGCGGCCTGGGCAGCCTTGAGCAACGCGCCGTGGTTCACGCCCATTACCCTGCCTTTCTCCTTGAGTGCGCGGCCGGCCACGAACACCCACTTGACGTTCTGCGGCTGGCCGTTGAAGACGATCTGGTTGACGGGGTGGAGCAGCGGAGCGAAGTTGAGCGCGCGTTGTTCGATCACGATAAGGTCGGCCTGCTTGCCCCGGGTCAGCGAGCCGATCTTGTGCTGCATGTCCAGCGCTTCGGCGCCGCCCAGGGTGGCCGCGCGAAGCACCTCGGCCACGGTGGGCGACTGGTCGGCGTCGCGCGACGTGGCGCGCTGGAGGCCGACCGCGGCGCGCATGTTGTTGAACGCGTCGGTAGTGTCGTTGGTGCCGCCATCGAGCCCGAGGCCGATGCGGAGCCCAGCCTCCTGAATGTCCGGATAGCGCATGATGCCCGAGGCGAGCCGCATGTTGCTGAGCGGCTGGTGGGACACCGCAGCGTTGAGGGTCTTGAGGGTCTCGATGTTGCCGTCGCCCAGGTGGATGCTGTGGGCGGTGTACAGGTCACGGCCGAGGGCCAACGCGCCGGCAGCCTGCAACACTCCCAGCGGATCTTCGCCCACCTGGCTGATGTCCTCGAGCAGGTGGACGTGGAGCTTGACCCCGAGCAACTGAGCGACCGCCGTCATGTCTTCGACGTGGGTCGCGAGGAAGGGAGCGGGGTGAGTGGCGACCTGGAGCGTAGCAAGCGGGTTGTCATCGATGAACTCCTTCTTGGCCGCGATGATGTCCGAGCCGTCGCTCTGGGCGCCGAACATCGCAAACACGAACCGCATCTTCGAGTCGGTGAGAGCGCGCAGGTTGCCGCGCACGAAGCCGGGATTGAACGCGTGCGACCAGTCAACCGCGGTGGTCACGCCCGTATCGATCAGGCCTGTGGCGCTGAGACGCACACCGGCATAGGCATCGGTCTCGCTGAACGGGCTGGTGTTGAACGGGAACACGCAGCGGTTGAGCCAGCCATTGAGATCGTCATCGGCAGCGCATCCGCGGATGAGCGACTGCCAGAGGTGGTCATGGGTATCGACGAAGCCGGGCATGACGACCATCCCACGGCCGTCGATCACCTTCACCCCAGATGGTGCCGAGAGCTTAACCCCCACAGCGGCAATCTGGTCGCCGACGATGAGGACGTCGCCATTCTCGAGCTGTCCGAGGATGCTCCTGTCTCCGAGGTTCGGATCCATCGTGAGCACGAGCGAGGCGTTCTGAATCAGATAGCCGCGTCCGCCGACGGTCG
This sequence comes from uncultured delta proteobacterium, assembly GCA_963745035.1. GTDB lineage: Bacteria > Desulfobacterota > Binatia > UBA9968 > UBA9968 > DP-20. The sequence continues at coordinate 38,921 of CAVUVW010000014.1, read as the reverse complement.
CGACCGCCTCGCCCGCGACGAGAACTCGACCATAGCCCGCCGCCACGACGGCGATAACCAATCCCAAGCATACCCCGATGTGCGCGTGTCCCATGTTCGCATCCCTTCTGTTATGCAGCCGCATCTCAGGCAGAAGATGCCTGGTTCCGTGATCGGACGAGAGTTCTTTACTCTGTCCCGCTGGCGCGTCTGTGGGCGGCCGTGCACAATCATCGAGGTCATGATCGTCCGAGAGACCTCTCGCCGATCACCGTCAAGTACATCGCGCCTCCGCGAAAAAGCCCAGCTTGAGGCGCACCTAGCGCGGAGACAACTCGTCCGATTGGAACCGGCAGGTTGAATCACGTAACCGATCGCCCATCGCCTCTCAGCGGTCCGACCCGAACTAGAGCTGAGTCTTGGACACTAGTGTGTGTCACTGCAAGACCTGACCCCGCGATTGCCTGCTGCGCTCGTTATCGCTGATCTGAGTTTGCGAAAGCTTGCAATCTTAAAGTCCCCTCTGGAATAATAAAAGGGGATTTGCGGACTGCTTACAGCGGTCTTTTGATGCCCATCTTCTTGAGCCGGTAAGCGAGCGTAGTCGGCTTCATTCCTAAAATTTCAGCGGCGCCACCAGATCCATAAACCCTTCCCCCAGTTTTTTCGAAGCAGCGATTATGTTCTCGTGCTCCCGGCGATCTATTTCCTGCTTCGACACTACTATCCGCGCTGACGTGTTAGTCTGGAAATGCGAAGGCGCAATGCCCGGCGTCGATGCCGTATCACCCAGCACTAGGTCGATCCGTAAGGGGCCGGACTGCGAAAGAATCACGGCGCGCTCGATCACATTCTGCAATTCACGCACGTTGCCAGGCCAATCGTAGGCGGAAAAGAAGCTCAATGGCGTGTTCGGTGAGCCGCACGTCGGGACAATTCAATCGGCGGCAGCTGAGTTTGAGAAAATGAACGGCCAACGGTCCGATGTCCTGACGCCGGTCGCGCAAGGGAGGCATATGGATAGGGAACATGCAGAGCCGGTAGTAAATATCCCGGCGAAAGTGGCCAGCTTCTACTTCGTGACTGAGGTCCCGATTTGTCGCCGAGATGATGCGCACGTCTATATGGCGCGTCTGATCATCACCCACACGCTCGAACTGTCCTTCTTGCAATACGCGGAGCAGCTTGCTCTGCAGCTCGATTGGGATTTCCCCACCTCGTCGAGAAAAATGGTTCCCTTATCGGCCAGCTGAAATCGGCCGGTGCGATCGCGTAAGGCGCCTGTGAAGGCGCCCTTCACGTGACCGAAGAATTCGCTTTCGAACAGCTCCCTCGGCACAGAGGCGCAGTTAACGGTAACCATAGGACGATCGCGCCTCGGACTTCCGTCATGGATCGCGCGGGCAATGAGTTCCTTACCCGTGCCCGATTCACCCCCGATCATTACAGTGGCACTAGTGCGCGCCACCATCCGAACTTGTTGAAGCACTTTTTGAAGCGCGGCCTCTTTACCGACGATTTCACCAAATGCGAAAGTTTCCTTGACCTGCTCGTGCAGATAGTCATTCTCGATCTCCAACTGCTTTCGGAGCTGGGCAATTTCTTCAAAAGCACGGGCATTGGCGATAGCAACGGCTGCTTGTTTGGCGAAGACACCGATCCAAGTCGATTCTTGTTCAACGAGAGGTTCACGGCTGAATAGCGCAAGAACGCCGAGGATTTTCCCCTGGAACACTAACGGATGTCCGACGAAGCTGCGGATACCTTCGCGTCTCGCCCAATCAGTTCGACTGATCCAATGGTTCTCGGGAGCGAAGTCTTTGATCAAAATGGGATTTTCGGTGGTCCCGACTTCTCCGACCTTCGTCGCGTTGAGAGGCATGCGGCGAAAGTGACCCTGCAGAAAAGTCCAATCCTCCCCGGGTGAATTGGCGGGATTTCCAGCACTCGCCATTAGTTGAAGGCACTGGGTCTGATCAGCGCACTCGGCGCGCATGAAGCACGAATCACAAATATCCCCAGGAGATAGAAGCCATATTCGCGCCAAGGCGACATGAGGCTGTGCGGCAAGGCCGCGTACTATCGAGTCAAGGACGCCTTGAACGCTGTGCTCGGCAGCGACGGAAGCAGCTAGGGAAAGTATGGGCTCAGCGATCATTCAGTCACTCCCCTAAACAACCTTACAACGAATTTTGTTTGTCGTTCAACGAAATCTTGAGGTCACCACGAAACTTTGTGGTTTATCGTCTACGAATTGCGGGACGAGCATGCGCAATCCATCGAGCACAATCGTTTCTTCGACGACGGGCTTTAAATAGTTTTTTTCTGAAGGTTCGGTTCGTAACTATTGCTCTAGAAATACGAACTGGTTGCCCGCCAAAACGCCACGCAGGCGCCGACTCCGATTAGAATTTTCGACATTGATCTGTTCTGGCACATGCGTTGCTCTCTATAGCAGTCGTGCGGTTAGAGAAATGAACCAAGCGCTAACGAGGTAACAAATGGTAATAACGCAATTTCACGTGCAGCGGTTCAGTATCACTTCTTCAAAGTCGTTTGGCGACGTTGTCAAAGCCATCGATGCCACTATCAGCCATCCCGATGTGAGGGTGTTTCTGAAGAATGTCGAGTCGGCAAAGTCCTTTGCGGAATAGAAGCGCTGGTGCACAACGCGATCGGCCCGTCGGATTTTATGGAGTTCATCCGTTTCGATCTCGGTGAGATCTTGCGAAAGGATCGCGGGAAGCAGGCGCCGCGGAGTCTGCGTCTGGTCATCGGCAATCCGCTCATCATGAAGCAAATGGTCGAGCACGTACCGGATGCAGGTTCCTATGCGCCGGTCACAATTTTGATCGACGAACGCACGGACGGTGTGCATCTTTCTTACGATCGGATGGCCAGTTTTCGGCTTCCTACGGAAACGCCGACTCCTTGAAAGTGGCGCAGGAATTAGACGCCAAAGTGGAAGCTTTGTTGGCCGCGGCGGCTAAATGAGTCTGAGAGCAACTGAACCTGAAATAATCATTGGGGTATTACCGAATATCTCAGTTTTCAACAATCAAGCAAGAAAGGATTTTCACATGACCATCATAAAAGCCGCCGCCGTACAAATCAGCCCTGTGCTTTACAGCCGCGAAGGCACAGTGGACAAGGTTGTTCAGAAAATCATTGAGCTTGGTCGCCAGGGCGTGCAGTTCGCCACTTTTCCGGAGACGGTAGTGCCCTACTACCCCTATTTCTCCTTTGTACAGCGGCCTTTCGAGATGGGCGCGCAACACCTCAGGTTACTTGAACAAGCAGTGACCGTACCGTCGGCCGCCACTCACGCCATCGGCGAAGCCTGCAAGCAAGCCGGGATGGTGGTGTCCATTGGCGTCAACGAGCGCGATGGTGGCACGCTCTATAACACGCAGTTGCTGTTCGATGCTGACGGCACCTTGATTCAGCGTCGCCGCAAGATTTCCCCGACCTACCATGAACGCATGATCTGGGGGCAGGGCGACGGTTCCGGACTGCAGGCTGTCGACAGCGCAGTCGGGCGCATCGGTCAGTTGGCGTGCTGGGAGCATTACAACCCGCTGGCCCGTTACGCATTGATGGCTGATGGCGAGCAGATTCATTCGGCGATGTATCCCGGATCGTTTGGGGGCGACCTTTTCTCCGAGCAGACCCAGGTCAACATCCGCCAACACGCACTGGAGTCCGGTTGCTTCGTCGTCAACGCCACCGCTTGGCTGAATGCCGATCAGCAGGCTCAGATCATGCAGGACACGGGATGCCCCATCGGCCCGATCTCCAGTGGCTGCTTTACCGCGATTGTCTCGCCGACAAGGCGAATTGATGGGTGAGCCTCTGCGCTCCGGTGAAGGCGTGGTGATTGCCGATCTTGATTTCTCTTTGATCGACAAGCGTAAACGGAAGATGGATTCGCGCGGCCACTACAGTCGCCCGGAACTGCTCAGCCTGTTGATTGACCGCACGCCTACTTCACATGTGCATGAGCGTAGCGCGCGCCCTTTGTCGATCGCACCCGAGGAGTTCGCTGAAGCAGACTGAGAGTTTTTGGCCGAACTGCAATTGCGCGCCGTGAAGGCGCAATAAACATAGAGCGCTGGCTCAACCAGCGAACCAACACACAGGAGAAACAAACATGGCAAAGGTATTTCTCGCCGGTGCAACCGGAGCGATCGGCAAGCGGCTTGTGCCGCAGTTGCTCGACGCGGGTTGTGAAGTTTTCGGAACGACTCGCTCAGAGAGAAAAGTCGCCGAGCTTAAGACCGCCGGCGTCACACCCATCGTCGTCGACGTGTTCGATGCGCCGGCGTTGTCCCGAGCAATGACTGCGGTTCGCCCGGAAATCGTCATAAATCAACTCACGGATCTTCCCGCTAATCTTGAACCGAGCGGCATGGCAGAAGGCATTGCGCGCACTACGCGTATCCGCATCGAGGGAACGCGCAATCTGGTTGCGGCGGCTCTTGAAGCCGGTGTCCGCCGAATTATCGCCCAAAGCTTGGCTTGTTGGGTCTACGCGGATGGGCCTCAACCCTATTCTGAAAATGCTCCGCTGGATCTCCGCGCCGAAGCACCTAACGCGATCGTTGTGGAAGGCGTTGCGACGCTCGAACAATTGACAACCATGTCGCCTCCCCTTGAAGGCTTGGTGCTGCGTTACGGTCAAATATACGGACCGGGAACCGGCAGCGATGAGCCGAACCGACCGGCGCCTCTGCACGTCGACGCAGCGGCCCATGCGGCCTTGCTCGCGATCGACCGAGGCAAACCAGGCATATTCAACATCGCCGAGGACGATGGCTTTGTCTCGATCGCAAAGGCACTCCGCGAGCTTAAGTTTGATCCCAGCTTTCGCCTGAAAAGCCGGCAGGCGCCAGTCATAGCGCGGCACACTGAGACGCGCCTTTAAGTGAAATGTAGCCATCCCAACCGATAGGCAATTTCTTCACGGTTCTGAGAGGACACAATGATCGCAGTCACTGGCGCGAATGGACATCTAGGGCAACTCGTAATCGAGGGACTATTAGAGCGAGTGTCCGCGAATCAGATAATTGCAGCCGTACGTAATCCCGAGAAAGCTTCCCGCCTTGCAACGCTTGGCGTGCAGGTGCGTGAAGCTGACTACACCCGCCCGGAAACCCTAAGCACCGCGCTTCATGGTGTGAAGAGGGTCCTGCTCATTTCAGCAGCCGAAGTCGATCAGAGATTCAAGCTGCACAAAGAAGTGATTGACGCGGCGAAGGAAGCGGGAGTGGAACTGTTTGTGTATACCAGCCTGCTTCACGCCGACAGTTCGGAGATGTTCCTCGCTCGAGAACATAAACAAACGGAAGAGTACATTCGGGCTTCCGGTCTGCCCTTCGTGATTCTTCGAAACGGCTGGTACCTGGAAAATCACACATCAGCTCTCGGCAACGCTGTAGAGCACGGTGCACTAATCGGAAGCTCCAACGACGGGAGGTTCGCATCGGCATCGCGCGCCGACTATGCAGCAGCGGCGGTTGTCGTCCTCACGCAGCCCGTTTCGGCAAGCAAGACCTACGAGCTGGCTGGAGACCAATCCTTTTCGATGGCTGAGCTCGCTGCCGAGGTGTCCAGGCAAATTGGTCGAGATATTCCCTACCGGAACCTCTCCGGCGCGGATTATGCGGCCATCCTGCTCGGTTTCGGACTGCCACAGATGAGCATCGATGTGATTATCGATGCTGATACAAAGGCGATTCGGGGAGACCTGGATAGCACGTCCTGCGATCTCAGCGGATTAATAAGCAGGCCTACGACAACGCTTTCCGACGCGGTAAGAAGCGCTTTGCGGACGCAGTAAAGACAGGCTGAAGGCCAGGCAGGTGCGCTATCACCTCAACAAATTCCACACCTGAAACTCGTCATCAACACCGGAGCCAGAAGAGTGTCGCGGAGTTTCAATAAAAGTTTCAAGGAGAAACACTATGAGACAGTATGCTTGGGCGATCCTTGTGGTTGCCGGTGTGTTTGAGACAGGGTTTTCGATCGGGCTGAAGTACTCGGAAGGGTTTACGCGGCTGTGGCCGTCGGTAGCGACGGCGATCATGATTGTGCTGAGCTTGGGCCTGGTGGGGGTTGCGACGCGGAGTCTGCCGCTGGGCACTGCGTATGCGGTATGGACCGGGATTGGCGCGGTGGGTACAGTGGGGCTGGGCATTGTGCTGTTTGGAGATTCTGCGGCTTTGAGCAGGCTGGCTTGCCTGGGGCTGATCGTTACGGGAATTCTAGGGCTGAAGTTTCTTGGCGAATAGCGCGGCATTCGGCGGGAATTGAGAACCGTGCATTAATCAGGGTTTTGCTTCAAATCCGGAAGGTCAAGGTTTCCTGCAATAGGTCAACATGCAAAAATAAATATCGACGTAGGCTCGGGTTAGTTTAAGAGCTATCTCTCTTATCTACCGCCGAGGCCCTTGCCCCCTCTCCGGCAAACGCTTCGCTTATTTGTTCGGAATCGCTCGATCTATCTCGTACATGACCAACAAAGTTTGAAATACGACGCATCGAGCATCTTCTAGGACTAATGGTTGACCGTCTTTTTGACCACCGTGTTCCTGACGTTGGGTCAGATCAGCTACAGTGCCCCAATACGCCATAAGATGGACCCACTGGGAGCGTCAGGCATGAGTTATTGACTTATTGTCGCCTGACAAATGGTACTGCTCGGACCAACTCCGACTCAAAGCCGCTAAAAGACGAAAGCTTGGGGTTCAATTACGTGTGAGGTCGTGCCTACACATTTAAACAAATCGTCATTAACAATTGCCGCTTCACTTCGGAACCCTTTCTTGGCATCATGCCGCGAATGGAAACGGCAGCCCAGCTTTCCGCCGTTACAACCGCATCCTCCCGGGCGTGGTACTCCGCTCCCATTGCTGATTTTTTAGACTCGCAACCAGACACGATTATCGGGCGATTGGCCACAAACTGTGACTTCTCTCTGCTTGCGACGCAGACGGAAGCTTGGTTGGCGCAGATTGGTTTTCTGCAAGAGCACCTAGTCGGTCTCACTGGCGCTTTGTTTATGGAATTTAACATTCCACGCATGGGTCGACGAATTGACGCGGTTCTTTTGCTTGGCCCTGTGATTTTTGTGATCGAATTCAAAGTGGGCGAGAGCGCGTTCGAGCGGGCGGCGGTGGACCAAGTTTGGGATTATGCTTTGGATCTGAAAAATTTTCACGAGGCCAGCCATTCTGCTTCAATTGTTCCAATTCTTATCGCAACGGAAACCGCGAAATCGCCATCGTTGAACATCCGAGCCGATGGGGACAACGTATATCACCCGATTCGCGTGCATCCCGCAGGGTTTCGCGACGCCGTAGACTCAATTTTGCGGACGATTTCGGGTGAATCGCTTGATCAGGACAAATGGGCAGGCGCTCCGTATCGCCCGACACCTACCATTATCGAAGCTGCTCGCGCCCTTTATGCTCAGCACTCGGTTGAAGCTATCGCCCGTTACGATGCAGGCGCGCAAAACCTCCGCGTTACGTCGTCTCGAATCGAAGAATTGGTGGACCAAGCTAGAGCACAGAAACACAAACTTATTTGCTTCGTCACGGGTGTGCCTGGGGCTGGCAAAACTCTGGTCGGTCTTAACCTTGCCACTCGGCGCCGCGACGTAGACCAACCGACTCACGCTGTCTTTCTTTCGGGTAACGGCCCGCTTGTTGCTGTGCTCCGCGAAGCACTTACTCGAGACGAGGTCGTGCGTCAGAGGAGCAGGGGTATTCGAGTTCGAAAAGGAAAAGTTGGCGAGAGTGTCAAGGCTTTCATCCAGAACGTTCATAATTTTCGCGACGAGGCATTGGATCATTCTGGCGCGCCGGCGGAACACGTTGTGATCTTCGACGAGGCGCAACGCGCGTGGAACTTGCGACAAACGGCCAACTTCATGCGGCGAAAAAAGAATCGACCCGGCTTCTCCGACTCCGAGCCTGAGTTCTTGATATCATGCATGGACCGCCATTCGGAGTGGGCTGTCGTTGTTTGCCTCGTCGGCGGCGGGCAGGAAATACACACGGGCGAAGCCGGAATCGATGAGTGGCTTGCTGCGGTGAATTCGAAATTTTCCCATTGGCAGATGTATATTTCATCGAGACTCACTGACACCGAATATGCGGCGGGCAAAGCGTTAGACGCTGTACGTCAACGCCAGAATACTCACTTTGACGACTGCCTGCATCTCGCTGTCTCGATGAGATCGTTTCGAGCTGAAAATGTTTCGGCCTTCGTCAAGGCGCTGCTCGACTGCCAAAAGCTAGAAGCACGTGAGGCTTTCACGCGACTAGCCGATCGGTATCCTATCGCTGTCACCCGCGATTTGGCTCGGGCGAAGCAATGGATTCGCGCCCATGCGAGAGGAACTGAGCGCTTTGGTGTAGTCGCCTCGTCGAAAGCCCAACGCCTCAAGCCTCACGCAGTTGATATTCGCGTGGACGTCAACCCAGTGCATTGGTTTCTCAACGAGAAGGAGGATACACGGTCGAGCTACTATCTCGAAGATGCTGCCACGGAGTTTCAGGTGCAAGGCCTAGAGTTGGATTGGGCCTGTGTGACTTGGGATGGAGACCTGCGTTTTACAGGATCCCGATGGAGCTATCACGACTTTCGCGGTGACCGGTGGTGCAATATCGCGAATCTCGACAACCAACGCTACCTCTGCAACGCGTACAGGGTCCTGCTCACCCGCGCTCGGCAGGGAATGGTAATCTTCGTGCCGCCCGGTGACTTAAGTGATCCTACGCGATCTCCTGCGTTTTACGATTCAACGTTCAAGTATCTTACCGGACTTGGTATTCCCACACTCTCATAAACCCCGTTACTTCCATACTTCTGATGCTAGGAGGCATGCTCGCAGCATTACGAGAAAGAACTTCGGATGACTACCATCTGAGTAAGATCGCTAGGGGCTTGGCATCATTCTCCTGAATCCGCTTGGAGAAAAACCGTCCGATCTTGAAACTTTGCCACGCGACTGCGGCCGCGCTCCAGCATCTGCGGCGAGAAGTCGACCAGCGTGTAGCGCACGATCTGGCAATTTTCCAGCAATGCTTCGGCGAGAAATCCCGGTCCGCAGCCGAGCTCGAAGTCTACTCTGCGATGACGCGCACCGGCGCGGCTTTGGGTTCGGGCGGCGGCTTGCCGCGAAAATCGATGGGCAGAGGTTGTTCACCCAGCATATTGGCGAGGAGCACTTCGCGGACGCTTTCCAAGTCCAACCCTGCAGCAGCCGCATGCGTGGCGACTTCCGCTAAAATGCGGTCGACGTCCTGCATCATTTTCCACTGCTTGAAGAGTTCGGGCTTCCCGACGCCCATCGGGGTCAGGTCAGGCCCGAGGATCAGGTCTTGCAATATAACAAATACCGGGGAAGCGCTGGGCAGTTGTCATTCTCAGGTCATCCATGATCGAGACGGGGCCGAATCGGCTTGTTTCATGAGAAGCTTGCCAGTATAACCGGCCCGTCAGCGGTATGCGTGATGGCGGATAACATTTGCGAACGCGGGGGTCTCTATGCCTATCCGAAAGTTTGCTCTCGTGCTTGGATTCACGTGTTTTGCTTTACTGGCTCCCCTGGGAACTACTCGCAATCCGCATGCGCAAGAGCGAGAGAAAATCCGCGTCGCCATATCGACCGTGAGTTTCACTTTCTTGGTCAACCTGATCGCGCGAGACGCGGGGATTTTCAAGAAGCACGGTCTTGATGTCGAAACGATCCTTGTCGCAGGACCGGCGCAAGCTGCCGCTCTTGCGGCCGGTGAGATTGATTACAACTCCAGTTTCGTTCCTGGCTTGCTCCTGGCGGCGAAAGGTCTGCCCTTTACCGTCGTTATGGCGACCACCAAGACGCCGCTTTTCTACATCATGGCGCGGCCCGATATCAGCAAAGCGAATCTCGCCGGCAAGAAGGTAGCCGTATCAAGGGTCGGGAGCCAGAGCCACGCGCTTACCCGATCGATGATCAAGCAGGCGGGAATCAATCCCGACGCGGTCACTTACATTCAAACCGGATCCACATCGAATAGCTATTCCGCTCTGACCGCAGGGTCCGTGGACGCGGCGACGCTGTCGATCCCATTCAATGTGCTCATGAAACAAAAAGGTTTTAACCAACTCGTGTCCACGAGCAACGTCGGAGTGTTTCCGAATACCGGGTTGCAAGTGCCCAGGGCAAAGCTCGACAAGAACCGAGCGCAGGTAAAACGCATGGTCCGTGCTTTCCTCGATAGCCTGAAGTACATCGCGAATGAGAAAGACCGGGTAAGCGATTACATACAGCGCACTTGGAAGCTCAGCCCCGATGTGGCGGAGCAAACTTACAGAGAGTTTCTTCCGTCGATTCCAATGGATGGAAAAATTAGTCTGGAGGCGGTGCAAGATTATCTCGATCAAGCCCATAGAAACAGCGAGATTCCGCAGCGGGCGGATGTGAGATCGGTTCTTGATTACTCGGTTCTGGATGAAGTGCTGAAGGAAAGATAGGTCGATCGTCCTGGCATATCTATCAGAGGGAGAAGACGTGTCAGAAAGCTAGCGGTGACTTTTACGTCTCGACTTTCTGGCAAAGTATTAGCGTCGAGTCTTGGACTTTGATATTCGGAGCCTCGAAAGAAACTTCAACCGAAGTTGTTCCACCGTAATTTTCGTTAATCCTGCTCGCAGGCTCACCGGCAAAGTATCGGTGCCGAGTGCCATTTGGTGATTCGATGTCCGGTAAGGTTGCGGGGTGATTTTAGCGCCGAATGCCGGCCCGTATCTAATAAGAAACCCAACAACCTGGTCATAAGATTCGTCTTATGCCCTTGAAAGCCGGCGTTGGGGTCAGTTTGACCCTGGAAGTTTACTATATGAGCGCGATCGTGAATCTAGTCTTTCTTCGGCGACCAGCCGTAAACCTTGGCGCAGGTACCGCCCATTAGCATTGCACGCTCACTCTCGCTCAGGCGGTCGGTGAGACGGAAGGGCTCGACGGCCTGTTCGTAGTTGACGACCGCGAATGCGCGGGTCCAGTCGGTGCCCCACAAACAACGGTCGAAGCCCCAGGCGTCGAACACGCGGGCGAGCGGGTCCCAGATGTCTGGAAAGGGATAGGGTTCCTTGGACAGCGTACAGGCGCCGCTGACCTTGATCACCACGTTCGGGCGCTTTGCCAACTCCAGCACCTTCGGCAGGTCAGCCCAGGGCTGGGGCGGCGCAGGGGGCGTGCGCGGCTGCAGGATGGCCAGATGGTCGATGATGAATCGCGTCTCGGGATGGTGATCGATCAGCGCCGTGCCCGCTTCCACATTGCCCCAGCACAGCATGTTGACCGGGAAATCGTGCCAAACGGCTGCGCGAAGAATACGGTCGAGCCCCGGGTCGGTCGGATCACGCCCTGCCTCTTTCGTCATCATGATGCGGATCCCGACCGCGCCCGGCGTCTGCTTCCAGTCGGCGATGACGTCAGCCGCTGCCGGATCGTCCGGGTCGACCGGTTTCACGAGCGCAAACCGCCCGGGGTGGGCCCGTTGCACTTCCATCGCGTAGCTCGCGTCGTAGCGGTACATGGTAAAAGCGGAGATGAAGATCGCGCCGTCGACGCCGACCTTGTCCATTGCCGCCACCATCTCGTCACCCGTCACATGATCCGGCCAATTCGGCACACTGTGCCAGGGCCGTTTCGGCGTGTTGGCCTCGTAGATGTGGACCTGGGAATCGATGATCGCCATCGGGTAAGCTCCTCTGCGCTAAGTGGGGCTACGGTATTGCAACAAATCGCGATCGCGGTGTCCAGAAGCGTGAGCGGGCCGAAGCAGGCGGCTGAAAAAGGCCCACTGCTTTGTTAGCGTTCGATTTGACTCGCTACAACCGTACCGCTGACGACGACCTCAAATTCTTGGCAAGAGACGTAAGGAATTTCCGAATTTCTTGCTGCCTGGTCACGACAAGCTGCTATGATGTCGCTCGCAACAAGCAATGTGAATTGTATCCCGAATTTCTTGCTGTCGGTCACGACAAGCTGCTCATGGTGTCGCTCGCAACAAGCAATTTGAACTGTCACTCCAGTAAACCTGACGCCGACAAGAACCCGTCAAACTCATGCTCGACGCTGTCATCGCCGTGATTACGAATGGGGAAAAGGTTCTGTTCATTCAAAGGGCGCCGAACATCCGGGGCGGAGGGCATTGGGCGCCGGTGAGCGGCGAAGTGGAGGCCGGTGAGAGCCAGGAAGCGGCGGTGGCGCGCGAGGCGATGGAGGAAGTGGGCTTGACGGTGCGGCCGATTCGGAAGGTTTGGGAGAACGTCTCGACGCGGGGCACTTTTAAACTGCACTGGTGGATGGCGGAGTATGTCAGCGGTGAGCTGACGCCCAACCTTGCGGAAGTGAGCGACGCCCGCTGGCTCACCGTGGACGAGATTTGTCGCATGGACGGCACCTTCGAGGGCGACCGGGAATTTTATCGGAATATCCTTCCCGCGCTCGCTTCCGCAAAAGAGTAGTCGCAGCGCATTTGCGGCGCCGGCGCAGGCTGCTGAAAAAGACCCACCTGCTAACGCCGATTGCCCTGAGCTTTGCCGAAGGGTGCGCTCAATCGCCTCACACGGAATCGTGTTCGTGTTCGCCTGCTCGTGAATTTCAGACACGTTCACGGACACGATCACGAAGTACGCGCCTCGCCTCTGGATCTTTTTGAGCAGCCTGCAAGAGGATTTTTTCAGCAGCCTGCTAGTCTAGTCCCTGCGCAGGCTCGGATCGGCGAGCGTGGTGTCCTGGCCGGGCGGGGCTTGGTCGACAGCTTCTTCGAGGGTGTGTTTCGGCGCCCATTCTTCGGGCGGGCGCGCTTCGCCATTCCAATCCACTTTGTCGAGCCCCCAGAAGATTTCGAGGGCATGGCCGTCGGGATCGCGAAACTCGACCGACACCTGGGAGCCGGCGCGTCGCCGGCCGTGAAAATCGATCGTCACGCCGTTTTTCTCGAGATAATCCCGGGCGCGAAACACGTCGTCGATGGTCGGGACTTCGAACGCGATATGATGCAATTCACGCTGCCTGGAGATTTCTCCGCCCTGGCCCACCATACCGAGGCCGTGATGGTCGTCGTTGAAACGCATGAAAACCATCCGGCCTTTGACCATGCTGTCGGGATACACGTCCGAGACCTTGAACCCCAGCACCTGCGTGTAGAACCTCACGGAGGCATCGATGTCGTGCACGACCAGCACGGCATGTCCCATCTTGCCGATCTTGAAAGGCATGTCGGCCGGCGGCTGAACTTTTTTCAACGCCTCTATTTCGGGATCGTGCAGCCCACCCAAATCGACCTTGCTCAAATCGATCGTGCGTTTTTCCATTACGCTTCCTCCCTAAGTCGATCTTGATAAACTACGATCCGACACCGGAGCGGTAATATTTCCAAGGACCTCCGCGTTCAACGCTTGAGGAGCGATGGCGCGTCAGCCCGCGGTTCGGCGCCCACGACATTCGCCATCATCGCCGTGGTCGTGAAATGGCCGATGACGCCGACCACGTCGGCAAGGCGTTTATAGCCAAGCGTCGATTCGGCGGCCTTGAAGGTCTCGTCTGCCAGCGATCCGGTCGCCAGCAGCTCCCGCGTCACCGCGTGCACTATCTCGTCGGCGCGGTCCGTGAATTTCGGCTGTTCCCTCGCGTTGATGGCCTCGATCACGGTCCGCTCGACGCCTGCGGGCAGCGCCGTCTCAGCTTGCGCGCTCCAGGGATAAGCGGCATTCCAGTGTCGCGCCGTCATCAGCGACACGATCCGAACCTGCGCCTGTGTCAAGGAACAAACAAGGAGATGGGCGCTCGATGCGTTGTGCAGCCGCCAGAGGCCCGGCGAATACGCGTAGCCGACCGATGGTCCCTTGCCGACCCGCCCCGTCGTTGCCACGGTCTCGTCGTAAACCTTCTGCTGTTCCGCGTCCATTTCGTCTCGGCTCAACGCCCGTATTCTCGGCATGTTTCCACTCCTCATTCCTTATTGGCCAAGGCCGCAGCTCGCATTACCTGTTACCCGCCCCGTCTTCCAATGGTGCTTGCGCAAAACCAGAACAAAAGGATGCTAGCTCCAATCCGCTTTTAACTAAATTGATGCGGCGGCGACCAAAAATTCAGAGAGTCTCTCCTTTATCGCGCGGCTTTTGCTGCCCGCGGTTACCGAATAGAATTTTTTATTCTCAGATCGCTTTCCGGGCAGCGGTGCCGAGCTTTACGATCCAGTTGGAAATACTCCTTGTCGTTGTGATAGGCGATCTTTTCCTCGGTCGTCCGTGAAAGATCGGGATGATTCCACAGGTACTTGAGGTTTTTCGGAAACTCGCCGTTCCAGCGAAATCGCCGTCGCTAGGGTCAGCTTTTATTTCTAGACAGCCTTAACAGCCGGTCTCCGCTAGCCCAGGTCCAGCGTGTTGGCAGCGAACATCTCCTCCGGCTTGACGGCGCGCGGCAGGATCTTCTGTTCGTGCGCGAACCGGATGATTGTCTCCAGCGCCTTGCGATTGCGCGCCAGACCATTGGGGAGCGGATCATCACCCACGATGCTCCGGCGCTTGGCCAGGATCTGTGCTTCGGCCGACAGCTCGGAGGCTGAGCTAAGCTGCTGCAGGAACTGCGCCTTGGCGGCCTCGAAGCCGGTGAACAGCCGCGGCGCTAGAGAGGGATCGGACTGGAGCAGCGTGTCCTTGACCACGACCGTGTGGTTGATGGGATAGATGCCTGTCTTCCGGTACCAGGCCGCTTCGGCCGCTGCTGCGTCGGGGATAAGCGGCTTGATGTCCGGAGAGTCGACCTTGCCGACGCCGATGGCGGCCGCAAGCTCGCCCGCCACGAGCATCTCGGCCAGGTTCGCCCCAGGTCGTTCCGTCACGTTGGCTGGCTTGCGGTACTCCTGAACGTGTTCTTCGTCGACCACGACCCAGGTGATCTTGTCGAGGTCGACGCCGTACTCCGTGGCGAGAATACCCCTCGCCCAGACGCCGGTGGTGACGGTGTACGCGCGCACGCCAACCTTCTTGCCCTCGAGATCCTTCGGCGATTGCACACCGGACTTTATGTTATAGACGATGGGGGAGTGGTGAAACTGGCGCACGACGAAGACGGGCAGCGCCGTGAACGGTTTGTCGTGAGCTTTGCCCGTCAGGTACGTTGTAATCGCCATCTCGCAGACGTCGAATTCGAGCGTGCGGCACATGCGGCGGAAAGCGCCGATGATCGGCGAAACCTCGACATCCTCGAACTGGACGCCGGGCACCGACACGGTGCCATCTTTCAGGCCTTTCGTGTGCGGGTAGTTCGCGATCGCGGTCTTGAGAACGGTCATGTCATCCTCCGACGAGCATTTCTCATTGAGTCTGCCGAGCGATCTAAAATTGTTTCCTGCGCGGGTAGATTCCTAACGCCAGTAACCTGACTTGGCGTCAATTGCAATGTAAGTTGGAACTGCGCAAGTCTACTCTGCGATGACGCGCACCGGCGCGGCTTTGGGTTCAGGCGGCGGCTTGCCGCGAAAATCGATGGGCAGAGGTTGTTCGCCCAGCATATTGGCGAGGAGCACTTCGCGGACGCTTTCCAAGTCCAACCCTGCAGCAGCCGCATGCGTGGCGACTTCCGCTAAAATGCGGTCGATGTCCTGCATCATTTTCCACTGCTTGAAGAGATCGGGTTTCTCGACGCCCATCGCCTCGCCGACCAGCTCGAGAAAATTGACGACTTTGAACGGTGACGTGGCTTCGTGGGCGCACAGCTCGCGATGGCAGGCGTGATAGATGCCGACGAGATAATCGACTCCGGCCGCAGCCGCGGCCTCCAGCTCGCGGGCGTGCAGCTCGCGTTTGTACGCCGGCACGGGCGCGAGCGAGTTGCACATGTAGCCGACGCGCGGCTGTTCGAGATCGACCAGCTCCAAACCCGGAATCGCCGCGAGGATTTTCATCGCGCCTTCGGTCACGCCGGCCACGCCGGGATGTTCGTGCAGGGCGATTCGTTTATTCACCGGATGGATAAAATGCGGGCGAAGCAGGTCGATGCGCTCGGCGATGTACGGCACGACGTGCTGCAGATTGAAGCCGGCGTCGGTGCTCGGCATGACGATCTCGCTCAGCTGGATGTTGCAGGTCGGACACCACGTGAGCACGCGCGGCGCGCCCGTGCCGGCGAATCCGGCCACCGTGTTGCCGCCGATTCGCCCCGACGTTTTGGCGTCGCCGGCGCGGTACTGAATCACGCCGCAGCAATACGCCGGGCCGGCGAAAACTTTGTAGCGCGCGCCGAGACGGTCCAGGACTTCGAGGCAGAGCAGCGCGATATGCGGCGTCTTGAGGACGTTGCAACCGAGATACATCACGATGTCCGGCGCCGGATCCGACCCCGCGGCGGCCGGTTGGGTGAAACCGGCAAGGAGATCGGCCGGCAGCTGCAGGCGCGACAGCACCTTCACCGCGCTGGACATTTTTTTGAAGCCGGCTCGGCCGGTGCCGCGCCGTTCGCCCGCCTCGCGCCGCTCGTTGAGCCTCAGGCGGGTCGCCGCCAACATGAAACGCGGATTGACGCCGTCATCGCAGGCCGTGAGACAACGACCGGAGCCGGTGCACGCGTTGGCCCAGCGGGCGCCTCGGCTCGATGGATCACCGCCGCCGCGCAAAATATCCAGCACATCGCCGACGATCGCCGACGGCTCGCTGGTATCGATCCCCGCCGGCGCCGCCGTGGGACAAACCTCGACGCATTTCGCGCAGCGGGTGCAGCGGTCAAGAATATCGCGCACGCGCAGGTCGATGGCGGTGATGAATGCATCGGCGTGATCGGTCATAGCCTCTCCCTTTGCAAGGCGCGGAACCTTCTACCGGCAGTCTGCCTTCACGTAAAGCTGATTGTCAATTACCGCATGATGTCAAAAACAATTTTTACCGCGGAGACGCAGAGTTCGCAGAGAAGGTTTTTATCATATCCAAGAAATTCCTGACTCTGCGTTCTCCGCGCCTCTGCGGTGAATTCTCCGCTTCTTTAGCCGCAAGCCTTGCCGCATGTGTAACGCTTTCGAAATTTGCTGCAACGGCGCCGATCCCGCTCGCACGCGGCGGATGTCAAAAACAATTTTTACCGCGGAGACGCAGAGTTCGCAGAGAAGGTTTTTATCATATCCAAGAAATTCCTGACTCTGCGTTCTCCGCGCCTCTGCGGTGAATTCTCCGGCTTCTTTAGCCGCAAGCCTATTTGTAGCCGATCTGCTTCAGCAGCTTCTCCCAGTGCTCGAGCTCCTTTTCGTACTTCTCCGTGGGGACCCCGTGCTCCGGCCGCCAGCGTTTGAACGGCTGCTCTTTCGTTGCGCTGCCATAGTGAAACTTTTCCAGGACCTTTTGGCCGTCCGGACTCAGGAGAAAATCAGCCATGAGAACCGCGCCATGGGGATTGGGTGGCCTGAGCGCGATGGCCGCGCTGCCGACGTTGTTGGGGACAAAATCCATCGGCAGCCATTCGACGCCGCGCCTTTCTACGCCGCGAGCCAGGTATGGCTCTGAAAGATCGCCGGCGACGCCGTGACTTCGCCCGAGGCGATCACGTTGACCAGCGCCGGCGCGTCGAGACTGTAAAGCTTGATCTGCTGCTCCTTCAGTTTGCTGACGAACTCTTCCCCTTTGGCCTTGATCATCGCGCCGATGGCCTTGGCGCCCGACGTTCCTCCCAACGGCAGCCCCATCTTGCCTTTGAGATCCGGGTGGAGCAGACCATCGAAATTCTTGGGCACCGCCGCGGCCGGCAGAAGATTTTTGTTGTAAGTAAAGCCGATGTACGACTCACGGGCGAGGGCCCAATAGTAGAGCCCTTTTCCCGCCGCCTCCTTGGCGTCGTCGGGATAAGCTTTGAGCAGCGGCGAATTGTAGGGCTGGAGCAGCCGAGAGTCGCGCATGAACATGAGATTGCCCTCGGTGGTTTCGATCGCGTCCACGAGATTTCGCCCGGCCTTGTACTCTTCGGTTATCCGAACATACAAATCGGCGCCGCCGGCGCGGTAGACATCGACTCGGACCCCGGGGTATTTCGCCTCGAAGGCTGCGATGAGCGCCTTGTAAGAGCCGCCCGCCAGTGAGGTGTACCACATCAACTTTCCTGGGTCTTGGCGCCGGCGTAAAGTATCTGTTCGCGGTCCGCGCCCATATAGCTCACCAGCTCGTTCAGGCTTGCCGGCTTGCGCGTCTGCACCCAGGCCGGAGACGGGAAACGAAAAGGGCGAAAAGGATCAGTGCGACAACTTTCATCTTCAAAGCCCTCCCGGATTTGTGGTTTTTCGCGGTGGCTGCCCTATATCGCCCTCGGAGGTTTCAGTCAACGCGGTCCCGCAAATTTCCAGGTCAGCTCAGTTAGGGGCGAAGCTGCGCGCGGCTTCCGTCGCTGAAATTACCCGGCTTCCTTTGGACTGAAAATGGTTGCCGCTCGTATCAACTGCGTTCAAGCGGTTCGGACTTCGATTGTTTATCGCCTCGCGAAATTTTCCTGATTTTTGAAGGGTTCCAGCCGTTCCATGGAATGAAATCTGATTATCTCCGATTTTTGATTAAATTGTCGAAATCGGAAATCGCATCCGTCGAGATTGCAGGGGTAAAATCTTTCTGTTGATAGCCTAACCGGCCTTTGCGGTCTATCGCGCGGGAAGCGGACCTTCCTCGGAAACTTTTTTTAGCAGCGCGATCACCTCGGCGTCGCGCGGGATTTCCCAGATCGCTGTTTCCATCTCTTTCGCATGAGGCAATCGCGGCCTTCGCGGGCGATTCTTTGAAGTCACGGGGTAAGACAGAGAAACTGGCGATGGCTTTCGACGGCCTTTTCAAAGTCGGCTCGCGCTGCGCTTGAAAGCGACGGCGGGAACTTTGCGCCGCTGCGGCGCCATCGCGTGAGCCAGTCCGGGCCAAGGAGGCGCGGCGATGCGGGGTGTTCTCGGGCGCCCTGCGCCGTGGCAAAGGCGATGGTCGTGTCCGACTTGGGGCCGGTGCCGGCGCCCGGGGCGACGAAAAAGCCGGCGGCGAGCAGCGCCGCGCGCACGGCGGTCGAGGCCGAGTAGGTATAGAGCTCGGCCGTTTTCGGCAGCGCGCGCTGAAAAATGCGCGCGAAGATCTCCGCGGTCCAAAGTCCGGCGTCGGTTTTGTACGAGAACGGGTCGTAAAAAATCAGGTCGGGAATCGGCGCCGATTCGATCCGATCGCGAAAGTCGCCTTCGAGAAGTTCCCAATGGCACAGGTTCGAAGCGTGACTCCACCGCCCGGTTTCGAGAATACGGCCCGGGGCGGCGTGATGCAGGTGCGGAAAGCAGGCCGTCTTCCTGATCGCGAGGGTGAGCGGGTCGAGATCCGCTTCGAAGCTCAGCACGCGCAAAGGACGCGGCGCGCCGCCGTCTGCGGCTGCGCATCGTTCGAAGCAGCGAATCGCGGCCATGGCATTGAAAGCCGCGCCGAGCCCGACGTCCCAGATCACCAGCTCGTCCGCCGCGCTTGCGCGCGTGAGCAGGCGGGCGGCGAGGAACGACTGCTCGACGTAGAGTCTGTCGGCTTCCTCGGCCGGGGCAACGACCGAGTGCATGACCTCGCCGGAGCTAATCTGGCGGATGCTGGTAAAGCCTTGCGGCGAGCGGTGAATTTCGTAATCGCCCAGACGCGCCGGCCGGGAAATCGGCGCCCTTTTCGGCGGGCGGCCCGGATTTCGTTCGTCGGTGCGCGCCAGCTCGACTCGCTTCTCCTTATAATACGAAAGAAAATCGTCGCGCAGAATGGCCTCTCTCATCTCGCGCATCAGGCGCTGATAGAAGGTCATATTGTGAATGCCTAGAAGGTGCCAGCCGAGCACCTCGTCCGATTTGATGAGATGGTGAATGTAGGCGCGCGAGTATTGGCGGCAGGTCTGGCAGTCGCACCGGACATCGACCGGCTCCTCGAGAATTTTGTGCACCGTGCGGCGGAGCTGCAGCTTTCCCTGCGAAGTAAAGGCCACGCCGCGCTGCGACAGCTGCGACGGAATGATGCAGTCGAACATATCGACGCCGCGGTGCACGCTCTCGAGAATATCCAGCGGGGTGCCGACACCCATCAGATAACGGGGAAGCTTTTTCGGCAGATGGTCGGTGACGAGGTCCGTCATGTCGTAGCGCTGATGATGGGTTTCGCCCACGGCAAGCCCGCCGATCGCCAGCCCGTCGAAGGGCAGCTCGCGCACGAAAGCGGCGCTCTGCTTTCGCAGCTCGGCATGGCAGGCGCCCTGAACGATGCCGAAGAGCGCCTGAGGCGAGTCGCCTCTGGCCCGGAGCGAGCGCTCGGCCCAGCGATGGGTGAGATGCATGGCCGCCTCGGCTTGCGCGTAGGGCGCGGTGGCGTCGATGCACTGATCGAGCACCATCATGATGTCGCCGGCGATGGTTTTCTGCATCTCGATGCTGGACTCGGGCGAGAGCAGATAGGATTTTCCATCCACGTAACTCTGAAAACGCGCGCCCTCTTCGTTCATCTCCCGCGAGTGCGGCAGCGAAAAAATCTGAAAGCCCCCCGAGTCCGTCAGCACCGGACCGTCCCAGTTCATGAAGCGGTGGATGCCGCCGAGCCTTTTGAAGACCTCGGGTCCGGGACGAAGCAGCAGGTGGTACGTGTTGGCGAGAATCAGGCGCGTGCCGGACGCTTTCAGGCTCTCGACCGTTTGCCCTTTCACCGTCGCCTGGGTTCCGACCGGGCTGAAGACCGGCGTGCTGACTTCGCCGTGGAGAGTGCGGAACGTCGCCGCGCGCGCTTTCGAT
Organism: uncultured delta proteobacterium; assembly: GCA_963745035.1. GTDB lineage: Bacteria > Desulfobacterota > Binatia > UBA9968 > UBA9968 > DP-20. The sequence continues at coordinate 18,132 of CAVUVW010000014.1, read as the reverse complement.
CCGCTGGACTCCCTTTCCAGAGTGAAGTTGAGGCTACAGATACCGGAGTCCCTCGAGTGTTGCGCGGTCCCATTTCGCCAAGTTGGCCGCGGCTTCATAGGTTGTCTGGAGGAAATCCAGCAGAATATCGTCCGGTGATTTGGCATTGCGGACTTCGTCGTAAGGAAGAATAAACTCCCGAAGATCGTTGCTGTAGAAGGCGGCCGCCGGTCGGATCCGGGCTTTGGCGAAACCTTCCGGTTCCGGATAAGCGTAGGAATAAACCACGGGATAGGCGATCGGGCCGCCGCCGGGCCAAAAGCCGCAGCTGCTGACCTCATGCGAATAAGCTTCGCGCGCGACTCGATCCGGAAGATTGGGAACGCCGCCCGGATGGGGCGGAGCGAGCCGGCCGGAAAATCGCGTGACCGCCAAATCAGGAGCGCCCCAAAAAAAATGGACTGGGCTGCACTTGCCGACGAAGCGTGCGCGAAAGATCTTGAAAACACGATCGCATTGCAGCAGCACGCGCCAAAAACGATTGGCGTACTCCGGATCGTATGACGCGTGGACTTCGTCTTGTTCGAACGGGATGGAGTCGGGGATCTCGTTGGGCTTGGGATGGATCCGCACTTTTAGATCGAGCTTTTCCATTTCCTCCATGAGGCGCCGATAAAACACCGCGACGGACTGCCGCTTGAGCGGAAAAGCCGCCGCGCCACCGCGATCGCACTGGACCCTGAGCTCGTGCTCGACAAAGTTAAAGTCGATCTGAAATGCGTTGCTGCCATACGGAATCGATCCCGTCGTCAGCCCTGTCGGCGTGACATACAAGGTGACGTGCCAGGAATGATTCGTCCACGGGCTCTGGGCGAGGCGGATCTTGCCGACGATCTGTGTCCATAGATGAAGCGTCGCATAAGTATCGCTCCACGCCTCGAGCGGAAGACTCGGCCACATCTCTCCGGTCATTAAGTTCGATACGGTCATCACTGCCTCCTGCGGCGTTCTCCATCTTAGGATTATTGGATTCTCTTCTGGAAGAGCACTGGAATCGGCCGTCTTTTTTCGAGATTCTTCACAATTCTGTAGTCTACTAGATATTCAGCTCTAAGGGGACGCGGATTTCTCGTTGACCGTTACCAAAACACGACCGCGGCGGCTTTTCGAATCAGCTTTTTCTTAAGGCTTCTCTGCCGCCATCAGGCTCAAGTCGGCGGCGGGGCAGATTTCTCTTGCGTTGATGAAACCGGCTTTCTTGAAGGTCGACAAATGCTCTTCGACCGTCATGAAATGGGCGGCTCGGTGACCGGAAGGCGAGGAAGAATTGACGTGATCGCAAATCAAAATGGTTCCTCCGGGAGCGAGCAGGCCGTAGAGCTGAGCGTAAAGCTTCGGGATGCGGCTCTGCAATGTCCATGATTCGTGGACAAGAGGAAAAAATGGACGCTGCTCATCGGAATTCCTCCTACCAAAAAAATTAACTAGCGTACGCTCCAGCGGATCCATCGGTCCGCTCCGTTCCGCTTCAGAACGGCGTGGCGATGATACTGCGGAAAAAGACTCGGTCCTCGGGTGAATGGTTCTGCAATCCGATGTGACCGCGCATCGAACGATTGCCCTTGAAGTTGGAGATCACGGGTTCGCCGTTTAGCGTCACGTTATAAATGTGTCCTTCAATACGGATCAGAAAAGTGTTCCACTCGCCCGGCTGCCTGGAAGCGACCTTCGTCGGTGGCTGGAAGCCATAGATAGCACCTGTCTTGTGAAGCATTTTGCCGTCCGGCGCACCCTCATCGTCGATTTGTATTTCGTATCCCTGATCGATGGCAATCCGTGGATCGCCGTCTGGTTCATCAGCAACGGTCGGCGCGGGGAAGCGGACAAAAACCCCCGAATTGTCGCTCTTCTTCGATACCTTCCAGTCTACGCTAAGCTCGAAGTTCCCGAACTGTCGGGCCGAATACCATAGCAGACCCAAGCCGCCTTCCGTCACGAGCACTCGATTGTCGATCCTGAACCCGCCAGGGCCAGCCTGCCGCCAGCCATCGAGATTGACACCATTGAAGAGCTGGATTGGTCGGCCCGCTATTTCGACTAATGGTTTGTCAGTCATGGAGGGGTAGCTGCGGGGTCTGGTGACCAGCTTTCAAACTCGACGCGTCCGCCTCTTGCTTGAAATTTAATATCGGTGAGAGCTCGATCGATCGGAACCTTATCATTCCCCGGTACAATCCAGGCGGCGCCAACGAGCTTCAGGGTTGCCGAGAAGCGGCGCCGCTAACTCCGGCGAGCAGTTTTCTCAAGCGCAGCTCGCTCCAGTCGAGCGCCCGAGCCGCGAGTAATGACTGTTGCGCGATCAGGAATGCGCCGACGAAGAGAAAGACCAGACCCGGTCCGGGAATGAAAAGGAGAACGAACCCAGCGGCCATAAACAAGAGGCCGCCGCCTATCAGCAATGCCTTTCGGATCGGACTACGGCCGGCGCCGTGACGGCGCCTGAACTCTTGCTGAAAACGCTGCCCGGCTTTACCCGCTTTGATCCGTTGCCAGGTTTGCTTGAACTTTTCCCACATTACGGGCTGACCCTTCGCTGCTACAGCGGTTCTTCCCAAACAGCTTAGCACCGTGCCGTGCCGATGGAAGCGAGGGATTATGAAAAGCCATTCGAATGAGCCAAGAAACAAGTCAGTGCGAGCAGCCTGCCGCGATATCCGTTCGACCCGTTGTCCGCTCACCGGGTTTTCTTCATTCGTTCCAACTGGGACTCGAACTTTTCGCAAGGGTCCTCGTCGTCGGCGCGCGGCGTGAACCAGATGTAATCGAAAGGCCATCGGCCGTCGGGGTAAGAGCGCGCGTAGTCCTGCGGATCGGTCTTCTGCTTATCGACTTCGATGAAAGCCATGCTGACCACCCGCTTGCCTGGCGCCTTCGCCTTGAGATAAACGGGAATGCCGTAATCGTTGCGGACATGACCCGCTCCCGCCACTAGGATCACACCGCCGGTATCGGCTGCCGCGATCAAGCTCTGCGCCATCTGAGCGTCTCTGGCCCGCTGCACATCCACCATCGCTTTGACGCTTTGCTCGGATGCGTAGCCGCAATGGGCAGCGCCGATATCAGCCGCGATCCTTGCAAACACAGGTTCGGGCGGCCGCCGGTCGAGGCCCAGGTCGCGCGCGACTCTCGGCTCGAGGGCGGCGAGGCCGTCCCTGGTCATCTTTCTCGCAGTGGCGAGCGGCAGATTTGTCGCCACGATCCGTAGCTTTGCTTGCAGGGCTGCCTCGGCGATGGGTTGGTACATTGCCCAATCCGGCCAACCACGCCGGTTCCAATTCACTGCCCTGCCGAGTCCGGCGGCATCGTTCGGAGCGGCGGCGAGATGATCGGCAATCGCGCCGGCGTCGTCGAGGCCAAACATTTCGAAACCCACTGCGGGACGCCGCCCAGCGGCAACCAGACTCCGCACCACTCCGGCTTGCAGCAGATGATGGTCGCGGTTGTCATGGCGCTCGCCGAGAAGGAGGAAGTCAGCGCGAGCCAAACGTTCGACCAGACTCTGACGATCGATGAATCGGTCGGAGGAGACCTCCCAAACTCGGTCGGTGAGAGGATGATCCCGACCCAGCGGTGATTTCCACGCCGTGGCCGAGCATCCCGCCACGGCGCATGCCACCACGCCCGCGATAAGTACGAGCAGACTCACCGCATCAGTTCCTGCAATGGCACGCTCGATGGTTTCGCTACGCCAGATATGGGGTGTGGTGTGGACTTCCGCTGCTCCCCGCGGCCGATGCTTTGTCGGTAAGCGACACATGAACTCTGCAGCACTATAGATGATCTGGCTGGCGAACAAAGTAATGGGGCGGACGTAAGTTCTTACAAGTGGCACAGCGCGACTCGTATTTCGAGGCCCTGCATTGCTGGCACGATAAATTATCCCCGCATACTCAAGTAAGCAGCACTTTTCCACTCGCGACCGCGAGTTCCACGCGATCAGATCTCTAGTCTTACGCGGACTTTTTGAATCAGTTTTTTCTTAAGGCTTCTCTGCCGCCATCAGGCTCAGGTCGGCGGCGGGGCAGATTTCTCTTGGCGTTGATGAAACCAACTTTCTTGAAAGTCGACAAATGCTCTTCGACCGTCATGAAATGGGCGGCTCGATGACCGGAAGGCGAGGAAGAATTGACGTGATCGCAGATCAAAATGGTTCCTCCGGGAACCAGCAGGCCGTAGAGCTGAGCATAAAGCTTCGGGATGCGGCTCGCGTGGCGAAGCTCGTGCACGGCCTGGAGCGAGACGATGAGATCGAAGCCGGCGCCAATCCCCGCTGCCCAATCGGCTTTTTTGAAATCCGCCTGAATGAAAACCGTCCGGTCTTGAAACTTTGCCAGGCGACTGCGGCTAAGGTCCAGCATCTGCGGCGAGAAGTCGACCAGCGTGTAGCGCGCGATGTCGCAATTTTTCAGCAATGCTTCGGCGAGAAATCCCGGTCCGCATCCGAGCTCGAAGACCGATAATGCGCCTTTCTTGATCCGCGCGGCTTCGGCGGCAAATACCTCGAACAATCGCTTCCGCTCCGGCCGATATCTGCTAATGCTTTCGGTCCAGTGCTTGACGTAGGCCGGATCGAAGAAATCGTGGTCGCTCGGCACTTCTTTCACGCTCATGGACGCCACCTTATTTCTCGTCCGCCGCGGATGCAACGAATTTGCCGGGTCGGGTCACTATGCTTCGCGATACCGAGGCTCACGGCGAGGGTACCGAGGTTTAGGCTGGCATGGATGGCCGGGCGAAGTGTCCGGGCCCGGAGCGTTAGCTATGGTTTTGGCGAAACCGCGGCGAGTGGGCTCGGACCTCTCTTAAGATACTTCGTTCTTCGGGATTCAGCCTTTGTTTTCGCAACACGAGTACGCACAGCCCGCTTATTGCGTCATACGCATTTGCGTCGACAAGGTGTAGCTCAAGCCGTCGACTTCGTATTCCAGCTCGCCGAAAAAGGCCAGACGGCCTTGGTCCGGCCGCGCGACTTCGCCGATGACCCTGCCGTCTGCAACGCGCAGATTTTCCTGCCGCCATTCGGTCGTGCGGAAATCGCTGCTGGGTGATCGGGCGACCCATAGTCTCGCGCTACGCGGCGCAGGCGTCGCGTCGATGATCAAGCGCAGTTTGCCGTCGGCGTTTTCGTGCCGCCAGCGTAAGCTCGGCATCGCCGTACCGTTGATCTGATGGCGCGTGAAGGCGGCGAGGCCGGTGATCAGGTCGTTCAATTGCTCGCTCGGCGGGCGGTCTTGGCGTCGCAGATTATGTCCGGCGTTGGGAAGGTACAGCACCCATTTGTCGTTCGGGATGCCGTCCCAATATAAGTTCAATGCGTCGGTGGCCCAGTAAAAATCATTGGTGCCATTGACGATCAACTTGGGCATCGTCAGCCGGGCACGATATGCCCAGGGATCGACCATATCCAAAAGTCTTTTACCGGCGGGCGTCTCGGGGATTGGCAGAAGACCGCGGCTGCTGTACGCGATGAGACGCGCGCTATAGGCGCCGAAAGCTTCGATCTGGCGTGACATCTGCGCGCGCATGTTGAGCACGTCGATGACCACCGGCGCGATGGCGCCGACGCGGGGATCGACCGCGGCTGTTAGCCAGGTGGTCCAACCGCGCTTCGAAGCGCCGGCGACGATAAACTGGTCGACGGGCGCGCTCCATTCTTTCTTGCTGAACGCCTGCAAAACGTCCATCGCTTTGACGACGCTCTTCACCATCGGCAACAGCAGCGGCCAGCTGTCGTCCTCGGACTTCAGGTAACGGACAAAAGTTTCCGCGATCAGGTCGTCTTCGCGCAGGTCGCCTTCGAGCAACGGCTGATTGGGAATGTGATAAACGAAGGCGACCGGCGCCTTGATCTTGCGCGCCAGCTCGAGCCCTAGGGCGTTCGTTTGCGCCGACGCCGAGCCGCCGGTCACCCAGAGAAACATCTTGGCGCCTGGTGTCGCGTCCGCGGGCTGATAAACCTGCAGTTGGTGGCGCCACTTCTCGCCCCGCCAAGTCTGCGACACGAACTGCAGATCGTAAATCCGATCGCGGGTCTGCTCGCGCTCGATCTTGGTTTTCACTTGCCACTCGAAAGCGGACTCAGGCTTGTCTACGTATCTTTGTAGGTTGGCGTGGCTCTTTGGCGAAATCAAACTCGCCGCGGCGAAGACGCAAAGTGAAAGCAGGATCCTGTTCCCAACGCGGTTTCGGACGATCACGGGTTCTCCCTTCTCCGGGTGAGCGTTTGGCGCACCTAGGCATCTTAACAGTTCTTTCGGTGGCCCGAAGGCGAAGATGGCGCGGTGTGCTCGTCCCGCTCCTCTCGTCTCACGCCTACCGCCTCACGCCTACTTTTACTTGGCGGGTGGAGAGTAAAAGCTGTCCAAAAGTCTCCGGCGCATGGCCTCTTCTCCGCCCGGGAGAATGTCGAACTTGGTGGTGCCGTCGGTTTTTTGCAGGATTTTTTGTCCTTCCACGTCGTCATCCATCGAGAGCAGAATCTTTTCGAGGCTTGCGACCAAGGCCGGCGCGAGATCGCTCCGCACAGAGACCAAGTGCCGCGGTAACCGGTCGGTGAGCGCAAGCTCTGTGATTTCATTCTTTTTCTTGTCATCGAGCGCGGCAAAATCGTCGCTGCTGAAAGCGCCGGCGGCTGATGGTTGGGTAAGAACCGCCTCGACGAGTCGCTGCTGAGAGCGGGCAAAAATATAACCGACGTCGGTTGCCGCGCTATTGGGATTGAAACCCGCCTTTTCCGTGAGCTTGAATCCGCGCCGCTGGAGAAATAACTTTGGCATCAAGTAACCGGAAGTCGAACCGGGATCTTCGAAAACGATGGTTTTGCCTTTCAAGTCTTCCAGGCGTTTTATTTCGCCATTCTTTCTCGTAAAAATCACGCTGTAATACTCGGCCATGCCGCTTTTCCACCGGCGCAACAGTAGCTTACCTGCCCCGTGCACGGAATTGATCACGTAGGTGGGATAGGCGCTTTCCATATAGAAATCGACTCTGCGTTGCTCGAGAATCTTGGAGAGCTCGAAGGGCGTCGCCGCCGTGACGACCTTCCCCTCGATCTCACGGCCGGAAGAAAGCTTGCGCGCCACATACCGCACAAAGTCCCGGAAGTGTTCTTCGATTTCTTTCCGGTGGGTTTCCGAAACCATTCCCAAGGTGAGCGTTTTTACTTCGACCGTTTCCCGCGTCTGCGCCGCAACGTTGGCAATGCCATTTAAACCGGAGAGAACGGCCAAGGTGATCAACACAAGATTAAAGAGCCATCGTCGTCTCATATTTTGCTCCAAAACCGCGCGGAATCATGACGTGTCGTGGCCCAGCTATTACAAGAACCGAGTCGGCTCTGCAAGTCGAGAGCGAAACTCACCAGCGGGACACCGTTCGCAGACAGACACCGCACCGTTGCGCGCACTATCCAACCAATCTGGGCGTTGGCAGTTTCTCGTGCATCGGGACAGTGTGTTGTGGTACCCGTGATGAAACAAAAGGAGTCCATGAAATGACGCTGCCTTTAGAACGTTTTCGCATGCTCGATCTGACCCGCTTAGTACCAGGGCCGATGGCGACCTGGATGCTGGCCGACCTTGGAATGGATGTGCTGAAGATTGAAGACGTCGCTGATCGGAGCGCCTACCGCGATCAACAGGCGGCGCGTCGGTCGAGGGAAAATTTCACCGCCAGTCAGGAGGCGCGCGAAAAAGAGGTGCGGGCGAATGCTTGGGATCATACGCACCGGAACAAGCGGAGCATTGCCATCAATCTGCAGAAGCCGGAAGGCCAGGCGATCTTTCATCGGCTGGTCAAAGACGCAGATGTTTTTTTCGGCTCGTTTCGTCTCGGAGTTTATAAGCGGCTGGGCGCGGACTACGAGAGGTTGAGCAAGATCAACCCGCGCTTGATCTACGCGACCATTAGCGGCTACGGCTTCGGCAACAGTTTTACGGAATGGCCCGGCAACGAGCGCAATGCGCAAGGGATGTCCGGGGTGGGCGCGCTCATGACCGGGCAGGACGGTGAGCCGGCGGATATGCTCTGCCAGCCGGTGGATAGCTATTCGGCGGCGTTGGCCGTGATCGCGATTCAATCGGCGCTTTTTGCCCGTGAGCAAACCGGGCGCGGACAGCAGGTCGACATCGCTCTTGTGGAAGGCGGCACGGCGTTCGTGAATTCCAACGTGCCCGACTACTTCCGCAATAAGAAAGTGCGCAAGCGCGGCTTCCCAAGCATCGGCAACCTGCGATGCAAAGACGGCAAGTACTTGAGCAGCGCGGCATTCGCGCAGGCGCATTTCTGGGCGCCGTTCTGCGACGCCGTCGGGTTGCCGGAAATGCGCGACACGGTTCCGGCGGGTAATGCGGAAATGATTCGCAAAGTGAAAGCGCACATGCTGACCAAAACACGCGACGATTGGCTCGCGATCATACCCAAAGAAATTTCAGTGGTGCCTATGCTCGAGTTCGACGAAGTGCTCGAAGGCCCGTACGCCAAGGAGCGTGGTATGGTGCTGGAGCTGGATCACCCGCTGGAAGGAAAAGTGCGCCAACTGGCATCGCCCTTCCGTTTGTCCGACACGCCGCCGACCTTTCGCCGCTTTGCGCCCGCGCTGGGCGAACACAGCGTCGAAGTACTGAAAGGCATTGGCTATAGCGAGAACGAAATCGGCGCACTCGAAAAGGCCGGCGTTGTCCGCACGCAGAATCTTCGGCCTTAGTTCAGAGCGTTATCGATCCCAAATGCCGCGTGTGAGGTACTGGCGAGTCTTCGCCTGATGCGCGTAAGGTGAGTCGGGATATTGTTCACGCCTGCCGATAAAGTTTCGTCGCGTGCGGCTTGATTGAACGGCTTCTGCTGTTCGGGATACCCCAGCATTCACGGCGCTCTCATGTGCTGGACGAAAAACTCCACAACGGTCCGACGCGAATCCTCGGCAACTTCGCGATTGGGAGTCATGCGGACCTTGGCTCCTTTACCGAGCGCAGCCGAGTTCTCATAGAACACTCTCGCCCGCTCCTGAATGTCCCAACCATGCGTGGCGCTCGGATAGTATTTGAGAGAAACATGGCTCCGCGCTTCTTCACCAAGCGAAGCAATGAATTTCTGGCAAGTGTCTGGCTCGTCATAATCGTCCTCCCCGCCCGCGAACATCAGGACGGGAGCGCCTGTAAGCGTTTTGTACCGACCATAGCCGGATGACTTGAGGTCAGAAGTCATCCGAAGGTGGGACCAGCAAACGGGATAGAATGGTGCATGGGCGGCAAAGCGGACCTGCCCGCCCGTGAATAGCTGCGTAAGAGTTGCAGAGGCTGCACTCAGAGAGAGCCCGCCTCCCCACGAAAAACCCATTACGCCAATGCGCCCCTGGTCGATTTCTGGTCGGCAAGCCAGATACTTCAATGCGCCATACATGTGCGTTAAGTTTTCGTTCCGCCCAGCGCGCGGTCGGTTGCCGCGAGAAAACATGAAGATCTCCAGTGTACCGATCCCCGCCGCATTGAGTGCTTTTCCATGAAACGCACCGCGCCCGTCGATGCCCGCGCTTCCATGCAGAACGAGCACGACCGGGAGCTTGCCTCCCGCCTTTGCTTCGGGAAGTTCTAGATCGCCCTTCACCTCTGAAGCCGCCGAATACCCTTCGGCCACCGCGCCAGGAAAACTTACTAGTTCTGCGGGAGTCTCGGCGGGAAGAATCAACAAACAGGCCAGGGCGAGCAGACAACGCATGGTTGCGGCGGTCTGGCTTGTAAGATTTATTTTTATCGTTGATTCCAAGGTACGTCTACAGTCTTGGAGAACGGTGTAGCGCGACAGAGGAAAGCCGTGTCTGTTCGCCGGACTAATTCCCCTTCAGGCTTTTCAGAAAGCCGCTTTGCTCGAGCTCTCTGACAAACTGCAAGTCGACCACAGATTTCGTGTCGACATCGCGTAGCTTCGGATTGCGCTGGGCAAGTTCCTTGGCAACGAGATCGAATCCTTCGGTCGGCGGCATAGGGATCTCGCTGTACAGACGCCGGGCGGCATCGAACGCGGCTCCCATCAGCTCGGGATTCTGGAAACGCGCGTAGCGGGAGATAATCTTCAGCGAGCCTTCTCTGTTGGTCTTCAAATAGTGCAACGCCTGAGCCATGGCTTTTACGTAGCGCAGCACGGTGTCACGCTGCTCCTTCGCGTAGCGCTGAGTTGTCACGGCACCGCCCATGGGGAAGGGAGTTTTGTTGGCCACGTAGTCCACGAGAAGCTTGAAACCGAGGCGTTTCGCCTGCACAAGCTCGAGATCCTGAGCGACCATAAACTGAGCGGCGCCCGCCGACATCGCCTGCAAACGCATCGGCGTGTTGCCGATCGCGCGGAGCGACACGTCCCGATCCGGATCCAGCCCGAGCGCTTTCAGACCGATGCGAATAACGGTGTCGGCCGCGGTTCCGGGCATATGATTGGCGCCCACTTTGCCTTTCAGGTCGGCCGGAGAATTGATCGAGTTGTCGACGATCAGGTAGTACGGCATCACGTTGACGTAACCGGCGACGATCACCACGGGAGACCCGGCCGCACGGGCGTTGAGCACTGCCGGGCCTGTGGATTCGACGATCTGCGATTCTCCCGCGATGAGCGTCTGCATGGTACGCGGGCTTCCCTCGACAAACACGATCTTCACGTCGAGTCCTTGCCGCTCAAAAAAACCCGCGTCCTTGGCGATCCATAGCGGGGTGGAGCTCCCGATCGTGACGGATTGATAGGCAGTCGTCACCTGATCGGCGCCACGTGCCGCCGCAGCGGTAGCGGCGAGAAAAATCAGCGCGATAACCATCGAGCTGAATCGAGCGTTTGCGGCGCGCCATTGCGCCGGCTCAAAATGGAATCCTAATCTGCTGTTTCTGCGCATCGCCATGACCCCGAGTACTCCAATGCGAAAGAAAAGTCCACGTCTGCTCCCGCTTGAACTCTCGGACGGTTTTTCCCGCACTTTATATCGCCATATCACTCATCGCTCTTACGAGAAGCCATTTCACTGAACTTTCCGCGAAATCTCGGCGGAATTTGCACTGAGTTTTCCAGGCCAAGAAGCGGTTCGGTCTGCGCGTATTGGACCATGCTGGATTCAAACCACGTAAGTCTCCGACGGGGTAGTACGGCAAGATTTCTCTATCTTTAACGACTTGTGCTGGTCCTACCCAGCACACCACAGATCGAACTGGTCCGAACATCCGGCACAGCTTTAAGTTTTTGGCCCGATATTGCCCAGTCCAGTCTCTTGGTTGTGTGACACTGCCGGATCCGAGTTCGGACTGGTGGCGATCCAACCCATGAAGATTTGATACCCAAGCGCCAACAACGTCGCACCGACAAACATTCCTAAAATTCCGCCGGTCGCCATACCGCCCAATGCGCCGAGCAGGACCACCGGCATGGGTGCGTCGACGCCGCGACCCAGCATCAGCGGCTTCAGAACGTTGTCCGCCATGCCGGTCACCAGCAGGATGATGGTATGTGTGATCGCCGCCGCGGTGCCGTGATCACCACTCCACCAGATGTAAACGATGACTGGAACGGTGACGATGAGGGCTGGCACTTGGGCAATACCCAATACGAGCGCGATGGCCGCCAACACGCCCGCCGCCGGTACGCCGGCGAGCAGCAGCGCCAATCCGATGAGGGTTGCCTGAATGAAGGCGACGCCGACGACGCCTAGCGCGACGGCGCGGATGGTTGCCGTGGAGAGTTTGGCGAGGGCCTCGCCTGCCGCGGCACCAGCAACCCGAACGAAAATCGCCCGACTGGCGCGCGCGCCTGATTCACCGTATGCCATCAGGATGCTGGCGACGAGCAATGAGATTAGAAACAGCAACAGGCCGCTGCCAATGCTGGCGATCGTAGCAACTGCTTTCTGGGCCAATTCGCCGATCTTCGGTTGCATACTCTGCACGAACGCGGGCAGGTCACTATGAGCTTTCGACCACACATCGTGGATCTGCTTGCCGACTAGCGGCCATTTCTCAACGCCCTCTGGCGGGGCGGGTACTGCCAGCGTGTTTTGTTGCACGGCGTCGATGAAATGACGGAGCGAGTCGGCAAACGAGTTCATCAGCAACGCCGTCGGAGTGATGATCAACAAAAGGCCGACGATCACCAGAATAGTCGAGGCGAGCCATTGCTTCCCGCCGACCTTGTGGGCGAGCCATTGATGCAACGGATACAACGTGACCGCTAAGATGATTGACCAGACCATCAGCGTCAAAAATGGCGAAAAGATTTGGTAGCACAGCACCGCCAGTACGCCAATCAAACTAGCGCGAATCAATACATCCAGCAGCGGGGACGACGCTCGCTGTTCCGATTCTGAATCTGGCTGTGGAAGGGGATTCATCGGTTTTATCCTCTTGCGAGTTGGAATCGACCACCCTCAGTGTATTACGTACGAATGGCGAGTAAATAGTCGTATGAGCCATCGGCACCTGGTTTGCCCAGGCCGCCTGACGCGGGAATTTCAGAGCACCGGCTGGATAACTCGCGCAATTCGGCAAGAGACGGGCACAAGCGCAGAAACAGTATCAGGCGGGTACCCAAATTGTGGGGTCAGGCAGTTATTGAATTATTTCGATCATCAGTGGTGTTCGTGTCTTCACGTCCGCCACGTAAACATCGCCGTTGGTCGGATCGGTGACCGCACGTCTCCTCGCCATGAATATCTAACGCGCTTTCTCCAATTCCGCCAAGCGAGTCTTCGCTTGATTCGCGTAAGGCGAGTCGGGATATTCTTCTACGAGCTGCCGATAAAGTTTCGTAGCGTGCGGCCTGTTGTTCTGCTTCTCTTCGAGCTGCGCGGTGTCGAATAAATCCTTCGCTTTATCGCCGCAGCCGACGAGCAGCAGAAACATGGCAGGCGAAAAGAAATCGTCGCATGAAAATTCTCCTGAATTGTTGCTGTCAGGGCTGACCTATTGATTCTTTAGTGTTGATTACGCGGTCAGGAATCGGTCACAAATGGACTTAGCGGCTCAGTTCGAACCGCAGAGGCTTTCATTCGTGACGTTATCGATTGTAAGCGGATAAAGTTTTGGCGCAACCCCCTGAAGGTGCCCATGCAACAAACTCTCAATGATGCGGGCGACGATAGCGGGTAGCTGCGCGCTCGCGTTGCTGCAGTTCGGTGCCTGCGGCGTGCCGGTTTTCCCGGCCCACGCCGCCGATACCGCTACACAGCCGTCTCCGATACATGCACCCGGGTTTTCGTTCAGGGACTGTCCGGATTGCCCGGAGATGGCGTCGATTCCGGGTGGACGGTTCGTAATGGGCGCAGCGCCGGGAGAGGAAGAGCGCGAACAACTAAGCGAACCGTTTCGCTATCGCAGCCAGCCGCAGCGTGAGGTGACCGTGCGAAGTTTCGCTGCCGGCAAATATGAGATCACACGAGGCCAGTACCGAGTGTTCGCCGAGGCAACGAAACGCGGCGGCGACGGATGCTTTGTCTGGACCGGGAACGATTTCGCGATCGACCCCACGAAGAGCTGGCGCAATACCGGCTTTAGCCAGGACGATGCTCACCCGGCGGCGTGTGTCAGCTGGGAGGATGCCAACGCTTATGCGAGGTGGCTCAGCCAGACAACCGGCAAAAACTATCGCCTGCTGTCCGAAGCCGAATGGGAATATGCCGCCCGAGCGGGCGCCGTGACAGCACGTTATTGGGGTAACGATGGCGACGGGTCCTGCGAATATGCAAACGGCGCCGATCAGACCGCACAGACGCAAATTCCGGACGCTATCGGTTCCCATGTCGCCAATTGCCGCGATCGCTATGCTTTCACCGCCCCGGTAGGCAGTTATCGCGCCAACGGGTTTGGCCTGCACGACATGCTGGGCAACGTAGGCGAGTGGACACAGGACTGCTGGAACGGCGACTATAAAGGCGCGCCCACCGACGGCAGTGCGCGGGCCAGCGGCGAATGTTTCATGCGTGCCGTGCGCGGCGGCTCATGGGATGACAACCCGCTCGGCGTGCGCTCGGCGTACCGCGTCGGCAGCCCTATCGTCGTCCGCCTCTACAGCCGAGGCTTTCGCGTCGCCCGCGACGATTGACTCTACCGCGACTTGTTATCGGCCTGCCAAGGGTGGTGGCGTTCTCTGCCGTCCTGCCACCGATTGATCAGTGAAGGCGTGCACGATGGCATCGACGATCGCTTCGGGCGATTTGTGCGTGGTGTCGATGACCAGGTCCGCCTGCGCATAGTAAGGAGTTCGTCGATCCAGAATGGCCTTCAATTGTTTGCTGGCTTGAGGATAGGCGCCCAACCGCGTCTGGTCCTTGCTGCTCCGGACCCGGGCGAGCAGGGCTTCCGGAGCGGCCTGCAGCCAGACGATCGACGCGTTGAGCTTGAGCAAAAAAAGCGCGGTCGGGTTCATCACGAGACCGCCCCCGGCGGCGATGATGCCGCGTTTCCGCTTCAAAACTTTCGTGAGCGTCTTCTCTTCCACGGCCCGGTAGTACTCTTCTCCCTCGAGATCGAAAATCTCCGCCAGGGATAGACCGGTGTCGTTCTCGATCAACTGGTCGAGCTCATAAAAGGGCACCGTCATGCGCCGGGCCAGAAGCTGGCCGAGAGTGGTCTTGCCCGCCCCGCGCATGCCGACGAGGGCGATATGCCGTCCCTTGCCGGGCTCGAGGAAAGCAGAAACGGCATCGGCAATCCGCGCGATCTGCTCGCTCGAGCGGCCTTCGAGGAGCTGTAAGATTTTCCGCGCCGGACGCGCTAGCCGTCGCGTTTTTCGCGTCTTCCGGCAGAAGGCCCGTCACGGAGGTTTGCAGCGCAAGCGCCAGGCGCAAGACGCTTTCGAGGGAAGGATTTGCCGCGCCTTGCTCGACCTGGATGATGTAGCGGTCGCTCAGCCCGGAGAGCTGCGCGAGCTGCTTCAAGGTAACGCCCTGCCTCTCGCGCAGCGTCCGGACCCGTTCTCCGAAGCTTGCCAGGTAGGCGCGACTGGCCGCCTTCGGATCCCGGTCATCATCCTTTCGCTTCGGCGTCAATGGTACAGGCGTTCCTCCTGATGAGCGTCGGGCACTTGCAACCCCAGCTTCACGATCAAGGGATTGACCTCGGCGATAAATTCCTTGCGCGCTTGTTCGTTGCTGCGGCGCTTGAGTCCCCAGAAGCGGTATCGTTCCGACCGTTTCGATTCGGCGCGACCGAACATATCCAGCGCCTTCACGTACCAATAATTTAGCGCGTTCTGCAAACGTTCCCTGCTCTCGTCGCCCTTCGCCATCAGCTCCGCCGCCTTGCTGCCGCCGAAACCCACATGGCCGATCTCTTCCTTGAGAATGACGGGCAGGATCTCAGCCAACGGCTGATAGCTGCAGTTCATGAACTCTTCGAGCTGGTAGCGTCCGACCCGATCGATCAAGAACCCGAAAATCGCGAAATCCTCCCAGGTCGTGATCTGGCCGCGAAACGCTTCGACATAGCGTTTCTGGTTGGGCCAGCTGAGAACGTAAGATACATCCTCGCCGATATCACCGGCCAACCGGGCGATTTTTCGATAGTGATCCAATTCTTCCGCCGCCGTCTTGGCGACCATAAGCTGGTCGGCCTTGGTCGGTGCGCCCGTCATGATGTCTTTCAAGTAGAGGTGCGGTCCGCCGATTTCACAGTCCGCCTGAATCGCCAGCACGCGCTTCAACAATTCCTGATATTCAGGATCCATCTTGGAAAAGTCCTTCAAGCCAACTTTGTCCGTAAACATGATTACCTCCGCTTTTATTGCCATGAAATAAGCTTAACCATTGATGAACTATAAATCAACATATTGCTAATTTATATATGAATTATAATTCATATCCGAGTACACCGCCGCTCGGTGAGGCCGGGCACAGATCGACCGTCTCGCAGGATCAGTCTATTCTTGCAGTAGCAGCGCCTGCTCGGTTATGTTCGCAGACGTTGTTCGGATTCGACCTGAGTTTGAGGGAGAAGCACATGGCAGATTTATTTCAGTTGTCGGCGAGTGAAGCGGCGGCGCGCATACGCGAAGGCAAACTCACGTCGGAAGCTTTGGTACGCTCCTGTCTCGAGCGGATCGATTCGCGGGAATCGCAAGTCAAAGCGTGGGTCCATTTGGACCGCGAGTTTGCCCTGGCGCAGGCGCGGGAATGCGACCGGAGCGCGAGCCGCGGTCCGATTCACGGAATTCCATTCGCGGCCAAGGACATCATGGACACGGCCGATTTGCCGACCGAGTACGGATCGCCGATCTACAAAGGCTACCGTCCCGCAGCGGACGCCGCGTGTGTGGCATTGAGCCGCGCGGCCGGCGGGGTGCTATTGGGCAAGACGGTGACGACCGAGTTTGCCAGTCGAGCTCCATTGGGAAAGACGACGAATCCGCACAACCCCGCGCATACGCCCGGCGGTTCGTCCAGCGGCTCCGCCGCCGCAGTCGGCGATTCGATGGTGCCGTTGGCGTTTGGCACCCAGACGGTCGGATCGGTGATTCGTCCCGCAGCGTTCTGCGGCTGCGTCGGCTACAAACCGAGCTTCGGCGAAGTGAGCACGCAGGGCGTCAAGCAGAATACCGCGTCCTTCGACACTGTGGGGCTTTTCGCCCGGGCGGTCGAGGACCTCGCTCTGTTTCGCGCCGCCGTTACAGGATTCGCCGCGAAACCTCTGGCCGCCATTCCGGTGAATGAGCTCAAGATCGGCTTTTGCCGGACCATGTTCTGGGACCGCGCGGAGAAGTACACGAAAACGTTACTCGAAGAAGCGGCACGCACGCTGGCGAAAGCCGGAGCGAAGGTCACCGATTTCGATCTCGGCAAGCCGTTCGAACAGTTCGAGGCCATGGGCCGGCGCATCAATGATTACGAGTTCTCCCGCGGCCTCACCTGGGAACGCAGTCATCATTGGGACCTTTTGAGCGAGTTCCAGCGCGACAAACTTACCGGCTGGCTCAATCTCTCCTACGACCAATACCGAGAAGCCGAAGCCGTGCTCGGTCAGTGCCGCGGAGTTCTCGCCGACTCGATGAAGGATATCGACCTGCTGCTTACGCCGAGCGCTCTCGGAGAGGCTCCGGCAGGACTGGCCAGCACGGGCGATACCTCGTTCAATATTCTCTCGACGTGGACCTATACTCCTTGCGTCACCTTGCCCGTGTTCACCGGACCGACCGGTCTGCCCGTCGGCATTCAGCTCATCGGTCACCGCAATCAGGATCATCGTCTCCTGGAAGGGGCCAAGGCTGTCTACCGGGTGTTCGCGAAATCGACATGAGCTCCACTAAGAAGCGAAGGTCAAGCTTGGCTCGAGACGAGAGATCGTCGCGTTGACTCTATTTCTAAAGGCATCAGGCAACGGGCAACAGGCAACAGAAAAACTAAATCGAAGCTCCAGCGCTCTTAAACTGCGTCGCCTCGGCGGAATTGCCTCGTCTAATGTCGTCCGGCTCGCATGCTGGCGCGCCCTGCCACGACGAAGGCGACAGTCATCAGCAGATGAATCACAAGGAACAGTTTCATGACCGGGCGTGCGCCACCGCCGAACACGCCCCATACGTCCATTAGCGTTACGCAACCAAACCCAACGACATTGCCAAGAGCAATGGCGTTAAGCGCCGCGGAGGGCTCCGCATTCCGAGCCATCCAGTTCAACACTGCAATCCCGAGAATGGGACCGCCGAAAATCCGGAGATAGGCGATCAGTGCCGGGGAGGCATCCGCTGGAACGGCATCGATACCTATTTGCCGTGGGGCGAACATGAACCCGACGCCAAGGACGGCCAGGTAAATCGCTGAGACTGTCAGCACTACCTTGAGCTTCATGGGATAGGCTCCTGTCTGAAGACACTTCCAACTTGTTCCAGCCTTCCAACGCTACGCGGAGCCGGCCCTGAGCAAGATCGAGGGTTCGATCGTTGAACTCACCGACTGGCCAACGGCTTGGCGATCACTCTATTTGAAAGTACTAACGTTCGCCCGCACCGCTATCAAAGCAGCGAGCAATCCGCCGGCCACCTTTAGCCGTCGATGCCTTGTTCCGCTGACAATCGGCCTCATAAAGTAGAGACGATGATCGTTTTTCTAACGGTGGCGTTTGTTTGCGTGGTTTTGCTGCT
>CAVUVW010000013.1:0-1966397 GCA_963745035.1 uncultured delta proteobacterium | reverse complement strand
ATCGCCCGCGCCAGGGCTTCCAGTTCCCGCTCCCGCTCCCCTCTTAGTTCTCCATGACCTTCTGGTCGTCGCTATTCAACCTTCGCTCAATCTCCTCCTGGAAGATTGGCGAATTCACCACAATACTCACCCACGCAACGTCCAGTTCCATGTCCCTGGCTATCTGTGTAAGCTTCTGCCCTTGCAGATATCGAATTACGATCTCGTAGTGCCTAAGACGGAGCTTTTTGATCTGTCTCTCGGACGCTTCGTGAGCTTTCTTTGGCCCACGCTTCCGGAGTTGTGTGCTCCAGTTCACGGAGCCCGACTCTGGAGAACTTCGCCATTAGGGCAGTTGCGATTCTGGAAAGCTGCCCCACGTTGTTGTTCGACGTGATCAACCCATCCCAAAGCCTGTGCAGATCGGTCGCCCCGCGATTGGCAGCAACGCGCGCGCAAATCTCATTTCTGCCACGGTCCCCGTTTGGACATTCACGTGGGGACTTTGCGATTGGTCTGGCGTAAATAAGCAGCCGATGGGGGAGATAGGCCGCGTGCCGATTTAAACCCTATTGATCGTGCTCGTTAAAAATCTGTTGACACGTTTACGCGATCACGATACGGTTTGGTCTCTTCTGGCTTAACGTTCCTCAATAGATGCGTTGGTGCGGCGGAGGTTCAGTGGTATCGAAGCTCCGTAATCTTTTCCCCCTATCCAAGGGTCGTGCCGATATTCAAAAACCGGCCTGGTTTTCCAAACGGATTCGAACGAAGATCTCGGATTCGATCTCTGCTCGCGCAAATTCTGCTGAAGCAATCCCGGACGTCGAACCGGTCAAGTTAACGATCGCGGCGCAGCACACACGCGATGGGAGTTCACGCCGGTATGAAGCTGGAGAAGTTATTATTCGAGAAAACGATGTTGGCGAAACGGCCTATGTCATCGCACAAGGAAAGGTTGAAGTAAGCAAGCAACTAGACGGGCAAAAGGTACACCTGGCTTACCTTGGAGCGGGAGAAACCTTTGGCGAAATGAGCATGATTGACGAGAAGCCGCGGAGCGCAACCGTGACCGCCGTTACGGAGACTTTAGTGAGTGAGATCCGGCGGGACGACTTTTTCGACAGCTTTCAAACAGAGCCCAAAGTGGCGCTCGAACTGTTGAAAGTTCCTTTTGACCGTTTGCGTGAGGCGGATGCCAGGATCTTGGTTGGGCAGCTGAAGAGATCTCTTTTGAAAGCAAGAGTCGCAGCCGAAGTGGAACATGAGCAACGTCTCCTAGCTGAGATTAAGCAAAGAGACGCCGAGCATGCAAAGGACGAAGTCACCGACATTCTCGACGAACTCAAGCGATTCAATGAAGAACTGGAGAGACGGGTGGCCCAGAGGACGGAGCAGTTGCAGCAAGCCAATGCAGCGCTTGTCCGTGACATCGAGCAACGCAAAGCGCTCGAAAAGCAGCTTGTCCAGGCCCAGAAGATGGAAAGCCTCGGCACATTGGCAGGCGGCATTGCCCATGATTTTAATAATCTTCTCAACATTATTCAGGGATACGCTTTCATCTTGCGCGGTCATTGTGAGCAGAATGAGGAGATGGAGGAAAGTCTTGTTGCAATCAACGATACCGTCCAACGCGGGTCTGCCCTCGTCCATCAACTATTGACGCTAGGCGGTAGAAGCCGGAGCATCGAACTGAAACCAGTCAATATCAATATTCTGGTGCAAAGATTAATCGTACTCATCAGACAAACGTTCCCCAAGACCATCGAGCTGGAGCCCATACTCGAGACGGATATACCGCCAATAGCGGGGGACAAAAATCAAATCGAACAGGCACTGCTGAACCTTTGTGTCAACGCTCGTGATGCAATGGCAAATCGGGGAACACTGACGTTTAAAACTCGATCCGTTTCCGGCGCAACGTTGCAAGATTTGGGCGAAAATTTAGAGGGGCAGTACGTGTATATCGAGGTGACAGATACCGGGGTGGGAATGGATGAGAGGGTTCGGACGAGAATCTTCGAGCCGTTCTTCACGACCAAAGATAAGGGCCAGGGAACAGGCTTGGGACTTTCTGTCGTGTACGGCATCGTCAAGGACCACGGCGGCTTTATCGATGTGGACAGTAAGCCCATGGCCGGCACGTCTTTTCGGTTGTATTTTCCGGCTCAATCTTCAGACGCCGCTCTCAAAGAACCGATTGCCAAAATCGCTGCGCAACCAACGATGGTATCGAACAGCACTGCGACAGTTCTTGTCGTAGAAGATGAAGAGAGGATGCTCCATGCGCTGGAGAAAATACTCGCCCAACAAGGTTACAAGGTCTTGAAGGCTTCCGACGGGGAGATGGCATTAGACACCTATGAGCGGCACAATCAAGCCATCGATGTCGTCCTACTCGATATGGGCCTGCCGAAAATGTCGGGTCGAGATGTGTTGCTTAGAATGAAAAATAGAAACCCAGATGTCAAAGTGGTTATCGCCAGCGGCCATTTTGAGGACGAGATGAACTCAGACATTGATCAGGCCGGAGTTAAGTATTTGCTACGCAAACCCTACATGCCGGATGAAGTCATCAAGATACTCCAGAGCCTAACCAAACAGAATTAGTTGCAACGGAGCGTACAAACAAGCGTAAGTGAGCTTACGAAACCCGCTTCAGCGCTGCGAGGTAATTTGCCGTTCAGCACTCAGCGGTGCCTTAAACTCCCCCTCGGTAAACACGCTTTTTGCAATCAAGAGTTTCGCCGTGGCATCGGCCATGCGAGCGTGCTCACCATGAGTTCTTCGAGCGTCACTTATCGGTTTTCGTTGCGTCGGCCATTTATGCTTGGAGAACTTCGCCATCAGCTCACTCACGATTTTGGACAAGCTACCCCAAGTTGTTCGTCGACGTAATCAATCCATCCCAACCTGTGCAGATCGATCGCCGCCCGATCGGCAGCAACACGCACGCAAAGCTCGTTGCCGCCACGGTCCCCGTTTGAATATTCACGCGTGAACAGCTGGACGGCATGAAGCGGCTGATGGTACGTCGTCGACGAGGTGAAACAGCCAAGTGAGCGCAATTGCCCTTTTCTCCGGCTCGATACTCTCGCCCACGACGAGCTGTTCTCAGCAATCGCAGTCAGGATATTCTCACGGTGCGGCGGCAAGTGGTTGATGTGCTCAGGCTCACGCTCCGGCTTGAACGGATAGTTGATGTAATGCCAAACCACTTCGCGCTGAAGCCTTGCTTGCGTGCGAATGTCATCGGCCCAACGCGCTGCCCACATGAACAGCGCTTCGGTTTCGCTGTTCTTCGGGTAGTCTTGCGATTTCATCCCGCCAGCGGTCGGCATGCCAGGGGTGCCTTTCGAGTAATGCTTGGATGGAACCGGCGGCTTGCGGATTTTGCGATTGAAGAAGCCGGC
The DNA here is from genome assembly GCA_963745035.1 of uncultured delta proteobacterium. Taxonomy (GTDB): domain Bacteria; phylum Desulfobacterota; class Binatia; order UBA9968; family UBA9968; genus DP-20. The sequence continues at coordinate 1,963,005 of CAVUVW010000013.1, read as the reverse complement.
GCGCCAGCGCGCCGGTGATCATGTGGGGTGGGGATGTTCCAGGCGTGAAGAACTTAATCGAGCATTTCGAGTGTGACCGCGGACACAGGTGCATTACAACTTGACCGAGCGCCGGATTGAGGCGTGTCATTGCCCGGAATCGCAGTAGCGGAAAATTAGTGGCAAGATTTATTTGTCATTTTTCTGACACTTTCTTTCGCTATTGACAAGTTCTCGCACTTCCTGTCTACTCGGGGCTCCGTGAAACTTAGAGAATACCTTGGAGTAGGCTCCTGGCCTCCTAATTGGATCACATTGTCCGGATTGCACGACAAACCGAGTGAATCCGCAACGCTTATAAACGTCGCGCGCTCTCGGATTGATCCGGCGACGATTTGCTATTTAACAACCAGGATTGGCGAAGAGGCGTACATGGGTACTCTCTTGTGCAAAAACTCCGCGGTTTGCCTCACGGTTTATTGCCTGCTCCGGGAGAATATCGGCAAATCCGTAAGCCAACTTGGCGAACTTGACGTCCAGGACAACACCAACCAATTTTTCCGGGTTCCGAGTAATCGGTATTTTTCAACAGCAGGCGACGTTGAATAAGAATAAGATCGAAGCGCGGATGATGCACGGGCTTATCACCAAAGAGGAAGCGAAGTTTTTGATCGATCATCCCTCCACGAATCAGGGAGAAAAACGGCTGGGACGGGAACGCTTGTATCCGGCCGCGGCTTTCTAAGCCATCCGTAGCCCCAAATTAATCAATTAACGTGTGGGATTGTTAACGCTCCTCGTCTAACGGGTCCGGTGCCGTGGGAGATTTCCCTCCTTTTGGAGCTGCATTAGTTCAGCTTTGGCTCTTTCCCAGTAATAAGCATCACGCCCCTGTGGTTCGCCGTCATTTTTCCAGATGTAATAGGCTGCAAGGTCTCCAGCCATTGTTGGTTTGTGATCATCTGGAGAACTCGGCTATGTAGCGCCATGGAAATACCCTTATGTGATAACCAGTCGATCTCATGGTGGCTGGAAAGGTGAGGCCGGAATAAGAAAGATTCTTTCGTCTGCATCCAGTTTGAACTTTTTTCCTGTTTTAAGGCACAACGCGGTATGATTCCTGAGCGCAGAGACCTGTGGAGGTGCCACGCGACCGCGAAACAGCTCTGCAACGCTTTGCTTCCGTTCCACAATGTCTATTAGATAAAGTCTCATCAGGAGCGGATGCTCACCGTCACAATCCTCGCAATGAAAAACGACGTCATAGACCGGCATAGTATCTTTACTTCAGATGAGCGCGGTTCCGGCTCATAATGAAAGCATAACAGCGCAAGTTGTGCGATCTAGAGCTTCAGTCTGCGGAGCTTGGATTTGTATGGAATCGCAAAGATGTTCTCTGTGATTAGAACCTCTTCTCGATCGCGAGGATGGGTGGGGCGCCACGGGTCGGAATCACACCGCCCTCTCCTGGATGGACTCCAGGCGCAACGTTCTTGAAAAGCCGGTTGACAAGCGGTCGATGAAAACCATAATTTCAGCTCGGTGAGATGGCTTCAAATAGCTAGGAGAAGCAGTCTTTGTTTGAAAGAAATCATGTCTCAATGAAGATTTTCCTTTCGCATCGAAGCAGGGACAAACCGCTCGTCAATGATTTCAAAAAATTATTACCGTCATTCCTCAACCCGTGGCTGGATGACGAGAGCCTAACGTGGGGCATCTCCTTAGAGACGGAGTTGCGGTCAACGATTCAGTCCGGCGTCGATTTTCTTGTGATCTTCCTGGACAAGGATGCCCTGCGGTCTACATGGGTGCGCCAGGAGCTTGCATGGGCGATACAACGCGAGCGCGAGTTAAAAAGGATTTTCGTCCTTCCTGTGCTACTGCCCGAAGCTGTCGCGGAAGACCTGCCGCCCGAACTTTCACAGCGAGTTTTCCTGCGACTAGCCGATTACGGGCGTGCATCAATCGAATCGCTGGCCAGAAAAGCGACCGAGAAACTGTTTCAGCTCGTCGTTGAGAGCTACTCCTCCTTGCAATTGGAGGTTCCACGTCCCAAGTCTCTCAACGCAATGCGAGATGAACTTAGCGCAGGGCAGGCAAAACTACTCGGCTATATTGTGGAGCAATGTCAGAATGGGGCTGAGGTAACGCAGCGCTACATCGAAAAAGCTATGCAGCATTCCCATGCATCGCCTGAACTTTTTTATCGCCTCGAAACGCTAATTCAGCAGGGATTTTTAACCAAAAGGCGCATTTCCGCTGACGGCATGTTTTCATACGGGCTCTCTGAGTCCTTAAAAGCCTCGCTTTCGCACATGTAGGGGGAATCTTTAGCTGGGACGGTGTGTATAAAATCGACTTTTCCATCTATTGAATTGCTATAATCTCAGAGCGCCCCGGTCCGTCTGCCGGCCCCCTCCGGGATGCACATCATGGACAGAACCCCACGGGGATGGAGCGCCACGGTCGGATTCACACCGTCCGCTTTCTCCAAAAGTCACCCAACTCCAAAACGTCTGTGAATAGCTGTCCGTAGTTCCTATAGGTCATCTTTGTGGCATAACGTATGTCTGAAACCTGATTGCTATTATCCGCATACCATTCAATCGCCTGTGCTGCCGCGTTGAGGTGTGCGGCGTCTTCGCTCCCATGGACCTGCAAGAAATTGGTTGCCTCACGCGGAATGTCTAGAGTTGCCTCAACAACCTTCGCTGCCTCTAGACCGCGTGCAACGCCCAGTTCTTCAGTCGCGAATGTGTCACCTAAGAGAGCCACCGGGTTGCCGTGGCTCGCCCAGTAGTAGCACTGGGTTACCATCCCCCATACGCCGGGATTCATTTCGCCTGATAATACGCGGTCCACATTCTCGCCGAGGGCATCAATATCTTTGATGCACAACAATTCGTGCCCGGTCTCCTCTGCACAGAACCGCCGAAAATACCCGGAAAGCCGTTGATCCGTTGTTGCGAGTCGATCTGCCGCAGCCGTCAAATATCTGGGAGTATGCTTTACAAGGTGATAGGTTTCTCGTAGGTACGCCAGATAGTGGAACCGGGTGAAATCACCGGCGGCGATTCGCGTGAAGATCGGATGAGGATCGAGAGTATTTTCTTTGTACGCCCTAAGGTCAGTGAGAAGCTCCGAAATCATGGCTACCTCATACGTCGGAAAAATGAATCCGTGTGGGACAAGTATATCACCGGTGCTTCATCGCTCTAGGTAGTGCAGGAATTGTTCGTGGCCGAGGCGTATTAAGCAGCAACAATCGAGAACTTCGGTACGGGAATGACTATGAGAACCAAAGTGGAGTGCGGCGGTCAGATTCACACTGTGCTCTCACACGTGGAGATAAAATGATACGTTTCACGGCTGTAAGCGTGATTCTTCTTTTCACCGCGTGCATCGGTTGCAGCGCGCAGGTCGTGGAGCGACCGAAGCAACAGGAGGCAAGCCGACCCAAACAGGAAGAAGTTCGGAAGTCTTCCTCAACGCCTACATTCACGTATCGCCCAGGTGCTGGTTTGATAATCGAGGGGCGCTAAGGAGCCCTGATCGAGCGTTCTGCTGTGTTTTATCAACTCAGCACGATCGTTGGGCCAGAGTAATTCTCGGGTCGGAGCGCCACGGTCGGATTCACACACCCTCTCCTGGATGGACTCCAGGCGCAACGTGTCATTGCTTGTGCGGCGCGGAAGAGATCAGTCTGCGGGCTGGAGAGAGTCGCCGGTTAGTGAAACCTTGAAAATTGAAGCACCGGGAATCGTCACATAACCATCCAGCCGCTTGCAGTAATACAGCTTGACGATAGTTTCGCCCGTTATCAATTCCGCTTCCGGATCGATGATTTCGCGCTTGCCGGTCGCTCGATTTACAGCGGTCCAGAGTTCATCGCCTTGATAGCCTTTTATCATCGCCAGGAGCCTACGGCGGTCACCAGCCGTCTGTCAACCAGGGGAATGGAGCCACGGTCCGTGCTGCCTGGCCCTCTCATCCAGCTAAGACTGAAGCGTCGTTCAGTTCAATCCTGCGCTGAGCGTCGTCGTCAATTCGCATTGATATACTGTGGGCCAATATCAAGATCATTGCGTTTGCCGGAATTAATATCGTTGACAAGATCTTGGCAATCCGGGGGCACTTCAGGCGTTTCGCTTTTGCAGGATCAAAAGAAAAGCGTGATATACCGCCGGGAGGTTAGGCGGTAGCTTTATTACTTAGATGTCTCTTCCTATGCGCGTTGAATATCGCTTAGTTGAATCTCTCGACTGTCCTTTGATTCGGCTATATGACCTGGACGCCGCAGCCGCCACTCGTTTGCTCCGGCTGGTCGTCAATCTCTGGGATGGTTAGGTGGGCGGGATTGTTCTCGACGAGCGACAAGAAATCACCTTGGTAGACAGTGGGTGCTCGTCGCCGACGGGTCGGAGCAACGGCGGTGGTTATGATGGAGGCGTGGAATCAAATTGGGAATGTGTTCTTCCGGCGGCACAGTTGGGCAAACGTTGCTGGATTAATCGAACCGTTTTGCAAACCTGGAGCGCCGAACCGTGTTCAGTGGTGGGACGAAACGACCGAGATTTCGTTACTGCCATCGCCGGACGGCTTATGTTAGGTTCCGACATCTAACCCGCCGCTCGAGCCGATGGCGCTATTCAGCAATGGATGATTCACTTTTGATAACGGCTCAGCGGCATCTCGTTAGCCGCCCAACAGCCCGATCAAACTGTTATTCTGATGGCTGGAGTACGAGCGACTGAAGCTCAAGGAGAGCAGATATGCCATTTCAAAACAACTATGTGAATCTGGTTGCAGAGAAAACCCAGGCCCATACCCGCTTGATCCGAGACTATGATGGTACTAACAGAGACTTTGACTTCATTATTGTCGGTTCCGGTATGGGCGGCGGTATCCTGGCTGACGATCTGGCGGACCGATTAGGACAGAATCATCGCATTCTACTTTTGGATGCCGGTTCGTTTATCTATCCCACCCATGTCTACAATGTTAGCCGGGTGCCAAACTTTTCCATAGCCGCTCATTTTGACGTTGATAATTTTACACAGAACCCGACCGGCAACCATTTCATTGGCGGAAAGCCTCAATTGGCGTTTGGCGGTCGTTCGATATTTTGGTCCGGCCTGATCCCGCAGGCTCAGGATTGGGAACTGCATTTCTTCCCGGATAGCGTCCGCGAGGATTTGACATCAGAGTACTTTAAGCTGGCTGCAAATCGAATGAACGTATCGTTCTCTCTCGGAGCAAAGGCCAAAGACCTGGTACAGCATTTCCGCAATAGCAGCCTGAATGATGATTTTGTGATAAAACAGACACCTCGCGCGCTACATCAACCCTATCTTAATCCCGACGGCACGCCGCGGGATCAGTTCTTTGTGGAGCCGACCGGAGTATTCAATACGGCTGAACTACTCATCAGTCAGGTGGGATTAACGCCTGGCGTCAATCAAGATGGCAGTGGACTTTTTATTAAGCTCAACTGTTTCGTTGAAGCTATCAATGACGTGCCTTTCGATTGGTACGAAGTCAGAACCACCAACACCATCACTGGCGAGCAAGTCAGCTTTTACACACCACGGGTCGTTATTGCCGCCGGCTCAATCGAAAGCCCGAAGCTGATCAATCGTTCCTCAATCTACCAGAGACTTCCCGGTCACTTGAAGCAGCGGGTAGGCTTTGGCTTGACGGATCACCCAGTTACTGCGGAGTCACAGGCTTATGTTTCGTCGCTTGGCAGTATCTCTCTCAATCGTCGGGATCACGCCAAAATCATTTTCTATTCACGTGGAAGACCTGACCAAAACGGCCATACTAAGTTTCCTTTTAACATAGAGATGAACGTCAATCACGAATACTGGCACCTGCGAAACAATGATGCTTCCGCCGAACCTGTCATTGACGACACCAGCAAGACCCGTGTTGATATCAAGTTCAGCTTCGCCAACTGCCTGGACGATGAGAATGGCATCTTCTCGCACGCTAGCGACGGTTATACCCCTGAAATCCGCTTCAAGCGCTTCGCATTTCTGGATGATCTGTTACAGTTCCGCTTTCCTGCGCTCGCAGGATGGACAAAGGGGCAGCAGGACTTTTTCGATCTGCTCAACCAGACTCGGGATCGTGTTTTCGCGGAGTTCAATGATGTGGACTGGATTACCGGTGAATACGGTAGCGGTCACGGTAAACAATGGCCGTTCGGTTGGGGTACTGTGCATCATGCCTGCGGCACCTTGCGGATGCCCTGGAAACCTAATCGCAACGCTAGCTTCAACCACGAGTCGGTTGTGGACGAAACCCTCAAGGTCCGAGGCTCCACCGGCCTCTATGTTTGCGATATGTCTGTCATGCCAATCAGCACGGCCGCCAATCCCGTCCGCACTCTCGCGGGTCTGGCATTGCGCCTTTCGCGGCATTTGGGCTGAAAGAGTCAGAAGCGGTTCTCATGGATAGATGGCATCTTTCCAGCGGCTTGAGAAAGACCTTCGGACCGATTCGCGAGGCTCGCGGCCCCGGGCTTCTCAGGACCGCTGCCTTTCGCTTTAACGGTCTAATGAACTGAATTTTCCTTCGATTCAATCCGACGTGGTTTATCACTGGAGCGCCGCGCTCGGTGCTTCCCCGGCCTCTCCAGACTGGAGGTCTGGCGCAGCGATGTCTCTGTTTGGATGCGCTCGGTGACTTTCTCATCCAGCGGCAACAGATACTTAAACTTATTGTCTTGTCGGGGAGCGACGCTGTCCGTGTGACTGCGATGGTAACGGTGTGTGGGTTTACCAGTCGGTGCCCAGGGTGCAAAAAGACCGTTTGGTAGTGCGACGATCGGAAACGTGTTGACAAGCTTGACGATCAGCTTTTGGGTGGAACTAAAAAGATATGGTGACTGTTTTTTTGCGAGGTTTGTCTTCCCGTCTTGGGGCAGGTGACACTATTGCCGCTCAGGTCCGAGAGGATTTTCGAAAGGGCCTTCGCGTCAAATAAGGAAGCGATACTTTGCATTACAATCGGGCCATCCGTCATTGTGACCGAGACCTCCATGTCATGTATGCCTCCACATTTGTTGCAGGAGACAGAAACGCCGTAGCTCTTTACATTGGGGTTGGTTGCATCTCCGATCGAAAGTTTTAGTTGCATTTCCCAATTAAAACCCGCCCACGGCCAACTGTCAAAGTAATTTTCGGTAATGTCACGAAAGTGCCTCGAAGGGAACCCGATCACGCCGGCCAATGAGATGGCAGGCTAGGAGGGAAAGTTTCAGTGTTTAGGCATGACCGGTGCGGCTTATCAACGCGCGAGCGGCGCTAACGGTCGAGTTTGCGACGATGTGGGTCCAGTCACCACACGGCAGGAGTTGTGGCAGGACACACAGCCGGGTCAAGACAGAACGGAGAAAAAACGAACTTGATTCCGAATCAAGTGCTGAATGTGCTCTGACGCAGGCAGTTTGGAGGGAAAGAGTACGTACTAGATCAGGTGGGAAGATCGAGGTCGCCGATTTCCCGGATCGGACGGCCAATGTTTTTCTCGAAAAGCCGATAAAGCTGGTTGGTAAACATTTCGTCATCAAACGCTAAAACGGCAGTATGTCGTTCCTTCAGATGTACCATTGCGACAAAGATTTTGTTTGTTATTAGGTCATTCATGCTCGCATCGTCGAGAATGCCTACTTCCCCTTGAACCTCACTCCTATGCGGGTCCACCGGTTGCCACCGTGGAGGCCAACTGACAAAACCACTTTTCCTAGTCATTAACGAATGATGGCGGAGCTTCATTTTGCAGGACCTCCCTGGTAAGGGTTCGGGCTTCCGGACCTGCAGCCCCGGGTGGGTAAGCTCAAACAGTTATCAGATAATTCAGGCTAGTCTTATCGGTAGGCAAGGTCAACCAGTATATCTTTTATATCTTTTGCCGCGGGCGCATGGCGTTCTCGCGGGCCGTCCGTCAACAGAAAACGAACTTGATTCTACATCAATTGTGCCCGGTCGGAATCCCCTCGGCGCCACCATCGCCCATTTCCTCGATGATGTCCTGAAGCGTTTCAGCTTTGGCTGCTTTCTCGAAACCGAACCGCTGTAGATCACCGGTGAGACTGTTCACCAGGTCGCGCTTATAGCCGTCGAGTTGCGTCAACGCTTTCGGGTTCCCTCGCGCTTTCTGATTATTTCTCAGAACTCCCTCTATGGCTTGATTCACCGTCACCAAGAGCGACACGTCGCTGCTGATGATCTCGGCCAGAATGCGCTCGGCGGTGCCGATCGCCTGTTTTCCGCCTTTGTCGGCAATCAGTCCGGCAAGAATCCCGGCCCGGACATCCTGCTCCTCGTCGGTTAGCTCACCATCGGCGCGGCGGCGCTGGATTGCGGAAAGCCCATGTCGGAAAGCATTGGCGTTCCCTGGAGGTCCGCTGTGTCCTTTTTTACCGGCTATCGACATACTCTACCAGAAGCAGAGAAGAATTACTGATGGTGAAAGAGCGCACCTGCTCAACTCAATCAGCCTGAGCTTTCACCGGGATCGATAAAGTGGGATCGGTTGGCGCCACTGATCTGTGGCGGGGATGTCGTTTACTGATGAACACCAAACTGTTCACCGGCGATCAGCAGGTGTTCATGGGTGGATAGCGCTCCAGTTACTTTTAAGATAATTAAAGAAATTATTATTTTAAATAGTTTAGAGTGTGCTGCTTTTAAAATAGTATCGGCGTACCAGAAACAAATGTTAACTCGCATCGTGTTCGGGCATATTCTCGATAATTTCCGCGAAGCGCTTCGGTTTTCGGCGGCTTCTCGAACCCGAATCGCTGCAGATTTCCGGTTAACTGTTCACGAGCCCCCGCTTGTACCCGTCCAGCCTCTGGAGTGCTTTGGAGCTATGCTCGATTTTTTTTGGTTGGATGCAATCACACCTTTGATTGCCTTGTGCTAGGAAGTTGTGCTTGACAGCAGGAAGCTTCAATGCACAGACTTACACTTTCAACCGTCGAAGTTTTCTTTCACTTAGGCCGCAGGACCCAAGCCAGAGATGGGAGGTCTTGCCTTTAACAACATTTGAAGAAGCCTAAAACCTTTTTATTTTGATGAGGTCCACGATGCTTTCACACAATTACTCCTACCAGCAATGTCTCGACAATTCCAAGAAGGTTGCGTGGAAAGAGGACGATGTTTTTGCAGGCAAGAACTTCGATTTCTCGAAGCGTTTCCTGCCGAATCGGTTGAGTGGTGTTGACAACATCACATGTCTGAACGACAACGAGAAGCGCCAGTTAAACCAGATCATGGGCAATGCCTACTGCCACATCTTCGCTTTCGTGGAGGAATTTATTATTCCCATGGTGATGCAAGCGGCGTTGAAGGACGCCTACGGGGAGGAAGTCAGGCTCCGCTCATTGCTACGGTTCGCCGAGGAGGAGCTCAAGCATCAGGAGCTCTTTCGCCGCTCGATGGCTTTGTTCGACCAAAGCTTCGGCACGAGGTGCGGCTTAATCGCCGGTCGGGAAGATGTGGCGAAGGTCGTCCTGAGCAAGTCAGTGCTGGCCGCGCTGTATTTGACCACGGTAATCGAATGGTTTACCCAGCTCCATTACGTCGAACACGTACGTGATGGTTCGGGTCTCGATGAGCTGTTCCGCGATCTTTTGAGATTTCATTGGATGGAAGAGGCCCAACACGCCAAGCTTGATACCCTGCTCATCGACGAAATTGCCGACACGGCCACCCTAGAGGAGCGAGAAACTGCCGTCGATGAGCTCCTCGAACTTGGGGGAGCTATCGACGGGTTACTGTTGCAGCAGATCAAGCTGAACATAGAGACTCTGCAGAACGTGACCGGCCGCAGGTTCACGGAGGCAGAGAAAGAGGAGATTTCGACAAAGACCCAACACGCCTGGAGATGGACTTTCCTGGTATCGGGATTGGAGCATCCCCACTTTGTCAAACTCATCAACGAGTTGACTCAAGAAGGACCGGAAAAGATCAGGGGCGCCGCGAAAGCGCTTTCCGCCTAGCGTGACCTGACCACCAGCAACGGCTCCTCCCGGATGGACTGCTCTGCTGGCGATAGCACGCCGTTTACCCGGCGTTGCGCGAGCCAGACCGTGTTAAACGGTTCTGGTTGCCTGGTGGCCCGGATTTCCCGCGTATCCCTGCCATGACGACAGAATAGCGCCGTTTTTGCTGTGTGAACAGCGCGATTCGATCTGTCAGACGAGATTCTATTCGATTCTAGATGGAATTTCTGACCGACAAAGTAATGGCAAAGTCATAAAATTCCTCTTTGTTCTCTGCTGGTTAGAGGTGCTACGAGAATTGAGAGTCCTCGTGTCGGGTGGTTTGGTTTGCCCCCTGCTGTTGCCTACCTACGAGGACCGCCGCCCACAAATACCCCTAGACTGCATTTGGCCCCCGGAGACTGCTATTTCGACCCGACCTTCAGAAGGGAATATCGACAACGTGGCAGTATAGTGGTGAATGGCACGTCCAAATAGGCGTCTAACTTACATAATCTGATGGAGCCGAGTGGAGGGAGGGCACCATTGGGTTGTTAGTTTGGGACGTAACGATAATATATTCACGATATTCATGAAGGAGGATCATAAATGAAACGCTTCCTGAGTGTTCTAGTTACTTCTGCATTTTTGGCTTCGGCAGCCTACGCTGCGGAAGGTGATAAGAAGGTCGGCGTTACGGGTGAAGAGAAGAAAACCGACGGCAAAGAGAAAGCCGCTGACACCAAGGCCGGTGCCCAGGGCGAAAGAAAAGCCCGCGATACGAAAGTCGGCTTTGGGGGTGAAGAGAAGAAAACCGACGGCAAAGAGAAAGCCGCTGACACTAAGGCCGGTGCGCAGGGCGAAAGAAAAGCCCGCGATACGAAAGTCGGCTTTGAGGGTGAAGAGAAAAAGGCTGAAGAGAAAAAAGCAACCAAGTAAGTTTCTTCGGATTTTCGGCGGGCGAGGTGGCCCTCCCACCTCGCTCGAATTCCATCTCATTTTCCAAATTATTGGCAGGTCTAATTCAGGCTAATTCTATACTATAGTTTCGGCGTCCCGGTTCGCGCTCCTAAGACGAGTGTAATGAACCACAATGAGCAGAACGCATGCGTGAAAAAATAAAAATGAGCATTATTTATGTGAAAAGCAGACTGATTGTTCTTAGTCAGCGCGCGACCCATTCTGTTCGTGGCGCGGTACCTATTTGCTGCGGTTATCAATGATCCTCTTTGCTTCTTCTAAAACGGCTTCTTCCGCTGCTTGGAGGCTTGAGAATTTGCCCCACATGCTAAAAGTCCCTAAATACCCGTGCATAGGTTTAAATTTCGCGCTTGCCTCTATGAAATCGCCGTTATCTCTCGTGGAGACTTCGATTTCGTGATTCTTGTACGAGTGTTTTGCCATGATAGGGTTCTCCTTTCAGTCTCATCCCTCAATCCCGGCAGACTAAATCAGCCACACGACGTCGTCTGAATCACGGCGACTAGCGTCGAGTTAACATCATAGCTCCACCAAATTTTAGTTCCACCCGCCAAACTCACGCGGATTCTGGCCCGCTGCCGGTGCTACTGACATTGGGGGGTATGGAGCCGTTCTCACGGCGTGCTGGGTCGCTTTAGAAAAGTAGATTGTCCGAGAGCGGTGCGTCGATTTGCATCTAGTTCACGATTGCCCAATCGCCGAAATCTGAGCTATACCTCCTGGTGTTTCCGAAACAACGTCCATCAGCAGAAACCGAGGAGATGGGCTGATGACCGCAGCAGAACTTACTGTGGACCGCTCGCATTTCCGACGTGCTCGACCATTTGGGAATGGAGCGTGCTCACTTCGCAGCGTCCATGCTGGCCGACGTAGCGGGCCTTGCTCTGGCGCATCCGGAACGTATTGAATCGCTCACGCTTGTCTGTCCGCCGCGTCTCGATGGTAGTTTGCGTGCTCTCGGTACACGTTTACAAATAGTTAGCGGTGATCAAGGTCGCCCTGCCTCAATGGTGAGAGAGGCTGCGAATAGCCTGCCCGATGCTAGAGTAATCTGGCTCCCTGCGTACTTCAGTCCCCCATGGGCAGATCCCATCGCAGACTTTACCACCCATGTGGAAAATGCGTTGTTCAATGTGATCACGGAAGAGCCACCGCGAAATGACAATAAGGCGGAGCAGAATTCGGAGGGCCACAATTGCAGGTATTAGGTACACCTGCGAGGGCGCAGGAACACCGCTCGTGCTGCTGCCGCTGAGTTTAGCATCGTCCCAATGGGAGCCTCTGTTACCGGTTCTTTGCGCCCGGTATCGCACTGTCACTCTCGGGGGGCCTGAGTTGGGTTTTTTAGCCATGTTGGAATCTCGGGGCCATTCAGTCGGCTATCTGAACGCAGTACGGCGCGTGATCGACGTTGTGCAGTTGCGGCCTAGCGAGATCATCTTGGAAGTCGGTTGTGGTTCTGGTGTTGTAGATCGCTGGCTCGCCCACTACACAGGCCAGAACAACAATATTATCGGCGTTGACGTTAACCGTTATCTCCTGCGCGAAGCCTCCGCTCTGGCCGTAGAGGAGGGTCTTTCAAATCTGATTACATTTCATGAAGGAAATGCGGAAGCCCTCCCGTTTCCAGACAACCACGTGGACATGGCAGTGTCGTTTACAGTTTTAGAGGAAGGAAATGCCGACCGCATGCTGCGCGAATTAGTCCGGGTGACGAAGCCTGGAGGACGTGTGGCTGTGATGGTGAGAGCGATCGACATTCCATTGGTCGTTAATATTCCATTAAGCCCAGAGTTAAAATCCAAGACGCAAATCCCACGCGGGTTCGTTGGTGCAGAGGGATGTGCGGATGCGAGTCTTTATCGACGTTTTCACAATTTAGGTCTGGCGAACACCACGATATGGCCGCAATTTGCCGCTTCTCCGGAACCCGACACACCCCAAGCGCATTTTGCGCATGGCGCTATTCTCGGCGCCCTAACTAACATCGAGACGGAGGAATGGAAGGCGGGTATGGCGCAAGCGGTTTTGGATGGAACGTATTTCATTGCTCAACCGTTTCATTGTGCCGTCGGAACCAAAACGCCGACACCGTCGTAATTTCCTGCCGGAGGCAGCATGGCTTGGGCATACCACTTAGGGACATGGCGCAAGCTAGTGAACTTGATCGTCCGCGCCTTGTTGCGACTGGACATGAGTCCTCCGCATACCTATCTCCTAACGGTTAGAGGAAGAAAAACGGGTCGCTCCTACTCAACCCCGGTGACACTCGTCGAACGCGAGCGGCAGCGCTGGCTTGTCGCGCCCTACGGCGAGGTTGGTTGGGTGAGAAACGCTCGTGCAGCGGGGCAAGTCACCCTGCAGCGTGGTCGGCGATCTGAGACTGTAAAGCTCCAGGAACTTCCGGCTGAAGAAGCGGCTTCCGTCTTGAAAACATATCTTGCTCAGGTTCCGGTGGTTCGACCATTCTTTGACGTAACGGTACATTCTGATCTGAGAGATTTCGCCCTCGAAGCGCCTCGACATCCGGTATTTCGGATTAAATAAGGCATTAAGCAGTGCGCGTCGTGCTGCTACGCTTCTGGGGCAGAGAGCCGTTCTACCGGCGTAGCGGATTTTTTGGAAACTGCTCTATTGAGGCTTGCGTTTTCTACGCCCGGTTTGACTTCCGTGGTCGGGGCGGGAAGAGGATCAATAATCCTCGTGTCGGGTGGTTCATGCGTTATAAACCACTTCACGCTTGTAGAACAGATGCGTGCATTCGATAGAGCATCAATCGTTAACCGCTTAATAGTCATCATCTCCCTGGCTCCGGCAAGAAACGGTCGAGCCAGGCGCGGGCCTCCGCCTCGGTGCTAAAGATATTGCTGACCAATCCACGGTTTCTCGCAACCGTCACCCCGAATCTTTTGCGGTCGATCATCTCCTCACGAGCAACCATCGCCAAGCGCAATCGCCCATTCGCCTCTCCCGCCCATGCCACGGCGGCCAAGAACCGCTGGAATGTATCGGGCGAAGCGAACCCAGTCAGCGCCGTAGTATCGACCAACAAGTCCTTGATCCTGGTTGAGCAGGCAAATGCGATAGCGGCGCGGACCTGGGCGACGGCTTCGTCGAATGTGACGGAAGCGACAGGCCGATAGACCCCCCGATTTCCCTCTAACATGAAGCCAACCAGTCCTTCCAAACTTCACTCCCGTTCAGTATGAATATACAGAGTGGCGCCTAGACTAACATCGGCAAATGCTACGGGCAAGCTCATTACCGCTGCGCTAATCCAAACGACAAGAGATAAAGAGCGGACAGCGGCACTGGAACTCAGCATGAGTCCTGGACCGCTGCCAGGTGCTACTTGACATTGTGGGGCATGGAGCGTTTCCCGCCGCGGTGGGGTTGATTTCACGCATTCGCCTTGGCTGTCTCAATCTCATCCGCGCTGTATCTGTACGCACGAAAAACGCGGTTGTTTAAACCATTTGGGCCTTCGCTGAAAAACGGGTTGACGTACTCCCAAACCAATTCGCCTTCAGCAGTTACTTCAAACAAGCGTCCGAAGTCACCCTCGCAGATTAAGGTGTTGCCGTTCGGCAATCGCTGTGCGTTTGAGATGCGTGGGCTGAAAAATTCATACTCCCGCCGTTCCTGGTATTTCCAAACAATTTGTTTAGTTGCTAATTCCACTTCGATTATGCGAGAAAATGGCATCGTGTGATCCAGACGGTGCGGCCCGTTGTCAAAGATCAAGAGTTTGCCATTCGGCAGCGGCGTCGGTGCATGCTGGCCGGACAAAGGAGGCGCTCCAAGTTTCCAAACAATATTGCCTGTCTTACGATCGATGATGATCACCGTCGAGATGTGGCGAAAACTCACAACGATGTTGCCGTTCGTTAGCTCGGCGAGACCGTTTGCATGCGTCCATTCATCTCGAGGATCTTGCACGGCGATGATGCGATCTGTTCCAGGGTCAAGGTGCTCCCAGCTCCGCCATTCCCACACAATTTGGCCGCTGGTAGTCATCTCGACGAGATAATCTGCATATATCTCGCCGTTATGTTCGGTGCCGACGAGTCCGCCTTGAATCTTTGGGACTATATCGTTGGGGAGCGAAGCGAGACATATCAGTAACACGTTGCCATTCCTGAGCCTTATTCCATCGTGGTGATGATCTGGGTGGTGCACCTCCCAAAGAACACGACCGTTCCAGTCAGCTTCGAGTGCCGCACCGCCTTTCCAGGGTTTGCTGCTGATGAAGCGCGTCGAGTTCTCGACCGTTTTGCCGTTATAGAAAAACGTGCCCCTATCGGTGAGATAACCGTAAATGCCTGGGGGATAAGGCATCTGCCAGGTATGGACGACCTCTCCAGCCAAATCGATCAGGTAAACCTTACCTGTGCCGCTGATTGGCGTGAATAGTGTAAAGCCCGCAAAGGCTCCGTCGCGATCACATGCACGTAGCCCAACACCTGAGCGTTTAATTTTATTTTGATCGACCAATGCCATAATTCCACGCCTCCAATCTCCAGCGGTCACTCTGGATCATTCAATACGTGCTCGACTAAACATATGCTGGACAGTTCGGTCGGGCAGCAGCGTAGTGTGGCTGTTACACCAATGTCAATCCGTATCGTCCTGAGTATCTGATCAAAACTTGGGTTTGATCGTACTCCCGAATGCCGATCGTTCCCCACCCGTGTAGTACAAAAGCAACTCTTGACAGACCCGGACCACTTGTACTGGAGTCCGACTAACGTGGGTCCGGTAGCCCATGGCAAACATGTTATAACCGAGCCCTCATCGAATGATGCATGAATTACACCCATGGGTTCAGATCGCAAACGAGCTTCTTCAATGAGCTGGGTCTGCGTTTGCAGGCATTGATGAGAATCTTCTAACTACAGAGTAGAAAGGATTTTTATGTACAAGCTCATTGTAGGATTTCTCAGCGTGGTTCTACTTTGCACGTCATCGAGTGCTGCTGATCGAATCAGGATCGGTATCCCTAACATCGGTGCGCAATTCATGACGTTTCCCTTGGCCCACAAAAAGGGCTTCTTCGCGGAAGAGAAATTGGAAGTCGAACACATTCGGATCTTTGGGCAGGTCGCAATGGCGGCGTTAGTGAGCGGTGAACTCGACTACTGGGGAGCGATCGGTTTCGCCGTTCGTTCAGCAATGCAGGGACTGCCCGTCAGGGCGACAGCGAGCTTTTTACCAGTACATCCTTCCGCTCTAATCGCCCGTCCGGATATAAAATCAGTCCACGACCTCCGGGGACAAACGTTGGGCACGAGCACGTTCGGCGGGGCACCGGAGGTAATGGCGCGGCTTGTTCTCAGGCACTTTGGTTTGGACCCCGACAAAGATGTCAAATTTCTCGCTCTCGGCGCGGCGGCAGAAAACCGATTTGCTGCCATGAAGCAGGGGCTGATCGCCGGCAGTGTATTTAGTGTGCCCGCAGATGCAGAAGGCGTGAAGATGGGCTTTCACGTGCTCGCTAAAACGTATGAGCTCTTTAGCTATCCGGACGCCGGGTTGACCACCACAATCAGCAAAATCAAACTTAAACCTGATGAAGTGAAACGCGTCATCAAGGCCGGGATCAAGGCGAGCCGCTATATCAGAGCAGAACGCGAAGGCACCATTCAATTCCTGATCGATTGGCAAAAAACGAACAGGGACAGCGCCGTCAACACGTACAATTCATTGGGCAAATTATTTAGCGACGATGGCGGTCTTCCCGAGAAAGGATTGCGTTTTGTGATTGAGGAAAACAAAAAAATTGCTAAGATCACACGCGAAGTTCCTCTCAATGAAGTCGCAGACCTGAGCATTCTAAAGCAGGCACAAAACGAACTAAGAAAAACACAGCTATAAAGTGGCGAGACCCTTCTGTCTTCGGCTTTCTTAGTCGAGTATGCGGTGAGACGCGAAAAAGACGAGTACCGGTTTTGAAACTGCTGTATCTGAACGCAATATGGCTTGGGCATACCACTTAGGGACATGGCGCAAGCTAGTGAACTTGATCATCCGCGCCTTGTTGCGACTGGACATGAGTCCTCCGCATACCTATCTCCTAACGGTTAGAGGAAGAAAAACGGGTCGCTCCTACTCAACCCCGGTGACACTCGTCGAACACGAGCGGCAGCGCTGGCTTGTCGCGCCCTACGGTGAGGTTGGTTGGGTGAGAAACGCTCGTGCAGCGGGCCAAGTCACGCTGCAACGTGGTCGGCGATCTGAGATTGTAAAGGTCCAGGAACTTCCGGCTGAAGAAGCGGCTCCCGTCCTGAAAACGTATCTTGCACAGGTTCCAGTGGTTCGACCATTCTTTGACGTAACGGTACATTCTGATCTGAGAGATTTCGCCCTCGAAGCGCCTCGACACCCGGTATTTCGGATTAAATAAGGCATTAAGCAATGCGCGCCGTGCTGCTGTTTACGTTTTGGAGCAAAAGAGCCGTTCTCCCGGCGTCGCGGGTGATTGTCCTGACCGAGCGTGGAAACTGCTCTATGAGGGTTTGCGTTTTCGCGCCCGGTTTGACTTCCGTGTTCGGGGCGGGAAGAGGACCACTAGTCCTCGTGTCGCTCTGAATCGATGCGGGACGATCATTGAAGTGGCGCTACAACGGTACCGCGCCCTAGCAAGGGCACTGGATGCGAATTCTACAAGATTGTCTTCGTTCCAAATCATGCAAATTCATTTCTGACGCAGGGAGTATCTCAAATTACGGTCAAGAGATTAGAATCGCTTAAGCCGACCGAAGCCATCGCACGTAGGCTGATGGATCTTCCTACCGCAACTGCAATCTTTGAGGGGCTGCTGCGGACGGCACTACGCCGGGTCCTATGAAATGCCCGAACGCGAAAGGCCTACGTCCCACCGCGACGGTCCCCAGGGGAAAGCTTGGGGCCGTGGCGATCAGAGTGATGGTATTTGAGCCTGTGTTTGCCACGTACACAAGTTTCCCGTCAGGGTGTACTGCAACTCCACCAGGACTAATTCCCACTCCCACCCATCTCACGACCGTGTTCGAAGCCGTGTCTATAACCGAGAGGGTGTTGTCGAGGGAGTTTGTCACGTAGACACGGCTCCCGCTACCGTGTACCGCAACTCCAATGGGCCAAACTCCTACCTCCACGGTTCCCACAACTGTATTCGAAGCCGTGTTGATAATCGACATGGTGTTGCTGTTCCTATTTGTCACATAGACACGGCTCCCATCAGAGTGTACAGCCGCGCCGTAAGGGAAACTCTCCACCGGCACCGTCGCTATCACAGTGTTTGAGGCCGTATTGATGACAGAGACAGTGTTGTCCATCGCGTTTGCCACATAGACACGGCTCCCATTAGGTTGTATCGCCGCGCCTAAAGGGAACCTTCCCACCACTACTCTTGCTATCACAGTGTTTGAAGCCGTATCGATGACAGAGACGGTGCTATCGCCGTTGCTTGTCACGTAGGCACGGCTCCCATCAGCGTTTACCGCCACACCCTCAGGGGAATTCCCAACTGCGACCGCTGCTATCGCAGTATTCGAAGCTGTGTTGATCACAGAGACGGTATGGTCGATGGAATTTGCTACGTAGACACGGCTCCCATCGGGGTGTACCGCAACTCCTTTAGGGCGAGTTCCCACCTGCACCGTCTTCACATCATTCGAAGCCGTGTCGATAACCGAGACGGTGTTGTCCTCTAGGTTTGTGATGTAGGCAAACGGAGCCCCTGTACCCATGTCAGGGAAGTAGAATAAGACCGATATAAGACCGATAGCTCGAATGAGGTTTCGCATATCGAATCTCCTATTATTGCGGCCTCCTTAAACGAACATGTATGGGCAACCCTTTCGCTCGAACAGCCTTCAACTCGACTGCTTCTTCGTGCTCACTAAATACAGCCTGTCATAATATTGCTTGAGTGAAAGGGCCCCTTTCGAGCTGGTTGGTTGACCTGTCTCACTCAAACGCGCTATGTCTCCGCGTAATTCTGGAGGTGGACAATGCCCTATCGTCGAGGCCTTTTCTGGCTCACTATCGCAACGGTTTCGGTGTGTACCTGGACGGTTTACCTGTACGCCTGAGCTATGGCCGCTATCTCGCCGGAGCATGACCGCGTTGCGGCGGATACGTCGGAATCACGGTGCGTGAGCCGGCGAAGAATGTGCGTGTACAAGCGGTGAACGGACGTGCGTGGTTTGTAATTATCAGATGGCGTGACTGGTGATTCGGGGGAAGGCGCTCGCTCTTAAACTAGTCGTGCGAATGACCAAAGTCATTAGAGCGGGGTGAAGCCACGGACACAAAAGAACAATTGGAATTGGTCGACAAGCTGATGGATACCCTAGCCGCAGAGCTCGGGCGGCTTAAAGATAGTCAGGCGACCCGCACCGAGCTCATCGCACAAATCATCCGGCTGGGCACGTTGTATCAGGCGATTAAAACTGGCGAAGACTTGTTGCTACAAGATCGCTAGAACGAAAATAGCCAGCCCGACTGCAGGACGTGTGTAACCTTCATGCGCGAAGAAAAAATCGAACTCGAAGATGTGACTGTCGAGGCCGAGACCGACCACTGTTGAAAGTTCCTTTTGACCGTTTGCGTGAGGCGGATGCCAGCATCATTAATAAGAAAAAACGGAAGGGAATCTGACAAGTAGGATATCGATTCCATCGAGAGGGCCGATCTTAGATGAGAAGCCTTGATCGGAAGCGGATAGATTAAGCTGCCAACTCGCAATTCGCAAGTCTGCGAAGTTATGCATATTCGCGTTGATAAACTGGGAAGCGTTACCATCAAAGCTGATTACACCGGCTCCTATTTGCCTTGCACGAGCGGCCACCGCTTTTGCAAATTCGACGCATTTCGTTTCTCTAGGTTGCTGCGTGCACAAGATTGCTTCACGTGTGGGTACGTAATAGCTATGGGTAAATCCTGACCTGGATAGACCGCGCAGTGAAGAAAAGATCGCATCTGATCCAGTTTCTACCAAGGTCCGAGATTTAATCGAAAACTCCTTCTCAAGAGCGACGAGGCGAACGAATGCCGCATCGAAAAACTCTTCCTTGGCGTTCTTCCAGTCTAACCAGAACCAAAGGTCAGTGCGGTCCTTCGCAGCAAGTAGAAGTTCTCGGAGCTTGAGGCCGTGACTTTCCTTGGGCGGATGGTAGACAAAGAAATCGCCAGCTTTGTTGTCAAATACAACGTCAACCTCTACACCTGCGAAAAGAGATTTTGCCTCTATCAACTTGCCAATTGTGTTAACGCGATGGGCCCCTAACTTTCTGTAGTCCAACGGCCGCGTCGCCTTTACATATGCAAGCTCTAGACGTGCAATCTCAAGATAATCCATCTTACCCAGCGCTCCGCGTGCGTGGTAAACGATCTGGCCCAAATCGCCGCCTGAGACGGTTTTTCGTGAATGTGATAGAAACTCGTTTGAAGCGATAGAAAGAGAGGCATCGTATTGTATTGGATTGGCTCCAACTAGATCGAGCACCGTGTGGAACATGTCGCCCGCTGCATAAGGCTTATCCAAATTAGCCTTCAGCGCGGTGATCTTGGGGGACAGTACCTCACGTGCGTCATTGTTGAAGTACCATAAATGCGGCACCTCATTGTAATAACTAGAGGGTGCGAGCGGGTTTCGCCAGCTTTTTTGGGCTGGACTGTCCCCGCGAACGGACAGATAGATCATGATGGTAGGAGTCGTCTGCGACTTTGCTTTGGTGATGATCCGATCAAGAATGTCGTCGACGTACCGAACCGCATTATCATAGCAGTTGACGCGGGCGCTAAGGTCTGGAGCATCGCCGAAGAATTTCTTGCCCAAGCCATCGTCCTCCTTGAGAACGTTCCTGAACTGTTGCGGAATCCCGTCACAATAACCCGAATGCAGGGCATAGAGATTCATGACGACAAACTTTCTCGAAGCCGAATCTTGCAGCGCTGCGTCCAGATCTGGAAACAGTTGGTCGTCGTAAAACTCGCTCCACAGCGAGGTTCCGACTGACTTTATGCTGAAGTGCTGGACGTGAGCTTGCTTGCCGATCAGAGAGGATGGGTCATCCCACATTCTGAAATCGTTTTTGTTCGAAAGCCACCACGTTTTGAATCCGGCCCGGCGCAGTTCCGTGATAAGATTCAACCGGTAACTCTCTCGAGAGCCCTCTCGACGGAGAATGTCTGAACTCAAGTTCTCGGCCAGCGACAGCGTCGGGTCCGAATATCGCGAGCTCGTGTCCTGCTGGACCAGCAGGAAATCGTGAAGCCGGTTGAGTTTCGGGGTTGTCTGCCTATGATAACCGTAGAGCGAGAGATGACGCCGCGCGGTCGAATCGCCTAAGACATAAATGATTGTTCCTTTAAAACCTGTAGAGATCAGAGAGCCGTCACTGAAACTCAGCCCGACCGCGAGATCACGCTGTATTTCTCGTTGTTGCGCCACCTCCTCCACAAGCTGCACCAGTGATTGGGTGAAGAAATAAAGCCAGGTCTTTAACGGCTGCCCAGCGCTTACCCAAGCAGCCACCAGAATGGCAGCGCAAAGGCTCAATGCGATTTTAGGACGTCGCCGCATCGTCATCTAGGCCTCCTCACTTAGCTTCTGAATAACAGAAGAACTATAACGAGCAGGGCCGCTAACCGATTCCGACTGAGCGTAGCCCTGAACGATTTGAGCCATAAAGCCTAAGATCAGACTGAAAGCAGTGCGATTTCCTCGGGCGTGAACTCCCGCCAACGAGCTGTCAACTTCGTGAAATATTCCTCATGTGACACAGATGTGACTTGCATGAGAGCCTCATTACCGAATTAACTAGAATCGGCGAGATCATTTCAGCTGCAGCCCGAACGTCGGACGTTGGAATAAGCGAAGACGGTTGTTCCTCTTCTCGCTATGCAAGCCTGGATTCTTTTTAGCATCTTCTATCTTGATTTTGGTGTATCATACCAAACCTAACTAGGCCGGGACAGATCGATCGCGCCTGGGTCATGTACCGAGCTTGATCAGAGCATCCAACAGAGCTCAACTGGCGGGAGCAGGAAGACTTGCTCAAGAGTGTGCCTGGAATTGAAACTGTTATCAGCCGTATGCTGTTGGCTGAGCTGCCGGAAGTGGGAAAGCTCAACCGAAAACAGATTGCTGCACTAGTGGGTGTGTGGCTCCGCTTAATTGGGACAGCGTGATACCAGTTCGTCGCGCGATTTGGGCGGGAGGGCTACAATAAAGATTCCGACGCTATATCCCCTGAATCGCACCGCCCTACTGGACGCGGTGCCGTTGACCGCGACTGTTTGTCTTCTCTGGATCAAGATGTTGATTTTCCACGTGGCGGTAGATGTGACGTGGGTTTCAAAGGTCGCCGTGAGCGGACTATTGCAACTGCATCCGGAAGTACTCGGGGCCAATTTCGCCTCATTGCTCCTGGTCTGTACGCCTCTGCTCCTGTTTTCGCGCGCTCCTCGATTTCTACTGCTACTGATACTCAACTTTGTGGTGACCACACTAGTGGTCGCAAATATGATCCATGCGACATTCTACGGGGGTCCCCTTTCGGCATGGATGAGCAAGACTGCTTTGATGCATCTAGGAACCCTGATTCCTAGCATCCTCGCATTAATCAAACCTGCTTACGGAGTTCTCTACTTGGACATCATTGTCGCTGCGCTGCTCGTGCCGGTCTATATCCGCAACAGCCGTGATGCTCCACCATTGCAGTGGCCGTACATGTTAGGGGCTTTTCTAATCGCCTGCGGGCTGAGCGCTATAGTAGCCGCACCCAGCGTCCGCCTACTTACGCAGGAAAGGACCGGATTGTTGGCATTTGCCTACTGGCCGCGCGAGGTTACTGCCAGTCTTGGACTGCTTCCATACCATGCGTGGGATCTGCATACCTTCTTGACGACCAATTACAGGAACCTGGTCGTCCCGCCAGAAGAGGTGCAGCGTGTGCGGGATTACCTCATTGAAGATGCTCGGAGAAAGCCACGCTCTCGGCTTTTCGGCGCAGCGGCGAATCGCAACGTGGTCCTGATCAGCGCGGAATCGTTTCAGACATTCTTGATAGGGATGGAGGTAAACGGGCAGGCCATCTCGCCGCACCTTAACCGGCTCGTAAAAGAAAGTATCTACTTCGATAATATTCATGAGCAAACGCACCTTGGCACTACTTCTGATGGTGAGTTCCTCGCGTTACAGGCGCTGCACCCCGTTCCAATTGGTGTAGTCGTGGCTCATTATCGCCATAACGATTTTTACGGACTCCCAACGATTCTACGGAAGCGCGGATACGCGACGATGTCAGCCCACGCGGCGCATGCCGACTTCTGGTATATGCGTGTGATGCACGGCAAGTACGGGATCCAGCAGTCCTACTTCGAAGATAGCTATAATATTCGGGAACGGATCGGTCCATGGATGGCAGATCGTGATTTCTTCGATCAGACAGTTCCGCGGCTGCGTGCCCTGGCCGAGCCGTTCTTTGCGTTCATTCTCAGCGCCTCTAATCATCACCCATACAAGCTTCTGCCCAAGCAACGTGTCCTTAACCTTGGGAAACTGGAGGGAACGATTCTTGGCGATTACCTTCACACCTCCAACTACTTCGATCAGGCAATTGGAGAGTTCGTCGAACAACTGCGGGCCGACGGAGTATTGGATCGGACGGTGTTTGCAATCTATGGAGATCACAGGGCGTACACAGGCTTGGCACCTGACCTTCCAGGACTTCTTAATTACTCACATGAAGATCGCCTTCGTGACTTACAAACGATGAAGAGAGTGCCGCTGTTGATTCGTCTGCCAAATGGAGAGCACGCTGGTACTCGCTCTGTTACCGGTGGTCAGGTGGATATTGCTCCGACACTCCTCGGCTTACTGGGAGTCAACGACTCTAGTTCGATCATGCTCGGGCAGGACCTTACTGCGAACCGGCCCTCGTTAGTTGTATTCCGCGACGGTAGCTTCGCCGATGGGGAGCACTATCTTGTGAAGCGCTATGGTCCAATAAACCTCTCAACGTGCTACGCCGCATCGAACGGATCGACCGTTCCTTGTGCCAACCTTCAGGAGCGCCACAACGAAGCCATGACACGTTTGGAGATTTCGGATCTGATTATTCGGGGTAACCTGATTCGCACGCTTCGGGATGGACAAGATGACCTAAACAAGCCCCAGTCGCCGCGTACCGCATATGATTGAAGCGGTGTTTTGTTGGGCTTTGAACTGTAGCAAGTCTTATCCCATAGAAACCCAGCTTACGTTGTGCCAAGCCTGTGCTGGACTAGATGACTGATTCCATAAGTGCAGTCATCTATTGATACCCTCAGCCTCGCAAGCGCACTGTCATCCTTTCAAATGTTTGCCATTGATGCCTCTCCTGATCTCCGTTCCGAGCCGGGACCTTGAAGCTCGGTAACGACAGATAAACAGGAGGATTGGATCTCTACTTTGTCACAACTTTGCCAGAACTATATGCCACTATTTGGTCGAATCGGTAAAACGACCGGCTGAGACCGCCGTTAAATGCTTGAATAGATACCAATAGCGACCGATAGTGTCATATAGTCCCGCTACCAACAGAGGACTGAAAATCCTCGTGTCGGGTACCTTCCGTAGCCGGCTCGATCCCAGCGACCTACTGGTTGACCGTTAGTTGCTGTCGTAAAGAATCGTCGTTCCGGAAATGTGGGAGCGCCGTTTCCGCCATGTTTCAAAGTCCAGTTTGAAGTACGCTCTCCAGCGATTCAATCCTCGTGATTTATTACGGAGGAAAAATGCTGTCGTTGGATTCAGCTGCTGCTGATTCCACTTTGCCGTTCTGCGCAGTAGCCCGGAGGATTGAATTGATTCGCGGTATGTCCAGGATCGTCCGACGCTGTCCGGCTGAAGCTACTGTACATGGGGGCCACTTTGGGGGCACGAAACATTTCTTGATGAGTTAATATCCACGAAGTCAACTACTTATGGCCGGAGTATAATTCCCCCCGCCTCCACCAATTTGAGATCGAGCCTGTTCCATGCAAGTCCAAAAAAGACTTGTGAAACAAAACGCGTTCAAACCAAACCCAGCGAACACTGTCCGTAGTCGCCTCATCCCGGCGGACAAACGAGTAGCGCTCTAGTCTGTCTGGATCACACCAAAGTCCCGAAGAAGCGTCCATCCCCATGACTGATCGTGAGAGTTATGGAGTGATGTGCTCCAAAAAAATATCCAGTGCGGCGGACGGCCACGCCCATGAAGGAACTTGAAAACGTCGGATTCTTCGAACGAATTCACAAATAAGACTCTCGCTCGTAATTGGTGATCCTCTTTCGTTCCGAGCCGTGTCTGATCGCTTCAGACCAACTGATTGAACATCAGCAGGGCTGCACTCACTATCGATGCCTACTGGTGATTTCACCAACCTGTCCGCAAATTGTCCGCCTCCACATCAATATCGAGAACCTGATCCGACACGACGATTTTCAGCGATTATCAGGCGAGCAACTGGATTTACGTCGGCACCATCGACCTTGAGGCCGGAATCATGCTGAACGGGAAGCTAACTCACCGCAAGACCATCAATTTGAAGTACGGGACCAGCGATATTGAGTGGCCGAGGACGCAGATGACTTTTCGCGAGTCGTTATGAGGGGAAGCCAAAATTCAATGAAAACCGATTCAGAGGTCAGTTCGAGGCTACACGTTCCGCGACCTCTTGGCGTATGAATCCCGGCGGTCTCCCGTGCTTAGAGTGGATTTCTAGCCAGCCATTGCGCGAATTCACAACATTCACCCGGGTTCCTTTTGTGATGTTAGCTACAATCTCTGACTCCTCACCTGGTCTACTATACACGATAGCCGGACGGACAGTTTGAAACACACCTCGGATGGGCCGAACAGTGTTGACCACGGGCTTTACCGTCGGTTCCGGCGCGTGCTCAATTTCCGTTCTATGTTCTGATTCGTAGGCAGGTAGACGCTTCGATGGTCCCGCTTCCTTTCTTCCGAGCGTGAGTGCTGCGGCAATCACGAGAATAACGACACAAGCAAATGCCAAGGCAACACGCGAATTGCCACGGATCCACGCGCCGGCGATTTGTGTTGACCGGACAACTGCTTGAAATGCGTTAGCTGTATTCTGGCTAATACCGGTGCCGTCACTCTGAGCAGCCTGTGAAGTACTGATCTGCGTATCCCTACCAAGCGTCAGTTTTTGTTCGAGTTCCCGGTTTCGTTCGACTGCTCGTTCGTGCTGTGCTTGTAATGTTTCGAGCTGTTGCTGAAGTGTACTTAGCTGTCTTTCGTTCTCTTCATTCTTAGCAGAGCGCTCCCGCAAGCCACTGTTTTCTGTTAACAGACGCCTGTTCTCGTCGACAAGTTCTCGGCAAAGTCGCTCGCTTTCGTCCAGGCGTTTGTAGGCTTCCTCAAGCACAGCAACCTGGCTTTTACCTTCCGAAAGATCACGCTCCAAGTCTCTGATTAGATCATCGAGCTTCTCTTGCTGCTTTTGTCGCTTCGGCTGCTTCATGCGATGACACCGGAAGATTTCGGTTCCAAATGGTCGCAACCCAGATGCCAGGCATAAAATGGCCGATAACTGCTCTCAGTTCCCGACGTGCACGCACAAATACTTTTGGCCTTTAAGACCTGCAACTCATCTGCATAACATTTTTTACTTATAAGAGCGGTGCTTCAGACTCGTAGACGTACGGCTGGTCCCGCCGTAAGGTCCTGGCCATGATAAAAGGCTATCAAGGCGTCGAACTCTGGACGGCTGTGAATCCGTCAACCGGCAGGCGAGAAATTGTCGATCCGGAGACGAATTTCTGCCGTACGGTCAAGTCGAGTCCGACAGTCTGGTTCATCTCGCCATGTTTTTGTCGATAGCCTCAGCGAAGGCGATGTGATTCCCGTCAGGATCAGTGATCATCAGAGTTTTCACCTTCTCTTCCGACGTTCTTTGACGTGTATTGACTCCGAGCTTCTCGACAACTGCTATCATCTCGTCGATATTGCTTACCGCCAACGTGCAGGATCCCTGCCCAGCACGGTCCGGCAACTCGTATACCTGTAACCACCCGCCGCGAGGAAACTTCCATTCCAGCAACCGTGGCCATGGGAATCGAGTCCGGCGATCTTCCGAAATGTCGCTGATACCACTCAACGGACGATTTGAGTTCTTTCACAGCTAGGCTGCCGATCGCATTATCGATGGACACATTGGTCACGTAACGACTAGGCTCGAAACCCTCAAGCGACACGGCGGCGCCAGCATCGGGTCTCTAGCCATAGAGGGCTATATCTATCTAAGAGCTTTTCGGATGAGGAGGGGTGAGTCTTCCATACAGCTCGATTTCAGTTTGCGCGGCCTCTGAGAGCAAAGAGCGATGCCGCTCATCCCATTTCGTCATGCGGCTTTTAATGTCTTGCAGCTGGTCAAATGGATCAGGAAATAACTCCAGGCAAACTTGGGCTGCGGGGCTACCGTTTGTGCTCTTATTCGCCATCAGTTTCCCTCCCCATATAAATGAAGGCAATCATTACCCGCGACTCGGGTCTGAGTCTAAATGGGCGACTCAAGACCACTTGACGGAATTTACGAGTACAGGAGAGCAGAACGGATGCCAATCAGCTATCTTGGAGTTCCTGCGGGAGCTTGCTCGTAATGGTACAGCGCTAAACTTCCGAAACTATGTGGAAAAATGGTTGGGAGTGGCATAGCAGTATTGAAGTCGACAATTGCGCGAGGAATGACAGCGATGACACATTCCGTGCACCTTGCGACACGCCTGTCATGCCACCGGCGTGTGCGGCGGGTACAGACCAATAGAGTTGCGTTGACAGCCCCAATCTAGTGCCTTGAGTGTCCCTGGCTAGCACCTCGTACTTCCCTGATGTAGCCGACCGACCCTCTCGATTATCGTAGATTACGCGACCTCGTGCCTCCGTTCAGGTTATCCACAAAATCTGTGGATAAGCTGCGGATAATGAGCAAGTAACAAAAATAGACGAGACGGAAATAACCTAATTGCTAATCAAAGAGGCATAAGAAACGCTAACATTAGTAGACGTTGGTCATTTAATAGGACCGAAGAGAATTACATGACTGTTGAGGGCAGTTACGGGCATCTTCACATTGATGCTCATTGTAAATTGCTATATTGCCGTGAGGCAGGATGCGACCATAGTCGCGCCGAGCCTCAATTAGTCATCTCACCCCCCTCATTGCTCTGCCGCTGCTCGTCGCCACAACTGATGCGTCCGCCTGGAACATCCCCACCCTCATGATTACCGACGCGATGGCGCACCGGCTTCTCCAATCGCAGAATCCGCAAGCCGCCGCTTCCGTCCAAGCATTACTCGAAAAGCTAAATCGAAATATGAAGCACAGCGGTCCGAAGCGCTGTTCATGTGGGCAGCACGTTGGGCCGATGCTGAGACGCCTGTCTGTTGATCTTCCTGATCACGGCTGCGACTTGTACCGGATAGTCCTTGTCGACTACCTCCCGAAAAGCGATCAATCGCTTCGGAATTCGTTTGGCAGCTTCAAGGCCCATCTGCTTTGCAAGTTGTGCGATCTGCTGCTTTGTTAGACCGAGCTTCGTGCCGATATCTCTATAGCTCAACTCTGGATTCTTGAGCGGTGTCCGCAGGCGAGAAAAAGAGTTCTTGCCGTGTTGCTGATCGAAGTCGGCTGGGCTGATCATCGGAAAGCCGGCGCGACTAATCGCATCGTGTGACGCTGCGCATCAGGCCTCCGCGGTTTGTGAACTAAACGCCGAGAACGAGACGATGGGGAGCGACTCGTTCGCCGATGCCGAACCTTAAATCTTGTTTCACCTTGCCAGGGTCGGTGTAAGTCCCGAAGATTCTGTCCCACACGGTCAGCAAGGAGCCAAAATTTGAGCGGTAATGCTCGGTATCACTGCTGTGATGGACATGGTGGTATCGAGGAGTAACCACGAAATGTTCCAACCAGCGTGAACTCCACGATACGTTCATATGCATCCAGTTGTTGCGCAGCATGTGCTCGAAGACGATCAGCTGAAAAATCCAGTAAGGAGCGCCGGTTAGTAATGGCCTCGCCACGATAAACGTCACATTGAACAAGAAAATGTGCGGGATCGAAGTTCGGACTCCCGCCAGCCAGTACATGTAGCTCGGATAATGGTGCCACTTATGCGTTCGCCAGAGGGGTTTCGTGTGCATTAGGCGATGAACCCAGTACAGACCGAAATCTTCGACGATGTAAAACAGCAGCAGTTTAACAGCGAGCGGCAGGCTCGATACGATCGCAGGCACGTAGTTAGGAATCGGAATGCGATCAGAAACCGGTAGCACCAACAGAAAACTGAGGTTGTACACTCCGAGGGCAACCAAATCGCGAAAAAAAACGGCTCGATATGGAACGTTTCGCGCAGGAAAAAGGTACTCTGCGGAAAAAGCGATCAGCCCTAAACCCCAAAAAATCAGATACGGACGCAATTGGGCGCTCAACTTCTCAAAATCCAAAAACGGAAAGTACATCTATGTTATAAGTCGGCATCTGTTCCTACCTTCGGTCGGCCGTGCCAATACAGGAATTCCACTCGGTAAGCAAACGGTGCCCCCGGGACTTAAATGGGGCGGATTCGTTCGCGCGGCTATCCGCAGAGTGCCCAAGCTCATAGCGGAAAGGCGGGTCTATCTCTGCTTCTGGGTTGCCGGAGGGCTTTTTGTACTACGGCGCCGATCTCGCGGCCAGTTACCGGCGCGTGGCCTGTCACGATTCCGCAAAAAAAAAGGTAATGGCAAGGGGCGGACAGAGTAATCAAGTAATGAGGAGTTTGTAATGAATAAACGCGCTTGATGACGAACTGATCAAAGACGTTTGGGCGTACCATTTTGCAAGGCGCAGGTAAGAATGTCATCCAAACGGCCCTAATAGCGTTAATCCGACTTGTCAGTGACCGCGCGGCTACTTGCGGAGAGCCGGAAACTGCAGCCGCCGCAGCGCACCGGTTCGGTGGATCAATTTCTACCGGCGCCCTCTTACTAGCTAACACCGAGGGATGTCGCGCGAGCAGTGGACATTCTCGCCGCGGCGCCGAGGATCATCACAAAAGAGAGATCCGGAAACCAGCTCTATACGAGGCTCTGTCCTTCGTGGAGCAGTATCTAGAGAAAAAGAACTGGCTTGTGCGGCGTTATAGAAACGCTAAGGGGTGACACCCGAGCGGAACCGGTTGGCCGCCGAACCAGCCAAAGAGTTTTTGCCCACCGTGACAAAGGAACAGTAGCCCGGCATGATTCGCAGAATGGCGTACGCATACGGGGCAAAGGCAGCAAGAGCCTTTTCCATAACGGATCTCCTCACGTTTGAAGATCGGCGGTGATTTTCGCGCGCCCCGAGCCAACATCATGCTTTGGTAAGGCGAAATGTTCCTCTTTGAATCCCGGCGCGGCCGAAAATGGGACAGGGGGAGCCTTCTTTCTAACGACGTAGTCAAAAGAAGCTATTAATCGGCTTGCTTTCTCGCAGACAGCGGCCTTGTGATAGCAGCTTGTGTCCTCGGCGAAAATAGTGCCTTTTTCTCCTAAAACTACCTGAATCTTGTCGCCGTATAATTTCTTGGCAAAATCATCGCTGATCGAGATATTCATAAGCTCGCGGAGCGTTTTGTTTTTGTGCGTGCCTCGAACAAACATATGCGGCCCCGAGTCCATGGTGACGTCGCTCAAGTATATAAAAAACGTCACCGATTTGAAGTCACGACAATCGTAGTGAAAATCATGGAAATTATAGTCGGCGGAATTTTTCCGGCGCGCATCCGCGCTCCTGTTCTGATCTTCCGCACAGAATGTCCAGCGTAGCTGTGTGAGCCATAATTTCGGTTCGGCGCCTAGATAGTTGCGAGCGATCTCTACAAGCTTTTCGTTGCGAGCAAGCCGGTCGATTGCGTCACAGTTCTGGTGTGGGTTCCAATAAGAGCTTTGATTATTTTGTTCGCAATAGTCGAGAATCTCGCTCAGATAGTCCGACGATAGACGAGCGATATGAGCATACCCATTGTTTTCTATGTGAGCGACAATTTTGTCAACGTTAACATCGGTAAACGCCCGATCCGGTTCCAATGCCGGCGCCGCACACTTGCTTAAATTCTGGCAGAGCCTGAGAAGGGCCCCGCGACCCGGTCCGAGCATGATCATCGCTCGAGTTATACGCGCCCACCGAATGAGCCATGGGCTTTTTCGAAGGTAAAACCTAATTAAGTGCATGAGGGCCTCTCTTCCGGGTTTGTCTAACTATTTGATTTACGATTTCATTGCAAACGGGCGGGTTATGGGAGAAGTTTAGTGGGAAAAGTGGGAGATTGTCTGCCCCGGGTGATGCCGCGATGGCTCGGTGTAAGAAACGAATCCGACAGAGGACGCGAGAAGTCGTGCACGGGAGATCGGGTAAGGCCCGATCGGTGCGAAAAGCCGCGTGATCCTGGTTCAGGTGCGACTCGAGTTCATGAGCGATCTTCGACAATTTTGCGATTGCACGGGTGGATCGTCGAATACGACGCGCGGGTATAGTCGGAGTGAAGAACACGGCTGATCGCCATGCGTGGAGATCCTACGTCGCGCCGGTTACTCCAAAGAGGCGTTGATCGATGCGTTGAGATGGGTCGCCGCGGCCTCAAAGACGGCGGGCGCGGTTTTCTCTCCAGCCACCCACCACTAGCGCGCATCCAAAAGAATTCAGCCGCCGCATCGGCATACCGCTGGATATGGCCGTTGACGCTGCTCCAAGACATCAGCGGCGCGATTCGCTGGCAGCTCGCGCTGGATGGCCAAGGCGGCCGCAGATCGACGCGCCGAGTCTCATCTGGACGGCCGTTCGCAACGCGATCGTGAGGGCAATCTCGGCGCCGTTTCGTTTCATGGGCAACATGCTTACGCTGGGCGGCCGCATGGCGGGCTGCGCGTCGAGCCGATTTTGTTCGAGCCGGGCATGGCCGCCGTGCAGTCTCAAAGCGCGCAACAGCTCGATGTCGTGAGTAAGCTCCTGAAAGACAAGTCGCGGACCGAGTTGCGCCTCAGCGGCCAAGTCAGCGAGGGCGATCTGGCGGCGCTGAAACGTGAAATCTTTTGGCAGCGCATCGACGCGGCGAAGGGCGCTCACTACCAGGAAGCTCTCGTGCGCGTCTACAAAGATTTGCGCGGCGTCACGCAACCGGCCATGCCACTCAGCCCTATAGCCGAAGAGTCGCTGGAGCGCTTTGTGCTGGAGCGTATCGAAATCAATCCAAAGGAAATAGCCGCGCTGGCGCAGAACCGCGCCGAGCTCGTACGCCGGGAGCTCATCGAGCGTGGGGTGGATCCGGAGCGGCTTATGACAACCGCGCAGACGGAAACGGTCGCTGATGCTGCGCCGGGCGTAAGCGTTGAGCTCGTCTCTTGATTCCCGCCGCGGTGGAAATTTCGTTTTCTCCTGGCTCCGGCAGCCCGCATCGAGCTGCGCCGATTGCGTTCGCGCCCGATCGCCAGCGACACGAGAGTTGACCGCTCTGGCGCGTTCATCGATTTTCTCCGCCTGACAGGTCGATCAGCGCCAGGCCGGTTTCGGCGTCCGGCTTGCGGCGAAGATACTCCGGATACCAGCAAGGAAGGCCTTGATGTACAGGCGCAACTTTCTTCGGATCACCCAATACACTATGGCGAGCGCTTTGGCCGCCGGTTGTTCCATAGGCGGTAAGTCGGTTACCGCCGAGACAGCGCACCGGCCTTGGCCGATGCCCGAGACACGCTGGGCGATGTCCATGCGCTGGCACGATCTCTTGTTTCTTCATTGGCCGGTGCATCCGAAGCTCATCAGGCCCTTGATCCCTCGAGAAATCGATCTCGATGCATTTGATGGCCAATGCTGGATCGGCATCGTGCCGTTTCACATGTCGGGTGTGCGCCTGCGCTACGTTCCGATATCTCTTGCCTTTGCCGAACTGAACGTTCGCACTTACGTGAAGATTCAAGACCGCCCGGGCGTTTGGTTTTTTAGTTTAGATGCAAGCAGCTGGCTGGCGGTCAGGGCGGCGCGCTGCATGAATCTTCCCTATTACGACGCCGAGATGAAGGTGGAGGGGCAGGGCGCGGAGGTGAAATATCGAAGCGCCCGGATTCACGGTCAGCCCGCTGCGGAGTTCGAGGCGAACTATCGGCAGAACGGCGGCGTTTATCACGCCGCGCCAGGCACACTCGATCACTGGCTCACGGAACGATATCGGCTTTACGCTGCCTTCAAGCCGGAGCCTCTCGTATACGGAGATATCCACCATCGCCAGTGGCCGCTGCAAACGGCCGAAGTCGAGGTCCGCGTAAATACCATGACCCGTCCGATCGGTGTCGAGCTGCCCGATACAAGCCCGCTCTGCCACTTCGCTTGTTATCAGGAGGTCGTTGCGTGGCCGGTCGTGAAGCTGAATCAACTGTAAGGATTAAACGCGAATCGCGGTCGAAATTCGTGTCGGAGACGGAGTTGTCGATCTCGAACAGATACCGGCCGCGCGCGCCAAGCGTCTTGACGTTAGCCGGGTTGCTATTCGTGGACGAGTTAAAGGATGCGGACGAAACGTTTCATGCGATTACCGAAACCAGACAACCTGGGCGCGACGGGGCGCGGCGTTCACGCTGCAACTGATCACGCATCTGGCGCAGAAAAGCTCCTGTCATGGGGCTGTCCTCCTTGTGACGTTAGCTGTGAGACGAACTGAGGAATGAAGTTGTGCTTCGCGCAGTGATATTCGACATCGACGGTACTATCGTCGATTCGGTCGATTTGCACGCGAAGGCTTGGCAAGTCGCGTTCGCGGAATTCGGAAAGGAGGTCTCCGTGGCCGCGATCCGCAAGGAAATTGGCAAGGGTGCCGATCAGCTCCTGCCGGTCTTTTTTTCCAAGGATGAACTTGATCGATTCGGTGAGGAATTGGACAAGTACCGCGGTGAGCTCTTCAAAAGAGAGTACCTGCCGCATGTGAAGAGTTTTCCAAAGGTCCGCGATCTATTCCGGCGCATCAAACAGGACGAAAGGCTGATTGCTCTGGCATCTTCCGCAAAAAAAGATGAACTCGATGCTTACAAGAAAATTGCCGCTATCGAAGATCTTGTCGCGACCGAGACTTCTTCCGGAGATGTCGAAAAATCCAAACCCCACCCGGATGTGTTTGCCTTCGCTCTCGAACGGCTGGGCGCAATCGCCCCGGATGAAGGGATTGTCGTCGGAGACACGCCGTATGATGCCCAGGCAGCCGGCAAATTGAATTTACGCATGATCGGGACTGTTATGCGGCGGTTGGACGGTCAATCAATTACAGCAAGCCGGAATGCATCGCGATCTATCGGGACCCGGCCGAGCTGTTAGAATCCTACGACAGCGCGCCGATCTCGCGTTAGGTCGAGGCGTCAGCGCAGCTGAAACTTATAACTTTCGTCGGCACGGGGCGTCGATCGTCAAGCCATCCGCCCAGCTAGGCCCAGCCAAAGTTACTCAGGCGTCGTAGAGGAGCGGCGTTTACCGCCCGGCCATGCGTACGGTGCTTGCCTGGGGGCCTTTTTCTCCGGCCTCCTCGGAAAAATAAACCTCGGTGCCGAGCTCCAAGTGATCGAAGCCGGGCTGCAGCACGCTGTTTTTGTGAAAGTACACTTCGCGACCGTCCGCCGTTTCGAGAAAACCATAGGCCTCGGCGGGAAAGAGCTTGGCCACGCGCGCGAGCGGTGTGGGCTCATGCGCCTTGGTTTTGCCGCGCCGGCGGCGCACGTAATCGCGCAACTTGCGCCCGGCGGCGTTGAAGGCGTCGCGCACGGCCACGTATACGTCTTCGTGAGCGGCGTGCTTGCTCGGTTCGTGGCTTTCGGCCAAATCGGTCTCGAGCTCCTGCGGGTCGGCGGTTTTCGCCGCATCGAGCCGCTTGGGCGCGCGGTTAATCACCAACTCATCGCCCGGAACCGACATATCGATACGCACAACATACGCTTTGCCCTTGTAGTGGTGGCGGTGCGGCGCCTCCACGATCACTCGGCAGCTTGTGATCCCGTCGAAGAACGATTCCAGCTTGGCGGTTTTCTCGCGGATGTTTTCCTCGATGGCGTTGGATCGCGGCATGTTGCGGAATGTGATCTGCAAGGGGAT
The DNA here is from genome assembly GCA_963745035.1 of uncultured delta proteobacterium. Classification (GTDB taxonomy): domain Bacteria; phylum Desulfobacterota; class Binatia; order UBA9968; family UBA9968; genus DP-20. The sequence goes on along the minus strand of CAVUVW010000013.1, from coordinate 1,927,925 downwards.
CTGCATATGTGATCATCCTCCTCATCTGGGTGTTCAAAAACCGCGAGCGCCGCTCTAAGACCGAGCCGCGACATCGCGCACGGCGGAGCTTTTTGGCTGCTCACGCGCGATCTCGGCGCCGGCAGGCACTGTCTAAAGCGCGGATCGAAGGCAAACGAACAGACGAACATACGGTGGGAAGGCAGACTGAAAGGCCGGTTTCCGGAATCGGACGATCGAAGCGGAGAGAAAGCCTGCACGAACGAAGCCACGGCGAAATTGTCGGGGCGCGGCGCGCCGCGCCCCGGACGATGGCCGGATGATTAGTTCAAAGCCTGTTCGATGCCCGCCTGCTTGCCCGGCATCGGCGGTTTGCGGCGATTGGGATTGCGCAAGATTTGCAGCGATCGCTGCTCGATCTGGCGGATGCGTTCGCGCGTGACGGCAAACATCTCGCCGAGCTCTTCAAGCGTGTAATCACGCTTTTCCTCGATGCCGAAGCGCTTGCGCAGCACGGTCTCCTGGCGCGGCGTGAGCACCGCCAGCGCTTTTCGAACTTCAGCGCGCAAGACGCCTTCGAGCGCCTGATTTTCCGGCAGTGGCTGGACCCGATCTTCGATAAAATCGCCGAGCTCGTCGCCATCTTCCCAGATCGGGGTTTGCAGCGAAACCGGCTCGCCGTGGGTCTGCACAAGCTTGAGCAATTCGGCGATCGGCAAGCGCAGCTCGCGGGCAAGCTCTTCGGGGCTCGGATCGCGGCCGAACTTGCGCTGCATCTCGCGCGCGGTCTGAATCACTTTGTTGCGCGACTCCACACGGTGCACGGGGACGCGGATCGTGTGGCCGGTATCGATCAATCCCCGGGTAATGCCTTGGCGAATCCACCAAGTGGCGTAGGTTGAAAAGCGAAAACCCAGCCGATAATCGAACTTCTCCACGGCGCGCATCAAGCCCAGGTTGCCTTCCTGCACCAGATCGAGAAAGCTCAGGCCGCGATTGATGTATTTCTTGGCGATGCTGACGACCAGACGCAGGTTGGCCTCGGTAAACTCTTTTCTGCCGATCTTGACGCGATTCTCACCCTCGTGAATCAAGCGCGCCTGCTCGGCAAGCTGCGCCGCGCTGAAGCCGGCGGTCTTCTCGAGCAACTGAATCTCGCCCACTAGGCTTTTTTTGCGCGGATGGGCGGCCGCTTGCAACTCCAACGCAGCGATCCGCAGGCTGAGCTTGCTGATCTGCTCGGCGACGTGCTCCTGCTGATCGGAAGACAGGCGCAGCGCCCGCACTGATGCATAAATCTTTTCCAGGTTCGCCTGTTCGTGCTGGGCAAGGCGCATGCGCTGCTGCTGCGACAGGCGCGCACGGTTAAGCTGGCGGAGAATGGCGTCGCGTGCTTTCATTAGGCGCGACAATTTCCCCAGTTGCCGAAGAAACGGCTTGGAATCGAGGCTGTCTTCCCTGTCCTCCTCGTCATCGACTTTGCCGACGACTTCGCGCATATCGAGCTCGCCGGATGCGACGCGCGCGCCTAAGTCAACCACCCGGCGCAAAACAAACGGGATTGAAAAGAGCGCCGTAAAGATCTGGTTGCTGGCGGCTTCGATCTCTTTGGCGAGTTCGACCTCACGCTCGCGCGTCAGCAGGGGAACCGAGCCGATGTCGTGGAGATACTGCTGAACCGAGCCGAGTCCGGCGTCGGACGCTTCCGGCTTGGCCTCCTCTTCATCGGTGAATTCCTCGCTGCCGTCGATCTCACCAGCGCTTTCGCCATCCTGGTCTTGAATCTGGGGCACTCCGAGGTCCCGGCCTTCAAAGTTTTCGTTGTCTTCGTTAGAATCTCTTTCTGCATCAAATGGCGGAAACATCGTATTCTCCTTGGTTTCTCGCGCTCAGGAGCGCTTCATTTTAGTGTTTTAGACGCTAGTGTTTTAGACGCTCCCAGGCAAGCCCCGGTTCACTATAGTTTCCTCAATCTCAATCAATTTCTGGGCCAAGAGTGCGTGCGGCGCGGAACTCGGCGCGGTTGTAGGCCCAGTGTAAATTACTCAAATCAATTAAGCGTTTGGGGGATACAGGTTGACTGAGAAAACTGCTATCTTAAAACCTAAGAATGGCTCTGGAGGGTGTCAAGGGTTATGTGAAGGATTTTCCTGCTTTTCCACCATCCTACGGTGGAATTGCTCTGACAAGCCGTAACACTCGTGTTGTTCATGTCGGCTACGCTGTCGCATAACTGCGACAGGTCGTAATCCGCCCAGTTGAGTCGCCGTGGAGGCGCGACGAACCCGCAAGAAACAAGCAATAAATTTCACGGTCACGAAAAATCCGTTGATTTTCTCGTGTCTGTTCGGCGCATCGAAGAGCCGGCGACTCACGCCTACTGGCACAACGATTGCGCCGACAATTCTTGAGTGTTGTTCGCCTCTGACATCCCACCGCGAAAGGGGAGGATATGCACAGCAAGATTCTCGTAGCGCTCGATGGATCGAGGACAGCCGAAGCAGTTTTGCCCCTTGCTCTCTACCTCGCAAGCAGGTTGAAAATCCCCTTGGAGCTCATAAGGGTGGTGGACACCGGCGAGTTCGGCGCGAGTAGCTCGCCCGAAATTGCTCGTCTGTTGGATGGGATGACCGCCGATGAGCTGCGTCTCAGCCAGGACTATTTACGAACGCTTGCGGGAAAGCTCGACGGCGTTGAGGTCGGGTTCGATGCCCTGAAAGGCCGCCCGGCAGAGGTGATCATTGACAAGGGCGCGGTCGAACAGGCCGCGATCATCGCCATGGCTACTCACGGGCGCTCAGGGGTCGACCGCTTCCTGATCGGCAGCGTGGCGGAGAAGGTTCTGCGCGGCAGCGCCAATCCGTTGTTGCTGGTGCGCGCCGGCAAGGAAGCCGATAACGCCGCGCCGGACGGTTTCAGAACGATCATCGTCGCGCTCGACGGCTCGGAGTTGGCGGAACGGATCCTTCCGACGGTGGCCGACCTCGCGAAAAAGCTGGAGGCTGAGATCCTTCTCTTTCGCGCCTATCATATTCCGTACAGCGTCTATACCGGCGACGAAGCGTTTTATGCGGTCAATTTCGAGGAGATGACCGCAAGCGTTTGCGCCGAAGCCAAAGATTACATCGAAAAGAAAGCGGCTGAGCTCCGATCGTCGGGAGTCGAAAAGGTGACTTGCCTGGCGAAAGAAGGCTTGGCCGGCGACGAGATCATCGCGCTCGGTAATCGTACCCCGAACGCCTTGATCGCCATGTGCTCCCATGGCCGTTCGGGAATGAAGCGCTGGGTGCTCGGCAGCGTGACCGAGACCGTCGTGCGCCATGCCAACGATCCGGTCTTGGTGGTCCGCGCCGGGTGACTTGGCGGAAAAGTGAGGCCCCGTGTACAGCAAAATTCTGGTTGCGCTCGATGGCTCGAAGCTGGCGGAGCAGATCTTGCCGCTCGTGCGGTGGCTAGCGGAGCCCAATAAGATTCCCGTCGAATTGCTCACCATCGCCGATCCTGATGCGCGCGCGCCGTTTTGGCCCGCCGAAGTGGATGAACGTTACTTTAAAAAAGTCACGGCAGAGTATTTTACCAGCGCTATGAGGGTGACTGGCTCACTGCAGACCGGCGAGCCGGCCGACGCGATCGTCGACCGGGCCAAGGACGATAGCGACTGCTTGATCGCGATGGCAACCCACGGCGTGTCCGGGGTGCGACGCTGGTTGTTGGGCAGCGTGGCCGGCAAAGTGGTTCAAACGGCGGTCAATCCACTGCTACTGATCCGCCCCGTGGAGGACTCAACCGCGCCCGCGATGACCGGCTGCCGCGAAGTTCTCGTGCCCCTGGACGGGTCAGCGTTGGCCGAGTCGGCCCTCGCGCACGTTTCCGGACTAGCCAGAGAAATGAAGCTCAAAGTTCATCTGGTTCAGGTCTTCAGTTTGCCCAAAACCGCTTTTGTCGTGGCGGACGGCATGTTTGATCAGGGACCGGCGGTGTTTCGCGAGGCGCGCCGCCAGGAAGCAGAACAATACCTCGCCGCCAAAGTCGACGAGCTGCGCGCCGAGGGCGTCGAATCCGTCGCGGCGAGCGCCGTTGAAGGCGACCCGGCGAGCGAGATTATCGACTTGGCGCGCGCGGCGCGGGATAATTTGATCGCCATGTCCACCCACGGCAAATCGGGCGTGACGCGCTGGATGCTCGGCAGCGTCGCCGAACGGGTCGTGCAGCACTCGGGCGATCCCGTTTTGTTGATTCGCGCGCATTGACCGAGCGCTTTCCGAGCCGACCAAGACCCACAGTATCTCGCACGATCTATCTCCCACGCGATTGCGTGAGCTTGGTTTCTATTCAGCAACCGCAGCGGCGGCGCGAGCGAAGTAAAAGCCAATGAGTCCTGTAAATGTCTTGGCGCTTAACTGCGGCAGCGCGACGCTCAAATTCCAGCTCATCGAAATCGATTCGCAGTCTTCTTCCTATTCGCGCCAGGGAAAACTTGCGCGCGGGCTGATTGACGGGATCGGCGGCGCGGCCAAGTGTCGCTTCGAAGCCGGCGAAGCGAGCAGTGAAGTGACTATGCCGCTGCGCGATCACGGGGCCGCGGTGGGCGCCGTGATCGCATGGTTGGGCACCGTCCCGGCTTTGCCCCGCCCCGATGCCGTGGGTCATCGCGTGGTGCACGGCGGCGCTCGTCATACTGCACCGACGCTCATCGACGAGGCGGCGCTCGCCGAGCTCGATGCCTTGTGCGAGATCGCGCCGCTGCACAATCCGCCGGCGGTGAGCGCCATTCACGCGGCGCACCGAGCTTTCGGCGCCGCGACGCCGATGGTCGCGGTCTTCGACACCGCGTTTCATCACACGATGCCGGCCGCGGCGGCAACCTATGCGATTCCTTGGGACCTGGCGCGCAAATACGACATTCGCCGCTACGGCTTTCACGGCTTGGCGCATCAATACGATGTCGCCCGCTACGCCGAGCTCGTCGGCAAGCGGCCGGCGGACGTCACCGCCGTGATCCTGCACCTCGGCAGCGGCTGCTCGGCCGCCGCGATTCGCGACGGCCAGTCGGTGGACACCTCGATGGGGTTTACTCCGCTCGAAGGACTTGTCATGGGGAGCCGTTGCGGCGACATCGATCCGGCGCTGGTGAGCTATTTGGCGCGTCGTGAAGGCGTGCAAGCGGCGGAAGTCGAGACTTGGCTGAACAAACGCTCGGGACTGCTCGGCATTTCGGGACTATCCAACGACATGCGCAGATTGCTCGAGGCGCGCGACGCCGATCCGCGCGCGCGGCTGGCCGTAGAGGTTTTCTGCCATCGCGCGCGCAAGTATCTGGGCGCCTACCTGGCGGTGCTCGGCGGCGCCAAGGCGGTGATCTTCAGCGGCGGCATCGGCGAGAACGCGGCGGCGGTGCGGGAAGAAATCTGCCGCGGTATGGAGTGGTGCGGCATCGTGCTTGATGTCGGCGCCAACGCTACGGCGTCGGCGGAGGATCGCTGCATCTCATCCGCCGCTTCGACGCCGCAGGTATGGGTTGTCCGTACCGATGAAGAGGTGGTTATTGCGCGTGAGACGGCGCAGAGACTGCGAAGCTGAATCAAGGCCGCGCGAGAACGTCGCCATTCGTTTCTCGAAACATTGGAGCGACACTGGTAGACCGCGGTGGTTCAGCCGGTCGATCAGGTGGACCGGGTACGAATAGACCGTTTGGTTATGGGGAGATTATCCGCAAGGTGCCGCAACTTGGCTGGGCAGCGGACGGGGATGCCCGTTTCCGGCATCGTCATTTGACCCTGGCGCGCGCGCCGTCATAGTTTTCACGAAGAAGTCCGGCCAACCGGCGTAATGTCGCGAATTCTGCCCTGGCATGGGCTCTGCTTTGCAGCACGGCATCTATGGCTTACAAAATACTGCTGATCGAGGACAACACGGATTGCCGCGAGTTGTTCGCCATGCTCATTCGCCATCTCGGTTTCGAGGTCATCGAGGCGGACGACGGCGAGCTCGGCGTGCAAAAGGCTCAGACGGAAAAGCCGGATCTGATCTTCATGGACATCGGCATGCCCAGCATGAGCGGCATTCAGGCCACCGCCTGCTTGCGCGAAAGCGGCGCGACGAAGAATATTCCGGTGATTATCTGCACGGCGTGGACGGCGGAGACGCACCGCGAGGCCGCCTTGCAATCCGGCGCTCACGCGGTGATCAGCAAACCGGTCTCCCTAACCGAGCTGCAAACAGTATTGCTGCGCCACCTGCCGGTTCCCAAGGAAGCTTTGAACGTGCAGTGAGGGCCGTCGGCCCGACGTTCGGTAGGCGCATTTACCTTCCCTTCGAGACCGCTCACGCCCCGGGTTTCATCGTCAATTTGCTCCGCTCCGCAGTTCATCCAGTCAATCGATCGCTGGCGAGCGCTTAAGCGGCTTCTCGCAGCAGCGGAGCTTGACAATACTTCGGCGGATCGGATACTCGTAAAAAATCGTAAACCAGTTTCTTGCGCGCGAGTGTTTTGATCGGCGCGCGCGCTTTTCGAGCTAGAATTCATTGAGTCGGATGGGTCGGAGGCATGTCATGAAACCACAAGAATGGCGGCTAAAATTGGGCGACTGCGTGCGCGATCTCTTTCAGTCACCGGAGATGGAGCATTTCTATTCGATACCGATGACCATTGAAAGAGCGCAGATTTATCTGCAGCAGTTGAGTCTCTACGTGCGCCAGCGGCGCAATTTCTGGCCGCAGGTGGCCGCCAATTGCCCCGAGTTCGAGGTCAAGCAGCGCATCCTCGAACACGAGCATGAGGAGCTGGTCGAAGACGAACATTCCAAACACGGTCATCTCGATCTGATTTTTCGCCAGGGCAAGGAGGTGGGCTTGAGCATCGACGATATTCTCAAGGCGGAGCCGCTGCCGACGACCAAGGCCGCGATCTACGGCTGGTTCTGGCTGGCGCGAAACCGCCCATGGCAGGAGGCGATCGCGGCGTCCACGATCGCTGAATGGACCAACGACGATCGCTTGCTCGGCGACCTCGGCGGCGGCAATTGCACGAGGCTCTACAAGATCTGGAAACGCGATCTCAATTTCAACGACGGTCAGATGCCGAATTTCACGGCGCACAGCAAGGCCGACGTCAAACACTCCGACATGTTCATCGATGTGCTGGAGAAATACGTCGCACCGGGCCGGGAAGAGGACGTGCTGCACACCGCCAAGGAGTCCATGGATCTCCATCGCGCCTACTTCGGTGGCATGGCCCACGCCATGTCGCAGGTTTCCTAGCGTTCGAGGATACGCGATGAAGCTCGACGAACTCGACACGCTGCTGGAAAAGAATCAACTCTCCGGCTTTTGGCGCACGCGCGTGCCGGGCCACAGCGCCGAAGCGCCGTATCTGTGGAAGTGGCAGCCGCTGCTCGACGGCTTGCTCAAGGCGAGTGAAACGATTGGCATCGAACAGGCTGAGCGGCGCGCCATCCGTCTGGTCAATCCGCATATGCCGATGAAGTCGACTTCGCACACCTTGCAAGTGACTTTTTCGATCGTGAATCCCGGCGAGTTGGCGCGGGCGCACCGGCACAATATGGCGGCGATCCGTTTCGTCGTGCAGGGCAAGGGCGCTTACACGGCGGTGGCGGGTGAAAAGTTCTACATGGAAGAAGGCGATCTGATTCTCACGCCGAATTGGACTTGGCACGAGCATCACAACGAGTCCGAGGATCCGATCATCTGGCTCGACGGCTTGGACGGCCCGCTGATCCAGTCTTTCAACATTCTTATTCTTTGAAGAGTCGGAAAGCCCCGAGCAGCCGGTGACCCGGGCAACCGGCGAATCGCTCAGCCGACTGGGCTTTGCGCGCTTGCCAAAAGGCGACGAGAGCCACCGGCGCGGTGTGCCGTTTCGCTATCAGTGGAAAGAAACCCACGCGGCGCTCCGCGCCATCGGCGACCATGATCGTGACCCGCACGATGGACGGTTATTGCGCTATATCAATCCCGCGACCGGCGGCTATACATATCCGACTATGTCCTGCGAAGTGCAGCTTCTCAAAGGAAAGGAAGCGACGCAGGCGCATCGCCATACCAGCACGGCGATCTACCATGTGGTACGTGGCCAGGGCCGCACTCGCGTCGGCGAGGGTTATCTCGATTGGCAAAGAGGCGATAGCTTCATTGTGCCGCTTTGGCAGTGGCACGCGCATGAGAACGTCAGCAATGGCGAAGCGGTGCTTTTCTCGATCAACGATCGGCCGATCATGGACTCGCTGCAGCTCTATCGGGAAGAAGCGGCAAACTAGGGGCCGCGGTTCGCCTCCATAAGAGCCGGTTCCATCCATGGCTTCCCCCACGAAGATTCGCCTTGCCAGCCGCGCTTACGACGGCGTGTTACCGATCCTGCGCGGCCAGATGAAAATTCCCGGCATCGAATTCGACATCACCGAAACCGAAGACGTGCCGGGGATGTTCGCCGGCATGTTCAAAGGACAGTACGACGTTTCCGAGATGTCGCTCGGCGAATTGATCTATTACACTTCGAGAGGCAAAGCAGACTTTGTCGCGGTTCCGGTTTTTCCCTCGCGCATGTTTCGCCACGGCTTCATTTTCGTGCGCAAGGATGCCGGCATCACTCGGCCGGAGGATCTGAACGGCAGGAAATTGGGCTTTCTCCGTTGGGTGCAGACGGCGGCGATCTGGATGCGCGGCATGCTCGTCGACGAATACGGTGTCTCGGCGAAGAATTCCCAGTGGTATGTGGCATCAATGCATCACTGGGATGACCATGATCCCGGCGCCACCGTGGAGCCGCGCGATGGCTCGGTAATCCGCGTGATCGAAAACGGCGGCAAGAACACCAGCGAACGCGCTTGCCACGCGCTCTTCGACGGCCAAGTCGACGCGCTGGGTGTGACCGAGTCGCAGTTGACGACTTTGCTCGCCGACAGTTCGGTCAGAAAATTGTTCGACGACTCTCGCGAGGTCGAAGCCGCCTACTTCCGCAACACCCGAATCCTCCCGATCATGCACGTGCTCGCTCTGCAGAAGCACGTGGTCGAGCGGTATCCGGAGCTGCCCGAGAAGTTATTTAGGCTCTACACTGATGCCAAGCGCTGGGCGCAGCGCTGGCGGCGGTCGATTCCGAGTTTGGTGGAAGCCTGGCCCCATCACTACCTCGCCGAAGAACGAGACATCTTCAAGACCGATCCCTGGGCGTACGGTTTGGAAGCGAACAGGCATGTACTCGAGAGATTCCTCGCCTATTGCGACGCGCAGGGCATCACGGCGCGGCGGATTGCGCCGGAAGAGATTTTCTGTCCGAGCACGCTGAAGATGGTCGAATAAAATATTCCTCCGTAAACGAAAGGGAGAAATTATCATGGCAACCGCGGCCGCAATCAAATCCGAGCAAACCTACTCTTGCGATCTCCGCGACTGGCTGAAAGAGGTCAAGCGCCTCGAGCAGCTCGAGCAGATCTCCGGCGCTCACTGGGATCTCGAGATCGGCGCGCTTACCGAGATCATCCTGGAAAGAATCTCCACGCCGCCGGCCGTGGTTTTCGACAACGTCCCCGGTTTTGACCCTGGGCGGCGCGTGCTCTCCAATATGCTCGAAACGCTGGAGCGTACCGCATTGACGCTCAGTTTACCGATGGACTTGAAGATCATTCCTCTCATCGATGCGCTGCGCGCGCGCTTGCGGTCGATGCAGCCGATCAAAGCCAACGTGGTCAAAACCGGCCCCGTCTTCGAAAACATCGCGCGCGGCGCCGATGTCGATCTGATGAAGTTTCCCGTGCCGCGCTGGCATGCCGGCGATGGCGGGCGCTATTTGGGCACGGCCCATCTGGTGGTCACGCGCGATCCTGAAACCGGCGTGGAAAACGTCGGCTGCTACCGCGTCATGCTGCAGGACAAGGACAAGGTCGGTCTTTACATTTCGCCGGGCAAGCACGGCAAGATGCATTATGAAAAGGCCATGAAGGCGGGCAAGACGTTTCCTGTCGCGATGGCCTTCGGCCAGCATCCGCTGCTTTACATCGCGGCATCGCAAGCCGTGCCCTTCGGCGTCAACGAATACGACTGGGCGGGCGGCCTCATCGGCCAGCCGATCGACGTCATCGAGGGACCGGTGACCGGCCTGCATTTTCCCGCCAGCGCGGAGTTCGTCATCGAAGGCGAGATCGTTCCCGGCGAATCCATGCAGGAAGGGCCGTTCGGCGAATGGCCCGGTTACTACGCGAGCGCGCAGCGTGCCGAGCCGTTTGTCCGCGTGAAGGCACTCTATCATCGCAACGATCCGATCATCTGCGGCGCGGCGCCGTTCAAGCCGACGATCCACGGCATGTATCGTTCGTGCTTGCGCGCGGCGACGGTTTGGAACGGCATGGAGCAAGCCGGCGTGCCGGACATCAAGGGCGTTTATCTGCCGCCGCCGGCACAGCGGTTCATGATCGTTGTAGCGATCAAGCAGCGCTACCCCGGGCACGCCAAACAGGCGGCGTTGATCGCCTGTCAGTGCCATGCCGGGGCCTATCTAGGTCGCTACGTTGTGGTGGTCGATGACGATATCGACATCACCGACACCAACGAAGTGTTGTGGGCGATCGCGACGCGTTCAGATCCGGCGACTTCCGTCGATATCCTGCGCCGCACCTGGAGCGGCCCGCTCGACCCAATCATCCAGCCGGGGCAGAAGGGCCACAACTCGCGCATGATCATCGAAGCGGTGCGGCCCTGGGAATGGCGCGACAAGTTTCCCGCGACCAGCGCGATCAGCGACGATACCCGCAGCGAATACTCGAAGAAGTGGGAGAAGCAATTGGCCCAGGTGCAGGCGCGTCACTCGGTTAGCCGATTTCAGAGGGACTAGCGATTCTTCGGCTGTACCGTCTCTCTTGCCTGTAAATGCCACGCCGGTCGTCCGAAGCGCTTAAAGAATTCGCCTCGGCTACCATCGCGCTGCCAAAAACTGCACTAAGCGGCCAATTTTGTCCAGCCGATGGGCGCTGCCACGCTTTTGCGGCAGCGGGTCCATTTGTTCACCTGCGCGCGGAAAGTTTCGGTAAAATCAAATCTTATCTGATGGGTCATCAGGCTGGCAGGGACTGGCATAAGTCATGCGTTGCAACTGCAACGACGTGCTCCCATTTCGGGAAAAAGAGAAAAGGAGATTCATGCGATGGAAGAAATTATGACGCCTTCGGAGGTTGCCTCGCTGCTCAAGATCCATCTCAAGACCGTTTACAAGCTCGCAGAGAAAGGCATCATTCCAGGCAACCGCATCGGCCGGAGCTGGAGATTCAGCAGGACCGATGTGCTCGAACTGGTTTCGACGAAATCCATGGGTTTAGCCGACGCCGATGACGCGCCGCGCGCCGTAGCCGCCGCGAAGTAGCTCGCGTTTTATTTCCCGGCTCGGATAGTTTACTCGTGGCAGAACAAGACCCCATCCGGCAGCTTCAGCATCTGCTCGATGATCCCAGCAACTTGCTGGAACGAATCTCCCGCATTCAATCGGCCATCGGCTCGATCAGGGAGCCAGCCGCGTCGCCGGAAACCTCGCCTCCGGTCGGCGCAAAAACGACCGCTGAAGATCCTCCATTCGAAGATTTGCTGCGCATGCTGCGTGACATGCAAGCGCAGATCGAAGAGCGCCTGCGACCGCTGGCGCTTCAGACCATCGGCACGGAATCGGAGCGCTTGCGCCAACTCGCAAAGCAGGAACAAACCGCACTGGACGAGTGCGTGGCGCGCATCGATCGAAGCCTGACGGACTGCGTCGTGCAAATCGACGCGTCGCAAAAAGCATATACCGATCTCGCCGCCATTCATCGGCGTCTGCTCGATCTTGGAGCCGCCGCCGAAGCTCTCCCCGAGTTTCCAGACTCGCAAGACCCGGATGCGTTTCTGCAAAAACGCATTCACCAACTTCGGCAAAAGGGCAAGATTTAGTTTCCATTGCAATTGATCGCCGGTCCGCCATGAGCCGGCTTTCAAGGATTCGGGCTGTCCGAGTCTTGAGATTGGTGCGCCCGACAGGAATCGAACCTGTACTTAGGGTTCCGGAGACCCTCGTGATATCCTTTTCACTACGGGCGCGCGAGAAGAAATGAAAATTCAGAGCTAAATTCCAAAAAATTTCTATCACCCTGCCGGGAATCAGTCAACGCGAGTTGCCACTGTCCTGAGCACGCTCACCATTTCGTTGTGTATGACTCCGTTCGATGCGAGGGTTTCGTTGCCGTGAATCGAAAATTCCGCGCCGGAGAAATTACTGATCGAGCCGCCGGCCTCGGCGACGATCAGGGCGCCGGCGGCAACGTCCCAGGGGTTGAGCTTCAGCTCCCAAAAACCGTCGAGCCTGCCGGCGGCGACGTAGCAGAGGTCGAGCGCGGCCGAGCCGGCGCGCCGGATTCCCTGGCAACGGGTGAGAAACGCTTTGAAGAAGCTCAAATAGAAATCCGTGTTCTCGCGCCGGTCGTAGGGAAAGCCGGTGGCGAGGAGGGCCTTGTCCAATTCGGGTACGACGGAAGTCTGTACGCGCGCGCCGTTCAAAGTCGCGCCTTCGCCCTTCACTGCTCTGAAGCACTCGCGTCGCAGCGGATCGTAAACCAGTCCTAAAATGACCTCGTCGCGAAATTCCAGCGCGATCGACACGGAGACTTGCGGGTAGCCGTGGGCGAAGTTGGTGGTGCCGTCGAGAGGATCGACGATCCAGCGATATTCGTGAGACCCCCCGGCAAGCCGGGTTTCTTCTTCCGCCAAGATCGCATGGTCGGGGAATTCGCGTTGCAAGATCTCGACGATGATCCGTTCCGCGCCTTGGTCCGTGGAGGTGACGAGGTCAATCGGGCCTTTGTAGTCGATGGTCTTCGCCTGGTGCCAATGATCGCGGATGAGCTCGCCGGCGGCGTTGGCGGCCTGCCACGCCGTATTCAAGAGTTTCGAAATATCGTGGCTCACTGAACCTCTTTCGCAATCGAGTGAGCGCTATGTTAACTAATGGCGCGTGAAGATTCGAGCGCCGGCAAAAATCAATTTGAGCTTGCGCGTCGTCGGCCGGCGCGCGGACGGATATCATTTGCTCGACACCGTCATCGTTCCCGTATCGCTGTACGACGAGATCGAGCTGCGCAAGGCGCGACGACTGTCCGAGCGACAATTCAAATTTAATGATGAGCTGATCCAAGTCCGCTGCGATCATCCGTCGGTTCCGCAGGATAGGACCAATCTCGTCTACCGCGCCGCCGCGCTCATCATGAAAAAACACCGCAAAGCGCAGCCGGTGTGGATTCGCATAAGGAAGAATATTCCGGTCGGCGCCGGTTTGGGCGGCGGGAGCAGCGACGCCGCGGCGACCTTGATCGGGCTCAACCGGCTGCTCAAGCTGCGCCTGTCGACGAACCAGTTGGAGAAGATGGCGCTCGTGCTTGGGGCTGACGTGCCTTTTTTTATACGGAGCAAGCCGGCGCGGGCGCGCGGCATTGGCGAGAAGCTGCGGCGGCTCCCCGACCTGCCATATTTTTGGTGTGTCATCGTCTATCCGGGATTTCCCGTCTCGACCGCCTGGGTCTATCGAAAGTTGGGCGAAAAGTTGACAAAAAGTATCGTAAATACTAGCATTGCGACTTCGCCGAAGAGCTTCGACGAACTTGCACGCCGGCTGCAAAACGACCTGGAAGATGTGACCTTCAAACGCTACCCTAAAATCGCGGCATTAAAGAGAAAGCTATTGCGCGGGGGCGCACCAGGGGTTTTAATGTCGGGTAGCGGCTCATCGGTGTTTGGAATTTTCGCTTCGAGGAAAGCGTCGCTGAACGTATTTCGTCGGGTGCGGCAGGAGGAGGGAGCCCAAGCGTTCTTGGTCCATATTTTGAACTAAGACTGAAACGAAAAAGCCTATAGTAACCGTCAGCAAAGCAGCTCGCTCGTCTCACAAGTGGGGGTCCCTATGCAGGTTACCGAGGTTAGGGTCTTTCCTGTCGATGAAGATAAACTAAGAGCTTATGTCACGATTACCCTCGATCACTGTTTCGTGATCCGGGACTTGAAAATTATCCATGGCGCCACTGGGTACTTTGTTTCGATGCCCAGCAAGAAACGCAAGGACGGAACCTATAAGGACATCGCTCATCCGATCAACAATGAGACGCGCAGGATGATCGAGGAGAAAATCATCGCGGAATATCAAAAGGTTCTGGCCGAGGGCGGAAGCGCAAAAGGACTCGACGACGACTGAAGCGAAATTCCGCGCGGCCGGGCGAGCTTCTCGACGAGAAGCCCGAGGATGGGCGGTCGCCAAGCGGTAAGGCCCCGGACTTTGGATCCGGTATCGAAGGTTCGAATCCTTCCCGCCCAGCCAGTTCCCTAATCGGTGAGCTGGCGAAAATACAATTTGATGGTTCCGAACAGCGCCGTTCTGGGTCGAACGGCGCTCGTCGTTTGCGTGACATTGACAGGAGCGGTTGAGCGCGGGTAGATAGAAGCTGTCGCCGAGTATACGTGCTTGAACGGGTTACGACTTAGGCAAAAGCAACAAGGCTACCAACCGATGGCCGAATTAAAAATATTTGCCGGCAATTCCAATCCGCCTTTGGCCGCGGCAATCAGCCAATATCTCAAGCTGCCGTTGGGCAAGGCTGTGGTGGAAACCTTCAGCGACGGCGAGAGCAAGGTCGAGATCAAAGAAAATGTCCGGGGCGCGGACGTGTTTGTGCTGCAATCGACGTCGGCGCCCGGAAACAACAATCTTATGGAGCTTTTGCTCATGCTCGACGCGTTCAAGCGCGCCTCGGCGATGCGCATCACGGCGGTCATTCCGTACTACGGCTATGCTCGCCAGGATCGAAAGGTCGTCCCGCGGGTGCCGATCAGCGCCAAGCTGGTCGCCGACTTGATTACCACCGCCGGCGCGTCGCGCATGCTCACCATGGACCTTCATTCGGGACAGATTCAGGGATTTTTCGACATTCCCGTCGATAACGTGTACGCCACTCCGGTCCTGCTGGAATACTTGAAGAAGCAACTAGACCATAACGAGGTTGCCATCGTCTCACCGGACGCCGGCGGCGTGGAGCGCGCGCGCGCCATCGCTACGCGGCTGGATGCTTCTCTCGCGATTATCGATAAACGGCGAGCGGGCCCCAACGTGGTCGCCGAAATGAACATCATCGGCGACGTGCAGGAGCGCATCGCCATTCTCATCGACGATATGGTCGATACCGCCGGAACCTTGACGTTGGCTGCGGAGGCGCTCAAAAAGGAAGGCGCGTCGCGCATTCTCGGCTGCTGCACCCACGCGGTGCTTTCCGGCCCTGCCATCGAGCGCATCGAAGAATGCCCGCTCGAAGAGCTGATCGTGACGAACACGATTCCGCTCGGGCCGCGGGCGCAGGGTTGCCGGAAGATTCGAACGTTGTCGGTGGCGCATTTGATCGGCGAAGCGATTCGCCGCACCCATGAAGAAGAATCCATCAGCTCATTATTCGTCTAAGACCAGGAGGTAGTGTTCCTTGGAAACGCTAGAAATACGAGTGGACGCGCGCGACAAGCAGCGCAAACGCGACGCCAAGCGACTGCTGCGCAGCGGCAAGATCCCCGCCGTGCTTTACGGCCCCAAAACCGAAGCGGTAGCCTTGGCGTTGGATCAGCGCGAGTTCACGAGCCGCGTTGCCGGCCTGGAGGGCTCTCACTTGGTGCGCTTGAAATCGGCAGCGCCGAGCTTGGCTGAGAAGGTCGCGCTGGTGAAGGAAATGCAGTATCACCCGATCAGCGGCGGCGTGATTCATGCCGACCTCTACGAGGTCGATCTCACCGCCAAAATCACAGTTCGTGTGCCGCTTCACTTCATCGGTAAGGCGGCCGGAGTTGTGCGCGGCGGCATTCTCCAGCCGATTGTCCGAGAGATCGAAGTGGAATGTCTGCCTCTCGACATTCCGGAGTTTTTCAATGTGGACGTGAGCGCGCTCGATATCGGCGATTCCGTGCATATCGAAGAATTGACCATGCCCGCGGGCGTGACCGCGGTTTCCGAGGCCGATCAGGCCTTGGTAGCGGTGGTGCCGCCGACGGTTGAGGAAGCCCCCGCCGCGCCAGAGCCGGTCGAAGGAGCGGTAGCGGCGCCTGCGGCAGCGCCGGCCGAAGCGACCAAGGAAAAAGAGTCGTAATCGGGTGACTTGGCGGTTTGTCAGCGGTGAAATTGATCGTTGGCCTGGGCAATCCTGGGGCGCGATATGAGCCGACGCGTCATAATTTAGGGTTCCTCGTCATTGATCGGCTCGCAGCGCAAAACCGCATTGCGCTCGGGCAAAGACTTTGCGATGCCTTGGTGGGCGAAGGAACGATCGAGGGCGAAAGTGTGATGCTCGCCAAGCCGCAAACCTACATGAACCGGAGTGGTCAAGCGGTTGGAGCTCTGCTGCGCGCATGCGCCATTGCGACCGATGATCTGGTGGTGATCAACGATGATCTGGATTTGCCCTTCGGCCGCATTCGCGTGCGTCCGAGCGGTAGCGCCGGCGGACATCGCGGCTTGAGCTCGATCAGCGAGGAGTTGGCGGGCGCGCAATTTCTGCGCGTGCGCGTGGGCATAGGCCGGCCGCCTGAAGGGTGCGAGGCGACGGACTACGTTCTCGAAGCATTCACCGCTCCAGAGCTCGAGCAGCTAAGCGATATCATCGCGCGCGCCGCCGATTCCATCGGTTGCCTGTTGCGCGATGGCGTCGATCGGACCATGGCGATCTACAACCGGGCATGAATTGTAAACCCGCAGGGGCTATGTTAGACAGGAAAACTTATTGTGGAGGGTAATCAGGCCGTGACTCTATACGAAACCCTGTTCGTGGTTCACCCGGAAAAGGCGCCGCGAATAAAGGAATTTATCGAGAGATTTAAAAAAGTGATCGAAGGCCAAGAAGGTACGATGTCCCAAGTCGATGAATGGGGCATGCGCGACCTCGCTTACAAGATCGAAAAGCAGGGTAGAGGCCATTACACGCTGCTCCGTTACCGGGCGACGGGACGGGCCGTGGAGGAGCTGGAGCGTAACCTCAAGTTGACCGACGGTATCTTGCGCTATTTGACCGTGCGCTGCGAGGACGAGAGCGCGATCACCAATCCCGCGGCGCCCCGGCCGCATGGCGAAGAGCCGCGCCATTCCGGCGAACGAGAAGGCGCAAAGGTCGAACCTACGGCGTAAGCGGAGCGGGCCGCATCGTGTCGGTAAAACTGCAAAGTAAAGATTACTAAAAGATTATTACAGGCACACTTGGAATTGAAATAAGAGGTAGAGCAATCGATGGCACAGATGGAACGAGGCCCGAGGCCTCCGCGGGAAAGATCGGACGAGGACAAGGGGGGGCCACGCCGCCGGCCGATGTTTCGGCGCAAGGTGTGCCGTTTTTGCGCCGACAAAACGCTGCGGATTGATTACAAAGACTTGCGGATGATAACTCAGTTCGTCACCGAACGGGGCAAGATGACGCCGAGCCGGATCACGGGAAACTGCGCCGGGCACCAACGGTTGCTCACCGTCGCCATTAAGCGGGCGCGCAGCGTGGCGCTGCTGCCGTTCACCACCGCCAAGAACTAGCGCTTTTCGCCGGGTCCATTCTCATGCAGCGGGTGGAAGTCACGAGCAAGTTTTTTTTGGCTTTGGCTTCGAGCGTTTTTCTGTTCATGAGCGGTGTGAGCCTGCCGCCGTTGGGCGTCGTTCTCCTGCCGTTCGTGCCCCAACCCGTGCTGCTGTTCGGCTTCAAGTATGGGATCGCTGCCGGCCTCGGCGTGCTCGCCGCCGCATTCTTGCTGCTTTTTGTTTTTGCCGCCCAAGAGCTGGCCTTCATCTACGGCGTATTCGCCGTGATGGCGGGTTTGTTGCTCGGCTTGCTGGGACGCATCCGAGCGGTGGAGTATCTGGTAGGCGCCGCCGCCGCCGTCATGCTGTCGGTTACCGCCGGACTCTCGTATTACTTTTTCGGATCGTGGGCGTCGATGTTTCAAGATTTGCGGGCGGGCATGACCCAGCAGCTCGACTCCGCGGTACGGCTGCAGGAGAAGATGGGATTGCCGGCGGACAGCGTGTCCATGCTCAAGGATCAGGCGCCGCAAATCGTCGAAATGATGCTGCGGCTTTTACCGGCGCTGCTCCTGTTGAGCTTCGCGTTCATCGTGCTGATTAATATTCTCTACCTCGGGCGGCGCTTTCCGGAGCGGCGCGGCGAGTGGTTTTCGCTGCCCAATCTGCGCGAATGGAAGACCCCTGAGCCGCTGGTCTGGGGGCTGATTGCCTGCGGGTTCGTCTTGTTCCTGCCGGGCGCGGGATTGCTCGGCGCGGTGGCGCTGAACCTCCTAGTGGTGATCGGCGCCTGCTACTTTGCTCAGGGATTGGCGGTGATCGCTTACTTTTTCAACAAGAACAACGTGCCGCGTTTTTTGCGCGGGCTCACGTACGTGTTGATCATCTTTCAGCAAATATTTACGCTGCTGGTGGTCGGCCTGGGTCTGTTCGACCTATGGGGCGATTTTCGCCGCTTGGGCAAGGACAAGCTCACGCCGAGCCAGGCGGCGTAGCGGAGGCATGATGGAAGTTATATTGAAGGAAGACATCGCCAACCTTGGCAAAATCGGCGAAGTCGTGCGCGTGCGCGATGGTTACGCGCGCAATTACTTGCTCCCGCGCGGGCTCGTGCTGCTCGCCAACAAGAAAAATCTCAGGACCTACGAGCACCACAAGAAAGTTGTCGGGGATCAAAAGCAGAAATTTCTGCGTCAGGCGCAATCGGTCGCCGAGCAGTTGAACGGCGTAGCGCTGACGATCCCAATGAAGGTCGGCGAAGAGGGCCGGCTCTTCGGGTCGGTGACGAACATCCAGATCGAAAAGGCGCTCAAGGCAAAAGGCATTGACGTGGACCGCCGCAAGATTCATCTGAACGAGCCCATCAAGACCGCCGGAGAACATGAAGTGCCGGTGCGGCTCTCCGCCGATCTTACCGTGCCGCTTAAAGTCTCGGTGGTCTCCGAGAGCTAAGATTTTTGCCGCAATCAGAGCCTCGAATGGGATGAGGGCAAATGCTCTCATCCCATTTTTTCTTTATGCGCCTTGCCGCAAGCGGCGGAGCGACGAGATTTCACTGCACGCGCCGGTTCAGCAGGCGGGTTGCTCCGCGCCCTCCCCGCCGCGCGTGGAGCCGGGCGAATGCTAGAACCTGCCGATCTCCCGCAGCAAAGTATCACCCGCGGCCGGATGTTGATCCTCGCGGCTGCCTGCCTGTGGAGCCTCGCCGGCGTATTCATCAAGTTTCTCGACGTGCCGCCGCTCACGATCGTATTTTACCGGAGCCTGTTTGCGTTCCTGGTTTTCACTCCCTTTGTGCGCCGCGCCGAATGGCGCATCAACGGACCGGTGCTCGTCTCGGTGCTGACCTACACGGCGGCGATCAGCGCGTTCGTTGCCGCCAACAAGCTGACCAGCGCGGCCAACGCCATCGTGCTCCAGTATACGGCGCCGATCTTCGTGTTTCTCTTTTCGCGGATGGCGCTGGGCGAAAATATCACGCGGCTCAATTGGCTCACCCTTGCGGCGGGAATGGCCGGAGTGACGGTGATTTCCTTCGACAGCGTCGGAGAACCGGAAATGGCGGGCGTCGCGCTGGCGCTTTTTAGCGGCGCGCTGTTTGCCGCTTACATGATCAATCTGCGACGAACCCGCGAGGTGCATCCGATTTATCTCACCTGGATCAACAACGCATTCTGCGCACTGGCGCTTTTACTCGTCGTGAGCTCGGATCTGGAGCTCACCTTGCCGCAGCTCGTTATTCTTGCGGTCATGGGATCGGTGCAGCTCGGTTTGCCCTATTTTCTTTTTTCCAAGGGATTGCAGAGCGTTTCTTTGCAGGAAGCTTCGCTGATCGCTTTGATCGAGCCGGTGCTCAATCCGATCTGGGTTGCTTTGGCGGTTGACGAGATTCCCTCGAGCGCGACCCTCATCGGCAGCGCCATGATTGTCGCCGGCCTTGGCGCGAGATACGTTTGGCTCTTGCTGAACAAGCCGGCGGCGCCGGCGCGCGGCTTTTCGTAAATCTTCCCATCCATGCTTCTTCGACGCGGCAATGCGGCATTGCCGCAGCGTTCTTTCATTTCCCCTTGTGTAGGTTAACAATCGACAGGATTTTTGATAACTTCTCACGAAATTCGACTTACAATTGAGGAGGTCCAATATGTCCATGAATTGGGGAATGGCAAATCGGCTGGCGCGAATCATCAAGTCCGACGGCCGTGCGGTCATGCTGGCGGTGGATCACGGCTACTTTCTCGGCCCCACGAGCGGGCTGGAGGAGCCGCGAAAAACCATCGAGCCCTTAATACCGCATGCGGATTCGATCATGCTCACGCGCGGGGTGTTGCGAACATCGGTGGATGCCAAGGCCGACAAACCGGTCGTGCTTCGCGTCTCGGGCGGCACCAGCATTCTCAAGGAGCTTTCCAACGAAGACATCACGGTGTCCATCGATGATTGCATTCGTCTCAACGTTTCCGCCATGGCGCTGTCGATCTTTGTCGGCTCCGAGTTCGAAAAAGAAACTCTGGTCAGCCTGGCGAAGCTCGTCGATGAGGGCGAGAAATACGGCATTCCCGTGCTTGCCGTAACCGCCGTAGGCAAAGACATGGCGCGCGACGTGCGCTATCTCGGACTGTCCTGCCGCATCGCCGCTGAAATGGGAGCGCATATCGTCAAGACCTACTATTGCGAAGACTTCGAACAGCTCATCGAGAGCTGCCCGATTCCGGTGATCGTTGCCGGCGGCAAAAAGACTCCTGAAATGGAGGCCCTCGAATTGACGTACAACTCGGTGAAGGGCGGCGCCGTCGGCGTAGACATGGGCCGCAATATTTTCCAGTCCGATTCACCGGTAGGCATGATCAAAGCGGTGCGCGCGATCGTGCATGAGAATGTCTCTGTGAAAGAGGCCTTCAAGATCTACGAAAGCGAAAAGAACTCCAAGGCGCGGAAGGCCAGCTAGTATCTTTTCATAGCGCAAGGAGCCGTAGAGAACGGGAACACCTGCTCTCTACGGCGAAAGCTCTCAGGTTCAATTCCCGGCGATGGAAGACCAAGCAAAGATGCGCGTGGCGATGTACTACAATAATCGTGACGTGCGGCTCGAAGAGCTGCCCGTGCCGCGTATCGGATCCGGAGAGCTACTCATTCGCACCCGCGCGAGCGGCATCTGCGGCAGCGATCTGATGGAGTGGTACCGGATAAAAAAGGCGCCGCTTGTTTTGGGCCATGAGATTACGGGTGAAGTGGTCGTGGTGGGGAACGGGGTTGAGGGATTCAAAGTGGGCGATCGGGTGTTTTCCTCGCATCATGTCCCTTGCGGTAAGTGCCGCTACTGCCTGGAAGGGCACCAGTCTGTATGCGATCTGCTGCGCACGACGCACTTCGATCCCGGAGGATTTGCCGAGTATATCCGCGTGCCGAAGATTAACGTCGAGCTTGGGACCTTGCGCATCCCTGATACGGTGACCTTCGATGAAGGCTCCTTCATCGAGCCACTCGCCTGCGTAGTCCGAGCGCAGCGTTTTGCCGGTCTCGGCCCTGGGCAAACGGTGCTTGTAGTCGGCAGCGGGATATCCGGTTTGCTGCACATTCAGCTTGCTCGCGCCCGGGGCGCGGCGCGCATCATCGCCACCGACATCAGCGAATTTCGTCTGAAGGCGGCGGCTCGATTCGGCGCGCATGCGACCCTGCACGGCTCGGAGGATGTGCCGGCGCGCGTGCGCGATCTCAATAAAGGGCGACCAGCGGACGTCGTGATCGTTTGCACCGGAGCAATGCCGGCGATTCAGCAAGCGACCAAGTCGGTCGACCGCGGCGGCACCTTGCTATTCTTCGCGCCGACGGCGGCCGGCGTCGATGTGCCGATTCCGCTGTTCGATTATTGGCGCGATGAAATTTCGGTGATCACTTCTTACGCCGGCAGCGGCGACGATTTGAGAGAATCGCTGGAACTGATTCGTGATCGCAAAGTGAATGTGGGCGAGATGGTCACCCACAGGCTGCCGCTGTCACAGGCGGAGTTGGGATTTCAGCTCACCGCCAGCGGGCAGGATTCGATCAAAGTCATTATCGATCCGCTGCTTTAAACACCGAACTATCGAACCATTCCCAACTCTTTCCTCGCCTTATCCAAGAAACTGTAGTCGACGACATCCATGGCGCTGACCGGCCTGGTCACCTTGGCGCTTTCGCGCGCGAGGTCGACGAGCACCTGGACCGATTCCGGTTTTACGTAGGCGTCCCTGGTGAGCACGCGATTTACGTGGCGCGACATTTCCCCGGCCATCTTGCGATCATTCACCCGCCACTGCTTCATCATGACGTTGGTCACGGCGTCGCGATTGTTGGGATCCCAGACAAACTGCAAGCCGCGCAGAGTCGCGCGCACCATGCGATAAACCTCATCCGGATTCTCCTTGAGTTTCTTCTCGGATGTGCCGAAGCCGTTCTGCGGAAACTCGACAACATCTCCCGCGAAGACCAGCTCATTGAAGCCCTTTTCGAGGGCGATGATGTTTTCCGGCACGGATAGAAACGACGCATCAACAACGCCGGTTTCGAGCACCGCGTAACGGCTCGCCGCGGCGCCGCCCATGGGCAAGAGCGAGACATCCTTTGCCGGGTCCAAGCCATAGTGCTTCAGCACTTTGTCGGCAATCAGTGTGGCCGACCCGCCGGGCGAGCTGCCCGCGACTTTCTTTCCCCTGCAGTTGTTTCATGTCTTTGATGTCTTTTTTACTGACCAGGAAAAGCAGTGGTTTTGCAACGGTAAAGAGCAGAACTTTCATCGGCTGGCCGCGCACGGCCGCGCCGATGGTTCCGGTGACCGCGCCGTTATAGTCCACGTCGCCGTTCAATACCGCGGTGCTGGCGAGATTGGCGGGCATGTAGATGATCTCCAGGTCGATGCCCTCGTCCTTGAAAAAGCCGCGGTGAAAGGCCGTGTAGAGCGCCAGGAAAGAGACGTTGGTCGAGGAGCTTCCCATGCGCACTTTTTTGAGGCTTTGAGCGTGGATCGGGGATATGAGGAAAAGCGATATAACGAGAATTAAGATAAGAGTAACTCTCTGAAAGAATTTATGTTGAATCATGTCGGCTCCGTGAATCGTCACTCCCGCGAAAGCGGGAGTCTAGGTTAGGAATAAGCCTGGGTTCCCGCTTTCGCGGGAACGACTGCAAGTGAAATTGATTTCCCCGCTGCAATTTGGCTCAGTCCAGTTGGCTCCACTCTTTGAACTCTTCCAACCCGAGTTTTTGCAGCGTGTCCATGTACGGCCTGCCGGTTTTTTCATGACGGCCGGAGATCCGATAATACTCGTAAACTAAATCGGGCAGCCATTTCGCGATGGTGAACCCTTTGAATTTGCCGTCCGGGATGGGCTCCAAGAAGCGCGGGCCGACATCTTGCCAGTCGTGCTCGGCGATCCAGCCGCGCTGGGTGCCGAAGAGGCTTTGCAAAATGATCGCGCGGTGACCGGCATCGACCAATTCATCCAAACTCACGTCCCATCCCGTCGTCGCATTGAGCGCGTCGAGCATGCTCTGCACGCCGTCCGGCGGTTTGTCGTTGAGCGCGAACCAGCATGCACCCATGATTCCGCAGGCCTGGCGAACCTGCTCGGTGATCAGATGCGAATGGGTCCAGCCGTCCGGCTGCTTGGTATCGAGCGGTCCCCATTTTTCACGGTAGCGCAAATCGGCCGGCGGTTCCGTGCCGCCTGCTCCCTGCGGTTTCATGCCGCCGCTTGCCACCAGTTCGCGGAGCATTTGGCTGAGCAACGGACGCCACTCGTGCTGTGCCGGCGTGCCGCCTTTCGTGTGCACCACCCAATTTTTTGCTTCGCCGCCGAGCTCTTCGGCGAGCTCTTTGGGGCCGTCCGCGAGGATATTGCCGAGCCAGGTTTCACGCCGCGCGCAGCGTTCCAGCAAAGTTTCGACGGCTTCGAGATTGCCCCATTCCAATTTGAGTCCGTCGGTGCGATCGGGGCCGAGCACGCCTTTTTCCCAGGCTTCGAACGCCAAGCCCGCGCCGCAGGCGTAGTGGCTGCATTCTATGCCGAGATCGTTGATGCGCTCGGAAAGATAAAGAACGTCGTTGCCTTTGAATCCCAAATTGTAAAACGTGTCCATCCACTCGCTGCCGGCGTTGAAATGGCCGATCTTTCCCTTGAACTGTCCTTCGCCGATCTCCACGTCCCATGGGCACATGCGCGGGCACTGGAAGCAGGGTCGAAGGGTTACACGGTTCTGGTCCAGGCCTTTCGCTTCGTCGGTGATGATCGTGCTGCGCCAGTTGAGCTTCGTGATCGCGCCCCAGTCCTCGCCATGACCGACGCTCGTCAGCCGTTTCTTCACGGTGGTTTTTCGCGATGCGATGGCTTTCGTCCAGCGCACGCCGGCGTCGATCAGCCGGGTTTTGTCGTGCAGCCGCGGACGCTTGGTGCCCCAGGCGACGAAAGCTTTGAGTTTCTTCGATCCCATCACCGCGCCCAAGACCGTGGGCGGCGGTGTGATTGTAATCGTTGACCAGCATCGCCGCGCGAATCAAATTTTCGCCGGCGGGGCCGATGCAGCCGATACGCGCATCCTGGTGGCCCGATTCCTTGCGCAGCGCCTCTTCGGTGTCTCTGATGCCCTTGCCCCAAACATTGCTCGCGTCGCGCAGTTCGACTTTGTCTTCGCCGATGTAAAGATATTTCGGTGACGACGCGGCGCCGGTCACGATCACGCCGTCATAGCCGGCGGCTTTGAACGACGTGCCCAAGTAGCCGCTCGTGGCGCCGCGGCCGAGGGTGCGGTAAGTAGCAGGGCTCAGATAGACGAAACACATCTTGGTCCCGCCGGGGGTAAAACCGGTTCCTGTGACCGGGCCCGTCATTCCAACGATGACATTCTTGGCGTCATAGGGATCGACATCGAGCGGCAGCTCATTCAGCAGCACGTACTCGGCAAAAAGCTGGCCGCCCCAAAATTTCCGCAGCTGCGGCTCTTCGGGAAGATTCAAATCCGTGAGTTTTCCCGTCGTCATGTCAACGCGCAGGATCTTGCCCATGTAACCGCCGGGGAGCCGGGTCTTTCTTTGAATCGGGAAGAAATTGCCGTAGTCAGAATCTATTGTCGCCATCCATCTGCTCCACTCATTTTTCTTTCAAGTCGTTCAAAACGTTCAAGCCGTTGCGGAAATTCAAAACGTTTTTAAGGATTTGAACTGTTTGAACGGCTTGAACAGAAGCGCGTAGCGCCTAATTAGTCCGCCGCCGCCCAGAGTACGCGATCGGCAGGCAGATCGATATCCAATCTTTCCCAGCTTTCGCCCCGGTCGCGGCTGATCATCAGATCGCCGGAGCCGCCGGCTCCTGATGCATGGCCGCGCGCGACGTTGCCGAAACCCGCAAATAGCGCGCGATGATCCGTCGGGTGGTGGACCAACGCCCAGATCATGGAATCGAGATCGTCCTCCAAGCCGTTCGTAATGCGCGTCCACGATCGCGCGCCGTCGGCGCTCTTGAACATCGCCGCGCGCGCGCCACGGTTTTCCCGGCGCCAAAAACCGGGCGAAGCATCGGCGGTCGCGACGAGCATAATCGGCTGATCGCCTTCGCGCTCCGGCGGCAAGAAAAGAAAGTCGTGAAAGTAGTCGCGCGTGAGACCGTTCTCCGCGCGCACCCAGCCATCTTCCGGCTTGTCGCTGGTGAAAAAGCCACGGGCGCTGGCGACATAATAGCGATCCTTGCGCTTGGGTAAATTCGCAATGACATGAATATCGAGATAGTCGATGCCCTTGCTGACGTCCTCCCAACTTTTGCCGCGGTCAAAGCTGCGCACGATGCCGCCGTGTTCGAGGCAGAGATAGAGCGTGTTGGGATCATCGGGATGAACGTGAATATTGCGTACATGGCCGTGATGCGGCGCTTGTGGGTACCACCAGTTTTTACGCACGGATTGGGGAAGCGCTTTAAGCTCGGTGATCTCTTGCCAGCTATCCCCGCCATCCTCGCTGCGAAAGAGCCCAACCGGCTCTATTCCCGAATAGATAACGTTGTCGTTCGTCGGATCGACGGTCACCGAGCGGATGTCGCCGTCGAGCACTTTTGCCCAACTAATACCGCCGTCGCTCGTGCGATACAGCCCGTCATGCGTCACACCGACGAAGACCCGCTCCGGCGATTCTTTGCAGCCATGGATGGAGTCGATGATGCCGTCTTCGAAATGGCGGGCAACCTCCTGCCAGCCGCTATTCGTCGAGCGCCACGTGATCAAACCGTGCTGTGTGCCTCCGTATAGTCGGACGTTTTCGCTCATGGTTTTCTCCTTACGAACCCGTTCAAAACGTTCAAAAAGTTCAAGCCGTTCAAACCGTTCCGGAGGTTCAAAACGGCTTGAACGATTGGAACGTGATCATCTGAGTTACGGAAACAGTTCACTCCTGCCCGTCGAGGGTTGGTGATCCCAACGCTTTTCTAGGCTACAAAAATAATTCCACGCTCTTTGAGCGCGGCGCTCGAGCGCGATCTCTGCGCCGAAGGCACGGCATTCCTCTTCACTTAGGGTGCCGACTTCGCCAAGCGCGGCTGCTTGCCATGATTTCTTGGCGTCGTCTTCCAGAACGAGCGCGCTGTAAAGCACTTCCTGAAGATTTCTCCCGGCGACCACGATGCCGTGGCCGCGCAAAAGCACTACACGCTTGTCAACCATGACTTTCAACAGCGCCTCGCCGCGGGCCGGGTTGGTGATCAACTGCGCTTCCGGATAAAGCGGCACGCCGTCGGCGAAGATCGCTCCCTGGAGCGTAACCGGTTGAAACTTACGCTTGGCAATCGTGAACAGCGTTGCGTAGGGCGTGTGCAAGTGGGCGACGGCCAGCGCGTCGGCGCGCGCGCCATGGATGGCCGTGTGAATCGGCCATTCCACCGGCGGCCCTTCCTTGCCTGCTCGCGGCTTGCCATCGAGATCGGTCGGCACCATGTCCTGGGGCTGCAGAGTGCTTTTGTCGGAGCCCATGCCAGGCGTGATGAAAACCGTTTTCGTCTCGGGCTGGTATGCGCTCACGTGGCCGAATACGCCGATCATTCCCTGCATGGCGAAAATGCGCGTGCACGTGGCGAGCTGTTCGCGCAAATCTGTTTCCGAAGTCATTTTGTCGTTCTCCTTTGTGCCGCTTCCAATTCTTTTCTTACTTCCTCGACCAGTTGAAGATGCAGCAAGCGTTCCGGTGGGATATCGTCCTTGATCTGCATCGGGATCTTGATGTCGTATTCGAGGAAATTCTTGATGCCTTCCGCGGTCGGAAGCCCCGGTACGCCTTGCGGCAAAGCGCGCACGTAATTTTTCGTCCCTTCCAAGACCATGGCCCGCGTCGCTTTGCCGAGTTGCAGTTTTTTCATGCCGATATCGACGGATTCTTCGGGTCTGTCGCGGACGAACATGAGGCCGCGAATCGCTCCTCGCAGCCAGCGCTTGATTTGCGCGGGGTGCTCGCGGATCTTTTTGTCCACGGTAACGAATCCCTGAAACGGCATCGGGAACAGGTCACCGAGAAAGCCCAGCGACACCAGCCCTTCTTTCTGCGCGAAAACAAGCCCGCCCGGATCGACGACAGCCGCATGGGCTGCACCGGTTTTTATCGCCGTGATCCTGGTGTTGGTATCCGAGCCCATGGAGATGCGGATCAGCTCTCTGCCCGATACGCCGCCGCGCTCTGCAAACATCGCCATGATCCGATCCTGAGTATCGCCGGGGCTACCGACGGCGATTCGCTTGCCCTTCAAGTCCGCCGCTGACTTGATGCTCGGATCGGCGACCAAGTAGAAGGTTACTTTTTCGGTCTGAAAATAGATGCCTTTCACCGGCGCGCCTTTGAGCGCGGCGCGCATGCCGCTGCCCCCGCCGCCGCTGAAGTCGACGTCGCCGCTCAGAAGCGCGGCGGTGGCGAGCGGCCCGGAGATCACGACCGTCTCGTTGTCGAGCCCTTCGTCCTTGAAAAAACCTCGCCCGTCGGCGACGTGGATGGAAAGATAGTTGAGGTTGGCCTGGGGGATCGCCGTGCGGATTTTTTCGGCGTCACTGGTGCGCACGAATGAAAGGATTATGACGGCAACGAGGATGGCGATCTGCATTCTTACGCAAGTAGCAGTAGGAGGCTCGGTGCCACGGACGCCGTTCCGGCCAAGCGGGTATAAGCTGGCGCGAGCCGGAATCCAGGAGAGGGATGGAGCAAGCCTGTATTCTCGCCTCCGCGGGAATGACGGAAAGAGAAGTCGAAGCTTGTCCATTGTGTGACGGTCAGCGCTTTATGAAAAGTATCGGTAGATGAGCCGCTTCGGATGAATGATCGCCAGCCAGAGCGCCCGCATCTTTCCGGCGACGCCGCAGCGCGGCGTGAAGAGATCTTTGAGCATCAGTCCGAGCGGAATCTTGTGCTTGGGAAACTTCTCCAGGCCGATGGCGCGCACGCCGTATTTCTCTTTGCTTTCCTTGAGCACATAGACCACGCTGCCGCCGCCTGCTTCCTTGTCGCCGTAAGTGTAACCACCGACGGCTTCGGCCTGTTTCTTGGCTTTGTCGGAGATTTCTTCCGAGAGACCGAAATCGAGCGCATTGGTTGGGCAGGCCTGAACACAAAACGGCTGCTTGTCCTCGCTGATGCGGTCGCTGCACATGGTGCACTTGCTGGCTTTGCCGGTGATTTCGTTTTTGGTGATGACTTCCCACGGGCAGGCGTGAATGCAGTATTCGCAGCCGATGCAGACATCTTTGTTGATGACGACTGGGCCTTCTTCATATTTGGTGATCGCTTCGACCGGGCAAACGGCGGCGCAGGCGGCAAAGCTGCAGTGCATGCAGCTATTGCGCGCCCAGAGCGGCGCCATGCCTTCGAGCACGGGCGGCTCCATGGTGATCCAATTGGTCGCAGACAATTCGTAGGGGCTCGTGCGATCGTGCTCGTTCCAGTCCTTGCACGCCTGCACACAGTGGCGGCAACCGATGCACTTGGTTGCGTCGAACAAGATGCTGCGCGGTTTGCCGTCCAGGAGACGCGCCGTGGGCACGAGGTTGCCGTATTGTTGAGTCAGGTTTTCGGTCGGGTTCTTGGCCATTCAAGGTCCTTTCGATAATCGCGCAGAATCTGTCAGCGTGGGTTTATCATTTAGCTTTTGTGCGCGTCAACTGGAGTGGAACCGTAAGCAGCTGCGAATAGAGAATGAAAGACGGACGTGTTCTGAGATGTTTCCCGGCTCTTGTTTTTTGCGATTCGCAGCGATTAGCATGCACAAGCGTGGCGTTCAAAATTCGGTGAGGAGGTTGCCTATGTCTTCAGGAACATGGCGTGGAACAGTCGGCGTCGTAAAGCCGACCTACGGCTCCGGCTCTTTGGTCGAGTTCATTCGACTTTTACCGGAGGGCGTGGGCTGCATTCCAATGTACGCCGGCATCAGAGAACATTCCGAGCGCGGTTATCTCGGTGCGCTCGAAACGTATAACGCCAAAGTTGCCGAGCTTGCCGAGATCGGCGTCGATTTGATTCATCCCGAAGGCGGGCCACCGTTCATGGTGCGCGGCCACAAGGCCGAGCAGGAGATCGTTGGCGAGTGGGAAGCGAAGCACAAGATCCCAATCTTCACTTCCGGGATGTCCCAAGCCGAGGCGCTGCGCGCGTTGGGGATAAAGAAATTCGTCGGCTGCACTTATTTCAACGACGAGAAGCTCAATGGGCTTTTCGCTCGCTACTTCAGCGATGCCGGTTTCGAGGTGCTGGGCATGGAAGGCATGGATACAACACCGTACGAAGCCGACAAAATTTCCAGCGACACGATCTACCAGCACCTCAAATCATCGTTCAATAAGCATCCAAAGGCGCAAGGTATCTATCTGCTCGGCTCGGGCGCCTGGCAGGTGAAGGACATTGTCGCCGTGGAAAACGATTTAGGCGTCCCCGTGGTTCATCCGGTAGCGGCGCGGGTTTGGTATGTGCAGAAAAAGCTGCGGATCAAGAATCCGACAAAAGGCGCGAGCCGGTTGTTGGAGGAGTTGCCTTAACCAATTACAACACTCCTCTGTCATTCCGGCGCATGCGGAATGCAGTCCGTGACTTAAGCCGAAAATTGACCTGGATGCCGGCCTCCGCCGGCATGACGATTTTTAACTTCGTGGCGAGTGTTGATTAGTCCAGCTGGCTCCATTCCATGAATTCTTCCAAGCCCAAATTCTCAAGCGTGTCTTTAAAAGGTCTACCTGTTCGCTCGTGCCTGCCGGATAATCGGTAGTATTCCCAAATCATGTCCGGCAGCCATTTGGCGATGGTGAAGCCTTTGTACTTGCCGTCGGGGATGGGTTCCAGAAAGCGTGGGCCGACGTCCTGCCAATCGAAGTCGGCGATCCAGCCGCGCTGGGTGCCGAAGAGACTTTGCAGGATCATGCTGCGGTGGCCGGCGTCGAGGGCTTCTTTCATCGAGAAGTTCCAGCCGGTGATGGCGTTGAAAGCATCGACGATGCTGTTGAGGCCATCTTTTTTGTGACTTTCCTGGGCGAACCAGCAGCCGCCGAAGATGCCGGTAAATTGCCGGTACTGCTCGGAAAGGACGTGCGACCAGACCCAGCCCTCGGGGTTGTCCATTTCCAACGGACCCCAGTGTTCGTTCTCGCGCAGGTCGGGCGGTGGATTTTTCGAGCCGCCGCCTTGCGGTTTCATGCCGCCGCTGGCGACGAGCTCGCGCAGCATTTGGCCCAGCAACGGGCGCCACTCGTGCATCGCCGGCGTGCCGCCTTTGGTGTGCACCGCCCATTTGGGCGCGTCGCCGCCGAGCGCTTCGGCGAGCTGCTTCGGCCCTTCGGCGAGAAGATTGCCGAGCCATCCTTCGCGGCGCGCCGCCATGTCCAGCAGTTTGTCCACCGCATCGACGTTTCCCCATTCGAGTTTCAAGCCGTTCGTGCGGTCGGGTCCGAGTAGGCCCTTTTCCCACGCTTCGAAAGCGACTCCGGCGCCGCAGGAAAAATGGCTGCACTCGATGCCCAAATTATTGATCTTCTCGGCGAGGTAGAGCACGGCATTGCCCTTGATGCCGAGATTGAAAAACGTGTCGAGCCATTCGCCGCCGGCGTTGAAATGCACGACGGTGCCTTTGAATTCGCCTTCGCCGAGCTTCGCGTCCCAAGGACACATCCGCGCGCACTGAAAGCAGGGACGAAGCACGACGTCGTTTTGGTCGAAGCCCTTGATATGCGCGGGTTGAAGGTCAGTGCTGCGCCAGTTGAGATTATTGAGCGCGCCCCAGGCGTCGCCGTGGCCGTATTTGGTTTTCTTCTTTTTCACGTCGTGCTGTTGCAGCACGCCGCGCCAGCGCGCGCCGGCATCGGCGAGTCTCGCTTTGTCCCGATAGCTCGGCCGCAGCGCGCCGGCAACGACGATGGCCTTGAGTTTTTTTGAGCCGAGCACGGCGCCGCCGCTGTGGGCGGCGAAATGGTTGTAGTCGTTCGCCAGCATGGCGGCGCGATTCATATTCTCGCCGGCGGGACCGATGCACAGGCACCCTGGCGTCGCGATTGCCGACGATCTCACGCAAGCGATCTTCGGTGTCGCGGGTACCGAGTCCCCAGACTTGCGCGGCGTCGCGCAACTCGGCCTTGCCGTCTTTGATATAGAGATAAACCGGCTTCGGTGAAGCGCCCTGGAGAATAACGCCGTCGTAGCCCGCGGCCTTGAGATAGGTTCCCCAATATCCGCTGGTGGCGCCGCGACCCGAGAGTCGTGTTCGTGAGCGGGCTCAAGTAGACGGCCGTCATTTTCGTGCCGCCGGGAGTGAAGCCGTTGCCGGTGAGCGGCCCGGTCATCATGACGACGATGTTTTCCGGACCGAACGGCGTCGCGTCGAGGGGCAATTCGTTCATCAATATATACAACGCCAGCGCTTGGCCGCCGATGAATTTTTTCAAAATGGGCTCTTCGGGGAGGTTTTCATCTTTTAACGCGCCCGTGGTGAGGTCGACGCGGAGAATTTTGCCCATGTAGCCGCCGGGGAGAGGAGTTGTGCGTTGTGGCGGAAACAAACTTTTCATTGTTGGTTGATCTTTCAAACGTGACCGATGAACAGTTCATCCATCGGTAACGTGGTTTTCATCAGCCCTTGTTCGATCTGATAGCGGTTCATTGCCGCGAGCGTGCGCTTTTCGTCTTCGCCCATAACGTAGGCATATGGATCTTCGCCCAGCACGTCGCGCTCTTTTTGATAGCCGGCGATTTCCTCGGCGGACATGTATTGGCCGGCGACGTCGCGAGCCTCCATGAACGCGCGCGTAAGTTTCGCCGGCAAATCCGGATGGCGCTCGGCGACTTCGCGACGAATCGAGAGCACGTGCATAATCGGATTGATGCCGGTCTTTTTGACGTAATCGATAATTTCTTGATTGTCGTTGAAGAGCGGTTTTACGCCGGGATGGGCGGACATCATCTGCGGCGTTTCGCCGCCGCCGAAAAATCCGGCGTAACCGTTGTCGCCGGGAACCACAGCGCCGTGGAGCGCGCCTTCGCTGAGCATCTTGGAAAGCACCAGCTTCTCGCCGCCGAAGGGCGGCGGCGGATCGATGCGTTGCACTTGGACCGGCAGGTCATGGCCGATGAAAACTTCCCGCCCGGAAACGAACCACTGCATGTCGGTGGTCTTGATATTGTGCGCGTCGAGCAGATAGCCGCGCGCCCACACCACCGCGGTGGCGCCGTAGCGGAAGCATCCGAACTTTTTGCCCTTCAGCTCCGATGGATGGGTGAGATGCTTATCGCAATGATAGATGTTGCGCTGGCGCGGCCCACGCTCGAAAAAGACGGGGATTGCAAGCAGCTGTTGTCCTTTCTCGATGGCGCGGAGCAAGCTCGCCGCCGAGACTTCACCGACGTCCCATGCACCATGCAGGTATTTGTAATGGCGCTCGCCAGAGGACACAAAATTGGGATCGACATGCAGCTCGTAGCCTTCGATGCCGACTTTGCCGTCGATGATCGCCTGACACCGCGGATGATCCGGCAGGCCCAAGGTGATTTTAGGTTTGTTGGACATCAACTATTCCTTTCAAAGGTAAGAGGGGATCTCGTTCAAGCCGTTCAAAACGTTCAATCGCTTGCGCTCCGTTCAAGCCCCCACCTCGGTGTGGGGGAGGATGAAAGAGGGGAGACGACTTGAACGTCTTGAACGGCTTTGAACTGCACGGTCTCATTCAACTCACCTGAAGATCTGCCTCGCACTGCACATGCGCTTTCCTAAACATATCCCATTTCTTTGTAATATTTTTTTGCGCCTGGATGGAGCGGTATATTCAATTGGCCGGCCTCGCCGCCCCGGCTGAACTCGAGCATGGTCATGGGGCGCTTGTCGAAGTGGTCCACCGGAATTTTTTCGTGACAAAGATCGACGGCCTTGGCCATACCGTAAGCGATTGCCGCCGGCAAGTCGGCATGGCAGAAAAAGGTCCAGCCGCTAAAATCGACGCAGCGGATATCCCGATCCAAGTTTGGATAGTGTTGCCGCGTCAGCATCGCGCTGGGAAAGCCGAGTTTGTTCATGTGGCGCGCGGCCGCGTCATGGATCGGCAGGAAGCGCATGCCGGCGTCGAGCGCCGTATTTCCCCAGCTCTTGACGCCTTCGTCGAACACCGCGTCCGCCTTGCCGGTCTGAATATGATCCTTGCGCTCGCTGCTGCTCGGCGACGCCGCTTCCATCACTTTCCCGCCCCAGCGTTCGATTTGCTTGAAGCTCATGCCATAGGCTTTGAGCACTTCTTCGATTGCATAAACGGTCGTCTGCAGCTTGCCGCGACGGCGGGTCGAGATACGCAGAGGATATTGTCGCCGCCTCACGTCTTCCAGGGAATGGATGCCGGAGTCTTTGCGCACGGCGAAGATCAGCCGATCCCAGGTCGGGAAGACACCGATGGCGCGCAAAGGAATCTTCTCTTTGTAAAAGCCGCGGCCGAGATAGGCCATGGCCGACAGACCGACTGGGTTGCCGAAGCCAAAATCGTATTTCTTCTTGCCGACCAGCAGCGCGGGTCCAGTGCCGCCCAGGGCGGAGTCGCGCCAGCCCATGGCGACATCGAGCTGGGATTGGCGCGGCAATTCCACGTTGTTGAAAAACGTTAGGGCGACGATGTTGGCGATGTCGACTCGTTTGGAAGTTGCGGCGATGGAGAGGTTCACGGCTCGGCTCATGGGTGTCCTTTCATCGTTGAAGATTTTACGCCGATCGCGCACAGCGCAATCGGTTCTTAAGCCGGCGCGCACGCGGGTCCAGCATGACCGGTTTGCGGGCGTGATTTTCTGCCTAAGCCGCAGCACTGTCAAGGTTAGCTGGGAGCTTTCGGATTGATTCCACCAATGGTTCTGCCTATGATTCGCTCAACGTGGCGCAGACATTTTTTAAAGTCCTGGCGCCCCAGGACGCGCTCCGATTGCTGCTGGCGGTCGAACCAGTCGATGCGGAATCCATTGCGTCGGTTGCGGGGCGTGCGCGTGTTTTGGCGGAAGATCTCTATTCGGCAGTCGATCTGCCGCATTTTCATCGCGCGGCGATGGACGGCTATGCGGTGAAGGCAAAAGATACCTTCGGTGCGAGCCAGAGCCTGCCGGCTTATTTAAAGCTTGCAGGTGTGGTGGAGATGGGCAAAGAGGCGGCGCAGTTGCTAGCGAAGGGCGAAGCGATGCGTATCTCAACCGGCGGCATGATGCCGCCCGAGAGCGACGCGGTCGTGATGGTCGAGCACACCGACGAAACCGGCGCCGGTCTGGTTGAAATTCATCGCGCCGTGTCGCCATGGCAAAACGTCATTCAGATCGGCGACGACATCAAGAAAGGCGAGTTGGTCTTCCAGCGCGGCAGGCGTTTGCGCGCGCACGATCTCGGCGCGCTTACCGGGGTCGGCATATCTTCGATCGCTGTTTACCAAAAGCCCCGCGTGGCGTTGATCTCGACCGGTGATGAGATCGTCGATGCAGACATGGTGCCATTGCCGGGGCAGGTGCGTAACATCAACCAGCATTCACTGGCCGGTCTCATCGAAGAGTGCGGCGGTGAATTGAAGGACTGGGGCGTGGTGCGCGACGATCGCAGCGCGCTCAAACATGCGATCGGCGAAGCGCTCGAGTGGGCCGATCTGGTGCTGTTGTCAGGCGGCAGCTCCATGGGCGCAAAGGATATCGCGCTCGAAACGATCTTGTCGTTTCCGGATTCGGAGTTTGTCTTTCACGGTATTTCCATCGCGCCGGGCAAGCCGACGATTTTTGCCCGGGCTTGCGGCAAACCAATTCTCGGCCTGCCGGGCTATCCGGTGTCGGCTCTGGTCATCTTTGATCTGTTCGCGGCGCCGATGATTCGCCGTCTCGGCGGCGAGAGTATGGCGGCACTCGGGCGCTTTGCGCGCACCATCAAGGCGAAGTTGAAAACCAACGTCGCCTCGCAAATCGGCCGCGAAGATTACGTCCGTGTGACGCTCGACGGTGAAACGGGTGAATTGACCGCGACGCCGTTACCGAGCAAATCCGGCGCGATCTTCACTCTGGTGAAGGCCGACGGCATGATTCGGATCGACATGAATCAGGATGGGTTGGAGCAAGGAGAGGAAGTAGAAGTAATTCTTTTTTAGTTTCTAGTTCCTCGTTTCTAGTTTCTGGTTGGCAGACCGAAAACTCGAAGCGAGAAACCAAAAATCGAAACTCTTGATTCATGGCACGAAAACGCTACCTCAAAAAAACGCCACTGACCGAAGCTCGCGAGATGTTTCTCGCGACCGTCGATCCAGCGTGTCTCACCGCGGAGAATATTTCGGTCGACGACGGACTTGATCGGATCACCGCGGAACCGGTCTTCGCAAAGATTTCTTCGCCGCATTATCACGCTTCTGCGATGGACGGGATTTGCGTGCGCGCGGAGGACACTTTCGGCGCCACGGAATTTATTGGAAAGAAGCTGACGCTGGCGCGCGCGGATTCGCCTGATGCCGCCGCGTTCAGTTATGTCGATACCGGCAATGCTTTGCCGTCGTGGGCCAATGCGGTGATCATGATCGAAAAGGTCCATCAGATCGACGAGCGCACGGTGGAAATCTTCGAGTCGGTGGCGCCGTGGAACCACGTCCGTCTGGTGGGCGAGGACGTGGTCGCCACGGAATTGCTCTTGCCGCGCTCCCATCGGCTACGCCCTTACGATCTTGGGGCTCTGCTGGCGGCCGGCCACACGAGTATCGGGGTAAAGGCGCGTCCTAAAGTGGGCATCATTCCGACCGGGGATGAATTGATCCAGCCGGGAGAGGAAGCCAAGCCCGGCGCCGTGATCGATTTCAATTCCACAGTGCTTGCCGCATTTGTCCGCGAGTGGGGCGGAGCGCCGGTAAAATATCCGCGCGCGCGCGACGATTTGACCGCGCTCCGCAACGCCGTCGAGAGAGCGGCCAGGGAGTGCGATCTGGTGACGATCATCGCCGGATCCTCGGCAGGCGAGCATGATCTTACCGCCGATGTCGTCGGCGGGTGCGGAGAATTGATTGCGCACGGCATCGACGTGATGCCCGGAAAACCCGCGGTGTTGGGTCGGATCTCAGGAAAGCCGGTGCTTGGCGTGCCGGGCTATCCGGTCTCAGCCATCGTGATCGCGCGCGAAATCTTACGCCCTGCGTTGGAGAAGTTTCTCGGGTCTGCTGCGCCCGTGCAGGGCAACGTGCGCGCGATCGTGCCGAAGAAGATCGCTTCGCATCTCGGGCTGGAAGAATTTCTGCGTGTGACCTTGGGCCGGGTCGGTGAGAAGCTCGTCGCTGTGCCGCTCGCGCGCGGCGCCGGCGTGATCACGACGATGGTCCATGCGGATGGTTTGCTGCGTATTCCAAGTCTGGTCGAAGGGCTCAATGCCGGCGAGGAAGCTGAAGTCGAGCTGCTTCGACCCGTGGAAGACGTCGAGAACACAATTCTTTGCACCGGCAGTCACGATCTCGCCATCGGCGTGCTCGAAGATCAGCTAAAACTAAGCCATCCGGAGCTCAAGATCGCCGCGACGAATGTCGGCAGTCTCGGCGGTTTGCTCGCACTCGAGCGCGGCGAAACCCACATCGGCGGAACCCATCTGCTCGATACGGAGAGCGGCGTTTACAATATTCCCGATATAAAGAAAATCATCCCCAAGGTCCCGCTGGTCTTGGTTCATCTGGCCGAGCGCGAGCAGGGCATACTGGTCGCGCGCGGCAATCCAAAATCGATTACCAGCCTCAAGGACCTCGCCCGACCGGAGATTCGCTTCGTCAACCGCCAGTCGGGCTCGGGCACGCGTGTGCTGCTCGACCACGAGCTGAAAAAGCTTCACATCGCTCCTGCCGCCGTCGCCGGCTACGAGCGCGAGGAATTTACCCACATGGCGGTGGGCGTCGCCGTGGCCAGCGGCCTTGCCGACGCCGGCCTCGGGGTGCGGGCGGCGGCGACGGCGCTGGATCTCGACTTCATTCCCGTTGCGAGCGAGGAGTACGATCTGGTAGTGGCGCGTTCGTTTTACGAGTCGCAACGCGGCGAGAAACTGATGAAAGTCATCGGCTCGGAGGGTTTGAAACGAGTGGTCGCCGAACTCGGCGGCTATGATTGCCGCAGGGCCGGCGAAGTTCTCTATCGGCAATAGATCCACCGCCGGTTGACCAGCCACAGCGCGCTCCACGGCCCCGGCGCTTCCCGGGATTGAATCCGCTGCGCCAACCAGCCGCCGCTCTGCGCCGTCATTGTTTGTCCAATTCTGTACCCCCCTCGGCGACCCTCAGCGGAATCTGCCAACGAAAACAACGGCTTAATTGATCAAGGCTATGGCATTCGCATTGCTCCCAGCTTCCCGAGGAGTTTTTGCATGAGCGCCAGTTTGGATGGTCTTCGTCTGTTGACTCTGCTCGAGGCGGCGGAGTTGCTAAACGTTTCTACGCGGACTTTACAACGCATGATCCGGCGCAAGGATCTGCCGGCGTTCAAAGTCGGTGGGCAATGGCGCGTGCGCGAGAGCCAGCTTACGCGCTGGATCGAGGGGCGGGAAGATTCTTCCGTTACCTCGGACAAAGGAAACGCCGGTTTCTGATTGGGCTCCGGAATCATCGCCTCGCGGAAGGTTCTCGAAGAGCGACCAAGCGCTCCGTGAGCAATCCCGCCGATCGGCCGCGTGCCGCGGCCGGCTTAGCGATAAGACCGGGGCGACGTCCGTAGCTCCGCGCACCCGGTTCGCAAGTCCGCAACGGTTCGATCTCGAACGCAACCATGGGAAAGCTTGACCGCATTATCCTGCTCGCGACGGAACCTTTCCTTCGCAATCTGCGCCAACGGCTGCTGATTATCTTATTGATCGCAGTGCTGCCCATCGTCGGATTGATTTTCTATCAGGCGAAGTTGGCGAGCGGTGTGGGGATCGCCGAAGCGCAGGAGAAGGCCTGGCAAATCGCCGAAAACGTCGCGGCCCGCGAAGCCCGCTTCATCGATTCCGCCAGGCAATTATTGACTCTGCTCGCCGACACGCCGGAAGTCATGAGCTCCGAAACCGCGACCTGCGGCAAGTTGTTGCGGCGCTTTGCCGGGCACAACGATATCTACGTCGATCTCGGTGTCGCCGGCGCGGACGGCGTGGTGCGCTGCGCCGCAAATGAAAACAAAGTGGGCACGAGCATCGCGCGGACGAGTCACTTTCAACACGCGTTGGCGGCGAAAGGGTTCGCCATCGGTAACTATGCGCTCCGCGGCGCGCGCGACCGCAAGAGCGTCGGGTTCGCCTTGCCGATATTTTCCCCCGACGGCGGCATTGGCGCGGTCGTTTATGCGGCCCTCGATGTTGCCTGGATCAATCAACTCGCGGCGGAGAGTCATTTGCCGGACGAGGTGGGGCTGTCGGTGGTCGACGCCCGGGGTACTCTGCTCGCGAGATTTCCCGATCCCGAAAAGTGGGTGGGCAAGCATATTCCCGACGCGCCGATGTTTGAAATGCTCCGGCTGCGCAGTCAGGCGAATCCCCACCTGGTCGGTTTGGACGGAGTTGAGCGCATGTACGCCCTCAAGCCGCTTGCGCCAGGTCCGGGCGCCGGCCAAATGTACGTGATGGTGGGCATTCCCAAAGCGGCCGCTTTTGGTCCTGTGAATCGCGCCTTGGCGCACAATCTAACGTGGATCGTGCTGATGTCGCTGGGCGCCGGTGCGGTCGCCTGGCTGGTGGGCAGCAAGTTTGTCGTCGGCTACGTGAAGGTTCGAGTCCACGCGGAAGAAGAAAGGGCGTGTTTGGCGGCGATCGTCGAGTCGTCGGAAGATGCGATTATCGGCATGACCCTGGATGGGATTGTGACGTCCTGGAACGACGGCGCTGAAACTACTTACGGTTTCTCCGCGCCAGAAATCGTGGGCAGCTCCATTTTCCGGCTGATTCCTACCAACCACCACGACGAAGTTTCCGAGCTGCTCGGGGTCGTCAAACAGGGCCGCGGCATCAATCGCTACGAGAGCAAGCGGAAGCGCAAGGACGGGCAAGTCTTCGACGTCTCCGCTACGCTTTCGCCGATCCGCGACGTGCACCGCAAGGTGGTCGGCGCGGCCACGATCACGCGCGACATCACGCTCCTGCGCAAGGGCGAGGAACAATTGCTTGCCTACACCGATCAATTGGAGGCGCTGAACCTCGTCTCCCAGGAGATCGCCGAGACTCTCTCCGTGGAGCAAGTC
The DNA here is from genome assembly GCA_963745035.1 of uncultured delta proteobacterium. GTDB lineage: Bacteria > Desulfobacterota > Binatia > UBA9968 > UBA9968 > DP-20. The sequence continues at coordinate 1,888,215 of CAVUVW010000013.1, read as the reverse complement.
ATCGAACGTGGTCTCAATCGGCTGATCTCGGCGATCGGGTTCGACTTCGCGTCGCTGCACTTTTCTCAACCGATCGGCGGCCGCGGTTTTTACGGTCTTGCCGCCAAATCTCGCCCACTGGGAGAAATCGAGGCCCTCTGGGCGCAGCTTGGCGAGAGCTTCGAGCAGTGTTTTTGGCAATGCAAGAGCGCGTGGTTTGTCGAAGACGTCAAAGCCGCGCCGGAATTTACCGGGGCGAGAGGCGCGATTCGATCCCTGGCGGTGCTGCCGCTGCGCCAGGAGGCGCAGCCGCGCGCGGCGATCACGATCATGAAGGTCGAAAGTCACTCCTTCGGCGCCGACGAACGGCGCTTCTTGGAGGCGATGTCGCTGCAGATCGCGCTGGCGGTGGAGAACGCGCGGCTCTATGGCGCCTCGATACAGGCCAACGAGGAGATGCTTCGGGAGATCGAGGAGCGCAAGCGGGCGGAACAAACCCTCGCTGATTTTACCGCTATGGTAGCGCACGATCTACGCTCGCCGCTGTCCAATGTGGTTACGATCACCGAGTCGATCCGCGACGGCTTGTTCGGCCCGATCAACGAGCTGCAACAGAAATGGCTCTGGAAAGTGCAGACGAGCTGCAAAAGCCTAATCGGCCACGTCAGCGATTTTCTCGACATCAGCAAGATCGACGCCGGTCAGTTGCAACTGACGAAGGCGCCGGTGGATTTGCGCGCGCTGCTCAACGAAGGGTTCGTCGAGCATTTGGTGGAAGCCGACAAGAAAAAGATTGCGTTCAGCGTCGATGTCAGCGACGACTTGCCGCACCTGTTTCTCGACGTTCGGCGCGTCGGGCAAGTGCTGGAAAATCTGCTCAGCAATGCCTTTAAGTTTACCGCCAGCGGCGGCGAGATCTCGATCACGGCGCGCGCCTGGGGCGATGCCGAAGTGGTCTGGTGGGTGAAAGATTCCGGCGTCGGCATACCGCACGAGGAGTTCGATCACATTTTCGACAAGTACCGCCAGGTGAGCAGCGGTCAGAGCTCCAGCCACAGCGGCACCGGTCTCGGTCTCGCGATCTGCAAAAAAATCATCGAAGCCCACGGCGGGCGCATCTGGGTCGAGAGCGAGGAAGGCAAAGGCAGCACGTTTTTTGTATCGCTTTGCGTCGAAAGCGCCAGCGGCAAGTACTCCGCGTCGATCTAGACCCCTCGATTTCCTTTTCCGCCGTTGAGCTCCTGATTTCGAAGCTTTCCACTCACACCGGCATGAGACCGTGTTTCTTTCTCGGCCGCTCTTCTTTTTTGTGGCGCGAGAACTTCCAGACATTGGATGAGGCGCCTGCGCGTCTCGCGCGGGCGGATAGCCGCCTGGGCGAACTGCTTCGAGAGCGCTTCGAACGGGCCGTTGAAGCGATCTTGATACTCGGCGATTTTCTCGGCGCGGGTTTTGGCCGGGTCGGCGGACTGCTCGATCTCGCGCCGGTAAAGCACGTTCACCGCGCCGCCGCCGCCCATCACCGCGAGTTCGACTCCCGGCCAAACGAAGAGTTGGTCGGCGCCCATCTCGCGCGTGCAAAGCGCCTGCTTGGCGCCGCCGTAGCCTTTGCGCAGCACCACGGTGATTTTCGGCACGGTCGCTTCGGCGTAGGCGTAGAGCATCTTCGCGCCGTGGCGGATGATGCCTTTTTCTTCCTGCTGTTTGCCCGGGAAAAAACCGGGCACGTCCATCAGCGTGATGACCGGAATATTGAAAGCGTCGCAAAAACGGATGAAGCGCGCCGCCTTGTCCGAAGCGTCGACGTCCAGGCTGCCGGCGAGAAACATCGGCTGATTGGCGACAAAGCCGACCGGATACCCGTCGAGCCGGCCAAAGCCGATCACCAGATTGCGCGCGAACTTTGCCTTCAACTCGAAAAAATCGCCGTCGTCGACGATCGCTTTGATGACTTGAACGATATTGTAGGCGCGCTTCATGTCTTCGGGCACGATTGTTTCCAAGGTTTCGAGCGACCGCGCCGGGATCGTCGGTGGGCGTCTTGCGCGGCGGCGCCGCTTCAAAGCTCGACGGCAGAAAGCCGACGAGCCGGCGGATCATGCGCCAGACATTCTTCGTCGTCCTTGGCCACCAGATCGGTGACGCCGGAAACTTCGGAGTGGATCTTCGCGCCGCCGAGCTCTTCCATCGTCACGGTTTCGCCGAGCACTTCCTTGATGACGGCGGGGCCGGTGATGAACATCTGGCTGGTATTTTGCACCTGGATAATGAAATCGGTGAGCGCCGGCGAATAGGAGCCGACGCCGATGCACGGCCCCATGATCGCGGAGATCTGCGGGATGCAGCCCGAGGCGATGCTGTTCTCGTAGAAGATTTTGCCGATCGCCGAGGTGACCGACAAGCCTTCCTGAATGCGCGCGCCCGCCGAGTCGTTGAGCCCGATGACCGGCACGCCGAGCTTGCGCGCAGTCTGGATCACGTAGGCGATTTTCTCCGCGTGCGCGCTGCCGACGCTGCCGGCCAGCACGGCGCGGTCCTGGGAGTAAACGTAAACGGGCCTGCCGTCGATCTTGCCAAAGCCGGTGACCACGCCGTCCGACGGCAAGCGCTTCTCCGCCATGCCGAACTCGCTGCACTGGGTTTCCGCGAGCATGAATTCTTCGACGAAAGTGCCGGGGTCAAGCAGTTTCTCGACGCGCTCGCGGGCGGTGAGCTTGCCTTCGGCGCGCTGCTTGGCGGCGGCTTTCGGATCGGCGTCGCGCGCCACCTGCTCGAGGGCGGCGAGCCGTTTTTCCAGATCGTTTCTGGTCTGCGCCATAGATTACTGCCCGACGATGCCCATGCCTTGCAGCACCGAGAGCATGACGGCGGCGGCGATCACCGAGCCGATCTGCCCGCCGGCGTTGGCGCTCATCGCGTGCATGAGCAGATAGTTTTTCTTGTTGTACTTTTGTCCTTCGGCCTGAACGACGCGCGCGGACATGGGAAAGGCGGAGATCCCCGCCGCGCCGATCAGCGGATTGATCTTGCCGCCCGTGAGCGCGCACATGAGCTTGCCGAAAAGCACGCCGACCGCGGTGTCGAGGCTGATGGCGATAAACCCGAGCGCGAGGATCAGCAGCGTCTGGGTCTGCAAAAACTTACCGGCCTCCATGGTCGCGCCGATGCACAGGCCGAGCAGCAGGGTCACGATGTTGGCGATCTCATTTTCCGACGCGCGTTTCAGGCGATCGACGACCCCGCACTCCTTCATCAGATTGCCGAACATGACCGTGCCGATGAGCGGCGCGCCTTTGGGCGCCAGGATCGACGCGAAGATCGTGACCACGATGGGAAACATGATCTTGGTGGTCTGCGAGATCGGCTGCTTCACCGCGCCCATGACGATCATGCGCTCTTTTTCCGTGGTGAGAGCGCGCATGATCGGCGGCTGGATCAGCGGTACCAATGACATGTACGAGTACGCCGCCACAGAGACCGCGCCGAGCAGGTGGGGAGCGAATTTGGAGCTCACGTAGATCGCCGTCGGCCCGTCGCAGGCGCCGATGATCGAAACCGCGACCGCGTCGAGTTTGTCGAAGCCGATGGCCAGCGCGAGCAGCAAAGTGATGAAGATGCCGAATTGCCCGGCGGCGCCGAGCAGGATGATTTTCGGGTTTTCCAACAATGGCTGGAAATCGGTCATCGCGCCGATGCCGAGAAAAATCAGCAGCGGAAAAATCTCCGTGCGCACGCCGATGTCATAGAAAAATCGGATGAAGCCGCCCTCGGCCATCATCTCCGAAAGCGGGATATTGACCAGGATCGCGCCGAAGCCGATGGGCACCAAGAGCAGCGGCTCGTAGCCTTTGCTGATGCCGAGATAGAGCAGCAATGATCCGATCAGGATCATGATGACATGACCGAGACCGAGATTCGTAACGCCGAGAAATAAACCCTGTATTCCGGAAACGAGCGCGGATTCCATCTGCGGGCATTAGCCTTTCTTGGGCGTCGGCCGGCGCAGGAAAGACCGTGCGAATCAACAGGATGAGCAGGCTCAAAATCCACAGCACGAGCATGGTGCCGGACATACCGATGAGCGCCAAAGTCCAGCCGAACGTCCAATTGTCCATGGAATCTCCTTGGTGTGACGACCGGAAAACCGCGGTTTCGGGCTGGCGCGGACTATTCGATGACGGCGAGCACTTGTTCGGCTTCGACGGCTTGACCGACCGTAACTTTCAGCTCTTTCAAAGTTCCGCTGGTCGACGCGACGATGGGAATTTCCATTTTCATCGCTTCCATGACGATGATGACCTCGTCTTCATCGACGTGATCGCCGGGGTTTTTTTCAATCTTCAAGATCTTTCCGACCATGGGCGCTTCGACGGTGGTAGCCAAGGGGAATCTCCTGTTCCAATCGCGCTTGCCGCCAACCATCTTCGGCTCCGACTTCGAGCCGAGAATTTGGCCGACGTGTCACCGTGCCATTTAGTAGAGTTTCACCCGGCTTGTCAATGCTGCCGCGGTTTTTTTGCCGTAAAATTAGCTCTGTACGAGTCGCAACCGGACCTGCGCTAGCTTGCTTTTGCAAGTCGTATGCGATAACTACACAAGCAAAAGTTCGGGAGGAGATCATGTCCAAGCCGGCAACTCAAATCGATCATGTGATGGATAACATTCCCTACTACGACAAGTGGCAACTCGATGAGGGAATTCCAATCGTTAAGACGTTTTTCGTTCAAGATCTAAAAAAGGTTGAACTCAAGCCTTGGAATCGGACCGGCGGCAGCGGCGCGTTCATCAACATGGAAGGCGCCGAAGGTACCACCGGCGCCTACGTGAGCGAAATTCCGGCGGGCAAAAAATTGAATCCGGCGCGACATCTGTACGAGGACTTGCATTTTGTGCTCAAAGGGCGCGGTGGGACGACGATCTGGAACGATAAGGGCGCAAAACAAACCTTCGAGTGGCAGGAAGGCAGCTTGTTTGCGTTGCCGCTCAATGCCTGGTACCAGCACTTCAACGGCTCGGGCAGTGAACCGGCGCGTTTTTTTTCCGTGAACAGCATGCCGATCGTTTTCAATCTGTTTCACGACGCTGATTTCGTTTTCAACACGCCGCGGGATTTCACCGATCGGTTCGACGGTGATCCCGAGTATTTCAGCGGCAAGGGCAAGGCCTACCCGGGGCGCGTCTGGGACACCAACTTCATCGCCGATGCGCGCAATTTCGCTCTGGAAGATTGGAAAGAGCGCGGCGCCGCAGGCAAGAACGTCATGCTCGAGCTCGCCAACGGCTCTATGGCCGCGCATATTTCCGAGTTTCCCATCGGCACCTACAAAAAGGCTCATCGCCACGGTCCCGGTTTCAACGTCATCATTATCAAGGGGCAGGGATTTTCGCTTTTCTGGCGTGAAGGCGAAGAGCCCAAGCGCTACGACTGGCAGGACGGCAGCGTGTTTACGCCGCCGGCGATGATGTTTCACCAGCACTTCAACACCGGCGCTACCGGCGCGCGCTATTTGCCGCCGCGCCTGGGCGGAATCAAATACAGCCTGGGCGAAAGCTTCGGTGATATCACCAAAGTCGACAAGGACGTGAAGCAGGGTGGAAACCAGATCGAGTACTACGATGAGGCGCCGTGGATCCGTAAGATGTTCGAGGAAGAGCTCGCGAAATCGGGCACGACCACGAAAATGAATCCTGACTTCTACAAACGACCGGCGAAGTAAGTCGCCAAAGACGACGAGCAGAAAGCCCTACACGGTAGTTTCCGTGTAGGGCTTTTTTGCTGTGCGGGCTGCGATGAGCTTCAAGGCGGCCGGCGGCGGCGCGGGAAACGACGGCAGACCTCGAAAAACGAGTGCGGCAGCGGAGTTCAAATGAACCCGAAATCCGCGGTTGCCTGCTTTGCCCGCAGGCACAATCCTTCCAGAGTAAAGACAAATGCTTTACTGTCTCTGGGCGGACCGAGATCGCCGGTGAGCTACGAATAATCGTTGCCACTGGGGCGCCGGTTGCCAAATAGACGCGAAAATTTGCGGGCCCACGGCTTGGCTGTCTTCACGACTCCGGGATCGTTTCCCGCGGGGTCGGGCCAACTTGCGACTGTGGAATTCGGAATATTCGGAATCAAGGAACAGTGGCTGGATGAGGAGTGTAGGTCATCTAGCTCGTAACGGGCGGGTCGTGAGATGGTCGTCGTACTGGCAATATTTGCTTACCTCTTGGGTTCGATTCCGAGCGGTTTTATTATCGGCGCGCTGTCCGGGATCGACGTCAGAAACACCGGCAGCGGCAACATCGGCGCGACCAACGTCGCGCGCGTGCTGGGCAAAGGCCTGGGTTTACTGACGCTGATTGCCGACACCGCTAAGGGATTTGTTCCGGTTTTTGTGGCGCAGCGCCTCGGGATGAGCGATCTGGGCGTGGCCCTCGTCGGGATAGCGGCGTTTCTGGGGCATTTGTATCCGGTGTTTTTGAATTTTCAGGGAGGAAAGGGTGTGGCCACGGCCTTCGGCGCTTTTCTTGCCGTCGCGCCAGCGGCGCCCGTCATTTTAGTGGTTGTCTTCGGCGCTGCCGTGCTGATAAGCCGGATCGTTTCGCTGGGCTCGATTGCCGCGGCTCTGGTGGCGCCAGTGGTGCTCTGGGCGTTTTCCTATGCGCCGATCTTCGTCGGCATGGCGGTATTTCTCGGCGGGATGGTGATCTTTCGCCACCGCGACAATATCAAGCGTTTGCGCGACGGCACCGAGCCGCGGTTTCGCGCTAGTTTTCGATAACTACTTCGACGCGGCGGTTTTGCTGCCGGCCGCTCTCGGTGTCATTGGTCGCGATCGGCGCACGGGTGCCCAGGCCTTGAGCCGAGACATTTCTGCCATTCACGCCGCTGCGCTCCAAGGCGTCGGCCACGGTATTGGCGCGTCGCTCAGATAGGCGTTGATTGTAAGCTTCTTGGGCGGCGCTCTCGCGGCTGGCGTGGCCCTCAACTGTGATCCGCCGGTTGGGCGCGTCGCGCCGGACGATGTCGGCGATTTGGTTCACTCGATTTCTGCCGTCGCGCGTGAGGTCCGCACTGTCGAACTCGAAGTTCACGCTCGGAAGGTTGACCATGACCCCCCGGCTGGTCTCGCGCGCCTCGATGTTGCGCTTTCTCAGCTCCTCGATCAAAGCCTGGTTCTTTTCAATCTCGACGCGCTGCTGGTCGATCGCTTTTTGCTGCTCTTTTTGTTTGTTCTCCTGGCCTTGGAGTTGATCGCCGACCAAGGCACCGGCGCCGAGGCCAAGCACGCCGCCGATTGCGGCACCGGCTCCGGCGTGGCCTGTTGCTGCCCCGATAATTCCCCCGGCGGCGGCACCGCCCAGAGCGCCGATACCAGCGCCCTTTTCACGCGTCGTCAGCTCGCCGCCCGCGCACGCGGACATCGCCAAAAAGGCCGTGAACAACAAAACTCCTGAGTCCGATTTCATTAAGATCTCCCGGCCGGCCGGATCACGTGACCGGCTCGATCAAACCCGTTTACCTGCGCGACTCCAAGCGCTTCCGGACACGTCAGCCGACTAGTATTCGGCCTTCTGTCGTCTGAGCTGCTCGAGCTCGCGCCTCTGGCGCTCCAATTCCGCCTGATTGCTGTCGATCTGGCGCTGTTGCTCGGATTGTGTGTTTTGCTGTCCCTGAAGCTGATCGCCGACCAGCGCTCCGGCACCGAGGCCAAGCACGCCGCCGATCGCCGCGCCGGCGCCGGCGTGGCCTGTCGCTGCGCCGATAATTCCCCCGGCGGCGGCGCCGCCCAGAGCACCGATACCGGCGCCTTTCTCGCGCGTGGTGAGACTGCCTCCGGAGCAGCCCATGGCAGTCAACACCGATATCGTCAGCAACGTGGTAATCGCTCGATTCATCGCCCCTCCTTACGCCTGCTCGGACGGAAATTCTGCGACCCGACATAGTAACAAAAGCCCCCCATAGCGGCAAGCAAGAGGTTCATTCCAACTCTGATTCCTGCGGTTTAGATGCGCCAAACCGTCGATTGTTAACGCAGTTAGCCGTGTTGACATCGTGGACCTTATAAGTCAATAGTTTTGAAGGAAGAGAATCGTGGAAAACGTCACTGAAGAGCGCGTCATGGAGGCGCTTCGTAAAGTCCAAGATCCGGAGCTCCATCGCGACATTGTAAGCCTCGGCATGGTGAAAAATCTTGCCGTCGGCCAGGGCAAAGTACGTTTTACCGTGGAGCTGACCACGCCGGCTTGTCCTCTGCGGGAGACGATCGAAAACGATTGCAAAAAAGCCCTTGCCGCCCTCGGCGGCATCACCGCGTTGGAGATCGATTTCGGGGCCCAGGTGCGCGGCAGCAAAGCCGGCGCGGGGCAGACCGATTTGTTGCCGACGGTGAAAAACGTCGTCCTCGTCGCCGCGGGCAAGGGAGGCGTCGGCAAGTCTACCGTGGCGGCCAATTTGGCGGTCGCGCTCAAGGTGCACGGCGCCGCGACCGGTCTGCTGGATGCCGATATCTACGGTCCCTCGGTGCCGATCATCATGGGCGTCAAGGGCGAGCCGGAGAAAATCGACGTCGACGGTGTTGCCAAGATCGAGCCCGCAGTCGCCCATGGCTTGCCGGTGATGTCCATCGGTTTTTTTCTCGATCCTGATCAGGCCGTCATTTGGCGCGGTCCGATGTTGGGCAAGGCGCTGCATCAGCTCATGGCGGACGTTCATTGGGGCGAGTTGGATTATCTGGTCGTGGACATGCCGCCGGGCACCGGCGATGTGCAGATCACTTTTTCGCAGCAGTTGAAAGTCAGCGGCGCGTTGCTGGTCGCCACGCCGCAGCATGTCGCGCTCGCCGACGTGGTGCGGGCGAAATCGATGTTCGACAAAGTCAATATTCCGATCGTCGGCCTCATCGAAAATATGAGCTACTTTATTTGCGACGGCTGCAACAAGAAGCATGAAATTTTTTCGCGCGGCGGAGCCCAGCGCGCGGCGGAGCGATTCAAGATTCCTTATCTCGGTGAGATTCCGATCACGCCGACGCTGCGCGAAGGCGGCGATACCGGCGTGCCGAGTCTGGTTCAGGATCCGCACAGCGAAGTCAGTAAAGTTTTTCTGGAAATCGCCGCGAAATTGGCCGGGCAGTTGTCGATCGCATCGGAGCAGGCGAAAAAAACGCAGGGATTAAAAATCGTTTCGAGTTGAGCCCGAAGTTCCTGGCGCAAGGAGCGATCTAATGGTTACCAAAGAACAAGTCTACGAAGCGTTGCATGAGTGTTACGATCCGGAGATCCCGGTCAATATCGTCGATCTCGGTTTGGTCTACGACGTGGAAATCAACGACGATAAAGTTGCGGTCAAAATGACTCTCACGGCGCCGGGGTGCGGCATGGGAACGATGATCGCAGCGGATGCCAAGGAAAAGATCATGGCGCTCGATGGCGTCGGCGACGCGAGCGTTGATCTCGTGTGGGAGCCGCCTTGGAACCCGAGTATGATCAGCGAAGAAGCGAAGCAGCGGCTCGGCATCGTTTAGTTTGACAAACACGACTTTCAAGTAAGCCCCGAAATCGTCCGGCATCCGGGTCCGATTTTTCTTCAGGGATGGACGACAAACCCAGGCTTCGACCCATCGAAGCGTTTCCCGCTCAGCAAGATGGCAGGACGCTGGTCTATCTCAAAGACCCGTTGAATCTCGCCACGCCCATCGGCATATCGCCCGTCGGCTATTTTATTCTGACGCACTTCGATGGCCGTCATTCCTCTATCGATATTCAAGAAGCGTACGCCAAGCAGTTCGGCGCGGTGCTGCAAAGCGCCGAATTGCAAAGCTTCGTCGACATGCTCGATCACCACTACTACTTGGAGAGCGAGCGCTTTGAGGGCTATCGAAGCAAGATCATGCTCGAATTTCGCAGGCTGCCGATTCGGGCGGCGGCGCACGTCGGCGGCGTTTACAAATCAGACAGCGTCGAGCTGACGGCTCAACTGGACGGCTACTTCATAGCAGCGGGGGGACCGGGAGCGCCGTCGGCGCAGACGAAAGTTTCCGCTCCGAAAGCGCTCGTGGCGCCGCATATCGATTTTCATCGCGGTGGTCCCGGGTATGCGTGGGCATACAAGTCACTCATCGAAAGCGACGGCGCGGACCTCTACATCTTGTTGGGTACGTCGCATTGCGGCGGGCGGACGCCGTACATTTTGACGCTTAAGGATTTTGACACACCGCTTGGAGTGGTTGAAACCGACAAAGACTTCGTCAATCGTTTGCAGGCCGCCTCTAGCGAAGATTGTTTCGCCGACGAATACCTGCACCGTGGCGAACATTCGCTGGAATTTCAAGTTTTATTCCTCAAATACGCCGCGCAAAAGCGCGCTGCATTGACGCGGGAACCAGAGCGGCCGTTTAAAATTGTGCCGATTTTGGTTTCTTCGTTTCACTCGGCGCTGGTCAGCCGCACTCTTCCGGAAAAAAATGGCACGGTGGGAACCTTTCTCCGAGCGCTGCGACGAATGTCTGACCAAGATTCAAGAAAAGTGTGCTTCGTTGCCGGGGTCGATCTCGCCCATGTGGGCCGCCAGTTCGGTGACCGGGAGCCGATCACGGAAGATTTTCTCAAATGGGTGGAAAGCGAAGACCGAGAACTTGTCGATCGCTTGGCTAGGTTGGACGCGCCAGGCTTCTTCAACGAGATCGCGAAGGATCAGGACAAGCGACGGATCTGCGGCTTTTCACCGCTCTACTCTTTGATTCATCTGCTGGAGAAGCCGCACGGCCAACATCTCAAGTACAGCCAAGCGTTTACACCTGAAACCGGCTCGGCAGTGACGTTCACCAGCGTGCTCTTCGAGTAGTCAGCGGGTTTCCCGGTATTCCTTCAAACTGCGATCTAGTCCAGCCGAGTCAGTGCATGTTCATGCCGCCATCGACGCTGATCGACTGGCCGGTCATAAAGTCGCTGTCGTCGGAAGCGAGAAAAATCACCGTGCCGACGAGGTCGGCGGGATATTGATCGCGATGAAAAGCGCGGCGTTTGCGCCGGTCGGCGAGCTGCTCGGCGGTCATTACGCCTTCCTGGTTGGCGCTGGAAATCGTCAATCCCGGCATGATCGAGTTGACGCTGATATTGTCGTCGCCGACTTCCCGGGCCAAGGCGCGAGTGAAGCCGATGACCGCGGACTTGGACGAGACGTAATGGAGAAAGTAAGGCGAGCCGCCGAGCACCGTGCCCGACGAGATATTGATGATCTTGCCCTTGCCTTGTTGCTTCATCGCCGGATAAACGGCTTTGACGCAGTGCCATAAGCCTTTCACGTTCACCGACATGACGCGGTCCCATTCGTCGCCGTCGATCTCCATAAAATTTTTCTTCTTGAGGGCGGAGTAAAGGCCGGCGTTGTTTACCAGGATATCGATGCGGCCGTATTTTTTGAGCGCTTCCTGGGCCATCGCCTGGGTCTTCTCGACGGAAGTGACGTCGACGTAAACGGCCATCGCTTCACCGCCGCCCGTCTTGATTTCCTCGGCGATTTTTTTCGCTTCATTATCCTGGATATCGGCGACGACCACTTTCGCGCCTTCCTTAGCCAAGCCGTGAGCGTAGGCTTTGCCGATGCCCACGCCGCCGCCGGTGACGATAGCTACTTTGTCTTTTAAACGCATGGTGTGCCTCCGTTAAATATCCAAGAAGAAATCTCCCGCCAAGACGCGAAGGGCGCAAAGAAAGAAATACGATGATTCCGAACTTGACGTCTTCGCGCGTTTGCGGGAGACATCCTTTTCCTCACACCTTCAAACGGTAAAAATTCACCGGATTGTCGTGCAGGATCGCCTTCCGCGTGTCGTCGTCGATGTCTGTGCGGCCGAAGAATTCCGGCAGGTCGTGGCTGAACATGTCGGGCAGCCTTTCGTGCGGATAGTCCGACGGCCACATGAGGCATTGCGGATTGAATTGCTGCAACACGTGGGGCAGGGCTTTCTCTTCTACTTCGCAGGTCGTCCAGATCTGGCCATTGCGAATGAGCTCGCTCGGTTTCTTTTTGAGCAGCGGCGCCTGAACGCGATACGGCTTTTCCATCTCTTCGTCCATGCGATCCATCATATACGGCAACCAGCCGCAGCCGGCTTCGAGAAAGGCGCAGCGGAGCTTCGGAAAGCGCACGAACACGCCCTCGAAGATCATGTGGGTGAACTGAATCAAGATCGCGAACGGATGTTCGAGGGTATGCACGTGCAGAAATTTGTTGAAGAAGTCGAACCCCATGCCGCGGCTCGGCGCACCGTGGATCGTGAGCGGCATGTCGAGGCGCTCGGCCGCCTCATAGATCGGATCGAAATCGCCATGGCCATAACCCTTGTGCAATGATGTGACCGCAGGCAGCAGGCCGGCGACCAGACCGAGCGATTTCGCGCGTTCGAGTTCCTTGGCGGCTTCGACGGGTTCGTGCACCGGCAGCAGCGCGACGCCCTTCAGGCGCGGGCTCACCTGGCAGAAACGCTCCGCGAGCCACGAGTTGTATGCGCGCGCCAGCACGCATGCCCATTCCGGATTCTGCACCAGGCCGAGCCCTAGCCCGCCAGTCGGGTAAAGCACTGTCGTGTGAACGCCGAGCTCGTCGAGAAACTGCAGCCAGCGCGGCGCCGGGGTTTCCGGATCTTTTCCCGGCACACCAGTGCCACGGTTCCAGCCATCGAGGGAGGGAAAATAAGAATAGGTCTCGAAGCGCGGCGCGCTCGAATATCGGCCGCCGAGATAGTCGTGCAGCTCTCGGTCTTTTTCCAGCACGTGGCCATCGGCATCGATGATCGGGTAGCTCGGATTCATGATTTATCTCCGTTCAAATTTCACAAAAACGATATTCCGCCGTCGACGTTGATCGTCTGGCCGGTAATGAAATCGCTCAATGGCGAGGCGAGAAACAACATCGCGCCGACCACGTCGTTGGGCATCTGAAGTCGTTTCAGCGCGCGCAGACCGACGGATGACTCGCGGAACTTGATCATCTGATCGGTGGGATTTTCCTCCGAGAGCGTGTTGCCGGGCGCCAGACAATTGACGGTGATCTTGTCGTCGCCGACCTCCCGCGCCAAGGTGCGGGTGAAGCCGATAGTGGCGGCTTTCGAAGTCACATAGTGAATTCTACCCGCCGCGCCGGCGAAGACGGTCCCCGACGCGATGGTGATGATTTTGCCGGATTTCTGTTGGCGCATCGTTGGTAGGACGGCACGGCAGCAGAAAAACAGGCCGCGTAGATTGACCGCCATCAACCGGTCCCATTCTTCAGGATCGATGGTTTCGATTCGTCCGCGGTTCATCGGCACGACAGAGAAGACCGCGGCATTGTTGATCAACACGTCGATGCGGCCGAAGCGCTCGAGCGCGCGGGCCGCCATTTCCTTGGTCGAAGCTTCGTTCGAGACATCGGTTTGCAGCGCGAGGACAGGCGCCGAAAACTCTTTCACTATCTCCGCTGTGGCGAGATCGGCCGCCGGTTTATCGATGTCGGCGATGACGACTCGCGCGTGCGCTTTGCCGAACGCCAGCGCGTAGGCCTTGCCGATGCCGTGCGCGCCGCCGGTGATGATGATGACTTTGTCTTTGAGCCCTTCGATCATCCGAATAGTTACCGTGGAGTATTGGAGTAGCGGAGTGTTGGAGTATTGGGTCTCCTCCACCCATCACTCCATCTCTCCAGTACTCCATCACTCCAGGTGGTGTTACCCCATCGCGGGATTGATCAATGCCTTGGTCGGAAAAGTACCGGGCACTTCGCCGCCGATGGCGCGGATGCAGTGTTCGATCTCTTTCAACGGAAAGACGTGGCTGACCATTTGCTGCACCGGAAATTTGGTTTCCTCGATGATACGCAGCGCCGCCTCCGTAGCGTCGTTGTCGGCGGTGAAGCAGCCCTGGAGCTTGATCTCGTTCCACACGAGCTTGTCCATCAGCATAGGTGTCACCGTGCTGTCACCGGTGAGCCCGCCGAGCACCATGGTCGACTGGCGGTGCACGCAGTCGACGGATTTGAGAATGGAGTTGGGGTTGCCTGAAACGTCGACCACCACGTCGCACATCTCGCCGTTGGTTTCTTTGCGGATCACCTCGACCACATCTTCTTCCTCGACGTTGATCGTGCGCGTGGCGCCGAATTTTTTTGCCAGCTCCAGACGCGGTTTGTCGCGGCCGATGCCGGTGACGAAGATTTTTGCAGCGCCTGCGTGCTTCGATGCGAACGTGCAGGAGAGCCCTTGCTGGCCGGGGCCCTGGATCAAAACGTAATCGCCCATTTTGACGCCGCCGCGGCGAATCGCCCACTGAAAACCGTTGGCCATGACCGAGCCGATCAGCGCGGCGGCCTCAGCGGGAAGTGCATCGCTGACTTTGGTAGCGAGGACGTCGGGCGCCAAGTAGAGGTAGTCGGCGAAGCCGCCAAAGAGGTGCGGCGGTTTGTCGCATTTTGTCCGCCCGCCGTAATTGGTGCGCTGGCGGCAGAAGCGCTGGTTGTTACGCCGGCAATCGGCACAACGGCCGCAGCCGAGCGCGCCCTTGAGAATGACGCGATCGCCTTCTTTGACATGGTGAATCGCGGCGGCGTTCTTGCCGAGTTTTTCCACGCGGCCGAGAATCTCATGGCCGAGGATGATCGGATAATCGATTTTAAGCTTGCCGTGGAGATATTTTACGTCCGTGCCGCACACGCCGCCCATCTCGATTTTGACTAGGCCCCCGTCAGGTGGAATCTCCGGCAGCGGATACTCGCGGATCTCCAATTTGTCGGGTCCCAGTAACGTCGCTCCTCGTACGCTTGCCATGGTTTGTCCTCCCTAGGGTCGTTCAGTTATTGAAATCCTTCACTTCGTTCAGGATGAGGGAACCTCGACAATCAGACGTTCCCTCACTTTACTTTGTATTCTTGCGAAACTTTGTCGATGAAACCGGTGCTCTCCAGTTCCTTGATGAGCGACATATCGGTGTAGCGGTCCGGGTTTTCTTTCAAGACCTTGGGATCTCTCTTGCCGACTTCTTGAATCGGAAGTTCGAAATACTCACGCGACGGATAGGGCTTCAGCGGAAAATCATATTCGCGGAAGTTCTCTTCGAGTATCTCGCGGTCTTGCACTTTCATGTACTTCGCCAAAACCTTCAGCGCGAATTCTTTATTGGACTTGTAAAGGGCCACCCCTTCGATCATCGCCTTGGTGAAATTGACCAGCTCCGCCCGAGTCTTCGTCAAATAGGGCCGGCGCGACACGAAAAACAGGCTGGAATAGGGAATATTCAGTTTTGAAGCATCGAGCAGCAATGTCATGCCCAGTTTGCGCGCTTGTAACGTCATCGGCGGCGTGAGCATGGCGGCGTCGGCGTTATTGGTCTCGACGGCGGCGATGCGGTTCGATTGATTGCCGAATTGGAGCAAGGCGACATCGGTCTCGGGCCGGAGTCCCTCGCGCTGGAGCAGGAAGCGAGCAGCGAAATCGGCGTTGCTGCCAAAGCGGCTGATGGCAATCCGCTTTACTTCTTTGATGCTCTTGATGCCCTTCTTTCCATACACTCGATTGTCCATGGTGTTGCCCAGGCGACCGAACATGACCAACTCCAACCCCGGGTTTGTAATCACCACCTGGGGCGAGAACATGCCGACTTGAGCGTCGCCCGATGTCAAAGCCGCAGCGGCTAAACTTGCGCCTTGAATAAAAATCAACTCAACGTTGTTGCCGTATTTCTCAAAAAGCTTGCCTTCCTTGGTCACCCACAACGGCGCGAATTGACCGACTTCGCTGGTCCAAACGACATTGATGTTGGCCGCTGACGCGGGAACGGCTTGCAAAGCCAGGAGCGCAGCGAACCAAGTCAGGACAAAACGAATAGTTTTCATTCGTGCGACTTGTGCGACGGGAAGCAAATTCATTGATCGACCTCCGTTCTCGCTTACCCCTATACTGCCGAACAGTCGTTGAATCAAGATTGCGGGTAGTGGTTCAGTTTGAGTTCGTTTCGAATCCGCGCATTGGAAACATTCGCTCGGAATGAGAAGAAATAGCGGCTGTGTCGCGTCGACGAAGTGAGAGATCTTTCTTCAACTGAACCACTACAAAATGCGGAGGCATGTCATGGGCAACCGATCGACATCACCCGTTTCTGCTCGAACACCGATGGGAATTGTATCCGAAAAACTAGCGCGGCATTCACGACCGCGTTAGTCGCGAGGCGCCGAGCGCCACGCTCACTACAAAGAGAATGAGCAGCGTGATGGCCGTGCTCGTCGGCGCCGCGTAGTTCACCGCGGGCAAAGCGGCCACGATCATCAAGCCGACGGCCACGGCGAGCGGCAGCCGCTGCCGAAACAGGCTGATGAACAGCGCGCAGGGCAGGATCAATAGACTGAGATCATGCGTGAAAAGATGGGGGATGACGATCAACACGCCGAGCAGGTTAATGATCCACGCCACCGCGAAGCCGGCTGAGCTTTTTTCGCGGCCTAGATTCCAGGTGATCAGCACCGCAAGCACGAGCGCGACGCCGACCCACCAAAGATACGGCTGCCAAGGCGCCGGCAGCCAATAGATCGTCAGCGCGCGCAAGTTGTGCATGCTGCGCCATTGATTCCACCACTCGTCATCGGCGGCGACCATGCGCCGGGCAAGATCGAAGTATTGTTTCGATGTTTCGATGCCGACAAGCAGGAATGCGCCGGCGATCAGCGTTCCGCTGATCGCCGCGCCGATCAGAAATCCCCGCCATTTGCCCGTTAGAAGAAGAACCAAATGCGGGATCGGCAAATACTGCGGCTTTACCGAAAGCAGCCCCGCCCAAAAGCCCGCCTCAGCGTCCTGTGATCGTCTCTCGGCCAATACGTGGCGGGTCAGGCAATAAAGGATAATCGCCGAGGTTTGTCCGTAGAAGACCACTGCCTGCGCGCCGAAATTGCACAGCGCGAACAGCAGCAGCCAGTGGGATTGATCCGCAGTGAGCGATAAGCGACTCGTCAACAGCCGGAGACTCGCGAGGATGAGCAGTAAATTTAAAATGGTCACCAACAAGAACGCGGCGGGGAACGACAGCAGTGCCAGCGGAGCCATCAGCGCGGCCGTGATCGGCGGATAGACAAACGGCAGCACCCGCTCGGTCGGAGCGACGGTTTTTTGATAAGCAAGCTGGCGGTCGAGATCGTAAAGGGACCGCGGCTCTTGCCAGAAAAGCTTCGCTTGGGCGTAGAAAGTGACGAAGTCGGCGACACAATTGGGTTGGCCGCACTCCGGTACTCGATCCGTCAAAATTCGAAACCAGTTGCCGCCGGTTTGAAGCGCCAGCGCGATGCCAATCCCGAAGACGATCGCCTTGATCCGATTGCTCCAGCGGCTGCTCGAGTTCATAAGCAGATGGCAGCGGCGCGATCCTGATGAGCCGGCAACTTAACTTTGAGCCAGCGCGAGGCCCAATAACACCGCGATCGGGCCCAGCGCCGAATTGATTTTCAATAAGAGAAACCAGCGGCGCCAATGAGAAAGCAGCGGCTCGGGCCAGGACGGCATGGCCGGCGGCAGCGCCGCACTGAGCTTGGCGATCGCGGGCGCGTACTTGAAGACTTGCAAGCAGTGATGCGCGACCATGGCGCCGAAGACGAACAGCTTGATGCCCAAAAGGATGCCATACGACTCGGCGAGCGCCGTTTCTTTTCCCGGCAGGCGCGCGAACAGATTGAAGATGCCGGTCATCAGCAGCAGCCCGATGGCGATCCACGACGCGGTTTCCAGCCCGAGCCTCCCTTGATTGAGCGTTCTCACGGCGATCGCAGGTTCCAACTCGCGCACCGCGGGTCCCAAGACGACCAAAAAAAACACGATGCCGCCGAGCCATAGAGCCAGGGCGCCGAGATGAATCAGCAAACTGAGAGAGTTCCAGGCGGTCACGTTGTGAAAATTTCTGCGCGCGTTTTTCCCCTCGTACCACTCGCAGAAAGTCTTTGCAAATCAAGAGCATTACTCTTGAATTGACCTGGGGCCTATGTTAGCAAAGGGCTGGTTTTCTCCTTTTAATATTCCATTTCCACAAGGATGGATCGCTAGATGCTGAGCTGGTTGCCAGAAGACGTATCAACCTATGGTCATGAGATCGATTCCTTATTTTATCTCATTTACTACATCACGGGGGCAACTTTTATCCTGGTCACGGCAGTGATGGTGATTTTTTTGATCAAGTATCGCGAGCAGCCGGGGCGGCGCGCGACGTACAGTCATGGCAACACCACCCTGGAGATCATCTGGACGATCATTCCCGCCGTCATCTTGATCGTGCTCGCGTTCATGAGCGCTTCGAGTTGGGCAAAAATAAAGCGCCATGTGCCGGATACGGATTTCGAGCTGCGCATCGTCGCCAAGCAATTTAACTGGGAAGTGAATTATCCGGGCGCGGATAAAAAACTCGGGACCGACGACGACGTCAAATTCGACAACGACTTGCACGTTCCGGCCAACAAGCCGGTTCGCCTGGTGATGACCGCAACGGATGTCATCCACAGCTTCTTCATTCCCAATCTGCGCTTTAAGCAGGACATTGTGCCGGGCAGAGAGATTGTTGGTTGGTTCGAAGCGACCAAGCCGGGGAAATACGAGCTCCCTTGCGCCGAGCTTTGCGGCTTTGGCCACTCCGGCATGAAGGGTTGGCTCATTGTTCATTCACCCGAGGACTACAAGAAATGGGCGGATGAACACCTCGCGGCGAAGGCGCAGTAAGTTCTTTCCTTGCAATTCAGTCGAAGGCATTAACGGAGGATTTTTAGCGATGAGCGAGACAGCGGCGGCGCACGCGTCGCATGAGCACCATGAAGAGCTAGGGTTTATCAGAACGTATATTTTTTCCCTCGATCACAAGATGATCGGCCGGCAGTTTCTCTTCATGGGACTGCTCATGATCATCGTCGGCGGCTTGCTGGCCATGCTCGTGCGCTGGCAATTGGCGTGGCCGGAAACTCCCGTGCCCGGGCTCAACATCATCCCCGAGCCGTACATCTATCCCGGCGAGCAAGGCGGCGGCATCATTCCGCCGCAAACCTACAACGCCATTTTTACGATGCACGCGACGATCATGATTTTCTTCGTCGTCATGCCGATCATGGTGGGAACCTTCGGTAATTTTCTCATTCCGCTGATGATCGGCACACGCGATATGGCGTTTCCCAAGCTCAACATGCTGTCGTTTTGGGTGGGAGCGATCGCAACGGTCGTGATGCTCGCGAGCTTCTTCGTGCCCGGCGGTCCGGCGGCAGGCGGATGGACCAGCTATGCAACGCTCGCGGCGAAAGGCCAGTACACGGGCGTCGAATGGGGCCAGCATCTCTGGATCATCAGTCTGCTCATTCTCGGTGTTTCTTCGCTGATGGGCTCGATCAACTACATCACGACGATCATCAACATGAGGGCGCCCGGCATGTCTTATTTCCGCATGCCGCTCACAGTTTGGTCGCTGTTTGTGACGGCGATTCTGCTGCTACTCGCCTTGCCGGTATTGACCGCGGCGTTGGCCATGTTGCTTTTCGATCGCGTGGCGGGAACGAGTTTCTTCCTGCCCGAGGGCGGCGGCGAGCCGCTGCTCTGGCAGCACATGTTCTGGTTCTTCGGCCATCCGGAAGTCTACATCTTGGTCTTGCCGGCCATGGGCGTGACTTCCGACATCCTTTCAACTTTTTCGCGCAAGCCGATTTTCGGCTATCACGCGATGGCCTTCTCGATGATCGCGATCGCGTTTTTGTCGTGGATCGTTTGGGGCCATCATATGTTCGTGAGCGGCATGAATCCGCTGCTCGGGACGGCGTTCATGATGACGACCATGGTGATAGCGGTGCCGTCGGCGATCAAGACTTTCAACTGGCTCGGCACTCTGTGGGGCGGCTCGATCCGCTTCACTTCGCCCATGCTGTTTGCCTTGGGCTTTGTTTCCAATTTCGTCATCGGCGGGCTGAGCGGTGTCTTCATGGCTTCCACGCCGGTCGATATCTTCATCCACGACACCTACTACATCGTCGCGCATTTTCATTACGTCGTCGCGGGAATCATCTTTGCTCTCTTTGCCGCCGTTTATTATTGGTTTCCGAAAATGTTCGGCCGCACGATGAACGAAGGCATGGCGAAAATCCATTTCGTGCTGACCTACATCTTTTTCAACGGCGCGTTTTTTCCGATGCATTTTCTCGGCGTCGGCGGCCATATGCGGCGGATTTACAACCCCACGCAGTACGAGTTCCTGATGTCGATGCAGCATTGGAACGTGTTCATCACCTGGAGCGCCCTGCTCTTGGGCGCCGCGCAGCTTTTTTTCATGGTGAACTTCGTGTGGAGCCTGTTCGCAGGCAAGAAGGCGGATAAAAATCCCTGGCAGGCGAACACACTCGAATGGTCGGCGCCGACCCCGCCGCCGCATGGAAACTTCGAAGTCCAGCCGGTGGTTTACCGCGGCCCGTACGAATACAGCTCTCCCGAAGTAAAAGAGGATTGGCTGCCGCAGGATAAGAATCTCGGCGCCAGCGCGGCGGCGCGGGCGCACTAGCGGAAAAGCCCACGATGAAATCGGACAGCGTGATGGGAACCAGCAACGGCTCCCATCATTCATCATCACTCTGGCCGCACCGTATTGCGGTCATTCTGGCTTGCTTCACCTTTCCGTTGCTTTTCATCGGCGGTCTGGTCACCGGTAAAGGTGTGGGGCTTGCCGTTCCCGACTGGCCGACCACTTTCGGCTACAACATGTTTCTATACCCGTGGTCCAAGATGGTCGGCGGTATTTTCTATGAGCATAGCCATCGTCTGGTGGCGTCCTTCGTCGGCTTGTTGACCATTGTCTTGGCGCTGACGTTTTGGCTGCGCGAGGAGCGCAATTGGCTGCGCTCGCTGGGCGTCGGCGCTCTCATCCTGGTGATTGTGCAAGGCGTTCTCGGCGGTCTGCGCGTTGTCTTGCTCGAAAACACCCTGGCGATCGTGCACGCGGCGATCGCGCAGATTTTCTTCGCGTTGACGATCGGCCTGGCGATCTTCACTTCGGCGAGTTGGAAGCAGGCGACGGTTCCCGTCCTGAACGACACGGGGCGGCTGCGCCGGCTCTGCGCCATAACTACCGTCCTCATTTATCTCCAAATCGTTTTCGGCGCCGTGCTGCGCCACACGGGAGAAAGGCTGGATGCGCATCTGCTTTTTGCGGCGCTGGTCGCCATTCATGTGATCCTGATCGTGATGCGCGTGACGCGGCACCACGCGGGCATCGACCTATTGAATAGGCCGGCGCTCGCCCTAGTGATTCTTTTGCTCGTTCAAATCGCCTTGGGCGGCGCATCGTACGCGGCTAAGTTTACCACCTTGTGGCCGATCTCTTTCGATGCCATCGTGTTCATAACGACGCTCCATCTTGCCGTTGGGGCATTGATGCTGGCGGCGAGTGTGGCGCTGACTTTAAGAGCGTATCGCTTCTCGGCGCCATCGGAGCACGGCCGGAAGAAAGAAGTTTTGGCGGAGCAATTTTCTGTATGAACTCGAGCACGAGCACCGTGAATATCGCGACGACAAGCGCCTCCCGGCGAGTGGCGGACTTTTGCGAGCTGACCAAGCCGCGCATCGTTCTGATGGTTCTCATCACGGCCTTCGTCGGCTACTACGCCGGTTCGGGCAACGTTCCCGACTACGTGCAGCTGATAGAGATGTTGCTTGGAACCGCCCTTGCAGCCGGCGGCACTCTTACCCTCAACCAGTTTCTGGAACGAGACACGGATGCAATGATGGAGCGCACATGCCGGCGACCGTTGCCGGACGGGCGGTTGCAGCCGAATGACGCGCTCTGGTTCGGTATAGCGCTCACGTGCTTGGGGCTTGTCTACCTGGCTCTCTCGGTCAATTGGCTGAGCGCGTTTGTCGCCGCCGCTATTACCCTGAGCTACCTCTGGGCGTATACGCCGATGAAGCGGTTTAGCTCGCTATGCGTGCCGGTGGGCGCCGTGCCGGGCGCATTGCCCCCGGTCATTGGCTGGGTCGCCGCGCGCGGCGAGCTCTCGGTCGATGCCTGGGTGCTTTTCGCCATCATGTTCCTGTGGCAGATCCCGCATACCTTGGCGATCGCGTGTCTTTACCGAGAGGATTTCGCCAAGGCGGGGATACAGTTTCTTCCCGTTATCGAGCCGGACGGAGAAAGCACCAACCGGCAGATCATCGTACACTGCTTGGCACTATTGGTCGTCGGCCTGCTGCCCACGTTGATCGGCCTTGCCGGCGCGGTTTATTTCGTCGTTGCTTTTCTTCTTGGGATCGGATTTCTCGCCAGCGGCGTCAGTCTGGTCATGGCGCCGTCCCGGACGGGCGCCCGGCGCTTGCTATTTGCTTCGCTGATCTATCTTCCCGCGCTGTTGCTCGTGATGGCGTTGGATCGGGTGCCGCTATGAATGCGCTGGTAGGATCCTCGAATACCTCAGAACCGCGCGCCCGCCGCTGGGGTCTTGGGTTGGCGCTGCTCGCGCTATTGTATATCGCCGCAGTGGTTGCGTTTATCATCGTCTATTGAACTGAATGATTGTCATGGCGAAGAGCTCCACCGCGCGCAAGCTGAATGACGACGCCTATAGTCGCCGAAGTGAAGCGGCCGGGCTTCGGAGGCGGCGGCCCGCCTCCTCCGCCGGTTCGTCCGATTACGCCGATCGGCAGCAACGCTTGGCTCGGCACGGTGATGCTGCTCGGCGCCGAAGCCATGTTCTTTGCCGGTTTGATCGGCGCGTTTCTGGTTTTTCGCATCGGCAGCACGGTATGGCCGCCGCCGTTTCAGCCGCGCCTGCCCATCGGCGTGACCGGGATCAACACGTTGATTCTGCTGGCGAGCGCGGTGACTATGAGATGGGCGCTCCAGGCCAACCGCATGAGCGATCAGCGGGGACTGATGCGCATGCTGTCGTGCACTGCGGCGCTGGGAGTGACGTTTCTCGTCGTTCAGGGCTATGAATGGGTGCGTTTGATCCACTTCGGTCTGACCGTATCGAGCAGCGTATACGGCGGCCTGTTCTACACGCTCATCGGATTTCACGGCGCTCATGTATTCGGCGCGCTTATCTGGCTGATGGCGGTCTGGTTCAAAGCGCGGCAAGGAAGCTACACCAAGCGCAACGAGGCAGGTTTGCAGACTTGCAGCATGTATTGGATCTTCGTCGTCGCGTTGTGGCCGATCCTCTACGGTTTAGTCTATCTTTACTAGCGGATTGATTGACTCGATTGGATCGATAGGATAATTTTTTGCGAATTTCATCATGTTTGGAAGATTGTTCCTCATCGCATCGGTGATCGCCTCGGTGCTCTTGACGCACGCGGCGCGAAGTTTTGCCTGCGCGGTTTGTCTGAGCGGCGACGGCGACGCGGTCACAGGTGGTTATAACGCAAGCGTGCTGTTTTTGATGGCGACGCCGTATCTGGTTGTCGCCTCTATCGCCGGCGGGCTTGTTTTCGCTTATCGCCGCGCGGTCAGGCGCCGTGAAGAAGCCGATGAGGAATCGCATGTGTTATCGTGGAAACAGGAGGACGGCAGTCGATGAGTGATGTTGCAGCGATGCATGTAGAGGCAGAGCCCGCAGAGACGCCTCTCACCCCAGAGAGCTGGGGCAAACTTGGCATGTGGTTGTTTCTGGCCGGCGACGCCATGTCGTTCGGCTGTTTGATCGTCGGCTATGGCATTCTTCGGCACGCGAGCAAGAGCTGGCCGGTGCCTGCAGACGTACTGGGCATCAACCTGACGGCGCTCATGACATTTTTGCTGATCGTCAGCAGCGTGACGATGGTTCTGGCGTTGGCCGCGATCCAGGACGGCGACAAGGCGCGTTTCAAAAAATTCATGGGCTTTACCATTCTCGGGGGGGCGATCTTTCTTGGGCTGCAAGCCTACGAATGGACGCACCTGATCGGACACACCTTGCCCGAGCACAATTTGTCGTTCAGCAAGGATTTGTTCGCTACGACCTTTTTTATCTTGACCGGCTTTCACGGCATGCACGTGACCGGCGGGGTGATCTATAACAGCGCTGTGCTAGCGGCTGTGAGCCGCGGCCGCTACGGAGCCAAGCATGTCGAGATTGCCGGCTTGTATTGGCATTTCGTCGATCTCGTCTGGATCCTGATTTTTACTTTCGTTTATCTCGTTTAACCGGAGTTCGAGGAGCCCTATGGCATCGTCAGCACATTCCTCCGCCCATTACCTGCGGATTTTCTATATCCTTTTCGCGCTCACTGTCGTCGAAGTCGCAATCGTGTATCTGCACCTGCCTAAAATGCTCGCTCGTGGCTTTGCTGATCGTTTTGGCCGTGTGGAAGGCGGCGCTCGTGGCCCTACATTTCATGCATCTCAAGCTGGAAAAGAAGACTCTGACGTGGATCGCGCTCTCGCCGTTCATCCTGTGTGTTTTCTTGATTCTGATGTTGATGCCGGACATCTTCCCCCGGTGATTTCCGCCTCCCAACTTCCCGATTTGAACGCGGCGCTGAATTCTCTCAGCGCCGTTTTTCTTTTGGGCGGTTATCGTTTTATCAGACGGAAAAATCAGCAAGCGCATCGGCGCTGCATGCTTGCCGCGTTCGGCTGCTCGATCTTGTTTCTGATTTCTTACTTGGTCTATCATTTTCAAGTCGGCTCGGTTCCGTTCAAGGGGCAAGGCGGAATACGCGTCGTCTATTTCACGATCTTGCTAACGCACACGATCCTGGCCACGGTCGTCGTGCCTTTGGCGCTGATCACGCTTGTCCGAGCTCTGCGCGAGCGCTTCGACGCGCACCGGCGGATCGCGCGCTGGACTTTTCCGATCTGGCTTTATGTTTCGATTACGGGTGTGATCGTTTATTGGATGCTTTACTGGCTCGTGCCGTCCCGCTGACGGCGAAAGCAGGACAGCGTCGGAGGGTTGAAATGAAATCCATCGGTATCGTCGGCTGCGGCGCCATCGGGAAAGCTCTGGTCCGCGCAGTCGAGAGCGGC
Source organism: uncultured delta proteobacterium (assembly GCA_963745035.1). Classification (GTDB taxonomy): domain Bacteria; phylum Desulfobacterota; class Binatia; order UBA9968; family UBA9968; genus DP-20. Next base: position 1,863,276 of record CAVUVW010000013.1, on the reverse strand, counting down.
AAGCTTTCGGTGCGCGTGGCGGGGGTAACCAGCCGCACCGAGCAAAGCGCGCGCGAGTTTCTTTCGAGCTTTCGCCAGCCGCCGTCCTATCTCCCGTTGAATGAATTGATCGACGCCGCGGACATGATCGTCGAAGCGGCCGGCGGCGCCGTCGTGGCAAGCTTGGCCAAGCAGGTTTTCGCCTCCGGCAAGGACTTCATGGTTATCAGCGTCGGCGCCTTGCTCGATCATCCGGAGGTCATCGAGCAATCGCGCCGCACCGGCTGCCGGCTGTACGTTCCGTCCGGCGCAATCGCCGGATTGGACGGCATCAAATCCGCAGTGGTCGGCGAGATCGCTCACGTCACCCACACGACTCGCAAGCCTCCCGCGGGTTTGGAAGGAGCGCCGTATCTTGTCGAACGAGAAATTTCACTGGCGGGATTGAAAGAGGAAAAGGAAATTTTTTCCGGCTCGGCGCGCGAGGCGTGCCGCGGCTTTCCCGCCAACGTCAACGTCACAGCGGCGGTGAGTTTGGCCGGCATCGGTCCGGATCAGACGCGGGTCAAAATCTTCGCGGTGCCGGGGTTGGTGCGCAATTGCCACGATATCGACGTCGAAGGCGAGTTCGGCAAGCTTCACGTCCATATCGAAAACGTGCCCAGTGAGAATCCCAAGACCGGCAAGCTCACCGCGCTGTCGATCATCCGCGCCGTTCAGGACGCGGTGGATCCGGTGCGGATCGGCAATTAGGTGGGATGTCGAAGATAGAGGATTGGCAATGTAGATTAGGTCGAGGATGGAAGATGGAGGATCGAGGATCGAAAATCCGGAGCCATCCTCCATCCTCGATTCTCTATCCTCGACGAGCCATCTGGCACCAGAGTAGACGTGGGCGACATGAGTAACAGCGAAGCCATCGTCCGCGCGCTCGAACGAGCCGGCGTGCGCTGGGTCTTCGGCGTGCCGAGTGGGCCGGTTTTGCCGCTCATCGATGCGCTGCGGCGAAGCTCGATCGATTTCGTTCTCACCGCCAGCGAAACGTCGGCGGGTTTTATGGCCACCGCCGTCGGCTATCTGACTGGCATCCCCGGCGTGTGCGTCTCGACCGTCGGTCCGGGGGCGACCAACCTCGCCACCGGCGTCGGCTGCGCCTGGCTCGATCGCGCGCCGGTCATCGCGATAACGTGCAACGTCGCCAGCGCTTGGCTCGAACGGCGCATCCAGATGCGCATCGATCACCACGGACTGTTCACGCCTTTAACCAAGGCGTCATTTTCTTTTCGTGATGTTCCAGCCGGCGAAACGGTGCGCCGCGCAATAGCTTTCGCCACTGAGGAACCACCCGGCCCTGTGCATCTCGATTTGCCCGAAGACATTGCGCAAGCAACTCGAAAGCGAGCCGCACCGAGCAAGCTCATGAGCCGACCCGCCACAACGATCGATCGGCGGAAGTCGTGCGGGTTCTATCGGCCGCGCTGGCCAACTCACGGCGTCCGTTGTTGATCACCGGTTTGACTTTCACGCGCAGCGAAGCCGGGCGCGATTTGCTCCGCTTTGTCGAGCGCCAGCGGTTGCCCTTCGTCACGACGATGCACGCCAAAGGATTTCTTCCGGAGGGTCATGCCCAGTGGGCAGGCGTGATCGGCCGGGCACGGCGCAGCGATGTCAAGGCGTTCACCGATCGCGGCGATTTGATCATCGCGGTGGGCTACGATCCGATCGAAATCAACTACGAGGAATGGGTGGGGAAGACACCCATCGTGCATATCGGCACTGAAGCGGCGGAGTCCGGAACGGGTCTGAACTTTATTTGGAACGAGGCGTGCGACCTCGATGCCGCGATCGAGGCGATGGGCGCGATCGCGCCCGTCGCGAACGAATGGTCGCCAGAAGAGTTGCACCGGCATCGCTCTTCTTTGGAAAAAGCCCTCCGTCCCGGCGTCGCCGAATTCTCCGCGCATCACGTGCTTGACGCGCTACGCAGCTGGCTCCCGGAAGAGGGCATCCTGGCTTACGATGTCGGCGCGCATACGCATCAGATCGCCAGCCAATGGCGCACGGATTTGCCGCGTACCTTGCTCGCTACAAACGGCTGGTCGTCGATGGGCTACGGCATGCCGGCGGCTTACGCCGGCAAATTGGTTTTTCCTGACCGTTCAATAGTTGCCGTGGTCGGCGACGGGTGCTTTCAGATGACTGCCGGGGAACTCGCCCTGGCGCGGCGACTCAATCTAGCCGTGCCGACGATCGTGCTGAACGACGGATGGCTCGGCTTGATGAAGGTCAAGCAGGAGCGGCGAAGCTACCCGCTGTCCGGTGTGCGCCTGGGTGATCCGCCGGACTCGCCGCCCCATTACTTCGGGGTGCCGTGCCGCGCCGCTCATCATCTCGATGAGTTTCGCGGTGCGCTCGAGTGGGCATCAGCGCTCGACGGCCCGAGCGTCATCGAAGCTTTCATCGATGCCGAAGCTTACTCGAGCACGGTTTTCGATTAGGCTCCGTCGCTTTTCCATGCCCGATAGCTTATCGCAGCGCGATTCATTCCGTTGGACCATCCTCGGACTGATCTTCGTATCGCACATCATCGGTGCGGCGGCGCAGTACGGCATCAACACGCTCGCGCCCTTTTACAAAGATGAAATGGGTTTGTCGCGCGCCCAGGTCGGGTTGTTTTTCTCGGCTTTTTACCTCGCGATGACCGGAACCTCGTTCGGAACCGGCTGGCTGGCCGATCGCCTGGGTGTGCGCAGGACGACCTTACTCGGTCATCTTAGCGTAGGCATTTGCACGGCCGCAGCGGCGCTGGCGCCGTCGTTCGAGGCGGCCTGGGTCAGCTTTTTCCTTGCCGGAGCGGGTTATAGCTTTCTCAACCCGGCTTCCAGCATCGGCGTGATGACCTGGTTTCATCGCGATGAGCGCGCCACGGCAATGGGCATCAAGCAAACCGGAGTTCCCAGTGGCGGAGTGCTCGCGGCGATCCTCGCGCCGTCGCTGGTTCTGCTCATCGGCTGGCGCGGCTCGCTAGCGGCCCTCGGCATTTTCAATTTCGCCTTCGGCTTTTTGTTCGCGCTCTTATGGCGCGAGCCTAGTGCCTCGTCCATCGATGCGGGTTCTATTACGAAGGCTGGCGAGATTCTTCCGCCGCTGAACATCTGGGCTTTGCTGCCGGTGAGCTGCGCGACGGCGATCTATTTGATCGGCCAGATGGCGTTGATCACTTATGTGCCGCTCTACTTGAAAGACGTCATGGGTTATTCCGCGTACTGGGCGAGCCAGGCGCTGGCGCTGACCCAGGCGGGGGCGATGGTGGGCCGGGTCGGATGGGGTGTGGCGAGCGACCGCTTGTTCGGCGGCCGGCGCAAGATCGTTCTCGTCCTCATCGGAGTGTTGTCGGTTCTCTTGCTCGGCGGCTTGAGCTTTATGGATCAGGGAACTTCCTACCTCGTAGTGATGCCGATTCTGTTTCTCGCCGGCGTTTCGCTGGTCGGCTATCAAGGCGTCTCTTACGCGCTCATCGGGGAGATTTCCGGCAAGGCGCGAACCGGTGCCGGCTTGGGCATGATGATCACGATCAATGCCGCCGCGGCGACCGTCGGAACGCCCGTGTTCGGCTATGTCGTCGATCGGACCGGTTCTTATGCTTTGGCCTGGCAGATCTTGGCCGCCGCGGTTACAGTCGGCATCATTGCCGTCGCTTTATTGCTCAAGGAACCGCGGCAAGGGGCGCCAGCCTAGCTGTTTTCTTTCGCGCTACGGGTGCTAGGCTCGATGCAACGCCAACTTCGCCATAATGCCGATCGGAGGTCCAATGGCCGAGCAAAGCTTTCGTACCGAACGAGACTCCATGGGCGAGGTCAAGGTGCCGAAAGGCGCCTACTATGGCGCGCAGACCCAACGCGCCGTCGAAAATTTCCCCATCAGCGGCATCGGCTTTCCGCCGCAGTTCATTCACGCTCTCGGCATGGTCAGGTTGGCCGCCGCCACGGCCAACGAACAACTCGGCTTGCTCGAGCCGCGGATCGCCGGGGCGATTCGTCAGGCCGCGCAAGAGGTGATCGACGGCAAGCTCGACCGCGAGTTCGTCGTCGATATCTTCCAAACAGGTTCCGGCACCTCCATCAACATGAACGCCTACGAGGTGATCGCCAACCGCGCGCTCTAGATCCTCGGGCGGCCGCGGCAGCCGGGAAGTTCATCCCAACGATCACGTGAACATGCGCCAGTCGAGCAACGACGTGATTCCCACTGCGCTCCATTGCGCGGCGAGCATCGCGGTCGAGCGCGAGCTGCTGCCGGCGTTGGACGACCTTCGAGCAGCGCGTGCCGGCAAAGCCAAAGAAATCGACGACGTGATCAAGATCGGACGCACCCATCCTGCCGACGCCACGCCGATGCGCTTGAGCCAGGAGTTCAGCGGCTACGCGCGGCAAATCGCGCTGAGCATTGAGCGCATTAAAACGGCCGCGGCGGCTTTGGCCGAATTGCCGTTGGGCGGAACCGCTATCGGCACGGGCATCAACGCGCATCCGGAATTTGCCAAGCGGGCCATCGAGAAACTCTCCGAGATGACAGGACTTGAATTTCGTGAAGCCGAAAATCATTTCGAGGCTCAGGCTTCCAAGGACGCGGTCGTGCAGGTGAGCAGCAGCGGCAGCTTGAAAACGCTCGCCGTGAGTCTCACGAAAATCGCCAACGACTTTCGCTGGCTCGCCTCGGGCCCACGCTGCGGCATCGGCGAGATCGTGCTGCCCGACACCCAGCCGGGATCGTTGGATCATGCCCGGCAAGGTCAATCCGGTGCTGTGCGAGTCGGTGCTTCAGGTGGCGGCCCATGTGATCGGCTGCGATGCGACGATCACGATCTACGACCAAGGTGGCGACTTCGAGCTCAATACCATGATGCCCATCATGAGCTGCGGCTGCTGGAAGCGATAGAGTTCAGCGCCAACGTCGTGAGAGCCTTTACGGAGAAGTGTGTTGAGGGCATTGTCGCCGACCGGGCGCGCTGCGAGGAGATGGTGGAGCGCAGCCTCGCCATGGCCACCACCTTGGCGCCCGTGATCGGCTACGGGAGCGCGGAAGATCGCGCAGGAAGCATTGGCAACCGGGCAAACCATCCGCCAGTTAGCGCAGAGGAAAAATTTGATGGCCCAGGAGAAATTGGAAAAACTCCTCGATCCGTGGAGCATGACCGAGCCGGGGATCTCGGGGAAAAGTTAGAAGAGGAGAAGCCGATGCGATCGCTGATTCTGCTTGGCGTTCTGGCATTCACGTTTCTGCCGTCCGCGCCGACGAACGGCGCGGAGCCGGAAAAGCCGGCATCCTCTATTCCAGAGGAGTTGGCGGACGCCTGGGAGCGGCTGCAGCGCGCCCTGCAGGACTGGGGCGGGCAGCTGCGCGAACGCTTCGGCGCGCGCGACCCGCGCGAGGATCGGCCGATGATCTCGCTGATCCTGAAGCAGAGAGACGATCTGCGGCTTTCCGGCGATCAGGTGAAGCAGCTCGAACAATTGCGCGACAACTTTCAACGCCAGAGCATCCGCGCCGACGCGGACTTGCGCATCCTGGAGCTGGATGTCGCCGGTTTGCTCGATCAGCCGAATGTTGACGTGCCGAAGGTCGAGCAGAAGATCCGCGAGATGGAAAGATTGCGCGCCGACTTGCGCATCGCGCGCATCCGCGCCATCGAGCAAGCCAAGGCCGCGCTCACGGCCGAGCAGCGCAAAAAGTTTAACGCGTCGCTCGAAGCTCGCCCGCGCGGCGGGCAGAATCCGTCTCGGGAAAAAGAGAAAGCGTCGCCGTAACTTGTTGGTTCTTCGCGATTCAGGATCGCGCCCACCGACACCGAGGCAAGTTGCGACTGCCGATCCGGGCTTTATCTAGCCGGGTTGACCTCTCATTGAATCGTTTCGCTCCGCAGCAGGCATGTTGGTGGCGGTGAGGGGGTGGGACAGACGCGAGATGCTGGTATGCGGATACCGCAAGATCGTGCGGCCGTTTTCCCCAATCTTTGGCCGCCTTTGGGCGTGATCACGACGGTATCGCCCCAGAGGTGCAAATCGATCCGTCGGCGCTGTTCCATCTTAGTTCGAGTTCCGCGTTAGCCGGTAGTGTCGTTCTTGCGAAGTGAATTGTGCGGCGAGATATGGTAGGCAATGGCCCTCATGGCCGACGTTGCCACACAATACCGAAACATCGTGACTCGCATGGGCGAAGCGGCCATGAAAGCAGGCCGCGACGCGCGCGCGGTCAGGCTACTGGCGGCGGCGAAATCGCAGAGCGTCGAGGCGATCCGCGCGGCAGTTGCGGTTGGCGCGGCCCTTATCGGCGAGAACTATGTTCAGGAGGCGCAGGAAAAGAAGCGAGCGATCTTGGAGCCGGTCGAGTGGCACATGATCGGCCACCTGCAGCGCAACAAAGTGAAGCCAGCGGTGGAGTTGTTCGACGTGATCGAGACGCTTGACAGCGCGGCTCTGGCGCGCGCACTGGACAGGGAAGGGGAGAATCTCGGCAAGACCGTGCGCACATATATCGAGGTCAATTTGGCCGGGGAGAAGAGCAAGAGCGGGATCGCCCCGGATCGCCTCCCGTCCTTGTTGGAAGAGGTCGGCAAACTGTCGCGTGTGGCGGTCGAAGGACTGATGACCGTGCCGCCGATGCAGGAACAGGCCGAAAACGCGCGCGGCTATTTTCACGACCTGTGGGAGCTGCGGGAAAAATTTCGCGCCGCAGGTCTTTCGAATATCAGCTTGAAGGAGTTGTCGATGGGGATGAGCGACGATTTTACGGTCGCGATCGAAGAAGGCGCGACGATCGTGCGGATCGGCACGGCGCTGTTCGGACCGCGGGGCAGGTGAGTCGATGTTTATCATCGCCAACCTGCTCGGCGCAATCGCGCAGGTTCTGGATTACATTCTTTGGGCTTATCTGTGGATCTTGATCGGCCGGGTGGTGATTTCTTTTTTCAACGTCGATGAGCAGAACCCGATCGTACGGTTTCTCTACGCCGCGACCGAGCCGGGGCTCGCGCCGCTGCGCCGCAGGCTACCTCGGTTCGGCGATTTCGACTTCTCGCCGATCCTGGCGTGGCTCGCTGTTATCTTTCTCAAGCGTTTTTTGGTCGGCTCGCTCTATGAGCTCGCTAACCGGCTGAACTGATGGAAAGGGAGGCGCCGTGAGAACTCTCGACGCCGCCGATATTCGCGACAACCAATAGGTGGACGGCTTCTTTTCTGGTCGCCTCCAAGCAGCACGGCGTCGCGCGCAACGGCGCGGTTATCTCACGCTCAAGCTCGTCGATCGCAGCGGCGAGATCGAAGCGTGAATTTGGAGCGCACCGAGGATTCCGCGGGCGGCTTGGTGCGGGTGCGCGGCCTCGTAAAACACATGCTGGTCAGCCATCACGGCCCTTATGAATTCGGCTCGCCCAAGTTGCCGCAGACCCGCGAAGCCGTTATTCTCCATTCATCGGATGATCTCGCCGGCAAGATCCAGGCGATGCAAAATCTGCCCGAGAAAGAACCGGTATCGAAATGGACCGTATTTCATTGCGCCTATGGCTGGGTTTTTATCGACAGAACGCAGAGCCCGCTAGCGGCGTGTGAGCGCACTTCAACTGGAGGAACGAGAACGTGAAGAACTTTATTGCCGGCGAGTGGGTCGATAAAGCGAAGAAAATCGAGGTGAGAAATCCATTCGATCATTCCGTCATCGACACTGTTCCCAAGGCAGACTCCGGCGATCTGGAGAAAGCTCTCGCCTTTGCCGAGCGCGGCGCCAAGGTCATGGCGAAACTCTCGGCTTACGAGCGCTGGAAGATTTTGCGCAAAGCGGCCGATTTGCATGGCGACGCGCAACGAGGAGTTGGGACAAACGATTTCCCAGGAAGAGGGAAAGATCATCGCCGAAGGACGGGGCGAAGCGAGCCGCGCGGTGGAAACCATGATGGGCTCGGCCGAAGAGGCCAAACGGATTCACGGCGAGACGGTGCCGCTCGACGCCGATCCGACCGGCGGCAAGAAGCTCGGATTTACGTTGCGTGTCCCGTGCGGCGTCGTGGCGGCGATCGCGCCGTTCAACTTTCCGCTCAATTTAGTCTGCCACAAGGTCGGGCCGGCGCTTGCCGCAGGGAATACGGTCATCGTTAAACCCGCGTCAGATACACCATTGTCAGCCATCAAGCTCACGGAAATACTATTGGAGTCGGGCTTGCCGCCGGAGGGCATTCAGTGCCTTACCGGATCGGGCGGCGAGATCGGCGATGCTCTGGTCGCCGATCGCCGGGTGCGCAAAGTGACGTTTACGGGCAGCCGCGAGGTCGGCGATCGGATCTGCCGCACCGCCGGCATAAAAAAAGTCACCATGGAGCTCGGTTCGAACAGTCCGGTGATCGTCATGCCTGATGCGGACCTCGAAAAAGTGTCCGCGGTGATTGCGATGACCGGTTACGGCAATGCCGGCCAGACTTGCATCTCGACGCAGCGGGTGCTGACGGCGAAAAAGATTTACGGCGATTTCCTCGGCGCGCTGAAGCCTAGAGTCGAAGGGCTTGCGACCGGCAATCAACTGGACGAAAAATCCAAAGTCGGCCCGATGGTCAAAGAGAGCGAGGCGGCGCGGGTCGATGACTGGGTCAACGAAGCGGTCGGCGGCGGCGCGCGTTTGGTCGCGGGAGGCGGCAGACGAGGCGCCATCTATATGCCGGCGGTCGTCGCCGACGTGCATCCCGACATGCGCATCTCGCGCGACGAGTTGTTCGGGCCGGCGGTCGCGGTAACACCGTTCGAATACCATCGAAGAGGCGATCGCGTTGGCAAACGACAGCGTTTACGGTTTGGCCGCCGGCATCTTTACGGAAAACGTCGAATGGGCGATGAAGTTCGCCCGCGAAGCGGAAGCCGGCAATCTGCACGTCAACTGGGGCTCGCAGTGGCGCGTCGATCTGATGCCCTACGGCGGTTTGAAAGACTCGGGCTTCGGCAAAGAGGGACCGAAGTATGCCGTCGAGGAGATGACGGAATTGAAAATGGTGGTGTTTCATCTGAATAGCTAGATCAGGAAGCGCGGCGTGAGGCAGGACGCGGCAGAAAGAACGACGGGATTGGCATTTTCCACGATTAAGCGCATGAGGACGGACGGACGAAAACCGACAGAGCTGCGCCCGCTGACGATCACGCCAAGCTATATCAAAACCGCCGACGGATCGGTCTTGATTGAAATGGGCGACACCAAAGTGATCTGCACGGCGAAGCTCGAGGAGCGCGTGCCACCGTTTTTACGCAACAGCGGCAAAGGCTGGATTACCGCCGAGTACGGCATGCTGCCCGGCTCTTCCGAGCAGCGCATCGGCCGCGAATCGTCGCGCGGCAAAGTCGGCGGGCGCACCCACGAGATCCAGCGATTGATCGGCCGCAGCCTGCGCGCGATCGCCGACTTGAAAAGCCTGGGCGAACGCACGGCGTGGATCGATTGCGACGTCATTCAGGCCGACGGCGGCACGCGCACGGCGTCGATCACCGGCGCCTACATCGCGCTCGCGCAGGCCGCGCACAAGTGGCGCGAACGCGGCCTTGTCAGCGCCGCTCCGGTGAAAGACTCGGTGGCGGCGGTGAGCATCGGCATGATCGAGGGAAAAATTCTTTTGGACCTTTGCTACGCCGAAGACAGCAAGGCCGATGTCGATATGAATTTCGTCATGACCGGATCGGGCAAGTTCATCGAAGTCCAAGGCACCGCCGAAAGCGCGCCGTTTACCAAGAAACAAATGGAGCGCATGGCCGAAATCGCCCAGCAGGGCATCAGAGAACTGCTCAAAGCGCAGAAAAAAGTGATCGCCGCCCTCTAGCATTCTGGTGTGATCGATCTTCTGGTAGCAACGACCAATCCGGGGAAATTTGCCGAGGTGCAGGCGCATCTCCGGGATCTTCCCTTGCGCATTCGCTCTCTGCAGAGCATCGCGCAACCACCTGCGGTCGTCGAAGACGGCGAGACATTCGAGGCAAACGCGCTCAAGAAGGCGCGCACGCTGGCGCAGTTTTCCGGCGTGGCTACCTTGGCGGATGATTCCGGCTTGGAAGTGGACGCTCTGGGCGGCGCGCCGGGAATCTACTCCGCGCGCTACGCCGGGGCGGAGGCGGACGACGATCGCAACAACCGGAAGCTGCTGCGCGAGTTGGCGAGCGTCCCGGAAGCCAAACGGTCTGCGCGCTTTGTCTGCGCGCTGGCGCTCTGCGCGCCGAGAATTGACGGGGTCAAGGAATGGACTGCGCGCGAATCCTGCGAGGGGCGAATCGCCTTGGCGTTGCAGGGCAGCCAAGGCTTCGGCTACGATCCGCTGTTTTTCTTTCCGCCGTTCGGCAAGACCTTCGGTGAAATCGAGCGCGATGTGAAGGCGACCGTGAGTCATCGCGGCAAGGCGCTTGCCAAGCTCGTGGCCGCGCTTCCGGCGCTCATTGATTTGCCCGTAAAACCTTGATTTCATCCGCTTCGCATGTAGAATGACTCGGTCGTTTGACGGGGCGTAGCGCAGCCTGGTAGCGCACCTGCCTTGGGCGCAGGGGGTCGGAAGTTCAAATCTTCTCGCCCCGACCATCCGCGAGTGCCGAGTGATGAGTTGCGAGTGCCGGGTCATTTCAAGCAGGGATGAAATTTCCTCTCGATTCTCGGCACTCGTTGCTCCATTGGGCGCCAGTAGCTCAGCTGGATAGAGCAACGGCCTTCTAAGCCGTAGGTCAGGGGTTCGAATCCCTTCTGGCGCGCCAAGCTTGGCCTTGAAATTTGCGGTGAGTGTAGCTCAACGGTTAGAGCACTGGACTGTGGCTCCAGGGGTTGAGGGTTCAAATCCCTTCACTCACCCCATTGAAAAATCCGAGGATCGAGGATAGACGATGGAAGATCGCGACCCCGATCCTCTCATCTTCCATCCTCGGTTTTATCCGGCGCATGGGCCGCTAGCTCAGTTGGTAGAGCAGCTGACTCTTAATCAGCGGGTCCGGAGTTCGAGTCTCCGGCGGCCCACCATTTTTTCCGCTCTAGGCGCTGCCTGTTAAGATCTCTGGCGTTGATTAATCCGCCTTGGATAGGCGTTCGAATTAGAGCAAACGGGTTATCGACGTACCACTGCGCGCCGACAAACGACAGCTCACACGGGAGCTGTGGGCGAGACCCATCCACCAAGCCGGCACGGCGCGTTGCCGCTGCCGACAAAGTTAAAATATCCTCAATCCATCGTGGTCAAGCGCGTTCTCATCCCCATCTCGATTCTCTTTATCGTGGCGGTCGCGCTCATCATCGCGCGCGAGACGCGGGAAGTGGTGGCGCTTGTGAGCACGATGAACCCACAGGCGAGGCGGGCGCTGCTTTGGTTTCTACTCGCTCTCTACGCGCTGTGCATCCTCGTCCCGATCGTTACCGTTCTGCGATTGCCGAGGGGACTTGCGCCTCCCTCCGCCGAAGACGCACACGCACAAAAGACCTATTTGGAAAAGCTGGCGCGGCGGCTGTGCGGGAATAAAAACTTGAGCCACCGCCAGGTCACCGCTGAGACAGTCGACCGCGCCCTGGCGGAGCTTGGTCAACTCGCACGCCAGCGGACGGTAGAAGCGGCGACCATCGTTTTTGTCAGCACGGCTGTTTGCAGTCCGGCCGCCTCGATGGCCTGATGGTTGTGGTGAACCAATGCCGCCTGCTGGCTGATCGCTCATTTTTATTGGCAGCGTCCCGCTCTCACCGATTTGCTGTCGCTCTACGGCAATGTCGCTGCCGCGGCATTTGTGGCACAGAACGTCGAAGACTTGGAGCTGGGCGAAGTCATGGAGCCGGTACTTGCGCGGATCCTGGCAAACTCGGTCGTCGCCGCCATCCCCGGTTTCGCCCAGGTCGCGGGATTGGTGGCGCAGTCCTGCGTCGTTGATCGCCAGAAGCTTTTTTCCCTCTCCGTGATTACGCGCGCGGGCGTTGGGCGCCGCTTTCATGTTGTTAAGCCCAACTTTGGGTGAGATAATCCGAACAGCAAGGGAGCCGAGCATAACGCATGGCCGCGGATACGCGCTTTACTTACACGATGCACCTGGAGGTTTATCTTCAGGCGGCGGTGGTGCGCGGCGTTCTCCAGACCAGTCAGGAACGATTGAGCAACTATCTGATGATCCGGCAAGGTGACGAAGTGTTTTCTTTGACGGAAGCGACGGTCGAAGCCGCCGGCGGCTCGGCGATAAAAACGGCCGCCGACGAATACCTCATCTATATGCAGGAAGTTTTTTTGATTGCCGATTTGACCGCGGAGAATCGGAGCGCCGGTTTGCGTGCGGCGTTCGTAAAGAAGGATCAAAACAAAGCATTTCTTGCCGTCGGTCCCTATCTTCTGCAGGGCATCGCGCATTTGCGCCCCGGCAGCGGACTCGACGAAATCCTGATGGAACAGAGCCGGTTTCTGCCAATCACTGAAGCAACGCTCGTTGGGCGGGAGGAAATTGGCTCGCGTACGTTTCTGATCAACCGTGCGAAAATCGGCTTTATCTCGGCCATTCGCGATGGCTGATTGCATTTGCATCAATGACGATGGCCAATTCTTATCCGACTGAAATCAACCATATTAAGTCACGCGGCGTCGTGCGCGTCACCTGGGACGACGGACACGTGGGCGAATACGACGAGACCTACCTGCGCGGCTACTGCCCCTGCGCTCTATGTCAGGGCCATGGCGCGCAGCGGCGATTCAACGCGGCGCCAGACGCGAAATTGCTGGAAATATGCGCGGTCGGCAACTACGCCGTCGAAATGCATTGGCACGACGGCCACAGCACGGGCATTTACACGTTCGACTATTTGCGCGCCCTCTGTCCCTGCCGCGAATGCAGCGCGGTTTAGCGGCAAAGTATCGACCAACGCCAATGAATCGCTCGCGCTCGGCGACTGCGCGAGCCGCGAAGAAGCTCGCGCATGAACACCTCAAAATGCTTGCTGTAGTTCGTCGGTAGGCCGTTGTCTCACACTTATGTCCTCTGAGCTTGAAGCGTAACCTAAAAGAGATTCGTCGAACGATCCGCCACACTGAGCTTCATCGATCGGAACACGCTCGACGATCATTAAGCGGCGTGTCGTCAGGCGAATGTCACGCCGGAGTGCCGGGGATCAGCACGGTGGGTCGATTTCGCCCGACAACGCTTGACATGCCTGCGGGTAATTTTTACTCTGCAGGTCGATTGAAATATCGATATTTATTGCGTGAGCGGACGGCGCGAGAGTGGCGGAACTGGCAGACGCACTAGACTTAGGATCTAGCGGGCAACCGTGGGGGTTCGAGTCCCCCCTCTCGCACCAACGCCTGAGTCGGGGTTTACTACAAGTGCACAACGCGCTTGATCTCTCTACAAATGATGCAACAAATGATGAATGATGAAGGATGCGCGGGACAGAGAACATGAAAATTGACATCGATGAGCTGAGCTCAGTGCAGCGGAAAGTTCGCGTGGAGCTTCCGGTGGAAACTGTCGCCGGCGAATTTTCCCGCGTTTACAGCAGTCTCGGTCGGCGCGTTCGCGTCAAGGGGTTTCGCACCGGCAAAATCCCGCGCAGCGTGTTGCAGGGCATTTACGGCGACGAAGTGAAAGGCGAAGTGCGATCGCACCTGGTGGAAGAATCGCTCGGAGAGATTATCCGGGAGCGCGGCCTGCAGATCGTTTCGCGCCCCGAAGTCGAGGCCGACGATCTGTCCGAAAGCGGCGGCTTTACTTTTTCGGCAGTGTTTGAAGTCAAGCCGGAAATCGCTGTTCATGATTATCTCGGTATCGAAGTAGAGAAGGCGAAACTCTCGATCAGCGATGCGCAAGTAGAGGACGCGCTACGGCGTCTCCAAGAAAGCCACGCGCGGCTGGAGCCCGTAACCGAGCGCGACGTCGTGCAGCGCGGTGATTTCGTCACCCTCGATTTCGATGGCGCGGTGGACGGCAAACCCTTCGCTGGGGGCAAGGGAGAGAATTACACTCTCGAGGTCGGCGCCGGACACACGCTGCCGCAGTTCGAGGAGGCGGTGGTGGGGCTCAAAATCAACGAGCCGCAGAGCGCGCAAGTGCGTTACCCGGAGAATTATCCAAACAAAGAGATCGCCGACAAAGCCGTCGATTTCTCGCTGACGGCGCGAGAACTCAAGCAAAAAGTTTTACCGACGCTCGACGACGAATTCGCCAAAGATCACGGCGAGTGCGCTTCGCTCGATGAATTGAGAGAACGCCTGCGCGGCCGTCTCACGGACGAGCTCAAGCGCTATCAAGACGAGGAGCTTAAGGAAAAAATCATCAGCCGCTTGATCGAGGCGCATCCGTTCACGGTGCCGCCGTCCATGGTCGAGCGCCAGACACGCTATCTGATGGAGCGCTATCAGCGTCAAATCGCGGCGCAAGCCGGCGAAGCGGCGCCGCCGGTCGAGGAGGCGAAAAAGACTCTCGAAGCGCGCGCCACGCGGCAAGTGCAGGCGACGCTCCTGGTGGAAAAAATCGCCCAGCTTGAAAAGATCGAGATCGGCGAGAAAGAGGTTCAGGAGCGGGTCGATGCCTTGGCGCGGGCCGCCTCGGAGCGGGGCAAAGCGCTTCGCGAATTCTACGCGCGGCCGGACGCACGCGACGAGTTGCACGCACAATTGGCGTTCGATCGCGCGGTCGAGTTTTTGCTCGAACGGGCGCACATCAAGGAAGTCGATTTGCCGATTTCTCAGGTTGATGAAGAGGCCGAAAAAAGCTAGAATGCTTTTCGTGATCGAGGGGTTTGCTCCCATATGAATTTTATCCCCATCGTTGTCGAACAAACCGGGCGTGGTGAGCGAGCCTATGACATTTTCTCGCGTCTCCTAAAGGATCGCATAGTCTTTTTGGGCTCCGTCGTAACCGACGAAGTCGCCAATCTCATCGCCGCGCAGCTCCTCTTTCTCGAATCCGAAGACCCCGAGCGCGATATTTTCTTTTACATCAATAGTCCGGGCGGCTCGGTCACCGCGGGTTTAGCCATCTATGACACCATGCAGTATATCCGCCCGCAGATTTCCACGGTGTGCGTCGGGCAGGCGGCGAGCATGGGCGCGGTGCTCCTGGCGGCCGGAAGCAAGGGAAAACGATATTGCCCTGCCGCATTCGCGCATTATGATTCACCAGCCGCTCGGCGGTTTCCAAGGGCCCGCCGCCGATATCGATATTCAAGCGCGCGAGATATTGCGCATGCGCGAAGAATTGAACAATATTCTCATGAGGCACACCGGACAGAGCCTCAAAGAAGATCGAGAAAGATACGGACCGCGACATGTTCATGACCGGGAAGCAAGCCCAGGAATACGGTTTGGTCGACGAGGTGATCGCAGCCCGACCCGATTCCACTGTCAGGAAGGCGTAGTTCGTCGAACCGGGGGTACTATGGCAAAACACGGTGAACACGGATCGGGAAATCTCGTGTGCTCTTTCTGTGGCAAGAGCCAGGACGAGGTTCGTAAGCTGATCGCGGGTCCGACCGTTTACATTTGCGATGAATGCATCGATCTCTGCAACGACATTATCGCCGAGGAGTGCGATCACGACGAAACCATCAGCTCATCGTCGAACGTTCCCAAGCCGATGGAGATCAAGCGCGTGCTCGATCAGTACGTCATCGGCCAGGAACGCGCCAAAAAGATTCTCGCCGTCGCCGTGCATAATCATTACAAGCGCATCGACAGCCAGCTGGTGACGGGCGAAGTCGAGCTGCAAAAGAGCAATATTCTGCTTCTCGGACCGACCGGCTCGGGAAAGACGCTTTTGGCGCAGACCCTGGCGCGATTTCTTCAAGTACCGTTCACCATCGCCGACGCAACCAGCCTGACGGAGGCAGGATACGTTGGGGAGGACGTCGAAAATATTATCCTGAATCTTCTCCAAGCGGCCGATTACGACGTCGAAAAAGCTCAGCGCGGGATCGTCTATATCGATGAGATCGACAAGATCTCGCGCAAGTCGGACAATCCTTCGATCACCCGAGACGTATCCGGAGAAGGCGTGCAGCAGGCGCTGCTCAAAATTATCGAAGGCACGATGGCGAGCGTGCCGCCCAAAGGCGGGAGAAAGCACCCGCAGCAGGAATTTCTCCAGGTCGACACCACCAATATTCTTTTTATTTGCGGCGGCGCGTTTGTCGGGTTGGACGACATCATCCGCAAACGTACCGGGCGCAAGCGCATGGGGTTTGGCGGCCAGCTCGAGGACAAGGACGGCCGGCGACCCACGGATCTTTTACATGGCGTACAGACCGAGGATTTGCTGAAGTTCGGGCTTATTCCGGAATTTATCGGCCGGTTACCGGTGATCGCGACCTTGGAAGAGCTGGATGAATCGGCTTTGATGCGTATTTTGAAAGAACCGAAAAACGCTTTGACAAAGCAGTACTCGAAGCTGTTTGAAATGGAATCCGTGCACCTGAAATTCACCGAAGAGGCGCTGCGAGCAATCGCCCGCGATGCCATGAAACGGAAGTCAGGCGCGCGGGGCTTGCGCGCGATCATGGAAAACATCATGTTGGATATCATGTACGACATGCCCTCTCAGCCCAATATTAAGGAAGTGGTGATTTCAGAGGACGTGGTAGAAAGACATGAACCTCCGATCGTCGTATACACCAAGGCTGCAGAGAGCGCTTAGGAGGGGATTTCCCTATGCTATTTCGGAACGAAAAAAAGGACGAGCGAGAACCGGGGGCGGGTCCAGTGCGGGTTCCTCTGCTGCCGTTGAGAGATATCATCGTATTCCCTCATATGGTGGTGCCGCTCTTCGTCGGAAGACAGCGCTCGATCAAAGCACTCGAGGAGGCGACCCAGAAGCAAAGTCTGATCTTTCTTTCATCGCAAAAAGACGCGAAGACGAATGATCCGACCGAGGAGGACATTTACAAGATCGGCACCTTGGGATCGGTCGTACAGATGCTCAAACTTCCTGACGGCACGGTGAAGGTCTTAATCGAGGGCAAAAGGCGGGCGCGCGTCGCGCGCTTTGTCGCCAATCCCGATTTTTTCTTGGTGGACGTTGAGGAGGCTCCGGAAGTCGTCGAGCGCAATACCGAGGTCGAGGCGCTCGTGCGGGAAGTTCATACGACGTTCGAAAACTATGTGAAGCTCAAGAAAAAAATTCCGCCGGAAATGGTGATGTCGGTATCGTCCATCGACGATCCCGGACGGCTGGCGGATACCATCGTCGCCCATCTCGGCATTAAACTGGAAGATCGACAGAATCTGCTGGAAACTTTCAACGCATCGGAACGCCTGGAAAAAGTGCTGGGCCATATGCGCGCGGAAATCGAGATTCTCGAAGTCGAACGGCGCATTCGCTCGCGGGTCAAAAAGCAGATGGAGCGCTCGCAGAAGGAGTATTATCTCAACGAGCAAATGCGTGCGATCCAGAAAGAGCTCGGCGAGAAGGACGAGTTCAAGAACGAAATCCAGGAGATTGAAGAAAAGCTCAAACAGAAAAAACTGTCCGCCGAAGCCAAGGACAAGGTCGAGAAGGAGCTTAAGAAGCTCAAAATGATGTCGCCCATGTCGGCGGAAGCGACGGTGGTGCGAAATTACATCGATTGGATTCTCAGTCTGCCTTGGAACGAGTTCACCGATGACAAGCTCGACATCAATGAGGCGGAGCGGGTTCTCGAAGAAGATCACTACGGGCTCGAGAAAGTGAAGGAGCGGATCCTCGAATATCTCGCCGTGCAGAGCCTGGTGGGTAAGATCAAAGGACCGATTCTTTGCCTTGTCGGGCCTCCGGGGGTCGGCAAAACCTCGCTGGGACGTTCCATTGCGCGAGCGACAGGCAGAAAATTCGTCCGGGTTTCGCTCGGCGGCGTGCGCGATGAGGCCGAGATTCGCGGCCATCGGCGCACCTACATCGGGGCTTTACCCGGCAAAATTGTTCAGTCCATGAAAAAAGCCGGTTCCAGCAATCCGGTATTTTTGATGGACGAGATCGACAAGATGTCGACAGATTTCCGCGGCGATCCTTCCTCCGCGCTGTTGGAGGTTCTCGATCCCGAGCAGAACACGAGCTTCAACGATCATTATCTTGATCTCGATTATGATCTTTCCAAAGTGATGTTCATTACTACGGCGAATACCTTGGACCGGATCCCCCGTCCTCTGCAAGACCGCATGGAGATCATTCGGATCGCCGGTTACACGGAGCTGGAGAAACTCAGTATCGCCAAGAAGTATTTGATGGAGAAGCAGAAGGAGTCCAACGGGTTGACCACCGATAACGTGGTGTTTACCGACAACGCGCTTCTCGGCGTTATCCGCCACTACACCAAAGAAGCGGGTGTGCGGAATCTCGAGCGGGAGATCGCCGCGATCTGTCGCAAGGTGGCCGTAGAGGTGGTGCGCAAAGATCGCAACGCCCACATACAAGTTGGATCGAAGAGCCTGCACAAGTATCTCGGTCCGATCAAGTTTCGCTACGGCAAGGCGGAAGCCGAGGTCAAAATCGGCGTTACTACCGGCTTGGCATGGACCGAGCTCGGGGGCGAGTTGCTAGCGACCGAGGTGACGATTATGCCCGGCAAGGGGCAACTCATCATTACCGGCAAGCTGGGCGATGTCATGCAGGAATCTGCTCAGGCGGCGATGAGCTATGTGCGCTCGCGCGCCGCGGAACTGGGCCTGGAGCGAGATTTTTACCAGAAGCTCGACGTGCATATCCACGTGCCGGAAGGGGCCATTCCGAAAGACGGCCCCTCGGCGGGAATTACCATGGCGACATCGCTGGTTTCGGCGTTGATGAAAATGCCGGTGTACAATGATCTCGCGATGACCGGAGAAATTACTTTGCGCGGCAACGTGCTCCCCATCGGCGGGCTCAAGGAAAAGGTCCTAGCGGCGCACCGTGCGGGAATCAAAAAAGTTCTCATTCCCGCGGAGAACGAAAAGGATATCGAGGAGATTCCCTCCACCGTGCTCAAAACCGTTGAGATCGAGTTGGTTTCTCATATGGACCAAGTCTTGAGGAAGGCTTTGGCGATCGAGGATCCAACCAGTCTATTTCGGAACGCGAGCGTAGATGCGCAGTCGAAGGACGAGGGGCCGGGATTCCCCGATAAAGTTGACGAAGTACCTGCCAGCGAAATTCTGCCGCAGTAGTGCCCAAATATTCACAGAAGGATGCCGGGTGGTTTGACACCCGGCATCGCTGCTGTTATAAAATCGTGCCAGCCGCCGCATAGCTTGCCGCTTCAACACCGGTTTCAGGTAGCAACGAGGTTTTTGTCCTTGCTTGATACATCTATGCAGCGCAGCGCTTTGATCGGGGAGCGGTCGGCCGCCTCGGCTTTGCTTGGGCGGATGAGCGGGGGCGGTTAGCTCAGCGGGAGAGCATCGGCCTTACAAGCCGGGGGTCACAGGTTCAAATCCTGTACCGCCCACCAGAGGTCTCGTTAACAGAATAATATCGGGGTCGTAGTTCAGTTGGTTAGAACGCCGGCCTGTCACGCCGGAGGTCGCGAGTTCGAGTCTCGTCGGCCCCGCCATTTTTTAAGTGCTTCTTTGTAGATCGTGAGCCTTGGAGCGGCAATGAATAAAGAAGAAGCCTTGTCCCAACGACGCTGGTACATTGTTGATGCTCAAGGAATGGTCCTTGGGCGGATGGCAACAGAAATCGCCAAAGTCTTGCGCGGCAAGCACAAGCCGATTTTTACGCCGAACCAGGACGCGGGCGATTTCGTTGTCGTCGTCAATGCCGCCGGCGTGAAGCTCACGGGCGCGAAGCTGGAGAAGAAGGTATATTTTCGACATACAGAGTATCCCGGCGGCATCCGCGAGCGAACTGCCGCACAGATGCTGCAAGAAAAACCGGAAGAGCTAATAAAGATTGCGGTGAAGGGCATGCTTCCCAAGAACCGTTTGAGCCGTAAATTGGTCACAAAGCTGAAGGTATACGCGGGCCCGGAGCATCCCCACGACGCGCAAAAACCGCAGCCTCTGGCGATCGTAGCGTAGGAGTCGAATGAATGGCGGACAAAGTATTCACAGCTACCGGACGCAGAAAAACTTCAGTGGCGCGGGTTTTTTTGAGACCCGGCAAAGGTAAAATCCTCATTAACAATCTCTCATTGCAAGAGTACTTCGGCCGCGAAACCGCCCGGATGATTGTGCTCCAGCCATTTGATCTTACGCAGACCGGGAGTAGCTTCGATATTGACGTGAATGTTGCCGGGGGTGGAAACTCCGGCCAGGCTGGCGCCATCCGCCACGGAATCACCCGCGCGTTGATGCAGGTAAACCCTGATTTTCGCTCGCCTCTCAAGAAAGCCGGATTCGTTACTCGCGATCCGCGCGCCGTCGAACGGAAGAAATACGGCCGGCACAAAGCACGCAAGCGGCCGCAGTACTCAAAACGTTAGAGGGTCTGTATTGCTTTCGCTGCTCGGCGGACTCGGTAATCTAACAGCCGTTGCAGCTCCCGTCGGACTCATCAGTTTCTAGGCCGCCGTCAACCCTACGCGAGCTTCCCAGGATGATGTTGCCGGAGCTTTGTCGGCTGCCGGTAAGTTTATTCTTCCGCGGTGAAGAAAAACGCGGCGATCAGGACGAAGATGAAGTTGGGCAGCCATGCGGAAATCCAGGACGGCATAGCTCCGCTGTGGCCGAGGGAAACGCAGAATGCGACGAGAACCCAATAGCCAAAGCCGATGATCATCGTGATACCAAAGCTCAGCGAAAGGCTACCGCTCAGTTGTCGCTTGAGCGCGAAGGGGATGGCCAGGAAGACCATCAACGGAGCGACGAAGGGCAGCGCCAGCTTTGTCTGCAGATCGACTTCGTAGGCCGTCGTATCGATGCCTTTATTTCTCATATCGTTGATCTGTCTCTGCAATTCGAAGTAAGAAAATTCTTCGGCGTCCCGAGCCAGCAATTTAAGGTCGTCGGGAGTTTCGACGATCGGCAGTGCCGTGGTGATTTTTTGCTGGACCGTCTTTCCATCCGACATGAAACTCCATTCCGTGGCCTGGTCGGTGCGCCAGGCGTTGTCGATCCATTGGGCCTTGGGCACCTCCACTAGCGCCCGCAGGCTGAAATCGCGGTTCAGCAAAAAGATTGTGACATCTTCGATGGTGGCGTTGCGCGCGTCGAAATAATCGACGTTGATGAAGCTTGCGTCGCCCCGCATCCAAAGGTCGTGCGTGCCCAAAACGCTTTTTTGCTGGCGGTTTTTGATTTCGGATTTGTAGATGTTTTGTGAGTTGCGTGTAAAGATCGGCACGAGGGTTTCATTCCACACGAAGGTGAGGGCGCAGATCAGAATTCCAAGGATCAGCAGCGGCGAACCAATCCGCTCGACTGAGATGCCGCTTGAGCGAAGCGCCGTAATCTCGTGGGCGCGCGCGAGCGCGCCGAGGCAAAACAGTGTGGAAAAAAGCACCGCAAATCCGATCACGCGAGAAATGAGCAGCGGAGCTTTGTAGAAAAAATAGCGTGCGATGCTCGACGCGCTTGCGCCGGCCTCCAGCAAGTTGCCGATTCTATCGAAGAAATCGATGGTCGTGTAAAGCGAAGTAATGACGGCCAAACTGATGGCGAAGATGCGCAGGAACCCCCCCGCCAAATAACGGTCGAGGATGCTGCCAATCGGAAGAAACTTGAACTGGATTCTCTTCGCCACGAGCTTTTTTAGTTGCGCGCTCTCAGCTTGAGCATGTGCGCCATGCGTCCGGCCGATCCTGCGGCGTTCTCAAACAGTTTCGGAAGAGCCAGCGGCGTCTCGCGCAGCGCCTGCTTGAAAAAGTGAAAACCGATACCGCCCACGACCAGATTTGGCAGCCACAGCGCTGGCACCGGGTGAAGAATGTTTTTGTCGCCGAGGGCTTTGCCCAAGGAAAGCAGCGCGTAGTAGATCATGATCCACACAACACATATGACCAATCCCCAGGATCGATTTGCCCGCGATGCGCGGGGAAGCAGAGTCAGGGAGACTCCGAGCAGGCAAAAGATCAGCGGAACAAATCCGAACGAAATCCGCTGATGCAACTCCATTCTTTCGGGAATCGCGTCGACGCCCCGGCTCTGCTTTTCGTCGATTGAAGTCAGTAGATCGGAGAGCGGCATCTCTTTGGGCCCCGATTCTCGCTGCCTAACCGGACCGACCAATTCGTCGAGATCGAGCTTGAAATCGTAGATATTAAAACGGGTTTGGCTAAAGCCGGGACGGCTCTTTTCACGCTCATAGATGGACCCGTCGAAAAGACGAAGACCGAGGCTGTTCGTTTCCTCATCGGTCGTGATGCGGGCGACCTTACCCAGAATAATATCCTCTCGCGCCTTGTCGCGGTTATCGACGATCAACACTCCCTGGGCGGTATTTCCGGGGGGAATGATTTCCTCTACATAGATCAATATTCTGGGAAAGTCATCGTTGAAAACCTTCTCCTTAAGCGCCGTGCCGATGCGGCTCTTGGCGACATTGTAAAGTTCCTTCTTTAGTGCGAAGTTCGCCGCTGGTCGTACGAACAGCGTCAAAGCCAGAGTTGCCAAGGCGATGATCAGCGCGATCACCGCGACGGGCCAGAGAACCTGGGTCGGACTCACTCCTGAAGCTTTCATTGCAAGGATCTCCTGATCGTTTGACAGGCGCCCGAGTCCGAGCAGGATCGCGAGCAGGAAAGCCATGGGAACGGTCATTTCGAGAAACGTCGGCAGGATCAAGGAAAAGAGCTTGCCAATTTGCAGCAAAGGAACGCCACGAGTCACGACCAACTCGATAAGCTTCACCATGCGGCCGACCAGCAAGATAAACGTGAACGCCAGAAGACCGACAAAAAAGGGCGGCAGAATCTCGGCAACAAGATAACGAAAAAGGATGCGTCGCTTCACGGTGCAGTTATGTTAACCGTTGTGTAAGTCGATGTAAAATCCTTGAAGATAGAAACAGATTGCCGCGTCGATGACAAAAGATAATCGAGACTTGATTTTTGGCGTCAACCCGGTTCTCGAAGCCCTCAAGGCGACCTCCCAAGACGTTGCGGAGGTCTTGCTTTCCGAAGTTTCGGACCGCGCGGCGCTGCGATTGGTTCGTCAGGAAGCGCAACGACGAAATGTTCGACTGGTTGGCGTGAATCCTAAGGTGCTCGACAAACTGGTGGGGGGGCGCCGCCACCAAGGGGTCGTGGCGCGGGTCAGGGCATATCACTATTTTCCATTCTCGGGCATGATCGAGCGAATCGCCGCCCCCGCGATCTCAGAGCGCATTCTGATCCTGGACGGTTTGACCGATCCGCGAAACTTCGGCGCGCTCATCCGGACTGCGGATGCCGCGGGCGTTCGCTATATCGTGATTCCCAAGGATCGCTCGGCAGATGTAGGTCCGATCGCGGTAAAGGCGGCTGCGGGAGCGACGCATCATGTCAATATCGTAAAAGTGACCAATCTGCGCCGCGCGATCGTGGACCTGAAAGAACATAATTTCTGGATTGTCGGCCTGGATGCGGACAGCCCAGAAACGATATATGAGAGAAATTTCCCCGCCAGGCTGGGCATACTCGTCGGTAGCGAGGGAAGGGGCGTGCGCTCTATCAATCTGCGGGAATGCGACTTTGCGGTATCCATTCCCATGCTTGGCGCAGTTTCCTCCCTCAATGTTTCCGTTGCGGGAGCGGTATTCCTCTACGAGCTGGTGCGCCAAGCGCGAATCGGCGGGGGCGGTCGCCCTTTGCCGCAGAGCTAAGAGCAGCGCAATTTGTGGAATTTTACAAAACTCTCCAGCAGCTAGGGTTAAGCTGTTGACAAGAAATCCTGGAGATGCTTTAAATACCCGTTTACAAATAGAGAATCGGCGTATCCGGGGCTAGGTGCGTCCAACCGCCACAGTGAGGTTTATGAAACGTGGCACGTGACCTTGCGTGGTTCTTACTCAAGCTGTTGATCTTATAGGTGAATTTAAGTGGTGGCGCCGGCGCGCGCAAATGACGCCCGGGTCTGAAGGCTGGCGTAGCTCAACGGCAGAGCAGCTGATTTGTAATCAGCAGGTTGTAGGTTCAAGTCCTATCGCCAGCTCCAGCCAGCAGGGTTCTGAATCGTCATACTCTACTCGAATCAGTTTTTTATTTATTTAAATGGGGTGAAGGGAAACAAGGAGAGGTTCCCGAGTGGCCAAAGGGAGCAGACTGTAAATCTGCCGGCGATGCCTTCGAAGGTTCGAATCCTTCCCTCTCCACCATTTTCGATTGCGGGAATAGCTCAGTTGGTAGAGCGCAAGCCTTCCAAGCTTGGGGTCGCGGGTTCGAGTCCCGTTTCCCGCTCCAATTTTGCGTAAGGCCGACGGATGATAGCTATCGGGAATTCCAATTCGCCGTTGCGGACGGCAAAGTGAGCCGCTTGCTATGCCGTCGACTGCTATGCCCAGGTAGCTCAGTCGGTAGAGCACGTCCTTGGTAAGGACGAGGTCGGCGGTTCGATCCCGCTCCTGGGCTTTGGCCCAATTCGACGCGGCAGGCGCGGAATTTTACAGCGTGAAGAAGGTGAAGAATTGATCGGCAAATCATAGGAGGATGAGATGAGCAAAGCGAAATTCGAGCGAAAGAAGCCGCACCTGAACATCGGCACGATTGGGCACGTCGATCATGGCAAGACGACTCTGACCGCGGCCATCACGAAAGTTCTGGAGAAGCAGGGCAAGGCGAAATTTCTCGCATATGACCAGATCGATAAGGCGCCGGAGGAGAGAGAACGCGGCGTCACGATCAATATCGCGCACGTCGAATATGAAACCGACAAACGCCATTACGCCCACGTCGAT
Organism: uncultured delta proteobacterium; assembly: GCA_963745035.1. GTDB lineage: Bacteria > Desulfobacterota > Binatia > UBA9968 > UBA9968 > DP-20. Next base: position 1,838,515 of record CAVUVW010000013.1, on the reverse strand, counting down.
TGTCCCGGCCATGCCGATTACGTAAAAAACATGATTACCGGAGCGGCGCAGATGGACGGCGCGATTCTGGTCGTCTCGGCCGCCGACGGCCCGATGCCGCAAACCCGCGAGCATATTCTCTTGGCGCGTCAAGTCGGGGTTCCGGCGATCGTGGTTTTTCTCAACAAGGCCGACATGGTCGACGACAAAGAGCTGCTCGATCTGGTCGAGCTCGAAGTCCGCGAACTCCTGTCCAAGTACAAGTTTCCCGGCGACGACACACCGATCATCATCGGCAGCGCGCTCAAGGCTCTGGAAGGCGACACCTCGGAGATGGGAGAAGGCGCGATCTTAAAACTGATGGAGGCGGTGGATTCGTTCGTGCAGGAGCCGGTGCGCGATATCGATAAGCCGTTCCTGATGCCCGTCGAGGACGTTTTCACCATCAGCGGCCGCGGCACCGTAGTCACCGGCCGCGTCGAGCGCGGCATCGTCAAGGTCGGCGAAGAAATCGAAATTGTCGGCTTTAAAGCGACCCAGAAGACCGTGGCGACCGGGGTGGAGATGTTCCGCAAGCTGCTCGACGAGGGCCGGGCAGGCGACAATATCGGCGTGCTACTCCGCGGCACCAAACGCGAGGAGGTCGAGCGCGGTCAGGTGTTGGCCAAGCCGGCCAGCATCACGCCGCACACTAGGTTCAACGCCGAGGCTTACGTCCTTACCAAGGAAGAAGGAGGTCGTCATACGCCATTTTTCAACGGTTATCGCCCCCAATTCTATTTTCGTACGACCGACGTTACCGGAGTCGTCAAGTTGCCGGAGGGCACGGAAATGGTCATGCCTGGGGACAATATCAATGTCGAGATCGAATTGATTACTCCGGTTGCGATGGATGATGGGTTGAAGTTCGCCATTCGCGAAGGCGGGCGCACCGTCGGCGCGGGCGTGGTCACCAAGATCGTTCAGTAAGCGACCTCGGCAGAAAGGCGGAGTTATGCGAGAACTCGTCGGATTCGCTTGTGACAAATGTAAGCGGAAGAACTACACCTCGAGCAAAAACCGAAAGACAACCACGGAAAAACTGGCTCTCAAAAAGTTTTGTTCGTCGTGTCGGACGCACACCCTGCATCGTGAGGTAAAAGTCTAACTTAAGGATACAGGGGGTCAGTAGCTCCAATTGGTAGAGCGCCGGACTCCAAATCCGGTTGTTGCAGGTTCGAGTCCTGCCTGACCCGCCAGCTTACTGCGATCTGGTGTTTTCATGGATTGGATTCAAAAGCTCCAAGACGCGGTGCGGCATGGCACCGACTTCGTCCAAGAGGCCTGGCAGGAGCTCAAGAAAGTTCATTGGCCCGCGCGTAAGGAAACCTACGCGGCTACCATGGTTGTGATCATCGTCGTTCTGCTGATCTCGGCTTATCTGGCTGTGGTCGATCTGGCTTTAACCAAAGCCGTTCAGGCCATCATTGGGTGATCGAAGGTCTCCCCTATGGCGAAACAGTGGTACATCGTTCACACCTTCTCGGGCTATGAACAGAAGGCCAAAGCGGCGCTCGAAGAGCGAATCAAAGCGCTTGGCAAGCAAGATCTCTTCGGCGAGATTCTCGTGCCGGTGGAAAAAGTCGTCGAGTTGGTCAAGGGTAAAAAGAAGACTTCTTCGAGGAAATTTTTTCCCGGCTACATTCTGGTGCAAATGGAGTTGAGTGACGACACTTGGCACGTGGTCAAAGAGACCCCCAAGATCACCGGATTTGTCGGCGGGAGCACCAATCCGCCGTCGGTCAGCGATGAAGAAGTCCGGGCGATCACCCAGCAAATGGAAGAAGGCGCGATCAAGCCCAAACCGCGCGTGCTGTTTTCCGTCGGGGAGAACGTCAAGGTGGTCGACGGTCCGTTCGCCGACTTCAATGGTGTGGTCGAAGAGGTCAAGCCGGACAAGGGAAAGCTCAGGGTTTTGATCAGCATCTTTGGGCGGGCGACTCCGGTGGAACTCGAGTTCGTGCAAGTGGAGCGAAACTAAACCGAGGATCAGAAAGCAATGGCCAAGAAAGTCATCGGCGAAATCAAGCTGCAAATACCTGCTGGCCAGGCCAATCCGAGCCCGCCGGTCGGCCCGGCGCTCGGCCAGCGCGGCGTCAACATTATGGAGTTTTGCAAGACGTTCAACGCCGCCACGCAGGCGCAGCAGGGAATGATCACGCCGGTGATCATTACGGTCTATGCCGATCGGTCGTTTACCTTTATCACAAAGACGCCGCCGGCCTCCGTGCTGCTGAAAAAGGCCGCCGGCCTTGAGAAAGGTTCGTCGGATCCGGGCAAGACCAAGGCCGGCAAAGTCACGCGCGCTCAGGTGCGCCAAATCGCGGAGCTGAAATTCAAGGATTTGACCGCCAAGGATCTTGCGGCGGCGGAGAAGTCCGTTGAAGGCACCGCCCGCAGTCTGGGCTTGGAAGTCGAAGGCTAGAGTCCGATTGCATCGGCTGAAATTTTGCCCAGTTCAAAAGAGGATAGGCCATGAGTGGAAAAAGCTATCGAAGTGCGCTCGCCAAAGTCGATCGGAATCAGCGCTATTTGTTGGAAGACAGCCTGCGTCTCGCCAAAGAAACCGCGCGGGCCAAGTTCGACGAGACCGTAGAGATGTCGATTCGTCTGGGCGTCGATCCACGTCAAGCAGACCAGAATATTCGCGGCACGGTGACCCTGCCCCACGGAATGGGCAAGGCTGTGCGCGTTCTTGCGTTCGCCAAGGGCGAGAAAGAGAAGGAAGCGCAGGATGCGGGCGCCGATTTCGTGGGCAGCGACGATTTGATCAAGAAGATTAGCGAAGGCTGGCTGGAGTTCGATAAGGCGGTGGCCACGCCGGACATGATGGCGGCGGTTGGCCGGATCGGCAAGGTTCTCGGTCCGCGCGGGCTCATGCCCAACCCCAAGACCGGCACGGTGAGCATGGACATCGGCAAAGCGGTGAAGGAAATCAAAGCCGGGAAGCTGGAGTTTCGGGTCGACAAGGCCGGCATCGTTCATGTGCCGCTCGGCAAGGCCTCGTTTGGGCCCGAGCAGTTGATTGAAAACGCCCGCGCCGTGCTCTTGTCCGTTTTGCGCGCAAAACCTGCCTCCGCCAAGGGTAACTATGTCAAGGGCGTGACGGTGACCACGACCATGGGGCCGGGCATCAAGATCGACTTGACTCAGGTCAGAGCCATGGCCGCCTAGTCGAGGCAAGATTCAAGGATTCGCTACGCCAACCAGGCGTTCGGGAGAATGGAATGTCGGAAGTGGAAGTTGTCCGTGCCAGCTACGGCGAAAAAGCCGAAACGGTAGCCGCGGTACATCAGCGTTTAAAATCCGCCAAGCTGGCGATCGTCACGGAATACCGGGGGCTCAGCGTGGCGCAAATCACTCGGTTGCGGCGCGAGATCCGCGAGGCGTCGGGCGAGTACCAAGTCATTAAAAATACCCTGGTGCGCCGCGCCCTCCAAGGAACGGTCTTCGGCGACCTTGATAAATTGCTCGAAGGGCCCAATGGTTGGGTGTTTGGGTACGACGATCCGGTGATGTTGTCCAAGGCCGTGATCAAGTTCGCCGATGACCACGACAGGCTCAGGATCAAGGGCGGCGTGTTCGAGGGCAAGTTCATGGATACGGCCGGAGTCAAAATCCTGTCGCAGATGCCGAGCAAGCCCGAGCTCCAGGCCAAATTGCTGGCGACGATCAATGCGCCGGCGACTCAGTTGGTCCGGCTCATTCAAGAGCCCGGCGCGCGCGTGGTGCGGCTCATCGAATCGTTGCGCAAGGCAAAAGGTGAGTAACCGAAACATTTCTCAAGCAAAAACTACAAGGGGGGATTTATGGAAGGCGTATCGAGAGAGCAAGTTAAGGATTTTATTAAAAACATGACCTTGATGGACGCGGCGGCCCTGGTGAAGGAGCTTGAAGAAGAGCTCGGGGTCAGCGCGGCGGCGCCGGTTGCGGTGGCCGCCGCAGCGGCGGGGCCGGCGGCGGCGGTCGAAGAAAAGACCGAGTTCAACGTCATTCTCGCCGAGGCGGGCGAGAAAAAGATCCAGGTGATCAAAGTCGTGCGCGAGCTTACCGGGCTCGGCCTGAAAGAGGCCAAGGATCTGGTCGATGGCGCGCCAAAGCCGGTCAAAGAAGGCGTCGCCAAGGCCGAAGCCGAGACCATCAAGAAGAAACTTGAGGAGCAGGGCGCGAAAGTCGAGGTCAAGTAGGTCGTCCGGCCGCGGGACAAGTATCTCTCTGCTGGATCGTTGACCGAAAGTTCGACAAGGAGTGCGCATGGCGTTTCAAGTTGCCAATAACTTAAGATTTCGACGGAGCTTTGGAAGAATCAGAAAGATCATTGAGCTGCCTTACTTAATCGAAATTCAAAAGAACTCCTACGACCTTTTCCTGCAAAAGGACGCGGCGCCCACCGAGCGCCAGAACATGGGTTTGCAGGAGGTTTTTCGCTCGGTTTTTCCGATCAAAGACTTCAACGAGACCTCGTCGTTGGAGTTTGTCAGCTACTCGTTGGGCGAGCCCAAGTACGACGTCGAGGAATGCCATCAACGCGGCATGACCTTCGCTGCACCGTTGAAGGTCACGGTGCAACTGGTTCTGTGGGACGTCGATCAACAATCCGGGTCGCGCAGCATCAAGAACGTCAAAGAGCAGGAAGTCTATTTCGGCGAGATTCCGCTCATGACGACCAACGGCACGTTCATGATCAACGGCACCGAGCGGGTGATCGTCAGCCAGCTTCATCGCTCGCCCGGAGTATTTTTCGAGCACGACAAGGGGAAAACCCACGCCAGCGGCAAGCTGCTCTACTCGGCGCGGGTGATCCCGTACCGCGGCTCTTGGGTGGACCTGGAATTCGACCCGCGCGATATTGTTTACGTGCGCATCGACCGCCGGCGTAAGTTCCATGCCACGGTGCTGCTGCGCGCGCTCGGCATGACCACCGAAGACCTGCTCAACTACTATTATCGGAGCGACGGAGTGGTGTTTGACGGGCGCAAGGTCTCGCTGGTCTTCAATCCGAGCCAGCTGTTCGGCGCCAAGGTGAGCGCCGACGTGCGCGATCCCAAGAGCAACGAGGTCATCGTCAAGGAAGGCAAGAAGTTCACCCGGCCGATCCTGCGCCAGATGGAAGCGGCGAAGATCAAGCACGTGCCGATCGCTTTGGAGGAAATCCTCGGGCGGGTGGCCTCCCATGACATCGTCGATCCGCAGACCAAAGAAGTGCTCGTCGAATGCAATCAGGAGATCACCCAGGAAAAGCTCGACGTGATTCGCGAAAAAGGAATTCATCAAATCGAAGTGCTGTTTATCGACGAATCGAGCGTCGGCCCTTACCTGCGCAACACGTTGCTGCAGGACCGCATCAAATCCCCCCAGGATGCGATCCTGGAGATTTACCGGCGCTTGCGTCCGGGCGATCCGCCGACGGTGGAGTCGGCGACCAATTTTTTCAACAACCTGTTTTTCAATCCGGATCGCTACGATCTCTCCAAAGTCGGACGGCTCAAGCTCAATCACCGGCTGAAGTTGAATATCCCTCTAGAGCAGGGAACCTTGCGCAAAGAGGATATCCTCGAAGTCGTGCGCTACCTGATGGAGCTGAAAAACGGCAACGGCTCGGTCGACGATATCGATCATCTCGGCAACCGGCGGGTGCGCGCGGTCGGCGAGCTGGTGGAGAACCATTTTCGCGTCGGCCTGGTACGCATGGAGCGGGCGATCAAGGAAAAAATGAGCCTGCAGGACATCGAAACGTTGATGCCGCAGGAGCTGATCAACTACAAGCCGGTTTCCGCCGCGCTCAAGGAATTTTTCGGATCGAGCCAGCTTTCCCAGTTCATGGATCAGACCAACCCGCTCTCCGAGATCACCCACAAGCGGCGGCTGTCGGCTCTCGGTCCCGGCGGTTTGACGCGCGAGCGCGCCGGCTTCGAAGTGCGTGACGTGCATCCGACCCACTACGGCCGGGTCTGTCCGATCGAAACGCCGGAAGGGCCGAACATCGGCTTGATCGCGTCGCTGACCACCTACGCGCGGGTCAACGATTTCGGCTTTATCGAGACGCCTTACCGCGAAGTGGAGAACGGCCGGGTAACCGATCGCATCCGCTATCTCTCGGCTCTCGAGGAAGAGGATCACGTCATCGCCCAGGCCAACGCGCCCATCGATGGCCGCGGCAACTTCACCATCGATTTGGTTTCCGCGCGCAAAGGCGGCGAGTTCGTCATGGCGCGGCCGGAAGAAGTCAACTTCATGGACGTCTCACCCAACCAGCTCGTGAGCGTGGCGGCGTCGTTGATCCCGTTTCTCGAAAACGACGACGCCAATCGTGCGCTCATGGGCTCGAACATGCAGCGCCAGGCGGTGCCTTTGCTCAGAACCGAAGCGCCGTTTGTCGGTACGGGTATGGAAAAAATCGTGGCGCGGGATTCGGGCGTCACGATCGTCGCTCGGCGCGACGGCATGGTGGAAGGGGTCGATTCGGCGCGCATCGTTATCAAGGCCGACAAGGCCACGGGCGCGCGCGACACGGGCGTCGATATTTACAACCTGATCAAGTACCAGCGGTCCAACCAGAATACCTGCATCAACCAGCGGCCGATTGTCGTGGTTGGTGATCAGGTCAAGGCGGGGGAAGTCATCGCCGACGGGCCGTCTACCGAGATGGGCGAGCTCGCCCTCGGCCGCAACGTGGTCGTGGCGCTGATGCCGTGGGGCGGCTACAATTTTGAAGATTCGATCTTGATCAGCGAGCGGGTGGTCAAGGAAGACATCTACACGTCGATCCACATCGAAGAATTCGAATGCGTGTCGCGCGACACCAAGCTCGGCCCCGAAGAGATCACCCGCGATATTCCGAACGTCGGCGATGAGGCGCTCACCGACCTCGACGACAGCGGCATCATCCGCATCGGCGCGGAGGTCAAGCCGGGCCATATCCTGGTCGGCAAGATCACGCCCAAGGGCGAAACTCAGCTTTCGCCTGAGGAGAAGCTGCTGCGGGCGATTTTCGGCGAGAAAGCCGGCGAGGTGCGCGATACCTCGTTGCGGGTGCCGCCGGGAGTCGAGGGCACGGTGATCAACGTGCGGATTTTCTCGCGCAAGGGTCTCGGCAAGGACGATCGCAGCAAAACCATCGAGGAAGACGAGATCATCCGGCTCAGAAAAGACCAGCACGACGAGATTCGCATTCTGCAGGACGGCGCATTGCGGCGTCTGAAAAAGCTCCTGGCCGGGCGCCGCTTGGCCGGGCGCATCAGCGACGACAGCCGCAAGGTGCTGCTCAACAAGGGTCAAGAGTTGACCGAAGAGGATATCGAGCAGCTGCCGATGTCGTACTGGAGCGAGATTCGGGTCGATAACGAATCGGTGGAAAGCGAGCTCGGACGGATCATCGAGAGCACGACCAGTCAGGTCAACCTGATCAAGCGCAATTTCGAGGACAAGATCGAGAAACTGAAGGCCGGCGACGAGCTGCCGCCCGGCGTGATCAAGATGGTCAAAGTATTCGTCGCCATCAAGCGCAAGCTGCAAGTGGGCGACAAGATGGCGGGCCGGCACGGCAACAAGGGCGTCATTTCCCGTATTTTGCCGGAAGAAGACATGCCGTATCTGGAAGACGGAACGCCGGTCGACGTCGTGCTCAATCCGCTCGGTGTCCCGTCGCGCATGAACGTCGGGCAGATCCTGGAAGCGCACCTCGGTTGGGCGGCGCGCAGCCTCGGCCGGCAGATTGACGACTTGTTGCGCGCCCACGCCGGCGACGGCGACGGCTTGCGCCGGCGGTTGAAGGATTATCTCGCCATGCGCGAGGCCAATGAACTCATCGACGGCGCCAAGGAGGCGGAAATTGTCAAGCTGGCGGAAAAGTACCGCGACGGCGTGCACATCGCCTCGCCGGTCTTCGACGGCGCCGCCGAGGAGGAAATTTTTAACCTGTTCAAGAAAGCGGGGTTGCCGGCGACCGGTCAGGTGACGCTCCACGATGGCCGGACCGGTGAGCCTTTCGACGGCAAAGTAACGGTCGGCGTCATGTACATCATGAAGCTTCATCATTTGGTGGACGACAAGATTCACGCGCGCTCGACCGGTCCCTATTCGCTCGTGACGCAGCAGCCGCTGGGCGGCAAGGCGCAATTCGGCGGCCAGCGCTTGGGCGAAATGGAAGTCTGGGCACTGGAGGCGTACGGCGCGGCCTACACCCTACAGGAAATGCTCACGGTCAAATCGGACGACGTGGTCGGCAGAACGCGTATGTACGAGGCGATCGTCAAGGGCGACAATTTGCTCGAGCCTGGACTGCCGGAATCGTTCAACGTCATGGTCAAGGAGCTCCAGAGCTTGGGGCTCGACGTGGAGTTAGTCGAGGAAAAGTAAACCAACTCGGTCGGGCTGTGCGCTCAAATCGGAGGTGGTGCATTTTATGGAAGATCTATTCAATTTGTTTGAAAAGCCAAAGAATCCAATCGCTTTCAACGCGATCAAAGTTTCCGTGGCGTCGCCGGAAAAGATTCGCTCGTGGTCTCACGGCGAGGTTAAAAAACCCGAGACGATCAATTATCGAACCTTCAAACCCGAGCGCGACGGGCTCTTCTGCGCGAAAATTTTCGGGCCGACCAAGGATTACGAGTGCAATTGCGGCAAGTATAAGCGCATGCGCCATCGCGGCGTGGTCTGCGAGAAGTGTGGCGTCGAGGTCATCCAGTCCAAGGTGCGCCGCGAGCGCATGGGCCATATCGAGCTCGCCACGCCGGTGGTGCACATCTGGTTTCTCAAGAGCTTGCCGAGCCGGATCGGCGCGCTGCTCGACATGTCGCTCAAAGAAATCGAGAAGGTCCTCTACTTTGAGTCTTACGTCGTCATCGATCCGGGTGAGACGCCGCTCCAATGCAAAGAGCTTCTGACCGAGGCCCGCTACCGCAAGGTGGTGGAGGAGTTCGGCGGCAAATTCGTCGCCGAGATGGGCGCCGAAGCCATTCGCAAGCTGCTCAAGGCGATCGACGTCCCCAAGCTTTGTGAAGACCTGCGCCAGGAAATGCGCGATGCCAATTCCGAAGTGCGGCGCAAAAAAATGGCCAAGCGGCTGAAGGTTATGAACGCCTTTCGCAGCTCGGGCAACCGGCCGGAATGGATGGTGATGGAAGTCGTCCCGGTCATCCCTCCCGATCTGCGGCCGCTGGTGCCGCTCGACGGCGGCCGTTTCGCGACCTCCGATCTGAACGACCTCTATCGCCGGGTGATCAACCGCAACAATCGCCTGAAGCGGCTGATGGAATTGAGCGCGCCGGACATGATCATCCGCAACGAGAAGCGCATGCTGCAAGAGGCCGTCGACGCCTTGTTCGATAACGGCCGGCGCGGCCGCGCGATCACCGGCCAAAATCGCAGGCCGCTCAAATCCTTGAGCGACATGCTCAAGGGCAAAACCGGCCGCTTCCGCCAAAACCTGCTCGGCAAACGGGTCGATTATTCCGGGCGCTCGGTGATCGTGGTCGGTCCGGAGCTGCGTCTGCATCAGTGCGGCCTGCCGAAGAAGATGGCCCTCGAGCTCTTTAAGCCGTTCATCTACAACAAGCTCGAAGAGCGCGGCCACGTGACGACGATCAAGAGCGCCAAGAAAATGGTCGAGCGGGAACTGCCGGAGGTGTGGGATATCCTCGACGAAGTGATCCGCGAGCACCCCGTGCTCCTCAACCGCGCGCCGACGTTGCACCGCCTCGGGATCCAAGCCTTCGAGCCGATTCTGATCGAGGGCAAGGCGATCCAGCTTCATCCGTTGGTGTGCGCCGCATACAACGCGGACTTCGACGGCGACCAGATGGCGGTGCACGTGCCGCTTTCGGTCGAGGCCCAGGTCGAGGCGCGCGCGCTGATGATGTCGACGAACAATATCCTGTCGCCGGCCAACGGCAAGCCGATCATCGTGCCGACCCAGGATATCGTTCTCGGCCTGTATTACATGACTCGCGATCGGCTGCACGCCAAGGGCAGCGGCCGTTTGTTCAGCAGTCCCACTGAAGTGCGTATTGCCTACGATCAGGCTGAGATCGATCTACAGGCGCCGATTACGGTGCGCATCAACGGCGAGCGCATCGACACCACCGCCGGGCGCGTGCTGCTCTACGAGATTGTCCCGTCGGTGATTCCGTTTCGCGAAGTCAATCGCATCATGAAAAAGAAGGAGCTCGCCAACTTGATCGACGTCAGCTACCGCCTGGCCGGAAACAAGGCGACGGTCATTCTCGCCGACCGGCTCAAGGACATCGGCTATGAAAACGCGACCCGCGCCGGCATCTCGATTTCGATCAAGGACATGGTGATCCCGCCGAGCAAGGAGGAGCTGCTCAAGAAGGCGCACGACGACGTGCGCGAGATCGAGGAACAGTACAAGAACGGCTTGATCACCGACGGCGAGCGCTACAACAAGGTCGTCGACATTTGGGCCGAGGTTACGGATCGGATCGCCGACGAAATGTTGCGCGATCTGGGCTCGGAAAAAGTGATCGACGACCAGGGCCGCGAAATTTCGCTGCCGAGTTTCAATCCGATCTTCATGATGGCCGACTCGGGCGCCCGCGGCAGCGCGCAGCAGATCCGCCAGCTCGCCGGCATGCGCGGTCTGATGGCAAAGCCCTCCGGCGAAATCATCGAGACGCCGATCACGGCCAACTTTCGCGAGGGCCTGACCGTGTTGCAGTACTTCATCTCGACCCACGGCGCGCGCAAAGGCCTGGCCGACACCGCCTTGAAAACCGCCAACTCGGGGTACTTGACCCGCCGGCTCGTCGACGTTGCCCAGGACGCGGTGATCGGCGAGGATGATTGCGGCACCATGGACGGCATCGAAATGACGCCGTTGATGGAGGGCGGCGAGATCATCGAGCCGCTCGGCGACCGCGTGCTCGGGCGGGTCGCGTTGGAAGAGATTCGCGATCCGTTTACCGGCGACGTGATCGTCAAGGCGAACCAGGAAATCAACGAAGAACTGGTGCAGCGCATCGAGGACGCCGGTTTGGAGCGGATCAAAATCCGCTCGGTGTTGACCTGCGCTTCGCGGCGCGGCGTGTGCGGCATGTGTTACGGCCGCGATCTCGGGCGCGGGCACATGATCAACCTGGGCGAAGCGGTCGGTGTGATCGCCGCCCAATCGATCGGCGAGCCCGGCACCCAGCTCACCATGCGGACCTTTCACATCGGCGGCACGGCGAGCCGGCGCGCCGAGCAAACCACTCTGGAATCGCGCAACGACGGTTTCCTCAAGTTCGTCAACGTCATCACCGTGACCAATAAAGACGGCGATCTGGTGGTGATGAACCGCAACGGCGAAATCGCGATCGTGGATTATCCGGAGGGCGAAAAGGGCCGTGAGCGCGAGCGCGAGCGGTATCCGGTGGTGTACGGCGCCAAGCTCAAGAAAAAGGACGCCGCTCCGGTCAAGGCGGGTGAGCTTTTGGCCGAGTGGGACCCCTATACGATTCCGATTCTCACCGAGGTGAGCGGCGTCGTAAAATTCGGCGACATGATCGAAGGCGTGACGATGGAAGAAAAGGTCGATGAGCGCACCGGCTTGTCGACCAAAGTCATCACCGATTCGAAGGACATCGACAAACGGCCGCGCATCTCGATCAAAGACGTGGAAGGACAGACCGCGCGGCTGTCCGGGACCGCGGAGGCGCGCTATCTCATTCCGGTCGGCGCGCATATCAACGTTCAGGAAGGCCAGACGGTGTTCGCCGGCGACGCGGTGGCGAAGATCCCGCGCGAAACCACCAAGACCAAGGATATCACGGGCGGTTTGCCGCGGGTGGCGGAGCTGTTCGAGGCGCGCAAGCCCAAAGAGTTCGCCGTCATCACCGAGATCGACGGCATCGTCTCCTTCGGCAAGGACACCAAAGGCAAGCGCAAAGTGATCGTGACTCCCGAGGTCGGCGAGCCGCGCGAGTACCTGATTCCCAAGGGCAAGCACATCAGCGTGCACGACGGCGACAAGATCCGGGCCGGCGAGGCGCTGATGGACGGCTCGTCGAATCCCCACGACATCTTGAACATTCTGGGAGAAAAGGCGCTGGCCAAGTATTTGGTCGACGAAGTGCAGGAAATCTACCGCCTCCAGGGCGTGCGCATCAATGACAAACATATTGAAGTGATCGTGCGCCAGATGCTGCGCCGCGTGCGCATCAAGGAAGTCGGCGACAGCGACTTTCTGGTCGGCGATCAGGTCGAGAAGTGGCGCTTCGATGAGGAGAATCAGCGGGTGCTCGGCGACCGCGGCAAGCCGGCGGTAGCAGAGCCGCTGCTGCTCGGCATCACCAAGGCGTCGCTCTCGACGGAGAGCTTTATTTCCGCGGCTTCGTTCCAGGAAACCACCAAAGTGCTCACCGAGGCGGCGATTCAAGGCAAGGTCGATCTCCTCTGCGGCTTAAAGGAGAACGTCATCATGGGTCGTTTGATCCCGGCGGGAACGGGTTTGGCGCGATACTCCAAGCCGGAGATCGAGATCGACGAACCGGAGGGTCCGATCGGCGGACTTTCCGAGGCCGCCGGGGCCTAATCGCTTTGACATCGATGAGTTATTTTGTTAGTAACAGGATTTCTCTATGGGAGTTCGATCGACGGACTCCCAAAATCCAACAGCGAACGGGAAGTTATGCCGACGATTAGTCAATTGGTGCGCGAAAGCCGCGAGCAACAACGGCGCAAGAACACTGCGCCGGCGCTGCAAGGGTGCCCGCAGAAGCGCGGCGTATGCACGCGCGTGTACACTTCAACACCGAAGAAACCGAACTCGGCCTTGCGCAAAGTCGCCCGCGTGCGTCTCACTAACGGCATCGAGGTGACTTCGTACATTCCAGGCGTCGGGCACAATTTACAGGAACACTCGGTGGTGCTGATTCGCGGCGGCCGCGTCAAGGATCTCCCCGGAGTGCGTTATCACATCGTGCGCGGGACTCTGGATTCGATCGGCGTTCAGGAACGGCGCCAAGGACGCTCCAAGTACGGCGCCAAGAGGCCGAAGTAGGAATTATGCCGCGCAAAGGCGAAGTTCGAAAGCGGGAGATACTGCCGGACCCCAAGTATGGGGACAAGGTGGTCGCGAAGTTTGTCAACACGATCATGAATCAGGGCAAGAAGAGCGTGGCGGAATCGATCTTCTACCGCTCGCTGGATATCGTCACGGCGAAAACCAAGGAAGACTCCTTGGGCGTTTTCAAGCGCGCCATCGAAAACAGCCGGCCCACCGTCGAGGTCCGTTCGCGGCGCGTCGGCGGCGCTACGTACCAAGTGCCGGTAGAAGTTCGCCCGCAGCGGCGGCTTTCGCTCAGCATGCGCTGGATTATCGACTCGGCGCGCGCTCGCGCGGAAAAATCGATGGAGGAAAAGCTCGCGGCCGAGTTGATCGATGCCGCCAACAATCGCGGCACGGCGATCAAAAAAAAGGAAGACACGCACCGCATGGCGGAGGCCAATCGTGCCTTCGCGCATTATCGCTGGTAATTGGCCGAAGAAACATGCTGGTAAAAGGAGGCGGTTGAACCGCCTCTTTTTTTTCCGGGCGAAGAGCAATGGCACGAACCGTTCCACTTGAGAAGACCCGCAACATCGGGATCATGGCGCACATCGACGCGGGCAAAACTACGACCACGGAGCGCATCCTTTACTACACCGGGATCAACTACAAGCTTGGCGAGGTGCATGAAGGCACCGCCACGATGGACTGGATGGTCCAGGAGCAGGAGCGCGGCATCACGATCACCTCGGCGGCGACCACCTGCTTCTGGCGCGATCACCGCGTGAACATCATCGATACGCCAGGCCACGTCGATTTCACCATTGAGGTCGAACGCTCGCTGCGCGTGCTCGACGGCGCCGTGGCGGTATTCTGCTCAGTCGGCGGCGTCGAGCCGCAGACCGAAACCGTCTGGCGTCAGGCCGACAAGTACGGCGTGCCCCGCTTGGCGTTCGTCAACAAAATGGACCGACTGGGGGCGGACTTTTTTCGCGTCGTCAAGATGGTCGAAGACCGGCTGGGCGCCCGTCCAGTCGTGGTGCAGCTACCGATCGGCGCCGAGGACAAGTTTGTCGGTGTCGTCGATTTGATCGCCATGAAGGCGATCGTCTGGGAAGACGAAAGCCTTGGCGCAAAATTCCACGTGGAGCCGATTCCCGCAGACCTCAAGGCCCAGGCCGAGGAGTACCGCGAAAAGGTCATCGAGGCGGCGGCCGACAGCGACGAAGCGATCATGGAAAAATATCTCGAGGGAAAGGAGATCGCCGAGGCGGAGCTGCGCCAAGCCATTCGCCACGGCACCTTGTCGCTCAAGATCGTGCCAGTAGTGTGCGGGTCGGCGTTTCGCAACAAGGGAGTGCAGCCGATGCTCGATGCGGTCGTCGACTATCTGCCTTCGCCGCTCGATATTCCTCCGGTCAAGGGCGTGGAGCCCGGTAAGACCGTGCCGGCGGAGCGACCGGCGAAGGACGACGCGCCGTTTTCGGCCCTTGCCTTCAAAATCATGACCGACCCGTATGTTGGCACGTTGACGTTTTTCCGCGTGTACTCCGGCTCGATCAATTCCGGCGCCGCCGTCTACAACTCGACGCGCAGCAAGCGTGAGCGAGTGGGCCGCCTGCTCAAGATGCACGCGAACAAGCGCGAGGAGATCAAGGAAGTCTACGCCGGCGACATCGCCGCCGCCGTCGGCCTCAAAACCGCAACCACCGGCGATACGTTGTGCGACGAAGATAAGCCGGTGGTGCTGGAATCCATCGACTTTCCCGATCCGGTCATCTCCATCGCAATCGAGCCCAAGAGCAAGGCAGATCAAGAAAAGCTCGGCTTGTCGCTGCAAAAGCTCGCCACCGAGGATCCGTCGTTCAAAGTCCGCACGGATGAGGAAACCGGCCAAACGATCATCTCCGGCATGGGGGAGCTGCACCTGGAGATCATCGTCGACCGCTTGCTCCGCGAGTTCAATGTTGGCGCCAACGTCGGCAGGCCCCAGGTCGCCTATAAGGAAACGGTTCGCAGGAGCGTCGAACAGCAGGGCCGCTTCGTGCGCCAGACCGGCGGTCGCGGCCAGTACGGCGACGTTTGGATCAAGCTCGAGCCGCAGCAGCCCGGCGCGGGATTCGAGTTCGTCGATGCTGTCAAAGGCGGGTCGATTCCGCGGGAATACATTCCCGCCGTCGAAAAAGGCATCAAAGAGGCGACCGAAACCGGCGCGCTCGCAGGCTATCCGGTCGTCGACGTCAAAGTCACGCTCTTCGACGGCAGCTATCATGACGTCGATTCGTCGGAAATCGCCTTCAAGATCGCCGGATCGATGGCTTTTAAGGAAGCTACGCGCAAGGCCAGTCCGGTGCTGCTCGAGCCCATCATGTCGGTGGAGGTCGTGGTCCCCGAGGACTTTATGGGCGACGTGATCGGTGATATTAGTTCGCGGCGCGGCAAAGTATTGGGCATGGACACGCGGCCTGCGGCGCAGGCGATCGACGCGCGCGTGCCGTTGGCGCAGATGTTCGGTTACGCCACCGACCTGCGTTCGATGACCCAGGGCCGCGCCACGTACACGATGCAGTTTTCTCACTATGAGCCGGTCCCGGCCGCGGTTGCCGAAGGAATCATCGCCAAGTTGGACGGCAAGTCGGATGAATCTGTATGAACGAAAAGATCAGGATTCGCCTAAAAGCTTATGACCACCGCGTGCTCGACCAGTCGGTGGGGGAGATCGTCGAGACGGTGCGGCGGACCGGCGGCCGGGTCGCGGGACCGATTCCGTTGCCCACGCGAATCGAGAGATTCACCGTGAACCGCTCGCCGCACGTGGATAAGAAGTCGCGTGACCAGTACGAGATTCGTACCCACAAGCGGCTGCTCGATATTCTCGAGCCGACGCAGCAGACCATCGACGCTTTGGGCAAGCTCGACATCGCGGCGGGGGTCGACGTCGAGATCAAACTGCAGTGACGGCGCCGCGCGCGATCGGAAAGCGAACATGACGGGACTCATAGGAAGAAAGATCGGCATGATGCAGTTTTACAATGCCGAAGGAAACCTAATTCCGGTGACGGTGGTGGAGACCGGCCCCTGCGTGGTGGTGCAAAAAAAGCAGACCGCCAACGACGGCTACGATGCGCTCCAAGTCGGCTTTGGCAGCAAGAAAGCGCAGCGCGTGAACAAGGCCGGGCAGGGGCACATGGCCAAGGCCGGCAAGGGCGCCTTTGAAGTCTTGAAGGAATTTCGCGTCGCCGACGTGATGCAGTATGAAGTGGGTCAAGAGATCAAGGCCGGCGATCTATTCAAAGTCGGGGATCGGATCGACGTGTCGGGCATCTCCAAAGGGCATGGCTTTTCCGGCGTCATCAAGCGCTGGGCCTTTGCCGGCTTTCCCGGCTCCCACGGCACCCACGAATATTTCCGCCACGGCGGCTCGATCGGCAATCGTTCGTATCCCGGGCGCGTGCGCAAGGGAAAAAAGATGGCCGGCCATTGGGGCAACGAGCGGGTTTCGACGCAGAACCTCGAGGTCGTGGAGATTCGCGCTGAGGAAAATCTGTTGCTGGTACACGGCGCGGTGCCGGGCGCCAAGCGCGGCGTGGTGATTTTGCGGCCGGCGGTCAAGAAGTAGAGGCACCATGGAAGTTCACGTCATTCAACCGGAGCTCAATCAGACGATATTCGGTGCCAAGCCGCGCCGGCATCTGCTCCATCAAGCGGTGGTCATGCAGCTCGCCAACCGGCGCACCGGCAGCGCGGCGACGAAATCGAAAGGGTTTGTCAGCGGCGGCGGCAAAAAGCCGTGGCGGCAAAAAGGCACGGGCCGGGCGCGTGCCGGCAGCATTCGCTCGCCGATCTGGGTCGGCGGCGGCACGACCTTCGGTCCCCAGCCGCGCGACTATTCCTATCGGCTGCCGCGCACGGCGCGGCGCGAGGCGCTGCTCTCGGCGCTTAGCCTGAAAAACCGCGAAGGCAAGATCATCGTCGTGGACAAGTTTGAGCTTGAAGAGGCGAAAACCAAGTTGATGGTCAAGGCTCTGAGCGAGTTGAAAGTCGAAAGCGCCGTCATCGTGATCGCTCGGTCCGACGCGAAGATCGAGCGCTCGGCGCGCAACCTGCCCAAAGTCAAGGTGCTGCGCGTGGAAGGCGTCAATGTATACGATCTGCTGCGCTACGATCATCTGATTTTGACCCAGGATGCGCTCCAGGGACTGGAAGAAAGGTTGGCGGCATGAAAAGTCCCCATGAAGTCATTCGAGCGCCGTTGATCTCGGAGAAGGGAACGCTTCTCACCGAGAACGCCAATCAGGTGTTGTTCAAGGTGCGTCCCGACGCGAACAAGATCGAAGTGAAGCGGGCGGTGGAAGCGCTGTTCAAGGTCAAGGTCGAGCACGTGCGGATCGCGCGCTATCTCGGCAAGGTGCGCCGCATCGGCAGAAGCATGGGGCGGCGCTCGGACTGGAAGAAGGCCTACGTGACACTTAAAAGAGGGCGACAAGATCGACTTTTTCGGCGGGGCCTAGAAGTTTTTTGAGATGAGAATCGCCAATGGCAATTAAAACCTATCGACCGACTTCGGCGGGCATGCGCTTTCGCACCGGCCTCGGGTTCGACGAGCTGACCAAAACGCGGCCGGAGAAGGGTCTGCGCGAGCGGCTCAATCGAAGCGGCGGGCGCAACAACACCGGCCGGATCACCGCCGATCATCGCGGCGGCGGGCACAAGCGTTTATATCGCGCCATCGATTTCAAGCGCAACAAGCGCAACGTGCCGGCGCGCGTGGAGGCGATCGAATACGATCCGAACCGCTCGGCGCGGATCGCGCTGCTCTGCTACGCCGACGGCGAGCGCCGCTACATTCTAGCGCCCGAGCGTCTACAAGTGGGCGCCACGGTGATCGCCGGCGAAGATAACGTGGACATCCAGCCGGGCAATTCCCTCCCGCTCAAATTCACCCCGGTCGGCACCATCGTGCATAATATCGAGCTCAAGATCGGCAAAGGCGGGCAACTGGTGCGCAGCGCCGGCCTGGGCGCGCAACTTATGGCGAAAGAGGGCGCCTATGCGCTTTTGAAGCTTCCTTCGGGGGAATTGCGCTATGTTTTGGCGGAGTGCCGCGCGACCGTGGGACAGGTGGGCAATGCCGATCAGGAAAATATTTCCTGGGGGAAAGCCGGCCGTTTGCGCTGGTTGGGTTTCCGTCCGGCGACGCGCGGCATCGCGAAAAATCCGGTCGACCATCCCCATGGCGGCGGCGAGGGTCGATCGAAGGGCAATCATCCGATGACCCCGTGGGGCAAGCCGACCAAAGGCTACAAGACCCGGAAAAACCATGCCTCGGACAAATATATCGTGCAGCGGAGAAAAGGGAGATAGCCATGGCGCGTTCGGTCAAGAAGGGTCCCTTTGTCGACGAGCACTTGGTGAAAAAAGTCGCCGCGATGAACGAGTCGCGACAGCGACAGGTCGTGCGCACCTGGTCGCGGCGCTCGACCGTGACCCCGGAAATGGTCGGGCATACGATCGGCGTGCACAACGGCAGGAAATTTATCCCGGTTTTTATCAGCGAAAATATGGTCGGGCACAAGCTCGGCGAATTTTCGCCGACCCGGACTTTCTTCGCCCATTCGGGCGACCGCAAGGCCGAAGCCAAGGAAACGACCGGCGCCCCGCCCGGGGCTGTGCCGCGCCCGGCGGCGGCCCCGGCGCCTGCCGCTCCGGCGCCGAAGTCCTAAGGGTGTTCGCGGCGGATTGAGGGAAGCTGAACTGAACTGAGTTGACAGAGATTATGGAAACACGCGCGGTCACCAAATTCATTCGAGTATCGCCGCGAAAGGTCAGGCTGGTCGTCGATCAGATTCGCGGCAAGGGCGTGGAGGAGGCCTTGAATATTCTCAAGTTCATTCCCAAGCGCTCCGCAGGAATCGTCGCCAAGACCGTGCGCACGGCGGTGGCCAACGCCGAGAACACCCAAAGCGTCGACGTCGATCGTTTGTTCGTCAAGCAAGCCAAGGTCGACGAAGGCGGCATGTGGAAACGCTTCACCTCGCGCGCGCAGGGACGCGCCACCCGGGTGCGCAAGCGGCTCAGCCACGTGACCATCGTGCTCGACGAAGCGCAGGAGAGGAGTTAACGCCCGATGGGTCAAAAGACGCATCCCAAGATGTTTCGTCTCGGAGTGATCGAGTCGTGGGACTCCAAATGGTTCGCGCGGCATGACTATCCCAAGCTCCTGCACGAAGATTTCCGCGTCACGAAGTTTTTGAAGAGCCGGCTCTATCACGCCGGCATCTCACGCATCGAGATCGAGCGGGCGGCGAACAAAGCGAAGATCAATATTTACACGGCGCGCCCCGGGATCGTGATCGGCAAAAAGGGCGCAGAGATCGAAAAGCTCAAAGAGGAAATCACCAAGCTCACCAAACGGGAAACCTACATCAACATTCACGAGGTGAGGCGGCCGGATCTCGACGGCCAGCTCGCCGCGGAAAATGTCGCGCTGCAGCTCGAGCGCCGGGTGGCGTTTCGCCGGGCGATGAAGGAAAGTGTATCGCGCGCCATGCGCATGGGGGCGCAGGGCGTGAGAATTCAGTCGGCCGGCCGCCTGGGCGGCTCGGAAATCGCCCGCACGGAATGGTACCGCGAGGGACGCGTGCCGCTGCACACCTTGCGCGCCGACATCAGCTACGGCTTTGCCGAGGCGCGCACGACTTACGGCATCATCGGGGTGAAGGTTTGGATTTTTCGCGGCGAGGTTTTGACCGCCGAAGAAGAGCAGCAGAAAGCGATGCTCGGCGGCTGATCGACGCCGGATTGACGGCAGACTGAAAGACCCATGCTCGAACCAAAAAAAGTCAAATATCGGAAGCTACAAAAAGGCCGGCGGCGCGGCACGGCGTAGCGCGGCTCCACCCTCGCCTTTGGCGACTACGGTCTCAAGGCGGTCGGCCGCGGCTGGATGAGCGCGCGCGAGATCGAAGCGGCGCGCGTCGCACTGACTCGCTACTTGAAGCGCGGCGGCAAGGTTTGGATTCGGATTTTCCCGGACAAGCCGCTGACCAAGAAGCCGCTCGAAACCCGCATGGGAAAGGGCAAGGGAGCGCCGGAAATGTGGGTGGCGGTGATCCAGCCGGGGCGCATTCTCTTCGAGATGGAAGGCGTCGAGGGGCCGCTCGCCAAAGAGGCGTTTCGTCTGGCGGCGCATAAGCTTTCGATTCCGACAGTGACCGTGGAACGCAGAGGGCGGGCGCATGGAAGCTAAAGAGCTGCGCGAGATGAGCGCCGACGATCTGACCCAGAAGCGCGCGTCGCTGCGTGAAGAGATCGGTCATTTGAAGCTCCAGCGCGCCACCAGCCGCCTGGAAAATCCGATGAAGCTGCGGGAGACCAAGCGCGATTTGGCGCGGGTGGAAACGATCCTGCGCGAGCGATCTCAGGGTAGGAAAGGCTGAGCATGGAGAGCCGAGGATTACAAAAGGAGCGCGCCGGTGTGGTGCTGAGCGACCGCATGCAAAAAACCGTGGTGGTTTCGGTCGAGCGGACCGTGTTGCATCCCAAATACAAAAAGATTTTGCGGCGGCGCACCCGAGTGAAGGCGCATGACGAGCGCGGCCAGTGCCATGTCGGCGATCGCGTGCTGATCGTCGAATGCCGGCCGCTCAGCCGCGACAAGCGCTGGCGCGTGAGCAAGGTTCTCGAGCGGGCCGAGACGGTCGAGGGAGACACGCAAAACGCCGGCGCCTGAATGGGCGCTGGGCGGCGCGCTTGAGGTGATTTCATGATCCAGATGCGAACAACTTTGGATGTGGCCGACAATTCCGGCGCGCGCCGGGTGCAATGCATCAAAGTTTTGGGCGGCAGCAAGCGCAAATACGCCTCGATCGGCGATATCATCGTGGTCTCGGTCAAAGAGGCGATCCCCAACGCCAAGGTCAAGAAGGGCGACGTCATGAAGGCGGTGGTGGTGCGCACGGCCAAGGAGCTCGGCCGGCCGGACGGCACCTATATTCGCTTCGATAACAATTCGGCGGTCTTGATCGACAATCAAAAAGAGCCGATCGGGACGCGTATTTTCGGTCCGGTGGCGCGCGAGCTGCGGGCGAAAAAGTTCATGAAGATCATTTCGCTCGCGCCGGAAGTGCTGTAGCTCGGATCGAGAGGGTGTTCGTGCAGATTCGCAAAAACGACAGCGTGATGGTGATCGCCGGCAAGGAGCGCGGCAAGACCGGCAAGGTCTTGCGCGTGCTTAAGGAAAAGGACGCGGTCATCATCGAAAGACTGAACATCGTCAAGCGGCATACCAAGCCGCGCGGCCCGCAGCAGACGGGCGGCATCGTGGAAAAAGAAGCGCCGATCCACGCCTCCAATATTATGATGATGTGCGAGAAGTGCAGCGCGCCGGCGCGCATCGGGCACAAGATTCTTGCCGATGGCAAGAAGATCCGCATCTGCCGCAGTTGCAAGGAAGCTTTGGACTAGTGGCGACCATGGCACGCTTGAAAAGCAAATATCAGAACGATGTCGTCCCGGCGATGATGAAGGAGTTCGGCTACCGGAACTCCATGCAGGTGCCGCGGCTCGATAAAATCACCGTCAATGTCGGCGTTGGCGAGGCGACCCAGAACGCCAAAGCGATCGATGCGACGGTGGCGGAAATCACCGCCATCACCGGCCAAAAGCCGGTGGTCACCCGCGCGAAAAAAGCGATCGCCAATTTCAAGCTGCGCGAAGGCGTGCCGATCGGCTGCATGGTCACCTTGCGGCGCGCGCGCATGTATGAATTTCTCGACCGGTTGATTCACGTGGCGCTGCCGCGGGTGCGCGATTTCAAGGGCATCTCCAATCGGTCCTTCGACGGGCGGGGCAACTATTCCCTGGGCCTGCGCGAGCAGATTATTTTTCCGGAGATTCACGCGGACCGGGTCGAAAAGGCGCGCGGCATGACGATCACGATTACGACGACGGCGAAAACCGATCCGGAGGGATTGGCGCTGCTGCGCTTGATGGGCATGCCGTTCTCAAGTTAGACCAGGGGGGAATTCCATTGGCGAAGAAGTGTCTGCGCATCAAGGCGGAAATGCCGAACAAGTTTAAAGTCCGCGAATACAATCGCTGCCCGTTGTGCGGGCGTTCGCGGGCGTTTTACCGGCGCTTTCGCATGTGCCGGCTGTGTCTGCGCGATCACGCGCGCAAGGGGCATATTCCGGGACTGATCAAGGCGAGCTGGTAACGACGGAGAACCAATCATGGCAATGACCGATCCAGTTGCGGACATGTTGACGCGGATTCGCAACGCCTCCCGCGCGCGCCACCAGAGAGTGGCGATGCCGTGGTCGCGTCTCAAGGAAAACATCCTCAAGATTTTGATCGACGAAGGATATTTGAAAGACCAAAAGAAGGTCAAGGCCGCGGTCGGCGGCGGCGATGAGATCATCGTGCAGCTCAAGTTTGACCGGGAGAACCGGCCGATCATTACCGGAATGAAGCGCGTCAGCACGCCCGGTCGCAGGGTTTATGTCGGCGCCAGCAACTTGATACCGATTCGCAAAGGGCTGGGGATTCATGTCTTGTCGACGCCGAAGGGGATCCTGGTCGACCGCGCGGCGCAAAGAGCCAACGTCGGCGGCGAACTTATTTGCACCGTGTGGTAGGCTCAGTCGAGGTGTAACGTGTCGCGTATCGGAAAATTACCTGTAGCCATTCCCGCAGGCGTCAAAGTCGCCGTCGAGGCAAGCGCCGTGCACTTGGAGGGACCCAAGGGGAAGCTGCAAGCCGCGCTTCCCGCGGGGGTCGAGGTAAAAGTTGAAGGCAATGTGCTTCGGGTCGAGCGCCAAGCGGAGGATCGTAAGGTTCGAGCCTTACACGGCCTCACGCGCAAGCTAATCGCCAACATGACCCAGGGGGTAAGTCAGGGCTTTACTCGGATACTGGACATCAACGGAGTCGGTTACCGTGCCGAAATCAAAGGACAGGAAATCCACATTACTCTGGGCTTCTCGCATCCGGTGGTTTTCCCGCTGCCGTCCGGTATCTCAGCGGCAGTGGAACGCCAGGTGATCGTTACGCTGAGTGGTGCTGATCGCCAGGTTCTCGGTGAGACTGCGGCGAAGCTCCGCTCGCTTCGACCGCCGGAGCCGTACAAAGGCAAGGGGATCAAATATCGCGAGGAAGTGATCAAGCGCAAAGCCGGCAAGGCGGTAGGCTCGGCGGGCGGAAAATAGCGATTCTGAGGATAGAGATGGCGAATAAGCGGGAAGATAGCGCGCGGCACCGCCGACAAGCGCGGGTGAGAAAAAGAATCACGGGAACCGACGGTCGCCCGCGTATCTGCGTATTCCGCAGCAGCAAGCATATCTACGCGCAGGTGATCTCGGACGATCAGGGAAAGACGCTCGCGGCGGCATCCACGCTCGCGTCCGGCGACGACAAGAAAAACAAGGGCGTCGAGGCGGCGAAGCTCGTCGGTCTCACGCTGGCGAAAATATGCAAGGAAAAAAATATCACCGAAGTGGTTTTTGACCGCAATGGGTTTCTCTACCACGGGCGCGTGAAGGCGGTCGCCGAAGGCGCGCGCGAAGGCGGACTAAAGTTTTGATCTACAGTAATGCGAGGTGCCTTTGGAACGGATTGATCCCCAGGGCTTAGAGCTCAAGGAAAAAGTGGTGCACATCAGCCGGGTGGCCAAAGTGGTGAAGGGCGGCCGGCGGTTCAGCTTCAGCGCCCTGGTAGTGGTGGGCGACAGCCGCTCGCTGGTCGGCTACGGCATGGGCAAGGCGAAGGAAGTTCCGGAAGCGATTCGCAAGGGACTGGAGCAGGCGAAAAAAAGTTTGATCCGCGTGCCGGTGATGGACGGGACGATTCCTTTCGAAGTTATCGGCCATTATGGCGCTGGGTACGTCATTCTCAAACCCGCTTCCGATGGCACCGGGGTGATCGCCGGCGGCGGCGTTCGCGCCGTGGTGGAAGCCTCGGGCATTCAGAACGTCCTGACCAAGTGCATCGGCTCCAACAACCCGCACAACATGGTCAAAGCGACGATCGAGGCGCTGCGCGATTTGCGCGCTCCCGAAGAGATCGCCGATCGGCGCGGCAAAGTATTGGCGGAGATTCGTTGATCATGAAACTCGATGATCTGAAACCGGCGGCGGGCTCCAATAAGAAAAGAAAGCGCGTCGGGCGGGGCGACGGCTCGGGCCATGGAAAGACCTCGGGCCGCGGCCACAAGGGCCAGGGATCGCGCTCGGGCGGCAATACCAAGCCGGGATTCGAGGGCGGGCAGATGCCGCTGCAGCGGCGCCTGCCCAAGCGCGGTTTTCACAATCCGTTTCGGATCGAGATGGCGGTGGTCAATTTGAGCCAGATCGAGCTCTTGCCGGCGGAGGGGGAAATCACGCCTGAAATCCTCTTGTCGCATGGCTACGTGAGCGGCAAGAACCGGCGCATCAAGGTGCTCGGCGACGGGTCGTTGTCAAAAGCCGTCACCGTCAAGGCGCACGGATTTTCCGCCAAGGCCAAGGAAAAGATCGAGGCTGCGGGCGGCAAAGCGGAGTTGATCGCGCTCCATGCTTAGCGGTTTTCAAAACGCCTCGCGCGTGCCGGAGCTGCGGCGCCGCGTGTTTTTCACCTTGGGGATGATCGCCGTCTATCGGCTGGGCGTGCACGTGCCCACGCCGGGTATCGACCGCCAGGCGATGGCGGCGTTCTTCGAACAGCAGAAGAACACGCTGTTCGGCTTTCTCAATTTGTTTTCCGGCGGCGCGCTGGAGCAGTTCTCGGTATTTTCCCTGGGCATCATGCCCTACATCAGCGCGTCGATCATTCTTCAGCTGTTGACGGTGGTTTTTCCCTATCTCGAGCGGCTGTCGAAGGAAGGCGAGGCGGGGCGGCGCAAGATCACGCAGTACACGCGCTACGGCACGGTGGTGCTGTCGATCGTGCAGGGAACCATGATCGCCATCGGCCTGGAAGGCACGCAGGGTCCGGGCGGGCAGGGCTTGGTGCTCAATCCCGGTTGGGGATTTCGTATGATGACGGTCATCACGTTGACGTCAGGGACGGCGTTCATCATGTGGCTGGGCGAGCAGATCACCGAGCGGGGCATCGGCAACGGCATCTCGTTGATCATTTTCGCCGGCATCGTCGCGGGGCTTCCCTCGGCGATCACGACGACGTTGCAATTCATGCGCGAAGGCGAGATGGGGCCTTTGGTTGCGCTGCTGATTCTGGTGCTGAGCGTGCTGGTGGTCGGCGCGATCATCTTCGTCGAACGGGGCCAGCGGCGCATCCCGGTGCAGTACGCCAAGCGGGTGGTGGGCCGCAAGATGTACGGCGGCATGACTTCGCACCTGCCGCTCAAGGTCAATACCGCCAACGTGATCCCGCCGATCTTCGCTTCGTCGATCTTGATTTTTCCGGCGACCTTGGCGCAGTTTGCCAACCATCCGTGGGTGCAGACGATGTCGGGCGCGCTCGCGCCGGGAACATGGCTGCACGACTTTATTTATGTTTTGCTGATTATTTTCTTCGCGTTCTTTTATACGGCCGTGGTGTTCAATCCGAGCGACGTGGCCGAAAACATGAAGAAAGCGGGCGGCTACATTCCCGGCATCCGGCCGGGGCAAAAAACCGCCGAGTATATCGAGCGCGTGCTCTCGCGCATCACCTTGAGCGGCGCGATTTATCTGTGCATCGTATCGCTGCTGCCGACGATCTTGGTCCGGCAGTTCAACGTGCCCTTCTACTTCGGCGGCACGGCGCTGTTGATCGTCGTCGGCGTCGCCCTGGACACGGTGGCGCAGATGGAAACGCATTTGATCAGCCGCAACTACGAGGGGTTCATGAAGCGGGGGCGGCTGCGCGGGCGAAGGGGTTAAAGATGGCCGCGGGCGCACGCGTCGTACTGCTGGGGCCGCCGGGGGCGGGCAAGGGCACCCAAGCCAAGCTGCTTCAGGAAAAGTTTTCGGCGTGTCAGATCTCGACCGGCGATATTCTGCGCAAGGCAGTGGCAGAGCAGACGCCGTTGGGCACGGTCGCGAAGCAGTACATCGACCGCGGCGCTTTGGTCCCCGACGACGTGATCGTCGGGTTGGTTGCCGAGCGGCTGAAAGAGAAAGACTGCGAAAAGGGGTTCATCCTGGACGGGTTTCCCCGGACGATTCCCCAGGCCGAGAGCCTCGATACGATGCTGCGCGACATGCGGCTCAGCCTCAACCGAGCTTTGTCGGTGCAGGTGCCGCGCTCGGTGATTATCGAGCGGCTGGCGGGACGGCGCAGCTGCAAGAATTGCGGCGCCTTGGCGCACGTGGTGTTCAGCCCGCCCAAGAAAGAAGGCGTCTGTGATCGCTGCGGCGGCGAGCTCTACCAGCGCCAGGACGACCAGGAGGAGACCGTCGCCCATCGCTTGAAAGTCTACGAGCAGCAGACCGCGCCGCTGGTCGACTATTACCGCGGGCGCAATTTGCTGCGGGAGATCGACGGGGTGGGGGCGGTCGATGAGATCCGCGCGCGGGTGATGGAAGCGCTGGGAGATGTGGTTGCGTGATAGCGCTCAAGTCGCCCCGGGAAATCGAGATCATGAGGCGGGCCAACGTGATCGTTGCGGAGGTCCTGCAGGAGTTGAAGCGGCGCGTCGCTCCCGGAGTGACCACTCTCGACCTGGATGCACTCGCCGAGGAGATGACGCTCAAGAGAAACGCGATTCCCGCCTTCAAAGGATACAGCGTTGCCGGGCGGGTTTATCCGTGCTGCCTGTGCGCGTCGATCAACGAGGAGATCGTTCATGGCATTCCGTCGCATCGGGCGCTGCGCGAAGGCGACATTATCGGTCTCGACTACGGCGTGATCTACGAGGGATTTTACGGGGATTCGGCGCTGACCGTCGGGGTCGGCAAGGTGGCCGAGGAGGCGCAGCGGCTGATGGACGTGACCGAACGATCGCTCTACACCGGGATCGAGCAGCTCCATGAGGGCAAGCGGCTCGGCGACTTGGGCGCCGCGGTGCAAAAGGTCGCCGAGAGTGCCGGTTTCTCGGTGGTTCGGGCCTTTGTCGGGCATGGCATCGGCAAGCGCTTGCACGAAGAGCCGCCGGTGCCAAACTACGGCGAACCGGAGCGCGGGCTGCGCCTGAAGGAAGGAATGGTTCTGGCGATCGAACCGATGGTCAACATCGGCGGCCACGAGGTCGAAATCAAGGAAGACGGTTGGACGGCGGTAACGAAAGATGGTAGCTTGGCCGCCCACTTCGAGCATTCGGTCGCAATCACCAAAGACGGGCCCTATATTCTCAGTCAAATTTAACGGAGGAGAATCGCGCCAAACAGGCTTCTTATGCCAAAAGAAGACGCTATCGAGGTCATGGGCACGGTCCTGGAGACCCTGCCCAACGCGATGTTCAGGGTCAAGCTGGAAAACGGCCATAACGTGCTGGCTCATATTTCCGGCAAGATGCGCATGCACTACATCAAAATTCTCCCCGGCGATAAGGTGAAAATCGAGCTGTCTCCCTACGATTTGGCGCGGGGACGCATCGTGTTTCGCGAGCGTTAGGATCAGGGAGCTGACGTGAAGGTTCGAGCATCGGTAAAAAAGATTTGCAGCAAGTGTAAGATCATTCGCCGCAAGGGCGTGGTGCGCGTATTGTGCGAGAACACTAAGCACAAACAGCGCCAAGGTTGACGGCGGGGATTTCGATTCAAACAAGGGAAATGCAATTCGGGCGGGCGGCCTGGTCCACATTTCCCCAGGGAGTGAAAAATGGCACGGATCGCAGGGGTGGATTTGCCGCGCAGCAAGAGAATGGAAGTCGCGCTCACGTATATTTACGGCATCGGGCGGAGCGCTTCGCGCGATATTCTCAACCAGGCGGGCATCTCGCTCGATCTCAAGACCGATGACTTGAACGACGACGACGTAGTCAAGATCCGCCAGATCATGGATCAGAGCTTCAAGGTCGAAGGCGATCTCAGGCGCGACGTGACCGCCAATATCAAGCGCCATCTCGACATGAGCTCGTATCGCGGCCTGCGGCACCGCAGAAATTTACCGGTGCACGGCCAGCGCACCCACACCAACGCGCGCACCCGCAAAGGACCGCGCAAAACGGTCGCGGGCAAGAAGCAGGCGCCGTCGAAAGGCTAACAGGAGAAAAATCATGGCAGATGCCAGCGACGAGAAACCGAAAGCCGAAGGGCAGGCGGACGCTAAGGCCGCGGATCGGGCGGCGCGCCGCAAGCGCGGGCGGAAGAATATCGCCGAGGGAGTGGTGCACATCCACTCGACCTTCAACAATACGATCGTCACGATTACGGACTATCAGGGCAACGTGATTTCCTGGTCGAGCGCGGGCGCCATGGGCTTCAAGGGCTCGCGCAAGGGAACGCCGTTCGCGGCCCAGCAGGCGGCCGACAGCGCCGCCAAAAAGGCCATGGATCACGGCCTGCGCAGCGTGCAGATCTTCGTGCGCGGGCCCGGCGCGGGACGGGAGTCGGCGCTACGCGCCCTGCAATCGGCCGGCATCAATATCAGCTTGATCAAAGACGTGACGCCGATTCCGCACAACGGCTGCCGGCCGCCCAAGCGGCGGCGGGTTTGATCAGGATCAGGAGGAAAGAGATTGGCTAGATACACAGATTCGGTGTGCCGGCTTTGCAGGCGCGAAAATTTGAAGCTCTTTTTGAAGGGCGAGCGCTGCTATACCGACAAATGCGCGATCGAAAGACGCAACTATCCGCCGGGACAGCACGGCCAGGGCAGGCCCAAGTTCTCGGAGTACAGCATTCAGTTGCGCGAGAAGCAGAAAGTCAAACGCATCTACGGTCTGCTGGAAAAACAGTTTCGCCGCACGTTCGCCCATGCCAACCGCATCAAGGGGATTACCGGCGAAACCTTATTGACCTTGCTCGAGCGCCGGCTCGATAACGTCGCGTATCGCCTCGGCTTTGCCAGCTCGCGCGCCGAGGCGCGCACCCTGGTTCGGCACGGCCACATTCTGGTCAACGGCCGCAAGACCAACATTCCGTCGTATACGGTGCGCGCCGGCGACGTGATTTCGGTCAAAGAGCGCAGCCGCCAGCTCGGGCGGGTGGTGGCGGCGATGGAGGGAGCGCAGCGACGCGGCGTACCCGACTGGGCCGAGGTGGATCGGGAGGCGGTCAGCGGCCGCATCAAGATTCTGCCGGCGCGCGGCGATATCACCATGCCGATCAACGAGAAACTGATCGTCGAGTTGTATTCGAAGTAAGTATTGGGAGACGCTATGTCGACAATGTATAAGCATTGGACCGAACTGATCAAACCCAGGCAATTGGAGGTGGAAGAGAAAACCCTGACGCCGACCTACGGGAAATTTTACGCCGAGCCGTTCGAGCGCGGCTTCGGCCAGACGATCGGCAATTCGCTCCGGCGCATTCTGCTCTCTTCGCTCATGGGCGCGTCCATCGTCGCCGTGCGCATCAAGGGCATCCTGCATGAGTTTTCCACCGTCGCGGGCGTGACCGAGGACGTCGCGGACATCATCCTCAACCTCAAGGAAATCCGGCTGCGGCTGAACGAGAGCGAGCAACAGACGCTGAAGATCGACGCCAAGGGGCCGGGAACGGTGTACGCCAAAGACATCATCGCGCCGCCCGCCGTCGAGATCCTCAATCCCGAGCACAAAATCGCCACGCTTGCGCGCGACGCCAAGCTCGAAGTCGAGATGCTCGCCAAGCTCGGCCGCGGCTACGTCCCGGCGGAGCGCAACAAGGAAGAGGGCGCGCCCGTCGATACGATTTTTATCGACGCGGTGTTCTCGCCGGTGCAGAAGGTGAACTTCAACGTGGCCAACGCCCGGGTCGCCCAGCGCACCGATTACGACCGCGTGGTGTTCGAAGTCTACACCGACGGCAGCGTCAAGCCGGACGACGCCATGGCTTACGCCGCCAAGATCCTGCAGGATCAGGTGAGCATCTTCGTCAATTTTCAAGACGAGCCGCGGGCGGAAAAGAAGGATGACGGCCCGCCGGTGCCGCTCAACGAGAACCTGTTTCGCAGCGTCGACGAGCTCGAGTTCTCGGTGCGCTCGCAGAACTGCCTGCAGAACGCCGACATCAAGTATATCGGCGAGCTGGTGCAGAAGAGCGAGCAGGAGATGCTCCGGACAAAGAACTTCGGCCACAAGTCGCTCAACGAGATCAAGGAAATTCTCAAGGAGATGGGACTGGAGCTGGGGATGAAGGTGGACCACTTCCCGTCCCGGGAAGAGATCGACGCGCGCAAGCGGGCCGCGGAGAAGGAGACCGTCTAAGTCATGCGCCATCTCAAGTCAGGCAGGCAACTCAGCCGCAACTCGGCGCATCGCTGGGCGCTCATGCGCAATCTCATCACCGCTTTGCTGCGCGAGGAAAAAATTCGCACCACCGATCCGAAGGCCAAAGAGCTGCGCCGCTGGGTGGAACGCGTGATCACGCTCGGCAAGCGCGGCGACTTGCACGCGCGCCGGCAAGCCTTGGGCATCGTCCAGGACAAGTCGGTCGTGCGCAAGCTCTTTGACACCATCGGGCCGCGCTTCAAAGACCGCCCGGGAGGCTACACGCGCATCATCAAAATCGGCCTGCGCCACGGCGACGCGGCGCAAATGTCGATCATCGAGTTGGTGGGCGGGGAAGAGACCAAAGAAAGCTCGTCCGGCGGCGGTAGGAGAAGACGCCGGTCCCGGCGCCGGCAGCCGAGCGAGAAGCAGGAAGCAGCGGCTTAACTCTAATCACCATATTTTCAGCAAACAGCCCGCCGGGATCTCGTACGATCCGGCGGGCTGTTTTGTTTTGGGCGGTAGGGTTATCATGCCTCGAGTTGCTCATCGCGGCATGA
The DNA here is from genome assembly GCA_963745035.1 of uncultured delta proteobacterium. Lineage (GTDB taxonomy): Bacteria > Desulfobacterota > Binatia > UBA9968 > UBA9968 > DP-20. The sequence continues at coordinate 1,807,677 of CAVUVW010000013.1, read as the reverse complement.
GCGAGAATGTTTCGACTCATGACAGAAATCACGCGCGGCTTGGCTGCCGCCCAGTCAACAGAACCGTTCGATCTACTTCAAAATCTCTTTCGCTCGGGGGATCAGCTTGGGATCGAGATTGAATACGTCTTTGACGTTTTTTTCGAGCTCGGCGCCGTCGAGGGGGTTGATGTCGAGCTTGGCCTTGGTGGCGTCGGCGAGAAACTCCGGATCTTTCACGGTGTCGATGAATGCCTTGCGGAGAAGCTGCACGCGGTCTTTGGGCGTGCCCGGCGGCAGCACGTAGGGGCGTGCGGTCGGACCGACGCTGTGAACCAGAGAGCGGATGAGCTTTTGCCCCTCTTCGTTCTTGGCGTAGGTGATCGCCAGCGGCAGCTTGGGCTGCTCGGGATGTGGCTTGGCGGTATTCTGCAAGACGATCACCGCGTCGCCCGCGTCAAGCTCCTTGCGCCAGGTCGCTTTAAAAGATTCCCAGGCATTGCACACACCCAGGACTTCTTGGCTGTTGAACGCCAGACGCACGTCGGCGGTGCCTTTGTAGCCGGAGACGAGCTGGATCGGCAAGCCGATGGCGGCGGCGAGCACTTTGGGAATGTCATCGGTCGCCGAGCCGATGCCGACGCCGCCGAGCTTGACCGGGGTCTTCGACGATAGCCACTGTTCGATGCTGGTGATGCCGGTGCTCTTGTGCACGGCGAGCATGTAGTTGTCCTGTGCCGGCACACCCATGTACTCGAACTTGCGCGCGTCGAACTCGATGCCCGGCTTACCGAGCAGTTGCTGCAGGAACAGGCCGCCGATGAAATGACCGATGGTCAAGCCGTCGGGCTTGGCGACTTTATACATGTGGTTGGCCGAGATCAAAAAACCTGCGCCCGGCATGTTGTCGACGACGATCGCCGGGTTGCCGGGAATGTGTTTGCCCATGTGCCTGGCTATGGTGCGGGAGTAGGTGTCATAGCCGCCGCCGGCGGAGGCGCCGACGATGATGCGCACCGTCTTGCCGCGGTAAAAACCGTCCTGCGCGCGGGCCGTGGCCGCGGCGACGAGAAAGACACAGAGAATCGACAGACGGCAAATAGTTCGCTTCATGATTTCTCCTCGTCGAGAAATTTCGAGCCCGCTTATTTCAGGATCTCTTTTAGCTGATTGACCAGAGCTGGATCCATCTTGAACAACTGCGCGACGATCCTGTCGATGTCCTCGCCGGTCAGCGGATCGGTGTCGAGGCGCGACTTCTTGGCGTCGGCGAGAAACTCGGGATCTTTCATCGTCTCGACGAAAGCTTTGCGCAAGAGCTGCACCCGGTCCTTCGGCGTGCCCGGGCCGAGGGCATAAGGCCGGGTGATCGCCGATGGATCATGGCCGCCGTACTTGAGCAGCAGCTTGGCGTTTTCGTTGGGCGCGAAATCGACCGCGTTCGGCACCTTGGGCAGCTCGGGATGTGTCTTGGCGTTCACCTGAAGCACGACGGCGACGTTGCCGGCATCGAGTCCCTGGCGCCAAATCGATTTGATCGACTCCCACTGCCAGCAGCCGCCCGCCACTTCGCCGGCCTCGGCGGCGAGCTTGACTTCGGCCGTGCCCTTGTACCCGGCCACGAGCTGGATCGGCAGCTTGAGGGCCGCGATCAAGAGTCTGGCGGTGTTGTAAGTCGTGTCCCCCGGCGCGACGCCGCCGAGCTTCACCGGCGTCTTGGCGTTGCGCAGGCTATCGAAGCTCGTGATGCCGCTCGCCTTGTAGAACGCGCAGGCGACGTTGTCCTGGGTCGGAATGCCGATGTATTCGAATTTCCGCGCATCGAACTCGATGCCCGGCTTGCCGATCAACTGATTGATGACCTGATTGCCGTGGAAATTGAGTATCGTGAGACCGTCGGGTTTGGCGACATTGTAAACGTGATTGGCGGAGACGAGGCTCGCCGCGCCCGGCATGTTTTCGACGACGACGCCGGGGTTGCCCGGGATATGCCTGCCCAAGTGACGGCTGATCAGGCGAGAATAAGTATCGAACCCGCCGCCCGCCGAGAAGCCGACGATAATGCGGATCGACTTGCCTTCATAGAAAGGCGCCGCCGCGTGGACCGGCAATGGCGATGCAAAGTAGACAGCCAGCAACGAGATTGCGAGAAAAAATTTCGACATTCAGAGCTCCTTCACCGGATGATATTCTAGCCCGCAATTAACACTTAAAATTTCCTTTGAGTCAACGGTCATGGAGCATCTCGGCGCGCAGCTCGGCCTCCCACTCGCGCCCGCCGCCAGGGAGCCACTGGCAGCCCAGATCGCGAATCTCTCCGGGCGTTGTGAACTTAGGCAGCTCTTGCAGCGCTCTTGCCAACACCGCTTGGTGACGCTCGCGATCGTGCGGCGGGCCGAAGGTACGGCCGACCGGATGGTCGACGAACGCAGCGCGCGGCGGGACGACTTTGCTCATGATGTCGTGCGCCGTGCCGATGACCAAGGTAGGAATGCCGCGCGCTTCGATGACGTGGGCGATGAGACCGACGGTCTCGTGGCAGAACGGTCAGTAGGGGACGAGCAGAGCGAGGTCGACGCGCGCTTTCGCGAGCTCGTCCGCCAGCGCGGCAGCAAGCTCGTTCTCGATGCGTTCATGCTCGCGCACGCCGCCCATGAACGAATAGTGAAACGGCGCCGAGGCGCCGATTGTGCCGTTGGAGACCAATGCCGCCAGCGCCGCGCGGGGAAAGACGATCTCCGGGTCCCTCTTCGGCACTGTGCCGATGCCCGAGTGGTGATCGATGACGACCGTGCCGCTGCGCGGATCGGACGGAACGCGGCGGTAGCTCAGGTCTTCGCGCGGAATGAACGGCTCCTGGTCGGCTAGCCGCAGCGCGGCGCTGCTGAGTAAAGCGACCCGCAATTCGCGCACTGCTTTTGTCACTGGCTGCCAAGCCCGGCTCGAAGGCGCAGCGAGAACCCGCGGCGCCCTGGGTGCGGAGTTCTGCGCCATGACGGAAAGGTATTCAAAGGGCATAGCTCGTCCTCTCGGTCACACACTACTACTTTAGGCATCGCGGGTATTCAACCGAGCGAGCAGATGCGTGAGGGCCTGATTTCGCCGGCAGCGAGGCCTGTACGTCCGCTCCGGCTTCAGGACTTCGCTTCGCTCCTTAACCGATCAAGTGGCATAGCTGCTCGTCGCTGAGCCCCTGGCATTTGCGCGAGCCATGGCCATTCTCGAGCGCTCGCCTTCCGCCACGCTAGCCGCGTGTTATGCTGTTCCAAGGTGAAACAATCTTGAAGGCTCTATTCACGATCGCCGAACTGGCACTGACTACCGCTACCCTGCTGCCGTTTAGCCGGAGCGCTCGTTGGTGGATCAGGACCTTCGATTTCCCGCGGACACAACTCGCTCTCGCCGGAGCGCTGGTTCTCGGCACCGACCTGGCTCTTCGCAGGGATGCCGGACGGGGCGCGCAGCTCGTCCGCGGCGGATTGCTGCTGTCGATTCTCTATCAAGCCTACCGGATTCGGCCGTACACGATTCTTGCCGGGAACGAGGTGCAGGGGGCAAAAAAGCCACGCCATGAAACCACCATCAGCTTGCTGCTCGCCAACGTGAAAATGGACAACCGCAACTCGGCACGGCTGCGGGAGATCATTGCTGAAGCCGATCCCGACGTGATTCTCATCGTCGAGGCGGATCGATGGTGGGAGAGCGAGCTCGCTCGCTTTGCCGAGACCCATCCGTTCACCGTGAGCCGGCCGCAGGACAATTGCTACGGCATGTTGCTTTTTTCCCGGCTCGAGCTCATCCGGCCAGAAGTGCGTTTTCTGATTCAAGATGACATTCCCTCGATTCGCGCGCTGGTCAAGCTGCCCGGAGGCACCGAGGTGGAGATCCACTGCCTGCATCCCAGGCCGCCGGTGCCGCAGGAAACGGCGCAGTCCACCGAGCGGGACGCCGAATTGATCGTCGTCGGCAAAGAGACGAAAGGAAAACAGCTGCCGGTCATCGTCATGGGTGACTTGAACGACGTTGCCTGGTCGTATACCAATGATTTGTTTCAAAAAATCAGCGGGCTCCTCGATCCGCGCGTCGGTCGCGGGCTCTACAACTCGTTTCACGCAGGCTACTTCTTCCTGCGCTTTCCGCTCGACCACTTCTTTCACTCGGCGCAGTTCAGACTCATCGAGCTGAAGCGTCTGGCGTTTTTTGGCTCGGACCACTTTCCGATGTTTATTCGCTTGAGCTACGAGCCCGAGGCCGCTCACCAGCAAGAAGCGCCGCAGCCGGATGCCGATGATGAAGCTCAGGCGGCGGAGAAGATCGAAGAAGCCTCCACCCAGCGCAGCCGTTAGCTGGACCGCTTAGGCGTGACCGGGTTTCCCGCAAGCGATGACGGAACAGGACGCCGCACCCATCCTTCTGGTACGGTCGATCGAGGAGACCGATCCGAAGGTATTTCCGCCCTCGGCTCTCTCGAAAGCGCTCGGTGCCGCCGCAACCGACCTCCGGCCGTCGTCGTGGTTCTTGATCCGCTCTCGGTCCCTGTTGAACGCGGTGCCGCACCCGTACGGCGCCATCGTTCGCATGGCGCAACTGCCGGAAGGCTGGACGATCGCCGTCTGCGCCTTTGCCTTCCTTATCGGTTTGGCAACCAACTATCTCGGATCCTTCGAGAAGATACCGATCCTGTTGAATCCGATCATGGCTTTGGTGGCGTGGAACCTGCTGCTCTATATCGCGCTCTTGGTGTGGTGGCTGCGCGCGCAGGTCAAAAAAGCCAAGCAGCCATCGGAACACGATGATGAAAACCGATTCCGCGCTGCACAGACGCAGGAAGCCGCGCCCGTGACGTCGCCGGCCCACGCCGCGCCGTGGACTGCCCGCGTCTTGTTTCCTTCACTCTGGATCTCCATTCACAATTTCACCCTGCGCTTCCACGCCACGCGGAAGCAGGCGATGTTGTTCGCCGGCGTCGCCCGGCGCTTCTGGAGTCATTGGGTCGACGCCGCGCGGCCGCTGCTGGCGGCGCGATGGACAAGATTATCGCATTGCGCCGCGATCGCTTTGACGGCGGGAGCGGTCGCCGGTATGTACATCCGGGGTGTCTTCCTGCGCTACGACGTCGTCTGGAGCAGCACGTTTATCAACGACGAAAGGACCGTCGCCCGCTGGGTGGACTTCGTTTTCGCTCCGGCGATTTGGCTTTCCCGTCTCGCCGGGCGCGATCTCGGCGCCGACGTCGATATCGCGCGGCTCATGAGCGCCCAGGGCGCTCCCGCGGCGCCATGGATTCATCTCTTCGTCCTGACCGCAGTCGTGTTCATTGTCGTGCCGCGCTCGGTGCTCGCCGTCGCGCAGGGATTCGCCGTGCGCCGTGCCAAGGTCAACGTTCATGTCGACTTCGATGATTACTTCGCCCGGCTGATTCGCCCGCAAATCGAAGGATTGATCGCCCAAGAGATCGAGCGCGGCGTCCGAAGCTTCGCCGCAGCCATGGCCGACTTCGTGTGCGGGCGGTTCTATGACCAACGCATCGTTCCGGAGCTCGCGCGGTTCCGAGCCGCTGGCGGAAAAATCAGCGATCTCAGGCGCCGCATTCATGATCGCTGTGAAGAGAGCAGAAACGAAATCAACGCCTTTGCCGCCGCAGCGGTCAAGGACCTCGAGGCATCGATTGCCCCGGCGGTGGACCGCGCGCTCAGCGCGGTGCGGCAGGACTTTCGCCTCAACGCGGCGATCGGCCGCGATTTTCTCGGCGACTTAGAGATTCTTCCGGCCGATGAGTTCGACCGTTCCGTGAAGCCGATCGGCGCCGGGTTTGCCGACGCGATCGGCGCGAGTGTTAGCGCATCGGTCGCGATCGCGTTGGGAACTCTTGCCGGAGGATTCGGGGAGAGCCTGGAGATCGCCGTGATCGTCGCGCTCTTCGGGACCACCGGACCGGTGGGCTTTTTGATCGGCGCGCTAATCGGACTGATCGGCTCCGCCGGTGTCTGGTGGTGGGGACGGGAAAAAATCACCGAGCAGATCGAGGCCATCAGCTTGCCCGGTAGGCTCGTGACGATGGTTCTATGGCAATCGCGGTTCGACGGCTTGATCCGCGACGGTCGCGTGAGATGTCGCGGGGTGGTCACCAGTCGGGTGAACGAGTTGCTCTCGCCGTTAAGCTCTCGCATAGCCGCCGACGTATGGACCAGGCTCGAAGAGCTTTGGCATGAACCAGGCAAGAGAACCGCTTCACGTTGACACCGGGGTTTGCGCTCGGTGCTCGCAAGCCGAAGCGCATCTGCTTCCGAACACCGAGCCTATATTAAAACTTGGACGTATCAGCCCGCCGTCTCTCCAGCGCTGTCGCGGATGTTTCTCAACGACTTGAACGTTTTGAACTGAGCGCAGCGGTTGAACGTTTTGAACGGCTCGGGTCATCTCCCGTTACTTTTTCACGGTCCTCATCATGATCGCGTAGCGCAGCTCCTTCACCGGCGGGATCGAGTGCTGCCAAATTTCGCGCGAAGCCCCGCTCATCAGATAAACCGAGCGCGGTTGCAGCTCGATCGACAGGATCTCGCGCTTGGAAGTCTTCGACCGGGCGCGCTCATATTTCCGGAACCTCATCCGGCACGCCGCGCCGAGAGAGATGCCGACCACAACGCCAAAATGCGGAATGTCACGGTGCCAGCCGATCGGCGCGCCGGTGGGATATTCGATGATCGACGCATGAGCCAGGCTGTTCGGTTCGATGCCGAAGAGGTCCTCGGCGCGAGTCCGCACAGGGAGGAGAAATGCGGGGATCTCCGGCGCCGGAGCGATATCCTTTTTGCCGAACTCGTATGCCCAGCCAAAGCTCACGGTGCGCCGCTTGCCAGTAAATTGATAGTACTGAAACGGGGTAAGCTCGAGTTTCTCGATCTCCCGGATCAGCTCCTGTTCCTGGGCGCCGGAAAGAAAATTGTGGTGATAGATAAATCCGTCCGGAACCTTCGCCGAGGTATCAAACAGATCCAAGCTTCCATCTGCTCGGGCCATAACATCATCATGCCACTCCCGGCGAAAAGTTAAACGACAGGCAGCTCGTGAAGGAGCGCGGTTCAAAGTTCAATGTTCAAGGGGTTCAAGGTCGATTCGGAGAAAGCGGACTTATATGGTTTGAAATTTGTCGAGGCGTCGAAATATACAATCAGGCAACGTTTTGAACGGACCCCGGACTCGATCCGGGGGATTGAACGGCTTGAACGATTTGAACGGGTTTTGTGGCTGCGATATTCATGAGCCTTGAAGGATAGGACGGTGTCTTATGAATACTCGTAAAATGTTTGTCGGCATCGTCGTTTTTGGCGGGCTACTCACGAGCGCCGGGATTGCACCCGAGCAGGCGTTCGCGCAGGCGCCATTTTACCAGGGGAAGACCATAACGATCGTCGCCGGCACCGCGCCGGGGGGCATCGGCGACAACCGGGTAAAAGCGATGGTTCCTTTTCTGCGCAAATACATCCCGGGAAATCCGGCGATCGTCGTCACGTACATGGACGGCGGCGGTGGCCGGCAAGTGGGCAATCATATGTACAGCAATGCCCGTCCGGACGGGCTCACGATCGGGGCGTTCAGCAGCAGCGTCGTCGGGCTGAATCTCCTGCGCGAGAGCGGAGTGATGTACGACATCGACAAGTTCATTTATCTCGGCTCGCCGGAAAGCGACAGCCATGTGGTGTTTTACACACGCAAGGAAGCCGGTCTGAACAGTCTGGAAAAACTCAAAGGCGCTGCCGGGGTCAGAGTCGGCGCCAGGCCGGTGGGACACAGCGCCTACATCGCATCGCGGTTGTTTGCCTATTTTCTCGGTCTCAAGGATCCGAAGTTCATCCCGGGCTACGGCGCGCCGGAATTGGATACGGCGCTGCTGCGCGGCGAGGTCGATGGCCGGGCGAATACCGCGACGTCGGTCTGGCAGCGCAATCCCGATTGGGTTGAAAAGGGTCTGATGGATTTCCACGCGATTTTGGAAGTTCCCAAAGGTCTCAAGCACGCCCGTTTCGGTCATCTGCCCGAGATCGAGAGCTTTGCCAAATCGGAAAAAGAAAGCAGGCTGATCGGCCTGTCACGGACGTTGAGGCTGACGGGCTCGCCGTACGTGCTGCCCCCTGGGACGCCGAAGGATCGAGTGGAGATCGTCCACGAGGCGATGCGCAAGACTTTCAAAGATGCCGAGTTTCATCGCGAATACCGTAAGGTCGTCGGCGATGAAGCGAGTCCCATGGCGCCGGAGGAATTGGCCAGAGTTATCCGCGACACCCCGCGCGATCCCGAGTTGATCGAGTGGTTCAAAGTTTTCTCAGGCGCGGCGCCGCTGCCGGCAAGATGAAAAGGATAAAGGCGAAAGGATAAAGGATAAGATAAAATAAAAAGCAGGCTGTCATGAAGAGCGACCTTCCCCGGTTTATCCTTCATCCCTTATCCTTTATCCTTTAGCAGTGACCTCCACCGACGAAGCTGCTACGCAGGCGGCCACTCGCGTCTTTCTCGTCGGGCTTGCGCGCGCTTTTGCCGGAGCGCTCATCTTCTCCCTGCCCATCCTCATGACGATGGAGATGTGGTGGCTGGGCTTTACGATGGAGAACTGGAAGCTTGCGCTTCTCCTGTTGCTGACGATCCCGCTCCTGATCGGCCTGTCTCACTACATGGGGTTCGAGGATACGTTCGGTTGGAAAGACGATGTCGTGGACGCCTTTGTCGCGCTAGCCGTCGGTTTTTTTGCAGGCGCCATAAGCCTCACGCTTTTTTCGGTGATCGAATTCGGCATGTCGGCCGGCGAGATTATCGGCAAACTCTCGATTCAAGCGGTGCCGGGCAGCATCGGCGCCATGTTTGCGCAAAGCGAACTTGGCGGGAACGATAAACAGCGGCAGGAAAAGCAGCGTCACGCGGGGTACTTCGGTGAAATCTTCATCATGGCCGCGGGCGCGCTCTTTCTCGCTTTCAACGTCGCGCCGACCGAAGAGATCCTGTTGATCGCGCAGCAGATGAGCCCCTGGCACTCGATCGCCCTGGTGCTGGTCTCGATTCTCGTCATGCATGCGTTTGTCTATTCGGTGGAGTTTCAAGGAAGCAGGTCGGTTCCCGAGGGAATTTCCCAGCACAGCATCTTCCTTCGCGAGACGGTCGTCGGCTATGCGGTCGTGCTGCTGATGAGCGCCTATATTCTCTGGACGTTCGGGCGCACCGACGACCTGGCATTCGGTCAAGTGATATCGCTTCTGGTTGTGCTCGGCTTTCCAGGGGCCGTCGGCGCCGCCGCTGCGAGGCTGATCCTCTAACCAAGCTTATATGGCGCGCGGAAAAAAACACGAGCAAAGACAGCGGCAGGGTGGGGGCGAAACCGCGGCGACGGGCTCGCGGGCCGGTTCTCCCCGGAGTGAAGCTCAAGCCATTCCCACCCTGGAATGGATCGTCGGGGGAATCGGGTTTGTGATCATTGCCGGCGTGCTCGGATTTTTTTTGTATGCAGCGATCAATAACGATCATCCGCTCCCCGACGTCAAACTGTCGGTGGATGCGGTGGTGCGGCTGCGAAACGGCTATCTGGTGCAATTTACCGCGATCAACGAGGGCGGCCTGACCGCCCAGGGCGTCACCGTGGAAGGGGAGCTTCGCAGCGGCGCCGACGTGGTCGAGCGCAGCGAAACGGCAATCGAATTCCTGCCGCCGGGCTCGAAAAAGCGCGCCGGTATTTTCTTTAGCAGAGATCCGCGGCAATTCGAGCTCAAGCTCCGGCCCCTCGGGTATGAAGAGCCGTAGGCGCTTACTGCCGACTGCAATGGCCAAATCGACACGCTTGTCGCCACGCTGCATCATCATCGCCGGACCGAACGGCGCCGGCAAAACGACTTTTGCGCGTGAATTTTTGACCAAGGAAGCAGGCGTCGTTCACTTCGTCAATCCTGACCTGATTGCGGGGGGACTCTCGCCGCTGCGACCTGAACTTGCCGCCCTCGCGGCAGGGCGCCTTTTTCTCGGTGAATTGGATCGGCTTGCCAAAGGGAAGAATGATTTTGCGTTCGAGAGCACCTTGAGTGGATTAATTTACCTCAATCGGCTCACGCACTGGAAAAGGACCGGCTATCGCATTGAGGTAATCTATCTGCGCATATCATCACCACGATTGGCTTTACGACGTATCGCCGCGCGAGTTAAACAGGGGGGACATGACGTCCCGCGGGCCGATGTGCTCCGGCGTTTTACGCGTAGCTTGAAAAACTTCGAGAGTCATTATCGGCTTTTAGCCGATCAATGGACCGTGTATGATAACTCTGGTGTTAAACCAATAGTGATTGAACAAGGACCATGAAGACAGAATCTAAGAAAATCGTGCCCTCACCGCTGACTCGTGCTGTCGGCCGTGCGCTGCGGCGAGCCGCCAAGGTCGCGCGAAAGACCGCCCGCATGCACGGAACACCGGTCTATGTTTGGAAAAACGGCAAAGTCGTCGCTGAAAAGCCGTAGAAGAAAGAACCGTGCTCGTGTTCGTGTTTTCGTGGCAAGACGATGAAGAGCGTGGAAGACCTCGATGTCTTCAAATTGGCGCACGAGCTGGCTCTGAAGATTCATTCGGTTACCAACAATGTCCCCGGGAAGAAGTCTATAGCCTGGTCGATCAGATGCGACGAGCGGCGGCTTCTATCTTCATTCTGCCAAATTTCAGAGTTAGCAACGATGCGAGTCTGAAACGATTGGAACTGAGCGCAGCGGTTGAACGTGTTTGAACTGGCCGCGGTAGTTCTACGCGAAAGGTTCTGCCGGTGAAGTCTCTTATCAACTGCTGCTGGCCAAGGATCTTCAGTATATCAGCGAAGACCTCTATCGGGACCTCCGCGCAGGTTACGATCGGGTGGTTCAGATGCTCTCCCGCCTATCGCAGACTCTTAACCGGTAGACACGGTCACGAATCACGATCACGCTCACGTCTTATTCCCTTAAGGGGAATTCTCGAAACGTGGAAGTTCCCAGTGCGACGTTGAACTTTGAACCCGGTTGACGTTTGGAACGTTTGAAACGGTTGGAACCTTTGGAACCGACTTCGGTATTAATTGAAAATTGAACTTTGAACCGCGTTGCTCTGCAACGTCTGCCGTTATCGATACTATTTGCCTACAAATCTTTTAGCGATATGATTGCGACGTAAAAGCACGTCGGACCGGTCCAAGGACTGTATGAAAGGCGGCCGCTTATGACACGCCGGCAAATATTACAAGGTTTGCTTGCTGCAGGTATGTGGAATGTTTTCAGAGGTATCGGCTTCGCCGCGCAGCCCTCGATGAAGGAAGTCGAAAACATGCAGAAGAACTGGAAGGCGCTGCTGGCCGACGGCATCAAAGTGCCACTGCCCAACGAGCCTCTAAAGCTATCGAAGGAGGAATGGCGCAAGCGTTTAGGCGCCGCGCAGTTCAACATCCTGCGCGAAGAGGGGACCGAACGCCCCGGCTCCAGCCCGCTAAACAACGAGAAGCGCCCCGGTGTATTCGCATGCGCCGGTTGTGATTTGCCGCTGTTTACTTCTGCTATGAAATACGAGAGCGGCACAGGTTGGCCGAGCTTTTTCACGACCATTCCGGGAGTATTCGGCACCAGCACGGATTTCAAGCTCGTCCTGCCGCGCACCGAGTATCACTGCGCCCGTTGCGCCGGCCACCATGGCCACATTTTCGATGACGGGCCTCAGCCAACCGGAAAACGCTGGTGCAACAATGGCGTCGCGCTGAAGTTCATCCCCAAGAACGGAAAAGCGTGAGAATCGCCCGAATGATGGATTCAACGAGATTAAAGACAATGGTTAAACAACTTCTGTCGGCGCGCAGTATCGTGAGGCGTCACGAGCCAAATCTAACGCCGATTTCATCAGCAAGATGGAAGGCTCCTTGCAGGAATTAGAGGAGACCGAATACTGGTTGGAATTGCTCGGCGAATCTGGATTTTTTCCGGAAGAGAAATTGGCCGCCGTCAGAAAGGAGACCGGCGAACTGAAAGGAATATTCGTCAGTATCGTCCGAAACACCAAAGCTAAATCGAAAAATCCGAAGTTGTAGTCTATCCCTATCCTTCTGCCTCTTGCCTTTAGAGTGTCGACGACCACGCATCACGAGCACGATCACGGTTTGGCGTGAATCAGCCCTATAAAAGTGTCGTTCCCGGTGCAGTAGGCTGGACAGTAAAGACTTGACGTAGAAATTTTCTTTTCTGGCCTTGACCCGTCCTTGCCTCCAGGAAATGCTGGGTGTCTGGGGCAGCGGACAGAACGATGAGCCACAAAGCCATGAATTCGACTCGTGCGCGCCGAGCCGCTTTAGCCGTCGCCTGCGCCGTGCTTGCCACCGCCTGGGCGGCCGATCGCGTCGTCGTCGAGGACTGGCGCTCGTATCCGCTCGGTACGCGGACCATCCCGGGCGACTGGAAGGAGCAGACCTGGGGAAAGCCCGCCTACGACCTTGAGATCGCGTCGGACAACGGTCAGCCGGTCCTGCACCTGAGGAGCAAGGGTGAGACTTCTACAATCAGTCGCGACCTCAAAGCTTCGGTCGATCTCAAAGAGACGCCAATCCTCGAGTGGAGATGGAAGGTCGTCACGCTTCCCACCGGCGGCAATGCCTGCCAGAAGTCGACCGACGACCAGGCCGCTCAGGTTTACGTCGCCTGGCTGCGCGCCCCGGAGGCGGTGCGCTCGCGCATCATCGGCTACGTTTGGGATTCGACGGCACCGGCTGGCACGATCTGCAAGAGCGAGAAGACCTCCACGGTGACTTATGTCGTCCTGCGCTCGGGCTCCGGCGAACTCGGCAAATGGATCACCGAGCGCCGCAATGTCGTCGAAGACTTCCGTAAGATCTATGGCGAGGCGCCGGACAAACCTAGCGCTCTCTCGCTTGCGATCGATTCGGACGATACGCGCTCCAGCGCCGAGTCGTTCATCGGACCGACCGCTTTCACGCAACCTTGACGAGCGCCATGATGGGCGCCGGCGGTCGCAACCCCGTCGGTTCAAGAGCCCGCTCAATATCGATAACGCCGTCCACGGGTTCTTTTCCGCATACGATCACGACCACGGATCACGAACCGATCACGTTGTTTGTCGGACGCCGATCCCGCCAGAGACGGGGGAGTAGCCGTGAGAAACGTGTTCGTGATACGTGCTCGTCCTCGAGGAGGGCATGAGGAGAACGTGGTCATGTTTCGTGATCGTCGCTTCTCGGAGGGACAGGATGAACAACGTAGAGGATCTCGACGTATTTAAACTCGCCCACCAATTAGCGTTGAAAACATACGCGGCCACCAAAGCATTTCCAAAAGAAGAATTGTTCAGTTTGGGGGATCAAACCAGACGAGCTGCCGGTCTGTGGGTATGAACCTGATGGAGGGCGCCATGAGGCTCGGCACAAAGGAATACCGCCAGTTCGTCGGCATAGCCCGCGGATCGGCAGGGGAGGTCTGCTACCAGCTCCTTCTGGCTCGTGATCTAAACTACACCTCTAACGAAACCTATCAAGAATTAAGGAGCGGCTACGATCGCGTCATTCAAATGCTTTCTCGTCTCTCCCAGTTCGCTAGGAAGTAACCCACGATCACGGTAGTTGCTCGAACACGAACACGGCATTTTCCCGACCACGATCACGTTCTTTGTCGGACCACGATTACGCTCTCACGGCAGTTTCCGAAATGACTACGGCCCCTTTCCCCCATTTGGACGGCCATTCAGCCTAGGATATATTAAACGCACCGGCAGGGACGTATTTTTGGAGAGGAGGTGTTCATGACCAACCGTCCTTCGGTCGTGCATAGCGACCCGGAGATATTGGGTGGAACTCCCGTTTTCATCGGTACGCGAGTACCGCTGCGTAACCTTTTCGACTATCTCGAGCGTGGCCATGACATCGATGAGTTTCTCGACGCGTTTCCATCGGTGTCGAAGGAACAAGCGATTAGGGTTCTTGAGAACGCTCACGAGGTTTTGACGGCCGATGCGCGTGCTACTCGATGAGCAATTGCCGCGTCATCTTGCCGGAGAAATCGGCGGTCACAACGTAAGCACCGTCCAGCAGCGCGGATGGGCTGGATTCAAGAATGGCGAGCTGCTTCGTGTGGCTGCTGACGCAGGCTTTGAAGTTCTGGTGACCGCGGATCGCAACCTCCAATTTCAGCAAAACCTCTCCCAGTCTCGGCTCGGCATCATCCTGCTTATCGCGCCGAGCAATGCTCTCGAAGATATTCTTCCACTAGTTCCAAATTTGCTCGCCACGATTCCCAAGGCCAGGCCGGGCCAATTGTTGCGCGTAGAATAATTTTGACCGCTCCGCGTTTTACTGTTGCCTATTGGCTAATGCCTCATACCTGACTTCACATTTCGACGTTTCGAGAATTCTCGAAACGTGGAAGTTCCCCCTCCGAGAATCTGACGTTGAACTTTTGAACAATTGAACCGTTGAACAAGTCTACGCTTGAACGGCTTGAACGATTTGAACGGGTTTCGCTTCAGAGACGTTGAGGAGAGTTGGTCTCATTAGCGGCAACACCGCTCTCTGCGAGCCGTCGCAGCAGGGCAGGCATCCTTGCATCGCTTGGGCGCGCCGCGATATGGATGAAGCCGGGCCGAGTCGCTCGGTAATCTTCGCACCTTGCCGAACCGCTATTCTTTAAAGCCCCACTCACGTTGAACGGAGCACTTCATGGCAGAGCAATCCCTGACCGCGGTCGTGACCGACAGACGCAAGATCGAGATGCGCCATTTCGCCGTGCCCAAGCCGGCCGAGGCGGACGCGATCCTGAAGGTCGAGCTGTGCGGCATTTGCGGCAGCGACTATCACTATTATACCGAGGGGCACCACTGGCCGTACCAGTCGCCGCCGCAGATCCTCGGCCACGAGGTGGTCGGGCGCATCAACGACATCAGCGCCGCAAGCCGCCAGGCATTGGAACGTGAAGGAGGGTGATCTGGTCATCGTCGAGTCGGCGATCACCTGCCACCGCTGCCGCTACTGCACCACCGGCAACTCTTCGCTCTGCTCGACCAAGCGCAGCTACGGCATGAGCGCCAGCATGAAGGAGCCGCCGTATTTGTGGGGCGGCTACTCCCAGTACATGTATCTCCATCCCGACGCGATCCTGCACGTCGTGCCCGCCGGAATCTCCGAACACGAAGCGGTGCTGTTCAGTCCGATCGCCAACGGCGTCAAGTGGGCCCAGCGCATTCCCGCGCTCAGTCTGGGCGATGCCATCGTCATCCTGGGGCCGGGCCAGCAGGGGTTGGGTTGCGTGCTGGCGAGTTCCATGACCGGAGCCAATCCCATTATCGTCGCCGGCCTGGAGCGCGACGCCAAGCGTTTGGAAGTGGCCACGGCGCTGGGCGCGACGCACACGATCTTTTCCGACCGCGAGCCGCTGGCCGATCAGGTCAAGAAAATCCTCGGTCCGGAGATGGCCGACGTGGTCGTCGATGTCACCGGCAGCACGGCCGCCCAGGCGGCCGCGGTCGATCTGGTCCGGCGCGGCGGCACGGTGGTGCTCGGCGGGCGCACGCCCAAAAAGAAAATTCCCTTCGTCATGGACAAGCTCGCCAGCCGCGGCATCAAGATGATCGGCGTGCGCGCCCACGAGTCGGAAGATGTGAGAAAATCGCTGGCCGTGATCGCCGCGCGCCGGAATCAACTGTCGAAGCTGCTCACCCACGAGGTGTCGCTCAAGGAAGCCGATCTCGCCCTCAGGCTGATCGGCCAGGAGATCCCGGGCGAGGAGGCGATCCACGTCGCGATCAACCCCTGGCGCGACTGAAACCGGTCGCATTGAACACTACACGCACCGCGAGGAGCCCGCCGATGGATAAGAAATCCCAGGCCGCCGTGATCGTCGACAAGCGCCGCTTCGAGATGCGCGAGTTCGCCGTGCCCAATCCGGGCGCGGACGATGCGGTGCTGAAAGTGGAAGCCTGCGGCATCTGCGGCAGCGACTATCATTATTATAAGGAGCTCGATCACTGGCCCTATTTGAACCCGCCGCACATCATGGGGCACGAAGTGGTCGGCCGCATCGCCGCCATCGGCAAAGCAGCGAGCGCTGAGTGGAAGCTCAAGGAGGGCGATCTGGTGGCGGTCGAAGCGCCGGTGACCTGCCAGCGCTGCCGCTATTGCGTCACCGGCAACGCCACGCTCTGCGCCAACAAGCGGAGCTACGGCATCAGTGCGAGCATGGCCGATCCGCCGCACCTCTGGGGCGGCTACGCGCAGTACATGTATCTCCACCCCAACTCGATTCTTCACCCCGTGCCCGCCGGGGTGGCGCCGACAGCGGCGGTGCTCTACACCGCAGTTTCCAACGGCGTCAAATGGGCCCAGCGGGTGCCGGCGCTGAGCCCCGGCGACTCCATCGTGATTCTCGGCCCAGGCCAGCAGGGCCTCGGCTGTGTCCTCTCCGCCGCCATCGCCGGCGCGGCGCCGATCGTGGTCGCCGGACTGGAAACCGACGCGGCGAGGTTAGCCGTTGCCCAGGAGCTCGGCGCGACCCACGTGGTCTATTCCGACAGAGCGCCGCTGGTCGAACAGGTCAAAAGCATCCTCGGTTCCGAGCTGGCGGACGTGGTCGTCGATGTCACCGGCAGCATCAAGGCGCAGGAGGCGACGGTCGATCTGGTCCGGCGCGGCGGCACGGTGGTGCTGGCCGGCCGGACGCCCAATCAGACCGTCGAGTTCGAGATGGACAAGATCGCGAGCCGGGGCATCGCGATGATCGGCGTCAGGGGCCACGAGTCCGACGACATCCGCCGGGCGCTGAGTATCATCGCGGCCCGGCCCGAGGCGGCGGCGCAGCTCACCACCCACGAGGTGCCGCTCAAGGACGCCGACTATGCGCTCAGGCTGATCGGCCAGGAAGTCGCCGGCGAAAATGCCATTCACGTTTCACTCAATCCTTGGTTGTCCTGAGGGGAGAAAGGTATGCGGCTGCGGTTTTTCAGAGCGAGCGCAGGTTGTCTTTGTAGCGTGTTCGTCGTCGCCGGGCTCTCTTTCATGCTCGCGTCGTCCGCCCGCGGCGCGGAGGCCACCCGCCTGCGCGCGGGTTTCGCGTCGCCGTCGATCAATGTCGCCATGCTCTGGATCACGAAAGAAGGAAAGCTCTTCGACAAGAACGGCATCGATGTCGAGGTGCTCTATCTGGAAAGCACCCTGGCGCAGAAGGCGCTGATCGCCGGCAATATCGATTTCGCGATGATGACCGCGATCAACATGTCGGCGCCCAAACTGGCCGGCGCCGATCTCATCATGCTCGCCGGCTTCGTCAACAAGTTCACCTACCGGCTGGTGGCGCGGCCTTCGATCGCTTCACCCAAAGACCTCAAAGGCAAACGGATCGGGATTTTCCGCTTCGGCTCGGCGGCGGACCGCGCCAGCCGGCTGATGCTGGCCAAGTTCGGCCTGGACCCGGAACGGGACGTGACCTACGTCCAGACTCCGGGCGCCGACCCGGCGCGGATCGCGGCGATGATGAGCGGCATCATCGACGCCGCGCTGTTGAATCCGCCCTATTACAACCACGCCGTCGCCGGTGGCATGAAGATCCTCGCCAACATGGCGGAGATGGACATTCCGATCCAGCACATCGGTCTGGTGACCGCGCAGAAGTCTGTCGCCGCAAACCCGGACTTGAACCGCCGCATCGTGAAGTCCTTTCTCGAGGGCATTCATCTCATGCGCACCAATCCCGACCTGGCCAAGAAGGCGCTGAGCAAGTACATGCGCAGCACCGATCCCAAGGAGCTCGAGGAGAGCTATCAGCTCCTCAAGAGCCTGGTTCCGGTAAAACCCTATCCCACGCTCGAAGGCTTCAAGACCGTATTCGCCGAACTCGCCGAGAAAGTCCCCGCCGCGCGCACCGCCAACCCCAAAGACTTCGTCGACACCCGGTTTCTGGAGGAGTTCGACCGCTCCGGCTTCATCGACGGCTTGTATAAGTAGAAAACCTGGTCTTCCTTGAAAGGATAAGGGATGAAGGATAAAGGATAAAATCCGCTCACGCTTAGCCTTGTGACGCGCTGATTTGCGGTAAACTTATCCTTTATCCCTTTGCCCTATCCTTTATGAATCGCGATCTGAAGAGTCAGAACCAAAGAGTATGCACTTTCGGTCATCCGGCTCTTTGCCGAATTACCGAAAAGAACAGAAGCGCAGGTTATGGGGCGTCAGCTCTTGCGATCCGGCACCTCGGTCGGCGCGCAGTATCGCGAGGCATCGCGGGGCAAGTCTGACGTGCGCCGCGGAAGCAGAGCAGCTAACCGGTTAAAGTCCGGTGCGGGGAATTAACGGTTCACCCCGTTAGCGAAGAACCGGTTTTGAGAGGCGACTCTTGAGACTAAGCGGATCGAGAAAACTCCGAATCAAAGAGAAAGGAGGCAAATGATCAGAGAACAGCAGCGGAGAATCGCAAACTCACAGACCGTACTAATCAGGAACCCATACAGAGCCTCGTCACTTGCAAATCGAGAGTGCCGACCCTGTTGTCAGATGGGGAAGGCCGCAGTCATCTGTGAAGCTAACCGAAGAAGCATCAGATGAACTCTCCGGGGTCGTCGGGACGGGATGTGAGAGAAGCTGTTGCTGGGTAACGCAGGAGATCTCGTTTGTCGCGGGTGATGGCTGCGATGGACTCGGTATAAGGGCAAACGAAAACCGAGTTCAGGCAAGCGAGAAGTCGGAGGGGCGAGTAGTACCTAAGAAATCGGGCAATGCCGGATGGAGGGAAGGCGCCCTGCTTTCATTAAGTTTGTTAACGAGGAAAGGAGAAGGTGATTGCCGTGAGGCTACAAACACCTGAGAAGATTCGAGACCTCCAGCGCAAACTGTATCTCAAGGTCAAGAGAGAGCCCAAGTTTCGCTTTTATCTATTGCCGGACAAAGTATGGCGTGAGGATATTATCGCAGCACGCCTATCGCTTGGTTCGAGCCAATGGCGGAGCCCCGGGATCGACGGGGTAACTTTTCAGTCTATCGAGACTGGCGAAGGCGAAGCGAAGTTTCTATTGACGCTTCAACAGGAACTAAAAGAAAAGACCTACCGAGCGCAAGCCGTACGCCGGGTCTTTATTCCCGAAGGCCGATGGAAGAAAGAGGCCGTTGGGATACCGACCATTCGGAGACCGAGTAGCACAGATGGCGGTGAAGATCGTCATTGAGCCGATCTTTGAGGCGGACTTCGAGGATTGCAGTTTTGGATTTCGTCCGAAGAAGAGACGCTCATCAAGCTGTCGGTGCTATCCGGGTAGGCGCTCTACCGTGCGTCATCCGTATGTGTTAGACGCTGACCTTCAGCAGTACTTCGACACGCATTGCCCACGATAAGTTCATGAAGCTGATTGCCACACGAATCAACGACCGGCACATTTTGCATTGGATCAAGCAGTGGCTCAGTGCGGCAGTGGTGGAAGAAGACGAGGAAGGGAAGCGGCGCAGTCAAACCGACCCGAGCGGGGCACGCCTCAAGGCGGAGTGATCTCCCCGTCTACTTGCCAATATTTACCTGCATCTATTTGACCGGATGTTCCGATCGTATTGTCGTAGCACGGGCTCGACAGCGCAGCTGGTGCGATATGCCGATGACTTTGTCATCCTGATGCGCGGCAGAATCGAAGCGACGGTGCAAGAAAGTGCAGGCAGATAATCGAGCGAATGGAGCTAAAGTTGAACGACGAACAAGACTCGGATGGTCGATGCTCGTATGGGAGCTTTGATTTTCTGGGATTTAGCTTTTACTCGCAGAATCAGTCTACAAGAGCAGTCGGATGATCACGTTGACGCAACCATCGCGCAAAAGTCCGAGCGGCGCTTTCGAGACGAAGTGCGAGCGCTGACGGCGCGCTGGACCCATTGCCTTCCCCAACAAGAGGTGATGGATCGGGTCAATCGGTATGTCGCGGGGTGGGTAAATTACTTCCACCTGCATAACAGCACGCGGTGTTTACCCGGCAGCGATATTTTCTGGAGCGGCGAATGCTCAAGTACCTGCGGGGGCGACGACAGATCAAAGGGTTTCGATCGAGCCAGTGGCCAGCGTCCCGGCTCTATAAAGAGTTTGGAATGGTCACGATCCCACAGTACATGCCCGATATCGGTCAACTCGCAATGCCTTGAAGTGAAGATGATCGGAAAGCCGTATGCGGGAGAACTGCAAGTACGGTTTGATGAGGGGGAACAGGACTGTGTTTCACGGAGATCCTAAACGGGCACGAAGTTGGAAACGACGGATACGGCCAAGGGTCAACCTAAATAATGCTGCGCCTGTTCTCTACTCTACCCGATTTCATCAGCAAGATCGAAGGCTCATTGCAGGAATTAGAAGAGAGCGAGTACTGGTTGGAATTGCTCGGCGATTCCGGATTCGTTCCACAAGAAAAATTGAGCACGATTAAAAAAGAAACCGGTGAACTAAAAGGAATCTTCGTCGCCATCGTCAGGAACACCGAAGGCGAAATCAAGGATTGCGAAAACTAAACTTTGAGATTGGCTCTCAGAGCCTTTATCCCTTTGCCCTTGGTCCCTTTGCCCTTGCTCTCAGGTTGTCGTAGTCCTTTATCCTTTTCGCGCTCTATCATCGCTTGCTCCTCTAGCACATCCTCGATCACGAACACGGCCTTTCCCCACGCTCACGTCTTTTTGTTTTTATCCTTTATCCCTTTGCCTTTATCCTTAAGTAAACGTCTCGAGTCGCGCGTCACGGCGTCCATTTGAAGGGACTTTTTGGGGATGATATTGTCGTCCAAACAGACAAGGTGAAAACCATGAAAGCAAGGCGAAAAAGAAGGGACCCCGAAATCGTAATGCGTAGAGGAAGGCCGACCGCCGTCATTCTCGGTATTGAGGAGTATCGCGAGTTGCTCGAGCGCGCGGAGGATGCGGAGGACCTCAAGACGCTCAAGGAAATGAGGAAAAGGCCGCTCAAATTTCGCAAGTTTGCCGACTTTGTGAAGGACACTGCGGGTGTATGAGATTCTAATTGAGCGGATTGCTGAACGCGATCTTCGAGCGCTGCCTCACACTATCTTCAATCGTATCGTTTCCCGCATAAACGCCCTCGCCGAAAATCCACGCCCACCCGGTTGCCACAAGTTAACCGGCTCGCGAAATGATTGGCGCCTCCGAATCGGAGATTATCGAGTCGTCTACGATATCGATGATGCGCGCAGGCGTGTGAGAATTTTTCGTGTAAGACATCGGCGGGAAGTCTACAGGTAAAGGTCCAGTTCAAGGTTCCTTCCCGAGTATTGTTCCTGGCTCGCGCCTGCTGCCTCCCACCTCGTGTCTGACTTCACATTTCGACGTTTCGAGAATGACGGGAAGGGCTGGCACTGATCAACGCCGTTTTCCGCGCATGAGTTCTCTGTCTTTAACAGTAACGGTCGGCCACGAACCGCTTAGACTGCTCCAGCGCGCCCACGATCCACGAACACGGCCTTTCCCCCCACGCTCACGGTTTTTATCCCTCATCCTTTATCCGTTTGCCTTTATCCTTTGAAAGATGCTCTCCAGGCTGTCGCAGACTCTTAACCGGTAGACACGATCACGAATCACGATCACGGCTGTTTTCTTGCGTTATGACCGGGCAATTCTCGACCTTGAACTCTTGAAGTGCGTTGCTCCGGAACGATTGGAACGTCTGGAAACGAGTGGAACCCTTGGAACCGCTTTTCGTTTGTAACATTCTCCCTCCGACGATTGGCATCGCCCTGCTGTTTCGCGTAAAATTAGTGCCGATAGGAGATTGCTTTTATGAAGATTCAGGCGAGTTTTGTGCAAGACGGTAAATGGTGGGTGGCATGGACCGATGATGTTCCCGGTGCGTTGACACAGGGGGTGACGCTGGAAGAGGCACGTGAGAATCTCATCGATGCGGTGCGGATGATACGCGAGCCACTGGATCTATCTAAGCTACCCAAAAACAAAATCGTGATCGAGCAACTCGAGGTGTAAGTGAAACGACGCGAGTTCATCCGACACTTGAGCGGTTCGGATGCGTTCTCGCCGACGAAGGGGCAAAGCACAGCAAGTACGTCAATCTTGCCGATCCGCGCCGCGTTACAACCGTTCCAAGACATACGGAGATCGCCAATTTTCTAGCACGCAAGATTTGCCGCCAACTCGGTATCCCAGATCCAAAATAGGAGGGCTACCCTCAAGTTCGCAGTTTCGGTACTGTTGCCTGTTGCCTTACGCCTCGTGCCTGACTTCACATTTCCACGTTTCGAGAATTCCCGAAACGTGCAAGTTTCCCCTCCGAGAATCCGCCTTTGAACTCTTGAACCCGTTAAGCCGGTCTACGAACTGCTCGGCGATTCCGGATTCGTTCCACAAGAAAAATTGAGCACGATTAAAAAAGAAACCGGTGAACTAAAAGGAATCTTCGTCGCCATCGTCAGGAACACGAAGGCGAAATCAAGGATTGCGAAAACTAAACTTTGAGATTGGTCTCAGAGCTTATTTTTTCCGGTCCCCTTTCCCTTCTCTCGGTTTATCCTTTATCCGTTTGCCCTTATCCTTTAAGAACGCTCTTGCCCGAAACCCGCCGAATCCAGTAGACTCAGTCATGTGGGAGTAAGATCTATGAAGACAACAGTCGAGATATCCGAAAAGACGCTGAAACGTGCCAAAACCCTGGCGGCCGCGAAGGGCCTTAGCTTAGAACAACTCGTTGCTGAAGCCATTGAGGACAAAATTGGTCGCGACGAAGAGCTAGAGAAGGGCGAGCCTCGATGGATGAAACTTTATGGAGCTTTCGCTAAATCGGAGGACATGCGTACGGACACGCGCAGCATCCAAAAAATAATTGATGAGGAATTTGAGAGGATCGATCCCCGGGAGTGGAAGTGATCCTCGATACCAACGCTGTTTCCGATTTTGCCGACGCAAACCAACGCTTGCTCAATTGTCTTCAGCAATCAGCCACCGATATCCATCTGCCCGTTATCGTGTTAGGCGAATATCGTTATGGGGTGAAATCATCCCGCCTTCGCGTTGCTCGCGAGACGTGGCTTGATGAACTCGAATCCAGACCGTGGGCTCCTATGTCACGGTCTGCTCACGAATCATGGAAACAGGTGAGGTTCTTGCGTGGTATTTAACCGATTGGTCTTTCGAGTCCACGCCATTCAACGTATGTATCAGCGCACTATAACGGAGACCGAAGTTCGACATGTTATTGTTACGGGAGAAACGGTGGAAGATTATCCTGATGACACGCCATATCCGAGTCGTCTAGTTCTCGGATGGAACGGCCGCCGACCGATTCACGTCGTCCTCGCTGATAATCTGGATGATCAGGAAAATATCGTCATTACCGTCTATGAGCCGGATCCGGAGGAATGGGAACCGGATTTTAAAAGGAGAAAGACTTGATGAAATGCGTGATTTGCAAGAAGGGCGAAACAAAGGCTGGGACGGCGACCGTGACGTTGGACAAAGACGGAGCCACTTTGGTCTTCAAGGGTGTTCCAGCTCGGGTCTGCGCAAATTGCGGTGAAGAATACGTTGATGAAAACATTACAGCCAGCCTTCTCAGATCCGCGGCTGAAGCCGCCCAGTTAGGAATTCAGGTCGAAGTCCGTCAGTACACCGCGGCGTGAGCGCGACCTTTCGACGTTTCGTTTGAGAATTCCCGAAACGTGGAAGTTCCCTTGTCCTGGTTTTACTCCTCGGACGTTTTGAACGGCTGTTTTGCCAGAGCCGCCATCGACTCGAATCACGTTCACGGTAGCTATCCGACACGAACACGAACACGGCACAAGTTGAAAGGATAAAGGCTGAAGGATAAAGGATAAGCCCCGACGGCGATGGCGAACCATTTTAAAGGAGAAATTATAAAGGATAAGGGATGCTCAAACGGCGATAATGAATAGCGCCTTGAAAATCAGGACGAAGGATTATGCACTTTCGGTCATCCGGCTTTTTGCCGAATTGCCGAAAGAGAACAGAGGCGCAGATCATGGGACGACAGCTCTTACGATCCGGCACCTCGGTCGGCGCGCAGTATCGCGAAGCGTCACGAGCCAAGTCCAACGCCGATTTTATCAGCAAGATCGAAGGCTCATTGCAGGAATTAGAAGAGAGCGAATACTGGTTGGAATTGCTCGGCGATTCCGGATTTGTTCCAGAAGAAAGATTGGCCGCCGTTAAAAAAGAAACCGGTGAACTGAAGGTATATTCGTTAGCATCGTCGTAAACACCAAAGCCAAGTCAAGAATTTCGAAATGTTAAACTTATCCTTTATCCCTTTGCCTTTATCCTTAAGTAAACCCCACGA
Source organism: uncultured delta proteobacterium (assembly GCA_963745035.1). Lineage (GTDB taxonomy): Bacteria > Desulfobacterota > Binatia > UBA9968 > UBA9968 > DP-20. Next base: position 1,783,389 of record CAVUVW010000013.1, on the reverse strand, counting down.
CCACGTCTCTTCTGCCCTCGCGTCCCTCTTGTCCCAAACCCGGCCATCCCATAAGATCCGCTGACGTTTCACCGGACTTGTCAAATGGAGTGAGTCCAAATGGCAACAACATCTCCGACTAAGAGCATCGAACGATCGATTTTGCTGATTCGTGGTCATAAGGTCTTGATCGATGTTCATCTCGCTGCCCTATATGGTGTGACGACCAAGCGGCTCAACGAGCAGGTCAGGCGTAACCGAGCCCGGTTTCCAGAAGATTTCATGTTTCAGCTGACCGCAGAAGAAGTCGCCTCTTTGAGGTCGCAATTTGCGACCTCAAACAAGGGTCGCGGAGGTAGGCGATACGCGCCGTATGCCTTCACCGAGCAAGGCGTCGCGATGCTTTCGTCAGTGCTGAACAGTCGACGTGCAATACAGGTGAATATCGAGATTATGCGCGCCTTCGTTCGGCTCCGGCAGATGCTGGCGTCGAATAGCCAGCTCGCCCGGAAGTTGGCTGACCTGGAGAAAAAATACGACGCTCAGTTCAAGGTTGTGTTTGACGCGATCCGCCAACTCATGACGCCGCCGCAGCCGAAGAAGAGAAAAATCGGATTTCTAGTAGAAGAAAAAGGCGCCGCCTACGGCGGCCGCTAGCCCGTTGTCATTTCGACGTTTCGAGAATTCTCGAAACGTGGAAGTTCCCCCTGGGAGAATTGGAACGTCGGACCTTGAGCGCGGGTGCTAACCCGGAACGGTTTGAACCCTTTGATTGGACTCAGGCGCAGGTTCCGGGGACCGGTTGAAGGCCTTCTCTTTACTGTTGCCCGTTGCCTATTGCCTGATCGACGTTGAACTTTTGAACGATTGAACCGTTGAACCGGCATTAGTCCGTTACGTCTTGAACGGAGCGTAGCGGTTGAACGGCTTGAACGATTTGAACGGGTTCGCTTCATCGGTTGCTCACCCTCACGCCTACTTTTTATTTCTTTTCGACTTGTCCACTATTAGACATTTATTCCCGCCGCGGATGGTTATCTTATGCTAAACGCGAGAGCTGTAATGGCGCGCAAGAGGTAAAGACCCGTCGACACGACATAACCAACGGTGGCAATGACTTCCCGTTCGGGTTCGACAAACGAACGTATGCCCGGATCAGACTCCTCTTCCAATATCCAAAGGCTATAAAAAGCCTGCAAAAGGAGAATTATGAATCCTCTATTTTTAATCGCCATTCCGCTAGGGTTGGTGATCCTGGGCATGATACTGAACAGCTTGGACCTCGGTTTCAATCAACCGCCGAGTTCCACGGATCAGGATCCAGTCAAGAAAGTGACGGCGGAAAAAGAATCCTACCGCAAATTCTTCGATCAACAGAGAAGCCGGTCGATAAAGCGCCAAAAACGGGTCGGCCAGTACGGCTGGCTGGTGATGGCTTCCTTTGTCGGCGCCTTCATCTGGCTCTACGCCGATACCGTGAGCAAGACCAGCCTTTCAAGTCGCATTGCCGGGTTGCAAACCTTGGCGACCGAAGAAGGCAAACAGATGGTTCTCTCGGTGACACTCAGCGACGGGAACAACGTCAAATACCTGATCAAACTGCCCCAGGCCGATAAGTTGCAGGCCGCCGTAACCGAAGCGCCGGCCGCTGAAAAGGTTTCGTCGTGGGAGATCGAAAGATTGGGCACGGCTCTGAGCACCGGCGATAATCCCTTGCCGCTTGGCGTCGCGTTGAAGATTTCCCAGCTCGCCGTCAATCCCAGTTAGACGCGAGATTTCCTAGAGCCTAATTAGACCTGAGGCGCCGAATCGGCGCCTCAGGTCTAAATTTCTTTTCAACACGGTCCACTATTAGACAACCAACTCAGCCGCGGATCATTAGATTGGACCGCAGGTAAAAGGAGGACGAATCTATGTTTACTGCAATTGGTAGAACCGTATTGGCTAGCGCGCTTTTGTTGACCTTGGGTGTATCCGCGAGAGCGGCCGAGGAAAAGCAAGCGCCGCCGGCTAAAGCGGAAAAGATGGGGGAAATGGACAAGAAGCCGGAGATGGGAAAGATGACGACCGGCAGGACAGACTACAGAGAGGTTCAAGAGGCTTTGAAGGCCAAGGGCAACGATCCCGGGCCGATCGACGGCAGAATGGGCCCCAAAACCCGGGCGGCGCTGAAAGAATTCCAACAGGCGAGCGGCCTGAAGGCGACCGGACAATTGGATAACCAGACAGCCGGGAAGCTCGGAGTCGGCAAAACGACGGCCATGGGCACGGAAACGAAGAAAGAGAAGACGGAACCCATGAGCAAAGAACCGACGACCAAAGAAAAGAAGTAATCGCCCGTCCGTAATAACAGCAGGAGGGGAGTCTTCATGCTCCCCTCCTCGCCCTAAGACGGTATCTCCGAGCAGCAATCAAAAAGTCCTTCCAGCGTTTCGACAATTCGACGCCGCTCGATAGTGAACGCGCGATCCGAGTGAATATAGAAATCATGCGCGGCCTTTGTTCGAGCTTCCGACGTGGAAGTTCCCCTCCGAATCTGACCTTGAACTCTTGAACATTGAACCGGCGCTTCCTACTGTCGCCGCTTGCCTGACTTCCCATTTTGACCTTTTGAGAATTCTCAAAACGTGCGTCTTGACAGGGGAATGGGGTGGGGATTAGATCGCCGGCCATGGACGAGAAGCGCTATCGGGAGTCGCGGCTCTGTCGCTTGCTCGGCAATCCGATCGTGTATCAGCATTTGAAAAGGATAAGGGCGAAAGGATAAAGGATGAGGGCCTTATCCTTTTATGAAGAGCGATCTCAAGGGCAGAACGAAGGACTACGCGCTTTCCGTGATCCGGCTTTATGCCGAATTGCCGAAAAAAACGGAAACACAGATCATGGGGCGACAGCTGTTGCGATCCGCCACCTCGGTCGGTGCGCAGTATCGCGAGGCGTCGCGAGCCAAATCCAACCCCGACTTTATCAGCAAAATCGAAGGATGTTTACAGGAGCTGGAAGAAAGCGAATACTGGTTGGAATTACTCGCCGATTCTGGATTTGTCGCTAGCGAAAGATTAGCTGCAATAATGAAAGAGACGGGAGAGCTGAAAGGAATTTTTGTAAGCATTGTTCGGAATATAAAAGCCAAAGCGCAAAGTCAAAAGCGGTAATTCGGGCGGCAGGTCGTGTTTATCCTTTTATACTTTTGGCATTATCATTTTTAGAGCCGCTTATCCTTTATCCTTTCGCCTTTAGCCTTAAAAATGACTGGCTCAAGCATAAAGGAGAAATGAAAGGGCTTCTCAAAACGCTGGAGAGAGTCATAGACGCATCGTCAAAGGTGGATTGACCCTTTGACGTTTTGAGAATTCTCAAAACATGCAATTCCCCCTCAAAGCATTCGATCCGAGCCCGTAGATCGATGCGATTTGCCCGCTCAATGGCGCCGCCGGAGGCAAAGAAAGGAAAGACAGGCTTTCTGGTCGAAGAAGAGCCGCGTACGGCCCGAGTTCCAGTTGTTCCTCTTCTGACTATTGCCTGCTGCCTCCCACCTCGTGCCGTGGCTGTCACATTTCGACGTTTCGAGAATTCTCGAAGGGTGGAAGTCTGATCAACGCCGTTTTCCGACGTATGAGTTCTCTGTCTTTAACAGTAACGGTCGGCCACTGAACCGCTTAGCAACTGGTCCGAGCGCGCCCACGATCCACGAACACGGCCTTTTCCGCCACGCTCACGGTTTTTATCGCCTCATCCTTTATCCTTCTGCCTTTATCCTTAACAAAACGTGGAAGTTTCCCGTCTTGTCTTACCTTGCACCTTCGAACCGCATTGCTCTGCAACGTTTTCAACGGAGCGAAGCGGTTGAACGGCTGGAACGGGGCTACCCTGTCCGACTAAAGGAGGCCCCGTCCGGGTTCGCTTTGAATGCCTTGAACGGACCCGGGCTCGGACACGATCACGAACCACGCGCAGGCATCTTTCTTTCGCACCTCACGCCTGTTGCTCCACGACTCCGGCCCCACGTTTTGCAAACCCACTTGCCCAAAACCCGTCCAATCCATTAAATTGCGAAGAACTTTGTCGCGGTCATCCGATCCGACCAACGCCTTGATTGTTTTTACGGACGAAATCACGCGACACCAAAAGGCGCAAGGACAATAGCTTGGCCTACGTCATTGAATATTCTCCGGAAGCAGAGGACCATCTCCGGCGGCTTGCTACTCGACAGCAACGAAGCGTAGTCGATGCTGTGGACCGGCAGCTGGCCAATCAGCCGACCGTGGAGACCCGAAATAGAAAGCCGATGAGACTGAATCCAGTGGCTCCTTGGGAACTTCGCATTGGCGATCTCAGAGTGTATTATGAAGTCAGCGACGAACCCCGGCCGACAGTTACCGTTCTGGCAATCGGAGTAAAAGAGAGAGATCGCGTACGGATCGGCGGCGAAATAATAAAGCTATGACAAAAATAGAGTTCAAAAAGGCGTCAGGACCCCTTTCCGAATACGCCACAAAAGCAAGAAAAGCTCCGGTCGTCGTCTACAAGGCGGGAAAACCATTCGCGGCCGTTATTCCGATACGGAACGCGGATGAAGAGACTCTAGCGCTGAGCACCAACCGCAAGTTTCTCAAGATCATAGAGACTTCCAGAGGCCGTGTAAAAAAGGAAGGCGCCATCTCGGCCAGGGAACTGCGTCGGCGCCTGGGTTTGGGGAAGTAGTTTCTCATTTCGACGACATAGTTACGGGTCTTCTGTCGGCCACGTCGGGCCAGTTCAAAACTATGGGCCTTCACACTCGACTTTATTGCGTCGCATGGCACACTGCCGTATCTTCCGTCTATGAAAGTGATCCGAGATTGCTTTGGCACTTCTGTTCGGCTGACTGACGAGCGACTCGCGCATATCTTGGAACATGTAGAAATGGCGGTAATGGCGGATGAGCTTGAGCGAGTATTGCAAACACCGAGCGAGGTGCGGCGATCGCGCTCCGATGACGACGTAAAGCTTTTCTACGAGTTTTACAGGCAAACCCAAGTCGGTGGGAAATGGTTGTGTGTAGTGGTAAAGTATCTACCGGACGACGCTTTCGTGATTACAGCATATATCACGGATACGGTTAAAGCAGGAGAAATCCTATGGCCGAAAAACTGAAAGTTTGGTTCGATCCGGAAGGGGATTTTTTGGAGGTACGGTTCAGCGATGCCCCGGGGTTCATGCGCGAAACTGCGCACGACGCGTTGATGGAGCGAGTCGACGAACATGGACAAGTAGTCGGGTTCAGCATTCTCGGTGTTAGCCGTTTTCGCAAGGAGCGGCCTTTTGAAGCAGAGTTAACCGCCGGCAAATAGAGCTGGCTTCTAAACTCGGCGTTTTTTACCTACGACGATGCGATAGTTGTCCGCAGGTTCCCAGATCACCATTAGCGTCGTCCTCCCTCCCGAACGGCTGGTCCCGCACGATCACGACACGTCCTTTCTCGCTGTGCTCGGAACCGAGGAGGATAGGCTTTCTGGTCGAAGAAAAGCTGCACACGGCCGAGGTCCAGTTTTTTGACTATTGCCTGCCGCCTCCTGCCTCATACCTGACTTCACATTTCGACGTTTCGGGAATTCTCGAAACGTGGAATTGACAGCGGAGGCGGTTTTGCCGTAGATGGCTGGCGATGGACGAACCCGACTATCGCGAATCGCGGCTTTGCCGTTTACTTGGGAATCCGGTGATTTACCAGCTCGTTGTTTTGCTCGATGCGGGCGGACGCGATGACGCCGAGCGCTCTGGCCAAGCTTGCCGGCCGCTCGGTGCAGACCATCAGCACACATCTGGCCAAGCTGCGCGCCGCCGATATCGTGAGATACGACAGCGACGGGAAGAACGTTCGCTACTGGCTCAAGCACCGCAGCGAGACTCGGGGGCTGTTGAAGGCACTTGAAAAGATCATCAACTCGACGAGCCGTCTAGGCTAGGGCCTCATTTCGACGTTTCGAGAATTCTCGAAACGTGGAAGTTTCCCCGCGGGCGTCTGTTGAGCTCGATCACGCTCCACATAGCGGGACGAATCACGTCCACCAGCACGAGCGCGGTCGTTCTCACTGAAGGACAAGACACGATCACGGCGTTTTTCCGGCTGGGAACACGATCGCGTTAGTTGTCCGATCACGCTCACGTCTCTGGCATTTTCACGATCACGAATCACGCTCACGGCCTTTATCCCTTATCCTTTTTAGAACAACTCGCCGCTCTTGAGCACCTGAGAAAACTCCAACGCGGGAAGGACGAGAATGCCGTCCTCGGTGCGGCGGCGCTTGGGTTCGAGGCAGACGATCAGGCGTTGCTTGATGCGCGGATGATCCTGCACCAGGGAACGGAGGCCTTTGAGATGATCGGTAGTAATGTTGGCGGCGGCTTTGGCCTCGATCGCCACCTGCATGTCATTGACGATAAAATCGACTTCGATGCCGCTGGCGAGGCGCCAATAACCGAGCGTGGCAAAGGCTTCGGCGTACGCGTTATGCGCGGTCAACTCATGAAAGACCCAGTTCTCGAAGGCCTTGCCGTAGAGCTCCGATCTCGGCCGTAGCTCGCCGCGTTTGGCAAGGTGGTTGACCACGCCGACGTCGGCGAAGAAAAACTTGGGCGCCGCGATGACCCGCCGTTTCGGACGCTTGACGTAAGCCGGCAGCCACCGTCCCAACAGTGTATCTTCGAGAATCTCGAAATAGCCGCGGATCGTCACGCTGGAAACACCGCAGTCGCGCGCGATGGTGGAAAAATTGACCAGCTCGGTATCCGAGAGCGAAGCCGCGTTGAGAAAGGCCGAGAATACGGGAAGGTTTCGAACCAACCCTTCCGCGGCGACTTCTTCTTTCAAATAATCCGCCACATAGGCATTGAGCAGGCGCTGTGGACGATCGGACAAGTAGATCGACGGCAGATAGCCGTGGTTCAACATGCGCTCCAGATCGAATTCACGCCCGATCTCGACAGCGGTCAAGCCGTGCAGCTCGTAGCGCACCGCCCGTCCGCCCAACAGATTGGCGTGGCCGCGTTTCACCTTGCGCGCGCTCGAGCCGCAGAGAGCGAAGCGGACGGCGCGGTTTTCATGCAGCCAGTGGGCTTCGTCGAGGAGCGGCGGGACCTTCTGGACCTCGTCGATGACCACATGGCGCACGGATTTCTGCGCTGCGATCTCAGCACGGAGCAGCTCCGGGTTCTGCAGATAGCGTCGGTACTCCTCCGCCTTGAGTAGATCGATCCACAGGGCGTCCGGGTAGGCGGCCCTGAGCAGGGTGGTTTTGCCGGTCTGTCGCGGTCCCCAGAGGAAGAAGCTCTCCATGCCGGCCTTCGGCAACGATAAGGATCGCTTAAACACACGGTTTAGATTATCATGATAATTTAAAGTGTCAATACAGAATATCTTTGTTGAACACCCGATCAAGGAAATCACGAACACGTATCTTTCTTTCCGACCTCACGCCTGTTGTTCGTGCCTGACTTAACATTTCGACGTTTCGAGAATTCTCGAAACGTCGAAGTTCCCCTCTCTCTTAGTCTTTGGGATTTAAACGTTTGGAACGTAGCGAAGCGATGGAACCGTTGGAACAATTGGAACGGGTTTCAGGTTTCGGATGAGCGCAGCGTTTGAACGATTTGAACGGGCACGCAGTAGCCGTGCCAACGTGTTCGTGATACGTGCTCGTGGTCAGGAGGGGGTGGGGGAGAACGTGGTCGTGGTTCGTGATCGTGGCTTCTCGGAGGGACGGGGATGAACAGTGTGGAAGACTTGGATGTTTTCAAACTCGCTCATCAGCTGGCTCTGAAGATTTATTCGGTTACGAAAAGCTTCCCGAGAGAGGAAATGTATAGCCTAGTCGATCAGATGCGGCGAGCGGCAATCTCAGTCGGCATGAACCTTATGGAAGGCGCTATGAGACTCGGTACCAAGGAGTATCGCCAATTTGTGGGTATCGCGCGCGGCTCCGCGGGCGAAGTCTGCTATCAGCTGCTTGTCGCCCGCGATCTAAATTATATCTCTAACGAAACGTATCAGGAATTGCGCTCGGGCTATGATCGGGTCATCCAAATGCTGTCCAAGCTCTCGCAGAGTCTCAATCGGTAGACACGATCACGAATCACGCTCACGGCGGTTTTCGCTGACTATGACCGGGTGGTTCAGATGCTTTCGCGGCTGTCCCAGTCCTTGGGAAGCGAACCACGAACACGATCACGCTAGACTGCTCTAGCGCGTCCACAACCACGAACACGGCCTTTTTCCCCACGCTCACGGGATTTATCCCTTATCCTTTTGCCTTTATCCTTTGGAAGGTACGCTCACGGCAATTATCCGACTCACGACCACGATTCACGGTATCAGACCACGATCACGTCTCGGCTTCACGAGTCGCGCGTCACGGCGTCCATTTGAAGGGACTTTTTGGGGATGATATTGTCGTCCAAACAGACAAGGTGAAAACCATGAAAGCAAAGCGAAAAAGAAGGGACCCCGAAATCGTAATGCGTAGAGGAAGGCCGACCGCCGTCATTCTCGGTATTGAGGAGTATCGCGAGTTGCTCGAGCGCGCGGAGGATGCGGAGGATCTCAAGACGCTCAAGGAAATGAGGAAAAGGCCGCTCAAATTCCGCAAGTTTGCCGACTTTCTGAAGGACACTGCGGGTGTATGAGATTCTAATTGAGCGGACCGCTGAACGCGATCTTCGAGCGCTGCCTCACACTATCTTCAATCGTATCGTTTCCCGCATAAACGCCCTCGCCGAAAATCCACGCCCACCCGGTTGCCACAAGTTAACCGGCTCGCGAAATGATTGGCGCATCCGAATCGGAGATTATCGAGTCGTCTACGATATCGATGATGCGCGCAGGCGTGTGAGGATTTTTCGTGTAAGACATCGGCGGGAAGTGTACAGGTAAAGGTCCAGTTCAAGGTTCCTTCCCGAGTATTGTTCCCGGCTCGCGCCTGCTGCCTCCCACCTCGTGCCTGGCTTCACATTTCGACGTTTCGAGAATTCTCGAAACATGGAAGTTTCCCGTCCGAGAATCTGACGTTGAACTTCTGAACGATTGAACCGTTGAACAGCCGTTAGCGAGTAACGGCTTGAACGGAGTGAAACCATTGAACGGCTTGAACGTTTTGAACGGGCACGCAGTAGCCGTGCCAACGTGTTCGTGATACGTGCTCGTGGTCAGGAGGGCGGTGGGGGAGAACGTGGTCGTGGTTCGTGATCGTGGCTTCTCGGAGGGACGGGGATGAACAGTGTGGAAGACTTGGATGTTTTCAAACTCGCTCATCAGCTGGCTCTGAAGATTTATTCGGTTACGAAAAGCTTCCCGAGAGAGGAAATGTATAGCCTAGTCGATCAGATGCGGCGAGCCGCAATCTCAGTCGGCATGAACCTTATGGAAGGCGCTATGAGGCTCGGTACCAAGGAGTATCGCCAATTTGTGGGTATCGCGCGCGGCTCCGCGGGCGAAGTCTGCTATCAGCCGCTTGTCGCCCGCGATCTAAATTACATTTCGCCAGAGACGTATCACGAATTACGCTCCGACTATGACCGGGTGGTTCAGATGCTTTCGCGGCTGTCGCAGTCCTTGGGAAGCGAACCACGAACACGATCACGCTAGAACTGCTCTAGCGCGTCCACAACCACGAACACGGCCTTTTTCCCCACGCTCACGGCACTTCTCCGTTCACGATCACGGTATTGCGGTACGGAGTGTAAAGAATTTGCACACAGCCGCAGAAAATTAAAAGGTTCGTATGCGGTAGCGTTTACCTCGGGGTCGTACGTCAATTCTATTCTTCGATCCGCAATCACGCACACGATCACGGATCACAACACGGCTCTCCCCGGTCTCCTAGTCTGATCCATAGGTCTTTCTCGTCTGAACCCGCCATTTCGCTTGCCCGAAACCCGCCAAATCCAGTAAACTGCGAAGAATTTTGGCCAACTTCGGTAGGAGAGAAGAGAGCGTCTTGCCATCGTGCAAGATACGCCGTGATTAATAATTTGAAACATCGCGCAGAGCAGTGCCACCCAGGGAAGGAAACAATGTTCTTTGACCTAAATTTTGCGATGCCAATTCTTATTGGGCGGAAGAACGTTTTTAGTCATGACGGAAAATTACAATCTGAAATAAATCTCGAGAGGTAAGAGTCCGATCCGGACTACTTCCCATCTCATGCGAGAACACAGTCAAGTATTCATTGGAGCTAGCTGAATGCGCGCATCGAAAACAAAGAAGCTTGGTATTGCATCGTGGCCGCAAGAGGACCGGCCTCGAGAGCGGCTTCTGTCGAAGGGTGCGCAGGCGCTCTCTGATGCGGAACTTCTCGCCATATTACTCCGAGTTGGCTACAAAGGCACAAACGCAGTTGAGATGTCGCGGCAGTTGTTGAAGGAGTTCGGCTCGCTTCGGACGATGGTGGAAGCTCCGGTCATCGCGTTGTTGGAGATCAAGGGACTGAAGGGCGCAAAGGCGGCCCAGTTAATTGCGGCGATGGAAATTGCAAGGCGTGTTTCGATACCCGCACAGCGTGGACATTTGGTGATGAAGAGCACGGCGACGGCGGCAGAATATTTGCGCGAGCGGCTGCGCGGTCTGGCAGAGGAGCAGTTCCGAGTACTCTACCTAAACCGGCGCAATGCGCTGTTGGACGACGCGCTCATCGCCCAGGGTTCAGTGGACGCTGTCAGGCCATCGCTGCGGAATATTGTCGCGCGGGCGTTGCAGGTGAACGCCTCGGCGCTGATCGCTGCGCACAATCATCCATCCGGCGTGGCAGAGCCCAGCGAGTCGGATCGGATGCTGACTCAGGATTTGATAGCCGCCAGCCGGCCGCTTGGATTGAAGGTGCTCGACCATGTGATTGTCGGCGAAGAGTCCACCTTTAGCTTCGCCGATAGCGGATTGCTGGGCGAATTGGAATTGCTTTGCCTCGCTCCGAGCGAATCGGGATGGCGCGCTAAGATTTTCGAGAAGACTAACTGACATGAACGAAGAACAACGCCAGGAAATCATCCGCCGATTGCAACAAGGCGAGGAGCTTTCGCCCGAGTGGGCGCGCATCCTATTCCCGCCGGAGAAGCGAGAATACGAGCTCGTTTATCACGGAAAGGAGCGCAAAGAGGACATCATTGCCAATACCCTTGCCATTCCGCTTCAGAAGATTCGCACGTTCGGAAAGAACGACGGTGAATCGGTGAACCGCCTGATATTTGGCGACAACATCCAAGTTCTCAAGAGCCTTTTAGAAGAGAAGAAAGCTGGCAGGCTCGTTAACGAGGATGGGACAGAGGGTGTGCGCCTCGTCTATATCGATCCTCCATTCTCGACTAAACAAGAGTTTCGAGGCAGCACGGAACAGAAGGCATACCAAGACAAGATCGCTGGGGCGAACTATATCGAGTTCCTGCGGAAGCGATTGATCCTGATTTATGAGCTGCTGGCAGACGATGGTTCAATCTACTTGCACCTAGACTGGCGCAAGGCTCATTACATCCGGGCTGTTCTGGATGAGGTCTTCGGTGATCACCGGTTCCAGAGCGAGATCGCGTGGCAGAGACACGACCCGCACAACGACGCGGTCAATCGGTACGGCCGGATACACGACACGATACTTTGGTATTCAAAAGGCGAGACGCCAGTTTTTAACTATCTTGAGATTGCGGATGAACTCAGCGAGGCCGCCGTGAAGGAATACTCGCGATCCGAGAACAAGACATCGATCGTTTGCTCCGAGGCGAGCGATTTGTCGACCTCTACCGTATCGTCCGGCAAGGTCTACGCGCCGGCGTCGAGCGCTACTCGATCAAGAACATGGAGCCGTTCTACGGCTTGACGCGCAGTGTCGACTTGTTGGATGCAAGCCGCAGCCTGCGGATCATGGAGCAGGCACTGGAACTTGGTCGGCTCGACGTCGTAACACCAGAGGTCCGGGCTGCAGTTGAGGGCTACAACCGGGAAGACTGTTTATCGGCGCTGCGTCTGCGGGACTGGCTCGAAAAGCAGCGGCAAGCGCTCACGGAGCAGGGCATCGATATACCCCGACCGGCGCCAAAAGAAACCGAAGCCTCTGAGTCGGTGAGCGAACGGGAACGTCGCGTCGCGGCATTGCGTGAGCAATTGCTTGTCGATGTACCTCTGGAAGGTTCGGAACGCATGCCGGACGAGTGGGCGCGATGGCGAGTTGCGTATTTGCTCGACTGGCACCGCCGAGAAGAGAAGGCCAACTGGTGGGAGTATTTTCGCCTGCGCGATATGCCCGAGGAAGATCTCTTCGATGAATCTAGCGCGGTTGCGGGCCTCGAGTTTGTCGAGCGCGTAGAGATCGCACGCCATAAGAACACCGGGAAACCGACCGGTCCGATGACCGATCGGTACCGCTACCCGCCCCAGGAAATCGAGATTCGCGCCCGTGACGATGTGAAACTGACCGATGGCTCGAAGTTTGGCGAGATCATTGCGGCAGATCGGCTCGCGCGGACTCTAGATATCAAGAAAGGAAAGAAACAGGCTGACACGCATCCAACGGCGCTTTTTGCGCACACCCATGTACCGAGCGAGGTTTTGGAGGACGCCATCTTTCGCGTTGGGGAGGCGGTTGCTGTTGGCACCTGTCCAACACTTGCTCAGCGGCTGCTGCGTGCCGAGTCTCCGACGCTGCGAAGGATTCCGTTCGCTCCTCGCGTTGGAGAATCGGCGGTGGAGTTCGCGGTCAGGATCGCAAACGAACTCGACAACACGGTTTTGGCTATTCAAGGTCCGCCCGGTGCCGGAAAAACGTTCACCGGTGCTCGAATGATTTGCGCGCTCGTGCAGCAAGGGAAGCGCGTGGGTGTAACTGCAACGAGCCATAAAGTCATTCAAAAGTTGTTGGATGATACCGCTAAGATGGCGGGGACGGACGGCATCGTTATTAAACTGGGGCAAAAAGTCGGCGATGGCAGCGAATCTGAGCAAAATAGCGCTGGCGGAGTAGTTGAAGTCGATGACAATGCAGAGGCCTTGAGACTGCTTCAAAGTGGATCGGTGAACGTTCTTGGCGGAACCGCGTGGCTTTGGGCAAAGCAGGACTTTGCTCGGGCGGTGGACGTGCTGTTCGTAGACGAGGCGGGACAGATGTCGCTGGCTAATGTGCTGGCAGTCGCCAACGCAGCAGAAAGCCTTGTACTGCTTGGCGATCCGCAACAGCTCGAACAGCCGAAAAAGGGCAGCCACCCCGACGGGGTAAATATCTCCGCATTGCAGCACATCATTGGGGCAAACCAAACCGTCCCGGCGGACTGCGGGATCTTTTTGCCGGTTACCTGGCGACTCGCGCCGAGCATTAGCGTCTTCACATCAGAGGTTTTCTACGAACGGCGCCTGACATCGAAGCCTGGATTGGAAAACCAGCAGATCACTGGCGGTCGATTCACCGGTAGCGGCTTGTGGATACAAGAGGTGGAGCACGAGGGTAATCGAAATGCTTCTGAGGAAGAAGTTGAGGCAGTGGCGGACCTGGTCGCCACGTTAACGGCGCCGGGCATCCAGTGGATCGATGAGAACGAGGTCGCGAAGCAGCTGACCGCTGCCGATATTCTCGTGGTCGCGCCTTATAATGCGCAGGTGAGTCGCCTCTCCGACCGGCTGAAGCCGATAGGGGTCCAGGTCGGGACAGTGGATAGGTTTCAAGGGCAGCAGGCCCCGGTTGTGATCTACTCGATGGCGACGTCCCGTCCGGAAGAAGCGCCGCGCGGCCTTGAATTTCTCTACAGCCTTAATCGCCTGAACGTCGCTACATCACGCGCTCAGTGCGCGGTAATTCTTGTCGCGAGCCCACACCTGTTCGCGCCGAATTGTTCCACTCCACGCCAGATGAAATTGGCGAACGGATTGTGTCGTTACCGTGAACTCGCGAACGCTATCACATAATCCCAAGCGCATTTATTCAGAAAATGAATCGTGCTGCGATCACAACTAAACTAAACAATGATTGAGTAGGAATGGTTGGTGGCTAAGCATGATTTGGCAGTGAGATGGAACGATAAACCGCTTACTGTCGCGCGCGTCAAAAGGATGCGCGGGATTCCGATTCATGGCTATCCTAAACATTTGCGTTGTCCAGGGGGCATCGTGGCCGTAGTCCAAAACAAGGGTCAGATTGAGTTAGCCCCAGTTTGACGGACACCTTAGATAAGGGACAAATGACCTTAGGGGGTGTTCGATGACCAAGCGGAAGAAATACACATCAGAGTTCAAGCGAGAGGCGGTGCGGCTGATGGAGAGTTCAGAGAAGCCGTCATCCGAGGTGGCACGGGAGCTAGGGGTTCGGCGCAATCAGCTCTATAAGTGGAAGGAGCAGTTGGGCAAGCGTGGAGCGAAGGCATTCGGTGGAGCGGGAAGACGGAGTGAAGCGGGCGATGAGGTGGCGCGGCTTAAGCGGGAATTGGAGCAGGTCAAAGAGGAGCGAGACATTCTAAAAAAGGCGGCTGCGTACTTTGCCAAGGAGCTCGGGTGAAGTACGCGTTCATGAGAGCCCATCAGGATGAATTTAAAGTAATCCGTATGTGTAGAGCTCTTGAGGCGAGTCGCAGTGGCTATTACGGCTGGTGTGGTGGAAAGGAGTCCAAGCGCAGTGAGGAGAATCGGGCTGTACTGATCAAGATCCAAAAGGTGCACGAGGAAAGCAGAGAAGCCTACGGGGCGCTAAAGACGTGGCGCGAGTTAAAAGCCCAGGGGACTGAGTGTGGTCGGCACCGGGTAGCCAGACTGAGACGACAGGCGGGAATCGAAGCCCGGCGTAAGCGAAGATTTCGCATCACCACCCAGTCCCGAGCTGGGGTGATTGCCGCAGAGAACAAACTGAATCGGAGTTTTGAGGTTGGAATAGTGGATCGGGCCTGGGTCGGTGATATCACGTTCGTTGCCACAGGGAGTGGTTGGCTATATCTAGCTGTGCTCTTGGACTTGTATTCCCGACGAGTAGTGGGCTGGGCAATGAGCGAACGGATAGATCAGCAGTTGGTCTTGGATGCTTTGATGATGGCGTTGCGACAATGGCATCCCAAGCCGGGCCTGATCCACCATACTGATCAGGGGCGACAGTACTCGAGTACGGCCTATGTAGAGATGCTAAAAAAGCACGGCATCGTGCAAAGCATGAGTCGTAGGGGAAACTGTTACGACAATGCGGTGGCCGAGAGCTTCTTCAGCTCATTGAAGAACGAACTGGTCAATCACAGCTCTTTCAAAACTCGGGAGGAAGCCAGGACGGCTGTCTTTGAATACATCGAAGTGTTTTACAATCGACAACGACGACATCAGTCACTGGATTACATCAGTCCTGTTGACTATGAACGGTCGATGGCTGTTGCTTAATTTACCTGTCCGTGAAATCGGGGCTAGCTCAGATCGCTCTTGTGTTTACGGCCAGCAAGATTATTGGACCTAAGCGGGTTAAGCTTGCCAATGGAAAAATCATCCAGAACGGTTATATCGTTAACGCGAAGTTGAATTCGTTAACTAGACCAGGTGCCGGTGACCAGAAGAAACTCAATTTTAAATGGTACGCACACGGGCAGTTTAGATACTTTCGTGCACAAACCGCTAGGCCGATCTACGTAGGTGGCAAAATTCCCGAATCGGTAGGACCTTATCTAGACGATAGTGCAATTGGGCAGTCAAGTCCTTCTTTTCGACCATTTGCAGGCGGGATTCCCGGAATACCTAAGGACCATCCCGAGGCTAGACTCGTTTCACAATATGTAAAATGGATAAACAACAAGGAACGGTTTGGCCACAATTACATCAAATCAGCGGGCCTTTTTGTCGACCTGTTTGATCGTAAACTTTGGCATTTAATCGAAGCAAAGTGCTACGTTGATCGAAATACCATTAGAGGCGCAATTGGGCAGCTCCTCGATTACAAGCGATATTATTTGCGAAGGCCTTCTCTGGGAATTTTATTGAGACAAAAGCCACCGCGGGTGATTCTGAAGCTTCTTTCCGATTACCGAATCGCGGTAATTTGGAGAACACCGCAAGGTCGCTTCCATGATTCGACGGAAGATCGAGGGTGGACGCGCTGTGAATAGATCGCTCAGATCAGACTGAGAGGCTTGGAAGACTAGGATGAAGATAAAAATGCATTTGCCTAAGCCGACGTGCCACATTTGGAGCCACCAATGAAACTGATTTTGGACCAACTCGGACTACGAAACCTAGCCGGTGACACGGCTGAACTACTAGAATTAATAGAGGGAGAAATCGACGGCGCCATCAACAAGGGAGATTTCTTAGGAATGGGAGAGTGGCTTGCGTGCAAGCTTGACTTAGCGCCGGACGACGATCTCGAGGCCATATTTACTATGATAATCGCTGGATGGGCATCTCCAGTGGAGTTCAAATCTGCGCCAACTTCCGTCGGAGAGCTTATCTCTAGGATCAATGAGTTCGTTCAGGAAGATCTAGCGGTCTCCGTTGCCGCAGCAATTCTAAAACTCATTCAATTGAAACGTAAAATTCCACACGCGACCGGCGATTTAGGCTTTCGGCTATCATCAAAGCTGAATAACATTTTTGGTATTACTGCACGTAATCCCCTTGAGCTCGCCGTCGCCTCTGCGAAGAGACTCGAGTCCGCGATGGCGGCACTCGAGATGTCGGTTGCGTCTTTCGCTGGTACGAATTGTGTCACTGCCAAAATCGCTTCACTCGACGTCGTTAAAAAAGCTCACCAGCTCCGAGGACTTGCGCTTCCTGCTGAGAAGTCGATTCTGAGCGAAATTGATGTTCTTCTTGGTCCCGCTTTTAGAAAATTTTGTGAGGCGTGTGAACGACAGGATACCCGGGACGTCATAAAAAGAGCGCCCGACGTCCGAGAGATATCACTAAAGTATTCATCAGCAACGGGTGTAAAAACCAATAGTACGCTTTGGCATCTCACGGTTAGTAATATCGGAAAGCATTGTTTAGGTTTGGTAGATGAAGGAACCGTGAAGAGCCGCGCCGCAACAATCCCGGCCCTCGGGCTCGCAACCAAACTCGTCAAAACCGATCTAACGAGAGTAAATAGCCAGACGGTATTCTCCATGCGTCTTTCGAACAAGGGCGAAGGTCGGGCCTTAAATGTTAAGTTTATCGCGCAACGTCCAGTGCCCGGAGTAGAACTGTTACTTCTTGACCCGGCAAGACCCTTTGAGATTAGTGGCCAGTCCGAACAAGTTGTAACATTGGGTCTAACACTGGCTCAATCCCGTGCTTCTATTACGATTCCGTTGACGTGGTGCTGTGTCACGGTGGAAGGACAACCTCATAAGAGTGAGGATAGCCTCGACATTCAGCAACAACATACCCAGCCTGATTGGAAGACACTACTCGACAACCCGCCATATAGTTTAAATCCCGTCAGAGAACGCTATCGGCTATTTGGAAGAGACATGGTGATGCAGGAACTACTCGTCCATGCGTCTGGAGGAAGTTCGACATTTATATGGGGACAAAAACGGGTGGGCAAGACGTCTTTGCTGCAGGTACTCGTAGGAGAACTCGAGAAAAAGGACAACTATGTCTGTGTTCTACTGCGGATGGGTGAAATAGGGCCGCTTCACGAGGGACAAATAGCGCATAGAATTGCCTCACGAATTGCCGAACGGCTTCAAGCCCCACCAGACGAAACTCCGAAAGAAGAGAGCTTCGGTGCGGGTATGGCGACGCTGGTACCTTACACCGAACGCATAGGTCGCCTGTATCCTATGAAAAAATTAGTAGTGGTTATAGATGAATTTGACGATCTTGATCCAGCCTTCTATACAGGCCAACGTGGAAAATTATTTGTAAAGGCCCTTCGATCATTATCTGAGATCGGCATGACGTTCTTTTTCGTGGGCAGCGAGCGAATGAATGTCATTTATCAAACACATTCGGTCGACTTAAATAAGTGGATTAATGTGTCTTTAGACTGCATCGAATCGCGAGAAGATTGTAAAAGGTTAATTGTTCAGCAAATGAGCGGAGCAATTGAGTACCAGGCGGAATGCGTTCAGATGATAGTGGACTTTTGTGCCGGAAATCCTTTTTACATGAACCTACTTTGTTCACAAATTTTTAAGCGTAGCTGGCAGGAACAGCGGACATATGTAGACGAGAACGATCTGGAAAGTGCCCGCGATGAGTTAGTTCGCACCATAGGGGCTGCCAATTTTTCTCACTTCTGGGAGGACAATCCTGAACTAGATGAGTTCAAGAAATCTGAGCAGTCCGCGGCGAATTGCTTACTCTTATATTGCATCAGTCGATTAGGTGGAAGATTTGACTCAATTGACGACTTGGTTGAGGTCCAAGATACGATTGGATTAATGCCGTCAGAGAAACTATCTGCTCAAAAAATACGGTTTACCGCTGAATCGCTTCTTAACAGAAGGATTCTGTCGCACCAAAAGGGCTACGATCGGTACCAAATAAGGCTTGCGATTTTTAATGAGTGGCTTGAGAAGCAGGCGGAATTGTATTTGTTGCCGCAATGGAAGGCATTCTGCAGGGAAATCGAGGGAAGAGCAGAGCAAGTGAAGGGGCCCCGCTCCACCGTTTTTGTAGATTCGCATTTCCCGATTGCTGAAGAAGAGTTGTTAACTGTGTCTCAATCTCTCGTTTACTGCGGAAAGCAAAAGGATGCGTCTGAAATACGGGTATGGCTTAAGCAGTTCGATGACGACAACCGGATTGAGATAGCGTTTAGTCTTTTGAAACGATTAGCGGAAAAGGGCTTTATTACGGAAGGGGCGAAATTACAAGCGTTATCAAAAATACAAGACGCCCTGCGTGACACTCGGGCCAAGATAGGAAAGCGGCAATGGATTTCTGTAAAAGGGAGAAATGACAATCTCTGTGTCGGTTATTTGGACACTGAGATGAAAAGCGGTGGAGCGATAGCTCGAGAGTTGGCGAACAGAATCCGACCGGGCAAGCGTGGCCATGCAGATGATTTGATTGACTGGATGATATCCCATGTAGATAAAGATCCGATCGTGGTGTTAGTAGATGAGTTCGCGGGTACGGGCACCAGCTTGGCACAGGGACTCAGGGAATACATGCGGAACGTAAGAGACGAGCGGACCGTAGCGAAATATTTGAAGGAGTCCCGAATTCAGTGTTATCTGCTGTACGCTTTTCCGGAGGCTCTTGACAAATTGAGAAGTATCTACCCGGAAATAAACTTTATGGCCGCAAATGTGTTTGGCGATGAAGTACGTTCGTTTGATGCGGAAGCAGGCATATTCTCGAATGAACCGGAGATCAAATTCGCACAGGAGGTTCTAATTCAGTTTGGACGTGAGCTTTGGAGAGATGAACCGTTGGGATATGGGGATTTAGCGGCGCTTGTGTGCTTTCATAACACTTGTCCCAATAATACCCTACCGATCTTCTGGTCGAATGGCACTGTAAATAATAAAGCTTGGAAGCCTTTATTCCCTCGACCATAACGCGGATATAATCGGAAGGGCGGGGGTCAACCATTAGCAGGCAGGTCAAGAGGCACACCGAGCAGGCAATAGGCAACGGGCAACAGTGAGGCGCGAGCCGATCGAATTCCCCGATCCATGAAACGGATCGACCTGGAGCGCTATCTCCGCGAACACTCGGTATCAAGGCGCCGGGTCGGACCGGCGCAAGCTGTTAATTTAGCAACCCAACATGCAATAAAAAGCGTCGTTTAAGAGCTTAAAGGCCTCTTTTTGAGCATAAAATGACGGCTTTAAGAAAGAACGATGCCTCGCGCCAAAGACGACTTCGACAACGGCGAAGAGTATTTCCGTCAGGGCAATACGATCTGGCTCCCAGAGAACTCGGACTTAAAACCGAAGCGCGAGTTCCTAGAATGGCATTCGGCTACTGGTTTTTGTGACTAACATCGACTTGTCTGGTTGCTAAGCAACTATGTTATTTACAATCTAATCGACCGTACGATGAAGGTGTATCACTATAGTTCGAATGACGCATTAATCGGCCGGTGTCCTTTCAATGAGGAATTTTTGACGGACTCTTGGGTTGCCTTTCATGGCACTTCGAATCACGCCGCAGCGCAGATTGAGTCACAAGGAATTTCTTGGCAACCCGAAACTTACTCCAAATCGAATATTTCGGCGGTTCTCGATATTTTCGATCAACTTCACTGGAGCGGACAAAAACAGGGTGGATTTGGGGTTCTCGCTTCCTTTGCGCAATCAGATTTCAATAAATCGAACCGCGGTAGCGTAAAGCCGGTATTTTTGGCGGAAACAAGTTTCCAGTCTGTCCTCTATGCTTCAAGAGAATTCGCGGGAGGAGAAACGGCGCGAGCGTTACGACTCGCGCTCAGCGATTTGCATGAGTACCTCAACAATCCAGCGTTCAGGAAAAAAGCGATCGCAGCGTCCTGGAAGCACCTTCGCAATTCCACACCGTTGGCAGTACCATCGCATTGCATTCCACAAGATATAGAAGATGTACCTTTTCAGTTTGTCCAAAGGTTGTGGGAGTACTTCGACAGTATGGGTTCGCGTCCAGGCGTGGGTGGAAGACCCGGCGTTGAGCCATATTCTTATTCGGAGCCGTGGCTACAGACACAATTAGCGGAGCTGGAACAATTACATCGTTCTTGTGACAATTGGTTTTCAAACTATCAATACGGTGTAATCTACGCCATCCGATTTACTGATGCCGATCTCCCACATTTGGCAAGCGATCGCGGAGGTTTAGTTTTTGACGGGACGCTTTCACCAGATCGAATTGTGGCGAAAGCCATTATTTCGCCTGATGTTGGATATCCCTATGCTGTTTTTGAGAAAAGCAATAAACGTAAGGCAGAAATTGTGATAGACAGAACTGGGCTTCGGCCAAAGCTGAGGATAAATTGAAGGGTCAGACAGACTTTGATCGGGGGAATACTCCGGGTCGCCCATTACAGGCAGGTCAAGAGGCACAGACGTTCCTGTGAGAATTTTTCTTATTCTCTTTTTCAACCCTCGCGGAATGTGTGATTCCTGATTGCTAATAGGCAACAGGCATCAGGCAACGGGCAACTGGAATAGGCAACAGGCGTTAGGCACGAGGCAATAGTAAGAATCGAACAACGAGCACTAATCTTTCACTCTGACTCGGACGCTGGTGACGCGAGTTCATGCTGGCTGGAGGGTCTTTGAGGGATTGTTTTGACACCGTTCATCAGAAAGCGGGTTACCAAACGGCCGCACTTTTCCACCGCTCGGCCTGTTACCATGAGATCTGGATCGTTCTCCAGCGCTTCGAACGAAAACTCGCCATCAAACAAAGATTGTGGATCGACCACTCTGAAGTGCGGCTTGCTAGTCGTCACCAGGATCAGTTTGGCTGTCCAGAATTCCTTGAGCTGTTTGAGCAAAGGGCTTTTCAGTAGCCAAGTTGGGTTGCTGCGAAATTTGACTTCGACGAAGTCCAATTATGGGGTCAGACATAACAATCATTACAATCTTGACATTGAATACGGATTCTTGATAATCGCTGTTCATGGCGCGCCGTCCCAGAGTCTTTGCATCGGGCCTTCTTTACCACGTCATTGTTCGCGGCAATCAGCGGCGGATGACTTTTCGTTCCGATCAAGACTACAACGCCTATCGGGAACGTTTAGAGAAATATCGCGCCAAGTTCCAAGTTAAAATCTATGCCTACTGCCTGATGCCGAATCACGTGCACTTGTTGCTTGAGACCGGCTCCACCCCGCTGTCCAAGTTCATGCAAGGACTGCAACAATCCTACACCCAGTACTTTAATCGGCGGTATAGGAAAGTCGGGCATCTATTTCAAGGCAGATACAAAGCGATCATTTGCGACAAGGACAAGTATCTGTTGGCCTTGGTCCGTTACATCCATTTGAACCCGGTTCGTTCCGGGCTAGCCAAGCGGCCCGAAGGATATTCGCACAGCGGTCACGGCAGTTATTTGATATCGGGAACGCCAAAGGTTATTGAAGCGAAACCGATCCTGCACCTGTTGGGTGGGAAGAAGCGCTACGAGAGATTCGTCCTGGAAGGCATGAGCGAAAGGCACAATGAAGAATATTATGCCGTGGAAGACCAGCGCTTTTTAGGGGACGAAGAGTTCGGAGCAGAGATAGGCCGGGAAGTCGGCGAGATAAAAGAGCGGGCGGCAAAAGATCCTATCGAGCAAGCGTTTAAGACAATCGCCCGCCAAGTCGGAGTAGCGCCCGATGTGCTGAGGGGAGTGGATCGTCGCTGGGAGATTACCAAGAAGCGAACCGATGCGGTTGCGCGATTGATCCGGGAGTACAGCTACCGGGTGGGTGAGGTGGCTCGATATCTGCGAAGAGATCAGGCGCACATCAGCACGATGCTGTCGCGTCTATCGGCTCAGGAGAAGAAACGGTATAGCCATTTGTAGTGAGGAGGATAAACGATGCTACGTCTATACGGCGCCGCACGATCTCGTGCCATGCGCACCTTGTGGATGCTCGGTGAGTTAGGACTGAACTACGACCACAAAAATTACCTGCCCCGCGCACCGGAGACGCGGACTTCGGAGTTTCGCGCGTTGAATCCCAATGGCCGTGTACCGGTGATAGACGACGACGGCTTCGTGCTGTCGGAGTCGATGGCGATCAATTTCTATCTCTCGAAAAAGCACGAGAGCCCGCTGTATCCGTCGGACCCCAGAAACGAGGCGCTTGCCTGGCAGTGGAGCCTATGGGAGACCGACCGGCTCGACCGTCAGATCGTGAACTACGTCAGGCATACCACGGAGTTTCCGGAAGCCGAGCGCAAAAAGGAGATCGCCGAGGCCGCATGGCAGCAAGTGACGGAATCGTTCGATGTGCTGGAGGCCGCGCTCGCGAAAGCGGAGTGGCTTGCCGGCCCTGCATTTTCAGTCGGCGATCTCAACGTCGCCGCAGCGCTTTACCGTGCGTTGGCGATCGATACCGAGAAATGGCCACGCACGCAGGCCTGGCTCCGCCGCTGCTGGGAGCGCCCGGCAGCGAAGCGGGCGCGCGCCATGCGCGAAGGTAAATAGAACGTAAGAGGCTTTCATATCAGCTGGCTGTGGAACGGATCGAAGGTAATCTCTTTTATCGGAGGATCTCTTTCAGGAACCGCGCGGGACTCTTTCCTGTAGACCCACGTGTTAAAGAATTTTCAGCGCCCATTTGCAAACTGAACCCATTGAAGGTGTCCGCCGAACCTCAAGGCCGGGCGCCTTGGCGCTTGATTTCACGAACTAAGATGGCGTAAAGGCATCTCCTTTTGCGCGGGCAGTCCGATCGTTCCAGTCGTTCAACCGCAAACATATTGAAGCTCAGTTCAAAACGTTTCAAATAGTTCAATCGCTTCGCTCCGTTTAAAACGTTAAAACGCGAATCAGAGTCATGCAGAATTCATGGGGTCCAACTTTTAGGTCTAGCCAATCTTAACGGTTGTTTGGCGCAGCTGTTATCCTCCTTGCTCGACAAAGTCTTCACGATAATAATTGCCGGCGGCGTTTGATCGAAAGCACGGCGAAGGAGCTTGGGCCCGGCTTCGCCGGGATACAGCCCGGGTGAGTCCCGTTTATAAGCGCGCCATACGTCTGTTGACTGCGTGTTTCTATCTCCGGTACCCTTCAAACACCTTAATTTTAAGTATTGAAAAATCTCGTTTGAATTTGGAGACGACCATGTCGGCCGCAAAACGAAAAGTAAAGTAGCCTGCCCCTTTACGAAGTCTTGGAGGGCTTATCAACTCCTGACTTTCAAACCTTGTGACATCACTGATACAGCAAAAGAAAAGGTGTGATCCATGTTAATCAGAACTTTTCCTCAGCTCTGTGTTCTCGGTGTTTCCGTGGCGAATTTTCCGAGTTCTTTGGTTGCGGCGAAACCGCGCTGGGGCTTGGTGGTGAAATGAATCTCATCGTCGGTCGCTTAGAAAATTACAAGATGAAAGCGCTTGTAGCGCTATTCTCATTGAGCGTTTTAGTCTCCGCTTGCGCCGGAGCTTTTCACGCGAAGAGCGCGGTCGGGCTAGGCAGGCAGGAGTTGTTTCGCGGTCAAAATCAAGACGCTCTCGAATCTTTTGAAGTCGCTGCTCGAGCGGATCCGGGTTTTTCGTTTGGCGACGATCGTTCGGAAGGCGTTTTTAGCTATCTGGGCCGAGCGCAGTATCTCAACGGTCAATATGCTCAGGCGCGCCAGAGCTTGGAGCGTGATCTCGCCCAGGATCCGGTTAACAGTCTGTCGCGCTTGTATCTGGGCCTGACGCTGGTCCGACTCAACGAGCGGGAGAAGGGACTGTACGATATTGTCTGGGGTTTGACCGGAATCCGGCATTACATCAACTATGTGACCTCGGACGCCAATGATATTCGCCGCTTTTGGGACCGTCACAACCAGATTCGCGATGCGATTGCCAGCGCGGTCAAAATGGCTGAAACCCCTAACGTCAACTGGAACGCGCTGATCGTTTTCAGTGAAAGAATTGCGCTCGCCTGGGAGCAGGAGCCGGATTTTACGCGGATGTCGCCTGAGATGAAACGCCCCTACAACTTTAATCCGTAAACCGACGCACGTGAGTAGGCATTAGGCAACAGGCAACGTGAATAGGCAACAGGCGAGAGGCAACAGGCAACAGTTAGGAAGAAGAGCGTGAGGGGTGAGGGGTGAGTGGTAAGAACTCGTTCAACGGTTCAATGGTTCAATCGTTCAACGTAAACTTGATTCGTTCAAGCTAACTCCGATGGCAGAGTTTACGAGCTCTTAGATCAACCTCTCAGATCAGCGCGGACCAGAACCAAACATTAAAAAGAAAATCCAACCATTTCGAGGCTCGCTTGGCTTTTGTTTTCGGCAATGGAAGGTGTATGTTCTGCCCAAATTCAGGTACAAAATAGGCACAGCGGTGGTGACAGGGACGCATTGAAGAAAAACATATTCTCTCTTGGAGGCGCTATGCTCTTTGCGTTCTGCCTTTGCGACGACGTCAGGTGTCGGCGGAATGTAACTCCGCCACCTCGTCGTCTTCGGAAAGGAGGACCGACATAAGCGATTGGTTTCATGGCCTGCCGTTAGGCTGGATGGCGATCCTAATCTTCGGAGGCACGTTTTTGAGCGCGGCCGCCATTCTTCTCGTTGTCCATTCGCTCGCCGTCGGCGAGCGCGCGAACGCGTTCAAAGCGGTCTCACCAGCGTTGCTGTCTCCGCTCGGCATCATGTTCGGGTTGCTCGTTGCGTTTCTTGCGACGGAGGCGTGGCGTGACCAGGATCGGGCGCATATCGAGGTCAACCGGGAGGCCAGCGCGCTCAGAGACGTCGTCATTCTGTCCGAGAGCTTTCCGGGAAAGGCGGCTCATTTGCGTGGATTGATCCGTCAGCATATTCACGAGGCACAGACCGCTGAGTGGCCTGCGATGGCCAGCGGCCGCGCGACGATCACGATAGTCGCAGCCTCATTGGTGCAAGCGATGCAAACCACTCTCGCCTTGCCGGTGCAAGGTGAGGGACAAGCGGCCGCGCAACGGGCGATCGTCGCCTCGCTCGAGAACGCGCTCGATGCCCGCCGCCAACGGATCCTGATCAGTCAGTCGGAGGTGAATCCGGTCAAGTGGATGAGTCTCATCGTGCAGGCGATCTGCATGCTGACGGCGATTGCGATGGTTCACGTCGACAATCGGACGACGGCGGCCATCGCCATGGGAGTCTTCTCGACGGCCATTGCTGTTTGCATCCTGTTGATCACCGCGCACGATCGCCCGTTTGTCGGGCCGAACGCCGTGCAGCCGACCGTGCTCCTGCAAATGCAGCCCGACGCCGCGGCAAACACTGGACGGTAGATCGCCCTCGTTCATCACAGCCCTGCGCTCCCGCCTCGCGGCGCGGTTCAAGGTTCAATCGTTCAAAAGTTCAACGTCGATCAGGCAATAGGCACGGGCAACAGGCAACTGGAATAGGCAACAGGCAATAGGCAACAGGAAGAAGAAGGGCGTGAGGCGTGAGTCGTGAGGGGTGAGGCGGCCAAGGCTGTTCAAGTCGTTCAACCGCTCACTAGGACTGACGCCCGTTCAAAACGTTCAAGCCGTTCAACGTAAACTTGATTCGTTCAAGCCGTTCAAACCGTTCAATCGCTTCGCTCCGTTCAAGACGTTAAGAACCAAGAAACGTTTTAGAGAACAGCGCTCAGTGGTCGAGCAAGGTTTGGAGAAGGGATTAGCACGTCGCGATGATCGCTGGTCCGAAGCGATCGCTGTTGGAAGTCGGCCTTTCGTTGAGAAGGTGAAAAGTTGAGTCGTAGAAGTCTGACCCTAACTGCTCTTTTGCAATCGTTGCGCCCACCCCATAAACCGAGGACCGTTCCAGCCGTTCTAAACGTTCAATCGCTCGCTTCGTTCAAATCGTTTGGCAAATTAGGACTCGGCCGTGAATTCTCTCTTGGTGGGCCGATAGAGATCGGCTGAGAGAGAATGCAATTGGGTCGAAGTTTTAGAAGGATCGGTGCCAACGATCAATGGTATCCTTCTGTGCCCGAAAGAGCTAGTATCAACACCAGCGGTGCGGGAGGGGGTGTTTCCCCTGAACGGAGCAATTTCGTGAATCTATCATCAAAACGTATTGCAGTTGGGCTGGTCGTGGTGCTCGTTTTGTTTGGGGTTTTCAGCGTTTTTAACAAACAATACGCGCGCGCACCGGAAATTATTTTCAGCGAATTTACGGCGAGCGTGGAGCGCGGCGACGTTCGAGAGGTCGTGATCCAAGGACAGAATATTCAGGGCAAATACAAGAACGGCGAACCGTTCGGAACTTTTGCGCCGGATGATCCGGAGTTGGTGAAGTCATTGCGGGGCAAGCAGGTGAAAATCGCCGCGAAACCAGGTGACGACTCGCCGTGGTACATCGTGCTACTGCTTAACTGGTTTCCCATGCTGCTTCTGCTCGGTGTGTGGATATTTTTTATGCGCCAGATGCAGGTGGGCGGTGGTAAGGCGATGTCCTTTGGCAAGAGCCGCGCTAAGCTACTTACGGAGAATCAACACCGCATAACCTTTGGCGACGTCGCCGGCGTGGATGAGGCCAAAGATGATCTGCAAGAGATCATCGCATTCCTAAAAGATCCGAAAAAATTCACGAAACTTGGCGGCAGAATTCCCAAAGGGTGTTTGCTCGTGGGCGCCCCGGGAACTGGCAAGACCCTGTTGGCTCGTGCCATCGCGGGCGAAGCCGGAGTGCCGTTCTTTAGCATCAGCGGTTCCGATTTCGTGGAAATGTTCGTCGGCGTCGGCGCATCTCGTGTTCGTGATCTGTTCGTTCAGGGTAAAAAGCAGGCGCCTTGCATCATCTTTATCGACGAAATCGACGCCGTCGGGCGTCACCGTGGAGCTGGCTTTGGTGGCGGCAATGACGAGCGAGAACAGACGTTGAACCAACTGCTGGTGGAAATGGATGGATTCGAATCCAACGAAGGAGTTATTCTTGTCGCCGCGACCAACCGGCCCGACGTATTGGATCCCGCGTTGCTCCGCCCTGGGCGGTTCGATCGGCACGTTGTCGTACCGCGACCGGACATAAAAGGGCGAGAAGGTATCTTGCACGTGCACTCCCGCAAGGTTCCCTTGGCAGCGGACGTGGATGTGAGCATACTGGCGCGCTCCACGCCCGGGCTTACCGGCGCGGACTTGGAGAATCTCGTAAATGAAGCAGCTTTGTTGGCCGCTCGAAATGATCAGGAAAAGGTCAACATGGTCGACTTCGAGCTAGCCAAAGACAAGGTCATCATGGGCGCCGAGCGGCGCAGCATGATTATCAGCGACGAAGAAAAGCGCAATACGGCCTATCATGAAGCCGGCCATGCTTTGGTGGCGAAGCTACTGCCGGGCTCCGATCCAATCCACAAAGTGACGATCATTCCCCGCGGCATGGCTTTGGGTCTTACGCAGCAACTGCCTATGGACGAAAAACATACTTATCCCAGGGAATATCTGCTCAATAATTTGGTCATCCTGTTTGGCGGCCGAGTGGCCGAAGAGCTTGTGCTCGAGCACATAACGACGGGCGCGGGGAACGATATCGAGAAAGCCACGGATCTGGCGCACCGGATGGTCTGTGAATGGGGAATGAGCGAAAAGCTAGGGCCAATGACTTTCGGCAAAAAAGAAGAAGAGATTTTTCTGGGAAGAGATTTTACTCAGAAAACAGACTATTCCAAGAGCACTGCCATTGAGATCGACGCCGAGATCAGGCGCATTATCGACGAGAGCTACTATCGGGCCAAGGACTTATTAACGACCAATCTTCGACTGCTACATGAAGTTGCCGAGAAGTTGCTCGAAAAAGAGGTCCTGCACGGTTCGGAGATTGACGCCATAGTCCGAGCTTTCAGCCTTAACGGTGGACATCCGTTCACACCAGCGAGCGCGGCGGCCATTGCTTGAGGCGCCTGGAGCACGTCCAACCTAACTAAGACTGACGCCCGTTCAAAACGTTCAAGCCGTTCAACGTAAACTTGATTCGTTCAAGCCGTTCAAATCGTTCAATCGCTTCGCTCCGTTCAAGACGTTAAGAACCAAGAAACGTTTTAGAGAACAGCGCTCAGTGGTTGAGCGAGGACTGGAGAATGGCTTACCGGTCCGCGACGATCGCTGGTCGGAAGCAATCGCGGTTGGAAGTCGGTCTTTTGTTGAGAAGGTGAAAAGCGAGCTTGGCTTAAAACGGGGCCAGTTCAAGTTGTTCCAGTCGTTCAACCGCTTCGCTCCGTTCAAGTCGTTTAGAAGCGAGCACCAACTTCGCACATCGGAAGTCGAAGCCGATGGAAGTTACGCGCTGCGCGAGCCAACGAATAGGCGTGAGGCACGAGGCAACAGGCAACAGTAAGAAAAGAATTCGTTCAACGGTTCAATCGTTCAAACGTTCAACGTCGGATTTATCCGCACACGGGCTTAAATTTGCCGGTGAAAATGAGGCTCTAAGGCGTCAAAACGCTTTCCTCTGGAACGAAACCGGTGATGATGGAAGGACATAGCCTGGTCCCGACCCCGTGAATGGCGCGTAAATTGGCTTACGGAGGCGTATATGAAATCCATCTCTTTGTTCCTTTTAGTCGGTATAGCGGTGTCGGGTTGTATAAACCGAGCGACGGCGACTCTGATGCCCGGCGCCGATCTCAGCCGAGTTAAATCTTTCTACGTGGTGCATCAGCCGCGAGATAAGCAAGGACTCCACCAGATGATCAGCGACAATCTCTCACTGAAAGGTTACCACTCCGTGGCGGGGCCGGAAATGCCGCCCTCTTCCTACAAGACTGACGCGTATATCACTTACGTAGACAAGTGGATGTGGGACATCACGCTGTATCTGCTTGAGCTCACTGTTACACTGAGAGAGCCCGTTCATAATCAACCTCTGGCTGTCGGCAACTCCTACCACACATCGCTCACCCGGTTATCTCCACAAGAAATGATAGAAGAAGTACTGAGCAATATTTTAGCCCTGACAAAAGCTCCAGCAACGCCGAAAGTGGAAACGGGTCAGGGACTGCCGTCTGAGCCGAAAGTACAATAGAGAGAAAAGGGGAGAGGCTACTTTTTCATTGAAAAACGGTCAGGCAGAGTGCGAGAAGCACTCCGTGCCGAGAATTCAAGCCGTTCAAGCCGGCCGGCCGCGAAGCGAGAAGAAAAGTAGCGGGTCAAGTCTTGCAATAACACATTTCGTCCGACAATCCGATAAAAGAAGGCGGTGCAATGGTGCGTCCCCTACGATTAGAATTTTCCCGGTGTGATTTATCATCTGACGGGCCGCGGCAACGCACGCCAGAAACCGCTCAGGGGCGTTCTTTCATCTAACACGGTAACGCAGCCAACTTTCCCCTTGACCTGTTTTAGCGCGGCAATACAATCCTTCAACCAATCAGTTAATTAAGCATACATGAGGACGAGTAGATTTTCTTTCGTAATTGCTGCAGCTTTTTTGTTCGCTGGGTGTGCCTCGCCATTTGTTCTACTCGTGAATCTCAAAAATGGTACAACCGTTGAGTGTTCCGGCATGGCGCGCGGTATTACGTCGGCCATCATGGTCAGCAATCAGGTAAGTAGTTGTGTTCGCCAGTACGAAGCACTTGGGTTCGTCAGGGCGGACCAATTAACAGAGGAGCAGCGAAAGACCATTGTTGTGAAACCACCAGAAAGACAGCACAGGAGCGAACCCCCCGCGGAGCGCTAAGGCCAAATGATAACTAATAGGCAACAGGCGCGAGGCAACAGGCAACAGTAAGAAGAAGAAGTGAGGAGTGAGTCGTGAGGGGTGAGCAGAAAGAGCTCGTTCAAAACGTTCCAGCCGTTCAACCGCCGCGCTCCGTTCAAATCGTTTAAAGCCGCGTTCACTCTGTTTCGTTCACCCGTCTGCGAAACGGCGGCTCCCGAGGAGATGAAGCGGGCTTCCAACCGTTCAGAAAGGAGCCGGTGCGGGTGGCGGCAAGTTTCTCGAATGAGGAGTTAGGGGAAGTCCTGCTGCAGACGTTGTCACATTGCGAGTGATTGTCGCCATCGAACAAGCGCGCGCCGATCGCCCAGCAATACTGCAGCCAGATTATGGCTGGGTCACGTCAGTTACTCGCTGGTGGTAGATGCGATCGTCCCCTTCGCTGATGCCGCCGACTTTCGCCGAGATGCGGAACATCTCGAGCGGGGCGGTTCCCGAATTGGTGAACCAGTACATCGTATTGCGCGGAATCAGGACAGCTTCTCGCGGCCCTGCTTTGGCGATGACCTGGTCGTCTTCGCCATAGAACGTCACTTCGCCCCCGACGACGACCCACGTAGCATCGCCGTCGGTGTGATGGTGTAGCGCCACCTCACCGCCCGTATCCCAGTGGTGCAGCAGGATATTGAGCAGCTCGCTGCGCGCGAGCCGTTTGACATTGCGCTCACCGGGCTGCCAGTTGGTGTTGACCACCTGCACCGCAGTTTTCGGAACGGGCTTCGCCTTGGTCTCCATGTGAGTTCCTCCATTGAGTTGTTCCTATGCACGTATGTATCCCCGGAGAGCGAAATTCGTCAAGTGCTCAACAGTCCGGAGGTAAGAGTTCCAATCGTTCAGCCGTTTCACTCAGTTCAAGTCGTTGACGAATAGGCGTGAGGCACGAGGCAACAGGCAACAGTAGAGAGAACTCGTTCAACCATTTCACTCAGTTCAAATCGTTCAATCGCTTTGCTCCGTTCAAATCGTTAACGGCAAATACAATGCGGAGGTGGGGACTTCCACGTTTAGGGAATTCTCGAAACATCGAAATGAGCTTGGAATCAAAGCGATGCATCGCGAAGTGCTAGAAACAGACGAAACCTACGCACTGCGCGAGCCTGCTGAAGCTTACGCTGGCAAATTCACCGGCAAAGTTGAGGCTCTAAGGACTTAGCGCGGCAAAGCCGCAACCAAAGCGGATAAGAGATTTGACCACAAAGTGTGACATGAGTTTACGCTCGCCCACGGATAATGAAAATGCCTGGGAAAGATTCCTCGCGTCCGCTCGGAATGGCAATGCTGTCATCTCGAACGAAGTGAGAGATCTTTCTCTAATCCTATTTTTTGAAGGAGGGCACAAGGATCATATAGATAGAAGATTCGGATGCGGAGGGTTGACCGCAAAGAACGCAAAGGTCGCAAAAAAATAGGGATTTGTAGGGGCGGATTGAGACCCGCCCTCTTGGCTCCACAAATAAGTGGACAGCTGTTTCATTAAAACACTGTCGATAGAGAACCTAGGCGTCGGTTTCAGGGATATACGTGTAGACATCGAAACTGACGGAGGGGGAGTAGGAGGGCAGAGTTATATCCATCGCATTGGATGAGATAACGCCCCATCTACGAGGTTTTTACTTGCTGGGGCAATACGTTTACCCTACATTGAGGGGCGCTGTGCATGCGGGAGCGAATGGCCCCACCGTGGGCCAACTCATGCCTGGAAAGGCTCCCATGCAACCCTCCGCCTTAGAGGACGAGCTGAACCTTATGCGGCGCGTGGTCGAACGAGACCGCCAAGCGTTCGAGACCCTCTATCACCGCTATTCACCCGTGGTCTACCGCTACTTGTGGAAATTAATCCGCCAGCGAGAAATCGCTGAGGAAGCGCTGAACGACGTGATGATGGTGGTGTGGCAGACCGCGTCGCGCTTTAATGGAACCTCGCGCCTCTCAACCTGGATCCTGGGCATTGCTCACTACAAGGCGCTGAAGGCGCGGGCACGGTCTGCTCAGTTCGATACAGAGCTCCGGCAGGCGGAGCCCTCCGGAGTCGAGTCCAGTGGTCCTGAGGATGCCTGGGCCCACCGTGAGTTGGCGAGCGCTGTGGCGCGGGCAATTGACAGCCTGCCTCCTGAGCAAGGGGTGGTTGTGGAGCTAACCTTCTATCACGACCTGTCCTACGCGGAGATCGCGAAGATTGTCGGGTGCCCTGTGAACACGGTCAAGACGCGAATGTTCCATGCCCGCCGACGGCTGGCTACACTGTTCGCCGCTGAGTCGAAAGGATCATGATCAGAAGAAGGAATCTAAACGATATGCGAGACCCGAGTGATCCATCCGATGGGAACGACCACCAAAAAGTGTGGGAGATCCTGCCCTGGTACGTAAACGGTACTTTGGAAGGTCACGAACACGAATTTGTCGCTCGCCACATTCTGAGATGTCAGAGCTGCGCGGACGAGGTCGTGCGATGCCAGTCCATCGCCACCGCAGTCCGCAGCTCCGAAGAGGCTGCGAGGACGGCCTCACCGGAGCATCTTGCGCGCTTAATGGAGCGCATCGACCGTGCCGAGCGCGTCGGCCGCCCCGGAGCGCTGGCGGATTCGTGTTCGCGAGTGGATCGAAAAAATCCGGCTTGTTTTTCAGGAGACACCGTCTTTATTTCGTTGGGCACTGGCCGCGCAGACTGCGACGATCGTCCTGCTTGCCGCGGCTACGATATGGCAGGCTTCGGTCGCTCCTTCATTCCTCTATCAGACACTGTCGGACGCGGGGAGCGGCCCGGAGCCGGGTCGAGTGCACCTTCAAGTGGTTTTTGCCGACGATATCACTGAGCGGGAAATCAGGACATTGCTCAGCAGCATTCGAGCCACGATTGTGGCAGGCCCGTCCCCGATGGCCGTCTACACTGTAGCTTTAGCCGCTGACGATCGCGAAGCACCTGCGCAAACTCAGGAGCGACTTGCGTTGTTGCGGTCACATCCGAAAGTGCGTTTAGCGGAAGCGAAACAGCCGTGATGATACGAATATTGCCTCTTGTTGCTGGACTGGCGCTGTTGACTGCCGGGTGTAGCGGTCTCGCTTTACAGAAAGGAATGGGTGAAGAGGCTGAGGCACTTCCCAGGCAGCTACAGGCTCGGCAGCTGATTGTCACCCTTGCTCCGGCCACACCAGAGGTGTGGGCAACCCTCGCCAAAGAGCTTTCAGGTGAGTATGGCCTGGATCAGGTCGGCGCTTTTCCGCTTACCTCGCTCGGCGTGCAATGCGTTGTTTTTCAGGTAAGCGAAAATCGTCCGCTCGATGATGTGCTGGCGCAGTTAACGGTTGACTCTCGCGTGGAATCAGTTCAGCAGAACCAATTTTTCCAGGGTCTCGGAGCGCTCGCTGGAGATCCATACGCGTCTCTTCAATATGGGCCGCGCGCGGTCCGCGCTGACCGAGCTCACGCCTGGGTAACAGGTCGAGGTGTGCGCGTAGCTGTTGTCGATACTGGGGTGGATACAAACCATCCCGACCTCAGGGATCGAGTTGTCAAGACGATTAACTTTGTCGAGGGAGGCGAAAAGACGTTTACGTCCGATCATCACGGCACTGCTGTTGCTGGCGTGATCGGGGCGCGGGCTGACAATGGGATGGGAATCTACGGAATCGCTCCTGATGCTGACCTTTTGGCTGTAAAAGCGTGCTGGCATCGTCGGCCCGGAACCTCGGAGGCGTGGTGTAGTAGCTGGACCCTCGCCAAGGCGATCGACTCTGCTATCGTTGAGCGGGTTCGGGTTCTAAACCTCAGCTTATCCGGACCTCCTGATCCCCTTCTTAGGCGGCTGATCGTAAAAGCCATAAGCGAACAAAGCATCACAGTAGTCGCTGCCGTGATGGAACATGGAGATCCAGCGCTTAGCTTTCCCGCCAGCTTATCGACAGTCATCGCTGTGATCGCCAGTGACGCACAGGGTCGCGTGCGTGCGCGCGTGGGCAAACATCCAACGCCACTGGCCGCGCCAGGCGTCGAGATCCTGACGACAGTGCCCACTGGAGCCTACGATTTTCTCTCCGGCAGTTCCTTTGCCACGGCTCATGTTTCCGGAATTGTTGCTTTACTGCTCGAAGGAAATCCACAATTGTCGCCGCGGGAGGTGAAGGACCTACTCGTCGACAGCGGCCACCCCGTCAATGGAAACGATCCAGAAACGGTGTCACTCCGTCATGTGGATGCTTGTGAGGCGCTGCGGCGAGTTTTGGGTCGGTCCTGTTCGTAGATATTTTTTACCGCGATCGTTCTTGACGCTACATCCGTGCTCTTGCCCAAAAATTGGACTTCTTGCAACTCACCTCACCGTCTTCCCAGTCACGTCCTAATACTTAGCTTTAGACCAGCTCATAAGCTCTGCCTGCGCTCGCTAGGCTGCGTCCCCATTTATTCATTGATCTGATTTGCAAGCCTATATCGCCGGCACGCGTTAGAACCGTTTGCTTACGCAGAGGGATATACATGGAACGAGAATAACGTATCCATGCACTCGACTTACTCACCTTCTGGTGAAACTGAACCAGGTGATCAGAGCTTAAGCGATCAACACCGTCCCGCCGAAAGCGGAACTCTCACCATAGCGCAATCTCACTCGAGGCAGAATCTTCGCAGAAAGTCGTGGCGGTGGGCAAGCCTTGTGGTCTTTCCGGTTCTGGCGGCTTTGACATGGACGCAGTGCGATTTCAGCGGGCGGGAGATTCCAGACTGGAAGCCCGTTCTTGCACGCGCGGATGCGGCGTGGGGAAAGGGTGATCTCCATGACGCGAAACATTTGTATCTGCAAGCGGGGAAGTTCGCAGTCTGGCGCGACGATTGGGCGGGGTTACTCGCCGCCGCCTGTGGGGTTAAACGGCTGGAAAGGGAAAGGGGTCCTTATTCCTCTACAAATGCCCTGCTTCTTCGCGCAATGGTCGCAGCCGAGAAGAGGCAAAGTCGATCTGGCCTCGTTGCAGTAGCAAAAGCCTTTACAGTCGCTTGGGAAGGACAAAGTCGCCTCTATGGTTCTGTCACTCGTCGGGAAGGACTGGGGCGAAGAGACTGACGACTCGGCCGTTGTTGCTTCGCATGGCTGTTGGGACACGTAAAACGAGAAACCGTTGTCGGGCGGCAGGGAAAATGGATTTGCACAACGAGATTTACGTTAGGAGATAGGGGAATTCTTATGAGCGAGTCGTTTTTGCTTGTGATCGTTATCATTTATCTCGCTATCAACCACTTCTACAGTAGGCCAAAGAAAAATTATTCAATCGCGAGCCGGAGAATCGAATGAGGTTCGAGAACATTCGCTCACGTCCAATAGGAAAGCACGAACAGTCCACATGAAATAAGAAAGGAAGAAGAAGTGAATACCATGGTTACAACGAAAATTGAGAAATTCGAAAATGATAACAATCCTCCGCATGAAGAGGCGTGTACTTCTAAATCGCGTACTCGCGGTTGGCTTGCTGGCCCTCATGGTGCTCGTGCCCGTTGGCCAGACTGCACAGGCGCAAGGGAAAAAATCCAAGGACTTGGTTGCGCCGATCATATTCCAGGCGGCAGGATCAACGGCAGACTCGATTCAGAGCACGGTCGATGCGTTCCGCGACGCTCTGGGCGATCCCAACAATTTTAATAATCCACCACCGCTCGACAGGAGCGGTCGGCGCGAGATCAACTGGGACGGCCTCAACCCCCCCAATGTTCTGGATACAACCCCCCCGGTAACGCCGTTCAACGCGTTCCTGAACAGCCGCGGCAGCCAGTTTACCACACCAGGGATCGGCCTTTCGCAGGCTCCCGCATCGGGCGGACCCGAGGGCGGCCTTGAGAAGCTCCTCAACAATCCGACCTACGCCGCCATCTTCAGCACCTTCAGCCCGTCGCGGTTGTTCACCCCGGTAGATAGCAATATCACCGAAGCTTTCTTCTTCGTGCCGGGCGCCAATCCCACTCTGCAGCCAGGCGCTAATCCGAAGGATCCGGCAACGGTCCGCGGCTTTGGCGCGGTGTTCACAGACGTTGATGAGCCGAACGGGATCGGGCGTGGGGGCAGGCGCGGCAACCCTCGTGGAGCCAGCACGTTAATGGAGTACTTCGACGCGGATGGCAGGCTGATCTTCAGCAGTTTCGTTCCGGCCTCGCCGGGCGATGCGAGCCTTTCCTTCTTCGGCATCGTGTTTGATGACGCGCGCATCGCGCGCGTGCGGATCACAACCGGCGACGTCGCGCCGGGGCCGGATGACGATGAAAAGCGAGACATCGTCATGATGGATGACTTTATCTACGGCGAACCCCAACCTTTACGCTAGGCGCTTCCGGCGCCATGCGTAACAATCGCGTGGAGGGTGCGCGCCTTAATCGGCGCGCTCCCTCGGACCGGGCGCCCACGATTAAGGATTGAAACGAGTTCAGAAGTCGTTTCAAACCGTTGTTCAAATAGAAATGGAGGCCGTATGAAAAATCTCTTTCGAATCATGACTCTGGCGGTGGGATTGTCAGTTTGGCAATCGTTTGCCTTTGCCGATATGCCTGAGCCCAAAGCGAAACCCGGGAACCCGGATATCGTCGCGGGACGTAAGGCGATTGAGGCGAAGGATTTCAAATCGGCCGTTGGTCATCTGACGAAGGCGGTTCAAGAAGAGCCAAAGAATGCTAACGCGCACAGCATGCTTGGCTACAGTTACCGTAAGGTCGGTATCTTCGATAAATCGATGGAGCACTACCATGCCGCGCTCAAAATCGATTCGAATCATCGCAGCGCGCATGAGTATCTCGGCGAGCTTTATCTCGACATGAATCAGCCCGATAGCGCTGAGAAGCAACTTGTGGCGTTGAAAAAAGCCTGTCCGTTCTTCGGTAGGTGCGAGGAATACGACGATTTGGAGAAGGCCATCGACACTTACAAGGCGAAGAAGGAATAATTGAGGTTTGTCAAAGCCGGGGCCGAGGATGGGAGATTGAGGAATCTGACCTCCCGATGACGTGTGGACGCTAGGCCAACTTTCAAATCTCGATTCAGAGGTTACATGAAGCTTCGAGATCACTCATTGATGTTTTACCGGGGACTGTCTAACTGGCCACCCGCCTGGGTTGGAAGGGACGCCAAACAATCTCAACAGCTAGGCGGTGAAATAGGCATTCTCAAGAACGTGATTCGGTCCAAGATGGAACCACTTAATAGGCTCTATCTAACGATCGAACATGAGGGCGAGGAATATTTAGGCGCACTCTTATTTGATGATCAATTCGCATGTCAGAGAACTTACAAACTTCTCCTACGCCATCGTGGCAAACTCATTCACAAAATTGGTGAAATTGACGTTCCAGAGTCCGCGGCAACGGGAACTGAAAGAAGGGCGTGCAAAGCATGCGGTTCGCTACAAAATTGTGATTTCAGAGTCTTGGATGATGTGTGGAGAGCAGCGGTTCCAGTAGGATACCGAGACGCAAGGGTGTGTCTTAATTGTTTCGAGCTGTTTACTTCTGAAAAGCAAATAGAATTATTGCGACGAAAAGGTGGCTAAGAATGCCCGTGATCCGTCGCTTGCCAATCGTAAATTCGACGAGGGGGGCCGGGTCGGACCGGCACAAAGCAACGATATAGCTGGGTCAGACCCGAAATACACTGAAGCAAGTTCAAATCGTTCAAACCGTTCAACCGCTGCGCTCCGTTCAAAACGTTTTACAAGCGAATACCAAAGCATTGTGATGTGATCGAAGCAGACAATATATCACGAACCCGCCTTTTCTACTGAAAGACCATCATATCCGTACGGCTCAGGGTTGAGGCGTTCGCCTTCAGCGGTTCGTTCGTGGCGTTCGCGCTATTCTGATTCAATATTTGGAATTGGCCGATCGCCACTTCGTAGTCCGTTGCGGCTAAGCTGGCATCCGTGGGTACGACCACAGTGTACCCCCGCAGTGTCGCTCCGATCGATGTATAGACCACCGAGCCGCTGACCTTCCAGCCGGTAAGAACCAGCGTCGTGATGCCCTTGGCCTTCAGCGTTTTGTCGAGATCCGTGTTGTAGAATCTGTCCTGAGCAACCGACTTGACGATCGGGTCGCCGGGAGCGGGAGCGACCTCCGGCATCCACTTCGAGCTCTCCGGCTCCCGAGTGGAGTACAGGACGAACACGCCGGCTTTTCGTGCCCGCGCCAGCAGCGAGGCGAGGGCCGGCACCATGACCCCGGTGCAATTCGGCTGGCTTTTGCAGATACGATCGATCATGTCGAACACCAACAACGCCGTCGTCGCGGGTTGGAGGACGACTTTGACCGGGTCGGGAAGGGCCGGCATTTGCAGTGTCAGCAATGACATGGGGTTCCTCCGTAGAGCGCAAAAAGGGCGAGGTTCAAATCGTTCAAGCCGTTCAACCGCTGCGCTCCGTTCAAATCGTTCTACAACCGAAGAACAAGTTCCAATCGTTCCAATGGTTCCATCGCTTGCGCGGTTCCAAACGTAATGACTCTCAATCTTTTGCGAAAGAAATAGCGCCGACGGGAGAAGGTGTCAAACGTCGAATAGGCAACAGGCGAGAGGCAACAGGCAACAGTAGGAAGAAGGACGTGAGGCGTGAGGCGTGAGGCGTGGTAAGAAAAGAATTCGTTCAACCGTTCAATGGTTCAATCGTTCAACATAAATCGTTCAAAACGTTCAAGTCGTTCAATCGCTTCGCTCCGTTCAAGTCGTTAATCCAAGATTAGCACGGGCTCAGTCCCGGGTCGGACCAAAGCAACTTCAAAATGAACGAATGCGAACTCACGAAAACTTCCACGTTTCGGGAATTCTCGAAATGTTCAATGAGCTTTGCTCAGCAACGGTCTCGGGTGTTTGGCGAAGGCGCCGCAGACGTTGTATCCTGACTGGAGCGAAAAAAGCCGCTTTTGATGAGAAGTGGTGACAAGGCCCGTTTTGAACCCAATGTAGACAAGCGCGCGCAGAATTTGGGCCGGTCTACGAAGCGGCGCAGTTCGGACCGTAACCGGAGCATATACGCAAAACGCTTCTAGGTACGACAACGTGAGCTCATGAAGTGCCTTATGCTGCCAAAGCTCGTGTCGAAAGGAAGAAGGTCGTTGAATATTTGCTATCGTTTTCGCACCCTGACGGAAGGAGCAAGGCAGAGTTCTTTTCAAGGTTTGGGTTTAGCGTGGATGAGTGGGAAGTCCTCGCCCGTGCCCTTAAGGAACATGGAAGAGAGCACGTCGTGACTGTTTCTCCAGATCAGCCCATGGCACTCGTCATTGCGTGGATGGCCCGCTTTTGACGCCGGATGGGCGTAATCCTCAAATACGAACGGTTTGGATTTTGGCGGAAGGTTCACGAGCGCCACGACTGATAACGGCGCATCCGAGATAGGAGGATGGTATGATTAAAGAACACGACCGAGTGGTTTTGAGGGAAGAAGTTCCTGACCAAGGGTTGAAAACGGGCGATGTCGGTACTGTTATCCACGTTCACAAGAGCGGCAAAGCGTTTGAAGTAGAGTTTGTAGCTCTGGATGGAGAGACATTGGCGATAGCGACTTTAGAGGCTTCCCAGATTCGTCCGGTTCAGAAAAGAGAAATTACCCACGCACGTACGCTACGGGCGTAAGGTTCTTGTGTCCAGGGTCGTGGGTCGGACCGGCGTATATCGCCGGGAGCATGCAGCTCAACACTGAAGCCAGTTCCAATCGTTCAACCGCTTCGCTCCGTTCAAATCGTTGAAAGCGAACACCAACTTTGTGCAGCGCGATGTGACCGAAGCGGCTCTAAGCACCGAAACACGTTCTTTTGGAATCAAACTGTCGATGAAGTAACGACATAGCTTGGTCCGACTCGGCACACCCTTAAACGGAAGAGGTTTTCTAAAATCTTTTTAATCTAGTGTTCGTTTATGCCTGCCAATTCTTTAGCCAGGCGGACGAAGGGGCTCAGATCGTAGCTATTCACGAGCCTCTGTTTGTTGGTGGCCAGGCTGGCGACGTTGTACATCTCGAAGAGCAGCTGGCGGGAGCCGAAAGAGTCGCAGGCATATTCCCACGCCAGTTTCAGCATGCGAAAGCATTCTTGCGTGCGCTCGTTCTCCCCCACAAAAAAGCGCCGGATTTGGTGGCCCATCTCGGAATTATTCATATCCGTCTCGCTCGGCGACATCAGGATACCGGAGCCACAGAGCTCCCGTATCATCTGTAGCATCTGGGGATAACCCTCTATCGAGAAGATGCGGGCTGCCTGCGCCGGGATCCAGTTGGGCAGGGTGAGGCCCGATTGAGAGCGGACAGGGTTCGTTTCAGCGTTATAGATGAAGGCCCTCATCGTCTCCAGGTAGACTATCGCGTCGGCCAGGGCCAACTGTACATGAGGTTGTTTGGTGGTGCCGAGATATTCGGCCATCGCCGCGCAGATGCCCAACAACACCTCCGCCTTGACCGCCAGCCGGACTAAAACATACCAGGGCCCGATACCCATGGCTCCTTGGAAAAGCCGCGCGTATAGATTCGGGTCTTCGGGATCGGATTGACGCAAATAGAATACTCGATCCCAGGGTATGAACACGTTGTCGAACAGTACCATGGCGTCCATCTCGTCCCAGTGCGGACTCAAGGGATGATCCTCAGGGTTGGGTGGCGCCAGGGGCTGCCGGCAGATGAGCTGGAGGCCTGGAGAATTCACAGGCACGGCGAAATACAACACCTCCTCAGGCAGGAGGTCAGGTCGCGGCTGGGTCAGACATAGGATGTCATTGGCGTAGGGTGCCTGCGTTCCCACTCCTTTGGCACCTCTCACCACGATGCCATCGGCCCTCCTCTCAACCACCCTCAGGTATTCTCGCTTGGACCGCGGGTGGGTTCGGTGATGAAACGGGTCGTTGAAAATCGTCGCGATGGCCAAATCGTTTTCGCGGCAATACTCGAAGTAGCGGATAACGTTCTCCGCGAAGGCCGGATTTTCTTTGCCCAGGACGTCACGAACGTCGTGCAGCCCCAAGACGACGGTAGCCAGGTGCTGGGGTAGGCGAGCCGCCACGCCTCCGGCACGGCGCACGAGGAACTCGTACATCTTTCGCTGACGGGTGAGATCTTCGACCGAATGGGGCAAAAGATACGCCAGGCTTACCGGCTGCGCCGTAACCGGGGAAGGCATGGTCAGCAGGTCCCGATGGGCTGGGACGTGTTGAAGGTCGTAAACCGCGGCAACGCTTTGGGCGCAGCCTTTCAAACTGGGATGTGCGGTGACATCTTCGACCAACTCACCGTGTAGCCAGACGCGGCGCCCATCCCTGAGGCTTTCGAGATATTCTTCTCCTCGACGTATAGGCATTTCCTAAACTCTCACCCAACTTTTATCAAAAATGAACGCGGCCAGGCTGCGCAAGCAAGGCCTTGATCGCTCAGAATTATCTGATTACCTGAACCGATGTCAATTTTGAGGACTATCTGGCATCAAAAAGGCAACAGGCGGGAGGCAACAGGCAACCTAAGCAGGCAATAGGCAACAGGCAACAGTAAGAAGAAGGGCGTGATGGGTGAGAGGTGAGGCGCTAGGGGAAAGAACTCGTTCAACAGTTCAACGGTTCAAACGTTCAACGTAAACGGGAGTGGTTCAAAACGTTAAAATCGTTCAATCGCTTCGCTGCCTTCAAGCCGTCAGATCAACGGCGGTTCAAGGTTAAACGGTTCAAAAGTTCAACGGTTGGATTCAGGACAAAGAACGGTTCCAATCGTCCAATGGTTTCATCGCTTTGCGGCGGTTCCAAACGTTAAGGTTTCGGTAAGTTCGGTTTTGAAGTGAGCAAGAAAGCTTGGGCAAGGGTCGGACCGGCGCAACTGCTTGCTTTCACGTAAGAGGGCGGCTTAAAAAGTATTTTGTCCGTAGGGCGTAAAACCAAAACCAAAAGTGAGGATTGAGAATGAATCTAAATGAGATCGAGCTCCAAAAAACGGGACTATTGTTTTTCGACATGCTCAACGGCTACTACCACGAAGCGAGTGCGGCGACGAAACAGCGCAAGAAGCCGATGGTCGACAATGCGGTTCGGCTGATGAAGGCGGCGCGGAGCGCAGCGATGCCGATATATTTCGCCAAAGGCAATCATCGGGAAGACGAAGGAACCTCCGTGTTACTTTTGACCGACACCGATATTCCACTGAGACCGTGGCCGGGCGGGGTCGTGACGCTCGTCAAGCCGGCCGCCCTCGAAGGCACAAGCGGTTCAGAGGTCATCCCCGAGCTTGAGCCTGCTCCTACGGACTACTACCTTCCCAAGCACCGCTGGAGCGCTTTTCACCAGACCTATCTCGACTTGGCGCTTCGCGCGGCGAAGATCGATACCATCATTATTTCGGGTGGTTCGACGGATGTGGGAGTCGCCGCGACGGTATTTGCGGGTCGGGACATGGACTATAACATGATCGTCGTGCGTGACGCTTGCGCGACGAATCATGACCAGCGAGCTCACGACATCTTAATGGATGCGGTGTTCCCGCGCATGTCCCGGGTCAGAACAACCGATGAGGTGCTGGCCATGATTGAGAGAGCAAGTGCTCAATGAGGCGCAACCGAAGCGTACTGCGATTTCTGGAGGATTTTTAATGAAGTTTTTTGCCTTTTGTTTGTCCGTTCTACTGTGTCAAATTTCAATGAATCTTGCGTGGGGCGGCGCAGCACCTGCTACTCCCTTTTACGCGGGTAAAACCATAAAAATCCTGCGCGGCGGAGGTCCGGGCGGCTTTGGGGACATGCAAACCAGAGCCGTTATGCCGTACCTTAAAAAGCATATCCCGGGGGAGCCCACGATCCTTCTTGAGTATGTCCCCGGTGCCGCCGGTTTAAAGATGGTAAATCAGATGTATCGAACTGTTCAGCCTGACGGTCTGACGATCGGCGCTCTCGGAGCCGGGTTGGTCGCGGGTACCGTGTTGGGACTTACCGGGGTAGATTACGAACCGGATCGATTTTCCTATCTGGGTTCCACGACCGCAGGCGAACCGTATGTCTTCTATACCCGGAAAGAGGCTGGAATCGATACGCTCAAAAAGCTCCGAGATACATCAGGGCTGCGCATCGGGGCCGAGACGGTAGGGCACCCGAAGTATTATGGCGGGCGCCTCGTTGCCTATCTGCTCGATCTGAAAAGCGCCCGATTCGTGACCGGCTATGATGGGCCGGATCTTGACGCCGCAGTTTTGGCCGGCGAAGTTGACGGGTTATTAAATAGTGCAAACACAGCTCTACACCGAAATCCTGAGTGGTTCGACAAGGGAATGGTGCATTTGCATCTCGGCCTTAGCCTTCCGAAGGGAAGTCCACATCCTAGGTTCGCCAAATTACCCGATCTCGACAGTTTCGCGAAAAGCGAGAAGGAACACGCCCTGTTGACGCTGTTTCGTGCGTTGCAATTACCCCGGTGGCCCTATTTCTTGCCTCCCAACACCCCTGTCGAATACGTACAGATTCTGCGAACCGCGTTTCGCAGAACTTTTAGCGACCCTGGTTTCTTAAAAGACTTCAAAAAGTTGACCGGCACTGACCCGTCGCCATTGCATGGTGAAGAACTTGAAAAACTCATAACTGGAGTTCCACGCGATA
This sequence comes from uncultured delta proteobacterium, assembly GCA_963745035.1. Taxonomy (GTDB): domain Bacteria; phylum Desulfobacterota; class Binatia; order UBA9968; family UBA9968; genus DP-20. Next base: position 1,739,616 of record CAVUVW010000013.1, on the reverse strand, counting down.
CGGAGACGATCAAGTTGTTCAGGCAACTTGCGGGTCCCGAATCGCTTCCTATTCGTTAGCCGGCATGTTGAGCGAGTTGGCGCAACAGGGATTGGTCAGAACTAACTTGTTCAAACCGTTCAAGCCGTCAGATCAACGGCGGTTCAAGGTTCAAGGGTTCAAAAGTTCAATGGTCTACCGTCGGAATTTAGCAGGTAGCAGGAGCGAAAATCGCGGTGCTGAACGCTGCGCGTCAATGAGGCGGTAGCGGGCCGGCGCCGGTGACTTGCTTGAAGAGTTCGACGATGGCCGGCTCGCGCGGCAAGCTTTGCACAGCTTGCTGGACGCCCTCGGCCGCGAGCGGTGACGGGTCGTCGCCGACGAGCTTTTTGTAGTCCTTCTGAAACTCGGGATCGTTGAAAGCTTTTTGGAACGCGGAACGCAAAGTTTCCACCCGCTCCGGCGGCGTGCCCGGCGGCAGGATAAACGGAGAGCCGACGAGCCTCAGCGAGCGGTACAGTTCGACGATCTTGCGGTCTCTTTCCGAGTGGACGAGATTGCCGAGCTCGGGCAGCTGGGCAAAGCGCGGATGCTTGTTGCCCTTCGGGATCTCGATCATCGCGTGGAAATTGACCAGGCCCTTTTCGATGAATTCGCGGTTTCTCGTCAGGATCGTATCGGCGATATTCGCGCGCGCGTCGACTTCGCCGCGGGTGAGGGCGATATCGACTTCCGGGCCCGAGTAGCCGACCACGAACTTTGGCTCCTTCAGGCGCAGGATGTACGCGAACACACGCCCCATGATGTAGATGCTGTGGCCGATCGACTGAGCCCCGATCCGCAGGTTCGGGGTCGACCTGAGCTTCTCGATGCTGTCTATGCCGGCTTCTTTGCGCGTTAAAAATACGTAATGGGTAGTGCTCTCCGGCGCGCCCAGAAAAATGAATTTGTTGATGTCGTACTCGACGCCCGTTTCACCCATAACTGCGTACGTGATGAAGCCGCCGGGAGGAAAACCGATCGTGAGGCCGTCCGGACGCGCAGTTCGGTACATGTGATTCGCGAGCTTTCGGCCACCGCCTCCATCCATGAATTCGGCCACTACGGTAGGCTCGCCGGGAATGTGCTTTTTCAAATAGGGGATAACCGCTCTCATACGCATGTCGGCGGTGCCGCCCGGCGCGTTCCCATTGATGACCGTAATCGTTTTCCCCTGGTAGAACGGCGCCTGCGAGAAAGCGGGGGAGCTGAAAGCCCACAGGCCGACAAAGCCCAGCCAGACCCACGACCTACGTGTGCGTGTCGAGATCATTCACACCTCTTGCCCTTGTTTCGCTGCCATTCGGTAGTTTTCGCGCCGGACTTTTGAGCGCCCGATGCCACCGCCGGATTCAATTACGATCTGTTTTTCATGTCAAGGCATGCCTTGCCCTTTTTGCGCCGTTGCAGGCCTGAGCAATCACTGAGGGAAATTGATGAGAGGAAGATTGGCGTCAAGCCTTCGTATTGACTCTTTCAGTCTAGCCGGCACTGTCCTCTGGGTCGCCCATTAGCAGGCAGGTCAAGAGGCACAGTCAACAGGCAACAGGCAAGAGGCAACAGGCAACAGTAAGAAGAAGAAGTGAGGAGTGAGAGGTAAGTCGGCGAAGTCTGCAGCAGGCAATAGGCAACAGCAAAAGTCGTTCAAGTCGTTCAACCGTTTCACTCAGTTCAAGTCGTTCAAAACGTTTAAGCTCCGCCACCGCCGGGTTTCGAGGACAAGCACTTGCGCGACCGGTTTATGCTCGCGGGCTACGGCCTCAAAAAGATCGCCGAAACGGTTCGCGAGCAAACTTAGCGGGTAAGGCTAGTGAGCAACTCGGATGAAAAAAGATCTGCTGGTGAGGCTGCTCGCCCGTCAATAACTGTTCATTTCAAGTAACCTCGTTCGCGCCAGTAAATCTCCGCCGCGGGGTGAAGCGGCACATCCAACGGTCCCTCCGGATTGTCTTCGCACATCCGTTCCAGGGGGAGCGGGCCTTCTCCCTGCCAGGGGATGCGATCCTTGCGATTGTCCAGCGCGATGCAGAACGACCTCACGATATCGTCGGATACGTCGGCGTGGGTGAAGATCGGCCAGCCGCTAAAATCGACCGTGGTCACATCGCCTGGGAGCTTGGGATAGAGGGCCTTGGACAGGGTGGCTCGGCGAAAACCAGTTTCTTCCAATTGCGTGATGTGCTCTTCCTCGAGCGGGAGAAAACGCATTCCGGCATCGAGCGCTTGATTGGTCCAACGCTTCACCGCCTCATCGAAAATGGCATCGACCTCGCCCCGCTGCGCGGCGCCCAAACGATTGCGCCCATCCGGCATGCCCTCGTCGTAGCGCACCTGACCACCCCAAGAAACCAGGTCGTCAAGCGTGATGCCGACCTGCGCCAGCACTTCTTTGACGACAAGGTGAACCGAATGACGTTTTTGGCCGCGCAGCGAAACGCGCAAAGGGTAGCGGCGCTTAAGCAAATCGGTGAAAGACTTGAGTCCGGTTTTCTCGGATACGGCGAAAGCAAACTGGTCCTGGGTGGGGATGACCGCGATCGCGCGGACCGGAATCGCTTCTTTGAAAGGGCCGCGGCCGCGGTGGGCCATGGTCAGAGGGCTCGAGGGGTTGATCGTGGCGAGATGGACGTCGCCGCGAGCGACTTCCTCGATGGCCTCGACCGTGTCGCTGCCGAATAGAGAAAGCTTCCACTCGAGTCCGACCTGATCGCGCAAGTTCACGCGCGCTTGCCGGTAAGGCCATTGATCCATGCCGATCACTTCGGACGCCACCTCCAGCATGATGCGGGAGCGGATGACGAGCGGCGAAGGATGTTTGGGTGCCATAATTTTTTCTTTCTACGAGCGGTTCAGATGCGCGTCGCGAGCCGACCCTGTCTAATCAAAGCCCCGGATAACGGCAAGCAGGATGAGACCATCGGCAGCGCGACAATCCTCGATACCGCGTTACCTTGACAATCGCAACGATCTTATCCTAGTAATCGAAACGCGTCCGTCAGTGTTTTCCCAAATCCGCTGTAGATATCTACTGCCGTGAAGCACGCGTCCCCAACAGAATGAGGCATTTATGATTTTTCAAAAACGTTCGTTCTGCTTTGCGCTGATGTTTGCGCTCTTGTTGCCGCACCTCGGCACCGCGGTGGCGCAGGCGCCGTTCTATCAGGGAAAAACGATCACCATCATTCAGAGCCGAGCTCCCGGCGGAACGGGAGACGGCTACGTACGATCGATGGCGCCATTTCTCGAGAAGTATATCCCCGGCAATCCGCGCATCGTCATCGAGTATATGCCGGGCGCCGGAGGCCGGACCCAGGCCAATCACATGTACGCGATCGCCAAAGCGGACGGCTTGACCATCGGCTCTGGATCGGGCGGCATCATCACGAACGGTATTCTCGACACCGTCGGCGTGCGCTACGACCTCGACAAATTCATCTACCTCGGATCGCCGCGCAGCGACACGCAACAGATCTTTGCCACGCGCAGAGATGCGGGCCTCAACACGCTCGAAAAGCTGCGCAACCAGCCGGGGATCCGAATCGGCGACCAGTCCGTCGGTTTTACCACTTATGTCGACGGGCGGCTCTTCGCTTATTTGATCGGGTTGAAGGAGCCCAAGTTCATCGTCGGCTATTCGGGCCGCGAGGTCGACGTGGCGTTTGTCCAAGGCGAGGTCGATGCCCGGGCAACGCCGATTCATAACGTCTTGACGCGGAATAAAGATTGGATCGAAAAAAAGCTGGCGGACTTCCACGCCGTGATCGAAGTCCCGAAGGGAGACAAGCACCCGCAGTTCCCTCATCTTCCCGACCTGGAAACTTTCGCCAAGTCGGAGAGGGAGTATAAACTTCTAAGAATGCACCGCGCGTTTCGTCTGGTGGGCGCGCCTTTTTTCCTCCCGCCGGGCACGGCACCCGATCGGGTCCAGATTCTCCGCGAAGCGATGCGCCGGACTTTCAACGATCCCGAATTCCACGTGTCTTACAAAAATCTCGTCGGCAACGAGGCCGCTCCGCTGACGGGGGAGATGCAGGAAAAGGCGCTGAAGGAGCTGCCGCGCGACCCGGACGTCGTCGAGCTGATGAAAAAGATCACGGGGGCAGATCCGCTGCCGCCGCGGTAGGACGGACAGGCTACTGAAACACGTTCAAGCCGTTCAACCGCTTCGCTCCGTTCAAAACGTTCAGAAGAACGGTTCCAAACGTTCCAATGGTTTCATCGCTTGGCGCGCGCATCTATTATGTGATAAATTCCGAAGTGAGGAGAAAGCAATGGGGTGGATCGTATCGGATGCCGACCATCTTGGAGGAAAACCTCGCGTGCGCGACACCCGCATCGCGGTTGCGCTTCTGTTGGAATGGCTGGCCGCGGGAATGACGATCAGCGAGATCGTGAAGGAGTATCCCAGTCTCACGGAGGATGCAGTTCGTGGTACGTTGGAAGAATTAGCCCATTCCGACTTGCTGGCGCCAAGTGAAAATCCTTCTCGACGAGAACATGCCTGAGTCTCTGGCAGCTGCTCTGAAGCTCCTCGGTCACGAGGTTGACTCGGTAAATAATCTGAAATTGAAGGGCATCGACAACGGGAGATTGTATCGCCAAGTCGCCGTCGATTACGAACTTTGCTTCACGAGGGATACGGGATTTGCTCACAATGTTCGCCAGATGCGACATCCTTCGCAGGTCAAGGTTCTGCGTGTGATCGCTCCGCAGCAGCGGATCGAAGCCTTTGTTCCCGCATTTATTGATGCTTTCAAAAGGTCGGATTGGTCGCGTTACTCTAACGGCGACGACTGGCCGTAGATCGCTCAATCCTGCCGGCAAGCCCAGCCCGGATCGGACAAAATAAAGTTCGATTCGAATCTTTCCGCCACGCTGCCGCTCCGTTCAAAACGTTCGGAAGAACGGTTGCAAACGTTCCAATGGTTTCATCGCTTGGCGCGGTTCCAATCGTTGATCGGAGAGCGGCCGTTCAACGTTCGATCAAGCGATTCGCTGGTCGGAAACGCTCGCACTATGAAAACAACCCCGGTCCACACGACGGAGTTGTATCGATTGGAATTATCGCTGCGCGCCTTGCTGTTTCTCTAACAATTCCTTGACATTCTTTTTCGCTTCGTCGGATTTCTTGCCGGAAGCCTTCGCCGCTTCTTCGAATGTCTTGTTGGTAATGTTCTTCGGATTGCCCATGTCATCGTCCGGCTTTTGACATCCACAGTTATAACACATAAGGACTCCCTTCCATTTTTTGTAAGATGGACATTCCAGTAAAGCGGCAAATCATATGCCACCAGAAAGATACGAAAATAAAAGCGAGAAAGATCGGGCGTCGGCAGAATGAAAGTGAAGATATTGCGAGGAATTGTCGGATTTTCCCCCGGGGATTTGTAGGTATATTGCCGCCGAAAGCACCAGAATGAGCCCGTTCAAATCGTTCAATCGCTAACTTCAACGTTCAACGTCAAGGACAACCGTTCAAGATCGTTCAAACCGTTCAACCGCTCCGCTCCGTTCAAAACGTTTAAGACTGACGAACAACCGGCATCGCCCGCCGTTTTACCTTGAACTTTGAACCTGAAACCTTGAACGACCGGCTGGAACGAATCCTAGCCGACAGAAATATCGATCAGGTTTCCCTCCGGGTCGCACATTTGGTGCTGCCCATGCCTGCAGGTCCGAAGCAGGTCCATGATGACTTGGTATTCGGATTCGACGTTCGGAGGTTTGGGCGCCAGATATTCCGGGTCGTGCTTCGCCAACAGTTCCACATCGGCATTGAAAGCTTGCAAATCTTCGACTGCAAAACCGAGGTGATCGAAGCCTGGGCGCTTGTGCTCGGTGCCGAGGTAATCCTCGATTTTATAGGGCGCAATAACCATCGTCACCGTGCCGTCGGTGAGATAAAAATGCGGGTCCTCCAGCGCCTTTTCTTCCTGCTTGAATTCAAAAACGTCAGTGTAAAATTGAGCCAAGGCCCTCGGATTCATCGCGCGAATCGTGAAATGTTTGATGTGGCGCGGGCGTTTGTTTTCCGCCTCTGAAAAAACACCCACGAGTTGCTTTTTGCCTGGTTCTGCGATGTCGAAAATGTTTCCCTCGGGGTCGTGACTGCTGTAATCGACAAATGGCCGGCCGGCAGGGCGTTTCACCGCCCCGACCGAGGGATATTTTTCCTTGATTCTTTTGAGCACTCCGCCAATGTCATCGACGGTCATGCCGAAATGATCGAGACCTCCAGGATAGCCGGGACGACGCTGATTGAAGGCAACGCCGATGTTGCCGTCGCTCGCGATCACCGTCCGAGCGAAGGCACTGGCAACGCGGCCGGAGTGCAGTACTCTGTAGCCGAGTGCTTTAGCGCGCTCACGCTCTTGATCCGGGGTACGCACGTCTGTCCTAAAGTCGAACAGGCATTCATAGAATTTAAACAGACGAGGCGGCGTCTGACTCATAATTCCGATATGTTTGATTCTCGATGTCACTTGAAACCTCCCTTTCTTCGTTCAGCGGCAGTTAACAGACTGTTGAAAAAGGCCCACCCGCTTCGTTGCGCTCGATCGCCTCATCCGGATCGGAGTACTGGAGTGACGGAGTGGTGGAGTGATGGGTTTAGGAGGCAATACTCCAATACTCCAACACTCCATTTTCTCGCGCGCCTCGCATCTGGACCTTTTTGAACAGCCTGGAATCTTTTCAACAACCAGTTGAGTAATTCCGGTAAATCTTGGTTCCCTGGAATGTGGCGCCGGTCCGGCTCATTTTTGCGAGATTTTGTCCGTCAGATTTTTGAAGAATCCTTCTTTCTCCAGCTCGTCGAGTATACTTTCGTCCACGAAACGACTCAATCTCAAGTCATCTTTAGCGCTCCGGGGTTCGCGTTGGATGATTTCAAGAACGTCTTGTAAGCCCCTGCGGCCGACACGCGGAGGAAAAGCAAAGATTTTGTGATGTATGTCGTATGCTTCCTCGGCGAGTTTTGTCGGAATTCTTAGCCACTTTACGATGATGGGAACAACTTTTCCTTTTAGCTCAGGCTGACTTCTCAGTATGTGAATAGATTCGCTCACGGCACGGAAAAATCGCTTGGCATTGTCGCGTTTCTTGGCGATGAATAAGCGGTCGGCGATGAAAACCTTTTCGGGAGACTCCTCCATCAGTTCGCTTAAATCGGCCAAGACATTAAAGCCTTTTTTAGCTGCCGCCGCCGCTTCGCCGTAAGGGATAATCGTTGCATCGAGTCCTCCCTCTACCTCCATGGCCGCAAGTCTCGCCAAGCTGCCGCCCGATGGCAGCAGCTTCACGGAATCCGGCGGCATGCCCCACGCTTTCAGTGCCATAAGAATATTGAATTCGTTGGCTCCACCAAAATTGACGATGCCTACTTTTTTGCCGCGAAGATCCGAGGGCTTGCGGATCTCTTTGCGGGTTACAAACTTGTAGAGCGTCTTGTTGAGAAGTCCGCCGGTGATCACAACGTTAGCCCCGGATAGAATGGCTCGAATGGGTGCCTGCGCGCCGACGTCGGCAGAATTTACGCTCTGACCGATCAGCGCCTGCATCAACAGTGAACCGCCGCGGATCTCGAGTAGATCAAGATTCAAACCATATTTCTCGAATAGCCCGAGATCTTTCGCAACGATCAAGGGCAGTTGTTGCGAGCTGGATCCCCCCGCTCGGGCATGAATATGGCGCTCTAGCGCATGAACGGTTGATAGGATGCTTTGCGTCGCCAGCAGAATGGGTAAAACCAAAGCAAACCAGGTAAACATAGCTTCGTATAAAGTGGCCACGAAGCCGTTGTCAATAGCCGGTTCACAATTCGAATACTACCGCGATCAGCGTCGCGGCGCGGTCAAAGTTCAACGGTTCAAAAGTTCAACGTCATCGGAACAACAGCTCGGTTCCAATGCTTTCAATTGTTTCCAGACGTTCAACCGCTAACCATACTGAAGCCGGTTAAAAACGTTCAAGCCGTTCAACCGCTACGCTCTAGGCCTCGCGGCCGATCGTTAATCGGATAGCCATTGGGTCAACGTGCGATCGTCAAGAGATTCGCTGGTCGGATCGATCGCGGTCAGGAGTTTGTGGTTCGTAAAGGGGCGGGTGACGGCGGCTATTGCTCATTTATCCAACGCTGTCCCGGATTTGTTTGAGGGCGCATCCTGTGTTAGAAGCGCGTGCGTTTCCGGGAGTTCTCACAAGTAACCGCAACATGGAGGGCACTATGAAATTCCGGCTTATAATCCTGGCCTTTGTGTTATCAATCCCGCCCTTGCTAGTGAATTCCACTATCGCTAGCTCGCGCGATACGGGATCACAGGGCGGCTGTTTCTCCGGCACTTATCTTGTCGTCGAAGGCAGTGGCACTCAAAGCCTCTGGACATTGTCACAGGATGGCGCATTTCACGTTACCAGCTCCGCCCAAAGGGCGTTTGGCTTCAGCCACATACAAGGCGTTTGGAGGAAAGCCGGCGCTCGGGACGCGAAGGCGAGGAGCCTCGACTTCAACTTTGCTGAAACTCCCGTGAACGGCGGTGTGCCACCAGCGCAGATCGCCAGACTCGATATCGTGATGAGATTCGCTGAAAGGTGTGAAGAAATGGAAGGAAGGTTCGAGTTGCGCGCTTTCAGTGCCAATGATGATCCCTTAAACTCACACACTCCGGCCATCGCTTTTGATACTTTCTTTGGACGACGGATCACCATTGATTAGTTCTCAAATAGGCAACAGTACGAAAGAACTTGTTCAAGGTTCAACCGTTCAAACGTTCAACGTCAACGGAAAGGAATTGGGTTCCAGTCGTTCCAGCCGTTAACCGCTGCGCTCCGTTCAAGACGTTTTACAAAGGAGAGTGGTTCCAATAGTTCCAGCTGTTTCAATGGTTCCAGACGTTCAATCTGGTCGGAAGCAATCGCGCTCGCCCGGTCGGCCGCGAAATGAGAAAAAAGTAGCTTGTCCCCTTTATGACTTCCAACAAACAGGCGTAAGGCACGAGGCAACAGGCAACAGTTCAGAAGATAATTCGTCAAAATTCGCGTCGGCGTCAAAGCCAGTGAATGTTCTAAATCTAATTCTCAAAAGATTTGTCCTAAGTTTTCTCAGGGCGCCGTGAGCTTGAGCGCGGCGGCGACGATGGGTTTGGCCCAGTTCGGCGTGCTCCTGAGATTGCGGCGATTGAGAATCTTTCCATTTTCCATGTGCAACACCAGCTTGGGCTTGGGGGTCTTGCCGGCGGCGGGATCTGCGTCTGCGCTGTTGTCGTAAACGCGCAAGGCCGTGATCCGTGGCAAGAGATCGATGAGGTTTAAGCGGCTATGTTCATAGCGCCGGCGGATATGCTCGGCAGCGATGTCGTGGCCGCCCCGTCGGACTCGCGCTCGTACGCGCTCGATATGAAGCTCGGGGCTGGAAAGGCCCACGTACCACACGTAAAGCTCGACACCTTGTGATGCGGCCTCCATGAGCAGACCGGGGATCGTGTTGGCGCCAAGCGTGGTTTCGAAGGCAAAGTTTTTGCGCTCTCTCATAGCCCGCGTCAAGAGTTCCACGCCCTTGCGCCAGGCGGCGCTATTGGCGTCTGCTTGAGTTAGCGCCGGATTAGCGGCCATCAATGTGCGCGCGGCTTCGTCGGGATTGTAATAGTGGGCGCCGGCAGCGCGAAACGCCGCGCCGCCAATGCTGCTCTTGCCCGCGCCGTTAACGCCGGCGAGAACATAGATGCGCGGCGAGGTAGGCGGGCTCATTCCAAGGATAACTGGGGCGACGCTTCGCTGAGGCGTCTTACTTAGAAACGTGTCGCCGAGTATTTATCGGCGTTTACGGGCGGCCCCGACGGCCGCGCGTCCGAGCTTGGCGGGGGAGGCGTGGAACGCGGATTCCATCCCCTTTTTTGCCTTAGCGGTCTGCATGCGATCCAACAGATCGTCGAATTCGGCGCCGAGATTTTCGAGAGTGCGCGATTGTATTTGCACCAGCGACTCGAATTCTTCGTAAGAAAGCAGCACGGCCTTTGGCGCGGCGTGTCGAGTAATCGCCACCGCGCCGCTGCGCGTGGCCTTTTCCAGGATCGAGCCGAACTCGTTCTTAACCTGAGTTGCCTTGACGGTCGGAATGTCGACTAGAGCGCCTTGGCGATTCCTGAAAGTGAGCATGGACATCGGATGGTCTCCCTCATGCAGGGCATTATAGCCAATTTAGCTAATTTGTCCAGATCGCCTAAGCGGCAATTCAACGGTCAAAGGTTCAAAAGTTCAACGTTTCTGAAAAGAGCTCGTTCAACCATTTTACTCCGTTCAAGCCGTTCAACCGCTGCGCTCCGTTCAATCCGTCAGATTAACGGCAGTTCAATAGTTCAACGTCAACGGGAAAGAATTGGGTTCCAGTCGTTTCTATTGTTTCAATCGTTCCAGTCGTTCAACCGCCGAACCGATCCTTGGGCGCTGTCTGGCGTGCATGTTGACAACACTCGGTTGACAATCGATATTGCAGGAATCCAAAGAAAGGCTACTGCCACCCATAACCGGCAGAACGAGGAATGTGACATGGATACAACAGACCGGAGCGATGTCTATACCGTAACTTCGCTGGACGATCTCGCGAAGATTTATGCCAAGCCGTTGCCCCACATCGCCACCAAGGAAGCCGACCACATCACCGAGGTTGGGCGCGCCTTCATCGCGGCATCGCCGTTCCTGGTGCTCGCGACCTCGAACGGGACCAGCATCGACTGTTCGCCCAAGGGCGATGCGCCGGGTTTCGTGCAGCTGCTCGACGACCGAACACTGCTGATCCCCGACCGGCCAGGCAACAACCGCATCGACGGGATGAAGAACCTGCTCGTCAATCCGAAGGTCGGCATTATTTTCATGATCCCGGGATCGAACGAAACCTATCGCGTGACCGGCAGGGCGACGCTCAGTACCGACCCGGAGTTGCTGAAGCGATTCGAAGTGGGCGGCAAGCCGCCGCGCGTAATCATGGTCGTCGCTGTCGAGGAAGCCTTCAATCACTGCCCCAAAGCCCTCGTGCGGGCGAAGCTGTGGGAAGCGACGGAGCGGCCGAGCGGCGCCCCGACCCACGGCGACTTCGCCGCCGCGCGCGACGGCAAGGATGCTGCCTACGCCAGGGATTATAACGAGAAATATGCCGAGCGCCTAAAGACCGAGCTTTACTGACCACGGCAGAAAGGGCGACAGGCTAGCTTTGGCTGCAGTGGTTGCAGCTGAAGCGACTAGGCTGCCGCCGCAACAGTACCGGTCAAGACATCAAATCGTTCCATCGCTGCACTTTTAATCAAGCGCCAAGTTCCTCAAACTGAGTCCCATCCTTCCGGTGCGCTGAATCGGCTACACATCCTGTAATAAACCACTGAAATTCGGCGACCCGTCTAGAGCCATCGAACAGCGGTGATATAGTTTTTTATGGAGGGCGCCGCCGGCTCACCCTAGCGATGGAAAGGGTAATCACTTGGAGTGCCATTTGATGCGCTATCGTTGTGGGTCAAATGAAAACCTTTAGGGAAAACATCGTCAGGGTCGGGGTGGTAGTGCTCGCCTTGCCGCTCGCATGTGCCGGATGCTCTGCTCGCCAAGACCCTGTGCGAATGCAGACCAAGTTCGATTACTCCGAACATGAACCCTATGCGAAATCAGGCAACAACGGCATAAGCGGCAAAGCCTTTGTCACGCGGCCGCGAGATGGCGCCGTCACATGTGCAGGTAACCGCGTTTTGTTGCTGCCGGCGACATCTTACTTTCGTGAAATGTTTTGGCACATGATCGTCGCTCGAACCGAACCTAAACCGCCGGAGACACCCCATCCCAGTTTGAAAAGCATGATCAGACGGACTGAGTGCGACGCACAGGGACACTTTTCATTTTCGGAAGTTCCGGACGGGACGTGGTTTGTGTTGACGCAAGTGAATGCGAAGAACGTCGGTTTATTGATAACAGAAATGACCCTGCCGAATGGCGGGATGGCTCAAGTGCTGCTCACCGATAGACACATCGTGGGTCCCTGACCCGTTCACCAGCTCGTTGATATCGTGCTCCATGTAGTGCGACCTCTGTCGAGACGCCTGGGACATAGCTATGCGCTGCGGAACCGGCTGAAGCGTATGCGGGCGAATTTCAGCGGCAGAAATGAGGCTCTAAGCTCGGAAACACGTTGTCTTGGAATGAAACTGCTGAGAGTGCTGGGACATAGCTTCGTCCCCAGAGACGGGGAAGAACGTATCATGAAGATCTATGCATTTGATGTCGATGACACGCTGGAAGTTTCCGGTGGACCGGTGAGCGTCCAGAGCATTGCCGATCTCAAGCCGGCGGGCGACGTGGTCGGGCTGAACGGCAACTGGGCGGTGGTGGTTCAGAACGTGCCGCTATGGCATCGCATTTTTAGCTTCATCGGTCCGATGGAGATGTCGAAGGACGTTTTTCTGCGCCAACTAAAAAACTATATTCGCGCGGACGATTACATCATGGTCGGAAATATCCTGGGGGTCAGTGGCGGTTCCGACGACCAGGGAGCTGCCGGTTTAGCCGGTTGGCGCTTCATTAAAGAGAGCGACTTCGCCGCAGGCGCACGCTAGAAACAAGGGTTGAGCTCAACGTGAACGCCGTACATCGCAAATGTGATAGACACCGATGGAAGCTAGACACTGCTGAACCGGACGGCTGATTCGTGCGTGAGCCTAATTTGGCTCCTATTTTTTTCGTTTCTTTAGACGGGTGCGCAGTTCTTTCATGGACAAGGTGGACTCCTTTCGCCTGCCCTCGATCAGCTTCCAAAAACTTGGCGAAGTTTGCAGCGCCACATCTCCCCAGTCCTTACCCTCTACTCCGACCAGAACGGCCGCAGGCTTGCCATGACGCGTGATGACCACCTTGTCCTGCTGAGACATATCCACACATTCCTTGATTTTTTTCTGCAAATCGCGCGCATTGACCGTCTTCATAAAATATCCTCCGTCTTGGTTCCTCGCGGCTTCTTCCGCACTGCCCGAACATAAACGATCGACTCGCCAAGAGAAACGTCATAAAACACCCGATACTCACCCACACGCAATTCCCAGATCGGCTGCATCGTCTGCCAAGGAGGAGTCAGATTCTCCAAGAGCTTGCGATTTCGGGTCGCCGTTTCGGGTTCATGCACCAGCTGTCCTTCGATGGAGTCGAGAATCTGATTCCTGTAGTAGACTGGGATTTTTCTGAGATCCTCCTCGACACTTTCAGCAAAGCGGATCTCAAACATCCATATACTTTTGCATATGCAAGCAGTATTCGTCAAATATGGGCTCGTTCGACTGGTTCAAGACGTTGACCGGCAGGCGCGGTTCAAAGTTCAAAACGCCACAGTCAGATAGAAGCTGATCGGTCTCGTGTATGACGCGAGTGCCCCGACGAGAACAAATCAAAGCGCATGCGAGCGCTGCATCGGCGGAGCCAGTCAACGCAAAACTGCGTGTCACCTGGATCTAATTGCGCTTGACGACTTGCCCGGTTGGACGATATAGCTCGCGACGTATTGAAACAGGAGACAACCAATGACACGCATCGCCATTCTGACGCCTGCCGAAATGAACGATGAACAGCGCGCTGTGATCGACGCCTCCAAAGCCAGCGGCAGGCCGCATGGCGGGCCATTCTGGGCCTATATCCGCCATCCCAAACTGATGCAGAGCGTGCAGAACACCGGAGCCTGTATCGCCGACACCACCCTGTCCGCCCGCGAACAGCAGATCGTCACCTTGACCGTGGCGCGGTTCTGGGGCGCGAAGTACCCGTGGGCGGCGCAGTGCCGCAACGCTCTCAAAATCGGCCTCACGCAAAAAGAAATCGACGCCATCAACGGCCGCAACGCACTGCCGACCGAGGACAAGCGCGAATTGCTCGCGCATCAGATCGCCAAGGAACTGCTCGCCGACAAGGGACTGAGCGATGCCACCTACGCAGCCGCCGAAGCGGCCTTCAGCACCGAAGAGCTGGTCGCGCTGGTCGCCCGCGTCGGTGCTTTCTCGATGACGTGCTGCACCGCCAACGCGTTCGACATCACGCCGCCCGATGACGCACCGGACCGGCTGAAGGCAACCTGAATAGGCAACAGGCGTTAGGCACTCTGAAGGATAAAGGCAAAAGGATAAAGGATAACAAAGGCCGTGCTCGTGCTCTGGTGCGGAAAGGACAACCGCTAGGCTCCGTTCAAGGCGTTGGATCAAGAAAGCGTGAGGCGCGACTCAGAACAAGAGTGGGGCCGCCGTTAAGGACGTCAAGAATAAGCTTGATGTGAGAGCCGCACGTCGGGCTGTAATAAAAACCGGTGGCAGCTATGCGCTGCGTGAGCGCAGCTTACGCGCGCAATTTAAAAGTGGAAGTCTAAGCTCCGAAAACACTATCCTCTGGAACGAAAGCAGCGGGGAATACAGAAACGTAGCCAGGTGCGACCCGAGTATACGCGGAGAAAACCTTAACGGGGAGGTAAAGGCTCCGCACCGGCGAGATTGTTAAACAGCTCGACGACCACGGGCTCGCGCGGCAGTTCCCTGATCGCTTTCTCGACAGCTTCGGGCATGAGCGGCAAGACCTCGTCTCCCGTGAGTTTTTGATATTGTTTGGGGAACTCTGGATCGGTAAAAGTCTTGCGCATCGCTTCTCGTAAAATCTGTACCCGTTCTTTGGGCGTTCCCGGCGGCAGGAAGAAGTTCTGGCCCGCGGGATTGAAGGCGCGGAACATCTGCAAAAGCTTCCTCTCCGTATCCCCTTTCGCAAGGCTCTCGAGCTCCGGCAAATGAGCAAAGCGCGGGTGTTTTTCCCCTCTGGGAATCTCGATGCCGGCGTGGAAATTTACCAGCTCCTTTTCTATCCAGTCGGGCGACCGTTGGAAAATCGTTTCTGCGATGTTCACCCTGGCGTCGATTTCACGCCGCATGAGAGCCATATCGACTTCCGGGCCGCTGTATCCGGTAACGAATCTAGGATCCTTCATGCCGAGCAAGTATGCGAAGATCCGGCCGGTGATGTAGATCGGGTGCCCCACGGATTGGGCTCCGATCCGTACCCCGGGCGTGGCACGCAATTTTTCCAGATTGACCAGGCCGGCCTCTTTGTGCGTTAGAAAAAGATATTGCGTGGCGCTATTGGGGCTCCCGAGGTAGATCAACTTGGCAAGGTCGTATTGAACACCGATGGCGCCAAGAACGGCGTTCGCTATGAGAGCAGGTCCCATGCTGCCGATCGTAAGGCCGTCCGCCTTTGCCCTGGTGTAGATGTGGTTGGCGGCCTGCCGGCCTCCGCCCGCTTCCATGTACTCCATAACGATCGTCGGATTTCCGGGAAGATGCTTGCGGAGAAGAGAAGTAACGGCTCTTGTCCTCAGGTCCGCCGTTCCTCCGGGAGGACCTCCCAAGATAACCGTGATCGTTTTGTCTTGATAAAAAGTGGCCTGCGAGAGAGCGACCTGATTGCCAGATCCAAGATAGGCAACGAGAAAAAGCAAAACGGTTAAAATCGCTTTCATATTCTTATGCTCCTTAGCGGTGCCGCCGGGGTCGGCTGCGGAGTGAAAAGAAAAGCAGGCCCCACTCCCTTTGTGATCCCCTTTCCTGCAAAATCGCCTTGCTGAGCGATGCACCGCGACGGCCCAACCTCACCGGGCCGCTTCCATGACGGAATTTCGCGAGGGTCGGGCAAGGGTGAGATTTTGTTTCCTCTATTCCTCTAGTTGGAGCGTTTCGCCACAGCGCGTGCAGGTGCTAAGAGCACGGTCGGTTTTAAGCTTTCGGTTGCTCTCTTCCACGGATGAGTTTGCCTGATCGCTGGGTCCCTCCCCTGATCGAGGGGGCGCCTCATAGAGCTTGTTGTCGCAGTTTTCGCAAAACCACACCCAGCGATCGACTTCGTCATGCCGGCGCTTGCGTTCGACGACCAAGGTCCAAGACCCTTCTTCCCGGCGCGGCGAGTGAGGGACATTGGCGGGCAGGAGAAACATCTCGCCCGGTTTAAGCACCAGGACTTCACGCTTGCCGGACGAATTGATGTGGTGAAAATTGAGCTCGCCTTCGAGCTGATAGAAAATCTCGTCCCCTTCGTTGATGTGAAATTGTTTGCCGCGATTGGGTCCGCGGTGAACTACCGTGATGAAATCCGAGTCCTGCCAGACGGTCCGACGCCGGCCCCAATGATTTCTGTTCTCATCAACCCATTGTTGAAGATTGAACTTGCTCAGATGCGAAAACATGACTGCACCTCCATCGCGGGGCGAAAAAGCGATCCAGCATGAGGCCGATCATTGCACATCAAATTCAGGCTTTTTCAAAGTTGCGCCCGCTCATGCGAGCGGACGCTATTTTGAAATCACCGCAGTTGCGTTTATTTCAATCAGTAACTCCGGGCGCGCCCAGCGCCACCAAGGCGCCGAATGGAGTTCGATCATTTCGCAATTCCCTGTTCCGTGAAAAACCTTTCCGCTCCCGGATGGAGCGGGATGGTGAGGCCGCGCAATCCAGTCCCGGCTGAATCGCCGGTAAACCCTTCGTTCATCTTCTGAAGCTCGTCCATGTTGGAGTAGACGATCTTGAGCATTTGATAAACGACCTTTTCATTCATGTCGTCTCGCGTGACCAGCGGGCCGGGAAGGCCGACCGCTTTGGTCGCGACACGATACTTCGGATAGAAGTCACGGATATCCACTTCGTTATAAAGCGGCGATTCTTTCTGTAACGCTTTGATCTTGTCCGGTTCGACCGGCAAGAGCTTCAATGTATTGCCGTTGATCATGTCGGTGTACGCCGGGACAGGCAGCCGGGCGATGGTGAACACCGCGTCGATCTCCTTGCGTGCGAGCGCCGCGCGCGCCTTCTCCGTGTCGCCTCTGGTCGCGGCCACGTCATTGGCGAGACCGTAAAGATCGAGAATCTGTTTTCCCAGCAGCGCCGAACCGGTGCCGCCGCCATAGACGATTTTCTTTCCTTTGAGCTGGGAGATCGATTGAACGGGAGAATCGGGATGGGTGTAAATGAACATGAGGCTAAAACCGAAGCTGGCGACATGGCGGATCCTTTTTTGCGGCTTGCCGCGGAAATCCCCCGACCCTTCGTAAGCGGCCTTGACGGACTCGGCGGTGGTCGTGCCGAACGAGGCCTTGCCGTCGTTGACTGAAATCATATTCGTCGGACCGCCTTCGGAAGGGAGAGTGATCAGGGTAAAATCGCTCGCATAGCGGTTCACCAGGTTGGCGAAGTACAGCATGTTGACATACACGCTGCTGTTGAGCCCGGAGGTGTGAATCGTGTAGCGATCTGCGGCGCGCGCCGTTGAGTGCACGATCAATGGCAAAAGAAACGTTAAGGCAACAGGCGCGAGGCGTAAGCGGAGCCTCGGAAGGATAAAGGCAAAAGGATAAAGGATAATGGTCGGGCTCGCGCTGCCTGCGTCGGACATGACTTTTCTCCGGCGCTTTATTTCGACTGGCCGGCGTACAGCCGATCGATATAGCCGCTTTGATCCAACTCGCGGATGAAGCTCAAGTCGACGAAATCCTCCGGCTTGGCGGAACGCGCCCTCGGGTCGATCTCGGCGAGGGAAGTCAAGATCGTTTTGATCCCCGGGATCGAAGGGTACTGCTTTTTGGAAAGCATGGCTTCGTTAAGAAGACTCTCGCGGATTTTTTCCAGCAGGTCGCGCTCGGCGGTGCTGCCCGCGTGCTTCAAGAAGGCATTCATCGTCCCGTCTCTGTCGGTCCAAATGCGGTGCACGGCGTCAACCTGAGTCTTGACGTATCGCTTCACGAGCTCGCGGTTTTCCTTGATCATTTTTCTCGTGGTCGCCACACCGGTGTGTTGGATCACGAGCCCCATCTTGGCGACATCGGCGAGAATGTGCATGCCTTTTCTTTGCGCCATGGCCCCCGGCAGGGAGCCGAGCACGGCGCCATGGACTCGGCCGTTTAGCAGCGCGCCCAAACGGGAAGGACTATCGCCGATCTGGACGATCGCGACGTCCTTTCCGGGAGTTAAGCCGAGCTTGGGCAAAGCGAAGCGCGCGATGAAGTCCGTCGCCGAGCCGAAACGGCTGATGGCGAGCGATCCGCCGCGCAGCTGGTCCGGAGTTTTGACATCCGAGCGGCCCATGATCCAGTAGCTGAGCGACGTGATTCCCCCTGCGACCATGACCAGGTCGGACCCGCCGATGGCGCTGTTCACCACCGAGGGCCCGGCGACCTGGCCGATCTGAACGTCTCCGGAAATCAACGCGAGCACGCTGGTGGTGCCGCCCGTGAAGTAGATGAGTTTCGCGTCGAGTCCGTTTTGCTCGAAGAGGCGCGCTTCCTTGCCAACGATGACCGGCAACGGATCTCCTCCGGCGCCGCCGTAAGCCACGTTGACTTTGACCGGCTGCGCCGAGGCGGAGGCGGCAAAGAAAACCCAGACCAGTATCGCCCAAAACAATCTACGCATAATCTCCCTGTGTGCGGCGCCTACCGCGTGGAGGCGGACATTTTCTTGATGACTTTGCGGACCAGCTCGGGCCCCTCGGTGGCAGACATGATCGGCCGTGCGCCCCAGGCATTGTTCGGAACGCGCTCCGCACGGCGATACATCGGCCCGTACATCTTGATCTTCGACTGGGCCGGAAAATTCATGCGCACCTGCATGCGGCGATGGCGCAGGCGCTGCACCGACAGCGTCGCATGGATGGCCGTTTCTCCGGCCGAGTCGGCGCTCGCCAAAGGCTTGCCCTCGTAGTTGATAATTTCACTGTGACCGCGAGAGCGCATCCGCGGGGCGCCGCTGCCGAGGCAGCCGCCGTTATTGACCGATGCAAAGTAGGCGACGTTCTCGTATGCGCGCGCGCGGCGCATGTCTTCCCATACCGGAAAGGCCGCGGCGGTGGTCTCCGCGGTTAGATGCAGGACAACCTCCGCGCCGCGCAGCACCAAGGTCCTCATGTGCTCAAAAAAGTTAAGATCGTTGCCGACCATGCAGGCCAGGCGGCCAAGCGGCGTGTCGAGCACGGGGAAAAGCGGCGACTCGCCTTCTTTGTGCGCGTACTCATTCAGCATGTCCGCCGGACTCGTCACCGGCAGGAGTCCGTTGAGAGTCTCGGGGTTGAGCTGGCGATATTTGAGCTCGACCTTACCGGACGGCCCGACGATAAAAGCCGTATTGAAAAATCGATCTGGCCAGGCGTCGCTTTTCTCGAAGGCGGCGCCGGCGAGATAGGTGTTGTGACGGCGGCAGAAATCTCCCAATACATCCGTTTCCGGCCCCGGGATTTGGATGCAGACCTTCAACCAATCGGCGACCGTGCGATTGGGCACAAACCCTTGGAGCCAGCCCTCGGGTAGAATTAATAAACGGCTTTCCTCGGTGGCTACGGCATAGCCGGCCAATTCCAGGCTCCGCTCAAGATTTTTCTTGAGGAGTCTGTCTTTGTCGGCAGGATCCTGGATCACGGAAATTTCACATTGAAGACAACTCATGACATAGCTGGATTCGCTCATCGCTGTTCCTTTCAAGCCGCTGAATCGCTCTGGGGAGAGACATAAACCTTGTCGGCCACGAAACGCTCGATCACCGATTTCGTCGCATCGGCGCCTTCGCGGCGATTCTGAATCGCTTTGCTCCGCCAATGATCCAGCGGAAAGGCGTTGATCTTCTCGTAGGTTTCCGCATAGAGGGAGGAGCGAAGCTGCGCGAGAGTATTGTTCTTCACTAGAGCGCGGCGCTCGCGCAGCGCCTCGATATCGATAGTCGCCTGGGCGATTCCCTCGCCGGGCCCGTTGACGACCGTGACCACCCGCCCTTCGTAACTGACGATTTCCGAGTGGCCGTGAGAGCGGAATACCGGCGAGATTTCTCCTTCGCGCCGTTCCTGAAAAATGAAATTGGGAGAATCGGCGAAATCCTTTTCGCCGACCGGGCCGACGTAGGCGCCGTGATTCACCGAGATGATATAGGCGCAGTTTTCATACGCCCGAGTGCGGCGCGAACACTCCCAGGCGTCGCGATGCGGTCCATAAGGCTCGCCGGTCGGGTAGATCAACACTTCCGCGCCTCCGAGAGCGAGCGCGCGAGCCACTTCGGGAAAATTCATGTCGTAGCAGAGAAGACAGCCGAGCTTGCCGATGGGCGTATCGACGACGGGAAAAAGACCGTCCTCGCCATATTTCGCCACATAGTCGGTGTGGCAGCCGGCCGGCGTCGAATAGGTGGTATGGCCTTGAACGTCGGCCCCATTGTGCTTGCGGTAGCGCAGGATCAAGTCACCATTGGGCCCAATGATAAAGGCGCTGTTGAACCAGCGATCCGGCCACTCGGGGTCGTATTCCATGGTGCCGCCGGCGATGTACATTTTGAACTGCTGCGCCGCTTTCCCCAGCGCGTCGGTCTCCGGACCGGGAAGGCGGACACCGACTTTGGTCCATTGCTCGATGGTACGATTCAGATGATCTGCGCCGGTAAGATAAAATTCCGGCAAGACCACCAGCTTCGGCTGGCCAAAGCGAATCGATGCGTATTCCATCAGCGAGATGCTGCGATACAGATTTTCCCGGATCGCTTCATCCCGGGTCGCAGGGTCCCGAACTTGGCGGATGGTCGTCTGAATGCACGCGACGTTATAGGGTTCGATCATGGGTTCTCCTTGCAAGACAGTTAATAGGCTGTTGAAAAAGGCCCATCTGCTTCGTTGCGCTCGATCGCCTCGCTCGAATTCGTGTTCGTGTAGCGTGTTCGTGCGGTCTTCTCGATCACGTTTCACGGACACGATCACGGTCCATGCGCGTCTCGCATCTGGACTTTTTGAACAGCCTGCAATCAGGTTTTTCAACAGACAGTTAAAACTTCTTGATCTCCAGCTGATCGAGAAGATCTTCGAGGTCGTGCACTGCCCGTAGTCTTTGTAGCTATTACGAGCCCGAGGCTACTGTCAACCGGTTCAACCGAAATGGGCTGTTCAACCGTTCAAACGTTCAAGGGTTCAACGGGTTCGGATACTGCGTCATTCAATCGTTCAACAGTCGTTCGATGTAAAGCTGGTCCGTTCAAGGCGTTACAGAGCCAAAACGATAGAGCGCAACCGGCCTGCTTCGGATTGACGCGGCGCGGGGATCGAACTATATGCTTGATTCTCGAGTTGCACAGCTAAGTCGACGAGGGGAATCAACGAGGCTTTCCCGCTGACCGCTTCATACTGGGAACAGCGTCGCGTACCAGTATGGCTCCGCCGAAGGATTCACAGCCGCACGAGAACGACGGTTTCTTTTCTTCCTACCAGCTTTTGACTCTCTATCTTCCGGCGTTCGTCTTTGCGCTGGGCCAAAGCATCGCCACGCCGGCGATACCGGTATTTGCGAAATCCTTCGACACCGGCTTCGGCGTCGCTTCCTTGGTGATCGTCGTGCATGCCCTGGGCGGGCTGGTCGCCGCCGTGCCGACCGGCTTTCTCGTCGATCGCATCGGCCGCCGCCCGATTCTCATTGCCGGGCCCGTGCTGGTGGCGGCGTCGTCTTGTCTCATCGCCGTGGCGCACTCGTTCACCGAGCTTTTAATTTATCGTTTGATCGGCGGCGCGGCCATGGAAATGTGGCGTCAGTCCAGGCTCGCGATCATCGCCGACGTCGGCAAGCGCCGGCAGCGCGGCCGGCAGATGAGCGGCATGGTCGGCACCGAGGGCGCCGGCCGGCTGATCGGCCCTGCGCTCGGCGGACTGCTGGCGGCGTGGAGTATCCGGCTGCCGTTTCTCGCCCACGGCGTGCTCGCGCTGCTGGCGATTACGCCGAGTCTTTTTCTCGTCCGCGAATCCGCGCCGCCCGAAACGAGTAGCGCCGGCAAAAAAACCGACGATCAGCTCAGCACCAAAGCCTTGATTGCCATGATGCTCGACGCCAGGTACCGCGGTTTTCTCTGCGCCCAGTTCTTCGCGTCGATGACCCGCGGCGTGCTCTGGGGCGGCACGCTTGCTGCTCTACGCGACCTTTGCTTACGATGTCGGGGCGGGCGGCTTAGGCGGCTTGGCGACCATGAGCACGATCGTCGGCATCCCGATCACGCTATCGTGCGGCTATCTGATGGACCGCTTCGGCCGCAAGACGACGATGGTGCCCGGCTTTGTGTTCATGGCGCTCGGATTATTTTTTCTCGCGGCGAGCGCGCACTGGCATTGGGGCCTGGCGATTTTTACCGGCGCTTTTCTCTGGATGCATGCCAGCCACGCGGTTACGTCCGGGAGCATGCAGGTGCTCGGCTCGGACATGGCGCCGGCCCACGCGCGCGGGCGCTTCTTCGGTTTCTGGCGCTTGATCGGCGAGATCGGCGGCCTGGTGAGCCCGGCGCTGTTCGGCTTTGTCGCCGAGCATATGGGCTACACCGTTTCATTCGCGATGATCGGTTTGTGCTCGCTCGCCACCGCGATGCTGTTGGCTTTTTCCGTAAGAGAGACCATTCAAAAATAGGCAACTCAAATAGGCAACAGGCAACGGAATAGGCAACAGGCACGCTGAGGCAACAGGCAACAGTAAGAAATGTTCAAGCCGCTCAATGCCTAGCGGCGGTTCAACAGGTTCAAAAGTTCAACGTAAATGAGAATCGTTCAAAACGTTCAAGCCGCTCAATCCCGCGGATCGAGTCCGGGGTCCGTTCAAAACGTCAAACATCAAGCCGGTCAATGGGTCGACTGTTCGCTTAATCTCTATTGGTGTTCCCATCGGACTTCCCGCCAGTGAGCCTTGCGCGGGTGGGCTATAAAATTTACAAAGAAAAACGATCCAGGAGAATTCCTAGGTGTGCTTGTGGTAGCGTGTAGCTACAACGCCGGGCTACGGTCTGAGCTCTATGCCGGGTTGAACGACAGCGGAATCAGAGACTCACCGTGAATGAGACATGTCGTTTGCCTCTTTGAAGATCAATTTCTGGAAGCTCACTGACGTCGGTCCCGGCGATGCCAAGCGCATCGGGTTCATGGCGGCTTTGCTATTTTTCTTGCTGGCGGCCAACAACGTTATCAAAATCGTCAGGGATTCTCTGTTTCTTAACCGGTTTCCGATAACCGAGCTCGCGTACGTTTATCTCTTGGCCGGCGTTCTCGCCGGCGTGATGCTGAGCCTCTATGCTCGCTACACAGCGAGGCTGTCGCTCTCGCGAGTGATCCTCGGCTCGCACGCGTTCATCATCTCCAATCTAGTTATTTTCTGGCTGCTCATCGCCTTCTACGATTTCCCCTGGGTGCTCTACGCCTTTTACGTGTGGTCGGCCATCGTGGGTCTCGTGGTTGTGGCGCAATTCTGGACATTGGCCAACGCCATGTTCAATCCGCGCGAGGGTAAACGCCTTTTCGGCATTCTCACGGCGGGGGGAACGCTGGGCGGCATAGCGGGGGCGTTGGGCGCCAATTGGGCGGTTAATTTTCTCTTCGGGACAAAACATCTGTTGTGGCTCATCGTGGCTTTATTCGCCGGCGCTTTTACTGTGGTGTGGTTCGCGCGTCGTGAACGGGACAAGGACCGAGCGGCAAACCCCAGGGAAGAGGTGCCGGCGAACGAAAGCAAGGCGCGGGACGCCGCTGGCGTGGTCGAGACGCTGCGCAACTCGCGCTACCTCCAGTCGATTGCGGTGCTTATCTTTGTCTCGGTCATAGTTTCGACTTTGATCGACTATCAGTTCAAGGCGGCGGCGAAGGAAGCGTATCTGTCAACGGATGCCTTGGCGGTGTTCTTCGGTTCTTACTACGTCTGGCTGAGCGTCGTCACCTTCGTGGCCCAGGTGGGCCTGACCGGCAGGCTCCTGATGGGTTTGGGTCTAACCCCGAGCCTGCTTCTTCTGCCTTTAGCGCTCGTTGCGGGATCGGTAAGCTTCTTGGCCTGGCCGGGCCTCTATACGGCGACAGCGACGCGGCTGGCCGAAGCGTCCCTGCGCACGAGCGTCAATCGCAGCGGGGTCGAGATTCTCTATCTACCCATCCCCGATTTCATAAGGAAGAAGGTCAAGGTCTTTCTCGACGTCACGGTGGAGCGGCTGGGAGATGGCACCGCAGCTTTGCTGATTCTTTTCTACATGCTCTTCCTGGGAGGATCCGACGTTAGGGTCCTCAGCTATTTTTGTCTCGGGCTCATTTTTATCTGGGCCGCGGCGGTTTTCCTGGTGCAAGGAGGCTACGTGGAAGCGCTGCGGAAGAGTTTGCGCTACCGTGAAATATCCCTGGATGAAACGCGCATCGATTATGCCGACAGGCGAACGGTTGCAGCGGTATTGAAGACCCTGGAGGAAAAGGAGGAGCAGTCCGTCGTTTTCGGTCTGGAGCTCGCGGAGAAATTGGATCCGAAGGTCGTTGTGCCGCGCCTGTCGCGCGGCCTGCTCCGCCACCCGTCTCCTGCGGTCAGGAGGCGAGCGATCAAACTTTTTTCGCTGCGCCCGGATCCTGCCACCCTGAAAGAGATAACCCAGATGCTGCAGGACCAAAACGGCGAGGTCCAGGCGGAGGCGATCAGCGCGGCCGGTGCCATTTTCAAGAAAGCCTGCGATACCCATTACCCGCCCGCATCTCGCGAGCTCCGACCCCCTCGTCAAAAGACGGGTCCTGGAGTGTCTGCTGCGCTATGGCGACCCGGACGCGCGCGCCGCCGCCGCGAGCGCCTTTCGCGAAATGATCAACGACCGCGGCGCCGACGGAGAAAAGAGCCGTGTCGAAGCCGCCAGGCTTGCCGGCGAGGTTGATGACCCGGAATTTCCCGCCCACTTGGCGCGCTTGATCAGGGACGACCCGTCCTATCCAGTGGTTCATGCGGCGATGGCTGCCGCAGGCAAGGGAAAATATCCCGGAGTCCTTCAAGACATCATCTCGCGCCTTGGTGATAACGCTACGAAAGTCCAGGCGCGCGACGCTTTGATCGAGTATGGGGAGATTGCCGTCGAGGATTTACGCCGCGCGCTCTCCGATGCCGGTGATTCCCGTGATGTACGGCTTAATATCCCGCGAACTCTCAGCAAGATTCATTCGCAGGCGGCGATGAATGCGCTCTTGGGCGGGCTGCTGGAGGAAGACCGCTCGATCCGTTTCAAGGTCATTCTTGCCCTCGAAGAGATGGCGCGCCGATTCACAGGTCTCAAAGTGGACCGCGAGATGATCGAGAGCGCGATGATCTCCGACGTGATGCTCTACTCCCGAAGGTTCGCAATTTTCTCTGCCCTTTTTGGTCTGCGGGAAAAAGCGCTGCCGGACGGATCGCTCCTGTTCCAGGCGCTCACGGACAGCATGGAGCGCGTGAAGGAAAGAGCCCTGTGGCTTCTTTCCCTTGTTTACCCGCCCGAAGATATTCGCCGTGCCCGGGCCGCCTTGAGCTCCGAAGATCCGACTGACCGCGCTCGCGCGATCGAGCTTCTCGATAATCTGCTTACCGGAAACATCAAGCGGTACGTCTTCCCGCTTTTTAGCGACGACGAGCACGATCAGCGCCTCGAAGTTTTTTTGGACTTCCTCGAGATCGATGACATGGACGCCGACGCCGCATTGCGTGCCCTGCTCGATCAAAGCGACATGTGGCTGGCGGCGGCAACGGTCTGGGAGATCGGACTCAGAGAACTGAAAGGCTTTCGTGACAAAGTCTCTGAGCTCCTGAATTCTGAACATGTAGTATTGCGCGAAGCGGCGGGAATGGTCATCCAGAGGATCCAGCTTTGATGATGGAACAAAAAAGGCTTACCACGATAGAAAAAGTGATTTTCCTTAAGTCGCTAGATATCTTTGATCGCGCTGCGGTAGAAAAACTTGGCAGCGTCGCTGCCCTCACCGACGAGATCCATTTCTCGGCTGGGGAAACTATCGTCGATGAAGCTGTACCTACGGACGCTATCTATTTTATCTTCAATGGCCGCGTGTCGGTCGAGAGCAAAGGAAAAAGGCTGCGTGAGGTTGGTGAAAAAGAAGTCTTTGGAACGGTAGCCGCTCTCGATTTTGGACCGGCTCTCCACACCGTAAAGGCGATTGAACCTGTTCACGCCCTCAAGCTCAATGCTCAGGATTTTCATGACATCCTCTCGCTGGACTTCGAGCTGGTCCAAGCCGTCTTTCGTGCGCTCTGCCGCCTCATCCGCGGGGCAAACTGAAGGCAACAGGCAACAGTAAAAACCGTTCAACCGTTTCACTCTGTTCAAAGCGTTATGCCAACGAAGAACGGTTTCAGAGTTGTTTCAACGGTACCTGACGAAGCGGTTCAAAGTTCAGGGTAAGTTGGCCTGACGCTGAGCTTCCACGCTTCGAGAATTCTCGAAACATCGAAAGCAGTGGTCGCGATGTAATACGCACATAGCTTGGCCCGACCGAGCGACCGTGCAAGGCTGAGTCAAATCTGGTAACAAGGCCGTTAATTTGTAAACAAACTTCATTGAGGAGACGCGATGCCGAAGAAAGAAGTTATTCAGGTGAATCTCGCCGCGGCGAATCCGAATCTCTCACCGGCCACGCGGTTTGGAGATCTGGTGTTCGTCGCCGGCCAAACCGGCCGGCACCCGATTACCGGAGAGGTCGGCAGGAACGTTCGCGAGCAGACTCAGTACGCTCTTCAGCGCGTCGAGATGATTTTGAAAACCGCGGGGACATCTCTCGAGAATGTTCTGACGGTGCTGACGCATCTGACCCGACGTGAGGACCTTGCCGCCTACAACGAGGAGTACGCCAAGTTTTTCCCGACGAACAAACCCGCCCGCACCACCGTGGAAGTCATGTTGAACGCCCCGGAACTCCTGGTGGAGATCACCGTTACGGCGTGCGTTCCTGAATAGGCAACTTTTGTAAAGGATAAAGGCGAAAGGATAAGGGATAAAGAGAAAAGCCGTGAACGTGAGTCGTTAAGCGTGGTCGTACTGCATCTTGTAGAACTGGATCGTTTGAGCATCCTTGGGAAGTTCTCTGATCGCTTTGTCGTGCGCGTTGGCGTCAACGGCGAGTCTTCCTCTCCGGTGAGCTTCTATGCCCGACTTGTCACAAGCGATAGAGTTGCGCGGCGTTGCGCCACAGTATCTTTTCCTTGGCTTGAGGTGAGACGTCGCGGAAAGAACTTTCAATCGTCTCGCGTGTGTTCGGCCAGCTCGACGTCGCCAGCGGCAGCTTGCTCGACCAGAGAATATGCTCCGCGCCGACGTATTCAAGAAAGGGCGCGACGGGATCGAACCACGACGTCAAAAAGCAGTTGCGGCGAAACATTTCCGACGGCTTCAAATCGTAGCCCTCGCGCGCCAGCCCGTCGTGCTCGAACTGGTGATCGGCCCATTCCATAAACAGCATTGCCCAGCTCAAGGCGCTTTCGGCAAGCACGATCCGCAGCCGGGGATGGCGCAGGAACACCCGCGAGAACGAGTAGAGCGAGAGCACGAACACATTGGAAACCGGCCGGGTCACCGCGTCGAGAGCCTGGGCGAGCGGACCGCTGAGCGCGGTAGAGGGCGGATACTGCAGCTCGGCGGAAGCGCCGGCGTGGAAGCAGACTGGCACATCGAGGTCCTCACACGCCGCCCACAGCGGATCGTACTCGGGTCCGCTGACATGCGGGACGTTGCGCAGATGCATGGGCAGCGATGGAAACACCACGCCGCGGTGGCCGAGTTTTACCGCACGGCGAATCTCTTTGATGGTCGCGTCGACCGGCCAAATCGGGACGATGCATTGGGGAATGAATCGTTCGCTCGCTGCGGCCCAATGACTCGATCAGCCAGTCGTTGTACGCCTGGACACAGGCAAGCTCGAGCTCGTTGTCCTCGATCGCGCCAAACACTTCTCCCGCCAATCCCGCCACGGTCGGATAGAGCACGGAAACATCCACGCCGGCGGCGTCCATCACCTTCAGACGCTCGGCAGGCACGTAGGCCGCCGCTGGAACTTCGTCCCAACGGCTCGGCTCGCAATTACGATCGGTCATGAAAGCGCCGGCTTTGCTCGCCGTACCGCCGAGCAGAGTTTTCCCGTCGACCACCCAGCGCTCCGCTCCGTCGGATGCGCGCTCGAGATGCGGCACCCGCGCGCCCCAGCGGCGCGGCATTCGCTCGCTCCAAAGATCGGGCGGCTCCTGCACGTGGTCGTCGACGCTGATGAAGCCGTACTTCAGCTCCACGATGCCGCATCCCCCGAGATGGTTTTCTCCGGCACAGCCGCATCGATGCGGTACAGCCGGATCGCGTTCTCGTAGAGCAGCTTGCGTCGATCTTCGGGCGGCACGCCTTCGAGCACGCGATGGACCTCCTGCCAGGAACGCGGGTAATACGATGCCACGTGCGGGAAGTCCGATTCCCACATGATGTTATCGATGCCGATATCGTGGCGCAGCTTGATGCCTTCGGCCTCGAACCAGAAATTCACATATACTTGCCGGCGCACTGTCTCGCTCGGGCGCGTCTGCAGGCCTTCGCTCCACAACCGGCGCGATTCCCACTCGTGATCACAGGCCGCGAGCACGTAATTGAGGCCGCCGATGCCGGCCTCAGCAAAGACGATTTTCAGGCGCGGGAAGCGCTGCATCAATCCCGAAAAAATCAAATGCGGCACAACCTGCGCCGGCGTCACCGCCGACGTGGCGGTCATCGCCGAATGGGCCTGGCGCGGCGTATAGCCGCTCCATTTGCGCACCGAACCTCCGGCGCGCACACCCGCGGAGCCGTGAATGTGCACGGGCAGGTCGAGCGCCTGGCAAACATCCCAGAGCGGATACCAGTAGGGATCGGTGAGATGGGGCAGCGGTGACGGCATCTCGCCCAGACAATTGATGCCGCGATGACCGGCCGCCGCGGCGCGCTCGATCTCGCGGGCGATGGTCTCCGGTTGGCTCAGATAGGCGATGATGGCGAGCGGCAGATAGCGGTCGCTCGCGCGCGCCCAGTCGGACAGCGCGTCGTTATAGGCGCGCACGACGTCGAGCTCGAATTCGCGATCGCCATATTCAAAAAAGGTCCCGCCCGGAGGGTTCGGAAACAGCACCTCTGCATCGATACCGTCGCGGTCGAGCGCAGTCAGGCGCTCCCGCGGATCATAGGCGGTCGCCGGCACTTCCCCCCATCGCTTCGGGAACGTCGGGAATGGCTCGCCCATCAGAGCCGGGCAGTTGCATATGTCGTTGTCGGAAATCTTGCCGTAGATCGACCAGCGGTCGTAAACTGTGCCGTTTTCCTTCGTTTCCACCACCCGCGGGATCAAATCTCCCCACTTGCTTGCCGACATCCGGCTGGTGTAGGTGCCCGGGTCAAATGCCGCGTGAGAGTCGGCGCTGATAAGTCCATGCTTGAGGTGCATCTGTCCTCCACGTCTGAAACCAAGTAATAAAGCTCGAGTGAGCGACGGTGCGTATTTCGTTACGGATAACGCCCCGCCGTCAAGATTGTCAAGCTGCGCTAAGAAGATACGAGGCCCATTCAAATCGTTCAAGGCGTTCAACCGCTGCGCTCCGTTCAAGCCGTTAGCAGAGAGATACGCGGAAAGGGGTTGACGGCTCTCCCGCTCCGGCGAGATGTTGCGCGGCCTGGAAAAAAAGCTTATTTAAATCTACTGCAGATATAAATCGGCACAAGATTCGGAGGTAGAATCATGGCAAGCACAACGGAGCGCCCTCTCGATGATGCGCTCACTGCAATCAAGACGCGTCGCTCGGTGAAGGAGTATCTTCCCACCGAGATTCCTCGGGAGTGGATCGAGGAGCTGCTCGACGCCGCCCACTGGGCGCCTAACCACAAATTGACCCATCCCTGGCGTTTCCACGTGTTCTCGGGCGAGGGGCGCGAACGCTTGGTCGCAGCCCGACAAGCGTCGGTGCGTTGGGCCGCGGAGAAGAAGGGCGAACAGGCGAGCGAAAAGGATCTCGGCTTCGCCCGGGATAAGTGTTATTCGTCCCCGGTTCTAATCATCGTTTCCATGGTCGGCGATGACAACAAAATCACCGATCAGGAGAATTACGCAGCCTGCTGGTGCGCCATCGAGAACCTGCTGGTCGCCGCTACCGCTCGCGGCCTGGGCAGCTATCCCAGCACGGGCGCCTGGATCGACCAGAATTTCGTCGGCCCGGTTCTAGGACTGACGGAAAAAGAGCGTCCGGTAGCGTGCATTTTCCTGGGGTATTCCGAGCAGAAGACCATGGCCAAGCGCCTTCCTGTGGATCGCCATACCACGTGGTACACCGAGGCTTGAAATATGCAATAGGCAGTAGGCAACAGTAAGAAACGTCCCGTCGTTTTCCTTCAGTTAAAACCGTTTGATGGTTCAAGGCCGTTCGAGAAGCCTCACGGCAGGCTTCCTCGACGGCCCCCTTCGCTTCCGAACTTGGCCGCGGCTCAACGCTAGAGATCGGCCGTGGGGTATTGCACTTTTTCTAACTGCAGATCGAGCGCTTCGATTTGCTCCTGCCAATAACGCTCGGTGCCGAAGTCGGGAAACGACGCTTTGAAAGCGCTGTCTTCCCAGCGGCGCGCGATCCATGCGGAAAAGTGAATCATCCGCAGCGCCCGCAGCGGCTCGATGAGCTGCATGGTGGTCATGTCGAAAGTTCGGATCTGCTCGTAGGCCTCGAGCAAGATGCGCCTTTGCTCTTTGCCGTACTCGTCGTCCGCGCCCGTGAGCATCCAGATATCCTGAACGGGGGGCGCGTAGAGCATGTCGTCGAAATCGATGAAGTACGGATCGTCTCTATTCCACAAAATATTTCCGGAATGGCAATCGCCGTGGAGCAGAACGTATTGGATGCCCTCGAAGCGGGGAGTGATCGCGTCGCAGATTTGCGTGACGATGGCTTGATAACGGCTGGCGAGCTCCAGCGGGATGAACTTCCCGTCTCTTAAAAACTGCAAAGGCTCGCGCCCATAGGTTTGCGGATCGAGGCGTAGCCTGGGCGCGCCTTTTACCGAAGCCCCAACGCTGTGGAGTCGAGCCATGAACCTGCCCAGCCGCGTGAGCTGTTCCTTGTTCAGTTCGGGCTCGAGCCGCCCCGGCCGCTTCGGGAATAGGGTGAACATCACGTTGTTGATCTCGAAAATGCTTCGTCCCGTCTTGTCGGTGAGGGGGCAGACGACGGGAATTTCGCTTTCTTCGAGGGCCTTCAAAAAATCGTGCTCGGCCTGAATCGTCGCGCGGCTCCAGCGGCCAGGGCGGTAAAATTTGACGATGACGTGCGGCCCTTCTTCCATCTCGATGTCGTACACCCGGTTTTCCAGCGCGTGAAGCGCGTAGAAGCGGCCCGTGCAACGCCCACCTAATGTCTCGGCGGCATCGAAAATCACCTCCGGGAAGAATCTGCAGGAAGTTGTCCAGCATCGCCTTCATCCTAGACGAGCGTGGCAGGGTTCACAAATAGGGAGAAGACAACAGGCAGTATGCAATAGGCAACAGTCGAAAGAGGCGAGAGGAATCAAAGCGGGATGAGGTTTGAAGGCGAGCGCGGGATGGTAAGAAAGCGAATTGATTGACCGCGGCGCTCGTTTCTGTTCGAGCCGATGCTCTGTACAAATTGACAGAAGCCGGAAATCGGAGCCTGAAGAAAAAAGGGCCGCCCCATCGTTAGATGAGGCAGCCCTCCTTTATCGAGCTATTTCACGTTGTCGCTAATTTGGCTCGATTGACTGATCACGATGCCAAGCAACTCGCCGGTTTCGGGATCGCCGATGCCTGTTGCTACGAGAGCGTGGTCGGACTGAAACTCGCTAATCGCTGCTCGTGTCTGATCGTCGGTTAGGCCGTCGATTACGCCAGGATCATAGCCACCGTGAACAAGCCTATGGCGTTGGGTTAGAAAAAATACCACCCTATAAACGCGCATCGAAGCAATGCGTCGAAGCTTCGACGCGCGTGAAACCCTTACACCAGTTGGTTGACATGCCTGCGACCAATGACGAATGCACTTTTCAGCAGCTGGCGAAGTATTTCGCACGTTTCCTCACCACTTTCGGAATTCTGTAATGACTGAAGCCCATTTTGCAGCAAGCTTCCGAGCAAGACCAACTCGTAGGGAGCCGCTTGGTCTTCAATGGGAGTGTCCAACATCGCTTGGAGCTGTAAAGCCGCATCTTCAGTTAAGCCATGTAGTTGTTCCATGTTGCACCTCCGTTCTGTCTGCTGTCTGTGGAGAGCAAAGCATGTGCCCGGAGTTATGTTCAATAAAGTCCGATTTTGCTGCCAATTTTGAAAACTTGCTCAGGCGAAATTCCGTGTTTGGGACTTTGTAGGATTGAGCTAGGTTTCTGTAAGGCTTTGTCGTCGTATTTTTCTCCTACGCGCCCTGATGCTGAGCAGCCCTGGGTCTGGAGCAGTTATTTAAAAACAGATTGCATTCTGTTGGGCATGGAATCATCATGGCCGCATGAGTGAAATTTTTATCAGCTATGCACGAGCGGATAAGGAAAAAGCTGAGCTGCTCGCCAGTGCATTTTCACAGAGGGGTTGGTCGGTTTGGTGGGATCGAGAGATTCCGCCCGGCAAGTCGTTCGACGAGACGATCGAGAATGCGTTGAGCTCGGCCCGCTGTGTGGTTGTTCTCTGGTCTAAAACCTCGGTGTCGTCCCGTTGGGTGAAAACGGAAGCAGCGGAGGGCGCGGAGCGAGGAATCCTCGTGCCGGCGTTGATCGATAACGTCAAAATTCCCCTCGAATTCAAGAGAATCGAAGCAGCGGATCTCTCCGATTGGCACGGTGATTCTTCGCATCGTGAGTTCGATGAATTATTACGGACGGTCGCCGGCATGATGGATGGCAGCGCCCCGCAACCAAGACGAATCCCGATCATTAGCGCAGTGCGGTCACCCCATTGGTCGAAGACGGTGTGGGGTATTTTGGCGGGCGTCCTAGCTGGCGCGCTCGGTTCGCTTGCCGTGCTTCAACAAACCGGCTTTTTCGAAAAACAACATTCTCAATCCCAGAACCAGTCATCGATTCAGTCGACGACGAGTACCGCCCCTGATCCGACAAAGCCTGACCTCGGCGGCGCGGGCCACAATGCCAAGCGCGAGCCTTCAACACAACCTCGATCATCGGCAACGAATCTGCTTGCTGCAGAAAACGGCGGCCATGTCGTTGCTGCCACAAACGATCGCTGGCCCTACGCCATCGACGGCGATGAGAAAAATTGGCAATACATCGACGTCGGTGTTGCCGGCAGCTGGGCGGTTTACGGATTCAAAGATGATAAGCCCGCAAGCTTCGATACATTCAAGGTTCTGATCCTAGGTGCGGAGAGCTGGAATTTGAGAGAGTTCGAGCTACTGGCCGGGAATGATTCTCCGACCGGAAAATTCGATTCGATCGGCAAGTTTCAGACGCAGAACCTGCGCTTTTTCAAAAACCCCTATCAAGAGTTCAAGTTCCCGCCGGTCAAAGCGCGGTATCTGAAAGTGAAGGTCGTCTCTTCTCACGGCTTTAGCTCGGTTGGCGTCTATGAATTCCAATTACTCGGTGTGTTGGAATAGGCCCGGATGACACTCCGCCTCGATTTATTCTCGCCCTCCTTGGCGTGATCGGATGTCCTCTGCGCGTACCGAGCCAATCAGACGGCCGTCCGAAGTCGTCACGAGAACGGCAGCCATGTTTTTTCCAGCGACTTGATCAGCCAGCTCCTCAACGGCGATATAAGGACGGAACGTGGTCGGCCCCGGCTCCATGACTTGGTCTACAGACTGTTGCGAATTCTTCGTTGCCTCGTTTTTTACAATTCCAAGAACCACACGTTCCTTATCTACAACAACGCAAAGGTCGCGACCGTCTTGTTGCATTTTATCCAGGACTTCACCGGCATCTTCCTCCGGGAAACACGTGGAAACCTGGCGATCCGCGAGGTCTCCCAGTTTTGGCATCCCAGCCAATTCCCCCTCTACCGGTAAGTCATTGGCGAGCCAGTCGAGTTTTCCCGCCACGTAGTCAAAAACCATTTCAAATCCGAGCGTTTCGAGCCGCGCCGCGGCTCTCGGGCTCAAGTCTCACTGGTAATCATGGCAGTATACGACGATCGATCGATTCTTCATGAGCTCCGAGGTGCTTTGAAAATCGATGTCCCAAAGCGGGATATTGATGGCCTGAGGTAGGTGCGCCCAGCGGTATTCCTTTCGGCCCAAAACTTCCACGAGCTGTGTTCCGTTCTTCAGCAGTGTCTGTACTTCGAATCTGTTGATCTTTTCCGCCATCATAACTCCTTACGCTATGCGTGTTTGCGTCCGTGCCGTCGCTTCGACTCGCATTCAGCAATGACCGACCCAACTCTGGGACGTTTCGGTTTCGGGGCACTCGTACGATGAAGACGCGATCTAGCCGCTCCGGAACGCCTAAAGCGATTCCGTTGCTTCCTGGCGCTTACATCACCATGACCCGGCGCTACCCGTCACACTATTGTCGCAAATGACGTTCCAAGGGGGGCTAGCGGAGCACCAGTGCGCCTGATAGGCTTCTTCATGTCATGTCTTAAGCGCGCACTTCTTTAGGTGCGAGAAAGGGGACTTTATGAAGAGAATTTTCTTTCTTCTTTTCATTCTCTCTTCTCTTTTTATGGCTTCGACTCTGCTAGCGGCCGCCGCGAGTCAAACGTGGAAGGTACGGCCCGGCGACAATCTTGAAATCATCGCGACGACCCTCGAAATTCCCAAAGAAGAAATCAAGAACCAAAATCCCGGTGTCTTGGAAAACAATCTCCAGATCGGCCATAAGCTCAAGCTGCCGCTGCGCTCCTATGCGGAGAGTAAGACGTTGGAGGAAGAGCTGGGCAAAAAAGCTGCGCGGATCGGCGAGCTGGAAAAAGAAAGCGGCGATTTGGCGAAGCAACTCGCCAGCTCAGAATCGAAGTTGGTCTGGCACCCCATTTGGCTTTGGGGATTCTGGATTTGTTTCAGCGTTATCGCATTCATAACTGGCGGCGCGTATTGGCTTTTTCGCCAAACGCACCCGCAAGTTTTTGAGCAGCCGCATGAAAGGTCCATCAGAGACCTACGACAAAGCGAGACACGAGTGCGGTCAACATTCCCGCACGGGGAAGAAGGTGCCAGCAGCCACGGCGGCCATTGGCAACCCCCACTGAAGCGCTTGCCCCATGCCCGTTAGGAAGCTTGGTTAGGTAGCGAGACCGTTCGCAACGTTCGAGCCGTTCATGGTTCGAAGATCGAGAAGCCTCATGGTGGGCTTCCTCGACGGCCTTCAATTCCGAGCCCACCGAGAAGTCACCGTGGCGGGTTTCACGACAACCCGCCATGCAGTGCAGCTCTCTCTTTCACTTATTATTTCGGTAAGCTCGACAGCAGGGCGTCAATAGTTTTGCGCCGACAAATTCACCGGAAAAATGCGCCAAAACGGGACTGCTGAGGCATCGAGAGACAGTGCAAGCGGCGGAGACATGGCGTGGGCCCACCGGTGAAACACGTTCGTTCTTGGAACAGTCAAAATCGTTCAAGACACGATGCGAGGGCTTTCGTAGGTCCCGGCTTTTTGATTAAAGTTTTGTCGCGAGAGCCGGAAGTCCGCATTTACTCCCAGGAGGAGCGATCATGGCAGAGCTAAAGCAAGACCCCACGCATCCGTTGAAACACGAGCAATGCTATCTTTGTTTCACGACGCTCGTTGAACCGCCGCCGCCAAACGCGCCGTCGCGTGAGCAATTCCGCCGACCGCACAAGGAATACATGGCCAGGCTCGAAAGCGAAGGACGCCTGTTCGGCGCGGGCTTGCTCAAGAACGATAAAGACAATGAAACGACCTCCGACCTCGGTTACGGCATGTTCATCTTGCGCGCCGAAAGCAGAGCGGAGGCAGAAGCGATTGCCTTCGAGGAGCCCAATACAAAAGCGGGTCTGCGAACGATGAAGGTCGTGCCGTGGCTCCGCGGAGAAGGAGACATCAACATCTCGATCAGCTTTACCAATGGTACAGTCCAGATCGATCGGCGCAGTTATCTACTGGACAACGGTTGACGATACGCAACCGAGCCAGTTCAAAACGTTCAAGCCGTTCAACCGCTGCGCTCCGTTCAAGTCGTTTGACGAAGGTCGCTCCGGTGGTGCCAAGGGTTCGATGTCGTGGCGCCGTTCAAGGTTCAATGTTCAAAAGTTCAAGGTCGGATTCGGATAGGAGCCGCGACAAGTCATGGCTTTGACGCCGGCGCGCGCACGGTAATCTGTGAGGCGACGACAGCGCCATCGCCGCCTCGACTACCGTTGATGGAAACCGTGCTCCCGGTCGTCAGTAGCTTGCGGTCGCCGACGATGCGCTTTACGACGGGAGTCTCCGCGGGCACGACGACCTTGATCTCTCCACCCTTGTACTTGAGCGTCAGCATGCGACCTTTCACGTTCTGGACCGCCACGTCTTCGACAGTTTCAACATTTGCGTTGGTCATGGTCGCGCCGCTCTGCGGCTCCGCACTCAGCGGTCTGTGGCCCTCTCCGGTGCCGCGCTGGTCTTCGGAGAAAATGTGCAACCGGCTCGCGCGGAAAGTGCCGTCCGGCTGCTTTGTCGCCGTGGCGCCGACATACATGCCGGAGGTGATATCGGAAAACTTCACCGGGCACTTCACCGCGGATAACGGTGTCGCCGGCGAGCTTCACGATGACTGGGCCGCCATTCGACTGCACGGTTAGATCGGCACCGGCGATCGAGGAAATTTCGCCGTTCAGCGAAACCCGGCTTTCCGCCGAGCCGGTCTGCGCTCGAGCGCTGCCGGCGATGAGCGCCAGTCCGATTATTAGTCCGGCAGCACCGTACCTTGGATACAACTTTTTCATGCGATTTTCTTTCCTCGATAAACTGGCCCGTTCCAAAACGTTCAAGCCGTTCAACCGCTTCGCTTCGTTCAAAGCGTTCAAAACGTTTCGGATAGCGTCCTAACCTGCGAGCCTAATTTGCCAGCACCGCGTTCATCCGCGTGATGACTTCGGGCGGTTGGGTAACCACCTCGCGCGCCAGCGCCTGAAGCTTCTCCCCGCTTACGGGATCGGGTTCCCAACGGCGCTTTTCCGCCTCGGCCAAAAGCTCGGGATCTTTCATCGCCTTCAAAAAACCTTCGCGGAGAATCTTGACCCGATCGGCGGGAATCCCGGGGCCGCCGACGATCGGCCGGCCAAAGGAGCCGGGCGAGAGAATCACCGTGGTGAGGCGTTTGCCGGCGTCGGGCGTTTTATGTTTTTCCATCACTTCCCAGATCGTCGGCACGTTGGGCGCCCGCTCGTCTCGCTTGGAGCCGCCGATGACCATGATGCGCACGAATCCGGTTTTCGCCCAGGTGCGCCCCGGCTCCCGGCCGAAGAACGCGCTGGTCGTCCCGGCGCGGCATTGGACTTCGCCCTTCTCGATGGCAAGGTCGATGTCGTTGGCTCCGGGGTAACCCGTGACCAGGTTGAACTTGAGCCCGAGGACCTCTTCGAGGAGCCGCGGAAAGTAGTGGCCGGGTGTCCCGGCGCCGGTGGTGCCGCATTTCGGCGGCGTCGCTGCCTGGCGGATGTCGTCCAGAGTCTTGAAAGGCGTGTCGGAGCGCATGGACAGCATCTCGCTGGTTTCCTCGGGCGAGCCGATCCAGGCAAACTTCGCCCAGTCGAACTTGACTTCCTTTTGACCGCCGAGCTGGTTGAAAAACAACGCGGGAGCGATCAGCCCCAAAGTGAGCCCGTCGGACTTTTCGACTCCATAGATGTAATTGGCCGCGATCATCGTGGCGGCGCCCGGCATATTTTGTACGATGAAATCGGGATTGCCGGGAATGTGCTTGCCCCAAAACCGCGCGATCGCCCGCGCCCAGAGATCATTGGTGCCGCCGGCGGAGTACCCGATCACCAATCGGATCGTCTTGCCTTTATAGAAATCGGCTTGCGCGTGGGCACTGGTGCTCCCGATAGAGAAAAGCAATACGGCGAAAAGAAATGTTTTCATGGTCGGAACTCCTTTCTTTCGCTAAGAGATCCCGCTTCCTTCCCGCTGAGGCAGATATAGTCGATGCCGGGACGAAGTCAATACAGCCCGTTCCGATCGTTCAAGACGTTCAACCGGGGCGCTTCGTTCAAAAGTTTCTGCTAGCTGACCTTAGTACATCGCGGATTCGAGCAAATGGAGAGGTGGATGCGGTGCGGAAACGAAGTGAGCCTTACAGTGGGTAAAAACTGAGGCACGAAGCACGGAAAACACTTAGGAACGAAAACCCAAAAACGTGGGACGTATCTGGTCGAACCGAAGCGACGCTGTACGGACTCATCGAATCTTCAAAGCCGACGCGTCGACTCAACGGCGGCTTTGGTTGGATGGGGCGACCGCTGAAGAACTCGTCAACAGTCGTTATATTCGCGCCAGTTGATGGGCTCGTTGCTGTCGGCGTAAGAATAGTTGAGGGTTGCGCAGCCGGATGTTGAAAGAATCACCGCGAGAAGGAGGGCGGATAATTTCACATAGATCTTCATGGCACTCACCTCACAGTCGAATCGGGCGTCTTGACAGAGTGATGTCTTCGGTTCGAATACACATTATCTATCTATTCCGAGCTCGTCAATCCACGGGCTCAGCGGGGTTTCGTTCCGGGAAGTTGAAAACTGGTGATTGGCTCGGAAAAAGCGGCGGGCAGGGCATTCGGAGCTTGCGCGTCCAATGACTGTTTAAAGCAACCGGGCAACCCTCATTGTTCAAAGTTCCGGATTCAACGAGGGACTCAAACCGGACTTCCACGTTTAGGGAATTCTCGAAAATGTCGAAACGCCCATGAAAAACTCGCCGGAGCGGTGGCAGTTTGTTGTTCGATAGCGGTACTGATAGACGTTTGAAGCAAGTTCGAACGTATCATACGGAGGCAGCCCGATGAACCAGAACGCCAAACGAAACTTGCAACGGCGCAAGCGGCAAGCAATGCGGCTTTCCAAGCGCGAGTATTTTAGGAAAAAGAAAGAAGCCCTCAGCCTGGCAGCCGCGCCAAAGGACAAAGCGGGTTAAACCGTCTTCCCTCATCCTCCGCTAGGCGATTGCCCCAAAGCGTCTGGCCCTTTCGCGGCATTGCGGCGAGCCCGGGAACGCGGCGCCGAGCGCTTTTACTTCGATATTTCTCCCTCGCGCATCAATTCATCGAGGAGTGTTTCGTCTATGAGCTGTGCGGCGTTGATAGGGCGTTCGATTTTTTGCGCGGCACGGGCAAAGTCGACGAGTAGTTGATATCCACTCACCCGGTTTCTGCCGTCCGGGCTGAGCAACTCCAAGAGTTGGTTGTAGGCCAAGCCGGCGATCTCCTGGTCCATGCTGAACTCGCGCGCGATCAACTGCGACGTGTCGGCTCGGTTGTCTCTGATATATTTCATCGCGCGCAGCGACGCCCGCATGAATCGCTTGATGGTGGCGGGCTGCTTCTTGATCTTCTCGACGCTCACGACCACGGCTGTGCCGGGGACGTCGACGTAATCGCGCGTCGTGGCGAGCTTCGAAAAGCCCTCTTTGTCGGCAAGAAAATTAAACGGCGAGCTCAACATGGTCGCGGCGATGGCGCCGGCTTTAAGCGCCGCGTAACGTTCCGGCGTGCCGCCCATGGCGAGGAGATTCACATCGCGCTCCGGCTGCAATCCGTTTTTAATGAGAATGCGCCGCACCATGGTATCGACTAGGCCGCCCGGATTGAGCGATCCGATCGGCTGGCCTTTGAGGTCGGCAATGCGGCGATGCTTGGCCTGGGCGTAGAGTCCCTGATCGACGTGGGCGTTGTAGCTCAAAACAATCCGCAGCGGGGCCCCGGCAACGAATGCAGTTACGGCGGTGGTGCTGCCCATTGCAAAATCGGCATCATTGGTGAGCAGCGTCTTGATATCCAAGCCGCCGCGGATATAGACGAGGCTGACTTGAAGCCCTTCTTTTTGAAAGAAGCCTTTCTGCCGCGCGGTCTCCAAAATCGGAAAGTTGGTGATGGATTTGCTCGGGTAACTGACGACGATCTTCTCGGCGGTGGGAACGCTCTGTCCGTGGCCGCGCGTCGCAGTGAAAAAAACAATAATACCAAGCAGGGCAAACGAACAGACTTTGAAACGGACTAGCATGGTTCCTCTCTCCCGCGCCGCGCGATGTAGCCGGTCAATGCGCCAAACGGACCCGTGAGCTTTGCCTCGTGACTTCGTCAATAGTCGATGGGGTCTTGGAATGTCAACGAGAAGGAGGCTTCAGAGTGTTGAAGTCGTAGATGCGTTTCCGAAAGTTTGGGGATGAAGCTGCATGCTCATCTCCGCTGAAGCGCTTGACATGAGCCTCCCGGACAACTTAGCTTCCGGCCAGGACGGCCAAATTGCCAGGAGGTAGCGCATGGCGAAAGCACTCGGCGTATTTTTGCTCCCTATCTTGATTTCGGTATCGGTGGTCTCGGCGCCGGCTGCATCGGTCGAGGAGTTCTACAAGGGCAAAACCGTCCAGTTCATCGTCGGTGGCTCCGCAGGTGGAGGCTACGATACGTACACCCGGCTGATCGCGCGCCACTTTGCTCAATACGTTCCGGGTAAACCGTCGACCGTCGTGCAAAATATGCCTGGAGCGGCCATGCTGATCTCGGCCAATTACGTTTTCAACAGCGCTCCGCGCGATGGCACGGTCATCGGCCATTGGTCCGGCCCGCTTATTCTACAACACATGATGGGCAACCCCGCGGTGCAATTCGAGGGGCGCAAGTTCGGCTGGCTCGGTATGCCGACGGCGGACTCGCTCGTGTGCATATTGACTGAGCGCAGCGGAATCAAGACGGCAGAGGAGTGGCGCAAGGCCAAAACACGCGTCAAGCTCGGCGCGATCGGCCCCGGCACCAGCGGAACGGATGACACGAAGATCCTTGCCGCCGCCAGCGGTTTTCCGCTCCAGCTCATCGAGGGTTACAAGGGCACCGCCGACATCAGGGTTGCAGCGGAGACCGGAGAAGTCGACGGTACCTGCTCCTTTGGCTGGCAATCGGCGAAGGTGACTTGGGCCAACGCGCTCAAGGCCAAACAGATCCATGTCGTGCTCCAGACGATGATGGAATCTCATCCCGAGCTAAAGGGTGTCCCGCTCGCGGTCGATTACGCCAACACCGACGAAGGGAAAAAACTCCTCCGCATAGCGAGCGAGCTTTACGGCAAACAAAGACTCTATTCGCTGCCGCCCCAAGTGCCAGAACAGCGCGTGCGCACACTGCAAAAGGCCTTCATGGCTACGCTGAAAGATGCTCAGCTTCTCGCCGAGGCGGAAAAAGCGAAGCTCGAGATCGACCCGATCGATGGACCCGGCATAGAAAAGATGGTGAATGGCTTGTACGAGATCGAGCCCGCCATCGTGAATCGAGTGAAACAGATCCTGGAGGCGAAGTAGGTTCGAATAGGCAACAGGCAACTGGAATAGGCAGGAGGCCCTGATCAGAAAACCCGCTTCAGCGTTGTCCCCACGGCAGCACGATGGTTTCGATCGGCTGCGGCAGCTCGGGCTTGGAGATTTTTAGCACCGGGCTCTTCATCATTTTTACCCGCGTCAAGCCTTCGGTGTATTGCTGCACCGCCTGCTCCCACCAGAAATGTTTGGGGATGGCGATTTTGGGATTCACGAGCTTGGTCACCTCGCGGGCTTCGCTGGGCGTGACCGTGTAGTAACCGCCGGCGATGGGCACGAGCAGGATATCGATCTTGCCCATCATCTTGAGTTGATCGGGGCCGAGGACATGGCCGAGATCGCCCAGGTGGGCGATGCAGACGTCGTCGACGCGAAACACGAAGATGGCGTTCTTGCCGCGCTGCATGCCGCGGCTTTTGTCGTGATAGGCGGGCACGACGTAGACCGAAACGTCGCGTATGGTTGTGGAAATTTTCTGCCAATCGTCTCCCGCGGGAGTAAGGCCGTGAAAGATCACCGGCTTCCCGATCGCCATGTGAACCGCGCTGTGCGGGCCGTGACGATGGCTGGCGGTGACGATATGTGTCGGCAAGGTCGGCCGCGGCAGATCGAAGGCGCCGTGCGGATCGGTGAGCACGCGGGTGCCTTTCGACGAGGTGATCTCGAACGTCGAGTGGCCCAGCCATTCGATCGTCAGCGCCGGCGCCGCGGCGGCTGCGACCCGATAGACGCGCCGCTCGACGACTTCAAGCTCGTGGCAGAAAGCCTGAACACGGTCGGGTTGGATGGCGATCGTGAGCAAAGATAACGCTGTGAGTTGTAGCGTCTTGCGGCGGTTCATCTGCGTGATCGTGTTCGAGAGTTTGGTGTCTCGCGTCTCGTGTCTTGGTTCAACTCGGAACCCGAAACTCAAAACTAGAAACTAAATCAATCCCCACTTTCTTCGCATCCACCATTCGACGCTGAGGAGCGCGAGCAGGATCGCGAACGGCCAGAGATTGCTCCAGAGGCGGGTCTGGCGCTGCTCGACGATCTCCGACGGCGCGATCGCTTCCAGGCGCGCGGCGATTTTCTCCAGCGTCTTTTCATTCCAATCGGCGATCGGAATGTAGTCGCCCTTGCTCTTCTCGGCGATTTGTTTGAGCAAATCAAAGCGCGGCCGGCCGTCGTCGGCTTCGCCGTACGAAAAAGCCGCGGTGAAGCTCGCCCGGTCTCTACCGAGGAGCTTGCCGCCCAGGCTTGCCTCAGCCTCCACGCGGTGGGTGCCCTCCCGGGTGGGCGTGAACTCGCCGCCGTATTCGCCTTCTTCCCCCGCCGGCGCGGCGGAAACCAGCATCGGCTCGCCCTCGGGACCGAATACGCGGAGCTGCACCGAAGCTTCGCGGGTCGGCGTGAAGTCATCCTTCAGCACGCGCAGCTTGATCGGGACTTTTTCTCCGGGCTGGGAGACCGGGATCGGCCGCAGTTGCACTTGCTCGAAGGACGGCTCCTGGGCGAGCCAGCGCACCGCCTGGCGCATGAGCTTCAAATGATTCTGCGGCGTCTCCTTGTTGCCGACGGCAATAAAATTCCAGCGCCAGGCATCGTCGGTCATGAGCGCCAACGTGCGGCCCTTGCCGAAGCGGCCGATGGCGAGGAGCGGCGCGCCACCCGCGCCATTGCCGCCGGCGGTCAGCAAAGACTCGCCGCGCACGGCGCGCACCTGATTCATGCCGGTCAAGGCCGGCAGCTTGCGCCAGGTCTCTTCATTCAGCTTCGGATCGGGCAAGAGCCGAGTGATGGGATGGGCTCTGCCCGCCGGCGTCAAGGCCGCCTGCACCGGACCGCGCGCT
Organism: uncultured delta proteobacterium; assembly: GCA_963745035.1. Taxonomy (GTDB): domain Bacteria; phylum Desulfobacterota; class Binatia; order UBA9968; family UBA9968; genus DP-20. Next base: position 1,696,481 of record CAVUVW010000013.1, on the reverse strand, counting down.
TCGAAAACGCCCTTGCCGTCTAGCTCCACCGGCAGGACTTCGCGGAGAGCGCTCTCGCCGTAGCCGCCGCTGTCGAAGGCGCGCGTGCCGCCGAGCATGGCGAGGCCGCCGCCGTCGCGCACGAAATCTCTTACCCGCTCGAGATACACCGGGTTGAAGTAGGCGCGATGGGAAAAGTCGTCGAAGAAGATTACGTCGAAGTTTTTCAGCTCTTCGAGAAAAATATCGTCGATGGGAAACGGGATCAGGCTCAACTGGCTTTCCGGCACGTCCACGGTGTCGGTCGGCGTGCGCAAAAACACGAAGGAGACCAGCTCGATCAGCGGATCCTGCTTCATCGCCATGCGCAGAAACCGATAATTCCACGCCGGCGAGCCCGACAGGGTCAAAATCCGAATCTTGTCGCGCTGCACCTCGACTTTGAAGTCTTTTTGGTTGTTCGGCGCGATCTGCTCGCCCGCCTGGACCGGAATGCTCACGGAAAAGCCGTGGGTGCCGATCTCTTTGGGCGTAAAGGCGAGGGTCACTTTGTGCTCGAACAAGTCGCTGTCGATGGCGACTTGGCGCGTCGTGATCAGGTTTCGGCCGCGATTGAAGAGCAGGGGCACGGTCCTGCCCTTCATGCCAGAGGCTTGGATCGTCAGATCGATCTTGAACTCGCGGCCGCGAAAGGCGAACTCCGGCGCGCCGAGCTTGGCGATGCGTACGTCGGTAAAGCCTTCCGCCGGGCCGACGCCGACGGCGAAAACCGGCACCGGCAGGGGCGCCATGCCGTCAAGCGTTTTCCGATCGCCGTTGGCGATGCCGTCGCTGAAGACGATAATCGCGGACTGCGCCACGCTTTCGCGCGCGGCGGCCTGGAGCAGCTCGATGAGTCTCGTTCCCGGGTCTTGGGGGCGCATTCCAGGTAAGCTGCCCGGCGCAATGGGCTCGATGGTCGTGCCGAAGCGGGCCAAGCGGAGATCGTAGTCGCGATTCAATTTCTGGATCAACGGCTCCTCTCCCGCCGTGAGCTTCTCGCGCACTAGGTCAAGCCGGCTCGCCGGTGTTTTATCGCCCGATGCAGTTCCTGTGTCCGCCGGAAAACTCATGCTCTGCGAGCTATCGATCAGCACAGTCAGCGGCCGGCGCAGTTTGGTCGTCCGCCGATCAATGAGCGCCGGGCCGAAGAGAAAAAAGATCAAGCTCGCGTAGACGACCGCGCGGAGCGCCGTGAGAAACAGACCCTGGCCGAGCGGCAGCCGCCGCCTGAGGCCGAAGAACTGCTGGACCAGCAAGGCCAGAGTGGCGAGCGCGATCAGCGCGATCAGCCATTGGGGCACGGCGCCGATGAGATAAAGATCCTGCATGGCTTAGCGGGTGAGCCGGCGCCGGATGAACGGCACGTGGATCAAGTCGTCTTTGTAATTTTCCGTCATCGCGTAAAGGATCAGATTGATGCCCAGATGAAACGCGTCGCGCCGCTGGGCTTCGCCGCCGGGCGTGCAGGGGTTGATCCATTTGCCTGTCTGGTCGCGCTCCCAGGCGCCGCCGAGATCGTTTTGACAGTAGACGACCGGCATCGAAGTGCCGACGACGATGCCGTCGAGGTTCGGGCTGACGATGCGCACGCCGCCGACGCGGCGCAGTAAATAATAGCTACGCAGCGCCGCATGGCCGGGCGGAATGCGCTTGAACTCGTTGCCGGGAAAAATCCGCTGCATTTCGCGGCGCACGGCCTTGTCGAAGCCGTAGCCTTGCTGGCCGAGCGCATCGTCGATCAGCAAGAAACCGCCGTAGGTGAGAAAGCGGCGCAGGTTCTCGATCTCTTCCAGCGTAAACGGTTCGAACTCGTACTTGCCCGCGAGATAGAGAAACGGATAGTTGAATAAATCGCGATCGGCGAGGGTCGCTTCGTGGGGCGCCGGCGCGGCCTCCACGCTGGTGCGCGCCATCAGCTCTTCCATGAGTGGCGTCACCGACAAAGGATGCGGGTTCCAGTCGCCGCCGCGATATTTGATCTGGGCAAAGACGAACTGCAGCCGGCGCTTGTCGTCGGCCGCCGCGGCGGCGCGCGCGACATCCGGCGCGAGCCCTGACCCGAGCATGCCGTAAGCGATCGTTTGGATGAATTTTCGGCGATTCATACGATTAGAAGTTAAAAGTGAAAAGTAAAAAGTCAAAAGTTAGGAAAAGTCAGACTTCTGTCCCTTTTTAATTTTGCCTTTTTACTTTTTACTTCTTAAAACCTCTGTCCCAGCCAGCCCTCGAGCAACAAAGTTACAATCAACAGCGCCAGGAGCGGAAGCGCGAGATCGGTGCGCTTGCCGCCTTCCTTGAGGGCTTCGACCGGAATCACCTCGGCGCGGACCGGCGCGAGCTTGGCTTGCAGCTCGCGCGCGCCAATTTCTTCCAGGCGTGATTCGAGAAACGGCCGGTTGACCGCGTACATCTGCGGCGCGCCGCTGTCCTTCGCCGCGCCGGCTGCCAGCGAAAGACGATAAATGCCGGCGCGATCGTTATCGGTAATCGTCGCTTGGGCGCGCTCCTTTGCGCCGACGATCGGCACTTCCGTCTCCTGTTTGTTCGGCTTGGTGACGCGCAGGCTCTTACCGACAAACGTCGGCGCCAGCGAAATTTCCTTATCCGTGTTGACCGTAATCCCCGGGTCCAACTGCCCGCGCTTGCCGCCGGCCAGGTATTGCGTGATTGCGTGGACCAGCGGCAGGTAAGCGGTCTTCAGCGGCAGGTCGGTCCAGTCGCGATCTGCCGTGGTGGTCACCAGCATGACCTTGCCGTCGCCGACTTTCTGCTCGGCGAGCAGCGGATCGCCGTTGGCGAGCGCGATCAGCGGCTTGCCGCGCGCTTGCGCGCGCGTGTAGCCCCAGACGCGGCTCGAGCTGAGCGATTCGGCCAAGATCGGATCGCTCAAAATCTGCAGCGCCGGATGCTCGGCGTCGAACTTGGCGATCTTTTCGCCGTTGACTTCGAGGCCGGTCTTTTTCTCGCGCAACTGCGCCGGCGCGGTTTGCGCCAGTTTCTGATTATAGCTTTCGGACTGAAGCTTATCGCCGCCGAAGATCAGAAGCCCGCCACCCTGGCGGACAAAGGTTTGCAGTTGGCCTGCGAAAGCGTCCGGTAGCGCGGCGACGTTGCAGAGAATCACGACCTGATAAGTATCGAGCGCCGCCGCGTTCAAGCCGTCGGCGAGAATCACCGTCGGCAAAAACAGCGATGAGCCCTGCTCGCCGGTCGGGTTCAGAGCACGGCTCAGAAAAAAACTATCGCTCTGCACCAGCGAGGTCTGCGGATCGCCGTCCACCACGAGCACCCGGAGCTTATCCTGGGCGTCAAGAGTGAAATCGACGACCGGATTGCCGGCAAGCCCGTCTTTTTTGAAGCTCACCTGTCCCGTGTGCGCGCCGGCTTGGCTAACGCGAGTCTGAAAACTTACCATTGCTTCGCCGCGCGGCGGCAGGGTTGCGAGCTTTTGTTCCTTGTTCTGCCCGTCGATGCTGAGCTGAACGAGCACGTCCTTGATCTCCTGATCGCCGAAGTTGTTCAATCGCGCCTCGATCTGGAGCGGCAGATTCACGCCGACGCCTTGGCTGCCGAGACGAACCGAGCTGATGCTGGCGTTGAGCGGCTGCTCCTTGCGGCCGATGCGAATCACCTTGATGGGAATTGACGGATCCACCCGCTTCAAAGCGGCGACGGAAAATTGGTCCCAGCCCGTGAGCCCCATATCGGTGATCAGACGGATTTCTTTTTGGCCGGCCGGCTCGCTCAAAAGCTCGTAGGCCTTGTCGAGCGCCGCCGCGAGGTTGGCCGTGCCGTCGGCGATCTCGACCGCGTCGATCTCGCGCGAAAGCACGTCCTTCTGACCCTTGAGGCGAATGACTTCCTTGCCGGTGACACTGGTCGGCACCAGCGCCGCGCGATCGCCGTCGTCGAGGGCCGCGAACAGCATCTTCGCAGCCTCCTTGGCCTGGGCGAAGCCGTTGCCGTCGCCGCTCCAGGTCATGCTCAGCGAATTATCCAGCAGCACGACCAGGGAAACCGGCCCGCCGCCGGCGAAAAGTCCGGCGCCGGTTTGAAAGATCGGGTTGGCGAGCAGCAGCACAAGAAACACGACCGCCAGAGTGCGGAGCGCGAGCAGCAGCCAGTGGCGCAGCCGATAGCTCCGCGAGATGCGCTTTTGCGACAGCAAGATGAAGCGCACGGCGGGAAATTGGATGCGCTGCAGGCGCCGGCGATTGAGCAGATGAATGAGGATCGGCAGAGAGGCGGCGAGCAGACCGACCAGGAACGCCGGGTACAAAAAGAACAGCGACATGCCGCGCTCAACCCCGCCAGCTCAGATAGCTCGCGAGCGCCCGATCGAGCGGGGTCGCCGTCGAGATCAACTGATAGTCGATGGCGTTGTCGTGGCACTGCTTGCGCATGTCGGCAATAAATTCATCGACCACTTGCCGGTAAGTGGACCGAATCGCGCGCGGATCGGTAATCACGCGTATATTAGTCGCTTCCAGATCTTCGAACAAAACGTTGCCGTCGAAAGGGAGGTCGAGCTCGGCGGGATCCATCACATGAAACACGATCACGTCGTTGCCCTTGAAGCGAAACTGGCGCAAGCCCTTGAGAATCTCCGCAGGCTCGTCGAGCAGATCGGAGACCAGGACGATCAGGCCGCGGCGCTTCACCTGGCCGGCGATGTCGTCGAGGATCTTGCCGACCTTGGTTTCGCCGCCCGGGCCGCGATTTTCCAGAGCGTGGAGAATCTGCGCCAGATAATCGCGCTTGGCGCGCGGCGGGATGAACGCTTCGATGCGATCGGAGAAGGTCACGACGCCGGCGGCATCCTGCTGCTTGAGAATCAAATAAGCGAGCGAGGCCGTGAGCGTGCAGGCGTAGTCGAATTTCGTGACGCCGTCGGACGCATAGTTCATCGATGCGCTGGCGTCGAGCAGCAGGTAGGCGCGCAGGTTGGTTTCGTCTTCGTACTCTTTGATGAAATAGCGGTCGAATTTACCGAACGCCTTCCAGTCGATGCGCCGGATCTCGTCGCCCGGCGAATACTCGCGGTGCTCCTCGAACTCGACGCTGAAGCCCTTGGCGCGGCTCTTGTGCACGCCGGACATGAGCCCCTCGACCACCCAGCGCGCGCGCAGGGAAAGGTTGGCGATGCCGGCGAGCACCTTGGGATCGAAATAGTTCTTGTCATTAACCGCCATGCGTTTGCGTTCAAGGTCGAGGATGAGAATCGAGGATCGCCATCCTCCATCCTCGATCTTCCATCCTCGACTTCTTCGGTTCTTCCGCCAATCTCTACCACCGGCGTTTTCGATAATCTAGCAGGCCGCTATGACGATAGCTCGGATTGTGCTTCGTTTCACGAGAGTTTTAAATCGTAGGCTTCGTGGCACGGGTCGAGAAGGGGGAATTGAGGATCGCCATTCTTATCCTCGATCTGCGATCCTCGACCCTTCCGTTCGCAGGACGATGAATCATCCGGGCCGGCTCAGCTTCGCGATCGGAAAAATCTAGCGCGCGGCTTTGCCGTCGGTCGAGGGCTTAATGTCGCTGAGAAGCCGTTTGATGATATCGACGGAAGTGAGTCCTTCACCTTGTCCCTTGAAATTGGGCACGATCCGGTGGCGCAGCACGGCCGGAGCGAGGGCCTGGATGTCCTCGATGGCGACTGCGTAGCGGCCCTGGAGAATCGTGCGCGCCTTGGCGCCGAGGATGAGATATTGCGAGGCGCGCGGCCCGGCGCCCCATTCGACGTAGTCCTTGACGTACTGGCAGCGCATCGCCGTTTTGCGGCCGCGATCGCTGCGCCAGGCGACCGCATAGGAAACGACGAACGGCGAAACCGGCACTTTGCGGACGAGCTCCTGGTAGCGCAGGATCGCCGAGCCGTCCATGATTTTTTTCGGCGCGGGCTTGTTGGTCGATGTCGTCTGCATGACGATCCGCACTTCGTCGTCGAAGTTGGGTAGCGGATCTCGATGTTGAACATGAAGCGATCGAGCTGCGCTTCGGGCAGCGGATAGGTGCCTTCCTGCTCGATGGGATTCTGGGTCGCGAGCACGAAGAAGGGCAAGTCCAAAGGAAAAGTCGTGCCGCCGGCGGTGACCTTGTACTCCTGCATGGATTGCAGCAGCGCGGCCTGGGTTTTGGGCGGCGTGCGGTTGATTTCGTCGGCGAGCAAAATGTTGGTGAAGATCGGACCTTTCAGAAATTGAAAGGTCCGCCGGCCGGTGGCCGCGTCCTCCTGCAAGATATCGGTGCCGGTGATGTCGGACGGCATCAAATCCGGCGTAAATTGAATCCGGTTGAAATCGAGATCGAGGATTTCGGCCAGGGTGCTGATCAACAGGGTTTTGGCCAGGCCGGGGACGCCGACAAGCAGGCAATGGCCGCGGGCGAACAGCGCGATCAGGACTTCCTCGATCACCTGATCCTGGCCGACGATGACCTTGCGGATCTCGTCGAGCATCCGGTCCCGCTTGGCCGCGAACTCTTCGATCTCGGCGATCTCCTGTTGCTGGATCTCTGTGGCTTCCATGACTGTCCTTCGTATTGCTCAGTAGGCGCCGCCGAGCCGATCGAGCGCAGCTTTGGCGAGACGAGCCTTTTCATGCTCGCCGAGCGCGGCGTACGCATCGCCGAGTAAACGGTAGATGAGCGGGTTGTAAGGGTTGATGTGGATAGCTTCTTCGAGCACGACGCGGGTCTCTTTGAAATTTTTCGTCGCGTGATAGGCCCGGCCCAATTGCACGTAGGCGTTGGCGTTGTCCGGATCGACGTCCAAGGCTTTCTTCAAGAGCGGCAGCGCCTCCTCCGAGCGATTCAGGCCGATCATTACGCGCCCGAGCTTGTTCAAGATCACCGGCGAGTTGGGGCTTACGTCGAGCGCGCGCTGATATTCGTTGACCGCGGCCGCGCCGCGACCGCGGGCGAGGAGCTGGTCGGCGAGATGGGTGCGGTTGCGCGCCACCGCCGACTGGATCTCGCGCAGCTCGACGACTTCCTCGTCTTCGCGCTGGTCCTTCTTGACCTTCAACCGGCGCACCCGGCTACCTTCGATCTCCTTCAAGCCCTTGGCTTTGAGGAAGTCTTTCCACTTTCCCTCGAAGGCGTCGAACGACAGGCCGTAGATTTTCTCGATGGCTTCGGGCGTAGGTTTATCGTTGAGCGCGGCGAGCAAGTCGCGGATGCCGCTCTGGCCCTTGCTCTGGTTGATGAAGTCGACGGCCGAAGCGGCTTCGGCGTAGGCGAGCTGGACTTGCTCCGGCGTGTCGAGATGGATCAGCGACGGCTCCATTTTTTTAAAGCCGACAAACTGATTTTTCCCCAGCGCGCGCACCAGCAGGGTCTGATTGGCCGGCGTCAGATAGTCCTCGGCGGCATCGCCCTGCGGCGCGCCCTTGCGCCAGCGCGTCTCATAAAATCGCGCCATGCCTTCGTGGAGCCAGATCGGCGCCTGATTATTGGTGAGGCCGACGATGGCGTAGTGCAGGTACTCGTGGCTCAGCGAGTCGAGCCAGCGGTAGCCGAAGCTCAACGCGCGCGGCGAGATGATCATGAGCTTGTTGAACTTGCAGATGCCGACGGCGCCGGTCTCTTCGATATCGCGCAGCGACAGGGTCGAAATGGCGTTGAAGCTCGGCGCGTCCGGGGCGATCTCCACCCGGACTTTTTCCTTCGGGAAGTAGCCGAGCTCGGCGCCGACGGCCTGGTAGGCTTTCTCCAAGGTATCGAGGGCGTGGGCGGCCAGGATACCGTCGCGCTTGTCGTCGAGGAACAAAACGAAATGCGCGCTCTCGTGGCGCCGCAGGTTTTTGTGCACGTCGACGGTGAGCTGGGTGAAGAGCTTGAGCGCTTGGCGCCGCTGGTTGGTCGATTCGACGGCGAGGGCGCGGTCGAGGAGTGCCAAAGCTTCGCCGTAGCGGCCCTGATAAAATTTCACCCGCGCGTCGAAGTCCAGCGCGGCGGGCGATTTGCTGTTTTCCTTGAGCGCTTGGGCGGCGAGCTCTTCGGCCTGGGCGATGCGCCAAGCGTCGAGCCACTCCTCGCCCGCCTTGAACTTGTCGGCTTCGCCCGCCAAGACCTGAGCCGCCAGAAAAAGCCAAAGCACAACGGCGGAGAAAAACGACAATCGGTACATCAACGGAAGATCACTCGGAGAGATTTTTGAAATAGCGCTCGATCTGGTCTTTCATCTGCGGCGGGACGCCCTGCTTGAGAGATTCCAGAATCTCCTCGCGGAAATTGCGCGGCGCCTTGTATTCGTCCTTGCCGGGCAGGCGGAATTTTTCGGTGTCCAGGCCGGTAAAGCCGCTTTCGATATTGAACTCCGGAAACTGCGGCATGCCGGGAAGCGGCGTCAGCGACCCGAACGGCAAAAACCGCCCCTGGCGGTAAAGCCGGGTCATCGGCATGTTGCCCAGCTGGCCGCGCTGGGCCATCTGCTGCATCGATTGCTGCATCTGCTGCTGCGACTGCGCCAGCCGGTCGAGCGCGCTCTGCTCGGGCGGCACCGCGCCGCGCGAGTCGAGCTGGCCCAAACGGTTCTGCGCCCCGCCCATGAATTTTCCGGCCTCGCCGATGTTTTGCACGATCTTGGGATCGAGCTGGGGAAAGAGCTGAAACAACGATTCGAGCTTCTCGTGCAGCTCTTCGGTGCGCTCCTTGAGCACGTCCTGGCGGTGCGCGAGATCGCGCAAAGTTCTCTTGTCGCCGTCCGAGAGCGCCTGGGCCGGCGCGGCGAGGAGCTTCTCCAGATCCGCTTTGATGCCGTCAAGGCTTTTCTCGGCGCGCTGAGCGCGCGGTTCCTGGGCCGGGGTGCGCTTTTTGGCGAGCTCTTTCCGTGTGAGACCATCGCCTTCGCCAAAGCCGGGAAAATCCTTGTTACTCAGCTTGGCAATCAGGTTACGCAACAGCGCGTTCATCGTGGCGTCGTCCATGTTGGTGAGCAGGCTCGGATCGTCCGGCCCTTCCCGGTCGGGAAATAATTCGGTCAACTGGCCGAGCTCCGCGACCGCTTTCTTTAAGAATTCGTCGAGCTTGTTCTTAATCGCCGCGTTGTGCTCCGTGAGCGCGCTATTGTTGATACCTTCGGTCTTCACCAGGATTTCCTGCTGCTCGCGGGCGATCTCCTGAAGCTCGTTGCTCTGACGCTGCATCTCCCCCTGCATCCGTCCCATGCTCGAAGCCATCTGTGAACGCTGGGCGTTTTGCAGCGCGGCGACCATTTGCGCCATCTGATTGAACAGCTCGCGCGCGAGCTGGCGCGCGCCTTCGAGGTCGCCCTGGGCAAGTTTTTTGCGGATTTCGTCCAGCGCGCGCTGCATGTCGTCGAAGCCCAGGCCCTTCATCGTCTCGGCGTTCATGAAATCTTCCGGCATCTGCTGTGACAGCTCCGCGGCGGCGCGCTGGAGCGCGTCGAGGGTCTTTGACAGCTCGCCGATCTGCTTCATGATCGCGTCGAGATTTTTATCGCCGCTCTGGAGCTTTTCGAGCGCGTCCATCAAGCGCTCCTGGCTGCGCGCGAGGTCCTGCGCGGAGGAGGCCAGCTCCTGGGCCTTCATGCGCTTGCCGATGTCTTCGGATAAGAGCGACATGCGCTCCAATTCGGTCGCAATGTCGTCGCGCGCCTTGAGCTTCTCTTCCGCGCTCGCCGCCTGCTCCTGCCGTCGCAGGAGATCGTCCTTGGTGAATTCCAGGTTGCGTTTGAGCGCCTCGAGGTCGCTCCAAGTCGCGAAATCGGACATGCGGTCTTTTTCGACGCGGCTCATGACTTCGTCCGTACGTTTGAGCGCCTCGGCGAGGTTTTGCTGCAACTTGTTCTCGGTTTCCTTGGCGGGCGTTTTGTCGCCCGGCAGCGGCGTTTCCAGGTGGTCGCCCAGGAGATCGACCATGCGATGGTTCAAATCGCGGATCATCTCCGCCACCTGTTGGTGCTCGCCTTTGAGATTCTTGAGCTTCAGGCGCACCGAGCGCGACGTGCCGATCTTCGGTCCCGAAATCGTGTCGTTGTCGAAAACTTGCAGGACGAAAACCGCCTCTTCGTTTTCCCTCAGAGCGAGTCGCCCGAGGTCCCATTTATACTGCTCGCGCAGGATAAGCCGCTTGGCGTCTTCTTTCTGCAGCGAGATCTTGTCTTCGCGCTCGCCGATCTTGACGACCAGCGCAACCTCGGCGATGCCGAAGTCGTCGCGCGCGCCGTACTCCAGGGTCAGAATCTCGTCGCCGTTGATTTCCAAATCCTGGGTGGGCTGGAGCAGATCGACGGTCGGAAAACCGTCCGGTTTGACCTTGAGCTCGTAGGTGATCGGCGCGTTGCGAAAACCGTGGGCGTCCTCGACGAGGATACGATACGACTGCGACTGAAAGAGCACGAAATTGGCCTGGAGCTTGCGCCCATCGATCTTGAGCGGGATTTTCTTGCCGTCGTCCATGACGATTTCCGCTTTCGCCACGTCTTTGGTGGCGACGGCGTCCAGGCGCAGGCTCGAGCCTTTAAGTCCTTCGATGCTGCCTTCGGGCACGGAAACCGAGCCCAGACCGGTGTAGGCCGGCGGATAGAGAGCGAGCTGCACGTTGGCGATCTCGGGGGCATCGACGGCTTCGGCGCTGTAGGTCGCCGAGGCAAACGGCCCGGTGACCGCGCGGTAGCGCAGCGATTTTTCCAGGCGCGCGATTTTGGCGCTGAACTTGCCGTCGCCGAGATTTTCCATGGGCGTCTTTTCGGCGCCGATGAGCTCGCCGCGCTCGTTGGCGCCGCTCCAGGTGATCAGCTCCAGCGACTCGGGCGGGGCGCCCGCGGTAGCTGCCCGGATCGTCACCGGCGCGCCGCGCACGACGCGCAAGCCCTTGGGCTCGATTTCAATGGTGGTCTGGCTCGGCGGCAGGTGGTCCAGCGGCCGGGTCAACATATTGATCGTGCCGCCCACCCACGACGGATGAAACAGCACCAGCGCCGATACCGGCAGAAGCAGGTAGCCGAGGAAGCGCAAGCTGGATCGGAGCCTGCGGTCATCGACCAGCTCGTCGATTTTCAAGGTGGCGACCTGGTTGCGAGTGGTGCGCAGCAGCGCCATGACCATGGACGCGGAAAAGCCGGGCGCGCTCTGCGCCTGGGCTATCTGCGGGTAGAGCTGCAGCGAGTTGATCAGGTTGTTGCGTAGCTTGGGCTGTTTTTGCTCGATGTAGAGCGCCGCGCGCTCCTGTGACAGACGGCGCAGAAAACCAAACAACGACCAGCCGATGACGGCGATCAAGACGGCGGCGGTAAGAACGCTGTAGGCCAGCGGCGCGTAGGGAAAGAAGTCTTTAAGCTCGAAGATGCCGGCGCCGAGGGCGAAGAGCAGGAGTCCGCAGATCGCGATCAGGCACAGCCCTTCGAGCCCGCGCAGCAGCCTCAGGCGGCGGCGGAAGCGGCGCAGGAACGAGGCCAGCTCTTGATATTCCTCTTGCCCCATAAATTTACGAATACACGCATATTATCGCCGATGTTTTGGCTTGTCTATCCCGCCGCCGCGGCGCTTCATCGGTGGCAAGCGCGCAAGTCTTGTGTTATGCAACTTGGATACCTGAAAGTCAGCGAGAAAGGAACCGACGGCGGGCATGGATAATCTCGGCACGGACATTTTGCGTTTGCACGAAGGGCATGAGGATGACTTCGACGGCGAAGAGGAGCTCATCGACGAAAACCACCCGATGTGGCGCTCGGAGCGGATCACCCTCAACTCCGTCGGCATCGACATCGGCTCGTCCACCTCGCACCTGATTTTCTCGCGCCTGACCTTGCGCCGCCAGGGAGTCGCGCTGTCGAGCCGTTTTGTGGTGATCAACCGGGAGATCATTCACGAGTCGTCGATTCTCTTGACGCCCTACGTCGACAAGACGACCATTGATACCAATCAGCTGGGCGATTTCATCCACGGGGCCTACCGCACGGCCAATCTCACGCCGGAAGATATCGATACCGGCGCGATCATCGTCACCGGCGAGGCCGCGAAAAAGAAAAATGCCGAAGCCATCGCCGCGATCTTTTCCGCCGAAGCGGGCAAGTTCGTGTGCGCCACCGCCGGCCACAATCTGGAAGCGATCCTCGCTTCGTACGGCTCGGGCGCGGTGCACATGACCTACCACGAAGGCGGCGACTTCACGGTGATGAACGTCGACGTCGGTGGCGGCACCAGCAAGGTCGCCATCGTCCAAGGCGGCAAGGTGATCGACACCTGCGCCGTGGAGGTCGGCGCGCGCCTCATCGCCATGGATGAGAACGGCAAAATCAACCGTCTCGAAGACACCGCTCTCAAGATCGCCAAGATCGCCGGCATTTCCAACCTCGCGCTCGGCGGCGTCATGAGCGACGAGGACAAAGACAAATTTTCCCAGGCGCTGTGCGATTCGCTGTTTCAAGTATTGGAGCGCAAGAAACTTTCGCCCGAGGTGGAGAATCTTCTGCTGACTCCCAATCTCGACTACGCCGATCCGATCCATGCCGTGATGTTTTCCGGCGGCGTGTCGGAATTTATCTACGGCTACGAGAAACGCAATTTGGGCGATCTGGGAGTTCAGTTCGGCAAGAAAGTGCGCGCCCGGGTGAATCAGCTGGGCGGCGGCAACATTCCGCTGCGCCCGGCCGAAGTGCGCATCCGCGCCACCGTGATCGGCGCCTCGCAGTACACCGTGCAAGTGAGCGGCAATACCATTTATCTTTCCCACCCCGAGTCGCTGCCGCTGCGCAATTTACAAGTCGTCACCCCCGCCTTCGAGCAGACCGAGGCGATCAGCGCCGCCGAGATCAGCGCCGCGGTGGAGCGGGCGCTGCAGCGCTTCGACGCGACCGACACCGAGCGGGCCGTGGCCCTGGCGATCCGCTGGGAGCTTGGGCCGTCGTATCCGCTGATCCGTACGCTCGCCGAAGGTCTGGTCGCGGCGATGAAGGGGCATATCGACAACGGGCAGCCGCTGGTTTTGGTGTTCGACGCCGATATCGCCAAGCTGATGGGCAATATTATCGAGCGTGAGTTGGTTCCCGGCGCCGGCATCGTTTCCATCGACGGCATCGATCTGAAAGATTTCGATTTCATCGATATCGGCCAAGAGCTGCCCGACGCCAAGGCGGTGCCGGTGGTCATCAAGTCACTGATCTTCCGCCATACCGAACATGGCCGAGGGCACCATCAGCAGCATTAGTTAGGGCCGAGGATAGAAAGTGGCTTTTCGCAGTGCGTGATCCCCATCGGCCAGCATCGATCGTCGCAGGAACCTTGCGTTGACTTTAGGACGGCTTTTTAATAATTTTAAATTATCTTGATTTTACGGGTGCTTAACTTTTATGGAAGAGCCTAGCGGTTGGCAAAATTTTCTCGAAATCGTGACCAAGCCCGATAACATCCCGATTGTCGGCATGCTGATTCTCGTCATCTTCTTCTCCTGGCTGGGCCTGCGCCAAGCGTTCAAAAACGACAAGCTGATTGAAGAAGGCAGAGAAGACGAGATCTCCAATGAAATGTGGAAATAGTAATGATGAGGATGTGGCTGGCCGTCGCGGCCGTCCTCCTCGTCGGGCTTAGTTTATCCAACGCTGCAGAAACCCAGTCTTCATTGCCCAACGATCAACGATGGGAACAAGCGCGCAAGGGGTTGGCGCAAGGCAAGGCCGGCGAGGCAAAGTCGATTTTTGAGGAGCTGCTCAAGGAGTACCCCAACGAGGCGGACCTGCACCTGTTTTTGGGAATGGCCAAGCTCCGTTTGCGCGATCCGCAGGGCGCAATCCTGGCCGCCAAGCGGGCCATCGCGCTCGACCCCAAACACATCGACGCAAGAACTTTCCTAGCTTGGATCGAATTGGAGGTGCGCGGCGACGTTGACGCCGCCATCGGTGAATATAAAAAGATTATCGAGCTCCACCCCGAGCTGCCCGACGCCTACAGCAACCTGGCGGTGGCGCATAAGCGCAAAGGCGAGTTCGGCGCGGCGCTGGCCAATTTCAACAAGGCGCTGGAGCTCAAACCGAATTCCGCCGCGGCAATGACCGCGCGCGGCTGGATTCTCGCCGAGCAGGGCAAATGGAGCGCGGCGCGGGCCGATTTCGAGGCGGCGCTCAAGCTCGATCCGCGCGACGACGGGGCGCTCTACGGTCTGTCGCAGGCGCTGCGCGAAGTGAGGGATTACGCCGGAGCGCAGCGGGCGCTCGGCGAGCTCAATTCCCGCTCGCCCAATTTCGTCTACTGGCTGGAATGGGGCAGAATCGGTCTCATTCGATATTGGTGGATTTTGCTGTCGGCGGCGATAGCGCTCGCGCTCCGGGCGCGGTTTAAGAAAGCGAGGATGCAAGCGAATGGCTGAAGCGAAAAAGCGCAAAGGCACGGCCCTGCTGGCCGTGATGAACGAGAACTGCTCGAGCTGCGCCGGCTCGCCGCTGTGCGAAGTGCACTGTCCGGTGGACGGCTGCATCAATTTGCTCTACGAAGAGCTGCCCCAGGGCGGACTCAAACCGTATCGTGTATTCGTTGACAACGACAAGTGCATTGGCTGCCAGATGTGCTACAGCGACGATCTCACCAAGATCCAGCAGCACAAAGAGACCGGGGAGATTTTTTACGAGTACAACAACCGTTTTTTCGACAGCAATAAAAAACCCGTGCCGCCCGACGCGGTGCCCAAGCGCATCCAGCTCCAACTGATCGGCACCGAATCCGAGGACCGCTTGGACAAGAAAATCTGCCCATGGGACGCGATCAAGATGTACGAGTTCGACGATGGTCTGGAGATCTCCGAGTATTTTTACGACATCACCAAGATAAAACAGGTCGATGGGGTTTACGTGGTCGGTCCCGAGGAAAAAGCCCGGTTGGAAGACAAACAAGGCGAGCTTTACGAGTAACGGACTAGGGGGAGGCAGGGCGCATGGCCGGGAGAAAAATAGAGATCATGGAAACGGTATTGCGCGACGCGCACCAGTGCCTGGTGGCGACGCGCATGCGCACCGAGGACATGCTGCCGATCGCCGCTCAGCTCGACGATATCGGCTATTGGTCGCTGGAAACCTGGGGTGGGGCGACCTTCGATGCGAGCCTACGATTTCTCAAAGAGGACCCGTGGGAGCGCTTGCGCAAGCTGCGCGCGGCGATGCCCAAAACGCGCTTTCAAATGCTCTTGCGCGGCCAGAACGTGGTCGGCTATCGCAACTACCCGGACGATATCGTACAGGCGTTCGTGGCGCGCGCGGCGTCCAACGGCATCGACGTGTTCCGCATCTTCGATGCCATGAACGACATCCGCAACATGAAAACCGCCATCGAAGCGGCGCTCAAGGCCGGTAAGCTGGTCGAGGGAACGGTGTGCTACACGATCAGCCCGGTTCATTCGACGGATTATTTTCTTGGCGTCGCCGAGAAACTTGCGGGCATGGGCGTGCAAGTCATTTGCCTGAAGGACATGGCCGGCATGCTGGCGCCCTATGCCGCATACGAGATCATCAAGAAAATCAAATCGCGCATTTCCCTGCCGCTTCATCTTCATTCACACTGCACCGCGGGACTTTCGCCGATGAACTACCTGATGGCGATCGAAGCCGGTGCCGACATTCTCGATACGGCCAGCGCGCCGTTCTCCCAGGGCAGCTCGCAACCGGCGACCGAGCAAGTGGTCGCGGCGCTCAAGGATACGCCCTACGATACGGGGCTCGATCTCACCAAGCTGGGCAAGATCGCGGACTATTTTTATGGCGTGCGCAAGAACTACGCGGAGTTCGAGAGCCCGGTCAACAATCAGATCAAAACCGACGTGCTGATCTCACAGATTCCCGGCGGCATGCTGTCGAACCTCGTCGCGCAACTACGCCAGCAGAAGGCCGAGGACAAGCTCGACGCGGTGCTCGCGGAAATGCCCCAGGTGCGCAAGGATCTCGGATATCCGCCGCTGGTGACCCCGACCAGCCAGATCGTCGGCTCTCAGGCGGCGCTCAACGTGATGACCGGCAAGCGCTATTCCGTCGTGGCGATGGAAACGCGCAACTACGTCATGGGTCTTTACGGCGAGCCGCCGGGGCAAATCAGCGAAGAAATGAAAAGCAAGGTACTTGGAAAAAAGGAACCGATCAGCTGCCGGCCGGCCGATCTGCTGAAGCCGGGCCTCGATCAGGCGCGCAAAGACGCCGGCGGCCTCGCTCAGAACGAAGAGGATGTGCTGAGCTTTGCGCTCTTTCCGGAAATCGCCAAGGATTATTTTCTACACCGGAACGGACGCCAAGAAGGGCAACCGGCAACCGGTAACGGGCAACAGTAACAACGCGATTCACTGTTGCCTCGCGCCTCACGCCTGTTGCCTTTTAGATGATCTTGTTCAGCGGATACTCGATAATTCCGACCGCGCCGTTCTGAATCAGCTTGGGAATCAGATCGCGCACCTTTGCTTCTTCGAGCACGCTTTCGACGGAATACCACTTCACGCCCTTGAGATTGGGCGAGGGATGAAGCGTCGCCACCGTCGGCGCGGTGATGCTCGGAATCAGCTCGACGACCTTCTCTAGATTAGTTTCCGAGACGTTGAGCTTGATGCCGACTTTGTTCTCGGCGGAAAGCGCTCCCAGCAGCAATAGTTTGATCTGCTCGATCTTCTCTTTTTTCCAGGGATCCTGCCAGGCTTGCTTGTTGGCGATGAGCTGCGGGCAGGATTCCATCAGCTCGTGGATGATTTTTAGGCCGTGGGCGCGGATCGTGCTCCCGGTTTCGGTGACTTCCACGATCGCATCGACCAGTCCCTCGGCGGCCTTGGCCTCGGTGGCGCCCCAGGAGAATTCCACGGTCACCGGAATGTTCCGCTCGGCGAAGTAGCGTTTGGTGAAATTGACCATCTCGGAAGAGATGCGCTTGCCTTTGAGGTCGTCGATTTTCTTGATGGGCGAGTCCTGGGGGACCGCCACAACCCAGCGGGTCGGGCGAAAACTGGTTTTGGAGTACACCATCTCGCACACCACCAGAACATCCGAAGCGTTTTCCAACGTCCAGTCTTTGCCCGTGATGGCGACGTCCAACGTGCCCATCTCCACGTAGCGCGACATTTCCTGCGGGCGCGCCATGCTGCAGCGAATCGAGTCGTCATCGATGGAGGGAAAGTAGCTCCGGCTCGTGGTGGAAATCTTCCATCCCGATCGCTTGAAGAGCTCGATGGTCATTTCCTCGAGGCTTCCCTTCGGGATGCCCAGCTTCAACTCGCTCACTTTTTGTAAACCTCTTTTGGATCGAAAACTCGCTCGGCGACGAGTTTCCAGTCGCCGTCGTCGCGCTGGCGGAAAAAACAACTGCGGTAGCCTTCGTGACAGGCCGCGCCGCCGATCTGATTGACTTGGAGTAGAATGGTGTCGTTGTCGCAGTCGATGAACGCGTCTTTCACTTCCTGAAAATGGCCGGACTCCTCGCCCTTGAACCAAGGGCCTTTGCGCGAGCGGCTGTAGTAATGCGCTTTGCCGGTTTCCTTGGTTTTTTCCCACGCCTCCTCGTTCATGTAGGCGACCATCAACACGTCGCGCGTTTGATAGTCCTGCACGATCACCGGCACCAAGCCGTTACCTTTGGCAAAGTCGATTTTCTCCACCGCCATACGAATTTTCCTCGGAAACGTTTAGCTAACATAGATAAAAAGGGGCTTCAACGGTTGTCGCGCTGGCGCTCAATGGCGAGGCAGTTGGAGCACCGGAATCGCGTCGATTTTTTCCTGGGGCAGCATGTTCCAGTAAATTCCCTTCGGTCGGGGAAATCGCGCTTTGACTTCGATGGTTTCCGCCGGTGTCACAATTGCGCTGAGCGGGATGTCGTGCTCGGTCATCGGGATCTCTTGGTCGATCAGTTGCAACGCGTGGACCGATGTGACGATCGGCGTCTTGGCGCCGATTTTCTTTTCTTGGGTGAGTAGGGCGAACTCCAGGTCGGAGTAACCGCCGCCTTTGCCGACCCGCGCGCCTTGGCGGTTGACGGCGACCGAACCGCACACCACCAGATCAATTTTTCGCACTTCCTGGAGCGCCACCGGGCGGCCGTGCTGTCCCGCGCCTTTGATCGAAGAAGCGGCGTATGGCGAGCACTTGAGCCTCTTGGGATCGAGCTCGATGAACGGCTTCTCGCTGCGCAGACGGGGCACCGCCATGTAGATGACCTTGCCGTCGGCGAGCGCGCGCTGGCGAATCGCCCGCTGCGGTGAATCGGGGTTGACCTTGAGGACGCGCGCCGCCTTCCAGTAAGGAGTTTCGGCTAACACCTTGGCGCAAGCTTCGGCGCCGAGGAAATTGGGAATTCTTCCTTCGGCTCCAGGGAAACGGGCGACGCGCTTCTCTTTCAGAATTTGCCACGTCTGCTCACGGATTTGATCCTTAGTGGACATCGAGTTCAAAGTATCCATATCGCGGCGCAGGGGCAAATCGTCGTGTCGGCTTCACGTCAATACATCTCATCCGTACTCACGCCTTTCGCCTCAAGCCCACGCCTTCTGCGCCACTTTATTGACTGTTCCGGAAGGCCGGTTGTAAGATCGATGCTATGGAGAGTTTTATCGTCATTTATGTGACTACGGGGTCGGCGGAGGAAGCCGAGCAAGTGGCGCAGACCTTGGTCGGCGAGAAACTCGCGGCCTGCGTCAATCGCATCAAGTCGGTGCGATCGGTCTACCGGTGGCAGGGCCAGGTCGAGCAGGCCGATGAAGAGCTGCTCATCATCAAGACACGCAAAGAACTATTCAGCGCCGTAGAGAAAAGAGTGCGTGAGCTGCACAGCTATTCGGTCCCCGAGATCATCGCGCTGCCGATCGTCGCCGGCAGCGCGGCCTACTTGGGCTGGCTGCGCGACCAGGTGGCGGGGGAAGCGCGGCCGGCGGATGAAAATGTCCGCACGGTTACGGAAATCTCCGCCGGCGGGGTGATCTATCGCCGGAACAGCGACGATTTCGAAGTCGCGCTCATCTACGCGCGCAATCGCTGGGGCCTGCCCAAAGGGCATGTCGAGGCCGGCGAGCGGGACGAGGAAGCGGCGCTGCGCGAGGTCCGCGAGGAGACCGGGCTCGAAGGGAAGCTGATTCGCAAGCTCGGCGATATCCGCTATTCCTACCGGGACAAGACCAAGGAGGGCGAAATGGCGCGCATCCACAAGCGCGTGCATTTTTTTCTCTTGCGCTATCTCAAAGGCGACGTGCGCGACCATGACCATGAAGCCGACGACGTGCGCTGGTTTCCAATCGAACAGGCGATCAAGCAGCTCAAGTTCGCCACCGAGAGAAAAATGGTGCATCGAGCGCTGTCGACGCTGCGATCACGCCAGGGACAGCGGCGGCCGCCGGCGGCACAGGGCAATTCCTAGCTTGCTTTTCGTGTGCTGATTCGCGCCAGCTCCGGCTTGCTTTGACCGAGAGCGCTTCGGAATGCAGACCCGTTCACCCGGCATGACTTTTTCCGTGCCATTCGAGATCGCCGCGGTGCGGCCGCTGCGTCAGACGAGCTTCGCCGAGCGGCAGGATGCGCTGCGCGCGGCGCACTACAACACGGAGCTGATCCCGCAGGATATGATCTATGTGGATCTTTGCACCGACAGCGGCGTCAGCGCGCTCAGCACCGACCAGCTCGCGGCGCTCGTCGGCGCGAGCGGCGTTGAGCCCGGGATGGGATTGGCGGTGGAAGGAAGCCGTTCATTCGCGCGCCTCGCGGGAGAAGTCAAACGCATTTTTGGTTTTCCGTTTGTCGTGCCGACGACGCAGGGGCGCGCCGCCGAGCGCATCTGGACAAAAATCCACGTCAAGCCCGGCACAGTGGTCGCCGGCAACATGCTGTTTCCGTCGACCCGCAGCCATATCGAAATGAACGGCGCGACGCTGATCGACGTGGTCGGCGATGCCGCGCACGATCTCACCTCGCCGGAACCGTTCAAGGGCAATGTCGACATCGCCCGGCTCGAAAGCGTGATCGGCGCGCGCGGCGCCGAGACGATCGCTTGCATCTACGTCGAGCTTGCGCTCAATGCCTGCGGCGGCCAGCCGGTTTCGCTGGGCAATCTCAAAGCGGTTCGAGAGCTGGCCGAAGCGCACAGGATTCCGCTGTTTCTCGACGCCTGCCGTATTCTGGAGAACAGCCACTTCATCCAAGAGCGCGAACCCGGCTACCAGCGGCGCACGATTCTGGAGATCGTCCACGAAACTTGCGCCCAGGCGAACGGCTGCACGTTGAGCGCGCTCAAAGATTTCCTGGTCTCATCGGGCGGGTTGATCCTGACGCGGGATGAAGCGGCCTATCGAAAGGCGCTGATGCAGAGCTTTGTCGACGGCGCGCAGCTCGGCGGCGGCGCCATGGAGCTTTTGGCCGTCGCGCTTGACGAGATATTTTTCGCCGAGTCTTACATCAAACATCGTGTGGCCGACGTGGACTATTTGTGGCGCCGGCTCAAGGACGGCGCGCCGTTGATCCATCCGGCCGGCGGCCATGCCGTGTTCATCGATCTAGAGAAATTTCTGCCGGATCTTCCGCCGGAAAAATTTCCCGCTGAAGCTTTGGCGGCGTTTCTTTATCAGATCTCCGGCGTTCGAGTGACCAAAGGGCCGCCGCCGGCGCCAAGCCAGGCGGCCAAAGGCGCGCAACTACTGCGGCTTGCCGTGCCGGCGCGCAAGTACCTGCGCGGGCACCTCGACGACGCCGCCGAGGCGGTTCTTTATGCTTGCGCGCACCGCGAAGAAATAAAGGGGTTGAAAAAAATAGAGGACGCGCAAAGATCGCCCTACGATCCGGCACGGTTCGTCGAGTTATGACATCGCGCGAGTAGCCGCACCAAGAAGAAGAACGATCACGAGCTTACGCTCGCCCACGGAGAATGAAAAATGGAGAGGTTTCCCTCGGGCACGTTTTCCTCCGATTCGTCAATTAGCCTGGATACCCGCTTTCGCGGGTATGACGGAAAGGCGCGTTTACGTGTCGTATCGGAGCCCTGATGCTATCGATCAGCGATCCGCAATTTTTGAAGGAGGCACGAAGCGCACGAAGGTTGCGATTTTTTTTCGGATGGCAGAAAAATTGAAGGCGACGATTCGCCGGAGCTGAAAGGAGCAGGAACTTGAATCAAGTCGCGTTGATCACCGGAGGCGGCGGCGGGATCGGTGGAGCAGTCGCCGGGCGAATGGCGGGCGCGGGCATTACGGTCGTCATCGCCGATTACGACGGCGCCGCTGCTGAACGAGTCAAGGATGGAATCGCCAAAGCCGGCGGGCAAGCCGAAGCGCTGGCGCTCGACGTGACCGCGGCGCGCGAAGTGAAAGCGGCCGTAATGGAAGTGGAGCAGCGCTTCGGCCGCATCGACATCCTCGCCAACATCGCCGGCGGGAGCGCGTACACGAAACGGATCGAGGAATTGACGTGGCTGGAGTGGAAAGAAGTCATGGACGCCAATTTGAAAGGAACGTTTCTCATGTGCCGGGAAGTCGCGCCGATGATGCAGCGTCAGAAGGGCGGGCGCATCATCAACACGGCGTCCAATTACGGCGTTACGGGCTCTGCGCTGCGAACGCCCTACGCTGCGGCGAAGGCCGGCATCATCACCTTCACCAAATCGCTGGCGCTGGAGCTGGCGCCCGACGGGGTGCTCGCCAACACGGTGGCGCCGGGGCCGACGGATACGCCGCGGGTGATGGAAAAGGAATCCGCCGAGGCGCGCAGGCAGCGCTGGTGGCCCAATATTCCACTCGGGCGCACGGCCGTGCCCCAGGACCTCGCGGAAATGTATTATTTTTTGACGACGCCCGAGAGCGCGGCGATCACCGGGCAAACATTTCACGTCAACGGCGGGGTGGTGATGCCATGAGACTCAAAGACAAAGTTGCTGTGGTGACCGGCGGCGCGCAGGGCATCGGCCGCGCGGTGGCTTTCGGCATGGCGCGCGAAGGCGCCAAGGTTGTCGTCGCCGACTTGCAGGCGGAGAAAGCCCAGTCGGTCGCCAACGAGCTGCGCGCCCTCGGAGCGCAAGCAGCGGCGGTCGACGTCAACGTCGCCGACGAGTCGTCGGTGAAACGCATGGCGACGAGCGCGTTCGAACGCTTCGGCCGCGCCGATATTCTCGTCAACGTCGCCGGCATTTACTATCCAAAGGCATCCGTCGTCGATCTCTCCGAAGAAGATTGGGACCGCACGATCGACATCAACGTCGGCAGCAATTTTCTCTGCTGCCGCGAGTTTGTGCCGGCGATGCGCGCGCAAAAGAGCGGCCGGATCATCAGCCTCGCTTCGGGCATCGGCCATTACGGCATGCGGCAATTCGCCCATTACGCGGCTTCCAAGGCCGCCGTCATGGGATTCGTCAAGGCGCTTGCCCGCGAGGTCGGACCCGATGGGATCACCGTAAACGCCATCTGTCCAGGGTCGGCCAATACCTCGATGCCGCGCCAGCACCGCTCGGAGGAAGACGTCATGGCGCGGTTGCGTTCAACTCCCTTGCCGCGCATCCTCGAGCCCGAAGACATCGCCGGCCCGATTCTCTTTCTCGCCAGCGACGCGGCGGCTTACGTCACCGGGCAGTCCTACGACATCAACTGTGGCAGCTATATGTTCTGAAGATCGAAGGGATCGCTCGTTTTATCGATCTCACGCAAACGCGCGGCGCCGGCGAGATTTTTAATCCTTGCGGGATTAACGTGCGGCCCACCCGGCGGTCCCGGCCGAGCGAACACTCGCTGAGGTGCGCTGGCCGATGTTGATCGGTATTGGATGCCAATTGGCTCGGCGGAATTTATGCGACGTTTATTGACCGTACCACGAAGTTGTGAGATGGGGGGTTCAAGTTCGTCGCGAGCGGGCATCGGCGCGCGCCGTTTTCAGTATCGAATTTGCCGCCGATCCCGAAGCGGCTTTGTGACGCGAAGCAACAAGGAGTAATGCGATGATGACAAAGGCCTCTAAATTCGGATTTATCGAATGCGCCGATCTGGTCAGCGATCAGAAATACGGCGCCGCCTTGAGGCTATTTCAGCAGGCGGTCGGCAAGTTTCTCGAATCGAAAAGCGCGCCGAAACGGGGTGAGATCGCGCGCGAATTGCAGCAGATCGGCACCGCGCTGGAGGAAACGCTTACGAAAGCCATCGGCGACGATTGGGACGCGCACATTCCCAAGTTCGACGACGCCGTCAAAACGGCAAGTTGCTCCTTTTGCGCCAAGAGCCAGGCCGAGGTGCGCAAGCTCGTGGCCGGGCCGGCCGTGCATATCTGCGACGAATGCGTCGAGCTCTGCAAAAATATTCTCACCGAGGACCCCGACGGCCACAAAAGCAAATCAAAGCCGCACGCTCAGGAAAACCGCCTCTGCGGCATCTGCATGGAGGAGCGCGAGAGCGACGAGCTGATTTTTCTCCCGCACGCGGCATACATGTGCGCGAGTTGCCTGGAAGATATCCAGGCGGTGCGGGACAAGCATGGCGGCTCGTGACCACGTCAAGCGCCGGTTGTCCGGAATAGTTTCATGGATGATTGCTGCAACGATAAAGCTTGTACTTTGGAGCAACTCCGAGAGCGCCAGGCCGCGACGCTCAGGATTGTCTTGATTCTGAACATCGCGATGTTCGTCATCGAAGTTGTCGCGGGGTTTCTTGCGGGTTCGGTCGCGCTGGTCGCCGATTCCCTCGACATGTTGGGTGACGCGCTTGTCTACGGATTCAGCCTGTACGTCGTGAGCCAAGCGTCGATCTGGAAGGCGCGAGCGGCGCTAGCCAAGGCGGGCGTAATGGGGCTTTTCGGCGCCTTTGTTCTCGGTCAAGTTGTTTTCAAACTCGTGTTTCCTGAAGTCCCCGATTATCACGCCATGGGAGCGGTCGGTACGCTGGCGCTTCTCGTCAATGCGGCGTGCGCCATGCTGTTATGGCGTCATCGGGCCGAAGACATCAACATGCGCTCGGTTTGGCTCTGTTCGAGAAACGATATCGCGGCAAATGGCTTTGTTTTGGCAGCTTCGGTTGCCGTGTGGAGGCTTGATTCCTCGTGGCCGGACATCATCGTCGGAGCCGTCATCTGCGGGCTCTTTCTTCGTTCCGCGTTTGTCGTTGCCCGCGAGGCACGTGGTGCAACCATGGCAATCAAAAGCCACGGCTCATTGCAGCCGTCACGCCGGAATCACCACGCTGCCAAACTCTGAAGATCTGAGGAGAGAGGGATGCCATACGATTGCTGGCGCGGCATGGTCGGAATGATCAAACCGACCAAGGGTTCCGGTTCGCTCGTCGAGCTGATCAAAATGCTTCCGGACGGAATCGGAGTGATTCCCCTGTTCAACAACGTGCGCCACGGCAAGATCGAAGAATTTCAGGCGGCGATTCCAGCATACGAGGAAAAGATCGCCGAGCTGGCGAAAGACCAGGTCGATCTGATTCACCCCGCGGGCACGCCGCCGTTCATGCTGCTCGGCTACAAAGGCGAGGCGGAGCTCATCGCCAAATGGGAAAAGCAGTTCGGCATTCCGATCTTCACTTCCGGTACGAATCAAGTCGCCGCGATGAAAGCGCTCGCGATCAAGAAGTTCGTCGGCATCGGCTACGACTTCGATGACACGAGCATCGTCGCGCGCTATTTTACCGATGCTGGCTTTGATGTCCTGGAATTGGCGAAACTTCCCGGACCTTGGGAGGAAGTCGGCCGGCTGTCATCGAAGGATATTTATCATCAAGCGCGAAGTTTGTTCCTGCGCCATCGCGATGCCGACGCGATCTATTTTCAAGGCGGCAAGCTGCGTATCCTCGACATCATCGAACCGTTGGAGCAGGACCTGGGAGTGCCGGTGATTCATCCCGGCGTGACGCAGTGTTGGGAAATTCAAAAACGTTTACGCGTGCGGCAGCCACAGCAAGGCTATGGGCGGCTGCTGGCGGAAATGCCATAAAATGACGGAAGGCTACCGCTGCTCAACTGCGGTGGTCATTCCGTAGGAAAGATTCTCTTTCCGCTTTCTTCCTCTTCCAGAACAATCGCTTTAGTCGGGCAGATCTTCGCTGTCAGCAAGATTTTTTCGTCGGTGTCGGCTTTGGGATCAATGACTTCGGCGATCATCTTGGCGTCGAGGCGGAACACTTTGGGCGCGGCTTGGACGCACTTGGCATAGCCGTCGCACTTGGTTCGATCGATGGTGATCTTCATCGCTTCTCCCGCGGACGGTTCAAAACGTTCTAGACGTTCAATCGTTCAAGCCGTCAGAGACTTTTGTTCCGTCCGTATTAGAGGTTAAAATTTTCCTTACTTCAAAATTTCTTTGAGCTTGGCGACGAGCGGCGGTTCGACCTTGAAGATCTCCCGGACATTTTGCTCGAGCTCCGCGCCATCGAGAGGATTGATGTCGAGGTTTGCCTTCTTCGCTTCCGCCATGAGCTCAGGGTCAGTCATTGTTGCCATGAATGCCTTGCGCAAGATCTGCACTCGATCCTCGGGCGTACCCGGCGGGGCCATGAAAGGACGGACCGTCGGGCTATTGGCGCGCAAGACCGTCGCCATGAGAATTTTGGCTTCGTCGCTTTTGGCCATTTCGTAGGATACGGGAATATTTTTCAACTCAGGGTGAGACTTGAGGTTTGCCTGCAAAACGACTTTGAGTAAGCCCGAATTGAGCTCATTTTTCCACGTGGATTTCGTCGACTCCCACGCGTTGCTGGTTGCCTGAACTTCACCGTTGTTGAACGCCAAACGCGTGTCCGCGGTGCCCTTGTAGCCGGAAACGACCTGGGCGGGAAGGTTGATCGTCGCGGCCAATATTTTTGGAATATCGTCGCTGCCCGCGCCTGGGCCGATGCCGCCGAACTTGACCATCTGCTTGGACGCGATCCAGGCGTTGACGTCGGTGATGCCCGTCGACTTGTGCACGCCGATGATGAAGTTGTCCTGCGCCGGCACGCCGATGTATCGGAACCGCCGGGCGTCGAATTCGATGCCGGATTTACCGAGCAGTTGCTGCAGCGCGATGCCGCCGAGATAGTGTCCGATGGTCAGGCCGTCCGGCTTGGCGATCTTGTATAGATGATTGGCAGCGATAATGCTTCCCGCGCCGGTCATGTTCTCGACAACGACGGCGGGATTCCCCGGAATATGTTTGCCGAAGTGGCGGGCAAGCGTGCGCGCGTAAAGATCGTAGCCGCCGCCGGCCGCCAGACCGACGATGATACGAACGGTTTTTCCTTCGTAGAAGTTGGCTTGCGCGCGGGCGCCTGCCGGCCAAGCGGCGAGCAGCACGAAGCAAATAAGACTGATCCGACCCATAGGCGCCTCATATCCCCGCTTCTCTCGGATTCGAGATGAGCTACTTCAGAATTTCCTTGAGCTTGGCGATCAGCGCGGGTTCCAGCTTCAAGATCTCTTTGACATTCTGTTCGAGGGTCGCGCCGTCGTCGGGATTGATGTCGAGATTGGCCTTCTTGGCTTCAGCGAGAAAATCGGGATCTTTCATCGTGTCCATGAACGCCTTGCGAATGATCTGCACGCGGTCCTTGGGGGTATTCGGCGGCAAGACATAGGGCCTGACCGTCGGGCCGTGCACGCGCGCGACTGTCGAGATCAGCCGCTTGGCTTCGTCCGTCTTAGCATAATTCAGCGCCATCGGTAGCTTGGGAAATTCCGGGTGCGGCTTGAGGGTTGCCTGCAGTACCAGTTTGAGATCGCCGCTCTCCAATTCTTTGCGCCAGGTGGATTTCGTCGACTCCCATGAATTGCTGAGGCCGGCGACTTCGCCGCTGTTAAACGCGAGTCGAACGTCGGCGGTGCCTTTATATCCCGAGACCAGCTGGATGGGGAATCCGAGGGTCGCTTTCAGTATGTTTGGAACATCGTCCGAGCCGGAACCGGACGCGACGCCGCCGAATTTTACGACCTGTTTCGAAGCCAACCAGGAATCGACGTCGGTGATCCCCGTCGACTTGGCGACGCCGATGACGAAATTATCCTGGCCCGGAACTCCGATGTACTGAAACTGGCTGGCGTCGAACTCGATGCCGGGCTTGCCCAAGAGTTGCTGGAGAAACAGGCCGCCGATGAAATGGCCGATCGTCAGGCCGTCGGGCTTTGCCGCTTTGAAGGTGTAGTTGGCGGAGATCATGCTGCCGGCGCCGGGCATGTTCTCCACCAAGATCGCCGGATTGCCGGGAATATGTTTGCCCATGTGGCGGCCGATCGTGCGCGTGTAGGCGTCGTAACCGCCGCCGGCGGTGAAACCGACGATCATCCGGATGGTCTTGTTTTCGTAGAAGTTCGCCTGACCAAAGGCCTGAGCGCCGTGGAAGGCAAGAACGCCGAGCGCGCACACAAAGAGAAAAAACAATTTCTTCATGGTTCGGTTCCTTTGCAGCATACGTAGATTTGACGACGATACTTCAGCTCGGATTCAAGATGCTTTTCAATTTTGCCGTCAGCGCCGGATCGAGCTTAAAAATTCCGGAAACGATCCGTTCCATTTCCAAGCCGGTGATAGGCTCCAGATCGAGATTGGCTTTTTTGGCGTCGGCTAAAAACTCCGGGTCCTTCATCGTCACATCGAAAGCCTGGCGCAAGGTTTCGACCCGCTGCTTGGGAGTGCGCGGCGGTGTGACGTAGGGGCGGTAAAAATCGGCGGGGTCTTGCACGCCGGCCTTGAGGAGTTGGCGCGCCTCGTCGTTCTTGGCCAAACTCTGCGCCAGCGGCACGCGGGGCAGCTCCGGATGCGGTTTGCCCACGGCCTGGAGAACGACAACGGCTTCGCCGGACTGAATCGCTTTGCTCCACGTCGCGCGAATCGAATCCCAAGTCCAGCAGCCGCCGGCGAGCTCGCCGCTCTCGGCGGCGAGACGGATTTCCGCCGTGCCCTTGTATCCGGTGACGAGCTGAATCGGCAGCGCGGTGGTCGCCGCCAGCATGCGCGCCATGTCGTCGGGCGCACCGCCGCCGATGCCGCCGACTTTTACCGGCGTCTTGGACGCGAGCCATCTCTCGACGCTGGTGATGCCGCTCGCTTTGGTAAACGCGCAGGCGCGGCTCTCCTTGATCGGCGAGCCGACGAATTCGAACTGCATGGCGTCGAACTCGATGCCGGGGCGTTGAAAGAGTTGATAGAGAAACCAGCCGCCATGAAAGTGGCCGACGGTCAAACCGTCGGGCTTGGCGACCTTGAACATGTGGTTGGCGGCAATCAAATGACCGGCGCCGGGCATGTTTTCGACCACGATCGCCGGCTGTCCAGACACATGCTTGCCGAAATGGCGCGCCAGGGTGCGCGTGTATGTGTCGAATCCTCCGCCGGCCGAAGTGCCGACGATCATGCGGATGGTTTTGCCCTTGTAGAACGATTCTTGCGCGAAACCGGAGACCGCGCCGGACATCAGCAAGGCGAACAGAACGAAAATCAACAAGACGCAGCGCATTTTCATTACCGGGCTCTCCTCTTTCCGCAAAGCTGCGCGAATCTAAGGAAAAGGCTGTTTTGTGTCAAGCTGGATTTGAGCCAGCTATGTCGTGTGATTGACGAGAAAAGCAAGCCCTTCACTTTGTTCAGGGTGAGATACTCCCGACTGTGTCGGGAGTATCTCATTTGACAGGGTAGGCGGAGCGCTGTAAATTTTCCCCACGACTGGCATGTGAGGACGGCCATGATCAAGCCCATCGCGCTCTCAAAAACCCACATGGAATGCCGCGATCTGCGGGAATCGCTCGCGGTGATGACCGATTTGCTGGCCTTCGAGAAGATCTCTGAAACAGCCGGCGAGGCGACCCTCAAGCATCCCAATTCTCCGTGGGTGCTGGTGCTGCACGAGGCCGGGCCCGACGCGCCGGCCAAGCCCATGCACAATCACTGGGGCGTGCGCGTGACCACCAAAGAAGAGGTCGATAAGGCTTACGAGTATCTGAACGCGCACAAAGCGCAGTACAAGCTCGGCGCCATCGGCAAGCCGACCTGGAGCCATGGCTCGTATTCCTGCTACTTCGTCGAGCCCGGCACCAACGGTTGGGAAATCGAGTGCTACGAAGATTTCGCGCGCAAGGAAGCGACCGCGCAAAAGTTCGGCGGCGTGAAAAAACCCCACTGGGAAGAAGTTTATCCTGAAGAGCGATTTCCGGGCCGAGGCTACGTGCCGCAGGCGTTCACCCACGGAACACTGGTCTCTTGCGATATGGAAGTCAGCAAGAATTTCTACACCAGCGTTTTGAATCTCGATGTGCATCGATTCAGCAGCCACGTGATCTACCTGAAGCATCCGAGTACCAAGACTTTCATCGTTTGCGCCCTGCGCGAAAATCCAAAAGTGTTTTCGCCGAACTTTCGCAACACCCTGGCGGTGGAATCCCGAGCCGCGGTCGAAGACGCTCATCGCGAGTTCAGCGAGCGCGCCGAGGAGTTGGGCATCACCGAACTCTTTCCTTTGCAAGAGCAGAACGGCTCGGCATCCTTTTGTTTCCGCGATCCCGGCACCAACTGCTGGGAGGTCGCCTCGCAGAATTGAGGTTCCATGACCGAAAAACCGCTCGAACAGATGGGTCTGCGCGAGCTGCGCGAGATCATGCGCCGGCGCGTCCCTGCCGAAGCCTGGAAGCATTTCAACGGCGCGGCGGAGACCAAGGCGACGTTTCATCGCAATCCGCGCGCTTTCCGCCAGTATCTTTTCCGCCAGAAGATCTTTCATGACGTCGCCGAGCCCGATATTTCGGTGGAGCTCTTCGGCCACACCCTGCCGATTCCGGCCATCACCGCGCCGGTCGGAAGCTTCAGCTTGATCGGCGAGGACGCCGAGCGCGAAGTTGCTCAAGGCGGCGAACGGGTCGGCGCCATGATGTTCACCAGCCAGGCGGCCAAATTCGACCCTAAGGGCTGGCGCAGCGCCGCCAAGTCGCCGCTGGTATTCATGGCTTACATGAATCGCGGCAAAGAAGAAGTTTCGGAGTACGCCAAAACGGCCGAGGATCTCGGCTTTGCGGCGGTCGGCATCACCATGGATACGGCGCGGCCGGTGAAGATCGGCGATGAAGTGCCGCTCTCGACCAAAGACGGCAAGCCGCGCAAGGGACACAAGTCGACGCCGAAAGACATCGAGTGGATGAAGCAGCAGGTGGACTTGCCCGTGGTCGTCAAGGGCATCATGGGCGCCGACGACGCGCAGGTCGCGATCAATTCCGGCGCCGACGCGCTGGTGGTGTCCAATCACGGCGGGCGCATCCTCGACTTCAACCGCTCAGCGCTCGAGGCTCTGCCGGAAGTGGTCGATGCGGCCAACGGCAAAGTGCCGGTGCTGCTCGACAGCGGCATCCGCAGCGGCGGCGACATCGTCAAAGCGTTGGCGCTCGGCGCCAAAGCGGTGCTGGTCGGCAGGCCGGTGGCCTGGGGCGTCGGCGCCTTCGGCGCGCGCGGCGTCGAGCGCGTGTACAACATCCTCGCCGAGGAGATGCAGCGCGTGCTGACGATGACCGGCGTGGCGCGCGTGCGCGACGTCACCAAGGCGATACTGTTCCGTGATGAGACGGGAGGATTGCGCAGCCTATGATGTTTTATCATTTGGGCGCATCATCTTCGTCGCTCGGCATCTGGATCATTTTGACCTACAACGCGCTCACCGCGCTGCGCTTGAGAATTCAAAACGCCTGGCGGCAGATCGACGTTCAGCTCAAGCGGCGCTACGACCTGATCCCCAACCTCGTCGAAACCGTCAAAGGGTACATGCAGCACGAGCAGGATACTTTACAGAAAGTCATCGAGGCGCGCAGTCAGGCGATGGGCTCCAAAGGCGCGAAGGAGACTGCCGAAGCGGAAAACGTCCTCAATCAGTCGTTGGGCAAAATATTCGCCCTGATGGAAAACTATCCGGACCTCAAGGCCAACAAGAACGTTTTGGATCTGCAAGAAGAGCTGACGACCACCGAGAATCAGATTACCTTCGCGCGCCAGTACTACAATGACCTGGTGACGCAGTACAACACCAAACAACAGGTTTTCCCCTCGAACATGCTTGCGGGATTTTTCGGATTCAAGCCCAGCGAACTGTTCGAAGTCGCGGAGACGGAGAAGGCCGTGCCGCGCGTCAATCTCTCGCTCACTCGTTAGGCCGGGGAAGCGCCGCTGAATCCGCCGCAAGTCTTGGACTTCGCCGCCAGGCAAGCGCGCAACCAGCGCTGGAGCGCGACGCTGGTGGCCGTCTTCATCTTATTTTTCCTCGTCATCGGTGCGGCCGTCGATTACCTTTATTTCGACGCCTTCACGCCAACTGGACCGGCGCTGCCGTTCGCCACTCTTTTCGCGCTCGGTATAGCGACGGCGACGACGTTGACGGCGTACTACGGTGGCAGCGACATGATTCTTTCCTCTCTCGGCGCCGAGAAGCTGAACTTGAAAACTCCCGAGCACCGCGAGCTCCACAACGTGGTGACCGAAATGGCGCTGGCGTCGGGTTCGGCGATGCCGCGGGTGTACGTGATCTTCGATCCGGCGCCCAACGCGCTGGCCACGGGCACCAACGAAAAGAACGCGGCGATTTGCATAACGACCGGCTTGTTGACCCTGCTCGACCGGGAGGAAACCCAAGGCGTAGTGGCGCACGAGATCTCACATATTCGCAACGAGGATATTCTCCTCATGACTCTGGTGAGCGTGCTTTTGGGCGGCATCGCGGTGCTTGCCGACTGGGGCGGGCGGGGTTTTTACAGCGCGCGCACGGGCCGGCATCTGAGCCGGAAAAATCCGCTGGTGTTTCTTCCGCTGCTGCTCTTGATCGCCTTCTCGCCGCTGATCGCGCGGCTGCTGGCGATGGCGGTGTCGCGCCAGCGGGAGTATCTGGCCGACGCCACCGCGGTCCAGTACACCCGCAATCCGGTCGGCTTGGCGCGGGCGTTGGAGAAGATCGGCGCCGCGGCCATGCCGTTTCACAAAGCGACGCGGGGCACGGCGCATTTGTTCTTTGTCAATCCGCTGCGGCGCGCGGCGGACGACCGCGACGGCAAGGTGGCGGATCTGCTCGCCAGCCATCCGCCGATCGGGCGGAGGATACAGTTGCTGTATCAAATGGCAGGCATCCCGCACGGTGAATCCGAGCTTTCTCGCATGCGGGAAACGGGCGTCGCGGCCATTTCGTAAAGGCGAGGCGCATTTTGCTCCAGT
Organism: uncultured delta proteobacterium; assembly: GCA_963745035.1. Taxonomy (GTDB): domain Bacteria; phylum Desulfobacterota; class Binatia; order UBA9968; family UBA9968; genus DP-20. Next base: position 1,664,382 of record CAVUVW010000013.1, on the reverse strand, counting down.
GTCCTCAGTGCAGCCGAGAGATGGCCGAGGTGACGGCGCGGGCGACGCCCGGGTCACTCATTCAAATCGACCAGTGCGGCCGGTGCGGCGGCATCTGGTGCGACAAATGGGAGCTCTTTCCGCTCGACGGCGACGAAGCTAGACACTCGATCCGCTCGATGAAGGTCTGCTGCGCGATAAAGTCACACTTGCGAAAAGACTCTTTATTGCCCGCGCTGCGCCGATGAGCTTGCAATCTTCGCCGACCCGATTCTGCCCAAGGACATTCAACTGCAGCCGCTGCCGCCACTGCGACGGCCTGTGGCTCAACCGCGGCCAATTCCGGCGCTACAAAAATTACCAGCGCAGCACCCGCCTCAAGAAAATGAGCGACGCCGCGATCGTCGCAAAGCTGCCGCAAGTCTACGCCGATCCTAAATCCTGGGTGGTGACCGGCACGAGAGGGATTTTTGCTTATCCGCGCGGCACGGGAGAGAACGAGGAACTCGCCGATGGTTCGCTGAAAGGCGCCGCGAAACTCGCGCTGCGGAGCCTGGTCCGGATGATCCTCGGCGTTTAGAGTCCGGCAAGTTACACCAGGGCGATCAGATCGATTTCAACCAGCGCGCCGCGCGGCAAATCGGCGACGGCGACCGTCGAGCGCGCCGGCTTGGCGGCGCCGAGATACTCGGCGTAGATTTCGTTCATGGCTGCGAAGTCGCCGATGCTTTTGAGGAACACGGTCGCCTTGACGACGCGCTCGAGGGACGATCCCGCGGCTTGGAGGATCGCTTTTAAGTTTTCCATCACCCGGCGGGTTTGGATTTTGATGTCGCCTTCGACGAGGCTGCCGGTTTTCGGATCGAGCGGGATCTGACCGGAGATGTAAACGAACTCTCCGACCTTGATCGCCTGCTCATACGGGCCGATGGCTTTGGGCGCGTCGGCGGTGCTCACCACTTCTTTGTCCATCTTTTGCTTTCTCCTCGCAATGGATTGCACGAGATTTATAACAGGATCTTGCCGGGTGGCAATGCTTGCGCCGGGCGCGCCGGCTGTGCTTGAGTAAGCTGAGATACCCATGAAGCTGATCACGGCGCACAAAATATTGATCGCCAGCGCGACCGTGTTTTTCGTCTTCTTCGCGTCGTGGGAGCTGCGCCGTTTCCTTGACGGCGGCGATTCCTGGACGATGGCGCGGAGCGCGCTGTACTTTCTTGTGGCGCTTGGCTTCGGTATTTATCTTGACGACTTTGAAACGGTGGTACAAGTGATGGAAGCCGCGCGCTTTCTCGTGGAAGTCTCCGAAGAGCACATGCGCCTCGAGCGGCAAAAGGCGCGCGAGTTGCGCGCCAGCCCGTGGTGGAAGCGCAAGCGGGCGGCGGGTCTGTGCCACCATTGCGGCGGGAAATTTCCACCCGGTGATCTGACCATGGATCACTTGGTGCCGATCATCCGCGGCGGAAAATCGACCAAAGGAAATCTGGTGCCGAGCTGCAAAAAGTGCAATGTCGAGCGCAAGCATCGGCTGCCCTTCGAGCAGGTCGACGAATGAATCGCGGTTGCGCAACTTCGCGGCATTCCATAAGATCGGCGCGGAGGTGAGCCATGGCCATCGAAACCTTTTTACTGCGCACGATGTCCGACACGGTGGAGACCGACATTCAACGGGTGTTGACGATCGTCAACGAGCTCCTGCCGCGCTATAACCTCCCGACTCTCAGTTTCGAGCGGCTCAGAAAGATCGCCGACGGCCCCTTCGATCTTTTTCTCATACCGCTGATTTTCGCCAAGGAATATGAAAAAGATCCGAGCTTGCCGTTCAATGAAGCAAGGCGCGGCGAGATTCGAAAGTATGCTCTGGAAATCGCGCAAAAGCACCGTTACGATGTCGAGCCGCCGAACTTTATTTCCGGCATCGAGAAATCATTGCAGGAGACCAAGCAGGCCGGACTCAAGAATGTTTTGCTGACGACCGGCGGGCGGCGGTACAAACACGAAGCGATGGAAAAAGCCGGCATCGGCGGCTACTTCGAGGAGATCATCGACCGCGATCAAACCTACTACGCCAAGGAGCAGGGCATTTATTCTCTGTATCGCAAGCACAGACCCAAGCACATGTGCGTGGTTTTGCTGAGTGGCACGGCGACTTATCTCAGGGCGGGGAACAACACGCACGGCTGCAAGGTCGGCGATACTTATCTTGAAGTCCTACCTATCGCGCTCTCGACGGAGCATTCTTACAACGACGAGGAAACCTTGGCGGCGGCGCAGCCTAGAGCGATCATTCACAGCTTTGACGAGTTGCTGCCGACCTTGAAGGGGCTGACGCCATTGGGTTGAGCGCCGGGAATCTTCGTGCGATGCGGCACGGGCCGGGCGCCGGAACTGAGCTAGAGCCATTTCGCTTTGCGAAAGCGATAGAAAAGATAAGAGTCGATTCCCACCATCAAGAACAGGGCGAAGGGGTAGCCCCAAAGCCAGCTCAATTCCGGCATATTCTGAAAGTTCATGCCGTAGACGCCGGCGATCAAGGTCGGCACCGCGACGAGCGCGCCGTAGGACGCCAAGCGCTTGGTCACGGCATTTTCCTGAATCGAGATCAGCGAAATCGTCACCGAGATCCCGGTGGTCACCATGTCGCGCAGGCTGTCGATCGCCTGGTTGAGTCGCAGCAAGTGATCGTAAACATCGCGAAAATAATCTTGCAACGCGACGCAAAGCTGTGGGACGCGCCCGCCGTAGAGCTTGGCGCTAGCCTCGAGCAAGGGTTCGGTGGCGTGTTTGAGAATCATGAGCCGGCGCTTTGCGGAGTACAGAGCTTCGATTTGCTCGCGGTCGGGCTGTTCGGCGAAAATATGTTCTTCGATGTCTTCGATGGCGGACTCGATGGCGTCAAGAACCGGAAAATAGCGATCGACCACGGCATCCATCAACGCGTACAGCACGTACCCCGCGCCATGCCGCAGCAGCTCGGGCTCCTGCTCGCAGCGCGCGCGCACGTCGACAAATCCGCGCTCGGCGCGCGAGCGCACGGAAAGCACATAGTTGGCGCCGGCGAATATCGCGACTTCACCAACATTGAGTTCGCCATCGTTGTGCTCGATCAGGTGAAGCACGGCAAATAGCGCATGATCGTATTCCTCGATCTTGGGCCGCTGGTGGCCGTGCTGCGCGTCTTCCACCGCCAGCTCATGCAGGCCGAATTCGTGCTGCATCGCCTGAAGCTCTGCGGGCTCAGGATCTTTCAGCGCGACCCAGACGAAACAGTCTGGCCGGGCGATATAAGAGCTGATCTCACTTGCGGGAATGTCGGCGAGCTTTCGGCCGTTCTGATATGCGACGCAGTTTATGATCATCGTTTGACCCGCGCGTTTGAAAAAACGGACGGTATCGTACTTTCACTTGATCCTCGCGCGCGAGTCAAGGGCGGCGGCGCGCTCCGCCGCGATTCCCATCCGTCCTCAATTTCGCTAAGGTGACGATCAGAGATGTCGCGGGAAACTCGCGAACGACCATCAAAACTTCCGATCGGGTGCTCCATGGAGTTAGCAAGCTTTCTGGCCGGCCGCGTGCGCATTAAAGTCGGCGATATTACCAAGGAAGACACTGACGCGATCGTCAATGCCGCCAATAGCACGTTGCTCGGCGGCGGCGGCGTCGATGGCGCGATTCATCGAGCCGGCGGAAAGGCAATTTTAGAGGAGTGCCGGCAGATTCGCCGGGAACGGTATCCGGACGGCTTGCCGACGGGTCAGGCGGTGATCACCACGGCCGGCAACCTGCCGGCCAAACACGTCATCCACACGGTCGGGCCGGTGTACCGCCGGGGCGGGCGCGACCAAGCCGAGCTGCTAGCGGCGTGCTACCGCAACTCGCTAGCGTTGGCGGCGAGCAATGGTCTTACGACGATCGCTTTTCCGGCGATATCCACCGGAGTTTACGGTTATCCGCAGGACGAAGCGGCGAACGTAGCCGCGCGCGCGATCGAGGAATTCTTGGGCGCGGAAAGCGCCATCCACGAAATTCGCTTGGTATTCTTCGCCCGCGGGGATGCCGAGGTGTTCTTGAGACACCACGTTTTCACGGATTAGCAAGAAACGGAAAAAACGGGAAGATCTTTTCAGATTTTCGATTTTGGATCGGAACACAGGACGTCTCGGCGGGACGGGAGCATTGCAGGCAGATGCTCAAACTCAGTTCCGGCGCAAGCGCGACGAGATATCCGATAGATTGTGAGGATGCCGCTGCTCTTGATAGATGAAGCTTTCATCCGGTAGAAGCGGTAGATTGGTCTTAAAATAGAGATTGAATATGACCCGAAACGTATTCACCGGCGAAATGGTCGGATAGAGCGCCCGGGAGTCTGTGCCGGGTAAGTAATAGCTGTTTAGAATTCTCATTTTTTGCTTGATTTCTGCATTGGTCGCCAAGCGCCAATCGAATTTGTTCTGGTCGAGTTCATATCGGTGGGGCCACGGCCCTTCGTCCGCCTGCAGGATGATTATCGGTGGTTGTTTGCTTTGTGAAAGCAAACTGTCGAGGGTCCCTTGTAGTAGACGGTTCGTGGAGATTAGCTGGTCGATATAGGCGGCTTCCAACCCTTGTTTGCTTGCGTGATCGAAAGGTACATAATCGCCATTGCGGGCGAATACGTAGGGGCTGTGCGGCAAGAGGAAATGTGCGAACACGAACTTAGGTCCTTTGACTTCGACCGTTTTCAGGAGATTCTCGAACTGGCGGCGATGTCCTCGCCAGTGCTCATAGCGAAGGTCCAGCATGCGAAGTGCGGATGAAATTGGATACAACATTGTTGTGCCGTATAACGTGTAAAATGATTCCGGAAAAGGAACAAAGTAAACGGTCTCGTCGGCCAACTTGTTTTTCCTGGTCGGTTCCCACCAAGAACCCAGATGAATGTACCGGTATCCCATGTTCTTGAGAAATTGTCCGACCTTGTGATCTTGCAACAGCATCTGAAGGGGTATCCAACTGTTCGATTCCGGATCGACGAATTTTCCTACGTAGTTGAGGTATTGAAAGTTTAACGAAGACGCCAAAGATTGTGTCGTGGACGGATAATTCGCGGCGCTGTCAGCGGCAACGTAAAATCCCTTCGCGCGAAGGTAAGTCAAAAATTCTTTGTTATCGAAGCCGTAAGTCGTCTTCAACGTCTCCGAACCGGCATAACGATCCATGATGATGTAATAAATATCCGGCAATTGACTTTTCGGCGCTACCGCCGCAACGAGCGGCTCCGTCTGTTGCTGCTGATGAATGCTTGACCAGTCGATCTTTTCGGAGAACTTCACAACGGCGATGGTCAATACCGGGCCGCTTATCAGGCAGAGAGAAACCACATTAAAAATCGTGTTGAGTTGCTTCAGGCCCGTCGCTTTTTTGGCAAAAAAATAAATGTACCCGGAGACCGCCAGGATCCATACCATCAAAAACGGACCGATGGATAAATGCCATTCCTCGCCTGAATAATCGGCAAGCCAATTGGCCAAGCCTGTAAAAACATGGAAAGGGGAAAAAAAGAAGATAAGGAAACCGGAAACAACGAGGCCGGTTCTGAGCATGTCTCTTAGTAAGATCTGACAAATACACAGAACGACCAACACCATTGCCAGGCATGCGACTGCTGCCGGTATCAACGGAGCATACTCCAATTCCCCGGTGTTTTCGGCGAGAATGCTGATTACCGGAAATAGCGCGATGAGAAACGGGTGGAAAACCAGCGAACGCTTCATGCTTCGTGCAGTCGCCGCATGAGAAACAAAATTCTCTTTGATGAGCGAATTTCCGTGCGGCTCTCGATCGAAAAGCGTGGGCAAAATGCTCGCTCAAAGCCACCCAGGGTATAGTCCGGGAAGATGTCGTCTCTATGGGCCAAGAGAAACTGAACCTTGGCATCCTCTTTGGGGACGAACTCAATGATCAGCCAACGACAAATCTTCGCGAAAAACTTCGCCAGGTTCTCCAGGGGTACATTGTTGGTGATTGTCAGGTGGTGAATCAATGCGAGAGCTAAAACGGTATCTGCGCTGGCGCGCTCTAAAAGCGAGCGTCTCTCTTGATTTTCCCAACCGATGGCGGGACTTGGATTGGAAAGATTCGCCACCAATGGGAGGATGTCCAAATCATCTTTCCTGGATTGCAGGTAGTGGGCTTCGACACAGTACGGATCTTGATCGAATGCGATCACCCGGGTGTGGTGTTCGCTTGCGATCCGGCTAAACACGCCGGTGTTGGAGCCTAAATCCCACACCTCCCGCGGATTGCACTTTCTCAGATAGGAATTTACGACTTCCATCTTATGATTGAGCGAATCATCGCTATAGTTGTGCCCTTCGGTGGAATACGTCAGCCATCCCGACTTAGGTTGCTTGACCGTGAGATTCATGACGGCGCTTTCGAGGCTGTCGACCAAACCTCTAAAGGAATGACTGCTGAAGCGCTTGCCGCCGGAGTCCCTTCGCACGAGTCGTTGGCTATAAAAATTCTCGTAATGCGCGTGAAGGCAGATGTGTAAAAACGCCGGCCAGCTCGCATAAGCACGATGTGAAAGCAACGTTCTCGCCAGTTTCAGGGGAATACCGTCGAGTTCGGTCACGCACAACTGATTTAGCCGAATGTCCCGGTGGCTCATCAGCATTAGAGGAGCAAGAAAATGCTGACAAAACTGCTTGTATGCGGCCCAAGGCTCTCCTACGTTGTAAATCCCGAATGACAGAGTGTCGATCAAAATGGGCCGACCGTGGATGAATTGAATATTATAGGCGCTGCAGTCGCGCAGCGACATGCCGAGATCGAGGGCTCTTTTTTGGATATTCAGGGTGACGAGCGCGGCGTCCTTAAGCTGGCTGAAACACCATTCATAGGGGTACGATAAGAATGGAATCCGTTCGGGTTGGATGATCTTGAAAAAACCCTCCCCACGAGCCGGAGCCGCGTCGACTTCTTTGTGCGACACCAGCAACTTTGAATCAACCAAGGACTCGTATAGTCCCGATTGAATCAGTTGAGTAAAGGCGGCCTCGTGCGGTTTGTTGATTTGGCGATAGACGGTTCCGTCACGATAAAAAACAAAGCCATGCGGATCACGAAAGGAACTCGCTTCAGCAACGCATTCCGGCGGGCTCATCAGGGGTGTTTTTGAAAAAGATCTTTCACGAAATTTTTGATCTTGATCCAGTAGGTCTTGATCGCAAATGCCGCCCCGACCAGACTTGCCACCATGATCTGGAACAAGTAGCTGCCGCTCCCGGGATCGAGGTAGGCATAAGCTCGGGCTTCGAAAAGGCTTAGAAAAAGAAATGTGAACAGGAGCACCATCATGGAATTCTTGCCTCCGCCTCCACAAAAAGATTCTGTTAACAGTGTCGGGTCATCGTATTCGCTAGTTTGCTTTCATCGACTAGGCTGTGTACACGGGAAGAAAAATTGTAACCGAACGGGGGTAAAAGTGTCAAATTCGCCTGTAGAGAATGACGGAGAAAACCGTGCAAATTCAGAAGAGAGAAAAAACGACTTTCAAATTCAGCCGCCGAAAGGCCATCGAGAGGTGATTAGGGAAGGTACCGATTATTTTTGGATTGGGAAAATAGACATGGGGTGTTATCTCCAGAGTTGTGCGACGAACACAACACAGGGTGCTGCTCCATCAGCCACGCCGAGCAATTGTATCGCGAGCGATGCCGGTGTGTTCTTGAAATATCATGCCTTTGCCGAGTAGTTAATGAATGGAACGGTATCGTGATTTAGCTTCCGATGTTGAATTGAACACGGGACGAAACTGAAACGGAGAATTGGCAGCAGATGCGGGATTCAATGAAACCTGTGCGTGTTGGAATCGAGGGTGTCTCATATTCGTTGGCGCATGTGCCGGACCTGGTGCGCTACGGCTCTAAGCCGCTGCGTGAGATCCGCGCTCGTCCCGCCCTCGGCGGGCAATTGGCCGGGCGCCTGCGCGACTTCAACGCCGCTGTCGCCTATGCGCCGCATCAGGTTTACATCGGCAATCTGGCGCCGGAAAAATTGACCGATCTGGCCAAGCCCTGGTATGACAAGCTCATCGAAGGCGCCACGGTCGAGGGACGTTTCGGTGATCTCGTCGAGCAAAACCGATTTTACGCACAACTCGGCGGCGCGGACCGGTTCGAGCTCGTGACCTTCGACGAGCGCTGGTTTGGCGAATGCGCGGCACGGCATGCGATCGGCCGCGCTCCCCGCGTGAATTCGCTGGCGGATATCGAGATGCGCTGCGCGAAGGGCGCACTGGGGCTTTATTCCGGCGACCGCTTGATCGGCGCCTTCGAGCAGGGCCACGAGGAAGACGCCAATCTCGTCGCTGAAATTCTGTTGGAAAATATCGCGGCGAAGGTTACCGCAGCTCATTCCCTGCGCTCCGCACTCAACGCGCTCAAGATCGATCGAAGCGAAATCGATTACGTCATCAGCTGCTCCGAGGAAGCGGTCGGCGACCGCTACAATCGCGGCGGCGGCAATCTCGCGAAGGCGATTGCCGAAGACGTCGGCTGCGAGAATGCTTCCGGTTCGGATACCAAAGCGTTCTGCGCCGGGCCGATGTACGCGATGGTGCACGGCGCGAGTCTGATTCAGGCGGGCATTGCCAGGAAAGTCGCGGTGGTCGCGGGCGGCTCGCTCGCCAAGCTCGGCATGAAGTTCGAATCGCACTTGAAAAAGAATATGCCGGTTCTTGAAGACGTGCTGGGCAGCTTTGCGGCGATTTTGGCGCCTGCCAAACCCGGACAGCCGTCGATTCGTCTCGACTCCGTCGCCTTTCACCCCGTCCGGGCCGGAGCGGCGCCGCAGGCGATGGCGGAATCTCTCGCGGAAAAACCGCTGGCAAAGCTGGGGCTCAAGTTGACGGATGTGGATCGCTACGGCGTCGAGCTGCACAATCCCGAGATTACGGTGCCATCGGGCAGCGGCGACGTGCCGCGCACGAACTATTTGACTTTGGCAGCGCTGGCGGTGATGCGCGGGCAAATCCAGAAAAGCCAGATGGAAGATTTCGTGCGCCATCGCGGTATGCTAGGCTATGCGCCGACTCAGGGACATATTCCCTCGGCCATCGTCTATCTGGGCCATGCTATGGAAAGCCTGCGCAGTGGAAAAATTCGCCAGGCGCTGTTGATCGCCAAAGGCAGCCTGTTTCTCGGCCGCATGACGCAATTGTCCGACGGTTGTTCGTTCCTGGTAGATCGCAACGACGTTTAGCGGAGGTCGAATGGAAAAAGGAAAGAAAATCATCGCCATCGGTGAGCGTGACGGAGTGCCGGGTCCGGTCATCGCCGAATGCCTCGAAGGCGCAGGTTACGAGGTCGTTTTTCAAGTCACCGAGTGCTTTGTCTGAACCGCCGCAGGCGCGATGAACTTCGAAAACCAGGGAGTCATCAGGCGCTTGGCGGACCAGTATGGTCCGGAAAATCTGACGGTGGTTTTAGGCAACAGTGAAGCCAACGGGGTGGAGGTCTTTGCAGAGACCGTGACCGAAGGCGATCCGAGTTACGCCGGACCACTTGCCGGGGTGGCGCTAAAAATTCCCGTGTATCACGTTCTTGAAGAGGAAGTGATTGCAGCGGTGCCGGATCAACTGCGCGAGGAAAAACTGCAGCTCTCGTCCTTGGTCATCGACATCGAGCCGCTGCATCAGGTGCTGCAAGCGGCACGGGATAAAATCTAGCTCGCTCAAGCCGCTCAAATTGTTCAGATCGAAGATTTGAACTATTTGAACCCAATTCGTCGTGGCGAGGCTATTTCCGCGATAAATTCTTGATAAACCCGGAGTCTTCCAGTTCCTTGATAAACCGCGTGTCGATGTAGTCCTTCACGTTGGCTTGCGCGGCCTTGGGGTTTTTTTCCGCCATGTCCTGGAGCACGAGCTGGTACCCTTCCGCAGGAGGATAGGGCGCGTCGGGCATGAATTTGCTGTGCCAGTCCCAGGCTTCTTCGAGAATTTTTCGCTCGTCCAGACGGGAATATTTGCGCATGATTTTGATCGTCTCTTCCTTGTGAGTCTTGTAGTAGTGAATCGCTTCGACGTACGCTCGCAGGTAACGGCGGACGAAGTCCGGATTCTCTCGCGTCAGCTTCGTCGAAGTATAAATGCCGTTTTGCGGAAAAGGGATCTGCAGCGTCACCATATCAACGACGGTGGGATAGCCGAGTTTTTCAGCCATCGCCTTGCCCGCCTCGGTCACCACCGTAAACTGAACGATACCTTTTTGCAGTGCCACCATGCGCTCGATGGCGCCGCCGATCACGCGGAGGTTGACATCCTTCAGGGGATCGAGACCAATTTTCTTCAGACCCACTTTCAAGGCGAATTCGGCGGTTGTTCCCGCGATATGAGTCCCGCCGACCTTGCCGCGCAAGTCTTCGTGTTTTCTTATGCTCGGCTGGGACACCAGGTAATAAGGCAACACATTGACGTTGCCGGCAACGGCGACGACGTCGCCGCCGGCGAGCCGCGCGCTTGCCAGACCCGGCCCACCGCCTTCGCCGATCGGGATTTCGCCGGCGAGGATCGATTGAATGCCGCGCACGCTGCCGGAGATGAAAATCACCGTCGCGTCGATGCCGTGCTTGTCGAAGATCTTGGCGTCTTTGGCGACCCACAGCACCGAGGAGGAGCCCGGGGTCGTGGAGATGTACGAAGTATTCAATTTGTCCGCCGCGGGCGAGCTTTGCGCTGTCAGAAACAGGCAAGCGACCGCGGCGAGAACGGCAATGGGACCTTGCTTCATCGATGACCTCCGCACAGAATATTTCGACTGGCGCCGACGCGCCAACTTACACAAGGCACCAGCAATGCGCAAAGAGTTCCTCGTCAAATGCTGGGCCGGCAGTTCGCCAGCGGTCACGCGAAGTCGCGGCTCGGCAATCTTCTCCCGCGCCGCACCGCCGCGTTGACTTGGCTGGGGATTTCAATTTCAATCCATGAGTATGAAAAAGCGGGTGGACTTGATCCTGTTCGACCTCGACGGAACACTCGCCGACACGGGGGCGGATCTTGCGGATGCGGTCAATTTTACGCGCGCGCGATTCGATTTGGCGCCGCTCGCGGCGGCACGAATCCATGCCCACGTCGGCCTCGGTGTCGAGCATCTTCTGCGGCACACTTTGCCGATCAAGGACGGCGAGCATTTCCATCAAGTCCTGGGAGTCTTTGTGGAGCACTACGAGGCGCATTTGCTCGACAAGACGGTGCTCTATCCGGGAGTTCAGGACATCCTCGAGTATTTTAGCGGTAAGCGCAGGATCGTGGCAACAAACAAGATCCAGCGGCTGGCCGAAGCGGTGGTGCGCGGGCTCGGCGTTGGAGAATCTTTCGACCTCATCTTGGGCGGCGACAGCGCTGCGGAAAAAAAGCCCCATCCGGCGCTCGTTACGATGGCGTTGGAACGATTTCAAACCGCGGCGTCGAGCGCCGTGATGGTCGGTGACGGCGAGACCGACATCGAGGCGGGGCGACGCGCCGGAGTGATCACCTGCGCCGTGAGCTACGGTCTCGGCGATAAGGATCGGTTGAGCGCGGCCAAGCCGGACTTGATGATCGAGCATTTGAGCGAGTTGCGAAACTATTTTTACTGACAGCGGCAATCGGAAAGGAGAATCCCATGGCGTCCAAGATTCCCGAGGAGCTCAAAGACATACTGAACAAGCGCGCCTTCGCCCACTTGGCGACCTTGATGCCGGATGGGAGCCCGCAAGTGACGCCGGTGTGGTGCGATTTCGACGGCACCCATGTCCGCATCAATTCCGCCAAAAGCCGGCTGAAGGACAAAAACATGCGCGGCGACAAACGAGTGGCGTTGTCCATCCAGGATCCGGACAACCCCTATCGCTATCTCGCGATTCGCGGCAATGTCGACGAAATCACGGAAAGCGGCGCGGACGCGCACATCGACGCCCTGGCGAAAAAATACCTGGACAAAGAACGCTATCCATTTCGCGCCCCAGACGAGGTGCGCGTGATCTACAAGATTCGTCCCGATAAAGTTTCCAACGTGGGCTAATCCAGAAACCGACGGATCGATTCAGGACGGCGGCACTTTGCATGTTAGGGCGTCGCTGGGAAATTTGTTGAGCGCGGCGAGTGCGGCGACTTTGTAGCATTCCGCCAAGGTCGGGTAGTTGAAAACCGCGTCGATAAAGTAGTCGAGCTTGCCGCCGTGGGCGATGACCGCTTGGCCGATGTGAACCAATTCGGTGGCGCCCTCGCCGATCGCGTGAACGCCGAGCAACTCGCGGGTCTCGCTATGAAACAGCAGTTTCAGCATGCCCACGGTGTCGCCGATCAACTGCCCGCGGGCGATCTCGCGGTAGCGGGCGACGCCGACTTCATAGGGAACGCCGCCGCTGGTGAGCTCGTCTTCATTGCGCCCGACCATGGAGATCTCCGGAATCGTGTAGATGCCGTACGGCAAAAGGTGAGTGGCCGTATCGCATTGAAGCTGGAACGCATGGCAGGCGGCGTGGCGTCCTTGCTGCATCGAAGTCGATGCCAACGCCGGAAATCCCACGACGTCTCCGACGGCGTAAATATGCGGCACTGCCATCTGAAAATCTGCATTGACTTTGAGCCGCCCGCGCTCGTCGGGCGCGATGCCGATCCGCTCCAGGCCCAGGTTTTTCGTTGCGCCCACGCGGCCCGCCGAGTAGATGAGCAGCGGTGAGCGGATCTGCTTGCCGCTCCTGAGTTGCAGCACCACGGAGCCGTCGTTTGCCTTGTGAACGCCGGTCACTTCCTCGTGGAGCCGCAAGGTCACGCCGATGTTACGCATCTGGTATTGCAGCGACTCGATCATCTCGCTGTCGACGAACTCGAGCAGCCTGGGCCGCCGCTCGACCAGCACCACGGGGATGCCCAGGGTGGCGAGGATGCAGGCGTATTCGCAACCGATCACGCCCCCGCCGACGATGGTGAGCGATTTCGGCAGCTGCTTGAGCGAGATCAGCTCGTCGCTGTCGATGACCGCTTCGCCATCGAAGGGAATCTCCGGCGGGCGCGCCGGCTCGGTCCCCACGGCGATGACAATGTAGTCGGCAGTGTGCTCTTGGGATTCGGCTCCCCCGTCGATGGCGATCCGGTGCGAATCGAGAATGGAAGCGGTGCCGACGATAAAGTCGACGTGGTTTCGCATGAGCTGGTTTTGGATAATTTCCTGCTCGGCCTTGACTACGTGATCGCAGCGTTGCGCCAGGTCTTCGAAGGTGATGTCTTTTTTCACCCGGTAGCTGGCGCCGTAGAGATTGCGCTGGCGAAAGCCGGAGAGAAACATCACGGCCTCGCGCAGGGATTTGCTCGGGATCGTGCCAATGTTGATGCACAAGCCGCCGGCAACTGTCCGCCGCTCGATGATGCCGACGGTCTTGCCGGCCTTGGCCGCCTGGATGGCGGCTTTCTGGCCGGCGGGGCCGGAACCGATCACCAATAAATCGTAGTGAGCCATATTATTTCACTTCCGTGCCGGAGGTCAGCGGGCAAGCCGAAAATCATCGAGTCGGGATGGATGCTCCGGCGCGGCAACGGCAGGCCGCGTCCGAGAGCGATTTCCTCGATGGCATCCTCAATTGTTTCGGTCATCGTATTCACGAAATTCAGTGTTGCTTGAACTCAACGGTCGCGCTGCGGTCTCCGAAATTTATCGCACCGTTCTTGAAGCAGTCAACCGTGGACGCCGGCAAGATGATTAAATTTCGTTGACACAGGTTCAGGCGGCAGGCTGAGCCCCGTCCCACCGGCGGGCGTAGCGCGACATCGCGTAACTGCACAGCCAGTAAACTACCGCGATGAAAAGATAGAGCTCGAACGGGCGAATTTCGCGGTTGTTGACGATCTGCGCGGCCTTGGTGAGATCGACGTAGCCGATGATCGAGGCCAATGAGGTATCTTTCAGCAGCACGATGAATTGCGTCACCAGCGCCGGAATCATGTTGCGCAGCGCCTGCGGCAAAATGACGTGGCGCATCATCGGCGCGCGCGTCAGGCCGGTCGCGGTGGCGGCCTCGATTTGACCGCGCGGCACAGACTGAATGCCGGCGCGCACGATTTCCGCCAAGTAGGCCGCTTCGAAAACCACGAAAGCCGTCAGCGCGACGCTGTATTCGGGAAGCGACCTGCCGAGCAGAGTGGGAATGATGAACCAAAACCAGAAAATGACCATGACCAGAGGCACGCCGCGAAAAAATTCTACGTAAACCTTTGCTGGTAGATTTACCCACCGAGACCGCGCTAGACGCGCCACCCCGATGCCGGTGCCGAGCAGGAAGCCGAAAAAAATGGCAGGCAGCGCCAGACGCAGGGTGCCGCCGGCGAAGGAGCCGAAACCGATAAAGCCTTGGACGATCAGAAAGGAAAAATTGTCGGCGACAACGCGGAAGTCCATGCTAAAGCTCGCCGCTCTGGCCGCGCGCGATCATGCCCGGGATCGCCACTCGCCGCTCCACGCGCGCCATGATCGTGGCGATAGCCAGGCAGAGCGCGAGGTAGATCAGCGTTCCGGCCGCCAGCGCCTCGAAGGCCTTGGCGGTGTATGTTTCGATCTGTCGGGTCTGAAAGGTCAGCTCCGCCACGCCGATGGTCAGTGCGACGGAGGAGTTTTTCAGAAGATTGAGCGTTTCATTGGTGGCGGGCGGGACGATCAGGCGCAGCGCGACCGGCAGGATGATCAAGCGGTACGTTTGCGGCACCGTCAAGCCGGTGGAGACGGCGGCTTCATACTGGGTTTTTGGAATCGAGCGAATCCCGGACCGGATCACTTCGGAGAAGCGCGCGCCGTGATAGACGCCCAAGGCGCATGCGCCTGCCCAGAATTCCGCGCCGTGATCCAGCAGCCATTCCTGGATCGCCTCGGGCAAGAGCGGCGGCATGCCGAAGTACCAAAAGAACATCCAGACGAGCAGTGGAACGTTGCGGAAAAATTCAACATAGGCGCCGGCGAGCCAGCGCAGCGGCGCAATCGCTACGGTGCGCAGCGCGCCGGCGACGGTACCCAGCGCGACCGCGGCCAGCCAGCCAAGCGCGGAGAGCTGAAGCGTGATCAGGATGCCTCGAAGGAGCCACGCGCCGGTCTGGCCGCTCCAGAGAACGCTCCAGTCAAATTGGTAATTCATTTCGCGGGCAGGCGTGAGGCTTCAGGCGAAAGTCGCGAGTAAGAAAAACCGTCTGTCCTTTTCCCTACGCCTCACGCCTGTTGCCTCGTGCCTTATTTGGGCACGACTTGCATTTGCAGGAAGCGCTTGGTCTCGGCAGTCAGAGGATAGGGGACTTCGCCTTTGGGCCCGAACCATTTTTCGTAGATCTCGAAATAGAGACCGCTGGTGATGGCGTCCATCAGGGCTACATTCACGATCTGGCGAAAATCGGAATCGTTCTTTCTCATCGCCATGCCGTAAGGCTCGTAGGAGAAAAACTCGCCGACCACCGCCCATTCGTCCGGTTTGGGCGCCTTGGCTTTCAGACCTGCAAGCTGAATGCCGTCATTGGTGTAGGCGTGCACCTGGCCTTGAGCGAGGGCTTGAAAGGCCGCCGGCTGATCGGGAAACTCGAGCAGCTTGGCGGTCGGTACGCTCTCGCGGATAATTTTCGCGTTGGTGGAGCCTTGCTGCGCCGCGACGCGCCGGTTGGCGACGGTTTGAAGGCCCTTGATCGGGCTACCTTTCTTGACCAGGAATTGCGCGCCCGTGGCGAAAAAGGTGAGACTGAAATCGACGGTCTCGCGGCGCGATTGCGTGTCGGTCATGGTTTCGGCGATCAGGTCCACGGCGTTCGAGGTGAGTAGCGGGATGCGCGTCTGCGGCGCGGACTCCTTCTTTTCGAGCTTCACTTGCTTGTTTAGCTTCTTGTTGAGCGCCGGCAAGATCGCCTTTTCTACCAGGTCGATGGAAAAACCCACCCACTCGTTGTTCTTGTTGACGTAAGCGAATGGCGGCGAGCCGGTCCGCGCGCCGATGATCAGCGTTCCGCTCTTGTCGATTTTTTCCAGCGCACTTTGCGCCCGCGCCGAGCCGTGGACTGCAATGCCAAGCAAAGCGATGAACCAAAGGCAAAAGGATCGTTTCATGTCGCGCTCCTCAGTGAGAAAGGATCTTGCTTAAGAATTGCCGCGCGCGAGGAGACTCCGCCGCGGCGAAAAATTTTTCCGGCGGATTGGCTTCGATCACCTGTCCCTGGTCCATGAAGACCACTCGATCGGCCACGCGGCGGGCAAAGCCCATCTCATGCGTGACCACGATCATCGTCATGCCGTCGCGCGCCAGATCGGTCATCACTTCCAAGACTTCATTGATCATTTCCGGATCGAGTGCCGATGTGGGCTCGTCGAACAACATAATCTTGGGCTTCATCGCCAGAGCGCGCGCGATCGCCACGCGCTGCTGCTGGCCGCCGGAGAGATTAGCCGGAAAGGCGGTGGCCTTATCGGGAATACCCACGCGTTCCAGGAGCTGGGTGGCGATTTTTTTCGCCTCCTCGGCGGCCAGGCGCTTCACCTTGATCGGCGCCAGCGTGATGTTTTCGAGCACTGTCATGTGCGGGTAGAGATTGAACGATTGAAACACCATTCCGACGTCGGCGCGCAAGCTCGCCGCGTCCAGGCGCGGATCGGATACCGAGCGGCCGTCTACGACGATGTCGCCGGATTGGATGATTTCGAGCCGGTTGATGCAGCGGATCAAGGTGCTTTTACCGCTGCCGCTCGGCCCGCAGACGACGACGACGTTGCCCGCTTCTACGGTTAAATCAATGTCCTTGAGGACGTGAAGCGAACCGAACCATTTATTGACCTTGCGAAATTCGATCACGGTTGCCGAACGCGCGTCCCATGGACCGCTCGATTGCAAATTTCTGACCGGCATACTATATGAACACCTGCCTTTTGCAACCACGAGCGCGCGGCGCGGTCGCACGAAACATTCGCCGTCATCGTCGGCGCGCACTGCGGTGCCAGCCACTGCGCTTTCGTATCGCGATCGCCGCAGTCTATCGAGGTGCCTGACCCGTCGTGAGATTTTACTTAGTGCGACATGGCGATGCCATGACCGCGGCGGACAATCCGCTGCGCCCGCTGTCCGCTGCGGGCCGGCGTCACGTCGAACAGACGGCGCGATTGGCCGTTGAGCGCAATGTTCAGCCTTCGGCCATTTATCATTCGGGGATCTTGCGTGCCGCGGAGACGGCAGAAATTTTGGCGCGGCATTTCCCTTCCCTTGAAAGAGTCGCCCAACTCTCCGGGCTGCTGCCCGATGACGATCCCGCGATCATCAAAATCGAGCTCGACTTCGCCGCCGATTCGCTCATGTTGGTTGGGCACCTGCCGTTCATGAGCCGACTGACCGGCTTGCTGCTCCACGGCGATTCCGAACGTCCCGCTGCCGAGTTTCTCCCCGCCTCGATGGTGTGCTGCGTGAAATCCGCGACCGAGTGGAAAATTCGCTGGCAGATCGCGCCTTAAGCTCGCTGACGCGGAGTTGACCGCGGCAGGGGGATGTTCTAAAAAGAATCGTGCCAAAGCAGAGGTGAAAGGTTGAACCGATGGCTTCAGACACTTTGACCATTATCGATAACCGGACGGGCAAGAAGTACGACATTCCGATCAAAAACGGCGGCATCAAAGCGACCGACCTGTTTCAAATCAAAGTCACGGAAGATGATGGAATCGTCTGCTACGACCCCGGCTTCATGAACACCGCCTCCTGCCAAAGCAAGATCACGTACATCGACGGCGACCGTGGCATTCTGCGCTATCGTGGCTATCCGATCGAACAGATCGCCGAAAAAAGCACCTACTTGGAAACCGCGTACTTGATTCTTTATGGCGAGCTGCCCAACAAATCGCAGCTCGCAGAGTGGACCCACAATATCACCTATCATTCGATCATTCACGAGAACATCAAAAAGCTCATCGACGGTTTTCATCATGACGCGCACCCGATGGGCATTCTGGTCAGCACCGTGGGCGCGCTCTCGACATTTTATCCGGGAGCCAAAAAGATTTTCGATGTCAACTCGCGGCACGACCAAACCTATCGTCTGATCAGCAAGATGCCGACCTTGGCGGCGTTCGCCTACCGGCACAGCCTCGGCCTGCCGTATTCCTATCCCGACAACGATTTGAGCTACACGGGAAATTTTCTCAACATGCTGTTCAAGATGACCGAGCTCAAATACAAACCGAATCCTGTGCTCGAGCGCGCTCTCGATATTCTCTTCATTCTCCACGCCGACCATGAGCAGAATTGCAGCACCAACGCCATGCGCAGCGTCGGCAGCTCCCAGGTCGATCCCTATTCGGCGGTCGCCGCCGCCGCCGCGGCGCTCTATGGGCCGCTGCACGGCGGCGCCAATGAAGCCGTGCTCCGGATGCTCATGGAGATCGGCTCCAAGGCCAAAGTTTCCGAATTCATCAAAAAGGTAAAAGGCGGGGAAGGACGTTTGATGGGTTTCGGCCATCGGGTCTACAAGAACTATGACCCGCGCGCCAAGATCATCAAGGAGATCGCCGATCAGGTCTTCGAAGTCAAAGGACGCAATCCCTTGCTCGACATCGCCCTCGAGCTCGAGCGCATCGCGCTAGAGGACGAGTACTTTATCCGACGCAAGCTTTATCCCAACGTCGATTTTTATTCCGGGTTGATCTACCAGTCGATAGGCCTGCCGATGGACATGTTTC
Organism: uncultured delta proteobacterium; assembly: GCA_963745035.1. Lineage (GTDB taxonomy): Bacteria > Desulfobacterota > Binatia > UBA9968 > UBA9968 > DP-20. The sequence goes on along the minus strand of CAVUVW010000013.1, from coordinate 1,645,699 downwards.
CGGTGCTGTTTGCGATTCCGCGCACGAGCGGCTGGATCGCCCAATGGGAAGAAATGCTGACCGATCCGGACCAGAAATTAGCCCGTCCAAAGCAGCTTTATCTGGGCGCGGAGCAACGCGACTACGTACCGATGGAAAAGCGCCAGTCATCCTAGCGCCAGGTGGCGCGGATTCCTTGCAGTAAGACTCCCAGTTTCTGACCGATTTTCACTTGCGAAGTGGTGAGGCCGTTCAGCTCCATCAGCGCGCGCACGGTGGAGCCGTAATAGCGCGCGATCGAGAACAGGGTCTCGCCGCGCTTCACTTCGTGGGTTACCACTTTGACCGGCTCCTCATCCTTTTCCAAGCTTCTGTCCTTGGCCTTGGCGAGAAAGGTCGCCGCTCGTCCCACCGGGAGATTTACGCGAAAGCCGGTCTCCCCGGACGGCGTGGCGGTGCGGAGAAGCGCCGGATTGAGAGCTTTGAGCGTTGCCACGTCCGTTTCGGCGAGCTCCGCCAAAGTTTCCAACTTGAGCGGAGCGGGCAGCTCGACTTCCTCGTAATCCAGCGCTGGCAAATAACGGATATCGTGAAAACCGTATTTTTGCGGGTCGCCTGCGATCAGCGCGATCGCGATGAATTTCGGGACAAAGTTGCGGGTCTCTTCGCTGAGCTCGGCTTTGGCCTTGATGCTCCAGAAGTCTTTCGCTTGGCTTTGGCGCAATGCCTTGTCGACGTTTCCCGGCCCGGCGTTGTATGCCGCGGTGGCGAGAAACCATCTTCCGTAATAATCGTGCAAATCCTTCAGGTAGGCGGCGGCCGCGCGCGTCGACTTGACTGGATCACGCCGTTCGTCGACCCAGGAATCGATGCGCAGCCCGTATTGCCGCGCGGTCGCTGCGACGAATTGCCACAAACCGACGGCGCCGTTGCGCGACGTGGCGTCCAAAATGAGTTCGCTTTCGAGCAACGCGAGATAGCCGAGCTCCTTCGGCAAACCCTCGCGCGCGAGCACCGTGGCGATCATCGGCATGTATCTTCCCGAGCGCGCGAGCAGCTCTTCGAAGGCGTTCTTCACGGTGCCGGAATAGTGCTTGATGAAATGACGCACTTTGGGATTTGCGACGACTTCCCTGGAGAACTGCAAGCGACGGCGCTCCGCCGGTTGCTCGACCGCTTTGTCGATGTCTCTCCCCAACAATTCCAACAGACGGTTGTCGGCTTGAAAGCCGCTTTGAGCTTCCCCGGTCGGGGATGATGGTTTCGCCGGCGCCGGCGCGGCCTTCTCGCGGTTGTCGGCGCGCTCCGGCTTGGTTTCGACCGGCGCAGCCGATGGCGGCGCGCTCCGCTCCGAGCACCGGAGCCAGCGAGTCGCGCTCCGACGGCAGCGATTCTGCCACGAAAGGCGCACTCGCCTGCGGCGCGGGGGCAGCGGTTGCCGACTGCGGAAAATTTTCAGATGGTGGTTTGGTTTGCGGGAGTTGGACGGCGGTCGGCGGCGCTTGTTGGACCAAACGCTCGGTGCTCGCGCATCCGATCATTCCAGTAATTCCCAAGGAGAGCGCAAATATTACTTTGATCGTGCGCATGGCGAGAAACCTGAGGTCTCGCGAACGATACAGAAACGACGCGGACCATGCAAGCAATTTAGTGAAAAAATTTTGCGTGATACGCAGCAGAATTGTGGCGCGTGCGTCGGTACGCGAACCGTCGACTTGGTGTGACAAAAATTTTTGCACGCACGCCGAATGATTTTCTCTGCCGCTTCCCGATTCTCGGCGCGCCATTCTATCTTTTTTACCGCCAATCATGGTAAGTCGATGATGTTGAGGAGGATATTCCTATGCGGTTTTTTGGTGTTTCTCGGCAGAAGCATCTCAGAAATGTTGTAACTTCTATCGTCGTTGTGCTCGCCCTGGCCGTCGTGTTTCCTGCCGGCACCGCGGAATCGCCGGGCGATCCGAAACGTGTCGCGTTTGATGTTGTCGAGCGCAACGCCGAGCAGATCGCCACCACAGGCGACGTGCTCTACTATTACGCCGAGCCGGGCATGCAGGAGCATGAGAGCGCGAAGTTCGTCAAAGAAACTCTGGAGAGCGCGGGTTTCAAAGTAGAGCTTGGCGGGGCCGGCATGCCGACCAACGTCTGGGCGACTTGGGGCTCGGGCAAACCGGTGATCGCGATCGCCACCGAGATGGACGCTTTGCCAGAAGGCTCGCAAACGCCGGGAAGCATTCCGCGCAAGCCGCTCGTCGAAGGCGCGCCCGGCCACATGGAAGGGCACAACGTCATGGGCGCGGTGGCGATCGGCGGGGCATTCGCCGTGAAGAAGGCGATGGAGCAATTCAAGATTCCCGGCACCATCGTGCTCTCCATCGGGCCGGCCGAAGAACAGTTGATGAGCCGGCCATATTTGGTTCGCGACGGTTATTTCAAGGACGTCGACGCGGCGATTCTCACGCATGTTGCCGACAATTCGGCGACCGGCTACGGCTTACAGAACTATGCCCTCGTCGGCGCCAAGTTCACGTTCAAAGGCAGAACTGCGCATGGCGGCGTAAATCCCTGGGACGGCAAGGACGCAGTCGATGCCGTAGTGTTGATGGACATCGGTTTCGACAAATTGCGCGAGCATTTGCGCCCGACCTATCGCGGCCACCGCACGATCACCCATGGCGGTGTGCAGCCGAACATCATCCCGGATATGGGCCAAATCTGGTGGTTTGTTCGCGACGCCAATGGTCCCTGGGCCAAAGAGAATTTCGATAAGCTGGTCAACATTGCGCGAGGCGCGGCTCTCATGACCGGAACGACCATGGAGATGGAGCCGTTCGGTGCCGCGTGGCCATCGCTAGGAAATAAAGCGATTGCCGAAGCGATTCAAAAAAACATCGAGATGGTCGGTTTACCCAAATGGACGGATGCGGAAAACAAATTCGCCAAGGAATTGCAAAATCGTTGGGAAAAAAGGAAGAGGGCCTCCCAACCAAAATAGAACCGCTGCGAGCGTCGCGGCAAAACAGTTCTTCAAACGATATTGGCGATATTACCTGGGTTGTACCGACGGCCACTGTGCGGTTTCCGGTCGTCGTGCCTGGCGTCCAAGGGCACCACTGGACGGCAGGAATCACGCCGACCATGTCTATCGCCCACAAGGGCGCCGTGGTCGGGGCAAAGGTTATCGCTGCGTCCGTGCTCGACCTGTTGACCTCTCCTGAGCTTCGCGCCGCCGCCAAGAAACAGTTCGATGAAGACACTAAGGAGACGAAATATTTTTCGTTGCTCCCGGAAGGAGCCAAGCCGCCGGTGGATCTAAACAAAGACATCATGGACAAGTACCGGCCGGCGATGCGAAAGTTTTATTTGAACAAGAAGGTACAGTTTAAATAGAGCGATAGGCCAAAGCGCTGGCATGTGATGAAGAAAATCGCAAAAAGAAAACTACTACCATTTTTTTCGGCGCTATTTTTATCAGGTTGGAGTTTTGCGGGCGCTGCCGAGGAAATCACGGTTTCTTACGCTTCGATCGGCGCAGCCTACATGGATCATGTCGCGGCGATGGAGAAGGGTTATCTCGCCGAGGAAGGTCTCAACGTCAAGATCATGAGGTCCGGCGGCGGATCGGCGACGCAGACCTTGTTGTCGGGGCAGATTCACTTCAGCTCCTCGGCGGGCTCGGCGCTCAGCGCGGCTCTGCGCGGCGGACCGCTCAAGATTGTTTATACCAATCAGTCGCAACCGACCTACAAGCTGCTTGCGAACAAACCCGAGATTAAGACGCTCCAGGACCTGATCGGCAAGAAGATCGCAATCAACACGTTCGGCGACACCGGGCATCTGGCGACGTTATTGCTGCTCAAGAAGTACCGGATGGACCCGAAACAGTTTGTTTTCATCGCGGTCCGGAGCGAAGCGCGCTTCCCGGCATTTCTCTCGGGCTCCATCGACGCCGCGCCGTTGTCGCCGCGAGACATCGCGCAGATCGGGCAGATGCGCACGAATACTATCGCCGACATCAGCAAGGAAATTCAGCTGGTTTGGAACGGCGTGGCGGTGTCGAACCGATTGCTTGCGGAAAACCCTGCGCTGGTGGAACGCTTTCTTCGTGCTCTGGCGAAGGGACGAGAGTTCGCGCGCCGTTACAAGGAGCCGACCATCGCCATGGTGGCCAAACACACGCCTTTTTCCCCCGAAGCTCTGCTTGTCGACTATGAAACCGCGTTGGCCAGCATGACCGACGAAGGCACCGTGCCCGATGACGTGCTCAAGGAAGAAGTTCTCATCCGCGCCGAGTTGATCAAAGCTCCGAGTGCTCCCGACCCGGCCAACCTCTACGACTACAGCATCATCAGGAAAGTCTACGCCGAGCTCAAAAAAGCTGGAAGCCCAAGTTGTAACGCTCCTGGGCTTCGGTGTAATGGGATTGTCAAACTTCATCGACAATCCGTTTCAACCAGAGGAGGATCGCATGGGCAAGAAAATTCGCGAATTCATGACGCATCGTGATCCCGACGAGCACATCTGGGTCGAGCGCGATGAGAGCGCCGTGATCGGCACCGCACGCATGGGCCAGCGCATCGTACCGAAGATCCGGCCCTTCGACTTGCTGCGCAGCGCGCCGCGCTCCGGCAATCGTACGCGCGTGACTGTTTGGGAAGGCGATACTCTGCGCATCGCGACCGAATCTCTCGACGGTCCGGAAGAGCAGCTCACGCGGGCGGCCGATCATGATGTGATTTTTTTCCAGTTTTCCGGCCACTCTAAAGTAGAGAGCGAGTGCGGCGTTGTCGAGCTCGATCCCGGTGAAACGCTGTTGATTCCCGCCGCGATTTCTCATCGTTCGACCGGCAGTGATCAGTGTTTGCGCCTGCGCGTGGCGAGCCGGGAGCTATTGAATCTGGGCGTGGATCCGGAAAAGCCCCTGACGCAAACGAAATTCCGCGTGCAGTCTTCGGAGCCGTTCAACGCCAACGGCCACACCGGCCAAGGAAAACCGAACGACCTTACACTCGAGCACATCAGCTTTTGGGATCCGCAATCGGATGTTTGGATCGAGCGCGACGCCGCGGCGCTAATCGGCGCCGTCACCGACGGTTCCCGGCCGGTCAAGAAAATCGCCGCCTTCGATTATTTCACCGGCATGACCGGCAAGGGTGGCGCCCGGGCGCCGGTGCTCTATAACGGCAAAGAGTTCAGGGTTGATGTCTACAATCTCGAAGAAGAACAGCGCGGTTTTCACCGGGGCTGCGATGAGGACGAGATATGGTTTCAGTTTCGCGGCCATTCGCTCAACCACACCGAATGGGGCGCGATGGAGCTGGATGCCGGACAGACCGCGATGATCCCGCGCGGCATCTCACATCGGATCACCGGCAGCCCGGGATTTCTGCGCATGGTTTTTTACAGCCGAGGAATCGTTCAACCTAAAGCATTTAACAACGTTTCCGAGCGGGAGACACGCTTCGAAGTGCAGTAGGCGCGAGATGCTTATCTGGACGTGTCGAGCTGGCTGTTCAGATCGCAGGTGCGGCAATCGCCAGCAACGTCAGGCAATAGTTCACGTCTTGAAGTTTGGATAGCCAGCTTTGGCCGCCTGAGCTTTATAGTCGGTGACGAGTTCTTCGCGGCCCTTTTCGTGGACCCAGACAGCTTCAGTAAAGCTCCAGAGAGTAAACGGGTGCGCGCCGAGAGCATAGAGCTTGCCATAGTCCTTGGTCGCGAGCGCTTCGCGCTCTTCCGGCTCCAGTTTTAGCTTTTGCGTCTTCTCCCACTTCTCAACAAAGTCGCGCGGGCTAGCGGTGTATTTCTCTTCCGCCTGTTCGTCCATGTTGACCAGGTGAATCAGTTTGTTCATCAGGTACTTGCTCATAGCGATTTCCTCTTATGCTCTCGCGAGAGTCCAGATTCCGATCACGATGAAACCGAAGCCTGCCAGATAGCTCAAAGTTTTTTCGCTAACGTATTGTGAGATGATGGAGCCAGCTAGAACCCCGATGGCTGAAGTAAACACCAGGGCTAGTGAAGCGCCGATGAAAACCGTGAGTTTGCTCGCCTCTTTGTCGGCAGCGAACAACATCGTCGCGAGCTGGGTTTTATCGCCGAGCTCGGCGATGAAAACTGAAGTGAAGACGGTTGCGAGAATTCTCAAATCCATTTGGCCACCGGTCTACGCTTGCTTGTCCCAACTAAAAAACGGGATTGCCGGAAAGCCGGCATCCAGGCCCTCCGCGTATGAAGGCTTTGTCGAGTTCGCCACACCCATCATCATCAGAAAGTTCAAGTAGCCGCTGGTCATATTACCCGACGCGATCATCTTCTCCGGTGTGCATCCCACTGCAGCGCCGTCGATGTCGCCGTTAACGATCCAGCCGACGGCGGCAGCGTCAAAATTGGGATCGGTCAAATGGCGCTCGAATTGCTTCGGACCGCCGACTTCTAGGGATAAATGGCCGCTCACGAGCACGCCGATGCGCTTGTTTGTCGGCAGACTATCGATGGCCGCGCGGATCGCTTTGCCGACTTCGAAGTAGCGCTTCGGTCTCGGCATCGGCGGCGCGATGCAATTGGTCAGGATCGGCACTACGGGAATGTCCATCTCAGGGCGGACAAAAAGCATCGGCACGATAATCGAATGATCGATAGTCAATTCATTGGAGTAGGCGAAATCGACGCCGCGGTCGAACGCGCCTTCCATGATCGCGTCGGAGACGTCGACATCGCCGGCAAGCTTGCATTTCGGCAATCCGAATTCGCGCTCCTCGTCGTAGAAGGTGCCGTCGTACTCCTCCATCTTCCCGATCATGAAGGCCGGCATGTTGTCCATGAAAAACTGGTGCAGGTGGTCGTTGCCGATGCAAACCAGAACGTCGGGTTTAGCCGCCGCGAGCTTCTCACGCATCATGGCGATGCGCTCTTTGACTTTGGCAGCGCCGGGCGGCTGCTGCGGTTGTTTGAACAGTCGCGGCATGAACGGATTGTGGGTGATGCCGATGATCGACACGATCTGGGCCATGACTTACCTCCTAGACTCGTTGCTTGGTTTCTATCATGCGCGGTTCGAGGTGTAAATGACCGAGCGTTTGCCGCCGTCAATGTCTTTCTGAGGAAGCATAGCTGACGAAGAATCTGCTTTAAAGCGGGTCTTTTTTTAGCACCAATCGAGTGCGTAATGGAGAAAAGAAAAAGCAGATCCTTCGCGTTACGCTCAGGATGACATCTATGGAACGGCTTAACGAAAGTGCGGCCATTGGCCGGCTTCAATCGTTGAGACGGCGGTTACTCTAACATCGGGTCGAGAATCAATTTGCCGGCGATCTGGTTCTTCTCGACCATACGGTGGGCCTCGGCGGCGGCGCTCAGCGGCATGATTTGAAAATTCATCGCGCGAATTTTGCCGGCTCGAGCGGCGTCCAGTGCTTTCTCGACATCCGGCGGATTGGTGCCGGCGGCTCCGAGAATGCTTTGACGGCGGAGATACAGCCGCTTGACGTCCAGCTCGACGATGCCGCCACCGTGCGCTCCCGCGGTAACCAACCGCCCCGCAATCGCCAAGCTGTTGAAGGCGCCGGGCCAAAGACTGGGATCGGCGATGTTTTCGCAGACGACATCGACGCCGTCGTTGTCGGTGAGCTTCATGACTTCTTTCGCGAGATCCTGTTTGCGATAGTTGATCCCGAAATCGGCGCCGTATTCCAGCGCTGTTGCGACGCGGTCATCGGCGCCGGCCGCGGCAATCACCTTGGCGCCGTACATCTTCGCAACTTGAACGCAGCAGCTACCGAGGGCGCCGGCGGCACCCATGACCAGTACCCATTCGCCGGCTTTGATCGTCGTTTTGCTCGTGAGCAGATTGAACGCCATCGGAAAGTGACGCGTGATCACACTCCCTTCGGCAAAGCTCAGGTTGTCGCGGAATCTTGAACGCGTTGCGCTCCGGCACCGCGATATATTCGGCGTAGCCGCCCCAGCGATGCAGGCCGATATGCTGGCTGGCGAGGCAATTGGCTTCCAACCCTTTAAGGCATTGCTTGCATTTTAGACAAGGCATGACCGAGATCGTGGCGACGCGATCGCCGGTTTTGAATCTCTCAACGCCCGCGCCGACCTCGACGACTTCACCTGCTGGATCGACGCCAAGCACGTGCGGCATTTTGATCTCGACGGGATATTTTCCCGCGCGAACAGTGCAATCAAGCGTGCGATTCACGGATACGGAGCGAACTCCTGACTAGAATCTCACCCGCCGCCGGCTTCGGCGCGGGCACCTCTTCAAGGCGCAGCGCTTCCGGGCCGCCGAATTGCCTGAGGACGATCGCTTTCATTTGCGAAGGGATAGTGGCGCCGAGCGGTGGCCCCACGCAGATTTACTTCGACAGGGATTTGAAGAAGCCGTTCTTTTCCAACTCGTTATAGAACGTCGGATCGATGAAATCTTCGGCTTTGTGCGCTTTAGCCTTGGGATCTTTCTCGCCGATCTGCGCCAGGATCGTTTCCACGGCTTTGTAAGGCAAGCGCGGCGGGCGTTCCACGAAAGTCGTGGCAAAGCTGTAGCCGGCTTCGAGCGCTCCGCGGTCGGCGGTTTTGGTGTATTTGCCGATCACTTTCATGGCGAACTCTTTGTCGCGATACAAACGTTCGGTTCCTTCACTGTAAGCCATCAAGAAACGCCGCACGGTCTGAGGATCCGACTTGATGTAAGATCGCGTGGAGACCAGGCTCACAGTGGGATAGTCGAGACCGACGCTCTTGAAATCGACCAACATCTGAAAGCCCGCTTTGGTCGCATTGTAGTTCGCGGGTGAAGACAAAACACCGGCTTGAACCGCCCCGGCGACCATTCCGGCGACGATTTGCGGCTGCCCGCCCATCTGCAGAATTTTCACATCGCGATCCGGTTCCATGCCCAATTTCTTAATCAGGTAGCGAATAGAAAAATCCGTCGATGAGCCAAAGGTCGTGATGCCCACGGTCTTGCCCTTGAGATCTTCTGGTCGCTTGATCGAGGAATGCACGAAAACGTAAAACGACGGCACGTTGGTCACGCCGCCAAAAATCGCAATATCGCCGCCGGCTAGGTTCGCGTTCACCACGGTGCCGCCCGCCAAAGCTATCGGAAACTCTCCGGCGATCATGGCCTGAGCGACTTTGGTTCCAGACGCGACGTAAACGGGATCGACGAACAAGCCATGTTTTTCAAAATAACCCGCTTCTTTGGTGAGGTAGAACGAGGACTGAGTCGCGCTGACGGCGCTATAAGCGACCGGAATGCGCTTGGTCTGCGGATGCGCGTTGGCGTGGAACATCAAAGATGCAAAGGCCAGAAAGAACACAACTCGCTTCATGCGGACTCCTAACTCATGTCGCAATTTGTGCACGGGCTATTAACATGTAAAACCCGCAGCGTCCAAGAGGTACCATTATTGACTTTGCGACTTCCGGAGTATAACAGAACCATGCGCGCTGCCAAAAGCGTGCATTCAGCTCAGCGAAGGAAACGAGGCGCCATGACGATCGCGGACATGCAGGCGAAAAGCGAAAGTTGGAACATGCGAGTCATCGGCCATCACGACCTCAATGGTCACGGCGATGGCATGCAGCTGCTAAAACATGGTCGCTACGTCTATCTCGCTCACTTGGGCACTTCGCCGATGGCTCTTAGCATCATCGACGTGGCCGATCCAACCGATCCGCGCGTGGTGACGCAAGTCCCTCACGCGCCGAACACCCACTCACATAAAGTTCAGATCGCCGGCGATATCTTGATCCAAAATCAGGAACGGCCTTATTTTGACCGGAACCTGCCCGCCAGCACGCCCAATGAGGCCGGCATCAAAGTCTACAGCATCGAAAAACCCACGGAGCCGCGCGAGATCGGCAATCTAAAAATTCCCGGCAAGGGCGTGCATCGCATGTGGTTCACCGACGGCAAGTATGCGCACGTCGGCGCCATGCTGCCGGGCATCAAAGAGCGCGCCTACCTGATCGCCGATATTTCCAATCCGACCAATCCGAAAGAGGCGGGCCGCTGGTGGATTCCGGGAACTAAAGAAGGCGAAGAAACGCCGTCGGATTGGACGCCGTTCGAAGGTGAGCATTTTCATGTGCATGGTGCCATCCCCGACGGCAATCGCTCTTATGTCGCTTTGGTCGACGCCGGCATGGCGATTCTGGACATTTCGGACATCAGCAGACCGAAAACCATCAGCCATATCGACTGGAGCCCGCCGTTCGGCGGCTATGCGCACACGACCTTGCCGCTGCCGGGCAGAAAACTCGTCGTCGCCGTCGACGAGTCGGTGAAATACGACTGCGCCGAGGGCGAGAAGCGGGTTTGGCTCATCGATATCCGCGAGGAAAGAAATCCCGTGATCGTCAGCTCCTGCCCGGTGCCGGAGGGCGATTTCTGCAAACGCGGTCTTCGTTTCGGGCCGCATAACGTGCACGAGATGCGTCCCGGCTCATTCCACAGTGAGAACATTATTTTCATCACCTATTACAATGCCGGTTTGCGCGTGTTCGACATCCGAAACAAGTTTCGCCCGGAAGAAGTGGGATTCTTTATTCCGCCGGCGCCCGACGGACAGAAGGCGCCGATGTTCAACGACCTCTACGTCGACACCGACGGTTTGATCTATGTGACGGACCGGATCAAGGGCGGGTTGTACGTTCTCGAGTACACCGGGCCGAACATTCAGTAGTTGAGCGCGCTGCTCCCACCTTCATGCTGCCTCGCGATGCGGGGGAGGAAAGAGGAGCGAGGAAAGAATGCAACTTATCCCGGAAGATCATTATGGCTGATCGGTTGCTCGTAAACGTCTTCAATGTCGATGCGGCTCTGGCCGTGGGGCGCGCCAAAGCGATGTTTGGCGCCGAAGGTCTGGAAGTGGATGTCCTGGTTACGCCCAACTCGACAGACCAGATGCGCGGGCTTGGCAAAGGCGTCTGGCAGATCGTGTCGACAGCCTTCGACAACGTGCTCGGCTGGTCCGGCCGCGAAGGCACTGAGATCGTTGCCATCGCCCAAGTGGCCCAAGGTATCACCTTGCCCGTCTATGTGCGGCCGGAGATCAAAACTTGGGAGGATCTCCGCGGCAAGCCGCTGGCAGTCGACGCCGTCGATACGGCGTATGCGCTGGTGCTGCGGCGGGTGTTGTTGGCACACGGCCTCGAAATGGAGCGCGGCGGCTACACGCTGATCGCCAAAGGGACTACCGGCCATCGCTTGGATTCGATGATGCAGGGTGAAACTTTCGCCGGCGTTCTCAATCCGCCGTGGGACGTCAAGGCCGCTGCGGCTGGGATGGTCCGTTTTGCCGATCATCGCGAAGTGCTGCCGGACTACCCAGGCGGAGTTTACGCGGTGGGACGGCGATGGGCGGATGAAACCCGCGTGCTGGTACTGAAATATCTGCGCGCCTGGAATGAAGCGCTGCGCTGGTGCCACGAAGAAAAAAATCGCGATGAGGCGATCCGGCTCCTTGCCGAAGCCGAGAAGATCGACGAAAAAGCGGCGGCCAATCGGCTGCGGCAACTGCCCAAAAGCGGCCGGCTGAATTTGCCCGGCCTTCAGAGCGTGCTCGATCTGCGCGTGCAATTCAAACTCACGCCGCCGATGGGCCAAGATTTGGCGAACTATTATGACGAGAGTTTCTATCGGGAGACGTCTAAATAGAGGTTGCTCCGATAAACCCAATAGCGAAGGAGGAATAGAATGAACAGCTTTTTAACGAAACTCACAGGTTTTTGCCTGGGATTGATCGCCCTCGTGGTATTGACCGCTCCCGGCTTTGCCGCCCCCGTCGATGATCTGATCGCCGGCGCCAAGAAAGAAGGCGTTATCGATTTCTACGGCCCGTCCACGTTAGGTCCTGAAGGCGCTCAAGCAATCGTTTCCGCGTTCAACAAAAAGTACAACTTGAACGTCAAGGTCAACTTCACGCCCTCCGGAAACATGACGCGGGATACCGCGAAAGTTATTGGCTTGTCCGCCTCGGGGCAACCCCCGGAATGGGACATCATGCTCGTTACCGATGCTCATCACGGTTCGCTTTTTCTGCGGAAGCAGCATAAAACCTTTGACTACTCCACGGTCGGCGTTGATAAGCAGAGAGTGGAGTATGACAACGGCACAGTGTCCGTCGCGAACCAGTTCGCCTTGCCGGCATACAATACCAAGCTCCTGCCCGCTAAAGACGTGCCAAAAACCTGGGAAGATTTGCTCGATCCAAAATGGAAGGGCAAAATCGGCGTCATCAACTCAACGCATCATTGGGGTCGTTTGGCGGTCGGTGCATGGGGTGACGAGAAAACCCTCGATTTCATCAAAAAGCTATCCGCGCAGAAACCGCTGCTGACCCGCGCTGGCGAAATGGCTCAGCGGCTGATTCTGGGCGAAGTGCTGGTATCGGCAACTTTGCAAGACAGCCAACTGCACGAGGCAAAGGAATCGGGCGCGCCGCTGGCGTTTGCCGAACAGGTTTCACCCGTGGTCTCGCCGGAGTATCACGTAGGAGTTCTGAAGAACGCCGCGCACCCGAATGTGGGCCATCTCATGGTCGCTTTCATGGCTTCCGCCGAAGTGCAGCCGGTCTGGAAAAAATACACCGGACATACTTCCGCGTATGTGCCCGGAACGGACGCCTATAAATTCGCCCAGGGCAAGAAAGTGCTGTACATGAAGCAGGACCAAGCCGAGAAAGTCGACAAGATTTCGCGACAGATCGGCAAGATCCTCGGTTTCGATTGAGACGGCGTACGCCGCATAGGAAGGCGATATGAAGGTAGAATCCCGCACTGAACCGACCGTGGGCGCATGGGAGGGCTTGAGCCGCTTCCTGCCGCAGGGGGTGACGCTATTCGCGACCGGTCTCTCGGGATTATTGATATTGCTGATCGGGGTGCCGGTGCTGATGGTCATTCTCATGAGCCTTCGCACCGGCTTCCCCGGCGAGAGCGTTCCATTCACGCTGGAAAACTTTTCGACGGTTTACCTGACGCCGCGAACCTACGAAATTCTCGCTAACACGATTTTCTTCGCGGTCTCCGCCGTGTCCATCACGCTCGTGATCGCCGTGCCGCTGGTCTGGATCCTCATGCGCACGGACATACCGTTCAAGAAAACTATCTACGTTCTGCTTACCATCGGCATTCTTATTCCGGTGTTCCTGCGCACCATCGCGTGGATACTGCTGCTCAGCCCGCGCATCGGTCTGGTCAACAAATGGCTGCAAGAAGCTTTTTCTCTCGCCGAGCCGCCGTTCAATTTATACAGCCTGACGGGTATGGCGTTCGTGCAGGGCGTCTCGTTTGTGCCCGGTGCGTTTTTCATGCTCGCCGCCGCTTACCGCTCCATGGATCCGTCCTTGGAGGAGGCCGCTTACACTTCCGGTGTGGGGAAGCTCAGAACCTTCTTGAAGATCAACATTCCGATAACGTGGCCTGCCATCGCCGCGGTGATGGTCTACTTGTTCATGACAGCCATCGCGGTCTTCGAAGTGCCGGCGATCATTGGCTTACCCGCGCGCATTCATGTTCTCAGCTCGCTTATTTTTACTTCGACAACGCCATCGACCGGTTTGCCCGACTACGGCTTGGCGGGTGCGTACGGCGCCATCATGCTCATCCTCGGCTTAACCTTGGCCTTGCTGTACGTTCGCCTCGTGAAGCAGGGCAAGAAGTACACGGTGATCACCGGGCGCGGCTATCGCCCCCGGGAGATCGCCCTCGGACGCTGGAAGTGGGCTGCGCTCGCTTTCGTTTTCTCTTATCTGTCGATCGAAGTTTTCGTTCCGTTCAGCGTGCTTCTATGGGCCTCCTTGCTGCCCTATTTACAGCTACCGTCGGCTGAGGCCCTTTCGTCGCTGACGTTCAAGCACTACATCGAGATGCCCAATCACGTCGGCGCCCGGCCGTTCATCAATACGCTGATTCTTATGTTTTGCGTGCCCACGATCACCATGATCCTGAGCGTGCTGGTGTCGTGGATCGTGATTCGAACTCAGGTATCTTTCCGGGGATTTCTCGATACCTTGGTTTTCATACCGCATGCCGTGCCCGGCATTCTCATGGCCGTCGGGTTGGCTTATCTTGGGCTCGCCTACCGCGATTATTTTCCGCTGTACGGAACTGTCGCGATTATCGTACTCGCGCATACCATCAATTGGATCGCCTACGGCACGCGCACGACCAACAGCGTCATGATCCAAGTCCATCGCGAATTGGAAGAAGCCGGTCGAGTTTCCGGCGCCTCGGCGCCACGGGTTCTTGGGAAAATCATCTTGCCGCTGATCGCCGCCGGAGTCCTCAATAGTTGGATCTGGATCGGCATGCTGTCCTATCGCGAGGTGACGATGTCGCTGACTCTGCTGACGCGCAGCAACGTGGTGATCTCTACGGTAGTGTGGCAGTTTTGGGGCAGCGGCTGGGTTCCCCAGGTCTCGGCCCTAGGAGTTATCCTGATCCTGTTCGCGACGATTGTCGTAGGCACCGTGCGCTTTGCGCTTTCACGCATCGGCGAGATCGGTTCGGCGAGTTAAGAAAATGGATTGTTGGAGTGATGGAGGGGTGGAGTGATGGGCCCAGGACTCCAATACTCCAGCACTCCAGTGCTCCGAGGAGTTTCGTGCTTTGATTAATATCAGAAAGCTGCGCAAGACCTTTCAGGCCCAGCAGGGCGTCGTTAATGCGCTGCGCGATATCGATCTCGAAGTCTCCGAGGGGGATTTTTGCGTGCTGCTCGGTCCGAGCGGCTGCGGCAAGACGACAACCCTTAGGTGCGTCGCCGGCTTGGAGAGACCCGACGACGGCGAAATCGAAATCAGCGGTCGACTGGTGAATTGTCCCGCGTCGCGGATCTTTATTCCGGCCGAAAAGCGCGAGATCGGCATGGTTTTTCAGTCCTACGCCATCTGGCCGCACATGAACGTTTTCCAGAACGTCGCGTTCCCGCTAACCCAGGGACAGAAGCGGGTCGCGAAGTCGATGGTCGGCGATCGCGTGCGCGCGGCGCTCAAGCGCGTTCAACTCGATGGGCTCGAAGACAGGCCGGCGACTGACTTGAGCGGCGGACAGCAGCAGCGCGTCGCGATGGCGCGCGCCATCGTGACCGATTCGAAGGTGCTGTTGATGGACGAGCCGCTCAGCAATCTGGACGCGCGCTTGCGCGAGCAGATGCGCGTGGAATTGCGCAAGATCACCAAATCCATCGGCGTGACCACTCTCTATGTCACCCACGATCAAGCGGAAGCCCTGAGCCTTGGCGACAAAGTCTGCGTCATGAACTTGGGCGAAATCCTGCAGATCGCGTCGCCGCATGACGTGTACGCGAAACCGGCTAATCTCTTCGTCGCGCAATTCGTCGGCGAGATGAATTTCGTCAAGGGCAAAGTAGCGGGTCCGGGAAAAGTGGATTCGCCTCTCGGTCTGGTCGCCGCGCCGGTGCCGAACGGCGTAACAACCGGCGCACAGGTTACATTGGCGATCCGTCCCGAACATGTAGAGGTGTCGCCGCCGGCAAATCACGGTGGGGCCGCGACCACCGGCAAAGTGGCGAGCCGCAACTATCTCGGCGACGCCGCGTTGCTCGAGGTCGAAGTGAACGGCGTGACCTTGCTCGCCAAGCTTGCCGGCGATACGCCGCTCACGGTCGGACAAAACGCAGCCGTAGACCTTCCCGCGCATCGCTGGCACGTCTTTTCGTAAAACAGCTTCCAGTAATCAGTTGTCAGTTTCCAGCTTCGAACAAGACTGGGAATGGCATGAATTTGACGGTCGTTAGGCTGCCAACTGGTTACTGACGACTGGCTACGGTTCTTTACCTTGCAGTCCCGTGTTCTCTGTGCAATAGGAAAAACAATTCCAGATCGGAAGGAAATCCCATGACAAGTTTTACGGCCAAGCCGGTAGGCAATCTCCTGCGCGCAAAATCCGTCGCGATCATTGGCGCTTCGCAAAAAGGCGCGTGGCCACAGGGCATCTACCGCAATCTCAAGGGCGCGAAATTTCCCGGTGGAGTGTATCTCATCAATCCGAACTACCAGGAGCTTTACGGCGATAAATGCTATCCGAGTCTAGCGGATTTGCCGGAAGTGCCCGAAGAGTTGCTGATCCTTATTCCTACCCGCGCGGTTCTCGGCGTTCTCGAAGACGCCGCGAAGCTCGGCACCAAGGCGGCGACGATCTATACCGCGGGTTTCGGCGAGGGCGACGACGAAAAGGGAAAAGAGCGCGCGCAGGCGATGAAGGATCTCTGCGAGCGCACGGGCATGGTGATCTGCGGGCCGAACTGCATGGGCTCGTACTCGGTCGACGAAGGCTTGTGGACGTTTCCCACGGCGACGCCGCTGCTCAAAAAAGGTCCGGTGGGTTTGATTTTTCAAAGCGGCGGCTCGCTCGGCAATTGGATCAAGGGCGCGACTGAGCGCGGCATCGGCTTCAGCTATGCGGTCTCCAGTGGCAACGAAGTGAGCCTCGATCTGGTCGATTATCTTTCCTTCCTCGTCGATGACCCCGACACCAAAGTGATCACCCTCATGGTCGAGGGCATCCGCCGGCCCGTCGAATTCATGGCCGTGGCCGAGCAGGCGCTTAGCAAAGGAAAGCCGATCCTCGTCGTCAAGCTCGGGCGCTCCGAGATGGGGAAGCGCCAGGCGATCTCGCACACCGGCTCGCTCGCCGGCGCCGATGAAGTCTTCGACGCCGTTTGCCACCGGCTCGGTTTGATTCGCTGCCCGACCCTGGAAGATATGACCGAAACCACACTTGCATTCATGCCTGGACGGTTCCCCAAAGGCAGCCGCGCGGCGATCGTCGTCAACTCCGGCGGTATGAAAGGGCTCATCTGCGATCATTGCGACGAGCTGAAAACCAATTTGGCGCAGCTCAGCGACAAGACAAAGGAAGCGGTGCGGCCGCTGATTCCAGCGGAATTGGCGGTAGAGAATCCGCTCGAATGCGGCGTGGCCGGTTTCGGCGACGAGGCGGGATTCATCAACATCGTCAAGCTGCACGCCGAAGACCCCAACGTCGATCTGCTCGCGATTCACGGCGAGCTGCCGCGCGGGCAAAAAAGGAGCGCCGAGCTGTTCAAGAGCGCAGCGGCGGCCACTGATAAACCCGTGCTCGCGTTCGGCCGCTCGACTTATAGTTGCTTGGATGAGAGCCGTGCTTTCCAGGAAGAAGCGGGCATGCCATTTTTGCAGGCGATCAAGCCGACCTTGCGCGCGCTCGCCGGATTGGGGCTCTATGGCGAACGAAAGCAGCGCGGCGTGCCGAAACTCACTGCCGCAACCGGCAATGCCGCCGATCTCGCCGGTGAGAACTTGGATGCTCTGCTGCGGCGGCACGGCATTGGCCTGCCCAAACAAGCGATGGCCGGAACAGCGGCGGATGCGGCGGTGAAGGCCAAGGAAATCGGGTTTCCTGTAGCGGTGAAACTGATCGCAGCGGAGGTGGTGCATAAGACCGAGTCCGGCGCGGTAGTGCTCGGGTTGAAGAGCGCGGAAGAAGTTCAGGCAGAGGGACAAAAGCTTCTGACCAAGACGCTGGGCGCGGGCACCTGCTGATTCAAGAGATGGTACAAGGTACTGAAGTCCTGATCGGCGCGCGCACCGATCCGCAGTACGGACCGTTTCTCATGGTGGGACTAGGCGGCATCCTGGTCGAAGTTTTAAAAGACGTCTCGATTCGCTTGCTGCCGGTGGACGAGCGCGAAGCGCGCGAGATGCTCAAGGAACTGCGCGGCTACAAAGTACTCGAGGGCGTGCGCGGCCAGGGACCGCGCGACATCGACGCGTTGGTGAAAGCCATGGTTGGTCTATCGGATGATTTTCTCGGCGTATCGCGAGCATCTCTCCGACATGGAAATCAATCCGCTGATGGTTCGGGAGAAAGGCAAAGGCGTCGCAGCCGTGGACGTGCGGCTGGTACGGAAGTGATTTAACCGTCAAGACAGCCACATCCTAGAAGAAGGCAGAAACGGACAGTTCACCACGAAGTGATTCATGATACAGACGTTGAAAACGCTCGGGGAAAGATTCCTCGAATGACAATAAGATAAACGCATCTGTCATCTCGAACGAAGTGAGAGATCTTTCTTCAACTGCGTGGTTCTAATAGCGCCGCTTTTTCGAAGGAAGGCCGAAGCGCACGAAGGTTTTCGTAATTTTCGTAGGGTGCGCTTGCGCGCCGATCGTCGGCTTGTTCATTCCTGAGCGAAGTTGGGCGAAGCCGGCTGAACCGCCGGCTACCTGGTGACGAGACGATTGGGCAATTCGTCTTTATCATCCGCCGCGCGGGGAAATGCGCGGCGAGGATTTCGCCGCAGCGCTCGATCGCTTTGCAGAAGGCATCGCAGGCCTGCCCCGATTTCAAGCCCGCTGTCAGGATGTGGACGATCTCATCCCAAGTGCCCCTTTTCCACTTTCGCGTTGATGCCGCGGTCGGCGAGTACTTCTACGCGATGCTCTAGCAAGGAGACGAGAATGAGAATGCCCGTGTGTTCCCGGGTGTAGTGCAGTCCATGCTCGCTGAAGGAGGCGAGCGCGAAAATATGAACGGCTTCGCCAATGCGATTCTTCGACGCGACTAGCCGCTTGACAGACTCGGCATACGGCCGACAAAAAAACCCACGAAAGCGCCGATGACGGGCCAGAGATTTCAGATATTCCGATCCCCACGGGTCGCTCCAGAACCATTCGATGATGATTCCGACGAATAAGCCCAGCAACCAGCCCGAGGAGTTCGATCTTCCGTGTAGCGCGCCGATGAAGTCGACGATCATAGGCACGATCTCGCCGGCAGTTTTGAACTCCGCGACGCAATGACAGCCTGCTGATGCGCTCTTTTTCGGCTTCAGTAAAAAATTTATCGGCGTTCATAATTACCAACTATCCGAGGCGCCGCCGCCGCCGAAACTGCCCCCGCCGCCGCTAAAACCACCGCCGTCGGATCCGCCGCCAAAACCGCCTCCTCCGGAATAACCCCCGCCGCCGAAACCGCCGGGACCAAATATGATCGGCCCGCCGCGCCCGCTGCGCCTTCCCCACATGCTGTTTCTTTGCTGCCTGGCCGTGGAGGCATATGCCATAAGGGCGAATAGCGCCAAGGTAATGACGAACATGGCGAAGTCATTGAGCTCCGGCTCCCTGATTTTCATCGTTTCGGCGCGCGGATTCCGGCAAGGGTTCTTTCTTGATTACTTTCAAAACGGCGTCGATGCCCGCGATGATGCCTCCCGCGTAATCCTGGGAGCGAAAGCTTGGCACGATGTAGTTACTCGTGATGGTTTTGGCGATCGCATCCGGCAGCACCCCTTCAAGCCCATAGCCGACTTCCAGGCGCAGCCTACGGTCCTTGACGGCAACCACGAGGATCACCCCGTTGTCGAAGCCCTTCTTGCCGATTTTCCAACTTTCGGCTACGCGGATACTGAAACCTTCGATATCCTCACCATCCAAAGTCGGAATCGTGAGCACAGCTACCTGATGACCGGTCTCTTGCTCAAATTGAGCGAGCTGCGATTCCAAGGAGCGTGCTTGATCCTGGCTCATGACCCCCGCGTAGTCATTTACGCGCCCACGGAGCGGAGGGACGTCGAGGGCCGAAGCCAGCGCCGCGGCAAGGAAGATGGAAACAATGGTGGCAAGAAAGGGCCGACGAAGCTGCCGTTTCACGGCAGCTTGTCCGGATAGTGTCGGAAAGAACGGCAATTTCTCTATGGCCTTAAAATTTCACCGCAGGCGGTTTCTGGGTCCCCTCATCGGCGGTGAAGGTCGGCCGAACCTCGAGGCCGAGAAGATACTTGGCTGTCAGATTCTCCGGAAACGAGCGCACGGCGGTGTTGTAGGTGGTGACGGTTTCGACGTAGCGTTTGCGCGCTACCGTGATGCGGTTTTCGGTGCCTTCGAGTTGCGCTTGCAAGTTCTGAAAGTTTTGGTTGGCTTTGAGATCGGGGTATTTTTCGACGACGACCAAGAGACGCGAGAGCGCGCTGGAAAGCTGGCTTTGAGCCTGCTCGAATTTTTTGAAAGTTTCCGGATTATTCAATGCGTTGGCATCGACCTTAACGGATGTCGCGGCCGCGCGAGCTTCGATCACTTTTTGCAGCGTTTCCTGTTCGAAGTTGGCGGCTCCCTTTACTGTAGCCACCAGATTCGGTATCAGATCCGCGCGCCGTTGATACTGATTCTGCACCTCGCCCCAGGCGCCTTTGACCTGTTCGTCCAGGCCTTGGAGACTGTTGTAGCCGCAGCCCGAAAGCGCCAGCAGCGCCGCCAGAACGATGCACGGGTATCGAAGTGATTTCATTCCATGTGTGCGCATGAAGCCCTCCTCCCACAAGCTAGCCCAATGTAGGACTGCCGGTATCGAAGAGCAAGAGGTTACGCAAATAGCCTGAGCGTGGACTCAGCCAAGCACCATCGCCCAAAATAAAAACGGCCCACGCTTATGCGTGGGCCGTTCTGGAAACTGGCTTGAAGGAAAAGTCCGCGCTTATTCCGCGGCTCCGACTTTGGGGCGCCACTTATCAAACCGCCTCTCCACCCGGGTGATCATCTCGGTGCCGATCATACCGGTGAGTGCGAAAACGAGGACTCCGACGAAGACCTTGTCGGTTTGGAAGGTCGCGCCGGCAACCGTGATCATGAACCCGATGCCCGCGGTCGCGGCATAGAGTTCGCCGACCATGACGCCGACGATCGCTCTGCCAAGGCCCAGTCTCAATCCGGTCAAAATGAAGGGAATGGTCGAAGGCAGCACGACGGTTTTAAAGAGCATCCACTCCGAAGCGCCAAAGCTTTTGGCGGCGGTCAGAAGATTGACCGGCGTGGTCTTCACGCCATCGCGGGTGTTGATCAAGATCGGAAAAACGGCGCCAAGGAAGATGATGCCGACTTTGGAGAGTATGCCGATGCCGAGCCAGATGATGACCAAAGGCAGCAGCGCCACGCGCGGGGTGGCGTTCATCGCGTTGACGAAGGGGTCGAATACGTAGGCGATCTTCTTGTACCAGCCGATCGCGATGCCAAAGGGGATGGCGACCGCGGCGGAGAGGAAATAGCCCCAGAAAAGTTCTATGCCGCTAATGTACAGATCATTGTAGATTTCACCCGAGCCAAAAAGCTGAACAGCGGCTTTCCAGATGAGCGACGGCGCGCTCATGAACATCGGATTGATCAACTGGAAGACGTTGCCGACCAGCTCCCAAATGGTCAGGAAGATGATGACCGCGGCGGAGCCGAGGATTTTTTTCTCCTGGTTGAGATAAAATTTGTAGAGGCGCGAAGCTTCTGCGACTCGGACATCTAAAAGTAGCTCTTCAGTGGATTCGTTTTGATTAGCCATGGCGCGTGTCCTTTCTTCGTTTTTGGCGAATTTCTGGCTCAGTTATTCCGGGTTCTTCCAATGCTTTTGTGTTGTCCAGGAGATCCTGCAGGATCTTGACGAACTTGGGGCCGGTGGATTGCAGTTCCTGAAGGTGATGCAGCGAGAGGGTTTTCAGGAATTTCTCGCCTTCATGGGTCAGCTTGACCAGAACCTGCCGCCGATCATCGGTCGCGCGCAGCCGGCAAAGGAACCCTCGTTCGACCAGGCGATCGATCAGCTCGACGGTGCTGTGATGCTGCAACTGCATGCGTTCCGCCAATATGCCGATGGTCGGCTTGAGCTTTTCAGGAAGACCGCGAACCGCAAGCAAAAGCTGGTGCTGCTGTGGTTCGATACCCGCTTGGCGCGCGGCGGTTTCGCTGAAGCGAAGAAAACAGCGGATTTGATAGCGCAATTCCGCCATCGCTCTAAAATCCGGGGAATAAGCCTTTTTGGCCATGGTTTTATATCGGACTACGATTATATCGTACACCGATATAATCTGAACAAGGGAGTGTCAAGGGTATCCTGAGAAAAATTTATCGGTGCTCGTGTTTATCCTTCGAACGGCTGCTGCTGGTGAAAACCGGCGGGTGAATTCCCTAGATTTGGCGGCGTGAGCGACGCGCGTAGGTTGACTTTGGCGGAGTTTTCCTTTAAAAATTTTGTTTCCGAGAAAATCCTATGAAATATGCGGTAATTAGAACGGGCGGTAAGCAATACCGCGTGTCCGAAGGCGAGGTCGTCAAAGTCGAAAAATTGGCCGGCGAAGTCGGCGAGAAGGTAACCCTGGCGGACGTGCTTTTCGTCGGCGGCGACGGCGATCCCAAGATCGGCGCGCCGCTGGTGGCCGATGCGAAAGTGACCGGCGAGATCGTCGACCAAGGCCGCGCCAAGAAAATCATCGTCTTCAAGAAAAAACGCCGGAAGAGCTACAGCCGGCAGCGGGGTCACCGGCAATATCAGACCGCGCTGAAAATCACCGCAATCGAACCATAACCGGGGAGTAGAGCAATGGCACACAAGAAGGCCGGCGGCAGCTCGCGCAACGGGCGCGACAGCCAAGGACAAAGAAGGGGCGTTAAAGTTTTCGGCGGCGAGTCCGTGCGCGCGGGCAATATCCTGGTGCGCCAGCTCGGTACGCGCATCCATCCGGGGAAGAACGTCGGCATGGGTCGTGACTACACGCTGTTCGCATTGATCGACGGCGTTGTTCGTTACGAACGCAAGGACAAGGAAAGGAAGCGCGTCGCTGTGCTACCCGCTCTGTGAGATGAGCGTCGCAAAATGAAAAGCCCCTTTCGGGGCTTTTTTTTTGCCTTGGGTAAGGGGATGATAGAAGCAAGGCAAAAGTAAAAAGGCAAAGGGCGAAAATGCGACCAGCATGAGCCCAAGTACGATTTGTGTATTGCCATGAAGTTCATTGACGAAACCAAGATCCATGTTATCGCCGGCGACGGCGGGCGCGGGTGTGTCAGCTTTCGCCGGGAGAAGTTCGTGCGCCGCGGCCCGCCGGATGGTGGCAACGGGGGCGCGGGGGGAGATGTTATCGCCGAAGCCGACGCGCAACTGACGACGCTTCTGGATTTGCGGTATCAAAAATTGGTCAAGGGCGGACGCGGCGGCCATGGCTCGAGCAGTGACTGCCACGGCAAGCGCGGAGAAGACCGTGTGATCAAAGTACCCGTTGGTACGATCATTCGGGATCAAGAGACGGGTGAGGTTCTGGCCGATTTGGAAAAAGCCGGCGAGCGGGTGGTCATTGCGGCGGGCGGTCGCGGCGGGAAAGGTAACGCCCATTTTGGCTCTTCGACCAACCGAAGCCCGCGTTATGCTCAACCGGGCGAACCGGGGCAGGAGCGGGAGCTGGCGATCGAGCTCAGGTTGTTGGCGGACGTCGGTATCATCGGTTTGCCCAATGCCGGTAAATCGACATTAATTGCGACGATCTCGGCGGTGCGGCCGAAGATTGCCGATTATCCGTTCACGACCCTGGTGCCCAATCTGGGCGTGGTGGGCTATGGCGAAGGGAAGAGTTTTGTCGTTGCCGACATTCCCGGGCTGATCGAAGGCGCGCACGAAGGCCACGGCTTGGGGCATAAATTTCTCCGGCACGTAATGCGGACTAATCTGTTGATTCATTTAATCGACGCCTCGAAGATCGACCCGGACGATCCGCTCGTCGACTGGAAAACGGTCAATCGTGAGCTCGCGCTGTTCGATCGCGAATTGGCTGAAAAGCCGCAGATCGTCGTCGCCAATAAGATCGATCTGCCCGAAGGCAGGGAAAATGCGAAATTGCTGGCGCAGAAGCTACCCAAAGAGTTTCGGCCGCTGCATACGATCTCCGGAGCCACCACGGAGGGCGTAAAAAAGCTCGTGCAAACGATCGGAAGCAAGTTAGAAAATATCAGACGAGACAGCGAGGATGATCGTGACGCCGCTGGAGCATAAACGACAAATCTTGCGGCGCGTGCGCCGCGTCGTCGTCAAGATCGGCAGTCGGATCCTGTCCTCTACCGAAGGCATCGAAGAATCGCGTTTGCGCGCGCTGGTGCGCGAGCTGGCGGCGCTGCAGGACCAAAAAAAGGAAATTGTCGTAGTCAGCTCGGGTGCCGTGGCCGCTGGCATGACGCGGCTCGGCCGCAAGGAGCGACCCAAGACCATCCCGGAGAAGCAAGCGCTGGCGGCGGTTGGCCAGATCAAGCTGATGGCCCTCTACGAACGCCACTTCGCGAAATTCGAGAAGAGCGTAGCGCAAGTTCTGTTGACTCACGCGGATCTCGCCAACCGCCAGCGCTACATCAACGCGAAGCATACTTTCCAAATGTTGCTGGAATCGTCGATTGTGCCGATCGTCAATGAAAACGACACGGTCGCTGTCGAGGAAATGAAATTCGGTGACAATGATCACTTGTCGTCGCTCGTGGCGACGCTTTTGAGCGCCGACCTCCTGGTGATTCTGAGCGACGTTGAAGGCGTTTACGATCGTGACCCGCGCCTGTTCAACGACGCTCGGCTGATTCCTTTAATCGACCATATCAAGGAAGCAAAAGGCGCGATCAATGGATTAAGCCAAAGCGCGCTCGGGACGGGGGGCATCGCGACCAAAGTTGCTGCCGGCGAAGAGGCCGCCGTGGCCGGTATCCCGACGATTATTACGAACGGGCTCGGCGCGCGCGCCGTGGAAAGGGTTTTCGACAGCGAGGAGCAGGTCGGCACCTTGATTCTGCCCGATCAGAATCGACTCACTCATCGCAAGCACTGGATTGCCTATACCTTAAAGCCGGCCGGCGACGTTGTCGTCGACGCGGGCGCTCACGAGGCTCTCGTGCAGAAGGGCAGGAGCTTGCTTCCTTCCGGTTTGAAGGAAGTTCGCGGTGTATTCGGCGTCGGCGAATGCGTGCGCTGCCTGAATTTGCAGGGCAACGAGTTCGCCCGCGGGCTGGTGAACTACAGCGCGCACGAGTTGAATCAAATCAAAGGATTGCATACAAGCGAGATTGAAAAAGTGCTGGGTTATAAGGCTTACGACGAGATCATCCATCGGGATGACCTCGTGGTATTGTGAAAACTGTGGCCAAGACCACGCCATCGAAAATGCTCAAAAACGAAGCGCTCAACCTCGGCAAGCGCGCTAAGACAGCGGCGCGTCAGTTGGCACGGGTATCGACTGCGGAAAAAAACCGTGCGCTATCGCTGATGGCGGACGAGATCGAGGCGCGGAGCGCGTTCTTGATCGCGGAGAACCGCAAAGACCTGGAACTTGCAAAGACCTCCGGAGTTTCGAATGCCGTGCTCGACCGCATTACACTTGACGCGGGTCGAGTGAAAGGGATGGCGAGAGGCTTGCGCGACGTGGCCGCATTGCCCGACCCGGTGCGCGAGGTGGTAAAAATGTGGCAGCGCCCCAACGGTCTCCAAGTGGGCCGCATGCGCATCCCGCTCGGGGTCATCGGTATTATCTACGAAGCGCGCCCCAACGTGACGGCGGACGCGGCGGCGCTCTGTCTGAAATCCGGCAACGCGGTCATCCTACGCGGTGGCAGCGAAGCGCATCATTCGAACCAGGCGATCGGCGCGGTGCTGCGGCAAGCGTGTGCGGAGACTTCGGTGCCGCAGGACGCCGTACAGATGGTCGAAGTCAAAGATCACGCCTTCGTCAACGAGCTGCTGCAGCTCGAAGCGTACATCGACCTCATCATTCCCCGCGGCGGCGAAGAGCTCATTCGCGCGGTGGTGGCGAATTCGAAAATTCCGGTGATCAAGCACTACAAGGGAGTTTGTCACGTCTACGTCGATGTCGAGGCGTCTTTGGATATGGCGAAGCGTATCTGCTTCAATGCCAAAGTGCAGCGGCCGGCGGTGTGCAACGCCATGGAGACTTTGCTGGTGCACGAAGCGGTCGCGGCGAAGTTTTTGCCGCAGATGATCGACGATTACCAAGCTGCCGGGGTGGAGGTTCGCGGCTGCGACAAGACGCGCGCTCTCGCACCGGGAGTCAAGAAAGCTGCCGAGAGCGACTGGACCGCGGAGTATCTCGATCTGATCCTCGCCGTGCGCGTTGTCAAGGACATGGATGAGGCGATCGATCACATTGAACGCTACGGCTCCGAACATACCGAGAGCATCGTCACGACCAATGAGCAGACCTCGCGTGAGTTTATCGACCGGGTCAACTCATCGGCGGTGATGGTCAATGCATCGACTCGTTTCAACGACGGCGGCGAGCTCGGCTTGGGTGCCGAAATCGGCATCAGCACGAGCAAGATCCACGCCTTCGGCCCCATGGGCCTCGAAGAGTTGACCACCACGAAGTTCATCGTCTTTGGCGACGGGCAGATTCGCGAATGATCGGCTCGGAGCTCGCTTCGCGCTCGGGTTTCGAGTTAACCCGAAACCCGGAACCCGAAATCCGAAACGACCGCACATCGCGTTTAGCCGGCGCCGAGTTGCGCATCTTCGTCGCATTCAACCCGCACGCGCAAATCGACGCCTTATGAAGATCGGTCTTTTCGGCGGCACGTTCGACCCGATTCATTGGGGACATCTCCGCAGCGCCGAAGAGGTGAGCGAGACTTTCGACTTGGACCGCGTTTATTTCATTCCCGCCGCGCTGCCGCCGCATAAGCGCGGGCAGACGACGACGGCAGCACGGGACCGGCTGCGGATGGTGCGTCTGGCCGTGGCGAAAAATCCCAAATTCAGCGTTTCGACGGCGGAGATATCGCGGCCCGGGGTTTCCTATTCCATCGACACCATCCGGGAATTCGCCGCCACCCTAAACAAAGACGATGTCCTTTACTTCATTATCGGGCTCGATGCCTTTCGCGAGATCCGTACTTGGAAAGATTTCGCCGCCATATTTCCCCTCTGTAACTTTATCGTCACCTCGCGGCCGGGCAGCAAAGAAAAAGATCCGCTCAAAGGCACCGGCGTTGCCGTAAAAAAACTGTTTTGTTATGATTTTAAACAGAAGAACTACCGGCATCGGAGCGGGACGCGCGTGTACTTTGACGAGCTTACAGACATCGCGATATCGGCCTCGGAGATTCGCGCGCTCGTGAAAGAAGGGAAATCGATCCGTTATCTGGTACCGTCGGAAGTAGAAAATTATATCAAACGGCGCGCGCTTTATAACAACGGGCGCAACCCGCGGTGACGACCTTGGCAGAAATCAGCTCCTGGGAAAAAGCTCTCCTCCTGACTCGTTTTGCTCTCGACAAAAAAGCCTGCGATCTGATCGTGCTGGACGTTCATGAGCACACTTCCATTGCCGATTACTTCATCGTTTGCTCAGGGCGGTCCGATCGTCAGGTGCAGAGCATCGCACAAGGCATAGAGGAAAACGCCGCCGAGGAAGGTCTACGGCCCTATGCCGTCGAAGGAGCCCAGCGCGGCCACTGGGCACTGATCGATTTTTCCGACGTCATCGTTCATGTTTTCTACGAGCCGGTGCGCGAATTTTACGATCTCGACGGTCTTTGGGGTCAAGCGCCGAAGGCCAAGCTGCCGGAGCCGGTTGCCAAACTCGTCGATCAATTTCAGATCGGCAACGAAACGCTCGCCCAACAATAACGCGACGCCACCGTTCCGCCGGTTCGAGGCAACCGGCAACTGAAAGGAAAACCTTTGAGCACGACGCCAGTGATTCTCGTGATCTTGGACGGATTCGGCATCAATCCGAGAAAAGAAGCCAATGCGGTCGCCAACGCTGCGACTCCGAATCTCGACGAGCTTTTGAAAAACTATCCAAATTCCCGTCTCTCGATGTCGGGCACCGATGTCGGCCTGCCAGACGGGCAGATGGGCAATTCCGAAGTCGGCCATATGATCCTGGGCTCCGGCCGGATTGTCTATCAAGACCTTACCCTCATCCACAAAGATATCGACGACGGCACCTTCTTTAAGAATCCGGTGCTGCTTGATGCGCTGCGTAAAACCAAGGCGAAGAGCAATCGCTTGCATCTCTTGGGTCTTCTCGGCGACGGCGGCGTGCACAGCCACCAGCGCCATATGGAAGCGATCATCGAGATGGCGCGTCGCGAGCAGGTCGGTGCGGTTTACCTCCACCTGTTCCTTGACGGCCGCGATACGCCACCGAACAGCGCCGAGCAGTTCATGCTCGATCTCCAAGAAAAGTTGAAGTCCTATGCGAACGTAAAGATCGCCACGGTCACCGGCCGCTATTACGCGATGGACCGTGACAAACGCTGGGATCGGGTCGAGAAAGCGTATTTATGTTTGACCGAAGGCGTCGGGAACAAAGCAGCCTCGGCTTTAGAGGCAATCCGCGCCAGTTACAAAGAAAAGATAACCGATGAGTTCGTTTTGCCCACCGTGATTGAGGGCGTCGCCCCCGAAGGATTGATCAGGGATGGCGACGGCGTGATCTTTTTTAATTTCCGGGCCGATCGCGCGCGCGAATTGACTCGTGCCCTGACAGACGCAGACTTTAAGGAGTTCCACCGCAAGCGGCGCATCGATCTCGCCACCTACGTGACCATGACGCAGTACGACGAAACTTTTAAAGTTCCGGTCGCCTACGCGCCGCGTGAAATCCGCAAAATTCTAGGCGAAGTCGCAAGCCAGGCGAATGTCCGACAGCTTCGCATCGCAGAGACGGAAAAATACGCGCATGTAACTTACTTCTTCAACGGCGGCGAAGAAGAGAAATTTCCCGGCGAAGAACGCATTTTGATTCCTTCTCCGCGCGACGTTGCGACGTACGACATGAAGCCGGAGATGAGCGCGCGTGAGGTAACCGAAGCACTGGTGAAATACGTACGCGAGCGGGACGTCGGCCTAGTGATTGCCAATTACGCCAATGCCGACATGGTCGGCCATACCGGCAACTTTGAAGCATCCGTGCGCGCCGTGGAGGTGATCGACGAGTGCTTGGAAAAAGTCGTCGACGCTGCAATGAGCAAAAAAGGCAAAGTCGTGATCACCGCGGACCATGGCAACATCGAGCAACTGATAGATTACGATACTGGCATGCCGCACACGGCGCATACGACCAACCTGGTGCCGGTGATTCTGGTCGATGAAGAACGACGAAAAAGCCGTTTGACGCAGGGGTCTGGCATCGACATCGCGCCGACGTTGTTGCAGCTGTTGAATCTGCCACAGCCCAAGGAGATGAGCGGGCGTTCGCTGATCGTCGAAAGCTAGCGTCCTGGACAAAAAGTTCGCTGCGTAGTTTGCGCGCGATGACCTCGATAATCTCTCCATTCCCCTCTTTCCCAACGAGGGGTTACAATTCAAAGGAATTTTTCCAGGTGCTTCGGAAAACTGCAGTTTAAGTTCGCAAATCATTCCTGTTTTGCTAAACTCCGGCCGCCATGGAACTTTCCCTTCGGCCGTCGATGACGGATCGCCTTGACTGGCTAGTCGATTGGCTCTATCCGCCGCGCTGCCGCGCCTGCACCAGGACGTTCTGTGGCCGGGACGCGGAGTACTTCTGCGCCGAATGTTGGGGCAGAATCCGGCTCATTGCGCATCCGATTTGTAGTGCTTGCGGGCGCCCCTTTCCCGACGCGAGCGGCGACGATCATACCTGCGGCGCCTGTCTGGCGCGGCCGCCGCAATTCGCCCACGCTTGGGCGTGGGCGTACTATCCGCGCGAAGAGGCCGACGAACATCCGCTGCGTCAAGCGGTGCACAAATTCAAATACGGCCGCAAGGTCTCTCTCGGCAAGCCGCTCGGCCGTTTGATGGCGCGCGGCTGTCGGGAATTTTTGAGAGGTTGCGACGCTGACGTGATCGTTCCCGTTCCGCTTCATCCCAAGCGGCTACGCTGGCGCGGCTTCAACCAGGCCCTCTTACTGGGACGACAGTTGAGCAAAGCCTACGGTATTTCGACGGATGCCTTTGTGCTCCGCCGTATCAGAGAAACCCCGCCCCAGACTCAGCTCAATGAAGAAGAGCGGCGGCGCAACGTTCGCGGCGCGTTCGCGCTGGCGCCCGGCCGATCGCTCGAAGGTAAGAAAGTACTATTAGTCGACGACGTGTACACTTCCGGGGCGACGGTGAACGAATGCAGCCGCACGCTTAAACGTAGCGGTGCGGAGCGGGTTTATGTCGTGACTCTGGCGCGCGCCGTCTGATGACGTTAGATGATCAAAGCAGATGGAATCGCTTGCACGCTGAACGTCGCGGCGGCGGAGAGCCTTCGCGCTTCTTGCAGGAGATCATCGACAGCGGTCATTGGACGATTGCGCCGGGCAAGACGCTCGATGTCGCCTGCGGAAAGGGTCGCAACGCGCTGTTTCTCGCGTCCCGCGGCTTTCAGGTTACCGCGATCGATATCTCGCCGGTCGGACTGGAGCACGGCCGCGAGCGTGCAAAGGCGAATTCGCTCTCGATTACCTGGCAACAGGCCGACCTGGAAGATCTCCAGGTAGCTGCCGGAGAGTATGACCTGATCGTCAACATCAATTACCTTCAACGTTCGCTCATGCCGCGCCTCAAAGGCGCGCTCAAGCCCGGCGGTCACGTAATATTCGACACGTATTTGATCGATCAACGAGCCGTTGGCCATCCGAAGAATCAGGACTACTTATTCGATCACAACGAGCTGCTGGATCAGTTCCGCGACTTTCGCGTTCTGCTTTACCGTGAAGGTAAGTTTTTGGATGGCACGGAGCCGTCGTTTCGCGCCGGCATCCTGGCGCAGAAAGTCGGCTAACGCCGACATCGATTAAATGCGTATAGGAAAAACAGACATGTTCTCCTCTGACGTCGAATTCCGCGCCATGTGCCATTCGTGCCGCCGCCCGCGCACTGGTTGTTATTGTGCGCTTGTCGCGCCGTTCGATTCAGAGCCTCGGTTTGTGATCTTGCGCCAACCGCGCGAGGCAAAGCATCGTCTCGGCACCGGCCGCATGGCGCACCTTTGCTTGAGTAATTCCCTGCTGCTCGATGGGGTCGATTTTTCGCGCGATGAACGAATCGAGCGCGAGATCCAAAACCCATCTTTCTTTCCTGTGCTGCTTTATCCTAGCGAGGACGCAACCAATCTGACGCGGCAAACGCCGGCAGAACGCCTGGCGCTTGTCCCGACAGGGCGGCACTTGGTTGTATTTCTCCTGGATGGGACCTGGAAGAGCGTGCGCAAAATGCTGCGCCTAAGTCGGAACGTGGCGAGCTTGCCGCGCATACGTTTTGAGCCGCCGGCCGCGTCGAGTTATCGAATCCGCCGCCAGCCGCGGTCGCACTGCTATGCGACCATCGAAGCCATCCATCATGTTCTGGATTTGTTTTCCCCCGCCCACGGGTTAGCGCATCCCCACGACAATCTTCTTGCGGTATTCCGCTCAGTGATCGACCGCCAAGTCATCTATACACGCTGAAGCCTCCGTTTCAGGTCAGACACAAACCGCGGCCGTGATATTGAAATATCACAATATTTAAATATAATGATTGAGTCTGGATGGATTTATGGAGTTTGTGCGCACGCTTAAAGCGCTTGCCGACCCTTTGCGCCTGCGGATTCTTGCCGCGGTCGCCGAAGAGGAGCTGACGGTCGGGGAGGTGCAGGACGTGGTGGCGTCGATGCAGTCCTCGGTGTCGCGCAATCTCGCCATCCTGCGCGAGGCCGGATTTGTCCAGGACCGCAAGGAAGGAACGAGCGTTTACTTTTCGGCGCGCCAGCCCATGCCCGAGCCGGCGCGCGAGCTCTTCAAGTCGCTTCATTCCCGGCTCGGCGATATCCCAGAAATGAAGAAGGACCAGGCGCGTTTGGAGGAGACCCGGCGCAAACGCCTGCAAAGGTCGCAGAGCTACTTTGAATCGCTGGCCGGCGATTGGGAACGGATCCGCAAGAGTTATTTCGACGATCGGGTGACTTCCCTCGCCATCGAGAAATTACTTCCCCGCGATCTGACCCTCGCCGATATCGGCTGCGGCACGGGCAGTCTGACAGTCGAATTAGCGCGTTTTGCGCGGAAGGTGATCGGCATCGATCTTTCCCAAGAAATGTTGCGAAGAGCAAAAGCAGTGGCTCGGGAGCGCAAGCTCGATAACGTCGAATTTCGTCAAGGCGACGCGCTCCAGCTGCCGCTGGATACCGCTAGCGTCGATGCTGCGTTCTGCGTCATGGTTTTGCATTTTCTGCCCGATCCCGAGCGTGCCATCGCCGGGCTTTGCCGCATCACGCGCCCCGGCGGTTCGGTGATTTTGGTCGATGTCGTCGAACACAAGCAGGAGTGGATGCGCGAACAGATGGCGCACCAGTGGCTCGGCTTCAACCGCGGTTCGATCGAGCAATGGTTTCGCGGCGCGGGCGTGCAATCTGTGGATTACGACCTGACCGGCTCTTTCGCCGGCGAGAAAATGGCGCGCAACGGCAACCGGCCGGTCGAAATTTTCGTCGCGCGCGCGACTTTGCCGGGATTGAAGCCGAAGACAAAGAAGAAAACGAACCGATGAACGATCTGGAAAAACAACTCCGGGAGATTTTGGCCGAGCGCTTGCTCATCCTCGACGGCGCGATGGGCACGATGATCCAGGCGCATAAGCTCGACGAGCAAGCCTTTCGCGGCGCTCAGTTCGCAGCTCACTCCCATGATCTCAAAGGCTGCAACGACGTGCTCTGCATCACCCAGCCCGAGCTGATTACCGAGATCCATGCGCAGTATCTCGAAGCCGGCGCCGATATGGTCGAGACCAACACGTTCAACTCCACCTCGATCTCGATGGCGGACTACAAACTGGAGCCTTACGCGTACGAGCTGAACCTGGCGGGGGCGAAGGCCGCAAAAAAAGCGGTCGAGCTCGTCACCGCGAAGGATCCGTCGCGAGCTTGCTTCGTCGCCGGCGCCATCGGCCCGACCAATCGGACCTGCTCGATTTCCACCGACGTGCAAAGCGCGGCCACCCGCGGCGTAACCTACGAGGAACTGGTTGAGGCTTACTACGATCAGGCGCGCGGTTTGGTCGACGGCGGCGCCGACGTGCTGCTGGTGGAGACCATCTTCGACACTCTCAACTCCAAGGCCGCGTTTTTTGCGATTCTGAAACTATTCGATGAGAGAAATATTCGCTTGCCGCTCATGGCTTCGGTCACGTTCATTCAGCCCGGCAGCAACCGTGGCGTCACCGGCCAGACCGTCGAAGCATTCTGGAACTCGATCTCCCACGTGCCGCTGCTGAGTGTCGGAATGAACTGCGCGCTCGGTCCGAAAGAGATGCGTCCGCTGATCGACGAGTTGGCGCAAATCGCGCCGATTTACGTGAGCTGTCATCCCAACGCCGGTCTTCCCGACCCGCTTCTGCCGACGGGATTTCCGGAGACGCCGGAGTCCTTGGCACCGCAGCTGCGCGAATGGGTCGACAACGGCTGGCTCAATATCGTCGGCGGTTGCTGCGGCACGACGCCGGCGCACATTGCGGCACTTGCCGCCGCTGTCCGAGGCAAGCCGCCGCGGCGTGTCCCGGAAGTCGAGCCGTACTTGCGTTTGAGCGGCCTGGAAAGCGTCACGGTTCGGCCCGAATCGAATTTTGTCAACGTTGGCGAGCGCACTAACGTAACCGGGTCGCCGGTATTTGCCAAGCTCGTCCTTGCCGACGATTACGACAAAGCGGTGAGCGTGGCGCGCCAGCAAGTCGAAGGCGGCTCGCAGATCATCGACATCAACATGGACGAGGGCATGCTCGACTCCAAGGCGGCGATGGTCAAATTCCTGAGACTCATCGCCGGCGAATCAGAGATTGCGCGCGTGCCGGTGATGGTCGACAGCTCCAAGTGGGAAATCATCGAGGCTGGGCTCAAGTGCCTGCAGGGAAAGGGCGTCGTCAACTCGATCAGTCTCAAAGAGGGCGAAGAAAAATTTATCGCCCAGGCAAAGCTGGTGCGCCGCTACGGCGCGGCCGTGATCGTCATGGCCTTCGACGAGATCGGCCAGGCCGATACATTCGAAAGAAAAATCGAGGTGTGCGGACGCGCCTATAAAATTCTCACCGAGCAAATCGGCTTCCCGCCGCAGGACATCATTTTCGACCCCAACATCCTTACTGTCGGCACTGGGATCGAGGAGCACAACAGTTACGCCGTCAATTTCATCGAGGCGACCCGCTGGATCAAACAGAATCTGCCGCTGGCGAAAGTGAGCGGCGGGGTGAGCAATATTTCCTTTTCTTTCCGCGGCAACAATCCGGTGCGCGAGGCGATGCATTCGGCATTTCTGTATCACGCCATCAAAGCCGGCATGGACATGGGCATCGTCAATCCCGGCATGCTGACGGTCTACGAGCAAATTCCTCGGGACTTGCTCGAGCTGGTGGAGGACGTGCTGCTCAATCGCCGGCCCGATGCCACCGAGCGGCTCGTCACCTTCGCGGAAACGGTCAAGAAAACCGACAAAGCGGTCACAAAGGACGACAGCTGGCGTTCGGGTACAGTGGAAGAGCGTCTGTCGCACGCGCTGGTGAAAGGGATCACCGATTTCATCGATCAAGACGTCGAGGAGGCGCGGGCCAAATACGGCAAGCCCTTGGCCGTGATCGAAGGGCCGTTGATGGACGGCATGAACGTGGTCGGTGATCTCTTCGGCTCGGGCAAGATGTTCTTGCCGCAGGTGGTCAAGAGCGCGCGCGTGATGAAAAAAGCCGTTGCCTATCTGACGCCGTTTCTCGAAGCGGAGAAAAAAGCCGCGCAGGACGTGAGCAAACGGACGAAATTGGTTTTCGCCACAGTCAAAGGCGACGTTCACGACATCGGCAAGAACATCGTCGGCGTCGTGCTGAGCTGCAACAACTACGATGTCATCGATCTCGGCGTGATGGTGCCGGCGGACAAGATCATCGAAACCGCGATTCAAGAAAAAGCCGACATCATCGGTCTCAGTGGCTTGATCACGCCGTCCCTCGACGAGATGGTCCACGTCGCCGGGGAGATGGACCGGCGCGGCTTGAATCTGCCGCTGCTCATCGGCGGCGCGACGACCAGCAAGCGCCATACCGGTGTCAAGATTGCGCCGGCCTACAAGCACGAAACGATTCATGTCATCGACGCGTCGCGGGCAGTGCCCGTGGTCGGAGCCTTGACCAAGCCCGACACGCGCGAGGCGCTCGATCAACAGAATCGCAAGGACCAGCAGGAGATTCGCGAACAGTTTGAAAGCCGGGCCGGCACGCAGTTGCTGACCTACGAAGAAGCGCTACGGCACAAGCTGCACACGGAATGGGATGATCAACATATCGCCGTGCCTGAGTTCATCGGACGGCGGGTTTTGCAGGATGTTCCTTTGACGGAATTGGTGCGATATATTGATTGGTCGCCGTTCTTTCATACCTGGGAGATGCGCGGGCGTTATCCGGATCTGCTCCACGATCCCGCGCGCGGCCCGGCGGCACGCGAGCTGTTCGCCAACGCGCAAGAATTGCTCAAGGAAGTCGTCGAGAAAAAACTATTCACCGCGCAGGGCGTCCATGGGTTTTTCCCGGCGAACAGCGACGGCGACGATATCATCGTTTATGAAGATGTGACGCGCACGAAAGAGCTGGCGCGATTGCATACCTTGCGCCAGCAGAAAGACAACCAGCGCGGCAAGCCGCAGCTCGCTCTCGCCGACTTCATCGCGCCGCGCGACAGTGGACACCTCGACTACATCGGCGCGTTCGCGGTCACGGCGGGACATGGCTGCCAAGAGTTGGCCGAGCGCTTCGAAAAAGAACAGGACCCGTATAATTCGATCATGGTGAAAGCCTTGGCCGACCGCCTCGCTGAAGCCTTCGCGGAGTATTTGCATAAACAAGCGCGCGCGGAATGGGGCTACGGCAGGGATGAAAAGTTGACTCCTGAAGATCTGATTCAAGAAAAATATCGGGGTATCCGCCCAGCGCCGGGTTATCCCGCCCAGCCCGATCACACCGAGAAGCCTATCATTTTCAGCCTGCTCCAAGCTGGCGAAGCGACCGGCATCACGCTCACCGAAAGTTTCGCCATGTATCCCGCGGCGTCGGTCAGCGGCCTTTACTTCGCGCACCCCGAGGCTCACTACTTCGCAGTCCATTCGATCGGCAAAGATCAGGTGGAGTCTTACGCCGCCCGCAAGGGTATGAAAGTCGTGGAGGTCGAGCGCTGGCTCGCGCCCATCCTTGGCTACGATCCGGCGAAGAAGTAGGTATCGGGCATTGCCGACGGTGACGGCAATGATGCAAGGAGTTTGGTTCAATGCAGTGGCGACTTCGATCCGCACCCGGTCCGAGAGATCATCGAGTCGGCGCTCGCCGCTTTCGTCTTTGACGGTGAGCCAGCCAGGACCTATGACTAAAAGAAACACTCGGCAGTTTTGGAGCTGACGACGAATGGCGTCAGGGAATCTGGTCCCATCGCTGATGGCGTCGACGTCACGAAACACCCTCGCTGACGCAGTGCCAACAAAGATCATGGGATCAAACGAAAGCAAGGTTGTGAGTAGACTAATCGAGCTTCAAACTAGTAGTTTGCATGGAACCAAATGACGGAGAGATTGATCGTTTGACATGGCGGCTACCGTTTACAGCGGCGTTCGATATCCCAGGCGAAAGTCCAGAAGAAATGCGCGGTTTCACTGGAAAGCCGCGATCGCGGCGTGGTGTTTGCTTGGGATCCTTGGGTTTTTTGCGATTAACCTGATCTATCAGGTTGTGCGGAAGCCGGGGGAAATCTTCGCGTTGATCAGTGCCTCGTTGTCGAAGAGTCCCGCATCGACCTGGCTAAACTACGGCCCACTCTTCGAGGAGCATTCCACCAGTATCGTCTCACCTGAATTTCTCGCCGCGCTCGCGCAAGTCGAGAGCGACGGTAATCCCATCGCGCGCACGTATTGGCGCTGGCAGTGGACGTGGCGTCCCTTTGAAATCTATCGGCCTGCGTCGAGCGCGGTCGGTATGTTTCAAATCACCGATGGGACGTTCGCTCAGGCACGCAAGTTTTGCATCCGCGATCACGCGGTTTTGACCGACGGTCCATGGCACGATCCGGGTTCCTGCTGGTTCAATAACCTCTATGCTCGCACGGTGCCGAGTCATGCGATCGAAATGACCGCCGCGTACTTGCACCAGACGGTGACCGATATTCTCGCCGATCGTCGTATGGCCAAGGCCAGCGTGGCGCAAAAACAAAGGCTGGCCACAGTCGTTCATCTGTGTGGCGCGAAGAGAGGGGAGAGCTTCGCCGCCCATGGTTTTAAAGTGAAGCCAGGTGAGCTCTGCGGCACGCACAGCCTGCAGCGCTATCTCAGCAAAATTGAAGAGATGAAAAAACGCTTTGTTCAGTTAGCAGCGAATTGACGGAAACTCAGGCGAAGTCCTTTCCTGAGATCGTACCATACCGTAATCGTCTAAATCTGGTCGGTCAGTCTTCTTGCACAAGCCTCGTTGCCGAATGTTTACGACAAATTCTGCGTATCATTCGAAGCGGAAGGATGCGTCGGTTCCCGTGACGGCGCCCTTGAGCGATAGGTTGTTCAATGAGCCGGCGAATTTGAGTTCCTTGATCGTGTAGATGCCGTCGAAGCGCAGCGCTCTGGGCAACGCCTTCCTGAACTGCGGCAGTGCCTTGTTGACTTTGCCGAGATCGAGATCCGTTGCGTTTATTTCGCCCGCGAGCGGCACGTCGCGAAAGTCACGATGATCCCCGATCGACCCGATCTGGGTCACGAGTTGCAAGTTGGGTTTGGCAGCCATGACCGCGGCCGCCAGATGAATTTCAAAGGGATCGCCGGATTCCATCTCGGTTGTTTTCAGGTTGATCTGTGTTGCGGTGAGCTCGCTACCGTCGGTCAGGTCGCGGAAACGCAGCGTGCCGTCGGAAATATCGAGGGCCGGCGCCCAGAAGCTCCGGCTGTCCTCCCGTTCAACGGGTGACGTTTCGGCGCCGCGATCGCGCCGCCGGCGGTTTTTCTCTTTCCCGCCGCGCGTATCGAAGTTGTAGCGACCTCGCGCGTCGCGAACCACCGTGATGCTGGGCGATTCAAGCGTCATCCTTTTGGGAATGAATCGGCCGATGAACAAGGGCAGAAGGCGAAGCTCTACGCGAAGCGCGTTGGCGCGGACAAAATCCTCGGCGGAAAAGGCGGGATCGTCGGCCAGGGTAAAATTGACCAAACGCGCTCCGAGCGGCCAATAGGTGACTTCGATCCGCTCCACGGAAATCCTCCGCCCCAGCTCCCGCTCCGCGCTGCCCGATAAGAAAATCTTTGTTCCACTCAGCCAGGAAGTTGACGCTCAACAGGGTGAAGCCGATAACGGCGGCAGCAATTACGATGATCCGGTTACGCATAGTTGGTACTTGATCTGAATCGCCGCACGGTATGGGTGCCGTCAAACACCTTCGCTGTAAGGCACGGCGACAAGCTGGTCCTGTGACGATGCAGCGTCCTCGTTCCACATTGCCAGCAGCTTTTGGGTCACCACTCCGGGTTTGCCGTCGCCGATCTTCTGTCCGTCCCATTCCACCACCGGCGCGACTTTGATCGAGCTGCCGATGAGCATCATTTCTGCGGTGTCGCGACCCTCTTCTACAGAGATATCGGCGACGCGCACGCCGCTTAGCACGCCTTGCTGCACGAGACGCTGAGCGAAGTCGAGAACTCTCTGGATCGTGACGCCCGACAGGATCGCGTCGAACGGCGGATGGCGCAGCACGCGATCCCGGGTGACGAACGCCACGTTCATGTTGGAACTTTCCGCGACCATACCGCGTGCATCGATGAACACGCCGTTGTCGGCGCCGCGGTCTTTGGCTTCCATAACGACGAGCACGTTGGGCAAATAATTAGTCGACTTGATACGGGCAAAAAGCGGCGGCTTGATCGGCACCCGGCTGGTGATGAGCTTGATACCGTCGCTGTAGTAGCTTTCCGGATATGCCTCTTGCTTGAAAACGATCACATAAAAGCTGCTGCCGACACATTCCGCCGGCCCAAGAGCGTAGCCGCCGGGGCCGGCGGAGAGCCAGTAGCGCACGGACCCGTCGCGCCGCCGGCTTGCGGCTGCGGTCTCCAAGATAATGCGGCGCAACTGCTCGCGCGGAAACGGCAGCGCGATCCGCGCGCCCTCAGCCGATTTGATCAAGCGATCCAAATGAGGATCGAGCTGATAGAGCATGCCATGCGTCAGCGTCGCGGTGTCGAACACCGCGTGGCCGCGATGCACCATGTGATCGTCGAGCGGCAGCACCATGAGAGCGGGATCGGTTACGATGCCGCCGAGCACGCTGGAGTACATGGCGTAGAAATTCGCCGCCTTGCCGTGGACCGAGTCTTGTAAAGCGGCAATCGCTTCCTCTGAGGTGAAGACGCGCGTATGGGCCATGATTCAACCTCTGGCTAAATGTAGTGGCGGTTGGACTCGTCAAACGAATCGCACGTTCCGACCATTTGTTTAGTCTCTAATATCCTGCAAAAACCAGCTCGTCGGAATTTCCTGGCCCAGGCCGCGGCGTTTGGCTTCACGCACGACATAGCCCGCGGTGGAGGCGAACTGCAGGCCCTGCGTGCCGCTGTTGGCGAAGAAGGTCACTTGACGGCGATCGGTTCGCCCTGGGATCTTGCCCGACATGATATCGGTGAGCAGGGGGAAGTCGCGGGAGAAGATGTCGACTTTCGGATTGGCGATACGTTTGACCTCTTCGGCGTTGCCGGCGACCACGGCGGCTTCGCCGCCGATGCGCATCTGTCCCTCATCGAGATGTTTCGTCGGACGGCCCATCTTGATGACGAGATCGGAGCTCGTGACGATCTCCGGGTTCCATTCGTTGGCTTTGACGCAGGTGAGGTGCATGCCGGACTCGATCCACGCCGGGTCGTCGACGATCACCTGGATGGAATCCGTGCAGGTCGCGACGATGTCGCAGCCGCGTACGGCGTCGTGAGGATTCTCCATCGGTACGATTCTCAAATCGAGCCGCTGGCTCATCTCTGTCGCATAACTTTCGCGATTCTTCCTGGTCGGGCTGTAGACGCGCACTTCGCGGATCTTGCGCACCTCGTTGAAGGCCAGCAAGTAGGTGCGCGCCATGCCGCCGGAGCCAAGAATGCCGACGACCCCGGCGTCTTCCCGGGCGAGATACTTCACGCCCAGGCCGGCGCAGCCGCCCACGCGCATATGCTGGATGAGGCCGTCGTTGATGATCGCCAGCGGTTCGCCGTTGCGGGTGGAAAAAACCATGACGATGCCGCAGAAGGTGCCGGGCGCGACGCAATATTTTTCCACGGTCTTGCCTTCCGGCCATTCGAGCATGTCCGACTTCATGCGGATCGCCATGGTCTCGAAGGTCCGCGAAGCGCCTTCCATGGTGCCCCAGCGGTACATCAGTTTGGGATCGTCGTTGGGCACGAAAAAATCGTAGCGGCCGCGATAGTTGGCGCGCTCGCGGACAAGATCGCGATAGCCCGTTTCCAGCGCCTCGATGCAACCTTTCATGTCGAGGATCTGCTCGACGGCCTGGTTGTTGATCAACAGCATGGGATTCTCCCGTCTCGGTGGATGACGATTCTATTTCGCAGACGCCGTCCGAATGCAAGCACGGAAACAAGAACGCCGCCTCGCGGCGGCGCCGGATGAGAACGATAAGATTGTGAAAAGAGTCCGGAGCTAGCTGTCGAGCTCCGGCTTGGGCAGGGGAATGAACGGCACGCCTTCTTCGGCCAGCTCCTTGGCTTCCTTCACGGTCGCGGTGCCGTGAATCGGCCGCTCTTCGGCTTCGCCCTTGTGAATCTGCTTCGCCTCTTCGGCAAAACGAGGACCCACGTCTTCGAAATTTTGCTTGACGTAATGATGCACGCGAAGGAGCATCTCCTTGAACTCCGCCGGCGAAGGCGGCGCCTCCGGACTCGGGGTCTCCGCCTGTTTCTTCACGGCCGGCACTGGCTGTTCTTTCTTCACGTGCACGGCGCAGGCGTGGGGCATTTTTTCCACCTTGGTCGTGCCGCAGGTCGGGCAGGAAATGAGTTTTTTGTCCGCTTGCTTTTGGAAGTCTTCAAAACTTGGAAACCAGCCTTCGAAAGCGTGCTTCTTCTTGCAGATGAGGTTGTAGATGACCATAAGAGGTTCAGGTGAGTAATCAATAAGATTGCCGGCACCGCTTGTCAAGGGCACTCGGCCGGCGCCGGCTCGCGATGAGCCCGAGGCACAAAAGTTTTATCCGGGCGCCGACTCATGATAGGCTCGACTGGATGGCGGACGACATCTCGATCAGAATTGTTCGGAGAATCTCGGAGCTTTCGCGCGATCGGTGGGACTCTCTGGCAAGCGGAAGCACCCCGTTTGCCAGATGGGATTGGCTCGACAGCCTCGAACAATCGGGCTGCGTCAGCGAAGAGTCAGGCTGGCTGCCGCATCATCTGGTTGCGGAACGATCGGACGTGCTTCTGGCAGCCTGCCCCATGTACTTGAAGCTTCACAGCATGGGAGAATTTGTCTTCGACTACGAATGGGCCGAGGCGGCGCACCGCGCGGGAATCCAATACTATCCCAAGATGCTGGTCGGTATTCCGTTCACGCCGGTGACCGGAAACCGGTTTTTCATCGCGCCGGGCACCGACCGCGTTGCGCTCATTCGTCTTCTCGGACAAGCGCTGGCGAAGATCGCCGCCGACAACAAGATCTCCTCCGTGCACGTTAATTTTTGCCTTCCCGAGGAGCGCGAGGCGCTGGAAGCGGTCGGTTTTTTCCCACGCACGGGGATTCAGTTTCACTGGCAGAATCGCAGTTTCAACTCCTTCGACGACTACCTCGGAAGCTTTCGCAGCGACCGGCGCAACAAGGTCAAGCGCGAACGGCGCGAAATGGAAAAGCGCGGGATCACGATCCGTGCCTACGAAGGAGAGGAGCTGACGCAGAAGCACCTGCGCACCATGTTTCGGCTCTATAAAGATCACGTCGATCGACTCTATTACGGGCGGCAGTATCTGACCCAGCAATTCTTTGATGAGCTGCAGCGGCGCTTCGCGGCGAATCTCTGTCTCATGCTGGCGGAGCGTGGCGGCAAGATCATCGCCGGCACGTTCAACGTGCGCGACGAGATCGCGATGTACGGCCGCTACTGGGGCGCCTTCGAAGAGCATCCGTTTTTGCACTTCAACGTCTGCTACTACTCCGCCATCGAGCACTCGATCCGCACGGGCTTGCGCCGCTTCGAGGCCGGCGCCGGCGGCAGCTTCAAACAATTACGCGGCCTCGACCCCGAGCACACGACGAGCGCGCACTTCATCGTCGATGGTAATTTACGCCGGGCCGTCGAGCGGTTCTTGCATCAAGAGCGCGAAATGATTCGGCGCAAGCGCGACATGCTGCTCGACCACAGCCAGATCAAACCCGAGCACCAAGAACCTTGAGCCTGATGAGAAAGGCCCACCCTCTTCGTTGCGCTTGGTCCGCTCGCTCAATCATATTGTAAAATTACGCCGCCCTCGTATTTGGACCCATTTGATCAGCCTCAAAGACTTCAAAGTGCGTTTTCGCGTCTTAGACAGCAGAGACATCTTTCTTTACCTCTCGCGTATTCGGTCAAGAGGATCTGCCGAGGCCCGTCACTTTGTTGACACAACCGGGTCTTTCCATTAACGTCGGCGCGGAGTGGAGCCGTGAAATCTTCCTGGAAGAATGTCGCTGAGCCGATTTTATTTTTCGTCGCGCTCTTGGTGCTGTGGGAAATCCTCGTCGAAGTGATCAAGGTTCCCGCTTTTATCCTGCCGCCGCCGGGCGATCTTGTGACAGCGTTTATCAAGAAGATGCCGATACTCGGCAATCACGCGTTGATCACTTTTATCGAAGCCTTCGGCGGTTTCGTTTTGTCTTTGGTCCTTGGCGTCGGCTTTGCGATCGCGGTGGTCTACTCGCGCCATCTCCAGAATACCATCTATCCTTTGATCGTCATTCTCTACGCCATGCCCAAGAGCGCCTTCGCGCCGCTCATGGTGATCTGGGTGGGCTACGGTCTGTTTTCAAAAATCGGCATTGCGTTTTTGGTCGCATTTTTTCCTATCGTCGTGAACACCGTGGTGGGACTGAAGGAAGTCGAGCCGGAATTGCTGGATCTGGCGCGCGTCAACCGCGCCTCGGCATTGGATGTGTTCAAGAAAATTCGTTTGCCCAATTCCTTGCCCTACATGTTCGCCGGTATCAAAGTCGCGATCGTGCTCTCCGTCACGGGGGCCATTGTCGCCGAGTTCGTCGCCGCCAACGAGGGACTCGGCTATCTGGTGCTACAAGCCAACTACAGTTTGGATACGGCGTTTGCGCTGGTGATTCTTTTGATTCTCGCGATGCTGTCGCTGGGGCTGTTCTGGCTGGCGGAATTTGTTCAAAGAAAGCTGGCGCCTTGGAGCGCCGCGGTGCGGGAAGTCGAGGGCTCATTCTAATTTGGTTGCCGGAGGGGAAGCATGGCTCAGCTTGAACAGTGGATAGGAAGAATGGTCGCCGCCGCTTTTTGGTTTGCCGTCCTTGGCCTTGGCGCGCAAGCCTGGGCGGCCGAGCTGAAGCCCGCGAACGTGCGCATGGATTTTATCATTGGCGGCAAGCACGCGCCCTGGTTTGTAGCGTTGGATAAAGGCTTCTATGCCAAGCGCGGTTTGAACGTGACGATTCAATCGAGCACGGGCTCGGCGGACACGGTGCGGACGATCGGCGCCGGCGGCGCCGACTTCGGTTTTGCCGATATCTCCACCACGATCGTCGCCCGCTCGCGGGGAACGCCGATTCAGACGGTAGCGCAGTTCGGCTACGTTCCCGCGACCGTCATGTGGCGCGAAGACACGAACATCAAACAACTGAAGGACCTCGAAGGAAAGACCTATGCGATCAGTCCCGGGCAGGCCCAATGGTATTTGATGCCGGCTTATTGCCGGATCAATAAGGTCGACTACAAGGCCATTCGCATTCAGGAGACGGCGGCGCCGCTTCAGCCGGCGGCGCTGGCGACCAAGAAAGCGGATTTTATCGTCATGTACCGAGCCTCGAACGACGAGATCGCGGAATTGGCGGCAAGCAAGGTCGGAATTAAGGTCAATCGAATTTTCATGAAAGACACCGGTCTCGATATCTACGGGACCGGCCTTGTAGTGAAAGAAGAAGACGTTAAGAAGCGCCCGGAATTCGTGCGCGCCTATGTTGAGGCGACTTTGGAGGGCTTACGCTACGCGCGCGATCATCAAGAGGAGGCGCTCAAGATTCTGCTCAAACACAAGCCGGAGCTGGACCAGTACCTGGCGACCGTGCAACTGAAGAATGCTCTCACCGAGGTCTTTTTGCCGCCGGAATCTGTGCAGTCAGGTCTAGGTTACATGAAGCCTGACATCACGGAAAAAACCGTAAAGATCGTTAATGAGTTTTTCGATATCGGACGGAAAGTGACGGCGAAAGAAGCATTCATTAATCAGTTCATCACGCGATAAACGGATTATTACGTTCGCTCAGGTTCCGAAGTGCCGCCGCTGATCACGGTAGAAGAAGTCTCCCGAGTTTTTACCGGCGGCGCGAGGACCGTTACCGCGCTGGACAAGATTTCGTTCGAGATTCAATCCGGCAACTTCGTCTCCATCGTCGGCCCAAGCGGCTGCGGTAAGAGCACGCTGCTTAAAATTATTTCTGGGCTGCTGCCGGCATCCTCGGGGCAAATTTCCGTAAGCAGCAAACCCGTTAGCGAACCGCTCGAAAACGTCGGCATGGTGTTTCAAGCGCCCGTGCTGCTCAAATGGCGCTCGGTGCTCGGCAACATTTTACTGCCGGTTGAATTCGCCAAGTTGGACTTGGCGGGCCACATCGACAAGGCGCGGGCGCTGATCAAGCTGGTCGGCCTCGAAGGTTTCGAGGAGATGTATCCGCATGAGCTGTCCGGCGGCATGCAGCAGCGCGCCTCGCTGTGCCGCGCCCTGGTCACCGATCCGCAGCTTTTGCTCATGGACGAGCCCTTCGGCGCGCTCGATGCGATGACGCGCGATGAGTTGGACCTGGAGCTTTTGCGCATCTGGGAAGAACGCAAAAAGACCGTCCTGTTCGTCACCCACAGCATTCAGGAAGCGGTCTTTCTTTCCGATCGGGTCTTTGTCATGTCGGCGCGGCCGGGGCGGCTGCTGGAGACCATCGCCGTCGACCTGCCGCGGCCGCGCACGTTGGAAATGATGAGCGCGGC
The DNA here is from genome assembly GCA_963745035.1 of uncultured delta proteobacterium. Taxonomy (GTDB): domain Bacteria; phylum Desulfobacterota; class Binatia; order UBA9968; family UBA9968; genus DP-20. The sequence goes on along the minus strand of CAVUVW010000013.1, from coordinate 1,600,737 downwards.
GCGTTTCGGCGAATATACGCTGCGCATTCGCGCTCTGCTGGCCGGCGCCGCCGGCGCGCCGCCTGCGGCGGCGGGCTCGACGATGTGAATTTCCGCGCCGATGAGCTAAGATAGAGGTCATTCAGGCGCTTTCCGGCAGTATCTCAACAACCATCCATGGCCCCGGGACTCACTTACGCGAAAGCCGGCGTCAGCATCGAAGCTGGCGACCAACTGGTACGGCGCATCGGCCCGATCGCGCGGCGCACGAGAGTTCCGGGGGTACTTGCCGGAGTCGGCGGCTTCAGCGCGCTTTTCGATCTGCAGCGGCGCGGCTATCGCCGGCCCATTTTAGTCTCTTCCACCGACGGCGTCGGCACCAAGCTCAAGATCGCTTTTTTGACCGGCGTTCATAACACCGTCGGCATCGATCTCGTCGCGATGAGCGTGAACGATATCGCGACCCAGGGCGCCGAGCCGCTTTTCTTTCTCGATTATTTCGCTTGCGGCAAGCTCGACGTGAAGATCGCCGAAGCGGTGGTGCGCGGCATCGCGACCGGCTGCCGCCGGGCCGGCTGCGCGCTGATCGGCGGAGAGACCGCGGAGCACCCCGGCGCCTTTCCCGCCGGCGAGTACGATCTCGGCGGCTTCGTCGTCGGCGTCCTGGAAAAGCGCAACATCATTCGCCCCCAGGCGATCCAACCGGGCGACGTATTGATCGGCCTGCCGTCGAGCGGGCTGCACAGCAACGGCTATTCGCTCGCGCGCAAGGTGTTGCTGGAGCGGGCGGGTTGGAAAGTCGACCGCAGGATTGCAGAGCTCGGACGGACCCTCGGAGATGAGCTGCTCGAACCGACGCGCATCTATGCTAAGATTACTCGTCGCTTGTTCGCCGGGTTTCCGATCAAAGGCGCGGCGCATATCACCGGCGGCGGGATTGTCGGCAATCTGCCGCGGGTTTTGCCGCAGGACCGGCGCGCACTGCTGCAACGCGGCAGCTGGCCGGTGCCACCGGTTTTCGATCTGATTCAAAAGATCGGGCGCGTTTCTCAGGATGAAATGGACCGCACCTTCAACAACGGGCTGGGTTTGATTCTTGTGGTCGGCCGCAAACATGCGGGCGGCGTCCAGGCGGCGCTCAAAAAACTGGGCGAAGAATCATTTATCGTCGGTGAAATTCGCAAGGGCGCGCGCGGCGCGCGCATTCGCCCGTGAGCGCTGCCATGGCAAGGAAAGTTTCCATCGGCGTGCTCATTTCCGGCAGCGGCACGAATCTTGCAGGCGATCATCGATGCCATCGAGGCGGGCAAGCTCGACGCCAAAATTGAAGTCGTTCTCAGCAACAAGGCGGATGCCCAAGGTTTGGCGCGCGCGCAGCGGCACGGCATTCCGACCGAAATCTTGGACCACAAAAATTTTGCCAGCCGGGAAGCTTATGATGAGGCGGTGGTCGGTCTGCTCCGCGGACGCGGCGTGGAACTCGTCGTGCTCGCCGGCTTCATGCGTCTGCTGTCACCGGTTTTCATCAAGGCCTATTCGAATCGGATCATGAATATTCATCCAGCGCTGCTGCCGGCGTTTCCGGGCTTGAAGGTACAGGAGAAAGCGGTGGAGCACGGCGTGCGCTTTTCCGGCTGTACGGTCCATTTTGTCAATGAAGAGTGCGACGAGGGACCGATCATCATTCAAGCGGTGGTGCCGGTTTATCCCGACGACACCGGTGAAGCGCTCGCCGCGCGCATCCTCAAGCAGGAACACCGCATCTACCCGCGGGCCATCCAGCTTTACGCCGAGGGCCGCCTCAAGGTCGTCGGACGCAAAGTTATGGTGGAGCATCTGGCGAAGGACGACACCGAAGCGCTCGTCCAACCGCCGCTCGAAGCATGAGCCGAGCCAAGCCCGTCATAATTTTTCTTCTCAAGCTTCTCATCAGCGCGGGGCTGATCGCCTATTTCGTCTCGCGCATTCACCTCGAACAATTCGTGGAGACATTTGCCTCGGCAAAGGTTTCTTATATCGCCTTGGCGCTCGGCGTCTACCTGATCGCGCAGGGAATTGCTGCGGTACGCTGGGCGATGCTGGCGAGACCCCTCGGAATAAGAACGCCCTTCAAGAATTTGATTCAATATTATCTGATCGGCATGTTCTTCAATCTGTTTGCGCCGAGCACGGTCGGCGGCGATGTCACCCGGGTTTACTATTTGGTCAAAGATGAGGAAGCCCAGGCGAAAGGACGGGCAGTGACGACGGTGCACGCGGCCATGTCGGTATTGATGGACCGGGCGATCGGCATGGTGGTGTTGGTCTGGCTTGGCGCATTCGCGCTGCTGCTGTTTCCGAATTACGGGGTGCCACAGGTCGCCCGCACCGCGACCTTTTTGGTTGCGCTCGGGCTGCTGGCGGGAGTCTTGCTCCTGCCCGTGCTCAAGCGGTTCCTGCCGGAAGACGGCCATCAGCTCGCCGTCAAATTACGCATGGCTTTGAGGAGCTATCGGCTGCATTGGCGCGCCTTGCTGGCGGCGGCGCTGCTTTCGCTGACGGTCCATCTGATTCAAGCATGGATGCATACGGTGATGGGGCGCGCTCTGGGTCTGGAAGTGCCTTTTTCTTTCTGTCTGATTGTTTATCCGCTGGTCGGAACGTTCTCGGCCATTCCCATCAGCCTCAATGGTCTTGGACTGCGCGAAGGCGGTTACATCTTTCTCCTGGCGGTGATCGGCATCGGCACGGAGCAAGGCATCGCGTTTGGCATTTTGCTTTTCCTGATCGTCGCGCTCGATAGCTTGCTCGGCGGTCTGCTCTTTCTCTTTCAAAGAAAATTCCAAGCAAGTCCAGGCGACCGAAGCCGCTTAAATCAGATACTGGCGAAAGATCGTCGCCAGGCCAAGAAATGCGAGAAAGCCGAACGCATCGGTCAACGCGGTGACGATGATGCCGGAACCAAGCGCCGGATCGAACTTGAGCGCCTTCAACAACAGGGGAATCACCGCGCCGGCGATACCCGCCATCAAACCGAGATTGAGGATCATCGCGGCGGCGAGGACCAAGCCGAGATAGGGATTGCCCTTCCATAAAATCGCGGCGACCGCGATCAGAGTGCCGGCGGCCAGGGCGATAAAGATGTTTACCGAAACCTGCTTGACGATCGCCTTCCATGCCGAAGCAAATTCCAATTCGCCGAGAGCGATGGCGCGGATGATCACCGTGGCGGTTTGCGTGGCGCCGTTGCCGCCGACGCCCGCGACCACGGGCATGAACGTGACCAGCGCGACGATCTCGTGCAAGGTGCCTTCGAAGAAGCCCACCACCGAGGCGGCGAGGGTGGCGGTCAGCAGATTCAAAAACGTCCACGGCAGGCGCATCCTGACCGAGCGGGACACCGGCGTAAAGACACGATCCTCTTCGGCCAAGCCGACCATCTTGTACATGTCTTCGGTGGTTTCCTGATTGATGATGTCGATGACGTCGTCGACGGTAATGATGCCTTCCAGGCGGCCGGCCTCATCGACGATCGGCAAGGCGAGCAGCTCGTAGCGCGAAACCAAGCGGGCCGCCTCCTCCTGGTCCATGAAAACATTGGCCTTGACCGGATCGGCGATCATCATCTCTCTCAGCGTGCGATCCGGCGGCGCAATCACCAGATTGCGGATCGGCACGACCCCGACAAGTTTTCCGATCTCATCGACGACGTAGAGATAAAAAAACGTTTCGAGCTCGCCGCGCTCGCGGATTCTATCGATCGCGCCTTGGGCCGTGGTGTCGGGGGAGAGCGCCATGAAGTCCGTGGTCATGATTCTCCCGACGGTGCCTTCGGGATAATTGATGATCTCGCGCACCGCGGCCTGCCGCTCGGGGTCGAGGAGCGCGAGCACTCTTTCGCGCCGCTCTTCGGGCAGGCTGTCGATGAACGTGACGGCGTCGTCGGGATCGGACCGGACGATCAGGCGGCCGACTTTCTCGTCGTCGATCAGCTCCAAAATATCGGGCAGGAGCTCGGGGGGCAGCTCTTTGAGCGTTTTGTCGGCGCGCCGCGCGGTGAACAGGATGTCAAAAAGCTGGCGGATCTCGGCGCTTTCGAGCCCCTTGAACAGAAGCGCGATATCCGCCGGATGGCTTTTGCCGATGAAGCGCAGAATCCGGTCGGGCGTAGCCGTGCGCAGCATCTCGCGCACGGTATCGTAGTCGATCGGCGCCGGTTTCATCGCGTGATTCGAGTGAATGTCATCTTGTCTTCATTACTACAGAGACGTGGTTTTGCAAATCACACTCGCCTTTAAGGCGATTTAAATCACGCGGTGAAATTTGCTAGGCTTAGGCGGACGAAAAAGGAGCCAAAGGCTGGTGCGCAAATGAGGAAAATTCTGAGATCGGGCTTGCGGGTCGCCGGCGCGCGGGCAACCGCATCCCTGATTGCGCTCCTCGCCGCGCCGGGCGCTTACGCGGCAAGCGCCGCTGCTTTGGACGGCGGGCGGCCTTCCTCGTTTGCCGCCATCGCCAAGAGAACCATGCCGGTGGTGGTCAACATTTCCACCACCACCCAACGCACTTCGCGCTCGGCCTCGAACGATCCCATCGAGGAGTTCTTCAATCGTTTCTTCGGCGAATCTGCGCCGCGGGAAAACAACCAGCGCAGTCTCGGCTCCGGTATCGTGATCAGCGGCGACGGCGAAATCCTGACCAACTATCACGTGGTTCGCAACGCCGACGTCATCAAGGTGAAGCTCGCCGATCACAGCGAGCACGAGGCGCGGCTGATCGGCAAAGACGGCCGCACCGACCTCGCCTTGATCAAAATTCGCAAAGCTTCAGGCAACCTGCCATTCGCCAAACTGGGGACATCGAGCCAGTTGGACGTGGGCGATTGGGTCATGGCGATCGGCAACCCGTTCGGCCTGGAGCACACCGTGACCGCGGGCATCGTCAGCGCCAAGGGACGCGTGATCGGCGCGGGGCCGTATGACAACTTTATTCAGACCGATGCGTCGATCAATCCCGGCAACAGCGGCGGGCCGCTGATCAATGCCACGGGCGAAGTGGTCGGCGTCAACAGCGCGATCTTCAGCCAATCGGGCGGCAACGTCGGCATCGGCTTCGCAATTCCGATCGACTTGGCGCGCAAAGTCGTGGAGCAGCTGCGCAAGAACGGCCGGGTAGTCCGCGGCTGGCTCGGCGTGCGCGCGCAGGACATGCCGGCCGCGACCGCCGCCGCGCACGGATTGACGAAAAGCTCGGGCGACGTGGCGATGGTGACCGAAGTCACGGAAGCAAGCCCGGCCGCCGAAGCCGGGGTGAAGGCGGGCGATATCATCGTCGAATTCAACGGCAAGCCGGTGCCCCGGAGCCACGATTTTCCGAGCATCATCGCCGGAACCGCGCCCGGCCAGAAAGTTACCCTCAAGCTCGTGCGCGATAAGAAAGAGCAGACGGTCGGGATAAAGATCGGCGAACTGCCCGACGACGGCGACTTTGTCCAACAGATCGAGGCCAAAGACCCCGAGCTCGGGCTCAGGGTTCAGCGGATCACGCCGGAAGCGGGGCGCCGCCTGGGATTGAGCTCGTTGAAGGGCGTGCTTGTCGTCGAAGTGCAGCCGGGCAGCCCGGCGGATCAGGTCGGCATCGAGCCGGCGGACGTGATCCGGGAAATCAATCAACGGCCGGTGGGCAATGTCAAAGAGTTCGAGCGCGCCGCGCGCCAGGGACGTCGCGGCGACCGCATCCTGCTGCTTGTGCAACGCGGCGACAACGCGGTATTCTTCTCGGTGAAACGGAAGAGCTAGGAGGTTTCATGTTTGGACTTGGCGTACCGGAGCTGATGGTGATTCTGGTGATCGCGCTGGTTATTTTCGGACCCAGCAAGCTGCCCCAAATCGGCAGCGGGTTGGGCAAGGCGATCCGAGATTTCAAAAAGGGCGTCACCGGCGGCGAAGACGACGAAGCAGGCAAGGAAACCAAGAAAGATCCACCGCAAGACTTGCCCCGATAATGCAACCATCGAGCGTTCACGCCGAGAGTTACCGCATTGCGCCTTTCCCATCTTCCTATCGGCGGAACGACGCTGCCCACGCCATTAACGATTTCCGGTTTTAGAGTTTGAGGAGCGGCGCTGTGCCGCTGACGAAAAGCTTCACCAAAAGCGGTCGGCCTGAGCCGGTGGCTGAAGCCCGCATTATTCATGCGAGGGCACGGCCGAGGCGCGGCTCCGCCGGAGCAAATGGCCCTGCACCGCGATGAGTTTATCTTGGACGATGAATCTCCACGCTAAAGCTCGCGGAGGGTTCTGATGAGTTGGGGCTCTTTGCGGCAGATAAGGACGTCGTAAAGCGACGCTTTACTGAGTTTGTAGCTTCTTTCCACCTGGAGTCCGGTGGTTTGGAGAAACGGTTTTAGCCTGAGATCGGTGCGCCAGCCCAACCATCTCGTAATGGGATCAAGGGCTTGAGTGAGGGAACCGAGCAGGGGCACTTCACTGGTGAAATGATTGACGATCACGATCCTGCCGCCCGGTTTGCACACCCGTTTTGCTTCCGCGATCATGCGCACGGGATCGGGCACGACGGTGACGACATGGAACGCCATGACATAATCGAATGTGTTGTCGGGAAACTCGAGGTCCAGGGCATTCATCTCCATGACCGTCAAATGCGACCAGTGGTTCTCCTCGATTTTCTGGCGCGCGCGCGCCAGCATGTCGGGCGCAAGATCGACCCCGGTGATTTCGCAATGCTCCGGATAGGCCGGAAACGAAGTGCCGGTGCCGGCGCCGACTTCCAAGACTTTGGCGCCGGGCGGGATGCCTAGATTCTCAATGACGTATTCCAGGCGATTGTAAAATATCTTGCCAAAGACTTTGTCGTAAAGTGGGGCGAATTCCGCGTAAAGCTTGCTTTCGTGTGCCTCAATGTCTGCCATTTTTCAATCCTGAAACAGAGCTGCAGAGGTCAAGCGTCGCGAATATCCCTAGGCTGCTTCTTGTAAAAAATGGAAATGTCGCGCTTGCGAAATCTCCATTGTTTGCCTTTTTTAAAGGCGGGCAGAATATTCTTTCGAGCGAATTCATTGACCGTATCTGGGCTGATGTCCAGGATGACGGCGACTTGCTTGCTGTTGAGCAACTCCTCTTCTCTCTCAAACATAAACTGTCCCCCGAGTGATTTCCAGATGGCCATCGGACAAAAGTTTGTTTTATCTAACAAGTTCACTCCGGACTGTCAAGGTAACAGACGTTGCCGGGCGCGTTGCGCGCTTGCCTTCCGCTCCCAATCTCCCTTGCGCCGCCCATGGACTTCCTCTAGCATGGCGCGAGAATCTTTCGATCCAGAGATTGTCCACTGGTTGAAATCGCCCGCGAAACTTTACTTCATCGACGTAGCCCGCCATGAGAAGAGCGCTCAAGTTCATCGGTTTTTTCACGGTGCTGCTTGTTGTCTTCATCATTGTTGCGGGCTTAGCCGTCTACCGGCTGGTGCGCGTCGGCGAAGTGCATCGATTTTTGACCGCGCAGATCGAGGAGCAAACCGGGCTTCATACCCGGCTCGGTGCCGCCGCGTTGGAGTTCGGCTGGATCACCGGCATCGCTTTCGGTGACCTCGCTTTGTCCGAGCCCGGCGCGACGGCGCCGGCCATTACTGCGCAGCGGGTGATCGCCCGGATCGCGCTCCTGCCGTTGCTGCGCCGGCAGTTGGTTTTTTACGAGATCCGCGTGCGGCAGCCGGCGGCGCGTTTCGTGCGCGATCGCGACGGGCGGCTGCCGCTGCTCGACAAGTTGCTGAACTTGCCGCTTTTGAAGGAGCGGAACGGCGAGTTCAGCTTGGATCTGCGTTCGATCAAAGTGCAGGACGGCAATATCACGCTGATCAACCAACGTCGCGAAGCGCAGCCGGACACTTGGCGCGCCGACAACGTCGAGCTGGATATCGAGCGTCTCAGCGGCCCGCGCCTGGGCGCTTCCCTGAAAAATCTGTTAAAGCGCGAGCCGGCCCAGGCCGAGGCCGCCGCGCTCGCCTTTGATCTCTCGGGCGCGCTGCTTCGAGAGGGCGCGCGCATGACGCTGAAGGCGCAAGGACAAATCGCGTTCCCGCAAAAGATTTTAGATTTTCACCACGCCCACTGGAAGGGCGATGTCGAGCTCGTGAATTTTCCCGCCGGCCTGATTGCGGAGGTTGCCGGCGCGCGCTTGCCGGTAAAATCCATGGACGGCTATTTTGCCCAGCGCATTCATATCGAGGGAAATCCCACGACGCGCTTGCGCGCCCAAGGCGCCGTCGAGTTTCGCCAGCTCGTGATTGACGCGCCCGAGGTTTTTCTTTCGCCGCTGAGCGGTCTCGACGGGCGCGCGACTTTCGCGATCGAGCGCAAAGCGCAGGAGCTGCAGTTGACGCAAGCCGACCTGCGCATCAAGGACGTTCATCTTTCGCTTCAGGGAAGCGTAGCGGCGCTCGACGGCAACGACCCGCGCCTGCGGTTGACGCTCTCGGCTGCGCCGGCGCCGGCCGCCGCTCTGCTCAAGTATCTGCCGCTTAAGCTCGTCGGCTCGCCGCAACTGGAAAGCGCCCTCAACGCCGTTCAAACGGGCCAGGTGGAAGTCAAGAAAGCCATCGTGCAGGCCACTCTAAGCCAACTGCGCGAGCCAGCAACCGCGTCCAGACAAATCGCCGTGGAAGCGGAGCTCCGCGATGTCGCAGCCAAGCCAGACGCCGCGCCCCTGGCGCTGCGCGGCGTGCACGGGAAAGTAAATTTTGCCGATGGCATTTTGGGCTTTGCGGATTTCCGCGGCGCATACGGCGATTCGCGCTTCACTCGAGTCGACGGCGCTTATGACTTGGCCGGCGCGGCGCCCGGCAAACTCGAACTTCAAGCGTACGGAGACGTCAACCTGGCGGAGCTGAAGGAACAAATACGGGCGCAGCAGCCGGACGAAAAGCTCGCGAAAATTCTCGCATCGGTCGAAGAGCTGAGCGGCCGGGGCAAAGCCGATGTGGCGCTCAAGCGCTCGCCCAATACGCCGCTCCAGTTCGACGGCAAGGTGGCGCTCGAGCAAACGCGGCTGCGCTACGGCGAAGTTTCGCTCAGCGAAGTGCGCGGCGAGTTCGCGTTGACGCCCAACGAGATCACCGGCGAGCGCATCCGTGCGCAACTCGCCGGCTCGCCGATCCAGGCGCGGCTTGCGCTCAAGGATTACGCCGGCGAGGACGGCGTCTTTGATCTGAGCATCGAGTCGCCGGGGATGAAAACGGGGGTCATTGCGAGCCTGCTGCTCGATACCGGCAGCCCGCAGGATCCCGGCGTCGTGCGCGGCGCGATGCGCTACTCCGGCGCGCTCGCCGATCCGAAGCGGCGCAAGCTCACCGGCGATTTCGATCTCCTCAACGTCCAGCTCTTGTTCAGTCCCTTGCTCCAGCCGCTGCGCGAGCTCAACGGCAAAATCAAACTCGATGAAAAGGGCATCGAGTTTCAAAACTTGAAAGCACTGCTCGTCGGCGTGCCGGCAAGCGCCAGCGGGCGGTGGCGCTTCGGCCAAAGACCGCAGCTGCTTTTCGACTTCGCGGCGCCGAACCTCGACATTACTCATCTGATCTCGCAGATCGACCCGGAGTCGAGCGATTTCTACGCGACTCTGGTCGCCGAGGGAAAAATCGCGCTCGGCCGGGGACGCATCAAGAACTTCGAGTTCAGCGATTTACGAAGCGACGCCAGCATCGATCACCGCGTGTGGCGTTTGACCAATATGGCGGCGCGGTCCGCCGGCGGCACGATCCAGGGCGTGACGACGATAGTCGACAAGCCGGACACATTGGCGGTGGCGGCAGACTCCAAGGTCCAGGGCGTGCCGGTGCAATCGTTTCTGCGCTGGTTTGACATCACCAATACCGAAATGAGCGGCCGAGTGTCCCTCGCCGGCAAACTGGAGACCGTCGGCAAGAATGACGCCGAGCGCAAGCAGAATCTAAACGGCGCATTCAGCGTAAAGATCGAGGACGGTACGATCAACCGCATGCGCATCCTGGTGCAGATTCTCAATCTCCTCGATCTGTCGCGCTGGTTTACCTTCCAGCTTCCCGATCTCGCCAAAGAGGGCATCCGTTTTCGCGCGATCGCGGGGGACTTCAAAGTCGTCAAGGGAGTTTACGCGACGGAGAACCTGGTGGTGGACAGCGACGATTTGCGCATGACCGGCGCCGGCAAGATCGACGTGCCGCAGGACCAGTTGGACTTTATCATCGCCGTGCGGCCGTTCGCCGGCATCGACACAGCGCTCAGTTATGTTCCCCTGCTCGGGCGCGGCGTCGCTGCGATCAAGAACTCGTTCCTGGTGGCAAGCTTCAACATCCAAGGACCGATCGGCAACCCGACGATTACGCCGGCGCCGCTGGGGACCTTAGCGGAATGGTTTTGGGGCGTGCTCGGGATTCCGAAGAACATGATCGGCCTGAGCGAAGGGGAGAAAAAAGAGGAGGCGGCACAAGCGCCGGCCGGCAAATGACCGCGCAATTGATCTTGTACTCGCGCGCCGATTGTTGTTTGTGCGAGGAAATGAAGGAGACGATCCGGCAGGTCGCCGCGAAGATTCCGCTGGAGATGGAAGAGATCGACGTCGAGGGCTCGGCGGAACTGAGAGAAGATTTCGGCGCAGAAGTGCCGGTGCTGTTCATCAACGGCAGAAAGGCGTTCAAGTACAGAGTCGGGGCAAAGGAGTTGGCAAGGCGCCTCAGCGGCCGCGCGTTTTGGCGGCGTTGGGGTTCGGCCAGAAAGGGAGTGTAGCCCATGGCAAAGTTTCTAACGAACGCGGCGTTCGTGCTTGCGGCCTTTCATGCCGTTCCGGCTTCGAGCGCCGATCGTCTGGTCGGCGTGCAATCCGCCCGGGTGATGTCGCAGTCGATGCCCTGGATCGCCCAGGAGACCGGAATTTTTCGCAGGCACAATTTGGAATTTCCGTTGGTCTATATCGGCACCTCGCCGCTGGCGACGGCGGCGATGCTCGGCGGCGAAGCGCAGGTCATGATCGACGGCGGCGTCGGCGTCGTGCGCACCGTGGTCGGCGGCAACCACGATCTCGTGTTTATCGCCGGGATCAAGAATCATCTGACGCAAAGCATTCTCGCCAAACCGGAGATCAAGCGGCTCGAAGATTTGCGCGGCAAGAAGATCGGCGTCACACGTATCGGCGCGACCACGCACTACTTCGCGATTCAAGCCTTCAAGCGGCGCAATATGGAGCCCGGACGCGATTACTCGATGATCCAAACCGGCGGCGCGCCGGAAATGCTCGCGGCTTTGCTCTCCGGCGCCATCGATGCCGGCACCATGTCGGCGCCGTGGGACGCGCGCGCGATTTCGCAGGGATACAGCTACGTCGTCTATGGCCCTGATCTGCGCATCCCGCAGGTCGCGGTCTCGCTGATCACCCGCCGTTCGTTCATCGGCCAAAACTCGCCGGTCGTCGGCCGCTTCATGCGCGCCATGGCGGAAGCCGCAAAAATTTTGCACACCGACAAGGAAGTGGTATTCAAAGTGCTGGCCAAATACCTGCGCATCGAAGACCGTAAAGTGCTGGAGCAGGCTTACAACGCGGAAATCAAGGCGCTGGAGCCGCGCATGGAGCTTCGCATGGAAGCCGTGCAGGCGATTCTCGACGACGTCTCCGCCACCGATCCGCGGGCGAAAAAATTCAAGCCGCAGGAACTGTTCGATCGGCGCTACTTGGACGAGATGGAGAAGAGCGGCTTCATGGACAAGCTTTGGGGCGGAGCCCAGCCCAAATGATACGGCGACAATCCGCCGACCGTCATTCTCGGCCCCGGTGAGCCCGAGATGGCGCGCGAAAGCGACGAATATTGCCATCTTTCGAAAATCGAATCGGCGGCAATATTTATAGTGAGATTGTGAAATGCTGGGTGTGAAATTCAGTCATTGAGTGAAGCATCGTTTCCTGTCGTCTAAGATTTCCTTATCGTCAGAAAGGAGAACGCTCATGGCCAATCAAATCGTCTGGTGCGATATTCCGGTTTTGGACCTGGACCGGGCCGTGAGGTTCTATGCGGCGGTGCTGGGGCAGGACGTGAAAAAACACGATTTTCCCGGCATGACCGTCGGTGTTTTACCGCACGGCGACGGCGAAGCCGGCGGTTGTTTATTGACCAGTCCGGATGAGAAGCCGTCGGCTCAGGGCGTGATGATCTATTTGAACGTCAACGGGCGACTCGACGACGCCATCGTCGCGGTCTCGGCTCACGGCGGCAAGTCATCGAGCCTAAACATGAGATCGGGCCGTTTGGCTTTCGCGCGATTGTGCTCGACAGTGAAGGAAATCGCATCGCGCTGCATTCAGACTAGCGTTGGCAATGCGCGGAGATTCGGCATGATCGATTTTATAGGTGGAAAGCTGCTGTGGATTTTGATGTTCTTGCTTGCGGGAGGCGTCTCATTTGCCGGCGCAGCTCAGCCCGACAAGAGCAAAACCACCAAAGTGCCTCCCGTTGTGAAAGAAGATCCGGGGCCGTGGCTCCTGGCCGGCCGTGAAGGAGAGTGCGCGCCGACATCGATTCTGGCGAAGAAGGGGCCCGGAGTACAATGACATTTCAGAGCCCGCAACAGCTAGTGGAGAAGCTGCGAGTGGCGCGCACAAGGCCGAGATGAAAGAGTTCAAGGCTGGCACGCGGCCCGCTGTCGAAGTGCGAGCGCCATCGGAGGGCATAGCGATCATGTTCATCAAAAAGGAATTCTGCGACAAGGTTCCGCCGCGCGCCGAGAAGAAAAAATAGGGTTTATTCCTCGTCCTCGTGGCGCCGCCGCGGGCGGTCGGATTGCTTCAAGATCTTCTTGCGCAATCGAATCGATTGCGGAGTGACCTCTACCAACTCGTCGTCGGCGATCCACTCGATGCCTTCTTCCAGACCCATTTCGCGGTGCGGTGAGATGATGATGTTTTCGTCCTTGCCGGCGGCGCGCATGTTGGTGAGTTTTTTCTCCTTGCAAATGTTTACGTTCAAATCGTTTTCGCGTGAATACTCGCCGACGACCATGCCCTCGTAAACCCTGGTTCCCGGAGCGAGAAACAGCACGCCGCGTTCCTGCAAATGGAAAATCGCATAGGGGGTGGTTTGACCCTCGCGGTCCGCGACCATCGCGGCATTCGTCCGCGCTTGAATCGTGCCATGCCAGGGCGCCCAGCCATTGAACAAAGCGTTCATGATGCCGGTGCCGCGGGTATCGGTGAGAAAGCGCGAGCGAAAGCCAATCAAGCCTCGTGAAGGCACGGCGAATTCCAAGCGCACCCGGCTTGAGCCGGCGTGAATCATTTTGGTCATCTTGCCCTTGCGCATGGCTAAAAGCTGCGACACGACGCCGATAAAATCTTCGGGAATATCGATCACGAGCAATTCCATCGGTTCGTTGATCGCGCCGCCGATCTCACGCGTGATGACGGTGGGCTTCGAGACCATCAGTTCGTAGCCTTCGCGCCGCATGGTCTCGATCACGATCGCCAAGGCGAACTCGCCGCGGCCGGTGACTTGAAATGCGTCGGGCTGCGCCGTCTCCTCGACGCGCAGACTGACGTTGCGCCGTTGTTCAAAAAACAACCGTTCGCGCAACTTGCGTGAAGTCACGAACTCTCCTTCGCGGCCGGACCAAGGCGAATTATTGGCGCAGAAGAGCATGGCGATGGTCGGTTCATCGATGCGCAGCGGCGGCAGCGCCTGAGGCTTTTCTCGATCGGTAATCGTGTCGCTGATGCCGATGTCCTCGATGCCGGCAATGGCGGCGATATCGCCGGCGCCCGCCGACTCGACTTCCACTCGTTTGAGTCCCTGCCAGCCAAAGACCTGCGTGATTTTGACCAGTTGTTGGCTGCCATCCGAGCGACACAGGGTGTACTGTCCCGCAGCCAGCGTGCCATTCTTAACTCGCCCGACGGCGAGCCGCCCGACGTAGTCGTTGTAGTCGAGATTGTTGGCTTGAAACTGGGTTGGCACCGCTGGGTCGACGACCGGACCCTGCAAAGTCTGCACGATGAGCTCGAACATCGGTTTGAGATTTGCGCCCGGCGCTTTTAAGTCGAGCGTTGCCGTGCCGGCGCGGGCGTTGGTGTAGACGACGGGAAAGTCGAGCTGCTCTTCGCTGGCATCGAGGTCGATGAAGAGATCGTAGATCTCGTCCAGCACGGCGTCGACGCGCGCATCGGGCCGGTCGATCTTGTTGATACAGACAATCGGCGTCAGTTTGGCTTCGAGAGCTTTCTTGAGAACGAAGCGGGTTTGCGGCAACGGACCTTCGGAAGCGTCCACCAGTAACATGACGCCGTCCACCATCGCCAGCGTCCGTTCCACCTCCCCGCCGAAGTCAGCATGGCCGGGCGTGTCGACGATATTGATCTTGACCTCGCCGTAATAAATCGTCGTATTCTTTGCCATGATCGTAATGCCGCGCTCGCGTTCGAGGTCCATGGAATCCATAACCCGGTCGGCGACATGTTCGTTGGCGCGAAATATGCCGCTTTGACGCAGCATGCCGTCGACCAATGTCGTTTTGCCATGGTCGACGTGGGCGATAATGGCGATGTTTCGGATATCTTGGCGGCGGCTCGGAGTCGGTTGCATCACCTTGTTTATTAGGGAGCGTGCCCGCATTGTCAAGCCGCGCTCTTCGTAGGCGCGTTCCAGGGCTCGTGCTTCGCGACGCTTTGTTGCGGGCCGGAACACCGTAGAGTATCTTAAACAAGTTCATGGGACGATTGGTCGGCTACCTACGGCGCTACCGGCGCCAATACCTCCTCGGCGGACTCTGCCTGCTCGGCACGGCGACTCTGGTCATGTGGATCCCCTGGTGGATTCGCGAGGCGGTGCGCATCATCGAGCACGGCGGTCCGGCGTCCGACGCGGTCTATTACGCCGTGCTGATCATCGCTGCCGCGGTTCTGCAGGGTGTCGTGCGCACCTGGTCGCGGGCGCTGATCTTCAATGCCGGGCGCAACATCGAGTACGATTTGCGCAACGATCTCTTCGCCCACCTGCAAAAGCTGGCGCCGGCCTACTATCACCGGCAAAGGACCGGCGACCTGATGTCGCGGGTGATCAACGACATTTCCGCGGTGCGCGTGATGCTCGGTCCGGGCGTGCTCAATTTCGTCAACGCGCCGCTGTATTACGTCTACGCCGTGGCGCTGATGCTGTCGATGGACGTGCGCATGACGCTCGCGGCGCTGGCGCCGTTTCCGCTGCTCATGTACGCGGCGCGCAAGTTTCGCGGCCGGATTCTCAAGAGCTCGCTCGAAGTACAGCAGCAGATGTCGGTGTTGAGCAGCCACGTGCAGGAAAATCTGAGCGGCATGCACGTCGTCAAAGCCTACGCCCAGGAAGATTTCCAGACCCAGCAATTTATCGCGCTCAACAAGGACTACGAAGTCAAAAGCATGGAAATGGCGAAGATGCGCGGCATCGTCAACCCGATCATGCAAGGCATCAACGGGCTGACCGTGCTGATCGTGATCTGGTACGGCGGCGTGCGCGTGCTGCGCGGCGATCTGCTGGTCGCCGATATCGTCGCCTTTATCGCCTATCTGAACGTGTTGGCTTGGCCGACGGCGGCGTTCGGCTGGATGCTATCGCTGGTCGAGCGCGGCCGCGCGGCCATGCGCCGTCTCGAAGAGATTCTCGAAAGCAAACCGGAGATCGTCGACCAAGCGGAGAGCGGCGAAAGCCACGCGCTCAAAAACGCCATCGAGTTTCGCGACGTATCGTTCATCTACGAGCGGCAAAGAAACGGCCACCCGGCCCTCGACAGCGTCGATTTCAAGCTGCCGGTGGGGCGCTCGGTGGGGCTGGTCGGGCGGGTAGGCTCAGGCAAGAGCACGCTCGCGCAGCTTGTGCCGCGGCTCTTCGATGCGTCATCGGGCGCCATTCTGATGGACGGCCGGGATATCCGCGCGCTGCCGCTCGGCGAGCTGCGCAGGATGATCGGCTACGTGCCCCAGGAGCCGTTTCTGTTTTCCACATCGCTCAAAAGCAACCTGATCTTTGGCCGTGACGGGTGCAGCGCGGAAGAGATCGCGCGCGCCGTGAAGATCGCCAGCCTCGATCGCGATTTGGAGGTCTTTCCCCACGGCTTGGACACCATCGTCGGCGAGCGCGGCGTCACTCTTTCGGGCGGACAGAAACAGCGCGCCACCCTGGCGCGGGCGCTGATCACCGATCCGCCGGTGTTGATTCTCGATGATTGTCTTTCCAGCGTCGATGCACAGACGGAGGCGGAAATTCTGCACGAGCTGCGCGCCATCCTCAAGGAAAAAACCTGTCTGATCATTTCGCATCGGATCTCGGCCGTCAAAGAGGCCGACGAGATTCTCGTGCTCGATGAGGGCAGGATCATCGAGCGCGGCAGCCATGACGAGCTGGCGCGGCGCGGCGGCCTCTACGCCGAGCTCTACCAGCAGCAGCGGCTGAGCGAGGAGCTGGAACAAATCTAGATGGCCCAGGCAGCGCACCCCGAAGAGATCCTCGGCAAAGCCTATGATTTCCGGCTGATCAAACGGCTCTGGCGGTTCATTCTTCCCTACAAGCGGCTGTTCTTCTTGAGCCTGCTGCTGCTGCCGCTGCAGCAGGGCTTCGGTCTGGCGCAGCCCTACTTGATGAAGGTCGGCATCGATCAGTATATCGCGAGCAAAGATCTGTGGGGTCTGCAGAACGTCATGCTGCTGTTTTTGGGCGCGCTCGTCGGCGAGACGATCGCAGCGTTCGCGCACTATTATCTCGCCATGCTGGTGGCGCAGCGCTGTCTCGCCGACTTGCGGGTGGCGGTCTTCGCGCACGTGCAAAAGCTCCAGATGGGCTACTTCGACCGCAATCCGGTGGGCCGGCTGGTGACGCGCATGACCACCGATATCGACGTGCTGCAGGAGATGTTTTCCTCGGGCGTGGTCACTTTGGTCGCCGATTTCATCATGGTCGCCTGGATCATCGGCATCATGTTTTATCTCGACGTCGATCTGGCGCTGGTCTCGTTGGCCTTGATCCCGCCGATGGCCGTCGCGATCAACTTTTTCCGCGTCAAGGCGCGCCAGACCTACCGGCAGATTCGCGAGCGCATCGCGCGCATCAACGCGTATCTCGGCGAGGCGATTTCCGGCATGGCGGTGATTCAACTCTTCGCCCGGGAAGAGAAGACTTTTCGCGAGTTCGACGACCTCAACGCCGACCATCGCGACGCATATCACCTCTCCAACCTGTACGAAGCGGCGCTCTACTCGATGGTCGAAGCCGCCGGCGCGGTGAGCGTCGGTTTGCTGCTCTGGTACGGCGGCGGCGAGGTGCTGCACGGCGCCATCGGCATCGGCACGCTGGTCGCGTTCAAAGAGTACCTGCACCGCTTCTTCGTGCCGCTGCGCGAATTTAGCCAGAAATACGCCGTGATGCAGTCGGCCATGGCATCGGCGGAAAGAATCTTTCAGTTGCTCGATACGCCGGTGGACATTCGCACGCCCGCGAGGGCTTCGGTGCCCAAGCCGTTTCGCGGCGAGGTGGTCTTCGACGACGTCTGGTTTCGCTACAAAGCCGACGCGCCGGTGTTGAAAGGCGTGTCGTTTCGCATCGAAGCGGGCGAGCGCGTCGCTGTGGTCGGCGCCACCGGCTCGGGAAAAACCACGACGATCAAGCTGCTCAACCGTTCCTACGATATCGAAAAAGGCTCGATTAAAGTCGGCGGGGTCGACGTGCGCGACTGGGATGTGCGCGCGCTGCGCCGCCATATCGGTGTAGTCTTGCAGGATGTGTTCTTGTTTTCCGGCGACGTGCGCGCCAATCTCGCGCTCGGCGATCCGACGATTCCGCTGGAACGGATCGAAGAGGCGGCGCGGATCGCCAACGCCGATGCTTTCATCCGCCGGCTGCCCGGCGGCTACGGCGCGCGTGTGCGCGAGCGCGGCAGCAATTTCTCCGGCGGCGAGCGTCAGCTGCTTTCGCTTGCTCGGGTGCTGGTCTACCGGCCGGAGATCCTGGTCATGGACGAGGCGACTTCGAGCATCGATTCCGAGACCGAAGGATTGATCCAGGACGCGCTCGAAAAAGTCATGCGCAACCGGACCTGCCTCCTGATCGCGCACCGGCTCTCGACCATTCGCAACGCCGACCGCATCATCGTGCTGCACCACGGCGAGGTGCGCGAGGTCGGCTCTCACGCCGAGTTGATGGAGCTGGGCGGCATTTACCACCGGCTCTACCAGTTGCAGTACGAGCGCGAGGAGTTGCAGTTGGGAGCCCAAGAAACGGCGGCGTTCAAAGCAAATGCCTAGCGGGAGCGAAAGCAGAGCGCCGGCACCGCGCAGCGGCTTTGGGTTCGCGCCGCCTGCGGCGCTACACGAAGTTTGGAGTCGCGGGGCTTGCCGCCGCCGCGCTCCTATCCGCCTGTTCGCCGCTCTACGTCATGCGCGCCGCCTACGAGGAGGGCAAGATTCTCTGGCGGCGCGAGCCGATCGCCGACTTGCTGCAAAATCCCGAGGTGACGCCGGAGACCCAGGAGAAATTGCGCCTGGTGCTGGCGGCGCGCGAGTATGCGCGCGATCGGCTCGACTTCAACGTCGGCGGCAGCTACGCCAGCTATTCCTACGTCGATCGCGCCGATCTCACCTACGTCGTCGTCGCTGCACCCAAGACAGAGCTGCGGCCGTACACATGGTGGTTTCTGATCGTCGGCAGCGTGCCCTACCGGGGCTATTTTTCCAAGGCGGAAGCGGAGGCGGAAATCGAGCGGCTGAAGGCCGAAGGCTACGACACCACGCTGCGCACTTCGGCCGCTTTCAGCACTCTCGGCTGGTTCGACGACCCGCTGCTCTCGCACCTGCTCAAATACGACAAGGTGCTGCTGAGCGAAATCGTTTTTCACGAGCTGTTTCACAACACGCTCTACATCAGCGGCGCCGGCGCCTTTAACGAAAGCTCGGCCAACTTCGCCGGCCATCGCGCGGCCATCGAGTTTTTTCGCGAAAAGTTCGGCGAGGACAGCGCCGAGCACCGGCGCGCAGTTCTTTTGTGGGAAGAAGAACGAGAGTTCGGCGCGTTCATCGGCGAGGTCGCGCGCGACCTCGCCGCGCTCTACGCCGGCGATCTGTCGCGCGACGACAAGCTGCGCCTGCGCGAAGAAGTGTTCGCGCGCAGCAAAGCGGAGTGGGCGCGGCGCATCGCCGACCGGCCGCTGCACCGCTTTCGCGGGTTCAGCCAGCAGCCGCTCAACAACGCCGCGCTGATGCACTACATCGTCTATCTGAAGGACCTCGCGCTTTTCGAGGCGCTCTACCAAAAATGCGACCGCAATCTGCGCCGCACCATCGGTGTCATGCGCGACGCCGTGAAAAAAGAACGCGAGCCTTTTGAAGCGCTGCGCGTGTGGCTCGACAAGGCCGGCGATCACGGCACGGCGATGCGCTAGACGTTCCGTGGGAGTTTCGGGTTTCAGAAGTTTCATCGATAACCGACGCAGTCCTTCGGTCAAGATGAGTCCGCGAAGATCTGCTTCTCCGCTGGCCTAAAAAACAGATTCTTCGGCGGAGTTTATCCTGAGCGCGACGAAGGCCCTCGGAATGACACTCTGACACACACTTCTTGCACTGAGATGAAAGCTATCCGGCGGTTCTAAACCCCTCTTTGGAAAAGAGGCGAAGGGAAGATTTTCAGATACAATGGCCGTGACCACGCAGCAAATTCGTGGTTTGCGAGACGGACCCGTCTTTTACCATGCGCCCGCGGTGGCGGTCTGGAAGCGGCGGATGGCGTCGATGTGGGCGGCGGGGGTTCCCAGGCCGGCTTTCATCGTGTTGAGACTCACATGGGTGGCGCCGAGTTTCTTCCACGCCTCAAGTTCCTTGAGCCATGTCTGCGCCGATCCCTCGCCGTAGCCGATCCGTCCTTCGATGCCGATCGCGCTCGGGTCGCGGCCGGCCTCTTTCGCATAGCTCCGGATCGTTTCGATCATCCCGCGGCATCGTTCATCCGGGCCCACGAGCGGAAACCAGCCGTCGCCCAGGCGGGCGAGACGGCGCAACGCGCGATCGTCGCTGCCGCCGAACCAGATCGGAATCGGCCGCTGCACGGGCAGCGGATTGATGCCGGCGTCGGTGATTTTGTGCCAGCGGCCGTTGAACGTGACCAGCTCTTCGGTCCACAGCTTGCGCAGCAGCTCGACTTGCTCCTCGGAGCGCCGGCCGCGGTTTTTGAAGTTTTCGCCGAGAGCTTCGTATTCCACCGGGTTCCAGCCGATGCCGACGCCCAGGCGCAGCCGCCCGCCGCTCAAGACATCGACTTCCGCGGATTGCTTGGCGACCAAAACGGTTTGCCGCTGCGGCAGGATGATAATGCCGGTGACGAGTTCCAGCCGCTTCGTCAGACCGGCCAGATAGCCGAACAGAACCAGCGGCTCATGAAACGGGTCCAAGTGGGTATAAGGCGGTCGCCAGCCGGGTCGGCTCGCGGGATTGGCGCCGATCACGTGATCGTAGGCGAGAAGGTGTGAATAGCCGAGCTCTTCGGCCGTCTGGGCGTAAGCTTTGAGCACAGCAGGGTCACTGCCGATTTCAGTCTGAGGAAAGACGACGCCGATATGCATGAGCCTCTCCTTTGGGATTCGTTATTGACCAAGCCCCTTGATTTTTCGCTTTTTCGTACACAAATTGGTTACCGCGGGCTAAAAGCCCAACTTGACTTAAGGTTTCGTATACATAGGATATCTCAAAAGGGGGAAAATCCAATGAATGGTTTCCGAACCACGATTCTCCTGGCGGTTTTGACGGCGCTGGTCGTCTGGATCGGTCATATGTTCGGCGGCCCCAACGGCGCCGTGCTGGCGCTGATTCTGGCCGGCGGGATGAATTTTTTCAGCTACTGGTTCAGTGACAAGATTGTTCTCAAAATGTACGGCGGCCAGGAAATCACCGCCAACGATGATCCTGAGCTCTATGGAATCGTGCAGGATTTGGCCGGAAGGGCTGGCCTGCCGATGCCCAAGGTTTACGTGATTCCCGAGGAGACGCCCAACGCGTTCGCGACCGGGCGCAATCCCCAGCACGCGGCGGTGGCCGTTACTTACGGCATCCGGCGCATCCTCAACAAGCGCGAGCTCGCCGGAGTCTTGGGGCACGAGCTGAGCCACGTCAAGAACCGCGATATTCTCGTCAGCTCGATTGCGGCGACTCTGGCCGGCGCCATCACCTATCTGGCGCACATGGCCCAGTGGGCGGCGATCTTCGGCGGCGGCAGCCGCGACCGCGAGGAAGGCGGCAGCAATATTTTCGGCCTGCTGTTCATGATCATCGTCGCGCCGCTCGCGGCGATGCTGATCCAGATGGCGGTGTCGCGCTCGCGCGAATACATGGCGGACGAAGGCGGCGCAAAGGTGACCGGCGACCCGCTGGCGTTGGCGAGCGCGCTGCGCAAGCTCCACATGGGCGCGCAGAACATTCCGCTCCAGGTGAGCGACGCGACGGCGAATTCCACCGCGCACATGTTCATCGTGAATCCGCTGACGGGCAGAGGCTTGGCCAGTCTTTTCAGCACGCATCCGGCGATGGAAGAGCGCATCCGCCGGCTTGAGGCGATGTCGACGAGTATGAGCTACATGCGCGCTTAGTGGCGCGCCGGTTCTAGGTTCAAAGGCAAAATTGACGTAGGGGCGACCGGCTGGTCGCCCCTTTTTTTCTATCCGCGGGCCCGCAGTACCTTCTCTTCCAGCCAAGCCGACAAATCAGCGAGGCTGCGCGCGCCTATTTCATGGCCCATTGGATATTCCCGAAAAGTCAGCGGCACGTTCAGTTCGCGCAAGGTCTCGACTGAGCTGCGCGCGCGAGCGACTTCAATCATCGGATCGTCGGTGCCGTGCTGCACAAGAGTGGGCAAGGACTGCGCCGCGTCGGTGACATTCAGGCGCTGCAGCAACTCTTTCGGCAGCCAGCTACTCAACACCGCGAGCGCTGCAAAGCGCTGAGGATTGGGTAGCGCAAGGCTGTAAGACATGACGCCGCCCTGGCTGAAGCCGAGCACAGCTAGTTTCTTGGGATCGATCGGGTACGTTGTTCGAACACTGGTCGAGGAATGCCTGGAGCTTCCTCTGCGAGCTCACCATCGCCTCGACATCGGGCATGCGGCCGCTGCTCATCGGATACCAAGCGTAGCCGACCGCCTCGGGACCGATGGGTGTTTCCAAGGGCGCTTGCGGGCAGATCAGCATGAACTTGCCGGCGCAGAGATAGGGCGCCAGGCCGAGCAAGTCGAAGGCGTTGGCGCCGCGGCCGTGCAAAGTCAAAATCGACGGAAATGGTCCGGCGCCCGCCGGTTGATACAGCGTATGAATGAGCTCCACGAATCCTCCGGAAGAGTATTTAGCCTTTGAGTTGTTCGAGCCGTCGAATGCCGGCTCGCAAGGAAACCGCTATCACGGCGGCGGTCAAGGCCGCAACGATAGCCAGGGACGGGGCAATCGTCGAGACCGTCGGCGCGCTTAAGGAGCCGCGGCGCAGAGAAGCGCTGGCGATCTGATAGATCGGCCAGGCTTCGATCATTACAATCAAAGCGATGAAGGCGATGCTCACGATCATCGAGACCGCGCCGCCGAAGCTTGTCGGGATCTCCGCGGCGTTCTCATAGTTGAAATTCGGGTAGAGCGCGCCAAAGGCGACGCCGATGGCGGCGATGCCGAAGGTCATCAGGCAAATCGTGATGAGCGAGAGCGCCATCATCCAGGGCGGTACCTGCAGCAACAGATTGCTGAGGAAAACGAGCAATTCCCCCAAGACGAGCAGAGGAACCGAAATCAACCAGAATTTGCTCCAGAGGAGCGCGCGCAGCGAGATCGGCGCGCTTTGTAAAATCCAGAAAGCCTTTCCTTCCAAGCTGACTGCGGGGAAGGCAAAGCGTACGGCGACGGCGCTCAAGACAAAACCGGCGAGCGCCAGATTGGCGAAGGAAACGAGGGTACGGAGGGTGCCCGCGGGCATGGGCGAGCGGTCGAGCGGCAGGACTTTGAAGTTATAGAGATAGACGACGATCAACGCCGCCAACAGAAAAAGCTGCGACCATTGCGTCGTATCGCGCAGGAACGTTTTGATGTCCTTGATCATCAGGGCGCGGATCTGCGCGGGAAACACCCTCGTGAGCTGCTCGAGCGTGCGGTCGATCCAGACGATTTTGCGCCGGCCCTGGCGCGACTCCTGAGCCTTGGACCAGCCGTCCAAATATATTTTGCCGCAGACCCAGCAGGTCGCCAACGGCAGAAAGAGCGCGTAGCTCGAAAGCATGGCAAAGAAAAAAAACTGCTCGGTATCGCGATTGAACAACGTGCCGGCTAAGATTTCGGCCGACCAACTGCTCGGTAAATACGGCGACGACGGTGTTTCCATGGCCTGGAGGAACTGCATGAAATTGCCGAACGACTCCGGCTGCACGAGGCGCTCCGGCTGGGAGAGCCGGAAGAGAAAGTACATGACGATAAAAGCAAGCAGGCCGATGAAAAAAAGAATATCGCGAATCCGTTTGGCGGGAAGAAAATAGACCAACAGGTGCGTGCTCAAAATGCTCGCTGCCGCGGGAATCACCAGAAAGAGCGGCAAGATCAGCGCGACCCAGAGGTAGAGGATCACGCCTCCGCCGAACACCGCGCCGTAAGCGGCAAAAACCGGCAAGCTGAAAAACAGCACCATCCAGGACGAGTTGACCGTGGTGTTGATCAGACGCGCATAGAAAAAGGAACTCCGCGCCACCGGCGTCGCATGCAGCAGCTCCAGGTCGCGCGCGAGAAAGAAGGTCGAGAGCGACGCGACAAGATTGCTGAATAGCAGCATAGATAAGAAGGTCAGCAGGATGATCAAGCAGGAGCTGATAGGCGAGCCCTGGTCCAAGATCGAAGACGGTCTCGAAGTAGCGCAGCACCCGGCGGATCACCAGGAAAGTGCCGACCCAGAATCCGGCTGCAAGCGCAACCAGGAGAAGCCGGCGCGCCCAAGAACCTCCGCCGCGGAAGAAGTTGTTTTTCCAGGACAGCCAAACCGGAGAAAGCAGCAGCGCGATGGAGGTCATCCCCGGAACTCCGCCGCGATCGCATTGCGCTCCTGCTCGCGGGTCAACTCGAGGAACACGCTTTCGAGGTTGCCGTGCCGACCGGCTGCCCGGTCATGCAGCTCGTTCATCGTGCCGCAGGCGATCAGCCGGCCTTTTTGGATGATACCGATGCGGTGGCAGATCTCTTCGGCAACGCTGATGCTGTGGGTCGAGAGAAACATGGTGGTGCCGTTCTTCGAAAGCGAGCAGAAGAGGTCCTTGATCGTGCGCGCTCCCTTGGGGTCCATGCCGACCATCGGCTCGTCGACGACAAGGATGCGCGGTTGATGAATCAAGGCGGCGCAGACGATCAGCCGCTGCTTCATGCCGTGCGAATAGCTCTCGACCAGCTCGTCCTTCCAATGTGAGAGCTCCAAGTGCTCCAGAAGCTCGGCGATGCGCCGGCTGAGCTTCTCGTTTTCCAAGCGGTGCAGCTTGCCGACAAATTGCAGGAATTCGCTGCCGCTGAGTTTCTCGTAGATAAACGGCCGGTCGGGAATAAAGCCGGCGAGCGCCTTGGCTTTCTGCGCTTCGCTCACGACGTCATGGCCGTCGAGCAGCACGCTGTCCGGAAGTCGCCTTCAGGATGCCCATCATGACGCGGATGGTGGTCGTCTTGCCGGCGCCGTTGGGGCCGAGAAAGCCGAAGATCTGGCCCGCAGGGACTTCGAGGTCGAGTCCATCGACGGCGGCCACTTTGCCGTAATGTTTGGTGAGGTTGATGAGTTGAATCATTTCGATCTTAGATTTTGGATTGCCGATTTTGGATTGGAGAATTTTCGTTCCAGAAACTAAAATGATGACCTATCTACAGGACTTCGATTTTCAAGATTGCCGATCAGTTGCAGCAGGTCGATTTGCCGGTCGATCTCGCCCTCGAGAAATTTGATGTGGGTCACGTCGGCCGGAAATTGATTCAATACCGAATCGAGCGAGATCCACTCGCCGAGCCAGATCTCGGACCAGGCGTGATAATAAAAAGCGCCGCGCATGATGAACGACGCCGACCACGGTTTTGGCGGGGATGCCGGCGGCCCGCGCCAATGCGTTGAATAAGACCGTGTGCTCGTTGCAGTCGCCTTTCCTGGTCTGAAGAACTTCCAGGGCATTGGGAATGCTCACGGTCGGCGCCTTGGAGATTTCCCTGTAGACCCAGTCTTTGATTTTCAGCTGCGGCTCTGTAGGCGTTGGGTTCGCCATCGGTAATCTTCGCGCGAGCGCGTGGATGTCGGGATGATCGGTTTGCAGAAAAGGCGTGGGTTGTAAGAAGGACGCCAGTCGCGCTTCTTTCACCGGGATTTTCTGTGCGACGACCCCGTTGAACTTTTCCCGGCGAATTTCGATTTGGTCGCCTTGGAGTTTTTGCCGCCCGCCGTTAAGCGGAAAATTGGCCAGATCGACCCCGCTTAGTTTGAGCCGAATTGCGTCCCTTGTTTGCGGATCGGTGAGCGGCGTCGCCAGCGGAATGGCAGTTTGCGCGACGATGTCGAGGGTTACCGCGCGACCTGGTAAGGTTTTCGCCTCTTGAGCGTCTTGACGCACGAGCGACAAGCCCGCCGGCGATTCTTCCTTGAGGGTGCGACCGTGACCGTCGACCCAGGACACAACCGAGATGCCGCGGAAACTCTGGCGCAGGCGGATCGCTGCCTCGCTGCGATTGCCTACGCGGATTTGCTCGCGGCCTTCGATCACGACGGTGGTAACCTGTTGCGAAAGCGTCGACGGGTCGAAGGTCGAGAACAGGAATTTCTTTCCGGTTTCCAGTTGCTGGGTGACGACGTACGGTTTCAAAGCCGCAAGCAGGTAGGGAGCCTGGGGCAAGACAAGCTCGCGGGATGACTTGTGCCCGGCCGACTCTATTTCCAATTTAAGCTTGTTTTCATGGACCGCTCCGCGCGCCGCGAAACGAATTTCTTTGGAAGCGAGCTCGAAATCGAATCGTTTCGAGAATCCAATCCTCATTGGCCTCCATTTCGAGACGAGTCGTAGCCGGCTGCATGGTCCCCATGAGATTCAGATTGAGCACCGATCGGTCGGAGAGCTTGTAACCTTTTGTCTTCGGCGTGATCGTTTGCGACGCGTAGCCGATCTTCTCGCCGCGGAAAAAAACGCCCCACCATTCTTCGATATCCTCGGTGATTTTTTCCGTGCCGCGAACTGTGATGATCGGCGGTGGCGCTTCAATCTGGCGCTTGATGAAGAGAACATTCATCACGCACCAAAAAAGCACGATGGCCAAACCGATGGATCGCTTCACAAGCATGTTGTAGGTCAATATGGTAATGGCTTAGCGTAGCCGATCAATCAAAATGAGAATAAATTGGCAGCAAACGAAGTGAAATTCGCCGCCGACCGGATGCTTGGCAGGCTTGTGAAATGGCTCCGTATCGTCGGTCAGGACGTGATCTACGGACCGCACTTGACGGGCTACGGCTTGATTCGGGCGGCGCGCGCCGAGAATCGCCTGATACTCACTCGCGACCGCGGCTTGAAACAGAAGCAGCCGCCGCCCTATTTATTCATCGAAAGCGACCACTATCGCGACCAGTTGCGCCAAGTAGTCAGCCAGTGCGGCCTTAAATTGGGAGACGACTTGTTTACCCGCTGCATCGAATGCAACGCTCGTGCTCCAGTCCAAGCCAAAGGAATCCTTGGAGAAAGTTGTCCCGCCCTATGTCTTTTCATCGCAGGAGAAATTCTTCTCATGCCCGACTTGTCGCCGCGTCTACTGGCCGGCGACGCATCATCAAAGGATGCTCGAGGAGCTGATGAAGCTTGGGTCTTAGTTAAACTGAGAATTCGAATGAATCCGCGCAGGTTTCCAGAAAGATGGCCGCTGTCTGCTCCTAGGTTCACCTTCTACTAGCCCTTCGCTGTAACTAGAATCTCGCTTCATCGCGTGTGTCTGTAAAATAGGCTGCTTGTAAGAAAATGCATTTCCCCGGTAGCTCAGTCGGTAGAGCAGTTGGCTGTTAACCAATTGGTCGGGGGTTCGAGTCCCTCCCGGGGAGCCAGCTCTTCACTGCGCATCGGACGGCCTGAATCGGGTCACGACCAAGCGCAGCGCATCATCCTAAACAATTTGCGGTGGCAGGAGGTTTACTGATGGCATCGTCGAAACAAGTCGTAGGCAATCCAACTCCCAGAGTCGAAGGCGAGCTGAAAGTCAGCGGCGAGGCGAAGTACGCCGTCGACATCACGGTGCCGGGAATGGTGTGGGGGAAACTGCTGCGCAGCCCGATCGCCTTCGGGCAAGATCAAGCGGATCGACACCAGTAAAGCAGAGGCGCTTGCTGGCGTGCGCGCGGTGATCACCGGCCAAGACTGTACCGGCTTGAAAATCGGCCGGCGGCTATACGACATGCCGATTCTGGCGGACGGCGAAGTGCGATTTATTGGGGAGAAAGTGGCGGCGGTGGCGGCGGACGACGAGCTTATCGCCGAGGAGGCGCTCAATCTAATCGAAATAGAATACGAAGAAACCCAACCGTTGCTCGATCCGGTCGAGGCGCTCAAACCCGGCGCGAAATTGCTTCATCCAGAGGTGACTACCTATAAGGGGTTGCCCAAGCCCCTAAAAGAGCCGACCAATGATTTTGTTTACGTGACTTGGGGCAAGGGCGATCTGGAAACCGGTTTTCGCCAAGCCGACATCATCGTCGAAAACACATTTACCACGCCGGTGGTTCATCAAAGCTACATCGAGCCGCACTCCTGTGTCGTCAGCACCGCGCCGGACGGCTCGGCGGAGTTCTGGTCGTGCAGCAAGGTGCCGTACGGCGTGCGCGAGCAGGTCGCCAACGCGCTCAAGCTGCCGCAGGAGAAGCTCAACTTCAATCCCGTCTACATCGGTGGCGATTTCGGCGGCAAGGGCGATTTCATGGATCTCGCCGTGGTGTATCTGCTGTCCAAAAAAGCCGGCCGCCCGGTTAAGCTGGTGATGGACTACGAAGAGGAGTTTGTCGCCGGAAATCCACGGCATGCTTCGATCATTCAAGTGAAGACCGGCGTGAAAAAGGATGGGACGCTAGTCGCTCATCACATGAATTTCATCTTCGACAGCGGCGCCTACGGCGCGTTCAAGCCCAACGCTTTTCTCAACGGCCCGCACCTGTCGGCGGGGCCTTACAAGATCCCCCATGTATTCCTCGAAGAGCATATGGTCTATACGAACAAAATTCCCTGCGGCCATATGCGCTCGCCCGGCGATCCCCAGGGATTTTTCGCCAACGAGAGCCAGATGGATCTGATCGCGAAGCGACTGGGTATGGACCCGATCAAGCTGCGGCAGAAAAATTTCATGCACGACGGCGATATCGATCCTACCGGCGAGGAGTACAGCTACATCAAGACCGACGAGACGCTGAAAAAGGCGCTGGAGGATTCGGGCTACCAACGGCCAAAGCCGAAGAACGTCGGGCGCGGCGTTGCTCTAGTACAGTGGACGCCAGCCGGGGGCATCGGAACGGTAGCGATCTCGCTCGATGAGAGCGGTGTTGCGACGATTTCCTCCGCGATGGCGGATCAAGGCGCGGGCACCTACACGATTCTCAGCGAAATCGTCGCCGAAGAGCTCAAGATCCCGCTTAGCCAGATCAAGACTCAGCAACTGGACACCCAGACCGGTGTAAAAGACACCGGTGTCGGCGGCAGCCGGGCGACGCGGGTTTACGGCAACGCCGGTTACGCGGCGGCGCTCAAAGCGGTCGAAGCGATAAAGCAGGCGGCGGCGGAGCAAATGGGCGCGGCGCCCGATCAAATCACCTTGGCCAAAGGCGCAGCGCTGCACCCGCGCATGGAAAGACGCTTGACCTATGGCGAAATCGTCAAAGCCAAGGGCTCGCCGATCGCCGTCGATGCGACCTTCAACGACAATTCGAAAATCCACGCGGCCTCCATGTGCGTCCAGGTGGCGGAGGTGGAAGTCGATCCGGAAACCGGACAGGTCGAGCTCAAGAAATTCACTTCGACCCATAACACCGGCACGGTGCTCAATCCGCTGATGCATCAGGGGCAGATCGAAGGCGCCAGCATGACCGGCATCGGCTACACCTTGATGGAAGAAGTGATCATCAACGACGGCAAAGTCGCAACGACTCATTTCGGTGAATACAAAATCCCGACGATCAAGGATGTCCCCGTATTCAGAGGCTCGGTGACTCAAGAGCCGCACGGCGCCGGGCCTTACGACAGCATGCCGATCGGCGAGACCGGCAATATCCCGACGGCGGCGGCGATCGCCAATGCGGTGGAAGACGCCTGCGGCGTGCGCATCAAGAGCCTGCCGATCACGGCGGAAAAGATTTACCAAGCGCTGCACGGCGCGAAGTGATTCATGCCCACCGTTCCGGGAACCATCGATCTCGGAAAGTTTCGGGTCGTTTATGAGGAAGAGCGGGAGCATGGTTCCGGTGACTCGGACGGCTATCTCCTGCAGCAGCGCGCGCTCATTCGTCTAAACGAAGCGCTGGTCAAGATCGAGCAACCCGAAGACTACACGGTTTATTGCGACGACGAGAACTTCAAAAAACAGGCGGGGAAGCGCCCGTCGGCGCTCCAATATTTCATCGCCTCGATCGGTTTTTGCATGTTCAGCCAGTTCAAACGCCTGGCCGCAAATGCGGAGGTTCTCCTGGACGATCTCGAGATGGATCTGCGCATGACCTACGATCTGACCGGTAAGTTTCCGCTCAAAGATTTCTCACGGGCCGCGCGGGGACTGAGTTATCTTTTCAGCATCAAAACCGCTGCGCCGGTGGAAAGGGTTATTCAAGTTGCGCAGCTCGCCGATAAGGGCTGTCACACGGTCAACTCGATGCGTAAACGCATGACCGTTACCGGCAAGTTTCTTCTCAACGATCGCGAGTACGAGATTAGAGACTAGGATAGATGGCGGCGTGGCGAGTTTCGTCGAAGTCATTGGTGAAATCGAACGGCGCATTATCCAAGACGCTCTGAAAAAGCATCATTGGAACAAGCAAAAAACGGCTCAAGCGCTGGGCCTTAGCCGCCAAGGGTTGGCAAAGAAATTGAAGAGATTGGGTTTAGGGTGACCGGCCAATTAGGGTTAACCGGCCGATCAGCGCAAAGAGAATTGCTCGGGCAGCTGCCGAACAAGCCAGTTCCTTACGCTGATCGGCACGATCTTCAGCCGTTCCAGCCAGGAGGAGGTCGTCACCAGAATTAGCCCGATCTCGCCAGTTTCCAAATAGCGCTTCACGATAGCACTCAGAGAGCGCGAATAAAGATCCACCACGACTTCCACCCTGATCCGGCTGAATAGTCGGCGCGCCGGTTCGCCGATATTTTTTTCCGCACGTGCTTTTTGCTCGTCCCATGAAAGCCATGCCCTCTGCTCCTGCCATGCGATTCCCGTGTCGCAGCCCGTTTGCAGCGCTGTGACCTGGGCCAACAGCCAAGTGGGAACATCCTGCTGGTATTCGAAGAGAAACACGATTCGATTGCCGGGCTTTACTGCTCTTTCCAGTCGGCGCAGCAAAAGCTCAACATTCTTTTGTAATTTCATTACAACAAGAATTGT
The DNA here is from genome assembly GCA_963745035.1 of uncultured delta proteobacterium. Taxonomy (GTDB): domain Bacteria; phylum Desulfobacterota; class Binatia; order UBA9968; family UBA9968; genus DP-20. The sequence continues at coordinate 1,570,149 of CAVUVW010000013.1, read as the reverse complement.
TTTGGGCATCGGCTTAAACTCCTCTGAAACTTTCGCGGAGCAAAGCGGAGGCCAGTCTTTTGGGCGCACAATGAAGAACCATCGCAGCGTGTTTTCAATAGCTTGGGTACCGGAAAATGCGGTTCATCCAGTGAAAACGTAATCGGTCGTCAACTAAGCTTACGGACCGCCACTTTTGTTGACACCCTCCGGTCTAACGTAGGCGTGTCAGTACATCTTGGGTTGCAGTCGTCTAACGACGAGCGATGGAGAAACAATGTGAGATCCAAGTATCATGTAGCCGTCCCGACGCAAAACGAGCTTTCGCTAACTTCGGCGCAAAGCCGAATGCACCCGCAGGCTTGCATTACGCGACATCACGGCGGAGTCCACGGCGCCGGACATTAAGGTGAGCAACTTAAAAGGGAATGGCGCTATAGTTAAAAATTGCTCGTGCCTGGGAAACGGGCGGCAACTAGAAAATGAAGTGAAACGGCTCGTCGCATCGATCAGAGGCCTGACGATAGGTAGCGATCAGTTAGATCTGCCGAGCCAGAGCATCGAGACAACCAGTGAAAAAAAGAGAGTTCGTTTGACGGCAAAACCATCGACAAAGTCGTTGGTGAAATTGAACGGTGTATGGTCGAAGACGCCCGAAAGAAGCATCACTGGAACAACTCAACGCGGTCAATAGCGTCGATTCTACTCGACGCTTGACGTCTGTGACACCGACCTACGCGTTTTTAGAAGGGTAATTTTCTCTTATCGAAGATCTTGTTCACGAACGCAACACGGAGGAGCCACGCGGCTGGAGAGGAAGCAGTCGGTGATTCTCCTGAGCTGGACTGTTCGATTAGCAGTATGGAGATCTCGAAAAATGCGATTCTGAGAAGCTATCGTCGTCGTTTGCCCCTAGTACCGCGAGTACCGCGGTCGGTCAGCCTCTGAAACACATTCTCCCTCACGAATTTGGCTAGCTCTTGTCGCGCCTCCCTATTATTTATGAGCCTGCCCCTTTCCCTTCCGAGCCGCTTGAGAAACGTTCGCCGTTCTTGCCTAGGCATGGCGTTCCAAGTTTGCCAGAATACGGCCTCCTCAGCGGGGGACTCAGCTAACAAGCCAGCGGCGAATCCCATAACGTTGCTCCTTTCACGCAAAGAAAGTTTTCTTACGCATAACGAATTGCTCTATCCTTGTCAACTGTAAAAATGTCACTCCGAAAGGCTTTCGCTCACGGACATGTGCCAGCAATAGTCTTGGAGCTAGATGAGTCCTTGAAGAACACACTCGCTTTGTCCTCAATAATGACAGGCAGAATCTTGTTAACACAAGAATCGATAAAGTCCTTAGGGCTCATTTTTAGAAAAGAATAAATTAGGCAATCTCGAATTCCTCGGATTTCATCGTCCAACTCGCACAGGTCGGAACTCGGAAAAGTTTTAGGCAGCGATCTAAGAAACATTAACGGAAGCCGGTACTCGTGTCCGATGCCTGGATACTTTATAAGTACACGTACGCCCGTAAGGGCATTGCTGAAAAAGTGCTCGGCCGCTCCCCCCGCGCCTACGGTATCAGCGCTTCCCTGCAAAATCATCGTCGGTCCATCATATTGATGCTTCGCCGGGTTCCACGGTACGATTTTTTCATCATCGGCGATTCCTACCTTGTTAAGAAATTTGTTGATACGCTTGGTAAAATGAGCTTCGCCGCCACTTCTATGAAGCGCGTCAAGCACGTGTTTTTTTTCGCTCTTCTGCAATGCGTCCAGTAACCTTATATTTATACCGTCATATGTCGTTACGATGTAGAAAACGCGATCCGATGATCCGGTATCATCAAGTCCAGGGGTGCTCGAACAGTCAACACCCTCTGGCGTAATCCCGCCAATCTCACGCAAAATTTGTCCCGCGTATTCTATCTGAGCACGCCGATCCGGAGACGTTGGCTTCCAACCAACTTGACGCAATCCCCTAAGGGCGATAAAGAATTTCTTGCTAAATCGGTCTAATCCAGAGTTTTTTAGTTCCTGCACAACCGCCGGTTCACAGAAAGAAGCAATCAGGAAAGGGAGACCGCCGAAAATTCTTTCGGCCTTTTGAAAATCCCCCTCAGTTTCACCGATACCGAAGACACGATCGACAACATGTTGTTTATCGTCTTGCGGAATGTCGTCAAACGCCGACGACTGAAGAATTGTCGCGAGCGTATAGCGATTTGTATCACGAATCTCAAGCATAATTTGCGAAAAGGCTTCATTGGTACTCTCAAACAGATGCCGCGATTGGACTCCAATTAGAAGCATTTTTTTGACGTTATGTGGATACGTGCCCGCATATTGTTGTGCCACAACGGTACCGTAGCTGTAGCCGATAACTGCGTCCCATCGACCGTCCTGATCGAGAAATCCCAGTCTGATTAAGTCCTCGCGAATCGATTCGATATCTTCTACAACGTAAGAAGTCTTGAGGAACCTGTCATAATAATTGTTCGGCGGAACTTGGCTGAATCCTGCGCCTCGCGGATGAAAGTGCACCACGTTGTATTCGTCATTCTGGAGCAAGAAATCAGCCATCGTCAAATCCTCGAAGGGTCCGGGATTAAAAAACCCCGGCCCGCCCGCGATGAATAGAACAGTTTTAGCCCCCCTCCGGTTAACGGGCCTGCGAATAAAATAATAGAGATCAAATTCTCCGCTCGATACATTATGCGTGTCGAGCGGCCGCTTAATTACGCGCTCGATACCTTTTATCAGAAGCCTGTTATCGAAAAGCGGAAATCCCTTTCCCGTACCTATTATCGGAAGCCTCTTGCCGAAAAACAAAGATCCCTCTCCCGTACCTAGTCCGGTACGCTCGTCCGGCAACCAGGTCGCTGATTTTGGCACGGAACATGCCACCAAAACAATCATCACGATTCCGTACAAGATTGCGTGTAACATAGTGATAGCCCCCATAACCGCGGCTATTTCAATACTGCGCCGCCCGATGAAATGCTCTCGTTCAAGTGTTCGACAACATACTGAATAAGTTTTTTAAGCCCTCGGGTCTTGCTAGTGGCACCGCCTTTTTCAATTACGCTTGTTCTAATGTTTACGGTCCCTGTCAACTTAGTTTCCGTCTCACGAAAGTTAAACGCGATATCACAAGCCGTTAGCATAGCCTCAGACGTCGAACGGCGTGGCCGCCAACCTAGCGGAGCAAAAGCGATGCCAGTCCAATCGTTCGTTGCAAAGGAAGGGCTCTGGTAACTCAGGGAACCTGAAATAAGTTAGAACGCTCAATCTTGTTTCTATTCCTGAGCACGAAACTAAGTGTGAAAAGGGAAGCTCCTGGTTTGAGGAGGCGGAATGGAACCCCGCCTGTACCTGCTTTAGAAACTGACAAAATGTCATTTGGCCGTCAACGAAGTTACGTACGACAACCGTGTTAACAAAATTCCCCATAACATCTTGATTCGCAGGCTGGCCGCGATTCGCCAAAAGCACCCCGATACGGATGTCAGTCTCGCGAGTCCAATAGTGGACAGCGATATTAAGAACCGAGAGGACAATAACAAATGGCGTGACATTTTCCTGACGGGCCGCGGCTTTCATAGCCTCAAGCGAGCTTTCATCGAGATCGAACGCAATACGTTTCGTTTGAAGAAGCAACCCTTCATTCGTTGCCGGGATTTAGCCAGACTCAACTTCCTCATAGGGGGCGCAAGTTGCTTTCGCTAATAGTCTAGCTGCTGATCGAAGCCGTGATCTTCTAATTGTCCCCTCTCCCAGATCGCATAGTCAGCGGCTTGTATTCGCGGCTCCGGCAGGCTCAGAGTAAGACACTGTGAAAATGCCTAATAATGGTTGCTAGTTGATTACGAAAAACACCTGCACCCACCTAGAAAATCCGCAATGATGTGGTGAAACGTGATAAGAAGAAGGTTTTCTGTATCAGTGGGGCCGCAAAAGCACCGTCCGAAACAGCGGTCCCATTTCCAAGTCAAATGGCCTTCTTCTTTCTTCCAAGATTAATCTGGCGGCTTTGTCGCTTGATTTATTGGCATTCAACTTTCTCAGATCGATCACTCGAAGGCGAAATTCACATTCCGCATTAATTATTTGATAGAGGGCTACTGTCCAGTTGGCCGAATACAGTTGTAACCGCTTCGTCCCCCAACAATTTCTCCGATGCTTTTCTCCAGCACCCCAACATTCAATATCGCCACTCAGCCGGTATACGTACGGCATGTTAAAAAAATGAGTCCCGGGGTACGACCTGCTCGAGTCTCCATAACTGTTCCTGGTTTACCGACAACGGTATACGTTCGGGTCTCGGTAGCCTTACGATTGGACACAGCGCATTTGGAAATTCCTCTTTACGAAGACTCTCGATTCCCGCACTCAACTTTCCCACTCGTCTGGCGTATCTCAATAGGAGCTTGAACTCGCAAACTCCCTACACAATGCACCGCGGATCAGAGAAACGATCTGAGTAGCCAGGAGGGAATGTCCGCCGAGTTCGAAGAAGTTGTCGTGGATACCTATTTTTCTCTTGTTGTATTCCAGCACTTCTCGCCAGACTTGGGCGACCAGTTCCTCCCAACTCGCTGCGCGGTCGGAATAATTCCTTTGTCGATTGTAAGTTTGTTTGCGTCAGGTGGCGGCAGGGCATTGCGGTCAACCTTGCCGTTGGGAGTGAGCGGTAGGGCGTCGAGAAATACGAACAACGACGGGAACATGTATTCAGGAACTTTTTCCTGGAGGAAGCTTCGCAGTTCGCCGACGGTCGGCGCGGGGTCGTGACGGCTGACGACATAACCTATCAATTCATTTTCCTCAGACGAGCCACGATCATGAGCCACGATCACGGCTTCTTTGACCGACGGATGTCGAACCATCGCGGCTTCGATCTCGCCGAGCTGAATCCGGTGGCCGCGGATTTTGACTTGATGGTCACTGCGCCCGAGAAACTCAATATTGCCGCCGGGACGATAACGAGCGCGATCGCCGGTTCGGTAGAGATGTGCATCAGGATCGTCGCTGAACGGATAACGAACAAATCTTTCTGCGGCTGAACTCGGCACGGTTCAGATAACCGCGCGCCACGCCGTCGCCGCCGATATAGAGATCACCGATGGTCGCCGATGGTAACGGACTGCACGTTGTTATCGAGAATATAGATCTGCGTATTGGCGATCGGCCGCCCATATAAACGGGTCATCGACCGGGTTCAACTCGGTAGATCGCCGACCAGATCGTCGTCTCCGTGGGTCCAGATAGAGATTCCAAACGGAATCTGCGCCATCCAATAGGCAGTCGGCTAGCTGACGCGATAACGCTTCGCCGCCACAGAGGATCGTGAATTTGCCGGGACGTTTCCAACCGGTCTCAAACAAAAGCTTCCACATCGATGGCGTCGCCTGCATCACCGTCGCTCCCGAAGCTCTGATTCGCGGTAGTAGCTGAACAGCGTCGATACTCTTGTTGCGATTGGCCAAAATAAGCTTTGCCCCTGTGATTAGCGGCAAATAAAGCTCCAGAGCGGCGATGTCGCAAGAAATCGTCGTGACTGCCAGCCACGTATCCTGCAGCGTAAGGTTAATCTGTGTGCCGATCGAGGAAAGGCAATTAATGACCGAGCGGTGTTCGATTTGCACTCCCTTCGGCTGCCCAGTAGAGCCGGAGGTGTAGATCACGTATGCAAGGTTGTGAGACTGGAGTGTAAGTGATGGATTGTCACTGCTTTGTTGCTCAATACTTGGCCAGTCGCGATCGAGGCAAACCACTTGGAGTCGTGGATCGAGGGTCGAGGGTGGAGGATGGAAATTTTCTATTGCCGAGATATTCCATGGTTTGTTATCTCCGGAACTGCGTGACCCTCAATCCTCAATTCTCGTTTCTCAATTATGTCTTTCGTGGTGAGCAGTACCGATGCCTGGGAGTCTTCCAGCATGAAACGCAGCCGCTCTTTAGGATACGCCGGGTCTAACGGCACATAGGCGCCGCCCTGTTTGGAGTATCGCCAACAACCCAACCACCATCTCGATGGAGCGCTCGACGAAAATGCCGACGAATTTTTCCGGGCAGATGCCTAGAACTCTATTAAGTGATTCGCTAGCTGGTTAGCTTTGCGATTCAACTCTCGGTAGTTGATCTGTTTATCTTCAAATACCAAGGCGATGGCTTGCGGGCTGCGCTCGACTTGTGCTTCAAAAAGATGGTGGATGCATTTATCCTTGGGGTACTCGGCGGCGGTGTCGTTCCATTCGATGAGGATTTGGCGCCGTTCGGCTCCGGTGAGTATGGGTAATGTGGCGATCGATTGGGCAGGATTGATAACAATGGATTCAAGCAGCGTTTGAAAATGTCCCACCATACGCTCGATCGTCTCTGCGATTGAATAAGTCGGTGCTGTACTGAAAAAACCCTAATGAGCTCATCATTTCCATTACTTAGTATGGAATAGCGAGAGCATCAAATTGAGTGCGCTGTGCACCCATTTCAACTTCTCTGACTATAATATTCGGTAGCTCCACGAGATGTGTTTTAGGTGAGTTCTGAAAGCGAACTTATCTGGAACATCAAATTACGATGAAATCCCGTTCGACATTTAGTTCTCCAACCAGTCTTTCTAAAGGCACTTCTTCATGCGCGTAAGCTTCGAGACACTCTTCGCGGACCTGCCAGAGCAACTCATCGAAGCTAGAGGCATCCGATAGCTGAGTGCGCAATACCAAGGTGTTGACGAATAAACCGATCAAACATTCGAGTTCAGTCTTGCTTCGATTGCCATGGGTGTTCCAACAACGATATCCTGTTGGCCCGAATAGCGGCAGAGCAACACACAAAACGAGGCGAGCAACGTCATGAACGGCGTTGTGTTGAACCGATGGCTCATCTCATTGATAGCAGAGGTCAGAGACTGCGGCAGAGATATTTGTACCCTGCCGCCCCGAAACGTCTGCCGGAAAGGGCGAAATCGATCACCCGGGAGTTCAAGAATCGGAACGCCGGCGAGCCGTTTTTCCCAATAGCCTAACTGGGAGTCCAGGAGTTTTCGCTCGAGGCAATTTCGTTGCCAGAAGGCGAAATCAGAATATTGGATAGGCATCTCGGGCAAAGCAGGCTTCCTCGCAACGAACGCCTTATAAAACGCCCAAATCTCGCGCGTGAGATTGCCCATCGACCAGGCATCCGACATCATATGATGCATCGTGAGGATAAGAACATATTGCTCGTTACTGAGACGCAATAATCGCGCCCGGAGAAAAGAACCGCCGGAAAAATCGAAGGGCCCCGAGGATTTTCTTCAATCCAGTTTTCTACGTTTGTTTCGGAGACCGATTCTTTTCGTAGATCGATGATGTTTTGCTTCGGCCCGAGTCGGCGACTACCATTTGCTGAGGCCGACCCTCGACTACTCGGATCACCGAGCGTAAGGCCTCATGACGGCGCACGACTTCATTTAGGCTGGCCTCGAGTGCAGCAATATCGAGATCGCCTATCAACCGCACCGCCCGGCAAATGTTGACGCTAGCTCCGGGTTCGAGCTGTTCAAGAAACCAGATACGCTCTTGTGCAAACGACAATGGGGCTGGCGTGTTTTGAGGACGTCGTGCGGAGAGGTGGCAGGATAATGCTCCATCGTCACGGCAATTTGAGGAAGTGGAGCATTTCGTGCTTACGCTAAGCCAGTTGTGCGCGCAGAGCGAATAATCAGGCCCTTCGGTGCACTTATACGCAACCGATCCCCTTCGCGGCTTAGCCTGACGTCGAGGCTTTCAGATTCGCGACAAATTCTTCGACGCTTATAACTCAATCTCCTCTCGGCCATTATCTTGTTCATTTGGCGCCGCGCTTTTTGCTTTTAGTCGAAGGTCGATTTCCCATGCGAGCGCCGCTATCGTGACGCATCGAGAAACACGCGCAAATCGATGTAATGCCGAATGACTCTTGGATACGCACGACCGCTTGAACTGCGAGCAAGGAATGTCCGCCGAGGCGGAAAAAGTTCTCATCCATTCCAATCTTCGTTTGGCCAAGCACTTCAGCGAGAATATTACACACTTTTGCTTCAACAGGGTTTCGTGGCGCAATGGATGACGTGGAAAGTTCAACCTCGGGTCGAGGAATCGCAGATAACGCGCGATAATCTACTTTGCCGTTGGGATTTAGCGGAAATCGCTTGCAATAGATTTGCCGTGAAGGCACCATATATCGGGGAGGCGAGCCGGACATATGAATGAACTAGGTCCCTTAAGCTTTGGGAGTCTTCTTCGTTCGAAACTATGTATGCAACCAGGTTCTCGCACGGTTTAGATCTCGCCCTCTTTGTTACAGGCGCCGTCTCGGAAGGCGGCATCATCACGGCGGCGTCGGTGACGACTGGATGCTGCTTTAGGATTGTTTCAATTTCTTCGAGTTCGACGCGAAAACCGCGGATGTTGACTTGGTGGTCGTTGCGTCCCACCCTCTCGACATCTCCATTTGGCAGATATCGACCTATCTCCCCGGCTGGAACATCCGATCGGTCTCCGCCGTTCCGAATGGATTGACCAAAAATTTTTCCCGAGCGAGCTGCTCATCGTTGATATATCGCAACGCAAGGTGTGGACTGGACAAACAGTTCGCAGATTTCGCCAATCCCAGTCAATCTTCCATTCGGTGTTAACAACAGGAACTGAACATCTTCAACCCCCCGTCCTAGTGGAACAATTTCCTTTGCATCTGTTTTGCGATAAAATCCCCTCTGGAATCTCGAAGTATCCTGATGCACGCTGGGTCTCTGTCACGCCATACAGATTTGTGATCTTGGCGTTGGGGCAAGCTTTCGGAGGACGGCCAGCGTTTGTTTGGTAAGTACATCCTCGCCACAGAAAATACGCCGCACCGAGTTTAACAGCTGGCCCGTGAACGTTCCTAAGAATTCCGCTAAAGCCGGGGTGAGGTGAAGAATTGTGATTTCGTTTTGCTGTAACCAATCTATTAGTGAGCCGGGATTCCACGATTTCCGGCCGGGAAGACATACCGTCGCTCCTAGCCACAACGCGGTAAATATTTCGCGCTGCAAGTAATTGTAGGCAAGGCCAGACAGAAACAGAATCGATCGTTCGAGCGGTGATGAATCTCGTTTCTTGCCACGGTAAGAAATGGGTCATCGGCCCGTGGCAGCATAACACCCCTTTGGGTTCCCCAGTCTCCCCGGAGGTAAATGCGACATATGCAGGACGTCTGCGAGAATTTCCGGAAATGCCTTTTGAGGTGAATCTCCCGGAGCAGATTAGCCATTGGTGTTTGCTATTTGGCACGATCATCCGGCAGCGTAAATCAAGTTTGTCGATGTAATCGGCAGCTCCTTGGCCGGGGGGCCGGCCCCCGCCATTTCTATCCAGCCCCTTGGCCGAGCGACACGTAAAGATCCATTAACCGAGCAGCGGGTATGCCGGATCCAGAATAAGGAAGACCCCACTCGCTTTCAAAATCCCTAGTAAGATCGGCACAAGGGTCGCGCTTCGATGAGCATAGACCGCGACCAAGTCTCGAGGTTGAATTTCCATATCTGCCAGGTAAGCGGTAATCAGACGGCTATGAGTCGATCTCCGCGTAGGTCCAATACCCGTTCGTATCGATAACTGCCAGGTGATTAGGGGCGGCAGAGCCATGCTCGCTACTGTGTCATGCACGGGCCCTGCCAGGTTTCTCCCAAGCCTTCCTAGGGTCCGGCAATATCGCTGCATGAAGATGGAGCGACGAGCGATAATCGATCAAGTCTTTCTGTTGGGTTCTATGAAACCTGAGACAACAGGAACTCAAATTGGCGCAGCATGGCAATGATCCGGCTTTCACTGAAAAGCTCGGTATTGTAGACAATATTCAATTGGATTTTCCCGTCGACTTCGGGAGCAGACAACACGAGTTCATATTTTGCCGCGAGCGCGAACGGCGCAAACTTGACGACGTCGCAGCGGGGCAGCGCGAGAAGCCGCTCTGAGGTATCGGCCAAATTGAACAACATTTGCACCAGCGGTTGGCGGCCGAATTCGCGTTCCGGTTTGACTTTTTCGATGATCTTTTCGAAAGGCAAGTCTTGATGAGTATACGCATCAAGGCAGGTCTCCCTTACCTGCTGTATAAACTCAAGGAACGTAATGTCAGCCGGAATTTCCGCTCGAAGCGCCAAAACGTTAATAAAAAATCCTATCGATCTCTCGATTTCCGACTGGTTTCGGCCGGCGATCGTAGCCCCCACGATGAGATCTCGCTGGCCAGCCATGGCGAGAGCAGCAAGATAAAAACCGCGAGCAAAATCATAAACGTTGTGGCGCCTTCCTGCCGGCCTATTTCCCTGAGCCGTCTGGTAAGCTCGGCGGAAAGCACAACGGACTGCTTCGCCCCGCGGTAGCTCACCAACGAAGGACGGCGGTGGTCGATCGGCAGATTTAGCGAAGACTGGCACATCTCCAGTTGCTTCCGCCAATATTGAAGCTGCAAGCTAATCTCGGGGCCTTCTTGAAGCATTTCGTTTTGCCAAACGGAGTAATCTGCATATTTGCACTAGGAGGGGATTGAGCGGAGAAGGCTTTCCCTCTAGGAATGATCCGTAAAGCGTTGCCAATTCCTCGAAGAATACAACCACGGAGGAACCATCCGACACGATACTGGCCAAAATTCGAGGATCAGCAAGCAATGTCGTTTTCACTCAATCGCAAGAGTTTCGCCCGCAACAGCGGGGCCGTTGCTAAATCAAACGGTGCCCACGCATCCTTGGCTCGCCAGCCGCTCGACCTCGAGCCTAGCGAGCGGTGGGGACAGATCAGTAAGCTCTACGACTCTTAAGGTAAAATCTAAAGTGGAAACGACTTCTTGATAGGGATGGCCGCCCACTTCGACGATACGCGTACGCAAAGATTCGTGCCGACTAGTGACTTCGTTTAGTGCTTGCCGCAAGACCGAAATATTCAACGCGCCTTTGATTTCATACGCCGCTGGCATGTTATAACCCGGTAACCCAGGATCAAGCTTTTCCAAGAACCAAAGCCGACGCTGAGAGAATGACAACGGGATGGGTCGATTACGGGGTACCGGCACTATTGGCGGGATGCGAAGGCCCCGGTCATGCCGGCGGACACTTTCAGATGATCCGCCAATCGCGCTACTGTGGGCAGTTCGAATAACTTGCGAAGAGGGAGATCTATATTGAAGTTCGCGCGCAAGCGCGCGACGGCAACTGAAGTAGCCAGGAGGGAATGTCCGCCGAGTTCGAAGAAGTTGTCGTGGATACTGATTTGTCGATTTTGGAGCACTTCTCGCCAGACTTGGGCGACCAGTTCCTCCAACTCGCTGCGCGGCTCAATAATTCCTTTGTCGATTGTAAGTTTGTTTGCGTCAGGTGGCGGCAGGGCATTGCGGTCAACCTTGCCGTTGGGAGTGAGCGGTAGGGCGTCGAGAAGATAAGAACAACGACGGGAACATGTATTCAGGAACTTTTTCCTGGAGGAAGCTTCGCAGTTCGCCGACGGTCGGCGCGGGGTCGTGACGGCTGACGACATAACCTATCAATTCATTTTCCTCAGACGAGCCACGATCATGAGCCGCTACTATCTCGACGGCTTCTTTGACCGACGGATGTCGAACCATCGCGGCTTCGATCTCGCCGAAGCTCAATCCGGCGGCCGCGGATTTTGACTTGATGGTCACTGCGCCCGAGAAACTCGATATTGCCGCCGGGACGATAACGAGCGCGATCGCCGGTTCGGTAGAGATGTGCATCAGGGATCGTCGCTGAACGGATAACGAACAAAATCTTTCTCCGCGCGGTTAACTCGGCACGGTTCAGATAACCGCGCGCCACGCCGTCGCCGCCGATATAGAGATCACCATGTACGCCGATGGGCACGGGCTGCAGGTAGTTATCGAGAATATAGATCTGCGTATTGGCGATCGGCCGCCCGATATAAACGGGTCGATCACTGGGTTCAACTCGGTAGATCGCCGACCAGATCGTCGTCTCCGTGGGTCCATAGAGATTCCAAACGGAATCTGCGCCGCCATCCAATAGGCAGTCGGCTAGCTGACGCGATAACGCTTCGCCGCCACAGAGGATCGTGAATTTGCCGGGACGTTTCGCAATCGTTGGAAACAAAAGCTTCCACATCGATGGTCAGTCGCCTGCATCACCGTCGCTCCCGAAGCTCTGATTCGCGCGAGTAGCTGAACAGCGTCGATACCCCCGTCGCGATTGGCCAAAATAAGCTTTGCCCCTGTGATTAGCGGCAAATAAAGCTCCAGAGCGGCGATGTCGAAAGAAATCGTCGTGACTGCCAGCCACGTATCCTGCAGCGTAAGGTTAATCTGTGTGCCGAAAACCCAGGAAAGGCAATTAATGACCGAGCGGTGTTCGATTTGCACTCCCTTCGGCTGCCCAGTAGAGCCGGAGGTGTAGATCACGTATGCAAAGGTTGTGAGACTGGAGTGTAAGTGATGGATTGTCACTGCTTTGTTGCTCGATACTTGGCCAAGTCGCGATCGAGGCAAACCCACTCTGGAGCTTGTGGATCGAGGGTCGAGGGTGGAGGATGGAAATTTTCGATCGCCGAATATCCACCGTTCGTTATCTCCCTGGCAACTGCGTGACCCTCAATCCTCAATTCTCGCTTCTAATTATGTCTTTCGTGGCGAGCAGTACCGATGCCTGGGAGTCTTCCAGCATGAAACGCAGCCGCTCTTTAGGCATACGCTGGTGTTAACGGCACATAGGCGCCGCCCGCTTTGAGTATCGCCAACAACCCAACCACCATCTCGATGGAGCGCTCGACGAAAATGCCGACGAATTTTTCCGGGCCGATGCCTAGAACGTGATTAAGTGATTCGCTAGCTGGTTAGCTTTGCGATTCAACTCTCGGTAGTTGATCTGTTTATCTTCAAATACCAAGGCGATGGCTTGCGGGCTGCGCTCGACTTGTGCTTCAAAAAGATGGTGGATGCATTTATCCTTGGGGTACTCGGCGGTTCTGTCGTTCAATTCGATGCGCTATCCGGGCGCGGTTCGGCTCCGGTGAGTATGGGTAATGTGGCGATCGATTGGGCAGGATTGATAACAATGGATTCAAGCAGCGTTTGAAAATGTCCCACCATACGCTCGATCGTCTCTGCGATTGAATAAGTCGGTGCTGTACTCAACATGGCCGCCGATTTCATTTTCCTTGTCAACAAGCGACAGGGTTAGATCGAATTTTGTCATGCCGCTGTCAACTTCGATTGCTTCGGATCGAAGTCCCGCCAGTTTAAGCTCCGGTGTCAACACGCGTTTTGGAAAGAGAACATGACTTGAAAATTGGGTCTCGCTGAAGTCGCGCTGGGGTCGTAATTCCGCGAACTATCCTTTCGAACGGAAATTCTTGGTGCTCAAATGCGTCTCTACAAGTCTTCCGGACTCGTCGGAGCACGTCTTGTGAAAACTGGGGTTGTCCGCATAGTTCGTGCGCAGCACTAAGAGTATTGAGAAACGACCCGATCAAGTTTTCTCAATTCGGACAGTCCGCGATTCAGCATGGGAGAGCCGACTAGGACATCCGTCTGAGCGGTATAACGGTAGAGCAAAGTCTTAAATGCCGTAAGCAACGTTACAAAGAGCGTAACTCCGTTCTCTCCACTCAATACCTTAAGTTTTTGCTGCATCAGCTGAGTGAAATGAATTGGCAACCTCGATCCGTCAAAGCTTTGCACGTGAGGTCGATGCTTGTCGGCAGCCAAGTTCAAAACTGGCGGCGATCCGTTCAGTCGCTGACGCCAGTATTCACGGTGCGCCTTAAAACCGTCAGTTAAAACACGCCGGCGTTGCCAACTGGCGAAGTCGCCATATTGAATCGGCAGCGCCGACAACTGAGGATCTCTGCCGTGCAATTTAGCTTTGTATGCGGTCCATAGTTCGCGATAAAATATCGGCACGGATTGACTGTCAGAGGCGATTTGATGCAGCGTCAAGAGGAGCAAAGTGTGCATCGTCTATCTGAACAATCGCGAACGGATTGGTAACTCTTCCGCGAGATTTATTGGCTGCAGCCACTCTTTTCGAGTCAATTCTTGAACTATGTAGGGTAGCTCGAATTTGTGGATGTTCTCCGAAGTCTGCAATCGGAATTTCGATGGAACAGGAGGGTATAAGGCGCGCGATCGGCTTACCATCCCGAGCAGGGTAGGTAGTCCTCAGAACTTCATGCCGGTGCACGATTAGATTAAGACATTCCTGCAAAACCTCGATGTTCAGTCGGCCAATGAGCCGAACGGCTTTGCAACCGTTATAGATAGGATGGGCGTGCTCGAATTGATCTAGAAACCAGAAACGTTCCTGGGCAAACGACAAAGGAGGCGGAGCATCATGATTTTCCCTGTGTGGGACGGTAAATTTGGGCTGTCGCTCGAATCCCTCTCGCTCTAGAAGATAAATATATAGCTCATCTCTTTGGTTCAATGCGCTAGCCTTTTCTAGATGCTGGGCTTTCGTTAGTCTTTGTCGTTTGTTCCGTTCATCGGCTAGTACGGTTTCGACTTCCTCGGGAGACATCGACTGCACTCTTAAATACAAAGGGCAACTCTCTCCGCCTGTTCTGGACTCGGTGCTTTTCGATTCAGCCATTCCGCAGTCTGTGCCACGGTGCAAGTGTCGTAAAACTCCGCCAACGTAAGTTCCCAGGGAAAAATTCGGCCGATAGCCGAAACGATTCGCGAGGCGATTATTGAGTCGCCGCCAAGATCGAAAAAAAGATCGTGGACTCCCACGCTGGTTAGGCCCAAAGTTTCTGCCCAGATCTGGGCGAGCACGGATTCTACCGGCGTGGTTGGTGCGCTGAAACGGGTGACGAGTTTGGGCCGTTGTAAGTTAGGTTTTGGTAATGCCCGACGATCGATTTTGCCGCTAGCAGTTAATGGCAAGCTCTCAAGAAATACAAATTTACTTGGCAGCATATGATCCGGGAGCGATTCTTTCAGCGAGCTGCGGATTTGCACTTGTCGTCGGAAACTCGCTGCCGGATGGTGTAACATACGCCACTAGCCGCTCATCGCCATAATCGTCTTTGTACGACGTCACCACAGCCTGACCTATTTCCGCCAACCGTTGCAGCGCCAACTCAACTTCCTCTGCGTGTATCCTGTGGCCGCGGATCTTTAGTATGAAAATCTTTACGCCCCAAAAATTCAAGGCAGCCATCCAGCTGTAGTGCTGGAGTCGCCGGTATGAAAAAGTCTCTCACCGTGGTCATTTGGCCTCCCGACAAATGCGGCATCCGTCAACGCCGAATTATTCCAATACCCTCGGAATAGATGAGCACTGCGAATCGCGATCTCGCCGATCTCGTTTACTCCGAGCGGGTTCCCCGAATCGTCGAGAATCAAGACTTCTACATCCTCGACTGCGTAGCCTACCGGCAAGGCGCCGCGGGGAACTTGCGAATCTTTACTCAGAAAAAGAACTCGATAGATGTGAATTTCCGTGCACGTAAAAGTGTGGAACAGCAAAGTGTCGGGGAAATAGCGCTTGAATAACTCCACGTCCTTGTCGAAGAGCTGACCGCTGCCCACCCGAATGATGCGCAAACCAGGAAATGTGTTTTCGGCAGTCAGTTGATGGACAAAACGACGATACTCGCTGCACGGGAATGGAAGATTGTAATCTTTTCGTGCCGGAGCCAATCCACGATTGCTGTCGATCCTACGCGCTTAATGTTTACCGGGTATATTGCCGAGCCGTTCAGTAAACTCAGGTACAGATTACACAGCCCCCCGCCGCTGCTGGGCGGACGCACCAATGTCATGCGGTCATCTGGCGAAATATGCGCCACGTTCGTCAATCTCATCGTGTTATGAAGCATGTTGCGATGGTTATCCATCACTCCTTTCGGCTGGCCCGTTGTTCCGGAGGTGTAGAGAATCTGTAAAAGATCGTCGGGGGAAACCGTCCCAACCGGATTTTCCTCGCTCAAATGGGGATCGAGTGAGTCGAAGTCGATTAGTATGTGTTCAGATCGTAGCCATGGTTTAATTGCCTCTGGCCCGCCACTTCCGGTAAGTACGATCTTTGCCCGTGTATCTTCAAGGATGAACTTCGTCCATGCTTCGGAAAACGACTTGTCGAGAGGAACATAAATTTTACCGGCTTTGGCAACGCCCAGGATCGCGGCAATTGTGCTTACATCGTTTCCTCCATACAACGCAACGGGTTCATTGCTGGTACCGCTTGCCGATCGAAGAGCATGGGCGACCCGGTTCGCCATTTTGTTTAACGCGCCGTAGGTCGTGAGTCGGTTCTCGTGTCTTAATTGCAATTCGCGACGGATCTCGGTCAACTATTTGTTGAAACCGGCTGCCGATCGACTGCTCGATATCGTGCTTGGAAAATTCGATAAAAGGATTGGAGGGCGTAACTTGAGACCCTGCTGGCGCAACAACGCTCGATTGTTTCTGCGTTTCAACAATCATGGCGAGTGCCCTCTTTAATCGTCAATGAACTAAAGTGCTGAGTTCGCGCTCCGCTGCGTCTATCCAGAAAGACATTCCCATCGCGCGATAAGACGTGAGAGCCATAGATAATTCATCGCTGGCTTTCTCGATTTGATCCTCACGACGGTGCAAACGTCCTAGACTCAAGTGAATTTGTGCCTGAAGTGGGCCCATGGCTAATTCTGTCGCTAATGCCATACTCTCAGCGTAATGTGTAAGGGCTTCTATGGGGCCTGATGATTTTTCTTGATAACGTCCCCCAAGAGCTTACGCGCCCACGCTTCATTTCCGCGTTCACCGGTATCCATGGCCAAAGCCACGGCGCGCTCCGCTTGCTCTCGTGCTGCGCTGAGCCGACCCCCTAACAAACTTGCGTGACCCAGCCAAGCGAGCCGCAATGCCCATGCTGATTTACGGCCAATCAGCTCCGACTGTTTATCGGCCTTCTCCATTAGGGGCAGAGCGTCATCAAGGCGTCCGGCGAGAGCGTATGCATAGCCCAAATTTGAGCCGATGTGAGGCATCAATACTTGAATATTATTGGTGCCACAAATCTCATGACTGGTTTCTAATGCCTTTATCGCGGAACCAATATTTCCTTGAACGAGATAAACATATCCCAGACTGATATAAGCGTAAGCAAGACTGGAGTTGTGGACGGCTTCTTTAGCGATTGCTATCGCGTTCCGGCAGTCGCTTTACCATCCTTGAAGCGCCCGAGTTGAGCCGACGATTGAGCTAACCAAATTCGGCAGCTTACCGATAAGGGAAATGCCGTGCCAAATCGTTCGTATTTGAAGCGCTCCAGTTCCGTGACTGAGAGAGCTTGCTTGAGAAAGGCAATCGCTTGTTCATATTGCCCGACGAGATGGGATTCTGCGCCCATATAGTAGAGGGTAGCTGTACTCAGCTCCACGTCGCCTCGATTGACTTTTAGGCCACGCGTCCCGAATTCGATGGAGCGATCGTGCTTCCCCACAAGGCCATAGTACGAGGTTAGAAGATTGACCACTCGTCCCAGTCTACGATCGTCTGAAAGTCTTTGCGCCATGGATTCGGCTTCACGTAGGCGAAGGTGTAATTCATCGAACTCGCCGAGAAAATAAAGGGGATTGCGAAGTTCTAACCGAAGATCGACGCCCAGTTGCAGATTGGCGCGACTCTGCGGAAGATGCTCCAACGCCCTCAAACCGGTCTGGAAAAATTCTCGTGCTTCCTGATTCGCCGAACGTTGCGAGGCTTTTCCGCCCGCCTGCCACGAATAGCCTACGGCTTTCTCCCAAATTTCTCCCTGATAAGCGTGATGAGCAAGCGTTTCAATGTGATCGCGCAAATTGTCGGTTACGCTCTTTTCGAGCGCGCTCACGATTTTTGCGTGCAAAGAAGTTTTGCGCTCGTGAAGCAAAGCCCCGTAGGCCACTTCATTGGTAAGAGCATGCTTGAACTTGTACTCCAACTGGGGGAAAAGGTTTGATTCATAGAGAAATTCGGCGGCCTGGAGGTGAGCAAGCTGACCCTGCAGCTCATCTTCAGGCAACCCGGCAACAGCACGAAGTAGTGGTAAGGGAACAATTACGCCAATGACGGCGGCGGTCTGCAGCAGATGTTTTTCCGCAATAGACAATCGGTCGATACGATCCGCCACGACGTTTTGCACGGTGCTCGGGATACGGATCTCATCAATTTTCAGGCTCGGCCGGTAGGCCCCCTTCTCGCCCAGCAGAACTCCTTCTTCCGCGAGAGAACGCACGCTCTCTTCTGCGAAAAAAGGATTTCCTACGGTACGTTCCGCCAATAACTGCCTTAGTGGCAGGAGGTCCTGGTTGCGTCCCAACAGGTGTTGCAAGAGTTCTTCCGCGCTACTGGGATTTAACGGATCCACGTGAAGATGGCTATAGAATGAACGATCGCTCCAGCAGTGACTGTACTCGGGGCGGTAATCCACCAGGAGAAGAATCTGCGACAAGGGCAGACTTTCTACGAAGCCATCGAGAAATGCCTGCGTTTCGCTGTCGATCCAATGCAGGTCCTCAAAAACGATGAGCAACGGCTGCCGCTGACTCTCACGGATAAGTACCCGCTTTACCGCATCAAAGATACGGCGCTGCCGCTGTTGTGGATCCATCGCGCCGAATCGTTTGACCATCTCGACTACATCTTGATGTTTTGATAGCCAATCCGGCTCGCCGGAGGGCGGCGAATGGTTTTTTTCCGGGAGTGCTCCGAATAATGAAAGGATTGGTGGAATGGCATCTTTGAGCATGTTGCTCAATTCCAAAACATAATTGACCACTCGCTCTTGAATTTCCTGCTGTCCATTGCCGGCGATGATTTGAAAGTAGCGGCGCAGCATTTCGATCAGTGGAAAAAATGGGGTAGCCCTGCCGTAAGACACCGATGCGCCTTCCAAGACGAGCCAGCCGGCGGGCAGCTGGTGTCGCGTAAATTCGTGGACCAAACGCGATTTTCCCATACCGGGCTCGCCAACCATCGCCAATATGTTGGCCGTGGCGCGCCGCGGTTTGCTCGACCAGTTTGTTGAAAATATCGATTTCCGCGTTGCGTCCGACCAGCGGTGTCAACCCACGACCCACACCAGCTTGGAAGCGGGTGCGGGCGGAGGTTGTACCAATGAGCGAATAAGCCTCGAACGGCTGCGAAATACCCTTGGCTTGCACGGGACCGAGGGATTCAACCTGAACAAAGCCTTCGACTTGCCGCAGCGTAGTGGACGACATGAGAACGATACCCGGGCCTGCGAGCTCCTGCATCCGAGCTGCGAGATGCGTAGTGTAGCCTATAGCCGAGTAGTCGATGGTGAGATCAGTATCGATCGAACGGAGCACGACTTCGCCAGAGTTCATTCCCACGCCGATGTGTAGGCCCGATTCTTCGGATTGGCCGAGCCCTTGTCGGTAGCGACGCATCTCTTCTTGCACGGCCAGCGCCGCATAGCATGCACGTAGCGCGTGATCCTCATGCGCTAAAGGTGCGCCGAACAGCGCCATGATGCCATCGCCTGCGACCAGATTCACAGTCCCTTCGTATTTGTGGACTGCGTCCATCATGATGCGCAGAACCGGGTCGATTAGCTTCTGAGCCTCTTCAGGATCGAGCCCCTCCACTAAAGTTGTCGATCCTCTTATGTCTGCAAAGAAAACGGTCACCTGTTTCCGTTCTCCTTCCAGCTTGTGGCGGGAAGCCAGTATCTTTTCAGCGAGGTGTTTTGGGACATAGGTATCGGGTGCCGGTGTCCCGACGTTGAGGGGAGAAGACCTGACGGGTGTTTCACCGATTGCTTGACCGCAGCGTCTGCAGAATTTGGCTCCTTGCCGATTTGGCTCGCCGCACCGTGGGCAGGGTGCTTCCAGCTGTGTTCCACACTGGTCGCAAAAGGCGACAATATTAGAGTTTTCGGATTGGCACTGCGGGCAGATCATAGCGCGTCACGCATGGGTGAGAATATATTTGGACGGCCATTGAAAGCAAGCTATAAATCTTGACGGACGGGCTCCATAAAAAGGATTCTCAGCGGTCTCAAGCTAAGCCAGATCGGCGTTGACGCTGGAGACGCGCCGAGCCACGGACGCTATTGATTCTGCCAATGAGCGAAGTGGGCTCCGTTAGCAATAGCGCCGCCGACCAAGCCTCGTGGCGCTGGCGAAAGCGGCAGTGGCGACGATCTCGAAATGGAGTATTTTTCACAAGCTGCGCGAGGGCTCAGCTATTTTTTTAACATCAAGACCGCTCCGCCGGTGGAAAGGGTTATTCAAGTTGCGCAGCTCGCCGATAAGGGCTGTCACACGGTCAACTCGATGCGTAAACGCATGCCGGTCTCGGGGAAAATTATTTTGAACGAGCGGGAGTACGAGATCAGGGATTGACCTAAGTGGGCCAACTGCCCAAATTAACCGGTCATAAATTTTCCCGCCGCTCTAGATGCTGAGCCTTCGTCGCGCGCGCACCACAGTGCGGCGCGGGAAATCCTCTTCGGCAATCCGTAGGCCCCTTCTATTTTTGATGCACTTTGTCCACCGCGAACGTGCGGCCGGCGCCGTGGCATGTCACGCAACTTTCCTGGCCATTGGATGCGGTCATCGTATCCATGTGGAGCCTGGCGTGATCTTGAGTATGACATCCGATACAGGCGCTGGTGATCGGCTGGAGCGCTGTCGTGCTACCGTCTTTTTGGGGAATGATCGTCGCCAGTAATCCCGCGGGCAACGGCAATTCATTGGCGCCGGGTACGTGACACTTGACGCAATTTCTCCGATCGCCTGGAAAACGGATGTCGCCGAACTCGATCGGTCCAGGCTTTGCGGGGGTACCGCCGTACACGATCCATGATTCTCCAAGGTTTGCGCCCGTGTGGATCCGGTGAATGAGCCTCTTGTAATGGACATTCTCGGCGGGCTCGGTGCCTTTGGCCGCCTTTCGCTTATCTCCATCGGTTCTGGCTGGCGTTGTGACACATGACGCAAAATTCGCTGTTGTTCCTCGCTTCACCATGGGTCGCTAGTTTCAAGTGGCAGACGTTGCAGTTTTCGATCTTGACCGCTTTGCGTCGTTCTACCGGTTGTTTATCGGTAATCGAGAAGTATTTGACGACGTTGAATCCCACGTCTCTTTGTCCCTTGATGGTCTCGCCGTTGGGCTTTTTCAGATCGACGAAGGTGAACCCTTGGATACCGACGGCGCCCGAACCGCTGGCGTCGTTAGGAATTGTATAGTTGAATCTGAAGCGTGTACACGCCGCTGCCCGCCGCCTGAGCTTTTCTGGCGTCCTCTTCGACTGCAACTTTGTAGTCCGTGGTTGGCCACGCAACTACGAGCCGGAGATTCGGCATCTTTGTCGGATCGAGCGGCTCGCCCTTTTTGTTTTTGAGGCTGAATGTGACCAGCGGATTCTTGCCCGGCTGGCTGTCCGTGATCTTCAAGATGTCAAAGACGACACCCGGAAGTTGCGCTGAATTTCCAGGGAACGTGTGCGCGCCGGTAATCGACGGGCCGAACTCGGGTCCGTCCGGCGGATGGCAGCCGATGCAGGTCCCGTCGGCCGCCGGTCCGAGCTTGTGGTTTTTGCCGGTCGCCAGGTCAACATTGCTGTGGCAGGAAGTGCACGCGGCCACGCTTGGAAACCTCTTCCAATGGTCGGTCTGCGCCGAGCTCGTGTGACAAGCATTACAGTTTCTCAGATCCTTGTGCGTTCCGTCGGTCATCAGCACTTGCGGATAGCGGATCGTCGAATAATCGCTGACGCGTTGATTTTCTCCCACCGTGAAAAAAGGTTTTCCTTCACGCACGCTCGGCAGTAGCTTGCCGCGATGTATTCTGTGGACGAGAACTTTGAAATCGAGGTTTTCTCCGCTCTCCGGATCGGTAAGTTGCGAGGTGTGACAAAGCGCGCAATAGCTCGCTTCGTGCCGCGTGCCGCCGTGCGCCTTGAGGGGTTCGTGGCAGGTGTTGCATGAGGCGGTATCGATGACCGACCGGCTGGTTTTGACTTTGCCGCCGAATGGGATGAATTCGAAAAGCGCATTGCCGACGTATCTGCCATTTTCGCGAGTCGACTCTGCGCCGACGACATGAGTGGCATTACGATCGTAAGTTGCCGGCAGCGCGGTCTTGAAAGTGTAATTGAACAGACCGGGTTTGAGTTTGGTCACGGTGCCGCCCTGGTCGAAATGCGGTTGAAGCGTTTCGGCAAGCGTCGGTTGCTTGGGTTCGCCTCGGAAGACGAATTCCTTGCCGCTGACTTTGGTAAGGATGTAGTTGTGATAGTTCGTCGCGCCGCTCTTCTCCTCCTTGATAACGGCAATGGTAAATTTGAGGCTGTTCCCATCGACATTGGTAACGTCAAGCGGCGTTCCCCTTGAGTCGTTCAGTTTGAAGGTTACAACCGGGCGGTGATCGGCCGCCACCCTCGCACCGGTAATTGAAACGCTCAAGCCCGCGGTGGTTTGCCCCTCCAGTAAGACGGGCCAAGCTAGGATTGTCACAAGCCGTAACGCGTGAGCGCAGTACTTCTTCGTACCTTGCAGTCTCGGCATCTAGAACCTCTTGCTGTCAACAGAATCCTGATTTGGACTGGGGAGAGCGTAGGTTGCGAGCATCGTGGTCTTACCGAAGCGGCATCATCCAGCTCTGAAGGGCGGCTTCAATTTAGAATAAGTCCGGTGGGCTTGGCAACTGAATTTTTGATCCGGACTTGTCACGCGTTTTTTTCTCACATAAGATCGCGCGTGAATTTGTCTGAGGAGCGATCCACACGATGATTCTTGACGGTAAGATCGATCTCGATGTTTCGGCGGAGAAAGCCTGGGACTTTTTGATCGATATCAATAAATTTTCCACCTGCTTACCGGGTATCGACGAAGTCAAGCAGATCGACGATAAGACCTTCGATGGGATTATTTCGGCGAACGTAGGGCCGATTTCGGGAAAATTCAATTTTCGCTCAACGATTGTCGAAAGCCGGCCGCCGGAGCAGATGGTGGTACGGACCGAAGGAACGGATACGGTGACCAAAAGCACCGTGAACGCCGACATGACCGTGGATCTGCGCCGGGTTTCGGACACCACGTCGCAGATGGATTATAAGGCCGACGTGAAGATCAAAGGCCGGCTCGGTATCCTCGGCGATATGGTGTTGCGTGCGACGGCGACGTTGATCCTGCAGGAGTTCACGAAGCGCTTGCATAAGGGACTTGGCGAGCAAGGATGAGTGAGCAGATAACGTTCAAACCGTTCAAACGGTTGAAGCGCTCAAGCGGATGGACTAAGAAAAACGAACAACAGGAGCAGCTGTCAGGATTTATCAGGAGACATTAATGGCGGACGAGAAGTATGACGTGATCATTGTTGGCGGCGGGTCGGCGGGCTGCGTGGCGGCGATGCGGCTTTCGGAAGATCCGAACCGCAAAGTTTTGTTGCTCGAAGCGGGACCGGACCCGTGGCCGCTGCCGGAGTTGGTCGCCGATGCCTCGAAGCAAACGCGGTTGCTTTTGGAATCCGACTTCGTCGCGATGTATCCGACCCAGCGTCATCTGGATGGCAGCACCTATTACGCGCTCGCCGGGCGCATCATGGGCGGCGGCTCGTCGGTCAACGTGATGTCGGTGCTGCGGCCGCAGCGCTACGACCTCGATCAATGGGTGGCCGCGGGCAATCCCGATTGGACCTATGAGAAATGTTTGCCGTTCATGAAAAAGATCGAGTCGGATCAGGATTATCCCGACAGTCCCGATCCACGGCAAAGACGGGCCGCTCTACGTCAAGCGCAACTTTACGCTCGATATGGAAGGGGACGCGGCGCCGCCGGTCAAGGCGTTTCTCAACGCCGCTTACGGCATGGGCTTGCCCAAGTGTCCGGATCTCAACGTGGCGGAACCCTACGGCGTGTGCGCGTCGCCGTACAACATTAAAGACGGCAAACGCCAATCCACTGTGATCGCCTATTTGAATCAGGCGCGCGGGCGCAAAAATTTGACGATCATCGATCAAGCACAGGTGCATTCGCTCAAGCTCGCCGGAAAGAAAGCCGAAGGAGTCAACTACGAGCGCGAAGGCGAGATGCACACGGCGCTGGGCGGACAGATTCTTGTCACCTCGGGCGTCTACGGTTCGCCGCAGATTCTGATGCTTTCCGGCATCGGCCCGTCGGCGGAGCTCAAGAAACACGGCATTCCCGCTCGTGCATGAGCTCAACGGCATCGGCGAGAACTATCAGGACCACCCGGTGGTGTTCATGACCTACGAGGGGCCGAAAGAATCCAAAGGTCGACTGGGTCGTGCCGCGCTTTCGCCTGATCATCCGCAAAAATCCGATCAGCGAGGCGGCGAATTTTCACATCAACATGCGGCCGCCGACGGAAGTGACCGGCCTCAAGCGCATGATGCCGATCTCGTCGCATCTGCTCGAGCAGCGCAACCGCGGCCGGGTTTTTCTCCAGAGCGCCGATCCGCACGATCAGCTGGGCATCGATTCCTGCATGCTCGAACATCCGGAAGATTTGAAGGCGATGGTCGAATCCATGCAGTTCATCGACGAGCTGGTGCGCCGGCCGCAGATCAAAGAATACTACGGCCCGCTGATTCAACCCGGGCCGGGCGAAGATTGGGGCGAGTTCGCGCGCAAGACCTACGACAGCTACCACCACGGCGTCGGGCACCTGCAAAATGGGCCCGGCTTCGGACAAGATGGCCGTCGTCGATCAGCGCCTGCGCGTGCACGGCATGCAAAATCTCTGGGTCGGCGACGCATCGATCATGCCGGTGGTGAGCCGGGCGAATACGAACTTGACGTCGATCATGATCGGCGAGCGGCTGGCCGATTTCGTGCAGGAGGTCGCGTAGCGGCTGTTCAAAGTTCAAGGTTCAAACGTTCAAAGTCGGAGATCCGGACTAACGTTGAACTTTGAGACGGTTGAACCTTGAACGGACGTTTTGACTGGGAGGAACCATGGCGGACTATCCACTCACGGCGGCGACGATCAAGAAAGAATTCAAACGCGCCGGCATTCACTTCGTCGTGGCGCTGCCGGATCGCGTGACGAGTCACTATTTGCTCAAGAGGCTTGCTTGCCGATCCTGAATTTCATGTCGTGCAGGTGTGCAAGGAAGATGAAGGTGTTTCGATCTGCAGCGGGCTTTACGCCGCCGGCCACAAGTCGGTGTTGATGATGCAGTACACCGGGTTTCTCGACTCGATCAATGCCATCCGCGGCGTCGCGGTCGAAGGCCATTTCCCGGTCTGTATGGTCGTCGGCTTGCTCGGTAAGGAGCCGGATGTGGCGCCGACGCAGTCGAAAAAGTACGGCGTGAAGATCATCGAGCCGATTCTCGACGTCATGGGCATCGAGCATCATCTTGATCGAGCGCGACGCCGATACGCAAAAAATCGGGCAGGTGATCGAGAAGTCCTTCGCCAACTCGTCGCCGAGCGCCATCTTGATCGGAAGGGAGCCGCGCTGACCATGATGAAGCGGGATGAAATGCTGAAAGCCTTCGCGCGCCAGCGCAAAGACGAGATCGTCGTCGCGGTCTACATGGCCGCGCAGGAAATCACGCATATCCAGCCGAACGATTTGAACTACACTTTCGTCGGCGCGATGGGACAGGGATCGTCTCATGCGCTGGGTCTGGCGCTCGGACGCCCGGACAAGAAAGTCGTCGTATTCGACGGCGACGGCAGCTTGCTGATGAATCTTGGCAGCCTGGTGACGATCGCCAATCAGGCGCCGAAAAATTACATTCACTGCCTGTGCGAGAACGGCTGCTACGAAACCAATGGCTCGGTTCCGACGCCGCGCGCCGGACAGATTCGCTTCGCTGAATTGGCGAAGACCGCCGGCTATCGCAAGACCTACGAGATCTGCCGATTTGACGGAGTGGGAACGCGAGCTGCCCGAGATTCTCAAATCGGAAGGCCCGATCTTCGTCACTCTTAAAGGTCGAACCCGGGGAAGCCTATCCGGAAAATTTTCAGCGCCTGTATAGCATCGAGCACACGGGAAAAGTTTCGACAAACATTGGCGAAGAGCTGAAGACTAGCCGTTGAACGCTTTCTCCGCGCAGTCACTGCTAGCGTTGTTTTCTCTCCGAAGCTGCTGTGTTTTGATCTTCTCTCTCGGAGATTATGTGAGAGTGTCATTCTGAGGCCCTTCGTTGCGCTCAGGATAACTCCGCCGAAGATTCTGCTTTTTTGTCGGCTGCTGGAAAATAGCATGCGTCGCACGAGTTTATCCTGAGTCCTACCGAAGGCTCAGCATGACATCGATGACATTTGTAGTATTGCGACACAGTCTGATCCATTCCGCAATATCCCGTGATCGCGGTAACGTCTCGACGCAAAAATTTACTCTGACATGACTTCCGAGGCGACCGCTCAGGTTCTCGCGTTCATCACCTCCATCCTCTACGCCTCGGCGCTGGTTTCGGCGCGAGTCGGCCTGCGCTATTCGACGCCCACCACGGTCACCCTGGTGTCGATTCTGATGCAGAATCTCCTCTTGTGGAGCGGCGGTGTTCGTGACCGGCGGCGTCCACGCCGTGCCGCTCGCGGGAATCTTGCTTTTCTACTCTTGTCGGCATCTTTCAGCTCGGCGTTCGTCTGTTCGCTTACACGGGTGTCGAAAAGATCGGCGCTTCGCGCAGCAGCGCACTGCAGTCGGTGAGCCCGCTATTCAGCGCAGCCATTGCGGTGACGATTCTCGGCGAAGAGACTTCGCTGCTCATTCTTCTCGGAACCGTGTTGATCGTCGGCGGGATCGTCCTGGTTTCGTGGAAACCGGAAGAGCAGTTGCGCGACTTTCGCCGCTGGCATTTGCTGCTGCCGATCGCGGCCGCGTTGCTCACGGGCATGAATCATCCCATCCGCCGCTACGTGCTGACGATGGCCAACGAGCCGCTGTTCTTTTCCGCTCTCATGGGCGCCGTATCGCTGGGCGGATTTCTCATCTATTTAGCGGTCTCGCCGCAGTCCCAGCGACTGGTCTGGAACCGGGCGGCGATCGCGCCATTTATCGCCACCGGATTGTTCGAAACCTTTTCCATCCTGTTCATCATTACCGCGATCAGCCTGGGCCGGGTCGTCATTGTCGCGCCGATCGCGGCGAGCTATCCGGTGTGGTCGCTGATCGAAACGCGTATCTTCCTGCGCGGCGTGGAATCGATCAACTGGAAAATCGTGGCGGGCATTCTCAGTGTCGTCGCTCGGTAATTTCGCCATTCACTTCGGGCGATGAGTAGAGACCAGAACGATCATATCGTAACTTCGTGTTTGTCGATCCTCGTTATCACGGCGTTGTCATTTCGAGCGGAGCGAGAAATCCTTCTGTCTTTGACTACGATTGCCTGTGGGCGTTATGCAATGTGAAATAGATCGATTGGTTTGAGTTCTGTGGTAATGGACTTGTCACACAGTGTCGCCTCGCATAAGATCCGAACGGGAGGTCGAGCCGTGAAGATATACGATATTTCTTTGACGCTTTCTCCGCAGTCGATCCGTTGGGTAACCGCGCAACCGCTCGAATTGATCGAGCGCAAGCGCATGAGCCGCGGCGACACCAATAATTCGTCTTCGATCCACACCAGCGTCCACGCCGGCACGCACGTCGACGCGCCTTTTCATTTCCTATCCGACGGCATCACCATCGAGGAGTTGCCGCTGGACTTATTTATCGGTCCTGCGCGCGTATGCGCGGTCGAATGCGGCACTCACATCACGGCAGCGGATGTGGCGAGGGCCGGCATCGATGGTGAAACCCGCGTGCTGTTCAAGACGCGCAACTCCCAACTCTTGAAAAAGGGGGACTACGACGCGAGCTTTGCCCCGTTCTCGGTCGATGGCGCGAAAGCGCTGGTCGATCGAGGCGTAAAGCTGGTCGGCCTCGATTATCTGTCGGCTGCGGCAGCGAACGAGCAAGTTCCCGTCCATCGCGCCTTTCTCGATCATGGCGTGATTCTACTCGAAGGCGTGGATCTCGCGGAAGTTCCGCCGGGACGCTACGAGCTTTTTTGTCCGCCGGTCAAACTGGCCGGTTCGGACGGCGCCCCGTGCCGGGCGGTGCTGCGGGAGCTCAGATAGAAAGGAACGGTCGTCACGACGAAGGCCGCGAAGGGCACAGCACAGGAGAGCCGCGACAAATCCCAGAATATTTCCCGCAAAGGCGCCAAGGCGCAAAGTTCGGAGTTTAGGAATGAAGAAACTTACGAGCTCTAAGCTTGGCGGGCTTTGCGCCATAACGAGAGGAATTTTCCGTTCCCCGTGCCATCAGCTTTTGACTCATTTGCGCAGACCACGCGATTTTTGAACTATAGTCATACGCAACCATGAACTCGTTCGTAATCTTCGTGTGCTTCGTGGCGTTAGGAAATCTTCATGACTGTGGAATATCGGCCGGCGATCATCGTCCACGGCGGCGCCGGGCCGATCAAAGACGATAGCCTTCCCGCACGTCTCGAAGGCTGCAAGCACGCGGCGCTTGCCGGTTGGAACATCCTCGAGCAGGGCGGCTCGGCGCTCGACGCGGCTGAGGCGGCGGTGGTCGTGCTCGAAGATGATCCTTTGTTCAACGCAGGCACCGGATCGACTTTGAACAGCGTCGGCCAAGTCGAGACGGACGCGGCGATCATGGACGGCCGGACGCTTCGCGCCGGGGCGGTGGCGGCGCTGTCAGGTGTCAAGAATCCGATCAAAGTGGCGCGCCGTATCTTGGAAGACGGACGCCACGTCATGCTCGCAGGGCAGGGGGCGCTGCTGTTTGCGCGCCAAAGCGGGCTTCCGGAATGCTCGCCGGAATCGCTCATCGTCCAGCGAGAAAGAAAGCGCTGGGAAAGCAAACAAGGCACGGTCGGCTGTGTGGCCTTCGATTCCGGAGGTAATCTTGCCGTCGCCACCTCTACGGGCGGCATCTTCAATAAGCTTCCGGGCCGCGTTGGCGATTCGCCGCTGATTGGCTGCGGCACCTATGCCGACGATTACGGCGCTGCTTCGGCAACCGGCCATGGTGAAGCCATTATCCGGGTTCTGTTGGCGAAGAGCGCTGTCGGCCATTTGCAGGAGGGCCTCGACGCTCAGACGGCGGCCAAGGTGGCAATGAGGTATCTCGAAGACGAAAGGATCCAAAGCACCGGGGGCATCATTTTGATAGATAGCCGGGGTAAAATCGGCTACGCGCGAAATACAACCCATATGCCGGTTTGCTTGATTACAGAATCGGACAACATCGTATACGGTGTTTAGACGAGATTGGCGGAGGAAGGCGCGATGGTCATCGACTTCGAGCATCACTACATTCCCGCGGAATTGGGCCGGCGCCTCGGGATGGATCCGACCAGGAAAGAAGCGGTGCGCACGCGCGATGCATCGGTGCATTCGCAATTGTTCGACATGGAAGCGCAGCTCCGTGACATGGATCGCGCCGGCATCGACATCGCCGTCCAAAGCTGCATTCTTGGCTGGGATACGACGTTGGACAACTGCCAACTGCTCAACGACTGCACGGCTCGGCTGCAAAAGGATTATGCCGCCCGGTTCGTCGGTCTGGCCCATGCGCCGGTATTGGACGGCGACGCTGGTTTACGCGAGCTCGAGCGTGCCGTCAGCCAGCTCGGCTTGAAGGGCGTGACGATCTCTTCGCAGGTCAATGGCCTTTCGCTGGATGCTAAGGAGTTCGCGCCGTTCTACGATCTAATGAACAGGCTGCGCGTGCCGATCTTCGTGCATCCGGCGTTGTCGCCCAAGGGCTATAGTTTGATGCAAGACTACATGCTGCCCGTGATTCTCACGCGCGAGTTCGACCTCGGTGTGGCGGTTACTCGGCTCATCGCCGGCGGCGTGGTGGAACGCTATCCCGATCTGCAGTTTGTCTTCGCTCACTTCGGCGGCGGCTTGGCAGGCTACAAAGAGCGAATCTCTCGTTCGTCCTATCGCTTCAAGTTGCCCAAATCGTTCGATGACTATTTTGACCGGCTCTATTTCGACATGGCCGGTTTCGAAGGCAGCCCGATTGCGCTGCGCTGCGCGCTGGAAGGCATCAAGCCGGAGCGCTTGGTTTTCGCCACTGACTATCCGCAGAACTTCAACAACAGCGATCCAAAGCAAGGAAAGAGCGTGGACGGCATCAAGGAATATATCGATGAAATTCGCGCGTTTACCGCTGGATGAAAGAATCAAAGCAGGCATGCTCGGCGGGACGGCGGCGAGCCTGCTCAAACTCGGCCGTTAGACGGCAGAACAGGAGAATGGCATGTTGCGCATCAAAGGCGTCACCAAGGATGAAGCATCCGAAGAGACTCGAAAAGATCTTCGAAGAACAAGAAAGGCAATACGGCTCGATTCTGAACACGGCGAAAGTCTATGGCCTGCGGCCGACAATTCAAAAAGGCGTCCAGGCGCTGCAAGCGGGGATTCTCGCGTCGGGCCTGATCAGCGGCGATCTGCGCCATCTGCTGTGCATGAAAGCCGCCAGCATCAACGGGTGCCCGTATTGAATTGACATCAACGCGTCCAGTGGGATGCGCAACGGTGCGTCGGCGGAAAAAGTGGAAGCGGCTCTCGGCGACTATAAAAAGAGCCCGCTGTTTTCGGCGCGTGAAAAGCTCGCGTTGGAATTATGCGAGCGAATGACTTACACGAACAAACGGGTGACGGATCGCTTTTTCAATCGGATAAAGCGGCATTTTTCGGAAGAAGAGTTGGTCGAATTGGCGGCGATCATCGCGCTGGAAAATTTCCGCAGCAAGTTCAATCCGGTTTTCGCCGTGGAAGCGCAAGGCTTTTGCCCGTTGCCGGCTGTCAAGGAAGTGGCCGCAGCGGCGGCGAGCCGGTTTCATGAATAGAGGCGAGATGAACGATCGTTGATGATGTGGGAGGTTCGATGTTGTCTGCGTGTGATCGCTGACTTGCGCATGGGTCCTTGTAGCACAGCCGGTTTTCGCCGCCTCGGCTCCGACAAAGGTGACCATTCATATGCCATCGAAGAGCTTGTCGATCATGCCGTACTATTTCGGCAAGGATAAAGGTTTCTTCGCCGCCGAGCAGATCGAGCCGCAGCTCGTCATGATGGCGCCGCCCACGGCGATCGCTGCGCTGGTGGCCGGCGAATTGGACTTTTCGTCGACCACCGGAGCGGCGACTTCGGCGATCATGCGCGGCTTGCCGCTGCGACGCATGTTCTACGTCCAGCAGGACCCCGTGCATGTGCTGCTGGCGCAGCCGGAGATCAAATCGATTCAAGATCTGGTCGGCAAGAGCATCGGCGTGACGGCGTTGACCGACGCCGTGGGCATGTCGGCCAATGTGATGCTCCGCGCCAATGGGATCGAAGCCGGGAAAGTTACATTGCTCGGCTTGCAGGTCACCGACAACTTGATCCAATCGTTGGTCACGAAGAGAGTCGCGGCGACGTTGCTCGCGCCGCCGTACGTGGAGGAGTTGCAAGCGAAAGGTTACGTGAAGCTGGCGGAAGCGAGAACCTATGCACCCCTGAGTTTTATCGGACTGGTCAGCGCGACGGAAACCGTGAAGAAAACGCCGCAAAAAGTTTACGGCATGATCGCGGCGCTGCACCGGACGATGAACTACATTGTGAATCCGGCCAATCGCAACGAAGTGGTTCAGTACGTTTCCACCTACCACAAGATCGATTTGGCGCTGGCCGAGAAAGCCTTTGCCGCGCAGATGCTGGGCTTCAGCAAAGACGGCACCAAGCCGCGCGCCGCGGTGGAAAAAGAGATCGAGATCTACCGCGATGCATTGAAAGTCGCGAAGACTTTCACGCCGGATGATTTGGAGGATATGAGTTTGCTAAGAAAGGTGCAGGGACGGTGAGCTTGTACTCGATCCGGGCGTTTACCTCTTGTAATTTTCGCTTCCCCAGATCTCTTTCATGAATCCGCTTTTTTCCAGATTGTTGACGAAAGTGTTGTCGTAGATCTCTTCCGGCTTTCTTCTGACCGGAGCGCCCTCTTGACGGGCGAGCTCGATGGTTTCGGCGACTGCCTTGCCGGGGACGACCATGGTGCGGTCGAGGATTTCCCTGGCGTAGACGTCGTAGGCGGATTGCAGCGCTTGCCGGATCGTTGGTGCGCATGGCTTTGCCGATCGATGCTTTGGCCTTGTCGGGATTTTTCTCGACGAAATGGACGATTTCGGCGAAGGCGGCGACCATGCGCTGGACGATCTCGGGACGCTCGCGCAGCATTTTATGACTGGTGTGGAGCGAGCTGTAGATGAACGGAATGTTCAGATCGATCAGGCGATACATGACGTTGTAGCCTTCGTTCTTGGCGCGGACATCGAGCGGCGGCGTGATGATCACGCCGTGAACGATGCCGGCGGCCATCGCCTGATAGCGCTCGCCCTGGCTGCCGCCGATGGGCCGAATCGTTACTGCTTCGTTGGGCAACGCCGAGTTTTTTTACGACCGCGCGCGACAGCCGGTCGCTCAAGTCTCCTGCGCGGGCGATGCCCAAAGCTTTGCCCTTGAGATCCTCCGGCCGCCTGATTTCTTTGCGGGTCACCAAAACATACGGCAGCTTCACCAGCGGCGACGCAACGATTTTCGACTTCGATGCCTGCGGCCATGCCGGGGATAATCGCGTCGGAAGCGCAATAGGTAAACTGGACTTCGTCGGTCGCGAGCGCGGTCAGGTTCTGGGCGCTGCCGCGGATAAAGATATTCTCCAGCTTGATGCCATACTTGTCGAACAGGCCGTTGTCGAGGGCGGTGTAGAGATGCACGAAGCCACCCGAAACGGCGCAGGTGGACACGCGCATCGAAAGCGTCTTTTCGCCCGGCTTGGGAAGATAGGGATTGGCGAAAGCGGCGGCCAAGAAGAAAGGAAGCGATAATTCCTAGTTTCATGCGAGGATTAGACAAACAGGATTGGCTTGTAAAGATCGTTTTCGAGTTGATAGCCACTCGGACCTCCGTATGCACAAAGGGGATGCTAGCCAGGGTTTGGTACCGGAGATAGTCCGTTCGAGATTGCAAATATTTATCGCCGGTAATTTTCGCTGCCCCAAAGCTCCTTGAGGAAGCCGCTTTTCTCCAGATTGTTGACGAAGCTGTTGTCGTAAAGCTCTTCCGGTTTTCTTCTAACTACGGTGCCGGTTTCGCGGGCGATATCGACGGCTTCGCTGACAGATTTGCCCGGCACGACTCATAGTGCGGTCGACGATTTCTTTGGCGTACACGTTATAGGACGATTGCAGCGCTTCTTCGTCTTTGACGCGCATCGCTTTGGCGATGGCGGCTTTTGCTTTGTCCGGATTTTTCTCGACGAAGTGCACCGCCTCGGCGAGCGCTGCGACCATGCGCTGCACGGTCTCGGGCCGTTCGCGCAGCATCCTGTGGCTCGTGAGCAGTGAGCTGTAGATGAACGGAATTTCGAGATCGATCAGACGGTAGATGACGTTGAAGCCGTCGCGCTTGGCGCGGACATCCAGGGGCGGAGTGACGAGGATCGCTTGAACGACGTTGCCGACCATGGCTTGATAGCGCTCCGTTTGGCTGCCGCCGATCGGATGGATCGTCACTTCATCGGTCGTCAGACCGACTTTTCTCACGACTTGGCGTGACAGGCGCGCGCTCAAGTCGCCCGGCCGGGTAACGCCGATGGATTTGCCTTTGAGGTCTTCGGGCCGGCGGATCTCCTTGCGCGCGACCATGACGTAGGGAAGCTTGACAAGAGGCGAAGCGACGACCTTTGCTTCGACGCCGGTGGCCAGCCCGGGAAGACTGCCGTCGGCCGCGCCATAGCTGAACTGGACTTGGTCGCCCGCGAGCGCAGAAAGCGTCGGCGCTGAGCCGCGGATATAGATGTGCTCGCACTTGAGGCCGTATTTCTCGAAAATTCCATAATCGAGTCCGGCGTAGAGATGCACAAATCCGCCCGTGACCGCGGAGGTTGCAACGCGGATCATTGCCGGCCGGTCGCCGGGTTTAGGCAGGTAGGGATTGGCCCACGCCGAGACCGAGAGAAGCAGGACAAGCAAAATGGTTCGACTGCCCAGATCCATCATAGTCGCTTCGACTCTAGGCCAAATATCCGGAGCTTGTAAAGATGGATGGTGAAATTCGTCCTTGACCGCTCGCGCTCACTGGCCTAGTAATCACCCGTTCAGTGGCGCATTGCGGGACGTGCTGCATAAGTCCATTTCGGGTTAGGGAGGCGAATGATCATGGCGAAAATTATCGCTGGCGTTTGTCTGGTGTGTACGCTGCTTGGCATCGGCGGTTTGCTCCACGCGCAAACGCAGAAGGTCCGCATTTCGCTCTCGAGCCGGAGCAATACGAATACTTCCTATTACGTCGCTCAGGAGCGCGGCTTCTTCAAAGAGGAGGGCTTGGAAGTCGAATTCATCCAGATCAATCCCCGCCTCGGCGCCATGGCGGTGCTGAACGGCGACGTGACTTTCACTACCTCGTTCGTCAGTACGTTTCGCGGCGTGGTGCAGGGTCTGCCGATGAAGACGGTCTTCATCCTGCTCAAGAAAGGCGTCTACTACTTGATGGTGCGCCCGGAGATCATCAAGGACATTCAAGATTTGAAAGGCAAGAAATTGGGCGTGACGGCGGTCAACGGCGGCGATCATATCATCGGGAGAGAGTTGATGCGCATGAAAGGGCTCGATCCGAATCTGGTTCAGGCCGTAGCCGTGGGCGATCCCTCGCTGAGGTTTCAGGCGGTTGTCACCGGCGCGGTGCAGGCTGTTTCGGTGCCGCCGCCCTACGATTTGACCTTGCAGAAAATGGGCCTCAGGCCGATTTCCGGACCGCCGGAAACCGGCGTGCCATCGTCGGGCCTCTTTGCAGCGGATCGTTTGATCAAAGAAAACCCACAGGTGCTGCGCCGCACGATCCGCGCCACATTGAAGGCGAATCGGTTTATCGAGGAGAACCGGGACGAAACGATCCGCATCATGAACAAGTTCGTGCCGCAGTCAGCCGAGATCGCCGGGCGGTCCTATGATGTCGAGCTCAAGGCGCTCGCGAAAGACGGGCAGATGACGGATGCGGAAATCGAGTTTCAGATGGATCGCCTCGCCGAGAAAAAACGGCCGCTCGACGAGGTCCGCGACTTCTCCTTTGCTCGGCAGGCGGTGAAGGAATTGGCGGCGGGCAGATAATTCTAACAAGCTGCTATAAAACTAAAGCCCCTCGCCTTTAGGCGAAATGAGAGTTCGTCATGCCGGCGAAGGCCGGCATCCAAGTTGGTTTCAGTTCAAGTTCAAACCCGTCTGGATTCCGGCTTCCGCCGGAATGACGGAATTATGAGTCTACTTCCAGTCAACAAATTCAGAATTCCCTCTGCTTGAAGCCAAGGGCGGTTTAGCTATTCGGCCGAAAGTTTTTTTACCCGCTCGATGACGTCCTTCGGCTGGTTCATGACCTCACGTATCTGTGTTTCCACTTCGGCGCCGGCAAGTGCTTGGAGATCGAGGCGGCTCTTCTTGGCTTCCTGAATGCCTTCGGGATCGTTGAACGCTTTGAGGTAGGCCTCCCGCAGGATCTTGACGCGGTCGGGCGGCGTGCCGGGCGTAGTCATCATCGGCCGTCCCAGAGTCGCCGATACCAGCATGACCTTCGCGACGCTCCGGCTGAACGCGGAAGTTTTTCTCTTGTCCATGAGCTCGATCAACGTCGGCGCGTCAAGCATACGCGGATCCTTCTTCGCGCCGGTCTGGATGATGTGGCGATCGAAGCCGGTCTTGTGCCAGGTAAAATACGGCTCGCGCGCGAAGTGAGTGGTGATGCCGGTGCCGCGGCAATGAATCTCGCCTTTTTCGAGCGCGAGATCGATCTCGACTCCGCCCGGATAGCCGCGCACTTCCTGAAATTTCACCCCAAGGGTTTCATCCATGATGCTGGTCAGAATGGAAGTGAGATCGGAAGTGCCGGTGGCGCCGCATTTCGGCTGCTCTTTCGCGTTCACTACGTCTTCGATGCGATTTCCACGGCGCGTCGGCTCTCATGTAAAGCACCAGATCGCGCTGGTCGATGCTGCCGAGCCACGCCAATTTCGCCACGTCGAAACTCGCTTCCTTGCGGCCGAGGAGTTGATCCAAATAGATACCGCTGCCGGGCATGCCGAGGGTCAAGCCGTCAGGTTTAGCGACGCTGTAAACATAATTCGTCGAAGTGAGTGAACCGGCGCCGGGCATGTTCTGTACAATGATATTCGGATTGCCCGGAATGTATTTCCCCATATGGCGCGCGAGCAAACGCGCATACTGATCGTAAAGCCCGCCGGAAGTGAAGCCGACGATGATGCGAATGGTCTTATCTTTGTAAAAAGGCGCTTGCTGTGCTCGCGCCGCGCCGCCGAAGCTTACCGCCGCGAGCACGGCGACCAGAACAATCACCGCCGCCTTGCCGCTTTCGATCAAGAAAACTTTCGTCATCGCTACCTCCGTTCCTGTCGCTTATACGGCAATCTTGCCGGCGACTGCAATCGTCGGCTTGACAGTGCTTTGGCCGCGCCATTAACTGAACAACGTGAAAAATGACTGCGCCGCCGGGCATCGCGACGATTCCAGGCGGCTGGTTTCTCATGGGTAGCGAGAGCGGCCAGGCCAATGAGCGCCCGCTCCATCGTGTGTGGGTCGATCGCTTCGCCATCGGCAAGTATCCCGTGACGAATCGCGAGTATGCGAAATTCCTCGGAGCGGTGAGCTATCCCGCGCCGCCGTTCTGGCGTGATCCGGTATTTTCCGGAGCGGATCAGCCGGTGGTTGGGGTGAGCTGGAACGATGCGGTGGCTTATTGCCGCTGGCTGTGCGAGCGCTACCAACAGGAATTTCGACTTCCGACCGAGGCTGAATGGGAGCGCGCCGCGCGCGGCGGTCGCGAAGGCGCGGCGTATCCATGGGGCGACGAGCCGCCGTGGGAAAAGAGTCTCAGAGGATGCAACCAGGAAACAGGCGGCCCGCTTCCGGTGGGAGCCAATGGACCGAATGATTTCGATCTTTACGATCTGAGCGAAGGGGTGCACGAATGGTGCAGCGACTGGTACGATTACAACTATTATCGGTATTCGCCCGAGCGTAATCCGCGCGGCGCCCCGTCCGGCAAGCGACGCGCATCGCGCGGCGGCTCGTGGCGGCATCGCGTGCAATTCAGCCGCTGCGCGGCGCGCAGCTCTCTGCTTCCTCATCTGCAGTATGCGGACTATGGGTTTCGGGTGGCGGTGACAATCGGCTGAACTGTTCCAACCGTTCCAATCGTTCAAGCCGTTCAAAACGTTTCCGGAGATGCTATCGGACGATTCGATAATCCGTGGGTTGCGGGCTGGCACTTGCTTTGACTACTTCGGCGCCGGGGACAAGACGCTTTTTCCGCGCGCGGCGCGCTGTTTCGTTTGACCGAAGCGTATCTGCGAGCTAAAAGGCAGGACAGTTGCGGCGCTTAGCGACTCAGTGTGAGAGGAGATTGGTATGAAGCGCATGAAGATAACTAGAGCGGTTCTTCTTGAGCATTGTCTTATCCGCGAGTGTAACGACACCCGCGTTCGCGATCGACAACCTGCGTGTTGCTTATCCCTCGCTCAACACCTCGGTATTTTCCCTCATCATCGCGCAGAAGGAAGGCTACTTCAAAGAAGAAGGGCTGAATGTCGAGTTGCTCAGCATTCGCGGAGAAATCGCCATTCGAACGACGCTCGCCGGTGACGTCGACTTTTTCACCAACGCCGGCAGCGCGCTGGCAGCGGCGGTCAGGGGAGTTTCGGTGCGCCTGGTTACGGTGTTTCAGGACAAGCCGGGATGGGATCTGATCGCGTCGCCGGAGATCAAATCGGTCTCCCAACTGCGCGGCAAGAACATCGCGATCATGTCGCCCGAAGGATCCCTCGCCGTGGTGGCGCGCGAGATCTTGCGCAAAAACGGCATCGATCCGACCAAGGATGTCAACCTCGTCGTGATGGGCGGAGACGAGGTGCGCTTCCCGGCGCTCCAGACCAAGGCGATTTCAGCGACCCTTTTCAATACAGCGATGAGCCTGCGGGCGCAAAAGGAAGGCTTCAGCAAACTCGCGAACGCGAGCGAGTACGCCAACCTGGTCGAAGGCGGCTTGGCCACGTCCCAGGACAAGATCAAGCAGAACCCGGAAAAGATTTTTCGCTTCGTGCGCGCGTCACTGAAGGGACTGAATTATTTTGTCACGAGGCGGGAGGCGGCCATCAAATACATGATGGACAACCTGCGCATGAAAGATCGCGAGCTGGTCGGCTCGATCTATGATATTCAAACCCGGCTGACACTCAAGGAAGGATTCAGCGACGACAAGATGTTGCAATCGATGATCGACGATATGAAACGCACGACCAAAGTGCAGCGCGATATCAAAGTCGCCGATATCTTCGAGTTGAGTTTCGTGAAAAAAGCCAACGAGGAATTGAAAACGAGCGGCTGGAAGCCGTAGCGCTTCGCATTCTCACGCGATAAAATACGATCGGAAGGTGAAAGATTGATGAAAGCCTCGTCGTGGAGTATCGCGAATGTGTTGCTTTTGCTGCTTTTGGCCGGCTGCTCCGCCGCCACTCCCATCGTCAGCGAGTGGCGCAATCCCGCATACTCATCGGGCTCATTTCAGCGCGTCATGATCGGCGGTTTGGGCGATGACACCAGCGTGCGGCGCAACTTTGAAGATGAGTTTGTCGCGCAGCTTCGCGCGGCTGGCGTCGATGCGCTGCCGAGTTATCGATTTGTCCCGGAGAACGAGAAGATCGATGAAAACAAGATCAAAGAGGCCGCGAAAACGGCGAGCGCGGACGCGGCGCTCTTCGTCCGGCTGATTCAAGTCGAGGAAAAAACTCAATACGGGCCGGGCTATTTCCCGTACACCTCCTTCGGAATTTTCGGCTCCAACGTCGGCGCCTCGTGGCACGGCCTCGGCGGCGCGCCGAGCGTCTACCGTTACAACGAGTATGTTTCCGAAACGACGCTTCATGACATGGGCAAAAACGACGTTGTCTGGACCGCTACGATCAAAACGACGGAACCGGAGAACGTGCGTTCGGCGATCAAGTCTTACGTCGAAGCCGTCATGAAAACATTGCAAGAGAAGAATCTTATCCGGAAGAGCGGCATCTGACCGAATATCTTTTCCGGGCACTCCGGCTCCCGGCGACGAAAGACAATTGGATTTTGTCGCAGCGGCGCGGAGTTGCGGAACCAGTCAATTTCGCAACGGGCAGTGCTTGCGGCAGGAAGAAATCATCGAGCGATAGGAGGGCGTTATGCCGAGAATCACTCTGGATCTCAACAATGCCGAAGACCGCCGCAAAATCAAAGGGCAGTGGCGCGTCGGCCAGGGACTGGTGCCGGGCCAACCGAACGAAGGTCTTACCGCGCAGCTAACGAACACTCCGGCCCGCTTGCCGGACTACGACGACTCCAAGTGGGAGGTGTGCGCCAACATCCGCAAAAGCATCTCCAAAGGATTCACCTTCGCCTGGTACCGCATTACGGTCGAGCTGCCGGAAAAAGTGAACGGGGTCGATGTAGCCGGGTTCCGCGTCTGGTTCGAGACCAACGTCGATAACTACGGCGAGGTGTGGATCGACGGCAGGATCGACCGCGCCACCGGCGCGATCGTGGGCATCAATGCACCGCAGCGCGTAGAAGTAGACACCAAGGCTGCGCCGGGAACCAAGCATGTCATCGCCTGCCTGGTGGCGAACGGCCCGCTCGGAGAGCCGCGCGGCGGCGTCTTCATGCGCTACGCAACGCTGTCGTTTGAAACGGCTGGGTAATACCGCTCACCGCAGAGGCGCAGAGTTCGCAGAGATCTTTTTACTCTTTTCCTCGCCGTCCTCCGCGCCTCCGCGGTGAACTTATCCGAGATCATCGGTGCCGTTGTTTAACCGCGCAAGATTGCGAGTCGAGTTGGCGAGCTCCGCTACTGAATGCCGGCGGCGGTTAGAAGAGATTTTGCCGCCGGAGATGCGATGTAACGCATGAACTGCTGGGCGGTCCCTCTTGCGTCGCTCTCGGCGGTGATCGCCGCGACGTAAGATGTGTAGTTCTGAATCTCAGCCGGCAGCGGCCCGGCGAATCTTACTCCATGCTTCTCGTTTTCGATAATCACGGTGGTCGCGCCTAGACCGATTTCTCGGCCCATGCCTTTGCTGACGTGATCGAGGACGGTGGCGAAATCGGGATAGCGTGTCGATTTGCCCCTGATCGCAGCGCCGATGCCGAGCGATTCGAAAAGCGCCTCAAGATAAGTCCCTGTCGAAGCCTGGTTGTAAACGACGGATTCTACGCTGAGCAGAGACTCCTTGAAGCTTTCGACCGTGGCGATTCCCGGCAGCCGCTCGCCGTCTCGGACGAAAACGCCGACGCCGATTTGACCGATAACTACAGTGGCGCCCGCGACGCATTTTCCCGATCGAGTGATTTCCG
The DNA here is from genome assembly GCA_963745035.1 of uncultured delta proteobacterium. Classification (GTDB taxonomy): domain Bacteria; phylum Desulfobacterota; class Binatia; order UBA9968; family UBA9968; genus DP-20. Next base: position 1,529,779 of record CAVUVW010000013.1, on the reverse strand, counting down.
CGACCACGTCTGCCGGCGCAATCACGACGTCGGGTATTTCGCCTGCGCCGATCTGCTTGCGGATCGCCGGCGCGGTTGCGAACGAGACTTGAACTCTTACCGCGCGATCGCGCTGAAAGGCGTCAATGACTTTGGTCAGTCCCGGTTTTACCGCGCCCGCGCTGAGGATTTTTAATTCATCTGCCACGGTGTTCGCATAGAAACTGATTGCTTGACCTGCGCGCCGGGTTGAATGGCGGCGCCCCCTGAATCGCGGCGCCGCCAAGCTCCAACTCCTCAGACCCTGGGCCTGTAAATGTAACCGTAGGTCAGATTGCTGCGCGCCGCGCCGTTGGTTTCGTAATCGGCTTTGAGCTGCGCAAAGCGGTCGTTTTCCAACGACGTGCGCTGCTGCGGGTTGAATTGGTAGAGCCGCGCGTTGTTCTCGCCGAGAATAGCGCGCTTGACCGGGCCGTCCGCCGCGCCGAGCGGCTTAAAGCCGTGCTTCTTCTGCATCTCTTCGGGGATCTCCAGCCGGCGCAGCGCTTCGATCTGCCACTGCGGCGAACCGGTCCAGACCGAATCCGAGCCCCACACGACGTGGTCGGATCCGAGTCCTTTGACGAGTGTTCCCATCATGAACGCGCACACGCGCGGATCGGCCATGGTGCTTTGGGCGAAAATCTGCCCCAAGTCGCCGTAGACGTTCTTCACGCCGTACTGCGCCGGGATTTCGGCGAGATCGTTTACCCACTCGATACGGCCGGTGCGGTTGAGTTGGCCCCAGGCGTCCTCGGCGGTGCCGCCACCGGCCCAACGATAAGCCGAATGGTAAATAATGAAATTGAGCTGCGGCCAATCCTTTGCCGCCTTGCCGACGTCGCCGACGTGACAGTAGCCGACCAGATGGGGGAATTTTCCTTCGACCGACGGCGGGAAAAGTCCCTTGTGGATGCAGACGTTGACCACGCCGGGATGGTCTTTGCTCCACTTCACCAGCCGTTCATAGAACGGATACATGATCTTTTCGTCGTCGAGGCGATAGGGATGCTTGGACAAATGCTTGTTGGTGTTGTCGCCGATGGTGTAGCCCTTCCACGAATCGGGCTTGAGCCTTTCCATCTCCTCATCGACCTTGTCGAGCCAGCCCGGCCGGCCCGGCGTCATGATCGCGTGAGAAAACATGCGCTTCGTTCCTGCTTCCTTGTTGACCTTGGCGCGCGCGTCGAACTTCATTTCGTTGGTCAAAAACCAGTCGCGCGGATCCTCCGACGCCGAGCCGCTGATGCACGCGACTTTGGTGTCGCTGTCGAGAAACACTTCTTTAAAATAATTGGCGAACTTCAGATCTTCGATGGTCTGCGGCTTGCCTTGCAGCGCTGGGTTCCAACCGGCTTTTCCCACGGCTTCGCGCTGGCGCACGAAGTTGGTGATGCGCGTATCGTCGCGCAGAAAGTGAGTATGCATGTCCATGACGAATTGATTGGCCAGCGCCTTGGCGCGCTCGCCGGCCATCTCAGGAATCGCCGCCTCGGCCCGGCTCGCGTCATAAAGGCGGCCGTAGGTTTCGTTCATCGCCACGAATGCCGCCGCCATGCCCGCGGCGGTCTTGAAGAAGGCGCGCCGCGACATGCCTTGCCGGCGCGCCAGCTTGCCGCCGAATTCTTTGATACGCGCCTCGAACTCGCGCTGCTTTTCGCTCTGTGGCGCGGGCATGAATTCGTCGCTCGAAACCGATTGCGTCGGTATGGGCGATGGATAGGCGGAAGTCTCGGCGGGCGATAACTGATTCAGCTCCTCGGCGGTAAGAAATCCCATAACTGCCTCCTTGTGATGGGTTGGTGGGCGACCGGCGACCTAGCGGCACGATAGGGCAGGTGCATCATGGCCGTCAAGTGGGGGATGTTCCTTGAATGGCTAACTGAAAAGCGATCTTGCATCTCGCCGCACCCACCCGGCATCTGATAGTGTGAAACCGATAATAGCCTTTGAGGAAGTCACGGATGGAAGCCGCCGGATTGGTTCTAGATGCGTTAGGGCGCGTGCGCGACATGGTGCGCGAGGCGCTGAAGGATCTGTCGCCGGAAGAGTTGCTCGCCCCGCCCAGGCCGCATATCGCCTGGCTCGTCTGGCACCTTTCGCGTGTCCAAGATGCCAACTTTTCCGGACTGTTGGATCGCCCGCAGTTGTGGATCGCCGAGGGTTGGCATGCGCGCTTCCACATGCCGGCGGATCCGAAAGATTACGGCTCAGGCCACAGGCAGACGCGAGCGCAGGTGGAGGCGTTTACGGTCTCTGACAAGCCGCTGCTGCTCGACTATCTCGACGCGGTGTTCGCCCAAACCAAGAGCTATCTGGCGAGCGTCTCGAACGCCGATCTGAATCGCGTGCTCGACGAACCGCAGTATCAACCGCTGCCGACGTTGAGCATTCGCCTGGCCAGCGTCGTCAACTGCAACACGCGCCACGCGGGACAAATCGAATATCTGCGTGGCTTGATCAAACAGCAGGGCTGGTTTCCGGCGGAGAAATAAATGCGAGCGAGTTTCCGTGGAGTGCGACGGCGTAACGGTTTGCTTCAGCGGCTTTTCGCCGCCTCCCTGACGAGCGACCAATCGACCATCTTTGCAGGAGGAAAGTTTGGCGGCACGTCGGCCATGCTCAGAGCGATCGCCAGTCCCTTGTCGGACGGAATTCCATTATCCGGCCAAAGTTCTTTGATCACGTCATAGGTTTTGCGGGTCATGTCGACCGTCGGCAGGCCGACAAACTGTTTCAGCAGTGGCAGCACCTCTTCGCGATGAGTCTTGGTATAAGCGATGCCCTTGAGCGCGGCGGTCAAAACTTTTTTGACCTCGTCCGGTCTTTCTCTTATGCGCTCGTCATGGGCGATCAATCCGAGAAGCGGAAACTCCAGGATATCCTTCAGATAGGCGATCGGTCTAAAACCGTCCTTCTCCATGAACAGATCGTAGGGCACGCTCAACATCGCCGCGTCGATGGTGCCGGCTTTGAGAGCGAGAGCGCGGTTCGGCATTTCCCCCAAGTTGATCATCTTCACGTCTTTGGGATCGACCTTGTAGTGCTCGAGAATTTTGAGGAACTGCCGGTGGACCGTGCCGCCGGGTTGGCTGATAGCGACGCCGTGACCGCGCAGTGCGCTCGGCGCAACGATCTCACGTTTGGAGACGAGGACGTGATGCGATCGCACCGCGAAGATCATGATCACTTTGGCGGGAAGGCCGTTGGCGATCGCCGTCATCGAGGAACCGAGAGGCGTGATGTAGGAAATATGCCGTGACGCCAAAGCCCCAAGGGAAGCGCGCACCGACATCGTGACCGGCAGCATCTCGATGCCCTGTTCCTGAAAAATTCCCTTCTTCCACGCCACGTAGAGCGGGAACCAAGTCACCGTGTTGGTCGGCACGCCGATATGAATCTGGGTTGAGCTGCTGCGCAATCGCCGGCGCGGGAACGCAGATCAAAAGAGCGCCGACGAGGATACACAGTATCCGGATTCGATTCGGATTCGCCATGTCGCAATCAGTTTTCTGAAAAGTCCAGCAGGACGCCGTCGGGATCGGCCAGGGCGTACTGGCCGATCTTGCACGCTGCCATGTCCGCCTTCGTGAAATGTCCGAAAATGCCGGCGCCGATATCCTTGGCTGCCGACGCGGGCACAGAACCGGCCAGCGCATCGAGATCCTTCTTGGCTTGCTCGATGCTCTCGACCTTGAAGCCGATGTGATCGAGGCCCTGGCGCATGCTGATATAGGAGCTGTTGTTCGTCGGCAGGATAAGCAGGCGAACCTTGCCGTCGCTCAGGCAGACGGCATCGCCGAGCGGCGGTTCCTTGACTTCGAAGAGCTCGAAAACTTCCTGGTAGAACTCCGCGATTTGCCTCGGCTCGGCGGCGCGAATCACAACGTGGTTGAACTGGCGCGGTTGATCCCAACCGTCTTCCTTGTAACCCTCGCGAACTTTCTCGTGGGTGCGCTCGGAGATATCGAACTGTGCCCCGGCCGGGTCGTGGCTGCGAAAAACCGCGAACGGAACTCTCTCAAGCCCTTTTGTAATGATCGTCTTCGGATACTTGTCTCTGATTCTTTGCAGCACCGTCTCGATATCGTCGACTTCAAAGCCGAAATGATCCAAGCCTCCCGGAATTCCCGGCCGTCTTGCGAGCACGGCCAGCCCGATGAGCCCGTCGCTGATGTGGCCGCGATTGGCTTCGGTCACCGCGGTGGTGATTCGCTTCATGCCTAGAATCTTTTCATAGAAGGCGATCATCGCGCCCGGGTTCTGGGTATAAATCGCTGCGTGTTTGATGTGAGCGAACATCATGACCTCCGTGAGCTATGCGATTCTATCGGGGACTGCTTCTGTGCCGCCGCGGCCGGATTCAGCCGCGTCAGCCGTGGCGCAACTTCGGACATGAAAAGCCGCATTGAGCGCAGCCGCTGCTCGTGGCTGCCCCAATCTTTGCCGGCGAGCAGAAGCAAAACACCGAAGCCGCCGGTTTCGTCGTACAGCTCTTTGATTTGGTTATAGACCGTGTCGGGATCGCCGCAGAAAAATGCGCCGCGATCGATCATGTAATCCATCGTCAAGTCGTCACGCGCGCCGCCTGCGGGAATGTATTGATCGAGGCGGCGCGTCACTTTGGCGGCGCCGAGGTCGATGCCGCTGAGATCGCGCTTGGCTTGCGCCACCGAGTCGGTGACGTAGATCATGCGCGCGACGCGCACGCGGCTCCGCGGCGCGGGGCGTTGCGCTTCCTCGCCGGCGCGCTGGTAGATTTCGATCATGTTTTTGAGTTGTCCGGATTGCGGCGTCCAGCTCATGAGCGGAATGAAGCCCTTTTGCGCGGTCAGCTCGAGGGTTCCCTCGCTGCGCGAGCAAGCCATGCCGACTTCCATGTGCGGCTTGGTCAAGGGCTGGGGGATGATGTGCAGTTGCTCGCCTTGCCAGAATTCGCCGTGCCAGTCGAACGGTTCGGTCGCGGTCCAAGCGGTGAGAATCAGCTCGATCGCTTCGCGGGTCATGGCGCGGGTATCGCCGGGAAGCTTGCCGCGCTGCGGTGTCTTGCCCGGGAGGCCGACGCCGAAGCCGGCCATGTAGCGGCCGTTGGTCAGGTGATCGCAGACCGCTGCGTCGGTGGCGACCTGCAAAGGATGAAAGTAGGGAAGCGGGCGGATGCCCGGCCCCATGCGGATCTGCTTGGTCAGAGCCGCGGCCTTGCAAATAAACGGATCGGCGCAGGGAAGTTGGTCCGGCGCGTGGAAGCTGACGAACGTTCCGTGCTCGCTGATCCATGCCTCCTGTAAGCCGAGCTCATCGGCCAGAATGACTTCGGCCAAATCCTCGTCGTAGGTGACCTTGGCGACTTGATTGTGTCTTTCGCCGTTGGAAAAAAGCCCGAACTGCATGCGGGTTCCCTCGTTGTGGTGATCGTTCGATTCTTAGTCTTGCGTTCAGTAATTGTCAAAGCATCTGTGCGAGCTTCAGTAAAAAGGGCACGAGGCCGGATTGAGGGGGATTTTTGGTGATCAGTGAGAAATCTCCCCTCACCCCTCTTTGTCAAAGAGGGGTAATAACCCACGGACTAAAATCCTCCCGCGCAAGAACACAACTCAATATTTCGGAATGGTCCGCAGTTTTTCCCCAAAAAGGGGGAGACAGAGGAATTTCCAACGGCTGAGATCAACAACGCGTCGCCGTCATTCCACGTCGAAGCGGTACAGTTTTGCGGTGTTTTGCCAGAGAATTTTTTGTTTGTCCTCGGCGCCGACATCCTGGAAGTCTTTCGCGATTTTTTCCCGCGAATGGGGCCAGAACGTCGCGCTGTGGGGAAAGTCCGATGACCAGAGCAAGTTCTCCACGCCGATGTCATTTCGATGCGCGATGCCGAAGCGGTCGTCGATGAATGTCGCGTAAAGCTGGCGGCGAAAATATTCGCTCGGCTTGAGCGTCAATTTCGTAGCGAAGGCGCTGCCGTGAACGCGAACGCCGCGCGCCTCGAAGCGCTCGTCCAGGCGGCGGAGAAAGTAGGGCAGCCAACCGCAGTTCAACTCCGCCGAGACCACGTTGAGGCGGGGAAATCTCTCGAGTACGCCGGAGAGTATCAGAGTGGAAAAAGTCTTTTCCACTTCCTGCGAATTGATGCCGGCGGCTATGGTTCGTTTCTTCGCGCTCGAATCCCAATCGACCCACTGAAAGCCGGCGAATTCGTGCAGGCTGAGAGGCATCGACAGCTCCTGGGCGGCTGCCCAGAAGGGATCGTAGTCCTCCGAATAGAATGGCAGCTCTTCCGGCGGGGAAGCCCAAACCAGCGCGCCGGCCAAGCCTTTTTTGGCGCAGGCCGCTAAATCTTCGGCCGCCTGCTTCGGATCATAGAGCGAGATGAGCGCCAAGCCTTTGAGACGTTTGGGCGAATGGGCGCAGAATTCCGCGAGCCAGTCGTTGTAAACCTGGAAGCAGGCTCTTTGAAATCCAGCGTCCCGGATCCAGAACATGCGAAAGCCCAAGGTCGTGTAGAGAATGTCGCCTGCGACGCCGTCCTGGTCCATGTCTTTGACTCGCTGCGCCGGGTCCCAACCGCCGCGATGTGCTCCGGCGTAGGAAAAACTTTTCAATAGCTGCTGCAGCTCTTCGAGCGATTTGTTCGCCCCAAAGCCCAAGATCACGTTGTGCGGCTGGCGATCTTGCTCGATGAACCACCAGGCGCCGGGACGGCCCTGATACTCCGTCTCCATGTGCGGAGCGATGTCCCGGTACTTTGCCGGCAGACGTTCCCGCCAAAGATTCAACGGCTCGCTCACGTGCGAGTCGGCATCGAGCAGCGTGTTCTCCATCATGTGTTTTCCTCTCCCGTTCGCCGGCGGAATTTCCAGACCATCATAGACAGACGACAGCCAAGCGCAAGGTAAGACAAGCGCAAACGGTGAGTCAAGAGGAGGCTTGGAGCAAGTCCTGAGAAGATCGATTGACTGCGGTCTTGCGATGGACGTATTGATGAATCGTTCCACCTTGTGAGGAGGGAACGCTTTGCCGTTCAGCTACGTCCAATTCATGACCGAGCTCATGGCGCCGCAGCCTTATCCCCGGCAGCCCAATTTTGCGCCGCCCCGGCTCACGCCGCTGCGCAAGCCCATTTCTCAATCGACCATCGGTATCTTCACGAGCGCAGGCGTTCAATTGCGCGACGACGCTCCTCTGAATGAAACCAATGATCTGTCCTACCGCCTGATCGATCGCCGGACGCCCTACTCGGAGCTCACGATCGCCCATCAGACGCCGGTTCGACGCTGGGCTCTCGAAGATATGAACGTTGCGTTTCCGCGCGACCGGCTGGTCGAGCTGGAAGCCGAAGGCGTTATCGGCGGGCTCGCTCCGCGAGCCGTTTCGATGGTGGGATCGATCAGCAAATTTACCGAGCTGCTAAAGACCACCGTTCCCGCTATCAAGGACGAATTTGACCGCCAAGGCGTCGACCTGGTTTTTCTCTTCCCGTTCTGACCCGCCTGTCATCGGTCCGTCGGACTGATCGCGCGGGCTCTCGAAGCGCGAGGTTTGCCCACGCTCTCGATGAGCACGCTGTGGGAGGTCAGCATGGCCTTCAAGCCGCCGCGCACGGTGTTTCTGGACTTTCCGCTAGGCTGTCCTGCGGGAAAACCCAATGAGCCGGAGCTCCAGCGTGAAATCTTGCGCGCGGCGCTGGCCTCCGCCCCGGCGTTTGTCCCTCCCTGGAAAATCCTCGAGCTGCCGTTTCAGTGGTCCGGCAACGGCCGGCGCGACTGGGAAGAAGAGGTCAAGGATCTCTATCGCAGAGGATTGAGCACGGTCTCGCGCCATGTCGCCGATCATCAAGCGATCGGCGAGTCGCTGCTCGATAGAGAAAACGAATTTTCACTGCGCTGTAATTGCTAGGCCGACTACCTTTTTTTGTACAGCTGATCGACGAAACCCTTCCTTTACCAAGCGGTCGATGATGGAATTGTCCGCGAAGGTTTCGACCGGCAGGCCTTTTTTGCCCATGAATTCCAACGTCGCGGAAACAGCTTCAGCTTCGACGCGTGGAACGCGATCGACGTACTTGAAAGCGTCGCTGTAGATCTCTTCGATCGCCTTGCTTTCCTTGAGCCGCGTATAACGCACTAATGTCTTGAGCACGCGCTCTTTCTGGTTGGGGTCGCGCACTACCGCAACGCCTTCGAGGTAGGCGCGCATGATTTTCTCGAGCGTGTCCGGAGAGCGGCGTTGAAAGTCACGCGAGACAGCGAGCTGCCCCATGGAATATTGAATGCCCGATTCGGCGAGCTCGATCAAAATTCGATGCGGCACGTCGGTGCGGAGAGTCGCGAGAACCGCGCCGTCGATCTGCCGGTGGCGAAAAGCGAGTCCGACTTCGAGCGTGCCGCCGAGCTGGCGGATGGTCACGGCGTTTTCCAGGCCGACCCGGCGCAGAAGAATTCTCGTCAAATTATCCGTCGTCGCGCCGAAGCGGGACACCCCGAAAGTCTTGCCGCGCAGCTCTTCGACGCGAGTAACCTCGGGGTGAACCCAAAGTCGTAGATAGGGACGATTGGCGAGGCTCGCTACCGATACGATCGGCGCGCCGCCGAGCACCGCGGCGATCACCGCGTTCGCTCCGGCGACGGCGGCCTGGACGTCGCCGCCGATCAGCGCGGGAACCATCACCGGACCGGAAGAAATGAAAACAAGATTGGGGTCGACGCCGTATTTGTCGAAAGCGCCGATGTCCTTTGCCACCCACAATCCAACGCCGGTCGGTCCGGTGCTGGAATAGCCAAGAGTGAGCTTGGCGCGTTCCGCGGCGTCGCCTTGGCGCCGCGATCAATATGATCAAGACGAGAAGGATTCGCTTGATAAATTCCGCCAGATGGTGCATTGGACCTCCGCGAGGTCTGCGAAATCGAGGACGAATCGATTATCGCCAGTGGGGTGGATAGGTGCGCTCGTAGCCGGGCAGGGCTTCGATTTGCCGAACCCAACGGGCGAGATTCGGATAAGTTTGCGACAAAGGCATCAACCCCAGATCAAGCGGCTGGGCCGCCTCTTTGGACGCTGCGCGTAAAAGCAATTGCACCACGGGAAAGACGGTGATATCCGCCGCGGAAATCTGCGTGCCGACCAGCCAATTCGATCGGGCGAGGCGCGCATCGATGGATTTCCACTCCTGGCGAATCGTTTGCGCCGCTTGTTGAATTTCATCGACCTTGTCCAAGCCCTTGCCGAAGAAGAGCGGCCGGACGACCTTGTCGCCGGCGCTAACGAGATACGACTCACATTCCGATAGCGCTTGCCAAATGAGACCTGTCTCTTCGGGAGTTTTACCGAAGAGCGGCGGATCGGGATATTTGCGATCGAGATAAGCCATCATGGCAAGCGATTCGTAGACAACGAACTCGCCGTCTTTGAGCGTCGGTACTTTGCCGCGCGGATTGAGCTGTAGATAGGACGGCGTTTTGTGGTCGCCTTTGGAGAACTCCAGCAACTTCGATTCGTACGCGAGCCCTTTCACTTCGAGGGTCAACATCACGCGCCACGCGAACGGACTGCCGCTGCCCCAGTAAAGTTCGATTGCCATGATTGGACCTCCTTGATTAGTTTTTCAATGTAAACCAATCAGCGGCTTTGGCAATCCTCAATCATCGAGCTCGGGGTAGTGGCGAAAGATGCCATCTTGATTGAAAGCGATGCGACGTTCCGATGAGAGATACGCAGCCAATCGCGGCCGCGCAGCGATGCGATCGCGCAGTGCGATCGACAGTCGGATGTTTGGCTTCGAGCCGCTCCATGGCGCGCGGGAACGCGTAGCGTAAGCCTTCGATCACTTGAAACAACGAGAGATCGACATAGGAAACCTTTTTCCCAAGAAGATAGCTCGCCTCCTTTCGGATTGCGCTTGAGTATTCTTTCGAAGTAACCGAGATATTTCGGCATGCGCTCGGCGGTGAAATCAGCGGCGCGCCGCTTGGCTTCGTCTCTCTGATCCTCGTAGTAAAGACTGCTCGCGATCGGATGATGCGTGTCATGGGCCTCGGCGACCCAATCGGCGATCGTGAGTTGGAGCTGGTGCGCCCACAACCTGATCGGATCACTGTTTGGAACCAGACCCAGCCGCGGTCCAAGATACAAAAGGATGTTCGCGGTCTGCGCGATGAGAAGCTTGCCGGCTTTCAAGAACGGGGGCGCGTAAGGCGGATGGTCGATGGAGCGGCTCTCCATCAGCCGCTCCATCGCCGCCATGCCTTTCGGTTTGCGCGCGACATCGACATAGTCGGCGCCCGCGTCTTCGAGCGCGAGACGAACAAACTCGCCGCGGCCCTGGATCGACGGCCAATAGTAAAGCTCGTAGCGCATCGGAAATCTCCCTCTATGAGAAGCACGGTCATGGCAGCGATTCTTTTTTACGCAGCGCCAATGACATTGAATCCAAGGCTTCTCGCTGCTGTGGCGAGCTGAAGGTCGTGAGTTAGTAGCGCATCCAAGGCGTCGATCTCACGGATTTTAAGCGCACTGGCCAGATGAATCGCGTCGAGCGTTCCAACCACAGTAGGAAAGGTTTCGCCCGCGCGTTGCAGAATTTTTTCATCGATGGCGCAGATGGCCAAAGTGTCGTCGATGACTTGAATCTCGCGCACGAGAGCCGCCACTTCGATATCTGTGATCTCCTGAGTGAGGCGCAAGCGATCTGTGGTTCTTAGCGCCTCGACGCGCCACAAAGCGCTGCTGTATGCTTTGTCCCATTTTTTCCAGACGGAAACGGGGTTGCCTTCGCGGAATAGGATCCTGAGAATAACGGAGGTATCCAGATAAACAGTCATCGTCGCCGGCGATCTTCCAACAATGTTTTTACGGCGGAGGATGACCGCTTTAGCCGTATGCCTTTGATCAACGACAGGTTACTCACCGGCCGGCGAGGCTGGCGAATTTGAAGCGTTTCGGCCGCCGCGGGAAGTATGCGGCCAACCGGATGGCGATGGGAGATGATGATAACTTCTTCTCCCTTCTTAACCAAGCGGAGATAATAACTAAGTTTTTCCTTTAAGGTGGCGACATTGACTATGTTCATGGACACAATATATCTAGAATATGGCTATATTTCAAAGTCACCCGGGCATTATTGTGCCACCACGCCCGGGCCGCTTTTTGATCTGCTTACTTGATGATCTGACGCGCGAATTCGCCGCCGGGCTCGCGCCAGTTCTTGATGATGTCTTCGCCGTAGAAACGGACTTTCTCGAACTCTTCCGGCGTCATGACGTCCTTGGCGGCCGATGAATCGAACTTAGCCAGCCATTTGGTGTCGACATCGAGGCGGCGCGTGCCTTGGGTGAGCGCCTGGCTGTAGAGATCCTGGCCTTCTTTCCCGAGCAACCAGTTGATGTAGACCTTCGCCGCGTTCGGTTGCGCGGCGTTCTTCATGATCGCGACCGTGCCGAAGCCGTTGCTGCCGCTCAGACCCTCTTTGATGTTGTTGAGCGGCTTGATCGGAATTCCAGCTTTCAAATAAGGCTCGATGAAGCGCTGCGATTGGCCGAGGTTGAAAGCGAGGTTCCCCTTGGACATGGAATCGGCGAGCTGCTTTCCGTCGCGGCTGATGAATAATTCCTGATTGACAAGCTTCTGTAAAAACTCCTTGCCCTTGATCTTCATCAAGAATCCCCACAACCCCTGGCCGGCGCTGGGAATGCGCGGCTCGAAAAACCCGATCTTGTTTTTCCATTTGGGATTTAGAAAGTCGTCGTACGATTTGACTTCGTCGGGCTTGACGAGATCCGCGTTGTAGAAGGGTGGAGTCGAGAAATCCGCGGAGTACGAGTAAATGAAGCGATTGGTTTTGATGTTGTCTTCCCACATGTGCCCGCCCCACCACTGGCGGGGGTCTTTGACTTCCGGGAGAATGACGAAATCCATGAACGGCGCGAGGGCGTTCTCGCGCATCAGCGGCTCGAGCGTGCCGGAGCCGCCGTGCAGCGCGTCGAAATACTTAACGCCGGCTTTGAACTCGGACATGGCGCGCGACGCGTTCTGCGGCCCCGGCGCGGAGAGGAGCTCCATCTCGATGCCAAAGCGCTTCTCGAAAGTCTCTTTGAATTTTTGCCGTAGCACGCTGGTGGGCGGACCGCCGACAACGACCTTGCCTTCGCGCTTGGCCGCTTCAATGGTTCTCTTCCAATCTTCCGGCGCCTCGGCCGAATGGACTACGCTTGGAATGATAAGAAATGCCGCGACAAATAATGCCGCCCATAGTCGTTTCGAATGGCGGTTCATCATGAATCTCCTCCCGTTCGCTGCAGTTTGCATAGCGTAGAAGGCGAGCGTAAGTCAAAGCGCCTCGTTGTGAATGCGCCATCGACTAAGTTATAACTCACCACGAAGGCACGAAGAACACGAAGGTCTCGACTGGAGGAGGCGGCATTTAAACCCGCTGATCCAATTCTTCGTGCCCTTTGTGCGCTCCTTCGAAAAGTACGGGTGCGGAATTGCAGCAGATGATGGGGTAGCGGTTGGGTTCCGTCATACCCGCGAAAGCGGGTATCCAGGCCGATTTGACAAAACAAAGCGGATTCCCGCGTGCGCGGGAATGACGAGTGGCGGAGAGAATCGTCCGTGGGAACTCCCCATTTTGATTCTCTGTGGGCGAGCGTAAGGTCATGATTTACTTCGTGGTGAATGCGCTTTAAGGAAACGAATTCTTCGATGCCGGATCCAAATCATCATTACGACGTGCTCGTCGTCGGCGGCGGCAACGCGGCGTTGTGCGCGGCGATCACGGCGCGGCGCGCCGGGGCCAGCGTGCTCGTGCTCGAATGCGCGACCAAAGATTTTCGCGGCGGCAATAGCCGCCACACGCGCGATATCCGATACATGCATCGCGCCGCCACCGAGTTCGTCACCGCCGCTTACGACTGAAGAAGAATTTTGGCGAGATCTTCTCGGTGTTACCGGCGGAGCGACCAACGAGCGCCTGGCCCGCTTGACCATTCGTGAATCCGAAACGCTGGGCGATTGGATGCCGGCCAACGGAGTGCGTTGGCAAAAGCCGCTGCGCGGCACGCTCCATCTCACGCGCAGCAATCTGTTCATGCTCGGCGGCGGCAAGGCGATGATGAACGCCTACTATGACACGGCGACAAAGCTGGGCGTGAAGGTCGCCTATGAAACCGAGGTGCGTGAATTGAAAATGATCGATGGCCAATTTGCCTCTGCTGTGGCGAGTCGGAATGGCGCGTCAAATGAATACGGGGCGAAGACGCTCGTCGTCGCCAGCGGTGGCTTTGAAGCAAATATTCCCTGGCTGAAGGAATACTGGGGCGACGCCGCGGACAATTTCATCATCCGGGGCACGCCGCACAATAAGGGAGGCATGCTGAAGGAGTTGCTCAAACACGGCGCCAAACCGGAGGGCGATCCGCGCGGCTGCCACGCCGTGGCGCTCGATGCGCGCGCGCCGAAATTCGACGGCGGCATCGTGACGCGCTTGGACAGCGTGCCGTTCGGCATCGTCGTCAACAAGGAAGTAAAGCGGTTTTACGACGAGGGCGAAGATTTCTGGCCGAAGCGCTACGCGATCTGGGGGAAGCTCATCGCCGAACAGCCCGGGCAGATCGCTTATTCCATCGTCGATGCCAAAGGATTGCCGCACTTCATGCCGTCGGTGTTTCCGCCGGTCGAAGCGGGTTCGATATCTGACCTTGCCAAGGCGTTGGAAATCGATTCGGGCAAACTTTCGGAAGTCGTCGATGCATTCAATCGTTCCGTGCGAACCGGGAAGTTCGATCCTGGGAGTTTGGATGAATGCCGCACGGAAGGGCTCACGCCGCCGAAGAGTCATTGGGCCCGCCCGATCGATACGCCGCCGTACTACGGCTATCCGCTCCGGCCGGGAATTACTTTTACTTATTTAGGCGTAACGGTGAACGAGCAAGCACAGGTGATCATGCAGGACGATCGGCCGGCGAAAAATGTCTTCGCGGCGGGCGAAGTGATGGCCGGAAACATTCTGGGCCGGGGCTATCTCGCAGGCTTCGGTCTCACCATCGGCTCGGTGTTCGGTAGAATCGCCGGGCGGGAGGCGGCGCGCTGTGCCGGATTCTGATCTTATCAAAGATGGCGCGCGGCAGATGACGATCTGCAACGCTTGCCGCTACTGCGAAGGGTACTGCGCGGTTTTTCCGGCGATGGAGCAGCGGCGGATCTTCACCAAAGCCGATCTCACTTATCTCGCCAATCTCTGTTTCGATTGCCGCGACTGTTACTACGCCTGCCAGTACGCGCCGCCGCACGAGTTCGGCGTGAATATTCCCAAGCTGATGGCCGAGCTGCGCACCGATACCTATCGCGAGTTCACCTGGCCGGCGATCTTGTCGAGCCTCTTTAAACATAACGCCATGGCAGTGACTCTGATCACCGCCGCTTCCATCGTGCTGATTCTTGGACTTGTGCTCGCGTTCCAAGGTCCGGATGCGCTGTTCGCGATACATCTAGGCGAAGGCGCGTTCTACCGCGTCGTACCGTTTGTCGCGATGACCGTGCCGCCATCGCTCATCGCGCTCTACGGTTTTGGAGTTTTTGCGATAGGGACGATACGTTTCTGGCGCGAAACCGGCGGACGGCCGACAGAGCTGGTCGACTTTTCGGCTTTTTGGCGCGCGACCAAAGACGCTTTCGGTTTGGCTTACATGAAAGGTGGCGGCGCCGGCTGCAACTATCCCGGTGAGAGCTTTTCACTTTCGCGGATGTGGTATCACCACCTGACCTTCTTCGGATTTCTGCTCGACCTGGCCGCAACTACGATCGCGGCTTTCTACGATCACTTCCTCGGCTGGCAGGCACCTTATCCCTACTTCAGCGCACCGGTGGTTCTCGGCACTCTCGGCGGCATCGGCCTGTTGATCGGTCCGGCCGGATTGCTCTATCTAAAATGGCAAAGCGACCGCGCGCCCGCCGATTCGACCATGCTCAACATGGACGTGGCGTTTCTCGTGCTGCTATTTTCGACCAGCCTCACCGGACTTTTGCTGTTGGCATTCCGCGAAACTTCCGCCATGGGAACACTGCTGGTCATCCACTTGGGCTTCGTCGCCGGATTTTTCATAACCGCGCCCTACGGCAAATTCGCCCACGTGATCTACCGCTACGCTGCGCTCGTGCGCTACTCCATCGAGCAGCGTCGGGCCGAAGCACACTCCTCTTGATCTCTCACGTGGGGCAATGGCTCAAATCGTTAGCGAGATAAGTCAGTGGGCTTTTGAGGCGTTAGTTTAATGTTCGGACTGACGATGATCCTTCCTTCGCATGGGTTTGCGTGGCAAATATTCCTTTGGGCGGAGTTGCCTCGATTACGGCCGCTACTTGCTCGCTGGTCTCGCCCCTCTCAACCGATACGTTAGGCCGGCCACGGATCAATACTATTTCACACATGGGCCGAGGGAGATGATGAAAACATATCAGGGGAGTTGCCACTGCGGAACAGTTCGGTTCGAAGCTGATCTCGACCTTACGGCGAGCACCTACAGGTGTAACTGCTCCATCTGCAGAAGAAACAGATTTTGGGTAGCAGTTGCCAGGCCCGACGGTTTCCGGTTGCTGGCGGGCGAGCACGAGATGACCGAGTACCTCTTCAACACGAGGAAGAACCAGCACTTCTTCTGTAAGCACTGTGGCGTCCGCGCCTTCGGCGTCGGAAACGAGACACCGATCGGAAAGATGTACGGCGTCAACGTTGGATGCCTCGAGGGCGTCACGGAAGAAGAACTTTCCAAATTACCAATTACCTATGTTGACGGGTTGAACGACAGGTGGCAGGAAGCCCCCGCGTTCTTTTCTCATTTATAGGTCGGCTGAAACAAAAACGTTGCATCCGGGTTTTCACTCTCAGCAGCTACCGCCGCTTATCGCGGTCTAAATCCGCCTCGATTATTTTCAATAGGCCATTGTCGTAAAGCGCTTTCACATCGACCTTCGGTAGCGGCGGGCCTTGGGCCTGCATCGCGTCGACGGTGGCGCGGGCCGAGACGTCGTCGACGTAGGGGATGCGCGGCAGGTCCGGCACGAGGTCTTCGTAGAATTTAGTGAGCACTTCCGGGTCGCGCTGGCGGGTGTATTTGGCGATGACTTTCATCGTGACATCGCGGTTGGCCTTGACGTAGGCGAGCGCTTCGACATAGGCGCGCAGATACGCATCCGTGACTTCGCGTCTTTCGCGGAGAAATCTTTTCGTCGTCGCGCTGACGGTGATCAACTGGCGGATGCCGAGGTCGCGAATGATCGAAAATTTTCTCAAGCCCTGTTTCTCGGCGGCGTAGGTATTCGGCGCGGTGAGAATGGTTGCCGCCGCCTGTTTGCGCATGACTGCCATGGCGCGCTCCGGTTGCCCGACGGTGCCGAATTGCACGAAGCTCACGTCTTCTTTCTTCAATCCCACCGTTTCCAGCACTTTGAGCATGTAGCCGTAAGTTGGGCTGGTGGGATCGAGCGCGAGTCTTTTGCCGCGCAGATCTTCGAGGCGAGTGATGCTCGGATCGGTCATGAGCACGTAATGGCCGACGAAGTTGTACTGCGTGGCGACGAAAATGCCGTCGCCGCCGCCCGAGACGAGCCGGATCAACCCTTCGGCGCCGCCTTGATAAATATGAATCTCGCCGGCGGTCAACGCCGACAGCATGACGCGGTTGCCCTGGATGTAGGCCATTTTTAGATCGATGCCGTGCTTGGCGAATAAGCCTTGGTCGAAGCCGACCCAGAGCGGCGCGAAGCTGCCGCTGATTGCGGAGTACCCGAGATTTACGGTCGTGAGTTTTTTGTCCTGGGCCGATGCAACGGAGAAGATCGAAAGCGAAAACAGAAGAGCCAGTGTCAACAGCCATGTTTTCATCGCGGTTTGCTCCCAAAAGTGGACTTGCGCCAGTAGATAAAACTTTACCCGGGCGGCTCCGCTCTGATACTCCACGCACGATAGGATGTCCAGATCAGATTACCGCGCAGCCGTAGAAAGTTCTTCGATGCACATGGGATTAGTTCTGTGCTGACTATGCTCCTTCAGGTCTCACTAGGAAAGATTTCTCGCTTTGCTCGAAATGACAGATAAGCTGCGCCATCTTGAACTCTTCGGCTTAGCACCTCGTTTAGATAGATCAGATGAGCCAGCACCCAACCTTGCTGGAACACGAGAGTTATTGTAAGAATGGCGTCGCTTCGAGGTTTCGATAATGCTTCTTGTGTTGCCGTTTCTGATTTTTTGGCTGGTAGTCGCCGGCGCGAATGGGTTCGCGCAAACGCCGGCCAAGAAAGTCAGGATGGGCATCCAATCGACCAACATCGGCTTCCTGCCTTTTCACGCCGCTTTTCACAAGGGATTTTATCGAGATCAGGGCATCGATCTCGAAACGATTTTCATGTCCACCCAAGCCGTCAACGCGGCGTTCGTGCGCGGTGATCTCGATTACAGCGCGGCGGTGAACGGCATCATTCAGGGCATCGTGCGCGGCGCGCCGGCCAAAATTCTTGCCTGCGCCGTCGACCGGCCTCTGCAATTCTTCATCGTCAGAAAAGATATTCGCGCGGCCCGGGATCTGAAAGGGAAGAAAGTCGGCGGCAGCACCGCGGGCGGCACGGCGACCTTGATGGCGGACGCCGCGCTCAAGCACTTCGGCCTCGAGCCGGGCCGCGACGTCACGGTCGTGCCGCTTCGGGACAACCGCTTGGCCGCTCTCGAGTCGGGCGCGGTGGACGCCGCGCTGCTCGGCGTGCCGGAAAATATTCTCGCCACGGAAAAAGGCTTTAGCGAGCTGTTGTTTTTGGGCGACGTGCTGAGCTTTCCGCAAAACGGCTTCGGCGCATCGGTGAAAAAGATCCAGGAGAGTCCCGAAGAAGTCTACGGCATGGTGCGGGCCACCTTGCGCGGGTTCTATTTCAGCCTCGATCCGCGCAACCGCGAAGAAGTGGTGAACATCATCATGAAGCAGTGGCGGCTCACCGATCGAAAGCTCGCCGGCGAGATGCTCCGCCAACTCAACCGCGGCGTGCTGCGCGACATGACGATCAAGCCCGAAGGGCTGCAGCTCATGATCGATCTGGTGCGCGAGGATTCGAAGGTGGCCCAACCCTTTACAGTCGCGCAGATCAGCGACTTCAGCTTTCTCGAGAAGGCTCGGCGTGAGTTGGGCGGCGCGCGGGGGCAATAATTCAGCGGGCGGAGGCAACCGAAAGACAAATCATTCACCGCTGAGACGCTGAGAACGCAGAGAACTAATTTTACAGTGGCATTCCTCTGCGTGCTCCGCGACTCCGCGGTGATTTCCTAAAATCGAGTGTTATGAGCGAGGTACGCCATCGCCACGCGGCGTGGGGGAATTTCTTACAGCGAAGGAGCGAACCGAATGAAGGTTATCATTGTCACTGCTGTATTTATCCTGGGTCTATTCTTCGGTGAATCGAGCCGAGCCCAGACTCCCTTCTATCAGGACAAGACGATCACGGTCATTCTCGGCGGGCCGCCGGCGGGATCGGCGGACTTGCGAACGCGCGGCGTGATCAACGTTTTCCGCAAGCATATCCCCGGCAACCCGACGATCGTGATGCAATACATGGGCGCCGGCGGCGGACGGCAGGCGGCCAACCACATCTACGGCGTTGCCAAGCCCGACGGACTCACCGTCGGCAGCATGGGCGCGGCGTTGGTCACCAACGCGGTGCTGGGCGCGACCGGAGTGCAGTACGATATCGACAAGCTCATCTATCTAGGCACGCCCGACAGCGCGCAGCACTATCTGTTCATCACCCATCGGCACGCCGGGCTCGACACCATGGACAAACTTCGCGCGGCGACCGGAGTGCGGATCGGCGGCCAATCCGTCGGCCATCCGGTCTACATCACCGGGCGGCTCTTTGCTTATATACTCGGGTTGAAAGATCCCAAATTCGTTGTTGGCTTTACCGGCCCGGAGATCGATGTCGCGATCGATCGGCGCGAAGCCGACGCGCGGGTGAATACCGGCGACTCAATGATCCGGCGCAACCGCGAGTGGCTCGAAAAAGGGTTGATCGACATCCACGCCGGCATCGAGATTCCTAAGGGCGAGCGCCATCCGAAATTTGCCCAGGCGCCCGAACTGGAAACTTTCGCGAAGTCGGACCGTGAGAAAAGAATATTGCAGATGTTCCGCGCCTTTCGCCTCGCGGGGCAAAACTTCTTCCTGCCGCCCGGCGTGCCCGCGGAGCGCGTGCAGATTTTGCGCGAAGCCATGCGCAAGACGCTGAGCGATCCGGAGTTTTCGAAGGAGTATCAGAAAGTTTCCGGCGAGCCCCCGACGCCGCTGATGCCTGAGGCCCTGGAAAAAGTGGTGCGCGAGCTGCCGCGCGACGCCGCGGCGGTGGAGATCTTCAACAAGCTCGCGGGGGCCGATCCTTTGCCAGGACGGTAAGTTTGGTTTGCTTCCATCCCGGTGGGTTGATTCCTTAGACCTGCTGTTATCGGGATTCATTTCCGGAGCCGCCTGGATTCCCGCTTAAAACATGCGGGAATGACGGATTTCGGACGGCAGCTTACTGCAGGAAGTTCCTATTCCACGGATTTTCGCCGAGCGAACGACGGACGCAAGCGCTCGGCCCACAAGCGGCCGGCGCGGCGCGCGCGTTTGAGATCGATACTTTTCGCCCAATCTTCGAACATCGAATACGCCACGGGCGTGACGAGCAATGTAAGGAGCAAGCACAGGGTTTGCCCACCGATCACGACGACTGCAACGGCCCGCCTTTCTTCGGCACCGGGACCGGATCCAAGCGCCAAGGGCAGCATCCCTGCGACCAGAGCGAGTGTGGTCATCAGTATCGGACGCAACCGGTCGCGGTTGGCGCGCATGATCGCGGCGAGCCGCTCCATGCCTTGCTCGCGGAGTCTGTTCATATGATCGATCTGCAAGATCGAGTTTTTCTTGACCACGCCGAAGAGCACCAGGATGCCGAGCGCGGAATAGAGATTCAGCGTGTTTCCCGTAGCCCAGAGCGAGAAAAGCGCAAACGGGATCGACAGCGGCAATGAGAGCAAAATGGTAAATGGGTGGATCGTGCTCTCATATTGGGAAGCGAGAATCATGTACATGAAGATGATCGAAAGCAAAAAGGCCCAGAGAAATTGGCTATAGGTGCGCGTGAGCTCTCGCCCCCGACCGGAGACGCTGGTGGTGTATTCGGGAGGTAAATTCATTTCGCGCACTGCTTGATGAAGCGCTTCGAGGCGATCGGCGAGCGCGAATCCCGGCGCGATTTGAGCGCGTAGGCTCACCTGGCGTTGGCGGTCCAGGCGGTCGATCCGGGACGCGCTCATGGCCGGCGCGACCGACACCAGATTGTCGAGCCGCACCAGACCGGCGCCCGCGCGCGGAACGTAGAGGTGGGAGATGGCGCCGATATCTTCTCGATCGTGCTGCGACAAGCGTAATTGCACGTCATATTCCTCGTTGACCGACGGATCGATAAAGCGCGACACTTCCTCATCGCCGCCGACCATCAGACGCAACGCTGAGGCGATGTGCTCGGTGTCCACGTTTAGATCGGCGGCGCGCTTGCGATCGATCACCACGCGCAATTCCGGATTGTCGAGCTTGAGAGTGGTATCGGCATCGATGATGCCGAGCTTTTGCGAGCGGACGCGCAGTTCTTCTCCGTAGGCCGCGAGCGCTTCGAGGTTCGGACCGCGCAGAACGAAATCGATATCCCAGTTGCCGCCGCCGATATTGAACGACGGTAGGTTGCGCACAGAAATCCGAAGATCCGTGAATTTACCGAGGCCGGCGCGGACTTGCTGCATCACGTCGCGCTGCGAAGTGCTGCGGAAGGCGACCCAGGGTTGACCGTTGAGGGTCTCGCGCCAAAGGCGGGTAAAGGAAAATATGCGCTCATCGTGGGGCGCGATGCGCACATAACAGCCACCGGTGCCGACGCCGCTCACGAAGCCGCCGCCGGCATCGCAGAGCATTAGCCGCACTAATGGAACAGCCCGCAATTCGCCCTCCACGGCGCGCATGATCTCGTCCATGGACGCCAGGCTGGTCCCTTGGGGCGCGGTGATATTGAGCTCGAACTCCGCTTCGTCGACGTCGCTGGGAATATATTCCTGCCGAACCAGCGTATAGAGAGGAAGAGAGGACAGCACCACGAGCGCCGCGAACACCATAACGACTACGCGATGGGCCATAGACCACTGCAGCATGCGCTCGTAGTGCCGGTCGATCCAGGCGTAAAATCCCTTTCGGGAATGAGATTCCTCGCCCTCCGCCGCGTCCTCGGCGCGGAGCATGCGCGCGCTCATCATTGGCGTGAGCGTAAACGAGACTAAGAGACTGACCAGCACCGCGACGGCGGCGGTGAGACCGAATTGATAGAGAAACCGTCCGGAGATGCTGGACATGAAGGCGACAGGAACGAAGATGACGACGAGGCTGAACGTCGTCGCCATGACCGCCAAGCCGATCTCGGCGGTCGCCGCGCGCGCGGCCTCGAACGGGCTCATGCGCTTTTCTTCGACAAAGCGGAAGATGTTTTCCAGTACGACGATGGCGTCGTCGATGACGATCCCGACCATCAAGACGAGCGCCAGCATCGTGACGCTGTTCAGGGTAAAGCCGAGCGCCCACATCATGCCGAAGGTCGAGATCACCGAAGCGGGAATGGCAACCGCGCTGATCACTGTAGAACGCCAATTGCGCATGAAGGCCAGCACGACCAAGGTCGCGAGGATACTGCCCAAGATCAGATGCAGATTGATTTCGTGCAGCGCGGCGTAGATATAACGCGACTGGTCCCGGATGATTTCGGTTTTCACGTCCCCGGGAAGCTGTCGACTGACCCGCGCAAGGTTTTCTTTCACGGATTCGATGACGGCGATCGTATTGGCGCCCGATTGGCGCCGTACTTGAAGCTGGACGGTGGGCACGCCGTCCAGCCGCGAAAGAGAGCGCTGTTCCTTCGTGCCGTCTTCGGCGCGGCCGATGTCGCGGACGCGAATTGGCGATCCGTTCACGGTGGTGATGACCAAATCATTGAAAGCTTCCGGGTCGGTGATCCTTCCCATGGTGCGCAGCACTTGCTCGCGCGCGCCGCTCGTCACATTACCGCCAGGGATATCAGCATTCTGCCGCTGGATGGCGTCTCGCACCGCAGTGATGGGGATCTGATAAGCGGCCAATCGGTCCGCGTCTATCCAAACGTTGATGGCGCGTTCCAAGCCGCCGACGAGGCGAACCTCGCCCACGCCGACGGAACGCTCGAGCTGCACCTTGACGATCTTGTCGGCGATCTCCGTCAACTCGCGCAGCGACCGGTCGCCGGAAACCGCTAGGGTGAGGATCGGCGAATCTTCGTTGTTGAACTTCGAAATGACCGGAGGGTCGACTTCATCCGGCAAACGATTGAGAACCGTAGCGACCCGATCGCGCACATCCTGGGCGGCGACGTCGATGTCGCGGTCGAGGTTGAACGTCGCCATGACGAACGAGGTTCCCCGGCCGGCCACGGAGCGCAGCTCGTCGATTCCTTCGACGGTGTTGACTACCTCTTCAATCGGTTGGGAAATTATGGTTTCGATTTCTTCGGGAGAGGCGCCGGGCAAGGTAGTGCGGACCGAGACGTTGGGCAAATCGACCGACGGAAAGCGGTCTACGCCGAGGCGGAAATAACTCGCCACGCCGACGACCACGAGCGCCAGAATGATCATCGAGGCGAAAACCGGACGCCGGATGGAAACTTCTGCGAGCTTTTGCATCAGTTCACGACCGTCACGGCAGCGCCTGCGACGAGGTTGCCGGGGCGAACGATGACTTGATTGCCGGCAACGATGCCCTCGGTGATTTCCACCTGCTCGCCGATCCGGCGTCCGGTACGCACGCGCTTTTCGACAGTTTTTCCGTCCACCGCCATGAGCACTTTTTCGATTCCGGCAAACGTGATGATTGAGTCGCGCGGCACGGTGACGATCTCCTGGCCGGCCTCGATAACAATGTCCGCTTTGGCGAACGATCCGGGGCGAAGTATGCCTTTTTCATTCGGCACTTCAGACTCGATCAGTAAGGTTCTATTGTTCTCAGCGAAGGCCGGAGACAGGCGCGCCACCCGACCCGGGTACTTGGCGGAATCGCCTTCGACGGTAAGCTCCACCGGCTGCCCGACACGCACGGCTCCAGCCTCACGTTCGGGAACCGCGAGCCGCAAGCGCAGCGGATCGATGCGCACGAGTGTGACCACGGGCGCTCCCGCCGCCAGGTATTGACCCACAGAAACTTGCCGCTCGCTCACCGCGCCGTCGGTGGGAGACACGATAGCGGTATCGGCGAGCTGCTGACGTGCGATTTCGAGCTCCGAACGACGCTGGACGAGCATTCCTTGACGATTGCGAATCTCCTCGAGCGCGGCCTGATACTGGCCCTCCGCCACCGCGAGCTTCGAGACCGCCGCGTCGAGCTCGGCGCGCGCGATATAATCCCCTTTCCACAACTCCGCCATTCGATCGTGGGACAAGCGCGCTTCCTTCATCGTGGCCGCTGCTTGGCGCGCCAGCGAGGTTTGCTCGGGATCGATCCGATCGCTGGTTCCTTCGGCCGGTAGTCCGAGGCGCACCCGCGCCTGCTGGAGAGCGGCTTCTGCTTGATCGACGCGGAGCCGATAATCGCTGGGATCGATGCGCGCGATTACCTGCCCCTTGCGCACGCGGCTGCCTAGATCGACCGCGATTTCGCTCACGCGCCCGATGACTTTCGTGCCCAGCACGAACTGATCGTCTGCGGCGAGCGTTCCGGTGGCGCTCACCACGCGCGCTGCCTTGGCGGTGACCGCTTCAGCGACTTTTACCTGGCGCGGCGCATCGTCATTTCCTGGGAGGGCTGTCGCTGAGCGATCCCCGCAGCCTGTAGCCAAGAGTGCCGTGATTGCAACGGGAAGCAAAAACTTTTGACACGTCCAGGTCAAAGAATTCTTTGCCGAGAGCGTTGGTTTCTCGCACACTAGACGGAAAAATTCTCTCACTGGTTAGCCTCTTGCTCGTCGATCGTATCGATCCTGCGTTCGCGAGATGTTGGATCGCGTGAGATCATCGATGGCGTCTCACGCGCTGGTTCAGCCGCAGGTTCCTTGAAGTCGTTTCTTGTCGCATCCGTTACAAATCCGTCCCGTGCTCGGCGCTTGCCGGACAGCCACGACTTTCACGGCGAGTCGGGTCTCCTTTGCGTAAATTGTCTTAGTCCCTCGAGAGAAAAGGTCGTTATGTGTTCCGCCAATTGTTCAATATCTTCCTCGCCGTACCGCTGTTCGGGGTAAAGCCGGCGGATCACCTGCCGAGCATGGTGGTAGTAGGCGCACTGTCCTAAAATACTTAACGTACAAAGACGGACAGCGTTTGGGTTTGCGCCCGGCCCGAGCAGGGCGCGGACGGTTGCTGTCAGCGCCTGGTGATAAGGACGGGCTCCTTCTTCCACAATCATATCGATGCCGTGCGTCGGCTCGATCAACTCGCGCCCCATGATTTTAATGTGCCAGCCGGGACGCCCTTCGTCAAAAATGCGCTGTAGCAGGGAACGAATATAAGCGTGCAATTCCTGCTCCGGCGCGGTCTCGCGGCCCGAGATCGCGTGTGGCGGATATTTTTCTGCATTGACTTTGGAGACCGAGCGCAGAACTGCCATGTACAGTCCTTCTTTGTCCCCGAAGTAATAGTTCACCGCTGCTATATTTGCTCCCGCCGCCTCGCAGATTTGCCGTACGGTTGCCGCTCTGTAGCCATGCTCGGCAAATACTTCACCAGCGGCTTGAAGGAGACGATCCTCTGTATCTGACGTTACCGGTTCAAGTTTAGACATATGTTTAAAACAAGTGTATTAAATTGTTCGATCAGTGGCAAGGCTTCCGGTTTTTAGCGACATTTCCACCGTATGGTTTTGGCTTCAACAGTAAGTCTGAATTCACTGAACAGGTGCGATTGAGCCGCAGCGAATTTGCGGAAGGACACTTTTATACCACCTCTAAGTCTTTGAATTCACGTCGTTGTCCTACTAAGGGCACACCTTTTGCTCCAATTGCCTACAAGATCTGAATTGTTCGCAAAAGGAGGGTGTATCATGAAAACACGAGGATATCTGATCGGTGTTTTACTTCTTTTCTTTGCGTTTGGATCTGCCTATTTAGTCGGTGCGCAAGATTCGCCGCAAAAGAATGAAGGAAAGGCGTCGGTCGAAGGCCGCGCGGGAGATAGCAACTTTGACATACGCGTCCAAGGTCAGGAGAAAAATCAGGAGCGGGCGCGGCCAGGACCGGAGGGGCGAGAGGGCGTTCAGGGGCCGGCAGGGCCTGCTGGCGAGCCGGGTCCGCGAGGGCCTGCAGGACCGTCGGGTCCTTCGGGCGGAGAGGTGATGGGCATGGACCCGACCATCGCGCTCCTAGTTGGATTGGGCGTGCTGGCAGTGGTGATCGTTGCCATCGTCGCCGCCTCGCGTAGTCGCGAGTAGCGTGTGAATCATTAGTTAGTTTTAAACCGCTAAGTCTCGGCGGATCTTTCGACGGCGGCGCAAGCACGCGCGGAGGATCCGCCGAGCCGTTTGTAGAATCAGCTCGACGTAATGCTTCGGGTCGGAGAGGGCGAGTTTCCCTTGATCGGTTTCAGCTCGGGGACAGAGCGCGGGAGTTGTCCGGTGTAGTGCTCAACCAGCCTGGAAAAATGGTTGGACAACACCGAGCCGTGGATTGCGCCGCCCATGATATCCCGCGGATCGGCAACGGCTTCTACCACCTGGAAGCCATTTCTGCCTAGATTCCTGTAACCTCGAACATAGCGATCGCGAAAGCCGAGGATATGACCGAACTCGTGCGCGAGCACGCGCGGCGATACGGGACTCGGGCCTAGAACGATCGCATAATCTAGTACATGAGTCGTCAATCCGCCGGTGGTAAGAATCGCGCCGCCGGCAGGAAACCGCGCCAGATGGCGGGTAATATCGAGCTTATCGCCGCGCGCCGGCCTGCCGCCGTCGGCGTAGAGGAAATCCGCCGACAGATAGGAAATGTCAAGCTCGACCCGGTAGGCCCTGGTTACGTCCACGAGGCGCCATGTCGATTCTACGATCCGTTTCACCTCGGCGACGAATTCTCGATCCTCGATGTCGGTAAACAACGGCACGCGAAAGATCCATTCGGCGGCGGAGTTTTCCATCCGGATAAACTTTGGACTCTGCACTGTGCCCATCGCCTCATCGATCCGGCGCGCCAGCAGCGCATTGCGGCTTCTCAGGTCGCGCGCAATCTCCGATAGCCTGACCGCTTCGCCTGTTCGGCCAAAGGAAATCGACAATTTCTCAGGCGACAATTTCTCAAAGGTCCCGCGCACACGCCGCAGGCTGTCGTCGATTCTCTGCCGCTCCAGAATCAACGCGTGCAGCGCGGTCTCGCGGTCGTAGCCTGACCGGTCAGCCGCGATAGCGGCTTGCCACAACCGGTTGTAGCGGACGTGCGCATCGATATTACCGTGGCGAAAACGCTGCTCTCGATAGTTCCGGGCAAGCCGCTCGAGTAGAGCTCTCTGCTCCATCGAGTCCTTGGTTGCAATTCCGCGGAGCTCCGCTTGGGTGACGGCGATCGCCTGCACTTCGCGATCGATCAGGCGCTTCGTCCAGGGCCAACTATAGGCGATGGAGCTCGCTCGCGGATGCTCTTCCGGCGGCAGATCGGAAGTTATTTTCGGCAGGATTTGGTAGCCGGAAGCAATTCGATCGAGCGGTCCAAGAAGCACAAGCAAGTCGGGGGCACTTTGGCGCAAAGCTGCGCCGAGCCGCTCGCGATAGCCGGCGAGGCGCTTGCTATACTCGATATAGAGTTTCTCCACCTCATCGCCGCGCTGAATATACGCAGGGAAAAGACCTTGGCGCCGCAAATCCTGAGCCGGGTTGTGACCCGACTGTGAGAGGATGGCGAATAGAATTCCGAACGAGATCAGCCGCGCGGAAACGGACAAAAGATTGAGAATCGGCATCGAAAAATTCTCGTTAGAGTACCCTGGAATGCCGGTTGGAGCAAGAATGAGCGAACGGGGCGCGAAGTCGATAACAGCGCCGTCGTTCCATGTTGTTGGGCGCGATGCCTTTGCGCATTTGCTTTCTTGACTTGCCCGTCAGCCTTTCCTAAGTTCAGCTCGCTGCCCGATTTCGCCAAGCCAAGCTAAGCCGGCAAGCGGAGGCACGGATGAGGACATCGAAGATGATCGGAATCGCATTTGCCGTGGTTTTTGTGTTCGTGCTCGCATCTAGCACGATAGAAGCGCGCGCCGCCGAGGCCGAACGCATCAACGTTTGCTACTCGTCGATCGCCGCGACTTCAATTACCACCTGGGTGCCATACGAAGCCGGCATCTACAAAAAGCACGGCCTCGACGTGCGCATCATCTACGTCGCCGGCGCGCAAGCGATCACGACTTTGATTTCCGGCGATACCCAAATCGTGCAAGGTTCCGGCGCCGCGGCGGCGCTGTCGCGTTTGTCCGGCTCCGATTTGACCGTGATCGGCACAACGATCAACGTGATTCCGATGAGCTTGGTAACGACACCCGACATCACGACGGCGCAGGATCTCAAGGGCAAGACCTATGGGGTAAGCCGCTTCGGTTCGCTGACGGATCTGGGTCTCAAGCGCGCCGTAGCCGAACTCGGTCTCGATCCCGAGAAGGATATCAAGATGATCCAAACCGGCGGCGTGCCGGAAAATCTGCTGTTCATGCAGCAGGGCGTGATCAAAGGCGGCTTGATTTCTTCGCCGACTTTGGAGAAAGCGAAAGAGCTTGGCTACAGGGAATTCATGAACCTGGCCAACTTGAAATATCGTTACCCGGGAACGGCCCTAGTCACGACCGATTCTTTCATCCGCAGCCGGCCGCAGACGGTCAATCGCTTTCTCAAGGCGACTCTGGAAGGCATCAAATACGCGAAAGCCAATCCTGATGCCACGATTCGCATTCTCGGTAAGTATACGCGGACCACGGATACCAAGCTTTTAACCAGCGCGTTCAAAAGCTACATTCTCGGCTACATCCGGGATATTCCCACGGTGACGCATCCAGAAATGGAAGCGGTCATCGAAGACATCGCGTCGCGCAATCCCAAAGCCAAAGGCATGGACGCGCGCCAATTCTACGATCCGGCACCATTGGAGCAGTTGTCGAGGGAGGGGTTTATCAAGGAGCTGTATCCGAAATGAGGAATGCTCACGATCGCTTATGATTCCTCCCGATCGATGACAGAGAGCTGCGAGAACGTGAGCGAAGTTCCCAATCTTATTCTCTTCGACGGTGTATGCAATCTCTGCAACGCCTCGGTCCAATTCGTCATTCGCCATGACTCGGCGGCGAAATTCCGCTTTGCCGCCATTCAGTCGGAAATTGGCCGAGAAATTTTTCAACGTCATGGGTTGGATCCGGCGAACCTACAGACCTTCGTGTTTATCACCGATGGGCGTATTTTTCTGCGCAGCGATGCCGCCATCGAGGTCGTAGCGCGCTTCGGCGGCGCGTGGAAACTCTTGAGAGTATTTTCGCTTGTGCCGAGATCTGTGCGAGATGCGATTTATTCATTCATCGCACAGAATCGCTACCGCTGGTTTGGGCGACAAGAGGTATGCATGATTCCCACGCCCGAAATCAAAGAGCGATTTCTGGACACGCCTGACTCCCTCAACTGATCTTTATCTTGTCGAACTCAGTGATGCGAAATTTCTCTGCGGCGCCGCCGGGGAGGATCGTGAATTGGTGCAGGGTGAAGTCGTGCTCGTAATCGCCGCGGGCGATCAGGCCATCGACGGGAATCACGCAAGTGTAGCCGAACGGGCGGACCGCCGCGGTCGCTGTGTACATGACAGCTTGATTGCTCGACGCTCCGCAGACGATCACGGTCTTGATGCCGCGCTGTTGCAGCATCGGCTGCATCTCGCCGCTGTAAAACTTATCGAACGCAGGCGGGAAAATCGTCGGCTCATCGTCGCGCTGCTTGAATGCGGCGGGCATTCTTCCCTCCGGCGTGCCTTTATAACGGTCGGCGGCGGTGTACATGATGAACATGTTCGCCTGGCGGGCTCGCTCTAAAAACTTAGCCACCGGATTGATCAGCTTGTAGCAAGGCTCCTTGGGGTCTTCGCAGCGGCAGTTGAGGTCCAAGACCAAGAAAGCGGTTGTTTTCGGATCAATGGTGACTTCTTGGGGAGTCGGTTTGTTGGGCATGGGCGCTCTCCATTCGGGAAAGATTTCTCACTCCGTTCGAAATGACAGAAGAATGACAGTGTCATTTCGAGCAAAGCGAGAAATCCTTCTTAGCCCTGCGGGACGGACGGGTCAAGGCTAAATGGCGTCACTTGACGCTCGCTATTCGGCTGACGTAAGTAATCCTCAAGTCACTCTCGCACAATCGCTCCAGGCGGAAGGAAAACGATGAAAGCCGCGGTACTGTACGAAGCGCGCCAGCCGCTAAGAATCGAAGAGCTTCAGATGCCCGAGGTCGGCGACGAGGACGTGCTCATCAGGGTCGCTTCGTGCGGCGTGTGTCATACCGACTTGAAAGTCGTCGAGGGCAGAAACCGGTTTACCCCGCCGACGATCCTCGGCCATGAGGTCGCCGGCACGGTCGAGGGAGTAGGGGCGCACTGCAAGGATTTCCAAGCCGGCGATCGGGTGATCATCGGCATGCGCTACAAGTGCGGCCGCTGCCGGTACTGCTTGAGCGCGCGCGAGAATTTATGCGAGCGCCGTCCGGCGCCGCCGGCGCTCAGAAGAGCGGACGGTACGGTGGTAACGCGCTGGAACGTCGGCGGCTTCGCGGAATATGTGTCGGTGCCCGCCTACATGGCTTTCAAAATTCCCGAGGGCATGTCGATGGAGGAGGCCAGTGTGGTGGGTTGCCGCGTCACGACAGCCTACAACGCGGTGAAGCATCGCGGCCGCTTGGAGCCCGGCGACTCGGCGTTGGTTATCGGCTGCGGCGGTATCGGTCTGAATACGATTCAATTTTTGAGATGCTTCGGCGCTTATCCAATTATCGCCGTCGATATTGCGGACGACAAGTTGGAAGCCGCCAAGAACTTCGGCGCCACTCACACGATCAATGCGACGAGCGAGGATCCGGTAAAGGCGGTCGTCAAGCTCACGGACGGCGGCGTCGACAAATCCTTCGAAGCGATCGGCAATCCGAAAACTTCGGACCAGATCATACAGGCGACCCGCCCGGGCGGCACCGCGACGATCATAGGGGGCCTGGGGAACGGGCCGTTTACGATCAGCAGCGGCAACTTCGTCACGCGAGAGATCACCATCACCGGAGTGTCGAGCCGGCAGGCGAACGACGTCGAAGAAGTGTTTCAGATGGCAAAGCTCGGCCGGATCGAGTTGAAGAATTTGATTACTAAAAGTTATCGCTACGATCAGATCAACGAAGCGCTGGCGGATCTGGAGCATGGCAAGCTGCGCATGGCGGTTTCACTGTGGAATTAGCTCGGACGAGTGGGGTCGGCGAGCGGGTTGCGATGCAGTCGGGTTTTCCACGAGCTTACAATGAGGTCGCAAACCATCGGCTGCTGCTTTTCAGACCAGTCTTTCTATTCTTTTGGTTGTGCGCCGCGGTTCCAGCGCTCGCCGCGGAAAAACGGCCTATTGACGTGGTCGAGGACAGCAGTTTCTTAATAGAAGAGGCGTACAATCAGGAGCCCGGCGTAGTGCAGCATATCTCGACGGCGCTCTACAGCGCGGATTCAAGGCAGCGCGGCTGGAGTTTTGATTTTACCCAGGAGTGGCCGCTTTTTTCGCAGGACCATCAACTTTCGTTTTCCATTCGTTCCCATCATCACCGGGATGAAACGGACCGCATCTATGGAATCGGTGACATTTTGCTTAATTATCGCTATCAGGCACTTGAGGAAACCGATGTGATGCCTGCCTTCGCGCCGCGCTTCACTCTGATTTTGCCAACCGGCAACCGCGACCGCGGCACCGGCAACGGCGTGGTCGGCTATCAATGGGGCCTGCCATTTAGCAAGAAACTTGGCTCGCGATTCGCCATGCATGCCAACTTAGGAATTACGTATTTGCCGAAAGTGCGAGCGCGCCTTGGCGGCAGTTCCGAACCGCTCTCACCCCGCCATTCGCTGGTTTCCTACAAGCTGGGGGCCAGTAGCATTTTCGCATTATTTCCGCGGTTTCACTTGATGCTGGAATGGATCGCTGAATCCGAGGAAAGCATCAACGACGCCGGCAAGGCGGAGCGAAGTTTCCAGCCAATCATCTCACCGGGGTTTCGCACTGCGGTGATCAACGAGGAAAAATTACAAGTCGTACTCGGCGCTGCGGCGCCGATCGGTCTTAATCATAAAGCAAACAATTATGGAGCATTGCTTTATCTCTCCATCGAGCACAATCTTCATTGAACACGAATAACGCTGAGGTGAACCATGCAAGGAATTATTGACGCCGATACGCACATCTCGGAAGGCGAGGCAATGTGGGCATTGATGGATAAAGCCGTCCATCCGAGACGGCCGCTCATGCTTTCGGTTCCTGAAGATACGGTGTTTGGCAATCGCAACGCGTTCTGGCTGATCGACGGCGAGATTTATCCTAAGGCCGGCGGCAGGGGAAGCTTCGCCTTGGTCACGCCGTCGGCGCAGAAAGCCCAGGAAGGCCGCAAGGACTCGACGCCGGAAACCCGGGAGATGACTGACATCCCCGGCCGGCTTCGGGACATGGACAAGCTCAGTACCGTGGCGCAGGTGGTCTACCCGACGCTTTTTCTCGTCTATAACACCAAAGATCGGGAACTCGAGGTTGCGCTTTGCCGCGCTTACAATCGCTTTCTCGCCCAGGCCTCGGACCAGGCGCCCGAGCGCATCAAATGGGTTGCCGTACTGCCCTTTCAGTCCATGAAAGACGCCATCGATGAGATTCGCTTTGCCAAGCAACACGGTGCGGTGGGGATATTCTTTCGCGGCATCGAAGGGGAATACACGCTAGACAATCCCTATCTGTTCCCGGTCTACGAGGAAGCGCAGAAGCATAACTTGTCGATCTGCGTTCACACAGGCTGCGGCGTGAGGGCGATTTTGGAGATGTTCGACATCTCGCGCAATCACACTTTCGGCCACACCCGCGTCATGCCGCTGCTCGCGTTTCGCGACATTATCGCGAACAAGATTCCCGAGCAGTTTCCAACCCTGCGCTTCGGTTTCATCGAAGCGGCGGCCGGTTGGGTGCCGTTTCTGATCCACATCGTGCGCCGTCTGCAGAAGGAAAAATTCCGCTTCGCTTCGAGCGCAGAGTTGTTCAAGGAGTACCGGCTTTTCGTCGCCTGTGAGGCCGACGAGGATATTCCCTACCTGGCGAAATACACCGGCGACGATCATCTGCTCATCGGCTCGGACTATCCGCACAGCGATCCGTCACGTGAGGACCAGTTCGTCAATGCGATCAACATCAGAGAGGATATTCCACCGCCGCTCAAGCAAAAGATCCTGTACGACAACGCGAGAGCGTTCTATGGGATGAAATAGTTGAAGTGATGGAGTGTTGGAGTAAGGGAGTATCGGTCCGGAGTCCATCACTCCACCACTCCAGTACTCCATTACTCCAGAGCGGGGCGGTGATGATTACATGAAACTGAAATGGTTGATGAGCGCGCTGCTCTTCACGCTTATCTCTGGGGGTGGTGGCATCGCGGCGGGGCAAGAAGTTTTCATCGGCAATCCCGGCAAGAGCCTCAATTTTTTTCACTTCGACTTGGCCATCGAGCGGGGGTTTTTCAAAGAGCTTGGGCTCGATGTGAAGCTGCTCGCGACCAAGTGCGACATCGCGGTAATGGCGCTGCTCACGGGTGATCTGCAAGCAAGCGGCTGTGTAGGATCGGCCTCGCGCTTCATCGCCAGCCAGAACGTGCCCGTGCGCACGGTCATCTGGCTGTTCAAAAAGCCCACCTTCTACGTCGTCGCGCGTCCCGACATCAAATCCGCCGCCGATTTGAAAGGCAAAACGATCGGCATCAGCTCCTTTGGCAGCGACACCGATCTGTCGATGAAGATATTTGCGCAAAGCGGCAAGCTCGATCCGGAAAAGGACATGAAGCGGATCGTCGCCGGCTCGACATCGACGCGTTTACAGGGTTTGAAAGCCGGTTCATTGGACGCAACGACCCTATCGCCGCCGTTTAACGTCTATGCCGAACAGATGGGGCTGCGCGTGCTCGCCTACGTCGGCGACTTTCTCGAATTTCCGCAAAGCGGGTTCACCGTGTCGGATGCAACGCTCAAGACCAAGCGCGACACTATCAAGCGCCTGCTTCGCGGCACCTTGCGCGGCTTGCAGTTCACGCTCAAGAACCGCGCCGAGACCGTGCGCTTCATCGCCAAGGATTATAAACTCCAGGAGGCAATCGCTGATAAGGTCTACACGTCGCTGCTGCCGGCCATGAGTGAAAACGGGCTGGCAACCGATAAAGGTCTCAAAAACATGATCGAGACACTCGGCACCGCCGTGGGCAAGAACGTCGATTTTCCACCCGAACGATTGGTCGATTACACTCTGCTGCGCGAAGTGCAAAAGGAATTGGCCATCCAATAAAAGAGGTATGCTGTGAAGCTGCGATTTTTCTTCAATCTGTCGTTCGCTGTATTTCTCCTTGGCGCGGTCCAGCCGACCCTGAGTGCCGATGCGCCGACTCGCGTGCGCATCGCCTACGCGAGCCGAAGCAGCTCCGCAATGCCGCTTTATCTTGCGCAAACCAAAGGGCTTTTCAGAGCCGAGGCGCTCGACGTGGAGATCATCCAAATGAATCCGCGCCTCGGCGCCACGGCCGTGGTCAACGGCGACGTATCTTTTGCAACGCCGTTTGTCAGCACGTTTCGCGGTATCCTTCAGGGTTTTCCGATGAAGACCGTCTTTGTTCATCTAAAAAAAGGGCCGTACTACGTCATGGTACGGCCCGAGATCAAAGACGTGCAGCAGCTCAAGGGCAAACGGCTGGGCGTGGCGACGATCAAAGGCGCCGATCAATTGAACGCTGAGGAGTTGTTGCAGGCCAAAGGCTTCAATCCAAATCAGATCCAGGCCGTGGCGATCGGCGATGGGCCGCTGCGCATGCAGGCGTTGATCAGCGGCGCGGTGGACGCGATCTGTGTAGCGCCGCCGCATGACTTGATGCTCAAACGCATGAATTATCCAGCGTTGGCCGGTCCGCCAGAGGTTGGCTTGCCGGTCGCGGGAATGTTTACCTCTGACCGCCTCATTCGTGAAAATCGCCCAACTGGTTCGCCGCACAATGAAAACATTGTTGCGCGCGCATCATTTTATTTTGGAGAACAAGGCGGAATCGATACAGATACTGCTCAAATGGCTGCCCCAGCCGGCCGACATCGCCGAGCACTCCTACGAAACAGAGATGAAAACGCTCAGCAAAGACGGCCAGATGACGGACGCCGAGCTGAATTCGCTGATCGAACGGCTCGGCGATAAAAAGCGTCCCCTCGACGAAGTCAGAGATTTTTCCTTCGCGCGACAGGCGTTGAAGGAGACTGGAAGCAGGCAGATAATTCTTTGGAGTAATGGAGCGTTGGAGTAGTGGAGTGATGGGTTTTTCCAATTCCGATCGAGCAACACTCCATTATTCCAGTACTCGCATCACTCCAGCTCTTTAATGTGTGCGATTGACGTCGTACGACTCGCCCAATTCGGCGGCGCCGACGATCTGCGCGGCGATGTCGTGGCGGCCGTGCATCATGTGCAGGTGCATGTCGCGGTAGAAGCGTTCCAGCGGATGCTTGACGAATAGCGCCGTCGAGCCGCAAATCTCCGCCGTGCTCCACATCATCTTCTGCAACGTCTCCTTGGCCAGCCATTTGGCTTCGTGGGCGGCGACCATGGCGCCGGCGGGATCGGTCTTGAACATGCGAACGGCAGTGTAGAGAACCAGCCGCGCGCCATCGAGCAGGCTCTTGAGTTCGCCCAGGCGGAGTTGGCGGTAGGCATCCTTGCCGCCGCCGCGCTCACGCGTGTAATCGAGCGCCCAATCGTACATCGCCCGCGCCGAGCCGAGATAGTTCGCGGTGAACGCGAAGTTGATCTTACCCATCCAGTTTTCTTCGAGAAACTGCCCCGGCTTGCCGAGCAGGTTTTCTTCCGGGACAAAACAGTCATCGAGATGCAGCCAGGGGCTCACGCACGCGCGCATGCCGGTGGGACGCCAGATCTCGCAGTCAATTCTCAATCCCGGGGTGTCCCGGTGCATCATGAACATGATGGGCTTGGAATGCGCGTCGGACGCCACGCGGCCGATCCACAGCCATTCCGCCAGGCTCGCGTTGGTAGCGTAGTGCTTGGTGCCGCTTACCCGATAGCCGCCGGCAACTTGTTTGGCTGTGGTCGGCGGACTCCCGTGCGGCTCGGCGCCGGCACCCGGGATGAGCGCTGCGTGTTTTATCGTGGGCTCGATCCAACGGCGAACTTGATCCTCTCTAGCCATTGCGTTGATCATCATGAGCGCATTGTTGTGCACCTGAAAACAGTGCGCCGTGGATGGATTGCCGTAGGCAAGGTATTCGTCGATCAGAAAAAACGAGAGCGGGTCTTCCCCGGACAAACCGAAACCGAGACCGCCGAGCCGCTTGTCGAGATTGGCGAGCAGCCAGCCTTCGCGGTGCAAATCCTGCAGATCCTCGACCGGCGCTTCGAAGGTTTCGTCGTACCGGGCCGCACGTGGCGCGATGCGCTCGGCCACCAATCGGTGGACGCGTTCGATGAGAGCTTGCTGCGCAGGGGTGAAACTGAAATCCACGGAAGGTCTTACCTGGATCGGCGATGCAAGTGTCTCAGAAGAACATTTCTAATCGATGGGGGTTTTGCCGGGCTACGGCTTGTAGAGCTTTTCGATAAAGCCGGATTTTTCCAGCTCGGCGACAAACGAATTGTCGATGAATTGTTCCGGCTTGGCGGTTTTCCCAGCGGGGTTGACGGAAAAATTGAGCAGAGTCTGCATGCCGGCTGGGGAAACGTACGGCGCCGTTTCCCAGACCTTGGCGTAGGTGTTGTAGGTTTCGTCCAAGTCTTCTTTGTTTTCGGTCTTCGTATATTTGCCGATGACCTGTTTGGCCGTTTCCGGATCGGTGCGCGCGATTTTGGTTCCCTCGACGTAGGCCTGCACGTAACGGCGTACCTTGTCCGGGTTGTTCTTGATAAAGTCGCGCGTGGTCGCGAGGCCGGCGTGAATCATCGGCACATTGCGGGCCGCGACATCGACCAGCTCTTTGAAGCCCGCCTGCCGAAGCTTCAAAGTCGTCGGCGCGGAGACCACGCCGGCGTCGATCCGGCCTTGAATCAGCGCGGTGATGATGTCCGGCATGCCCTGCAAGTGAGTCACTTGAACGTCTTTGCCGGGAGCCATGCCGGCCTGCTGAAAAAGAATTTTGGCCGTGAGGTCAGTGGTCGATCCCGGCAGAGTCACGCCCATGACCTTGCCGCGGAGATCGCTCAATTGGCGCAACTCCGGTTTGCTGTACACCGAAAGCACGGCGCGATTCAAAATTCCGACGATAAAAGCGACGCGCTGACCGCCTAAACCAGCCTCGATGATCTCGGTTGCCGGATTGACGATATCGATGCTGCCGGAAAAGAGTGCCTGAGTACCGGTCGCCGAGAGGATGTACTTGAGGTCCACGGCCAAGCCGTACTTGGTGAAAAGGCCTTTGTCTTGCGCGAGCCACAGCGGCGCGAAAGCGCCCCCGATGGACGAATAACTGGCGCGAAGCGGCAGCAGCTCGGCTGCCGCTGTAACCCGCAAGGGCATTAGGACAATGAGAGAACAGAAAAAGAGAATTTGCTGAGCACGACTGAAACGCATGAGTCACCTCTGACGACGATGGACGGAGGTATAGTCGAAAAAGATTTTTTGCGCCAGCACTATTTACCAGATGAAAGCGGCGGCGTGCTTTATGAAAGTAGGGGACGGCCGGAACCGTCCCCTACAGTGTGGCGGAAACGAATGGTTGTGATCGGCTCGATTACTGGCGAGGGGCGCCGAATGTGTTCTGCTGGACCATCCAGTCTTTTTGCGGCGAGAGATCGACCCGCTTATTATCGATGTTTTGATCTTTGGCTGTTACCCGCAGGATTTCGAGCGGCTCTGCCGATGCGCTTTCGAACCAGTACTTGTAGCCGCGCGGCACCAAAATCCCTTCGCCCTTTTTGTATTCGCCGACGAGCTTGTCGCCTTCGCCGTAGAACTTGACTGCGCCGCTGATGACGTACCAGAAAGCGTCCTCACCGGTGTGCGTGTGCAAATTGTTCTCGCCGCCATTCTTCACTACCTGCACTTGCACTTTCATCAGGTCGCTGTTGCAGACCTGCCAGGTCTTTTTGACGCCCTCGAACTCCGGAGTCTGATGTCTGAATTCCTTGGCTTCCTGTGGCATGGGTCACCTCGCTGGTAGAATTTCCTCGACTTTATTCCCGATTGGGTCCGGTGGTCAAGCGGCGCGCAATTGAACATTGAGATCAGAACGGCTAATGGTTCACGATAATCAGCGTGTTTATAGAGGAATAATGAAGAACTGGCTAATCAGAAACGCATTGGTTATTCCGATGACCGAACGCAAGTCGTTCATGGGTTACGCGCGTGTGCGAGATGGCGCCATTAGGACGGTGGAGGCGGGCGCGCCGCCAGGAAGCGACGAGACAGAGGCGGTCATCGACGGAACGGGTTGCGCCCTCATGCCGGGTCTCGTCAACGCGCACACGCATCTCTATCAAGTGCTGCTCCGCGCGGTGTGGGAAGATCTGGAATTGATGCCATGGCTCAAACGGATCTATGGCTGCGCGCGCGTGCTAAGGCCGGAACACTTCTACGCGGGCAGCCTGCTCGGCTGTGTCGAAGCGATTCGCAGCGGCGTGACGACTGTGTGCGAGCACAATTTTCTCAACCCCTCTCCGGAATGTGCGTTCGAGACGATCCGAGCGATCAAGGATTCGGGCCTGCGCGCCGTCTTCGCGCGCACGATCATGGATACGGGGGAAATCGTCCCTGACTGTACGAAAGAGAAACCGGAGCAGGCATTTCGCCGCATCGAAGAAATTCTTGCGCACCATGCGCGCAGCGAGCAGCTTCAGTTCATGACCGGACCGAATACGCCGCCGATCAACACGACGCCGGACCTGCTCAAAGAAATCCGCCGCTTCGCCGACGACAAAGCTCTGGGTATCAGCGCTCACGTCGCTGAGTCGAAATCGGTGGTGGAATGCGTGCGACGGGAGCATGGCAAGAACGGCGTGGTGGAGTTTCTGCATGAATTCGGCATCCCGGGGACGAACTCGATCTTTGCCCATTCGGTCCATATCTCCAAAGATGAAATCGCGCTGCTGAAACAAACCGGCTCGTTCGGTGTCGCACAATCCCGTAAGCAACATGATGCTCGGCGACGGCGTCGCGCCGGTAGTGGAAATGCTGCGCCAGGGAGTCAACGTCGCGCTCGGCACCGACGGGGCGGCGAGCAACCATTCGCAGGATCTTTTCGACACGATGAAGGCGGCGTCGCTGCTCCAGAAAGTCCATCATCAAGACGCGGGCGTGATCGATCCTTATGCGGTGCTGCGCATGGCGACGGCGGGCGGGGCCAAAGCGTTGGGACTCGACTCGTTATGCGGCACTATCGAGGTCGGCAAGCGGGCTGATTTGATTCTCGTCGATATCGATACCGTTCATAACCAGCCGGTGAACGATATCTTCAGCCAGATTGTGCACTGCGCCAAGGCGAGCGATGTCAAAACCGTGATGGTCAACGGCGAGATTGCTCATGCGCGACCGAAAGCTCGTGCGCATGACGAGGTCAAGCTGGTGGCCGATGCGCAGGAAGCCAATCGCGATCTGATGGATCGGGTCAATCAGTTGTCTTTTTAGCATGCGATGCCCGAGTGTCATCTGGCAGTTGCGCTGAGCACATGAATCGGAGCGCGGAAAGATTTCTCAGTCGTTTCGCTCTTTCGAAATGACAGCGACGCGATGATCACTTTCAATTCCTTCCGCACTACTCAGACCAAACTCACGCATTGTCATTTCGACCCCTTCGACAAGGCTCAGGGTAAACTCTGGGAGAAATCTTTCCGGTCGATCCGATCGTGCTGGCGAGTTCTAGCCTCTTGAAACCGATTGTTCTACTTGCTTCTTGCGATTCTCGGCTCAGGCGTCATCCCGGTTATTTTTCGCGCCTTCGATAAGCTGGGAGTGAATCTCTTCTGGGCCATCCCGGTCAATTATGTGACCTGTGTCTTGATCGGAAACATCTGGGGCGGAGGATCGCTCGAGTCCAGCCGACCTTGCAGACGCAGCCATGGATTGGCTTTGCCGCTGTGCAGGGAATCTTGCTCGCCGTCAATTTTTATCTGCTCGCTTACACGGCGCAGCGCGCGGGGGTCGCCGTTGCGGCCTTGGCGAGCCGGTTGTCGGTCGCTATTCCCTCACTTCTAGCTTTTGTGCTCTATGGAGATTCCTTGACGCTCGTGAAAATCGCCGGTCTTGTGCGCCGCGCTCTTGGCGCTTTACTTGTGCACGGCGCCGGAAAAGAATTCCGGCGTCTCGAGTGCGCGGTTATTCCAGCTGATGCCGCTTCTGGTCTTCATTACCTTCGGCTGTTACTTCTCCATTCTCAAATACTTGCAGGCATACTATCTGGACGCGCCGTCGTACCATGCGTACGTCATGTCGGGATTTATCTTTGCGTTTGCGTCGAGCATCGTCATCGGCGTTTCAAAACGCGTGTTCTCAGCGCGTGATTTCCGGATGAAGCACATCTATGCCGGAATTGTCTTGGGCGGGATCAATTACGTTGCGATCTACGCGCTGCTCGAAGTGCTTAGCTCTTGCAGGGCTGGGAAAGCTCGCAGCTCTTTCCGATTTACAGTGTCGGAGTGGTCGCCGTCAGCGCGATCCTGGCGATGCTAATCTTCCGCGAACGATTGTCGAGGCAGAGAACGGCGGGCTTGGCGGTCGGTCTCGATGGCCGTGGCGCTGCTGAATCGATGATTGCCCTATTTCAACGTCTCGCCGACTTTTCGTACGATGCTGAAGTCGAACACTTGCTCCGGCAGCACCGGCTGCTTGGGCTTGACCCGCACCGAAGCGTCCGCGATCATCTGTCGTTGAATCTCTTCGCTCACCAAGCCGTTCTCCAGAAAGTCAGGACCAGCGACGTCGTATACGCGCGCGGCGATCTTATCCGGCATTCTTGCCGAGATCGACCCAGGGTCCCTTGAGAAAATCTATGGCGTATTTCCTGTCCGATTTGATCAGGCGCGTCGCGCGCAGCATGGCGCGCACGACTTTCGTCACCAGCTCCGGTTGCTCGGTCAGCATCGTCTTGGTCGTCGCCAGACCGCCCTGGACCGATTGATAGTATTCGCCCGCGGCCGCCAGCTTGCGAAAGCCTTCGTCCTGCGCCGTGAAGGTCAAAGGCATTTGCAGCGGCGCGGCGTCGATGACCTTTGCTTTCAGTGACAAGTAGGTTACGTGGCTTGGACCGGTGGCCAGGATGGATACTTCTTCAGGACGCACGTTGTGAGCGACCAAGATCCGGCGCGCCAAAATTTCCGCCAACGAGCCGACGCCGCCGGTGCCGATCTTTTTGCCGCGCAATTGCTGCACGCTGGTGATATTGGGCTGGACGATGAGATCGAACGACGGCCGATCCGTGACGGCAAAAATCACTCTGATATCCGCGCCCTGAACGGCGGAGCTCACCGCCGATCCGGTGGCGGACGCGAATTGAGTGCTGTTGCCCATCGTCGCCTGGATGGTTTGAATCGCCTGCATCACGATCAGCTCGACGTCCAAACCTTCCTCGCGGAAAAAGCCGCGCTCCTTGGCGACGAAAAACGGCATGGAAGTCGTGCTTCTAGCCGCCAAGCCCATGCGGACATGCGTCAGTTTGTCCGATTTATCGGCAGAAAGCGCAGTTTCAGCCGTAGGACTTAACAGCGTGACTGAAAGCGCGATTAAAGTAGCGATCCATCTTTCCATGCTCATCCAGGTCCTCCGAAAAGAGAGCCGGATCGTTATTCCCGCCAACAATTTATTGATCCGTTACGTCTATGAAATTTCCGTCCGGATCGGCCAGCTGATGTCGGCCGTAACGACAAGCCGAGAGCAGTCGCAGCACGACGTCGTGTTCAGAAGCCTGATTGGGAGCCTTCGGAGTCATCCACTCAGGATCCACGCTGGTCAAAACATCGAAATCTTTTCTAAACATCTCCATGTTTTCTACCTTGAATCCGACGTGGTCGAGTCCAGGACCCCGGTGTTCGGCGCCGTGATAGTCCTCGATTTTCCACGGTGTTAGGATCAATGTTACTTTGCCGTCGGTGAGGTAGAAATTCGGGTCTTCCAACGCTTTTTCCTCTTCTTTTAGTTCGAAGACGTCCACATAGAAGCGCGCTAAAGCACCCGGATTGATGGCGCGTATCGTCAGGTGCTTGATATAACGATCTTGCTCTCGATCCGACTCGGCCCAAACGCCGCGGACGTTGTCCAAACCGGGCTGGCTCAGGTCGAACAAATGGCCTTCGGGATCGTGTGAGCTGAAAGACGCAAATGGCCGGTTGCTTGGTCTCTTCACAACTCCCACCGCGGGATATTTTTCCTTGTAGCGGCTGAAAACGCGATCCAGATCATCCACCTCGATGCCAAAGTGATCTATGCCCGCCGGATATCCTGGCCGCCGGCGCAGGAACGCCACCCCAACGTTGCCATCGCCCGCTATCACCGTCGCATCGTAAGGTTTGGCGACACGTTTGGTCGACAAAAGCGGATTGCCGAAACGCTTGGCAAATTCTTCCTCGGAGGACGGCGAGGTATCTGCGCGTGCCCGCGTCAGGCCGAACAAGCACTCGTAAAATCGACAGAGTCGGGGCGCGTTGTGGCTCATAAACGCCACGTGTTTGATTTTCGCAATCATTTCACAAAGCTCCTTTCGCGGGTTCGTTTGTTTGAATTACCAATGGCACGCCTCGGTCGAATCGCGTGCCAATTTACTACTATCTCTGCGTGTATTCTCGCTGCAATTTTTAAAGAAACCCTCTTTTTCCAACTCATCGATCAGGCTCTCGTCGATAAGACGGCCTAAATTTACTTCGTCCTTTGCTCGCCCCATTTGTTGCAGAACGACGTCGGCGACATCTCTAATACCATTCCGGCCGACCCGCGGAGGTAAAGAAAATACGTTGTGGTACAAATCATAGGTCTCTTCCGCCACCTTGCGATCCAATTTGAGGTGTCTGGTGATCACCGGGAGCATTTTTTCGCGCTGGCTGCCCACCTGATAGATCGACTCGCTGAGGGCTTGAAGAAAGCGTTTCATTGTATCGCGTTCCTTCTCGAGGAACGAGCGGCGTGTAACGATCAGCCTATCGGGAAATTCCGGCACGATCTCGGCCAGATCCCCTAAAATCGTCATGCCCTTTTGCGCGGCTATGATAGCATGGTCATAAGAAATGACGGTGGCATCCAGGCCCCGCGCTTCCATGGCTATCAGCCGCGAAGCGCTGCCGCCGGCGGGAATGATATTTACCGCCTCGCGCGGAATGCCCCATTCTCGAAGTGCGAGCAGAACGCCGAATTCGTTCGATCCGCCGAAATTGGCGATGCCGATCTTTTTTCCGCGAAGGTCCGCCGGCTTAGTGATCGTCTTTTGCGCGATAAACTTCAACAAATTCTTGTTCAGAAACCCGCCGACGATGACCACGTCTCCACCGCCGAGAGCTCG
The DNA here is from genome assembly GCA_963745035.1 of uncultured delta proteobacterium. GTDB lineage: Bacteria > Desulfobacterota > Binatia > UBA9968 > UBA9968 > DP-20. The sequence continues at coordinate 1,486,975 of CAVUVW010000013.1, read as the reverse complement.
TGCGGATGGGCACCATGGCCGCCATATTTGCGGAATGAATGCTTCCGCCGAGCAGCGCCTGCATTCCACGCGCTCCTCCCAGGATCAGAACGCTTTCGAAGTCCAACTGATATTTGCGAAATGTACCAAAGTCCTTCCCTGCCCACAGGACCATCTGCGGACCCCCGACACCGGCGCTGCTATGGAGGTGACGCGGTTGCGCGGAGATATAATAGAGCGAGCTCAATGAAAATAATAAGAAAAGTGATACAAAAATGAGACGTCTCATCAGGATATCGGAGTGCAGAATTGCGAAATCTAAGACTCCTCGGCCGTGGTGATGCCAATATCACCGCGCCGTTGATCACGAATCTTCGTGTGATCGAGCCTTTCGATCGGACTCGGCCGCTGATCTTCTACTCAGGATGTGAGTCAGCGGGCGCTTTCAAGACGTGCTCGATCAATCGCTGCAATTCCTCGTACGGCTGAGCGCCGACCATCAAGTACTTTCCGGCGAGAAAAGTCGGCACGGCATTAACGCCATAGGCGGCGCAGCGGCGCCAGTCCTCGTCGACTTGCGGCTTGTACTTGCGGCTGAGCAACGCGTCGGTGGTTTCATCGGCCGGCAAGCCCAGGCTTTGAGCGATCTCCACGAGCGGCTCCACTTTGCCGATATTCTTCACATCGACGAAATAGGCGCGAAAGAGCGCGTCGTGAATCTCGTCGCCTTTGCCATTTTCTTCGGCAAATTTGGAAAGTTCTTGCGCCAGCCGGCTATTGTAAGACATGTTGCGCTCGGCATTGAACGGCAAACCTTCGCGCTCCATGTTGGCTTTCATGCGCTGATTGCGCGCGATAATTTCAGGCCCGCGCACGCTGCCTTCTTCCGGAGTCTCCGGATGGAGCGGGAACTGAGTGAACTTGATCTTCAGACCGTAATCTTTTCTGAGTTTCTCGACACGCCCGGTGACGAGGTAGCACCAGGGTCAAACGAAGTCGGAGAATACTTCGAGGACTAATGGTTCAGACATGATTTCCTCCTTCATGAAGGTTCAAACCGTTCAAGTCGTTCAAAACGTTCAAACCGTCGGGGACTTCATAAACTCAGACGCTAAATCAAAGATTCTTCCAACGCTTCCTGTGTTGAATACTACTGCTGCGCCGTGCGCACAAGTCAAAGACCTAACGTCTCGCAAGTGTCACACGTAAGTTGACTTTCGCTCTGGGGCTCGGATAGTTTCAAGACAGACCAGAATTTTGGATCTTGAAGCATGTTCCGTTCACGTGAATTAGGCGCTTGGAGTGAACTCGTTCTGGAGGTGTAAATTGTCCGACGATCTATTCGATAGAGGCATGGCCGGCGCGCAAGAGCGTTCTGGGCGCCGACTATGTCGCGCGCGCCGAAGCGAACAAGACGGACTTTGACGCCGACTGGCAGCGCTACGTGACCGAGCATGCATGGGCGGCGGTATGGGGTCGGCCGGGGCTCGATAAGAAGACCCGCAGCATGCTCACGATCGCTATGCTGGCAGCTTTGGGAAAGCACGAAGAGCTTGCGCTCCATATTCGCGCTACGCGCAACACGGGCGTCAGCCGTGACGAGGTGAAAGAAGTGCTGCTCCAGGTCGCCGTCTATGCCGGTGCGCCGGCCGGCAATTCGGCGTTTGCGGTCGCCAAGCGTACGTACAAGGAAATGGAGACGGAAAGTAAGTGAGACGCGGCTAGACCGAAACGCATTGAGAGAGACATGCAAATACCACAATACAAATCGCTGGATCGGAAATCTCATCCTCCGTATGTTTTCGCGGCTTATGGCTCGTCCGTGAAGCGCGGGCCGCTCAAGAGGCTCGTGCCTATCAAACAGACGCTCTCTGAGATCACCGGTCCGCTATTTGCCGATGTGAAGCTGGAACCGGGTGAGAACGATCTTTCGCGCGACGATGCCGGCAAGGAGGCGCTCGGGGAACGCATCATCGTCGTGGGCCGAGTGATGGATGAAGATGAGCGGCCCGTGCCGAACAGCGTCATTGAGATATGGCAAGCCAACGCGGCGGGTCGCTACCGACATCCGGTGGACCAGCACAATGCGCCGCTCGACCCGAATTTCATCGGCGCCGGCCGCTGCGTGACCAACGAACAGGGTGAGTACCGCTTTCTGACGATCAAGCCCGGGGCTTATCCCTGGCTCAACCATGCCAACGCGTGGCGGCCGGCGCACATTCATCTCTCTTTGTTCGGTCCAAGCTTTGTCACGCGTCTGGTGACCCAGTTTTTCTTTCCGGGCGATCCGTTGATCCCGCTGGACCCGATCCTGAACTCGATTCCGAGCAAAAGCGGGCGGCAAAGATTGATTGCGTCCTATGCGCAGGACGTCACCGAACCTGAATTCGCATTGGGTTATCGCTTCGACATCGTGCTGCGCGGACGCCAGGCGACGCCGTTCGAGGACCAGCGGGCATGAAGCAGACTCCTTCTCAGACAGTCGGGCCGTTCTATTCCATCGGGCTTACGAGCAAGACCATGAATGTCCTGGTGAACGATGCTACGGAGGGCCAACGTATCCGCATCGAGGGACGCGTGTTCGACGGCGACGGCAAGCCTATTCCGGATACGATGGTGGAGATTTGGCAAGCCAATAGTTATGGGCGCTACAATCATCCTGACGATAAGCAGGAGAAACCGCTCGACGTGACGTTCATCGGGTGGGGAAGGTCGGGCACCGACGACAATTGCGTTTACAGCTTCGAAACTATCAAGCCCGGTCCAGTGCCTGGCCCTGATGGGACTGTGCAGGCGCCGCACATCAACGTGGTCGTCTTTGCGCGCGGCATGCTCCTGCACGCGTATACGCGCATATACTTCGGTGATGAGGCCGCCAACGAGAATGATCCGGTTTTGAGTTCAATCAAGAACAAGAAACGCCGTCAGACTTTGATTGCGGTGCCCGGAATGGACCACGACAAAACGGTTTACAGTTTTGATATCCGGCTCCAGGGAGAAGACGAGACGGTTTTCTTTGATATGTAAGCTCTTAGGACTGGAGCGTTGGAGCGTTGGAGTAATGGAGTGATGAAAAGCGGATGCTTCGCGGTGTTCAGCATGGCAAACTCTGTCATCCTGAATCCTTCGGCTGTGCTCAGGTTAAGCTCCGCGAAGGGTTTGCTTTCATAGCTCACAATTCAGATGGCAACGCCTCTCGATTCAGCGATCTTCAAGCCGCTGTTCACTGACGAAGAAATAGCCGCTTTGCTGAGCGATGCGGCACTGGTCCGCGCTCTGGTCGAAGTCGAGGTCGCGTTGGCACGCGCAGAAGCGCGTGTGGGCGTCATCCCAACCAAAGCGGCGGAGCAGATCGCTAAAGTCGACGCAGACAAAGTCGAGCTAGCGGCATTGACGCACGGCACCGTGCGTTCCGGCTTTCCGATCATCGCTCTGGTCCAAGAGCTGCGGAAACAGGTTGGCGCCGAGGCGGCACCCTATATTCATTGGGGCGCGACGACGCAGGACATCATGGACACAGCCTGCGTTTTGCAGGTGCGCTCAGCGATAAAAGTTCTGCGATCGCGGCTCGGCGAGATCGCGCGGCATTTGAGCGATCTGGCCGACCGTCATCGGGATACTGTGCTCGCAGGACGAACGCACGGGCAGCAGGCTCTCCCTATCACGTTCGGCTTGAAGGTTGCGAGTTGGATCGCGCCGCTGGTTAGACACGCCGAACGGCTCGTGGAGATCTCGCCACGCCTGCTGGTCCTTCAGTTCGGCGGCGCTGCCGGCACTTTGGCGGCCCTGGGCGACAAGGGCTTGCGCGTGGCTCATGAACTCGCGAAGGAGCTCAAATTGAATGTTCCCGTGATGCCCTGGCATGCGCAGCGCGACAGCATCGCCGAGTTTGCCGGCTGGTTGAGCCTGGTCACCGGAAGCCTCGGCAAGATGGCGCAGGACATCATTCTCCTGGCGCAAACCGAAGTCGGTGAAGCCGGCGAATCGGCAGAGACGGGGCGCGGCGGCAGCAGCACGATGCCGCAGAAATCCAATCCAATCACGAGCGAATTGATCCTCGCCGCGGCGCGGACCAATGCGGCGCTTTTGTCGGCCATGCACCAAGCGCAGATTCAGGAACACGAGCGCGCCACGCACGGCTGGCAGGTGGAGTGGCTGACTCTGCCGCAAATGATTCTGCTCACCGGCGGCGCGCTCAAGCACGCGCTCTACCTTGCGCAGAATCTGCAAGTGGACGCGGCGGCGATGCGCGCCAACATAGCGAAGGCCAACGATGTCATTCTAGCCGAGTCCGCGGTCTTTGCGCTGGCCGGCGTCATGCCGCGGCCGAAGGCCGAAGAATTGGTCAAGCAAGCGTGTGCCGCCGCTACGACCGAGAATAGGCCGTTGATCGAAATCCGTCCAGCGATTGAGCGAAAGGACACGTCGCCGACGGCACGATAGACTGGAGCAAGCTGGCTCAGCCGGAAAATTATCTCGGGCAAAGCGCTCAGATGATCGATGCCGTTCTAAAAAACGCGAGGCGAATCATAACCTGAAAGAGTTTGCCGCAGCCATGAATGAAACAACCAAGAACGACAAGCTTGTAACGATGCGGGAAGCTGTCTCCGAATACGTTAAAGACGGCTGCTCCTTGGCCATCGAAGGCTTCACCGGGTTCATTTCCTTTGCCGCCGGCCATGAGATCATTCGCCAGAAGCGCCGCGACCTGACCTTGATCCGCATGACTCCCGATCTGATCTACGATCAGATGATCGCGGCGGGCACGGCGAAAAAATTGATCTTCAGTTACATGGGCAATCCCGGAGTCGGATCGCTCTACTGTATTCGCCGCGCCGTGGAAAAAGCGATTCCCCAAGCCTTGGAGCTGGAGGAGTATTCCCACTATGGGCTGGTCGGACGCTATGCCGCGGGCGCAGCGCGCGCGCCGTTCTTTGCGCTGCGCAGCTACGTCGGTTCGGACATGCTCGAAGCCAATCCGCTAATCAAAGTTATCGACGATCCTTACGGCACCGGCAAGATCGCCGTGGTGCCGCCACTCAGTCCCGATGTCGCGATCATCCACGCGCAGCGCGCCGATCGACAAGGGAACACGCAGTTGTGGGGACTTCTCGGCATGCAAAAGGAAGTGGCGTTCGCCTCAAAGAACGTGATCGTGGCGGTCGAGGAGTTGGTCGATGAATCGGTGATCCGCGCCGATCCCAACCGCACGTTGATACCCGGCCTGATCGTCGATGCGGTGGTGCATGAACCTTACGGCGCGCACCCGTCGTATGTCCAAGGCTACTATGACCGAGACAATGAATCCTATCTGGACTGGGACAAGTTGTCGCAGGATCAGGCGGCGGTGGAAGCGTGGCTCGCCGAATGGGTGTACGGTTTGGAAAATCACGCTGCGTACGTGCGCAAAGTCGGCCAGGCGCGTTTCGACCAACTCAAACCGGAGCCTTTGCTTAGCGCCGTCGGTGGATTACGGGAGGTATCGATGAGCGAGGTCGCCTACACGCCCTCGGAAATGATGATCGTCACTGCGGCGCACGCGTTGAGTGGAGCGCGCACCGTGTTTGTCGGCGTCGGCCTGCCGAACATCGCGTGTAATCTTGCCCAACGTACCGTCGCGCCGGACATGGAGCTGATCTACGAATCGGGCGTTTACGGCGCGCGGCCGGAGCGTTTGCCGCTCTCCATCGGCGATCCGACCTCTGGTCAGCGGCGCCACCTCGGTAGTTTCGATGGCGGATCTGTTCGGTTTGTATTTGCAGCGCGGCCTGGTCGAGATCGCGCTTCTCGGCGGCGCTCAGGTCGATCGGCATGGCAATCTCAATTCCACCGTGATCGGCGACTACGCCAAACCCAAAACGCGTCTTCCGGGCAGCGGCGGCGCCTGCGAAATCGCCACCAACGCTCAGCGCACGTTCATGATCATGCGGCTAAAGCGCAGGGCCTTCGTCGAAAAGCTTGATTTTGTCACCAGCCCGGGCCACCTCACGGGCGGCGATAGCCGCGCCCGGCTCGGCCTTCCCGGCGGCGGTCCGGAACTCATGATCACCGACAAAGCGATTTTGAGCTTCGACAATCCCCAGCGCGAAATGCAGCTAAGCGCCCTCTATCCCGGCGTGACGGTGAGCGATGTGCAAGCCGAGGTCGGTTGGCCGCTCCGACTCGCCGCCAAGATCGACGAAGTCAGCGCGCCTTCCGCGGAAGATCTGCGCCTGATTCGTGACGAACTCGATCCCACGGGCATGTACAGATAGACCGCGTTAAATCGGTGGGGGATTCATTCCGGGCTGCTGCGTTTTCGCAACGACCCATCAGAAGTTCGTCATTCCCGCATGTTTTAAGCGGGAATCCAGGCTAATCCGGATCTGGACCCCCGACTAAAACATTCGGGGGTGACGGAATCGGAATCGTTTGTATGACGAGCCTTCGAAACCGCGCAGCTTGCTGCGCGGGTAGTTCATTCTTGCGCTTAAATCAGTCCGCTGTAAACAATCCGCTCACCGTCTGGCCGCGCAAACGGCGGCAGCCGATGCTCGCGGCAGCCGTCGTCCATGATGTGGCGCACGTTCCAACCGCGCACAAGAAAGGCGTCGGCCAACAGCTGACGGTGGCACTGCCAAGGCACGGCTTCGGCACACATGAAGGCGGCGCGTTTCGTGCCTGCTAGCTTTTCGACTTCAAATACGATGTTTGCGAATTCCGGCGTCAACATGAAATCTGCATAGGCGCGGAAGGCGCCGACCTGCCAAGCGGTATTGACCGAATCCGGCTTGGGCTTGCGAAAGCCGCCGAGGTCACCGCGCCACAGGTACTCAACACCGGTTTCGTTGAGCGATGCCGCGAGAGCCTCTCGGCCGAACTGCGGATTTCGCTTGGAGGCCGGCCAGCGGCGCACGTCGATCAGCAGTTCGATCGCATGCGCTCGGAGCAGGTCGATGAAGTTCTCGATCGATCGCGTCGAATGGCCGATAGTATGGACGGTGCGGCTGGCGGCGCAGTTCACAGGGGCTCTCGCTTCGCTCGCGTTCCAATCGTTCCAGCCGTTTCAAACGTTCCAATCGTAATCGAATTCCTCGTCGTGAACGCCTTGGAACTCTGGAACAATTGAAACGGATGGAACCGCCGTCGAAGACGGCGATGATGAATGCTATCATCGCGCAATGTGGCATTCTATTCCGCTCACCTCGTTTTGGTTCGTGTACTTCGGTTCGCTGGGGATTTTCTTTCCGTATTTCAGCCTCTATCTAAGAGAAAATGCCGGACTTTCCGGGACGCAAGTCGGATTGGTCCTGGCGATATCACCGCTGGTCGGCATGTTCGCTCAGCCGGTCTGGGGGCAGATTGCCGATCGAACCGGCGCGCGCACGCGCACTTTGGCTTTTCTCACCGTTGGCACTGCGTTCGGCTATCTCATGCTGGGCATGGCGGCAGGATTCTGGCCGATCGTGCTTGCAACCTCCATTCTCGCACTGGTTGGCACACCAATTTTCCCGATGATGATGTCGGTGAGCATGGCGATTCTGCGCGATGAGGGCCGGCACGCATTCGGGAGGGTGCGCGTCTGGGGAACCGTGGGCTATTTTATCATTATTCTTGTGTTCCCTTGGATTTTGCAAAATTTTCCCGCTCCGCTTGAATACCGCGCGGCGGCAGTCGGCGTTTCGCAGCCTGGGCTCGGCTTGATGTTTCCGATCACCGCCGCTCTCGTTCTGATAGCCGCGTTTGTCGCGTTTTTTCTGCCGAGGAAGGGTGTTGTCGGCCTGCGCGCCGCGCGGGGTGATTGGCGCGGGCTGATCGGCAACCGAGCCTTCGCGCGATTCCTCGTATTTTCTTTGCTCGCCCATTTCTTGATGCATGGTCCGATGTGGCTCTTTCCGCTCTTCGTGCGCTCGCGCGGCGGCGACTTGGGCACGATTCGCGACATGTGGATCCTTATGCTGATCGTCGAGATACCTCTCGTGTGGCTGACCGGAAGCGGCTTGAAGCGGCTCGGCGCGCGCGGGCTCGTAGCGTTGGGCGTGTTGATCGGCGGCGTGCGCTGGTCGCTTTGCGCTCTCGTCACCGATCCGACGATCTTGTTCGTCGTTCAGGCATTGCACGGCGTCACGGTTGTCGGGCTCAACTTGGGGAGCCCACTTTACCTCGATGCAGTCGCACCGGAGAAACTGCGCTCTACGGCGCAGGGAGTACTTTCGATGGTGGGCAGCGGCGTCGCCGGCATGGCGTCGAACCTCTCAGCGGGATGGTTCATCGACCGGAGCGGCATCGACATGCTCTATCTCATTTGCGGCGGCGGATTGTTAGTGCTGGGCGGATTCGCCTGGTGGATTTTGCCCGCGGTGGATCGACGCAACGAAAGGGTCGCGGAGGTTGTGCTGTCAGGCGATAGCGTTGCTTAGCATTGGTGAAAAGAGTTCGGAATGCTTCGAGAACCTCAGCATGAACGGAAGTCATCAACGACTTTCAAAGTCCGTTCGTCCTGAGCCGCGTCGAAGGACTCCGAGAGGGGTTTTTAGCAACTTGCTAGATCCGGATGCTGATCAGTGATGGAAACTTACGATTATCTCGCCCACGATAATTCCAACGCAATCGTAGCGCAAGAAAGTAAACGCTTCTTTGCTCGGACGAGCAAGATTTGGACGGTCAATCGAGAAATGGCTTTGCTGCTCGCCGGCGGCCGCGCGCTGCTCATGCAGCTCGCTCATCCGAAGGTAGCCGCCGGTGTGGCGGCGCACAGCCGCTTCCAGGAAGATCCGTTGGGCCGGCTTTACCGCACGATGAGCCGGATGTGGTCGATCGTGTTTGATGAAGAATCACAAGCGCGCGAAGCACTGCGGCAAGTGGAAATGGTCCACAAGCGGGTTCGCGGCCATGTGCCCGTAGATGAGGCGTCGCATGGCGGCGCGGCCTACGACGCGTCGGATCAAGACTTGCTATTGTGGGTGCACGCGACCTTGATCGATTCGGCGATGGTCGCGTACGACCTTTTCGTTGCGCCGCTCAAGGCGGTGGAACGCGCCGAGTACTACGATGACTCGAAAAGGCTCGCGGCTTTGTTCGGCGTCCATGAGCCAAATATTCCATCGTCCGTGGAAGCCTTCGACAGTTACATGAACGAGGCTTTGACAGATGGTGGAATCGTACCCGGTCCCACAGCCAGGAATCTCGCGGCCGATGTGCTCTATCCGGCTCCGTGGATCTTAAAACCGGCGGGTCCCGTTTTTCGCCTGGTGACCGCGGGCCTGCTTCCTGAAAGCCTTCGCGACGGGTATGGACTGGAGTGGAACGAACGAAAACAGAAAAAGCTTCTGTGGCTCGCTAAGGGGATTCGTGCGCTGGTGCCCGTGACGCCGGCTTTTGTACGAATCGTGCCGAACGCGAGAAAGTCGGAACGCAAAAATTAGCTTTTCGGCGTTCGCCGCTTCATCGCGGCAAGCCGGTGTCTTCCGGGACGCCAAGCATGAGATTCAAGTTCTGAATCGCTACGCCGGCAGCGCCTTTGCCGAGGTTATCGAGCCGGGCCATCAGCAGGATGTGGCCGGACTGATGGGGCAGTACGCGCAGCGATATTACGTTGGTATTATTATGAGCCTGCGGATCGAAGCTGAATTCGTCTGATTCGCCCGCGTCCGTTAGCTCTTCGACTCGGACGAACATTTCCTTTTCGTAGCGCGCCGACAATATCTCCCACATGGCTTTGCCGCTGCCCGATTTTAGCCGCAACTTGGCCGGAACCATGATCTCGACGCGCATGCCGCAGCGAAAGGGGCCGACGTTGGGTAGAAACTGTGGTTCCACGCTGAGCGCGCCATGGCGCATGATTTCCGGGATATGTTTGTGCAGCTTGCCGATGCTGTAAGGCGCTTCGTGAGGAAGCTTAGGCAAACCACCCTTGGGATCTTCCCAGCGCTCGATCATGGAACGGCCACCGCCCGAGTAACCGGAGAGCGCGTGAATGGCGAGCGGCGTGTCCGTAGAAAGTAAACCGGCGTCGACCAAGCGGCCGCACGAGCAAAATCGACGGCCGAGGCATAGCAGCCGGGATTCGCCACGCGTTGGGATTTAGCGATCTGCTCCCGCTGCCCGGCAAGTAGCTCCGGCAGGCCATAGGTCCAACCTTCTGTGACGCGATGCGCGGTGCTGGCATCGAGAATTCTGACGGGGAAGTCGGCCAGCCACTCCGCGGCTTCGCGTGATGCGTCGTCCGGCAGGCAAAGAAGTACGATCGCGGCATCCTGAAGCGCTTTTTTGCGCGCGGCGGGATCTTTGCGCAGCTCTTCAGGAAGAGTTACGACCTCGAGATCTTTCCGGCCCGCCAGCCAGTCGCGAACACGTAGCGCCGTCGTTCCCGCCTGGCCGTCGATGTAAATTTTTGGTGGCATCGCGAAATCCTTCGATATCAAGACTGGCTTACGAAAAGCAGAGTCTTCGGCTGCGCCTCAGAATAACATTCTGACAATTGCAGAGGAATTCTACCTTGATCCGGACGGGTTGGCAAAACACTGCTTGAAACCACGCGCACAACTGGAATATAGGAAGACGACGGCATCCATTCGCACGGAGGTAATCGCAATGTTCACGTTTGTTGGAGCTTTTGCATTCGTCATCATCGGATTGTTGCCGATGTTGTCCGCGACTTCGAGCTTTGCCGCCGAGGCTTCGCCGGAGCAGCTCTACTCCACTATGGCTAAGCTGCCTGATGATCAGCGCGAAAAACGCATCGAAGAGGGCGCGCGCAAGGAAGGCAAGCTCAATTTCGTTCACACCTGGCGCGGCAAGAATGCGCGGGATCACGTGAGGCTTTTCGAAAAGCGCTATCCGTTTATCAAGCTCGACATGGGCGATCTGGGCTCGCAGGATGCGGCGGAACGCTTCATCGCCGAGGAGACCGCCGGGCGGCACCTGACGGACATTCTTACTTTGGGCGTGCCGGACATGGCGGTTATCTTGAAGCAAAACCTGGTCGCGAAATATCCCACGCCGGCGACCAAAAAAATCTTGAAGCAGTATCACGGTTTCATCGACAAGGAGAATCGTTGGGTGCCGTGGTATTGGGCCGAGCACGGCATCTCTTACAATACGAACCTGATCAAGCCCGACCGCGCCCCCAAGACCTGGTTCGATCTCTGTAAGCCGGAATTCAAAGGCCAGATTTCGTTCGATCCGTCGGAGACACGATTCCTAGCAGGCCTCTACGTCATGATGGGCGAAGAGAAAACCAAAGAGTGGTTGAAATGCATCGGACAGAATCAACCGATCATTCAAACCGGTCACACACAACGCATGGAACTCATGCTCACCGGCGACCACGCGCTGCAAGGCGACAATTATTTTTACACCGGCATGGAAGCCAAGAAAAAGGACCCCAAGGCGCCCTTTCGCGATGGTGCTGACGGCGCCGATACTCTCCTTCGCGGGTGGCATGATCATCAACAAGAACACGCGCAATCCCTACGCTTCGGCGCTGTTCGTCGACTGGACGCTCTCCCAGGACAGCCAAAATCTGATCAATGGATCTTGCGTGGGCCGCTGGCCACGAAGCACCCGTTTCTCCCGGATGACGTGAAGCTCGTAACTTACAACATCGTGAGCGACGATATCACCAAGCGGCTGCACGACGCCTGGGGCCAGTACATCGGCCGGGGGAAGTAACGCGCGGCGTCTCCGCTCATGACGACAAACACGCTCCGTTGGAGCGTCCGGCCGCCGCTGCTGACCGGCGCCAACGTCGTTCTCATCGCTTTGGTTCTGATCCTGGTCTACCAGGTCGTAGTTCCTCTCGTACTCATCGTTTGGACCAGCCTTAAAACAATCCGGCCCGGCGCGCCGGGGTTTTTGGATCTGAGCTTCACGCTTTCGAATTACGCCAGGGCCTACGGCATACAGAGCGTTTTGGGAGTCGACCCTCAACACATTTTATTTCGCCGCGGCGACCACGCTCTGTTCGTTCGTCTGGGGAACTTTTCTCGCCTGGACCGTCGAGCGGACGAATACGCCGGCAGGGCGGATCATCGGAACGATCACCCTGGGCCGAATCATCATCCCGGGTGTCATGATCACGATCTCCTGGATTCTGATGGCGAGCCCCAGCATCGGTGTCCTGAATCATCTCGTCAATCGCTCACGGGCGTTCCGAGATTTTTTAACATCTATTCGTTCTGGGGGATGGTGTGGGTGCAGGCCCTCGAAATGACGCCTCTGGCCTACCTGCTTATGTCCGCCGCGATGAAATCCATCGACCCGCGGCTGGAAGAAGCGTCATCGATCGCCGGGGCAGGTACTTGGCCGACGTTTCGCCGCGTGACCTTGCCGCTGCTCCTGCCAGCGGCCGCCGCCTCGGCTTTGCTGCTGTTTATTCAAACCGTTGAAAGTTTCGAGGTGCCGCTCTTGCTCGGCGGCCGCGCCCGGGTCGCGGTCTACACGACGGAGGTTTACTTCAATACGTCGCGCATGCCGACGGACTGGGGACTGTCGAGCACCTACTCGATGATCCTGCTGCTCCTCGCCATGGTGCTGCTTTACGTTTACTTCCGCCTGGTGCGTCACGGCGAGCGTTACCAGACCATCACCGGCAAGGACTATCGGCCGCGCCGGATCGATCTTGGAAGATGGAAATACCTTACCTGTGCGCTGAGTTTGTTGCTCGTGTTTCTCATCACCGGGCTGCCTTTTCTAACCATGCTCTATGCGTCGGTGCTGCCGCGCTTTCAACCGCCGAGCATGGAAGTGCTGTCCGTCATGACTCTGTCGAACTATGCCAATCTGCTCGCGGACGGCGGCTATGCCTTAAAGCCTCTGTGGAACAGCACCTTGCTCGGCATAAGCACGGCGTCGGTCATCATGCTGCTCGTCGCCGCGATCAGCTACTTCGTCCATAAGACGCATGTCGGCGGCCGGAAAATTCTCGACTTCCTCGGCTTTGCGCCGATCGCGCTGCCGAGCGTGGTGCTCGGCTCGGCGTTCATGTGGCTTTATCTGCTTGTGCCTCTGCCCGTCATCGGAACCCTGAGCATCATTGGCTTGGCTTATCTGACGCGATACCTGCCGTTTGCGCTGCGTTTTGTTTCGACCTCGATGGTGCAGATTCACACCGAGCTGGAGGAAGCTGCGGCAGTGGCGGGCGGAGGGTGGTGGAGAAATTTCTATCACATTTATCTGCCATTGCTTCGGCCGGGTCTCATGGCCGGTTGGTTTTGGGTGATGGTGCACGCCTACCGGGAACTGACGATCTCGCTCATGCTCGCGCGCTCGAACAATCGCACGGCGTCGGTGATTATCTTCGATCTGTGGTCGAACGGCTCGTTCCCGCTGCTGAGCGCGTTCGGCGTGGTGATGTTCAGCTTGCTGATCGTGCTGGTCTCGATCGCGCAGAAAATCAGCTCGCGCTACGGGATTCAGGAACGAATTTAGAGCGCGATTCCGTCAATTGCGATCGCAGGCTTTTAGATTCCCGGCTCTTTGGGCGGCAGCGGCGGCTGTGCGATATTTTTTGAAATTTCTTCCACGTCCCAGAGTTTGGAGAACTTGAGCGCTCTCGGGCAGTGGCTGTAGGATTCCTCGACATCGAGCAGCAATCCTTGCAGGACTTCCGCTTTTTCGTCGGGATTGTGCACTTCCAGTTTTACATCGGCTAGCTTGGCGTTGCCGATCACTTTGGCCCTGCCATTCACCCGCACGGTTTGGTTGTGGCCGGGAATAAGAAAAATCAAGCCGACTTTCGGATTGCTCTCGATGTTGCTGTAGCCGTGGAAGAGCTTATTGCCGGCGACGTCGGGAATGAACAATTGCTTGTCGTTTAAGACTTTCACGAAGCCGGGCGTGCCCGCCTTTGGGTGAAGCGTCGCAATCGCCCTCGCTACTGCTCGTTGCCATGACACAGAATGGCGAGTGCCGAATGAACTCCTGAATCCACTCGGCCATAAATGGTCGGACTTTTCCGGCCGTGCGAGGAATCGGGTAGCCGAATTGCTCTTGATATTTGTTTTGCATGTTCACCCCTGAAGACGATATTACGGCAACGACTGAAGACCTCTTTGTAGATCGGCGTGCAAAAGCCTGTGGAAAAGATGCTCGCCGGCCTCGCGGCGAACCGAAAGGCGTCCGGTTGAATATGCGCGCGAGTTGAGTCCGCGCTGGACCGACTCGCAAATGGCGACGTCTTCGGCTCTGGATCTGCTCGCTTACCGAGATACTGGCGAGATTCTTTTCCCGTGCCTCGTTGCGAGACATCGGCGAAATAGTAATCGAAAATGACTTCGGTTTTGTCGACGCCGCGCGGAATAACGAGATTGGTGTCCATCACGCCGTCGTAGATGTTGATCATGAAGTTCGGATAGATCCAGTAATAATAGGCTCGTGTTCCGGTTCGTACCGCCGCGGTTTTCGCCTCTCCGTTATCGGTTGCGACGGGACTCGATTGCAGGCAAAAGCGCTCGCCGGTTTCGATCGTGTAATTGCTGTAATCGAGCACGCTGTTCAAGCCGCCGTGGATGTGCGGCACGTGATAACCGCCGTCGAGATAGTTGTCGACGAACACTTTCCAATTGCAGTTCAGAAAATAGGACCGGCGCTCGAACCATCTTAATTGCTCAAGGTTCAAGGGCTCAAAACGTTCAAGGAGATCTTTGCCAAGAAAATCTTCGAGAGACGGATCGCCGGCGTGCGGCTTCGCGAACACCCAACTTTTCCAGACACCGACTCTGCATCGGAGCCAGGCCGTGGGCGGCTCGGTCGAAATTCGTGACGCCGCCAAATTCGGGCGCCAATACGAGATTGCCTTCGAGATCGTAGGTCCAACCATGATAGGGACAGCGAAGATTGTCTAGCCGTTCCTTCAGCTTGTGTGAGGATCGCAGCAGCATGATGACGGCAGACATTGAAGAAAGCGCGCAATATATTGTCCCTGCCGCGGACAATCAGCACCGGCTCGCCGGCGATGTCGCCGGTGACGTAGCGCCCGGACTCGGTCACCTGCTCCGTGCGAGCAGCAAACTGCCACGAGCGCGGAAATACCGCGCGCTGTTCGAGATCCAAAATGGCAGGTTCGGTGTACCAGGATGAGGGCGGCGTGGAGGCCTCGGCTAAGGGGCCTGCGGCATATGCGTCAACAATCTCTTTAACGGAAGCGCTCATGGGTCGCCGTTCATACTCTTATCGTGTCTTTCCCAATTCGCGCCGCGCTTGTGCGGCGAAGGTCCAATCGCGGACTTTGTCGAGCGGGACGGCGTCCTTGCTCTTCAGCTCCAACAGGGATTGATCAATCAATACCTTCACGGCACCGTCGGAGACGACGCCGCCGGCGGACCAACTCGGTTTGCCGAGCTCGTAGCTTCTGGCGGCGACTTCTTGGTCGACCTTGAGCCAGTTCGCGATCATCTGCGTGGTTTCCTCGCGGTTTGCGCTTGCGAAGGTCATGGCACGCAAAATGGCTCTAATCATCGCCGCAACCTGCTTCGAGTTTTTCTGAATCGTCTCGTCGCGCGCGGCGAGACCGGAAAGCGGCAACTCCATGTGCTCGCCGAACCAGAGGAGATCTTTGTAACCGGCTCTTTCCGCTTGCAGGTTGTAGGGTAATGTCAGAATCGTTGCGTCCACGCTGCCGGCGATGAGAGAGGCATACCGGGAAGCGGCCCCGCCCATCTGCAATCGAATGAGATCGCGATCCGGGTCCAGACCATCCTGTTTGGCGACTGCGCGCAGGGCCAAATCAGCCGCAGCGCCGAAGCTGCCGATCGCGACCCGCTTGCCCTTCAAGTCTTTGACCGACTTGACCTCTTTCTTTACTGTCAAAAAATAGTCGGGCCGACCGAGCAAGACGGCGAGCAACTTGACCGGCAGGCCGGCGGTAGCTGCCTTGATCACCGACGTGCTCGGAGTCGCATACTCGACATTGCGGGTAAGAAGCGCATTGACCGCAATATTCGTTCGCATCGTGATGGTCAGAACATCTAGGCCCTCGTCGCGAAAAAATCCTTTTCGCGAAGCGATCTCGAGCGGGAGAGTGCTGACGCCGGGACCCGTTGAGGCGATTTTGACGTCATCGGCGGCTTTCGCCGCCGGCGATGACGAGATGAGGAGAGAAAGCGAAACGACGAATAGGTGGAATATCAGCCGCATCATTCGATTTAGGGCGGCTAGGTAGTGTGGCACATGAGCGAAAAGTTGCCGAGGATTACTCCTTTGCGGTAACGTGGGCGCCGCCGAAAGCTTCGGACCGGTTGCCGACAAGCACGAGCGGTTCCGTGCCGACGTTGGTGATCTGGTAGTAGTCTTTGGCGCCGAAGAAGACAATTTCATTTTTCTCGATGATGCGCTCTTCGCCTTTTAATCCCTTGACCGATGCCCTTCCCTGCAAGCACGAGAAATGTCTCGGGCGACAAATGGTAATGCATATCCGTGTGATCGCCCGGCTGAAAATAGAGTATCCATGAGCGAAACGTTTCGCTGCCGAAAAGCGGCACGAAGCGTTTGCTTTCGTTTTGCGCCGTGCGCATGGTGTCGTTGATATTGGCAAATTCCATAATCCCTCCGCCGAGGCCGTGTCGTGGCGAAAAATCTAGTCGGTTAGATCCAGTAGCACACCGTCCGGATCGGACAGGCTCTGCTTGCACAGCTTGCAGCCTTCGAGATTTTGCTTGTGCCGTTCACCTTCGCGGCCGATGGCGACCTTTCGCGGCGCGGAAGTTGGCGCGTCTTTGGCGAGGGCTTCCAGGTCCTTATTGGTTTGATCGAGGCTGTCGACTTTGAAACCAAAATGCTCCAGACCGGCATAAAGGCCCCGGTGAGTAGCCATGCTCCATGGCCGGATCGCCAAGCCTACTTTGCCGTCGGTGAGGTAGTAACTATTGTCGCCGGACAAGCCCTCTACCGGTTGGAGATCGAAAACTTTTTGGTAAAACTCGGCGATATACGCCGGACGACCGCTGCGCATGCAAATGTGATTGATCCAGCGTGGCTGTTCCCAGCCAAACTCGACGTACCCTTCGCGCACATTGGCCATGCCCTTTTGCGATAAATCGTACTGGTTGCCGTCGGGGTCGTGGCCGCGCAGGCCGGCAAACGGGACGTGGCCCGGGCTCTCGGAAATATAAATGTCCGGATAAGATTGCTTGACCCGCTCGCGCACGACATCGACACTCTCGACGGCAAAGCCAAAATGATCGAAGCCCGCACGGAAGCCCGGCTGACGCTGCAACAGCGCCAAGCCAATCACGCCGTCGCTCAGATGGCCGCGGTTCTTATTGTATTCGCCGGTCTCGTCGGTCATGCCATTGGTGATTTTTCTCATGCCGAAGATCGTCTGGTAAAACTTCGCCTCGCGATCCCAATTCTCGGTCATCACAGCGATGTGTCGTATGCTTGCAAACATGGTCGTGTCCTCCTCGTGATCGGATTCATGTCAAAGTTGCCGGCGACTGTCAACCAGGACCAGGCAGCGAATGGATTGCTTTACATTTCAGAAAGTTTGTCGCTCTGCACTGCTTGATTATGACGCTGGGGGAGGATAAAAACATCGACGACCGAAGGCAACTCGATGACGATTCGTTCTTTTGATCTGCTCCAGCCGCGCTCGCTGCACGAAGCCGTCGAACTTTTGCAGAAGCATGGCGACGAAAGCCGCGTGATCGCCGGCGGCACGACGCTGGTTATTTTGATGAAGCAGCGCGCGCTGCATTATCGCTACCTGGTCGATCTTCAATCGATCCCTGGCTTGGCCGGCATCGACAACGAGACTGACGGCGTGCGCATCGGCGCGCTCGCCAGTCATCGCATGGTCGAGACTTCGCCATTGATTCGCCAGTCATTCCCCGCACTGGCCCAAGCCTTCGGTCACATCGGCAACGTGCGGGTGCGCCAGACCGCATCGGTGGGCGGCAATCTTGCGCATGCCGACTACCGCCTCGATCCACCGCCGGCGTTGCTCGTGCTCAACGCTGAGATCAACGTCTTCGGTCCCCAGGGCGCCCGAACTATTCCCATAAGGAATTTTTTTCGGGGAATGTACGAGACCGCTTTGGCGCCGGGAGAGATCTTGGTCGACGTGAAAATTCCTTTCACGCAGGAGAATAGCCGGGCGGTTTACCTGCGCTACACCGCGCTATCCGCAAACGATTGGCCGTGCTTGGGAGTGGCCGGATTTCTTGCAAGAGAAAGCGGGCGGTGCAAAGAATTGCGCGTCGCGCTCGGCGGTGTGGCGGCAACACCGGTATCGATCGGCGGTCTGGAATTCGCCAAGGATCAAATCCTCGACCAGGGAGTAACTGAACGAGTCCTTGACTTGCTCGATCAGCAAATTTCCCCGTTCTCGGACTTGCGTGGTTCGGAATGGTACAAACGGCGCATGGCGCGACTATTCGTGCAGAAAGCGCTTGATCAGTTACACAATGGCACGGCCTGAAGTGCCGCCCTAGTTAAAGAACCGACGAAATGAAGCGCGAAATTACGCTTAGGGTAAACGGCTGCGATGAAAAATTAGGTATCGACGATGCCGATACGCTGCTCGAAGTTTTGCGCGATGGGCTCAAGCTCTGGAGCGTGCGCGAAAGCTGCGGGGTCGGCGCGTGCGGCAGCTGCACGGTACTCCTGGACGGGCATCCGGTGAGCTCGTGCTTTTTGCTCGCGGCCCGCGCGGGCGGCCACGAGATCACCACTCTTGAAGGCCTTGGCGATGGACAGTCGCTCCATCCGATTCAGCAGGCGTTCGTGGCCGAGCGGGCGCTCCAGTGCGCTTATTGTACGCCGGGCTTCGTCTTGGCGGTCAAAGCACTGCTCGACGAGAATCCCCGCCCTTCGGACGATGAAGTCCGCGAGTATCTCGCGGGTAATCTCTGCCGCTGCGCCGGTTATGCGGACATTCTCCGCGCCGTTCGCGCCGCGCAAGAGAAACTCAAAGCCGCCGCGACTTGAGGCCCGCCGGGCCGGCGCGAGTTTTTACTTCTTTTGTGTCCAGTGCAACGCTTTCAGCGGGACCGGCTACAAAATTGTTCCAGCGCAGCCGCTGAAACGCTCGTTGAGTTTCTCCGCTCGGCTTTTAACCTGTCAAAATCCTTAATAAAACGAGCGGACAATCGGAGTGGCTCGGCATGCCTATCGGTGGCATGCAATATGCACAACTCGCAGAAAAGTCGACTTTGTTTCTGCCAATCGGATCAATTTCGATGATTCTTTCCCCGCTCACTCAGCCCGGTCGCTTGCCGCGCTCGGCATGGGGCGTCGACCGGCTATTTAACGCCGCCAGCAAAGACACTGTTATTCGACTGCGCTGGCCGCTGGTCATTCTTTCGTCCTATTTGCTTTATTATGCGCCGAGCATCTGGCTGACACCGACTCAGGTGCAGGCAATTTTGATCCTGTATCTGCTGAGTCACTCGACGCTCTATTTTCTGGCGGACGATCTTTTCGACTCGCCTTATTTTTACGGCCCGTTGCTGGTCTTTGATACGATCGTCCTGGTCGCAGTTCTGAGCACCAGCGGAACCGCAAGCCCCGATTTCTATGCGGCGTGCCTTTTCACCCTGATTATAAGTTGCATCTGCAACGATACGCGCGGCTTGTTGGCGGTAACATTCCTGGCGCCGCTCGTTTACGCATACCTTGTTTTTTATCGCGGCGGAGAAATTGATCCGGCGATCTATCTGCGTCTTCCCTTCCCGTTCGTGATTTCGCTGTTTTACGGCTATTTCGCGCAAGTGGAGCGAATCCGGCGCAAGGCGCGGGAAAAGGACGAACAGGCCAGACAGCAGCAGCGGACAGCCGAGGAGATTCGCCGCCAGCGCGAGCGGCTGGAAGTGCTCCACCAGATCAACGTCGCGATTACGTCGACGATTGATTCGGCCAAGCTGCTCGATTCATTGTTGACGACCGCGCTCGTTTATTTGCCGTACGCCGCGGCGTTGGTGCGGCTCAAGACGCGGGGAACAGGTACCATCGAGACCGCCGCGGCGCGCGGGTTCCAGGAGAGGCAACTCATCGGCGCGGGAGACGCGCTGGAGTTTATGGATCGCGTAGCGAGTGAGGGGCGCGTGCTTACGGTCGCCAACGCCTTTCGGGACCCGGTTATTGAGAACGCGAGATTTTTCGAGATCGAAGGACTCTCGTCTTTCATCAGCGTGCCCTTGGTCGCGAACAATGACACCCTTGGCTATCTGGTTTTTCTCGCGCGCGAAGAACACGAGTTCAAGGAAGAAGAGATTGATTTTCTCTCCACTTTGGCCGGACAAGCGGCGATCGCTATTCATCACGCCGAGCTTTACCAGCAAAGCCAGCGACAAGCCGAGGAGCTGCGCGGTGCGCACAATGTCAAAGACGAGTTTTTGCGCGCCGTCTCCACCCAGCTCAAGACTCCTCTGAACGTCATCACCGGCTATGCCGGGATGTTTTTGGAGGGATTGCTAGGCGCCATGACGCCGCTTCAGGAAAAGGCGATGGAGAGCGTCGCCAGGCAGTCGAAGGATCTGCACGGGCTGATCAACACGGTGCTGCAGGTGAGCAACATCGAAACCGAGCCCCTTCATCTGGAGTTGCACGAGCTCAACGTCTGGGAATTTTTGTCCGAGCTGCGGGCATCGTACGATTCGCCGCTGGGCGCCGACATGAGGCTGGTGTGGGATTACCCGTCGGATTTTCCGAGCGTGCAGGGCGACCGGCTAAAGCTCCGGCATATCCTCGAGAATTTGATCGACAACGCGATCAAATTCACGGAACGGGGAACGGTTACGATCTCGGCGCGCTATTGGCTGTCGAAAAAGACCCTGGAGTTCAAGGTGTCGGACACCGGCGCGGGAATTTCCCAGGAACAAATCCCGACAATCTTCCAGCGATTTCGCCGCGGCGAGGAGTCGAGCCGAGGCGCTTCGCGGAGCGGCGTCGGACTGGGACTTTACATCGTCAAAAAATATATCGAACTGCTGGGCGGCGAGATTCGCGTCGAGAGCAGCGCCGGCAGAGGTTCGACTTTCACAGTGAGAATTCCCGCGCCACTCAAACAGAGTTGCGCGCCCCACGAACAACTGCTGTTGCCCACGCAAACGGAAAGCCTTTCGGCCGCGCCGCGGTTGGCGGCGCGGTGAACGAATCGGATTAACGGGGCGTATCGAAGAAAGCTCGGTTATCCCGTTTTAAGTACATACGCACCCAGAGATCATACAAGTTGTCGGGTCGAAAGACCTCGATTTCTTTTCGCCCCTGCGGCGTTTCGAGGACGACGCCGATGGAAAGGTCCTGCCAAGCAATGCCCAAAAGGCGCTCGCTTCTCTGGCCCAGCAGGTCCCCGAGAGTGCGCAGCAACTGCGATAAGGAATGACCGTCCGCACTGACGCTTTTTCGTCGTCGCCGCGCGCGCTGCTCTCTTTCGATGCGATCCAACTCTTGTACAGAGTATCTGAGCCGTCTGCCGGTTTGAGAAGCGGACAGAGAAAATGTTTCTTCCTGAGCAATCGTCCTCGGCGGAATCCGGTTGCGCCAGAGTTTCTGCAGCCGGCTCTTGCCGATGCGCAACAGCGGCAGGCTGCGCTCCGAGCTCTCGCCGGGTTTTACCCACACAAGGTACGCGTCGCCGGTAAACTCGAGATTGAACTGGCTGAAGTGAAGGATCTCGAGATCTTGACCGATCGCGCGCAAATGTCGCGCATAATCCAACGGGCTAATTTTCGTTTCCATGTCGTTACCGCCGCTCTCGCTCTCGGATCCGAGAGGAGACGCTCTCGAAGTGTTGTGAACCAAACGTAATCCGGCTCGGCGCACGGGAGCGGCCGGCTTGCGAACGCCGTCGATAATACTACGCACGGGCAGCCTGTAGTTGCAATTCAGACAGAAGTTGGCCACCGGCGCCTCACGGTTTCCTATCACCGATTTGATGACCGAAAAGCCGATAAAGTAGTTGCATTTGGGGCAATGACGAGCGCGGTATTTGGACATGGTTTTTTTGTCCCGCTGAATATGGGCGACTTTTTAGGCGTAACGACCGCGAATGTCAAGAATAACGCAGGTGCTTTCGCGAAGTTTTTAAACATTTTTTGGATTTGCGCGACAAAGGCAAACATCCGGCAGTCTTTTTTGTCAACGCTTGTCGTGCGGTGGTCATTCGAGGAAATGAATGCGCCGGAGAGCCAGATGCGCAAAATTGCCAGTGCCTTCCCCCGCCGCGCAATCCCCTTGCCGGGGTGTTTGGCATCACAAGCGAGCTATTTTCGCGCAATAATTGATAAGAATTCCTTGCTTAAGAAAACGCGGAGGATTGCCGTGACGGAAAATATTATGGTGTTGGATTGTGACGGTCACACCGGTTTTTTTGCCGTGGCAGAAACTCCGCCGACTGCGGCGACTCAGCGCTAGGATTTACTGCTGTGGCGAGGCGGGGAAGATCAGCGATTTGATGACCACCGGCACGGCGCCGGACGACGGAATCAGCGCGCCGATGTCGATATAGTCGAAGTCGCTGAGCGCGATGCCGTCGGTAGAGATGATCGGCGTTTGCATCTGCAGCTCCTCCTGGAAGTGCAGTCCGACAATGCCGCCGATGTCTCCATCGTTGACGAGCACAAGCGGATGACCCTTGGCGAAAATGTCTTTAAGGCCTTCCGCAACGCCGCTACAGAAAGCCTGCAAGCGGTGAAACGTCGCCGAGCCGTCCCAATGAAAAGCCACGGCCACGGGCTGCCTGCCGTGCAGCAGATCTAAGCGCCGCAGTGCGTTGAGCAGCGCGTCGCGCACGGCGTCTTTGGTAAACTCATCCTGGTTTAGCGGAAACTCCGGAGCGACCACCGCCACGTTTCGCACCGGCACGGCGTCGTCCGGTGCGATGAAAATCGTATTGCCGCTTACTTGCACCGTGTACTGCGAAGCGCCGATGACGGTGGCGCGAATGCGGGCGTTGGGCTCCATCACGAGCAAACCCAGATCGCCGGCACGCTTGTGCGCTTCCTCGGCGATCAAAGGGCCGAGATCATCGAAGCTCGTCTTGACTCGATTGTAGATGAATTCTGACACGCCGCCGGAAAACATCACGCAGTCGATCTCGCCTTGATAGGTGAGCGGCGGCAGACGCAGGAGATCTTTGATGTCTTCGGTGATGGAATCCGGTTTCAGGATGGTAAACAGCTTATCCACCATTCCCGAAGCCATAGCGCGCAAGTCCCCCTCAGGGATTTTGTCGCCGAGGGCGACTGAAAATCCCGCCCAAGCGCTGTGCTTGCGGCCGGCTTCTTCGATGCGCACGACTGAGCCGTTTTTATCGAAAGCGAGGAGGCGGGCGCCGATGTCGATGGCGGAGACCTCCTGAACCTTGCCGTTGTTGCAGATCGCGAACTTACTGGTGCCGCCGCCGATATCGATATTCAGCACAACCCCGCCCATCTTTGCCGAATGCGCCACCGCTCCCGAGCCATGCGCGGCCATCGTCGCCTCCAAGCCATCGCCTGCGCTCACGGCGACGAACTTGCCGGCTTCTTCCGCAAACAGTTCCGCAATCGCGCGCGCGTTGCGCCGTCTAACGGCGACTCCGGTGAGAATCAGCGCGCCGGTGTCGACATCCTCGCGCTTGATCTTGGCCTTTTTGTATTGCTCGTTGATAAAGCTTTCCAATGCCTCAACATCGATCCGAGTGTCGTCGACATAAGGGGTCAGAAGAATTTCCGATTCGTTCAGCACATCGCGCTTGGTGACGCGATAGCGCGAACCTTCCAGGGTCAACTCCAATCGGGAGAAAACCAGATGCGAAGTCGAGGAACCGATATCGACGCCCACGCTGGTGAGCTGAAGATTTTCCTCCTCCTGCATGTGGCGGTTGGCGTTGGAAAACGAGCCTCGCGGTGCGGTGGCCATGAAAGTCCTTTGATGGGGATTCGAGTTTTCGTCTCATGTAACAGGTAGGGGCGACCGACCGGTCGCCCCTACGAGACGCGAGACGCTGGACAGTGTTCTTAGTAGGAGTGCTTGTAGAGCTCCGGCTCCATGCGCGATTGCGCGCCGACGGCTGCCAGCGTCTCCTCGAACTCTTTGCGCAGGTACGGATCTTCTTCGTTGTACGGGATCGCTGTGCCGCCGTCTTTCATGTCGATGGCGCCGTAGTCGATGCCCTTTTCACCAGGCTTGCCCCGATCGCGTCCCGGCGCATTGGGTCCGAACCAGGCGGTGAGACGCAACGGTTCTTTGCTCGCTCCGAAATGAGCGTGGAACCAGTTGCCGCTCATCGGTGCCGCGCTGACCATCCCCACCGGTTCGTAGTCCTGGCGTCTGATTTGTTCCGTCGTGCCTTTTTCCCAAGGGTGAGTACCCAATTCTGACGGCCAGGTGTAGGTGTAGCCTTTGCCGCTCAAGCAAATCAGCACCGCAGCGGAACCGTGCGCGTGCGCCTTCGAGTAACGGCCTGTCTCGTGCTGGCCGATCCACATGTAGAATTGCTGTCCCGCCATGTGCGGTTCGATGCGGCGATAACCCGGCGAGCGGCGGTTATCCATGGGCAACTCGCAGGACATGACGTCGGGAATAATATTCGTCTGGCGCATGGCGAGACCGCGAAGCGGATCCGGCGTCACTTCTTCTTTGTACTTGTAGTAGTCGTCGCTGGGATCGAAACGATTTTTGAAATGATAAGGGCAATTGAAGATAAATTCTTCGTGGTCAAAGTTGTTCATCACGTTGGGCGCCGTCGTCCCGGCGAGCAAGAGCGCCGGGCTGGACGTCGCATTGACGATGCGATGGGTAGCATTCATCGGAATGGCGAAGATCGAACCTTTCTGCCACTCGAATGTGACCTTCTTGGGATTGCCGTCAACCCAAACCTCGGTCGTACCGCGGCCGTCGACGACGAGATACTGCTCTTCGTAGAGATGCTTTTCGGGATTGAGCGCGCCGGCGCCGGGAACTTCGACGACGTAGGAACCCCAGAGGCCTTCGGTGCCAAGCAACTGGATGAACGTGCCGCTGCCGCCCATGCGCTTCCACGGTTTGCGTGGCAGATCCTGCACCCGGCGCACACCGATGTCGCGATAAATCGGAATGCCCTGGGCCTCCATGAAGTTGTCATAGGGCGTGTTGGGGCGAAGGAATTTTCCATAGCCGGCCCGGGTCTTTTTGTCTGTCGGTTCCTTGAAATTTTGCTCAGCAGGATGATCCATAATGTCTCCTTGTCCTCCTCGATCTTTTTGGAATCTACGATGCGGCGTGACGCCGTAATGCTCAAGCCCAGCGGATTGCATCAATTATTATAGATTGGCGAACGGGGAGTCAAACGTGAGATCGAGCGAGGAGACAAATGTCTCGCGTGAAAGTATTTCTAAGCCGGCCCCGGCATTTTCGTAAACGTAAGCCAGCGATAAACTTGACGCACCGAATCGACGTCGCACTTGCAGTAGTTGGCGATCTCGGCGAATTTTCCCGTACGGTAATAGGGATAGACCTTTGAGCCGTCGAGGCTCTCTTTCGGCGAGGGTAGACCGAAAGTTTTCGACAGCAGATCGAGACTCGCGTGCTCGCGACCCCACTTGCTCCATTCCTGCATGGTGTCGAAGATCGGCGCGTTGCGAAAACGCGCAAACGGGAGGTCGCGCGAGGGCTTGATCTGATGAATGACCGAGCGCTGGTAGATGAAGCGCAAGTCGAAATCCAAAATATTGTGGCCGACGAAGAGCTCGCAGTCGGCGGCCAGTTGCCAAAAGCTTTTGATAATCTCGGTTTCTTCGCCCTCCAACACTTGGACTTCAGAATCCACCGGCGGCTCGATGGCGTAACCGATGCAAAGAATCTTCGCCGTGGCGGCGGAGAGGCTGAGTTTTTTGATGAGATCAGCTTCGTTGAGCTGGATTTGCGGCTCGAGCAAGCCGTTTTCTTGTAGAGAGCGGTCGGTGGGAACGGTTTCGATATCAAAAAAACAGATTCGCATGATACTCCTCAAAGCAGCGCCAATTGCTGATTTTTTCCTGCGCCGATCTCAACGCTTTCGCCGAGACGGAGAAAAATAATCTTGAAGCCGGCCGGCTCTCGTCCAAGACTCTGGCGCGCGGCTTGTGAATAGATCTCCGCTTGTCGGTGATAACGAGCGGCGGTTTCGCTCAAACGCTTTTTTTCGATTCGATCAGTCTTATAGTCGGCGAGATAAAGCAAGCCGTTTCGCTGGTAGATCAGATCGATTACGCCTTCCATGACCTGGCCGTTCCAGGGCATGACAAGCGGCACTTCGCGGCCGAGGATCTCCGACTGCGCGATGTCGGTGTACGTCTTCGAGCGAAAGAAAGCGCGAAAAATATCTTGAAGGTCTGCTTCAATTTCCCGGCGGGATGCGGCGAATTCCGCCGGCAGCGCCTGGCGTGATCAAATCAAGAAGCGGGCGCTCGAAAGCTTTTCGATCGGCGCCAAAGTCCCAGCTTTGTAGAAACCGGTGCGCCAGATCGCCGACGACGAGCGCCGGGCTTTGGCGGTAGGGTTCCTTGATCATCTGGTCGCCGGCTTCGGTCAATGCTTCTTCTTGCCGTTTGAGTTGGGTCGGCGTGAGAAACGGCGCCGATTGCCGCGCTTTCTCATAGGCCGCGGCGCGGCGCGCCCAGGTGTCGATAAACGGCTGCCAATCGTGTTTTTGCTTCGCGCCGGCGGTTTTGGCTCGAGCGCCGCGCGGCGCGGTCAAGTTCTCGCTCACGACTTCGACGGCTATGGTGCCGCGGCCGAGGGAAATGATCTGCGATGATTCGGCGGCGCTGATGCGATCGTCGAGCGTGCCGTCGAGCATGGAGAGGAAACTGCCGTTTGCGCGCCGGCTGCCCGGCGCGCAGGAGATGATCAGATTTTCTCTCGCCCTCGTCATCGCGACGTAGAGCAGGCGCTTTTGTTCCTCGGCGCTTCGGAGCCGGGATTTCTCCGCGATGTAAAGCCCGGCGAGATCCGTAATCGTCCCGATGCGCAGACCCGTGAGGCCTGTCGACCAATCGAACATCGCTTCGGCATCGGCGTTGCGCGCGCCTTCGATGCCGCTCTGGCAGCCGGCCAAAATGACGATCGGAAACTCCAGGCCTTTGGCTTTGTGTATGCTCATGATGCGCACGGCGTCGAGGTTCTCTTCGGCGAGCACGCTCTCGCCTTCATCCTTGACGTCGAGCACACGCTTTTCGAGTTGGCGAATCGCTTCTTTGAGGGTGGTCAATCCTTCACGGCCGAGGAGCTCGGCCTGTCGTGCGAGCTTTTGCAGATTGGCCACCGCCTGCTCGCCGTGAAAATAGCAAGCCGCCAGCAACTCCACCGGCAAGGTGGCGAAGACATGGGCGACCGCGGCGCCGATGGGTAACGTGCGGGTCTCTTCGTGCAAGCGGGCGAGCGCATCGTAAAGCTGGACGAGGGTCGCGGGGAAATCGCCGCCGCTGAATTTTTCTCCAGCGCGATAATCGAGCAGGTTTTGCCGGTGCAGCTCATAAATTTGCTGGTCGGTGAGGGCGCCGAGCGGCGAGCGCAGCACGCCGACCAGGGCCAGACGGTCGTGGGGATTTTCCACCGCGCGCAGCAAATTGACAGCATCGATGATTTCCTTGGCTGCATAAAAGTGCCGTTCGCCTTCGACGACGTAACGAATTCCCTGCCGTCGCAGGGGCTCCAGATAATCGTGGATGTCGGTAAGCTTGCGCAGCAGAATGGCCACATCTTTCGCTTGAGCGTACACCGCTTCGCCGCGCGCGTTCAGAATCGTGAGCTTGCCTAAGATCTGCTCCCTGAGCCAGCGCGCCAGGCTCTCGCCTTCAAGACGGCGCGCGGTTTCGGCATTGATCTCCTTCTCCGCAATGATCTTTCGCACCACCAGGTTGGGAAAGTCGCTCGGCGCGGCGGCTCGACCGGGCGCGGGATGGATGGCGATATAGGGCGGCTGCATACCGTGTTGCGCTTGGATGAGATTTTCAAACGCGCCGTTCACCCCGTCGAGGATCGCCGCATTGCTGCGAAAGTTGGTGGTGAGCCGGCATTCGAGGCCGTTCTGCGCCTTGATGATCTTTTCGACGACTTCGAGGTAGGCTTCGATGTCGGCGCGGCGAAAAGCGTAGATCGATTGCTTCGGGTCGCCGACCACAAAGAGTTTTCCAGGAGCGACTTTTACCCGGCGCCAATCCTTCGCCGCCTGGCCGGCTTGTTCGGCCAGGTAGAGGAGAATCTCATACTGGATCGGATCTGTATCCTGAAACTCGTCGATCAGAATCGCGCGGTAGCGCCGCTTGAGGTCGGCGCGCACGCGCGCCTGGTCGCGTACGAGATCGCGTGCGCGCACGAGCAGGCCGTCAAAAGATAAATGACCTTCGCGGATGAAGCGCTCGCGAAAATCGTCGGCGTAGGGGAGCAGCAAGCGCCGGAGCATGGCAGTGAGTTCGTCGTCGACACGAACAAGCCCCCTGGCGGCGCGAACGAGCTCTTGAGCCAGAGTGGCGTCTTCGTGCGACCAGCCTTGGGTACTTCGACTGATCGCCTTCTCGGATAAGAAAACGCATTCTTGCGCCGCTGGATTGAGTTGCTGCCCGGGTTTTCCAAACTCGCCGATCACATTACGGGCGGCGCGGATGAGTTTCTCGTTTAGCCGGTCCTCGGGATGGCGCTCGATGAGCGCGGCGGCTTTGGCATCGAGCTTGGCCAGCCACTCGCGCAGGATGGCGGGGACGCCGTTCGATCCATTGGGATTGCTGCCAAGATCGATGTGTTCCGCCGCAATCGATTTAGCCAGAGCTTTGATGTGATCGAGGCGGCAGCGCGGGAGAATTTTCTGCCAGTCCTCTGCGTGCGGGCTGCGCAAAGAAAGTTCCTGATCCATCCAGAGATCCCAATGATCATCGAAAAGCCGATCGAAGGCCGCGCCGTCGTCCTCGTGAAACTGCGGATCGACGCCCGCTTCGAGCGGGTAAAGGCGGAGCAGGCTGGCGGCGAAGCTGTGGATCGTGCCGATATCGCTCCGTTCCACGTTTCGGAGCGCGTCATGGATGCGGCCGTCCAATTCGTCTTTGGAAAGTTGATAGAGCGTGATCAGCGCCTCCACCTCGAGTTTGATTTTCTCCTCGGCATCGCCGGCGGGCTCGCGGTCGAGCCGGATATCGAGGAAAGCCTGCAGGCGTTGGCGCAGCCTGAGCTTCATTTCATCGGCGGCTTTGTTGGTGAAGGTCAGGGCGACGATCTCGGTAATCTTCAGCGGCTCGGGATTGCGCAGCAGCAAGTGAATCAAACGATCGATCAACAGCGTGGTCTTGCCGGTGCCTGCACCCGCTGTAACCACGAGATTGCGGTCGAAGGTGGCGACGGCGATTTGGCGATCGCCGGCATCGCCAAGCTTATTCGGAGTCTGGCTCGTCGTCATCGTCTTCATGATCTTTTTTGCGCAAGGCGCGATGAGGCTCGGTCACCGGGTCGCTGTCAACGCGCCACAGGCTTGGCGGGTGGTTTTTCCGGCAGATCGGCGCCGCGTCGCAATGGCCGCAGTACTCGCCGCGATTGATAAAGAAGCGCCCCCGGCGCACGCCGTCCGCGAGATAGGCGATGGTTTGCTTGGTTTCGGCGCCGGCTTTGCCGGCGAGTCCTTTGCTGTCGTAGGTTGCCGAGGCCAGCGGACCGCCGGACCAGCGCTGCGCGATGAAGTAAAAATCCGCTTCGATGACGGCCGGTAATGGATTGAGGAGTTGCTCCTCGGCCCAGCGTTGCGCGAGCAAGTAGTAGAACGGCGGCTGCAAGCGCTCGCCGCGCAGCGCGGCGCGCACAAGGTTCTTGTCTTGGGTCGCCGGGCTTGCGCCAAACTTGAACTTATAATCGATCACCCGCAGAGCGTCGTCTTTACGGTCGATGCGATCCATGCGGCCGCGGATCGCCAAGCTTTTCAGCGGCTCCGGCCAGTCGGCCGGCAGACGGGCAGTCACAGAAGTTTCCAAACTCACGGGAGCAAACCCGGAGTTCGCAAGCTCGGCCACATCCTGGGCGATCACTTGACGCAGTAGTTGGAGGATACTCTCTTTGAGGCTTTCCCAGGCGAGCGGGTAACCGATCGGATGATTTTCTTCATAGTCGGCGAAGGCCTGGGCTGCAACGCCCTGCAACGTGGACTCCACATCCACTTTTGCCGTTTTACCCGCGAAGTAGCCGCCGTCGATCAGAGCATGGTAAAACGAGTTCAAGATTTTATGTCCCAACTCGCCGAACTCCGCGGGGCTCGGTCCGAGAACCTCTTCGGGACGATCCAGCGGGGCCAAGCCGAGCACGTGGCGCGCGAAAAATTGAAACGGGCAGCGGGCGTAGGTTTCGAGCGCGGTCGGTGACAAGCCGCGCTCGGAAAAGTGTTTCCAGTAATCGTCGAAGCCGGCGAGCGCGCCGTCGTACGCAAGGAGACGGTCGCCGCTTTGGTCGATTGCGGCGGCGGCTTGGCGTCCTTGTTTGTAAAGCGCCGGCAGTAAAGCCGCGGCTTCGACCAGCGCGGTGGGATCGCGTCCTTCGAGCGTCAGGCGAATCGCCAGTTCTTGCGGCAGTAATAAATCTTGCCGGTCGAATGGCGCGGTGGCGGCTTTCTCAGTGATGCTGCGCGGGATATCTACCGTTTCGTATCGGCCGCCACTATCGTCGAGGGCGCGCTTGAGCTCGCCGATGTACCAGGACGGTGCCAGCGCTCTGCCGCTCTCGTCCGCTCTTTGAAACGAGCAATAGAGCCGCTCGCGCGCAGCACCGGCGAGCAGGGTGAACAGCAATTTCTCTTCGTCGAAGGCGGTGAGTTTCGGGCTCACCTTGTAGCCGAGATCGCGCTCGAGCACTTCCCGGTCGCGATCGCGCAGGAAGGCGTCTTCGCGAATCGTGCGCGGAAAAACGCCTTCGTTCATGCCGAGCACAAAGAGCGCGCGGAACGGCAGCCCACGCGCCGCGGCGGCATTGAGCACCATGACGCCGTCGATGTTGCGCCGATCTGCGGCGACGCTGGAGCGTTCGAGCCAGTGCTGAAAAGTGTGGGCAAAATCGCCGAGCGCGACGCGGTTATCGACGCTATCGAGACCGGTGAGCTGGTCCAGGATATCGAGAATCGTTTTGTGGGGCTCCGAATTCATGCCCGGCGCCGACGTTTCGACATCGGCAATGCCAAGATATTTCTCCAGCAAGACCTTCCAGGCCGCCGCGTATTCCTGCCATGAAGCTTGCTCCGGCAAGCGCAGCAGGTCGGCGATCAGCATATCGACAATATTCGCGAGCGAGATCATCTGCGCCGAAAGAACACGGATTTTGCGCGGCTCATCATCATCGGATATTCGCCGCAGCTCCAAGTCACGACGGCTGTAGCGGCGCAGCCGGCGCCACTCGGCCACGCCCTTGCAAATGGCGAGCTCGCGGGTGGCGAGATCCCAGAGATCGGGACGGATCAAAGACCGATTTTCAGCGATATTTTGAAATCGAAAATAGGGCGAAGAGAGCAGATCGATCACCTGGCTGCGCAGAAAGTCTTTGGCCGGCAGATTCAAGAGCAAGATGACCGCTTTCGTCAGCGGCGCTTGCGTCAGCGGTTCCTCGAGAGCACCGGCAAGCGGGATGCGGTGCTGATGAAAAATGTCTTGGATGGCCGGCCCGTAGGAATCGAGACTCCGGGCAACGACGCCGATCTCATGAAAAGGTATTTCGCCGGCCTCGGTGAGCCGGAGAATTTCCTTGGCCGCCACGGCGACTTCATCTTTGGCGCCAAACGCGCTCGTGATCCGACATTGCCAGTGCTTTGGAAAGTCCGAGTAGTTGCGGGCTTTGACCTCGTCGAAGAGGCGCGCCGCCGCGGGCAGGGCAGTTTTCGGCGCCGGCGCTTGCGCCGCTTCGCTGTTGTGCCCCTGGATGTAGCGCTCGTAGAAGCGTTCCGCGAAGCTCCAGGCGTCGTGTTTTGGCTGGGCGGTCAGGAGAGGAAAAAACAAGGTAGCGGGATAGTGGCGCGCGACGGTGTGAAAAAAATCCAACTGGATCTGCGTCAGGTCGTAAAAGCCGTAATAAAAAACCCGGCTGAACTGCTTCAAAAAACTCGACGCCGGGGCTTGCTCGATGGCACGGCGGTTGAGATCGGATTGATCGGCGATGTTTTGTCGGCGGCAAAACTGTTGGAACGCGCGCAGCAAGACCAACAACTCCGACGTACGCTCGCTGGCGCGCCGGCTGAAATGGCCTTCGGTGAGGGCTTCGAGCGCGACGTTGGCATCGACCAGTCCGTCGCGCAGATCGCGCAGGGTTTGCCACAGCGCGGCGCAGCCGCCGGCGCGCTCCTCGATGCCGGCGAAAGGCTCGGCGCCGGGTTGGCGCTGCCGAATGATTTGGCGCAGCGCTTCTTCGAGAAAAAGATCGCTCCGGAGCTTGAGCGGCGCGCGGCTGTTTTCTTCCTGGAGCTTGAGGGCGAGCTGGTAGAAGGTCAAGAGCTGAACGTTGAGCAGCGACAGACGCCGCTCCCGGCTCAAGAGAATTTTCAGGCGCCGGCGCAGCAAGTCGGAGGGTGTAATCACCAAGAGCGGGCAAAGCAAGTCGGCGTTCTTGTATTTTAAGATTTCGTCGACGAAAGCGTTTTCCAGATCGGGATGAAAGGGTCCTAAAATCGTTTGCATGATAAACTGTCGGCCGGCACACGGAGAGAGTAGACGACAATATGAAATAACCGTTCGGCAAGCGCAAGAGAAATGACGCTGGTTGCCTTTGCAGGTCGATAGGTCGTGCGCCGCTCAACTCAAGTTGCAAATCCGGGTGCAAAGCATTAAACCAAAACGGACTGCCTACCGCCGATGATGCGACTTCGAATACTTCTCTCGTTCCTTTTAGTTCTCACATTTCTTCAGAGCGACGCCGGCGGGCGCACGATCCAGTCACAGGCGGGCTTGGTCGTCGCGGACAGCGAGCTTGCGAGCGCCGCCGGGATGGAAATTCTCAAGCGCGGCGGCAACGCAGTGGATGCCGCAGTTGCCACCGCCTTAGCGCTTTCCGTCGTCGATCAAGCATCCTCGGGTCTCGGCGGCGGCGGTTTTATGGTGATCTATATTGCCAAGGAGAAAAAAGCTTTTGCGCTCGATTTCCGCGAAACCGCGCCGGCGGCTGCGCGGCGCGAGCTCTACATGAAAGACGGCCAGGCGGTGCCGTCCGCCAGCCTCACGGGCGCGCTCGCCGTCGCGGTGCCCGGAGAAGCCGCTGGCCTGATCGAAGCGCGCAGGCGCTTCGGTAGCTTGCCGCTGTCCACGTTGGCCGCGCCGGCGATCAAACTCGCCGATGGGGGATTTCCTCTCGATCCGGCATTACGCGTCGCCATCGAGCGCCATCGCGAGAACATGAAAAAGTTTCCGGACCTCGGCCGGATCTACATGCCCAACGGCGAGATGCCCAAAGATGGCGATTTGATCCGGCAGTCGGAGTTGGCGGAAACGCTCACGGCGATCGCCAAGGAGGGCGCGGCGGTTTTCTACCGTGGCTGGATCGGTCAAACAATCGTCGCAACAATCAAAAAAGCCGGCGGGGTGATGACCCTCGACGATCTTAAAAATTACCGGCCCGTATGGCGCGAGCCGCTGATCGGCACGTATCGAGACCGCAAGGTGATCGCCATGCCGCCGCCGAGCTCGGGCGGCGTGGCGATTCTCCAAATGCTCAACACTCTCGAAGCTTACAAGCTTGAAGATTTGCAGCACAACTCGCCTGCGTATCTGCATCTCCTGAGCGAAGCGATGAAGCACGCCTTTGCCGACCGCGCCCAGTTTCTTGGCGATCCTGATTTTGTTCACGTGCCGGTTGGCAAGTTGACCGGAAAAAATTATGCCGCATGGATTCGCAAGCGCATCGTGATGGACAAAACCCAGCCGCCGGCGTACTACGGTTACCACAATTTCAACGCCGAAAAAGGCGGCACGACTCATTTCAGCGTGATCGACCGCTTTGGCAATGCCGTGGCCTGCACCCAATCGGTCAACACGCGCTTCGGTTCCAAGCTCCTTGTGCGCCGCGCCGGCATCGTGCTCAACAACGAGATGGACGACTTCGCGATCCATCCTGAAACGGGGAATGTCTACGGGCTTTTCGGCAACGAGGCGAATTCGCTCAAGCCCGGGAAGCGGCCGCTCAGCAGCATGTCGCCGACCATTATTTTGCGAGGAAACCGCCCGGAGGTGGTGATCGGCGCGGCAGGCGGGCCGCGTATTATTACGGCGACCTTGCAATCCATTTTGAATATTCTCGATTTCGGCATGCCCGTCGCACCGGCGGTTTCGTCGCCGCGCGTCCATCATCAATGGCTGCCGGACCGGTTGAATGTCGAGCCGGGAATCACGGCGGAGGCGAAGACGGCGCTACAACAGCGCGGTCATATGCTGAGAGAGCAGACTTCCCTCGGAGTGGTGCAGGCCATTACTTGGGAGGGCAGGCGGATGGACGGCGCGGCGGACCCGAGAAAAGTCGAAAGGGCGCGGACGGAATGATTTCTGAATAGATGCCGTTCAAACCGTTCAAGCCGTTCAAAAATGTTCAACGTCTAAGAAGATCCCCGCCGGCTTTTCAACCAGGACCAAAGCGGCAGCGCCAATCGTGAAAGCGCCACGGCTTGGCCGGCGCCGCGGAGCAGTTTTCCCGCCATCCCGCTCACGAGAACGCTCGAAATCCCGGCAGTGATTAGCGGGTGAGCCTTTAAAGTGTGGCCGATGCCAAACAAAACTTGGTTGATATTGAGAGACGAGCACAGGTTTTCGTAGGCAATGCCAAGCTCGGCGCGCTCGTACGCTGCTCGCGCGATGAGCGCTTGCTTGCGTCGGGCGAGATCTTCGAAACGCTTACTGTTCACGGGCTTCGGTTCTCAAGCAGTCGCGGTCCTTGGCGAGCTCGGTCAAGGTCGCAGGGAAGAGACCGTCGGGTCTAAGGGTTGCGCCGCGGAGCTTGATCGCGGCGAACGCGGCTACGCTGAAATAAACAAGTGCCAGTATACCGATTGCGGCGATCCAGCCGTTTTGCCAGAACAGCGCGACGAGAAAGACATTCAGGAGGACAAAACCCACACTGGCGGCGCAGAGTAACAGCAGAAAGAGCGCCAGGGTTTGTTTTGTCCGTTCGAGTTCTTCATGGAGCTCAACGACGAACAAATCGAGGCGCGTATGCAACGCGGAGGACAAAACGGCCAGCAGTTCTTTGAACGGCTGCGTAAATCGCGGCGCGCCGTTTTCGCTCTGGTCGTTTTCCAAACCGTTCATCAACCGTGACTATTTACCTGCCGCGAATCAAGAGACCGACGGCCAGGCCGACCGCGGCGGCGATGCCGACCGCGCCCCAGGGATTCTCCCTGACATAGTCGTCGGCGATTTCCGCGCACTCCTTGGATTTCTTGAAAAGCGTGGCCTCGGCATCGGCGAGAGCTTTTTTTCCTTCCACGAGACTCTGCTCGATTTTCTGGCGCGCTACCGAGATTCTCTCACCCGCTTGGTTTGCCGTCGCCTTCAACAGCTCTTCGGCGTCGCCGACGAGCGTTTTCAGATCGTTGACCAATCTTTCTTTGTTGGTTGGTTCCCCGTCCATAATCACCTCCGATACTTCAAGTTCGCCACCCGGGTCATGATAATCACCCCTTTGGAACGTATTCAAGCGCATACTTTGACGGCGCCCAGCGCATCCCGGTGCGAAAAGACGTCGATCCCGATCCGCCGCGGCTTTTCCGCGGCTTCAAGTACGTGATCGAAAACCCGGAAGACTATCAAGACTTCGACGCGACCGTGAAGCAGTATCTGGATATTTTCAAATTGCGCTAGAAAACAGGCACGAGGATTGAGGCGCGAGGCTTGAGTAAGAGTTTTTGCTCACGCCTTGAGCCTTTCGCCTCTCGCCTCACCGTCGAACGGATTTTTGAGCAGGATCGTCTGTTCGCGGCCGGGGCCGACCGAAACGAGGATGATTTCGCTGCCGATCACTTCCTCGATGCGGCGGACGTAGATCTGCGCGGGCGCGGGGAGATCGGAAAACTTGCGCACGCTGTCGAGGGGAGCGCTCCAACCCGCCATTTCCTCGTACACCGGCTCGGCTTTCTGCATCACTTTTACGCTCGCGGGAAATTCATCTATCGCGGTTCCCTTGTAGCGGTACGCGGTGCAGATCGGAATTTTCTCGAAACCAGTCAACACGTCGAGCTTGGTGAGAGCGATGCCGGTCAAGCCGTTCATGCGCACGGCGTGGCGCACGCCGACGGCGTCGAACCAGCCGCAGCGGCGCGACCTGCCCGTGGTGGCGCCGAATTCGGCGCCTTCGCGCCGCAGCGTCTCGCCATCCGGCCCGTCAAGCTCGGTCGGAAACGGCCCGCTCCCGACTCGCGTCGTGTAGGCTTTGGAGATGCCGATCACCTGCTGAATGCTTTGCGGCCCGACGCCGGAACCCGAGCATGCGCCGCCCGTGATGGTGTTGGAGGAAGTGACGTACGGGTAGGTGCCGTGATCGACGTCGAGAAGCGTGCCCTGCGCGCCTTCGAAAAGCACGCGCTTGCCGGCGCGCATCTCGCGGTCGAGCAGCACGCCCGTGTTGGTAACGTAGCTCCTAAGCTTCTCGCGGTAGCCGGAGTAACTCGCGTGGATCGCCGCGAAGTCGAGGGCTTTCTCGTTGAGGATCGCCTTGAGGTAGAAATTTTTCTCTTCGATGTTGCGTTCGAGCTTCTCGCGAAAAGTATCTTCTTCCAAAAGATCGACGAAGCGGATGCCGACGCGTGCGACCTTGTCCTCGTAGGCGGGCCCGATGCCGCGGCCGGTGGTGCCGATCTTGCCCTTGCCGCGCAGCCGCTCGCGCGCCAGATCGATCGCCTTGTGGTAGGGCATGATCACGTGCGCCTGCTCGCTGATGCGCAGTTGGTTGTCATCGGCCAAATGGCCCTCGGCCTTCAGCGCGCCGATCTCTTCGATCAGGATTTCCGGATCGACGACGACGCCGTTGCCGATGACGCAGAGCTTATTCGGATGCAGCGCCCCGGAGGGAATCAGGTGGAGAATGGTTTTTTCGCCGTCGACGACCAAGGTGTGGCCGGCGTTGTTGCCGCCCTGAAAGCGGACGACGATATCCGCTTCGTGGGTGAAGAGATCTACGACTTTGCCTTTACCTTCATCGCCCCACTGCGCTCCGATGATCGCGACGTTTGCCATTGGACCTTAGGCGTGAGGCGTGAGCCGTGAGGCGTGAGTAGTAGGACAGGCAGGACGCGTCGCAACCTGTTGCCTGCTGCCTGTTGCCTGTTGCCTTCTTCTCTTTTCACAATTTCACCAAGGTTGCGGAGACGATTTGCGGCAGGGCGCGGAGCTCGTCGAGGGCCTTTTTGCTGAGCACTTCATCGACGTGCGTGAACGAGATCGCGTTGCCGCCTTTTTGGCTGCGGCCGAGCTCCATGCCTGCGATGTTGATGCCGTTATTGCCGAGGATCGTTCCAACGGCGCCGACCACGCCGGGAACATCGTTATTCTGCAGGATCAGAATATAGCCTTCCGGTACGGCTTCGAGGTAAAAATTATTGACCCGCACGATGCGCGGGTGCTTGGCGCCGAACATCGCGCCTTCGATCTCCAGTTGCTCTTTGCCGTTCTTGCCCTTGAGGATGATCGAGCTGGCAAAATCGCCGGCTTCTTCGCCCTTCGATTCGACGATTTTGATGCCGCGCTCTTTGGCCATCATCGGCGCGTTGACGTAATTGACGGCCGATTCGAGCACCGGCGATAAGAGGCCCTTCAAAACTGCGACCGTGAGCGGCGCGACGTTGAATTGGGTCACGTCACCGCGGTACTCGACCTGCACTTCATCGGGCAGCGAGCCGCCCATCTGGGTGTGGAGGCTGCCGAGTTTTTCGCTGAGGGTCAAGTACGGACGAAGCACGGCCAGAAGCTCGGGACTGACCGAGGGAACGTTGACGGCGTAGCGCACCACGCCCCGGGCAAGAAAGTCGACCATCTGCTCGGCCACCGCGATGGCGACGTTGAGCTGCGCTTCGTCGGTGGAGGCGCCGAGATGCGGCGTGGTGATGACTTGATCGAGCTTCAGCAGCGGATGATCGGCCGGTGGCGGCTCGTCAACGTAAACATCGAGCGCCGCGCCCGCGACTTTGCCGGCTTTGATGGCGTCGGCTAAGTCTTGCTCGTCTACGATGCCGCCGCGGGCGCAATTGATGATGCGCACGCTGGCCTTCATTTTCTTGAAGGCAGCCTTATTGATCAGGCCCTGGGTTTCCGAGGTCAACGGCACGTGCACCGTGATGAAATCGGACTTGGTGAAAATTTCTTCGAGAGTGCCGGGCTCCACGCCCATGCGCGCGATATTTTCCGAGGCGATGAACGGATCGTAACCGAGAACCTTCATTTTCAAGCCGGCCGCCCTTTCGGCGACGATGCGCCCGACGTTGCCAAGTCCGATGATCCCGATGGTCTTGTTGCAGAGTTCCACGCCGACAAATTTATTGCGGTCCCATTTGCCGCCCTTGAGCGATGCAACGGCCTGGGGAATGTGCCGGGCAAGCGCCATGATGAGAGCAATCGTATGCTCGCCGGTGGTGACGTTGTTGCCGCCGGGGGTATTCATGACGACGATGCCGCGCTTGGTCGCGGCGTCGGCGTCGATGTTTTCGTAGCCCACGCCGGCGCGGCCGATGACTTTTAGATTTTTCGCCGCATCGATCAACTCGGCGGTGATCTTCGTGCCGCTGCGAATGACCCAGCCGTCGTAGTCGCCGCAGATTTTTTTGAGCTCGTCGGCCTTGAGGCCGATTTTGACGTCGACCTCGAAGCCTTCGGCGTTCTTGAACACCTCCAGGCCTTCGGGCGCAAGCGAGTCGGTGACTAGGATCTTCATTTTACGGTCCACAGTTTACTAACGGGTCGAAGATCGAGGATTGAGGATGGAGGATAGCAAATCACGCGCGATCTTCTATTCTCCATCCTCCATTCTCTATCCTCGGCCTTTACACCAACGCCTCCAGCAAAACTTCCTGCGCCGCGGCGACGCCTTTGCCGAGCGGAATTTCGGCGCCGAATTTTCTGAGCGCCATTTCCAATGCGGCGACCGCGGTGATCACGTCGAACGCGCCCATATAGCCGATATGGGCAATGCGGATCACTTTGCCTTTGAGCTGATCCTGGCCTTCGGCCAAGGTGACGTTCATCTTGTCGCGCAGATAATCGAGCACCTGATCCGCGTCGATGCCGGTCGGGCAGATAGACGCCGGTGGCGGCAGGGCTCGGGCTGTCGGGCGCCAGCAATTTTAGTCCCAATGCCGTTGCCGCTGCTCGAGTGGCGCGGCAGAGCCGCGCATGGCGCGCGTAGACGTTTTCGACGCCCTCGCGCTCGATCATATTGAGCGAAGCGCGCACGCCGAAGATCAAAGACACCGCGGGCGTAAACGCGCCGGAGCCCTTCTGCTGATTCTTGCGCTCGAGATTGAGATCGAAATAAAACCGCGGCAGCTTGGCTTTTTTGGTTTTTTCCCAGGCGCGGTCGCTCAGCGCGACGAAGCCCAAACCGGGCGGCAGCATGAGGGCTTTCTGCGAGCCGGTGACCAGCGCGTCGATGCCCCAATCATCCAACAACAACGGCACGACGCCCACGGCGGTAACGCCGTCAACCAAGAAGAGCGGGCCGTTTTTGGTGAGTTTGGCGATTTCCCTCACCGGATGAAGAACCGTGGTGGACGTTTCGCTCGCTTGAATCATCACGCCCTGGATGTCCGGATTAGCCTTGAGCGCCTTTTCGACTTCAGCGACCTTCACCGCCTGGCCCCAGGGTACTCTGAGATCGATGGGACTTAGACCATAGGCGTTGGAAATGTTGAGCCAGCGCTCGCCGAATTTTCCGCCGTTGACGACGAGGACTTTGTCGCCCGGCGAAAAAAGGTTGGCGACCGCGGCTTCCATCGCGCCCGTGCCCGAGGAAGCCAGTATGAGCACATCGTTTTTTGTGCCGAAGAGTTTTTTGAGCTTTTCCCGCGCTTCGTCGAAAACGCGATTAAACTGCGGCGTGCGATGGTGGATCATCGTCTCCGCCATCGCCAGAGCAACTTCGTTGGGAATCGGCGTCGGGCCGGGGGAGAGCAGATAGTGCTTGATCATGACGAAATTTCCTCTGACAACCGGCAACGAAGGCCAAGCGAGGCAGGACAGAGTGGAGAATGCGGCGTAATGACTATATCAACGGCGCAATGTCCACAAAAAAGCCTGGACCTCTCTGGTTAAGAGACCCAGGCGTTCGGCCGTCTTAAGGCTTTGCACTCCCTCGTGGTCAATTCCACGTTCGCCAGTCGCGCAAAACTTACGTATTTCTCTTATCCGGAATAACCGGACATGTCAACGCGGGAAAAGCACGATTGAATTTGCCCAGCAGATTGAGATTGTGCGACTATTTCCCTGCTCATGCATCGGCTGATTCTGTTCGACATCGACGGCACGCTCACGCGCACGCAAAACGGCTATTTGCCGTTTAACGAAGCAATTCTTAAGACATTCGGTTTCGACGGCGATATTCGAACTGTCGTGCCGGACGGTAATACCGATCCGATGATTGTGGAAGAGATCTGCGCCAAGGCGAATGCCAAGATCGCGTTCCGCGACGAAGATTGGGAACAGTTCACGATTCACTTGCGCGAGCGTTATCACCATCACGTGCGCCAAGGGACCACGACCATCCGGGCTTTGCCGGGCGCGGCCGAGTTGCTGCGCGAGCTTTCTCTGCGCGACGATTTCAGCTCCAGCGTGGTGACGGGCAACTTTGAGGCGACGGCAGCTATAAAATTGGAAGCCGCCGGCCTTGCTCCGTTTTTGCGCCGCGGCGCTTACGCGAGCGATTCACGGCGTCGCGCCGATTTACCGGATATTGCGAAGGCACGCTGGGAAGGACTGGCTGGTCGAACCTTGCCGGTCAAACGGTGCGTCGTGATCGGCGATACACCAAAGGATCTGGAAGCGGCCCGGCACAATCAAATGAAATGCGTCCTTGTCGGAACGGGCCGATATCCGGTAGAAGAGCTTCAGTATTGGCAGCCGGACGTTTGTTTGGCGGATCTTACAGATACCGAGGCGGTCCTGGCGATGCTGTCGGAAATATAGAGCGGGGGAAATCATGCAATATCGAACCATTGGTCAAACCGGGCTGCGCGTTTCCGAAATCGGCTTTGGCTGCGGCAACAACGCCGTGTTGATGGTCAAGGCGCCCTACGAAGATCAACTCAAAGTGGTGCGGCGCGCGTTGGATGCGGGAATAAATTTTTTCGACACGGCTTTCGCCTACGGCCTGGGAAAATCCGAGGAAAACTTAGGGCGGGTGCTCAAGGAGTTGGGCGCCGATCCGGTCATCTCGACCAAGATTCGTCTCGAAGCTGATTGTGTTGATAATATCAAAGCCGCCACAATCCGCGCCGTCGAAGCCGGCTTAGAGCGGCTGGGGCGCGAGCGCGTCGATTTCGTCCAGCTCCACACTCGGGTCACTTCTGAACGCGGCGGCGAAAAACGTTTCAGCCTGACACCGAAAGACGTGCTCGGACCGAACGGCGTCGTCGACGGCCTGAAGGCGATGCGCGACCGCGGCAAGGTCGGCTTTTTTGGTTTCAGCGGCCTAGGTGATCCGCAGGCGCTGCATGAGCTGGTCGAGAGCGGCGAGTTTCAGGGTTTTCAGTGCTATTACAACTTGCTCAATCCGAGCGCTGGCCAAGCGGTGCCAGCCGCATTCAGCGCGTTGGATTACGGTCGGATTCTCGACCGTGCCGCCGCAAAAGGGATGGGCGCATTCGTCATTCGCGTTCTTGCCGCCGGCGCGCTCACTGCCGATCCCAGCAAAGGCGGCGGCGGCAGCGGGCAGACATTGTCGCCAGGTTCGGATTATGCAAGTGATTTACAGCGAGCGGAGAAAGTTAAGACAGCACTGAACGTGCAGGGGAAGGATCTCACCCAAGCCGCGATCCGCTTCGGTCTGATGAACCAAAATGTTTCAACCGTGCTCGTTGGTTTTTCCAATACGACGCATGTGGACGAGGCCGTAGCTTGCTCCGGCGCACCGAATTGTCTGAGGAGCAGATGGGCGAAGATGAGAAAATTATGGGACACGGATTTTGGAAGATGAGCGACTAGCCCTAAAAAACCCAAGTTTTTTCAGTAGTCTCGGACGGAGAAGTTTGTGGCGCTGTTTTTTCATTCCGACGATGTGGATCAACTGATTCCGTTCAAAGAAGCGGTAAAAATCACCGAGCAGGCCTTGCGCGATTTGGTCTCGCCTGACGGCGTCAATGCACCGCGCAAGCGGCTCAATCTTCATCGCAACGTCGCCGAAGGAACTTTCGATACGGTTCTCAATATTTACGCCGGCGGCTCGGCGTCTTACAGAGCCGTCGGGGCGCAGGTGGCGCTCCACCGAAAGGCGATAGCGGGGAATACGCAGCAACGGCCGCCGTTCAATCCCGATCAAACCGAGCTGGCACTGATCTACGACACCGATAACGGATCTCTGCTGGGTGTCATGGCCCATCGCCCGCGTGATTTTACCGGCGTGGCGGACCTGCGCACCCCCGCGACAAGCTTGGCCGGCTTGGACCTATTCGCACGGCAAGATGCGCGGCGGGTTGGAATCTATGGGTCCGGGCAGCAGGCCTGGGCGACTTTTGCCGGACTGTGCGAACTGCGCAAGATCGAAAGCGCGAAAGTGTTTAGCCCCACGCCGGCGCACCGCGAAGGTTTCGCTAAAAAGATCAGCGCAAAAACAGGCGTGCAGGTGAGGCCGGTAGATGCGCCGGAGTTGGCGGCGAAAGACGTCGATATCATTCTGTGCATGACCAACACCAATGTGCCGGTGATCGACGGGGCGTGGCTCGAAGCGGGCCAGTACATTATTTCGGTCATCGGTAGCAACATCGAGCTGGTAAAAAGCGGCAACCTGGCCGCGCCGCGGCGGGAGATCGACGACACGACGCTCCGGCGCTGCGACTTCGTTGTCGCGCTCTCCAAAGCGCAGGCGATCGATTCGCAGCAGGGCGATATCTACTGGCCGGTTCAGAATGGAATCATCGGTTGGGACAAAGTTGTGGAAATTGCCGATGTGCTCGCCGGTAAGGCGCAAGGCCGGACCGACGACGGTCAGATTATTCTTTACAAGAACCAGGGTGGGCAGGGCATCGTCGACATCGCGCTCGCAAAAAAATGTTATGAGCTCGCACGGCAGAATGGTAAAGGTCACGAGCTAAAAATCGAGCCGCGTTTGAACTGGTGGGTGCAGGGAGGCAGAGCGGAAACGTGGTAGGTAGCTTTAAGTCTGCAAAAGGTCGAATAACTTTTAAGGCTTGGATCGACAAACTGTCGGGTTCGGAGGTTACGATGGGATCATCGAGAATTCAGTTTGCTGCCGTGGGTTCAGGTGCTTCATACTTTCGCCGGGAGACAAGAAAAACGAATTTCGCCCTCGTCGTTTTTCTGATCTGGACGGTATTCAATTTACTTTCGATTGAGCGAGTCCGTGCCCAAGCTCCCAACTACCAGGGCAAAACCGCTGACCATTATTGTCGGCACGGGGGCGGGCGATCTCTACGACCTTTATGCGCGCAGCCATCGCGTCTTTTCATGGGCAAATATTTGCCGGGCAATCCCAATGTTTTCGTGCAGAATATGCCGGGCGCGGGCCATATGATCGCGGCAAATTATATCTACAACGTCGCCAAACCGGACGGTTTAACCATGGGGGCGATCAACGCGGGACTGTATTTCGAGCAACTGATCGGGCGGGGTGAGGTCAAATTCGACTGGACGAAATATAACTGGATCGGTAACGCGACCAAGTCGCCGCAGGTTCTCTACATGCGCGCCGACTCGCCGTTCAAAACCATCGAGGATGTGCGCACGGCCAAAGAGCCGCCCAAATGCGGCACCACGGGCTTGGGCAATATGGGCAATCTCGTGCCCAAGCTTTTGGAAGAAACCATCGGCGCGAAATTCAACATGGTTTCCGGTTATCAGGGCGGCAACGAGATAGACTCGCGGTGGAGAGGGGCGAAATCCAATGCCGCTCTCTTAGCACCGAGGCGTATTTTTCCCGCGAGCCGTTTCATACTTGGCGAAAGAACGGTTTTTCGACGAGAGTTGGTTCAAGGCGGCAGAGCGAGGATCGAGAAGCTTGCCAATGTGCCGACGATTTATGAACTCTTGGATAAGTACAAAACGCCGGAGACGGGACGGCGGCTTGGCAACGACGGTGCTCGCCTCGGGTGAGTTTCATCGGCCTTACTTGGCGCCGCCCAAGATGCGTCCGGAGATGGTGAAGACGCTTCGAGACGCTTTCAACAAAACGATGAAAGATCCGGAATTTCTGGCCGAGACCAAGAGAAAAAGATCGGACATCGAACCCGACCACGGGCGAGCAGGTTGAGGCGTTGACCAAAGAAGCGATGTCCCAGCCACAGGAGGTGATCGAGAGGCTGAAGAGAATGATGGGCAATTAGCTCCAGCGATACTTAGACTACTAGGGCTCGATCGTCGCATCATCATGGCTTGATGTCCTGCATGAACCATTCGCTCGGGATTTCCCGCCCAAGCCCCTGTTCCTTCGCTCCTTTGTAGGCGCAGTAGCCCATGGCGGCAAACTGGACGCCGGTGCCGACGTTGTTGAGAAAGAAAGTGATCTGCTTGTCGTTGGTGCGGCTGGGAGCTTTGCCGGCGATGAGATCGCAAATCTCAGGATACTTCGACCAATCGCGCGGCTTTTCGCGGCGCACGCCCGGCATGTCGTCATCGATGCCCGGCGGCTGGTAGTGCTGGATGCCGCCGAATTGGGTGTGAATCGCGATCACGTCGCATTTTTCCAGAGCCTCGAGGTCCGTCTCGAACTCCCGAATCGAATTGTAGTGCATGCCGGTTCGAGCCAGTCGAGTTTCAGTACCGGCTGCGAGGAGTTGGTCGCGCTGCACACAACGTCGCAACCGCGGATGGCTTGTTCCGCGCTCGCAACCGGCTCACCGGCAACGCCGGTCTCCTCGGCCATCTCTTCGACGAACGCTTTTCGATGCTCAGGATTGGGGCTAAAGACTTTGACTTTC
This sequence comes from uncultured delta proteobacterium, assembly GCA_963745035.1. Lineage (GTDB taxonomy): Bacteria > Desulfobacterota > Binatia > UBA9968 > UBA9968 > DP-20. The sequence goes on along the minus strand of CAVUVW010000013.1, from coordinate 1,442,010 downwards.
TTGAACGGCATCATCGCGGTCATGAAGCGATAATGCGCCTTTGCCTGGCCGCCTGAGCCGATCAGGCCGAGGACCTCGGAATTTTTCCGCGCCATCGCTTTCATGCCGAGCGCGCTCGTTACGCCGACGCGCGTCTGTTGGATGAGGCCGTCAGGCATGATCGCCAAGAGCTCGCCGGTTTCCGAGCTAAAAAGCTGCACCAAGCCGACGAACATGCCTTTTCCCGCGAGCGGCAGCTTTTCCAGCCGCACTGCGCCGCGAACTTCTTGTTCCTGAACGACGTCCGAGGTAATGCGCAAGGCGAGCACGCCGTACTTGCCCACGCCGCCGTCGACCGACTTGAAGCTGTACGTCGAATTCGCCATCGAGTGCGGCAGATAGGAATGGCAAGTCGGCCGGTTGACGGCCCGGCTGGCGGCCTGCTCGCGGTACGATTCCTCCATGATCTTGAGACAATCGTCGATGTTGAGCGCTTTTGCGACGTCGTCGTTGCTGAGCACAAGGGTCATTGTTTCTGCTCCCGTTCTCCGGTTGTTAAACGTTTTACTAACACACGACCGGGCGCCAAACTACCGCCGGAAGCGACGCGCCTTTTCGGTGGGCGCCGCTATGCCGGCGCGAGCAAAAATTGACGGTTTTCTTCCAAATCGAACAAAATGCGCGTCCTGGGAGGCCAGGAGCGACAATGCGCTTTTGGGAGCAACTTGGAGAAAATAGGCGAGCGATTTCCAGATTGTGTGATTCCGGCCCACCTGTTGGCCCGCAAGCGCGCGCAAGCCCCGTGGTGTAAGAATTGCTTTATCTTCCTCCTGATTTCACGCAAAGCGCCATCTTTATAATTCCGGGGGAAAATCATGTTGGAGAATCTGAACCAGAAATCGTTTCACGACAATGCGAAATCGCACGAAATTTCTTTGGTGATCGGCCCGACGGAAGTGGCCGATGTGATGACGGCAAAAGTCGTCACGTTAAGCCCGCATCACACTTTCAACGATGTCGCCAATCTCATGAGCGACCGCTATTTCCGCCATTGCGTGATAGTCGACAGTTATCGCAAAGCGGTCGGCGTTATTTCCGACCGGGACATTTTCAGGGCGCTGGCGCGAAACCCCAACTCGCGCTCCAAATCGCTCGACCAGATCATGACGCGCAATCCGATCACCGTGAAGCGCAGCACGCCGATCGTCGACGCGGTCTCGAAACTCGTCTCCAAACGCATCAACTGCCTGCCGGTCGTCGAGGACGACGGCACGGTTTGCGGCATCGTTACTTCGACCGATTTGTTAAAATCCTATCAGCAGCTTCTCGACCTGGTGCGAAAACAAGCCGGCTAGGGGCTCTCTCCGGCGGGAAATCGGAACGCTGCGCCGTGGCGAGTATGACGTCACGGCGCGGCTATTTGATCGTTCGCCATTCCGCGCGCCAAAAAATCATTGAATCGTCAGAATAAGAGTGCGCTCTTATTCTCGTGAGGCGTTCCTCGGACGGCGCATTCAATAGCAGATCTTTCATTTTGGATGACGGCTCACATCAAGCGAATTCTCGCCACGTCGGCGCGGATTTGCCAAAATGATCTTCCCTGCGCCCGCAACCTTGCGAAGACCGTAAAATCCGCATATGGATTCAAAGACCGCCTCTAAATTTGCAATGTCGAAAATCGAGAATGTTCAACCGGTAGCCGCGCCCAGCGCCGTCTGGGGGAGATTGGCGGCAAACTCCGCGGCGCACATGACCGAGCACCTTTTCAACGCCGTGATCGCGGTCATCCTGCCGCTGATCACCGCGTCTTTGGGTTTGAGCCTTGCGCAGGCGGGCGCGCTCGCCTCGGCGCGCACATTGTTGGCCGGGGTGGCGAGCTTCCCTTCGGGATTTTTCGCCGATCTGGCGCGCCGCCGCAGCGTCTTGCTCGGAATCTGTATCGCTCTGATCGGCATTGCTACATTCGGATTGAGCGCGTCAACGACGTTTCCTGCTCTGCTGATTTTCATGGCCCTGGCGGGCTTCGGCGGCGGTTGGTTTCACCCGCAGTCTTTGGCGATCTTATCGGCGAAATATCGTCAGCAAAAAGCTTTTGCGCTCGGCGTTCACGACAGCAGCGCCAACCTAGGCGAGGTGGTCGGACCGCTCGCCATCGGCCTTTTGCTGAGTTTCTTCGACTGGCGCACGGTGCTGCAAATCTGGGCAATTCCGGGGATCGTGATCGGCGGGCTTTACATGCTGTTCGGCGCCGAGGGCGGTTTGCCTGTACCGCGCGCTCGCGACTACGGCAAGGCCGTTTGGAACGACGTGCTTCGAAATAAAGCGATCTTCGGCCTGGTCGTGGTTTCAACCCTGCGAGCAATGGGGCAGACGGCTCTTGCCGTTTTCTTGCCGCTCTATCTTTCCTTGCATTTGCAGCTCTCGGCGGGCGTTGCCGGCGCGTACATATCGGTGCTGTTCCTGTTCGCAGGAATGGCTCCCGCGGTGGTCGGTTGGATTTCCGATCGCTTCGGCCACAAGCGCCTGATCGTGATATTTTCTCTGCTGAGCGCGGTTACAATCGTCGCGATCCCGCATCTCGGCCCCGGGCTCATGCTCGGCGCCGGCATGGGTGCACTCGGCGCTCTCCTCTGGGCGCTCCGACCCGTGATCGTTTCCGCGGCGATGTCTTCCGCGCCGCAAAACCTCTCCGGCAGCATCGTCGCATTCATTTACGGCGCCAACATGAGCGTCTCTTTTCTTGCGCCCATTCTGGCCGGCGTGATCGCGGACGTGTACGGCTTGCCCGCGGCGCTCAACGCTATTGCCTTGTTTCCGCTCATCGCCGCGGTCCTGACTTCGGTGCTGCTCAAGCACGCACGATCTTAAATCTCGCCGAGTTGCCCAAGCTATGACTCTCATTCTCACGAATGAAGAAATCGAGAGTATTTTCACTCTCGAGGAGTGCTTCAACGCGCTCGAGCCGGCCCTGCTCGACTTGGGAAGCGGCCGCGCGGTCAACATGCCGCGCCAGGATCTGCTCGTGCCGGGCCCGCTTCACCAAAGCTATCACGGACTCAAGACTTCCTGCGCGTCGCTGCCGCGCGCCGGCGTGACGACCTTGAGGCTGACTTCTGATGTTCTCACCTGGCCGATGATTGATGGGCGGCAGCGCCGGGTAAAAGTTCCGCTGGCGATGGGCGGCAGATATGTCGGCCTTGTGCTCGTTTTCAGCACGGCGACGGGAGAGCTTCTGGCTATTTTTCCCGACGGGCTCATGCAGGCGATCCGCGTCGGCGTCACCAACGCGCTCTCGGCGAAGTATCTGGCGCGCAAGGATTCCTCGGTGATGGCCCTCTACGGTTCCGGGTGGCAGGCCGGGCCGGCCCTAACGGCGATATGCAAGGTGTTGCCGATCAAAGAAGTGCGGGTCTTTAGCCCAACGAAAAAAAATCGCGATGCTTTCGTTACCAAGATGAGCGCCGGCACCGATGCAACCGTGCGGGCCGTTTCGTCTCCGAAAGAAGCCGCCCTAGGGGCGGACATCGTTTCGCTTGCGACCAATGCGCTCGACCCGTTTTTCCCGGCTTCGTGGATCAGCGACGGCATGCATATCACGACCGTGCGGCCGAGCGAGCTCATGCTCGATGCGCTGGTGCGCTGCGACCTGATCGCGGTATCGACGCGCGAGGCGGCGAAGCTCTTTACGCTCCCCGGCGAGGAAACCAAAGTTCCCGAATTCGGCAAGGGCGACTACGGGCGCGTGGAGCTGGAAAAAACCGCCGCCGACTGGCGCGACAAACCCGAGTTATCAGAAATCATGGCGGGCATGGCGACGGGGCGAAAGCGCGATGCCGACGTGACTTGCATGCTGAATCATTTGGGGCTTGGCCTTCAGTTCTCCGCCGCCGCGGCGAGAGTCTACGAGCTCGCAAAAGCGCGTGGTTTAGGAAGAGAGTTGCCGACGGAGTGGTTTTCTCAGGATGAGCACTCGTAGCTGGAGCAAGCTTCCCGCTCAATAGTCGCGCAAGAGCCGTCCCAGGCTGGGTAATTTATCTTCGATGCCGGCCATCCTCAGCGCCAGCCACAAACCCGCCTGATTGCTGGTCACGACCGGCAAATTAGTATCTTCTTCCAGCCGCTCGATCGCTTCGAAGCTCCGGAGATTGCCACAAGAGATGAAAATCCCATCGGCATCCGGCACGGAGATCGCGACCTCACGCGCGAGCCGGTAAGTTTCATCGGGCATGACTTTGCCCATATCGATGCTGCGTTTAAGTCCCATGCCACGAATCGCGGCGACTGTAAAATCGGACTGCCGTAGCACATCGGCGAGCCGCGCATCGATATCGGCGAGATACGAGGTCGCGATTGCCGGTCGTTTGATGCCGAGGACGCGCAGCGCTTCGACGACGGCGGTGAGCGATGTGGTGGCCTTGATGCCGGTCGCTGCCGTGATGCGGCGGCTTAGCTCCTGGTCATGGCCGAAGCCGCGGAAAAACGCGATGGCGGTGCCGGCCTGAAGAATGACATCGACTTCGGCCGAAGCGAGCTCCAGAGCGGCGCGCTCCACCTGCTTCACGGTTTCGGCCAGTCCTTCGACGGTGACATCGTGCAAGAGGGTCCGTGTCTCGACCAGGCAGACGCCGTCGGGCATGGCGCGGCGCCATTCCTCGCAGCCGACGGTCTCTGGGGAAGGGGAGATGCGGCCGATCTTTGCGCGCCAACCGTACATTTGTTTTATGGCCGCAGGATGAGCTTGCCGGTGGACCGGCGCGATTCCATCTCGCGATGCGCTTCGGCGGCCTCGGACAAGGAAAAAGTCTTAGCCGATTCTCACATGGAGCTTTCCTGCTTCGATCCAGCGGAACAAATCACCGGCGCGCCAGGCGACATCGGCATGGCTCGCGACATTGTGGGTGAGGCTTGGTCGGGCCAAGCGATAGCGATCCTTTGGCGTTGAGTACGGCGGTGTCGAACGGCGGCACAGGGCCGCTCGCCTGGCCGAAAATGACAAGCATTCCGAGCGGCCTCAGTGAATCGAGACTTTTTTCGTACGTGTCTTTTCCCACCGAATCGTAAACGACGTTAACGCCCTTGCCGCCGGTGAGCTTTCTTACTTCAGCGGCGAAATCTTGCTGCGTATAATTGATCGTCGCATCCGCTCCCGCTTTAAGGGCAAGCTCCGCTTTCTCATCGGTCGACGACGGTGCCGATGACTCGCGCGCCGAGCATCTTTGCGATCTGAACTAGTAGCAAGCCTGTGCCGCCGGCGGCGGCGTGGACGAGCACGGCGTCGTTCGGTTTCACCGCGTAGGTGCTGTGGGTCAGATAGTGCGCGGTCATGCCTTGAAGCATCACGGCGGCGGCAGTTGGGAAGTCAACGGACTGCGGCAACCGGAACAAGTGCCAACTTGGCACGTTGTAGAGCTCGGCGTAGGAGCCGGAGCCGTTGGATATGCCGTAGGCGACGCGGTCGCTGACTTTGACGCCATTCACGCCGTCGCCTAATGCGACAACGGTTCCCGCCGCTTCGGCGCCGGGAATGTACGGCAGTGGACGGCGGTGATGACCGCCCCAATGAAAGCCCGAGCGATAATAGATATCGAGAAAGTTGACGCCGGCCGCTTCGATCTTGACCAAAGCTTCGCCCGCCGCCGGCTTCGGGTCGGAAACTTCCTCATAGCGGAGCACTTCCGGCCCGCCGAGCTTCATGAACGCGAACCGCTTTCATGTCGGCTCGGATCAGTTGTCGAGGATCGCGATCACGCGCGCCGGCGCAGACTCGGTCTTCCACTTGGCCGGCAATGCAAGGACCTGAGCCGTGGAACCGATCTGGTCGAGATTGATTAGGTTTTCGATCTGAAAGGTGACTCTCGGCAAAATGGTCCGATGCACGCGCATTGCGCTCCCGAGAATCTCGTCGGCTTTTTGATAATCCGAGCCCTTCTCTTCTTGGGCGAAGTCGATAGCCGACCACGGACGGCTTTTTGGCGACGACCCATTCCGCCGCTTCCTTGGTGAGACATGGCGAATCATTCCACCATTTGGGATCGGTCGTGTCGTGTCCCTTGGGCCAGTCGGTTCGGAGGAGAAGCATAGCGCCTTCCGGGATCTCGATGCCTTGTTGCTTGAGTTTGGTTTCGGCTTCGATCAGGTCTTCTGGTGTAATGCGCGCGTGGGCCTTTCCCTTGCTGGTCAGGTCTAAGACGATCGCCTTCGCCATCATGGGTTCGAGCGGCAGCTGCTCAATGGATGGTTTGTCGCGAAAAAAATGATGCGGCGAATCGATATGAGTGCCGGCGTGGACCGTCATCTCGACTATATTGGACACGAAACCCTTCTCTTCCCATCTGATGATCGGCTTCAGCTTGAAATACTTTTCCTCGGGAGCGAATGGGGCCGAATCGCATTCCTCCACGGTCATGCTGAGATCGACGATGCGCATAATCGGGTTCCTCCAAAATGTGCGTTACGCCATCTATCCCGCCCGGCCGTTCGAAAGTCAACGCCGCGAGAGCCGCAGTGGGCCGAGCCACGCCCTGAGCGAGGGAGCACGCTCCAGGGTGGAAAAATTCTCTAGGAACTTGCCGACTTTTTTCTGTGGCAAGACGCCGCCGGCGCACTGGCGAAATTTTTCTTCGATGTCGGCGCGGGAGGCGGGCTGCTGGGGATGGCCGCGCGCGACCGAAGCGCGGGCGCGATGCTTGGCACCTATCTTGAGGGCTATCTCGATCTCGGTGTCGATGCCGATTGCGGGCTTCTGCTTCGCGGCCGGTCTTCGAATGAACTCGATCCGGTTCATCAAATGAGAAATTTTGGGATCACGCACGCGTTCATCCGAAAATTGCTTCAGTCCGGCTGCACCGTCGACGACCGCGGCCGCGACGGCGAACTTCAGGCTGAATTTTGCTTGGAGCGCATTCTTGGGAGCGTCGTAGACCAGCGGCAGCGCGGCTTTTTCATCGAGAGTCACCCGAATTCGCTCAACAGCACTTGCCGCGATGCCGTGCCGCCGGCGCAAATTGAGAGTCAGGTCCAACGCCGGATGGAGCACGCCCGCGCAGGGATAGAGCTTCAGCGCCACGCCGGGTTTGGCCAAAAAGAATGGATCGCCGAAGCGCAAGAGGTCCAAGTCGACCCCGCTGCGGCACATGGCAGGAAAAAATCCCATGGGATCTTCGAAGACGTTTTGTGATGCAGTGAACCCCCCGGCAGCCAAGGTCGCGGCGAGCACGCCATTCCGGGCGGCATGCCCGGCGTTGAGTCCCTTGGCCATGGTGCCCCGATGAGCGCGGAGCCCCGACGCGAAGGTGCCCGCGATGCCGAGCGCTTGGCGCGTCGATGTCGGGTTAAGTCTCAGCAGATGGGCGCAAGCCCCGGCGGCGCCGAAAACACCGAGCGTGCCCGTGGGGTGTAAGCCGTCCAGATAATGGCTTGGATCCACGGCGTCCCCCAGACGGGAGGCGACCTCGATGCCGACGATATAGGAGGCGAGGAGCTTCGCGCCCGATAGCTGCCGGTCTTCTGCCAGCGCAAGAGCTGCGGCAAGCACGGGAGCCGTCGGGTGGACCTGCTGCCCCATCGGCCGTGAAGCCAACGTCGTTAGCTGCGCGTCATCGTAGTCGAGCACGTGGCCTTGAAGGCCGTTTATCAGCGCCGCATGTTCGGCGGAAAATTTTTTCCCCGAGCCGAGCACGCTCGCGCCGGCGTTCTTAAGCGGTGTGGAGTAATGGCGGCGGAGAATCCGACTCGACTCCTCCTTGGCGCCGCCGAGCATGTTTGCCAAGCCGTCGAGGAGATGAAGCTTGGCTTCATCTCTTACCTCACGCGGTATGCTCTTGATCGAGGTGCGCGCGATGAATTCGGACAACTCAACGGTAATGGTTTGGCCTGAGCGCGTGGAGGAAGTCATCGGAAGACGTTCAGAACGCGCAGGTTTAGGTGGGATCGATGATTTAGCGCGAGTGCTGCGGCTGCCTAGCGTTTTTTCTTTCGGACGGCCCTGCTCACGGACTTGGAATCCTTGGCCTCGGCTGCCGCCTCGCTGGACTGGCCTTCGAGCTTGGGCTGGACGTTATCGCGGATCCATTTTTCGTCCCACCACTCGACGGGCAAGATAGGAACGCCGTGTAGATACACGCCAAAGTGGAGATGGTCTCCAGCCGCCAGGCCGGTTTCCCCTGTCTTACCTAGGGGCTGTCGCTGTTTCACCTGATCGCCGGCCTTCACGTCGATGGAACTCAGATGGGAGTACAACGTAAAAAGCCCCAGGCCATGATCGATGACCACGGTGTTGCCGTAAATCCCGAGATCGCCGACAAAGGCAACGACGCCGTGATGGGCGGCCTCCGCGGCATAGTGCTTGGTTACGGAAAGGTCGTAGCCTAGGTGATAGGCGTTATCGATCACCGCGTCCTTGTACATGTAGGTCCGAGCGTCGGCGAAATTGGCTTCGACTTTGGAGTTGCTGAGCTGGCTGAAGGCGCCTTGCCAGTGCATTGAGGGCGTTTGCTTCATCGTGATCGCTCTGATTTTAGCGTCATTCTCTTTCCTGAGATCACGATTCACTTTGATAAAAACGTCTTTCGGGCTTGCCTGGCGCGCGCCCACGTCGTTTAACAGCGGCGCAACTTTCGCGGCGATGAACTCATCCGAGATCGGGATCGTGCTCTTCTTGTATTTTACGTTCTTGAGCTCATAGACGAGTCTCAGTTCTCTCGCGTGTTGCCGGCCTTGTCGGATGCGACGATCATCGCGCGTTGGTCTTCGGCGACGTTATAGGGATGCGCGAAGAAAGCAAGAAAGTAATCCGGACGATCCTTGATCTGTCCTTTGTACCCCGGAAAAAAGTAATTGCCGATCTTGACCCCGGTGCTTACGGTGTCGGCCGACGGCTTGTAGACGATGGCGCCGACGCCGCCGAAGTTCACGTAGCGATCGTCGGCGATGAGCTCGAGAGTAGGCGGGGTGATGTCGATGGTGACGTTTTTCTGAACTGAAGTCTCATTGCCGCGAAAAAAACTCCAGAGCGAGCGGTCCCGCGCGCTCACGCGGAGCACCGCCGGACCTTCCTTGAGTCCCGTGAGCTTGGAGGAAAGCGTTACGGTGAAGTTTTTCTGCATCACCGGCTCGGTGTATTGCTCTGAAACCAACGGGAAATCCGCGCCGGCGGAATTGAGGGTCGCGCTGAACGTCTTCAAGCCGGTTCCACGGTCGCTTGCTTCGATGGTAAGAGCGCCAAGACCGAGAGTGTCGCTATCAGGGGTGATCTTGAGCTGCGGCTTGTGCCATTCGAATCGCGGCAGCAGCCAGTAGCCACCGCCGATCAAAAGCACTACGAGCAGGGCGAGCAGGATGCCGCCGGCGGGCACAAACCGTCTTTTGGGCTTGCCGAATTCGAGCGCGCTCATGCTTGAGACAATGCGAGAAGATGCGGTCGCGGAATAATTCTTGTGCGAGAATAAACGGCGCTTGCGGCGATGTCAATAAATTTCCGTTGGGAGGTAAGTTTTGACTACGGCAAACGACCGGGACGCCCAGTCGGCATGGCGTCGGGCACGCGGCCTAGAGCATTCCCTTATCGTTGAAGCTAAAGAAGCGGTCATGGCCGATCACCACGTGATCGAGGACGCGCACGCCCATGACGTCGCCGACTTCCTTGAGCCGGCGGGTGATGTCCACATCTTCCGGGCTCGGTGCGGGATCGCCGCTTGGGTGATTGTGTACGAAAATCACGGCGGCGGCAGATTCGCGGATAACCGGGTTAAAAACTTCGCGCGGGTGGACGAGGGAGGCCGTGAGCGAGCCTTCGGAGATTTTAACCTCGCGAATTTTCCGGTTTTTGTTGTTGAGCAGCACCACATAGAAAAGCTCGCGCATTTCTCTGCCGAGATTTTCCCGGAAATGATGAAAAACGTCCTCCGAGGAACGGAGCGGCTGGCCGGTTTCCCACTTTTGGCTGCCAACCCGCCGGGCGATCTCCAGACAGGCTTTGATTTGCGCCACCTTTGCCGGACCGATGCCTTTGACCTTGGCCAGCTCGCCGGCCGCTGCATCCTCGATGCCCTTGAGACCGCCGAAATCGTTCAGCAGTCCGCGGGCGTGATCGAGCGCGCTTTCACCGGTGCTGGCGTTGCCGTTTCTCAAAATGATAGCGAGCAACTCGGCTTCGCTAAGCGCCTGCGCGCCCTTGGCGAGCAGCTTTTCCCGCGGCCGGTCTTCCTCAGGCCAGTCCTTGATCGTTTGATAAGATGCCATGCGTCTCGTCGGCTTCGCCAGCCGCGGCAAACCCGTCTACCACAACGTGCCCGGCTTAGTCCAATGCAGTGAGCGCAAGTCCCTTCAGGTACTCGCCCTCGGGGTGATGCAGGCTGAATGGGTGATCCAGAGGCTGGCTCAGTCGTCTGAAGACGGTGATCTTGCGCCCTGCGTCGACGGCGGCGCCGAAGATGACTTTTTGGAACAAATCGATGGAAAGATGTTGAGAGCAGGAGAACGTGAGGAGCGAACCGCCGGGGTTTAGGTGCCTGAGGGCGTGCAGGTTGAGAAACTTATATCCGCCGGTGGCCGCGTCTATGTCGCTGCGCTTGTGCGCGAGGGAGGGCGGGTCCAGGACGATCACGTCGAATTTTCGGTCGATCTCCTTCAAATAGGCGAAAGCATCGCCCTTCAGAAGCTCTCCCGGCGCTTCAGCGAAGCCGTTTAACTCCAGATTTTTTTCGGCGAGCTGCAATGCAGCCATCGACGAATCCAAAGTCACAACTTCTTTTGCGCCGCCGCCGAAAGCGTAAACCGAGAAGGCGCCGGTAAACGAAAAACAGTTCAAGACGGTTCGTGCCCGTGCCAAGGTCGATAAGAAAGCGCGACTATCTCGTTGGTCGAGAAAGAAGCCGGTTTTCTGCCCGCGCCGGATATCGACGAGAAATTTATAGCTGTTTTCTTCAATCTGGATGGCTTCGGGCGGCGCTTCGCCGCTCAAAAGCTCCAACCGCCGCATCCAGTCCCTCTTCACCGCCGACGCGCCCTTCGCTGCGCTCAAAAATGCCCGCCGTCGGAAACAATACGCCGAGAGATTCGACGATGTCGTCTTTGAACCGGGCCATGCCTGCCGTAAAAAACTGGCAAACCAGAAAATCCCCGTAGCGATCGACGATCAATCCCGGCAGGAAATCACCTTCGCCGTTGACAATGCGGTAGGCGTTCGTCGAGGCGGATAGATTGACCTGCCTCATCGCGAGCGCATGGCGGATCCGGCCCGCGAAGAAGTCGCCGTCGATGTCTTCTTTCTGCCAGGTGAGCAGCCGAACGCGAATCTGTGATTTGGGATTGTAAAAACCGCGGGCAAGCCAGTTCTTTTTGCTATCGAAGACGTCGGCGATGCCGACCGATTCCACGTCGCCTTCGATTCTTTCAACCGCTCCGGAAAATATCCAGGGATGGCCGTTGAGCACGGGACGCTCCCGGCCTTGCTTGAGGTAGATTTTTTGCACGGTGCCCGATGAAGCGCCGGGCGAGAGGTAAATAGGCGTAGATCGAACTCGCGCCTCGCGCCCTTCGCTCACGCCTATTCTTTCCTGATAAACGTGCCGCTCTTGCCGCCGCTTTTTTTGACTAGCCGGATTTCGCCGATGGTCATTTCGCGATCGACGGCCTTGCACATGTCGTAGATCGTCAGGCCCGTCGCGGAGACTGCCGTCAAAGCTTCCATTTCCACGCCGGTCTTGCCGCTCACACGGACGAGCGCTTCGATGTCGACTCGCGCTGGAGTTTCCTGCGGTGTGAGCTCGATTTCCACAGAGGTGATATTGAGCGGATGGCACATGGGAATCAGCTCCGAAGTCTTTTTTGCGGCCATGATGCCGGCCACGCGCGCGACCGAAAAGACGTCGCCTTTCTCGATTTTGCTTTCCAAGATCAGCGCCAAGGTTTCGGGGCGCATGTGAATCGCTCCCCGCGCCACCGCGGTCCTGCTGGTGACTTCTTTTTCGCTGACATCGACCATACGGGCGCGTCCTTGTTCATCCAAATGGCTGAGCTTTTCCATGAGTAACCTGCTTTCAAAAACCAACTTCGATGCGGAAGCCACGTAGCGCTTGCAAGCAAGAACCACCTTGCTTTTTGCCATTGCGAATTTATGTTACAGAAACCTCATGGATAAAAAAAGCCACTATCGCGTGATTATTCTCGGCTCGGGCGCCGCAGGATTGACTGCGGCGATTTATGCTGCTCGCGCCAATCTGGCGCCGCTTGTTATTGAGGGCGCGCAGCCCGGCGGCCAATTAACCATCACCACGGACGTCGAGAACTATCCGGGCTTCCCCAAGGGAATCATGGGCCCGGAATTGATGGAAGAGTTCAAAAAGCAGGCGGTGCGTTTCGGCACGGAAATCATTTTCGGTGAAGTCACTGCAGTAGATCTTAAGACAAGGCCGTTCACATTGACGGTAAGCAAGGAGGCGTACACTTGCGATGCGCTCGTCGTTGCCACCGGCGCGACGGCCAAGCTCCTGGGGCTCGAATCGGAAAAGAAGTTGATGGGCTACGGGGTATCGGCGTGCGCCACCTGCGACGGGTTTTTCTTCAAAGACAAGGAATTGATCGTTGTAGGAGGCGGCGACACGGCGATGGAAGAGGCGACGTTTCTCACCAAGTTCGCAACCAAAGTCTATGTCGTTCACCGACGAGATAGGCTCCGCGCCTCCAAGATCATGCAGGAGCGCGCCGAAAAGAACTCAAAAATATCGTTTGTTTGGGACAGCACGGTGGACGAAGTCTACGGCGATCCCAAGGCCGGCGGCGTCAAAGGAGTCAAACTCAAGAATCTAAAAACCGGCAAGAGCGAAGATTTCAAAATCGACGGCGTGTTCATCGCCATCGGCCATGAGCCCAATTCCAAACTTTTCACGGGCCAATTGGATCTCAACCCTAACGGCTATATCATCACCCATGACGGCACGAAGACCAACGTGCCCGGGGTTTTTGCCTGCGGCGATGTGCAGGATTACGTCTACCGCCAGGCGGTCACGGCAGCGGGCACTGGATGCATGGCGGCGATCGATGCGGAAAAGTTCTTAGAAAGCCAGGCGCATTAACGGGCCCAAATTGTTGGTTGAACGGCCTCAACTCGCCCTACGAGCGAAACATGAAGTAGACCGCGCCGAGCAAGCACAAGCCCGCCCACAGAAAATCGAGTTTCAACGGCTCCTTCATATACATCACCGCGAACGGGGCGAATACCGAAAGCGTAATCACCTCCTGCATGATTTTGAGCTGCGCGACGCTCAGCTGCGTGTGGCCGAGCCGATTGGCGGGGACTTGAAGCAGATATTCGAAGCACGCGATTCCCCAGCTCAACAGGGCGGCGATATACCAAGGCCGGTCGCTCATGTTGCGCAAGTGAGCGTACCAAGCAAACGTCATGAAGACGTTCGAGGCGGCAAGCAATAGCGTTGTGGACAAAACGATCGGCATTTGAGTTTCACTACCTCCTACGCGTCAAAATCCAGGCGCAGCCGGCACCTATGAACCTTCGGTGCGGCGGCTTGCCAGCGATTTTACAACGACGGGAAAAGACGAACGAGTGAATTTTTCGGGGGCGACAGGCGCCACGCGCGGCACTCTTGCGTGGACCGGAGGAACGTATGCGTGCTTTAGGACTCGAGTTTTTTCAACTCGGCAAATAGGAAATCGCCGCTGGTGATCTCGCGGCCGTCCTTGAAACGGATGTGATAGGGTTTCCCCGATGTGCCTGAAGCGCTGGCGACTTTGTCGACGAAATCCCTCGCGGTTTTAACTTCCTTATCGTTGGCTTTCCATTTGCCGCGCAAGAAGCGCACGGCGGCGGCAACGTCGTATTCCTTGCCGTTGCGGATAAACCTGGCATCCTTGAGTTCACCCACTTGCGTGATGAGCGCCTCGATCTTTTGCTTTTCGGGGCCCGGCGTGGTCTGGCCGACGGCAACAAACGGCAGCAGTAACCCAAGAGATAGCGCGCAAGAGACAATAAATCGAAAATATTGCAGTCTTTTCACTCCTTAAACTCTACCCTTTAGACGCGCGTGAGACAAGAATCCCATACCGCTACCGTGGCGGCAGGGGATCGCCGCCCTGCAGCTTCTTGAAAATGCCGACAACCTCCGGATCGCGGGGTATTTCTCTAATCACCCGCTCGTGTTCTTCAGGCATGAGGGGCGTCGGGTCATCGGCGGTGAACTTTTTGTACTCCTTGCGGAATTCCGGATCCCTATATGTTTTGCGGAATGCTTCCTGAATCATTTCGACGCGGTCTTTGGGAGTGCCGGGAGGCAGGACAAAAGGTTGGCCGGCCACTCTGAAGGCGCGCTGTAAGGTCATCAACTTGCGGTCCTTTTCGGATTTGGCGAAGGTCTCGAGCTCCGGCACGTTGGGAAAAGCGGCATGTTTTTCCCCTTTGGGGACTTCGATCATCGCGTGAAAATCCACCAAGCCTTTTGGGATCCAATCAGGATTGCGCTGCAAGACGGTATCGGCGCTGGTCGCGCGCGCGTCGATCTCACCGCGCATCAGCACGGGATCCAACTCGGCGCCGCCGTAACCGGTAACAAACCTGGGATCTTTGAGTCCGATGATGTAGGCGAACAAGCGCCCTTCGATGTAAGTAGAAAAGCCCACGGATTGGCCGCCGATTCTGATGCCTTCGGCCGCTCGAAGTTTCTCAATGGTGCTCAGCCCGGCCTCCTTGCGGGTGACGAACACCGCATGATGGCTGCTGAATGGAGAACCAAGATAGATGAATTTATCGACATCGTACAGCACGCCGGTTTCTCCAAGCAGCGCGGAAGAAACCATGCCCAAGCCCAGATTTCCGATCGTCAACCCGTCGGGTCGGACCGATTTGAATACGTGATTTGCCGCTTTGCGGCTTCCTCCGCCGGGCACGTACTCGTTGACGATCGACGGATTCCCGGGAATATATTTTTGCAAAAAGGGCAGCATGGCTCTGACCCGCATATCGCCGGTGCCGCCGGGATCGCGGCCCTGAACGATGGTGACGGTCTTACCCTGGAAAAATGGCGTTTGTGCCGAGGCTGGCCCGAGGCAAGGAGAAAATCACCAGCAGCGCAAGCGCTAAAAATTGCGCTGCGAAACTATAATTGGTTTTTGCAGCCATCGCAGTTCTCCTTCCTGGAGAATTTCAACCACGATCGTCGGATGACCGGCAATGTGCTTGCCCAGGTGGCGCGCGATCACCCGTGAATACAGGTCATAGCCGCCACCCGGCGCAAGCCCGACGATAAGGCGAATCGTTTTGCCCTGATAAAAGGGCGTCTGTGATAGAGCTGCCCTCGGAGCGACCAAAATAAGCACCAGAACGGCAGCGATCAGAACCTCGGCTGAGATTATTAAGTCACCTGATTTTGCTTTCATCGAAAGACCTTCTTCGCTTAGGTCAATTTACCAACCTCGCGGAAGCCCTTACCGCTCGTGAGAAGGAATTGCGAGTACAGGACAGGAAGCGCTTCGAAGAACCTTTTCCGTCACGCTGCCCAATAGCATTCGCGAAATACCGCTACGACCATGGGTGGACATCACAATGAGATCAACTGCTTTATCTTTTGCCCAGTTGACTATTAGGGTGTGCGGGTCTCCCATTTCGACAATCGGCTGAACGTTTACATTCGCCTCTGCACTAGGCAACTGCTGTTCCGTAAATTTCTGCAACAACACCTTGTGATGTTCCGCCAGCTTGCCTAACAAGTCCTGTGTCTCAGTTCCGGAAGAAGTTATGTTCAAACTGGTTGCGTGAGACATAAACTCGCTGGTGCTCACCGCGTGGGCCACAATCACTTCAGCGCCCACGGCCCTGGCCAGATTACATGCGTAGCGGACTCCGCTTGCTGAGAAGGAAGACAAATCAGTCGGCGCGAGAATCTTCTTTATCAGGTCCATACGTACCTCCGGTGTCTTAGAACCTAATCATTGCAGCGCCACTCTCGTCGAAGGACGCGCTAGACCATCGCCTCGCGGAAAGTCCTAAGAAATCTTTTTTGCGTTTTCATGAGGACCGCGCTTTTGGCTTCCGTGTGAAACGCGATGACTCCAAATCTCACTTGTCTAGCAGTTTTTTCATTTTGTCGACGATTTCCGGCGATTGGCTGGTGACTTCTTTAGCGAGCCTATCGAGTTCCTCGGCGCTGCTCGGTTCCACGTCGAGATTGCTTGCTTTGGCGTCCGCGAGCAGCGCTTCATCTTTCAGCGTCTTTGCAAATGCTTCGCGGAGAATCCTTGCTTTGTCGGCGGGTGTGCCGGGAGGCAGGACATAGGGCCGGCCGAATTCGCCGGCGGCTAAAACTAGATCCGCCAGGCGCCGACCCGTGTCATTTGTCTTGTACTTGTCCAGGAGCTCAGGAATGGTTGGCACGTCCTTCAGACGCTCGTCGCGCTTCTTTCCGGTTTGGACGAGAATCCGGACAAATTTTTTCTTCACCCAGGTAAAAAACGGCTCGCGGGCGAAAAAGGCTTCGATCGTAAAGGCGCGGCAGATCACTTCGCCTCTTTCCACCGCCAGATCGATATCCGTGCCGGTCTTGTAACCCAACACAATTTCGAAATTCGTCCCGATGTTTTGATCGAGCAGTTTAGGTATGTAGTAAGCGGTCGAGGACGTTCCGGTTGCGCCGCACTTGGGAGGGGGAGAGGCTTTCACGACGTCCTCAATCGTCTTATACGGGGAGTCGGCGCGCATGTAGAGCAGCTGGTCTGATTTGGCGGGACTGCCGAGCCAGATAAACTTCCCCCAGTCGAACTTCACCTCCGGGCGGCGAATGATTTGGTCGAAATACAGAGCCGGAAAGATGGCGCCGATGGTCAATCCGTCGGGCTTTGTCACGTTCGTGAGGTGATTGGCCGCGATCATCGACGCGGCGCCGGGCATGTTTTGCACGATGATCTCCGGATTGCCCGGGATATGCCTGCCCATGTGTCGAGCGAACAGCCGCGCAAAGATGTCGTACACGTTGCCGGCTCCGGTACCGGCGAGGATGGTGATGGTCTTGCCTTTGTAAAAGGGCTCCTGGGCATGCCCTTGGGGGGCATACAAAGCCGCGAGAACTACGACTGCCGAGATTGTACGTCTGTTCACGGTGAGCCTCCAAAGCGAAACTGTTGCGGCGCCTGGCCAGTTTTCTTGGAACTGTTTTCACCCATTCAACTGACGAACACACAAGCGTATGCAGTTAGCGCGAGCCAAAAATGTCCCGAAACAGCTTGACGGTCTCGGCGAATTTTTCATGCTTGTCCGGCTGTTCCACAAACCACTGATGACCCTGGAACGCGGGCTTTGACCGTGTTTCCATGTCTCTCCGAACCGGAATCTGCTGCACGTCGGCTAGACCGCTCTGGCCCTCCTTGGAGAGAATAAAATCAACAAAAAGCCGCGCTGCATTGGGACTGCGGGATTGTGCGGACAGCATTACGGCGTCGAGCTGGGCGATAACGGGTCCGAGAAAGGTCCACTCGATGGGCGAGCCTAGTTTTTTCTTGTATCCGTGAATCACGGGAGCACGTGCGATCACCATTGAAACAGCGCCGAGGTGCAGGGAATCCACCGCCATAATGCTCGCGCGAGCCATGACCGGCTGCTGATCGGCAAGTTGTTTTAGGTACGCAACCGCTTTGTCCCGACCCCAGGTTGCAGCGAGCCCCCGCAATAATCCGTGAGCGGTGCCATCGATGGCGATGCGATTGCCTTTCCAGCGTGGATCAAGCAACTCGCCATACTTTTTTGGAACCTCCTCTTCTTTCACTGACGTTGTGTTGTAACCGAGCACGTACGGATTGATGTAGTACCCGGACCAATAACCCTGGCTGTGGTTCAATGTATCGCTGACGGCTTCCCGTTGCGGCGAATGATAGGGGGTGATCACGTTCGCTTCCGATAAGGGCTGAAACAGGACACTACCCCCCAGCAGCACATCCCAGGTTGCCATCCCGTTGCGCGCCTCGCTTCGAACTCTTTCGACGAGTGTTTCCGCTTCGAGCGGATGAAGCTCAAGGTCCAAGAAGGGGTATTTTTCTATGAAGCCGTGAACGACTTTGATGTTCTGGGGCAAGTCCATGGTGGTATAGAAAACCAGTTTTTGTTCTTTCTTTGCCCCCTCAACCCGGGTGTCCGGCGCCGACCAAGACTGCGCAGCGCCGGCCGCCAGAGACTGGCACTCACCAGTAAGACGAGAAGCAAAGTCTTCGTGGCTTACTCCTGTTGCTCCAATATCGAAAATGCCGCGAATCGTTGAAGGCTTTTGATGTATCGTTCGCCGCCTAAACTCCTGTGAATTGTCCGTTGCGGGGAAGCATCGAACGATGGCCGACGGAATTTATTTCCCCATCAGTTTCTTCACCCGTTCGATGACCTCCGGCGGTTGGGCCATCACTTGTTTGGATAACCTGTCAAGTTCCTCCCCGGTCGTGGGTTCCACTTCTAGGTTCCTTTTCTTGATGTCGGCCAAGAAAGCGGGATCCGTCATCAGTTTCATGAACGCTTCGCGCAATATTTTGAGTCGTTCGGCGGGTATCGCCGGAGGCAGCAGGTAGGGGCGGCCAAGCTCGCCGGAGGCAAGCACCACGCTGGCTAACCGGCGGCCTATTTCTTCGGTCTTAAATTCATCCATCAGCTCGTTCAGGGTGAACACCTGAGGCAGTCTTTCATCGCGTTTTTTCCCAGTTTGAATCAACACCTGAGCGAATCCCTTGGCCTGCCACGTCCGATATGGCTCGCCGCTGAACCAAGCGGCGTGGGTAAGCGCGCGGCACTGAGCCTCGTTTTTTTCCACCGCCAGATCCATTTCCGGTCCGCCTGGATAGCCCAAAATAATTTCAAATTTCGTCCCGATCGTTTCATTCAGAAGTTTTGGCATGTAGTGGCCGACAGTGCCGGTTCCCGTGGCGGTGCACTTGGGCGGCTGCGCGGAGCGGCGCACGTCATGGATCGTTTTGAACGGCGTGTCCGAACGCATGTACATGACATTATCCGAGCGATCCACGCTGCCGATCCAATTGAATTTGCCGTAGTCAAACTGGACCTCTTTGCGTCCGGCGAGTTGATTGAAATAAATGGCCGGGATGATCGACGTGACCGTCAGACCGTCGGGCTTCGCGACGTTGTAGAGATGGTTTGCCGCGATCAAAGAGCCTGCGCCCGGCATGTTTTGGACAATGACGTCGGGATTCCCAGGAATGTGCTTTCCCCAGTGCTGGGCTATGAGGCGTGCATGAGCATCATATTGGCTTCCTGCGGTGGTTCCGGCTACTAGCGTAATTGTTTTTCCCTGATAGAAAGGGATCTGGGCGTATAGGCTGGAGTTCCATGCCAGTAAAATGAATAGGCCGAAGACAAATACTTTTCATAGCACTCTCCTTTCCGCTAGCTCCTTGCACGTTCGACTCAAAATTCTTATGACATTTGATCTCCGGGCGGCCGTAGATTCCGCCGATAGCCTAATTCCGAAACATAGACGGCGAACTATCCATAAAGGTTCAACCACGCTAATAATGCGCCCTCGGGAAAAGGCAGATGGAGGAAGTAATCGAACAGGCCGTAAAAAACCGCCCCGGCCGTTAAACTCAAAGGATCGCTGATCGACCATTTCTCACCGCCCGCGAAGCGAAAATAGAGAAAGCATGCAACCGGCACGGCGATTGGAAAGCCCAAGAGCCAAATGGCGAGAAAAAAACCTAAGATCCAAGCGACGATGGAAAAGGCGCGACGGCGCACAACGGCCGGTTCGAGAGAAGACACAGTTTCTCCGGAATTTGCTGCGTCGGTCGTCGTGTCGCAGAGCATGGAAAAGTTCCTGGCCAAAAGCCCAAAGCGCCAAAGCCAGACACGGAATGCCGAGAACCATGGGAAAGAGCGCGGCCCGCTCTTCCATGGGGCGGATCTCGAAATAAGGTCTCGCGCAGCACGTAGATAAACAGCCCGACAAAGAAGAGCGCGAAGATCGGTCGGTAAACCGGGCTTCGTGATCATCGCCGATGTCGGGCTCCGGTGCCGCTTCCGGCAACGGTCGACGGTGGTTTTCTCTTTTCCCGCAAAATTTGCCGAACGGAGTAGACAATCGCTGCCGACAATGAAAACGGCAATGATAAGGACTCCCGGGTGAAGCAGCCAGTCGAATCCATAGGCCCTCGTGGAGATCCAGAAGTTTCTCTCCGTGATGGTTCCCAAAACCAAACCCACCAGCAGCGGCGGCCGCTGCCAGTCGAACTGCACCATGAGCCAACCGAGCGCGCCGAAAATCAGCACCATGATCATGTCGCCGAAGCTGTTCTTGACGGTGAATCCGCCGAGATAGATGAGGAGGAGAAGGAAAGGAATGAGCAGGGCGCCCCTGATGTTGGTGATTTTCGCCAGTTGCTTGAGAAATAGAAAGCAAACCGCCACGGTGATGATGTTGGCGACGATAATGATCCACACGAACGAAAAAGTCAGGGTCAAGTGCTTGGCCGGATTCAGCATGTCCGGACCCGGCACGATGCCTTGAATCAGAAAGGCGCCGAACAAGATGGCCGTCGAGACGCTGCTCGGAATACCGAAGGCGACCGTGGTGATGAGATCGCCGCCGCGGGTCGAGTTATTGGCGGCGCCGGGGCCGAGCACTCCTTCCACCGCGCCCTTGCCGAAGCGCTCTTTGTTGGGCGAGCTCTGAACGGCGTAAGCATATGCCACCCATTGGGCGGTGCCGCCGCCGACTCCCGGAAGTATGCCGACATAGGCGCCGAGCGCGCTGCACTTGAGAACCAGCCACCAATGGCGAAAGGTGTCTTTCACGCCTTCCATGACGCCGCCGAGTTTTTCGACCTTTTCCCGGGCGATGCTCGTTCCCTTGATGGCCAAGTCGATAATCTCGGGGATGGCAAACAGTCCTATGGTCACGGCAACGAGATCGATGCCGTCCCACAGAAAGATCGACGGGCCCTGTCCGAGGATCCCCTCAAAAGTGAAGCGCGGGACGCCCCGTATCGGATCCAAGCCGATGGTGGAAATCATTAACCCGAGGCCGCCAGCCATGAGACCCTTGACGATGTTTCCGCCGCTCAGCGATCCAACAAAGGTGATAGCCAGAAGGGCGAGCATGAAGAATTCAGGAGAACCGATGGAGAGCACCAGCGGCGCGGCAATGGGAATCGCCAGGGCCAAGACAAACGCGCCGAAAATGGCGCCGACGAGAGAGCTCATCAGCGCCGCGCCTAAGGCTCGTCCTGCTTCTCCCTTTTTGGCCATGGGATGGCCATCGACGATCGTCGAAGCTGTCGTGCCTTCACCCGGGACGCCGAAAAGGATCGAGGTGATATCTCCGGTCGTAGCGGTCACGGCGTTCGACCCCAAGAGAAAAGCGAAGGCGGACGTGGGGTCCATCTTGTAGATGAATGGCAGCATGAGAGCGAGTGTCGCCGCGCCTCCCAAGCCGGGCAGAATGCCGACCCAGAAACCGATAAAAATTCCCACCAGCATGAAGAAAAACGCCTGCTGGCCTTGGTTGGTAAAAGGCAAGATGTTGATCAGGGCGTTATAAAAGGCGTCGATGTAGTCCATAGAGTTACGCCGAGCTATTTTTTCGGCTTGGTTATTAGGAAGCTCGAGAAGCTCTTTGGCCCTGGGAGTAACCGCCAGGACTTTGTCCACGTATTTGTCGACTTCTTCCCCTGAGACATAGGTTATTTCCAACTTGGATTTTTTCGCTTCGGCGATAAACTCGGGGTCCTTCATGGTGTCGGCGAAGCCTTTGCGCAGAACTTGGAGCCGCTCCTTCGGCGTGCCTGGCGGAACCATAAAGGGACGCTGAAACTCGAAAGTTCCCACCCAAGTGTTATATGCAGAAAGGTTGTCCTCGCCCTTGATGATTTCCGGAATGAGCGGAAGATCTTTGACTTCAGGGTCCGGCTCCCGGCGATGGATCAAAAACGGGATCAACTTGTCATCGCCTTTCGCGTCCAACAGCGCTCTACCAGTGGTCCGCGCCGACTCCCAGCCCCAGCAACCGCCGTCGACTTCCTTTCTGCGCATCGCGACGAGGATCGGACCGGTTCCTTCATAGCCGCTGACCACTTTGAATTTTGTTCCTATGGTCTGGTTCAATATCTTGGGCGTATCGTCGTAGGTCGACCCGGGTCCGGTAGAGCCCATCTTGATTTCTCGGTCGCTGGCGAGAACATCCTTGAGAGTTTTAAGTCCGGTGTGGGCCATGATGCTGCAATGAGGCGTGCCAATGGTTGGAGCGCCGACCCAGCCGAACTTGCGCGCATCGAAGCGCATAGCTTTATCGCCAAGCGCCTGGCGCAGGACGAGAGCGCTATTCCAGATACCGACGAACAAACCATCGGGTTTGGCGCTGTTGAAGGTATAGTTCGCCGCAATCAGGCTCCCGGCGCCGGTCATGTTTTCAACCACGATGGTGGGATTGCCGGGGATATGCTTACCAATGTGCCGCCCGACGGTACGAGCCGAGAGGTCGTAGCCGCCGCCGGGCGCGAGGCCGACCACAAAACGGATGGTTTTTCCCTTGTAGAAGTCGTTGGCCGATAAATGCGCAGGACCTGCGACCAGTGAAATCAGGCTTACTGCTACGACTAGAAATAACGAGAATTTTCTCTTCATGATTCCTCCCGTGTGAGAATAACCGACAGGTTTCCGACCGCGCTTATTTTTTTCCCTTGGTCAATAGGAAGCTCAGAAGTTCTTTGGCTTTCGGAGTGATCGTCAACATCTCATCCACATACTTTTCGATCTCCTCACCGGACGTGTACGTTACTTCTAACTTCACCTTTTTAGCCTCGGCTAAGAACTCCGGGTCTTTCAGAGTGTCGGCGTAAGCTTTGCGGAGTAGCTGTAAGCGATCCTTAGGGGTTCCGGGCGGCACAGTATAGGGCCGCTGAAATTCGTAGGTTGCGACCCAGGTTTTATAGGCCGCAAGCTTGTCCGGATCCTTCTTTAAGACGTCTGGAATGAGCGGCAGGTCTCTTACTTCGGGTTCTTCCCATCTGCGGTGAATGAGATAGGGGATGAGTCTGTCGTCACCCTTCGCATCGAGCATTGGTCTGGCGGTTGTTCTCATCGATTCCCAGGTCCAGCAGCCGCCGTCGACTTCTTTTCTGCGCATCGCTACAAGAATGGTACCCGTGCCCTCATAACCGGAAATCACCTTGAACTTGGTGCCTAGAGTCAGATTCAACATCATGGGCAGGTCCTCATACGTTGACCCCGGTCCTGTGGCACCCATCTTTATTTCTCGATTTGCGGCGACAATCTCATCCAGGCTCTTTAATCCGGTGTAGGCCATGATGCCGCAAACCGGCGTCCCCTTTGTTGGAGAGCCAATCCAGCCGAGTTTGCGGCCGTCGAGCCTTATGGCTTTATCGCCAAGGGCCTGACGCAGGATCAGGGCGCCATTCCAGGTGCCCACGAATAAACCGTCCGGTTTGGCGCTGTTGTAAGTGTAGTTCGCCGCGATGAGACTCCCGGCGCCGGTCATGTTCTCAACGACGATGGCAGGATTTCCCGGGATGTGCTTGCCCATATGACGGGCGATGGTTCGGGCGGAAAGATCGTAGCCACCGCCGGCCGCCTGTCCCACCACAAAGCGGATCGCCTTGCCCTTATAGAATTCATCTGCCCATAATTGAGCAGGAGCCGCGACGGATAAGGTAAAGCCTGCCGCTACCACATTGTGAGCAGCCATGATTTCGCTTTCACGATGCTCCTCCTATCGATGAGCGCACTTGCCGGTTTTCCGTACCGCTTATGTTTTTGGTTTGACCATCAAGAAGTCGAGAAGCTCTTTGGCTTTGGGAGTCACGGAGAGTACGTTAGCCACATACTTGTCGACTTCTTCTCCGGATACATAAGTGGCGTCGAACTTCGATTTTTTTGCTTCGGCGACAAACTCCGGATCTTTCATGGTCGCAGCGAAAGCTTTACGCAGGAGCTTGCAGCCGTTCTTTAGGTGTCCCGGGTGGAACACTAAAGGGACGTTGGAATTCGTAGGTTCCAGACCAAGTCCGATAAGCGGAAAGGTTGTCCTCGCCTTTGATTACCTCTGGAATCAGCGGAAGGTCCTTGACCTCAGGATCGGGCTCTTTGGCATGGATGAGAAACGGGATCAGCTTGTCGTCGCCCTGTGCGTCTAGCATAGGCCGGGCGGTGGTGCGCGCCGATTCCCAGGTCCAGCAGCCGCCGTCCACTTCCTTTCTGCGCATGGCCACGAGAATCGTGCTCGTGCCCTCATATCCGCTGATAACCTTGAACTTCGTCCCTTGGGTGCGGTTCAATATCTGAGGCATGTCGTCATAGGTGGAGCCCGGTCCGGTTGAACCCATTTTGAGCTCTCGGTTGGCGGCAAGGACATCCTTCCATGATTTCAATCCGGTATGGGCCATGATGCTGCAAAAAGGCGTGCCTTTGGTCGGAGCGCCGATCCAACCTAGCTTGCGGGCATCGAACCTGACGGCTTTGTCGCCGAGCGCCTGGCGCAGCACATAGGCGCTATTCCAGATCCCCACGAATAAGCCGTCCGGCTTGGCGCTGTTGTAAGTATAGTTCGCCGCGATGAGACTCCCGGCGCCGGTCATGTTTTCGACGACGATGGTGGGATTGCCGGGAATATGCTTGCCGATGTGCCGTCCAACTATCCGAGCCGAGAGATCATAGCCTCCGCCAGCCGCAAAACCGACGACAAAGCGAATCGTTTTGCCTTGGTAAAACTCATTGGCATTGAGCCTCTGAAATGCTCCTGCTAAGAGGATGAGGCCGATCAGACGTACCTACCAGCCAATGCATTTTCGCCTTCATTGTTTCCTCCTGGCGGATCAGTTGAGAGGTTTATTTAACTGAGACGTACGCCGCTCGCACGCGTTTGAGCGGCCGTCAAATGTTCGCGTTCCTTGGTCAAGCCGATTCTCGTTCGATTCCCCGGAGCCGGGAAATTGGGCTGCGGTCCTGTCAATCTTTGGAGCGAAGTATCTCAAAGAACTACTCGGCCTCTGCTGGTGGCATCCAACTCCGTTCGGAACTCGCTCAGAGTATAAATCGGCACTTCCGGAATGGCGCGCGCAATGACCGCCTGTGCGCTGTCGGTTGGCTCCGAGGATGCCGGGTCAATCAGAACAATCACCGGCATCGATGGTCGGATATCCCGCAGGTTCAATATCGTTTCGACCAAGTCCATTTGTTTGCCTGTCGAAAGTAAAATGGCGGTGTCGAATGTTTCGTGGCGGATGGTTCGCAGCGCTTTGTTGCCATCGCGGACCCTTTTCAATCGGCAGCCGACATGGGCGAGTTGACTTTCCACTTCCGCACAACGGCGCGAACAAACGAGCAAGGTCTTACCGAGCCGGCGGGGCAAGCTAAAGTTCGAGACAAGCACCGCGAATCGCTCCGGGTCTGAAACGTTTCGCTTCCAAGTTACAAGCGCAGGCCGTTTCGGAGAAGCTAATGAATGTTCAGCAGAGGCCGCCTTGGAACGGCGGAGAGAGCAAGCAAAGTGCCAGCATTGATGCGCGTTCGGGAGAGACGCGCTAAGACCTCGGCTTGCAAAGGATATGCTTTCAGCGGCGGGTTGAAACGAAGCCCGTTTCCGTGTGCAAATAAATTACACGCCGCGCGGCGCGGATACGAATACTTTACACGATGAAACGTCGAACGAAGGGCGAAACGGGGAAAGGAAAGCGATTGCGTGTTGCGCGTCACAATAGCCCGTGCTTCCTGAGTTTGTCATAGAGAGCACGGCGGCTGATTCCGAGTTGTTGGGCCGCCTCTTTTTTGTTGCCTTGGGTTGCGGTCAAAGTCATCAAGATAAATTCGCGCTCGACGCTATCGAGAGTCATGCCTACGTGGATCGGGCCGGGTTGATCTGCGGCTGTTCTTTGGCTGCTACTCAAGGTGCGCATTCTTAAAGGGAGCAAGTCCGGAGTCAGCTCTTGCCCTCGAGCCATGAGGACGGCGCGCTGGATGACATTTTTTAGCTCGCGCACATTGCCGGGCCAGGGATAATTTCGCAGGCAAGCCCAGGTTTCTTTGGCGATCGCGCGCACGTTCTTTTTATAGATCGCATTGAAATGAGGCACGAAATGGTTGGTCAGAAGCGCCACGCCGCCTGGGCGCTCGCGCAGAGGCGGCACGTGAATACGAAACACATCAAGACGATAAAAAAGATCCTCGCGAAATCTCTTTTGTCTCACGGCCTCTTCCAGGTGTTCATTGGTTGCCGCGATGACGCGAACGTTGGCGCAAATGTCCTTCTCGCCGCCGACCCGGCGGAAGGTTTTCGTCTCCAAAACTCTCAGGAGACTCACCTGGGCTTTCTCGTTGATGGTGCTGATCTCATCGAGGAAGATCGTGCCGCCGTGAGCTTGCTCGAAATGCCCTTTGGCGGATTCAACCGCGCCCGTGTATGCGCCTTTCTCGCGCCCGAAGAGTTCGCTGGCGATCAACTCGGACGAAATCGCTCCGGTGTTGACCGCGACGTAGGGACCGTTACTGCGTCTGCTGCGCCTGTGAATGGCCGACGCGACCATGTCCTTGCCCGTGCCGGTTTCTCCGGTAATCAACACGGAAATGTCCTCAGACGCCGCTTCAACGATCCTCTTAAAAACCTCTTGCATGGGCAGGCTGACGCCCAGCATGCCTTCAAATTCCAGAGGCACCGAAGTTTCACTGTTGCCGATAACGTCGTCGCCGGACGCTTGCTGAAGAAACGCTTGAGTCACGAGAGCGTGGATCTCATCTCCCTGCACGGGATGAGTCAGCGTTCGATGCGCGTAGGCTCTCAGACGATCAAGACCGATGGGACTTGTCCATTGATCAGTAACGACGATGATGTAGGTGCGGGCTGAATTCTTGGTGAGCCTGTCCAGAAACTCCAGGCCTTTGGACTGTTCGGTCTTTGAACTAACGGCGTCCCAGATGAGAACATGATATCTGGCCGCGATGAAATGCTCCGCGGCTTGATCGATGCTGCAGACGTGCTCGACCGCAATGGACTCTCCGACGAATCGCTCCGCAGCAGGGCTTGAATCGCGGGCTTCTTCTCAATGACTAAGACTTTTGGCATAGGCCAAGCCCGAAAACCTATTATCAAATCGAATTAGCTGGAGCTAGCCCCTCCTTGGAAGGCCTAAAGTCAATCTCAGAATTGGCAAAGAAGCTCGGACGATGCTGTGTGCTCGTGAATGGAAACGATACACAATCGACAGGACGGCGGGTGACAGCAAGCGGCCTCCTCGCTGTGCAATCGGGCTCGGTATTCTGCCTTGCTACTGCCTTTGCGGATGCTGCGGCTTTCTGAATCATTTCCAGGACCTGGTCCGTGGTTCTTACCCGCGCCATGCGCGGAAAGACGGTGTTCATGAACGCCGCGAGGGAGTCTTCATGGGAGTTGCTGCACGCGTCGCGCACTATGATGATATTGTAGTCATGATCACGCGCTGAGTAGACGGTCGAAGCGACACCGACATCGACGGCGCCCCCGGAAATGATGATCGTGTCGATGCCGCGCGAGCGGAGCGCAAGGTCGAAATAGGTCTGGTGAAACGTGCTCCAGCGGTATTTGGGAATGATGTAATCCTCGGGGCGCGGGGCGATTTCTTCGATCACCCCTTGCTCCCAACTGCCTTCGACGGCGCCGTGAACGGTCGGGTTGCACTCGCCGCCCGGCCAGGGCCGAAGCCGCATGTCCGTGTCGGTGACGATCATGCTGCGGCTCTCGCCGTCGGGGCGGTGGTTGGCCATGGCGTAGTAGATCGGCATCGATATCTTGCGCGCAGCTTCCATGAGTCGCACGGCGTTTTCGACTACCGGCTTCATTCGCTTCTGCGCCTCAGCCGAAGCGCCGAGATAGTAAACGTTCAGCATGTCGAAAAAGAGCAGGCCGGTTTTCTTAACGTTGAGGTCGTTGACGTTCATGGATGAGGCCTCCGGTGAGAGATTGGAGTCATGGAGTGATGGAGTATTGGAGTAGTGGTTTGGGAAAATACGCTCGCTTCAAATTAGTGTGCCAGGTCAGTTAGTCGTGAGCGCACTCGATCTCCCACCAGTTGCGATTGAGATCACAAAGCAAGAACGATTGGCCGGCTTCACTCTGTTCGATGCCGGTGATTTCCTGGATGTTGAATTCGGAACGCCGTGTTTCCAGTGCGGCGCGCGCTTCGCTGAGCTTGGCCGGTGATTCGACCGCGATGGTGAAGCGCTGCAGCGGGCCGAGATATTTGCGGCTCCGCTCGGGAACTTCGAGGCTAACGACATACCATGGATTCGATGGATGTTTGATGTTGTGCGGCTTGGGCGTTGTCACGTGGGTGATCATCTCCATGCCCAAGGCGTCGGTGTAGAATTTGACGGACGATTGCCAGTCGTTGCATTCGATGGTCCCGTGGGTGAAAGCCTGGGGAATATAGCCTCTGCCGGGGAATTGATTTTCGGTGATCTGCTTGGTCCAAGGATACGAAACATCGTACGGCAAGCCCGCTTCGTGGCGGTGCTGATAAGACTCGATCTCCCAATAATTGCCGCCGGGCTCGACGAAGAAGACCGAATAGGAGCCGGAGCGCTCGTTGCGCATAACGACTTTCTTCAAGCCGAGTTCGGCTTTTCTGGCCATCAAATATTGATAAGCCCGATCCACTTCTTCGTTATTCGTTACGCGCACGCCGTAGTGGTTGCGAAAGGGTTTATCCGGAGCGTCCGGCCCATTTTCGTGAACGACGAGCAGCCATTCGGTGTTCGGGTGTTTCATCGTGGCCTGTTTGTCGCGCTGTTCGACCACTTCGAGGCCCAATAAATGAGAAAGCACCGGGACCGTTTCGTCCAGGGAATTGCATTCGTAGTGGCCTTTGGTGATGCCGAGGGATGCGATCGCTGGTTTCACTGGGTTAATCTCCAGTCAATGATTGATTGTCGTGATTGAGATGGCTCGGCGGCGCTCAATTGCTGATCCAGGCGATTTCCCACCAGTTGCGGTCGAGGTCGCAGATCAAAAAGGATTGCCCTTCAGGTATATCTTTAACGGCTTCTATGGACGTCGTGCCGAACTCCTCGCGGCGCTCGCTCATCTCACGGTGCGCTTCAGCGAGCGCGGTCGCCGATTCCACCGCGACGGTGTAGCGCTGGAGCGGCGTTAGATAATGCTTGTTCTTGGGCGGCACTTCGAGGCTCACCACATACCAGGGCGTTGACGGATGCTTGATGTCGTGGGGCCTTACGGTCG
Organism: uncultured delta proteobacterium; assembly: GCA_963745035.1. Taxonomy (GTDB): domain Bacteria; phylum Desulfobacterota; class Binatia; order UBA9968; family UBA9968; genus DP-20. The sequence continues at coordinate 1,412,815 of CAVUVW010000013.1, read as the reverse complement.
GCACGTGAGTGATCACGTCGAGGCCGAGGCCTTCTTTATAGAATTTGACCGAAGCCGCAAGAGTCGTGCATTCCATGGTGCCGTGAGTCATCGCTTGCGGGATGTAGCCGCAGCCGGGGAGCCTTTCCTCAGTCAGTTTGATTATCCACGGATATGAGACGTGTTCCGGCAAGCCGGCTTTGTGGCGGTTCTCGTAGGACTCAATCTCCCAATAATTGCCGCCCGGCTCGACGAAGAACATCGAGTAAGAACCGTCACGCTCCTTGCGCTTGACGACTTTCTTAAGTCCGAGTTTTTCCTTGTTGGCGAGGAGATACCGGTAGGCGTTGTCGACTTCCTCATTGTTGGAAACGCGCACGCCGTAGTGATTGCGCTCGGGCTTGTCTTTTACCTCGGCGCCGCCCTCGTGGAGGATGAGCTTCCAGCCGGTGTTGGGGTGCTTAAGCACGGCCTGGCCGTCTTTTCGCTCGATCAGATCCAACGCCAGGACTCGCGTTAGGACTGGAATCGTCTCATCGAGATAGCGGCATTCGCTGTGGCCATGGATAAGGCCGGTAGGTTGGACGACAGGTTTAACATTGTCCGACATGCGGTTTTCTCCTTCACGTGAACTTGCGGCGCGATCATTCCGCAACGATGCGATTACGTAGCCGGCCGATTTTCTCGACTTCGGCTTCGACCACATCGCCCGGCTTGAGCCACCAGGGTACCTGGTCCGGCTTTCTTCCGGCGGCAACGCCGCGCGGCGTGCCCGTTGTCAGCACGTCGCCGGGATTGAGCCCCATCTGCGACCAATAGGCGATCATCTCGCGGATCTTGAAAATCATGAAGCTCAAGTTCGAGTCCTGGCGGGTCTCGCCGTTGACCGACAGTTTCAATTTCAAATTCTGAGGATCGGGAATCTCGTCGGCGGTGACGAGATAAGGACCCATCGGGGCGAAGCCCGGGAAGCTCTTGCCCATGAGATGGATGCCGGTCTTGTTCTCGCCGCGAATCACATCGCGGGCGCTGATGTCGTTGAATGCCGAATAACCCGCCACGTAATCCAGCGCTTCGTCCTCGCTCACGTCGACGCAGGGCTTGCCGATAACGATGGCGAGCTCGACTTCATAATCGAGGTTTTTCACTTCCGGCGGATGGGGAATGTCGTCTTCGGGCCCGATCACCGTGCCGGGAAGCTTGAGGAAAGCCACTGGCGAGCTCGGGCCTTTCTTCGATGCCATTTCGGCCACGTGATCGGAAAAATTCTTTCCCGCCGAAACGAGAGCGCCCGGCCGGGGTACGGGCGCCATGAGCCGGATTTGTTTCGAATCGAGGATGGCGTCAGCCGCGCTGTTCGGATGGCCTTCCAAATAAGAGAGAGCTTTGCGTGCTCCATCCAAAGCTTTCTCACCGCGCTTTAAGAACTCGACCATGTCACGGCCGAGGGTAAACCGCGCCAGTTCATCGGCGGACGGATTGGTTTCCACATCGCGCAGGTAAGATGCGTAAGCCCGATGCAAATCAACGAGACGGCCGGCGTTGTCGACGGCGCCGATCCGCTCCCGGCGTTGATCGAGATAGGTGACGAGCTTCATCGACGCAATCCTCCCGCGGCAATCACTCGATGCGACAGCTCGCCGATAGTCGGCGACGAGCAGCGCAGGGTCGAACCGATCTTGAGGGGCACAGGGTTTTGCAGTCTGTCGCCCTGGAGGGCCATGCTGGCGCCGATGGCGAGAAAATCGCCCGGCTTGATCCCAAGAATCGACCAGCGGGCAACGATCTGCTCGATGGTAAAAACGCAATTGCGCAGAGCGAATTTTTGCCGGATATCGCCGTCAACCGCCAGCTCGACCTCCAGCGTCTTCCAACTCTTTTCGCGTAGGGTGTAGAAGCAGCGCCGGCCCCAGAGAAGTGCTCGACGGAAAGTTCTTGCCGAGAAGGTTGTTGGTGGTGAGCCCCTCGCGCCGGTTGATGTCGCGCGCGGTGATGTCGATGAGCAAGGTGACGCCGGCAATGTGGTCCCAGGCCTCTACCGGGTCGATTCTCTTGCCGGCTTTGCCGATCACGAGCGCTAGGCAAGCATCGGCGTCAACTTCGTCGGAAAATTTTGGCCAGATGATCGGCGAGCCGTTGGAGATGAAAGTCTGCGGCAGTTTGTAATAGCCCGTGGGAATTTCCGCCTTGGGCATGGCCTCCACCCGCGCCTTATCAGAAAAACCGATGACGAAACTTTTTGCAGGATTTTGTATCGGCGGCAGTAGACGGATCTCCGCCGGATCGAACACAGTTCGCTCGCCGGCCGGGCCGCGCAGGTCGCTGAGACCGGCCTGTCGCACGAATGAAACGACTTCCTCCAAAGCTTGGCGCGACTGCCCGCCGCGTTCAAAAAAGCCGGCGATAGTTTCGGGAAAATAAAATGCGGCGCGCTCGTAGGCGCGCACGGCGTCGCCCGACTGAGTCAAACACCGCGCGTACGCCACGTTCAAATCGAGGAGCTTCCCGTCGATCTCGGCGAAAATTCTCGTTTGATGGGGCAGAGAGCTTTCTGACAATCCTAGATAGATGCGCATGCTTTCGGCCTTTTCGGTAGCTTCGGGAAGTATTTTTCGTCTACCACGGAGCGGATGAAATTCAAAGGCGGGAAGCTACTTGTTGCGCCGGCGTTTCCTGAGCATTTCCTTCGCGGCGTAGTAGCCGGGAAGGCCCGTGATACCGCCGCCGGGATGCGTTCCCGAGCCGCAGAGAAACAAATTTTCGATGGGCGTGCGGTAACGGGACCAACCTGGAACCGGCCGCATAAAGAGAATCTGATCCAGCGCCATTTCCGCGTGATAGATGTGCCCGCCGGTAACGCCATAGCTTTCTTCCAGGTCGAGCGGCGTCAACACCTGGCGGTGAAGAATCGAGCTCTTGAAGCCGGGCGCGTAATTCTCGATCAAGTCAACAACCGCATCGCCGAGCGCCTCTCGCTTTTCGTGCCAATGACCTTCCTGAAGCTTGTAAGGTGCGGACTGCATCCAGACCGACATCACGTGTTTTCCCGCTCGAGCGGGAGACGGATCGGCGATTGACGGAATAGTGATTTCCAGAAACGCCTGCCGGGAAAATCGTCCGTACTTGGCATCATCGGCGGCGTGCTCCAGGTAATCGAGACTCGGGCCGATGTGAATGATGCCGCCCAACGCCGCCGGATCGTCAGAAAATTTCGGCAGGGTATCGAGCGCTAAATTGATCTTTGCCACGGTGCCGCGCGAGCGAATGTTTTTCACTTGCAGCAAGAAATGCGGATCGAGATAGGTAGGCTCGACGAGCTTCAGAAAGGTTTGCTTCACATCGGCGCTCGAAATCACCTGAGCAGCATCGATTTCATCGCCGTTACCCAAAATCACGCCGGTCGCGCCGCCATTTTTGGTGGCGATCTTGGCGACTTCGGCCTGCATGCGGATCTCAGCGCCGAACTGCCGCGCGGCGCGGGCAAGCGCTTCAGAGAGATTGCCGATGCCACCGCGGACAAAGCCTGCCGTGCGGAGCGCGCCATTGGATTCGCCGAGCTGGTGGTGCAGCATGTTGAACGCAGTCCCCTGTTGGCGCGGTCCGACGAAAGACGCGAGCATGCCGCTTGCAGCCAGCGCCGCTTTGAGGAGATCGTTCTCGAACCATTCGTTCAGCAGATCGGCGCTGCTCATTGGCAGAATGCGGAGAAACTCGTACATCTCTTTTTCACCGAGGCGGTGAAACTTCCAGCCGATCTTCACAAGATCGGCGAGGTTGAAGCTCTCGTGGTTGGCTTTGTTCGGCAGCGGCATGCCATAAAGAGTTCGGAGAAACCCAGAGAGATTTTTCGCGAGAGCGCAGAAAGCGTTGTACTCGTCGGCGTCTGCCTTGGAGTGGCGGGCGATCTCCGCTGCGGCTTTGGTGCGGTCGCGGAGAATCGTCAACGCCTGTCCGTTCAGACTCGGCGCAAAGATCAGGGGATCGAGGGCGAGCGGCTCGAAGCCGTGCCTTCTGAGATCGAGATCGGTGACGATCTCGCCGGCGAACGATGCGGCGAGATGCGCGCAGGTGGAATATTTGAAGCCGGAAAATATTTCTTCCGTCGCGGCGATACCGCCGACATTCGAGCGGCGCTCGAGGACGAGAACTTTCTTGCCGCCTTTGGCGAGATACGCCGCGGTGACCAAACCGTTGTGACCGGCGCCGACGATAATCGCGTCGTAGTTTGCCACAGCAGTTACATTAGCCTCAATTTCATGTCTTTGAGGATTTCCAGCGCCGCGAGCCGTCCTGAGGCCGCCATCACGCCGCCGCCTGGATGCGTGCAGGCGCCGCACATGTAAAGATTCTTGATGGGGGTGCGGTACTTCGCCCAGCCTGGTACCGGCCGGAGAAAAAAAAGTTGGTCGAGGGTCAACTCGCCCTGAAAAATATTCCCCTCGGTAAGGCCGAATTCCTGTTCGAGGTCCCAGGGAGTGACGACTTGGCGGTGGAGTATGATGTCCTTTAGATTCGGCGCGTACTCGCTGAGCGTCTCGATGACCGTATCTCCCAGTGCTTCGCGCTTTTCAGGCCACGAGCCGCTTTTCAGATGATACGGCGCGTATTGCACGAAGATCGACATGACGTGCTTACCCGGCGGCGCCATGGATGGGTCGAGCATCGAAGGCAGAATGATATCCATGTATGGGCGGCGCGAATAATCGCCGAACTTAGCGTCGTCGTAGGCACGTTCGATGTAGTCCAAGCTCGGGCTAATCGAAATGGCGCCGGCGAGGTGCGGACCTTCGCCGGGCATCGCGGTGAAGTTGGGCAGCGCGTCAAGAGCGAGGTTGACCTTGGCCGAGGAACCGCGAATTTTGAAATCGTTCACCTGCTTGACGAATGAAGCATCGAGCTGTTTGGCATCGACCATCTTTAAAAATGTGCGCTTGGGATCGACGCCGGAAACGACGATTTTGCTCTGAATCTCTTCGCCTGAACTGAGCACCACACCAGTGGCTCGGCCGTTTTTGATCAAAACCTGATCGACTGGAGCTTGAGTTCGAATCTCCGCGCCGTGGGCGCGCGCCGCATCGGCGATCACGCGGCTGATCGTGCCCATTCCGCCCCGAGCGAAACCCCACGAACGAAACGCGCCGTCGAGCTCGCCCATGTAATGATGCAGCAGCACGTAGGCGGTCCCAGGAGAGCGCGGGCCCATGAATGTTCCGATGATGCCGCTTGCCGACATGGTTGCCTTGAGCGCCTCGGTCTCGAACCACTCGTCGAGAAAATCGGCAGAGCTCATGGTCATGAGTTTCGTAAGCTCGTAGACAAGCTTCTCCCCGAGACCGCGGAAGTGGCTGCCGACTCGAGCGAGACCAAAAAGATCTTTCGGATTCCAGGTCGTCGGCTCCGGCGGGATCATGCCGAGCAGCGGTTTGACCGCCATGGCCATCTGCACCATCAATTGGCCGTATTGCTCGTAGGCTTCGGCGTCGGTCGGCGAATGACGGGCGATCTCGCGGCGCGTGCGCGCATGATCACCGCAGCGGAAAAGATAATCGCGGTTCGGCAGCGGCGTAAAGGTGCTGTCGAGCGGTATGATCTCGAGATCGTATTTCGGAAGATCGAGCTCGCGGATCACCTCGGGCCGGAGCAGGCTCACGACGTAAGAGCAAACCGAGTACTTGAAGCCCGGATAAATTTCCTCCGTGACCGCGGCACCGCCCACGACATGGCGCCGTTCGAGCACGAGCACTTTCTTTCCGGCTTTGGCTAGGTAGGCGGCGCTGGTGAGGCCGTTATGGCCGGCGCCAATGATGATCGCATCGTAGTTGGCCATGGATGGAATTTGCTTAAGAGAGCATATTTGGTAATTTCATCTGCGAAGTCAACGTGATTGGCGTTTTTCCGTGAATCCAAAATCCAAAACTTGTACTGAGCTTGGTCGAACTATCAAAAATCCAAAATAGTTTATGCCCGTTGGAACTCCCTTTCATTCGCGGACCTCGGCGCTTTCCGAAAGCCAGAACTGGCGGAACTGGTCCGGCTATTTTGTCGCGGGTTCGTACGATGTGATGCATGACTACGAGTACCACGCAATCCGAAACTCGGCCGGGCTGATCGATGTCTCGCCGCTTTACAAATATGAAATTCGCGGTCGTGATGCGCTCAAGCTCGTCAACAGGGTGATGACACGCGACGCGGCAAAGTGCGCCGTGGGCCAGGCGCTTTACGGCTGCCTTTGTGAAGACGACGGCGCGGTGATTCAAGACGGGACCGTGTTTCGCCTCGCCGACGATCATTTTCGCCTCAACTTGGCCGATCCGAGCCTGCGCTGGCTGAAGCTCAATGCCGTTGGGATGGATGTTTCGATCGATGAGGTTTCAGAACAGATCGGTGCCCTAGCGCTCCAAGGTCCCAACGCTTTCAGGATTCTCCAGGACGTTGTCGATGCCGACTTGGGCGGGCTCCGATTTTTTCGTCTGGCGAAGTGCAAGATTTCTGATGTGCCCGTCATTGTGTCGAGAACGGGTTATACGGGAGATTTAGGATATGAGATTTGGGTGAGCCGGGAGCATGCAGAACGGCTTTGGGATGTTTTCGTGGAAAGAGGCAAGAACTTTGGCATCAAGCCGGCGGGTATTCTCGCTCTCGACGTCGCGCGCCTGGAAGCGGGCTTCATTCTTCTCGAGGTTGACTACATCGGCGCGGAGAAGGCACTGATCGCTTCGCAGCGCTATTCGCCCTTCGAGATCGGGCTCGGCTGGACCGTGGACTTAAAAAAGGAACACTTCATCGGCGCCGAAGCTCTTATGGCAGTCACTAGTAAAGGCGGCCCGTCGCGCCAAGTCGTCGGCCTGGAGATCAATCTCGACGGGTACGAATATCTTTACCAGAACGTAGGCTTGCCGCCCTACTTCCCGCTCGTTGCATGGCGCGGCGGGGTGCCGGTTTACAAAGACGATCGCCAAGTCGGCCATGCGACCACCGGCGCGTGGTCGCCGACGTTAAAAAAGTACATCGCGCTTGCCACGATCGAAAAGGAGTTTATTCAATCGGGAACTCGAGTCGATTTCGAAGTGACGGTCGAGCACAAGCGAAAGACCGCGGACGCGATCGTGGTCAAGCTGCCGTTTTTCGATCCGCCGCGCAAGCGCGCGGTATTCGCGTCACCGAACGGGCGGCGGGCGGCAAACTCTCCTGAAATTGTGACGAGCTTGGGCGGACATTGAGATTTCGTTGGCGGTTCACGCCGAAAGATTCGAGAGCCCCAAGTTTCTTTCTCGTAAAGACCAGTTCGGATTAGCTCAAACCGTATCGCGCTGTGCCGGACGCACCGCCACGCCCCGGGCGCGAAGATAGTCCTTGCACTCGGCGACCGAATATTCGCGGAAATGAAAAATCGAAGCGGCCAGCGCCGCGCTCGCTCCGCCACGAGTCAGGCCCTCGTAGATATGCTCGAGATTGCCGACCCCGCCTGAAGCAATCACCGGTATGCCCACTCGGTCGGCGATTGCGCGCGTCAGCGCAAGGTCGTAGCCGGTTTTAGTGCCATCGCAGTCCATGCTGGTAAGCAGGATCTCGCCGGCGCCATAGCTCGCCATTCTCTCCGCCCACGCGCAGGCGTCGATTCCGGTCGGGTTACGGCCGCCGTGGGTGAAAACTTCCCATCCGTCGCCGGATCGTTTGGCGTCGATGGCGACAACGATGCATTGACTGCCAAACACTTCCGCGGCTTCCCGGACAAACTCCGGGCGATTCACCGCGCCGGTGTTGATGGAAACTTTGTCGGCACCGGCTCGAAGAAGAGCGCGGATGTCGTCAATCTGGCTGATGCCGCCGCCGACGGTTAACGGCATGAAAACCTGCTCGGCGGTTCGCGCTACGACGTCAAGAATAATGCCTCGCTGCTCGTGCGACGCGGTGATGTCGAGGAAGCAGAGCTCGTCGGCCCCTTCGGCGTCGTAGAGGCGGGCAACCTCAACGGGGTCGCCTGCATCTCGGAGATCGAGGAAACGGGTTCCTTTGACCACCCGTCCTCCTTTGACATCGAGGCAGGGAATCACTCGCTTCGTCAACATCGCCCGAAGTCTACCTAAGCACGCTTATTATCACAATATTCGCGGTAACGTTCGGGATCGCGAAGAGTCTGGCAAATCTCCCGAACGGCAAAACTATCGACGAGTGTAAACCGTAAGTCTGGCTATTCCTAATGACTCAACGCAACTAGGCGTATATTATATACAACTTTAGGCTTGACAGACGAGTGGATGCGAGTTAAAAACGGCCATTTCGTAGCATGATAGTACAATAATTGACGTAGTTAATTACGCATAGGCTACAACTTTAGGCTTGACAGGTTGTAACAGTTGGGCTAAAAATCGCCGAAATTAGACACGAGTGCATTAAAGAAAAACTGGAGGCAAAGGAGGCACAATGAAGAAGAGGTTGGTGAAATTGGCACTGCTGTCGGCTGTGCTTTTCGCTGCGGCCCCGGCTTCTGCGCAGAGCGTCGATGACAAGATCAAATCGCTCGAGCAGGAACTGATGCAGTTAAAGACCCAGCAGGTCGAGTTGAAGAAAGAAGCGACGGCGGCGGCAGCAGCGTTGCCGACGTTCGAGTATCGACCGGGCAACGGCTTGAACATCGAAGCGGCGGACAAGTCGTGGGGCGTGCGGTTCACGTTAGAGTCGCACTTCCGCATGAACTTCGAATCCGGGCGCGACCAGGTCGGCCGGACCCAAGGCGAGTTGATGGGCCGGCGGTTTCGGCCCGGGTTTATTTACTGCATCAACAACTGTCTGTGGGAGCTCGAAGCGACGTTGGACTTGGACGGATGGGGCACGGGCACCGGCAAGAATGCTACGGGCGACGATTTCGGGTCGATCCTGCAGCGCGGCGCGCTGCAGTTCCACGCCGAGGATCTGCATCCCTGGCTGCCGACGGTGCAGTTGGGCATGGAAGTGCAGAACGCTCATGGCGGGAGCTTGGCGCGGCAGGGATCCGGGGCGGTCGGCGCGCAGGCGGAGTACGATCTTCACACCCGCAACGATGGGTTCAACACCGGACGGGCGGGACAAGGCATCGTGCTCAACTGGGATGATCGTTCGTTGGCCGGCATCTTCATTCCAGGGCGTATCGGCAAGTTCCAGCTCGGCATGTCTTCGATCGCCGAAGGCGACGACGGGTTGCAGAGCTTTACCGATCGCAAGGACTTCAACGCCTACCTGAGCATTCAACCGTTCTCGCAGCTAAAAAGTAAATGGATTCGGGGTCTACACTTTCGAGTATGGTTCAGTTGGTTCTGTAACGCGGATAATCGCGCGCTGACAATGGCTGCAGCCGTTACCGTGTACAGGATCACGGCGACGGTGGCAGGCAGACCTTGTTTGACACGGGCGCCGATTCGATCGGCGATGGCCTCCATCGCGCCACGGTCCCGGCATCGTGTGGAATATCGGTCCCTATACGTTGCGCGGAATGGGCTCATTCCAGCAGAGCGAAGACCGGGCGTGGAAGCCGAGCGGACGTGCAAGAAAGAGCGCCAACAGCTTCCTGATCGGCCACGATCTTTTCCTGTGGAGCCCGAAGGGGTTCTTTACCGGATCGGCGACGACACCGGGATCGATCTTGATCGGCACCCACTTTGAGCGCGTGAACATGTCGATGGATTGTAACGGCAACACGGGCATCCCTTGTGCTGACACGGGTATCGGCGGACACTATGAATCAATTCCATCGTACCCGCATTCTGCTCCGCGAGTGGGATATCTGGTATTTCATTGCGCCGCGGATGAGCGTGGGTACCAGCTTTCTCTGGTATGACGCGTCGAACCTACGCAATGGAGCCAACCAGGCCGCGCATAATCTCGGGATTTGCAACACGCCCAATGTTACCCCCGCTACGGGATGTCGAAACGGTAAAGGCGGCGACTGGGTCGATGTCATGCTCAACTGGAGATACACGTTCTAGCGAGAGCTGAACGCGTGAGCAAAAAGGGGGAGCCACGGCTCCCCCTTTTTTTTGGAGAACAAAGGTTTGGGATGGGCAGTGATTGCTGTCGTGCTGCCGCCATGCGTAGTCGCAAGACTCTGGAATATGCGACTCCGGAAAATCATCTCCCATGGCAATAGGGCTCTGTGCTGGAGTTTCCAGTGTCCAGCCAGGCGCGAAATTGATCGGACACGCTGGCTGGATCGATGAGCCGAACGTGTCTGACTGGGCAGAAAACGGGCGTACATTATTCAGCCAACCGGAAGCCACCAGAATGCTGCCTTGCGTAAATCGTGAGGGATCGCGCAGAGTCGCTACATTTTGTGATCTAAGCCTCTTCTGCGACATCTGCTAATCAAGGTGCTTTTATCACCTTCGCTTGTACGGCAAGCGAAGGGTTCAGTAGTTGTCCGATCGGATTGATCACCGTAAATTTCTGACGCCCAGTGACTGACTTGTGCTCGGCTCAAAGGTCAAACGCGGCACATAGCCCGCACAACGAACATCGAGAAGGCCGGGCTGTGCGTGAGTCGCTTACGGTTTGTATCTCCATCGAATTCGGCATCGAAACGTCTGATGTCGCGGCTACACGGTGTCGCCACCACGCAATTCAAACTGCAGGCCGTAGGGTACAAAAAGACGCTTGACAACGTCGCATTCGCTAAAGTATACGACTTTAGACTTAAGTCTTAATGAGGAGGTGTTATGAAAGGTTTTCTGCGACTGGGAGGAGTAGTTTCTGTCTCGTGTATGTTGGCGCTCTCAGCCTGTTCAACACAAGAGGATATGGCACCGAAGCCAGCGGCGAAGCCCGCAGCGCCTGCACCGGCGCCTGAGGCGAAGGCGCCCGCCGAAAAAGCCAAGGCTACTAAAATCGCCGGCGATATTGGGCTTCTCGACACCGAGAAGAACTACATGATCATCGTGACGAAGGAAGGAAAGCTGGTGACGATCGATTTCGATGCCAAGGCGCAGGCGATCGAGCGAACTCCGCATCCGGCAAAGGTCTCGGATATCGGTTTAGGCTCCTCCGCAACAGTCCAGTACACCAAGCAGGGTGATAAAAACGTGGCAACAAGCATCGAATACCTCCCGGCCAAGGGTGAGTAATATTACGAAAGAATGGGATCAAAACGAGAACGCACAAGGAGAACGCAATGAAGGCGGAAATTGCAAGTCTAACGGCCGTGTTGATGGTGGGCGTGCTGTCGGCTCCAGTTCTTGCTCAAGAAAAGAAAGCTGACGCTGCAAAGGAAAAGGCTAAAGCCGAGAAAGTAGCTGGAGACATCGGCCTCTTGGACACCGAGAAGAATTACATGATCGTGGTGACGAAGGATGGAAAGTTGGTCACCCTTGATTACAATAGCAAAACCAAAGTGACTGAGCTGCGGGACACGAAATCGAAGATGTCTGATGTCGGGCTAGGTTCCTCTGCCAATGTGGAGTATATGACCAAAGGGGACAAAAACTATCTGACCAAGATGATTTTCCGGCCCGCTAAGGGTGAATAGAGCATCTATTCCATTGCCGCTGGTTGAAGCGGCACCTGCAATGCCACCTTGGTTCCTTGTCCGGGGGAGGACTTCACCAGGAGTTCTCCCCCGATTTCTTTAATCCTCTGTTGCATTCCGTTCAAGCCGAAGCCAGGCGCGTCTTTGACGTGGTCGCAGTTGAAGCCCACGCCATTGTCCCTGAGGAATCCTTCCAGCACGCCGTTTTTCCATTTGAGCTGAACCTCGACTTTCGAGGCGTGGGAATGACGGGTCACGTTGGTGAGTGCTTCGCGCAGCACGAAATAGACTTCCCGCTCCACGTCGTGCGGCAGCTCCAAGTCTTCAGGCTCGCTCTCGATAACGACGTCCAAGCCCATGCCGTCACGCAGGAAGCGGGCCTCCTCGCGCAGTTTTTCTATCAACGTGCCGGCGACCAGCGGTTTGGACTGCTGTCCGGAAAGAAACTGCCGGATTTGCTTCATCGAATCGCGGGTAAATTCTTCCAACGAGCGCAGCTCCTCGGCTAGCTCTTTCTGGGAGTCCGGCAGACGTTTGCCGCAGCCTTCGATGCGCAGAATGAGCGTCGCCAGTGACTGCAAGATGCCATCGTGCAATTCGAAATTGATTCTGCGGCGCTCCTGGAACGCGGCCACCTCGCCCGCCGTTTTAGAGAGCGCAAGAAGGCGTTGGTTCTGGTTTCTTTCGAACTCGCTGATGTAGCCGAAGATGCAGGCCAGCAAGATCAAGTAGAGACTGCGGATGAGCAGCACGTCGATGCCGATCGGCGCCTCCATGGATTCCGCGGCGAGCGTAAGGCGGACCACGCCGTAAAGAAATATGCCGACCAGAGCCACGGGAATGCTGCCCTTGAGCCCCCAGCGGATGCTCGCCGTGATCACCGGAAACGTGTAGTAGAAGAAAAACGGCGTTCGCGTCCCGCCGGTGGAAAAAACGATCGCGGCGATCCACACGACGTCGAGCGAGTTTGTCAGGATGCCGAGCGGCGAAGACGTAAGCTTGCCGTGCAAGGCGAGATAGAGGACCACGAGACTGTAAATAAAAAACGAACCGAGGGAGAACGCCGACAACTCGGGGAATCGGGCGACGCGCTCCGGGTTTAGCTGGATGACGAAAACAGCGACTGCCGCGAACGCGACGCGCATCCAAGCCACCGCGTTTTCCCGTTGCGCGAGCCAGCTTTCCTCGGGTGTGATTTTTCTGAGTGCCGCCATGGCGCTGAAGGATGTTTTCCTACTAGGAATCAGTTGGGGTGGCCGATCAGCATAAGCGCCGCCTTGAAACGGTTATTGACCTTGAGCTTGTCGAAAATATTGGTGAGATGGGTCTTCACGGTTTTTTCGCTGATAAAAATCTTCTTGCCGATTTCCTCGTTGGTCAGTCCTTCGGCGACGAGCCGGAGGATTTCCATTTCTCGCTTGGTTAACGCTTTGATGTTCTCATCGACCTGCGGCGCCGCTTCTCGAGGCGTCGACTGCACTTCAACGATTTCCTGAAAGGTTTCCCAGGAAGGGATTTCCTTGTCGATCCAAAAGCCGCCGCCGTGAACGACTTTAATCGCTTGCAGGAGGGTGGCCGAAGGAACGCCTTTGGGAACATAGCCTTTGGCGCCGCCTTTGGCGGCGTTCAGGACGTTTTCTTCGTCGGAAAAGGCCGTGAGAATCATGACTCGCGTCGCGGGACTTCTGGCCCCGACCTCGAGCAGGTTTTGCACCACGTCGCCCTTGGGCATCTTTAAATCGAGGAGCAGCACGTCGGGTTTCGTGCGTTCGACGATCCTAGGGACTTCATCCCCGTTTCCCGCTTCACCGACCACGAGAATATCTTTTTCCAGGGAGAGGATTTTTCGCAGCCCATCCCGAAAAAGCGCGTGATCATCCGCGATTACGACTTTGATCGGTAACATGTAAGACCTCGCATTGAATTGCGGAGCACCATCGACGTGAAAATACATCAAACGCCTAACGATGCAAACCGGTAATCCCGTGCCACACAATGCATACGACTCTAGACCTATGCGTCAGGCAGGCGCGTTGGGGCAAAATCATACCTTAAGCGTATTGAGATGCCAGGACGCTCACGATAAGTATCCACGCTATTCCAAGCAAATTTTCACTAGCGCGGAGGTTGTAAGATGAAACACTTGTTGTCGATTACCGGGGTCGCAGCCTTGTCACTGATGTTCCTCATGGCTGCCTGCTCGACTCAGGAGGAAATGGCGCCGAAGCCCGCAGCACCGGCTCCAGCCCCGGCGGCGAAAGCTGAGGCTAAGGATCCGGGTGAGAAGAAGGCAGAGGCGAAGGGGACCAAGGTGGCCGGAGATGTGGGGCTGCTGGACACGGAGAAGAATTATATGATCTTGGTCACGAAGGAAGGAAAACTCGTTACCATCGATTTCGACCCAAAGTTCCAGCCTACCCAAAGAGAGCCGGTCAACGCTAAAGTCGCGGATATCGGTCTTGGCTCCTCAGCGGTGGTTCAGTACACCAAGCAAGGCGAGAAAAATATCGCTTCGAGCGTGGAATTCGTGCCGGCCAAGGGCGAGTAAGGACGCTCGGTCGAATCTTTTATAGTTTTGAACCAGGAGGACAGGTAAATGAGAGCGAAATCGAATGGTGTAATCGGTATGGCGGTCATTCTGGCGCTGGCTTTGGCGTCTCCCGTGGTCTCCCAGGAGAAAAAAGCGGACGAGCCGGCTAAGGGCAAGCCGAAGGTGGAGAAAAGGCCAAGGCCGAGAAAATTTCCGGCGATATCGGCCTGCTCGACACCGAAAAGAACTATATGATCGTCGTTACCAAGGAAGGCAAGCTGGTGACGTTGGATTACAACGCGAAAACCAAGGCCACTGAGATCAAAGAATCGAAAGTCAAAATGTCTGAAGTCGGATTAGGATCGTCGGCCTCGGTCGAGTACGTCACCAAGGGCGAGAAAAACTTCTTAACGAAGATGCAATTCACTCCGGCCAAGGGAGAGTAAAGGCCTGCTGAATTTCCCGACTCGATTCCCAAATAGAAAAGGGCGCGGCTTTTGACCGCGCCCTTTCTATTTGCGGGAAGAAGATCTAGAAACCGTCTTCCTCAAAATCGGTGACGTCGAGCTTGCGGTAGCTTCGTTCGTTTTCCAGGGTCTTCTGGCGTTTGCTTTCCTTCTCGTTTTCCTCCTGGCATTTGACGCACAGGCGGGTAAACGGAAGAATCTTAAGCCGACCGAGCTGGATCTCGCCTTCGCAGCTTTCGCAAATGCCGTAGGTTTTGTCGGCAATCCGCTGGAGCGACTCGTCGATCGCCAAAAGCTTTTCGCGCTCGCGATCGTTGAGAATAAAATTGATCTCGCGATCCCGCTCATCGCTGGCAAGATCGTAGGTATCGCGACCCTCGTCCTTGACGCCTTCTGTCTCTTCCTTGACGCGCCCCTGCATTTCCTTCATCAGGGAGCGCTTCATCTCTTCGAGCATCTCGGAAGCCTGCTTCAAGAACTCTTTTCGCTGTTTTTTTTCTTTTTCGGGATCGGCTTTAGGCATGGAATTTTTCACCCATCAAGTCGTAGTCTAGTGCAGCGGTAATTCTCACGTCGATCATTTCCCCCCCTCGAGCACCGCCCCCATCTTCCCGGCTCCAGTCGACGTACACGGCGCCGTCTACTTCCGGCGCGTGGGCTTGCGTTCGGCCGCTCGCCCGTTCTGAGCCATAATCGAACTCGTCAATCATAACTCGCTGAATACTACCGATCAAGGCCTCGTTCTTTTTTCGCGAGATGGAAGATTGCAGGTCCATGATTTCCTGCCAGCGCCGCTCCTTTTCCTCTTCCGCCACGGCCCCGGTCATGTGCGCGGCCACGGTGCCTTCTTCCTCGGAGTATTTAAAGACCCCCAGGCGCTCGAATTGGGTCGCTTCGACAAAGTCCAAAAGCTCGGCAAAGTCCGCTTCGGTTTCCCCGGGAAAGCCCACGATCAACGATGTTCTCAAAGTCAGTCCGGGAATCGCAGAGCGAAGTTTCTCGACGGCTTCGCGCACCGCGCTGCCGCTCTTGCCGCGGCGCATGCGGCGCAAAAGCGCTTGGCTGACATGCTGGAACGGGATATCGATATACTTGCAAATCTTGTCGCTGTCGCGAACCACATCAAGCAGGCCCTGGTCGAGAAAATTGGGGTACGCGTACAAGAGGCGGATCCACTCGACGCCGTCGACTTCAGCCAGCTCGCGCAGCAAACCGTGCAAGGTGGTGCCGTCTTTACGGTCCCGGCCGTAGGCCGTGAGGTCCTGAGCGATGAGATTGATTTCCTTCACGCCGCTCCCGCCGAGGGCGGCGGCCTCGCTCACGACCGAATCGATGGAACGGCTGCGGTGGGGGCCGCGGAGTTGAGGAATGATGCAGAAAGCGCACTTGTGATCGCAGCCCTCGGAGACCTTGAGAAAGGCGGTGTAGGACGGCGTCGATCTCAATCTGGGAGTGGTCTCATCGTAGAGATAGCTGGGAAGCCCGACGTATTTCCGGCGGGCCGAGTCGGCGTCGTGCTGGCGCAGGATTTCAGCGATGCGCGGCACTTCGCCGGTGCCGATGAACAGGTCCACCTCCGGCAATTCACCGGCCAATTCATCCGGGTAGCGCTGCGACAGACAGCCGGCGACGACGAGCTTTTTGACCTTGCCTTCTTCCTTGAGGCGGGAAACTTCGAGAATGGTCTCGATCGATTCTTCCTTGGCGGGGCCGATGAAGCCGCAGGTGTTGACCAGCACGATATCGGCGTCCGCCGGCTCGTGGACGATCCGGTAATCGTTTTTTTGTAAGAGCCCTGCCATGACTTCGGAATCCACCAGATTGCGGGCGCAGCCCAGACTGATGATATGAATCTGTTGGGTCCGCATCACTGGCCCAGCTCTACGACATCGGCGCCCTTGGGAATCTGGACTTGGAAAAGAGCATCCTTCAATCCGACGCCTTTGCGCATGTTGGAAAATTGCAGCGTGGTGAGATTGTTGGCCGCGTCGCGCACGCTCACCCAGAGAATATCCGAGGAAGCTTTGCTGACCCCCAGCAAAATCTCGTTGTAACCGCCCGCTTCGCCCTTTGGCTCCAGGCGCAAGATATGCTGGGTTTCCTCGCTGGCTTTAAGGGTAGCGTCGAAATCCTTTTTCAAGTTGCCCAAGCCGAGCAGAAACGATAGCGGGATATCGCCGCGAAACGCGTTCTTGAGCGGGCTCTTGATCACCTGGTTCTGCTCGGGCTGATAAAAATAAAGATGTTTGCCGTCCGCGAGTACAAACTGTCCTTTCGGCTCTTCATAGAGCCAGAGCATTTTCCCCGGGCGCTTGAAGGAGAGCTTGCCGGAGGCTTTGAGGGTTCGGTTCAAATTTTTAACTTCGGTTTCCTGGCGGAAATCGGCGACGAAATCCGCGGTAGCGTCATAATTTTTCTGCAAGCGATCGACAATCGCTTCCGCGGCGTTGTTTTCCGCCGCCCATGCCGCGAAAACTGCGCCCAGCAGCACGATGGTTACGCTCGCGCAACGGGCGAGTTTAAAGATCCCCTTACGCTTCGATTTTTCTGGCATAAACTTCTCGCGGCTTGGCGCCGTCCGCGGGGCCGACGACCCCGTCGCGCTCCATTTGCTCGATCATGCGCGCGGCACGGTTGTATCCTACCCGCAATCTGCGCTGAATCATAGATATCGAGGCCTGCTGGGTCTCGGTGACGATGGCGACCGCCTGGTCGTACATCTCGTCGTATTCCTCGTCTGCCGGCAGTGCCGACTCGACTTCCTTCTTCGCTTCGAGAACTTCCGGACGGTAGCTCGGCCGTCCTTGTTGTTTGATAAACTTCATGACCCGCCGAACCTCTTGATCCGACACAAATGCACCGTGCACGCGGAACAATCGCGCCGTCCCTGGCGGCATAAAGAGCAAATCGCCGTTGCCGAGAAGCTTCTCACCGCCCATGGAATCGAGAATCGTCCGGGAATCGACGCGAGTGGTTACCTGAAACGAGATACGCGCTGGGAAATTGGCTTTGATCAAGCCGGTAATGACGTCAACGGAGGGGCGCTGGGTTGCGAGGATCAGATGGATGCCCGCCGCCCGCGCCTTTTGCGCAAGCCGGGTGATATATTCTTCGATATCCCGACCAACGGTCAGCATAAGATCGGCCAATTCGTCGATAATGATGACGATCTTAGGCAATCTTTCGTGAGTCAGCGGCGCATCGGCCGAGATACTGCCGCCGATGTCGTTCGGTTCCTCGGTCGATTCAGCTTCGGTCAAGTCGATCAGCGCCTTTTTGCTTCCAGCTTCCCTTTCGAGCGTTTTGTTGTAGTTATCAATGTTGCGCGCGCCCTTGTCTCGCATCAGACGATAGCGCCGATCCATCTCATCCATCGCCCAGAAGAGCGCCGCCGCGGCCTTCTTGGGATCTGTGACCACCGGCACGAGTTGGTGCGGGATATCCTCGTACACGGTCAGTTCGAGCATCTTCGGATCGACCATGATGAATTTGACGTCCTGAGGGCTCGATTTATAAAGAATGCTCAAAATCATGGCATTGATCGAAACCGACTTGCCGGTGCCGGTAGCGCCGGCGACCAGCAAATGCGGCATCTTGGCCAAATCGGTCGCGAACGGCGTGCCGCCGATATCTTTGCCCAGCGCCAAGGTCAGCTTGGAATCGGTGCTGCGATACGCTTCGCTTTCGATCACTTCGCGCAGGTAGACCATTTCGCGCCGCGGATTGGGGATCTCGATGCCGACGACGGATTCACCGGGAATCGGCGCCAGGATGCGCACGCTCACGGCGCGCAGCGCCATGGCGAGATCGTCGGCCAGCATCACGATGCGCCGCACCTTGACGCCGGGAGCCGGCTTGAATTCGTACATCGTGATCACGGGGCCCGGGCGCACCGCGACCACCTCGCCTTCGACGCCGAAGTCTTCGAGCTTTTTTTGTAGGATGAGCGAGTTGGCCTGCAGCGTCTCGGTGTCGATCTTGACCTGCTCGCCGTCGGCGGGATCGAGGAGCTCGAGGGGCGGAAGTTTGTAGCCTTCGACTTCGGGGAGCTTGAATTGCTCGGGCGGCTGTGCAGGCTTTTTCTGCAGCCGTTTGGCCGCCGCGGGCTCGTCCCTAAACTCTTCTTTCAATACGATCGGCGGCGGCACGTAATCTCTTTTTTCTTTTTTGGTATTTTCGCCCTTCCGTTTGTCTTGCCTTTCTTTGAATCGTCTCAGGCGCTGATTGATGGCGGGAACGAGGGACTTGCGCGCCTCGGCGAAATTTCTCCTGGTGTAGCCGACGATGTCGAGCAGTGAGTTTTGCGTCAGCATCATGAACGACAGCAATAGGGCAAAACATGCGATCAGGACCGCGCTCAGGGAACCGAAGAGCGGGACCAACACGCTTTCTTTGAGAAAACCGCCGACAATCCCGCCGGAGTCGCGCGCGCTTTCGCTATCGATGACGATGCTCAAAATGACGCCGACGCTCAGGACCAAGATGGTGTAGGCCAAGGCCCTGCCGACGGGCACTCCGCCGCTGTCGGCGCGAAACATTTGCAGCGCGCCGACGGCAAGGAAAACGGGTAGCAGATAGGAAGAGAGCCCAAGCCCCTGCAACAACAGGTCGGCCAGGACCGCGCCTACGAAACCACCCCAGTTGTAGGCGTCGGCGGGCCCGGACGGCGAATTGAGCGAACGGTCGTTGACGCTGTAAGAAATCAGGCTGAGCGCGACCAGCAGCGCGGTGAGTCCGATGACCACGCCCCAGACTTCGCGATGCAGCCGACCTTTCTTTTCCGCAGCGGCCATAAACGAGCTTCCTCAAGTCTCGATGATGTACGGCAGAACGACCGGATGGCGCTCCAGTTTTTTTCTAAAAAAGCGCCGCAGCGCCCGGCGCACTTCTTCCTTGAGCTCGGCCGGGTCGGTGCGGGTTTCGCGATTCATGCCGTTGAGAGTTTCGAGAACGACTTTCTTGGCATGCTCTAAGACTTCCTCGCTCTCTTCGGCGCGCATAAATCCGCGCGAAATCATGTCCGGCCCCGCGACCAGGTCGCCCGATTGCTGGTGGATCGCCATGACCGCGAGCACCATGCCGTCTTCCGATAAATGGCGCCGGTCGCGAATGACGATGTCGCCGACGTCACCGACCCCCTTGCCGTCGACAAAAACCTTGCCGACTTGTATCGGAGTGGTTTTCTGCGCGCCCTGGGCGGTCAGCTCCAGCACGTCGCCGTCTTCGAGAATAAAGCAATTCTCGGCCGGTATGCCGACTTCCTGGGCGAGCCGGCGATGGCGCACCAGGTGGCGATATTCGCCGTGGATGGGCACGAAATAGCGCGGCCGGGTGAGCTGAAGCATGATCTTCAACTCTTCCTGGCTCGCGTGTCCAGAGACGTGAATCTCGGAAACTTTTTCGTAGTGCACGTCGGCGCCGCGGCGATACAGATGATCGATCAGATTGGCAATCGTTTTCTCGTTGCCGGGAATGAATTTGGAAGAGAGAATGACGGTATCGCCCGGCGTGATTTTAATGCTCTTGTGATCGTTCAAAGCCACGCGGTGAAGCGCCGACAGCGGCTCGCCTTGGCTGCCGGTGGTGAGAAAGGTGAGGCGACTCTCGGGCAGGTCTTGCCACCGGTCGTTTTCGGTCATGGCGCTGCGCGGCAGATCGAGGTAGCCGAGCTCGGCGGCGACTTGGCTGTTGCGAATCATGCTCCGGCCGCTCAGCACGACACGCCGATCGCAGCGCGCGGAAATATCGACGACCTGCTGGATTCTCGGGATGCTCGAAGAAAAGGTCGAGACCAGGACTTTGCCGGAGCTCGACTGGATGATCTGTTCGAGGTTGGTGCCGACTTCCCGCTCCGACGGCGTGTGCCCGGCGCGCTCGACGTTGGTCGAGTCGGAAAGCAGCAACAGCACGCCCTTCTCGCCGTAGGCGGCAAACCGCTGGAAGTCGAACATCTCGCCTTCCATGGGCGTGTTGTCGATCTTGAAATCGCCGGTGTGGATCACCGTGCCGACCGGCGTCTCCACGGCAAGCGCCAGACAGTCCATCAAGCTGTGGGTCACGCGGATGCCTTCGATGCGAAACGGCGCGACGTCCCAGGGCGCGCCGGCGGTAATCTGGCGCACATCGACGGTGTCCTCGAGATCGTGCTCGCGCAATTTATTTGCGAGCAGGCCGAGAGTCAGGCGCGTGCCGAAAATCGGCACGTTGAAGTGCTCGAGAATATAGGGCAGGGCGCCGACGTGATCTTCATGGGCGTGGGTTAGCACGATCGCTTTGAGCTTGTCGCGGCGCTCGATCAAATAGCTCACGTCCGGGATCACCAGATCGATGCCGAGCAGATCGGCGCCCGGAAACATGAGCCCGCAGTCGATGGCGATGGCACTATCGCCGTATTCGACCAGCATCATGTTGAGGCCGAATTCTCCAAGGCCGCCGAGCGGTATGATTTTGAGTGTGTCCATGTGGTGTTAGGCGATACGGGTCTCCAAGCGCGGATGAGTCGCCGTCGATGGGCCGCTTTCAGGCGCCGCCGGCTGCTGTAAACGGGCCGCGATCACTTGACGCACTTGGTCCGACAGCGCTTTCAATTGTCCCGCCCGATATCCCTCTGACGCGATGGGTTGATCGACGAACACATCCACGGCACCGGCGCGCAGCTGCCAGGCGCCGGACGGCAATAGCGCCGCGCTGCCGACGATGGTGACCGGGACAATCTTGGCGCCGGTCTTAGCGGCGATCAGAAAGCCGCCCTTCTTGAACGGCA
This sequence comes from uncultured delta proteobacterium, assembly GCA_963745035.1. Taxonomy (GTDB): domain Bacteria; phylum Desulfobacterota; class Binatia; order UBA9968; family UBA9968; genus DP-20. Next base: position 1,391,582 of record CAVUVW010000013.1, on the reverse strand, counting down.
GCAATCGGCCGTCGCGACTGCGCGTCCCTTCGGGAAAAATGACTACGGAAATACCCGCCGCGATCCGCTCTCTAGCGCGCTCCACGCTCTTCATTGCGTCCAGCGGATCGGCGCGATCGACGGTGATATGCTTGGTCGCCCGCATGGCCCAGCCGAACAACGGCACGCGCAGAAGTTCCTTCTTAGCGATCCAGCGGAGCTGAAAGCGCAACAAGCTTTGAATCAGCACCGGGATGTCGACGTTGCTCTGATGGTTGGCCATGAAAATATAGGGCTCATGCGCATCGATGTTTTCCAGCCCCCGAACGCGCAGCGAAACACCGCCCAGGCGCAGGATAAGCCAGGTCCAGAATTGATTGATGCGGTAGACGCGCTTGCCGTGCGGGTCGATCGCGCCCAAGACAACTGTGAGCAGCGCCAGTGGTACCGTAACCACGAGCAAAACACTCAAACGGAGGAGGTAGAACATCAAGACGGTTATAAAGTTGAATTACGCAAACGATGGAAATTCGATGGTTTATATTAGTTCCTGGCTGTCCAAAAATCAACGCGAGCAAGTCTTGACAGAGCTCCCTTACAGGATTGACTCTCCGCCACACCGGCGCTAAGTTGGCTCAACCTTTCCGCCGGGGCATTGCGCTTCGGCCAGCTTGGAGAACTCATATGTCGGTGAACAAAGTAATTCTGATCGGCAATCTGGGCAAAGATCCCGAAGTCCGCTTCACGCAGACCGGCAGCGCGGTGGCGAATTTTTCGATCGCCACATCCGAACAGTGGAACGATCGCGACGGCAAGCGCCAGGAAAGAACCGAGTGGCACAACATCGTCGTTTGGGGCAAACAAGCCGAGACCTGCGGCCAGTATCTGGCCAAGGGCCGCCAGGTTTACGTCGAAGGCAGCATCCGCACGCGCAGCTATGACGACAAGACCGGCACCAAACGCTACGTGACCGAGATCGTCGCCCAGCGGATTCGTTTTCTCGGCGGCGGCGGGGGAACGCGCATGGCGCCGGAAATGGAATCTTCCGGCGCGGAGATGGGCGGCGGCGGGCCGGCACTGGACGATGATATTCCCTTTTAGCCTGCGCGCGCCGTATTTTTCGATGAGTTTTCCGCCCCACGGCGGACGGCGCGGGGCCGAGTTTTTTCTCTAACCTGATTATCTACCGACCCATCGAGCGCATGGACCGCCCGCCTCTGGACAATCTCGACGTCGATGCCGCGCTCCGAACCATTCTCGAAGGCACGGCCACCGAAACCGGCGAGGAGTTTTTCAAAGCGCTGGTGCGAAAACTCGCCGATGCCCTGCACACTCAGGGCGCCTGGGTGACCGAATATATTTCGGATTCCCGCCGCCTCAAAGCCCTCGCCTTCTGGATGGGCGGTCAGTGGCTCGACGGGTGGGAAATGGTGGTCGACGGCACGCCTTGCGAACGGGTGATCAACGAGCGTTGCCTCATTCATATTCCCGATAATCTGGTCGATCTCTACGGCGCCGATCCCGATGTGCGCGCGGCGGGCGCGGTGAGCTACATGGGCATGCCGCTGCTCGATCTGGACAATAAGATTCTCGGCCATCTCGCGGTTCTCGACACGCGCCCCATGCCGGCGGAGCCGCGCGCCCAGGCGCTGTTTCAAATCTTTGCCGCCCGCGCCGCCGCCGAATTGCGACGATTGCGCGCCGAGGCGCAGGTGCGCGAGCGCGAGCAGAAGCTTGGCCGCCTGGTCGGCAGCGCCATGGACGCGATCATCGAGGTCGACCAGCATTTACACGTGACCCAGATGAACCCGGCGGCGGAAAAAGTTTTCGGCCGTAGCGCCGTCGACGCTGCCGGGCAAACGTTTACACATTTTTTGACGCCGGATGCGCGCGAGAAGCTCGCGCGCTTGATCATCGATCTCGACACCCGTCCGGACGGAGAGCGCTTCTTGTGGATTCCCGGCGGGCTCACGGCCACCGGAGATCGGGGCGGGGTTTTTCAAGCGGAAGCCACCCTGTCGCGCTTCGACGTGGAACGAGCGCCTTTCTACACGCTCATCTTGAGAAACGTCAGCGAACGCCTCGAAGCCGAGCAAAAGATTCGCGCTCTCGCCGGTCAAGCCGAATACTTGCGCGAGGAGATCAGCGCGCTGGTGGGCGCCGATGAGATCATCGGGCGAAGCGAGCCGCTGCGCCGGGTTCTCGCCGAGGTCAATGAAGTGGCGGCGACCGACGCCACGGTGCTGATCCTGGGCGAGACCGGCACGGGCAAGGAGTTGATCGCGCGCGCCCTCCATCTCGCCAGCCGGCGCCGCGACAAGCCGCTGATCAAGGTCAATTGCGCGGCGATCCCGGCGACCCTGATCGAGAGCGAATTTTTCGGCCACGAGCAGGGCGCCTTCACCGGCGCGACTAAAAAGCGCGACGGCCGCTTTGCCTTGGCGCACGGCGGCACGATCTTTCTCGACGAAGTCGCCGAGCTGCCGCTCGACTTGCAGTCAAAGCTGCTCCGCGTCCTGCAAGAAGGGGAGTTCGAGCCGGTGGGCAGCGCACAGACGCGCAAAGTCGACGCGCGCGTGATCGCCGCGACCAACCGTGACTTGGAACAGGCCGTGCGCGACGGCAAATTCCGCGAGGACTTGTATTACCGGCTGAACGTCTTTCCGCTGCGATTGCCGGCGCTGCGCGAGCGGCGCGAGGATATCGGCGTGCTCGCCGCCGCGTTCGCGCAGAAATTCGCCCAGCGCCTGGGTCGGATTATCGAGCCGCTGTCGCAGGATTGTTTGCGCCGGCTCCAGGCCTATGCCTGGCCGGGCAACGTGCGCGAGCTGCAAAATATCATCGAGCGCGGCGTGATCACGGCGCGCGACGGCAAGCTCAATTTGGATCGTGCCCTGCCAGAGAGCGTGAACTCGATGGCGGCAGCGCTCGATGACGGCTCCGCGATTAAGCGCGTGCGCACGGCCCAAGAGTTCGAAGATCTCGAACGCAAAAATCTCATCGCCGCGTTGGAATCCGCCGGCTGGAGAGTCGCGGGAGAAAATGGCGCCGCCCAACTGCTCGGCGTAAAGCCCACCACGCTCAGCTCGCGCATGAAGGCGCTCGGCATCGAGCGCAAGCATTAGTCCGGACTCGCCTCACGAAAATTCGCACTGATCCCCTCACGAGATCTCGTAACCAACGAAATCTCGTGAGCCTCATCGGACTTTCCCATTCTTCTAAGTGCTTGGAACTTTGATTTAATCTCTCGATTTGGCGTTCTGGCATGGTTCCCGCAAAAGCGTTGGACAAGCTGATGAACAGCAAATAAATTCGAGGAGGGCGATCATGCAGAACAATTACAGTTATCGGGGAGCGCTTGAGGCGTCGGAGCGGATCGGTTGGCGAGTGGAAGACATCATAGGGGAAGACAAGCGGCTGGATTTTGGCAAGTCGTTCATGCCGGAGTCGCTAGCGCAGGTGGGAGGAGTGTCGTTTCTTTCAGCGGAGGAGAAGCGGGTATTGAACCAGATCCGCGGGCACGAGTACCTGGCCATGTTCGGTCTGGTCGAAGAGTTCATTTTGCCCTACGCCGTCGATCATGCCCGAGCGAACCTTTCGGGAGACGACTACCGAGTGCGGGCGCTTTTGCAGTTTGCTGGAGAAGAGGCCAAGCATATCCATTTGTTCAAAACCTTTCGCCGGGAGTTTGAAGAGGGATTCGGCAGCAAGTGCGAGTTCATCGGCCCGGCCGAAGAGGTCAAGAACTTCGTGCTGTCGCACAGTGTGTTGGGAGTGGGGATCGCGATACTGCACATCGAGTGGATCACGCTCAGACACTACATCGAGGGGGTCAAAGACAATCAGGATCTCGACCCGCTGTTCAAGAGCCTGCTCAAGCATCACTGGCTGGAGGAGTCCCAGCACACCAAGCTCGACACCTTGATCGTGGAAGAGTTGGCAAGCCATGCCTCAGAGAAAGAAATTGACCAGGCATTTGAGGAGTACGGTAAGATCGGGGCCTTTCTCGACGAGGGGATCAGGCAGCAAGCGGAGTTCGATACCGAAGCGTTTGTCATAGCTACGGGGAGAAATCTCACTAAGAGTGAACGTCAAGAGATGACCGAGGCGATAACCAAGGGGATGCGTTGGACGTATTTGGGGACGGGGATGACCCATCCGAACTTTCTATCGACCGTGGAGAAAATCAAGCCTGAGGCCAGAACCCAAATCGAAGCGATGGCACCGGCCTTTTGCTAGCGATGCAAGCAAGATGAGAGGGAATACTATGAAAAGGTTGGCGATCATCATTCGCGACGACGGCTACGACAAAATGCTGACGCCGCTGACCTTCGCGTATACTCAGGCGAGGCAGGGGGCGGAAGTGGATATTCTGTTTGTTCTGTGGGCCGTGCGGGCTCTGACCGAAGCCGGCGCGCGCTCGCTGCGTATCGAGGGCAGGCATGCGGCGGAAGCTGAGTGGCTGCGCCAGCGCATCACCGCGGACGGCGATCCAACGGAAATCCGCGACTACCTGAAGCTGCTAACCGAAACCGGTAAGGTCAGGCTCTACGCCTGCCGTTTTGCCGCGGCGACCTTCGAAGTCGATGCCGCGAATCTGATCGAAACAGCGGAAGGCATCGTCGATCCGGGCTGGTTTCTCGATGAAAAGGCGCTCAAGGCGGATCACTGCCAGTACTTTTGATTCTTTGCAGCAGAGCCATGGGCGCGCTGATAGGGAGTTGCCTTACGCCACGCGATTACGGTCGTGGCCTTCCAGGAATGCGGCGATGTTTTCTTCGACCTCTTTGAGCAGACGTTCGCGCGCTTCGCGCGCGGACCAGGCGGTGTGGGGCGTGACGATCAGATTGTCCAGCTCGCGGGCGGCGAGAATTATCGGATGCTCCGCAGGCGGCGGCTCCTGGGTGATCACGTCGAGAGCCGCGGCGGCGATTTGCCGGTTTCGCAGCGCATCGATCAGTGCGGCTTCGTCGACCAGCGCGCCGCGCGCGGTGTTGATCAGGAAGGCCGTCGGTTTCATCAGCGCGAGAGTGCGCTGGTCGATCAGGTTGCGCGTCTCGGGCGCCAGCGGGCAGTGGAGCGAAACGATATCCGCTTCGCGCAGCAATTGTTCCAGCGCTACGCGCCCATCGGGTATCGGCCCGCTCGTCCCCGGCCGCGCCGCCATCAGAATTTCCATGCCGAAGCCGCGCGCCATGCGCGCCACGGCCTTGCCGATGCTGCCGTAGCCGACGACGCCGAGTTTTTTTCCACTGAGCTCGATCGCCGGATAAGTGAGGAGAGAGAAAACGGGGCTTTTTTCCCACTCTCCCATGCTCACGGCATTGCCATAATGCCCGGCATGCGTAGCCAATTCTAGAATCAGCGCCATGGTAAATTGCGCCACCGATTGGGTCGCGTACCCGGGCACGTTGCAAACTTTGACACCGCGGCGCTGCGCTTCCTCGCGATCGATGATGTCGGTGCCGGTGGCCGCCACGGCGATGAGTTTCAGTTCTCGTGCTTGGGGCGAATGCAAGATCGCCTTATCGATGACGACTTTATTGGTGACCGCGATCGACCGGCCGGCGAGCCGTTGCGCCGTGTCGCCCGAACGAGTGACTTGATGGACGGCGCAATCCCACTTGGCGCGTAAAGCGCTCGAGCGCGATATCGCCGTAAGTCGCGGCGTCGAGGAAAACGATTCTTGGCTGCTCGGGACTCATTTTGGATTTTTTGCTTGGGCTTCGAGCGCCTTGGCTTCTTCCCAATACCGATCCATTTCCTCGAGCGATGACTGATCGAAGCTCTTGTTCGCCTCGCGCAGCTTGGTTTCGATGTGCTGAAAGCGGCGGATGAAGCGATCGACGGTCTGGGCGAGGACTTCTTCCGATTCGACGTCGAGAAAACGCGCGATATTGACGAGCGTAAAGAGCAGATCGCCGACCTCTTCGCCGGTTCGCAATGTGTTCCCGGACGCCGCGGCTTCCCTGAGCTCGTGGATTTCCTCATCGACTTTTTTCCAAACCTGCTCGATGTCAGGCCACTCGAAGCCGAGATGAGCCGCCCGCCGCGAAATGGACTGCGCGCGCGCCAACGCCGGCATGGCTTTGGGCACGTTGCCGAGCGCCGATTTCACCTCGCCGTCTTCTTTTTCGCTCGCTTTGATTTGCATGCGCTGCTTCAACACCGACGCGGTGTCCTCGGGCAGCGGCTCGCCGGCAAAGACGTAGGGATGGCGGCGAATAAGTTTTTCAGTGAGCTGCGCAATCACGTCTTCGATGGTGAACCGGCCTTCTTCGCGGGCGATCTGGGCGTGAAAAACCACTTGGAGTAAGACGTCGCCCAACTCCTCCTTGAGCTTGTTCGCATCGCCGCTGTCCAAGGCGTCGAGAAGCTCGTAGCTTTCTTCGAGCAGGCAGGGCTTGAGAGAGAGGTGCGTCTGCTCCTTGTCCCATGGACAGCCGGCCTCGCCGCGCAAGCGCGCCATGACTTCCAGCAATTCGGGTGAATTTTTGTTCGATTGACTTGTCGCTCACGCGTTAGTCTCCCCAATACTTTTCAATGTGCCGTGCGCCGTGCTAGATCTTACGTGGCGCAAGTTTTGATGTCCAGTTGGCGGCTGGGAAACGAGGATCGAGGATGGAAGATCGAGAATGGCGCGCGATCCTCGACCAGGTTTAAGGAGGAAATTCATGCCGAATGCGATGGTCGATGGTATTGACACTTATTATGAAACCCATGGCTCCGGATCGCCGCTTTTGATGTGCGCGCCGGGCGGCTTTGACGCCACGGTCGATAAGTGGCGGGTGGCGAGCGCGTGGACGGGAATGGACGCGATAACGGCGCTTGCCGCCGAGCATACGGTGATTCTCTACGATCGCCGCGAGTGCGGCCAGTCGGGCGGCCGGGTCGAACGGCTTTCTTGGGCGAGCTACACGCGCCACGGCAAGGCGCTGCTCGACCATCTGAAAATCTCATCGGCGTGGATCATGGGCGGCTGCATGGGTTGTTCTGTGGCGCTCGCTTTCGGCGTTCACTACCCCGAAACCGCGCGCGGCCTGATTCTGCATTGGCCGGTGGGCGGCTATCGCTGGAAGGTAAACGCCGGCGAGCGCTTCGTGCGCCACTACAATTTTGCCAAAGAGAACGGCCTCAAGGGCGTGGTCGAGCGTGCGCGCGGAGGCAAAACCTTCTGGATGGATCCGGAGGGCGGTCCCTGGGCGGCGCTGATCGCGCGGGACGCTACGTTCGCCGAGCGCTTCGCCGCGGCCGATTTCGAGAAATACCTCGGCATGATCGTTACCAGCGGCCGCAGTTTATTCGACCGCGATACCGCGCCGGGGGCCGAGCCTGAAGAGGTGCTGGGCATCAAAGCGCCGGCTCTCATCATCCCCGGCGACGATCCATCGCACGCCACCTCCGGCGCGCATTATTTGCGCGAGCTTTTGCCAAAGGCCGATTTCTGGAACGTCATGCCGCCGGAACAGACGACACAGAAAGTGTGCGATCGCATTTTGGACTTCTGCCGGCATTAATTGGATCGGAGAGTAGACCCCCTGGAGAAAATCTGATAGAAAATTTTTTCAAAATTCATGCCCGCGACGGAGGAGGAATCATGGACACCACCAGCAAAACTCTTCAGCTCAATACTTCCGACGGCAAGATGGATGCCTATGTCGCGCAGCCGAAAGACGGCGGGCCGTATCCCGGCATCGTCGTCATTCAAGAAGCCTTCGGGGTCAACGACCATATCAAGAAAGTCACCGACCGCATCGCCGCGGAAGGCTACGTCGCCATCGCCCCCGACATTTTTCACCGCGAAGCGGAGCGCGTGATTCCCTACTCCGAGATGCCCAAGGCGATCGCAACCTTGCAGCGGGTCCAAGACCCCAAGGCGATGGAAGATGTCGGCGCGGCCATCGCGCACCTCAAAGCCGAAAGCAACGTAAAGGGCGGTTCCATCGGCGTAGTAGGGTTTTGCATGGGCGGACGCCTTACCTATTTGACGGCGGCGCATCACGCCAATGATATCAAAGCAGCGGTGCCGTACTACGGCGGCGGCATTCCGATGGGCAATCCGAGCCCGCTTTCGCGCACCGGCGAGATTAAATGTCCGATGTATCTCTTTTTCGGCGCCAAGGATCAGCTGATCCCGATGGATCAAGTGGGCCAGATCAAAACCGAATTGACGTCGAAGAAAGTGCCCTTTCAAATGGAGGTTTATCCCGAAGCCGGCCACGGCTTTAACTGCGACGACCGCGGCAGCTACCATGAAGCTTCCGCCAAAGACGCCTGGGAGAAGACCAAATCGTTCTTCGCGCAGCATCTGAAGTAGACTTGCGCAAGCTATTTTCAGGGAGAGGAAAGGGGAGAAGCCTTTCCTCTCCCTTTTTTTGTCTTTAGACTGTAGAGTGATCGCAACGAGCAAAAACCATGGCGCGAAATTCGAACAAAGACCGGGTGACGCTGGGGCTGATTCAGATGAGCGCGGGAGACAATCTTGCCGCCAATCTGGAAAAGGCGGGCGAGAGGATCAAGGCGGCGGCGAAGAAGGGCGCGCAGATCGTTTGCCTGCAAGAGTTGTTTCGCTCGCGTTATTTCTGCCAGAGCGAGAACCACAAGAACTTCAAGCTCGCCGAGTCGATCCCGGGACCGACGACGGAGGCCTTGAGCGCGCTCGCGGCCGAGCGCGAAGTTGTCATCGTCGCCTCGATCTTTGAAAGGCGCTCAGCCGGGGTTTATCACAATACCGCGGTCGTCATCGATGCCGATGGCGCGATTGCAGGCATTTACCGCAAAATGCACATCCCCGACGACCCGCTCTACTATGAAAAATTCTACTTCACCCCCGGCGACCTCGGCTTTCCGAGCTTTTCCACGCGCTACGCGAAAATCGGCGCGCTGGTTTGTTGGGACCAGTGGTTCCCGGAAGGCGCGCGCCTGGCCGCGCTCTCCGGCGCGCAGATTCTCGTCTATCCGACCGCCATCGGCTGGATCCCCAACGAGCCGCGGGCAATCGCGCAGCAGCAGCGCGCGGCGTGGGAGTTGATCCAGCGCTCGCACGCGGTGGCCAACGGCGTCTACGTCGCGGCGGTGAATCGGGTGGGCCGTGAGGGCAAGATCAAATTCTGGGGCCATTCGTTCGTCGCCGGTCCCTTGGGCGAAATCGTCGCCCACGCGGGCGGCGAGCGCGAAGAAATATTGCTCGCCAAGTGCGATCTGGCGCGGATCGAAGAGACACGCCAGAGCTGGCCGTTCCTGCGCGACCGGCGCATCGACGCTTACGGCGCGCTGCTCGAGCGCGCGCTCGACGATCGCCAGCGCGCCGCCCGCCCCGCGCTTTCTCCGGTGTCCCCATGACCACGACGAAGGCGGCCGACGTCACGCCGAGCTCGCTCGGCTACTCGATGCCCGCCGAGTGGGCGCCCCATCGTGCCACGTGGCTTGCTTGGCCGCACAACCGGGAAACCTGGCCGGCTTTTTTGGAAAACGTGCGCGAGGTGTGGATCCAGATAGTCGCCGCGCTGGCGCCCTACGAGCGCGTCTGTCTGCTGGTGAATGACGAAACCGCGAAACGCGACGTCGGCGCGCGCCTGAAAAATGCCGGCACCGCTTTGGACAACGTGACGCTGCTGACGATTCCGACGGTCGATGTCTGGATGCGCGACTACGGCCCGACGTTTGTCACGCGCGCTTCGGGCGATCGGCCGCTGGCGTGCAACGATTGGATCTTCAACGGTTGGGGCGGCAAATATAAGGCTTACGAAGAGGACGATCGGGTCGCGCGAGAAATCGTTTCACTGCTCGACGTTCCGGTTTTCGAGCACGATATGGTTCTCGAAGGCGGCTCCATCGAAGTCAACGGCGCCGGCACCTGCTTGACGACCGAACAGTGTCTTTTGAACAAAAACCGCAACCCGCATCTGAGCCGGGACGAGATCGAAGAGCGGCTCAAGGGGGCGTTGGGGGTGAGCCACTTTGTTTGGCTCGGCGAAGGCATCGCCGGCGACGACACGGACGGCCATATCGACGACCTCGCGCGCTTCGTCGATCCGACGACGGTCGCGTGCATCGTCGAAAGCGATCCCAAGGATGAAAATTACCGCGCGCTGCAAGAGAACTTCGAGCGCCTGCAAAGCGCCACTGATCAAAACGGCAAAAAGCTTTCGGTGGTGAAAATGCCCTGCCCGGCGGCGGTGGTCTTCGACGGCGCGCGCCTGCCGGCGAGCTACGCCAATTTTTATATCGCCAATGAAGTCGTTTTGGTTCCCGTGTTCGACGATCCCAGCGATGTCGCGGCGCTGGGGATTTTACAGGAATTGTTCCCGCGCCGAAAAGTCGTCGGCCTGCGCTGCAACGAAGCGGTCGGCGGCTTGGGCGCGATTCACTGCGTCACGCAGCAGGAGCCGGCGCCAACCGCGCTGCGGCCTTGACAAATCTTTTCACTCCCCTATTCTAGCCGCTTGTATGGGCCAGCTCATCCAGATCCGCGAACTGCATCAGGCGCGCCGTCGCCGTTCGGAGAAAATGAGCATCGAGCAATGCGTTGAGTTGCTCGAATGGAACATGAAAAAAAGCGTCGACGATTACTTCAACGCCCCCCGCGAAGAACGCTCCATGCGCGCCACACAAATTCGCAAGCTCAGCGAGATCCTCGAATACGCCGTGAGACTCCTCTGATGCGCTCACGGTGATCGTGGAACCCGTTACTCTCTTCGCTCTCATCCTTCTCCTCGCGGTCCTGGTTTTGACGCTTCTCGGTTGGTGGTTTACCAGCCGCTTGCGCGCGGTTCTCCAAGAGAAGAACGACGACGCTTCGCTGCTGTTGCTGCAGCAGCAGATCGAGCAGCTGCGCGCGCAGTTTGGCCAGGCGTTGGACGGCAACGCGCAGTCGATCCAGCAGCAGTTGGGCCAGCTCCTCGGCCATGTCAACGAGCGGCTGCGGGAAAACGCCGAAGTGTTGAACCTGACCCAGCGCAGCCTGGGCGAGCGCCTGGACAACGCGGCGCGCGTGGTCGGCAGCGTCGAGCGCAGCCTCGGCGGCCTGGAAGAAGCCAATCGCAAAATTTTTGAGGTGGGCAAGGATATCGCTTCGCTGCAGGAAATCTTGCGCGCGCCGAAACTGCGCGGCGGCTTGGGGGAGTTTTTTCTGGAGGATCTGCTGGCCCAGATCCTGCCGCTGCAGCACTTTTCCACGCAGCACGGTTTTCGCAGCGGCGAGAAGGTCGACGCGGTGATCAAGCTCGGCGCCGCGCTGGTTCCGGTCGACGCCAAGTTTCCCCTCGAGAACTTCAAACGCATCCTGGAAGCGGCCAGCGAGGAGGAAAAGAACCGGGCAAAAAAGCAGTTCGCCGCCGACGTGAGAAAGCATATCGACGCCATCGCCGGCAAATACATTCTTCCCGACGAGGGCACCTATGATTTCGCGCTCATGTATATCCCGGCGGAAAACGTTTATTATGAAACGATCATCAAGGATGACGCAGCGGACGAGAAGAATTTGACCCAGTACGCGATGGCCAAACGCGTGGTGCCGGTTTCGCCGAATAGCTTGTATGCCTATCTCCAGGCGATCGTGCTGGGCCTGCGGGGCATGAAGATCGAAGACCGCGCCCAAGAGATCATTCAGTATCTGAGCCGCCTGCAAGGCGACTTCGCCAAATTTCGTGAAGAGTTCGCGCTGCTGGGAAAGCATTTGACGCACGCCCAATCCGGCTACCAAAATGCCGACCGGCGCCTGGAGCAGTTCTCGCAAAAATTGCTGGCCGCTGACACGGAGCAGCAGGAACTTTGCGATCTCGCGCCGGGCTCCCGAGCGCGGTAGTCGTGCGCGGTCCAAAGCGAGGAAGCCACCCACGTGCGGTTGAGCCTGTTTTCGCGCCTGACGTTCGGTTATCTGGCGATTTTCCTCGCGGTCGCGCTCGCCGGCGCGCATGCCGTGCTGCAACTGCGCGACTTTCGCCGGCTCACCGAGTCGATTCTCAAGGTCGACAACCGCATTCTCGATCACGAGAAGACGCTGGCCGATCTGCTGCTGGCGCAGAGCCGCGCCGAGCAGAAATTCGCGATCACTCGGGACGAGACGTGGTACCTGCAATTCGTGCGGCTCAAGATCGAGTTCGAAGGGCGCTTGGAAAGCGCGCTCCAATTGCAAGATGCGGCTGCGACTCCGATCCTGCAGCGCATCGGCCGGGATTTTCGTCGCTACGACGAGATTGTCGAGCGGCGAAGGTCGGCTCGTGCGCGCGGGCAAGCCCTACCAGTGGGCCCAATTCAAGCAGGATAAAGACGCGCTGATCGATTCCATGCTGGGGTCGTTCGAGAGACTGCGCGTCAATCAACAGCAGTTGACCTACGCCAAGGTCACCGACCTGGCCACCGCCGCGGACCAAGCGCGCGAGGTCTCTACTCTGATCTCGGTTGCCTGCCTGCTCGCCATCGTCCTGCTGTCGCTGTGGATCACCAAAAGCATCACCCGGCCCATCGCTTTGTTGAAACACAAGACGCGGGAGATCGCCGACGGAAATTTTGAAGGAAAATTGCTGGTGCGCTCGCCGCCGGAGATCGGCGAATTGGCTGCCGCGATCAACTCCATGTGCGAAAAGCTGCACGAGCTCGATCGCTTGAAGGCGGATTTCTTCGCTTCCATGTCGCACGAGCTGCGCACGCCGCTCACTTCGATCAAAGAGGGCACCGGGCTGTTGCTCGATGGCGTGGGCGGCGAGACCACGGACAAGCAACGCAAGCTTCTCGGCATACTCGCCGAAGAAAGCAATCGCCTGATCAACGTGGTCAACTCGCTGCTGGATCTTTCCAAGATGGAAGCCGGCATGATGATCTACGATTTCGAGGTCACCCATCTGGAGCCTTTGATCAAGCGCGCGCTCGCCGAGATCGCGCCTCTGGTCGAAGCCAAGAAAATCCGGCTGGAAAGCGCCGTCGACGGCGCGCTGCGGCCGGTGCGGGTCGATTCCGAGCGCATTCTCCAGGTGCTGCGCAATTTGCTCGGCAACGCGGTGAAATTTACGCCCAACGGCGGGCTGGTGCGCATCGCCGCGAAACCGGCCAATGGCAAACTGGAAATTTCTGTGAAAGACTCGGGACCGGGAATTCCGGCGGAAAGCTTGACTTCGATTTTCGAAAAATTTAACCAGGGAAATCGTCAGACACCGTACGCGCGCCAGGGCACCGGGCTGGGCTTGGCGATCGCCAAAACGATCATTACCTCTCACGGCGGGAAAATATGGGCCGAGAGCGAGCCGGGCAACGGCAGCACTTTTATTTTTGTCTTGCCTTGTTAGTATGTGTCGCCGGTTGCAGTCTCGGGCGGGATGCGAGCCCGGAGCGCGCGATGGGCGAAATCATGCAGAGCGGCGAGCGCCTGCTGGTCGGCGGCGACTACGAAGGCTCGCTGCGCGCCTTTCAGAGCGTCGCGCTAGCGGCGCGCGACAAGTCGCCGGCCGACGCGGCGGTGTACAAAACGGGGATCGTCCACGCGCACCCGGACAATCCCCAAAGAGACTTGGCAAAAGCCAAGGCGGCGTTTGCTCAGGTCGTATCCGCCTATCCGTCGAGTTTGTGGGTGGAGGAGTCGCAGGCCTGGATCGGTGTCTTGAAAGAGGCCGAGCAGGCCAGGCAAGACGTCGAAGCGTCGCGCCGGGCGATGGAAAAGTGGCAGGACGAATTGGAGAAGAACCGCCAAGCGGTGGAAAGATCTAAGCAGGAAATCGAAAAATCGCGGCTCGAATTGGAAAAGACCAGGCATGAGATCGAAAAGACCAAACAAGTCATCGAAAAGTCCAAGCAGGTGGACATCGAGATCGACCAGAAGCGGCGCGACCGCAGGTAGAAAGCGACATGGCTAAAGGACAAATTCTTGTCGTCGATGACAATCCGAATCTTCTGGAGTTGATCCGCATGCGGCTCGAGTCGGCCGACTACGAGGTGATCGCTACGGGCGACGAGCTCGAAGCGGTGCGCGAGCTCAAGGAAAAGTTTTTCGATCTGTGCATCGTCGATCTGATGCTCGCCAATGGCGACGGCCTGGCCTTGATGGACGAGTTTCGCGGCATCAATCCCGACGTGCCGACCATCATTCTCACCGCGCACGGCAGCATCGAGAGCGCGGTGGAAGCGATGCGCCGGGGCGCCTACAGCTATCTGACCAAGCCGTTCGAGCCGCCGGACCTGCTGCTGCAGATCGATCGCGCGCTCGAAAATCGCAAGCTCAATTATGAAATTCAGCGGCTCAAGGACATTATCAACGAGCGCTACGATTTCACCAATATCATCGCGCGCAGCGGCAAGATGCGCGCGGTGCTGGACGTGGTGTCGCGCATCGCCAAGCTCGATTCCACGGTCCATATCCACGGCGAGAGCGGCACCGGAAAGGAGCTTATCGCCAAGGCGATTCATCTCGCCAGCAATCGAAAGGACAAGGCCTTCGTGGCGCTCAACTGCGCCGCGCTGCCCGAGTCGCTGCTGGAAAGCGAGTTGTTCGGCCACGAAAGAGGAGCATTCACCGGAGCGGTGAAGAGCACGCGCGGTCTGTTTACCCAGGCCCACGGCGGCACGCTGTTTCTCGACGAGATCGGCGATATGCCGCGCTCGACCCAATCCAAGCTCCTGCGCGTTTTGCAGGAGCGGCAATTTTATCCGGTCGGCAGCGAGGTGCCGATGGAAGTCGACGTTCGAGTGATCGTCGCGACCAACAAGGATCTGGAGGATCAGGTACGCAAGGGCCTGTTTCGCGACGACTTGTTCTATCGGATTCACGTCATTCCGGTTTACTTGCCGCCGCTGCGCGAGCGCAAGGATGATATCATGCCGCTGCTCGAGCACTTTCTTAAAAAGTACGGTGAGCACATGAAAAAAGACGTGAAGGGTCTGACTCCCGATGCGCTGCGCAAGCTGATGATGCATGACTGGCCGGGCAACGTGCGCGAACTGGAAAACACGGTCGAATACGCGGTCGCTATGACCCAAAGCGATACGGTGACCGAGGACTACATTCTCCAGGGCAGAAGCTTTACGCCGGAGCGGGTGCCGAGCTCGGCGCTGGAGTTGAGGGAAGAGCCGAGCGCGGGTTTGAAGCCATTGAAGGACGCGCGTGACGCCTTCGAGCGGGATTATCTTATTCAAGTCTTGTCGATGACCGAGGGGAACGTCAGCCAAGCCGCCAAGCTCGCCGGCAAATACCGGGCGGATTTTTATGACCTGCTGAAAAAGCACGACTTAAACGCCCACGAATTCAAAAAATCCAAGCCCGGACTGCCGAATTAGTCTTTCCTTCCGCTCATAGCTCGCCGTAGGGGTAATCCTTCAAGCGCCGCGGTGCTTGGAGGAAAAGCTCAATCATTTTTGCGAAAGATGCCGTTTCGGCGCTCGTTTTCAAGTGGAATACGGATTGCTCACGTTGATTCCAGGGGAAATGATCATGTCATCGCGGGGCGAATCCGTTTTGGTCGTCGAAGACGACGAAGGCTTGGCGCAGATCCTCGCCCTCGCCCTCAGCGCCGAAGGTTTCGAGACACGCACCGCGCGCGACGGCATTCACGGCTACAACAGCTATTTCCACGAACCCACCGACTGGGTAGTCACAGATATCCAGATGCCCCAACTCGACGGCATCGGCATGATGCAGTGCATTCGCAGCATCAATCCGCGGGTGCGGACCGTTTACATGAGCGCGGCGGTTGAGGAATATCGCGGTGCGTTGGAGCAAGAGACCAAACAATTTGCCGCCAAGATTTTGCGCAAGCCGTTCTCGCGCGGCAACCTGATCGAGCAGTTGAGCGAGGAGCCGACCGCTGCCGCGGGTGATTAGCAGGGGCGCGGAAAAGGGGCGTTCATTGGCAATGCGGCTGGCCATGCGGTCGTGGACGCAGATCGGCGCCGGGGTCGATTGCAGCGGACGAGAACGAACGCGAAAATTGAGCGTATACGCGGTAAAATCAACGGCTTAGAGAGCAACGATTCGCGCAGTAGCACGGCACAATCCCACCTTGCGCAATTCCGCGACAGTCCCCCGGTCAACCCTTCACCTGTGTAGGAGATTGGCGTCAACTTTTTCCTGGGTTTTTGACAAATTCATTGTAACTTCCACGAACTGCTAAATATTACGGGAATAGCGCTCATGGTATGAAATTTGAGTAAAGTGCAGCCTGTGAATTTCCCGAGTATGTCCGCCGATGCGGATACCGGCGGTTGCAGCCCCCGGGAAAACGCCTTCGTGAACGCCACCATGCCGATCTTTAGCGGCCCAAAGCAGCCTTCGGGCGACTGGGAATTGTTTCTCAAAATGTGGGAGCGCGCCAACCTAGTGCGCGCTTTTTTTTGGACCCAACGAACCAACGATGAAAAGCTCCTGTTGACCCATTTCCTGGCGCGCCTGCGGCGCTATTTCGGCGTCGATTTCTGTTTCGGCGTGCTGAGCGTCAGCGAAGAGACTCTGGTTGAAGTCGGTGTGCCTGAAGCAGGGCTCGGCCAACTGCCGCAGGATTTTTCGCGGCGGTGCCTCGAATCGCTCGCAAACTCCCGCGCTCCGGTGACCTGGAAGGACGCCGGCATCGGCCTCGGCTTTCGCAGCACGGTGGTGGTGCCCTTGAGAGCGCCCACCGGCCCTTCTTTCGGATTCTTGATGCTCGGCCATGCGCGCGCGCGGAATTATACGGCGATCGAGCTTTTCCTGCTCCAGGCTTTGGCGGGCGAGCTGAGTTGGGTGGTGCGCGATCTCGCGGCGCGCAAGTTTCACCAGCAAAAGCTCGCCGCGGCTTCTCATGGCATCAAAAACGCGCTGCAAGTCATCACTGGCACCGCGGCGTTGCTCCGCAATGCACTAAAAAAAGACGTTCCCGGCGCCGGACACGACGCGCATCTCGAAGGCATCGAAGCCGCCGTTCAGCAAGTGCTGGAGCGGCTGAGCGTTCTGCCCGACTCGGCGGCCGAGGAAGGCGGACCTGCGCAGGTGGGCGCAGACGACATCGCGAGCGTGGTGAGCCAATCGCTCGCTTCGTGCCAACGCACGGCCCAGGAACGGGGCATCGAAGTCGAGGTGGTCTACGCGCCGGACTCGCCGAGTGGCGCGGCGGTAATTCCCGACCGGGTGAAAGGCATCCTCAGCGCGCTCGTCGACAACGCCGCACTTGCGACACGCAATGAGACCGTGCGGCTGACCGTGCGGCGCGGCGCGGCGGATCTGGAATTGATCGTGAAAGGAATGGGATCGAATCGAGTAGCGGATCGATTGAAAGCGCTGTTTGAAGATGCGTCGCGATTGGAGGGCGCGCGCGATGAACAGAGCGGCGAGTGGGTGCGGGTGCGCGAATATCTGGACAATGCCGGAGGTGATGTTTACTTGAAAAGCCGTCCCGGAGAGGCTGCAGAATTCGTCGTGCGGTTACCGATGTAAAAGGGCTGCGCAGGCGGGCCGGCTGTAACGAAAAACAAATTGGCGTCGTGTTATCAACATTCAACCGATGAAGGAGGATTTATGAATGGCGTAGCCTCTCTTGGGGCAAAATATCTGATCGGAGCCGGCATCGTGAGCTCCATGTTATTGGCGCAGGGGTGTCTTGCGACGCGGGATTGGGTGAGAGAGCATACCGACCCGATATCGGGCCGGGTGACGCAGTCCGAAGGCCGTCTGGACAAGACCGACGGCCAGATTGCCAGCCTCAGCGGGCGGATGAGCGGAGTCGAAGGCAAGCTTGGCCAGTTCGAGGGCCGTTTGGGTGACGTGGACGCCAAGGCGGATCGCGCCCTTAACGCGATCTCGAATCTACGGTTGGAGCGCAAACTGGTCATCGACATGAAGGACGGAACGAACTTCGCGTTCAATTCCTCGAATTTGCCGGCCTCCGCGCAGCGCGAGATCGATGGATTTCTGAGCGATCTTAAAGGCGATGCGGGTGAAGGCGCGATGTTCGTGGTGGCGGGACATACGGACAATGTCGGCAACGAACATTATAACTACGATCTTGGCAAACGGCGCGCCGACGCGGTCAGCCGCTATTTGATCACGCAGAAAAGGCTCGATCCGATACGGGTGGTGCCGGTTTCCTACGGCGAGAGCAATCCGACGTCGGATAACAGCAACCCGCAGGGTCGCGCAAAGAACCGGCGCGTCGAGATCCTCGTCTATCGCGAGGGCATCACCTCGCAGCCGGCCATGGCCGCCACGCCGGCTGGGTCCGGCCAGCAGCAACAGCCGCCAGCGCCGAGCTCGTCCTCGCAGGAGCAGCCGTCGAATCGCTTCAGCCAGCGCTAGAGCGCTCGAGCTAAATCGCGTGTGAACAAAAAAGGCGGAGCTAAGCTCCGCCTTTTTTATTGTAGAGCCCGTCGATGTAGCCGCTGTCGTCGAGCTCGCGGACAAAGTGCGTGTCCCAGAGCGCGAGCGGGTTGTAGCCGGCGATCTCCGGGTTGCGCCGGAGCGCGAGCTGGAAGACGTTGGCGATCGCCGGCAGCGCCGGATACGGTTTGCGCTCGAGCGATTGCGCCCATTCCGCGTATAAAGTTTCCACTTCCTGGTCCGATTGGAGCTTCAAGATCGGACGGGCGTGCTCGTTCAGGATCTCCAAAGTCTCCTCGGGCCGGGTCAGAAAAAAATGAATTGCGTCGACGAAACCGCGTGTGAGCAGGCGGATTTCGTCGGAATGAGCGCGCACGAAGGTCATGGTGGTGGTCAAAGTGACGCCGCGGATCATCGGAATGGCGCGGCCGGCGATCACCTGAGCGCCGGCCTGGGCGGCGCGGCTGTCGTGCGGGATAGTGACGAAAGTGGCGGCGTATTCGCCGGCCAGGACTTTCCTCCAGCGCTCTTCCGCGGAGCCGCGCAGCTCGACCAGCTCGACGTCGCCGCGATCGGCGTCGAGTCCTTCCTGTTTGAGAAAAAGCCAGACGTTGAGTCCGGCGTGGGAGCTCAGCTTGTCGGCGACCACTTTTTTACCGCGGAGATCCTGAATCGAGCCAATGCCGGGGCCGGCGATCAGCTTGTTCTCCGTCCAGTTGTTCGTCGCCTGCGCGAGATGCACGAAGTCCTCACCGTTTTTGGCGTTGCGCACGTAGAGATTGTGGTGATTGCCCGAGATCAGATCGACCCGGCCGCTCTTCAATGACTCCACCGCCTTTTCGCGGATCAGTTGCGGCGAAGTGTCGACGTCGAGGCCGTTCTTGCGCCAGGAGCCCGACTTGTCGGCTACCAGCCAGAGCGGCGCATGCGAGTTCGATCGGTAAATGATTCTGAGTTGGCGATGGGCCACGGCGCGTCCCTTTCAATCCGGTTTATCGGGACGTTCATAGCACCATCGCGCGCCACTGCGCCAGCGGAAATCAGCGGCGCATGCGCAGCCCGAGCCACAGGGTGATCGCCGCGAGCGCGAGGATGCACCAGTTGGCGCTCTTGAGCCGGCGGATAATCGCGGTCAACTGCTCGGCGGTGACGGTGTCGCCGCTTTCATGGCGCCGGACCAACCGGTGGCCGATGCCCAAGGCCTGATAGACGCTGAAGATCACCAGCAAAAAAGCGAAGCTCAGTTTCACGAATAAAATGTAGCCAAGCTCCTTGATAAACGTCTCGCGATAGATCGCTTTGAGCTCGGTGAGCTGGAAAGCGCCGCTGAACAGAACGATGCCCAAGGCGCCGACCTGAAGCGGGTTATAAAATTTGAGACCGCGGGCGAGAAACTGCAGCCGATCCTCATGCTTTTCCAGGATCGACATCGAGGGCAGCAGCATGAGCCAAAACCCCAGGACCGCGCCGAGATACACGATCAGGGCGATCAGGTGCAGCCACGGGTAGAGCATCGAGAGATAGAATCAACCCCAGGCGAAGCGCGAGCCTTTCTTGAAGGGCTTGCCGGCGGCATCGTAATTCTCGCCGATCTCGTCGAGCTGCCGGCGAATCGCGTCCAGCTCGCGCCGCTGCCGCGCCTCGAAAGCCTGCGCTTCCTTGGCCCGGCGCTCGAGAAACTCGGCGCGCTCGCGGTCGCGGCGCGCGGCAAACTCGGCCCGGGTCTTTTCCCAGTTGTCGTAGGCGTCCTTGAGCGAGGTGCGGATGTGATAATTCAAGTTATCGCGCACGACCATGGACTTGTTGCAGTGGGGGCAGAAAATCACGTTGCCGATGGCGAAGTTTTTGACGTTTTCGACTTGCGTTTCGCGGCATTTATAACAACGCAGCGGGATGTCCCAGGAGTCGATGGCCGGAAGCTGGATATAATTCGCGCCGGCTTCGGCGAGCGCGTCGGCCGGCGCGCTCGCGCTCGGCGCAGCCGCTGGCGCGGCGGCGGGCGGCGCCGCTTGGGCGCTGCGGCGCAGCGGCCGGGGCCGCCGCTGGAGCGGCTTTTCCCTGGCCTTTGCGAAAACGCGATTCAAAATTCTCCGGAAAACTCGTCTCGGGATGGATTTCCTTGGCGCGCGCGATCAGCACCGCTTCGCTTTCGATGTTGTTCGGATCGGTGACGCAGACGTCGACGGGACAGACCGCCGCGCAAGCTTCATAGTCGTGAAAACCGACGCATTCCGTGCATAGTTTCGGATCGATAACGTACACCGGCTCGCCCTGCGAAATCGCGTTGTTCGGGCACTCGGGCTCGCAAGCGCCGCAGTTGATGCAGTCGTTGGTAATCATCGTCGCCATGAAGCCGCTCCTCCGATAAGAAAAGGAAATTCGTTCGGGCGTGAAACGAATTTATCCTAGAGGATATTCCCCATCGTTGCAATCAGTCTTGGCTCGAAGCGGCTCGACGAAAAGCCGCATTGAAACTTCTGCGGCGGCGGCAGATCGATTCAAACGCACGGCGGTTCTTCGCCGGCGCCGGCGAGCTATCGTTGTCGGGCGGTGCGGCGGAACAATGTGGAGTCAGAACCGCGCTCTTGGCGCTCAAAATAATGTGGGCTATGATGAAATTCATGCGCACATATAAAATTCAGGCACGCTGGCTGCTCGCCAACCTCGGTTGCGCCGTGGCCGCGCTTTTTGTCGCGCTCGCGCCGGCTTGGGCCGCGGATACTCCGCGAAAGATGCGGCTTGCCTATGCCGGGTGGGAGATCGGCACGGCGGTGGCCTATATCGGCGTGGACGCCGGGCTGTTCAAGAAGAACGGCGTCGAGATCGAGGAGCTGCCGATTCGCGATACGCTGTCGGCGGGCGTCCAATCGCTGATCGGCGTCGATCTGTTGATCGGTTTCGGCAACCCGCTTGCGGTGCTGCAGCCGGCGGCGAGCGGCGCAGACATCACGCTGATCGGCTCGCACGTGAGCTTCGACGAGTACGGCATGGGAGTAGGATCGGAGATCGGCTCGGTTAAGGATCTCAAGGGAAAGAAAGTCGGTGTGTCCGCGCTGGGGGCGAGATCGGATCTGGTGGCTCGCGTCATGCTGCGGCGCGCCGGATTGGATCCCTCCCGAGACGTGGAGATGGTGGCCGCAGGCCTGGCGCCGGCGCGCGCGCTGGCGCTGCAGAAAAACCTCGTGCAAGGCGTGCCGTTGAACCAGCAGATGGCCGGCCAGGCGCAGAAGGTCGGCATTAAAGTACTCGATATAAAGTCGGTGCCGGTGATGACCGACCTGCTGATCACCACGCGCACCTTTATCAAGGGAGAAGAGGACCTCGTACGCCGCTTCATGAAGGGCTACGCCGCGGCGATCCAGTATTTCGTCTCGAAGCGAAGCGACAGCCTGACGATTCTCAAGAAGTATTTTCCCGGCAACCAAGGCGTCAGTGTCGACGCCATGTACGATGCTTTTTCCGCGCAGCTTCGTCCGTTGCCTGAGTTGAACAACGAAGCCATCCAGGCTTTCGTCGACGTCGGCGCGACCGTTGACGAGCGCACCAAGAATTTAAAGCCGTCGGATATCATCGAACCGAAATTCTTCGACGAGCTCAAGGGCAGCAAATTTTTGAAAGATCTCTATACGGAAAAAGTCAGTCTTTGACGTTGAGATCCATTCCGTTCGACTCCTCCGGCTTCGAACTCACCTGAATCCCCTGGCCGCGGACCTCTCACGCGGCGCGCGTCGTCCGCGCCGTAGACATGCCCTGTCCTTTGCGGACTGCTTCGGCCACCCCTTCAAGCCCGGAAAGGCTGGAACTTTCCGGAGCCTTCTGCTATGCAGCGGAAAAAGATTTGCAAGCGGAGGACTCATGAGACTCAAAGATCAAGTCGCCATTGTTACCGGCGCGGGCCGCAACATCGGCGAGGATATCTGCAAGCTGTACGTTCAAGAGGGCGCCAAAGTCGCGGTAGTGGACTTGGATCAAGGACGCGGCAGCAAGGTGGCCGAAGAGATCAACGCCAAGAGCGGCGGCAAAGCGCTCGCGGTCGTCTGCGACGTGTCTTCGCCGTCGGCGGTGGACGCCATGGTGCAAACCGTCGTGAAGCACTTCGGCGGCGTCGATATCCTGGTCAACAACGCCGCGTGGACGGACCACAAGACCATTTTCGATATTACCGAAGAAGAGTGGGACCGGACGATGAACGTCTGCCTGCGCAGCGTGTGGTACTGCACGCGGGCGGCGGCCAAGGCGATGATCGAGCAGAAGCGCAAAGGCAGGATCATCAACATCGCCTCCACCTCCGGGCACTGGGGGCGCAAGGAAGCGACGGCGTACACGACGGCCAAAGCCGGCGTGCTCAACCTGACCCGCTCAATCGCCGTCCAGCTTGCGCCCGAAGGCATCCGGGTCAACTCGATCTCGCCCAATCGCATCGGCTCGCCGGTGGGGCAGCAGGACATGCCGGAAAATCGTTTCGTGAAAAATCTCGCTGGCCGGCGCGGCGTGCCGATGGATATCGCCAAGGCGGCGGTGTTTCTGGCTTCGGACGAGTCCGAGTTTATCTACGCCGTCGATCTGCCGGTTGACGGCGGCGCGCTGGCGATTCGCGACTAAGCTTCCGTAGAGCAAGCGCGCACCGAATTTTGGCCGCGCGCATCGCCGACTTTTGCAGGGCTCCAATCATGCCGCCAAGACAAAGCTCCGATGACGGTCAGCCCGCTCGCCCGCCTGTTCAGGCCGACGCCGTCCTGCACTCCACTCCCGACACGGTTTTGTGGGGTTACATCGCCGCCAACCTCACGCCGGCGCTCACCGTGCGGTCGGGCCAAGTCGTCGAGATCGAAGCGTTGTCCCACCAGGGCCTGACGACGAGCAAAGATCCGGAAAAATTTTTCGCAGCCTACGGCATTCCCACCAACGAAGTCCTGGCCGACGCCAAAACCATTTTCGCCGAAGCAGTGCGGCCCAAAGGCGCGAGCGTGCATATTCTCACCGGGCCGATTTACGTCGAGGGCGCCGAGCCCGGTGATACTTTGGAAGTGCGCGTGCGCGACATCAAGTTTCGCGTTCCCTACGGCGTCAACAATACCGGACCGGGCAAAGGAGTGCTGCCGCAACTGCTGCGCGAGCCGAGCGCGAAGTTGATTCGGCTCGATCTCGAGCGGCGGGTGGCGCTATTTTCCGGCGAGATCGAAATCCCGCTCCAACCGTTCATGGGCATCATGGCGGTCTCGCCGCCCACCAGCCTGGGGTTGGTCTCATCCACCCCGCCGGGCGCCTGGGGCGGCAATATCGATCTCAAGTACTGCGGCGTAGGTTCGTCGCTGTTCCTGCCGGTGTTCAACAAAGGCGGGCAATTTTTCACCGGCGACGGCCACGCGGTACAGGGCGACGGCGAAGTCGACGGCGGCGCCATCGAGATTTCGCTCAAGCCGACCCTGCAATTCATCGTGCACAAAAACAAAACGATCAAGCAGCCGCGGGTCGAGACGGCCACCGACTATCTCACGACCGGGCTCGACGTCGATCTGAACGTCGCGACGCGCATCGCGCTTCAGGAAGCGGTGGATTTTCTCCAAGCCGAGAAGGGCATGACCGCCGCCGACGCTTACGCGCTCGCCAGCCTGGCGATCGATCTCGGCATTGGCGAAGCCGTTGACGTGGTCAATCTCGTCTACGCGAAGATTCCCAAGAACATTTTCAAAACCAATCCGGAATTTTGGTACAAGCCGGGAAGCTAGAAACCGCCTTTCTCGTTTTTCATCGTTCTTGGGTCAAACTATCTCGTCCCAAGCGGCCCCCGATCTAAGATAGTTTCAGTGCGATACGGGATCGCCAGATTGCGGTGGCGCATGCCAGTCTACGGGCTTTGCCTCTGCTTTTGCAGTGCTTCATGATGCTGCTCCCTGCGTTGTTTCAGTATGGAGGCGACGATAGAAAGAATCAGGATGCCGGCGACGACACCGAGAGATACGCCGATCGGAATTTTGTAAAAATCAGCCAGCAGCATTTTTGCGCCGACGAAGCAGAGGACGAACGATAAGCCCACCCTCAGGTAGTGGAACATCTCCATGACTCCGGCGAGAAGGAAGAAAAGCGCGCGCAGGCCGAGAATGGCAAAGACGTTTGACGTATAGACGATGAAAGGGTCCAACGTGATCGCGAAGATGGCCGGGATGGAATCGACGGCGAAGATCACATCGGTGGTCTCGACGACCACGAGCACCAGGAAGAGAGGGGTGGCCCACAGCGCGCCGTCTTTGCGAACGAAGAATTGTTGGCCATGGTACTCCGCGGTTATCTTCATGAAACGGCGGACGATGCGGACGGCCGGGTTTTTTTCCGGTTCGATCTTCTCTTCCCCGGCGCACAGCAATTTGATGCCGGTAAAGATGAGAAAACCGCCGAAAACGTAAATCATCCAGTGAAAGTTGGCCAGCAGCGCCGATCCGGTGGCGATAAAAGTGGCGCGCAAAACCAAAGCGCCCAAGATACCCCAGAAGAGCACGCGGTGCTGATAGATAGGCGGAACTGCGAAGTAGGAGAAGATGACCAGGAAAACGAAAAGATTATCCACGCTCAACGACCACTCGATCACGTAGCCGGTGAGAAACTCCAAGGCTTTCTCCGCGCCATGGAATAAGTAAATCCCCAGGCAAAAAACCAAGGCCAAGGACACCCAGACACAGCTCCAAGCCAGGGCCTCGCGCAGCGAAACGGTGTGGGCATGGCGATGGAGCACCAGCAGATCGAGGGCCAGTATGCCTAAAACAAAAACGTTAAAAATCACCCAGAGGAACACTTGCGAATCCATTCGTATATCCCTTCACGTCATTATCGGCGACGTCGATTTTAGTATAGGATTTCTGATTCTCCCGACGATTGGGTCGCCGACCCAGCGAATCGAAATCTTACGGAGAAAGGCAATTGTTAAATGCGGCGGACCTGAAGAAGGTGCAGATTGCCCGGATAGAAAGACGATTTGACAACAGAGCGCAACATCCTGGCCAAACCCGCCATATCCACTGCGGAGCGCATGAGCTCCGAAAGATCCAGGAAAGTTGGCGGCTTTCCTTCGCTCGAGTTTGCGCTCGCCTCGACGTTGAGTTTCTCAGAGCTTGTTCTTCTCGTTCTTCCGAGGGTATTTCCTCGCGGGCCGACTCTGCCGGCGCTAGTGCGGGCGCTTGCGCGCCGAGAAAACCCAGCGCGACAAGAACTAGTAACAGACTGGAGACAAGCGAATGTTTCACAGACGTTATGCCTCTAACAATTCAGAAACTTTAAGTCAATCACGCGCCCGAATCGTTGCGCAAAAATAGCGGTTGCGCGCTCGCGGCGATCGTCAAAGGCGTCCGAGCGGCTATGGATCGAAATCGAACAGAGCGGACCGGCGGGAATCCGGGCGGGCTCCGGCCGCGGAGACCCGGCAGTTTCGCGCGACGCGTCGGCGAAATTTCAGCCCATATTGAAATCGGGAGAAGTTTAAGGGTAGGCTGATGGGTATGTTTTTTTCCCGAATCACCGTCCCCTCTCGATAATCGGCATCAGTGGCGAGTCAAAAAGGAGCGAACGATGGCCCAGGCAACGGCGATAGCTCAGCTTGTCCAGAAGAACGAGCAACAGATTCTTGGAACAGTGGATCTCCCTGCAACAATCCGCAACGACCTTCCGCGCGGATCTGATAAAGGAACGCGAGCTGCGCGAACAGTCGCGCGAGTTCTTGCAGTATTTTGCCGCCGCGATCGTCGCCGAGTCGGAGAACACCGAGGCGCCGGCCTGGAAGCCGGTAAAAGAGCTGCTTGCCGGGCTATCGCGCAGCCGGGCGACCCAGGGGTTCACCGCGACCGAAACGGCAATGTTCGTTTTTTCACTGAAACAGCCGGTCTTTGACCTGTTGCGCAAGGAACTCAAAGACGGTGAAAAACTCGCCACGGAAGTCTGGCTCATGACTGTGCTGCTCGATAAGCTCGGTTTGTATACGACCGAGGCATATCAGCAAAGCCGTGAATCGGTCATCGGCGGCAGCAGGAGGAGTTGCTGGAGCTCTCGACACCCGTCGTCGAGTTGTGGGAGAACATCGTCGCCCTGCCGCTGATCGGCACCTTGGACAGCGCGCGCACTCAGGTCGTGATGGAAAATCTGTTGCAAAAGATCGTCGACAACGAGGCTTTGATTGCCATTATCGACATTACCGGCGTGCCGACGGTCGATACCTTGGTCGCTCAACATCTCTTGAAAACCGTCGCCGCGGCTCGCCTGATGGGCGCCGATTGCATCATCAGCGGCATGCGTCCGCAGATCGCTCAGACCATCGTCCACCTCGGCGTAAACCTCTCCGATGTGATCACCAAGGCTACCTTGGCCGACGCTTTTGCCGTCGCTCTGCAGCGGACCGGCGCGGCCGTGACGCGCGTAGCCAAAGGCGTAAGGAACGGCGCGATGGAACGCATTCCAATTCTTAAAATGGGCGAATTTTTGCTGGTGAGCATCCAGGTCGATATGCACGACCAGCTTGCGATCACCCTGCAAGACGATTTGACCCAGCAAATCGTCGCGCATCGCGCTCACGGCGTGCTGATCGACATCTCATCCTTGGAAATCGTCGACTCCTTCATCGGCCGCATGATCGGCAATATCGCCGGCATGGCGCGTATGCTCGACGCCGAAACGGTTCTCGTCGGCATGAAGCCGGCGGTGGCGATCACTTTGGTCGAATTGGGCATGGCGCTGCCAGGTGTGCGCACCGCGCTCAACGTGGAAAAAGGCATGGCGATGTTAGGGGACTCGCTGAAAGGCAAGGAATTTTTTGGTCGCAATTCTGAAAGATGAGACCGCCGCGATCAGCTCCTCGAGCGACATCGTCAAAGTTCGGCAGATCGTCCGCGAGTGGGCCATCTCGCTAGGGTTTAGCTTGGTCGAACAGACAAAAATGGTCACCGCGGCAAGCGAGCTCGCGCGCAATACGCTCGATTATGGCGGCGGCGGCGCGGTGCAAATGCAGGTGCTCAACAATGAATCGCGGCGGGGTCTCAAGCTAACGTTTTCCGACGAAGGGCCCGGCATCAAGGATCTGGAACAAGCAATGAAAGATGGCTTTACTACCGGCAGCGGCATGGGACTTGGTCTCGGCGGCGCGAAACGGCTCGTCAACGAATTTGAAATCGACTCTACGCCCGGCCGCGGCACGAAAGTGATGATCACTCGATGGCGGACCACCTGAACTCGATATTGAGCGATCAGCAATTTCTCGAAGTCCGTCACGTCGAGCGACGTTGCCGAAGCGCGGCGGCTGGCCAGCCGGCTGGCCGGGCGACGTCGATTTTGACGACGTAGAAACCGCCAATGTTTCGCTCGTCGCCACCGAGCTCGCGACCAATCTTATAAAGCACGCCGAGGCGGGGCGGATCCTCGCGCGCTTGCTGCACCGGGGGGCAGGGTTCGAGCTGCATGGCGCTCGATCACGGACCGGGAATAGCCAATCTCGCGCGGTGCCTGAGTGACGGATATTCGACCGCGGGAAGTCCGGGCACGGGACTGGGAGCGATCAAAAGGCTTGCCCGGCAATTCGATATTCATTCCATGCCAGGCAAAGGCACGGCGGTTTTGGCGCGCTTTTGGGCGGGACAGCCGAAGCGGCCGGATCACGCGGAAATGGAGTTTGGCGCCGTATGCCTGCCGATGCCCGGCCAAGAAGTTTCAGGCGATGGCTGGGGAGTCGAGCGTCTGAAAGGCAAATATATCTGTACCGTCGCCGACGGGCTGGGACACGGTCCCGATGCGGCGATAGCGGCGCACGCCGCGCTGGCCATGGCAAAGGAATATCGCGACAGTTCGCCGGCAGAGCTTGTCGAGCGCGCGCACGGCGCGCTGCGCAGCACCCGCGGCGCCGCGCTGGCTGTTGGGCAGATCGATCCGGCAAGAAACATCGTGCGCTTTTGCGGCGTCGGTAATATCACGGCGACGCTTTTGAGGAACGGTGAACGTTCGCCATCTCGTCTCGCACAACGGCATCGTCGGCCAGGAAGCGCGCAAGATCAGCGAATTCACTTATCCGTGGAGCACGGAGTCGCTCTTGATCATGCATTCCGACGGCTTGACGGCGCGCTGGGATCTCGGGGCTTATCCGGCATTGGCGCGGCGCCATCCCGGCCTCGTCGCCGGCGTGCTTTATCGCGATTGCAACCGCGGGCGGGACGATGCGACGGTGCTTGCCGCCGGCGCGAGTGATGATGCAGGATTCAAACGGTATTGCTGTTAGGCTTGATCGGTATGGCCTCTCCGACAATAACGACGGTCGCCATCAAGTACGAGCAGGACGTCGTCTTGGCGCGGCAGCGGACGCGCCAGATCGCCAAAGAGCTGGGCTTCGATTCTCAGGATCAAACGCGTCTTGCGACCGCGGTCTCGGAGCTGGCGCGCAACGCCTATGGCTATGGCGGCGGCGGCAGGGTGGAGTTTTCCGTCGAGGGAGCCACCGTGCCGCAGATTTTTCAGGTCATTATCAAAGACCAAGGGCCGGGCATCAAGAATCTCAAGGATATCCTCGAAGGGCGCTATCAGTCGCACACGGGTATGGGACTCGGCATCATCGGCGCCCGGCGGCTGGTGGATCAAAGCGAGATCCATACGAAGCCTGGAGCCGGCACCGAGATTATTCTCAAGAAGCTCCTGCCGCGGCGCCTTCCGTTGGTTACGTCCAAACGCTCCGCCGAGATAGCGGCCGGTCTCGCCGGTCAGCGTCCCGAAAACCCGTTCGACGAGGTCAAGCAACAAAACCAGGAATTGCTGGGCGCCCTGGCCGAGGCGCGGGAACGCCATGACGAGCTCGCGCGGCTTAACCAGGAACTGGAAGACACCAATCGCGGAGTTGTCGCTCTCTATGCCGAGCTCGATGAACGAGCCAACCATCTGCGCCGCGCGGACGAAATGAAGACGAGTTTTCTCTCCAACATGAGCCACGAATTCCGCACACCGCTGAATTCCATTCTCGCCTTATCGCAGTTGTTGCTCGAACGGGCCGACGGCGAGTTGACGGGTGAGCAGGAAGTCCAGGTGGGCTTTATCCGCAAGGGCGCCGAAAGCCTGTTGGAGTTGGTGAATGACCTCCTCGACTTGGCCAAGATCGAGGCCGGCAAGATCGAGGTTCAACCGACGGAATTTACCGTGGGCAATCTTTTTAGCGCGCTTCGCGGCATGCTGCGCCCGTTGCTGGCGGGCGAATCCGTCCGGCTGGTTTTCGATGAGCCGCGCGACATTCCGGCTCTGTACTCGGATGAGAGCAAGCTCTCGCAGATTCTGCGCAATTTTATCGCCAACGCGCTGAAGTTCACCGAGCGCGGCGAAGTGCGCGTGGCGGCGAAGTGGAACGAGGCGAACGAAACGATAACATTCTCGGTCGCCGATACCGGCATTGGCATCGCCGAAGCGGATCAGGAGCGGATATTCGAAGAGTTCACCCAGATCGATAACCCGGTACAGCGCAAAGTCAAAGGGACCGGCCTTGGCTTGCCTTTGTGCCGCAAGTTGGCGAAGCTGATGGGCGGCAAGATCGAATTGACAAGCCGACTGGGCATGGGCTCGACGTTCTCGATCACCATTCCCGTCGAGCACGTGAAACCAGAAGAAGAAGTTTCTCACGATCAGACAACGGAAAGGGGGTGGCAAGTCGAGGAGGGTCGCGTTCCGGTGCTTGTCTTGGAAGACGAAGCTGCAAACTCGGCTGATTTACCAGAATTATCTTCGTAACAGTGTCTTTCAGATGATTCCGGCCGGCAATCTCAGGGAAGTGCGTAATGTCATGCGCCAGATTCAGCCGCGCGCCATCGTGTTGGACATCATTCTACGCGGCGAGGATGCCTGGACATTGGCTGGCCGAGCTCAAGACCGACGCGGTGACGCAAGCCATCCCCGTTCTCGTGCTGACGACGGTGGAAGACGAGGCCAAGGGCTACGCGTTGGGAGCCGATGAATATTGCGTCAAGCCGATCAGTCGCGAAGCGTTACTGCAATCGCTTGAGCGCCTTACCGGCGCGGAACGTCGGGAGGACAGACGGAGGACTGGGCATGCGCAGATTTCGGAGCGACGCGTGCTCATCATCGACGATCACGGCCCGGCGCGTTACATTCTGTGCACGCCTGGTCCAGGACCTGCCGTTTGTCGTACGCCAGGCGAGGAACGGCATCGAAGGCCTGCGCATGGCGAAGGAACTCAATCCGGCATTTATTTTTCTCGACCTCGACATGCCCGACGTATCGGGTTTTGAGGTGTTGGAACAACTGAAAGCCGATCCCGGCGATGCGGTCGATACCCGTCGCAATCGTCACGTCGCTTAATCTCAACGAACTGGATCGCGGGCGTTTGACGGATGCGTGCGGTATCTTGAGCAAAGGCGAGTTGTCGCGCGATCGAATCGAGCAGCTTTTAGCGAACACAGTACTGGAAACGGTGTCTACTAACCCGCCGACCCACAATTAGCCTGGAGCGAGAAATGAATACGGAAAACTTGATATTGAATGTCGATGATGACGAGGCCGGAAGATACGCCAAGAGCCGGATCTTAAAGCGGGCCGGTTACGAGGTGGTGGAAGCGGGCACGGGCGCCGATGCATTAAGGCTTGTCAGTGAGTCGACGCCGCAGCTCGTGTTACTCGACGTCAAGCTGCCCGATATCAGCGGCATGGATGTCTGCCGGAAGATCAAAGAGGATCCGGCCAGCTCGCACATCATGGTCCTGCAAATCTCGGCATCGCACATCACCACGCCGGACCGGGTGCTGGGGCTCGGAGTGCGGCGCGGATACCTATTTGACGGAACCGGTGGAAAGTACGGAGCTGTTGGCGACGGTGCAAGCGCTGTTGCGGCTTTACAAACGCGAGGAAGAGAACCGGCATTTACTTGCCCAATTGCGAGAGGCTGACCGGCAGAAGGATGATTTTCTGGCAACCCTGGCGCACGAGCTGAGAAATCCGCTTCATCCGATCCGCGGCGCGGTGGATCTGTTGCGCCTCCACCCGGGGCTCGATGCCGAAGTGCAATTGAGTCACGATGTCATTGACCAACAAGTAAATCACCTGGCCCGCTTGATCGATGATTTGCTGGACGTGGCGCGCATCACGCGTGACAAGCTCGAGCTGCGAAAAGAGAGGCTGCGCTTGTCGGATGTTCTCAGGAGCTCGGTGGAAGCGAGCCGGGCCTTTCTGGCATCCCACGGGCATGAGGCAGTGGTGGCATTTCCAGCCGAACGTGTGCAGATCGAAGGCGATCTCGTACGCCTGGTGCAGGTTCTGGTCAACCTCCTCAACAATGCCGCAAAATACACTCCCAACGGCGGAAAAATTTGGCTGGCCACATCGGTGGAGGGAGACAAAGCGACTATTTCGGTCAAGGACAGCGGCATCGGTATCGCGAGCGATCAATTGTCGCACATATGCGATAAGTTCTATCAGGTGGATCGTTCCCTTGAGTGGTCCGAGTCCGGTCTAGGGCTCGGTCTCGCGCTGGCGCGACGGCTCGTAGAGCTCCATGGGGGAACATTGGAAGTACGGAGCGAGGGACTCGGCAAGGGCAGCGAGTTCCTGGTTTTTCTGCCCATCCTGAATCAAGTGGAGGAATCCAGCTCGGCGCAAGGCGCGGGCGGCGAGGCGAGCGGCAGCGAAGCTCGCTGGCGAATCTTGATCGTCGATGATGGACCGCGGACGCGGGAAATGTATTCGATGCTGCTGCGCAAGCGCGGGCACGAAGTCGAAACCGCTCCGGATGGAGAGAGCGGCATAGCGCTCATGGAGAGTTTTCGACCCAACGTCGTCTTACTCGACGTCGGCATGCCGCGACTCAATGGATTTGATACATGCGAGCGGATGCGCGAGCTACCCTCCGGCAAGGAGAGCGTGATGATCGCCGTGACTGGATGGGCGCAGGAAGAAGTGCAGCAGCGCGCCAAGGAATCGGGCTTCGACGGTATCATGGTCAAGCCGGCCGGCGTTAAGGAAATCCTGCAGCTCGCAGAGAGTCTATTAGAAAACAAAAAGGTGCAGAATGAGCCTGTGTGAAGAGTCCTGCGGTAGGCGCACTCTATATCCGATTTGAACCCTTGGAAAACCGGGCAGGGCGAGGATATGTTCGGCACCTAAACTTAGAAAATACCTTTTGTTGTCCGAATACGGTTATGAAGCTTCGCGACCATCCGCTCATGGTCTATCGCACGATGCGAAATTGGCCGCCGGTCTGGATTGAAAAATACGCCAATAACAAAACTCTAGCCGGGGAAATCGGCGTATTAACGCACATCGGTGTGAGATCTGGACGCACCGCGAGATGCTTTGTGCATATCACCTACAACGACAAACCTTACGTCGGCTCACTGGCTTTTGAGAACCCGGCCTTCGGTTCCTTCATTGGTCTTCTGCTAAAAAGACATATCGGCGAAACAATCGAGGAGATAGGCGACTTGGACGTTTCATATACTCTTTAGCAGCTCTGCCTGCCGCCTCTTCGGATTCGAATCGACTCATCACCGACCCGGTAAATCAGCCTTCAGCGCTACCGGCCAGCTCGCGAATAATTGTGCTCCCGGCTTGTAATAAATTCCAATAGCGCGGCTTTGCCCTCATTGGTGACTTTTCGGCGGGCTGCAAGGCCAACGCGATCTGGCCGGGCCAGAACGCGAGGCTCAAGGCGACACCGGAACCCAGCGATGAGTTGAGCTACTCGATTAATCTTCTCTCAGAGGATGACGCCCGCCCAACTTTCCTTCTCGAAAGACGTCAGCGCTACTATCTGCGTTCGATGAAAGGGCGTCGATGACGTTACATCGGACACACTTTAAAACGAAATCTTAGTTTTAGGACGAACCGTGCTCTAGCCCCTGAAAATCCTTGGTAAATCGATGTTATGTGCCCGGTATGTTAATTGCGTTGCAGTTGTTTAGTTTTCAAATTTTCAAAGAGGAGATCGAATGAAAAGCATCACGCTATTGCTGCTTACAGTGGTTCTGATCGCCGGTTGTTCAAAGAGATCGGGAGGAAAAACCAGTGTCTCAAGCCGCAGTCGAGCCGGACAATACCGGGCGCAACGTCCGGGACAGGAACGAAGCAAACAAGACGGCAGGGGATCAGTCCGAGAACGAGGCAGACCGGACGATCACTCAGAACATAAGACAGGCCCTTACAGCGGACGACTCTCTTTCCACGAACGCAAAGAACGTCAAGATTATCACCAATGATGGCACGGTCACGCTGCGGGGACCCGTCAAGAGCGACAAAGAGAAAGTTGAGATCGAAGCGAAGGCCAAACAGGTCGCTGGTGTAAAGAAAGTCGATAACCAATTAGAGATCGCAAGCTAAACAAGGAGAAAATTATGGCTAAAGCAGTTTTCGGTTTGGTTGATAGTGAAGCGCAAGCCGCAGGGATCGTCGATGGCCTTAAGGCCGCCGGGTTTTCCAACAATGATATCTCAGTGCTGTTTCCCGACAAATCGGGAACGAAGAGATTTTGCGCACGAAAAGAACACCAAGGCGCCAGAAGGAGCGGCAACGGGTGCTGGTACCGGCGGAGTTCTGGGTGGAGTATTCGGCTGGCTTGTGGGCATCGGCTCATTGGCTATTCCGGGCGTCGGACCCTTTATCGCCGCCGGACCGATCATGGCCGCGCTCGCCGGAGCCGGTGTCGGCGCCGCGGTTGGCGGGCTTTCGGGCGCCTTAATCGGCTTGGGCATCCCGGAGTATGAAGCCAAGCAGTACGAGGGAAAAATCAAAGAGGGCAACATTCTGATTTCCGTGCACTCGGAAAATAGTGACGAAGTTAAGCGCGCAAAGGAAATCTTTGAGCATGCCGGCGCGCACGATATTTCCTCTACCGGTGAAGAAAGCGTCCCCGACAAAGACAAGGAGCAACCCACCGTGGGATATCGAGGTCGCGTATAGCCCGTGAGAATACTTTCATGTCATTCTCTTTCTGCTGCGCGGCTGCACATGATTAACAGGAGACCATAAATGAAAGACGAACAATTGAATCAGCTTCTCTATGAAGCATTAGAAACCGAGATAGGTGGGGTGCAGGTCTATAAAACGGCAATACGTTGCACCGTGAACAAGGACCTCAAGAAAGAATGGGAAGAGTACCTGGAGCAGACCCAAAAGCACGAGCAAATCGTTCGCGAACTCCTCGGTAAGTTTAAGCTCGATCCCGACAAGGAGACTCCGGGTCGGAAGGTCGTGCGCCACATCGGGGAATCATTGGTGAAGGCCATGGAGATGGCATTGGAGTCGGGCAAACCGGAAGCTGCTCAGATCGTTGCCGCGGAATGCGTGGTCGAAGCGGAGACCAAAGACCACTTGAACTGGGAGCTTATCGCCCAGGTCGCCGAGAAAACCAAAGGTGAGGATGGCAAAGCTCTGAAGGAAGCCCACGAACAGGTAGAAGAGGAAGAAGACGAGCATCTGTATCATAGTACCGGATGGGCCCGGGAACTATGGATAGAGTCGCTCGGCTTACCCGCCGTGATCCCCCCTCCCGAAGAGGAAAAGGATGTTAAGACGGCAATCGGCGCCGCACGCGCCAAGCAAAGCCGCCAGGAGATGCTTTAGAATTTCCCGAGGGTTCTCGCTTCTCATAGAAACCAAACGCCGGTAGTGGGCGCGCGTTTCCGGGGTATCCTTTATTCTCGGATGGCGCGCGTCCGCCCGGCGTCTAGCGGTAGCTTGGGAGCATCGCGTCGAAAGCTAAATTAAAAAATTTAAGAAAGAAAAATTACCATGGCAACCCGAAAAAAACATTCTCCTTCTTCGCGCTCCTCCAAAGGAGGTTCGACCACGGGGAAAACGAGCAGCAACCAACCTCGAGGTGCGACGGTGGCTAAAACCAGTTCGCGTTCCACCGTCAGCGGTCCTGCGCACCGCCGCGAGTCCGGTACCGAAAATACCGGGGATGCTTTGGTTGCCAAGTTCGATGCCACGGAAAAGCTGGTTGCGGCGATGCCCCATAATACGAACAAGGCGCTCGAGCACGGCGAACTATCTACTCACCCTCAAGAAGGGCAGACTACGCCCGCCGATCCGTCAGCCACGGGCAGCACGTTAACCGAAGGCAATCCTTCCGATAAGACTGGCTCGGGTAAGCCACAGCTAGGGATCAATCCAAGCAGTCTTCCACTCGACCGGGTTCGGGTCGATTCGAGCGGCCAAGCGCTCACCACTAACCAGGGTGTGCCCGTCGCCGATAATCAGAATTCGCTCAAAGCTGGATATCGCGGGCCGGCGCTGCTCCAAGATTTTATTCTGCGCGAGAAGATCACTCATTTCGATCACGAGCGTATACCGGAGCGCATAGTCCATGCCCGCGGTTCGGCTGCACATGGGTATTTCCAATGCTACGATTCGCTCAAAAAATTGACGGCTGCGTCGCTCTTCGCCGAGGCCGGCAAACAAACACCGGTGTTCGTGCGCTTCTCGACCGTCATAGGCGAACGGGGCTCTGCCGACACCGTGCGCGATGTGCGCGGTTTCGCCGTAAAATTCTATACCGACCAAGGCAATTGGGATTTGGTCGGCAACAACATTCCGGTTTTTTTCATTCAGGACGCTATGAAATTTCCGGATCTGGTTCACGCCGCCAAACCTGAGCCTCATTTCGCGGTGCCGCAGGCGTCAACCGCCCACGATACGTTCTGGGACTTTATCTCGCTAACGCCGGAATCGACGCATATGATGATGTGGGCGATGTCGGATCGGGCCATTCCCCGAAGCTACCGCATGATGCAGGGCTTCGGCGTGCATACGTTCCGATTGATCAACGAAGAAGGCGAGTCTCGTTTCGTAAAATTCCACTGGCGCCCGATCGCCGGCACCCATTCGCTCGCTTGGGACGAAGCGGTCAAGATCTCAGGCGCAGACGCCGACTTCCATCGCCGCGACTTGTGGGAAGCGATCGAATCCGGCGCCTACCCGGAGTATGAGTTCGGCATGCAGATCTTCACTCAAGAGCAGGCGGATAAATTCAGCTTCGATGTACTGGACTCTACGAAAATTGTCCCGGAAGAACTGGTGCCTGTGACGCCTGTTGGGAAAATGGTTCTCAACCGCAACCCGGACAATTTCTTTACTGAAACCGAGCAGGTTGCATTCTGCGCCGCGCACATCGTTCCAGGATTGGACTTTTCCAACGATCCACTTTTGGCCGGTCGCATTCACTCCTATGTAGACACGCAGATATCGCGTCTCGGCGGCCCCAACTTTCATGAAATTCCCATTAATGCGCCGGTGGCGCCGCCGCACAACAATCAGCGTGATGGAATGCATCGCCAGGCGATCAATCGCGGCCGCGTCGCATACGAACCCAACTCTCTAGCAGGGGGCTGTCCTTTCCAGGCCGGCGGGGCTGGTTTTACCTCGTTTCCAGAGCCTCTGGTCGGGGACCAGGTGCGCGGCAAGCCGGAGCGCTTCGCGGATCATTACACACAGGCGACGCTGTTCTGGAACAGCCAGACCGATGTTGAGAAGGCGCATATCATCCGGGCGTTTCGGTTTGAGTTGTCGCGGGTGCAGATCCCAGCCGTGCGGCAGCGTGTCGTCGCCATGCTCGCCAACGTCGCAGATGATCTTGCCGCGAGCGTCGCCAAAGGGCTCGGCATGCCTCTCCCCGCGCCTTTGCCGAAAGTAATCGAAAAACCGACGGCGCCCGAGGTCAAGGCATCGCCCGCCCTCTCGCTGTTCGAACGACCTGGTGACGGCAGCATACGGACACGAAGGATAGCCATTCTATTGGCGGACGGCGTCGTTGGCGCAGACCTGATAGCGTTGCATAACGGCCTCGCCGCAAAAGGGGCGGTGCCGCGCTTCGTCGCTGCCCGCTTCGGCAGCGTGCAAAGCGCAGACGGAGACCTCATCGAAGTCGAGACGACGCTGGAAGCGGTTCCGGCGGTGCTCTACGACGCGCTTATAGTACCGGGCGGGCGCGAAGCTATAAAAACGCTCGGTAACCAGGGACAAGCGGTCGAATTTATCAAGGAACAATATCGTCATTGCAAACCGATTCTGGTGCTGGGCGCGGGCCAGGACCTAGTGGAAAATGCCGGCGTGCCATTGACGCTACCAAACGGCGACCCCGATCCTGGGGTGCTGCGATTCCCCGATGGCCGTTTTGAGGAGGGCCTAGGACAGTTCATCCACGCGATTGCTAAGCACAGGCATTTTGCCCGAGAAATGGACCCTCCGCCGGTTTAACGGTATGGCTACAAGTGACTCGGGATGCCAGATCTTGACGCAGGGCAGTAGTTAGTTGAATAAACCATTTGATCGAAGTAGTTCACATGCTCGGAGGAAACATATTTTACATTATTGGTGTAATTGTAGTCGTTTTATTCATTCTCGGATATTTTGGTTTACGATAGCTTACAAATATTCCAGCGGTAATTGATGATGGAACGCAACCAAACATGGAGGAATGGCATGAATGAAGACATATTAGCCGGCCAGTGGAAAGAAATGCGCGGCTCCTTGAAATCGTGGTGGGGTAAACTCGCCGATGACGATTTCGATAAGATCGGCGGTCAGAAAGACAAACTGATAGGCTTGATTCAAGAAAAATATGGCTATGCGCGCGATCACGCCGAGCAAGAGGTTGAGCGGCGCTTTAAAGAGTATGGCGAAAAAACCGAGGGCGACATTGTAGGTATTACGGCCAAAGCACAGGAACTCGGCGCGTCTGCGGCGACGAAGGCAAACGATGTGGCGGCAATCGCTGGTGAGAAGATGGGATCTTTGGCGAACACCATTCGCGAGAAAACTCCGCGCGGAGGCGCGATCGCGACCACGGCCGAAACGATCGCGGGCGGCTTGGAATCGACGAGTTCTTACCTACAAGAGAAAAAATTCGACCAGCTCGCAAAAGACCTGATCGCCTTAGTGCGCAACTACCCTGTCCAATCTCTACTCGTGGGTATGGGCCTTGGGTATTTGCTGGCTAGACGCAAAAAGTAAAGCCGTTCACCTACCGACCAACTCTCGAGTAGGTGTGTTCTCGACTCGTAATAAACTCCAATAGCGCGGCTTTGCCGTCATCGGTGACTTTGCGCGCGCGCTGCAAAGCCGGCACGATCTGGCCGGGCTCTTCGACCCGCTCCGACCAGCCGCCGAGAGATTTCGCCAGATCGGCGTAGTTGCCGAGGATGTTCATCGTGCCGTAGCGTTCGTGCGACGTCTGCATGCTGTGGGTTTCCGCGGCCATGAAATTATTGTTGAGCACGATGGTGAGCGTCGGAATGTTATTGCGCACCGCGGTTTCGAAATCCAAGCCGGTCATGCCGAAGGCGGCGTCGCCCATGAAGTTGACGCAGAATTTTTCCGGCGCGGCGAGCTTCGCTCCCATGATCAGGCCAAGGCCGGTGCCGAGCGCGTGCGACTTGCCCCAGCCCAAATAGCTGCGCGGCGTCGGCGCCTGGTAGAACGGCACGAGCTGGTTGCGCGGGCTGCCGGCGTCGTGGGTGACGATCACGTCTTTGCGGTCGAACAGATTCATGAACTCCCACATGACGCGATAAGGATTCATTGGTTTTTCGTTCGACGTAAGCTTCGGTAGCCACTCGGCCATCCACTCGTCTTTGCCTTTCTTGATCTCCGCGGCGGCGCCGTTGGGTTCGCGTTTTTTGTTTCCCAGCTCGTCTTTCACCGCCTCGATGAACTGGCGCAGCACCGGCTTGGCGTCGCCCAGAATCGGATAATCGGCCGCATAGTGTTTATTGATGTCACGCTCGTCGTTGGTGGCGTGGATGATGGTCTTGCCGGCGGGAATGGGCGCGGCGACGATGCTGTGCTTGGTCAAACTCGCGCCGACGGCGAAGACGACATCGGCTTTGTGCAGGAAGGTTTGCACCGGCTTCGGCATCACGCCCGCGCCGGTGCCGAGCGAGAGCGGATGATGCTCGGGGAAGGCGCTCTTGCCTTCGAGCGGCGTAGTCACCGGCGCTTGCAGCAACTCGGCGAGCTCGACGAGCTCATCGGAGGCTTCGGCATAGAGCACTCCCTGCCCGGCGACGATAACCGGGGATTTCGCTTGCGCCAGGACTTTTGCCGCTTCGGCAACGTCGCGCGCGTTGGCGCCGCTGACCGTACGCTTGACGGGAGCATAATTGACGACCGCGGCGGGAAAATCTTCCACCGCCGCGTCGTTGGGAATTTCCACCAGCACCGGACCGAGCCGGCCCATCTTCAAATAGCTGAATGCGCGCCGCATGATGTCCGGCACTTGGCTTGGCGAGGGTGATCTCCTCGGCCCACTTCGTTACCGGAGCGTAGGATTGGACGGAGCGGAAGAAATGAAAAACCTGGGAGGTGTCGCGGGCGTGGCCGACGGGAAGCAAGAGAACCGGCACCGAGTCGGAGTACGCCGTCGTGATGCCGGCAAAAGCGTTCTCGGCGCCGGGGCCCGCCTGCATGGTGAAGACGCCGATGCGTTTGCCGTTCGTCACCCGAGTGAAGCCGTCGGCGATGCCGACTCCGACCCGCTCCTGGCGGCAGACGATGGGCCTGATGCCGGCCGCCGCCGCGGCTTCGATCAGCGTGTTGGTCGGATAACAGCTCAGGAACTCCACGCCTTCGCGCTTGAGAATCTCGGCGATCACGTCGACAACTTTCATGGCTCCTCCTGTTCCTGCCTCGTTTGCGCGTAGGGGCGGGTTTGAAACCCGCCCCTACCAATAGAACGCGAAGATGCACCTTTTTTAGAGGCTCGGTGTTTCCCAGTACTTCTCTTTCTTCAATTGTTCGATGACGTAGCGCTTCGGATCACTGTCTGCCGGGATCTTGGCCGCGATGCAGGCGACGTGGCGTAAATCGTTTTGCGCCTCGGTTCGGATAACGTGCGGCGGTTCCTTGCCGCTCTGCAAGGCGCGAACGCACTGCAACAGAAACTTACGCACGGTGATGACCGTGATATCGCTCACGCCGAGATGCTCCTGCGAGCGATCGTAGACAGGTCCCATGCTTTCCGTGGCGCAGGAGTCGTGCACCAGAAAAATCTGCCCCATGCCCGTAAAGGTCTCGCGCTTCTGCTGCTCGCGGTCTTGCAGGTAGTTATTCGCTAAGTTTCGTCGCTTGCGGAAATCCGGGCCGATCTCCTCGTCGTGCTGTCTTTCGTCCTCGTAAATCGGACGATTACGGCGAAAGTGAATGTTGTAGCGCATGCTGTGTTGATCATCGATCGGCACGTGTGAATGGATCGTGTAGCCTTCGGGATTGCCTTTCAAGCCGCCGGTGGGAATAAACCCGTGGCAGGGCAGAACGATGTTGGAGACGCGCAGATAAATGGTCTGAGAATCGATCCTGCGGCAGGAAAGCATGCGGACGCCGTAGTCCATCTCGATCCCTTCGAGTTCAGGCGCCGAATCCGCCGCGTACAAAGCGCCGTCGCCGCCGCCGCGCGGCCGCTCGCCGGTGAAATTCTTGTGCAGGACGGAAAGATGCGACGAATCGCATTCGCCTTCGAGGCCTTGAAGCCAACTGCAGTCCTGCACCGACTTTGTAACGTAAATTTGCTGCGGCGGCAGGCTCATCCACTCATAATTCGGCAGCAACGGCATTTTCTCTTTCGGCCCGAGGTAGCTCCAAACGATGCCCGCTGCTTCCTTGCACGGGTAGGCGGTATGATGAACTTTGTTTTTCAGAGTGCTGCCCGCGGGCTCCGCGGGAGTTTCCAATACATGGCCGTCGACGTCATATTTCCAGCCGTGGTAGATGCAGCGCAGTCCGCACTCTTCGTTACGGCCAAAAAACAGCGAGGTGCCGCGATGGGAGCAGTGTTCATCGAGCAGCCCGACCCGACCCTGGCTGTCGCGAAAGGCGACAAGGTCCTCACCGAGCAGGCGCACCCGCACGGGCGGGCTGTCGGGCTCCGGAATCTCCTGCGACAGCAATGCCGGGATCCAATAACATCGCATAAGTGCGCCCAGCGGCTTGTCGGCGCTTGCCTGGGTGAGTAGATCGTTTTCTTCGCGCGGGAGCATGCTCGCTTTCTATTTCTCGGCGCCTGGGACGCTCGCTTGGCAAAGCAAGAATTTCTCTATCACTCCGCCGGTGATTTGCAAACGGGGCGGGATTATTTTGCGGGCCGCGTCACTCGGAAAAGCGCAGGCGCCAGTGATAGTTCGCCAGACCGAGATATTCATGCAAAGTGATGAAGAGCTGGCGCGCGGCCGATTCGCTGGGAAAGAAGTCGAGCGGCGTGAACTCGAGCGCGCCCAAGGAAAAGTCGCCAGGAGCGGGCACCGGCTCGGGGGCGCGCGCTGCGAAAGCCAGCATGCTGCGCGGCATGTGAAAGGCCGAGGTGACGAGGAGATAACGTTTGTAACCTTTTTCGACGAGCAGCTTTCGGGTTTCAACGGCGCTCTCGAAAGTATCGCGCGATTTGCCTTCGCCGAGCACGTCCTTTGCCGGCACGCCCCACTTGATCAGGAAATCACGGGCGATTTTGTTTTCGTTCTTGTCCTCGGTAAACGGATTGACGTGACCGCCCGAGACGATGATCGGCTTGGGTTGAAGGCGAT
Organism: uncultured delta proteobacterium; assembly: GCA_963745035.1. Classification (GTDB taxonomy): domain Bacteria; phylum Desulfobacterota; class Binatia; order UBA9968; family UBA9968; genus DP-20. The sequence continues at coordinate 1,349,810 of CAVUVW010000013.1, read as the reverse complement.
AAAGACGCAAAGCTTCATCGAGCCGGCGGAACATGAACTGATCGATTGTCGAAAATGGAATCATGCCGCTCGCGGGTGTAATTCCGCCGGTCAAAACGACAATGGCGTCATAGGATCCTGCTTTCCTCGGATCGAGCACCGGCGGATAACCGGATTCGAGGGGGTAGCGCAGGACGTAGTTCAGCGGCCCGGTGTGTAGCGCCAAGATCAGCAGGAACGTAAAGAGAAACAGCTTGCGCGCCCAGCTCCGCCGCCAGAATATCAGGACCGCCAGCAGCAACAGCAGCCAGACGGTCGGAGGAAGCAACAGCGCTTTGAGGAATAGCTTCAGGGTGAACATGCGGAAGACTAGTGGTCAGTTGATTAGTGGTCAGTTGACTAGCAGCCGTCAGTCGTCAGTTGCCAGTTGGTAGAAATGCTTCACGTCACTCGAAACTGGCAACTGGAAGCTGGCACTGGAAGCTGTCTATTCCGCATCCGGCTGTTTTTCCGGAGCGGCGTCGGCGAAGGCGGCGAGCGCCATGCAGTTTTTTTCGATTTCGAGGATCGCGGGATACTTTGCCAGGTCGCAGCCGTAGCGGCGGGCATTGCCGAGCTGCGGCACGAGGCAGATGTCGGCGAGAGTGGGCGAATCGCCGAAGCAGAATTTGCCTCGCTTGGATTGAGCGGCGATCATCTGCTCCAAGGCCGACAGGCCGAGATCGATCCAGTGCTGCGCCCAACGGTTCACCTGCTCATCAGTTTGACCGTATTCTTTCTTGACGTGATTGAGCACGCGCAGGTTCTGGATCGGATGAACTTCGCAGGCAATGACCATCGCCATGCTGCGCACGTAGGCTTTGTCGGCTGGATCGCGGGGAAGCAATGCCGGATGGGGATGTTTCTCTTCGAGATACTCGATGATCGCGAGAGACTGCGTGAGAATCCTGCCGCCGTCTTCCAAAGCGGGGACGAGCGCTTGCGGATTGATTGCTCGGTAAGCGGCAGTCAGTTGCTCGCCGCCGCCGCGGCGTAGATGGATCGGCGCCTGCTCGTAGCTGAGACCTTTCAGATTTAGTGCAATGCGCACCCGATAAGATGCCGAGCTGCGGAAGAAAGTGTAAAGTTTCATGGGAAATCCTTACTGTGGAGTAACGGAGTGTTGGAGTACTGGAGTATTGGTTGGCTCGGAGTTCGAATTAAACCTTAGCCATGCCGGCCCTGTTTATTGAAAAAAGATCTTTCGGAATTCTTTGCGCTTCTCGGCGAAGCCTTGAGTGTCGGGCTCGTCCATTTCGACGATCTGGATTTTGTCCGCGTCCGGGATCGGCGGGTAGATGCCCTTGCGCGTAACGAACTCGCCGTGTTTGGCGATGATTCTCAGGCTGTCGTCGCCGAGAAAATGATCGATGAACGCTTTCCCGGCGTTGGGGTGGAGCGCTTTGCTGCTGAGGGCTATCGCATGGCTGTGGCCCAGCATCTTGTCCATGCGCACATAATCGAGCGGCGCGCCTTTTAGCCCGAAAGCTGGCGACATACTTCAAGTAGCTGATCGCGAGCGGCGTCTCGCCCGTCGTCACGCGCTCGGCGGCGTTGAGTACGCCTTCGACCATGATCGGTTTGGTCGCGCCCAGGCGGCGCAGATAATCGTCGGCGCGATCCTTGCCCATGAGCTTGTACAAACTTGCCGGCCACATGAGCGATACCGCGCCGCGAGTGGGATCCGGAAAAGCGAGCTTGCCCTTGTATTCGGGTTTCAAAAGATCTTCGAGGGTTTTGGGCGCCTTGTCGGGAGTGATGATGCTCTTGTTATAGACGATGCCGACGACCCCGGTGCGGTAGCTCGGGCCGAGTTGGGGATGGACGACTTCCGGCGGAAAATTCTTTGCCAGCGGCGACTGATAGTTCACGAAAGCGCCGTCAGCCAGCATGATTTCCATGGGCCCGGCGTTGTTGAGCACGACGTCAAATATGGTTTGCCGGCACGGCGCTCGGTGATCACGCGCTCGAGCACGGCGGCGCCTGAAGCGCGCCAGTATTCAACAGGGATGCCGGCCTTCTTCTCGAAGGATTGGCGCACGCCTTCGAAAATATCCTGCTCCATGGAGCCGTAGATGACGACCTTGCCCTCCTTCTTCGCTTCGGCAAGAAGTTTGGCGTCTTGGGCCAGCGCGGCTGATGCAAAGAACAGCGAGAGAACGATCAGGAGCGAGACTCTCATGCGATCCCCCAATTGAAGGATAAAGGATGAAGGGTAAAGTTTTAGGCGCGCAATTCATCCTTTATCCTTTTGCCCTTATCCTTTGGTATCACGCTCCCAACTCCACCGACGTGACAAACGGCAGGCCGCTCACAACTTCGCGCGCGCCGGAGTCGTCGATCACGAGCAGCGATCCGTCGGACGTACCGGCGACCATGCCGTTGCCATCCGGCGCCTGGCACATGTGCATGACCCCGCCTTTCAAATCATCGGTGATCTTTTCCCAACTCGCACCTTTGTCGCCGCTGCGGAATATGGCGGCTTTGGCGCCTTCCTCGCGGATCCACAAGTTGGGCCGCCCCTTAGCTGCGCCGACGTAAATAACGCCGTTTTTGTCTTCGGCCACCGACGTTCCGTAGTCATGGCTTTTCGGTGAAACATTTTCCCAGTGCCCGGCGCGATCGAGACTGCGAAAGCAAGCCTCTCCGCAAGCGAGATAAACCATGCCGGGATTGGCCTCGCTGGCGAGCACCTCGTGGATATCCATGTCGGTCAAGCCTTCATTGGCTGGCTTCCAGCTGTAGCCGCTGTCGTCGCTGACGAGCATGCCGCCGACTTCGATGCCGGCGTAAAGTCGCGCGGGCGCGACCGGATCATAGGTGATATAGCGCGTGCGCGATTGCAGTTCCGGGCTGGGCGGAAAATTGGCTCCCGCGCTGTTGACGCGCACGCCTTCCAATTCCTCCCAGCCGCCGTTCTTGCTCCGGTAAACCGCCGATGGGATCGTTCCCACCATGACGCCGCCGTTCAATGCCAATGCCGAAAACAGCATCATCTTCGGCGTGTTCGGTTCGGCGCGCTTCCAGTTCGCGCCGCCGTTGTCTGTGTAGAAAAGCCCCGAGTGCTCGCTCCCGGCGTAAATTTTCTGCGGGATTCGCCGGATCGACGGACATGCAGGTGAGCGTCCAGTAGGTGAGATCGCGCTTGGTTTGCTTGAATGTCTTGCCCTCCTGCTCGAAACGGTACCAGCCGGAAAACGTCGCGACGTGGAGCGCCTTTTTGCCGTTAGCTTGACTCATGGGTTTCTCCTTTGTGGCGATGCGGAAGTTGCCACATTTTTAACGCGTTCCGGGGAGGATGCGCAACCGGCGCGGGTGGATTGGAGCAATGGAGTACTGGAGTATTGGAGTGATGGGCTATGGCCGAAGTGTCTTACCCAATACTCCAACACTCCATGTACTCCATCACTCCAACTGCTCGTCTAGCGCCGAAGCTCGAACTGAACTTGCTGGATTGCTTCTTCTAGCCAAAGGTGAAAGCGCTTCTGATCAGCTTCCTCGGCGAACCTTCTGGTTCGGGCCGATTGCAGAACTGCCAAGGCTTCGGGTGACGCGAGAGTGACCAGTCCGTCGAGAGATTCCTGCCAAACCTCCTCGTCGCCGTCTTGGAGTGCTTCGTCGAGAAAGGGAATAACCGACCGAGCGCGCCGCTCCCAAATCGCCTTGACCAGCAACGCGCGAATTGCACCCGAGCGATTCCGAGCGAAAGCGATTGATCAACTCCGGCAGCGCGTCGCCAGGCAGTTCAATCAGCCCGTGCAAGGCATCGTCTTCGTCACCGCTGCGGAATTTCTCGATGAGATCTGCAATTTCCGAGGCCATGCAGACCTAACCCCAGCAAGCGATCAATGTCTTCGAGTCGACGATCTCGCCGAAGCGCTCCATGCGTTTGAGCGCGGCGTTGTGGCCTTCCTCGGTGTAGGTGCCGACGCAGTCGCGCACGACGACCATGAAGTAGTTGCGATTGAAACCTTCGCGCACGGTGGCTTCGACGCCGCCGTCGGTGGTGCAGCCGATCATGACGATCGTCGTCGCGCCGCGGTTGTTCATGATGGTTTCGAACTCGTTGCCGATAAACATGGACGGCCGGCGTTTGTCGATCACCGTATCATTCTCCGCGGGCTGGAACGGCTCCATGATGTTCCAGCCGAAGCTGCCGTGCAGGCGGCGCGGCTTGAGCTTGTCCGGATGATCGACTTTTTGATCCTTCATGCCGCGGCGAATCCAAACCGGCGCCTCATCTTTCCACAAGAAAGGCGTCTGGCGCGTATAGACAGTCTTGATGCCGGCCTTGGCCGCAGCAGCGATCAGCGGCGGCGCGTTGCGGATCAAAGCTTCCTTATTGAACGAGCCGCCCGCTTGATCGTTCTGCATGTCCCACACGAGAAGCACCACGCGTTTGGGATCGACGATTTCCTTGAGATCGCTGGGAATTTGTCTGCTTTCGAAGTCGAACATTCTCTATTCTCCTAACTGCGGGTATTGCCGCTCCTGCTGATGCTCTAACAATGCTGCCGATTACAATTTAATGAGCATGGCTCAATGGGTTTTCTTAGCCGAGTACGGATGTTTCAACGAACCAATCCGAGTTCTTTGCGCGCCTTATCGAGAAAACTGAAGTCGACGACTTGGTCCACGCTGACGGGCCGGGTCACTTTCGCATTGGTCCGTAGCAGATCGATCAGATATTGAATTTCCTCATTCGTTACTTGCGCTTCTTTGGTCACGACGCGCAGCGAATAGCCGAGCATCTGCTCGGCGAGCTTTCGATCGTTGACTTTGTGTTGCTTCATGACGATGCGTACGACCTCGTCGCGGTTTTTTGCGTCGGACATAAAGAGCAGGCCGCGCAGCGAAGCCTTCACCATGCGATAGATCTCGTCGGGATTCTCGCGGATCTTTTTCTCGGTTGCGCCGAAGCCATTTTGCGGAAACTGGGCGATGTCGCCCATGAAGGCAAGCTCGTTGTAGCCCTTTGCCTTGGCGAAGATAATTTCCGGCACGGGCAACACCGTTGCATCAACGACCGCGCTCTCCATCGCGGCGAAGCGCGTCGTCGTCGATCCGCCCATCGGCAGCACCGCGGCGTCCTTCTCGGGATCGAGTCCGTAGTGCTTGAGTGCTTGCTTCGCGAGAATCGTCGCGGAGCCGGCAGGCGAGCTGCCGGCGATTTTCTTGCCTCTCAACTCGCCCGGTTCTTTGATCTCCTTGCGGCTCACCAAAAACAGCAGCGGCTTACCTACTGTCACGATCAAAAGTTTCATCGGACTGCCCTGCACCGCGGAGCCCACCGTGCCGGTGACTGCTCCGTTGATGTCGATCTGTCCGGTTAGCGCGGCCGTATTGATGATGTTGGTCGGCATCAAGACGATTTCGAGATCGATGCCTTCGTCCTTGTAGTACCCTTTGTGAAATGCCACCTGCAGCGGCAAGTAGCCGACGTGGGTTTCGGAAACGCCGATGCGGACTTTTTTCGGATTTGCCTGGGCGTTAACCGGCGAGGTTTCGGAAGCAAACGCCGTCACTGTGAGAACAATCAGAAATGGTTTGAAAACTTGGAGAATGTTCATTTATAGCTCCCTCGCTGATTCGGTGCGAGTCCGAATCTTATGTAGGGGCAACCTCCTATGGTTGCCCATCGGGGAGAGAAGGCACGGGAGTCTGCCTCTACCTCGCATGATGGCCGTGCTGGTAGTGCTGGCGCAGCAGATCCTTGCCGTAGTCGTTGCCGTTGGGCGTGCGCACGATGACGTGGATGTGGTCCTTGTAGGGCTTGGTGTGCTCGCGGAACGCGATGCCGCGCTGGTGGTCGAACTCGACGATGATCACGGGACTTTGGACGCGGTAATAGAATGTGCTCTCGTCTTCCATGCCGCCCATCCAGCAGAAATAGGTGTCCACTAGATGGCGCTTCACTTCGTCGATTTTTATGCGCGCGTGACCATCTCGTATTCTGCCGACATGGTAGCCGACGAGGTTGACGAGAAGTTCGTGCTGCGCGTCTGACAGCTCATTGAAGCGAATGCCCGCATAGTCCAGGACCAAATTGTCACGAAACGCAGTGGTAAAATCCTCGCCCGCAGTTTCCGGTGCGATGACCGTCTTGGCGCGTTGGCTCTCGGAAAGGGTGCGAGCCAATGCCAAACCGAAGTCTTCGTCGTCTTGAAAAACTCTCAAGCCGGCGTACTTGCCGGTCGTCGCGTGCACCGGCTCGGCGCCCAGGAAGTTCGGTGTCATGACTACCTGATCGCCGAGCACGAAATAATTGATGTTCAAATGATGGCCGTCCCATTGCCAGCCCCAGGGTTCGGTGGCCGAAGGACTTCCCATGATGCTCAGCCAATAAAGGTCCTCGCCGTATTCGCTCAGTCTGCCCGTCATTTCCTGGACAGTTTCGTTTAGGTGCATGATGTCGAGAGCTTCCTCGAAGCCTCGTTGGCTCAAGCTCTCACGCAACAGCGCAAAGGCGCGATCGCGCTGGCCGTCGTTCATCTCGAAGAGTGGCATGCCGTGGCGCATGAGGGTTGGATGGATGTTGCTCCACTTGCGCCACTGATCGGTATCCACGGGAAAAACCGTTGTGGCGCGTTGCTGGAAATTCAGTGATCCGAGAAATGCTTCGGCGGCTTCGCGGATCGATTGGGTCGCCACTCCGGTCTTTTGGACGCCGAAGAGATTTGGGATGATGTTGCCATCGACGCTGATGCCTTTGAAAGGTTCGGCCGCCGCGGCGAGGGATTTCTCCAGATAATTCGCCGAGCCGCCCTGAGTGTGAAGCGGCCGGTTCGGGCCTCGTGCGGCGACGGTTTCAGACAGAGTGCCTGTGCGAGGATCGGTGCTCATGGCAGAAGTCCCTCCGGACGTTTCCTCGTGCCGATGGCGAGGATGAAGCGGGCAGCTTCCGTCGAGGAAGAACAGATAACTTCGCGTCGGGTTTCGCGCGCCAGCGGCGTCGAGCTCGTGCATCAACTGCTTTCTGGAGAAACCGATGCGGATTTGAAATTTCCTTGAGCCACCGCCGTGACGCAGCTGGCTTGACAGAAAGCGAGCAATGTCGCCGGAAGTCTCGCGCGCGTCTCGTCCGAGCGCGTCACTTGCTCGAAGCTGGCGTGGCTCAGATGTCGCGTCTGCAATGAAGCGGTTGAGACTCTCCAATTCTCCCCTGACGGGAGTGGAGGGGGGAGAAGCGACAAATCTCCTATGCGCTCGTCGATGAATTGATTCAGCTCGCCGCCAGCAGCCTCTCGTGTCCCTTCTTGGAAATCGGCGCCAGGTCCGAAGTGATCAGCGTCCAGCTCTCGCCATTGTCTTCGCTGCAAAAAACTTCGCCGCCGGTGGTACCGCCGAAGATCGAACAGGTACCGTTGGTTTCTTCGAGACAGAGCGCCCCGAATTCATGCTTCAGGCTTTCCGGCAGCCCGCCCGCGAGGCGTTGCCAATTCCTGCCGCAGTCTTCGCTGCGGTAAATCTTTCCTTCGGCGCGCGCCTGCGGGCCGGCTTTCCGCCAGGTCACGGGATTGTGTTCGGCCGCCGCGACGAACATGAGATCGGGATTTTTCGGATTCCAGGTGAAGCCGTCGGGGTAGACGTCAGCGGCCCAGTCAGACGCGGTCCAGCGCTCCCAACTTCCGCCGCCGCTATTCGTAACGTAAAGCCCAGCGCCGCCGGTGACGTAAATTTTGCTCGGATCGCGGGGATCGATCAAGCAGCGGTGCACATCATAGAAGTGCTCCACCGGTCGGTCCTTGTCCTTGTAAAAGCCGACGGTGTTGAGCTCGGCCCAGCTTTTTCCCTCATCGGTGCTCTTTAAGAATGCGCCCTGTTCGATGCAGGCATAGATTGTTTTCGAGTTGTGTGGATCGAAGGTGATAAATTTCGTGTGGGCGATGTGCGGCGGCGCCGGAAACGACCACTGTGCGGCAGACGGCACGTTGCGCAGAGAGGGGATCTCGCTCCAGTGCAGGCCCAGATCTTCGCTCACGAAAAGATGCGCCGGTTGGGTGCCGGCATAGACTCGTACTTTGCCGTCGACGACGGTCGAAGCGAGACTGTAAACGTCGTGAATCCCCATACCGTTGTCACGCCGCTCCCAGGTCTTTCCGCCGTCCGCGCTGGCGTGAATCGAGCCGAAGAATGCGCCGGCGAACATGGTGCCGCTGTTGGCGCTCGAAGATGATCGAGCTGATATGATTGCCGCGCAGGCTGCGCCGCGACTCACGCCATTTGCCATTGTCGCCGCGCTCGAATAGTACCAGTCCGTCCTGGGTTGCGACCCAAAGCTCGCGTGAGCTTGTCGCCGCCGAATAAACATTGGTTCCGCCGTGGGATAATCCGATGGCCATAGTTCACCTCCGAGTAAGGGAGCTAGTCGTTCCTCGATTCAACCGCACTTTAGCAATGCATATCGTTCGCGGTCAATGGCCAGCAGGCTGCTGAAAAAGACTCACATGCCGATTGCCCTGAGCACCGTCGAAGGGTGCGCTCAATCGCCTCGCGTCAGCGTACTGCCGATGTACGCCTGGAGCCTAGCCTGTCCTGAGCGAAGCCGAAGGATCGATTTTTCGCGCGCCTCGCCTCTGAGATCTTTTTGAGCAGCCTGCCATCCGGGTTTCGTCCAATGGCTAGAATAGCTCACTGCCGCGAGTTATTGACAGCCAACCGGCTATCTTTGTAATTTTGCTGCATGGCTTACCAATGTGGAGGTCCAAGAAATGGCTGATGCGAAAGCGGACAGCGCGGCTCCGGGGCTAAGCGCTTACCAAAGACTGCTCGATGAGCTGCCACGCACAGGGCCGGGCACCCGAGCGGGAGAGATGCTGCGGCGTTATTGGCATCCCGTCTGTTTGTCGGCCAATCTCAAGGATATCCCGGTTGCCGTGAGAATGTTGTGCGAGGACTTGGTTGCATTTCGCGACGGCAAAGGACGGCGGGGCTTGCTGGGTATTCGTTGTCCGCATCGGCTCGCTTCGCTTGGAGTACGGCCAGGTGCGCGAAGACGGCCTCATGTGCTCGTATCACGGTTGGAAATACGACGTTAAGGGACGCTGCATCGATCAGCCGTTGGAGCCGCGCGATAGCGATCTGAAGTCGAATATTCGTCATCTTTGGTATCCGGTGCAGGAGTGGGGCGGCGTCGTTTGGACCTACATGGGACCGGAAAAAGAAAATCCACCGCCGCTCCCGAAGATCGACGTGCTGGCTCGCACCGACGGCGAGGTGCGCATCGTCGCACGGCGACGTGCGCAATTACAATTATCTCAACTGGATGGAAAATTTCGCCGACATGGGCCACGCGGTCATTCTGCATGGTCTGGAAGTGCGTGACGTCCCGCCCGAGCTCAAACCATACAATGACGAAACGATAAAAAACTGGATGCCCCTGCCGCTCGAGCACGTGGAAACCGAATACGGCATGAAAACGGTGTCGCGTGCTCGACACCGGCGATCCTGACGTCAAGTTCGTCAATACCTGGAGCATGGCGATCCCGATCCACTGGCGCTTCTCCGGCATCCGCTCCGGTTTTCCGCCGGATTTCACCGACGAGCGTCAAGAGGGCGGCGGCATGATTCGCATCATCGACGACACTCACTTCGAGCTGTTTCGCTACAACCTGATGCGCAAAGGAAATTTTCAAGGCGCCTGGATCTTCGGCCTGCCACAAGGTCTGCAGGGCACCGTCGAGAAAAAGAGCTACGACAAGAGGAAGTATTCGAACTGGGAAGGCATTCCCGCTCTGGAAGATCTGGTCCTGCAGGAATCCCAAGGCGCGATACCCGAGCGCCGGCTCGAGCATCTCGCCAGCTCCGATCGCGGCGTCATCATGATGCGGCGGATCTGGCACAAGGCGATGGATGACGTCGCCCAGGGCAAAGATCCCAAAGGGCGCCGCTGCGCGCGGACAACGGCATGCTCGAAGTGGACACATTCCACGGCCACGTAAAGATCGACGAGCTTAAAATCGGTCCCGAGAACATGCCGTCCTCGATCGACGGGAGGGGGCTGATCCGCGACTCACGGGGCAATCTCGTTTTCGAGTGAGCGTGGAAAGAATCGCTACCGGCCATCTTCCAAACCTGGATTTGGTGAATCGGCGACCCATGCGCCGACTATGGGGAGCGAAGCGACGAAGGATGCGCTTTTGAAAAAACCGCAGCCGGTGATCTCACCTATAATGGGCGAGCTCAGCGCTTACATCGCGTCGGCGCCGCGCAAGCCGCTTCCCAACGCCGTCGTCGAAAAGACCAAGCATCATATCCTCGACACGATCGTCGCGATGATTTCCGGGTCTCGCCTCCCACCCGGAAAGAAAGCGATCGGCTATGTCCAAACCCTTGGCGGCGTCAAAGAAGCCTGCGTCGTAGGCAGCAATCTCATGACCACGGCCGTAAACGCCGCCTTGGCCAACGGCATGCTCGCGCACGCCGATGAAACCGACGATTCCCATGCGCCGTCACAGACTCATCCGGGCTGCGGCGTCGTGCCTGCCGCTCTCGCCATGGCGGAGCGCGAGCGGCGCCACGGCACCGCGCTGCTCCGCGCCGTTGCGCTCGGCTACGACATCTGTTGCCGCTTGACGCAATCCCTCGACGCGACCCGATTCCGCGAAGATGGCCATTCGACCCACAGCTTCGGGCCGATGTTCGGCGCCGCCGCGGCGGCCGGCGCACTGGCGGGCCTCCGAGAGCGCCAAGTGCGCCATCTGCTCTCTTTCACCGCCCAACAAGCCTCGGGCATCTCGTGCTGGATGCGCGACGGAGAACACGTCGAAAAAGCATTCGACTTCGGCGGCATGCCGGCGCGGAACGGCGTGGCGGCGGCGACCATGGTCGCTCACGGTTTCACCGGCGTCGATGACGTGTTCGCCGGCGAACGCAACTTCTTCGTCGCGTACGGCCGCAAACCGGATCCCGCCGTATTGACGCGCGGGCTCGGGACCGTTTATGAAATCATGAAGACGAATATCAAACGCTGGTCGGTGGGCTCACCCATCCAGGCGCCGCTCGATGCACTGCGCGATCTCATCCAGGCGCACAAAATCAGCGCGGAAGACGTCGAGCGAGTCATCGTGCGGGTGGCGCACCAGGGCGCAAATACCGTGGACAACCGCGCCATGCCCGACATCTGCATGCAGCACATGTGCGCGGTCATGTTAATCGACGGCAAGATCACGTTTGCGTCCTCGCACGACGAAAAGCGCATGCGCGACCGGGAGGTGCTGGCGCTGCGCCGCCGCATCGAGTTGCGCGGCGATGACGCGCTGTCCGCGGCGATGCCGAGCCGGCAGGGAATTGTCGAGATCACGCTGCGCGACGGGCGCGAGTTGAGGCATCACGTTACGGCCGTGCGCGGCAGTGCCGAAAATCCGATGGAGCGGAGCGAGGTCGACGAAAAATGCTACGACCTGGCGGCTTCGGTGATTGGCCGCTTGCGCGCGCGCAAGCTCTGCGACACGATCTGGACTCTCGAGAAGGTGCGCGACGTGCGCAGCCTGCGCCCGCTGCTGCGCGCCTGAGCGGGAGTTCAAGCGCGATCGGTATGACCAAAAACGCCCTGTGCCGATGACTTTCCGAACAACCGCGAGCGGTGTGTCCGGATCCGCACACGGCGACGAAGTTTCGTCTACGGCGTCAGCACGACTTTGATGCAGTCCTGCTGTTTGTTGAGAAAAATATCGTAACCCCTCGGCGCATCCTCCAACTGCATGCGATGGGTGATTACGAAGCTCGGATCGATGTCTCCGTTTTCGATTCTTTGCAGCAGCGGCTCCCAATAATGTTGGACGTGGGTCTGTCCGGTTTTAAGGGTCAGTCCCTTGTTCACCAATGAACCCAGGGGAATCTTGTCGTCGAACCCGCCGTACACCCCCGGCACCGAGACCGTGCCGCCTTTGCGGCAGGCCATGATCGCCTGGCGAAAAACGTAAGGCCGGTCCGATTCGAGCATGACGCTCTGCTTGACCCGGTCGTAGGCGCCCAGCAGACCCGGCGCATGGGCTTCCATGCCGACGGCGTCGATGCACGCGTCGGGTCCGAGGCCGCCGGTCATTTCCATCAACGTTTCGTACACACTGTCCTCTTCGTAGTTTATCGTGGCGGCGGCGCCGGCTTTGTCGGCCGCCATGCGCAGCCGCTCGGGAAAACGGTCGATGGCAATGACCCGCTCCGCGCCGAGCAGTTTGGCGCTGGCGATCGCGAACTGCCCCACCGGACCGCAGCCCCACACCGCCACCGTATCGCCGGGCTGAATGTTGCAATTCTCGGCCGCCATGTATCCGGTCGGAAAAATATCCGAAAGAAACAGCACTTTCTCGTCCGGGATTCCGTTCGGGATCTTGAGCGCGCCGATATCGGCAAACGGCACGCGCGCGTACTGCGCCTGACCGCCGGCGAATCCGCCGAGCATGTGCGAGTAGCCGAACAGACCGGCGGGCGAATGTCCGAACAGCTTTTCCGCGAGCGGCGCGTTCGGATTGGAATTCTCGCAGAGCGAAAACAGCTCCTTCTGACAGAAGAAGCAGTTGCCGCACGAGATCGGGAACGCAACCACGACGCGGTCGCCGATCTTGCAGCCTGTGCACTTCCGGCCCGCACTCGACAACTTCGCCCATGAATTCGTGGCCGAGGATGTCACCGGCTTCCATGGTCGGAATCAGGCCGTTGTATAGATGGAGATCGGAGCCGCAGATCGCCGTCTTGGTGATCTTGATCACCGCGTCGCGCCGGTTCAAAATCTTCGGATCGTTGACTTCTTCGACGCGCACGTCGTGTTTGCCGTACCAGCAGTTTGCTTTCATGGTTTTTCTCCTTCGCAGAGTCAAAAAGCCGCGGCGAGCCGGCGGCCCGCATAGTCGTATTTCCACGACGTGCTTTTGGCGCGTCCGGCGGGTTGGCCTTCCGTGGTAATTACCTCGCCGGTTTCCATGATCTGTTTCAGCCGGCGCAGGTCCTCTTCGATCTGCAGCGCCGGCTCTTCGCCGAAAAGCTTGGCGACGGCGGCGCCGACGAGGCCTGCCGGCGGGTTGTAGTCCAATCGGATAATCACCAGCGTGCCGCGCCCGCCGTGGGCAGGCGCGAACTTTACCGATCCGGAATTTTCGACCGTTGCGCCTTCGATGGAGCGCCACGCGATCGCTTCGTTGGGACGATCTTCGACGGTTTCAGCTTCCCACTCGATGGTCGCGCCCGCAGGTCCCTTGGCCACCCAGCGCGACCGCCTTTCTCCCGTAACCGCCACCGACTCCAGGTGTTGCATGACACGCGGAAGATTTTCGAAATCGCGCCAGAAGCGGTAGATCTCCTCGGCGGGCCGGTTGATGTGGATGCTTTTGACGATGTGAATGGATTCGTCTTCCTCGATTTCTTCGGCGGCGCGGCTCAGCTGCTGGCCGGCCTTGAAATCGAGCACGGTAACACCGGTGATCGCCGCCGCGGCCGCCGCCACTCTGAGACGGTTCGCTTGCGGCAAAGCGGCGGCTCTGCCGAGCACGGCCAGGTCGACGACGTCCCCTAAAACGCGAGACCATACCCAGCCGGTGGGCATGCGCCGGCTGAGTATGCCGATACCGTGGGCGATCTCGCGCGCGCCCAGCGCGCGCACCAGCCCGCGGCGGCCATTGATTCCGACTAAGCGCGCCACGGCGCCGGCTGCCGCCACTTCGGTGACGCCGAGACCGATGCTGAACCAGCCCAGCGCGCGCGCAAGCCGCTGCGCCTGAGCGGCATCGCCGTCGATACGCCGCCTGCCGTTTCGCTCCAGTCCGCCGTGCGCTCCAAGCGATGAGCGCTCATAGCGCTCGTCACGCATCGTTTCGTAATCCGCCGTTGCCGGCTCGAAACGGCGGTTTTCTCCTTCCGAAAGTTCTGACTTTGCCATACCGTCCTCCGTTAAGAGATTTTACTTTCCGATGTGCCAAACCCGAAGCGAATCAACTCGGCAATGGAATCGCAAAGGGAAAACCGCAAAGGGTGTGCCACGGGTGCCACCGGGAAATGCCGCTCGCGATCGGGGGAGAGCGGCGCGCTGCGATTCTTCATCAAACGGCGCTGCAACAAACTTAGGACAGTGGGCAAGCAGAGCGGTTGCCGATTGTGGGACGAGGCCAAACGTCACGCTTCACGGCGCGGATCGGTGCGCCCAACCCGACGGGCCGCGCTGGAAGTAGAGCGTTTCCGCGACCGTGAAAGAAGCGCGCGCGGCCGCCCACTCGAAGCGCTCGACCGACAGCCTGGGCGGATCGATGCGAATGACGTTGAAAGCATTCGGCTCGCCGCGCGTGCGATCCGACAGCGCCGTGCCGGCTTGCACGATGACCGAGGAAAAGCCGTTGACGGGAACGCGAAAGGCGGTGGGCGCGGCGCCGCCGATATGAAAATGGCCGGCGAGATAGAGATCGACCCGACAGTCGTTCAGCCGCTCAACCGCCATATGCGCTCGGCCCACCAGGGCTCTGCGGCGATACGTTTCGGGCAAGTCGAACGGATGATGCGACACGATGATCTTGGTCACGGCTTCGGGCTGATCGGCGAGCAGGGCGGCGGCGCGCATCACCTGTCGCTTGTTGATCCGGCCGCCCTTGAAAGCGAGGGCGCGAGCGGTGTTGACGCCGAGAACGGCGAGCTCTCCGTCGCGGTAAAACGGCTCCAAATCGCGCGCCAGATAGCGGCGGTATCCGGCGAGTCCGCGGAACCGGGCAAAGAGGTTATATAGCGGCACGTCGTGATTGCCGGGAACTACGATGCGCGGCGCCGCCAGACGGTCCAGAAACGAGCGCGCGTCGCGAAATTGCTGCGGTCGCGCGCGCTGGGTGAGATCGCCGGATATTGCGATCAGGCTGGGTTGGATCCGGCGCACCGTTTCAATAAGCGGCTCGATGAGCGCGGTGCGGACGCTCCCGAAGTGGAGATCGGAAAGATGGACGAGCGCGCGCATGTTGTTTCGATATCCGGCTTCAGACGGCTGGGACGATCACCCGCAGCGCGCCGCTGCGAATCCGGTAGCGCAGCGGCGTTTCGAGCTCGGTAATCTCCCCATCCAAAGCCACCCTGACTCGTTCACGGCGGAGCTCCACCATAATCTCGCGCGCCGCCAGCGCATCAAAATCCTTGATGCGCCAAGCGCGGCTCAGCAGCGCTCTCAGCGCGAACTTGAGCAGTCCCCAGGGTCCGGTGTTGTGCAGCGCGTAAAGGTACAGCTTGCCGCTGTCCAAACGCCTGCGCGCGCCGAAACTCCGTCCCTCGATTTGGTATTCGTTGTTGCCGACGAACAGGATCGGCGTCCGCCGGCTGAAGCGCCGCCCGTCGGCGGTGACGCGGACGCGAAACGCCGCGTATTGTTTCAAAGTGCGAAACAGCGCCGAGGACACAGCGATCCATTTGGACCGACCCCGCTTGCGCCGTGCCTCTCGGCGCCGGACCATTCTGGGATAGAGACCGATGCTCGAATTATTGAAAAACACCCGGCCGTTGACCTCGCCGACGTCGACGCTCGCCACCCGGCCGGCGGCGATGTTCTCGATGGCGGCGCCGAGCTCCAGCGGAATGCCGAGGTCTTTGGCGAAGTGATTGAGCGTGCCGAGGGGCAGAACGCCGAGGATCTTATCGCCGCCCGCGAGGCAGGAGCCTACCGTATTTAACGTGCCGTCGCCGCCTGCCGCCACGACAACGCGGGCGTCGCTGGCCGCCGCCTTGCGCGCCAGGTTGCACAGCTCCGCGCCGTCGCGCGCCGGCCACACTTCCCAGGGTAATTGCCGGGCCTGCAAAATCTCGCGCAACCGCTCGTCGGGGTGGCCGTCCAGCGGTGCGCCGGACGAGCAGTTGACGACCGCCACCGTACGCGATGTCACCGGCGCCGCTGAGCGTTGATCGGCAATCGCGACGCTACGTTTCACAGAGTCAGGCTAACAAATTTCTCGCGCGAAAATAGGCGAGTTCCTTCGTGACATCGCGAGCGGCAAGCGCGCGCCGCGGCGTGAAACCCAGCGCGCCCTTTGAAAAAGTCGGCGAATATTGAGATGACTGGGCAACGGGATTTTGAACAGCCTGAGATCAGGGTTTTTTAACACCCTGTTAGACGTCCCATGCGCATTTGATCCGCGCGGTGGTTTCAATTACTTCATTAATCTCGGCAGGAACAGCACGATTTCCGGAAAGACAATCACCAGAGAGATGGCGACGATCAGAGCGATCCAGAAGGGTGTGACGCCGGCATAAACTTTGTTTAGCGGCACTCCCGTGAGACCGCTCACGATGAAGCTCAGGAGCCCCACGGGCGGCGTCAACAGTCCGGTGAGCAGCATCATGATCGTGAGCACGCCGAACCAAACTCCATCGTATCCCAGCTTGGTGATCAGCGGATAGACGATGGGAGTCATGATGACGAGGATGGCGATCTCATCCATGAGAGCCCCCATGACAAAATAAAGCGCGAACAATAGAAAAATCACGGCGAGAGGGGAAACCTCCAGAGCAGCGATAAAGCTCGTGATCACGAGCGGAATGCGGGTAACGGTAAGAAAATAACCGAACATCTTGCCGCCTACGACGATGAGAAAAATCACCGCGGTCACGCGCGCCGTCTGCTGGCAGGCGCCGACGAATGAGGACCATGACAGGCGCCCGGTAATTCCCGTAAACACTAGCGAGAGAAACGCGCCGACCGCTCCGGCTTCGGTCGGAGTAAATATACCTCCATAGATGCCGCCGATACTGGTCGCGAAGATGGCGGGTATCGCCCAGGTTTTGCGCAGCGCTGGCCAGATCGCGGGCCGCTCGGTTGCGGCGCCAAGGGGAGCGAGATGAGGTTTGAAAAACGCGACCAGGTAGGCGGCTATCATCAAGATGACTGCGGTCATGATCCCCGGCAAAAGACCAGCAATCAGCAGCTTGCCGATCGGCTCTTCGGTCAAGATACCGTAGAGAACCAGAGCGGCGCTCGGCGGAATAAGAATGCCCAAGGGTCCCTCCCGCAGCCGCGGCGCCGGCGGCGAGGCCTTCGTGATAGTGGTACTTGCGCATCTCTGGAACCGTCACTGTGGCAATGGTCGATGCGGTGGCTATCGATGAGCCGCAGACGGAGGAGAAAAGCGCGCTGGCGCCGATGGTCGCCATCGCCATCCCGCCGCGGAGTCGCCCCAAAAGAGCGTTCACGAAAGTAAAGAGATCGCTGCCCAGCTTGGCGTTGGCGAGGAAGAGTCCCATCAAAATGAACAGCGGAATAACGCTGAATGCGTAGCTCGTCACGCTCGTGAACGGATCCGAGCCCAAACGCGCCAGCGCGGCGGACGGCCGGATGATATAGCCGTAACCGGCAGCCGAGACCACGATCATGGCGATGCCGACGGGCACCTTCAAACCAAGAAGCACGAGCATAGCGATGATGCCGATGAGACCGATGATCTCGGGAGTCATGATGGTTCTGTGCGAAATTTTCCGATCGATTTGATTAGGTCGCAGAGAATGGCGAGCACATAGGCCGCCGTGCCGGCCAACGCGACGACGACGAAAGGTCGGATCGGCAATTGCAGCACTGCGGTCGTATAGTTGCCGTCGCCCATGCGCGCCGAGTATTCGTAAAGCTGCCAGGTCACCGCAGCCATCACGGTGAGATTCACGATATCGATTAGAATATTCGTGTACTTTTTCAGGCGCGGCGAAAAATAGTTGTAGGCGAGATCGAGGGAAATGTGCTCATTGTGGTGCTGCGCCAGGCCCAACGCGAGAAAAACGATGAACACCATGAATAGCTCCGTCAGCTCGAATGTGCCCGGCGCCGGCCGGTTCAGGAAATAGCGGCCGAAGACGTCCGCAACGGTCAGCAACATCAGGCCTGCCAGCGCGATACTGCCGACATGCGTAAGAAGCCGATTGATGATGAGGGAAATTCGTTCCATCTGGTTAGATCGTGACGAGACGTATGATTGGGTAGCGGTTCAGGAAATGCGCGTGACCGCTTCACCGCGGAGGCGCAGAGTGACGCCGGAGACAATATTTGGTATGAGAATAGTCCGAACTCTGCGTTCTCTGCGCCTCTGTGGTGCAATGACTCTTATACCTTGGTTGCGACGACTCTACTTTTTGCCGATGAGGCTCATCATTTTGTCATGCACTTGCTTGCCAGGACGGCCTTTCGATTCCATCTCCTTGATCCAGTCTTTGCTCACCTGGGACGTAGCCTGCTTCCATTTTTCCGTTTCAGCCGGCGCTAGCTGGTAGATGTTGGCTTTGGCTTTTTTCAGCGCGGCGAGACCGTCATCGGCTTCATCATCATAGTTTTTGGCTCCGAGCATGAGCCATTTGCCTGCCCGTCAAGCTATCGACCAGCGCGCGATCCTCGGTGGCAAGCTTTTTGTAACTTTGCTGGTTCATCGCGACGATCATGGCCGCGACATAAGAATTCACCAGGGTCGCATGCTTGACTAGCTGATCCAGACGGAAACCCTTTATCGCCGAGAGCCCGGTGACCAGGCCATCCACAACGCCGCGCTCGAGCGCGTCGTAAATTTCGCCCGCAGGCATGGTGACCGGCACAGCTCCGAGCGCGCGCAGCATCGAGACTTGAACCGGTCCGGGCGCGCGAATCTTGAGCCCGCGGAGATCCTCCAGAGTTCGCACCGGCTTTGCCGTCGTGTAGAGCTGGCCCAGGTCATGAGTCCAGGTGGCGAGCACTTTGACGTCGCGGTACTCGTTCCGCAGCGCCGGCAGCTCTTCCAGCATTTGCCAGAACACTCGTGTGGCTTCCTGCGCGGAGGACCACAAAAACGGCAGCTCGATGATGCCGCTTACGGGAAAACGACCGGGCGTGTAACCTTGCAAGGTCCAGCCGATATCGAACGCGCCGGCGACAACGTTTTCGTAATGAGCCGGCGCCGCAGCCAACGCGCCGCCGGGATGGATCGTGACTTTGATGCGGCCCTTCGATTTTTCTTCGAGTTCTTTCTTGAACGGCTCCAGCAACAGGCGGTGTTGCACGTGTCTTGCCGGAAAAGCGTGAGAAATGATCAAGTCAACGGCGTAGGAAAGCTTCCAAGCCGGCAAAGAAAAAAGCAAAGTCGAGAGGGCAAAGGAGACGAAACGGCAGGAGCAGAAAAACTCTCGCATACGAGCCTCCTGAAGGTGCTGGTTGATTGCCCGCACCTTGTGTTGGTGAACGTAGCGCCAGAATCTTGAATAGCCGGAAAGTTATATTCGGGTCCCGATGTTGTCAACGGTAACAGAGTAGACGACATTGACATGGAGTACGTGCCTTCGATAGGGTTCATCAGCAGATCCGCCGTTTGTTTTGCCGAATTCGTTCTCGATCGTCCGGGACGGACGCTAGAATAAGCCGACGAAATCCACCCACGGAGGTCTTTATGAGCAAATTCCGCATAGAGCCACACGGACGTCTGCAAGAATGGGTCGCCGATGAAAAGGGTTATTTCAGGGACGAAGGACTGGATTACGAATTTCTAACCTCCTATGCGACGCAGGCGTCCGGCTACGGACTTGTCCAATCGGCCGAGTCCGCGGCGCCGGAAGTCAAGCGCGGCGCCTTCGAAAATATGGAGAAAGGTCGCGCCGCCGATATAAGTTGCGCGTGTCACTGGGCCGTCAATATGGCTTCTTCCTCCGGCCACGGCCGCATGTGGGGACACGCATACTCGGTGACGCCCTCGGCCATCGTCGTTGCGCCGGAATCCTCGGTTATGAAACCGCGCGACTTGGCCGGCATCGAAGTCGGCGTCGGCTATCACTCGGGCAGTTACTTTTCGGCGATCCAGGCTCTGGAAAAGGTGCTCAAGCCGGACGAAATCAAACTGGCGTATATCGGCCAGCCGCAGGACCGCCTGGCGGCGTTGTTGAACCGCAAGGTCGAGGCCGCAAACATGTTCGGCGCGCCGCTTTATCTCGCCGAACAACAGGGCTTCCGAAAAATTCTCGACACGACTTTCATGATCGGGTTTTTGTTGCATAACGATGCGAACGTCGATGATATCGATCGCTATTTCAAGGCGCTGCGGCGCGCACAGCGTGATATCGACCTCGAGCCGGAGCGCTATAAACACTACTTCCTGAAAGAATTGCCGGAAAAATATCACGCCATGATCGATGTCGGCGCGTTCGGACCTGGGGAGCGGCTGGTATTCGAGCCGTATACGCGCGAGATGTTCGAGCAAACTCATCGCTGGATGGAACAAGAAAAGCTCTTTCCGGAAGGGCAGGTCGGCGCACCCGATTACGACCGTGCGGTCTCCGCGCACGGCTGATCCCGTCGAATCTTCGGCGCGAGGAGGTCTCATGGGACAGATCGTTGCCTCGATGGTTTCCTGTCACGCGCCGGCGCTTTTCCTGCGCCAGCCAGGCGAGGACCCGGCCCAACTCGACGCGACCATCGAGGGGATGCGCCGGCTCGGGCGGATTCTCGACGAGACGAAGCCGGATGCCTTAATCGTCGTCGGTCTGGATCATCTCGAAGCTTTTTCGCTGGACGTCTCGCCCGCCTTTGCTGTGGTCGTCGGACCGGAGGTCGCCGGTTCATTCGGGCGCAAACAGTACCGCGTGGCAGTGCACCAGGAGCTGGCTCGCGCAATGCTTGACGGCTGTCTCAAACGCGACATCGACATGGCCTTCTGCCACAAGGCGTTCATGGGCCACGCGTTTGTCGTGCCTTTTGAGTTCATCCTCGAGCAGCGCCGGATTCCTATCGTGCCGGTGTTCGTCAATGTTTATGTGCCGCCCTTGCCGCAGCCGCATCGGGCTTATCAACTCGGACGCTGTATCGCAGAAATAGTCGCCGAGCGCGGCGAGCGAGTGGCCATCTTGGCCAGCGGCGGCATGTCGCACTATCCGGGCACGGATAAATACGGCTATCCCGACTTCGAATTCGACCGCTATCTTCTCGAGGTTATGGAGCGCGGCGATCAATCTTCGCTATTGAACCTGACGTCGGAAAAGCTCGACGAGACCGGCGAAACCGAGTTGCTGACCTGGTATGTGGTCTTCGGTGCGATCGGCAACCAGCGCGGCGAGGTTTTGTCCTACCAGCCCACCTGGCATCACGGTCTGGGAGTCATCAACTTTCCGCTCGCCACGCCGCTCGAGGGAGCGCCACTCATGAGTTCCCTGCCAAAACCCGATAAAACTTCATCAGCCGGCTATCGTTATTACAAATTTCCCGAGCCCGAAGCGTACAATCTCAATCGACTGCTTTATGCTCTGCGGATGAACGCGGACGAGCGACATCGCTTTGCGAAGGACGCGGACTCCATGTTCGCCGAGTATCAGCTCCGCCCGGAGGAAATCACCGCGGTGAAGAGCTTGGAGCCGCTTACGGTCGCCAAGGCCGGCGCCCATCCGATACTCGCCTGGACCGCGGTTCACCTGCTCGCGGCCGACATGCGCGCTCAAAGTGGATAACGACCGGACGCGCAGAAACCGTCCGAGTTAGCTTCCTTCAAGAGTGAGGCCTGTCCTTTGGCTCACCATGAAACCACCAACCCTATTCTTCCCCTTGGATGCAGGACAAAGGTAGGGGTGATTCATTTAATTCGATACCCCATTCCCCCTTTCCCCGTCAAAGGAAAGGAGGTGGAAAAGACGCAGCGACATATCTCCCTTTTCATTCTCTGTGGGCGCGCGTCGCTCATGATCCCTTCGTGACCTTTGTCAAAACAATTCTTCGGATCACCAAGATCAATTGACATCCTCCTTTGTCAAAGGGAGATGGAGGGATTTTTGTTCAGAGATCTCCCCTCGCCTTAGTCAAAACCAACGACCGCTGTGCGCCAAGAGGAGAAGTTCGAGGATGACCTCAAATCACACAATTCACGCGCTGATGGTGGGCATGAGCGAGAACTGGTGGCGCGCGGGGATCATGCCCTGCGTGCGCAGCGATTTGGAGCGCGATAAACCGGTTGCCTATATTTTCTGGCTCATCGACGGACCGAGAGGTCCGGTCGTCGTCGATACCGGTTACCATCCCGACTACGTTGCGCCGGAGTGGGCGCAGGGAAAAAATTTCATCGAGCCGCCCGCCCTGCTCAGGGAGATCGGCGTCAAAGCCGAGGAAGTCAAAACCGTCATCGTCACCCATTTTCATCAGGATCATTTCACCGGCCTGGATTATTTTCCCGTGGCAAAATTCGCCATCCAGCGGGCCGAATTGGAATTTTGGACGGGACCGCTGATGCGCCACGAGATTTTCGACAGGCAAATTCGTCCGCGGGTGCGCCCGGCGCTGGAAAAACTAAAACAGGACGGCCGCATCGAGCTGGTCGATGGCGACTTCGAACTTTACCCCGGGCTGGAGCTGCTGAAGGCCGGCGGCCACACGCCCGGGTCGCAGATGGTGGCGCTGGACACCGCGGCCGGCAGGGCCGTGCTCTGCGGCGACATCGCGTACACGTTCAAAAACATTCGCGACCGCCATCCTGTGGGCTGGTACTACCATTTGGGTGATACCGTAGTCGCGCTCGACCGCGCCCTGACTACGGCGGCGCGGCCTGATCTCGCTTTTCCCAACCACGACACGGAAATCATGCAAGGCAAGCGCGTGGCGCGGATTATTTGATATCCTGCGGGGCGCTTCGGGAAACTACGCATTTCTTTGATTCCGCGAATAGGGCCATGTTAGATTCGGCTCGAACCGTTCGAGTCAATCCTGGGGAGGCGCCGATGGACTGTCGGAAAATCTGCTTTCTACTTTTCTTGAGCTGGTTTGTCTTCTCGCCGGCGAATGTTTATCCGCAAGGTTCAGCGAAACTGAGCGCGGGTTACGCGTCGATGAGCTCCGCGCATTTGCCGATCTGGATGGCCAAAGACGCCGGCTTGTTGGCGAAAAACGGGCTCGACGCGCAGATCGTCATGTTGACCGGTAACGTGCCGATCATGGCTTTGGTGGCGGGAGATACACCGATCTCGCAAATCGCCGGCATCGGCATTATCAACAGCGCGCTCGGCGGATCCGATACTGTCATGGTTGCAGGCGGTACGGTCACTCTGGATTGGTGGCTCCTGAGCCGGCCCGAGATTAAAACGCCCGCGCAGCTCAAGGGCGGCGCGGTGGCGATCAGCAGCTTCGGCACGGCGAGCGATTTTGTCGCGCGCTTCGCGCTGCAAAAGATCGGGCTGGTGCCGGATAAGGATGTCGCCTTCGTGCAGCTCGGCAATCCGGCGACGCGCCAGGCCGGACTCGAAAGCAATCGGGTGCAGGCGACGGTGCACGTGCCCCCGAGTACTTTTGCGGCGCAGAAAAAAGGCTTCAATGTTTTGGCTGACGTCGCCGCGCTCGGTCTGCCTTATCAACACACAGGCGTGGCTACCACGCGAAAATTCATCCGCGAGCGGCCCGAAGTCGTGCGCGCTTACATTAAAGCGCATGTCGAAGCGGTGCATCGGCTCAAGACCGATCGTGAGGGCGGCATTCGCGTCCTGGCAAAGTACATGGGCGGATTGACGGACCGCGAAATTTTGGAAAAAACTTACGACCGCGCCATTGCCGAAAATATCCTGCCGCGCAAACAGTATCCGACGTTGGATGGAATCAAGATGATTCTCGACTCGCTCGGCGAAAAAGATCCAAAGGCGAAAACAGCGAAGCCGCAGGATTTCGCGGAATTGCGTTTCATCAAAGAGCTCGATGACAGTGGATTTATCGATAAACTCTACGGCGCCGAGGTAAAGCGTGTTGTCATTTCGAGCGGAGCGAGAAATTTCTCGCCGTTTTCGATCTAGAAGTTGAAGACATAGCTACGGGCTACAATTCATGAATCGCACAATCCCTAATCTGAACGTAAACGATTCGAGGAGTCGAAGAATAATGAGAGCGCATTGGTTGTTGTGAATTCTATTCGTGTTGTTCGCATCGCCGGTAAAGATTCGACGCTGCCGAACAAGCATACTTCCAGGGGAAGACCATCGCTCTACAGGTCGGCGCCCAGGCGGGCGGAAGACAGGATCGCATCGCGCGAACCCTGGCCAGGTATTTGACAAAATATACTCCGGGCAGTCCGGCATTCTTGATTCAAAACAAGTCCGGCGGCCAGGGTATTCCGGCGATGCTCGCTTTGAGTAAAGCGCCGGCCGACGGCAGCTTCATGTCGATGGTGATTTCGTCCTATTTGGAAGCGCCGTACTTCGGCGCGCCCGGCGCGACTTACGAGCCGCGCAACTTCGTCTACGTCGGCGCGCCGAGCACCGGCAAACAGCGCAACGTTCTTTTCATGCATCAACGAGCGGGAATCAAAACCCTGGACGACTTAAGAAAGCGGGAAGTGACGCTCGGGGCGCAAGGGGTGGGCAATCGCAGTTATCTCTATTCGCGCCTCATCGCCGAAGTGTTGGGCCTCAAAGTTCGCTGGGTGCTGGGCTACGATACGCTGCAGCTCTACGTCGCGATGGAGCAGGGTGAAGTGGAGGGACGGGTGAACGACGCGGCTTCCATGATGACCGACAAGCCCGAATGGTTCGCCAAGCGCGAGGTCGTTGCGCTACTCGCCATGACCCTGCCGGAAGAACTGCCGCCGGTGAAACATGCGCTGTTCGACGGCGTCCCCTCGATCATGCAGTTCGCCAAGACCGACACGCAAAAAAATATTATCCAGAAGATCAACTCCACCGACCGGTTGGGCGCCGCCATGGCGTTCCCGCCGGGAACTCCCGAGTCGATCCGCAAGATCATGGAAGACGCGCTGCTGAAGACCGGCAAAGATCCGGCGTTCCGCAAGGACTGGGAAGACGTTGTGCTGGAAGGAAATACCTTCGAGCAAATGTTCAGCGGCAAGGAAGTCCTTGAAGACGTGAAGCTCTACACCGACTGGCGCCCGGAGATCATGAGCATGTACAAGCGCCTCGCGCACGAGGCGCCGAAGTAGTTTTTTTCTCCCGATCGAAAAAATAATGAGGAGGACATCATGGCCGATCATATTCACGGACCGCTTTACTACGAGCGCATGGGACGCTCGGGGCCGGTGATCGCATTCATCCATCCTAACCCGATGGACCAGTCGTGTTGGATATTTCAGATGGCGCATCTGTCGACCTGGTATCGCTGCATCGCAATCGACATTCCGGGATACGGCCGCTCGCCCAAAGCGGACGCCGGTTTGACCATGACCGACATGGCGCAGGCCTGCTGGGAAGCGATCGACGATGCCGCGGCGGGCGAGAGCGCGACTCTGGTCGGCTGCTCGGTGGGATCTTCGATCGCGCCGTACATGTACCACCAGCGGCCGAAGCAAGACCGCGGCGTTGGTATTGGCGGGCACAGGCTACAATCCGACCAAGGAATTCACCAAGGGGCGCATCGAGAATTATGCGCAAACAAGGCGTGGACTATCGCTGGGCTTACACGTTCGAGGACTTCAGCGCCGCGTTTCGCACCACGCCGCTGGCGCATTTCTTCGCCAACCTGTTCACCGATCGCAACGAGCACGCCGACGTCGAGACGATCATTCATCAGTTCAAAGCACTGTCGGCGCCGTACCCCGAGGGCCATCACGAAAATATTCGCTGTCCGATGATCATTCTCACCGGCAGCGAAGACAACTCTCATCAGCGCGCCTTCGCTTTGCAGAAGCTCGTACCCAATTGCGAGTTGAAGACTTTGCCCGGAGCGGGCCACGCCTGCCAGATCGAGCAGCCGTGGCTATTCAATCGCTTCATGATCGAGTTTCTCACCAAGCATGGCCTGTTCCCCGGAAATTCCAAGACCGCGCTCTCGCGCTAGCGCGACAAGTTTGTGGCGGCCGCTGATCATTTTTCAAATCAGGACTCGTCATATTTGGAGGGGCGGAAATGTCGGATAGAATTCTCAGAGGATGGTTCCCAACGATGCTGCGTTTGACGACGGCTCTGGTTTTTCTGTCGATTTTTTTGGCGGCGAGCGGGCTGCCGGTCTACGGCGCTGCGCCGTTTTACGAGGGGAAAGCGATTCGCATCATCGTCGGCACCTCGCCCGGAGGCGGCTACGATACCTACACTCGCCTGATCGCCCGCCATTTCTCCAAGCATATTCCCGGCAATCCGACGATCGTCGTCGACAACATGCCGGGCGCGGGCGGTTTGGTTTCGGCGAATCATCTTTTCAAAGTCGCCAAGCCCGACGGCCTCACCATCGGTCATTTCGTCGGTGGGCAGTTTCTGCAGCAGCTCCTCGGCAAGCCGGGCATCGAGTTCGATGCGCTCAAGTTCGAATACATCGGCGTGCCGGCGCAGGACAACTTCGTCTTCGGCGTGGCCAAGACCACCGGCATCACCAACGTGGAGCAATTCTTGGCGGCGAAAACGCCGGTCAAGTTCGGCGCCATCTCCGCCGGCGACGGCACCTACGACACCGCTAAGGTTGCCGAGGTCGCTCTCAACTTACCGATTCAGGTCGTGTCGGGATACAAAGGCACCGCGCCGATTCGCCTGGCGTTCAACGGCGGCGAGGTCGGCGGCCTCAGCAACTCCTGGCAATCGTTTCGCTCAACGTGGCGCAAGGAGCTCGAAAACGGTGAAGTGACGATCGTGCTGCAGCTCAGCGCGAAGCCGCATGCGGATCTCCCCAAGGTGCCGCTCGCGTTCAATCTGGCGAAGAGCGACGAAGCACGCAAGCTCATTCAGGCGGTCGCTCAAGCTCACGGCGCGGCGGTGCGGCCCTACGTTTTACCGCCGGGCACGCCCAAGGATCGAGTGGATATTCTGCGCAAAGCGTTCATGGAAACCGTTAAAGATCCCGAGCTGCTCAACTGAAGCGGGCAAGGCTAATCTGGAATTCAATCCGGGATCGGGCGAGGAGCTAGAGCGCAACGTCAGAGAGCTGCTCCGTCTCGAGCCCGCGCTGGTCGGGCGGCTGAAAGACATTTTAAAATAAGCAAACAAGATGGCGGGCGCCACTTTCACGTTTAACAACCCCCGGGTCGAGCGCATCATCTCGGGCGCCGGGGCGATCGGCAAATTGGCCGAGGAGATCGACAGGGTCGGCGGAACTCGCGCTTTAGTCGTGATCTCGCCGTCGGTCGCCAGGACGTTTTTGCTGGAGCGGATTAAATCCAGTCTCGGCGCCAGGTGCGCGGCGATCTTCGATGCAGTAAAACCGCACTCGCCGACGGATTCGATTGCCAGAGCGGTCGAACGCGCGCGTGAGGCGCGGATTGACTCGCTGGTCAGCGTCGGCGGCGGCAGCGCCATCGATACCGCCAAGGGCGTGGCGGCTTTGCTTGCAGAGGGCGGCGCGCTGCCGCGCTTCGGCGTGCGCTTCACGCCGCCGAATAAAAAAGAGGTCCCGCCCATGCCCGCGCCGAAGCTGCCGCACATCGCGATCCCGACGACGCTCTCCGGCGGCGAGTACAGCTATTCGGCCGGGATCAGCGAAGGTGGCAAGAAATACATTGTCGCCGATCCCAAGCTCGCGCCGCGCACGGTTCTCCTCGATCCCGAGGCGGCGGCGACCGCGCCCGGCAGATTGCTGGCCGCTTCCGGCATGAATGCGCTGGCGCACTGCGTCGAGGCGGTTTATTCCACGGAGACCCAGCCGATGACGGAGGCGTACTGTCTGCGCGGTATCGGCTTGATTGCGCGCTACCTGCCGCGCGCGGTGGCGGATTCGCGCGATCTCGAAGCCTTGAGCCACGTGCAAGTGGCGGCTTGCCTTTCCGGCATGGGCGTTTACAGCGCCTGGACCGGCATCCATCACGCGATCGTGCACGTGGTCGGCGGACGCTACAAAGCGCCGCATGCGGAGATCCATGCGCTAATGCTGCCCTATGCGATGCGCTGGAATCTCGACGCCACCATCGATGCGCACGCGCGCATGGGCCGTGAGATCGGCATCGACGGCGCCGATCAAGAAAGCTGGCCGCCGCGGTTCCCGAATATGTTTACGGCATGAATCAACGCATGGGGCTGCCGCTCAAACTGCGCGAACTGGGCGTGCCGCGCGATGGTTTGCGGCAACTCGCCGTCGACGCGCTCGATGATTACAGCATTCACACTAATCCCAAGCCCGTCACCGCCGCCGCGCAGGTTCTCGAAGTGTTGGAACAGGCGTGGTGATCTGCCGCCGCGGCGTATGAATCCCGCAGAAGCTCTCGCGATCGTCGAACGGTGCGCGCGTAACGATGAAATCGATCGGCTGCTCGTCGATCTGCTGCGTTATCCGTCGCCTCAGACCGAGCGCCTCGAAGCGGATCCTGCGCTCAAGAAATTTATTGCTGACGCCATCGCGCCGCGGATAACGGAGTTAACCGGCAGCGCCGGCACGCTCGACGCCATGGGCAATCTGGTCTGGCGCTCTGGCGACTCCGCCAGCGGCGGGCTTTTGCTGATGGGCTATGCCATGACGTTTCCCGCCGCTTCAATGGCAGAACCGTTCTCCGGCGCCATCGTCGACGGCGCGCCGTTCGGCATAGCTTCGCGATGCGTCGTGGGCCGCGGCGCATGCGAGCAGAAGGGCGCGCTCGCCGCGATGCTTTACGCGGCTGCAATGGTCAGGCGGGCGCAGATTGAGTTGCGCTGCGCCGCTGATGCTGGCGGTCAGTTTGGCCGGCGAGACCGGCCGGCACGATGCCGCGAAAGTTATCCTGGAAAACGACGGCATTGACGCGCATGCCGCCATCGTCGGTCTGGGCACGGGCAATCGCATCTGTCTCGGCAACAAGGGCCGGATCGACATCGAAATCATCGTGCGCGGAAAATCGGCGCATAGCAGCATGCCGGAAAGGGGCGTCAACGCAGTGGATGGATTTCGGCGGGTGATGGAACGATTGGACCGCCTCCCGTTGGGGACGCACGCTTCGCTGGGTGCTGCCACCTTGGCAGTGACGCAGCTGAGAAGCGAGCCGGAGATCAGTCACACAATCCCCGACGTCTGCCGAGTGACCCTCGATCGCAGACTCTTGCCGGGCGAGGATCCGGATGCGGCGTTTTTGGCTATTCAAAACACACTCAACGAAGTCGCCGGCTGGTCGATCGAAGTTAGGCGCGGCGCTTTCATGTTCCCCTCGGAGGTAGAGAAAGATTGCGCGGTCGCAGCGGCAGCCGCGAGCGCGAGCCGCGAGTTGACCAAGAGGGAAGCGGAGTTGTTCTATTCTCCCGCGGCGCTGGATGCCGGCTTTCTCAATCAGCAAGGCATCGAGACCATCATGCTCGGTCCCGGCGACCTGCGCTTCGCGCACACCGATCAAGAAGTCGTCGCTTTGCAGGAAGTGCGCGACGCGGCGAAGATCTACGCCGCCACGGCGCTGCAGATGCTCGCTTGAACTCAAGGTTTTTCTCCCAATTCTTCGGTCCCCAAAGCAGATTAGTCGGAGCGCAGGGGAATCCGGGTTCATTGCACAGCTCGGTGTTCGCTCCTTCAAGTTGACAGCGTCGCTGCGCATCGTTTACGTTCTCCAGACACATCCACTTAGTTTGTCTTGGGAGGTCACGACGATGTGCAATCACCTGACCGCAATGTGGCGGCGCCTGCTTTCGATTCTTGGATTGTTGCTAGCATTGTCACCGTACGCGGGCGCGCAAAGCACCGTCGGTAAGCCGGAGAAGACGCGGCTCGATGTGGCCATCGCGGGCTCCGGGACGACCAGTTTGCCGTTACTCGTCGCTTTGGACGGAGGTTACTTCACGAAGCGTGGTCTCAACGTTTCGGTGGCCGTCGTCGGCGCGACTGTCGCGGTGCAGGGTGTGATCTCGGGAACCATCGACATTTACCAGGGAGGCACTGCGGCCATCGCCGCCAATCTGCAGGGCGCGGACCTTATCTACGTCGCCGCGCCGGTGGATCGCAGTTCGCTGATGTTGTTCGGGCAAAAAGATTTCACCACCTTCGAGAGCCTGCGCGGCAAAACCGTTGCGACGACGTTTCCCGGCGCGTTCGGCGAAATCGCGATGCGCATGACGGCCAGAAAACAGCGGATGGAGGTCGGCAAGGATTTGAAGTTGCTGTTTCACAGGAGTCCGCCTGAAGCGTTGCAAACCTTTCTTGCGGGGCATTCCGATGGGCTCGTCATTACACCGCCCCAGACCGAGATCGCGAAGCAACGAAACTATCCGGTGATCATCGATTTCTACAAGGAAGGCTTGAGAATCACCGGGCCGGGTACAGCCGTTATGCGGGAGTTCGCGCAGAAGCACCCGAACACGATCAAAACGTATTTGATGGCTTATCTAGACGGCTTGAAAAGGACTCTGGAAGATGAGGAGTTCGCCAGGAAGACCGAGATGAAGTACACCAAGATCCGGGAGGCCAACGTGCTCACGGAAAATTACCAGCAGGGGATGCGAGTTTGGAACAGAGACATGTTGGTCAATCCGGCCGCGATTCGTGTGGTGCTCGACGAATCTGCCGACCCGAAAGCCAAGAGCGCCGATCCGAAGAGATTCTACGACAACTCGCTCATCGAAGCGGTGAATCGGGAGTACGCTGCTAAATTATTTCCGGGAGAAGTCGGCGGCAGATGATTTCTTGGCGGGTAACGCCAATCGATGGTGACTGCAGCCGATAAAATCCGACGCTAAATTCAGCTCACCGGCTGACCCAAGGCGAAGGCGATTTGTCGCAATGCATTTTTCTCTGATTCGGAGACGCGCTCACCGCCGAAACCGAATATGCCGCCTTCGTTGGCTGATTCGGCGACCCGTTTTCCAACCTCAAGCAGCCACTTCTTAAAATCATCCGCATCGTTACCTTTGGCTTTACGGTCGAGCAGCTCGTTGACCGCTCTGATATGTTTAAGAGCGATGTCCGTGCAGATTTCAGGATCCTGCAAATTCGGCGGACTCTCAGGCTTGGTTTGCCGGTTTTTGAGATCGGCGGCTAAGTCGGCGATCAGCGGGTTCGACGCGCCTTTCTGCAGCATCTCGGCCATCGCCATGCCCATCGAGAGCATTTCCTTCATGACGCCCCATGGCCCGTTGAGGCTTGCGCAAGCTACGGCGAGCCCGATCATCGGCGGCGCCGCGACGATTGTCTTCCACTCTTCGGTTGTGAAATCGGATTTTGTTGCCATAAAAGTCTCTTTCTTAGTTATTAGGAGTTGCGATTCATTTCCCGGCTGGTTTCGAGCGCCATCGGCCCCAGGCGACGAAAGCGGCTAGCAATCCAACGGCGGCAGGTATCAGAGCGGGAGCCGGATCGCCGGCAGCGATCGTGTAGACGACCGCGCCGATCATGACAATCACCAGTCCAACGGCGGCGAGCGGCGTGAGGCCCGGGCGGATGTTGAGCAGCCAGGGGAGAATCACACCGAGGCCGCCCAGCACTTCGACAATTCCCGTGAAAATCAGGAAAGCCGGCGGCAGCGCGATCGGCATCTGCTTCAACATTTCATCCATCGGCGTCACAAATTTGATGACGCCGGCGAAAATAAAAATCAGCGCCAGCAATATCTGAGCGATCCACAAAGCGATATTCATATCGACAACCTCCGCAGCCTCGCGCCGCCTCATCGATCTGCTAGAAAGATAGTTCCGCGTCCGGCTCCATGCAACGGGTACCGCTCGGCAAGCGACACCTGCTCACTGCTTTGCCGCCGTTTCCGCCGCCACTTTCATATCGGCCAGCCCCTTTTCGAACTGCCCGCCGATCATCTTTTCCATGCTGATAAAAAGATGAATCGCCTTGGCCATGAAGTTCTTCTCGCCGAACATGCTCCACGTGGTCATGGTTTCATTGGCCTCGGGCTTGAAGGTGAACTCAGCCGTGTTGGTGGCTGCGAAGGGCTTGAGAAATTCCAGTTTGACTCGAATCAGTTCGTACGGCCGGCTCTCGATGATCGTCATGCGCCCTTCGCCGACCTCATTGTTGCCCGACCAGCTGTAAGCGGCGCCGACGCCGGCCGGCGCGCCTGCATAACTTACCTTCATCGCCGGATCGATCTTTCCCCATGGATTCCACGCCTGCCACTTACGAAAATCATTCACCTGCACGAATACGACCGGCGGCGGAGCTGAAATTTTCGTGCTGCGCGCAATGCGGAACTCGCCAGGCTGCAAAGCAATGACGATCACAAGGATGACGATGACCAAGGCAACCACGGCGAGAATTTTGAGCAGCATCAATACCTCCTCGAATTACGCTATCGGCGAATCTACGATCACTGCACGCTGATTTCGTCGTAGCCGCGGCCGAGAAATTGGACGAAGCAAAAACCATGGCCGAACGGACCGGAGAGTACCGCGAGCTTGCCCCAGACGTGAGTGGTAATGGGCTTTTCCAGCCGCGCTCCGGCAGCGATCGCTTTTTTCTACCGCCGGGGCGATTTCCTAAACGACAAAGTCCAGATGAACCGGCGTCCGATGGCGCTCGTAGTTTCGGGGCTGCGAAGTTGTGTCTGCCGCGGGCGTGGGCGGCGGCCTTCGCGAGCGGACAGATGGGAACCGAATTTCCCAACCTCTCTACGAAGGCGCCCGAGCGGCGAGCAGGTCTCAGACCGAAGGCGTCCGCGTAGAACCGAACAGCCTTCTCCAGATCGTCCGTCAAGATTGATCAGCACATCCATGAAGTCATTACCAAGTTGAACCGTGGGAGAAAATAGAAGCTACAGCGATTTGCCGTCGAAGTGCTGCACCGGCACACTTTCCAGATCGATCCCTTCGAGGCAGCGAATATTGATCGCGGCGATCTGATTGCCCTTCGGGTCAACGCCTTCGCCGTACGGATGAATTCCGCAGTTCCGGCAAAACCGATGTTTGATGACGTGCTTGTTGAAAGTGTAGGTGCCGATATCGGCTTCGGACGTGAGCAAACGCAGCTCATCGCGCGGCACGAAAAATAGCAGCGAGCCTTTGCGCGAACACATGGAACAATTGCAAGCCATGGCGCCTTTGAGGTCGCCCTCCACTTCAAAGCCGATCTTGCCGCAGTGACAGCTTCCTTTGTATTTCACGTGGGCTCCTTCCTCCGAGAGCTTTCCAAGAGACTGCCTGCATTACTTCGCCAAAGCCTGAGCATAATTAGGCAGACTTTCTGTGGTCGAGCCTGGCGAAACATACTCCCGTCAATAAGGCTTTACAAAACTCGGGTCCATGTAAAAGATTTCCCAGATGTGGCCGTCCAAATCCTGAAACCCGTGGGCGTACATGAAGCCGTGATCCTGCGGTTCGTTGTAAGTGCTGCCGCCCGCGGCGATGGCCTTGCGAACCATATCATCGACGTCGGAACGGCTGTCGTACGATAAGGCCACAAGCACTTCGCTGTATTTCTTGGCGTCGCAGATTTCCTTCGGAGTGAAAGTCTTGAATTTTTCCTCCGTGAGGAGCATCGCGAAGATGTCGTCGGTCACGATCATGCAGGTGGCGGTCTCATCGGTGAACTGCTGATTGAAACGAAAGCCAAGTTGGCTAAAAAACTCGATCGATTTGTTGAGGTTCTTCACAGGCAAATTGACGAAAATTTTGGTCGCCATTGGGGTCTCCTTGCTTTGGCGCGGCGCGCCATCATCGTTTTTTGGGTTGTCGGAAATTACTCTGTTGATGTCAGCAGAGCTCGATCAATGACTTGAATCCGCCCCAAAACATGCGTTTGGCGTCGAAAGGCATGGCCTTCGGATCCATCATCTTGGCCAGGCGCGGATCTTTCATCACTTTGGCGTTGATCCGATCGCGCTGGGCACGCGACTTGTAAACGATGTAGGCGAAGATGACGGTCTCGCCGGGTTTGAGCTTGACGCTCTGGGGAAACGAAGTGCGTTTGCCCGGCTTCACGTCGTCGGCGACGCACTCGACGTATTCGAGCGCCCCGTGGTCGCGCCAGACTTTCCCGGCGGTTTGGGCCATCCGGCGGTAATCCGCCAGTTTCTTTTTCGGGACAGGCAAAACAAATCCATCTACATAACGCATGTTTCCTCCGTTGCTGAGTTGAATTTTTAATCAGTCGAAATCATCCGCCGGCGATGGCGCCGATGATCATGAACGGTTCGGCTCCCGTCGCCACCGCCTCAGGCAGGGGCGTGTCCGGCGCTTCATGGGACAGATCCTGGGCGCATGCAAAGTAGCGCACGAAGGCACGTCGCTTGTGAGTGACGTGATCGCGAATCGTGCCGCGCAGCATCGGATAGCGAAGCTCGAGGGCATCGAGAACCGAGCGCTGGGTGACCGCGCCCTGGACTTCGAGCCTGAGCTCGCCCTCTACTTGCGCCAGTTTGCGCAAGTGCGGTGGAAGAGTCACGCGAATCATGGCAGCGTCTGCACTTCCACGGATACCACCGCCGGAAGGTCCCGGACAATCGGCGCCCAACTGTCGCCGGCATCGGCGGATGCGTACACCTGCCCGCCGGTGGTACCGAAATACACGCCGCATTTGTCCAACGAATCGACAGCCATCGCGTCGCGCAGCACGTTGACGTAACAGTCGCTTTGCGGCAGGCCCTTGGTCAGCGGCTCCCAGTCGTCGCCGCCGCGGCTGCGATAGACGCGCAGCTTGCCGTCGGGCGGAAAATGCTCGGAGTCGCTCTTGATCGGCACGACGTAGATGGTTTCCGGCTCATGGGCGTGCACGTCGATGACGAAGCCAAAGTCGGTCGGCAGATTGCCGCTGATCTCGCGCCATGAGTCGCCGGCGTCGTCGCTGCGCAAGACGTCCCAATGCTTCTGCATGAACAGCACGTTGGGCCGTGAGGGATGCATGGCGATGCGGTGCACGCAGTGGCCGACCTCTGCGGTCGGATTGGGAATGTAAAGCGAATGCAGGCCGCGGTTGATCGGCCGCCAGGTTTCGCCCCCATCGTCGGTGCGAAAGGCGCCCGCCGCAGAGATCGCGGTGAATATCCGCTTAGAATTTTTCGGGTCGACAATAATCGTATGCAGGCACATTCCCCCGGCGCCGGGCTGCCAGTCGGGCCCGGTGCCGTGGCCGCGCAATCCGGCGAGCTCCTTCCAATTCTTCCCGCCGTCGGTGGACCGGAACAGGGCGGCATCTTCGACGCCCGCATAAACCAGATCGGGATCGGTCTGTGAAGGTTCGAGGTGCCACACCCGTTTGAACTCCCACGGTTTCAGCGAACCGTCGTACCACTGATGCGTGGTGAGCGGCTTGCCTGACTCCGCAGAATCGTCGTAGACAAACTTGTTGCTTTCGCCCTTGGGCATACCGTCCGGCGTCGTGGTCGGTTCTCCCGGAGGCGTCCCCGGTTGGTGCCAGGTTTTGCCGCCGTCGTCCGAGCGCTGAATGATCTGGCCGAACCAGCCGCTGGTCTGCGAGGCATAGATGCGATTTGGATCGGCCGGTGATCCCTTGAGATGGTAGAGCTCCCATCCCGCGAACTGCGGTTCGCTGACCTGCCATTTTTCACGCTTGCCATCCGACGTGAGGATAAATGCTCCCTTGCGTGTGCCGACCAATACTCGAACTCCGCTCATCTCGATCTCCTTTCTGAATCTTTTGCGTAACCCTTATTCTACCGTTGCTCGTAGGCTCGCTTAAGAGCTGCGATGTCGATCTTGCTCATTTGTAGCATCGCCTGCATGACTCTCTTCGACTTTTCGGCGTCTTTGTCTTGCAGCATCTCGATCAAAATCGACGGAACGATTTGCCATGACAAGCCGTACTTGTCTTTGAGCCAGCCGCACTGTCCCGGTTGGCCGCCGGCGGATAGTTTCTCCCAGAGCTCATCGACTTCCTGTTGCGTCTTGCAGTCGACAGACAACGATATGGCTTCGGTGAATTTGAACATCGGCCCGCCGTTCAAAGCGATGAAGTCCTTGCCCTCGAGCTGGAACTCGATGGTCATCACCGATCCCTTCGGCCCAGGCCCGGCTTCGCCGTAGCGCGCGATGTTGGTAATCTTCGAGTTTCTAAAAATCGAAATGTACTGGTTTACTGCTTCTTCCGCGTTGTTGTCGTACCACAAGAACGGCGTGATCTTTTGCATGTGTCGTCCTCCTAGTTGGATTCCTCGACGCCGACCATCCAGCCGACGCCGAAGCGATCGGTGACCATGCCGAAGCAGGGCGACCAGAAGGTTTTGTCGAGCGGCATTTGCACCTGGCCTCCTTCGGCCAGGGCGGCGAACTTCTTGCGCGCGTCTGCTTCGTCGGCGGCCGGCAGCGATAATGAAAATCCCTGAAAACTTCCCGCCTCGCTGAAACCGTCGGAGGCCATCACATTGCCGTCGCCGATGCGCAAGCAGCTGTGCATCACTTTGTCGTCCCAATTCGCCGGCACCATGCCGGGCGGCGGCGGTTCCGGGCTGTCCTTGAAACGCATCAGCATGAGCACCTCCGCGCCCAGGGACTTCTTGTAAAAATCGATCGCCTCCTCGCAGCGGCCGTTGAACATTAAATATGCTTCTACAGGCATCGTGGCATCTCCTTTTTGTCGGTTAAAGTTGCTCGTTCTTGCGAATTAGTCGTTTCACTCACCGGGAATCGACATCCTCGGGCAAAAAATTGTAGGCAGATAACTCGGTGTCGGAATGAGTGACACAACGCACTTCGACTGCGCCTCCTGCCGGCAAGGTCGGAATGCGCGCGGCAATCGCCAGCGCTTCTTCGAGATCCTGGCACTCGACTAGATGATAGCCGCCGAATTGTTCTTTGGTCTCGGCGAACGGCCCGTCGGTGAACATTGCTTTGCCGTCTTTCATGCGCAGCGTCTTCGCCGACCGTGTTAGCTCAAGCTTTGCCCCACCGCGGAAACGGCCGGTATCGACGAGTTGCTGTATCCACGTGCCATAATCCCGCATGATCTCCTCCCGCCGGACTTCCGGCAGGTTATTCCAGGCGCTTTCGTCAAAGCAGCACATCAGCATGTATTGCATGGTGATTCTCCTCTCGGCAGAAGTGGCTTTATTAGAATCGCCGGCTCACGATTCGAGCGGAATCCAGATCTCCATGCCGCCCACGCCGGTTTGCGGATCAAATTCTTCGCCGTAGCGCTCGAAGCACGGGGCGCTCGCCACCTTGAGCCCCGCTTGAGGCACCCATTCGTTCCATATTTTGTCGATGGTGCGGTTGATGGTGGAGACGTGGTCACGATGCGTGAAGACCGCATATTCGCGGGCCGGAAGGCGCACGGACTTGAACTCGGATGGAAGCCCCGTGGCGTTCGCCACTTCGACGCCCGAAAGATAGTCGAATCCGCGCCCCGGCGATGCGTTCCAACAGACGCCGTAGCAAACGTGGCCGATCTGTCCGGGTACTTTGCCGATGCTCGGCGCGAACCGTTCCCACTGCGCGGGAATCTTGGCGCGGGTTTCGGTTGTGTAGCTCTCGCTCAAACCGCCAAGGAGCATTTCCTTCCCCTGCTCGAAGCGCGGTTCAGTGAGCCCGAGCGACTGAGCGCGAATGCTCGCCTCTTGTTTACGCAGCTCCGGCGTAAACTCCGCGCCGAAATCTTCCGCCTCGAAGATTTGGCGAATCTCGACTTCGCCGTCCTCGTTGTATGGATTCGGACAGCGTTTGACCCAGTCGATGGCTTCTTGCAACGACTTACACTGCCACACCCAATAGCCGGCGATCAGTTCTTTGGTCTCGGCGAAAGGTCCATCGATGACGTTGCGCTGGCCGCCGGCAAATCTGACCCGCGCTCCTTTGGATGTCGGGTGCAGCCCTTCGCCGGCGAGCATCACGCCGGCCTTTACCAGCTCTTCGTTGAAATTGCCCATCTCGGTGAGCAGCCTTTCGCTCGGCATCACGCCGGCTTCGGAATCTTTGGTGGCTTTGATCAAGATCATGAAGCGCATGGCAGTTCTCCTTTTGTTCCTCGCTAAGTTGAAAATCTCTATTCTCAAAAATCGCGTCGTACATCTCTTAGTCGTTTGCGCTTGCGCGAATCGACAGCGTCATCCTAGCCCCGCATTGTTAAATCCGAGTGCGGTGGTCTGGGCATCCTCGGCGATGGGCCGGACTTCGACACAACCAAAACGCGCTCCCGGGATCTTGGCGGCGACCTGGATGGCCTCGTTCAAGTCCCGCGCTTCGATCACGTAGTAGCCGCCGAATTGCTCCTTAGTCTCGGCGAACGGCCCGTCGGTGGTCGATACTTTGCCGTTGCGCACGCGCACAGTGATCGCGGTATCGGAGGGCGTGAGCCGATTAGCACTGATAAAATGGCCGTTCCTTTTGATGTCGCGAGTGAACTCGGCATACTCCTGGAAATGTCTCTCGGCATCCGTCTTAGGCATTTGTTCCATCACAGTCTCGGCGCAGATCAGGCAAATGAACTTCATCTCGTTTCCTTTCGGTCCAATAGTGTCCAGCAGGTGAAAAGAGCGCTTCGACGCGCTCGGCACGAACGGAAAAGCTTCAACTATTTGATCGAGTCTCTTTTGGTTTGGCCCGCCTTCCCTCGGCTCTCACTTAGCTAGTCGTTCGGCGGAGACCAAAATCGACAACGTACCCGGATTATTTTAGTTCCCGCAGCCGCCCTTCGAGAAAGCGGCGCTCCGGCGCCTGCCGTGTGAGCTCCAGGGCGCGCTCGTAGGCGAGCCGGGCTTCGGCGGTTTTGCCCAAACGGCGGCAGAGCTCCGCGCGCACCGAGTGGGCCAGGTGATAGTTGGCCAGCTCGCCGCGGGCAAGAATGGCATCGATAAGTTCGAGCCCCGCCAGGGGGCCATCGCGCATCGCGATCGCGACGGCGCGATTGAGCTCGATCACCGGCGACGGCGCGGCGCGCGCGAGCAGGTCATAGAGGCCGGCGATTTGCGCCCAGTCCGTCGCCGAAGCGGTGGGCGCGTCGGCGTGCACGGCGGCGATCGCCGCCTGAATCGTGTACGGGCCGAAGCGGCGCGACGCCAGCGCTCGTTCGACCAGCGCCACTCCTTCCGAAATATAGTCGCGGTTCCAGAGCGAGCGGTCCTGGTCTTCCAAAAGGATCAGATCGCCCGCCGGCGAAGTACGCGCCGCGCGCCGCGACTCTTGCAGCAGCATCAGCGCCAGCAAACCGGTCGCTTCCGGTTCCGGCAGCAGCTCGACCAAGAGCCGGCCCAGGCGGATCGCCTCGCCGGAGAGATCGGCGCGAGTAAGCGACGCGCCCGAAGACGCCGAGTATCCCTCGTTGAAAACCAGGTAGATGACCTCGAGCACGCTGTCCAAACGATCCGGCAAATCGGCCGGCGCCGGCACCTGATAGGGAATGCGCGCATCGCGAATCTTGGCCTTGGCGCGCACGATGCGCTGCGCCAAGGTGGGCGGCGCAGCGAGAAAAGCGCGCGCGATTTCTTCGGTGGTGAGGCCGCAGACTTCGCGCAAGGTGAGCGCTACCTGGGCGTCCGGCGAGAGCGCCGGATGGCAGCAGGTAAAGATCAGGCGCAGCCGGTCGTCTTTTACGCTCTCGTCATCGTACTCGTCAGGATCGCCGGTCGCCGCATGCAGCCGCTCGGCGATCTCGGCCAGGGAGGCGTCGAAGCGGGCGCGCCGGCGCATAGAGTCGATCGCCTTGAAGCGGCCGGTGGAGACGAGCCATGCGCGGGGATTGGCCGGCACGCCGTCGCGCGGCCACTGTTCCATGGCCGCGGTGAAGGCCTCGTGCAGCGCGTCTTCGGCAAGATCGAAGTCTCTGAGAAGCCGGATCAACGTCGCAAGCACGTGCCGCGATTCGGCGCGGTAGACGGCTTCCACTCGAACGCGCGCCTGCCGCCGCGGCATCCTCTGCCGTCGGCAAAGCCGCGCTTTTGTCGGTTCGAGGTAAATTGACTTTTTGCACGTGCCACTTCTCGTGCTAGGCGCAGCCGCCTTCTTTGATCGGCCGGACTTCGACGCTGCCGATGCGCCCCGCCGGGAATCTTCGCTGCGACGCTGATTGCTTCGTTCAGATCGGCCACGTCGATCATGAAAAAACCGCCGAGCTGCTCTTTGGTTTCGGCAAATGGTCCGTCCGTGGTAGTTGCTTTGCCGGCTTTGATCCGGACGGTTGTAGCCGTGTGCACTGGCTCCAAGGGCTCCGCGGCGATGAATTGACCCTTTTGCCGTAGTAAATCGCAGTAGGCGTAGGATTCTTCAGACAACGCCTGTCGCGCGCTTTGCGATAAGGTGTTCAGATTTTTCTCATCGTAATAAATCAAACACAGGTATCTCATGAAAACTCCTTTTTCCGGATTATCTAGCTACAGATAATCATAGTCGTTGTGGCGACGACAAATCGACAAACGCTAAAAAACTTAACAGACGCAGTCCGCGGCCCCATTTACCGCGGGACAATTGCCGCATGGACCTGCATTTTGATAGACAAAAGTTTTCTGTGCTCCCGCCGGCGCGAAACTCCTATTGCATGGTTGCGCCTTGACGGTCGGCTTTGACTGGAGTATCTGTCGGCGCCGTAGCGGCATGCACGAAGATTTGTTTGACTTGCTGACTTTGTGCAATATGCGATCCAAAAAGGAAAGATCGTGGCAGAAAAAATGCTCGTAATAAAAGGCGGAAAATTGGTCGACGGTACCGGCCGCGCGCCGGTCGAGAATAGCGTGATCGTGATACAGAATGGCCGGTTTCAAAGTGTCGGCAAAAGCGGCGACGTCGCCGTTCCTCCCGACGCGGAGGTGGTCGACGTCGCGGGCAAGACGGTGATGCCGGGATTCATCGACGGGCACGGACACCTCGAGGATTTTCATGGCGAGCTTTATCTTCATCTGGGGATCACCACCTGCGCCAACATCGAGCTCTATCAAGACGGTCCATGGACTCTTGCGCAAAAGCAGGGAACCGCGCTTGGCAAGATTCGCGGGCCGCGCATTTGGATGTCCGGGCGGGCGATCGGTGGGGTCAGCACCGGCCATGACGCTTTCGGCTCGCGTACCGCGCGCGATAACATCATCGTCACCAACGCCGATGAAGTGCGCCGCGCGGTGCAGCGCAAGAAAGAGCTGGGCTGTGAGATCCTCAAGATGAACGAGTTTCTGTCGCTGGATCTGGCGAAGGTTGCCGTCGACGAAGCGCACGCACTCGGCATGCCAGTCGCCGCCCATAGTTGGGACGTCGTCGGCCATGCGAACTGCGGCGTGGACTCCATCGAACATATTTGGTCGGTGGGCTACAGCTCGATCCCTTATGCTCCGGCGCGGCGCAAGCTGGCGCAGGACCGGCTCGGCGGCGTGATCGATCAGGAGCTTGCCGGCGCGTACTATCAGACTGAAAATTTCGATTCGGTGATCGGCGCGATGGTCGAACACCAGGTTGCATGGACTCCGACGATCGCCAAGTGGCTGCGACCCCTGGCCGCAAATAAGGAGCGCTTCAGAGAGCGGGAAAATCAGATCGTCAATAATGCCGATGCCG
Source organism: uncultured delta proteobacterium (assembly GCA_963745035.1). GTDB lineage: Bacteria > Desulfobacterota > Binatia > UBA9968 > UBA9968 > DP-20. Next base: position 1,308,629 of record CAVUVW010000013.1, on the reverse strand, counting down.
ACTTGCCGCCGGCGGTGCGCGTCGTCACCGACAACTCCTATGAGAAACTGCTCAAACGCTACACGCCGGCGCAGCTCGATCAGGCGAAAGTCGGCTACCAAAAAGCCAAGGAGTTCATCCGGCGCTTTGTCGAGGCCGGCGGCATTCTCAAAGAAGGCTCCGATCCGCCGCGCGGCATGGCGGCGCTGCTGATGCATCAGGCACTGGCGATGGACGTTGAGGCCGGCGTGACGCCGATGAAGGCGATTCAAGCGGCGACGCTCAACGTCGCCCGGACGTTCAAGAAAGACAAAGATTACGGCAGCGTCGAGCCCGGCAAAGTCGCGGATCTCTCGATCGTCGAAGGCGACCCGCTGCAGGACATCTGGATGACCCAGAACGTCAAGATGGTGGTCATGGACGGCAAAGTCATCAATCACGGATTTACCAAGTACAAGAATCCGATTGCATCTTTCTATTCGTTTCAGAGCCTGCCGCTCGACCTGCAAATCTCGCCGCTGTTTTTGATCGAAGGCTCCGGACCGACGACGTTGCGGGTGCGCGGCGAGGGCGGCATGTGGCCGTTTCATCAAGTCATGTTGAACGGCCGGCCGCTGCCGACGAGCTTCGTCTCCAAGGACGAGCTCAAGGCAACCATTGCGCCCGAGGCGATTCCCACCGCGGGCACCTACATCGTCACGCTGAAGTGCGAAGGCGAAGCGTTCCCCGAATCCCATCGCGCCCATCTGGTGGTGGGATTCAAACCGTAGCTTGGATATTCGAGGGTAAACTGCGGAGTGTTCTGGTTTTACCTCGACCGATGAATAATCCGGGCCAGCGATCCGACCCGCGATCAAGTTTGCCGCCGAAAAGATCGAGCTGACATGGCTCCGTTCATTGATTACGGCGCAGTTTAGTTTACCCTGGGTGGGGACGAGGAGGAATAGCCGTCGTATGAAACTGAAAACTCGGCTTGCAGTATTTTTTTTCACGGCCTTATTGATGATGGCCGGCAGCGCCGCACCGGCTTACGCCGGCGAGCCGACGGAAGCGATTCGCGGCGCGGTGAATCAAGGCGTCGAGATTATAAAGAATGCCAGGCTCGACAATCAAAAGCAGCGAAGCCAGGTGATCGAGCAGTTGCGGCGGATCGTCTATCCGCTGTTCGATTTTGAGGAGATGGCCATGCGCTCGTTGGGCGCCAATTGGCGGCGGCTGAAGCCCGAGCAGCGCAAGGAATTCGTCACGACGTTCACGGCATTGCTGGAAAAGACCTACGCGGACCAGATCGATCTCTACGACGGCCAGCAGGTGGTGTACAGCGGCGAGAGCATCGACGGCAACTACGCGCAGGTCGATTCACGAATTATCGACAAGAACAATCAAACGTATTCGGTTGTTTACCGGCTCCACCGCGTGGACGTGAAATGGCGAATCTACGATGTGGTGGCGGAGAACATCAGCCTGGTGAACAACTACCGCTCGCAGTTCAATCGCGTCATCGCCAAGTCGTCGTTCGAAGAGCTCCTGAGAATCATGAAGCAGCAGGCGAGTTAGGCCGCCGTTGGCCGCGGCGCGCCGCAGTTTTCGCTGCCTGCGGGCAAGCCTTCGAATCGTCACTTCTCCACGAGCAGTTTTTCGATCTGTGTTGTAATCCGCCGGTCCTCGGGCGCGACCGCGCTGTCGAACACACCCGCCGGCCGTCCGGCGCGATCGAGCAAATATTTATGAAAATTCCAGCGCGGCGCCTTGCCGGTTTTTGCCGCAAGGTCGCGAAACAGCGGGTTCGCGTTCGGGCCCGCGACGGAAGTTTTCGCGAACACCGGAAAAGTGATGCCGTAATTGACGCGGCAGAATTCGGCGATCTCCTTGTTCGACCCGGGCTCCTGGCCGCCGAAATCGTTGGCCGGAAAGCCGAGCACGACAAAGCCCCGATCTCGATACCGCCGGTAGAGCTTTTCCAGTCCGTCGTACTGCGGCGTGTAGCCGCACTCGCTCGCGGTGTTCACGATCAACACGACTTTGCCGGCGTGCCGGCAAAGAGATAGCGGCTCATCCATCAGATTAGAAAATTGATGATCGAGCAGCGCCGGACAAGGCGCTGCCGCCGCGGCGCTCGGCGCCGGAGCGCTGTATAGGACCAGAGCGACAATGAACGCTGCAAAAAGACATCGCATGAGCATGCTTGCCTCCATCCTTTCCGTCTTTAGCACACGAGCGAGCCGTAGGAGCTGGCATCGTATTCCGGCGATTTATTGTTCTTACCTCTGCCACGATCTCCATGATATAAGGAATCCTGACCGTTCGGCACATGCGCGCTTGCCCTCACAGATTCTCTATCTTTCTGCTTCTCGATTAACGCGAACATTGCGCTATCGCCGAAGCGCAATGCTGCCGATGCCGACATGAAAGACCATCTCAAGTATGAAAAGTTTTGGAAGAGATCTTTTAGCTTCGCAAACATGAAAAGCGGCGCGAGTAGAAGCAGCGACGGCAACGAGCGATCATGACGAGGGCGGATATATCGTTGCGATTGGCACGTCCGGAAGAGGCCGCTGTCATCGCCCGCATGTCGCGCGAGTTGATCGAGCATGGCCTGAAATGGCGGTGGACGCCGATGCGGGTGACGGCGAGCATTCGCGCCGTCGATGTCAATGTCGTGGTCGCATGCGTCGATGCGAAGCTCGCCGGCTTTGCTATCATGCGCTACGGCGAGGACGATGCGCATCTGGACCTCCTCGCCGTCGCTCCGCGGTATCGCCGCGCCGGCGTCGGACGGCGGCTTCTTCGGTGGCTCGAAGAATGCGCCTTGGTTGCGGGAACATTCGCCGTCGCTCTCGAAGTGCGCGCCGCCAATGAAGGCGCCCAGAAATTCTACGCGCGCATGGGCTATCGCCCGCTCGTTCAACTTCCCGGCTACTACCAGGGAGTCGAAGCGGCGCTGCGCATGGGTCGCGATTTGTCACGGCGGCCGTTGAGTCAGGGAATCCAGGGCGCGCCGTAGCAAGCAGCGCGGCGGTCCAGGCGCCGGCTTGAATGGAGCAGATCGTTTGGAAAATCGCCTCTTGTTTTTAGCGCTCGGTATCGTGAAGCCTTGGCCGGCGAAAGGAGTGCTTCAACAACCACATGGTCCGGAGCGGTGAAGAGTATGTGCGCGGGCTCCGCGATGGCCGCGCGGTATTGTTAAACGGCGAGCGCGTGGCGGACGTGACCGCTCATCCGGCCTTCGCCGGCGCTATCCGAACGATCGCCGAGCTCTACGATCTCGCCCGAGATCCCGCCCATCGTGAGTTGATGACCTATGCGTCGCCGCGCGACGGTAGGCCTATCAATAAGTCTTGGCTGGTGCCGCGCTCGCGCGAAGATCTGAGCGCGCGTCGGCGAGCAATAAAATTCTGGGCCGACGCAAGTTGCGGCTTTCTCGGCCGCTCCCCCGATCATGTGGCGTCGTTTTTCGCGGGCTTCGCGGGCTCGCCGGAGTTTTACGCGCGCGGCGGCGCACAGTTCGCCGACAACCTGCTGCGCTTTGCCGCAAAGGCGGCCGATGAAGATCTTTATGTGAGCTACGTCATCGTTCATCCGACCGTCGATCGCGCCAAACCGGCGCACCAGCAAGCCGAGCCCTATCTCTACGCCGGCGTCGCCGCCGAGCGTGAGAACGGCATCGTCATTCGGGGCGCGCAGATGCTGGGCACGGGCTCGGTGATGTCAGACTACATTCTCGTCACCGTGATCTTGCCGCTGCGGCCGGGCGACGAAGACTACGCGATCTCCTGCGTGGTGCCCAACGGCGCTCCCGGCCTCAAGCTCTATCCGCGGCGTCCCTATGCCCTCGGCGCGACGAGCATGTTCGACTATCCGCTCTCCAGCCGCTTCGACGAAACCGATTCGCTGGTTGTCTTCGACGACGTCTTCGTGCCGTGGGAGGACGTTTTTATTTACAAAAATTTGGAATTGACGGCGGGACAGTTCAGCGTGACGGCGGCGCACGTGCTGGGCAACACGCAGTCGCACATCCGCTCCTGGGCCAAGCTGCAGTTTTTAGTCGGACTCATAAAACGCTGCATGGACTTGAGCGGGCGCGCGGCCACCGGCGACGCCGCGGCGCAATTGGGCGATCTCGCCACCCGAGTCTCGATTGTCGAAGGCATGATCCTCGGCGCCGAAGCCGCCGCGGCGCCCGATCGATTCGGCGTGATGCGCCCCAAAGACGCTTTGCTCTACGCCAGCCAGGTTTTCCAGCAGGCGATGTATCCCGCGCTCGCCAATCAAATGCGCGGACTCATGGGCGGGAGCCTCATCCAACTGCCGGCGACGGTGGCGGAGCTGCGCGCGCCCGGCTCGGCGGCGGACATCGAGCGCTACGTGCGCTGGCCGAAGGCGAGCGGCCGCGAGCGGGTAAAGTTACTCAAGCTCTTGTGGGACGCGCTCGGGTCGGAGTTCGGTTCACGCCACCTTCAATACGAAATGTTTTACGCCGGCGAGCCGGCAGCGATCCAAGGACGCGAATTCCGGAACTTCGACTGGTCGGCGGCCGAAGCGTTGGTCGATCGCTGCCTGGGCGGCTACGACGTGGAGGAAACGAGAAAGTAAAAATTAAAAAGGCAAAAGTTCGCTCGAAGACTTTGTCTCCATGCGCTTTCGTCTCGCATGCCGCGTCTTTCCTTTTGTTCGGCAATCCGCGCACAACTCTCTGAAATAATCGACAAAATCCGGATTTCTTGACGCCGCCCGTGGGCCTTTGGTCAGCCGCCGGAATTGCTAGACTGTTTGATACGGCGGATCGGAGGGAGACGTCATGAAACTTGGACTACAGGTGCCGTCTTTTACTTGGCCCGGCGGTGTCGAACGGACCGGACCGACTCTGGCGCGCATCGGCCAGGCAGCGGAAGCGGCCGGCTTTACGAGTTTGTGGGTCATGGATCATTTCTATCAGATCGAAATGATCGGCAAGCCCGAAGAGCCGATGCTGGAAGCTTACAGCGCGTTAAATTTTTTGGCCGCGGTCACCCGGCAGATCCGCCTCGGCGCGCTCGTCACGGGCGTGATCTTTCGGCATCCCGGTCTTCTGGCCAAGACGGTGACGACCCTCGATGTTCTCTCGGGAGGACGCGCGTACTTTGGCGTGGGCGCGGCGTGGTACCAGCGCGAGGCGACCGGCCTCGGCGTGCCGTTTCCGCCTTTGAAAGAGCGCTTCGAAAGACTGGAGGAAACGCTGCAGATCGCGTTGCAGATGTGGTCGGGAAAGGTAGCGCCGTTCAACGGCAAATATTATCAATTGGCCGAAACCCTCAACTCGCCGCAGCCGATATCGCAGCCGCACCCGCCGATCATGATCGGCGGCGAAGGCGAGAAGAAAACTTTGGCGCTGGTCGCCAAATACGCCGACGCGTGCAACCTGTATGCGTTCGAGAACCTGGATAGTGTTCGCGCTAAGATTGACGTGCTGCGGCGCCACTGCGACGCGATCGGCAGGCGCTTCGACGATATCGAACGGACCGCCATCGGCGGGATCGATGTCGGCAAGAGCGGTGCGCGCCAGACAATCGAATACTGCCGCAACGTAAGCGCCGCCGGCATCCAGCATCTGATCGTCAGCATGCCGGGCGACCATGAGATCGCTCCCATCGAAATGATGGGCAAGGACGTCATTCCCGCCGTAGCGGAATTCTAACTTGTAGCGTTTCGGGTAGCTCTGCCGGCAAACGATTAATGCGCGCGTCGTTCCGCGCCTGCTTCGTTGTTTCGATAATTCTCAATTCCCCGCATCTTCAAGCCCGGCTGCTTGCGAAGACACGTAGGAACGATTCTCACTGGCGCATGCCTTGCATTTTTTGTGATCTCCGGCGGCTGCGTCGGGAATTCTTCCGTAGATCGTCCCAAAATCTGAACTCCGCGGCCGGAATGTATGCAGATTCGGTACAGCGTGAAATCGTCGGCAGCCGCGCTACAAAACACGATGGAGGTGAGACTATGATAAGGCTAGGTTGGAAAGCCGGGACAGAGCAGTTTTCGCCAGATAAACTACTGGATTACGCGGTCGCGGCCGAGGAAGCGGGCTTTGATTCCATCGACGCCAGCGATCATTTTCATCCTTGGGCGGAATGCGGCCAAGCGTCTTTTGTCTGGACGTGGCTCGGCGCGGCCGCGGCGCAGACCAAGAAAATAACGCTTGGCACCGGCGTCACTTGCCCGATCCTCAGATATCACCCCGCCATCGTCGCCCAAGCCGCGGCCACGGTCGCCGCGCTCGCGCCCAAACGGTTCTTTCTCGGCGTGGGCACCGGTGAAGCGCTGAATGAGTACTCCGCCGTCGGTCGATGGCCGAATTACAACATTCGGCGCCGCCAACTCGGCGAGGCGATTGAGTTGATCCGGGCGTTGTGGTCGGGAGAAAAAATCACGCGCAGCGGGGAATATTATCAGACGCGGCAGGCAAAGCTCTATACGCTGCCCGGCGAACCTATTCCGCTTTACATCTCCACGATGGTCCCGGCGAGCGCGACTTTTGCCGGCAGGTATGGCGACGGTCTCATCACCGTCGGCGGAGAAGAGCCGGAGACCTATCATCAAATTTTCGAGAACTTCGAAGCCGGCGCTCAAGACGCCGGCCGGGAGCGGGGCCGCGCACCGAAGATGATCGAGCTCGCGGTGGAGTTCACGGACGACCAGGAAAAAGCCATCGAGAACAAGAAAAAATACTGGGCGGGAACGTTCGTACCGGCGCTGTTCACTGAAAAAATTTACACTCCGGAGATGTCGGAGCAGAACGGCAAGGTTGTGGGCTCGGATACGATTGCTCAGGCGGTCTGCATTTCCGCCGATCCTGAGGAGCACGTCAAGCTCGCGCAGCGTTACGTCGATCTTGGCTTCGACCATCTTATTTTTCACGCGGCAGACCCGGATCAAAACGCGTTCTTGGAAAACTACGGGCGCCACGTGCTGCCCCGGCTGCGTGAAAAATTGCGCGCGAGCTCGAATTCGGCGGCCTGAGCACAAAGAGCCGCGCGTTTTCACCACCAGCTGGTGCTGGGGCGAGTTAAGATTGCTCCGGTTTTCGCGAGTGAAGCAGCTTTCAGCGCGCCCCCGGGATTTTGAGGATTTTTCCCGGGCCGATTTGCTGGGTGAGCTCCACTTGATTCAAAATCGCCACGTCTTGGGCCGTCAGCGGAGCGGGAAAGCTCCGGGGAATCAGGTCCTGAAACGGCGCCGACCGCGAAACGGATTGCAGTCCCAGCCGGATCGGCTGGCGGCTCAAGATGCGCGCATCTTGAATTTCGCCGAATCCCTGCATGGTTTGGAGAAACGCGCCGCGATAGGCCTGGAACGCCTGCTGGCCGGCGTAGCCGACGAATTGATAAACGCTGCCGCGGAACTCGACGAAATAGACGATCAGTCTGACGATCTGGCCGTTTTGCATCTGGGCGTCGGCGATCCCGGCGTACGCCGGCAGCCCGTTGGAGCGCATCGGCCCGCGCTCGACCACGCGCAAGCCCTGCTGGTTCATGAACTTCGAAGCGGCGGTTTCGAGAGATTTCTCACCCGTCGAGGCGAAGCCCAACATCGCGCGGTTCTGCCCCTCGACCATCACCACTTGCGTCGGTTGATTGACGACTTTGAAGCCGCGCGGCACGGGGAAGCGGAAGCGCAAATCCGGATGATAGAACGTGTTGCCTTCGACGAAGCCCTGTCTCGGATCTTCGCCGACGACCAAATTTTCGATCGTGTTCATGTAGCGCGCATCGGCAGGCTCCGGCCGCCGGGCGGGCGCTGCGCCGGTCAACTCGCGAATGCGCTGCACGCGCGCTCCTGGGTCGGGATGCGTGGCGAGGAAGCTCGGCATGCCCTGACCTTCCTTTTCTTGAATGCGGCTGAGAGTCTGAAAAAACGGGATGACCTCGCGCGAGTCGTAGCCGGCCGCCGAGCTGTACTCGACGCCCAGCTTGTCCGCTTCCAATTCATCTTCGCGGCTGTAGCGCAGAAAGAGCAGCTGCGCGGCCATGCCGCCAAGATTTAAAATCTCCTGAGCCGGCAGCCCGAAACCCTGACCGAGAGCCGCGCCGCCGAGAAGCAGGCCCTGGCCGATTTGCTGCTGCCACGCCTGCCGCGCCGCGTGGCGCGCGGTGACGTGACCGATCTCGTGCGCGAGCACGGTGGCGAGCTGATCCTCGCTGCTGAGGTGGGCGAGCATCCCGCGCGTGACGTAAATATAGCCGCCCGGCAGCGCCATCGCGTTGATCACCGGACTGTCGAGCACGCCGAAGGTGACGGGAGTGTTGCGAAACTGCTCTTCCGCGCCCGGCCGCCGGAGATGACTGGTGGCGAGAACCCGGTTGCCGACGTCGGTGACGTAGCGTTGCAGTTTGGGATCGCGGTAAACGCCAAAAAGCGCCGATATCTGCTTGCTCGCTTGCTTGCCGATCTCGGTTTCCTGCTGCCAGCTATACCCGAGAAAGCGCTTTTCTCCGGTTGCCGGAACAATCTCGCTGACGCAGCTGTAAATCAGCGCAGCGCTCGCCAGCAGCCACACTATTTTGAAAACGATTTTGATATTCATGTCCGACGGCGCGTCCTGTCTCGCGTTTAAGAACTTACCTTCGAGCGTGCGCTCTTGCAACTTCCGCGGTCGGTAGTGCTTCATTCGCAATCGGCCGTAGCCCTTAAATCGAGAAAGACTCCTCGCTTCCGCTCGGAATGACGACTATAATAAGCAACTTGTCATCTGGAGCCGCGCATCGAAGTGGCGAAGCATCGAGTCACTCTCGAAACCTTGGAGAGAACCGAGAAAGCGCTCAGGTTATCGGTGGCGGAATTGGTTGCGTGGCGGCAGTAGGAATCTTCGCTAATTTAGCCTCAAAGTAAAAAAGGTCCATTGTCATGCGGCGCGCGCTCTTCTCGATCTGTCTCATCGGCTACCTTGCGGGTTCATCGGCGATCGTCGTGGGCGCCGACAGACTGCGTGTCGGCTTTCCTTCATTGGCGACCGCCTTGAGTCCCACCTGGGTCGCGGCAAAAAAAGGGTTTTGGAAAAAGTATGATCTCGACGTGGAGCTCATCTTGTTGTCAGGCGCCGTCATCATACCTACGTTGCTCAGCGGTAGCTTGGACGTCGTCATCGGCTCGGACACGTCCACCATCCTCGCCAATTTAAAAGGCGCCAATGTCTTGCGCCTGGGCGTGACGACCAACTCGCTGGGCTCGTCTCTCGTGGCGCGACAAAATGTCGATTCGATTAAACAGCTCAAAGGCAAGGTTATCGGTATCGGCAGCCAGGGATTCAGTTCGCTGGAATTGCGCTTGTCTAAGCTGCTCCTCGACAACGGCATCGATCCGGAAAAAGAGGTCAAGTTTTTGCCCATTGGAGGGAGCCCGAGCGCCCGGGTGGCGGCCCTGGAGAAAGGACTCGTGATCGCCGCCATGATCACTCCGCCCTACGATATGGTCGCCGGGGAGAGCGGCATGAAATTTCTCGCCAAAATCGATGCGCCGGTCATCGCCGGCGGCATTAACGTCAAGAATGATTTTGTAGCCGCCAACAGAGATAAGCTTGTTCGATTCTTGAAGGGATACATGGAAGGCATTCATTTCCTGCTCACCAACAAGCGGGAGACTATCATGATATTTTCCGATTACCTCGGCGCCCGCGATCCGAAGGTCATTGAGTTCTTTTACAGTGAAATCACCGGGCGCGTGGAAAAAAATTTACGTCCCGATCCGGAGTCGGTGCGCTTCACTCTCGACTTCATCGCACGGATTCATCCCAAAGCGAAAGAAGTTAAAGTCACCGACTTTTCGGATCTATCCTTGCTTGAAGATATTCATAAATCTGGGTTTGCCGAGAAACTTTATCGATAGGCGCCTACCGATAGGTTCGGAGGAACACGAACTGTTCCTTTGTTTTCTATGAATCAACTCTCAAATCTTTAAGGACAGTTTCTCGCCAAATGGACGGGATCCGACGTTTGCGAAGACGGTACAAGATCAGCATAATCACGATGCCGTTCGCGGCGATAGATGTCGTCACTTTGAAAACTTGTCTTTCTGGGAAAATACATCGCGATTGACCACCCGGTTTCACTCGCGAATTTTGTTACACTAGACGTTAATTCCAATGACTCAGGCAAATACCGAAGTATCACAGGTCAAGATCGTTCAAACTATCGCCAAAGAGCTCAACGTCGGCGGCGCGCAGGTCGCGGCGACGGTGGCGCTGCTCGATGAGGGTGCGACGGTGCCGTTTATTGCGCGCTATCGCAAGGAAGTCACCGGCAATCTCGATGACACGCAGCTGCGCAATCTCGAGGAGCGGCTGCTTTATCTGCGCGAGTTGGAAGAGCGGCGCGCGGTGATCCTGGCATCGATCGAGGAGCAGGGAAAGCTCACGGACGAATTACGCGGCGCCGTCGAGGCGGCGGCGACCAAGCAGGCGCTGGAAGATCTTTACTTACCCTATAAGCCCAAGCGGCGCACGCGGGCGCAAATCGCGCGCGAAGCCGGATTGGAGCCGCTGGCCGATGCGCTGTTCAGCGATCCCAGGCTCGATCCGCAGACGGAAGCGGCGAAGTATGTCAACGCCAAGCCGGCCGCCGAGAACGGCGTGCCGGACGTCAAAACGGCGCTGGACGGCGCGCGCGATATTCTCGTCGAGCGTTTTGCCGAAACGGCGGAGCTGCTCGCTAAACTGCGCGCTCGCATGTGGGAGCAAGGCATCGTTACTTCTAAAGTCGCCAAAGGAAAGGAAACTGCCGAGGCGGAGAAGTTTCGCGACTACTACGATTATTCGGAAACGATCCGCACTATCCCTTCGCATCGCGCTCTCGCGCTGTTCCGCGGCCAAGCTCTGGAAATTTTGACGATCAGCCTGGGTCTGAGCGAAGAGCTCGAAGCTGTCGTGCCGCATCCTTGCGCCGCCATGATCGCGACACATTTTCGCATCGAAGACCGGGGCCGTGCGGCGGACAAGTGGTTGCTGGACGTCTGCCAGTGGACTTGGCGTGTCAGAGCGCACGCGCACATCAGCAGCGAGCTGCTTGATGCAGTTGCGCGAAGCGGCGGAGGCGGAAGCGATCAAAATCTTCGGCCGCAACCTGCACGAGCTACTGCTGGCCGCCCCGGCAGGTCCAAAGGCGGTGCTCGGCCTCGACCCCGGCATTCGCACCGGGCTGCAAAGTTGCGGTGGTCGATGCCACCGGCAAGCTGCTGGAGACGACGACTATCTATCCGCACCAGCCGCGCAACGATTGGCAGGGCTCGCTCGCGACGCTGGCGCGCATGATCGTGCAGCATAACGTCGAGTTGATCTCCATCGGTAACGGTACCGCCAGCCGCGAGACCGACAAGCTCGCCATCGAAGTGATCAAGCTGATCGCATCGAAGATGCCGGAACGAAAAGTGAACAAGATCGTCGTCAGCGAAGCGGGCGCGTCGGTCTATTCGGCATCGGCCTTCGCCGCCGCCGAATTCCCTGAGCTCGACGTGAGCCTGCGCGGCGCGGTGTCGATCGCGCGGCGTTTGCAGGATCCGCTGGCCGAACTGGTGAAAATCGATCCCAAGTCGATCGGCGTCGGCCAATATCAACACGACGTCAATCAGCGCGCGTTGGCGCGCTCGCTTGACGCCACGGTCGAAGACTGCGTCAACGCGGTGGGCGTGGACGTGAACACCGCTTCGGCGCCGCTGCTCGCGCGTGTGTCGGGACTGAACAGCGCGCTGGCGAAAAACATCGTCGAATACCGCAACGCCAACGGCCCGTTCACCAATCGCAGGATCATGCGTAAAGTGCCGCGCCTGGGCGACAAAACTTTCGAGCAGGCAGCGGGCTTCTTGCGCATCAACGGCGGTGACAGTCCGCTTGACCGCTCGGCGGTCCACCCCGAGGCCTATCCGGTGGTCGAGCGCATTCTCGCGCGCATCGGCAAAAGCATCGGCCAAGTGATGGGGCAGTCTGGCGTGCTGAAGAGCCTGGCGCCCGAAGATTTCACGGACGACCAGTTCGGCGTCCCGACGGTGCGCGATATTCTCGCGGAGCTGGAAAAACCGGGCCGCGATCCGCGACCGGAATTCAAGACAGCGGCGTTTCAGGAAGGCGTCGAATCGCTCGCCGACTTGCAACGCGGGCATGATCCTCGAAGGGGTAGTGACTAACGTCGCCGCCTTCGGCGCGTTTGTCGACATCGGCGTGCACCAGGACGGCTTGGTGCACGTGTCGCAGTTGGCGAATAAGTTCGTCAAGGACCCCCACGAGATTGTCAGGCCAGGACAGATCGTCAAAGTAAAAGTGATGGAAGTCGACGAGAAGCGCCAACGCATCTCGCTGACCATGCGCCTCGACGAACCGTCGAATCCCGCTTTGCGCTCCAACGATCGGCCGGAAAATCGGAAGGCCGCGCAGCGAGCAGCGGCCGGAGCCGAAGCACGCACCGGCGCGCTCCGAGATTAAGCCCAGCGGCGCCATCGCCTTAGCGCTGGAGCGCGCCAAGGTGAAGAAGTAAGTTCGTTGGCGCTAGCGGGCCGGCAGCGGCTGATTGCCGTTGATCAATTTGAAAAGCTCGATGGTTTCCGCGTCGCGCGGCACCGACCTGATGATTTCTTCCTGGGTCTCGGGCATCAGCGCGCCGAGATCATCGCCACTCAGTTTCTTGAACTCCTTTTGAAACTCCGGATCTTGAAAAGTCTTCTTCATCGCCTCGCGTAGAATCTGCACTTGTTCCTTCGGCGTGTTCGGAGGAAGCAGATAAGGCGTGCCGACCGATCTCGTGGCTCGGGTCAAGGCCAAGAATCGGCGGTCTCTTTCCGATTTCGCGAAAGCGTCGATCTCCTGAATATGATCGAATTGCGGCTCTTTATCTTCCCTGGGTATTTTCAGGATCGCCGCGAAATCGAAGAGGCCCTTCTTCACCGCATCGCGGTTTCGCCGGATCACTTCGGCGGTGTTGTTGCTGCGCGCATCCAGCTCGCCGCGCGCCATCGCGACGTCGACTTCGAGGGATGAATAGCCGAGCACGAACCTCGGATCTTTGAGCCCGAGCAGCCAGGCAAAAGTGCGCCCGTAAGTATAGGTGGTATGACCTATGGACGTCGCGCCGATTCTCAATCCTGGATGGGCTCGCAGCTTCTCGATCGTGCTCAGACCCAGTTCTTTGCGTGTGAAAAACGCGTAGTGAAACGCGTTGTCGGTGGCGCCCAGCCAATGGAATTTGTCGATGTCATATTGTACGCCCGCCTCGCCGAGCACGGCGCTGGTGACGATGCCGCTGCTCACGTGGCCGATCGTGAGACCGTCCGGGCGCGCGCTGCCGAAGAGGAAGTTGGCCGCCTTGCGCCCGCCGCCGCCCGGCATGAACTCATTGATGATCGTGGGATTTCCCGGAATGTATTTCGTCAAGAACGGCATGACGGCTTTCGATCTTATATCCCCGGAGCCGCCCGCCTCCCGGCCCTGAATCAGTTTAATGGTTTTTCCCTGATAGTACGGCGTCTGCGCGGCGGCGGGCGCGCCCGACCCGATGATCAAAACAGCGCCGACAAGCCAAATTCGGCGAACGCCAGTTTGCATATCCGTCCTCCTCAAAAGCGGATTTGAAAATCTAAACACTTTGAAATGCATGACACAACATTCGATGTATCAGCCCGCGCGAAACCTACCCGTTCGGGAGCTTAGAGTCAACTAAATCGACCGGCGAGGGGACTCAATTGACAGCAGATCCTTCCCATTCATTCGGGACGAATTTTCCAGGCGAGATTCTTCGAACCAACGGCTCTCGGGGATGCGCCACAACCAAGCGATTTCCGCGTTCGTGCTCAATGCGCGAGCTAGCGCCGGAAGGAGCGCTTACAACTTCGATGGTTGCTCACACTGTGTTGATGATGTTAGGTCGGCGCATATGCCAGTCCGTCGCGTTCTGGTAGGCGAGAGCCGTATTCAAAACGGTTTGATCGGTGAACCAAGCTCCGATGAGCTGCATGACCGATCGGTAAACTTTCCGAGTTCACGCCGCAGGGCAGCGAGCAACCGGGCAATCCGAGCATGCTCGGGAAGCGCAACAGATTGGAATGATTGTAGCTCGCATGGCGCGTGTCATCGCCGTTGCCTTTGACGCCGTCCGACAGCAGCGGCGCGACTCTGCGCGGTTGTCGGCGAGGCGATGATTTGGACGCCTCGTAGGCCCTGCGCATCGCCTATGCGGATTTTGTGGCGCGCGCGCTGAGCCGTCAAATATTCCGACGCCGTGATCGTCATGCCCACGGCGATGCCGCGGCTCACGTGCGGCACGTAGTCCTGGTGCCGCTCGCGAAACCAGCGGCGATTGATGCCGGCGCTCTCGGCCGAGCTGGTCAGCATGGATGTCATCGCGGCGTATCGCAGTTCGGGAATATCCAAGATCGACTATTTCGCATCTTGCGTCGGCGAGAACTTTGAGTGCGTGATCGAAAGATTGCCTGACTTCTGTGTTCGCGCCTTCGAGAAAACGGCGGAGCACGCCGATTTTCAGTCCTTTAATGTTGCCGTCGAGGCGAGCGGCGTACGCCGGCTCCTCTTGATGCACGCTCGCCGGATCGCGCGCGTCGAAGCCCGCCACGGGATCGAAACCCAATGTGATATCTTTCACCGAACGCGCAAACAGCCCGACGTGATCTTGACTCCAGGCGCCACGAAAGGAACCGTGCCGGCTGATCATGCCGAAGGTGGGCTTGAAGCCGACGATGCCGCAATACGATGCGGGCCGGCGCACCGAAGAGCCGGTCTCGGTGCCGTAGGAAAGCGGCCCGATGCCGCTTGCGACCGCCGCCGCTGAGCCGCCGCTCGAGCCGCCGGCGATGCGGTCGATATTCCAGGGATTGTGAACGGGGCCGAAGTGAGAAAGCGTCGACGTGCCGCCGTGGCCGAACTCGTCGAGATTGGTCTTGCCGATGATGATCGCGCCGGCGCTTCGCAATCGTTCCACTAAATGCCGAATCCGTGTCGGGAATCCAATCCGCCAGAATCTTCGATCCGCCTGTGGTCAGCACGCCGGCGGTCTCGAACATGTCCTTGATCGTCACCGGCACGCCGTGCAGCGGGCCGCGATAATTGCCGCGAGCGATTTCTTCATCCGCCTTTTTCGCTTCGGCGAGAGCTTGCTCGCGCAGAACCGTGATGAAAGCGTTGAGCTTGCCTTCGAGCTGATCCAGACGCGCCAGGGCCGCGCTCACCGCCTTCGGACGACGACAGTTCGCGGCTCGCGCAATGTTTCGAGCAAGATCGGTTAAATTCAATTCGAGGATATCGCCGGCAGTCATGGTCAAGACCCTTTGCGGGCGGGTTGCACTTGCAGCGAAATCCAGGGAGTGCCTTGAGCGAACTCTTCAAGCTCCGCCACAATCCGTCCAGATCCTCGATCTCGCTGACGACTCACTTCAAGCTCGGCGGGAGAAAGCCTCGCTCCCTCCAGCATAGCGCAATCGGTGCGCGAGCGCATTTTTCTCTGGCATGCGATTCTCCTTTTTGGCGGTATTCGGCGAGCGACTTAGATTGTACGCTCGACCTTCCTAGGGATTTATAACTGAATGGTATTTGATACAAGACGCGCAAATCGAGCATTGATGAAGGCAACGGAATGGAAACGTCGACGCGGCCCGTCCATGAACAACGAGAGCCAAGGCTAGCTTTGCTGAGGAATTTGTGGACTAATGAAGGTGCTTGTGTTTTATTCACTTTGAACGAGGTGCATCAATGAAAATACGGGCCTTCGGGTTTTGTCGCGCTGGCCGAGCCAAGCCATTCTTTGTCATCGTTTTTGTCGCCGCAGTGGTGCTTCATCGCGGGTCCTTCGCGCGCCGAGACCATCAAAGGCAATATCCGCTACGTGGGCGCGGCGATTGAAAAAAAGAAAATCCGCCGTGACGATCGATCAGTATATTTGCGGCAAGGAAAAAGAGCCGGAAGACTTGCTGCTCTCCTCGAACAACGGCATCCGCAATGCGGTCGTGTCGCTGCAGAATGTCCCGCCGGGCGCCAAACGAGATTGGAATTTCCCGCCCGCGAAGATGGATCAAAAGCAATGCTCGTTCACGCCGCGCGTGGTCATCGTGCCGGTGGGCGGAACGATGGAGTTTCTCAATAGCGATCGGTTGCTGCATAACGTCGGAGCACGGGCAAGGAGAATCCGCCGTTCAACCGAGCACAGCCGCATGCGCGGAGCATTTCCTTCGTCTTCAAACAACCCGAAACTGCTTCGGGTCGACTGCGATCTCCATTCCTGGATGCGTGGCTGGGTGGTGGTTGCCGAGCATCCGTTCTACGCAGTAACCAACGAACAGGGCGAGTTTACATTGGATAACGTGCCACCAGGAAAGTACACGCTGCGGGTCTGGCAGGAAACTTTAGGCAATATGACGCAGGAAGTCGTCGTGGCCGATAAAGCACTCACGACGGTGTCGGTGGCGATGGGCAAAAAGTGAATCTTGCTTTGCTGTGACTCGCTAAGCGAGCCACGGCGATTTTTTTTGCCGCCTCCCAACCCGCCGAATGGTTCGGTTCGGCGATCGCCCGAAGCGAGCCTCCCGTATCGAGCGCGATGGTAAATGTAACTTTGGGAAACGAATAAACCGGGTGAAGATAGATGCGTGCGATTTCCGCGGTGTTGATGTACAGCGCGATATAACGGATGGCATGCTCGCTCAGAGAAGGATGTTCGCCGCCGGCGCCAATCGTTGACGGTGACGTCAAACCATTGTCCGCGCTTGACGGAGTCCGGCGCGGTAATTTTCGGCGTATGTTTGGGATCGAAGGAGCGTGCGCAATTCCTTGAACTCGGGGGTGAACTGCTCTTCCTGCGCAGCCCACACAGATGGCGTCCTTCCACCGGCTGACAAACACGACAAAAACATAGTCCGACCGCAGCGGCGGTCGCAGATACGCGACCGTGGATTAACCAAATGCCATTTTCTAATTCCTCCAGCGTTTGAGTATCGCATTCACAAGATTCACTTCACTCCACTGAGCACATCGTAGGCCAGGACGCCTTCCTGCTTTCCGAGTGACTCGTAGAAGACCAAGCTCGCGAACCTGCACGGCCTCTTTCACCCGCTCGTAGGTGTTGCCCGTGATCAGGATTTGTCCCGGCCCGGCATTCGATTCGAACCGCTGGGCGGTGTTGACCTCGTTGCCAATCACCGTGTAATCGGTTCTTCGTTCAGAGCCGATATTGCCGGCGATGACGACGCCGGTGTTGATGCCGACACCCATGTGCAGGCGAACCTCGGGAAACTTTGTGAAAGCGATGGACACCAATCTTTCCTGAATGGCAAGCGCGCAGCGGACAGCGTTAAGGGGATCATCTTCGCGAGCGATGGGCGCGCCGAAGAACGCCATGAATCCATCGCCGCGAAATTTGTCGAGTGTGCCGCTAAATTCAAAAACGGTGTCGATGACGAGCTTCAAATAGCTATTGAGGATGTCGACCACATCCTGCGGATCGAGTTGCTCGGCGAGCGGGGTGAATCCACGAAGATCGCCGAACAGAATGGTGACTTCGCGCTTGTCGCCGCCCAACTTCAGGTGACGCCCGGGATCGGCGACGATCTCGGCCGCCACATCGGCAGAAACGTACCGGCCAAAGAGATTGCGGAGCAGATGGTTCTTGGTCTCGACGTCGTCGTGGAGCGTCTTGATCCGAGGAGCGACTTGACCCGCGTCAGGAGCTCTTCCCGATTTACGGGCTTGCTCAGAAAATCGTCGGCGCCTGCTTCGATCCCGCGAATTCGGTCGGCCACATCGGTCAGCGCGGTCAACATCACGACCGGAAGGAGGCAAGTGGCTTCGTTGGCGCGGATACGCTGGCAAACCTCGTACCCGGACATACCCGGCATCATGACATCGAGCAGAACAAGGTCCGGCGCTGCCTTACCGATGAGTTCGAGCGCCGTAGGGCCGTCCTCTGCGGTTACGACTTCGTACTGCGCCGACGTGAGGGCTCTTCTCGAGCAGCGACAGATTCTGCTTGTTGTCATCAACCGCCAGAATGCGGGGAGCTTTACTCACGATGCATCAACTCTCAAAGTTCTATTGCTCGGGAAGCAAGATTGCGGATCATCTGCAACAGCTCGCGCGGGCTGTATGGCTTTGCCATATAGGCCGGTCGCCCCCGCATCCTTCGCTTTCTGGTCGTCGCCGCTGAGAGCGAAAGAAGTAATCACGATGATCGGGATAGCGGCGGTCTTGGGATCGGCGCGAAGCTGGCGCGTCGCGTCCAGTCCGGACATCTTCGGAAGTTGGATGTCCATCAGGATCAAGTCGGGAACCTCCTTGAGCGCCGTTGCCACCCCGAGCTCGCCATCGGTCGCCTCAATCAGCCGGTATGCGGTGCGCGCCAAAAGTTGCCGCACCATCTTCAAGTTAAACTCGTTGTCTTCTACGTATAAAATTGTCTTGCCGCTCATGCGACCTCGACCATGCTTCACGCGCAAAGGAATGGCAAAGAAAAAAGTCGATCCCTTTCCGAGCTCGCTTTCCACCCAAATCCGGCCGCCATGCATTTCGACGAATTTCTTGGTGATGTTAAGCCCGAGTCCGGTCCCACTGAACTCCCGCGTGATCGCCGTGTCCACTTGTTGGAATTCCTCAAAGATATTTTCGAGCTCTTCCTTGAGGTATGCCGATTCCGGTATCCGACACGCGATAGAGCAAGTTTCGTCCTTGCCGCTCGACCCAGACCGCCACGCGTCCCGTGCTTGCTGAATTTCAGGGCGTTTCCCACCAGGTTCATCAGACATTGAGTGATCCGCTTGCCGTCACCCAGCGCGAGCGGAATATCGTCCTCGGCGGCGGCGACGAACTCCAAACCCTTTTCCAAGGCGAGCGATTGGAGCGAGGTGCGAACGGTCTCGACCACGTCCTGGACCGAGTACTCCGCCAAAACGAGCTCCATGCGACCGGCTTCGATTTTGGAAAGATCCAGCACGTCGTTGATCAGGCGAAGCAGATGCTTGCCGTTGGTTTGGACATCCGTCAGGGGTTCCCGCAGGTGCGGCGGAACCTCGCCGTAAATCTCATCGAGCATCATTTCGACAAAGCCGAGGATCGCATTCATCGGCGTACGCAGCTCGTGCGACATATTGGCGAGAAAATTCGATTTGGCTTTGCTGGCTTGCTGGAGTTGCTCGTTCAGCCGCTGCAGTTCCTGCGACGCCCGATTCTGGCTCTCGTAGAGACGGTGCAACTCCTGGCTCATGTGGTTCATATGCGCCGCCAGCGCGCCGAACTCGTCGCGATTTGGCACGTTGATCGTGGCCGCAAAGTTTCCTTTCGCCACCTCGCTCAGGAAGCCATGGGCCTTCTGGACGGGCAGGATAAAGGACCATGAGATGACGAAACCCAACAACAACGCCACCAGCATCAAAGCCGCCGCGCTGCTCGCCATCAGGATCAGCGTATTCCTGTTTGCCGCGGCGACGCTGTCCCGGAAGCGGGTCCATCTTGTCCCGCTCGCGTCCGACCAACTGAGTGACAAACTCTTCGATGCGCCGATAGAGGGGATACTGCTTGTCTTGCTGCAACCGCATCGCGGCATCGACTTTACCGTCCCGAATGAGGTTTGCAATATCGGCCACGGTGGTCAGCGCCTCTCACCTGGGCGGCGCGGATCCGTTGAATCAGCTCTACCTCTTCCGGTTGAGCGGCCTTCTCAAGGCGAGCCAGTGTATTGTTGAATCGGTTGTTCTCGCGAAGAATGTTTTCGACCGTCGCCTCGCTTCTCAAAAGCAAAGCCATGGCCGTGAAGTTCATCTGCATAGCCAGGGCATGCTGGATCTCCTGCGACCAGTGCACTCGTTCGTGAGCCTCATCCAGGAGCTGGCCCTGACTGGACATTTTGGCGATGGTCTGAAGGCTCATTGCGCCCATGCCGATCACCAGCAAGGTGACCAGGAAATAGCCGGCGAGCAATTTTGCATGAACCGAAGCCTTGATGGCCGCAACCCAACGCACCAAGCTTCCCAAAGGCGAGCGGGTCAGGAGAAAATACGCGATCCTTTCTTCCAGCCGGCCGGCGCGGCAGCGGAGATCAAGTCGCCGTCAGGAAGACTGACTTCTTGTTTTGACACGTCGCTGCTCTGAGGATCTAGCGCGAAGCTAGCAAAGGCCAATCTATTTCGTCAAGGCAGCGGTCGCATGGTGAGTGCGCGGCGCAGACGCGAATTTCTCAGCCGTCCACAAAGCTCAGATCCTGAGCGTAATCGAAAAAGCTGAAGGTGTGCCTCGGTTTAGTCCAGCAAGTCTTTTTCTTTGAGCTTTCTCGGCAAATAGGTCTTGGTTAGATATTGAAAATCTTTGTTGGCGAGCGCATCGAGCTCGTACTTGAGACCGCTTGCGAGCATGCCCTTGATTTCGTTCTGCCATTCCTTTTTCTGGAACCATTTGTACTTCGCCAGCTCCTTGGCGCGGTTAATGTCTTTGTCGTTGAGCTTTATGCCGACGTTGCGCGGCAAGCCGTAGCGTTCTGGATCCGAGCTGGAAAAGCCGATGAACTTGGCCTTGGGAATCGCCATGCGCTGGCTTTCGAAGGCGAGATTGATCGAGCCCTGCTTGACGACGGAATAGATGTAATAGCCCCAGGGGTCGTTGTCGACGAGGACGTAAACCGGCAGATTGTATTCTTCGTGCAGCCGGCGCGCCAGGCGGCGGACGCCGCGCGGTGGCTGGCCGTTTCCCGTGAGCAGGATGCAGTTGTAGC
Organism: uncultured delta proteobacterium; assembly: GCA_963745035.1. Lineage (GTDB taxonomy): Bacteria > Desulfobacterota > Binatia > UBA9968 > UBA9968 > DP-20. The sequence goes on along the minus strand of CAVUVW010000013.1, from coordinate 1,287,939 downwards.
GGCGCCAGAACTTGTCTTCGGAAAGCCGGTTCCACTGGGTTCCTTTCTCGACGAGCAGAACGAAATCGGCGGTGCATTTGCTGATCTGAATATACTCCGGCTCGACGATGGACGGAACCGAATAGCCGCCCTTGCCGAGGCGCGTGCAGTCCACCCGGTCGCCGTCGTCGACCAGGGTCAACGGCCCGACCACCGTGCCGGAATTCTCCGCGCGCACGTGCAGCTCTTCGCGCAACGCTTCGAGACTGACTTCGAGATCTTCGATGAGCGGGTCGGATTCGTTCTGGCCGTCGAAGGTGTTTTCGTGCGAGTTTTTGATCGTGTGCTTGGTGCGATAATAAATCTCGCGAAGAGACGTAGTCAAATTCGCTCGCTGTAACTCCGCCAGAGCGTCGGCAACCAGCACCGTCTGCATGAATTTTTTCGCCATGCCGACGTTGAAGAACGTGCGCGCTTGTTTCCTGCGTCCCATTTCGATGATGCCGCGCTTCTCGTTGAAGTTGACGTTGGCGAGACTACGCACTGGGATCGACAGCGCCGGATCCTGGCTGCGCTGCGCCGCCGTGATCACGACATCGGCCACGCCGATGAGCTTCTTCTCTACCGCGCCATTACTTTTTTGCTTTTTTCGCGCCATCTTTTTTCCCTGACTTCCGGATGTTCCTTTCGCCGGCTCCGCTAGCGTCGAAACCTAAACTCATTTGCTTGCTGCTCTCCGACTTCGAACGGCTTGCCTGCGCGACTTTACCGACGTTTCCCTTTGCCTTCGTTTTTCTCCTCGACGCTTTGGCCGGGGGCTCCGATTCGTTGCCTTCTGTTTCGAGCAGTTCTTCTTGCCGAGGCAAAACCTCGTCTCTGCCTTCGATCACCGGCGCATCGCCTTCGGTCCCCTCCGGCGTGACGATAATCGAATGAGGCAAGCCCTCCGGACCGCCGCCGTCATAGCCGAGGATTTCATCGGTCTTTTCGCCGCCGGTTCGCTTCATGGCGATTTTCTGCAGCTGTTCTTTCAGTTTTTCCTTGGGGAGCTTGCCGCCCTTGAGCCGGTTGCACGCCTCGACGACTTCTTCGATATAAAGCTCGAAGATGTTGCGGCGGCGAAACTCGCTCTTGGCGCGCTCGCGGCGTCGTAGAAACATGCCGAGGCGCCGGCCGCACTCCTGGAGCGCGAGCTTGATTTCTTTGCGGATCTCGTCGTAGTCGGCGATCGCTTCCTTGGACTCGCTGGTGAACGGCACCCAGACCGAGGCCATGTGGACAAAGATTACCATCGGTCCGGCGGGCAGAGCGCCGCGCGATTGGCCAACGCCGTAGTTCCGCCAACTCGTGTCGAGCACGGCCTTGAACGTGGCGCAGGCCGACTGCTGGTAGAGCAGCGGCACGCGATTGGCGTAGCGAATGACGCTCGCCAACTCGTTGTTGTCGTCCCGCTCCTCGCCTTCGGCGAGTGGTTGGGCGGGGCGTTCAGCCTTACCATTCGCTTCTTCAGGTCCTTTGCCGAAGGCCAAGCCGGCTTCAATCGCAAACGGATTGCCGCGATAGACCGCGGGCGGGCGCGTCACCGCGGTATAAAATTCTCCCTTGATCTGTTTGTAGAGGCCGTGGAGGATCGCCTTTTCGCCAATGGGTGAAATGCAATTGGTCGGCGGCGCCATGATTTTCGTAGCCTGAATCGCCTTGTAAAGCGCTTCGGCGGCGGCGCCGTGAATATTGCGCGGCCGCAAATCAGCCGAAAGCTTGGCTGTCTTGCAAATTTCCTGCGCGACGTTCGAAGAAACCCGGCTGAAATCGTGTGCTAAAAATCCCGCAAGCGAGGGGCTTCGGGTGTCGTGCAGCATTCTTAGCAAGATGCCGAACTCGATGCCGTAAGGATGCGGCTTGATCTCGCGCGGCTGGGGCGGCAGCTCTTCGATGGTGCGCGGGTATTCCTTAACTTCTCCTTCCGGCGTGTGGTAGACGAGCTTGACGTGCGGGTTGGCGATGGCGGTCTGCTCGAGATACTCGTCCACCGAAGCGCGGCCTCGTTGGTAGCGCCCTTCGATCTCCAGAGTCACCTGGGTGCCTCGGTGGTTTTCCCACTCGGTCTCTTTTTTTTCGAGGATGCGCGGCTCGTTTTTCTTGGTGTCGATCTGCACTTCGAAATAATGCGCCGGCGTGCGCGCGCCGGTGCGCGACGTGATCTGCACCGGTTTGCCGGTGGTGAGTTGGGCGTACATGCCCGCGGCCGAAATCCCGATGCCTTGCTGGCCCCGGCTCATGCGCAGGCGATGAAACTTCGAGCCGTAGAGCAGCTTGGCGAAAATTCGCGGAATTTGCTGGCGCACGATGCCCGGTCCGTAGTCGATCACCGTGACGCGAAAGCGACTGGCCTGGCTTGGTGCGACGGCCGGCCCGCCGTTCGCAGCGACTTCGAGCTTGACGATGACCTCGGGCAAGATACCCGCCTCCTCGCAGGCGTCGAGCGCATTGTCGACGGCTTCCTTGACGCACGTGAGCAGCGCCTTGCGCGGGTTGTCGAAGCCCAACAGGTGGCGGTTTTTGGTGAAAAATTCGGAAACCGAAATCTCACGCTGGCGCGCGCCCATCTCGGCGGCGGAGACCGTCTTCGGCTCTCGCGGCGGCTCAGCCGCTTCGTTGATGGACTTGGGCATCGGTTTGGCCATCTCTTTGCTGTCTCCGTGGATCAGGTTACGTTAGAACTGAAATGAGAGCAGCGCGGCAGCTCTCGCGCTGAGCCTACTTCTCGGCGTTGCAATTCAGGGATGAGCGAGTCGTCACGCAAAACTTACAACCGCACTTTGGGTAAGAGAACCGCAGAATTCTTACTTGCACAATTCTGGCTGGTTAGCCGAATATAGCAGAGAGAGAAGATTTTTGTAATCTTTATCGCCAATTTTTATGGAAAGCCGACGGGACCTGCTTTTTTGGCGAGCTAACGCTTCAAGGCTTCATCGACGACTTTGTAGGCGTCGTCCAGCTCCCTGAATTCCGCTCGATAGACCGCCATGAATTTATCTCCGGCTTTCGGGCGGTAGCTCTCGACCGACGAATCGGCGGGGACATCTTCTCTCAGGCTGAAGATCGGATCGATTCGCAAGAAATGCCTCTGATACGCCGTTTGGCCTTCGCGCGAGAGCAGCCAGTTGACGAACACTTTGGTCGTATGCGGATGGGGCTGGCGGGTCAGAATGCTGAGCGAGCCCTGGGTTGCGCGCATGTAAATTCCTTCCTTGAACGCGCGCGGCTCGAAGCGTCCCACGGGCAGGCCTTGTTTGCTGGCTGCCTGTACTTCGCTGGCCGAGGGCGCGAGCGCGATGGCGAACTTGCCGACTGCCAGCCAATCGACTAACTGGCGCGCCTCGCGCGACACCGTCAACTCCATCTCGCCGAACAGTTGCCGTAGGAATTTAACGCCAAGGTCGGGGTGGTAATAGGAAAATTGCAGCAGCCCACTGGGAAAACCGGGCAGCTTGGGATCCATCGCGGCGATTTTCCCTTTCCACTTGGGCTTCACCAGATCCCAGTACGACGTGAACTCCTTGACGTCGACGAGGTTGGTGTTGAACGCCATGTCGGAGCGGACGACGCCTTCAAAGACGAGAATGTGTTTCGCCTCGGGATCGGCGTAGTGATGCTGCTTGCGAAACCACTTCAACGGATCTTTGACTTCGGGCAAGATCATGAAGTTCGGCACCGGCTCGAGGGCTTTTGCCGGATGGAGCACGTCCATCGGCGTTCCCGACGAGCCGAGATATAGATCCGTCAGGTATTTATCGGCGCGCCGCTCGGCCATGATGCGCGAAATCAGATCGCCGCCGCGCCCGGCGATCGACACGACTTTGATCTCGGGATAACGCTTGGCAAAATCGCCGAAAACTTGATCGAACGGGCCGCGCGTATGGGAAACCGTGAGCTGACCTTCTTTTCTGGCTAGTTCAATCGTCTTGGCCCATTCCGCTTCCCAGGACGGCCTCGGTTCGGCGGCTTGCGCCGCCGCCAGGCAGAGCCAGAAAAACAACCCACAGATTTGAAGTATTCTACCAGGCAATTTCATCATCGCTTCTTTCTGTGCGCTGGAAGATAGTGATGTCGTCCTCGACCGGGAGCCTACAGGTCTTTCATCGGGCGCCTACTTGAGCCGTCCTTCGTTCTTCAATTCTAGCTGCGCCTGTTTCAAAATGCGCTCGTTTACGACGCGGTCGAGGGTAAACTTCTTGTCGACCACTCCGGCGCGGACGTCCTCATCGAGCATGATCTGGATGCCGTCGTGGGCGACCGAGAGATCGGCGGCGTAGCCGGGACTGAAAAGATCGTAGGAGCGGTGAATCAGGTCGGGATCGCCAGGGAGGCCGCTCGCGACGCCGATCTGGATGGCTTCCTTCTTGTTGTACTTGGCGATCTGCATGCCGAGAATCATCGCCTTTAGAAAGCGTTTGGAAGTCTCGGGATATTTTTGCAGCAGTTCCCCGCGCGTGACCAGGATGCTCTGCGGGATGCGCAGCGCTTCGTTCAAGTTGACGATCATGGGGTATCCCTTGTCGATGAGGCGAATCGTATCTTCAGCGGTGAAGGGCGCCGCCGAGATAACACCTCTTTCGAGCGCGATCGCGCGCAGCGCCGTGCCGCCGATGGCGCGCAGGGTGACATCGCGGTCCGGGTCGATGTTGTGGCGTTTGAGAAATATCCGGATCGCGAAATCGGAGTAGGCTCCGGCTCCGGTGACACCGATGATCTTGCCGCGCAGCTCTTCGATGCTCTTGGCTTCTTTGCTGCCGAGCAGGGTGTAATTGGTGTAGTTGGACAGCGAGGCGAGGATCTGCAGGTCGAGCCCGCGGGCGTTGCTACGGATCGGCGCCTGGGCGCCGCCGATGCTGCCGAAGTCGACGTTGCCGGAGATCAGTGCGGCGATCGCCGTCGGCCCGCCGCGGACGAAAATCTGCTCGACGCTCAGACCCTGATCTTTGAAGAAACCTTTGGCGATGGCGATGCGATAGGGGAGCTGGTTGTTCCACGACAGGCTGACGAAGACGATGCGGAGGTTTTTTTTCTCCTGGGTCTGCGCGATTGAAGAGCACAAGAGTAGGACCGGTAGGACAAATGAGGCGAATAGTAGAGAGAAGGCTCGAACTCGCTTCATAGGTGATCTTTTACCGGACGTCGTCACCGTTTACTCTCCAATTCTTCCTTGACCTCGCGCATCAGTTTAAAGTTCATGACTTTTTCCGGCGGAATATCTTCTTTGATCTTGAGCGGCGCCTTGACGTCGAATTCCATCAAATTCTTGATTCCCTGCGGCGTCGGCAGCCCCGGCACGCCGTCGGGCAGGGACTTGGCGAAGCGCCGGATGCCTTCGATGACCAGGGGCCGGCTCATGTTGCCCATCGGGATTTTTTTCATCGCAATATCCGCAGCCTCCTCTGGTCGCTCGCGGATGAACATGAGCGCGCGGGCCATGGGCCGAAGCCATCGTTTGATATCGTTGGGACGCTCGGCGATCATTTTGTCGGTGGCGACAAAACCTTGAAAGGGATATGGGAACAAATCGCCGACAAACGCCAGGGTGCGCAGTCCTTCTTTTTCGCCGAGCAGCGATTCGTCGGCATTGACGACCGCGGCGCTGAACGCGCCGGTCTTGAGCGACAATATCGTATTGGTCGTGTTGCGTGCCGGCATCGCCACGCGCGAGAGATCTTTTCCTGAAACGCCTTCGCGTTCGACGAGCATGGTGATGAGCGCGTCCTGGGTATCGCCGATGGTGCCGACGGCGATGCGTTTGCCGCGAAGATCCGAGATCTTCTGGATCTCCGGCGCGGCCAAAAGATACCAGGTCACTTTCTCTGTCTGGAACATCACCGCTTTGATCGGCGCGCCGCGCAGCGCTGCGCGCATGCCCGTACCTCCGGCGCCACTGAAATCGACGTTGCCGCTCACCAGCGCCGCAATCGCCGTGCTGCCGGGAATGACGATGGTCTGGTTCTCCAATCCCTGGTCGCGAAAATAACCTTTCACTTCGGCCACCGGCACGCTCAAGTAATTGAGGGTTGCGCGCGGTATCACGGTCCGGACCTGCTCGGCCCAAGCAAGGGTTGAAAGAAGGATCGTCAGAGTCCCGATCACGACTTGAATTGCCTTCATAAAATAAACTCCGCAGAAACGCCGCCGACTTTATCGAGGACAAAGAATGAGTGAAACTGTATACTGCTTTTACTACAATTCCCCAGAAAAACACCACGCAAAAACGACGGAGGCAAACTATGGCACTAGGGCGAGTGCTGGTCGAGGAGTTTCAACCGGAAGTGCTCAAATGGCTGCGCGAGCGGGTAGAGCTCGTCGTTGTCAATCCATGGGTGGAGCCGCAGCGCTGGGAGCTGGAGCTCACCCGGGTGGATGCCGTGATCAGCCGCAAGGGCAAAATCACGCGCGAGCAGATGGAGCGCAACGGCGGGCGGCTTAAGATCATCGCGCGCACCGGCGTCGGCGTCGACCCGTCAAGAGTCGATCTCGAAGCCGCCAAGGATCTCAAAATCTGGGTGACCAACCAGCCGGGAAGTAATTCCGTGTCGGTGACCGAGTTGGTGTTCGGTCAGCTGCTTGCGCTCGTGCGCCACACGCATGCGGCGAATCGCGCGGTCAGGGAAGACCGCTGGAGCGATTATCTCAAGTTCATCGGCACCGAGCTTGCCGGCAAGACAATCGGCATCGTTGGCATGGGCAACATCGGCATGCGCGTGGCGCTGCGGGCGCGCGCGTTCGAGATGGACGTGCAAGTCGCCGATCCCTACATTCCCGTGTCCCACGTAACTTCGCTCGGCGGCAAATGGGTCGAACTCGACGAGCTGCTGGCCGACGCGGACTTCGTGACGATTCATTGCCCGCTCAACAGGGAGACCAGAGGCATGATCGGCAAGAAAGAGCTCGCGCTCATGAAGCCTTCGGCATTTCTCATCAACGCCGCGCGCGGCGGCATCGTCGATGAAGAAGCTTTGGGCGCCGTCTTGCGCGAAAGGAAAATCGCGGGCGCCGCTCTGGATGTTGTCGCCGATGAGCCGCCGGTAAAAAACCATCCGCTGATCCAACTCGACAACGTGCTCTGGACGCCGCACATCGGCGCGATGACGTTGGAAGCGGCGCAGCGCGGCGAATGGGGCGCCGCGGAAGAGGTGATTCGCGTGCTGGAGAGCAAGCGGCCGAAGAATCCGGTAGTCGACGCCGACGAGGCAAGATTGCTGCTACCGGCTTGACGCAGCAGGAAGTCGGAGATCGGAGAAAGCCCAACTTCTCAAGCTTTACGGCTCATTTCTTGATGGCCCGGCTGAGTCTTTCCTTGATCGCTGGCGGCATACCAAGGAAGTCGTTGACGATCGCTTGAATAGCCGGGCCGAAGATCGGTGTGATTTCGAGATTGCTCTTCTCCGCGTCCGCTAGAAATTTTCTATCGGCGAAAGTTTTTGCAAACGCCGCTTCCAGAGCAACCGCGCGCTCCGGCGAAACGCCCGGCGGGAGCATATAGACTTTGCCGAACTGGTTTGGCGCGCTCGTCCCATATCGCAGCAGGGACCTGTGTGTCTCGTCTTTCGTTAGCGCAGTAATGTTCGGGACATCTATGGTGGGCAGATCGCGTAGCGGCTGATCCGTCAATTGGGCGAGGACTAGCCAAGCTCCCGACTTGAACTTGTCCATGGCAGTTGGCTTGATCGTGCTCCATGGATTGAAAAAGCCGTTGACTTCGCCCGAGTCGATCGCCAGCCGAATATCCGCGCTGCCCTTGTAACCGGAGACGATCTTGATATTCGCGCTCAAGGCCTCACGCAGCAGCGCCGGAGCATGTTCCAAAGTCGAGTTCGGTATCGCTCCGACGACGGCTTGCTTGGCACGGGGTCCAATGAGCTCGCTGAATTTCATTATGCCCGCGTGGCGGGCGACGATCATGACATAAGTTTCGTTTACCGGGACGGCAAGATAGCGGAACTTCGCCATATCGAAGTGCAGTCCCGGACTTCCGAAAAGCTGCTCGAGAATCACAGCGCCGTTGAGCATGCCAATCTCGGTGCCGTCCTTGGCGCCGCTGTTGAAAATGTGGTTGCCGGCGATGATGCTTCCGGCTCCGGGCATATTACTGACGGCAACGGTGGGATTGCCCGGAATAAAGCTCCCGACATGGCGCGCGATCAAACGTGAATAGACGTCGGCGCCGCCGCCCGGCGGAAAACCCACGACGATGCGCACGGTTTTACCACGGTAAAAATCCGCTCCCGCGCGTTCATCAACTGTGCTTTGAGCTGAAAGTTCCGTGGCTAGTGAAGCAATCGTGGTTAGAACAAGCAGGGAGCAAAGAATCCGTTGGATACGCATGCCGCGCTCCTTGGCGCATTCTCTCATGAGCCGATAGGTAAACTTCACTAACCGGATTTGTCCTTGGTCTTTGGAAGACTAGCTCGCAGCGTCTTTGTTGGAATTACCGACCGAAGGGTCTTAGGGATCTGCTTCTAACAAACTCGGCAGGACCGTTAGCGCAACGCGCCCTTGCTCACTTCGACGGTGCCGTCCTGGCGCAGGCGCACCACGTTGACGGTTCCGGTATATTCCGGCGATCCGGAATAGTGAGCGGAAATTTTCCCGTCGCCGACCGGAGTCGCCTGATTCCAGTGCCCGAGGGCGACGTAGTCGGCTCCGGTTGCGGCGAGCTCTTCCGGATGAATGAGCCAGGAGCCGATCAGCCGGTTCGGGTCGCGCTCTTGATCGACGAAGTGACCGTGGGCAGCCGCGAGCTGCCAGCGGGTTGTGCGCGGGCGCGGGTTGGCGAGCGGCGACATGTCGGCGTAGTCGAAGTGCGCGTGGCCCCAGATCTCCAATTCGAGCTCGTCGAATAACGCCGCCTGCTCGACGTTCAAGCCGAGAATCCGCACGTTGGCGATCGCGCCCAGACCGGCCCGCCGGTAGACCGAGTCGGGCGTGAGCGGATCGTGATTGCCGGGCAGGATCACCACCGGCTTTCGGTATTCGGACAGCATTTGGCCGGCGCGCTTTAAAAGCTCAATGGGCTGGCGATGATTGTCGAAGGAGTCGCCGGCGAGCAGGACCACGTCGGCGTTGATTTCGGCGGCCGCGGTCAGAACTTTTGGGAGAACCGCCAATCGATCTTTGTCGCTGAAGCTGTCGTCGGTGCCGAGATGAAGGTCCGAACTATGAACGATGGTTACTTCCGGGTGTGAAGCCATGTCGCGTCCTGCTGATGATTTTCCTCACGCTATCAAATGGCGGGAGAAAATCAAAGGGAAGACCAGAAACGGCAACGGGCCGCCCTTGGACGGCCCGTTGCGCACAAAGTGGAGGGAATATTCTGACAGAATTTACTTGGTCTTGGCCTCGGATTTGGCCTTGGTGTCCGTTTTCATCTCGGTCTTGGCTTTTGTATCCGCTTTGGCCTTGGTCTCTTTGCCCTCGATGCTGGTCGCAGTCATCTTGTATTTGATCATGACCCGATCGCCTTTCTTGATATCCCCGCTGGTCTTGGTGTTTTTGTCACGATCAATTTCCCAGTTCTCATTGCCCTTTTTAACGATGATGACATCATCCTTCACGTCAACGACGGGGCCGGTGACTTGGTAATCTTTTGCCGCCGCCAAGGATGCCGTGCTCAAGAAAAGCGCCATGACAAACAATGCGAGCATGCGTTTCATGATAATCGCCTCCTTATTTTTGGTAGCCGGTTTTATGGATGCCGACCCAATCGCCTCCACCCGACGTGATCAGCCGTCTACGTATAGACGCCTACTGGCGCGAGAAATTCAGCGCCGCGCGAGTTGCAACGGTCTGTCCGCATGCTTTCAAGATATGACAATAACAGGCGATTGGCGAGTAAGATGCCCCGGGAAAATCTGAATGGGTAACACGAATGCAGGACAGCAGCGAAACGGAGGTTGAAAATGGGCGAGCAAGGTGGGGAGGGTCACCTTGCTCTGTGAAGAAAAATTACTTGGTTGACTTCTTCTCGTCCGTCTTGGTGTCGGAGCTTTTAGCTTTGCCTTCGGCCTTCTTCTCGTCGCCCTTCGCTTTGCCTTCCGCCTTCTTCTCAGAAGCTTTGGCGTCGGTCTTCTTCTCATCTTTCATCGCCTCGCCCGCATAGGCCGCAGAAGCCAGGAACATAGAAGCAACCAGAATACCTAGAAAACGTTTCATTCAGTTATCCCCCTTGTGAATTGTGTTGTTGATGAATTTGAAACGAAAGGACCGAAATCGTATCGCCCTCCACTCGATGCTATTCGGGCCCGTTCGTTCTGGTGACTTGGACGCCTGATGCCGACATTTCATTCACGCCGGAGGTTTATAAAGGCATCAACACTAGTTGACAAGCGTGAACATTCCCGCCTAAAGGTTTTAAGTTGTCAATAAATAAGGGAGGCTCGAGGCCATGGTTGAGGGATTGCCGATCGCCAAGGGGAAAGACATTTGCGTTATCTTGCCGCGTATGGCCAATCACCATGGTTTGATCGCGGGGGCCACGGGGACCGGCAAGACCGTCACGCTGCGCGTAATCGCCGAGAACCTCAGCCGGTCGGGAGTTCCGGTTTTTATGGCCGACGTGAAGGGTGATTTGTCCGGTATGGCGCGGCCAGGACAGGAGAATGCGAAGATCTCGGAGCGGCTGAAAACCTTGGGACTCGAGGAGACGTTTCAGTTCAACGGCTACCCTGTGGTCTTCTGGGACCTGTTCGGACAGCACGGCCACCCCGTCCGCACGACCGTGTCCGATATGGGTCCGCTCTTGATGGCTCGCTTGCTCAATTTGAATGAAACGCAAAGTGGCGTGCTCAACCTGGTCTTTAAGATTGCCGACGATAACGGCATGCTGCTGCTCGATCTCAAAGATCTGCGGGCCATGCTCCAGCATGTCGGCGACAATGCGGGACAATTCAAGACTCAGTATGGCAACGTTTCAGCGGCGAGCATCGGCGCGATCCAGCGCGGGTTACTGGCGCTGGAAGAGCAGGGCGGCGACCAGTTCTTCGGCGAGCCGGCGCTCGATCTCGACGACATGATCCAGACCGACGGTCAGGGGCGCGGCGCAATTAACATATTGGTCGCCGACAAGCTCGTCAATTCGCCGAAACTCTACGCGACGTTCCTGTTGTGGCTGATGTCGGAGTTGTTCGAGCGCCTGCCCGAGGTAGGCGATCCGGAGAAACCCAAGATCGCTTTCTTTTTCGATGAGGCGCATCTGCTTTTTAACGACGCGCCCAAGGCGTTGCTGGAAAAAATCGAGCAGGTGGTTCGGCTGATTCGTTCGAAGGGCGTGGGCGTCTATTTCATCACGCAGAATCCGCTCGACGTTCCGGAAACCGTTCTCGGTCAGCTCGGCAATCGCGTGCAGCACGCGCTACGCGCCTTTACGCCACGCGACCAAAAGGCCGTCAAGGCCGCGGCGACGACGTTTCGGCAGAACAAGGATCTCGACGTAGAGACCGTAATCACGGAGCTCGGCGTGGGTGAAGCGCTGGTTTCGTTTCTCAATGACAAGGGACAGCCCAATGTCGTCGATCGCGCGCTGATCTATCCGCCGGAAAGCCAGCTTCCGCCGCTGTCCGTGGCGGAGCGCGAAGGAACCGTCAAGCAGTCCGGGATCTACGGCCACTACGAAAAAGTCATGGACCGCGAGTCGGCTTACGAGATGCTGAAAACCCGCACGCCGCAGGTTCCTACGGGGCAGCAGCCTGCCGCAGGCGGCGGGTGGCAGTCACAGGCCGGTGAAATGGCCGAAGCTTTGGGCAAGAGCGCGGTGCGCGCGATCGGCAGCCAACTCGGCCGTGAGATCATGCGCGGCGTTTTAGGATCGATCTTCGGTGGCACGACGACGCGGAGAAGGCGGTAGGAAGCACCGTAACCACTCTGATATCTCTTTCCTGCACAGGCGCTAGCCCGTAAAGGAAACCCGTTGTCATTTCGACTGAAGGGAGAAATCTTTCTTGAATGCGTTTATCCGGTTGGGTTACAGAGAAAGATTTCTCGCTTTGCTCGAAATGACAAGGGCTTTCATCTCAGGTCAACCTGTCGAGAGAAGTCTTTTTCCAGACCGGCCAAACTGAAATTAGAAACAATGTGGAGAGCGTAAACAAATTATGGCCGTTTCACTGCTAAAGGCTCATAAATCGTATCGCCGAGAATCGCGTACACCGGAGTGATTGCCTGGCGTGCGGGAATGGTTCCTTTTTGGGAATCGACCGCTTGCCATTCTCTATCCTCGATCCTTAAAACGGATAAATCCGCCGTATCCCCGATCTTGAGCGTTCCTAGTTCATGGGAGCGGCCGAGCAGCCGCGCGGCGTTCGCCGTCGCCATCTCGATCACCTGATTGAGCGAGAATCCCAGCGCCATGAGCTTCGCCATGGTTGTCGGCAAATCGTACACGGGTCCGGCGCGGTTGCCGCGATGGCCGTCGGTGGAAACGCCGTCGGGATGAAGTCCTTGATCGAGAACCTTGCGGGCCACATCGAAATTCAAATTGTGCAGCCCATGGCCGACATCCATCAGCACGCCGGATTCTTTGGCGTCGCGCACCTGCGGCCAGAGCTTGCCGTTGCCGTCGAGCAAACCGCCGGGATGTACGGTGAACATGTGCGTCACGATATCGCCCGCTCGAAGATACTTAAGGACGTCGCCGACGTGCACCGGCGCAGTGTCCTTGGTCCAACTCTCGCCGATGTGCACGAGCAGCGGCAATTTTAACGTGTCGCCGAGCTTGCGCGCGCGTTCCAACGGCTTCAATCCTTGGGACCCGAGCGCTCCTCCTGTCGCCATGATCTTGATGCCGACGATAATGTCTCGGTTGGCTTCGACGGCTTGCTCGATCTTCGCCTCATCGATCAGACGCGGGTCGGCGAGAATGCTATAGCCTGGTCCGCTAACGCCGCCGAGGGTGGAAAGATTGATGTAGTTGAGTACCCGCGTCTTGGCGTTGTCCGTGACATAGTTTCGAAAAACGTTGAGCAGGGTATGCCCGGCGCTGCCGGCATCGACGACGGTCGTCACGCCCGAACCGACGCCGAATATATCCGGATCGACGCCGAAGGCGCCGAGGCCCTTCATGAGGTGCAGATGAACGTCGATCAGACCGGGGGTGACGATGTGGTCTTTGATGTCGATGACGGTCGCGCCATCGTCAGCGACGTTTGCTCCGATCGCTTGGATTCTGCCATCGCGCACGTGGATGTCGAAAATTCCATCTTTGCCGCCGGCGGGGTCGATAAGGCGACCGCCTTTCAGAAGAAAATTATTCGCTTTCTGCTCCATCCGATTCTTTCGTGTAGGGGCGGGTTTGAAGCGCGCCCCTACCTCCTGCATCCGGGTGCACGAAGACGGTCGTCATTTTACGTCGTGTAGTAGGCGTTCTCTTTAATGTAACCTTCGGTCAGATCGCATCCCCAAACGCGCGCGCCGGCTTTGCCGATGCCGAGATTTACCCCGATCGTCACTTCCGGCTGTCCGAGATATTGTCGTAGCGCCTCGAGATCGCAATCCACGGGCGTGCCCTTTTTAAAAACATTCGTGCCGCCGAAGTTTATCGTGACTTTGGCGGGATCGACGGCCGGATCGAAGGTCTTGCCGATGGCCATGATTACCCGGCCCCAGTTGGGATCGCACCCGTAGACGGCGGTTTTGACGAGCGGCGAGTTGACGACCGACTTCGCGATCCGCTTCGCCTGTCCGTCGTTCGTCGCGTCTTTCACATCGACGGTGATCAGCTTGGTGGCGCCTTCCCCACTGCGAGCGATCTCTTTGGCGAGATATTCGCAGACCTTCAACAAATCCTTTTCAAATGCACCGAGTCTCACTTTCCCGGCCAGACCGTTGGCCATTAGCACGACGGTATCGCTCGTGCTGGTGTCGGTGTCGATGCTCATGCAATTGAAAGTGCGATCGACGACGCGCCGAAGCATCGGCCGCAGCGCGCCCGGGGGCAGTTCGGCGTCCGTCATGAGATAGACCAGCATCGTCGCCATGTTCGGTTCGATCATTCCGGCGCCCTTGGCGATACCGGCGATAGTCGCCTTGCCAACTTTCACGGAGATGTATTTCGGATATCTGTCCGTCGTCATGATCGCTTCAGCGGCGATCTTGAGATTGTCCGGCTTCAATTCGCTCCGAATGCCGCGCAATCCCGCGCGGATCTTGTCCATGGGCAGGGGGCGGCCGATGACGCCAGTGGAGAAAGGCAGGACGTCATACGGGCTGATGTCCAATTCTTCTCCCACGCTACGGCAGGTTTCGATCGCGTTATCGATGCCTTGTTTGCCCATCGCCACGTTGGCATTCTTGCTGTTGATGACCAGCGCCTGCGCGTAGCCATTGGCAATATGTTTCTTGCCAATGATCACCGGCGCGCCGGGAAAGCGATTGCGCGTAAACATCGCCGCCGCGCGTGCGCGAACGGTCGAATAAATGACAGTCAGGTCGAGTGTCGAGTCTTTGATCCCGACATTCTTGGCGAGAGCCAAGAAGCCCTGCGGTTGATGGAATTCTGCCGGCGGCGTGTGCTGCATGTGAATGACTGCTCCAAGTTTTTGGTTTGCTCGGATACTAGCACGTCCCTTCGATTGCTTGGAACACTGGGTGGCGGGTTGGGTATCTGAGACGCTGCTATTGGGAAGAACTTCGGCGGCGTGCAACGCGGGCGAGGTGCCTTAGTGCTGAATTTGGTTCACCATGCTCTTCCTAGGACAGTAGATGTAGGTGTGGCGATCGTAGGTTTTTCTCCCCGATCGGTCCGTAGCAGTCCAATAGATCTCCAGGCAATAGGGCGCCCCCTGATAAGTGAAATTGATCTGTTTGATCGTAATCGCTTCCATTCTCGTTGTTTCGGTCGTGTCCCAGACTTTGTATACGAACGATTTTGTTTCGCCTTCTTTCCACAGTCCAAGAGGAAATTTCAGACCGCCCGAATAGGTGCGCGTGTCTCGACGCGGCCTGCCGTCAAATAGCCTGCCCAAACCCGTTTGATCCTCATTGATGGTGAACAGCTGCGACTTATCGTCGTCTTTGTTTCTGCCGGGATTTATTCTCTCGTAGGTGAGCGATGTCCGGCCGGTTACCGGATGCTTCCATTCGGTTGGGCCCTTGATCGAGTAGCTCGAGGTGCGGTGACGATAGACGCCGTCGACGGGCGCCATTTTCAATTCTTTTTGCCCGTCCCAGTCCGCTCCCGTCCAGAGCTCGACCGGAATGAAGCGCTCCGTGGTTTGAGGGTTGATCGATGTTTCCCAAACGCCGGATCCGGCCGCGTGAGCTGAGGCCGCTGTTAGGACCATGATGCCGAAGAGAAGTAAAGAAACCGGTTGCCGCTTTGTATAAGGACCCATTTTCTCTCCGTCGAATTCAATCTCGGTCAGTCCAGAATACGATGCCCCCAAAATTATCAGATCGCGCTCGACGCCGTCTAGTTCAGCGACACGCGGCAAGAGTCCCCAACGATAGCCGGAAGGTCAGTTTCTGTGGCATCGCGAATCGTCATGATAACGCCCCGATTTGCGGCGACGAACGTTTTGAAATACTCAAGAGATTGTCACAGGCTCGATACAGCTATTCCTAGGACTTCGGTAAGCTCAGAAATGGTGCGCCCTTGCCATTCGGTTGCTTCCCTAAAAAGATCCGGACGTTTTTGCGACGCGGGATTTCGAATCAGTACCGGATGCAAGCCGACCTTGGCCGCGGCGGCAAGCTCGTTATTCTCGCCGTCGGCGACATAGAGGCATTCGCCTGGCGTCACGTGAAGGCGCTCGCAGGCGAGACGATACATGCGAAGGTCTGGCTTTTTGAGGCACTCACGGCTCGAGAAAATGGCGGAATCGATTAAAGGAGCGAATTCCGTTTCCTGCCAGAGAATCGCAATTTCTATGGAACAATTGCTGAGCAAGCCAATCTTATAGGCTTCCTGCTTCAGGCGCGAGAGTGTTTTTACGGCATCTGCTTTTGGCTTGAGTGTTTGCCTTATAATCTGCAAGCGGATTTCCGTCGCACGAGTCAATCGTTCCCGTGTTAACTTCACAGCTAAGAGATCGCAAACATGCTCGATACTGGCTTCAACCGTCTGAAATGCACCGCCAACTCGCTTCTCTGTTGTTTCTCTCCAGAGCTTCATGAAAGGCTCGGCAGGAACTTCAAGCGCTTTGAGAAATTCCGTCTGCAGCTGGTCTACCGATGCTGATCCAAAGTCCTCCACCAGGGTACCGTAGAAATCGAAAATGACCGCCTTAAACTTCATTAGCCTTCGGGGTTCATCAAAATTCCATCTGAGCCGATTATTGCAACGAGGTTAAGGACATTCGAATGCTAGTCGCCGAAACGAAAGGTCGGCCGATCTTCTTACAGGTTCTCAATTTCGACGGGCTCGACAGGATCGCCTAGTTCGAAACCGAAAAGCTTGGAGTAAAAATAGAGTTCTGCTTCGAGCACGCGCCGGATATTTTCCGCCTTCCGAAAGCCGTGCTGCTCGCCTTCAAAGGTAACGTAGGCGACGGGCAATTTCTTCGCACGCACGGCTTCCACCATTTTCTCGGCCTGATTGGGCGGGACGACTTTGTCTTCGAGACCTTGAAAGATGATCATGGGACAACTCAACCGGTCGGTGAAGTGGATGGGGGAGCGCTCGACGTAAAGATCGCGTCGCTTGGGGTAGGGACCGATCAGCCGTTCAAGATAGCGCGACTCGAACTTGTGGGTATCCTTGGCGAGGGCTTCCAAGTCGCTGATGCCGTAGTGGCTCGCGCCGGCTTTGAAGACGTCGCGGAACGTGAGCGCGCAAAGCGTGGTGTAGCCGCCGGCGCTGCCGCCGCGTATGGCAAGCCGGCGGCCGTCGACTTCGCCGTGTTCGACTAAATAGCGCGCGCCGTTGACGCAGTCGTCGACATCGACGATGCCCCAGAGGCCGTTGAGCCGTTCTCGATAGGCGCGGCCGTAGCTGGAGCTGCCGCCGTAGTTGACATCGAGAACGGCGATTCCCCGGCTCGTCCAGTACTGAATGGAGTATTTGAGTGACGCTGAAGTCGAGGAGGTCGGTCCTCCATGGCTCATCACCAGCAGTGGCGGTTTTTCATTCTCCGGCGCGGCGTAGTCGCGATTGGTCGGCCGGTAAAAATATCCGTGGGCGGTCAATCCTTGCTCGGTGGGAAATTCTATCGCTTGCGGTATCGTGAGGTAGCCTGCAAGGTTGGTTGCTTCTCTCGACCGCCGCAATATATCGAAGGAGTTCGTACGCAAATCGAGAGATACGATCGAAGCGGATTCCGTCCGGGCCGATCCGATGAGCACCACGCGATTACCCGAAGCGCGAACCTGGGAGATGGTCGTGAACGGCAGCTCAATTGTTTTGAGCGTTCTATTCTCCGTGTCCAACATGGCGAGGTAGTCACGGCCGTCTTTCGCATAAGTACAGACGATTCGGGTCGCGGACGAAAATGCGTAGAGGCTAGTGCCGAAGACCCACTGGGGTTGACCGAACTCGGCTTCCATTGGGCAGAGTGGCTCGACCTGATTGTCTCGCCAGCGGTAGAGATTCCACCAGCCGCTTCGGTCGGAGACAAAATACAGCGTGCCGTCCGGCGCCCATTCCGGCTGAAAAATCGATTCATCGACGCCGCCGGCAATTCTTTGCTTTTCAATCAAACCGCCGTCTGCGCTTATTTTGCCGACCCACAACTCCGTGCCGTCCCACGGCATGTTGGGATGGCTCCAAGTGAGCCAAGCCAGGCGGGCATCATCTGGACTGAAGCGCGGCGACGAATAAAAGTCGTTTCCCGAGGCGATGATTTCGGCGGGAGCGCCGTCGCTCAAATCGACCCGGACGATAGAATTTACCGCTTCGCCTGACCCGGTATGATCCTCCCGCACGCAATAGAAAAACTTGCCGCGTCGATCGAACTGACCTTCGGCATAGCGCATCGAGGCTTGTGGCGTTATCGGCTTCGGCTCAGAGCCGATCTCTTGGACATACAGGCGTTGATCGGTGAAATTTGAAAAGAGGACTCGTCCGTTCAGCACTGCGTAGTCCCCGCCGCCGTACTCGTGCACTCGCGTGCGCGCGTTGAATCCGATCGGCGTGACATCCGTGGTTGTGCCGTCGTTCGCCCGCCGCACGATAACTTTTCTGCCGCCTTCTTGCGGGCGCCGCTCGATCCAAAAAATATCGTCGCCGTCAATGCGTAATTGTTCGAGGCCCGTTTCGGCACCGCCGACCAACTCGGCGGTGATCGGCGACTTCCAGGAACCGTAAGGCGAAATGATCGCAGCCATAAGAATTGGCGAAGTTACAGTTTCAGCAGCTTCCGCGCATTCCCATGCAGCATCGCTTCGCGTTCGCTCTCGGTGCAGTTCATCGTCTGAATCTTCTCCGCCGCCATCCAATCGCCGAGGTCGAAGGGATAATCGGTGCCGACCATGATGTGCTCGGCGCCGACCATGCGCTTCAAATATTCGATGGTCTCTACCCGATAGAGCAAATTGTCGAAGTAAAGGTTCTTGAGATACTTGCTCGGCGGTTGTTTTGCCGGGATGCGCGAGGCGCCGCCGCTCCTGAAGCCGCTGTCGAACCTGCCGAGGTGATACGGAAAAAAGCCGCCGCCGTGAAGCAACGCGAGCTTTAGATTCGGAAAGCGATCGAAGACCCCGCTGTAGATCATATAGCCGACCGAGAGGGTCGTGTCCGCTGGATTGCCGCATACGGTGCGCAGGCCGTAGGCGCCGATTTTTTCGCTGCCGAGAACCCACTCGGGATGCATGATCATGAGGACATCCAATTCCTCGGCCTTTTGCCAGAACGGATCGAAGTCTTTGCTGTCGAAATATTTGCCGACAACGTTGGACGCGATCGTTACGCCCGACATTTTCAGATCACGAATGGCGTGCTCCAACACGCGCGCGGCGCGCGGCGGGTCCTGAAGCGGCACGGTGGCGATGCCGGCGAAGCGGTCGGGGTGGCGCTTGACCAGACTCATGATCGCTTCGTTGTAGAGCTTCGACCAAGTCTCGCCGCGGCTGCCGTCGAGCTCGTAGCCGACGCAGGCGGTATGAACTTCCACCGTGGCGATGTCGATATGGCCTTTGGTCATGGCCTCGAGACGGTTGGGGACTTCGGTCATGCGTCGGTCCGGGTTGAGCCGGTTCCCATTGGGGAATCGAATCTGAAATGGATTATCTTTGGCGTCTTTTGGTGGAAAATACTCGACGCCGAGGGTTTTGCCGCTGCGCTTCACTTCGTCGATCAGCTCAGGCGGGATGTAGTGGTGATGGATATCGATCGCGCGGGTGACCTTCGCGCCGCCGGGAGTAGCTGCGGCGCAGCCGGATAGTAGACCGGATGAGACGATGGCGCTTTTGGCTGTGAGTCTGAGAAAATCGCGCCTCGTGATACTTGAAAAGTTCTCGGCCATGGGTTGCCTCCGATTGTTGTAGGGGCGGATTTCAACTCCCCTACGGCCCAATAAATTTTCTGATCGCCTCATGCGCCGCCGTTGGATTCGTCGCTAGGTAGTGATGGCCTTCGCCTTTTAGCGCGACCAGCTTGGAATTGGGAATCTCACGGGCGAGGTGATGCGCGGCGGCCCAATGCGTGCGGTCCGCTGCGCCATGGTTTTCATCGTCGCCGACAAGGATCAGGGTAGGCACACGAATTTCTTTCAATCGTTCCGTGTGGTCGTGCTCCTGGCGCGCCAAAACGAAATGCAGGTAATTTTCCAGCGGCGCGATGCCCGACATCCTGACTTGAAGAAAATTTTCAATCAGGTCGGGGTGGGCCGCAACGAATTCCTTCGTCCAGCCGGTTTCGATGGTGTGCTCGCGGATGTAGCCTTCAAAGCCTTTGCGCACCATGTCCCGGCACATGGCGAAGGGGATGCCATTTGCGCCGGGATGAGCGGCGCCGCTCGACGCGAGGATAAGCTTTCTTACCTTGCGCGGATGCTCGATGGCGAGTAGCTGGGCGACCACGCCGCCCATGGAGTGACCGCAGACGATTGCTTGCTCCACATTCAAATGATCGAGCAGCGCCGCAACATCGTCAGTGAACATTTTGATTGAATACTTTTGCACCGTTTTGCTCGACTTGCCGGTGCCGCGATAGTCGAACAGGATCACGCGATGATCGCGCGAGAACTCCGGTACTTGGTGGAACTTCCAAGCTTGATGATCGAGCCCGGTGACGCTGCAAAACAAGAACGGCGGGCCGTCGCCGTGGCATTCGTAGTA
Organism: uncultured delta proteobacterium; assembly: GCA_963745035.1. GTDB lineage: Bacteria > Desulfobacterota > Binatia > UBA9968 > UBA9968 > DP-20. Next base: position 1,267,707 of record CAVUVW010000013.1, on the reverse strand, counting down.
GATTTCCGTATCCGGCAAAGTCAGATGCGGCATCATTCCTCCGCTTATGGACGTCTAGACGAGACGTCTAGTCGTACAGAACCCGCTTCATTTTCGCCTTCAGATCGTCGGGTAGTTTGAAAAACGCGTTGACTCGACGTTCCAACTCATCGCCGGTGATCGGAGCGACACCTAGCCTCGCTTTGCCGGCATCAGCGAGAAAATCGGAGTCCTGCAGAGTTCTCGCGAGCGCCTGCCTGAGGAGTTGCGCACGATCCTTCGGCACCCCAGGCGGCAGCAAATATGTCCGCTCGAAAATATTGCCGCCGTGAATAACGACATCGATCATCTGTTTGGCGTCTTGGTCCTTACCGAAATTGATCATCAGTGGCACCTTCGGCAAATCCGGGTGCGGTTTGGGCGCGGCTTGGAGCACGACGATACCCTCGCCGGATTCCAACGCTCTGGCCCAGGTCGACTTGATCGAGTCCCAGCCCCAACACGAGCCGTCGAGCTCGCCCGCTTCCATCGCGAGCCGCACAGGGGCGGTCCCTTTGTATCCTGAAATCAGCTGTATTGGAAAATTCGTCGATGTGCTGAGCACGCGCAAAGTATTGTCGGTTAAATTTCCCGGGCCGACCGCGCCCATCTTTGCCGGCCGCTTGAGCTTGAGCCAGATGTCCGCGCTGGTGATGCCGCTGGCTTTGGTAAATGCGCAGGAGAAATGATCGGCAGTCGGCGCGCCGAGATAATAGAATTTGCGCATGTCGAACTCGACGCCGGGCTGATTCAAAACTTGACTGATCGTTTGACTACCGGTGAAGTGCCCGATCGTTAGGCCGTCGGGTTTCGCGACTTTGTAAACATGGTTGGCGGCGATCATCATGCCGGCGCCCGGCATATTCTCCACGATGATCGTCGGCGCGCCGGGAATATGTTTGGGCATGACCCGCGCGATCATGCGCGCGTAAGTATCGAAGCCGCCGCCGGGAGGCCCGCCGACGATGATGCGCATGGTTTTGCCTTTGAAAAAGGTTTCCTGGGCAAAACTAGGCATCGAGTTCAAGACTAACGCGATGATGACGATTCCAAAGGTGAGAGTTTGACGGAGCATTTATATTCTCCTGGAAAATTCGCTTATTTCAGACTCGCGCCGTAGCTTGCGTACATTTTGTCGATGAAGCCGCTCTCGTCGAGCTTGCGCATGAGACGGCTGTCGATGACGTCTTCAGCTTTGACTTCACCGACTTTCGGGTTGCGCGATCGCAAGAATCGCTGGGCATTGCGCAAACCTTCGAGGGACGCGAAAGGTTTTCGATCGACGCCGCGAACCAGATCGAGATAAGCGTCCTCGGCGCCGGCCGCATCGATTTTGAGCCAGCGGGCGAGAGTTTTGAGAACCACCGGCTTGTTCTTCGGTGCCAGAGAAAAGGCCAACGCCTCGATCTCGCCCTTTAAATAACCTTCGGCGATATCCGGACGCTGCTGCAGCATGGCACTCGGAACCACCATCGACTGTCCGATCAGCAACGATTTGAGATCGGTGTATTCGCCGAGCACGGTCATACCTTTTTGTTTGAGCTGCTTGGTAAAGACGCCATCCACGGCCGCCGCGTCGCACAGGCCGTTCTCGACGCATTGAACCTGCACGGCCTGATCGCCGATGACTTGAAAGCGGATGTTGTCGCGCTGCTGATCCAGGCCAAGATGTTCGAGCCAAAGCAAGACGCCCATCCAACTGGTGCCGCCGATGCTGGTGACCGCGAAAGTTTTGCCGCGCAGATCTTCGCCCCGCTTGATCGTTCGGGCGCACGACGAGATCGTAAGTGTTGCGCGTGTTGAAGGCGGCGAGAACTTTGAAGTCATGGCCGGCGGCGACCGCCGCGAGCATGGCGCTGCCGCCTGTGCGGCCGATGTGAATGCTGCTGGCGGCAAGGCCGGCGACCAAGGTCGGCGCACCGCGGATGAAAATGGGTTCCACGTCGACGCCGTACTTGGTAAAGAATCCCTGCTCTTGGGCGAGCCAGAGCGGCACGATGCGCGCGGTGAAGGTGGCGTAGCCGACAGCATATTTACCCGGCGCCGCGGCGCCGAGAGCATGGAAGGGATGGAAGGCTTGTACCGCGATCAAGGCGAGCAGAACGAAAAAGAATCGACAGACTTTGCCGGGTTGCGCGCTCTTCATAGGGTTACTCCTCCTTGGCAGTCGATTCGGTTATGCGTTGCTCCCGAAGAAAGCCCCGCCTCACGCTAATGGTTTCAAGCTGACGCCCTGCGCCGCATAGGCGCGATCGATGAAGCCGCTTTCGTCGAGTTTGCGAATGATGCGGCTGTCGATGACGTTCTCGATCTTGAGCTCGCCGACTTTCGGACTTCTGAGCGCCATCAGGCGCTGAACGTTACGCAGTCCGTCTGGAGAAGGGTAAGGCTTTCGGTCCATTGCTCGGTGCAGATCGGCGTAGCCTTCTTCCGCCGCCGCCGCATCGGTCCTAAGTCGGCGCATGAACGTTTTGATAACGATCGCTTTGTTTTTCGGCGCGAGGGAAAAGGCGATTGCTTCCACTTGCGCTCTCAAGAGATTCTCCAAGAGCTCGGAGCGCTGCTGCAGGAATTTGGTTTGGACGACGATCGCCTGGCTAATGAATAAATGTTTGAGCTCGGAATATTCACCCGTAATGTTGAAGCCCTTTTGCTTCAAGCGGCGGCTGTAGACGCCATCGAGCACGGCCGCGTCGATCGTGCCGTTCTCGAGGGCCTGCATCTGGATGCTCTGATCGCCGATCACCTGGAGCTGGATTTTGTCGCGCTGCTCATCGAGGCCGAAATGCTCGAGCCAAAGCATGATCCCCATCCAAACGGTGCCGCCGATGCTGGTGACGCCGAAACGCTTGCCCCGCAAATCTTCCGGCCTTTTGATCGATGATCGCGTCACGAGGTCGTAGGTGTTGCGGCTGGAAAAGGCGGCGACCATTTTCAAATCGTGACCGGCTGCGACAGCCGCCAGCATGGCGCTGCCGCCGGTGCTGCCGATGGAAATGTCGCCCGACGCCAAGCCGGCAACCAAGAGTCGGCGCGCCGCGGATGAAAACCTGCTCGGAATCGATGCCGTGCTTGCTCAAGATTCCCTGTTCCTCGGCGATCCAGAGCGGGACCACGCGCGCGCTCATGGCGGCGTAGCCGACGATAAGCTTCGGCGGCGCGGCGGATTCAGCGGGGTCGGAAGAAGTCAGCGACAGGAAAACTATGAGAATCAGCAAAAGATTGGCCACTCGCGCCTCCAGTGATCAGCGACCGGCGTTACTCGCCGCGCTAGTCAACTACTTGGCCCAACCATTCATAAATGATTTCGACGATTTCCGACGTGTGGCGATTGTAAAAATGATTAGCGCCGTCGACGAGACGGCAGGTGCCGTTCGGTCCGGCGGCGGCGACGATCTCCTGCGCATACTCCCAAAAGAATTTGGGCTCGGCGCTACCGACGATGGCGAGCAGGGGGCAGCCGAGATGCTTGGCGTAGGGACGGCAGTCGTTGTTGTCGTCGCGGCCGTATTTGTTGACGTGGGAGCGCGCGGTAAAGATGCCCGGAGTCGAGCCGACGCCGACGGGGATCAACTCTTCGCCTTTGCCTTGGGCCACCATCGCTTCGGCTTTTTCGATGAGCTCGCGAAACCGTGGTTGCCGCGCTACCCGCTCGGAATAAAATTGCCGCGGCGCCGAACAGGAAACGATGCCAATCACGTCCGGGCGGCGGCGCGTGCCTTGATAGATGATCGACTTGATCGCGCCGAGGCTGTGGCCGATGAGAATCATTCGGCGATAGCCGGCTTGCTTCAAATAGTCCAACGCCCCATCGAGATCGGGAAGGCAGTCTTCAAGATTTTCGTAGGCCGAGCCGCCGAATTTCGTCAGGTTGCCGGCGCGGGAAATCCAGTCATGGCCGCGGGTGTTGATGACAAAGCTGTGAAAGCCGCGGCCCGCCAGCTCTTTGCCGAACGTGAAAAGCGGCGGCAAATAAAAATTCATCGCGACGCCGTGGACGAAGAGCAGCGCGAGGTCGGATGGCGTTTCCTCAGGCGTGAAGAGCGCTCCATGGAGCCGCTCGTTATCGGCGGTTTTGAACGTGCAGATTTCGGTTTGGAAGTTCATTCGAAGCAAAAGCCATTTATGTCAAGGCTTAAACTGTTTTAGCCAGTCGGAGAGGATGCCAATCACTTCAGTTTCATGGCCGTGATAGAAATGATCCGAGCCGGGCACGATTTTGTAGCTGGCACTGGTCCCGCCTGCTTCCGCCAGTTCTTTGGCGTATATCGGAAAGAACGGATGTTCCGCGCCGCCGGCGATGGCGAGATGCGGGCAGCCCAGCCGGCCGGCGTGCGGTCGCACATCGTTGTTCTCATGCTTGCCGTATTTGTTGACGTAGGTGGCGGCGGAGAAAAGCGCCCGCGCGCCGCTCGCCATGGCCCAGAGAAATTCCCGGCCTTTCCCCTGGGAAACCATCGCTTCGGCTTGCTCCATGATTCCCTTGAACTCAGGCTGCTCGGCGGCCCGAGCCGAATAGAATTGCTTCGGGCATGAACAGGAAACCACGCCGACGACATCGCCGCGCCGCCGCGTCCCCTGGTAGAGAAGCGATTTTATGCAGCCGAGGCTATGGCCAATTAGAACAAAGCGCTTATAACCCTGCGCGGCGAGTTTTTCGAGGGCACCGTCGTAATCTTTGGCGCTGTCCTCGAATTTTTCGTAGGTGGCGCCGCAAAAATCGAAAAGATCGCTGCCGGCGCGGTTGATCCAATCGTGACCGCGGGTGTTGATGACGAAGCAGTGATAACCCTGTTCGGCGAGAGCCTGACCGAAAGTCGGCAGGGGCGGCAAATAAAAATTCATCGCGACACCGTGTACCAGCAGCAGAGCGAGATCGGATTTACGCTCGCGCGGTGAAAACAGCAGGCCGTGCAGCGTTTCGTTATCGCTGGTTTTGAAGTCGAGAAGCTGCGTATCGATGCTCATTGCGGGGTATCCCTTCCGCTCACGTCGCCGAGCAAGATTTTTTTCAGTGTGGCGACCATGGATTTATCCAGATCGTAAAAGCCGGCGAGGGTCTTGCCGGTGGATGGCCCGTCGATGGGGGCGATTTCAAGACGCGCTTTTTTGGCGTCGGCGAGGAACTCGGGATCTTTCATGGTAGCCATGAAGGCCGTTTGCAGGACGGCGAGGCGATCTTTCGGGGTTCCTGGCGGCGTCGAGTAGCTGCGAAAGCTTGTGCCGAAGGCATGGTCAAGGATCTCCAACAGCTGGCGCGCGTCTTTGGTCTTGGCGTGATTGATGGCGATGGGAACGTCTTTGAGATCAGGATGGCCTTTGAGCGATGTCTGCAGCAACACTTTGACCTGGCCGGTTTCGAAGCCGGTCGCCCAGGTTGGTTTCATCGACTCCCATGCCCAGCAAGCGCCCGCCACTTCGCCGGATTCGGCGGCGAGACGGATTGGCCCGGTGCACTTATAACCATCGATGACGCGAACGGGCAGGCCGATCGCTTGCCGCAGAATGCGCGCCGTGTCGGAGGTAACGCCGCCCGGTCCATGACCGCCCATTTTCACCGGCTCTTTGCTCGCGAGCCATCCTTCGAGGCTGCTGATTCCGCTCGCTTTCGTCAACGCGCAGACGCCATGGTCGGCCACCGGCACCCCGAGCCAGCCGAACTTGCGGCCGTCAAATTTCGCCGCCTCATTTCCAAGCACTTGTTGCAACACCAGCGTGCCGACGAAATGACCGATCGTCAGCCCATCCGGTTTCGCTTGATGGTAAAGATAATTTGCCGCAATCATGCCGACGGCGCCGGTCATGTTTTCGACAAGCGTCGTCGGATTGCCGGGAATATGCTTGCCGAAGTGGCGCGCGATGGTGCGAGTGTAAACATCGAAGCCGCCGCCCGGCTCGTAGGCGACGATGAAGCGGATGGTTTTGCCCTTATAAAAATTATCTTGGCTGTAAGCGGCTGTGCTGTCCAAGATCAAGCCGAGCAAGACGAGTCTAAACCAAGATCTTTTCGAGATCATTGTGCCTGGCCTCCATCGTTTGCGATCCATCCTAATTCCGATGGCGGGCTACCTCACTCCGTATTCGGCATAAAGCTTCTCGAAGAAGCCGCTATCGTCGAGTCTTTTGACGACGCTCGAATCGACTAGATGTTCAACCTTGATGTCGCCGATTTTTGGATTTTGAGTTTTTAGCAGACGCTGCAAGGTTCTCATAGCGTCCATGGACACATACGGCTTGCGATATTCCTCCATCCGCACGAGGGTGACCACGTCCTGGTAGGCGCCTTCAGCCGGCGCGACATCGGTCATTTTGAACTGTTTCATGATGGTCTCGATCACGGCGGGTTTGTGCTTCGGGCTCGCGATCAACACCATGCCTTCGACCAACGCCTTCATGACACCTTGCAAGGTCTCGGCATTCTGCTGGAGGTACGGTCTCTCCACCAGCACGGTCATGCCGACCGAAGTAAGCCGGGTCTGTTCGCAGCGGCCGAGCACGACAAATCCTTTTTCCGCCAGTCGCCGGCTCAAGTATCCCGGCACGACGGTGGCATCGATCAGACCGCTTTCGAGCGACTGGCTGAGGATCGTCACGTCGCCGATGACGATCATTTGAATATTGTCGCGCCGCTCATCCATGCCGAAATGCTCGAGCCAGACGGTGGCGGTTTTCCAAACACCCCCGCCCACACTTTGAATGCCGAAGCGTTTGCCACGCAAGTCTTTGGCGCTGTTGATGCCCGGCCGGGCGACCAAATCGAGATTTTCGCGGCTGCTGAGGCTGGCGATGATTTTCATGTCCCTGCCGCCGACAGCGGCGGCGAGCGCGGTGGTCGCGCCGCCGTAGGCAATCTGGGTGTCGCCGGAAACGAGAGTGGCGATCTGCGCCGGGTTGCCGCGCACCCACACGCTTTTCGCTTTAACCCCGTACTTCGCGAAGAAATTTTGCCGCTGCGCGACCCACAATGGGATCGACGACGTGCTCATGCTCGCATGGGTGATGATGACCTCTCCGGAAGCCGCCGCCGCATAGGCCGAAACCGCTACAAGCAATGAAAATAGGGCAGTCAAGGTGACGGTTTTGCTTCGCGACATCATAAAGCTGACCTCCAAGAAATTACTCCCCGACCGCGCTAATACTCGATTTTCCGCGAATATAGCGGCAAGCCGTAGGAACGCGCAACCGCCGGTTTCAATGCCAAAATATTCCTTCTCTGCGGGGGCACCGGAAGCGGATTCTAGTGTTGTTGACATATCCGATCGTCTTACTTAAGATCCAACCATGTCGTGGCGGACGCGCTGAATGAAGGTTAGCTCAAAGGGCCATTACGGGTTGCTTGCGCTCGCGGAACTGGCGGACAACTATCGCCAACGGCGCGCGGTGCAAGTGAAAGAGATCGCAGGCAACCAGCAGATCCCGCTGCAGTACCTGGGTCAGATCATGGTGCTTCTCAAGCGCGGTCATTTGGTCAATGCCGCGCGCGGCCCATCGGGCGGTTACGTTCTCGCTCGACCGCCGGAAACGATTTCCGTCAAGGAAATTCTTTCCGTGTTGGAAGGCCCCGACGGCGGCTTCGAGTTGAAAGCGCAGATGCATGGCCGATCGGTGTCGAGAATCACGCAGCGCTTGATCGAGACGTGGTCTCGCGGCGCGCGCGCGATGGAGACGGTTTTGGAAGAAACCACTTTGGCTGATCTCTGCAAGCCGGAAGCACCCGCGCTGATGTATTACATCTGACGCGAAAATTTTTTGACGTTATTTCTGACTAAAAACATCAACTAACTTAGATGTGTCATCGCTTCGAGGAGATTTTTATGACGCCGAGCCTAAGCTGGAAAGAAAAACTTGCGGACAAGATTCCCGCCGAGCTCGGGCGCGAGATCGACATCTTCGAGCAGCAGATGGAGCTGCGCAAGCAGGGCAAGATCGACGAAAAAGTCTTCGCCGAGACCCGCCTGCGGCGCGGGATCTATGGCCAACGCTACGACAACGGCCAGCGCCACGACGGCAAACGCGTGCAGAAGCTCAAATTCCGCGAGATGATCAAAGGGCCGGATACTTTTTGGGATGCGCCCGGCATGATGCGCATCAAGATTCCCTTCGGCGGCATCACCCCGGAGCAGTTGGAAACTTTGGCCGATCTTTCCGAGGAATACGCCGACGGCGTATCGCACATCACCACGCGCCAGGACGTTCAGTTTCACTACGTGCACATCAACGACACGCCGGCTCTCATGCGCCGGCTCGCCGCCGTCGGCATTACGACGCGCGAAGCCTGCGGCAATGTGGTGCGCAATGTTACGGCCTGCCCGCTCGCGGGAATCTGCCATGAAGAAACGTTCGATACGACGCCCTACGCGAAGGCCTGCTCAAAATTTTTGATGGGCCACCCCGATACTCAGGACTTCGGACGCAAAGTGAAGGTCGCGTTTTCCGGCTGCGAGCAGAATCCTTGCGGCTTGGTGACCATGCACGACATGGGCGCCATCGCTAAGACAAGAGTCGTCAACGGCAACGTGAAGCGCGGCTTTGCATTCTATGTCGGCGGCGGTCTAGGCTCGGTGCCGTACAAGGCGAAGCTCTTCGATGAGTTTCTGCCGGAAGAAGAGTTACTGCCGACGATGCAGGCGATCTCGCGTGTATTCGCCCGGCTCGGCGAAAAGCGCAACCGCGCCCGAGCACGCATTAAATTCTTGATCGCGCATCTGGGGATCGATGAATTTCGGCGCTTGGTACTGGAAGAGCGGCAGAAGCTGCCGCCCGATCCGCGCTGGACTGAATTCCTCGCCTCCGTAAACGACCAAAGCGAGCAGCCGCTTCGTTCCGGAGTGAGTCTCAACGGTCACAAGCGGCCCGAGGGATTCGACGCCTGGTATAAGACCAACGTTTATAAGCAAAGACAGCCCGGCTACGTCGCCGCGACGGTGAGCTTGCCCTTGGGCGACGCCAGCGCCGATCAAATGCGCGCCCTCGCCGACATCGCGCGCCGTTTCGTCAAGGACACGTTGCGCACGACCGTGGAGCAAAATATTTTGTTCCGTTGGGTGAGCGAAGCCGATCTGCCGGAGTTTTACCAGGCGGTCAGAGCCATCGGCCTTGGCGCGGCTGACGCGGCGACGATCGTGGACGTAACCTCCTGCCCGGGCACGGACACGTGCAAACTGGGGATCGCGTCGTCGCGCGGATTGGCGCGCGAGCTGCGCTATCGCTTGGGCGAAAAAAGCTTGGAACTCGACGAAGCAGTCAAGAATCTGCGCATCAAAGTCAGTGGCTGCTTCAATTCCTGCGGGCAGCATCACATCGCCGATATTGGCTTTTACGGCATCAACCGCAACGTCAAGGGATTCCAGGTGCCGCATTTTCAGGTGATTCTCGGCGGTAAGTTTCACGACAATGCGGGCGAGTATGGCGTGGCGATCGGCGCCGTGCCGTCCAAGCGAGTACCCGAGGCGGTATCGTCCATCACCGAATTTTTTCTGCGCCGGCGGCAGAAGGATGAGCGCTTCCAGGAGTTCGTCGGCCGGATCGGCAAAAAGGCGGTCAAGGATTTGCTCGAAGACCTCACTAAAATCCCCGCTCACGAGATCGACCGCTCATATTACAGCGATTGGGGCGATCCGCGGGAGTTTACCTTGTCCGATATGGGCGTCGGCGAATGCGCGGGTGAGGTCGTCAGCCAAGCCGAGTTCACCCTGGCGGCCAGCGAGCGCGAGCTCTTCGAAGCGCAGCTGCTGCTCGACGCCGGCCGCTCGCAGGAAGCGGTAAAGGCTGCATACGCATCGATGCTGCGCGCCGCGCAGGGCTTGGTGAAAGACCAAAATCCGAACGTGTCGGAAGACGAAGATCAGATCATCGGAGAATTTACGACGCGGTTTTACGATACCCAGCTTTTCTGGGACAAATACGCGGGAGGAAAATTCGCCGAGTACCTATTCAAAGCCAGAGAGTTCTTCGGCGCGCGCAAAGTCGCGGACGCCGATCGCGCCGTGCAGTTACTTCAAGAGGCGCAGCTCTTTATCGACGCCGCGCACGACTGTCACAACAAGGCGCGTGGGTCCGTGCAAAGCGCGGTCACGATTCCAGCGGCCGTCCCGGCCGGCGTTTGACGGTAAGGTGCTAAACTAAAATGGACCTGCAAAAACTCAACGTCAAAGTTTTCGTCGAGCAGCCGAATCCGATTCCGCTGACCGACTTCATCGACGTTTTCCACGGCTGGATCCAGGCGACGGACGGCGAGTATCACGACGTCGCCGACTACAGCCACATGCAGGCGGGGCCAGGCATCGTTCTCGTCGCCAACGACGCCAACGTGAGCATTGACGAGACACAGAACCGGCGCGGCTTGCTCTTTTGTCAGAAAGCGCCGCTGAGCGGTTCCAACCGGGAGAAAATTCGCGCCGTCCTGCGATCCGCGCTGGAAAATTGCCGCAAGCTCGAAGAAGAGCCAGCGCTGCGGGGCAAAGTGCGCTTTGCCGCAAACGAAGCGGTGATTTCGTTGAATGACCGTCTGATGGTCGCCAATTCAGAGCAATCGTTTAACGAAATCAAAGGCGATGTGACGACTATCGCGCAGGAGCTGTTCGGGACTTCTTCGGTTGATATCGAGCGGGATGAAGATGCGCGCCAGCGCCTGAACGTCAGGGTCAAAACAGCAGCTGCCGTCGATCTCCGCCAAGCGTTGGAATCTTTGCGCGGGAATTAGGCAGCTTGCTTAGTTGGATCGGCCTATCTTGTGGCTCGCGTCGGGGCTGCGTTGGAGAAATAGGTTCCGCGGGCGCACTTTGTTGAGCGGCTTGAACGGCGGCTCGAGTCGTAGGATGCTGTTTAAGGAAAGGAGCCTAGACAATGGCCGATGCGATCACTGCTGAAATCCCCTACACGATCGATAACGGCGAGACATTGATCAATGAGTCGTTCGGTCCGAAAAATATCCACGGGCGCCGCACCGGCACGGTCGAGCTGAAACCCATGACCGTGCGAAACGGACGAATTCTTGCCGATACGCTTTCGTTGGACAATGAGGGGCTCGTTTTTGTGGAACACAAAACGAAGGTGAAGGATTTCTTTGACGAGAACCAGGTCAAGTCGATCTACTACCCGGAAATCGTCGAATTGATCCGGCGCGAGTCGGGAGCGTCGCGGGTGGTGATCTTCGATCATGCACTGCGCTCGGGCGATGAGACGGAGCGAGAAGAAAAGCTTGTCCGCAATCCGGTTCTGCAAGCGCACAACGATTATACCGAATGGTCCGGACCGAACCGACTGCGCGAGATTCTTCCCGACGAAGCCGATGAACTGCTCAAGCGGCGCTTTGCGATCATTCAAGTTTGGCGCGCGATTCATCGGCCGATACAAGCCAATCCACTTGCTCTCGCCGATGCCCAAAGTGTTGCGTTGGACGATTTGATGGTGGCGGAGCGGCGTTATCCACATAGGGTCGGCCAGACCTACAGGCTCAAATACAATCCCAGCCATCGTTGGATCTATTTTCCTGCGATGCGTCCGGACGAGGCGATCGTTTTCAAAGTGTATCGATTCCGAGAAAGACGGTCGAGCGCGCTTCACTGCGCACACCTCCTTCCATGATCCGGCAACCCCTGCAGGCGCGCCGCCGCGCCAAAGCATCGAAATGCGGGCCTTTGCCTTTTTCAATTCTTGAGCGGGCAGAGGCACTGTGTGCGGCGCGGCCGGTCCGGAGCTGACAGCAATGCACTGGTCATCGCTCATGAATCTCTTTCCTAGTGATCGGTCGGAATAACCCCACTAATTCAACCGCTTACGTCTCTTAAGCCGATCCCGCAAAACGTCTGCGGAGAGTTTCATAAGTTTCTTGATCAGATTTGTTGCAATTTCCTGAGTTATCTGACTAACTACATCAAGAATACGCAGGTGGTGCGCTAAAGAGGCCGCGCGTGAGACAGATCAAATTGCCGAAGGAGTTGGAAGCGGCGAGCGATTATTCCACGACGGATCTTTTGTCGTGGAGCTTCGCGAAGTTTCATCCGCGAGCTCGCGTTGGCTTGTCTTTTCAAGCCGAAGGATCGGTGTTGATCGATCTTATTCATCGCCTGCGCGGCAATGATTTCCGGTTATTCACTCTGGATACCGGACGGCTCAACCAAGAAACCTATGACTGCATGGAAGCGATTCGCGCTCGCTATGGAATCGAGGTCGAGGTTTTCTTTCCCGATGCGGCGCAAGTTGAAGATATGGTCCGGCAACATGGGATGAACCTATTTTACGATTCCATCGAGAAGCGGAAATTATGCTGCGGCTTCCGGAAAGTCGAACCGCTCAAACGAGCGCTCAGCGGTTTGAATTGCTGGATAACCGGACTGCGCCGGGAACAGGCCGTCACTCGCGCGGAAGTACAAAAAGTCGAGGTTGACGCCGAGCACGGCGGTATTGTGAAGATCAACCCACTGGCGGACTGGACCGGGCGGCAGATCTGGGACTACATCCGTCAAAACAAACTGCCTTATAATCGCCTGCACGATCGCGGCTATCCGAGCATCGGCTGCGCGCCGTGCACGCGGGCCGTCCAAGCGATCGAGGACAACCGCGCCGGCAGGTGGTGGTGGGAAAATCCCGAAACCCGCGAGTGCGGATTGCACGTGAAGAGCGCCTAGCTTAGGAGAGTTAGATGCAACCTCGCTGGTTAAAACATGAGCCGATGATCGACGGTAGGGGATACGGCCTATCCGACGATCCTCCTTCAGTACAAGGGAGCCCAACGGCTACGCCTGCCAACGCGAGTCAGAGAACGCCACAAACGCAATTCCGTCTAGACTCCTTGTTCGATCTGCACGCCGACTTGCCGTACACCACGATCGTCGAAGAACTCGAAGAGTTTGTCTATCAGAGTGAACTGAGCCAGGCCTAAGTCTGGTGAGAGAGTCGGTTGTCTCCGTTGGGCGGTGTAGTAGAGTGCAGAAAGAAAATCTCCCGGAGACAGTCATGAGTTACTTTCCCGTATTTCTGGAAATGAGCGGACGGCGCGCCCTAGTTATCGGCGGTCGGCATGGTGGCGGAGCGGAAAATTGCAAGCCTGCTCGATGCCGGCGCGCAAGTGATGGTCATCAGCCCCGATATTACCGAAAGAATCGCGCGTTGGTCGAAGGAAGGAACAATCCAAGTGATCGCCCGGCGCTATCGGCCCGGCGATTTGGCGGGATATGAAATCGCCTTTGTGGCCGCTGCCGATGAACAAGTAGCCGCCGACGTGCACAACGAGGGCCGGGAGCGCGGCGTGTGGGTCAATGCGGCCGACGATCCGGCGCATTGCGATTTCATTCTTCCCTCGGTATTGCGCCGCGGCGAGCTGACCGTAGCAGTGTCGAGCGGAGGCGGCAGTCCTGCGCTGGCCCGGACGATCCGCGAGGAACTCGAGATTCATCTTAGCCAGGAGTACGAGCAGTTGGCGAAGCTTGCCGCCGAGGCAAGGGTCGAGGTGCACCGACGGTCGCTCGACGTGTCCTTCGAGACTTGGCGGAAAGCGCTCAGCGGCGATGTGCGGCAATTCCTGATGCGCGGCGACGTGGCGCGAGCGAAAAGCCAGTTATTCAAAGAGCTCGGAGTGGCCATATGACGACCGGAAAAGTTTATCTCGTCGGCGCCGGCCCGGGCGATCCTGGATTGCTGACAGTTCGTGGTCTGGATCTGCTGCGGCATGCCCAGGTGATCGTGTACGACCAATTGGTCAATGCGGCGCTCTTGGAAGAGGCGGCACCGCAAACGATCAGGATCTTTGTCGGTAAGCGGGCCGGCCGGCACTGCATCGCTCAGGAGGAAATCAACGGCGTTCTCATCGCGCACGCCCGCGCGGGTCACGACGTCGTTCGATTGAAAGGGGGCGATCCCTTCGTGTTCGGCCGCGGTGGCGAAGAAGCCGAAGCGCTGGCTGACGCTGCTATTCCCTTTGAAATCGTCCCGGGCGTAAGCTCGGCCGTTGCCGTGCCGGCGTATGCCGGTATTCCACTCACTCACCGGAAATTCGCGTCGTCCTTCGCCGTAGTTACCGGCCATGAAGCGCGTAAGCCGAATTCGACGGTGGACTGGGCCAAGCTCGCAACCGCTGTGGATACCTTGGTTATCCTCATGGGTCTCACGAATCTCCCCCTTATCGTCAGAAAGCTGATCGAGCACGGCCGGTCGGCGCAGACTCCCGTGAGCGTGATTCGATCGGGAACCACGAGCGAACAGCAAGCTGTGGTGGGAACGTTGTCGGACATCGTCGAGAAGAGCGCCCTGATCGATCCACCCGCGGTCATTGTCGTCGGCGATGTCGTTTCATTATCGGATAAGCTAGAGTGGTTCGTCCCGGAAGCCGAGCACCAGCCGCGTTATGACAGCCGACACTCGCGAGAACCTGCACGGACTTAAAGTCGTCTCCTTTGAGAGCCGGCGCGCCAAAGAAATGGCGGAGCTGATCCGTCGTTATGGCGGCGAGCCGATCGTCGCGCCATCGATGCGCGAAGTGCCGCTCACCGAGAATCGCGCCGCGATCGAATTCCTGCCGGAGATCGAAGCCGGTAATTTTGACATTCTCATCTTGATGACGGGCGTCGGCACGCGGACACTCCATCAGGCACTGCTCACCCAATATCCCAAGGAAAGAATCCTCGCCGCGCTACGAAAACCGCGGCTTGTCGCACGCGGACCAAAGCCCGTTGCGGCGCTTAGAGAATTGGGTTTGGAGCCGGCAATCACGGTGCTCGAGCCCAATACCTGGCGCGAAGTGCTCGCCGCCCTCGATGCGGCCGCGTCGATCGATGGCAAGCACATCGCTGTTCAGGAATACGGCATCCCGAATCAGGAACTTGTTTCCGGCTTGGAGCAACGAGGGGCGACGGTGAAGACAATCGCCGTTTACCGTTGGGCCTTGCCGGAGGATCTTGCGCCGTTACGTGGCGCGATTGAAACTATCTTGCTCGGCGACGTCCAAGTGGTGCTTTTCACCAATGGCGCTCAAGTCGAGCATTTATTCAAGTTGGCAGCTTACGACAAAGCCGACGAAAGGCTTCGTCTTGCCTGCAAGAATCTGGCTATCGGCTCGGTCGGTCCGATTTGCACGCAGGTCTTGCAAGAATTCGGTCTCAAGCCAGATATAGAACCGGAGCATGCCAAGATGGGGTCCCTGATTGCCGAAGTTGCCGCTTCCGCATCGCATATCTTGAGCGCAAAGCGCGCTGCCAAGCCGTGAGTAATTCCGCAGTGGGAAATTGACGCCAGGTTTAGTAAAAACGTGGGAAGCGCGGTTGCGCCGGCGTCGCGGACGCCCACGGACAGGGTCGAAGTTGGCATGAGAAATTGAATTTCGCACGATGATTGACGGTACTTTTTCAGAGCTCGAGTCCGAGTCGATTGAGATCTTCCGTGAAGTCGCGGCGACGGCCGCCAAGCCGGTCATGCTGTATTCGATCGGCAAAGATTCGTCGGTCATGCTGCGCCTGGCGCAGAAGGCCTTTTATCCCGGACCCATTCCATTCCCCTTGATGCATATCGATACCGGCTGGAAATTTCGCGAGATGATCACGTTTCGCGATCGCACCGCCAAAGAAGTCGGTTTTAAGCTGATCACCTACACCAATCCGCGCGGCGCTGCAGAGGGCGTCAACCCGATCACCCACGGGTCGGCGTACCACACCGACGTCATGAAAACCGAGGCGCTCAAGCAAGCGCTCGACCTGCACGGCTTCGACGTGGCGTTCGGCGGCGCCCGCCGCGACGAGGAGAAATCCCGCGCCAAAGAGCGCATTTTTTCGTTTCGCGCGCCCGGTCACCGTTGGGAGCCCAAGGCGCAGCGCCCCGAGCTGTGGACTCTTTACAACACCAGGATCAATGCCGGCGAAACCATCCGGGTTTTCCCGCTTTCCAATTGGACCGAAGCCGACGTTTGGCAATACATTCGCCTGGAAAATATACCCATCGTGCCGCTCTACTTCGCCAAGGAACGGCCGGTCGTGAAGCGCTTCGGCCAGTGGATTCTCGTCGACGACGAGCGGCTGCCGCTCGAACCGGGCGAAACTCCGGAAATACGCATGGTGCGGTTTCGCACACTCGGTTGTTATCCTCTGAGCGCAGGCATCGAGAGTAGCGCAGCCACCTTGGACGAGATCGTGGCGGAAACTTTGGGAGCGACAACCTCCGAGCGCCAGGGGCGCATCATCGATCACGACGGCGCCGGCTCCATGGAGCGCAAGAAGCAGGAAGGGTATTTCTGATGGATACCCTGCGGTTCATTACCTGCGGCAGCGTGGATGACGGCAAATCGACCTTGATCGGCCGGCTGCTCTACGAGACCAAGCTGATTTTCGAAGACCAACTGGAGGCGCTCAAGGCGGACTCGAAGAAATTCGGCACTCAGGGCGAGCGCTTGGATTTTGCCCTGCTGGTCGACGGCCTGCAGGCAGAACGCGAGCAAAAGATCACCATCGACGTCGCCTATCGGTTCTTCTCCACGACGCACCGCCGCTTCATCGTTGCCGATACGCCGGGTCATGAACAGTACACGCGCAACATGGCGACCGGCGCTTCGACCGCGCAGGCCGCTGTGTTGCTGGTCGACGCGCGCAAGGGAATTTTGACGCAGACCAAGCGTCACTCCCGCATCGTCTCGATGCTCGGAATCCGCCAAGTGGCGCTGGCGATCAACAAGATGGACCTCGTCGACTGGTCGCAGCAGACCTTCGATGAAATCGAACTTGTCTTTCGCCGCTTCGCCCAAGATCTAGGTTTCGAGACGATCACCGCTATACCCTTGTCGGCGTTAGAGGGGCACAACGTCGTCGAAGCGGGACGGACGGCTATGCCGTGGTACGGCGGCCCGAGCCTACTCCAGTGGCTCGAAGACGTGAAAACGGAAGACGGTCGGTGTTCAGCAGCCGTTCGCCATGCCGGTGCAGTGGGTGAATCGGCCGAATCTCGACTTCCGCGGTTTTTCCGGCCGGATCGCCAGTGGTTCGGTGAGGGCCGGTGACAGCGTGCGAATCAGCCCATCCGGCGTCTCCAGCCGCGTCAAACGAATCGCGGTCTGGGGCGGCGAAAAAGCGGCGGCGACGGCGGGAGACTCAGTGACATTGGTTTTGGAAGACGAAGTCGACGCGAGCCGCGGCGATGTGATCGCGGCCGCATCTCACCCGGTGGAGTCGGCCGACCAGTTCGAGGCCGATGTTCTCTGGATGAGCGATCACCCGATGCTGCCCGGCCGCCCTTACGCCGCGCTGATCCATAGCAAGTCGGCTAGCGTAAGCATCACTCACATCAAACATCATCTCGACATCAACACCGGCGCCCATCTGGCGGCCAAGACGCTGACTTTGAATGAGATCGCGACGGTCAACGTAAGTTTCGATCGCTTCGTTCCCTACGCGCCGTACCGCGAGAATAAACGGCTGGGCGCATTCATCATCATCGACAAGCTCACCAACGAAACAGTGGGCGCGGGCATGATCCATTTCGCGTTGCGTCGGGCGATCAATGTCCATTGGCAAGCGCTGGAAGTGACTAAAATCGCCCGCGCCGAGATGAAGTACCAGCGAGCCCGCTGCCTGTGGTTCACTGGACTTTCAGGCTCGGGAAAATCGACCATCGCCAATCTCCTGGAAAAGCGCCTGCACGCCGCCGGCAAACACACCTACATTCTCGACGGCGATAACGTCCGCCATGGGCTCAACCGGGATTTGGGATTTACCGAAGAGGACCGGGTGGAAAACATCCGCCGGGTCGGCGAGGTCGCGAAGCTTCTCGTCGATGCCGGATTGATCGTCATCGTCGCCTTCATCTCGCCCTATCGAGCCGAGCGCGAGCTGGCGCGGGGTCTGTTTGACGGCGGCGAGTTCGTCGAGGTTTTTGTCGATACGCCGCTCGAAGAGTGCGAGCGCCGCGATGTCAAAGGTCTTTACGCGAAAGCCCGGCGCGGCGAGCTGAAAAATTTCACCGGCATCGACAGCGACTACGAAGCGCCGCTCGCCCCGGAAATACATCTCCGAACCTTGGGCACAAGACCGGAAGCCTGCGTCGATCAGATCGTTCACGTCTTGAGATCATGGCGCGAGGAGGATTGATCATTCTCCTCGGGCGCTTGGTTTGTCGGAATCCAACCTTGACTGCGGCAATGTTTGGAAATATGTGTCTGGCATTTCCTTGCAGTTGTGGTTCCGATGAAAAGGCGTGTGACGTGGTTTATCTATGGCACTTTTGCGGCTCTGTGCATTCTAGCGCCGTTGCCTCTGCACGGCGCCCAGCCGAAGAAACTCAGGCTTGCATTTAGCGCCTTCGCGTATGCGAACCCGCCGTTCTGGATCGCCCAAGAGCTGAAGCTTTTCGAAAAGTACGGCTACGATTCTGAATTGGTCTACGTCGGAGGATCTCGCCCGATACAAGCGATGCTTGGCGGGTCCGTGGATGTTTCTCAGGTCGGCGGCGCCGCGGCCGTTGGTGCTGCCGCGAACGGCGCCGAGATCGCCATCTTGGGCACGGTATTTACCCGGCTGACTTTCGCTATTCACGCCAGCCCGCAGATCAAGCAGATCAGCGACCTCAAGGGGAAAACCCTCGCGGCGGGCGCCGCGGGCGGGAACAGCTACTTCGCTGCGCTGGCGTTTCTCAGACATTTCGGCTGGGTCGCCAACCGCGACGTGGGAGTACTGTCCGCCGGCGGATCACCGGAAGTTCTTGCTGGTTTGTTGCAGGGTAAATTTCAAGCCGGCGTGCTGACTCCGCCGACGTCGCATGCGGCGGCCAAAGCCGGCCATCGCGAGATTTTCGATCTCGCCGGCCTCGACTTTCCTTTCCCTGTCATTTCGATCGTCAGCACGCGCAGGTTCATCGACGCTCATCCCGATACGGTTCTCAATATTTTGCGCGCGACCAGCGAAGCCATTTACCTCTACAAGACGCGACCGGATCTGACCTTGCCCGTCGTCGCGAAGTATATGCGCGTGCCCAAGGACGATCCCGCGCTGGCGCAGTCCCAGGAAGGCCCGGGAAAATTTTTGAATCAGTATCTCACGCCGTCGCCGGAAGGGATAAAGTTCGTGCTCGAGTTTCTCGCCGAGAAACAACCGTCTTTGAAAGCCAAGAACCCCAATGACTTTATCGACGGCCGATTCGTGCGTAAACTCGAGGAAGAGGGCTTCTTCAAAAAATTTGCCACCAAGTAGGTAAACCACTTATGCGCGTTGCCGATGCCATCGTAGATATTCTCAGGACCGAGGGAGTGAAATTCGTTTCGACGCTCCCGGGAGACGACATTCTGCCGATCTTCGACGCGCTGCATCAAAACGGAGAGATGCCACTTATACTGACCCGCCACGAGCAGGCGACCGTTTATATCGCCGACGGTTATGCGCGCAGCACGGGCGAGGTCGGTGTCGCGATGGTGACAAAAGGGCCGGGGCGCTGCAATGCTTTTACGGCCATCGTGAATGCATTCACCGACTGCGTGCCACTGGTCGTGATTTTCGGCCATAGCTCGCGCAAGCAACTGGCAAAGGGAATGCTGCAGGAAGTTCCTTACCTCGACACTTTTCAAACCATGGCAAAGTGGACGTTCAGCGTTCCATCGGCGGAGAGAATTCCGGAAGTTTTTCGTCGCGCCTTCACCGTCGCAAATCCGGCCGGCCCGGACCGGTGATCATCGAGGTGCCGCAAGATATCAGCATGGCGCAAGCGGAGCTGCCGCCCTATCAAAAACGCGGCGCGTGCGCTATGGCCCCGATCCCGACGACGTCGACAATCTCATCGAATTACTGCAAGGCGCGAAACGGCCTTTGATATACGCCGGACGAGGCGCGCTTTGGTCCCGGGCGACCGACGATCTCGTCAAGCTTTCGGAAACTTACACGCTCCCCGTGATGGCGACGCTTCCGGCAAAAGGCGCGATGCCGGAGGATCATCCGCTCTGCCTCGGTCTCGGCGGCTACCCGCGCGCGGTCTACAGCACCGGCCAATCGCGCAAGTTCGCCGAAGAAGCCGATCTCGTGATCGCGCTCGGCTGCGCCTTTCGCCAGCACGCGACGTCGAGCTGGCTGCCCAAGCCGGCGCACGCCAAGCTCGTCCAGGTGGATATCGATCCCGCCGAGCTGCACAAGAACTATCCGGCGGACCTGGTGATTCTTTCCGACATTCAACTTTTCTTGCGCGCGCTGCTCCAGCGAGGAGCAGAGAAGCTCGGTGGGTACCGAAAGGGCATGGCGGCCGATGTTGCCGCGGAAATCAAAGATCTCAAGGGGAAATGGTTGGAGTCATGGAATCCTCGCCTCACTTCGAATGAGATTCCGATGAATCCGTATCGCGCGTGTTGGGATATCACGCACCGGCTCGACGCCAAAAAACTATCCTGCTGCACGACGCGGGAGTGACGCGCGCCTACGTATCGCATCACTATGAAGCTTTGAATCCTCTCGGCTTCATCGGCTTCGGCGGCACCAGCGCCATGGGCTGGTCGACGCCGGCGGCCTTGGGCGCGAAGTTGGGCAATCCCGACAAGACCGTGGTGAATTTCACCGGCGACGGCTCGTTCGGCATGACCGGCATGGAAATCGAAACCGCGGCGCGCAACGAGATCCGCACCTTGACGGTGATTCTCAATAACGAAAGTCTCGGCGCGAGTCGCGAAACCTTGCACGAGCGCTTCAAAGGCCACGAGATCGGCATTGCCCTGCGCGGCGACTACGCCGGCGTGGCGCGCGCTCTCGGCGCTTTCGGCGAGCGAGTCGAGAAACCGGATGAATTGAAACCGGCGTTAAATCGGGCGTTGGCCCATCAGGGGCCGGCGGTACTCGAAGTCGCGGTGAAGCCGCTGGAAGCGCGGCCGTGGCGATCGGAAAACGGCGTGTAGGAAGATTGGAGTGATGGAGTAATGGAATGATGGAGTGGTGATTTCCGACCCAATACTCCATCACTCCAGCTAATGACATTGGAGGAGCATTCACATGCTTTACAACAAAGAACGTCTTCATGCTTTGATGGACAAATTCGATCTCGCGGGCGTGGTCGCGGCGACGCCGGAGAACATTTACTATCTCAGCGGCCATGCGTCGTGGAGCCAGAACGGTTATCGCTACGGCGGCTCGCAGGTCTACGTCGTCTATCCGCGCGATCCAAAGCAGAAACCGGCTTTGCTGATTCCCGGCGGTGACGTCGGCTATGCGTCGCTCGATGCCGTCTGGGTTGAAGAGAAGTACATTTACGGCCGGCCGCGGAATCCACATATTGCCGACATGGCAAAACTCTCCGCTGTCGAGCAGCGAACCGTGAAGCTTGCCGCGAGCGAATCCAAGGGTCTGACGCCGGAAAAGGCACTGGCCCAGCTCATCGAAGAGAAGGGCATGGCCAATGGCCGCATCGGCATGGACCACTTCGCGATTCCGATTACGATTTACGAGAGAATTAGAGCGGGGCTGCCGCACGCGACTTTGTTGCCGGCTTCGATGTTTTTTCGCTACGTCCGCATGATCAAAACTCCGGAAGAGATTCGTCGCCTTAGAGAATCAGCGGAGATCAACGAACAGGCGATCCATACGATGCTGCGAGCGTGCAGACCCAGAGTGACGGAAAACGAGCTGGCGAGCATCTACAAAGGCGAAATCGCCAAAGCGGGTGGCCAAGTGTATTGGATGCACATGGCGGTTACGCGCGGTGGCAATTTCCCGGCAATCAAGGACAACGTGCTACAGAAGGGCGACATCTTCCGCGTGGACATGGGCTGCTCGATCAACGGCTACCACGCGGACGTGTGCAAATCCGGCTGCGTCGGCGCGGAGCCGACAGCCGAGCATCGCAAGCGCTACGATGCCATTCAGGCCGGCGTGCTCAAATCGGTCGACGCGCTCAAACCCGGCGTGCGGCCGCAAGAGCTTTACGAAACCATGATCGCGGGTGTGCGTGCTAACGGTTTGCCGAACTATTCGAATTTCTTTCTCGGCCACACCATCGGCCTGGAAGCGCGAGAGTTTCCGTTTCTGCTCGGTCCGGCCGAAGAAGTCGACGATCCGTTCCTGCCGAACACGACGAATATCCCGATGGAGCCCGGTATGACGGTCAACCTGGAAGCCTCCAATCACGAAGCCGGCTGGGGCACCGTGCAAGTCGAATATACCTGCGCGGTCACGGAGAAGGGTCACGAACATCTGATCCAACCGGATCAGCAGTTGTTCACGTTGCCGTTGCAGTAGATCTCGGTCTAGATAGTCCTCGCGTTCACGAAAAACCTTACTGGGAGGAAAAACAGATGAATCTCCGTAGAATCTTTGTGATGTCAGCTTTAGGGTTGGCTTTGATAACAACTCGCGTCTACGCGCAGGAAAGACGCGACGAGTTTTACTATTTGGGAGAGATGAACAAAGCGTCGTCGGTGATGGTGGTGGAGCAGGGCATCGTGCCGAAAACGCTGGGCAAGGTGATTGCGGAATCGGTGTCTCAAGTGATCGCTGATGGGGAGAAAGCCGGCGCGAAGCGGCCGGGCGATTACCTCGAGTTGGAAAAATTCCTAATCGCGGCGGGCGGGGCGGACGTGACACGGATGCATTCCGGGCGCAGCCGGCAGGATATCGGCGCGACTCGCAACCGATTATTTCAGCGCGCGCAAGTCTTAACCACGTTGGCGGCGCTCAACAACGCGCGAGCGACGCTGCTGGATTTTGCGGCGAAATATCCTGACGCGATCGTGCCCGCATACACCGTCGGCGTGCAGGCGCAGCCCATTTCCTTTGGTCACTACATTCTCGCCTACGTGGAGGCGCTTGAGCGCAACGCCGAGCGGCTGCGCCGCGCCTACGCTAACGTCAATAAATCGCCGCTTGGCTCCGCGGCGTTGGGAACTTCGAGTTTCCCCGTCAATCGCGCCCGGCTTGCCGAATTGCTGGGTTTTGACGGAATCGTGGAAAATTCCCTCGATGCGAATCAGATTTCACCGATCGACACCGGCGTCGAGCTCGTGAGCGTTGCGAGCGCGGCGGCGCTGACGGTCGGAACCTTCATTTCCGATCTTGAAGCGCAATACCGCATGACCACGCCGTGGCTGACACTCGAAGAAGGCGAACTGACCGGCACCAGCAGTATCATGCCGCAAAAGCGCAATCCCAACGCGCTGCACAATATCCGCGTCGCGGCGAGCGAGGTTTTGGGGATCAGCACAACTTATCTTTTCAAAGCGCATAACGTGCCGCACGGACTCGGTGACTATAAAGGCAGGGAGCCAGTGGAAGGGCTCGATCGGATGGCGCGCATGTTGAACAATCTCACGGCGGTCGCGAAGCAGCTCAATTTCAACGCCAAGCGCGCGCTGGATGAGGTCAATGCTGACTATTCGACGACGACCGAACTTGCGGACGTATTGCAGCGCGACGCCGACGTGCCATTTCGCGTCGGCCATCACTTTGCGTCGGAACTGGTCAATTTTGGGCGCGGGAATAATCTCCGGCCGGTCGATATTCCTTACGATCAGGCAAAACGAATTTACATCGACGCGGCGAAGTCTTTCAAAATGACCAACGCGCAGCTGCCGTTGAGCGAGGCGCAGTTTCGAAAATCGCTGACGGCCGAGAATATGGTTCAATCGGCGCGCGTGGTCGGCGGCCCGCAGCCAGCGGAAGTCGCACGCATGCTCGCGGCCCAGCGAGCAGGGTTAAAAACCGATCGGGAATGGTTGGAAAGCACGCGCCAAAAGTTGGACGGTGCGTCCAAGCGACTGGATACGGTATTTGCACAATTGAAGTCTGTTCCGTGATGACATGGCAAGTTAGGGCGAGTGACTGCAAAATGCGTCTTGCGGAGCCTTCCTTTCGCCGTTTGGTCAAACTTTTTTCTGCTGTGATGCTCGGCGCTTTAGTCGGCGCGAACGGAGCCGCTTTCATGCAGGTTTGGGCGATGACGCATTTTGCCGAGCGCGGCGAGCGCACGGCGGCGCCCGGAACGCTTAAGTCTTTTCGATAAAGTCACCGTGTTTTTCTCGGGCGTGAATATTCCGCGGCCACAGACCGGGCGCACACCGGCGATCTAGATCTTTCGTTCGAGACGCATCGCTTCTCGAGTTCAAACGCCTCGCCCTTGGAGGCGTGGTATATACCGGGAAAGGACGCGATGCCGTTGATCGTGCGCTTTTTCATGGCTATGCGGCGAGCAAATCGACTTTGTTGAACACGGCTCGCGCATTTCATCAGCTTGGATATGCGATGTTGCTCGTGGATTTCTACGGCTCGGGCGGTTCTTCGGGATCGGGAACGACGATTGGCGTAAAAGAATCTCGCGATGTTGTCGCGACGGTGGAATACATGCGACGGACGTGGCCGGAGCGGAAAATTGTTCTCTACGGCATTTCCATGGGCGGCGCGGCAGTGCTGCGCGCAATTGCGGCGCATGGCGTCAAGGCTGATGGCCTTATCATCGAGGCGACTTTCGACAGTCTTCTCAATACCGGCAAAAATCGCTTTCGGGCCATGGGACTTCCCGGCGTCGCCATTCGCCGAGTTGCTGCTCTTCTGGGGAGGCGTTCAGAATGGTTTCGATGCGTTCGCGCACAATCCGGTGGACTATGCGCGCGCAGTAAAGCAACCCGCGCTGATATTGCATGGCGAAAAGGATGAGCGCACGACCGTCCAAGAGGCGCGCAGCATCGCCTTGGCGATGGGCGCCCATGCTCGATTCATCGCTTACGACGGTGTTCCGCACATGCCCATCGTCGAAGCACGGCGCGAGGACTGGAGCCGCGACATCGCGAAGTTCCTCGAGGAGCTTCGTTAATGCGGGCCATGGCCTTTTATCGTCATTTCCGCATGCTTTTAGCGGGAATCCAGGCGAACTGTGATCCGATAAAATATTCTGGTAATTCGCTTTGAAGAAAACTGGACATCGAATTCTGATCCTGTGGTTTATCACCGAATAGTT
Organism: uncultured delta proteobacterium; assembly: GCA_963745035.1. Classification (GTDB taxonomy): domain Bacteria; phylum Desulfobacterota; class Binatia; order UBA9968; family UBA9968; genus DP-20. The sequence continues at coordinate 1,242,801 of CAVUVW010000013.1, read as the reverse complement.
AATCGACCATCAAAATCGTGTTGGAAGTCAAAGTCACTCAACTATGAAAAACATTGTCATTATCACCGGTGGTAGCCGAGGAATCGGCGCAGCGACGGCTCGTCTTGCGGCAAACGCCGGCTATGCCGTGTGCGTCAACTACTTGCGCAACGAGGACGCGGCGAATTCGGTTGTACGAGACGTCGTGAGCGCCGGCGGAACCGCCGTGGCTGTTCGCGCCGACGTGAGTGTCGAGGCCGACGTTATCCGGCTGTTCAAGACCGTGGACGACTCGCTCGGGCCGGTCACCGCATTGGTGAACAATGTTGGTATCGTCAACCAGCAAACGCGAGTTGAAAATATGGATGCGGCGCGCTTGAACCGCGTGTTCGCCGTCAACGTTACCGGGAGCTTCTTGTGCGCGCGCGAGGCGATTCGCCGCATGTCCACCAGGCATGGCGGCAGCGGCGGCGCCATTGTCAACGTTTCCTCAGTGGCGGCGAAGCTCGGCTCGCCGGAAGAGTACGTCGACTATGCCGCCGCGAAAGCGGCGATCGATACCTTCACGATCGGCTTGGCGAAGGAAGTCGCCACCGAGGGAATTCGCGTCAACGCCGTGCGACCCGGCGTCGTGTACACCGACATTCACGCGAGCGGCGGCGAACCCAACCGCGTGGAGCGAGTCAAACATTACGTTCCCATGAAGCGTGGCGGCCAAGCCGACGAAATTGCGCGTGCGATCATGTGGCTCTTATCGGACGAGGCTTCCTATTCCACTGGCGCAATCCTCGACGTTTCCGGCGGGCGGTAGAAAAGAAAACCCAAAGTTCAAGCCGTTCAATACGTTCAAATCGTTCAAGCCGTTCGAATCGAAGAACTTCCAGGTTAGCGCATGTAAGGAATTTTGTTTTCTTTTTCTGTCATTTCGACCAAAGGGAGAAATCTTTCTCCTATGGGGGCTCCAGATTGTCACAAACTATCTGCGAAAGATTTCTCGCTTCGCGCTCGAAATGACAAATCAACCCGTGGCGAACGGTGCAATTATTTTTATCTGATCTATCTCGAACCTCCCTGGCACCTGGCTCCGTGCACCAATTGATTTCCTCTTCAGCATTTGCCGCGTGAACTGTTCTCCGCTAATAATTGAGAATTCCATCGAAGAAACGCTACAACGTCGTGGATTCTCGCGTCAATTATCTGCTGCTCGCAACCGCGCTTCTCGGGACTTTTTTTTCCGGCACGGCGACGCGCATCGTCAGCATCTCGATGCCGACGGTGGCGCAGAGCTTGGGCACGGATCTGCTCGGTGTTTCCTGGGCGCTGCTTTCATACCAGCTTTCCAATATCGGCTTGTCGATGATCTTCGGGCGGATCTCGGATCTTTGGGGCAGGGAGAAGATGTTCGCGCTGGGGTTTCTCGTCTTTGCCGCCAGTTCGCTGATGTGCGGCTTTTCCCAGACAGTGCTCCAACTCATCCTCGCTCGTTTCGTTCAGGGCGTCGGTGGCGCGATGCTGCAGTCGTCGAGCCGGGCGCTGGCGTCGGAGTCGGTGACGGAAGACCTCGCCGGACGGGCGCAGGGCTACATGACCACGGCGCACCATGTGGGATTCATCCTTGGGCCGAGCATCGGCGGCTTGATGATCGATTACTTCAGCTGGCGCTGGAGTTTTTTTCTGCTCGCGCCGGTAGGCTTTGTAGGCGCGGTGCTTGCGTTCGCCAATCTGAAGCGCCGCCGCGATGCAATGAAGCATGCGCCTATTTCGATTGACTATCTCGGCGCGGCGCTGCTATTTGCGATCACGACCACCTTGGTGTTTCTATTCGACAGGCGCACGCATCAAGTGGTCGGCGATTCGGTGCAGACTTTTCTGGTGATCATCCTGGTCGGCAGCCTAGCCGGATTTCTTCTGCACGAGGCCCGAACGAAAAATCCCTTCGTCAACTTGGAACTTTTCAAGATCCGGCGCTTCAGCTTCAGCGTCATCAGTCTACTGGTGATCGGAATGTGCTATTCGCTCACGGGATTTCTCTTGCCGTTTTATCTCCAGGATGTGCTGCATCTCTCGGCGACTCAAGTCGGCATGCTGTTCATGGCGCCGTCGATTCTCACCGTGGCACTGGCGCCGCTCAGCGGTTACTTGACCGATCGGCTCGGGCCCCGGGTGCCGGCGAGTTGCGGCGTGCTGTTCATGATCGTCTCGCTGGCGATCGGCGGGCTCCTGCGCACCGATTCGCACTGGATCCTGCCGGCTCTCTTGATCGTTGTCGGCGCCATCACCAACGGCATATTCAACCCCGCCAATTCGACCGCGATGATCAGCATGATGCCCAGAGAGCATCGCGGCTTCGCCTCGGCCGTAAACCACGTCACCTTCGGATTCGCTAATGTCTTGGGCGTGGCGCTGGGCGGATTGAGCATGTCGCTTGCGTTCGAGCATTATACTGGCCAGCCCGCGGCGAATCTGACGACCGAGAATCCGATGGGCTTCGTGGCTGCACTCAATATCACTTTTCTTTCGGCGATAGTTTTCAGCGTCATCGCACTGATGACGTCGGCGCTCGGCGGCGCGACGAAGAATATCGCGTTGACAGGCGCCGCCGTCCCTCATAAACATTGAGAGACTTGGGTCACGCAGGAGCGAATCATGGCTGAAAAGATCATCTATCTGAGCGGCTCGTTTGTGCCGGAGAGTGAAGCGAAAGTTTCCGTGCTCGACTCGGGTTTCAACGCCGGCGACGGCGTTTACGATGTGACGCGAACTTTCGCCCACAAGCCATTTCGATTGCGCGATCACACCGCGCGGCTGTTCCGATCGCTCCGCTATACGCGCATCGATTGCGGTCTTTCGCCGGCTGAAGTGGAAAAAGTTACCTTGGAAGTGCTCGAGCGCAATCGGCCGATGCTCGAAAAGAACGAGGAAGTTGCTTTGTGGCAGGTCGTCAGCCGAGGTCTGCGCTCGTCGCGAGGAAATCGAACCCAGGGCCAAGCGACCGTGGCGATTTATTGCATCACGATCGGTTTCGAGGAGTTCGCACGCGATTACATCGACGGCGTCAAGCTGGTCGTTCCGTCCACCCGGCGCATCCCACCGCAGTGTCTGGAGCCCAAAGCCAAGATCAACAACAAGATGAATCACAACATGGCGATCTTCGAAGCCAAGCAGGTCGATCCGCGCGCGATTCCGCTGATGCTCGACCTCGACGGCAACATCAGCGAGTCCAACGCGCACAATTTCTTTCTGGTCTTGAACGGCAGGCTGTGCACGCCTTCCAACAAGAACGTGCTGGACGGCATCACCAAAGACGCGTTGTTCGAGTTGGCGGCGAAGCTGAAGATCGAAGTGATGGACGGCAACTTTACGCCCTATGATGCCTACAATGCCGAGGAGGCTTTTCTCGCGAGCACCAGCCCGACGATCCTGCCGGTGCAGAGCATCAACGGCGTGCGCCCGACCAGGGAGGTGCCGGGACCGGTGACCAAGCGCCTGATCCAGGCGTGGAGCGAGATGGTCGGCCTCGATATCGTCGCACAGGCGCTGAACCATCTGGAGGCCGGCGAACGCGATCGCTTGTTGAAAGAGTGGCGGGACAAATGCGCGGCGTGATGAAACTCCGATTGGCGTCGAGCAATCATGTGCGGCCGAATCTCGGAGTATCTCCCGCAGAGACGCAATGGAACCCTGTTGTCATTTCGAACGAAGAGAGAAATCTTTTATTGTTTACATTTCGCTCGAAGCATCGAGTCGCTTAGCGAATCTCTTCGAAATTTTACCTGCTGCTTTCATGAGTATCCGGATATTCTGTGTAGGGTTTGCCGTTTTATGTTTAGCTCAATGGGTCGCCGCGCAGCCCTCGCCGCGGGCGTCTCTTCCCGCAAAAACTCCGGCGCCGGTCGTGATCAAAAATGTTCCTTATAACGACGGCGGCGACGTGCGGCAGAGCTTCGATCTCTATCTGCCGGGTAAAACCAATGCCAAACCGCCGCTTTTGATCTTCGTGCACGGCGGTTTCTGGCTTTTGCCGGACGATGACTATCGCATCGGACCATCGCTGGCTGAAAACTTGGTCAATGATGGAGTCGCCGTGGCGTTGGTGCGCTACCGATTGGCTCCCGCGCACCCCCATCCCGCGCAGGCGCAGGATGTCGCGGCGGCAGTGGCGCGTCTGCTAAGAGACGCGGACAAATATGGCTTCGACGCCAAGCGGGTTTATCTTTCCGGTCATTCGGCCGGCGGGCATCTGGCATCCTTGGTGGCTCTCGACAAGAGCTATCTTGCAAAGCAAGGGGTTTCTGCCGATGCCCTTGCCGGCGTGATCTCATTCAGCGGTCTCTACGACTTGGCGCCGACGTGGAGCGTCAGCAATAATCAGAAACTGGCCACGGAGAAAACCTTCGGCAATGAGCGCACACTATTGAAGCGCGCCTCTCCGATTCATCATGCGCGCGCCGGCGCGCCGCGGTTCTTGATCATGACCGCCTTCGCGGATTTTCCAGGCTTTGCCCTCGACGCGCGGCGGTTTGCCGATGCTCTTCGTTCCGCGGGCGCGAAAGAAATTCATCAGCACATGTTCAAGGGCGCGGATCATTTCAGCCTCGTCAAGCTCGATGACGAGAACAACGCGGTGCGCAGGACGATACTCGGATTTATGGGCGTCAAAGCGCTCCCGTAACCGCTTGCGGCGCTGATCGAGGCCAAGGTTCGCTGGGCCGAACCGCCGTACTCGACGCGGCCGCTTTGGAAGTACGAAAAATTGGTTCGCGCCTATCCGGTCGATGGGCGTTTCAAGAAGACGCTGGCCTTTATCTATCGCGATCGCAAAGAAGAATTGCAGGAGTGGCCGTTGAAGCAGTTTCACGCGATCGACTTCTTCGCGTTATTGAACGCGCTGCCACGCGAGCAGGTGGGCGAAGGCGCCTATATTATCTTGACCAATGTTCGCGGCGAGCGGCAGGTTTGGCAGCGCAAGCAAATCGAAGCCTACAAACCGGTGATCGTGATTGGCATCGACGATGAGAAGAACCTTTTCCGGTTCAGCACATTTTTACCGAATGTTCCGCGAGTATTCCTGAAAGTCCGGGGCGCAGACTACCGCTGAGGATCGAGGATGGAGGATCGAAGATCGCTACTTACTCTCGCGGTAGCTCTTATCGCCAGCGTGCGCTTCCATTCACAACGATGGAACAATTTCGATGAGCACTGCTTCCGGGTCGGCGCCCCAGCGAAATGGCAAAGCAACGCTGCCGAGACCGCGCGAGACTACCAAAGTCGATGCGCCGCTCGCGTAGCTCCCCTCATCCAGGCAATATCGGCTTTGGCGAATGACCGGCGGACCATTGCGGAGGCGTATTTGGCCGCCGTGGGTGTGGCCGGAGAGCATGAGCGGCACGCTGCGCGCGACGGCGTCGTAAAAATGATCCGGATTGTGAGCCAATAACAAATGCGGCGTGCCGTGCGTCGCTTCGAGGCGTTGCCAGTCGGGCTTGCCGAAAAGTAAGTCATCAATCCCACCGAGAATGAAGGAACCGCCGCGATGACTGAGACGCGCGCTCTCATTTTTCAGTGTCTTGATGCCGATCGCCGCCAAATTTTTGCGCAGCTCTTCCGGATCGCCGCCGAAATAATCGTGGTTACCGAAACAGAACCAGGCGCCGAGCGGCGCGGCGGTAAGCTCCCCCAACGCATCGAGATAGGGATTCGCCTCGCTGACGTGACCGGTGACCATGTCGCCGGCGATGGCGACCAGATCGGGTTTCGTGTGCATCAGGCCGGCGATGATCCAGCCGAGCGTTTTCGGCTGTAGAAAGATTCCAGCATGGATATCCGTGATGAGCAGCAGTCGCAGCGGCGCGAGCCCGCGCGGCCAGCCGGCAGGCGAAAGTTTCGCCTCCGTGAGGGTAAAGCGTTTTTCAAGCAGCCAACTGTATGGACTCCAAAGATGGCCGATCAGCGGGTAGACGAAGCGCGAAACCAGGATGTCCGTGTAGCGCTCGCAGAGCTTGATCAGCCCGCGATTGGGATTGATCCGGCGCCGTTCGTTACCGGTCATGACCGTTGGGCGGCCAAGGCGCCGGTGTCTAAATGGCGTCGAGTGATTTGCAACAGTGAGATTTTCAGCGCGCATGATCAGCGGATCATTTTAGCCCACCGAGGCGGCAAATTCATCCTTGGTCGGACATGTTTCAGATAATTTTGCGCAGCGCCCTTCGATGGGTTTGATTCACAGCGAAAGTATCGAGGCGAGACTGGCTGTGACTGCCGCCCAGAGGAAAAATCTTTCACCTCGTAACGGAATCACTTCTTTTGAAATTCCGTACTTGATACCGTTCGCTCTGAGCCGTGTCGAAGGGCTCCGATAGAGTTTTCACAATGGCGGATTGAAAATGAACCGCAGAACATCGGCCGATCGTTAAAGCGGGTTACTTTCTTGACATTACCGGCGAGAATCCCATACTTTCGCAGCCAGCGTTGGACGGCATTGCCACATCCGTTGCGGAGGAGACTTATGTTTTACATGCTCAAAGTCCTGCTTACATGTCATTTCAAATTGGCGCTCGCGCTCCTTATCTCGGCCCTCGTTCCGGCCGGGGCATCGGCCGGAGAAGCTCCTCGACCGGGCGGCGAGCTGGTGTTCGCCGTCGCGGAAACGCCGCCCTCCTTCGATGGTCACCGCGAGACGACTTTCGCGATGATCCATCCGATCGCGCCGCACTACAGCACGCTGCTGCGTTTCGATCCGCACAATTATCCGAAGATCGTCGGCGACGTGGCCGAGAGCTGGGCGTTTTCCAAAGACGGTCTCAGCCTGACGGTGAAAATCCGCAAGGGCATCAAGTTTCACGACGGCTCGTCGCTGACCGCGCAAGACGTCAAGGCGACCTATGACAAGATCATCTTTCCTCCGGAAGGCGTCGCCAGTGCCCGCAAGGCGTCCTATGCCATGGTCCATCGAGTCGAAGCGCCCGACGAGCTGACGGTGGTGTTTCGCCTGAAGCATATCGCGGCATCGTTTCTCGCCAATCTCGCTTCGCCCTGGAATTTCATCTACAGCGCGGAGAAGCTCAAGAAGGATCCGCGCTGGTACGAGAAAAATATTCTCGGCTCCGGTCCGTTCGCTTTCGGCGAATACGTCGCCGGTTCGCACTGGACCGGCAAGAAAAATCCCAACTACCACATCGCCGGACGGCCCTACCTGGACAGCTATCGCGCGATTTTCATTCGCGACACCGCGCCACGGGTGGCCGCGGTGCGGAGCGGGCAGGCGGCAGTGGAGTTTCGCGGCTTCAATCCGGCGGCGCGCGACGATGTCGTCAAGAGTTTGGGCAACAAAGCCGTGGTCCAAGAAACTCCCTGGGCGTGCAACTTGATGGTCGTATTCAACAATGAAAAGAAGCCGTTCGACGACGCGCGGGTTCGGCGCGCGCTCAGTCTCGCCATCGATCGCAACGAGGCGTCGAAGGCGTTGTCGCAAATCTCCGTGATGAAATTCATCGGCGGTGTCTATCGCCCCGGCTCGGAGTTCGCCACGCCTGCGGCAGAGCTCGGCAAATTGCCCGGTTTCGGCAAGGATATCAACGCTGCTCGGAATGAAGCCAAGCGTTTGTTGAAAGAGGCCGGGGTGCCGGAGAACTATTCGTTCGTGTTGAAGAACCGCAATGTTCGGGAGCCCTACGAAATCACCGGAGTTTTTGTCGTCGATCAGTGGCGCCGCATCGGTCTCAACGTCACGCATACGCCGCAGGAAGGCGGGCCGTACTTCAACGATTTTCGCCAGGGAAACTACGACGCCGGCATCGATTTTACCTGCGAGTTTATGGACGAGCCTGATCTCTATCTGCTCAAGTATCTGAGCAGCGACAAGAGCCCGATCAATTATTCCCGCTACAAGGATCCGACGGTGGATGAATTGTTCGAACGGCAGAGCCGCATGCTCGATCTCAAAGATCGCTTGCCGCTCCTTCGTCAGATCGAAAAACGCGTCATCGGCGACCAGGCCTATCAGTTCCCCGTGCTGTGGTGGCAGCGCATCGTGCCGCACAGCAGCAGGCTCAAAGGTTGGAAGATCGGTCCAAGCCACTACGTCAATCAGGATCTGCGCGACGTGTGGCTGGCGCAGTAAGAAAGTAAAAATTAAAAGGGTAAAAGTAAAAAGTTAGGCGAATGCACCGGTATATTCTCAAGCGCCTTCTGCTGATGATCCCGACGCTCTTCGGCGTGGCGGTGCTGGTTTTCTTCATGCTGCGCGTGGCGCCGGGGGATATTGTCGAGCTCAAATATGCCGGCAGCGGCACGTTTGCGCCCAAGGAGGCGCTTGAGCGCGAGCGCGCCCAACTTGGACTCGACAAACCGCTCGCGCAGCAGTTCGCCGTGTGGATGGTCGGCATCGTGCGACTCGATTTCGGCCACTCGATGTGGACTGGACGGCCGATTATTGACGAGATCAAGATTCGTTTGGAGCTGAGCGTTCAACTGGCGCTCATGGCCACGCTCGTCGCCATCCTTCTCTCCGTGCCGTTGGGCACCTTAGCGGCGCTCAAACAGGACACGTGGATCGATTATGCCGTGCGGATATTTTCGATCGGCGGACTGGCGATGCCGTCATTCTGGCTCGGCATCGTGATGATTCTGGCGTTTCTGATCCTATTCAAATGGCTGCCGCCGCTGACCTTTACGTCTTTCTGGACCGATCCCTGGGCCAATTTGTCGCAGCTCATCTGGCCGGCGTTGGCGGTGGGGTATCGCTATTCGGCGATGGCGACGCGCATGACACGCTCCGCGGTTTTGGAAGTGCTGCGCGAGGACTATGTGCGCACGGCGCGCGCCAAGGGGCTTTGGGAGCGCGCCGTTGTCGTCAAGCACGCGCTGCGCAACGCGCTCCTGCCCATCGTCACGGTGATCGGTTTGGAGTTCGCCTTCTTGATCGGCGGGCTGGTGGTGACCGAGCAAGTCTTCAACCTGAACGGCATCGGCATGCTGTTCGTCGAGTCGATCACCCGGCGTGACTACACAATGACTCAAACTTTGGTGCTGCTGGTTTCGTTTGTGTTCATCTTCATGAATTTCTTGATCGACCTGCTCTACGCCTGGCTCGATCCGCGCATCCGGTTCCGCTGAGGACTTGCCGTGACGGTCAATGCGCAATCTCTGATTGCTCCCGCTCGGGATTTCTTGGTCAGGCGGCCGCTGGGATTTGTCGGCGCGGCGATCATCCTGCTCATGGCGCTGGCGGCGCTGCTCGCCAATTGGGTCGCGCCGTATCATCCGCTGGACATCGACTATGCCGCCATGCTGCAGGCTCCGGGGGCGAGCCATTGGCTCGGCACGGACTCGTTCGGACGCGATGTTCTCTCGCGCCTTCTCTACGGTTCGCGCACGGCGCTCTGGGTGGGATTTTGTTCGTCGTTCCTGGGAACGTCTTTGGGAGCGGTCATCGGCGTAAGCTGCGCCTATTTCGGCGGCCGCATCGACCTTTTCACGCAGCGCGCGATGGACATACTGCTGTCATTTCCCCTGATCATTCTCGCCCTCACCGTGGTCGCGGTCATGGGCGCGGGCCTCTGGAATGTCATCCTGGCGATCTCGATACCGATGATTCCGCGCGCGGCGCTTGTCGTGCGCAGCAGCGCGCTGGCTTTGCGGCAGATGCTTTTCGTCGAAGCCGCGTTGACTCTCGGATCAAGCCATTGGCGCATTATTTTCCGTCACATGCTTCCCAACGTGATGGCGCCGTTTCTGATCATGCTGACGGCCTTTTTGGGCCAAGCGATTTTGCTGGAAGCGTCGCTGTCGTTCTTGGGTTTGGGCGTGGCCGAGCCGACCCCGGCCTGGGGCTTGATGCTGCGCGGCGCGGCGGTGGAGTTCGCCGAGCGCGCGCCGTGGATGGCACTTTTCCCGGGACTGGCGATTAGCCTGGCGGTATTCTCCTTTAACGTCTTCGGCGACTCGCTGCGCGATGCTCTCGATCCGAAGCTGCGGCTGCCGTGATTCTCGCGCGCGAACGGAAGATTGTAGATTGGGGGCGGCGTTTGGATACTGCCGAAGCGTACTGGAAACTACGCCTTTCCCTTCCAGAGATCGAGGCTAGTGCGGCCCGAGCGGCCGTGATAATAGCTCTGCTGCACTTTGTATAGTTCCGTCCGAGTCATCTCAATTTTTTTGGTTTCACCGCCCCGGACGATGTACTCGAAAGCGACGCGGCGCTGGTCGCGAAAAAGTTTTACAAGCCTGCCTTCCTCGGCATCGAGGATTCGGCCGATGGTGCGCAAAGCTTCTCCTAAGTCATGGATGTCGGGGATTCTGCCGACTGTGATGCGCCGTTGCAGCCCGGCTTCGTCGATTCGGCTGATGTCGATCGGATGGTAGGTGCGGTTTACATCGACGAGATCCGGTTTGTCCGGCGGTTTGTCCAGACGAATGGTATTGAGCTTGTGAAAAATACCGCGCAAGCCTGATTGAGGGGCCTCCGCCGGTGTGGGAGGAGCCTTACTCTCCGATCTTTTGCGGTCGCAGCGCACGTGGACGAAAAAGGTGCGCTCGCGTTGCTCGATCTCCAACAGATGGGGAAAGAGCTCGGCGAGATCCTGGCCGATGGCTCTGAGAGCCCGGGCATAGTAATTGGACGGCAGGTTTGGCTCCACGTTTAAAGCTCCCAAGAGCGCTTAGTGTAGCATTAGACGATCCAATTTACATGCAAAAGAATCGGGAGCGCTGCGGTTTCCGTCGACCGCTCGCCGATTATGATTCCCGGATCTACAGGGATGTTTCCCCAATTTCCGGTATTGGTCAGAAGTTTCCTATTTTTTGCTGAATAGTGCGCGTCGGCTCGGCCTCAGGCCGTGCTCAGGGCTGCTGCGACTGGACAGTGCCGTATTGTGAGATCTTCCCTTGCGCCGCCTTCGCCCTCGCTGCAGCGTGCGCAGTCTCTTGCGCGGGCCGCGGCCCACGGTCGTGACGCTCTAATCACCGCTTTGTCGGGTGCCTCTCGACTAACACGAATTCTACATCCGGCTCGTGACCGGGAATTCGATGTAAACTCGGCCAGCCGCCTCCGGACGGAAGCGCGACCTTGAAAGGTGATTTTTTAAGCGCTGCATGCCGGTAAAGACCGGCATGCAGCGAAAAGACGGGATGCTAACGGCTTTGGAGAACTTGTCCGCCCATATTGGTGATTTTGTCGAGGCGAATCACCACCGCGGCGCCCTTGCGCTCGGGATCTTTGTCCAGCTCTTCCTTGACGGTACGTGTCATGACTTGCTCCCGGATCGGCCCGTCTTCGTGCATGGTCGCAGTACCGTGAAAGCGCCAGGCGGCTTTGGTCTTCCCGTCGCGGAACAGCACGATGACGCGCGGATTCTCCTTGACGTTTTTCATGTGCTGTCGCTTGGTGCGCTCCCAGTAGGCGAGGGACTCGTTGTCGAAGACCATCATGCTGCCTTTGTAGCCGATATCCGGCTCGCCGTCGCCGGAAACAGTGGCGAGAATACATGGACAGCCGTTGGCCAAGGCGTTGTTTACCAGATCTTTCATTTGATCGACTATGGCGATCATAGGTCACCTCCTGAAGCGTAGTAACTACAAAATATGCAGGCTGCGGTCAAACGGAAGGATAAGCAATTCCTGCGCACATGCCGAACAGTTTTTCACCGCGGAGACGCTGGAGTTCGCGGAGTTTATCTTGAATTAGTGTTCTCTGCGCCCTCCGTGCCTCTGCGGTGAGTTTTCCCGGTCAATTCGAAATCTTCGCTAATCCACCGCGACCAACTTGCCGTCGCGGTGTTCGACGGTCTTGCCGGTCATTCCCATTTCCGCTTGGGCGGCGAGGACAAAGCCATTGCCGAGGCTTTCCGGGCCGGGCAGGCGCTTGCGCGCTTCTTCGGGCGCGTCTTCCGTTGCGATCGCCTGCTTGGGGCTGAACGCGACCACGCAGACGTTCCATTCGCGCTCTTCTTCAGCGACGAAGCGGGTGAATGTGCGAATGGCGTCTTTGCTGACGACGTACGGCGATGCGCCGTGATTTTCCGCGCGGCCGCCGCCCCAGAGATTCACGATATTTCCCGAGCGGCGCTCCTCCATGAAGGGGACAACGTACTTGGTACAAAGAAATGTGCCGCCGAGGTTGGTTTGAATGACGCTGTCCCAGAAATCTTTGCTCAGATAACGCACCCGCGGCCAGCGCGGTACGCCCCAATTGAAGTGCGGCACGATGCCGGCGTCATTGATCAGGGCATCGATCTGGCCGAAGCGATCCATAGCTTCGTGCACCAGCCGGCGCACATCCTTTTCGTCGCGCACGTCGGTCGGCACGGCGATCCCCTCAGCGCCGCTGTCTTTTATCTCGCCAAGCGTCTTGTGCATGCGTTCCACGTCCGCATCGGCGATGACGATCTTAGCGCCAGCTTTGGCCAGCGTATGCGCTGCGTGTCTACCAATCCCCTTGGCTCCACCTGTGACAATCGTGATTTTTCCTTGCACCAGCTTCCTCCTGGTTTCGTATCCGAACCTGCGGAACCCCAGCACTCATTTGCGGGAGTGCAGAATCTGTTTTGCTGCTACTTCGCGGTCTCTTCCGCTTTGAAGCCGATTTCTTTATGGCTGCCGTCGCAAAACGGCTTGTCTTTCGATGCGCCGCAGCGACAAAGATAAAACGGATCGCTGCCACTCGCAGCGTACTCCTTGCCCGAGTTGTCGACCAGTTTGGCGCCGCCGGCGACTTCGTACGGACCGTTCGTTAAAGGTTTTATTGTAACGTCTGCCATGATCGTCCTCCTCAGCTTGATGCCGGCAACATCGCACACTGTATGCTGCCGTTCAACGTGGCTGTGCCATTGCCTGCTTCGTCAACTTCATGTTACTAGGGGCGCTATGAAAACCTTGATCCTGCTCTTAGGACTGGTGCTTTTTTCGGGATCGAATGGCACGGCAAACGGCCAGGAGAAAATTCGGGTGGGACTTGGATCGATCAGCTTGCAGTCCGGACTCGTCCACATCGCGAAAGATCGCGGTTTGTTCGTCAAGTACGGTCTTCTCACCGAGAGCGTTTACATTCCCGGCGGTTCGACCAACGTGCAAGTGCTGGTTTCCGGCAGCCTGGATCTATCGCAATTGAGTGGCGCTCCGGGCGTTGCAGCCAATCTCGAAGGCGCCGATCTCGTGTACTTTCTCGGCCTGCTCGATAAACTCAATTACCAGCTGGTCACGCACCCTGAGATCAGGAGCATCGAGCAATTGAAGGGCAAAAAATTCGCCGTCAGCCGCTTCGGTTCTTCGGCGGACTTCGGCATGCGCGCGCTGCTGAAGCGAGTTGGCGTCGATCCGATCAAGGAAGCGACTATTCTGCAAATCGGCGACGAGCCCGCGCGCATCGCCGCGGTGACCTCGGGTAACGTCGATGGCACTGTCGTGAACGCGCCTTTCGGCAGCGAGGCCGAGCGGCTCAAGCTCAATGTGATCGCAGACTCGGTGAAAATGAACATCCCGTTCTTCAACACCGGCATGCTTGGCAGCAAACGATTCATGGACAAGCAGGAGGCGAAGGTGATGAACTTCCTGCGCGCGTATCTCGAGGCGATCAAGATTCTCAAAACGGAGCGCGAATACTCGATCAAAGCGCTGGCGCAGTTCACTCGCGTGAATAATCTCAAAGCGATCGCGGAAGGCTTGGATTATTTCAACGCCCAACTGCAACCGGTCCCGTACCCGTCGGCAGAGGCGATGCAAGCGGTCGTTGCACAGATCGCCGAGAGTAATTCGAAAGCACGCGGTATCGACGCGAAGGGCTATGTGAATGATCGCTATCTTAGACGGCTGGAGGAGGAGGGGTTCGTGCGAAAGATTTGGGGGAAATAGGAGAGAGTCTTGCGTTTGGTGTCCAGTGTCTCGGATTTGTCAACGGAATCTGTAAGCAGCGCGGTATCTGTAAGAGTAGCGAAAGGTAACGATAGGTATCTACGATCAGAAACATACATCGCGCGGTTCTTCTTCAACGCTCCTTACGCGATCTGTTGTTCTCGCCAGCTTCAGTGCTTTCCTCGGATCCCTCGATAGCGCTCTCAACATTTCGTTTCCGGCGATCACTGCGGCGTTTTCATTGGAAGTCAGCTCCATCCAATGGGTGATCGTGGGTTATGTGTTGCCCCACGCGAGCCTGTTGCTCGGTTGCGGGCGGCTTGCCGATGTTTGGGGACATGGGCGGATATTGACCGTGGGTTTGCTCGTGAGCGCGGTTGGATTTGTCGGTTGTGGGCTGGCGTCGGAGTTTAGTTGGCTTGTCGCGGCGCGTGTGGCACAGGGCGTTGGGGCGGCGTTGATGTCCGGTTCCGCTCCGGCGCTGGTCACCTTGGCCGTTCCTGCGGAAGCGCGCGGCCGCGCGCTTGGCGTCTTGCAGATGAGCATGGCAGCGGGCTATGCCGTGGGACCTTTGATTGGGGGCGTGCTGGTCGATGCGTTCGGCTGGCGCGCGGTTTTCCTGTTCCGCGTGGTGCCGGCCCTGCTATTGGCCTGGCTCGCGGCAAAGAAACTGCCGGTACTGGAAAAAAATCAGGATGGACGGAGCTTCGACCTTGTCGGCGCTCTAACTCTCGCAGCGTGCTTGGCGAGTCTTTTGTCGGCGATCAGTCAAAGCCGAAAGCTGGCATGGTCCTCTGTGCCGGTGATCATCCCCGCTCTTTTCTCGGTTATGTGCTTTGCCGGGTTTCTCATGACCGAGAAACGGGTAAGGACACCGGTCGTCGACTTGAAACTTTTTCACCGCGCGCCATTCGTGATTGCCAATGTCCTCGGCGTTCTCGCCAACGGCACTCGATTCGCCGTCGGCTTGCTCGTGCCATACTACGTAATTGAAGTGCTGCGTTACCCAGCCACGATAGGCGGGACTTTGATGCTCGCGGCCGCGGTCATGACGCCGCTCGCCGCGCCGGTTTCCGGTAAAGTGTCCGACCGTTTCGGAACCGCCGGATTGAGCGCGCTTGGCCTGGCTGTTCAAGGGCTCGGCCTGTGGATGATCAGCCGACTCGGTGCGCAGTCGGATTATCTCTCTGTGGCTTTCGCACTGGGCGTCGTCGGTCTGGGCCTGGGCATATTCGAAACGCCGAACATGAGCTTTGTCATGGGCGCGATACCGCGCGATCAGCAGGGCGTGGCCGGCAGTATCTCGAACATGATGCGCACCCTCGGCATTGTCTTCGGCGCCACAGGATGGAGCATGCTCTTCGATGCGCGTCGGCAATTCCATTCGAAGGACACTGCCGCTCCCGGCACCACGGCCGGCGAGACTTTTGCCCCCGCGTTTCAAGACGTGTTCTTGTGCGCGTCGGCAATTTGCGCCGCGGCATTCATCCTCGCGCTCTTCCGTAGACAGGAAGCAGCCGAATCCGCTAGTGGCAGGGACAAGTAGTTATTGCCGATTTCTCAGGTCAGTTGTTTTCATTCTCTTTCCTTGCCCGAGGCTTTGTCATATTCTCGCGAGTATTCGCCGCGCCGCTTTGAAACGTTCTATCGTTGAGTGCCGGAAGCGCCGTCACGATATGGAGGCTTTGAAATGACTCGCAACAACGAAACCTACGACACACTGCTCAAGCTGGTGAAGACGCGCATGAGCGTGCGGAAGTTTCGTCCCGACCCGATTCCCGAGGACACGATCAACAAAATCCTCGAAGTGGCGCGCTGGGCGATGTCGGGGGCGAACTCGCAGCCCTGGGAGTTTGTCGTCGTCACCGATCCCGAGATCAAAAAACAACTGCGCGACGCGTACTCCGAGCACAATACCGATTACATTTTCTGGATGGAGCAGCAGCGCGAATACAATCTGCGCCATCCGTCTTACCAGGTAAAAAACGATCCGCACGAATCGCTGCGCTTCAACAAGGCCAAGGCCAACTGGCACCAGGCGCCGGCGGTGATCGTTGTTCTGGGCGACGGCCGGCGCCAGTGGGGCACGGTGATGGGAGCGCACACCTTCGGGCGCGAGCAGTCGCATCTGACGGATAGCCTCGCCAACGCTTCGTTTCTGATTCATCTTGCCGTCGCATCGTTGGGGCTTACTTCGGAGTGGGTATCGATTCATATCGAGGAGCCGCACAAGCGGATTCTCGGGGTGCCCGATCTATTGAAACTCTATCTGATCATTCCGATCGGTTATCCCGACGTCCCGGCGCGTGAGGGAGTGCGCCGCCCATTGGAGGACTTCGTTCATCGCGAGCGCTACGATATGAGCAAATACATGTCGAATGAAGACGCGGTGAAGTATCTCTACTCCCTGCGCGAAGGCACGGTGTCCGGTTATTCCGCGTCGCGCGCGGTTCAGGCCGAAGAAGAAAAATGAAACGCGGAAGGCTCTCGACCCTCACCGCAGAGGCGCAGAGGACGCAGAGGGCTGAAATCAAAAGACTCCGCGCTCTCAGCGTCTCCGCGGTGAATCCTTGCTTTATGAAACAGTAAAAATGCTACATCCCGCTGTCAATCCGATCACCGTCGAAGTCGTGCGCAACGGCCTGGCGCATATCGCCAACGAGATGGCGACCGTGCTGCGCAAGACTTCGTACAACATGATGATCTACGAGGTGCGCGACTACTGCGTCGGCATCGTCGATCCATCAGGTAATATTCTATCGCAAAACTTCGGCGCCCTGCCGATCTTTCTCGCCGATCTCGGCCCGGCCATCGTCGACGGCGTGCGCATGCACGGCAAGGACGGATTTCGTCCGGGCGACGTGCTGATCATGAACCATCCGTACGTGTGCGGCCAGCATCTGAACAACGTGGTGGTCTATACGCCGTTTTTTTACCGCGGCGAGATCGTGGCTTTTCTCGCCGTGCGGGCGCACTGGATCGATATCGGCGGCACACGGGTTGGCTTTGGATTCAGCGGCACGCGCGAAGTCTACGAGGAAGGGTTGCAGTTTCGCTCGCTGAAGCTCTATCGCGGCGATGAGCCCAATCAGGATATTTTTCAGATCATCAAGGACAACGTCCGTTTCGCCGAATCGTGCCTCGGCGATTTGCGCGCACAGATTGCGGCCTGCCGGGTCGGGGACCGAGGGCTCGGAGCTTTGGTCGATCGCTACGGAGTCGAAACCTTCCTTGGCGCGGTGAAAACGATTTGGCGGCAGTCGGAAGCCTTGGCACGGGAGCAAGTCGCGCGCATCAAGCCCGGTAGATACGAAGCCGAAGCGCTGTTCGACAGCGATGGCGTCCATCTCGACCGGCCGGTGCAGCTCAAAGTCAGAGTCGAAGTCGCCGGCGGCGATATGACCATCGACTTCTCGGAAATCAGTGATCAGGTGTCGGGCTCGATCAATTCCGGGCGAATCCGGCGCGGTGGCGGCGGCGCGGGTGGCGTTCAAATCCTTGGTGGCACCGTACTCGCCTATCGACGAAGGCTGTTTCCGCCCACTGAAGATCACTATTCCCGAGGGAAAAATTTTGAGTGCAACGCCGCCGGCGCCGGTGGGCAACTGGAGCCGCACCTTGCCGACGGTGATCGATCTGATCCTGAAAGCTCTTGCTCCAGCGATGCCGGAGCGGATCGCCGCAGGACACAAAGGCGACATGGGCGGATACGCGTTCTTCGGCACGGATCCGAAAAGCGGACGAAGATTTCTCTGCCAGACGATCATGGGCGGTGGCTGGGGCGGGCGCGCGCACGAAGACGGCGAAAGCGCCACGGTGTCCATGTGCCAGGGCGATGTGCAGAACGCGCCGGTGGAGTTGCAAGAAATCTACTACCCGGTCATGGTCGAGCATCAGCGCCTGCGCGAGAGGAGCGGCGGCGCCGGAAAATTCCGCGGCGGTTTGGGCATCGAAATTTGTGTGCGCGTGCTCTGCGATGCGTTTACCAACATCAACGTCGAACGCCAACGCACCGCGCCATGGGGACTTTTCGGCGGCGAACCCGGCGCCACCGCGAAAGCGCTCGTGAAGCAATCACCAGCGGATCCCGGCACCTGGCTTACCAAGAAACCGAACTACCCGTTGAAGAAGGGCGGCAGCGTTACTTTCTTCACAGCCGGCGGCGGCGGTTACGGTCCAGCCGAGGAGCGGCCTTGCGAGCTCGTTGAACGGGACCGCAGGCTGGGCTACGTTTCGGGAACGCAGGAAGTCTCCACTGGGATTGCAGGCGAGACGAAATAGATCGTGGATCCGAGGCGAAGCCGAAGAATCTGCTTTTCATAAGACGCTGGTTAAACAGATGCTTCGCTTCGCTCCGCATGACATCCAGGTAGTCTGTGGCATTGCGACACAGTCTCTCGCCTGCGAGGTGGGAGAGGGCAGGGTGAGGGCTCCAAGTAGAAATTGAGCGAGGTGACTATGGACGGCCAACAAGAATTCGAAACACGACTGGCGCGAGTGCGCCACGACATGCGCGAGCAAGGGTCTGCAAACTTTGCTGGTCTACGATTCGGGCCGGCATAATTTCCTGCGCATGAACTATGTCGCCTATCTCACCGACTTCATCAGCGTCGGCCCGGAGACGATGCTCGTCGTGCCGCTCGAAGACGCGCCCGTACTCTATATCTCACCGGCCTGGGATATTCCGCGCGCGCAGGAAGAGTCGTGGGTGTCCGATGTCCGGCCGTTCAAGGAATTCTGGGTCGCGTGTCGAGCATCAGCGGCAAGGCCGGCTTGGCCGGCCGGGAGGCGATGCACGCGGGCCTGCACGACGAGATCGTGAAATCATTGGGCCAGGCGCCGGTCAACGCCAAAGACATCATCGAGAACATGGCGCGCTCGAAAAGCGCTTTCGAGTTGGCGCGACTGAGAAGAGCCGCGGCGATCGCCGATGCCGGCGTCAGCGCGCTGAACGAGGAGGCCCGGCCCGGTTTGAAGGAATATGAACTGGCCGCCATCGTCGAATACCGCATGCGCTCGCTCGGCGCCGAAGACAACTTCGGCATGGTGGTTGCCAACAGTCATAACCAGGCGCTTCATCCGGCGACCGACCGCATTGTGCAGAAAGGCGATATCATCATCGGCGAGATCACGCCGTGCATCGGCGGATTGTTCGTGCAGATCTGCCGCACCATGGTGCTCGGCGAGCCGCCGCCGGTGGTGCGGGAAAAGTATGCGATTCTCAAAAAGGCGATGGGCCTCGGCATGGAGGCGGCAAACACCGGCGCGCCGGCGAGCGATATCGCCGCGGCGATCAACGGTACGTTTATCGAAGCGGGTTACGAGGATTATTGCCGTCCGCCATTCATGCGCGTGCGCGGCCATGGCCTCGGCTGCGGCTCGTTCGCGCCGGGAAGCTTGGAAGACGGCAACAAGACGAAATTGGAAGAAGGCATGACGTTCATCATTCACCCGAATCAATATATTCCCGAAACCGGATATTTGACGCTCGGCGATACCGTGGTGATGGGCCAGACCAAAGCGGAATCGCTGATGCGATCGTCGTGGGATATGTTTGTGAAAGAATGTTAACACGTTCAAAACGTTCAAACCGTGAACCGCATTGATCAGACGAGGCAGAAGATGATCTTTGGACGACATTCAGTCTTAAAGCGGGGCTGCTCGACTTGGGATCCGGAGCAATTGCCGGCGGAAGCTGTTTCAATCCCGCTTGCGCGCGGTGCGCGAGCGGATGGCCGAGCGCAATCTCGACGCGCTGGTGATCTACGGCGATAATTTCTCTTTTGCCGATCTCTGCTATCTGACCAATTATTTTCCCAAAGTGCGAGGCGGCATCGCGGTGGTGCCGCGCGAAGGTGCGCTTTCCGTGCTGCTCAACATTGGCAGCCGCGATGTGCCGTTCGCCAAGACATTGACCTGGGTCGACGATGTGCGCGCTTCGAATCAAGTTGGCAGCGACGGCGCGAAGCTTTTGAAGGAGAAGGGGCTCGAGAAAGCTCGGATCGGATTGGCGGATTCCGGTCAGGGATTCCCATTGCCGCAGCTCGAGGAAATGAAAGGCGCCTTAGCACAAGTGAGCTGGCAGAACTGCGATGCGATGCTCCAACCTCTTCGTCTGATGAAGACCGCGCAAGAGCTGGCCGCCATGCGCGAGGCGGGACGTGTGCTGCGGGAGATTTGCGACGGCGCCAGCGGTTTTATCAAGCCCGGAAGAAAAGAATACGAGATCGTCGCCGACATCGACCGGCTGGCGCGCGACAAGGGCGCGGAAGACATCCGGATACTCGCCGGTGAGAAAAGATTGAACCCGCCGAGCTTCAAGCAGGCGGCAACGCTCGGCGATCACTGGGCGGTTTACTTGGCCGTGCAACACGAGCGCTATTGGGCCGAGGCGGGACGGACTTTCATCTTGGCCGGCAACGCGAAGATTGAGAACGCATATCACAAAGCTCAGGAGATCGTGGCGGCGATGGCGAAGCAGCTCAAGCCGAACGGGACGGTGGCGGCGATCGACGAAACCGCGCGGCGGGAGCTCGGTGAGTTCTACGGCATGGCTTCCGTGTACGGTCTCGCAAACGGCATTGGCCTCAATCAGTGGGAGGCGCCGTTCTTGAGTAAAAGCGATGCGGGTGAAGTTGGGTCCGAGTCTGTCGGTGCGACGGTCTTTGAATGAAGGCATGACCTTGGCCTTGCGCGTGACGCTTCAGACCGAGGGAAGAGTGATTCTTTACGGCGATAGTTTCGAAGTGACGAAAAGCGGGGCGAGGTCGTTGGTCGATAGTTAAGGAAGAAAAGCATTGTGAAGCAAATTCTTCGCTTTTGCTCAGAATGACATCAAGGGCGCAACGTTATCCTGAACGAGGTGAAGGATCTGCTTTTAGGCTCTCGCAAGTTGAAGTGGTTTGAATTCTGCAGAAAGGGTTCATGAGAATCGCGGTTGATATCGGCGGTACGTTTACGGACTTGGTCGCCGTCGACGATCAAGGAAAAGTGTCGCGCAGCAAGTCGCTGACGACGCCTGACGATCTTGCGCGCGGGATTCAGGATTGCTTGCGCGGCGCGAAGATCGATGTCGCGGGCGCGGAGTTCTTTGTGCATGGCTCGACCGTGACGATCAATGCCGTGCTGGAGCGCAAGGGCGCGCGGACGGGGCTTATCACCACCGAAGGCTTTCGCGACGTGTACGAGATCGGCCGGGGCAATCGGCCCGAAGGCTACAATCTTTTTTTCAAGCGTCCGGTGCCGCTGGTGCCGCGCGATCTTCGCCTCGAAGTCGACGAGCGGCTCTATGCCACCGGTGAGGTGTTGAAGCCGCTCGATGAAGCTTCGGCGGCTCGCACCATCGCGGCGCTGAAATCCGCCGGCGTGGAAAGCGTCGCGGTGTGCTTGCTGCACGCCTACGCGAATGCGAGCCATGAAGAGCGTCTCGGTGTATTGCTGCGCGAGCAATTTCCTCAAGCCTATGCATCTCTGTCGCACGAGATTCTCCGCGAGTTTCGCGAATACGAGCGCACCTCGACGACGGTGTTGAATGCTTACGTCGGACCGCTGGTGAACCGCTATTTGGTGTCGTTGGAAAAAATGCTGGCCGATTCCGGCTTCGACGGCACGTTTCGCGTCATGCAATCCAACGGCGGGGTGATGTCGGCGCAGACCGCGAAGAAGATGCCGGTCACGATGATGGAGTCGGGTCCGGTCGCGGGCGTGATCGCGGCGGCGCGCCTTGGTGAATCGCTCGACTGCCGCCATATCATCTCCTTCGATATGGGCGGCACGACGGCCAAATCGAGTTTGATCAAAGATTTTCATCCCGAGGTCACGAGCAGCTACTACGTCGGCGGGTATGTTTCCGGCCAGCCGATGATGCTGCCGGTGGTCGATATCGTGGAAGTCGGCAACGGCGGCGGCAGCATCGCGTGGATCGATCCCGCCGGCGGACTCAAAGTCGGCCCGCAAAGCGCCGGCGCGGCTCCGGGTCCAGCATGCTACGGCAAAGGCGGCGTCGAACCCACGGTCACGGACGCCAATCTCATCGCCGGCCGCATCGATCCGGAGTATTTTCTCGGCAGCGGCGTGCGCTTACAGCGGGACAAGGCGGCACAAGCCGTCGGCGATAAGATTGCCAAACCGCTCGGTTTGTCCGTCGAAGAAGCTGCGTTGGGAATCTTGACGATCGCAAACTTCAACATGTCGCTTTCCGTCCGCGCGGTGTCTGTCGAAAAGGGCTACGATCCGCGCGATTGTGTCTTGGTGCCGAGCGGCGGGGGCGGGGCGCTGCACGCAATCGCCATCGCGCGTGAATTGGCAGTGCCGCGGGTGATCATCCCGCCGATGCCGGCCCATTTTTCCGCCTTGGGCATGCTGCTTGCCGATCTCAAGCACGATTACGTCCAAACTTATGTGCGCGAACTGGCTGAAACCGGCGGGTCGGAGATCGCCGCATGCATTCTCGCTGTTGGAAAAATCCGCTCTCGACACCTTGGCCGAGGAAGGCGCTCGGCCCGAGCAGATCGCGTTGCGCCGGTTTCTCGATATGCGCTACCGTGGTCAAGAGTACACGCTGCCCGTGCCGATCACCGAGAACCTAAACGGATTAAAAGACTTTAATGGTATCCGCGCGCGCTTCGATCAACTCCATCAGGAGCATTACGGCCACTCCGCGCCCAACGAACCGGTGATGATGGTCAATCTTCGTCTCTCAGCGCTCGGCCGCTTCGACAATAAATTGCCGCTCGCTTCGGCTTCACGCCCCGAAGACCGCGGCGAACGCGGCCGGCGTCCGGTGATTTTCGACAACAAGCCGGTGGACTGTCCGATCTATTTGCGCAGCGGGTTCAAAGAAGGCGACCGGCTCGAGGGACCGGCAGTGGTTGAAGAAGTCGGGGCGACCATCCTCGTGTATCCGGGCGACAGGATGCAGGTGAATGAATTCGGTCATTTGGTCATCGACGTAACGAACTGACCGGTTCGCATCCATCCTGTCGGAAATCCTCATTCTAGCCTTCTAGAGAGACTGTGTTGCGATGCACAATCACCGGGATGTCATGCTGAGCGCGAGCGAAGCATCTGTTTTTTCAACAGCCTACAAAGAAGCAGATTCTTCGGCTCCGCCTCAGAATGACATTCGGACACGGCCTTAGACGGGAGAAGGAACAAAATAAGACTGACGCCAATGGCTGATCCAACTCTCAGCGAAGAACTCGCGACGTATAACGTCGCCCTGCAACTGAGCCAGATTCCTCGAGAAGTCATCGACGCGGCCAAGCTTCATATTCTCGATTCCATCGGTTGTCTGCTCGCCGGCACGCGGCTGGAGCCGGGAAAACTCGCCTACGAATTGGCGGTCACCGCGAGCGGCGCTTCGCATCCGTCGACGCTTTTTGGAACCGCTCATCGGGCTTCTTATCTCGACGCTGTCCAAGCGATGTCGGTAGCCGCCCATTGCGGTGAGATGGATGATATTCACGGCGGCGCGGGAGTATGTATCGGCGGCATGATCGTGCCATCCTTGCTCGCGATGGCAGAGAAATACAGCGGCAGCGGCCGGAGATTTCTTGAAGCAGCCATCGTCGGTTACGAGACGGTCATTCGGGTTGGGCTGTCGATCGACGCTCCAGCGCTTTTTGCGCGTGGCTGGTGGCCGAGCACGGTGTGCGGCGCCTTCGGCGTCGCCGCGGCCGGCGCGAAGTTCTTGGATTGGTCCGCGGAGCCGACGGCGAATGCGCTGGGTATCGCAGCGCTGCATAGCGGCGGCATGATCACCGGAGGCAGCGAGGGTGCCACGGCGCGCCATCTGAGTTTTGGTCATGCTGCGCAGAATGGTGTGAGGTCTCTCTTGGCCGCCGAGCAGGGATTCACCGGGCCGAAGCGCGCTTTCGAAGATCCACGCGGTTTCTGCCTGACGCTCTGTCAGGAGCCGAAATGGGAACACTTGCAGAGCTTCGGAAGCTTTCACTTGCCGCAAGTCGCGCTCAAGCCTTATCCGTGCGCGCGACAGCTTCACGCCGGCGTCGAGGCGTTGCTTCGCATTATTCAGCAGTATGGGTTGGCGCCGGAGCGGATCGACGCGATCGAGCTGGCCGTGCCGACACCGAACGCGAGCATGGTCGATCGCCCGTCAATCAGCGCCAGTCACGCGGCCACGGTGGGGAGCGGGCAGTACGTTATGGCGGTGACAGCGCTGCGAGGCAAAATCAACCTGGCGTCCTTCGACGTGGAATTCTTGACCAGCGGCGCGGTTCACGATCTCATGGCGAAAGTTAAAGTGATCGCCAACGCGGAGCTCGATCGTCATTTTCCCAAGTATTGGGCCGGCCGGGTGACCGTGAAGTCCGGCAGCAAGGTCTACTCGGAAGAAGTGATCATCCCGAAAGGGGAGAGCGGAAACCCGATGCGGCGCGATGAGGTGGAAGAAAAATTCTTGTCGCTCGCGGAGCCGGTAATCGGAAATGAAAAGACGCGCTCAGTTGTTCAAGAAGTCGAATCGCTGGACTCGCGCAACTCTTCGGAGTCGTTACTCGCCCTCCTCAAGGTCTCCGATTGATGTTCCTTCCCGTTCGACCGGGGAAGGCTAGGATAGGAGTGAACGTGACCCCCACCCACCCGGGTTGCCAGGCGATCGAACGGCGGCTATAAGAATTGAGTCCGCCAACAAAGCTTAGTGATTTCGGAGGCCGAACATGGATGCAGAGTCGACGCCCGGTTACGATCTTCTGTACGATATCATTCGCCGTCGTTCGAGCGTGCGTAAGCTCAAACCGGACCCGATCCCGGATGGTTATGTCGAAAAAATTCTCGAAGCCGGACGCTGGGCCATGTCCGGCGCCAACTCTCAGCCTTGGGAATACATCGTCGTCAAAGATCCCAAGGTGAAGAAGGATTTGTTCCGCTGCTACTCGGAAGATAATACAGATTTCATTTACTGGATGGAGCAGCAGCGCGTATTCGAGCTGCGCCACCCGGCCTATCAAATGACGGCTGATGAAGCGGTGGAGCGCCAGCGGCGCGGCGCCGGCTGGTCCGAAGCACCAGCGCTGATCGTCGTCGTCGGCGACGGTCGCCGCCAGTGGGGCACGGTGCAGGGCGCGCATACCTTCGGGCGCGATCAGTCGCATTTGACCGACGGCTTGGCAAACACCTGCACGTTCATGCATCTCGCCGCCGTGTCGCTCGGTCTCGCGACCCAATGGGTGACGATTCACGTTCAGGAACCCTTCAAAAAAGTGCTGGACGTGCCGGATTTGATGATGCTCTATCTGATCATCCCCATTGGGTATCCCGCCGTGCAGCCCTCAGAAGGCGTGCGCCGGTCGCTCGAAGAAATCGTCCATCACGATCATTACGAGCAGGACAAGTTCATGAGCAATGAGCGCGTCATTCAATTTCTTTACGAGCTGCGCGGCAAAACGTTGCAGACCTACCGGCAGTCCTACGTAGGGAAAGAGGAGCCGAAAAAGCCGTGAGGCGAGAGGCGTGAGCCGTGAGTAGAAAGAGTGTTATGAGTCTAAAATCGAGCTGACGATTATGGCTGTAGATCCCATCACCGTTGAAATCATTCGCTGTGCGCTGAAGGCCGCCGCCAACGAAATGTCGGCGGTGCTCAAGCGCACGGCGTACAACATGATGATCTACGAAGTCCAGGACTATTGCGTCAGCATCGTCGATCATCAGGGCCGGACGATGTCGCAGAACGAGGGCGCGCTGCCGATTTTTCTGGCCGATCTCGGAGTTGCCGTGGAGGACGGCGTTCAATTCTACGGCTTGGAAAACATCCGTCCCGGCGACGTGTTTCTCGTCAATCATCCCGAGATCTGCGGCCAGCATTTGAACAATATGGTGGTCTACACGCCGTTCTTCTGGGACGGCAAGCTGCTGTGCTTCCTCGCCGTGCGCGCGCACTGGATCGACGTGGGTGGCGGCAGCACCGGGTTCGGCTCGAGCAACACCCGCGACGTTTACGAAGAGGGATTGCAGATTCGCTCGGTGAAAATTTACAAGGAAGGTCGGCCCAACACCGAAGTGCTGCGCCTGATCGAGGACAATATTCGCTTTCCGGAATCGTCGCTCGGCGATCTGCGCGCGCAGATCGCATGCTGTCGCACCGGTGAAGAACGGCTCGAGCAGATCTGCCGGAAGTACGGCGGACAACGTCTTCCTCGAAGCCGTCGAGACGATCTGGGACCAGACCGACAAACTGGTGCGTGAGGCGGTGCGCGCCATACCGGACGGGATGTATGAAGCGTCGTCTTTCCTCGACGACGACGGCCGGGTCATGAACAAAACCATTCCGATCAAGGTGAAAGTCGAAGTGCGCGGTGACGAGCTGGCCATCGACTTTTCCGAAGTCGCCGATCAAGTACCGGGTTTCATCAACTGCGGCTCTTCCGGCGGCATGGCCGCGGCGCGCGTGGCGTTCAAAGCACTGACCGCGCCGCACCGCGAAGTCAACGAAGGCTCTTTCCGCGCTTTGAAAGTTATTCTTCCGCCGGGGAAACTGCTCAGCGCGAAACGCCCCGCGCCGATCGGCGGCTGGAGTCTATCGCTGCCGACCGTGCTTGATACCATTTTTCACGCGCTAGCGCCGGCTTTGCCGAAGAGCGTGCCGGCCGCGCACAAGGGCGATATGGGCGGCTACGCAATCTTCGGCGCCAATCCGAAGACCGGAAGGCGCTACGTCTGTCAAAATATTATCGGCGGCGGCTGGGGCGGGCGTCCGTTTGAAGACGGCACCGCGGCGTCGGTATCGATGTGCCAGGGCGACGTGAAAAACACGCCCATCGAGCTGCAAGAGCTTTATTACCCGCTGATGTATCAATGCCACGCGCTTCGCCCGGACAGCGGCGGCGCCGGCAAATTTCGGGGCGGCATCGGCGTCGAGGTCAAAGTCACGCCGCTGCAGGATTTTTACCTGAGCCGCAACACCGATCGCATCAAGTGCCCGCCTTGGGGCTTGCTCGGCGGCGCCCAGGGCGCGGTGAATGAGACGATCATCGAGCGCAACGGGCAACGAGAAAAACTTCCGGGGAAGTTCAGCCATTTCCTCGTCCAGCGCGGTGAAGTCGTCACCTTTCTCACCGCAGGCGGCGGCGGCTACGGCCATCCAGCTGAGCGTGAAAGTGCCGCTGTCGAGCGGGACGTAGCGCTCGGTTACGTCTCCAAGCAGCAAGCGGAAAAAATATACCGGCGGTAAATCCAGCGCACCGCTCGTAAACGCCAGGATCGACGTTTGGCCGAGATTAGAGCGTTGCATTCGGTCTATGCCGTTCAACGCGCGCCGAATACGTCGGGCGAGTGAGTATAAAATGGAGACACGATGTAACCTCGCGGTTACATCGCCGACACCGCAGATTGCTACCCTCATATAAAATTTAGTAGCCACGTGAATCTGTCAGCGTGGAAGATGACAACGCTTACGATAAAGGCCGTCATCATGTGATTACAGGTAGTCAGGCTACAACCCGCGGTTTTGATTTTCGTAGTTGATTGAAAGTGTTGGCCGATCTGGCGGCGGCGCGCAGGCGATACTAATCGGCCGATGTATCCGTCGCGCGTCGCAACACGCTGTGATGCCTGCCGTAAAAGTAATACACGGCGAAACCGATCAGCAGCCAGATGATCAGCCGCAACCAGTTGTCGACCGGCAGGGAAAACATCAGCAGGAAGCAGAAGGCGATGCCGAGAAGCGGGATCAAAGGGACGAGCGGGCAGCGGAAGGGCCGGGGAAGGTCGGGATTGATGCGCCGCATGATCAGTACGGCGGCGCAGACGATCACGAACGCGAGTAGAGTGCCGATGTTGACCAGCTCGGCGAGCACGCGGAGCGGCAGCAATGCGCCCATCAAACCGACCACCGTGCCGGTCAAGATCGTCGATTTCCAGGGCGTGCGAAAGCGCGGATGAATCGCGCCGAAGAAGCGCACCGGCAGGAGTCCGTCGCGCGCCATGGCGAGCATGATCCGCGGCTGGCTGAGCATCAGCACCATCAGGACCGAGGTGATGCCGGTCAGCGCACCGAACGAGATGAGCCCGTGCGCCCACGGCATTCCGACCCGGCTGAACGCCTTGGCCAGCGGCGCGTCGACGGCGATTTCCTGATAGGGCACCATGCCGGTCAACACCGCCGCGACGGCGATGTACAGTACCGTGCAGAGCGCGAGCGAGGCGATGATGCCGATGGGCACGTCGCGGCTCGGATGGCGCGCCTCTTCGGCGTGGGTCGAGACCGAATCGAAGCCGATGTAGGCGTAAAACACGATCGCCGCGCCGGCCATCATGCCAAGCGGCTCGCCGGCGGCCCCCTGCTGTCCCGCAATCGTCGTTCCGAAAAAGCCGACGCCGGAATAACCGTACGGAGCGAACGGCCGCCAGTTCGCGGGATCGATAAAAAACGCGCCGATCGCAATGACCAGAAAGACGACCGCAAGTTTGACCACGACCATGATAAACGTGCATGCCGCGCTCTCGCGAATGCCCGCGACCAGGACCGCGGTGATCACAGCGGCGATCAGCAGCGCCGGTAAGTCGATGACCGCGCCGGTCGCCACGAGCTTGCCGATGGCCGGATCGTAGTCGAACGGCGCATTGGTCAAGGCCGCGGGTAAATGAAACCCGAGCAGAGCGAGAAAGTCCGTGAAGTAGTGCGACCAGCCGTGCGCCACGCTGGCCGCGCCGACGCCGTATTCGAGCAACAGGTCCCAGCCGATGATCCAGGCAAGTAATTCGCCCAACGTCGCGTAGGCGTAGGTGTACGCCGAGCCGGCCACGGGCACCATCGAGGCAAACTCCGCGTAGCACAAGGCGGCAAAGGCGCAGGCCGTGCCGGCGACGACGAAGGAAAGCATCGTCGCCGCGCCCGCCTTGTCTCTGGCGACGATGCCGATAATCACGAAAATTCCCGCGCCGATAATCGCGCCCACTCCCAGGCTGGTGAGTTGCAGCGGGCCAAGCACCGGACGCAGCCCATGCGCCGGGTCTGCTTCCCCAAGCAGCATGGCGGCCGGTTTCTTCGCCAGTAACGAATGAAATTTGAGCGGCATTAGCTCATCCGAATACACTGCATCGTGATTGGATACAATATCATCGGCGGTCGTCGCGTTTTCGGAGCGGCGCGGCCAGTGCTTGCGACTCCATTCGGGAAAAACGTATTGCGGCGGCCGCGCGATTGCTTTAGCTTGACTCCAAGAAAACGACGAATGAGAGTTCCACGATGAAATGTCCGAAATGCAAAACCGCAGAGCTCGGGGACTACGCCGTCGATAGTGTCGTTGTCGATCGCTGTCCCGCTTGCGCGGGAATCTGGTTCGATCGGCAGGAGTTGAGCGAGCTTTTGTCCGAAGATGCACGCCGGGTGGCGTCGCTGCGGCGCGGCAGCGATAGCGACGAGGCGGATGGCACGAAAGGGCGCTGTCCGCGCGACGACTCGGAGCTGCTGCGGGTTTATAGCGGGATCGAGCGCTCGGTGATCTTGGATGCGTGCGCGGATTGCCACGGCATCTGGCTCGACGGCGGGGAGTTCGAAAAACTTTTCGCGGCGCGGCGGAAGTAGAGCGTGAGCGAAATCCCCACAAGGAATGAGATTGCCCGGGGCGACTCCGGCCGCAAGCTTTGCAGGAACCGTGATGCGGGTAAAAGAAGACCGCCGCGCGCGGCGCGCTAGCGCATGGCCGCGAGCTTGTCTCTCCAGTGCGTCTGCCAGTCCGTTCCGTCGGTGAGCACTTCGGAAACCACGGTGAGGTGCGGAAAATGGTTTGCCGATTCGTCGCGCAGCGTGTTCGGCGCCTCTCGTCCGGCTTCGACTTCGCGGATGGCGCGCAGCACCTGGCGCCGGGCGGCGATGATCGCCCGGTCGCTCGGACCGAGAAACTCTTTTGTGCGGTCGACTATCGGTCCGCTGCCTTCGACGATGGCGGTGTCCTGCACGTTGAAGATCCGCCCCATGCCGGAAAAGCTCCAGCTCTTCATCGCCTCGCGATCCTGCAAGTAGCGGTTGGCCTTGTTCCGCTTGGGACGATAATCGGGCGTCAGCTCGTCGAGGATTTCCTGGTTTCTTGCAATATCTTTTTCTTCCATGGGCGCGCTGCGGCGAAACACGATGTCGTAGCGCCAGTGGTGCGTGTCGTCGATGGGCACATGGCAGTAAAGATTATAGCCGTCGCCGGACATGGGGCCGGGAATGGTCGCCATGTTGGGCAGCACGAAATTGGTCACGCGAAAAAACGTGCGGCCTTGGTCGGTCTTGCGGATGGAAATAATCCGCACGCCGTAATCGGTTTCTTCTGGCTCGATCTCCGGCGCCCCATCGGCGTCGTAGAGGGCGAGCGGGAGCTTGCCGTCGGCGCCCGGCACCGGCCGCTTGAGATTGTCCGGCACGTTTCCCTGGCGATGAAGGTAGGAGACGTGGCTCGGGTCGAGATTG
Organism: uncultured delta proteobacterium; assembly: GCA_963745035.1. Lineage (GTDB taxonomy): Bacteria > Desulfobacterota > Binatia > UBA9968 > UBA9968 > DP-20. Next base: position 1,212,563 of record CAVUVW010000013.1, on the reverse strand, counting down.
CCCTCGTTGGCTTGAAAATAATTGCACTCGTGAAAAATCTTGGTCACAAGCAGGTGGCCCTGCGGGGCGAGGAACGGCTCGTAGGCGGGAAAGAGCGGCGGCTCGCCCGGTCCCATATACGCGAAGATGATGCCGGCGCGCTCCTGGCAGGGATAGGCCGGGTGATGAACCTTCTCGCAAAATCTTTTGGTCGGCGGCTCGCACGGCTGCTCGAGGCAGTTGCCGCGCCGATCGTAGAGCCAGCCGTGATAGAGACAGCGTAAGCCACCGTTCTCGACGCGGCCGTAACTCAAGTCAGCGCGGCGGTGCGAGCAATGCAGGCCAAGCAGGCCAATTTGTCCTCGTTCGTCGCGAAACAGCACCAAGTCTTCGCCCATGATGCGTACCGGCAACGGCGCGCTATTGGCGGGTAGCTCTTCGACCAGCGCCACCGGCTGCCAGTAACGCCGCAGCATGTTGCCGCCCGGAGTGCCGGGGCCGGTGCGGGTCAGGAGATCATTGTCTTCTTGGGACAACATCTTGGTATTTTGGATCTTCGATTTTCGATTTTGGATTGATTCGAGAGCTCATCGTCTAACTCGGAATATATAGCGATGGGTGAGATCAGGTCAAACGCGGAAGTTGCCTCTGATCCTTGACCGGCTACGAAGGGCTGTGTTTATGTAGCGGCACCTATTCGCGAAACTTGGGAGGTCGATCATGGCGAGCTCTTGGCAGAACGTGAAGGTCGGTGGCAGCGACATGCCGATGTACGTGAGCGTGCCGGAGAGCGGCGGGCCGGTGCCCGGCATCGTGGTCGCGCACGGACAGTCGGGCCTGGAAAATTTCATCAAAGACACGACCCACATGCTGGCGCTCCAAGGCTACGTCGCGGTCGCTCCGAACCTCTACCATCGCGACGGACCCGACTGTAAGGACGACAACCCGACGCGCAAGGCCCGTCTGCGCGATCCGGGAATCATTGCCGACGTCCAGGGCGCCATCGGTTTTCTGAAGAATCATCCACGGGTGAACGGCGGAAAGGTGGGCATCGTCGGCTTTTGCATGGGCGGGCGGACCGTTTATCTGATGTCTGCGGCGAGCAAGGATCTGAGCGCCGGCGTGATGTTTTACGGCAGCGGTACCATGGTGCCGTTCGGCGAAGGGCCATCGCCGTTCGATCGCACGCGCGAGATCGGCTGTCCGATTCAGGGGCATTTCGGCGCCGACGATCAAAATCCGTCACCTGACGACATGCGCAAGCTCGACGCGGAGCTCAACCGTCATGGAAAGATACACGAGTTTCATACTTATTCTGGCGCGGCCCATGCCTTCTGCAATACCGGCTCTGCAAATTATCGCCCGCACGCCGCCGCGCTGTCGTGGCCGAAGGCCACGGAATTTTTCAGTCGGCATTTGGTGGAAGGAAAATCTGAATAGGTAGGTTGGTGCGAAGGCCCTGTAGGGGCGGGTTTGAAACCCGCCTCTACGGATTTTCTTTAAATGCGCTACGGAATATTTTTTCTGCCGTCGCTAACTCCGGCGGATTATGCGAACAGCGCCGACCGACTCCACTCGATTGTCGACCAAGCCGGTTATGCCGAAGAATTGGGCTTCGACTCAATTTGGCTCGCCGAACATCATTTTCATTCCTTCGGCGGCTTTCTTTCGAGCCCGCCTGTGATCGGCGCTGCGATCGCGCAGCGAACCACCAAGATCCGCATCGGCACGGCGGTGACGTTGCTGCCCTATCATAATCCGCTGCGCATCGCGGAAGACTACGCGACCCTCGACTGCTTGAGCGGCGGACGTCTCGAATTCGGCATCGGCCACGGCTTTATCAAATGGGAGTCGCTTACCTTCGGCGCGCCGCTCGAAGAGTTGCGCGAGCGATTCCAAGAAAATCTATCGATCATTCTCAAGGCCTGGAGCGGTGGCAAGTTTAGCCACGAGAGAAAATTCTACCGCTACGAGAATGTGGAAGTTCTCCCTCGTCCTGTGCAGCGGCCCTTTCCGACTATTTGGATGGGAGCCACTTCGACCACGGAATCATTCGAGTTCGCCGGACGCAGCGGCTTCCACCTGATGCTCATTCCTTTTCTGCACGAGCTCGACGAGCTGCGCTCGATGGTCGAGATTTACCTGAGCGCGCGGAGCGCGGCGGGCCATGATCCTTCAACGGCGCGGGTTATCGCGATGTATCACATCTACGTCGGTGAAAATTCCACGGAGGCTCGCGCGACCGCGGAGCCGGCGCTAGCGGCGTATCACGCCGCGGCGGCCGAAGCGCGCAATTTGACCCAGGGCATTCCCGAGCCGGAGTCCTACCGGACTCACGACGAGCATCGCGCCAAGATGCGCAAGCTCACGTTCAACGATCTGGTCGAGCAGAACCGCGTGCTTGTCGGTGACGCAGCGGAAGTGCTGCGACAAAGTCGCGCACGTGCGTGAGAGTTTGTACTTGACCGACTTGGCGGGAAACTTTGCATTGGGCAGCTTGCCCGACGCGCCGACGCGCGCCACGTTGCGGCGATTTATGGAACAGGTGGCGCCGAAGATCTAAGAAGACGGGTCGGCTCCTAATCCCAGACGGTGCGAACAAGACCGGACTCCTGGATCTTTTCATCGCCGGTAACGAGCGGCAAACCCGCGACTCTGGCTTGGGCGATGATTAAACGATCGTAGGGATCTTTGATAGTTGTAAATGCCGCAGCTTCGAGAAGCAGATCAGTATCGTTGACGCCCAAATCGAAATTTTCCGCCTGTCGCATCGAGACCACAAAGTCGCGGAATGGTAGGGGAAGGCGAATCTTGCCGATCTCCGAAAGGAGCATTACTTCTTCGAGCACGGTAAATGGCACTACCATCGTCTCCCGCCCACGTTTTACCCCGTCAAAAATCTTAACGCGCTCTGCGGCCCAGGCGATCCCTTCGGCCCGTGACATGATGAACAAAGGGATGGGTATCTGTCACGAACGTCATGAGAACTTCTTAATGACCGCTTCGATCCGTGACTTGCGCAGCTCGCGTATCGCTTCATCGATGTCGCCAACGGCGGTGGCGATTCCTTCAAGGTTTATGATTCTTTTCCCGCCGACAGTCTTTAGGTATTTCGAGGTGCCGGAGAGTTCCCGGTATTTCTCGATGCCAATAATGACCGCGACGGGTTTTTGCCGTTTTGACACGACGTAAGTATCCCCACTTTCCGCCACGCGATCGACGATTTCGCTGAGCTTCGACCGAGTCTGCACGAACGTCAAGATTTTTTCCTTTGCCATGGCGATATCCTCCTGTACACTTTAAGTGTACACTTAGGGGTGGCCCGCGGTCAATCTTAAGAAGCGCAAGAACGGGAAGCAAAACTGCCTGGCGAGCGAGCGGTCGTCCGAGGCGCTTTGGCTTTGCCTGATGCTGATTGGGATGAGTAATGGACGAGATGAGATCGGCTCGAACGATCCAAACCGTCGGCAACGGTCAAATCGTTCGAGCCTCGTCAGGCGGAGACGCAGCGGAATTTATTTGGTCGGATTGGGCACTCCCTCCGGCCGGGTCTTCTCGTCGTAATACTCTTGCGAGAAGTCCGGCTTGCGTCTTTGCGAGAACGCGGCGGAGCCTTCGTCGTAGTCCTTGCTCTGGCGCAGGTGGGCGTAAAATTCCCGGTGCACCTCGAAGCCTTTTTCCCATCCCTGAATCTCGTAGAGCAGCTTGTCCTCGATGTATTCCACGGTGTGCGCGGCGATCAGCCGACCGTTGCGGTTAATCGTGGTGGCGAGCTCGACGCAGTCGTCGATGAGTTTTTCCGGCTCGCAGATTTTTTGCACCAGGCCCAGACGAAAGGCGGTGTCCGCGTCGATCATTTGGCCGCTGAGCGCGAACCAGTAGGCCCAGCCGGTCGGGAGCTGGCACACGTAGCTCGGCCACGCCGCCATGTGCGACCAGCGCACTTCGGAGCAACCAAACTTCGAGGCGGGCACGCAGTAGCGGATGTGGCAGGAGAGCGCCAGGCTGAAGCCGCCGCCGACTGCGTAGCCGTTGATCGCGGCGATAATCGGCTTGTGCATCTGCAGTGGACGCAAGCTCGAATAGCCGCGCGGGCCGGAACGCGGTCCCTTCATTTCACCTTTGGCGAAGGCGAGATTCTCTTTCAGATCGCCGCCGACGCAGAACGCATCGGCCGTCCCAGTCAAAATGATCGACCAGACGTCATCGTCGGCTTTGGCCTTCTGCCAGGATTCGTCGAGCGCCCAATAGAGATCGCGGCTGATGGCGTTCTTTTTCTCCGGGCGGTTGAGGCGAATGATCGCGATATGCGGATCGCGCTTCTCGTAGATGCACAGCGGTTGCGGTTCTGACATGGTTCCTCCTCTTAGTAATGGGTAATTGAAAATGGGTAATGGATAATTTTGGATTGACAGAAATCGATTGCGGCCTTCATTCTGAATTCTCAATTATCCACTATCAATTATTAGTAGAGCACTTTTTCCTCATCTAATTTTTTGATTTCATCGTTGCTGAAGCCGAGCAGGTTTCTGGCGATCTCGTGACGTGTGCTCGCCCATGAGAGGCGCAAGGCCGCGCACTTTTCCCGGCGTCAAGGACATGCGCAGAGGCACGTTCTCGGTGACTACGTCACCGGCTTCGGGCTCGGTCATATTCACGAGAAAACCGGTCGCGGCATACTGCTTGTCGCGCTTGAATTGATCTTCGACATCCTGCACGACTGCCGCGCAAACCCCGATGCCCTGGAGAGTTTCCATCACTTCGTACGGATCGTGCTGCAGCGTCCAACTCGTCACCCATCTGTCCGAGCTCTTCCTTGTGGCGCACTCGCTGGAGATGCGTGGCAAATTTTGCATCGGCTTTCAAACCGGCTTTGCCCAGCAAAGCAGCGAAGCGTTGCCACTCGTCTTCATTGTAAACGGCGATGACACACCAGCGGTCGTCTCCTCTGCACTGATAGGGGCCGTAGGGCGCGGCGATCAGGCTGCGGTTGCCTTCGGGCCGCGGCTCGCGCTTATTGACAGAGTATTCCAAATATTTGGGACCGAGCAGCGATGCGCCGATTTCCACTTGGGCGCTATCGATCCATTGGCCGCGGCCGGTCCGTTTGCGCTCGATCAGCGCCAGCACGACGCCGAAAGCGCCGGTGACGCCGCCCATGAAGTCCGGATGTTGCGTGCGCGGCTCGGCGGTGGCGGTGCTAGCGCCGGGATAATTCCACAGGTAGGTCGTTGCCATCGTGTTGCCGACGTTTGGTCCATAGGTTAGATCCGCGGCATGAGGGCCGCTGCAGCCCATCCCTTTGACGCGGATGAGGATCATCTGCGGATTGATTTCTTTCAGTTGCGGCCAATCGAGTCCCCACTTTTCTAAAATGCCCAGGCCGAAGTTTTCGACGAGCACATCGGATTTCTTTACCAGCTCTCTCACCAGCTCGCGGCCCTTTCGCAGTCTGCATATTGACGGTGAATGATTTCTTGCCGCGCTGGAGCTTCATGAAGTCGGGCTTCTTGTTCCACAGTTTTGGATCCTCGCCGCGGTGGCCGTCGCCGCGCAGCCGCGTCTCGCAACGAATCACTTCGGCGCCGAACTCGCAGAGCACGCGTGCCACGGTTGGACCCGCTGCGCCGGTGGTGAGCTCGATGACTCGGATTCCTTCAAGGGGAAACTTGCTCATAAGTGTAGATGGGGTGTTGGAGTATCGGAGTGATGGAGTGTTGGGGCGAAACCCAGTACTCCAGTACTCCAACACTTCATTACTCCAATTCCTTTCAGATTACTCCGCTCGCTCGCAAAGCTGCGAGATCGTCGTTGTTCATATCGAGCTCACCGCAATAGATCTCTTTGTTGTGCTCACCGAGCAGCGGCGCGGTCCGGAATATCCCGCCCTTGGACTCGCTGAAACGGGGCACAGGGCCAAACTGTGCGTACTTGCCGATTACGGGATGTTCCATGTCGACGAAAGTCTCGCGCTCTTTTGCTTGTTCGCTGTTGATGAACTCGCCGGTGGTATTGATCGGTGTGACCGCGATCCGGCGCTTCTGGCCTTCCTCGTACAGTTCTTCTTTGGTATGCCGTGCACAAAACTCCGCGATCGCTCCCACGACGATTTCCGGATGCTGACGGCGATAGGACATTTTCTCGAACTCGGGTCCGGAGATCGACGCAGGCCGCCCCATCCAATCGACCAGCCGCCGCCACTGTTCGACGGGAATGATAAAGATGCGCGCGTAGCCGTTCTTCGTCGCGTAGGGATCGTAAAGATCGGTTTCTTCACCTTTGCGCGAGGCACGCGCCGGTTTGGCGCCGGTGTAGCCGTAGTTCGGAATGAAATATCCCGCGATATGCCCGGCGCATTCGTGCATCGAGACGTCGATGTACTGGCCTGCGCCGCTTTCGAGGCGGTGGTAGAGCGCCGTGGCGATGCCGAATGCGCCGTAGGTCGACGCCATGCCATAAGCGATTTCTCCGGGCGGTTGGAGCGGCGGCTCGCCGGGCTCGCCCGCCAGGTAGAGCAAGTTGCCGAGCGCGATGCCGGCCATGTCGTTGGCTTTGTAGTCGCGCCACGGACCGGTTTGACCGAACGGTGTGATCGATGCGTAGACCAGGCCGCGATTTTGTCCGCGCAGCGCCGTGTAGCCGATTCCCAACTCGTCCATTCTTCCCGGCTTGGCGGTTTCGAGGACGACGTCTGCTTTGCGGGCAAGCTCGAGGAAGATCGCCCGACCGTCCGGCTTCTCGACGTCGAGAGTGATGCCGCGCTTGTTGGTATTGAAATGAAGAAAATAGAGACTCTTTTCCGGGTGCGGAATGTCGTCTTTAAACGGCGGGATGCGCCGCGACTCGTCGCCCGACGGCGGCTCGAGCTTGATCACATCCGCGCCCATGTCGGCTAAAAGCTTGGTGCAATGCAGGCCGAGCGGGCTGGCGAGGTCGAGCACGCGATAGCCGGACAAGGGCCCTCTTCTCGTAGAATTTTCCATGAATTCCCCAGAGCAGAAAAAGAACTAGACTCGACCGCGATTCTTACTTGGACGTGACAATGGTGTCAAGGCGCGACGCGGCAGATTGAGATTTGCGGCTGAAGTATTTTAGTCTCGATTCCAGCGGCGGCTGCGATTCGATCCTATCGGCTGAGATTGTCGCAGCAAGGAGCCAAAAATAGCCCATTCCCATTTTACAATCCACACCGATCTTAGTAAGTATCGAGGCAGCAGTATAGGAGTACTGGGTTAGACTGAGCCGTCGTTGAAGCGTGATGAATCTCATACGCGCATAAAATTAGAGACGGTTACATATGAGGCTCTGGTCAATCGCTGCGTTAGCTTTCGTTTTTGCGCACGGCCGCGGCCTTGCTGCGGACAAGGTTCGCATCGCGTATGTAAGCCCAAGCGTGTCGATGTCGGTGCCCTGGCTGGCCAAAGAAGCCGGGATACTCGCCAAGCATGATCTCACTGCCGAAATTCTTCTGATCACCGGTAGCCCAAGATTAGTTCAATCACTGATTGCCGGCGATGTGGATCTCGCCTTCGCCGGTATCACTGCGATCACGCGCGCGCGGACACGCGGCGCCGAGATCGCGATTCTCGGCGCCGTGGCGAACGTCTCAAGTCAAAAATTACTGGTGGGGCGAAATTCGAAAGCACGGCGCCTGGAGGATTTGAAAGGGTCCATCATCGGCGTCTCGCAGTACGGCTCCGAGGCCGACACGTTTACGCGCAATGCGCTTGGTCTGGTGGGTTTGCGGCCGGACAAAGATGTCACGATCCTTCAGCTCGGCGGCCATCCCCAAGTTGCCGCCGCCATGGTTGCCGGCAAACTCGATGTCGGCGCGCTCGCGGGTCTCGCCGCGCTAAGCGCGGAGAAAGCGGGCGCGAGACAGCTCGCGAGCGCGGCCGAGCTCAAAATTCTCTCGCCGTCGGGAACCTTCGCAATGACGCGCAGCTTTATTCAGCGCAAACGCAGCGTAGTCGACCGCTTGATGCGATCGTTCGTCGAGGCGATTCACTATCTCAAGAACAACCGTAACGGTTCTATCGCGCTGCTGCAGAAATATTTCGGCGGCTTGAGCGCCGAAGAGGCGACTTACCTATATCAAGAGCAAATCGATCTTATGGAAATTTTGCCGGCGCCGAACGACAAAGCGCTTCAGGCCGTGCTTGATCGAGAGAGCGATCCCAAGGTAAAAAGCTCGGCCGTAGCGGACTATGTCGATGCGAGCTTTTTTAAGGAGATTGAGAAAAGCGGCCTTATCGAGAAACTGTACCGAAAATAGCAAGGTTGGTTTATCCTGGATCGGAGGCGGAAGTCTTTCTCAAATCTCTCGCTCCGGCCGCTTGTAATCCGCTAGCAATGAATTGTTTTATAGACAGGCCCAACAAAAGGAGAAAACCATGGCAAGGATCCGACACATCGCCCTTCTGACCAAGGACACGGAAAAGCTCGCGGAGTTCTATCGAACTTCTTTCGGTCTCAAAGAAGTCGCGCGGAGCGGGGAGGCCGCGGAGCATGGACGGGCGATTTACCTTTCCGACGGCCATATCAATCTGGCGATCTTCCCGGCGCGTAATCGCCGCGAAGGCATCTACCATTTCGGCATGGAAGTCGAAGACGTGAAAGGCGCGGCGCAAACCGCGCTGGCAGCGGGCGCCACGGGCGGCACGGCCGAATTGCCGAAAGACGGACGATTTGCCGAAACGTTCGTGCTCGATCCGGTCGGAACGCGCGTGGATCTGTCGCTCGGATGGAAAGTGTAGCTGCGCAGAGCAGTGAAGCATTTGGCTGCTGCTTTTGCTCCAAAGCTCGCGCCCTAGCCGTACGGGGTGCATGGAGCGATGCGGTCGTGAGCGCGCTCGCGCGCAAGCCCTGCGATCCACGCGCGCAAGCCCGCGCGTATCATTTCTTTTTTCTTAAGCGATAAGACCCTCGAGCCAACGGCGCTTGCGATTCGATCACCGAGATGCGACGAGCAATTTTTGCGAGCTGCACAATCGGCGGCACGATGATGCTTGTCGTTCGTACCGCCGATTTTTCCCGCGCGAAGTAGACTCAGCGCTGCTGCCGCTGCGCGCTGAAACGCGCGCAATGTGAAGAACGTACACATCCCGCCGTTTTCCATGTGCACCATGGTTACATGAATTTCTCGCGCCCACGATGTGCGCTTTGAGCTAAACGCTCAAAGCGCTTGGCAATATTCCCATTACGCGTCCTGCTGGGAAACGGGCACGTCGGTTGCAACGGCACCGTCGTGACTTTCTTCGACCGCGGCGTCGTAGAAGCAAAAAAAAATAATGGGAGGTAGCATGATGGGGGCTTCATCGAGGATGGGCGCGCTTGCCGGCGCGTTGATGCTGTCATTGGCGGTAGTATCGACGGCGCGATCACAAAACGTCGATGACGAAATCAAGGCGCTAAAGGAAAAACTCGCTACATTAGAGAACGCGCAGATCGAGTTGAAGAAGGAGGCGACGGCGGCTGCGGCCGCGATGCCAAGTTTCAGCTACCGCCCGGGCAATGGAATAAATATCGAAGCGGCGGACAAGTCGTGGTCTTTCCGCGCTACACTGGAAAGCCACTTCCGTTACAACTTCTTAAGCGGGCGTGACCAGGCAGGCCGCAGCCAGGGCGAGTTGGAAGGCCGCCGCTTTCGGCCAGGGTTTTTCTACTGCATCAATAACTGCCTCTGGGAGCTCGAAGCGGCGATCGACTTGGACGGTTGGGGCGGCGGCAACGCCAAGAATACCGTCGGAGATCCAGGCGGGTCCATACTGCAGCGCGGCGCCGTGCGTTTTGACGCCGAGCAGCTTCACCCCTGGCTTCCGATGGTGCAATTTGGCATGGAAGTGCAAAACGCCCATGGCGGCTCTCGCGCTCGCCAAGGTTCCGGCGCCACGGGCGCTCAGGCTGAGTATGACTTGCACACCGCCAACGACGGTTTTAATACCGGCCGTGCGGGCAGCGGCGTCGTGTTGAACTGGGATGACAGGCCGCTGAGTAGCATCGGCATTCCCGGGAGGATCAGTCGATTTCAGCTAGGCATGTCCGCGATCGCCGAAGGCGACGACGGGATACAGAGCTTTACCGACCGCAAGGACTTCAATGTCTATCTGAGCGTCGAACCATTTTCACAGTTAAAGAACAAATGGATTCGTGGTCTTCTGTTTGAATACGGCTCGTGGTTCTGTAACGTCGATAACCGGGCAAACGACAACGGCTGCAGCCGTTATCGAATCCGGGACAACGCACGCGGCGGTGGTCGACAAACCCTGTACGATACGGGCAGTGACAGCATCGGCGATGGCCTGCATCGCGCGCACGGCCCTGGCATCGTGTGGAACGTCGGTCCGTACACTGCGCGCGTGATGGGGTCTTTCCAACAGAGCGAGGACCGCGGTGGTACGACAGGCAAGAAAAGCGCTCATAGTTTTCTGATTGGTCACGATTTGTTCTTGTGGAGCCCGAAAGGCTGGCTTACCGGTTCTGCTACTACGACGGGATCCATCCTGATCGGGACTCACTTCGAGCGGGTCGATATGTCCTGCGAAACCGCGGCGTTGTGTTCCGGCATCAACAGCGGTGATTTTCATCGAACTCGAGTCATTCTTCGAGAATGGGATTTGTGGTACTTCATCGCGCCGCGCATGAGCATCGGCGGCAGCGTGCTATGGTACGATGCATCGAATTTGCGCAATGGCTTGAACCAAGAGGCGCATGATCTCGGTATCTGTTCGACGAATAACATCAATTCCGGTGGTTGCCGTAATGGTAAGGGCGGCGACTGGGTCGATGTGTTCCTCAACTGGAGATATCAGTTCTAAGTTTCATGGCTGCGGCGGGCGGAGACGTGAGTTCCTCCAAGCTTACTGCTCTATATGCTCCGCTACAGCCCTCGCGGACGCCGCTCATCCAGAGATGGCCAACGGCAACTCCTTCCGGTGGCTGGTTCTCGCGGTGTCTCTAATGCTCTGGAGCGGCTGTAGCCTCCAGCCGCTCCAGCAGCAGCAATCCATCAGCGGCATAGGCCGCATCGAATATCGCAGATCGCAAAAAGACGGCGTTGTCGTCGGCGTTCCGCACGGGCTCGCCGAGCCGGCGGCGGTCGGCTACGCCGACGGCATCGCCGCTCGAACCGGCGCGGGCGTGGTGATCGCGTACGGCTTTGGCTCAAAGCGTGTTCCGGTCAGCGAGCCCTTGGTGCGCCGCACCGGCACCGCGTTGGGTCGGCGCGGCAGCATCTATCCGGAATTCAAATCCTTGCTGCAGCGCGCCGCCAACGGGCCGCTGCGATTTTATATCGGTATCCGCGTCGCCGGCACGAAAAGGGAGATAGAACGCATCGAGGTAGCCAGCAGCGGGCTGTCGTTTGAACAACTGCGAGCGTTAAAAGAAAAGTTTTACCGGCGGCGCGACGTGACCCTTGCTCACAGCGGCGTGGCGCGGATCGCCATGGCGCTCGAGCCGCTCGACGAGATCGACTGGGATGCCGGCGCTTCCAAGCACCATGGCGTATTGTTGGCGGCCGAGCGCGGCCTCAGTGTACGCCTTCCCACTAGCGTGGCGAGCGGCGACGCCGCGCCGGTCTATCGAAAGATCTTGGCGGAGTGGACCGAGGATGCCGTCGAGTTGGCCGCCCAGCGGTCGCTTTCGCTGCCGCGGTATGAAGTTGTCGTCCTGCCCCACGGCAAAATCGAAGCGATTCCATCGCGGCGCCGCGTCCTCGGCGTCGTCGTCGGCGCGCCGCACGGAACTTTCGACGTGCACACGGCGCGGGTGGTGCGGCGCATCTGTCACGGGGCGGGACTTGCGGGGGTGATTGCCACCGGATTTACCCCGACGGAGAGCGGTGACGATTGGCGCATCAACGTCAACCGGCCGAGCGAACGGCACGTTTCTTTGACCCGGGGCGAAATCCAGACCGCGCGCGCCAAGACGACTTTCGAGCGGTTCAAAAAATCCGTGCTGGCAGCGGCCGGCGGCCAGCTCGATCTCTACGTCGATATCCATCAAAACGCCGGCACGCGAATCGAAGTGGCGAGTGTCGGGCTGTCCAGTAAAGAAGCGCAGCGGATCAAAGACATGTTCCGTTCCCTGCGCGATCAGGCGCTCGTCGGGCGCCGCGACATCGCCGTCGTCGATTTGGCCATCGAGCCTCTTGATGAGCTCGAAGTCGGAGCCTGGCCGGTAAAGGCCGACGGCATTCTCAAGCTGGCGGCGAAGGGCCTGCACTTCGAGCTTCCCGCCGACGGAGTCATGGCCTCGGAAGAGCACCGCCGACTCTACACGCTCATTCTCACCCAACTGCTCAGCACAGTGGCCGGATCGGATTCCACCGATCAGGCATCGGCAAATCTCCCCGCCCGTTAAATTCCAATTTCACTCAGTCCACATGGTCACGCCGCAGCGTGGTTCTTTTCAGTATCTAAGTCTAAAGTTGTATATCACAGACGTGTGAGCATGCCTCTATATCATCCAGATCTGTTACATAATAAGAAGAATTTGACAAATAGGTCCTCAATTTGCTGAAATTTGAATTGCAATGAGGTTGACGCAATACTACTTTAAGAGTAGATGAATTCTTGTGTAGCCGAGGCGACTATGATGCGAATTCTCGTAATCGAAAAAGAGGGCCGCACTCAGGCGCTGCTGCGATGCAAGCTCAACGCGGACGTAAAAGTCAAATCTGCGCCCTGCATCGAAGCAGCGTTCGAGAAGCTGGCCAACCACAAGTTCGACCTGATCGTCTGGAGTATCGCGGATAGGGCGGGAGGGGTAAGCAGCCGCGAGTTTTCGACCAGAGTGTTCGGAACGCGAATGATTGTGCTCGCCGAGCCGGGGAGCTTCGACGCCGCAATGTTCGACGCCGCCAGCGTGTGCGTCAAAGAACGATCGCTCAGCGATGAGGACCTGATATCGCTGATCGAGAACCATTTAGCTCTTTGACGCGACCGACGGCGTCGGCCAGCTCCGCACGGGCGAGATGAGCTTCTTGCCCATCGAATTCGAAGGGATGATCGCGGTGGGCCTGCCGATGCGCGCGGTGATTCGGAGCGTCATGGACGCGGCGGCGGTCGATATTCCGGTTTTGATCACCGGCGAGACCGGCACCGGCAAAGACCTTATCGCCGCCGCCATTCACAAGCGCAGCCCGCGCATGAATCACCCGTACATCCCGGTCAACACCGGCGCGATCGCGCGCGAGCTGATCGCCAGCGAGCTTTTCGGTCATGAGCGCGGCGCCTTCACCGGCGCTCAGGATACCCGGCCCGGGATCTTCGAGCAGGCCGATCGCGGCACCGTGTTTCTCGACGAAATTGCCACCATGGACGAAAAATCCCAGGTGAGTCTCCTGCGCGTCCTCGAGGAGAAAACGTTTCGCCGGGTCGGCGGGAGCAAAAACATCGGCGTCGACGTGCGCATTATCGCCGCGACCAATGAAGACCTGGAAAAGAACGTCGCGGAGAGGCGCTTTCGCGAGGATCTTTTCTATCGGCTGAACGTCTTCCATATCAACGTGCCGCCGCTGCGCGAGCGCGTGCCCGGCGCCATCACGGTGCTCACCGATCATTTCGTGGCGCGTTTTGCCGCGGTATATGGAAAAGACATCGAGCGAGTTTCGCCGGAAACGTATCGGCTTCTGCGCCGCTACCCTTGGCCGGGAAACGTGCGCGAGCTCAAAAACGTCATCCAGACCGCGCTGCTGATGGCCGACGGCAAGGAGCTCAAGCCGGAGTTTATTCCCGAACGCATCAGGCACGTAGTGTCGGGCAGCGACGGCCGCTGCGAGCCGACCTGCTCATTTCGCGTCGGCGCCTCCCTGCGCGCCGTCCAGAAGGAGTTTATCCGGGCCACGCTTTCGCACATGGGCGGCAACAAGAAATTGGCGGCGAGCATTCTCGGCATCAGCCGCCGCGCGCTCTACAACAAGATGAAGAAGTTCGAGTTGGGCTGAGTGTGCAAATTGTGCGCATGGACGCGAAATCGGCATCTTCCTAACTGTTTCAAAATGCAGCCACTTTTCGATCCACCAAGTCATCGCCTCACGAGCCTGTGAGCAAGATGTTTACACGCTCGCCGCAATCGGGCGGCGCAGTGTGAAGATCGGTTACCTGATTCCCTAAAAGAGCCGATCTTTATCGGAGGCAATTACTCCAAGTCGCTGAAACTTCGCCAAAATTCCATGATGGTTTCCTTCTTGCGTGGGCTTGCCATAGGAGGGAACCGATGCCCAAGCCGACCGTCACGGAAAAGCCGCTCGCCCCGAGCTCGTATTTTGAACCGGACATTCTCACGGGGCACCAGTTTTTCAAAGTATTTCGGCAGAAATCGCGCGCGGAGCCGGAACAACGCCTCATGCTCGCGGTGTTGACCGACGCCATCGAGTGCTTTCAAAAATATTTCGGAGCCACCAGCCGCAAGGGCCGCAAGCTCTTCGTCAACGCCGAAGCTTGGATCGCCAGCCGCGAATCCTCGTGGCCCTATTCTTTCGAGCATATCTGCGAAGCGCTGAACATCAACGCCAATTATCTGAGAATCGGCGTGATGCAGTGGCGCGTCAACCACGAGGCGGGCAGCGGCCCGCGCAAACGCATCCGCGAGCCGCTGCGCTACCAATATCGTGTAAAGCACCACCGCGTGAGCATCTGATGGGCGCGGCCGGCGTTGCATCCATGCGGCAACGCGGGTCGACAAAAAGCAGGCGGAGTTCTGAGCGCGCCGGTCGTCAATAGAAACGGCCCGCGCGTGCGATTAGCAGCGATGTCGTCGGAACGCACTACCGGCGCCGGAGGTGGCACAATCATGCTGGTCGGCTTCGACGCGAAGCAGGTTCTCGAAAGACGCTTTCAGTCCATCGGCGCCCGTGTGACCCGGGTAAGCGACGGTGAGGCGGCGCTGGAGCGCGCGCGTCATGAGATCTTCGATGCCGCCGTGCTGGTATCGAAGGGCTCTCTCGTCAACGTCGCCGAAACGGTCTTCAATCTGCGCGATGTCAACCGCTCCATGATGATCACCATCGTGATCGACCGTCTCGGAACGCAGACCAATCGCTTTCTCCACCAACTGCTGGAGCATCCCATCGAAGGCACGCAGATCGTTACCCGGCGCCAACTGCAAAAACAGTTGCACGGCAGGCCCGCAGCGCCGCCGGGCCATCGGAGGTAGCAGCGAGTGAAAAGCGCGGCGATGATGATCCAAGAGTCCCTGCTACTCGGGTTTTCGCGCCGCTCGAAGCGGCCGGCGGCGCTCTTTGCGATCGCGCTCTTGCTGGCGCCGGTTGCCGCCGCGCACTCGCTTTACCCGTCGTTTCCGAAAGCGAACGTAACACGGGGCCGCACCGCAGCCGGCTATCCTTATCAAAGCGGCGGCATCAGCTTTGACGAGCAACGCGCCATGGAGCGCGCCTCCCATTCTTACAATCTCAAATTGGTGTTCGCGAGCGGGGCCGGCACTTTGGTCGTACCCGACTTTGTGGTGATCGGCGCCAATCACGGCCGTTCGGTCGAGAAGATACCGCTCCGCGCGCCGTGGTTTTATATCCAACTGCCGGCCGGCGGCTATACGATCCTGGCGCGTTGGAAAGGCCGCATTGTGCTGATCCGGGACGTTTATCTCCAGGAAGGACAGTTGCGGACGTATCGCGTGCGCGCTGACTAGGGGGCGCGCGGAAATTTCGAGTCGGGCAAGCAGCGAATTTTCGAAAGTCCAAGCCGAGAAGAAAAAAAGGAGGTCTCCATGCCGCGAATATTTTCACTGAAGCGCGCTCTAGCCGTCCTGATCGTCACCGCCGGCTACTTGATGCCCCTTACACTTGCACGAGCGGATCAAAAAATTCGCATGGCTTATATCTCGGACTCGCCGGGATCGTCGGCTCCTTATTGGATCGCCAAAGAAGCGAACCTTTACAAAAAGCACGGGCTCGACGTCGAGCTGATCTTCATCAACGGCAGCACGCGAGGCGTCCAAAGCTTAGTTGCCGGCGATATCGAATTCGCCGGCGCTGTGGGCACCTCCGCGATCAATGGCAAATTAGCCGGCGGCGATATCGTGATCATCGACAGCCTCGTCAACACACTGCCTTACTACATTATCGGCAGCCCGAAGATTAAATCGCCCGAGGACCTCAAAGGACGGACTCTAGCCACTCACATTCCCGGTACATCCGCTGATTTCGCAGTGCGATTGGCGCTGCGTAAATTCGGCATCGACTATAAAGACATCCAAGCCGTCATGGTCGGCGGTTCGCCGGCGCGAGTTGCCGCCGTTATCAACGGGCAAACCGACTTCACCATGGTTACCGAGCCGGGGAAAATTCAGGGCGAAAAGGCGGGAATGAAGCTGATCATCGACATGGCTAAGCTCAAAATCCCCTTCCAATTTAGCTGCACGGTCACGTCTGGAAAGATTATACGCGAGCGTCCCGAAACGGTTGAGAAGATGGTCCAGGCGATGGCTAACGCGGTTCACTTCTTCAAGACGAACAAGAAAGAAACGATTCGGATCATGGCGAAATATACGCGGGGGGCGAAACCCGATGTCCTTGAAGGTTCATGGGTGGCGTACTCGGAGCTTCTCGAGGAGGACATGCGTCCCACTCTCGAGGGATTGAGCGACACCCTGGCGGTGCAAGCCTCCTGGGACCCCAAAGCCGGCGAAGCGCCAAGCCGGAAGATTTCGTCGATCTCCGCTTCGTTAACAATCTTAAGACGAGCGGTTTTCTCGCCAAGCTCTACGGCGCGGACACCACGAGCAAGAAATATTGACGGCATGGTTTTGCCAATCGACACCGCGAAGCGAGCTTAGAAATGGAGCACGCTATGAGGAATGAGTTTTGGCCGGGCTTGATGCGGCATTGTGCTTTCGACGCGGGAAGCTTTTGCAGTGTGCATTTTAGAAATCGTCGATCATTGCGAGAGAGGAGTAAATCCCCATGAAAACGGCGGGCATGCTCTTGTTGATGAAGCCAAGAAAACGAAATTGGACGTCGAGTATGTCTCGGGCGAAGAACTGCAATCGCTTGCCGAAAAAATGTTGAGCCAGCCGCCCGGCGTGGTAACGCGGGTGAAAAAACTTCTGGGGCAAGAAATAGCAACACAGTCGATCCAAAAAAATCAGGAGGACACCTATGTTCCAACGATCGAGCAGCGTGATTTTGACAGCGCTAGTAATACTTCTGTGGACCGCGCCGGGTATGGCGCAAAAGCCTTATTACGCGGGAAAGACGATCACCATCGTCGCCGGCACCAAGGCGGGCGACGTATACGATCTTTATGCGCGCCTGTTCGCGCAGCATATGCCGAAATACATTCCCGGCAATCCCAATATCATCGTGCAAAACATGGCCGGAGCGGGCTCCATGATCGCCGCGAATTTCGTCTATAACGTTTCCAATCCGGACGGCCTGACGATGGGCGCGATATTTCCCGCGCTCTACTTCGATCAGGTCGTGCAGCGTCCGGAAGTGAAATTCGACTGGAGCAAATTCGCCTGGATCGGTAGCCCGGTGACGTCGAATCACCTGCTCTATATGCGCGCCGATTCCCGCTTCAAAACCATTCACGACGTGGTGAAGGCTTCGCCGCCGCCCAAATGCGGCGCCACCGGCACCAGCTCGACCGCGTACTACGTGCCGAAACTCTTGGACGAAGCGATCGGCACCAACTTTGAGATCGTCCTCGGCTACCAGTCGGGCCAGGACATCGACCTCGCCGTCGAGCGCAATGAAGTGGTCTGCCGCTCGTTTACCTTGACGGCGTTTTTCGCCCGCGAGCCGTTTACGACCTGGCGCAAGAAAAAATTCGTCAATGTGCTGATGCAAACCGGACGGAAGCGGGACAAGCGCATCCCGGACGTGCCAACGATCTATGAGCTTATGGACCAATATAAATCTTCGCCGGCGGACCGGAGCCTGGCAACCCTGGTGCTCGCGGCCGGCGATTTCGGCCGCCCCTACGTCATGCCGCCGAACACGCCCGCGGAGCACGTCAAAACGATGCGCGCGGCGTTCGAAAAAACCTTGAACGATGAAGCCGTCAAAGCGGATGCGGCGAAGCAAAAGCTGGAGCTCGACCCTTCGAGCGCCGAAGAGCTTGAAAAGCTCGCCAAGGAGGTCACCAGCCAATCGCCCGATGTGATCGCCAAGATGAAAACGCTGTTGGCGAAGTGATCCGGCTGGATCACATCGAGATACCGCGTGGCAGCGAAGACCCGCGGCGGAAGTTCGGGAGGACATTTGGCTCAGGAGGTGAAACATGATCAGAGTGATCAAACGAAGCGCGGTAGACTTCGGCAGGTAGGATACGCCGGAACGCAGTTACCGGGACAGCGCCAAGCGCAGAATCCGCTGGATCATGCGCTCGTAGGTGAGGCCGGCCTTGATCGCGGATTGCGCGAACTCGTCGTCGCGGTCCAGGTTGGGGTTGGGATTGGCTTCGAGAATTACGACCTCGTCTTCCGGTGTCACTCTCAAGTCGATGCGACCGTAGCCGTGAATGCGCAGGGCGCGATAGACGGCCTTGCAGATCTTGCCGATGCGCTGAACGGTGCCGTCGGGAAACGGTTCGGCGAAGACGTTCTGGATGCCCCAGCGTTTACGGTAGGCGTCGTCCCACTTGGCTTTGAATGTGGAGAATTTTGGCTGGTCCGCGGGAACTTCGGTGAAGATCACCTCCCGGAGCGGCAAGACTTGGAGGCGCTCGTTGCCGATGAGGCTGACGTAAATTTCCCTTCCTTCGATATATTCCTCGGCCAAGGCGGTTTGGTTCATACGCTCGTGGATGAAGCGAATCCGCTCTTCGAGCGCCTCTTCGGTCTCGACGAAGGAGTCCTGCGAGATGCCGTAGGACGCCTCTTCCTCGGCGGGCTTGATGAACAGCGGAAATTTGAGGCGCGGCGGCTTCTTAATCGTCGCCTTCGGCGAAAAGAGCGCGAAGTTGGGCACACGTATCTTGTGGTAGGCGAGCAGTTCCTTGGCCATTCCCTTGTTCTTGCACAGGGTCAATCCCGTCGGGCTCGATCCCGTGTAGGGCACGCCCATCATCTCGAGCAGGCCGGCAACGTTGCGATCGTAGGCGGAGACCTCGTTGAAATGCTCGGTTAAATTGAAGACCACGTCGGGCGGATTGGCTTTGATCTCGTCGATGATCATGCCGGGCTCGTCCCACACGCCGATGGTGCGCACTTCGTGGCCGAGCTGCTGCAGCGCGGCGATCACGTGGGCTTCGGCGGCCCAGTCGTCGGTTTTTAACTCCTTGGTAAAATCCTGATCCGCCGGCGGCGTTCCGGCGGTGTCGAAAAGAACGAGAACCTTGTGGCGCTTTCGGGCTCTGACCATGAATCAGGAATCCTTGAATTTTCCCGTCAGCCGATAATGCGCCGCGAGAGTGGCCAGATAGGCGGAAATCTCGATGGCCGCCGACTCCGCCTTGAGCCGGAGGTCGAGCTCGGCGCAGCGCTCGGTGAGCGCGCGCAAAACGCGGTTGATGGTGAACTTCGGCTCGCCCGTCCACGCCGAGACGGCGTTGAGAATCAATTTGTTCGACCGGCGCAGGAACACCGCCGCCCGTTCCCCGCTCGGCGCCGCGGCGGGCTCGACGAATAGTTTTTTGAGATCGGCGTCGAAAAAATCGGGAAACTCCTGTGCGTAGAGTCGGCGGCGGCGCTTGTAGTGGGCTTCGAGGCGCGAGCGCAGGCGCGCGGCGTCGCTGATGCGCGCCTTGGAAAAGACCAGCGGCGGCTTGCCGGCGAGTTTCTGCATCAACTGGTCGACGTACTCGAGCTTCTCCAGAGCTTTCCAACCCTGATACTGTTTGCGCCAATCGAGATCGGGCGCGAGCCAGATCGCGACGGTTTCGGCGAAGTCTTCTTCGGGATGGCTCTGAGCGTAGTAGCCCTCGAGGTGGCGCACGAAGCGGCGGCTGTAGGGGCGCGCGCGAAAGCTTTCGGAATATTCCAGCGAAGTCGGGCCAAAGAGCTTCTGCCAGCCTTTGTCTTTTTCCAAAAGATAGGCGTGATTGAGCACGTGGCCCATCTCATGGCGCAAAAGACGCAAACACCAGGCCTCCGTGCCGCCTTCGACTTCCATCATCATTTTTTCTTCGAGCTTTTTTAGCCGCGGGTGCGCGAGATAAAAAGGAATGGCGATGGTGGTCGATCCTTCGGGACAGAACCATTCGTCGCCGAGATAACAGATCGGCTTGAGCGAAATCTCCTTGGCGGCCAGCTCCGAATAGAATTTCTCGATGCGCGCTTCGAGCTCGGTGCCGGGAATCTTGAGCTTGAGATCGCAGATGCGGGTTTGCAAGAGCTGCTCGTCGCTCATGGCGGCGAGATCCGGCCCGGCGTCCTGAGACTTCGGCGCCTTTTCCGTCGCGTTGTCCATCCGACGTATTTTACCAGAGGGGCAAAACCCGGGCTACCAGCGGAGGAAAACAGACAAAAAGACGGGAGACAAGGAGAAGGGCAAGAGACGTGCGTCTGTTGCTCGTTGTTTCATTTCATCGAAGGAAAGATTTCTCGGTTGCGGCGCTCCCTCGAAATGACAATGGTTGTAATGGGTCCCCTGTCATTTCGACCGAAAGGGAGAAATCTTTCTGACGTTGGAGATGGCTCTCTTACATCGTCAGCATCACCTTGCCGAAATGCCCGCGCCCCTCGAGATAGCGCTGCGCCTCTCGCGTTTGCGCCAGCGGGAAGCTCTTGTCGATGGGCACCTGGAATTTCTTTTCTGCCACGAGCTTGAGAATCTCGTCGAGCTTTTGAAAATCTTCCGGCTTTGCCTTCAGATAGTTGGTGATGGAAAAACGCGTCGCCTTGCGTCCCTCCGCCAGGTTGGGCGGCGTGTCGGGAATCGCGCCGAACGCGCCGCCGATCGAGAAGAGACGGCCGCCGGGACCAAGCGCTTGAAGACTCTTTTGATAGACCTCGCCGCCGATCATTTCCAACACAACATCGACGCCGCGATTGTCGGTCACGCGCATGACTTCGGGCAGAAAGTCGTTTTGCGAGACGTCGATGGTGACGTCGGCGCCGAGCTTGCGCAGACGCCGCGCTTTCTCCTCGCTGCCGGTGGTGGCGATCACCTTGGCGCCGAAGTGCTTGGCGATCTGGATCGCCGCCGTGCCGACGCCGCTGCTGCCGCCTTGCGCGAGCAGCCATTCGCCAGACTTGAGATTGCCGTCGGTCAACAAGCCGAACCAGGCGGTGAGGAAAACCGTCGGCGTCGCCGCACCCTGCGCGAAGGTAATGCCGTCCGGCAAGGGGCGCACCTCGGTGGTTTTCGCCGTCGCGCGCTCCGCGTAGCCGCCGAGACTCGGATAAGCGACGACGCGCTCGCCGACTTTGAATTCGTTCACGTTGGCGCCGAGCTTTTCGACGGTGCCGGCGAACTCCCGTCCCGGAATTACCGGCAACTGGTCCGGCGAAATGCGATATGCGCCCTTGCGCAAGCTCAAATCGGCGCGATTCAACGACGCCGCCTCGACTTTGATCAGCACCTCTCCCGCTTTCGGCTCAGGAACGGGCACGTCTTCGTACTGGAGGACATCTTCGCTATCGCCAAATTTATGAATGCGAACGGCTTTCATCGCTTGCGCCTCCTTTTGATCTTATTCCCGAGAAAGACTAGGCAGGACGAAGCGATTCTGTCAACGCGCCGTCGCTTTACCCGGTTTCTTTTTTTTCGCTTTCGCCGTAATAATCGCTCAGCGGCGGCGCGTCTCTCGGTCGATACGATAAAGGAGAGCGTGTGACGGCGCGTCAACCGGATGATGCGGGTGAGGCGCCGCCGAGGCGCAACCCCGTCCGGCGAGAAGGCAAAGACCTGTGCCGAGTAGGGAAGACGCGCCTTGCCCCATTCGAGTTTACACCGGGGCTAACAATTGCGGATCTCCGATGGCAAACGCCCAAACGATCACGGCACAAGACATCGAGCGTTACCGGGCGAACTACATCGTCGAGAAGGACGGGATCGCGCTTTACCGCGCGATGGCGGCCGCGGAGAAGGATGACAAGCGCGCCGAGATTTTCGAAAAGCTGGCGCAAAACGAAGAGCGGCATGCGCAGCGTTGGGCGCGGTTGATCGAGTCGGCCGGCGGCAACGTGCCGGCTCATCGTCCTTCGGCGCGAGTGAGCTTGCTCGGCTGGCTGGCGCGGCGCTTTGGCACGAAGAGAGTCATCCCGATTATCAGCAGCCTCGAAGCGCGGGACGAGGCCGGCTATCGGCAGCAGCCGGAAGCGGAAGGCTTGCCGGCCGAGGAACGGGCGCACAGCCGGACGCTCTGGGCCATGTCGGGCGGCGGCAGCGGGGTCGAAGCGATCGCCGGCACCGAGCGCTGGCATTTGACCTCGCGCGGCAGTGCCCTCCGCGCTGCGGTTTTCGGCATCAACGACGGGTTGGTTTCCAATTTCAGCCTGGTGATGGGTTTTGTCGGCGCGGAGGCCCGGCCGGAGTATATTCTCCTCGCCGGAATTGCCGGATTGCTGGCCGGATCGTTTTCCATGGCGGCGGGCGAATACGTTTCGGTGAGCGCGCAGAGAGAGCTTTTCGAGCAACAGATCGCTATGGAAAAACAAGAGCTCGAGATGTCGCCGAAGGAGGAGGAGGAAGAGTTGGCGCTCATCTATCAGGCGAAGGGGATACCCGAGGGCCAGGCGCGATCGCTGGCGCGGCGCATCATCGCCAATCCGAAGACCGCCATCGATACCCTGGCGCGCGAAGAATTGGGTCTCGATCCGTCGCAGCTCGGCTCGCCCGGGACGGCGGCCGGCAGCTCTTTTGTTGCGTTCGTGATCGGTGCCTTCATTCCCGTGCTGCCGTATCTGGTTACTTCTGGAACGACTGCATGGGCTGCGAGCGGTGTGCTTAGCTGCCTTGCCTTATTCGGTGTCGGCGCGTTGATTTCAATCTTTACCGCGCGCGGCCCGCTCGTAAGCGGCCTCCGCATGCTCGGCATCGGTCTTCTCGCTTCGCTGATTACTTACGGCGTCGGCTGGCTGCTCGGCGTGTCGGTAACGGGATAGAATTCACGGCGAACACGGTAGCGCCGCATCAACGGAGCCGAAAATCTCATCACGAAGTAGTCAGATCTTCGCTCCCCACAGATAGTGAAAAGGCAGGGAAGATTCTGCATCCGCTCGAAATGACAATTAGGCGCACGCAGCTGTCATTTCGAACGAAGTGAGAAATCTTTCTCTACCTATTATTTTCGAACGATGCGCGAAGGACAGAAGATTTAGTAGGGTGCCTTGGCAACATTCGATTCAAGTACGTCCGAGAGGCGAGCGGGATAGGAAAGATTTCTCCCAAAGGTCGAAATGACAAACGGATTGTCTCTGTCCGGCGAAGTCGTCTCATTTGTTTAGCGAAATCTTACCTGTGTTGTTCTTCGCTTCGAAGAGGCCTTTGAGCTTCACGCCGAAGTCGGCGTTATCGTAATAGCCTTTGAATCGTTCGGCGCCGACGCCGAGGGCGGCCACGAGGACGGGTGCGTTCGTGTGGGTCGATGTTTGCCAGTAGGCCTGAACGTTGTTCGCCACCATGGCGCCGAGCGCCTGGGCAACGGGATCGCTGAACAGGGTGCGCGAAATCGGCTGGCGTTTTAAGATTGCTTCCTTGTACTCCGGCGCGAGGACAAAGCCGGGGAAGTGATCTTGCATCAATTTGTCGACCGTCTCCGGTGTGGGATTGCGGCCGAGTATCTCAGTCGCTTTGCGCAAAGAAATTTTGATCCCCTGGATTTTTTTGAAATCGGCCGTGGTTGCGGCCGCTTGATTCTCAAACTTGGTGCTCGTCAGGTCTTTGAGTGCTTGGGTAAATCCCAGACCGCCGGTTTCGTGGTCCGAAGCGACTAAAATCAGCGTTTCACGCGGATATTTCCGGTAGAATTCATAAGCAATGCCGACGGCGCGGTCGAATTCACGATAATCGTGGATCATCGCTGGAACGTCGGAAAGGTGGCTGGCACTATCGGTATTCTCGGACTCGATAAAGGCAAAAAAACCTTTGGGACTCTGATCCTGCAACAGCCGGATAGCGGCGCGCGTCATGTCTGCAATTGAAGGCTCCGTCGCCTTGTCGCGGTCGAGGTCGAAGGGCATATCCCGCTGACTAAATAGACCGAGCACCTTGCTACGCGCAGCTTTTTCAAGTTCCTGTTTATTGCTGACGTTAACGTAGCCCTGTTTTTGGAAGGCGGCGAACATGTCGTTGTTGTCGGGGCTGCGGTTGTCAGGACCATCCTTGCGCACGAACTGATCTTTTCCGCCCCCCATGAGAACGGTTGGACCCATATCCAAATATCGATTCAATATCGCCGGATAGTCGCGCCGGTTCGGCACGTGGCAGAGAAATGCCGCCGGGCTGGAATCATAAATCGCCGCGGTGGTAATCACAGCGAGGTTCATGCCGCGCAGCTTCGCGAAATCCATTGCGCTGCTCGGGATCGTGCCATCGGCGCAAATTCCCAGGCCACCGATGTTGGCCTTGCAGCCGTTGGCCATGGCGGTCGCGGCGGCGGCCGAGTCCGTGGAAAGCGAGTCGGCGGCGTGAGTCGTCATCACGCCGATCACGCCCTCCTTGATGATTTTGTCGACTATGGCGAAACCTTCATTGTGGATCTGCCGGCTATACTGGCGAGCGACTTCCAGATGCGTCATGCCAGCGCCGTCGGAGAGAAAGAGAAAAACGTACTTGGGCGATCCGGCGCTTGGCCCAGGCTGGCCGAGAGTCGATGATGAGCCCAAGGCCACAACCAAAACAACGATCAGGACTTTCAAGTTGGTAGGAATGAAAATTCGCATTGATTAGCCTCTCGAGGATGATTGAAACAAGCGCCGATATTCCAGCCAGAACGACAGCGCCGTATAGTAGGCCGGAAAAAAAAGCGAGGCAAATACAAGACCTCGCGGCGCATCCGGCAGTCTATACATAATATAAAGAACCGTAACCGCCCAGAGCGCGCCCAGCACATTGGTTTGCGCGCGAAAGCGCGGGCTGCGGCTCGGGTAAACGTATTGCAGCGGCACGAACACCAACGCCGACAAGACGATGACGACAAAGGCGTTGAGCCAGAGCGGGACCTTGAGAATGTAGAGGTAGAATACGACGATGTTCCAGTATGACGGAAAGCCGAGAAAGAAATGGTCGGCCGTCTTGGCGTTCTTTTGCGCAAAGCCATAGGCGCTGGCGAGAAGCGGCAGCATGGCGAGCCACAGCGCATCATCGAGCGGGAGCAGGTTGGCGCGGAAAAGCAGAAGAGAGGGGACGATGACGTAATTGAAGTAGTCGACGATATTATCCAGGGTTTCGCCGTCGAACCAGGGGATCACTTCCTTCACTCGCGCCGCGCGGGCGAAAAAGCCGTCGGTGGCGTCCAAGGCGACGGCCAACGCCATCAAAAAGAAGGCGCTGCGGAAATCACCTTGTTCGATGCTGAGAACCGATATGAAGCCGATGATGACGCCGAGGGCGGTATAGAGGTGGACAAGCCAGGCGAGGATCAGACTCCAGGGCATTCGGCCCCGTCATGTGGCGGAGGCGGCATAGCTGGGCCGCGCTTTGAGACGAGCGATCCAGGCGGCGGTATTTTTGTGTTTGCCGGCGTCCACGGTGATCGCGAAGCGGTCCAGAAAATCAAAGTTCGCCATGAAAGCGATATCGGCGAGGCTGAAAGTTCCCGCCAGGTACTCCTTGCCTTGAAGCTCGCTTTCGAGGCGGTCGAAGGCGGCGGCGATTTGCGCTTTGGCATTGTCGATGCGCTGCCCATCGCGCTCGCCCTCGGGCTTGCGCGTTTCGTAAATGATGTGGACGCAGTACGGATTGAAATGGCTGTCGCGAAAGTCTTCCAACAGGCGCACGCGGGCTCTGCCTTCGGAATCGGCGGGCATCAGGGACGGGTAGGGATATTCGTCTTCCAAGTATTCGTTTATGACCGTCGAGTCGTATAAAACAAATCCTTCGTCATCCAAGGCGGGAACCTGCCCAAAAGGGTGAATTTTCAGATATTCTGGGTTCTTTTGTTCCCTTTTTGTAAGATCAACGTTAATCCGCTCGAACTCCAATCCCTTTTCCAAAAGAACGATTCTGACCTTGCGCGAATTGGTAGATGGCGGAAACGTATAGAGCTTGATCATCGACGGCGCACCTCCTTGGCCTTCACCGCTTGCAAGACATTAACATAACACGGGATTACCTGCGAGCATTATTTGCCAAATGCGCCAATTGCGCGGCTTCAAAGGCGGCTTCGGAAGCGCTTTTTAAGTTTAACTCCGGCCGCCACGCTGCGGGCGCGACTGCAACGTGGCTTTGAGACTTACCTCTGCGCCGGCGCGTAGAGCGACGATTTCCACCTCATCCCCGGGCTTCCGCGCTCCCAGGGCGGTGGTCAGGTCCTCGATGTTCTGTATCCGGACGCTTGCCAACCGGATGATTACATCGCCGGTGCGCAGGCCGGCGCGGGCGGCGGGACTGCCGTCTACGACCCCGGCAAGCTGGACACCGGGAATGTCAGCGCCGTACTCGGGGATACTTCCGAGATAGACATTGAGACCTGTAGTGTCGCCGGGCCGATCTCTTGGCGTACGGGACGGCAGGCTGACGAACTGGAGCGATTCGTTCTTGTTGGCGAGTCCAAGAGCCGTAGCCATGACCAAGTCGCTCACTTTTGCCATACCCGCGTAATTGAGCTTGTCCGCGGTATCGCTGGACCGATGATAGTCGCCGTGGATGCCGGTAAAAAAATGCAGCACGGGAATCTGCTTGTTGTAGAACGATAGATGATCGCTGCGGCCAACGTCGTCGGACTCATTCAGGTCCAGGCCGAGCCGCGCCGCCGCAGCGCTTACAAGCCGGCTGAAATCCTGGCCCGAGCGCGCGCCAAAGACGGTTACCCGGTCGCGCAAGCGGCCGACCATATCGAGGTTCAACATGGCTTTGGTCGAGGAAATCCATCGGGCGCGTTCGACGAAGTGGCGCGAGCCGTAAAGTCCCAACTCCTCCCCGGAAAATGCGACGAAGACGATCGTGCGCGCCGGCCGGATCGGCGCTTGGGCCAAGCGGCGCGCCAGATCGAGCAGGACGGCGGTTCCCGAAGCGTTGTCGTCGGCGCCGGGATGGATGGTACCCGCGGCTTTTGTGTCGAGCGCGCCGAAGTGGCCGTGGCCTAGATGATCGTAGTGCGCGCCGATGACGATGTTTTCTTCGGCGAGCCGCGGCTCGCCGCCGGGCAGCACGGCGACGACATTGTCGGCGCGCTCGCGGACTTCCTCCAAAGTGACCTCCAGCGCCGCGCTCGCGCCGAGCGCCATCGACGCCGGCTTTGCGCCTCGGTCGATTTTTTCCTTGAGGCCGGTGAGCGAGACGCCGACGCCGGCCAGCCGTTTTTCGATCACGGCGCGCTTGACTTGCGCCGCGACCAGACTCCTGCCGCCGCGCCACAAGCTCGTGCGGGTCGAGAGCAATTCCTGCGCGCCGCCGGAATTGTGCAGATCGACCAGAATCATCCCTGCAGCGCCGTGAACGCGCGCGTTGTTGGCTTTGGTGCGGAGCGCGGAATGGATCGAGTACTCGGGGTATTTCTTGAATGGGCTGCCGGCGGCCGTGGGCGGCGGCTCGTAGCGCAGTACCAGCGCAATCTTGCCGTTCACGTCGACGCCCGCATAGTCGTCGTAGCCGTGCTCTTTGGCGGTGACGCCGTAGCCGACGAACACCATCTCGGCTTGGACTTTGCCCGAGGTCGAGAGCCCGAGCGGCGTCCATTGTTCATCCAAAGGCAGCGGCTCTTCTTGGACCAGCCACAGGCTGCTCGGCTGCTTTACTTTGACGCCGACCGCGACGTCGAAACTTTGGAGATAGCCGCCACTGTCTCCGCCGGGCCGCAGTCCGTACTTGGCGAATTCCGCGGCGATGTAGTCACGCGCGAGCTTGATGCCCGGTGTGTCAACGCCTCTGCCGGTGAGAGTTTCGGAGGCGAGATATTGGGCGTGCCGCTCAAGCTCGCCGGTCGCCTCCTGGGACTGCGCCGAAACGCCGCCGGTCCAGGCGGTCAAGGCCGCGGTCGCGCTGGCGCCGAGGGTGAGCCCGATCAGCAGGGTCGCGAGAAGATTTTTGAGCCGTGATTTACCGCTCATTGGATGGCTTTCACTCTAACAGGTTGTCGCAACGGCTTGAAGCTGGCGGAGCGGCAAAGTCGAAAGAAATCCGAAACGGGAAGACCTATCACGAAGTGATCCATGAGCTTACGCTCGCCCGCAGGTAATGAAGATAAGGGTTCGCACAGCACGATTCTCCCGCGACGCGTCATTCCCGTGAATTTAGGGAGTCCAGGTTCGTTCCCGGCCGAATTAGCCTGGATACCCGCCCCCGCTTTCGCGAAAGCATGCTTTCGAATCGCGGGTATGACGGAACCCAACCTCTACCTGCCGGCTGCTCCAGTTCGGCACCCGTACTTTCCAAGGAGGCGCAAAGAACACGAAGTTTGGTTAGGCGGGGCGCGCCACTCTTCGGCGCGGTCGCCTATGCAGTCATCGCACCGCTTAGCTCGACGACGGCAGTTTTGCGGCGGTGGGGATCAAGTGTTATAAAACTCGTAGAAAATTCAAAAGGAGATTTTCATGGCGACTTCCGTTGTCGTGTACACCCAGCCCGGCTGAGGGCCCTGCCACAAAGAGGTAGAGTTTCTATCTCAAAAGGGCGTTCAGTTCGTCGAAAAGAATGTTCGCGCCGATAAGGCCGCGTTAAAAGAACTGCTCGATCTGGGTTTTCAATCCACGCCTGTCACCATCATCGACGGTCAGTCAGTGGTGGGCTTCGATCAGGACAAGATCCTCAAGCTGCTGGGATTGTGAAATTTCCAGGCTGCGTAGAGGCTTTGCCGAGCGCGAAGCCCTACGCCGCGAGCCGCCCGGCGTTGTTTTTCCAATCTCCTCGCGGCGTCGGCGGAGTTCTTCCCATTCTTTGTGCCCGCGCTGCGGTGCGATCAGTTCCCGCCAATTCTCTTGCGCCAAGAAGGCGCAGACCCCTTGATCTCATACTAAATTTCTTGACGGAGCGCGCCGGATTCAACTAGCGTGAGTCTATGAGACCGAGCCGCGGCGTTAGCACCGCGAAGTTGTGGTGCTTTGATGCCACCGTTCGCAAGCTCGCTGTCGTCCTTTCATGCGTTCCTTTTGGTCAGCTGCTCCACGAGAGGCTCTGCGCCCGAAGGCGGCGACGCTGCCGCCGGTTTCGCCAACAAAGCGTGGCAGGTGAGCGGCTCCACCGGCGTCGCGCCGGGTACGCTGTACGTGTTTCTGTCGGAGGGAACGCTGCTCATCGCTTCGCCCAACCGCAAACCCGCGCGCTCGGGACATGGAAGCATGATGACGGAACGTTGACGCTGATAGAGGAAGGAATCCCGTACAAGACCGATATCCTTCACTTGAGCGCGACCGAGTTTAGGATCAAAAGCAACAACCCAGGGCAGCCGGTTGAGACGACCTTGGTGCCGGCCGGGTCTCCGCCGATGTCGAAGTAGGGTGGCTTGCGGGTCTGCCCAGGACCTTGTGTTGACTGTTCGATGAGGGAGGAAATCGCATGACGATATTGAAGCACGTCCGATCAGCGCGGTTATCCGGCGCGTTGGTTCTCCTCGTTTGTGATCTCTGCGTTGTTGCTTTCGGCGCGTCGAGCCCGGGGCGGGGCGCCTCGGTTAAAAACGCTGGCCAACAAGACATTCGCGCGTTTTTTAAAGGCACGGGAAAGACCGTGCTCACCTTCATCGGATATTCGGGTGCCGGATACGAAGACGAAAATTCGCTGCGCAAGCACGCGGAGGCTGTGCTTGGCGAATTCAGCCCGGCGAAAACCATCGTCAATATCGGCGCTACGCCGGATGGTATCGGGGCAATTTACGAAATTGCTAAGCGCAAGGGTTTTGTCACCACGGGAATCGTTTCTTCCCAGGCGAAGGAATACAACGTCGCGCTGTCGCCGCATGTGGATCACGTGTTTTACGTGACAGATGCGACTTGGGGCGGTTTTCTTACCGGGACCAAGCAGCTCTCGCCGACTTCCAAAGCGATGGTGGAGAATAGCGACATCGTCGTCGGTGTCGGCGGTGGAGAAGTGGCCCGCGATGAGCTGATTGAGGCCAAGCGGCTCGGCAAAAAAGTCCGCTTCATTCCCGCCGATATGAATCATCAAAAAACTCGCGACAGCGCGCGTAAGAAGAAGCAGCCGGAGCCGGTTGATTTTCGCGGTGCCGCGGACGCGGCATTTGCAGAGAGAAAATAACCATTTACTGGCGGCCCGGACTTCTGAACATGCGGCGACAATGGACTGCTCGTAGACTGAAAGCCCGAGTACCGGCTTTGGCAATCCGTGAGAAGAACTCCATGAAACCGATCATTGCGGTTCTGCTCGCGCTGATTTGCCTGCTGGTTGGAACGGAAACCTGGAACGGCGCTCGTCTCGAGGGCGGCCAAATGCCGCCTCCCACAAAGTTGGGAGGGGTTCCGATGATCTACGCGCAGCCCAATCTGCAAGGTCCGACGCGCGCAATAGAGCGCGACTTTTCAGGTCATTCCAACTAGGCGGGCAGGCCGCATCGAATTCGCTCCATCCGGGTGCCGCCGGACTGGCATTTGGTGCTCTACTCCCGGCGCAACTTTCGCGGCCGATCCCATAAGTTGTCTTCAAGCTGGACGCCACAGCCGCGCGATTATTCCAAAGGCATCGATAAGCCCCTGCGCTTTGTTCGCACCAAGCCGTAGGGGCGATATTCGCCTATCCGATCATTTCACCTGCGATTTCCAGCCCGACGAGCTGAGCATTTTGCCGGTGACGGCTTTGGACTCGTCCGAGGCGAGATAGACGAAGACATCGGTCACGGACTCCGGTTTGCTGCCGCTATAGCCGGTGAGCTTAGTGGCGACGTAGCCGGGTTCGACCGAATTGACCCGGATGTTCGACGGCCGCGCCTCGGCGGCAAGCGTCTGGGTGAATCCCTCCAAGCCCCACTTCGAAGTCGCGTAGGCGAGAAAGTTGGCGTAGGCGCCGCGGCCGATCATCGATGACACATTGATGATCGAGCCGCTTTTCTGCTCAATCATGATCGGCAACACGGCCTGGGTGATGAGAAATGGGCCGCGCAGGTTGACCGCCATCGTGTAATCCCATTTCTTCACGTCGAGATCGATCATCGGCACTGGCCGGGTCATGACGCCGGCGTTGTTCACCAGAACATCGATGCGGCCGAATTTCTTGTGCGCGGCGGCGACAAATTCTTTCACCGGGGCTTCCTGCGATACGTCGCAGGGCCAGCCTGCCACGTCGACCTTGAAAGAGCTCAGCTCGGCAACCGCTTGATCCAACTCGCTCGCCGTCCGGGCGCACAACGCCAACTTCGCGCCCGCGCGGGCGTAAGCGGCGGCGACCGCCTTGCCGATGCCTCTGCCGCCGCCGGTGATCAAGGCAACCTTGTCTTTGAGTGTCATGCAGGAACTCCTTTACAGGATTGGAGTGATGGAGCAGTGGAGTGTTGGAGTATTGGGTTAGGTTATCCGGATTTGGCTGTAAACCCAACCGATTGGGCTTGAGTGAGACTCTGCGGGGCGATAGAAGGAGCAAATCGGGAGGCTGTATGGACGTACTGAGCGTGACCGGTTATCAGCGGCGAACACCCCATGTGATCGCGGAGCACAAGGGGTTTTTCGCCAAGGAGAATCTCGAAGTGAGGTTTCATCACACCACGTACGCGCCGGATCACAATCGCGGCATGGCCGAAGGGCGTTGGGATTTTACTTTGAGCAGCGCCGATACGATGATTGCGCGCACCACCACCGACGGCGTCGACTATATGCTGTTCATGCAGTCCGAAGAGGGCCTGAGCGCCTATCTGATCGGCCAGCCCGGCGTCGATGCGATCGAGAAGCTGCGCGGCAAAACGCTGGCCGGCGACCCCGGCGATTCCAATCTCGATCTCATTCGCAAAAAGATCCTGCGCACCCACGGCATGGACGACAACGAGTACGCAATCGAAATCATCGGCAGCTCGCCGGTGCGGCTCGAAGCGTTTTTGCAGGGCCGCGTGGCTGCCGCCATGCTGACCCCGCCGGCTTCGGACAAGGCGTTGGCCGCCGGCGGCGTGCTGCTGGCCAATGCGGAAAAGTATGTGCCGGGCTGGCCGCTCAACTGCGGCTGGACCCTGCGCCCGTGGCTGGTCGAGCACCGGGAGCTTGTGGTGCGCTTTATCCGCGCCTGGGCGGCGGCGACGGATTGGTTGCTGGCGCCGGACAATCGCGAGGAGACCATCGCGCTGGTGATGGAGAAGGAAAAGCTCACGCGCGCAGGCTCCGAGGACGCCTACCGGAAAGTGGTGCCCAAGGCGCGCATCAATCCGCAGGCGCTCCGGACAGTGATCGAGCTGCGCAAAGAGATGGGCGTTTACCGGCCGCCGCTCGATCCGCCGGAGCGGTTCTACGATCCGAGCTACTGGTCCGAGGCGACCGGTCTGCCGGCGAAATGAACTTAAGAACGCTTCAGACCAGCGAGCGCAGCAGCATATTGATGATGCTCAACACGATGGCGCCGAAAAACGCCGAAAGAAAACCGGCAACGTAAAATCCCGGCACCACGGCGGCGGCAAGCTGCAGCATGAGCGCGTTGATGATCAGCCAGAAAATTCCCAACGTGAGCAGGGTAAGAGGCAGGGTAATAATTTTCAGCACGAGGCCAAGCGTCGCGTTGATAAGGCCGATGACAATTGGCGCGATCAGCGCCGCGCCGAGACCGCTCACTTCGATGCCTTGAAACAGAAACGCGACGATCAGGAGGCTCGCGGAGCTGAGAAACCAATGAATGAGCAGGTCGAACATCCTTCTAAGTAGGCTATCAAAGCGGCGATGGGCAGGGAAGAGGCTTGCGCGGGTTTTGACGGAATGCAAAGATGAAGGCAATTTCATCGTTCAAAAAAGCGAGAAGGAGTGAACGCTATGTCGAAGCAAGAATTGGAAAACGTCGCTCGGGCGATGGTGGCGAAGGGCAAAGGGATTCTCGCCGCGGATGAAAGCATGGGCACGATCAAGCGGCGGTTCGACAGCATCAAGATAGAATCGAACGAGATCAATCGGCGGGCGTACCGCGACATGCTTTTCACCACGCGCGGCGTCGAGGAGGCGATCAGCGGCGTGATTCTTTTCGATGAAACCCTGCGCACCGACGCCAATGACGGCACGCCCTTTCCCAGGCTGTTGGAGAAAAAAGGCATCCTGCCGGGCATCAAAGTAGACAAGGGGCCCGTGGATATTCCCGGGTTTCCCGGCGAGGTCGTCACGGAAGGCTTGGACGGATTGCGCGGGCGGCTGAAAGAATATAAAGAGCTCGGCGCCAAATTCGCCAAATGGCGCGCGGTCATCACGATCGGCGACGCCATCCCTACTTTCACCTGCCTCAAGGCCAACGCTCACGCCCTGGCGCGCTACGCGGCGCTGTGCCAGGAGGCGGGCATCGTTCCGATCGTGGAGCCGGAAGTCTTGCTCGACGGCAACCACAGCATCGAGCGCTGCCAGGATGTTACCGAAGAAACGCTGCGCATCACTTTCGCGGAGTTGGCCGAGCAGCGCATCCATCTCGAAGGCATGGTCCTCAAACCGAGCATGGTGGTTTCCGGCAAGGACAATCCGCGCCAAGCCGGTGTCGACGAAGTGGCCGAGAGGACGATGCGCTGTCTCAAGAGCGCCGTTCCCGCGGCGGTCCCCGGCATCGCTTTTTTATCCGGCGGCCAAAGCGCGGTCAGCGCCACCGAACATTTAAATGCGATGAACAAGCTCGGTCCGCATCCGTGGGAAGTAACGTTCTCGTACGCGCGCGCGCTTCAAGATCCGGCGCTCAAAGCCTGGAAGGGCGAGGCGGGCAACGTCGCGGCGGCGCAGAAGATCTTCTATCATCGGGCCAAAATGAACAGCGCCGCTCGAAGCGGCGCCTACAGTAAGGAAATGGAAGCCGCGGCTTAGCGAAACAGATTACTTTGGCTCGTTTTATCCGATTCTTATCCCTAGCAGAGTAGCCGCGCGATGACTGATCCAACTCCTCGCGTGAAGCACGCCGGCGGCTGTCATTGCGGCCGGGTGCGGTTCGAAGTCGAGGCGCCGGCCGAGATCGAAGCGCGCGAGTGCAACTGCTCGATGTGCGGCAAGACCGGATTTCTTCATCTCATTGTTCCCAAGTCGCGCTTTCGGCTGTTGCAAGGCGCAGACGAGCTGGCGCAGTACACCTTCAACACCGGTGTCGCCAAGCATCTGTTCTGCAAAGTTTGCGGCATCAAATCGTTTTACGTGCCGCGCTCCAACCCCAACGGTTACAGCGTTAACGCGCGCTGTCTCGACCCGGGCACGGTGAAGTCCTTGCGGATCGTCCAATTCGACGGCCAAAACTGGGAGCAACACGGGACCGAATTGGCCCATCTTTCCAGCGAATAGAACTTGCGCGAGGAGCGAAGCGTGGACATCGAAGGAACCGGCTTTGTGATCGGTCTCATCGGCGCGATCTGGATGAAAAGTTCGATGAACCTCATACGCGACTACCAGCCACCGGCGGAGCTTAAAATGATCGGCCGTGAACCGGAGAATCCGGCGCTGAAGGCATTTCTGCGCGGTCTTTCTCTCGTTTTGCTTGGGCTGGGCCTGGAAACTTACGCGCGGATTTTCTTGCATTGAACTGCACGATGCTGCCGGCGCTGCGGTTTCAGATCGCGGCTGCGATTGACGGGCTTCTTGTCATTGCGTATGTTGCGTTGAATAATAAAGAAAGTCCCACACGAGCGCGCTAACTTCACGGGAGGAAATGCACATGGCTTACGATCTGATCATTCGCGGCGGGCGTGTCGTCGACGGCTCGGGTTTGCCTTCTTATGTTGCCGACGTTGGAGTGAAAGACGGCAAAATCGCCGAAGTGGGACGGCTGAAAGACAGCGCGGCGCGCACCATCGACGCCGCCGGCTTGGCGGTGGCGCCGGGCTTCATCGACCATCACACTCATCTGGACGCGCAGATGCTCTGGGACCCTTACGGCACTTGCGAGCCGCAGCACGGCATCACCTCGGTCGTGATGGGCAACTGCGGTCTGTCCCTGGCGCCGCGCAGAACCGGCATCGAAGACGCGATCGTCAAGAGTTTTGTGCGCGTCGAAGCGATGCCGCGAGTCGCCTTGGAGCAAGGCGTCAAGTGGAACTGGCAGAGCTATGGCGAGTATCTCGATAACTTCGAAGGCAAGGTCGGCATCAACGTCGGCGGCCTGGTCGGACATATCGCCGTGCGCCACAACGTCATGGGCGAAGACGCCGTCGAGCGCAAAGCCACCGGCGCGGAAGTGCAAAAGATGCGCGGCTTGGTGTTGGAAGCGATGGAAGGCGGCGCACTGGGGATGTCGACCAACCGGAACGACCGCCACATGCGCGAGGACGGCAAGCCGGTGGCGAGCCGGCTCGCCGACGATGAAGAATTTTTTGCGTTGTGCGATGTCTTGGCCGAGCGCAACGCCGGCGTGATCGAAACCATCCTCGGGCGCAACAAGGTCGAGCACTTCGAGTGGTATCACGAGCTCGCCAAACGCACCCAGCGGCCGATTCTCTGGCAAAGCTTGCAGCATCGCTGGGCCGAGCCCAATCTCTGGCGTGAGCAGCTGAGCGCCGTCGAGCCGATCTTCAAAGCCGGCTATCAGGCCTACGGCTTGTCGCACACCGTGCCGCTGGTTCGCCATTTCACTTTAAAGGACTGCCAGATCTTCGACGAGTTCCCGGTTTGGAAAAACCTGATGTTCCTGCCGGTGGAAGTACGCAAGCAGGCACTCGCCGATCCCGACACGCGCAAGAAGCTGCTCGCGGACCTGAACGATCCGCGGCCGACCAATTACCACAAGCGCTGGGATATCCCGAAGGTCGAAAAGACGTTCAAGCCGGAAAACCAGAAATACACCGGCAAGACGCTGGCCGAGCTCGCGACGATGCGCAATCAAGCGCCGCTCGATGCTTTCCTCGATCTCGCCTTGGAAGAAAATCTGGAGACGATCTTCTGGAACGCCAACAACGGCGGCGACTGGAACGCCATGGGCGAAATTTTGCGCAGCCCCTACGTGCTGGTCGGCACGTCGGATGCCGGCGCGCATGTCCTCTTCGGCGCCGACTTCGGCTACGGCACGATTTTGCTTGGGTTGTGGGTGCGCGAGCGCCAGGTGATGTCGCTCGAGCAGGCCGTCCATAAATTGACTTTTCACCCGGCTTCGATTTTCGGACTGGAAGGCCGCGGCTTGCTGCGCTCCGGCTACGCCGCAGACATCGCGATCTTCGACCCGCAGACGGTCAACGCCGAGGAGCCGGAGTGGGCGAATGATTTTCCGGCCAACACCAAACGAATGGTCCAGCGCGCCGTCGGCATGCATTACACGATCGTCAACGGAACGGTGATCAACGACCAGGGCCGCATGACCGGCGATCTGCCCGGTCAAGTTTTGCGCGGCCCGCTCTATCGCCAACAGAAAGCCGCAGCGTAATCGGATGGGAGTCAGCTACATTCCGGTTGCCCGCGTCGGCGAATTAACCCCCGGCATTATGAAGGAAGTCGATCTCGGCGGGCGTCAGGTGCTCCTGACGCTCGTCGAGGGACAGTACTTCGCGTTCTCGCGAACCTGCCCGCACGAAGAAGCGGACCTCAAAACCGCCGGACAGCTTCTCGCCGGCGGTCTCCTGCGCTGCAACAACCACAGTTACTGCTACGATCTCAAATCCGGCGAGTGTACTTTGCCCAAGGGCGCGGCGCCGCTGACCGTCCTGCCGGCGGAAGAGCGGGGCGAAGAGATTTGCATCCGCCTCGAGTGGTGATTTCGTCCGCATTCCCGCTCGTCTCCCGATGATTTCATGCCTCGGTCGATTGCTTGACTGCGCGCGGCTCGCGCCGGTTAGATGATTTCCTGCCGTCAAGTCTGGTCAAAACGGTCGGGAAAGGGTACATTTCACTCAAAATTTTTTCGCGTGCCGCCGCCGTTTTCATTGAGGATTCGCTGAACATGCGCACCCTGATCACGATCATCGCTCCGGGACGGCTGTATCGCTCGGCCGGGCGGTATTTTGTTTTCATGGCGCTCGCGGGGTGGCTCGCGACGGCGGAAAGCGCGCCGGCGCAGGAGAAGAGCCTTCTGTGGCAGGTGAGCCGCGATGGCAACAGCATGTATCTCCTGGGCTCCATCCACTACCTGCGCCAGGAGCACTACCCACTCCACGCGACGATTCTCAACGCGCTCGATGGAAGCAAAAAGTTGATTTTGGAGATCGATCTCAACACCGCCTCGGCGGAATCCGCGCAAAAGGTGACCGTGGAGAAAGCCGTCTATCGCGACGGCTCGACGCTGGCTAAGAACGTCAGCGCGGAAACCTACGAGCTGCGCCGCGCGCCGGGCCAATGAGCTGGGGCTCGACATGCGCATTTTGAATCCCATGAAGCCTTGGTTCGCTGCTTTGACGATGATGGCGATCCAGCTCCAACGCATGGGACTGGAACCGAGACTGGGTGTTGACCGCCATCTGGCGGCGCACGCCAAAAGCAGCGGCAAGCCGACCGCCGGATTGGAGACGCTGGAATCGCAACTGAGTGTTTTCGACCGGCTGTCCGCCAAAGAGCAGGAGTCGATGCTGCGCGAGACCGTCGAAGAGCTGGAGCGGCTGGACAAAAAGATCAACGACATCGTGGCAACCTGGCTCAAGGGCGACGCCGACGGCTTGGCTTCCTTGCTCCTGGCCGGAATGCGGGAATATCCCGACCTTTACGAAAAGGTTCTGGTCGAGCGCAACCGCCGCTGGGTTGGCGAGATCGAGAAGCTGATCGGCCAGGAGAGCGGTGCGATGGTCGTGATCGGGGCGGCTCACGTGGTCGGCAAGGACAGCGTGATCGAGATGTTGAAAGTCAAAGGATACCGGGTGGAGCAGAAGTAATGGCGGCGAAAACCAGCAGTGAAAAGTCTATTCGCGTGTCGGATTGGATGACCAAAAGCGTGCTGGCGGTGGAGACCTTCGATAGCATCGCCGTCGCCCGGCAGTTGATGGCCAAGCACCGGGTCAACCAGCTCCCGGTGCTCGATAACGACAATCTCGTCGGCATCGTGACCGACCGCGATATCCGCGACGCCTATCCGACCAGCCTGATGATCGATCGGACCGAAGGAGATCGATAAGTTCGCGGAGAAAGTCACGGTTGAGACGGTGATGACTCACGACGTTTTCATCGTGCAGCCGGACACTCCGTTGATGACCGCTGTGGCGCTGCTGCGGCGTCATCGGATCGGCTCGCTGCCGGTGATGAAAAACAAAGATCTCGTCGGCATCATCACGCGCAGCGATATTCTCGATTTTGTTCTGCGTGGGAACGGCAGCCGGCAAACGTGCCAAAGGTCCGGCCCAGCCGCGGCGCGCGGTCAAGCGGAAGAGCCGCAACCGAAGTCGCCGGGGACGCGTCTAACCGCGGAGCGCCGCACCATGCCGTCATTCGATATCGTGAGCCGAGTCGACGTCCAGGAAATCGACAACGCGGTCAACGTCACCAGGAAAACCATCCTCTCGCGCTACGATTTTCGCAACTCGAAAACCGAAATCACGTTGGACAAGAAGGAAAAGAAAATCCACGTGACCACCGAAGACGATATGAAGCTGCGCGCGGTCCAGGACTCGCTGATCGAAAATTTGGTCAAACGCAAGGTCGACCGGAAATTTCTCGAGCCCAAGCCAGCCGAGCCGGCGGCGCACGGCATGATCCAGCGCGAGCTGGCGATCAAGGAAGGGGTCGATTCGGACACCGCGCGCAGCATCGTCAAGATGATCAAGGAGCGCAAGCTCAAAGTTCAGGCGGCGATTCAGGAGAACCAAGTCCGGGTCACGGGCAAAAAAATCGACGATCTGCAGGAAGTCATTCAACTGCTGCGCGCAAGCCCGCTGCCGATTCCGCTGCAGTTCATCAACATGCAGCGCTGAGCCGCGGCGCGCAAACCGCAAGGAGCGCGATATGGAAAAAATAAAAAAATCCGAAGAGGAGTGGCGCAAGGAGCTGACCGACGAGCAGTTTCAGGTCTGCCGGCAGAAGGGCACCGAGCGCGCTTTTACCGGCAAATATTGGGACCATCACGACAAAGGCATGTACCGCTGCGCCTGCTGCGGCAACGAGCTGTTCAGCTCCGATACCAAGTTCGACTCCGGCACCGGCTGGCCGAGCTTCTGGGCGCCGGTGGCGGAAGAAAACGTCGCCACCGAAGACGACCATAGCTTCATGATGCGGCGCACCGAAGTCACCTGCAATAAATGCGGCGCCCATCTCGGCCACGTTTTCGAGGACGGGCCCAAGCCGACGAACTTGCGCTATTGCATCAATTCCGCCTCGCTGAATTTCGACAAGGCGAAATAGCGCGGCTGCATGAGCGAGCTCGCCTTCCAAGATCAGGGCGCGGTGCAGTCATTGCCACGGCTGCGGCGCGGACAACGAGCGGGGTCTGCGGATCAAGAGCTTCTGGGACGGCGACGAGGCGGTGGCGACCTGGCGCGCGCAACCCCATCATTGCGGCGGCACGCGGGAAAATCTCAACGGCGGAATTATCGCTTCGCTGATCGACTGCCACAGCCTCAATCTGGCGATCGCGCAAGCCTATCGCGCCGAGCAGCGGCCCATCGGCAGCGCGCCGCGCATCGGCTACGTGACGGCGAACCTGAATGTCTCGTATCGCAAGCCGACGCCGATCGGCGAGCGCGATCGCACTTCCGCGCGCGCATAGCCAGGATCGAAGGACGGAAAGCGTGGGTGAATTGCACGCTAAGCGCAGGCGGCGAAGTGTGCGCGACCGGCGAAGTGCTGGGTATAAAGGTGGAATGGGAATAATAGTTGCGTTCAAGCCGTTCCAATAGTTCAAAACCTTCAAGTCGTCAGAAGGACCTCCGGAACGTTTTGAACGGCTTGAACTATTTGAACGTTTTGAACGACTGGAATCGGTAGCCTATGGAATTTACCACTCTCGGACGAACCGGATTGAGGGTCAGCGTCGCCGGGCTGGGCTGCGGCGGGCCGAGCCGGCTCGGCATGCGCAATGATCCGCAGTCGGCAAACCACGCCGTGGCGCTGATCCGGCAGGCGATCGATCTCGGCGTCAACTTTATAGACACCGCGCAAAACTACGGCACCGAAGAGGTCGTCGGCAAGGCGATCGCGGGGATAGCGCGCGACCGGCTGGTGATTTCGACCAAGAAGACCTTGCCGACCGCCGACCATTCCCATCCGGAAACTGAAGTCGTCAAAGGGCTCGAGGAAAGCTTGAAATTGATCGGCACGGACTACATCGACGTGTATCATCTGCACGGCGTGGAGCCTAAGGACTATGACTTCGCCAAACATCGCCTGCTGCCGGCGATGCGCCGCTTGAAGGAGCAAGGAAAGATTCGCTTCATCGGCGTCACGGAAGGATTCGTGGTCGACCCGACCCACACGGTTTTGCAGGACGGGCTCAAGGAAGATTTGTGGGATGTGGTGATGGTCGGCTTCAACCTGCTGAATCCCTCTGGGCGCAAGACGGTTTTCCCGCTCACCCAAGACAACGGCACCGGGGTGCTCAACATGTTTGCCGTGCGCCGAGCCCTCAGCCAGCCGGAGCGATTAAAAGAGATCTGCGCCGAGTTGGCCGCCAAGGGGCTGGTGGCTAAAGACGCGTTCGAAGGCGCCGATCCCTTGGGGTTTTTGCTCGAAGAAACCGGCGCGGGGACCATACCCGAGGCGGCCTATCGCTTTTGTCGCCATGAACCGGGCATCGACGTTGTGCTCTTCGGCACGGGAAATCCCGCGCACCTGAAAGAAAATATCGCAGCCATCCTAAAGCCGCCGTTGCCTCGAGCCGCGCTCGACAAGCTCGAGTGGATTTTCGGTGATCTGGATCACCTTACGGGCAATTAGTTTCCACTTCAGAAGTCAATTCAATACGCCGCTCGTGTTTTGTGAAGTTCAGCATCTGCGAGGGCGTACGCTATACACCCCTACGAAAGTTCCGAAAACAAATAGCCCGCGGCTGCTCGAAGGAAGCGCGGGAACTACTGCGCCTCGCTCTGGAACAGCTTCGAGTACTGCTCCCATGGCGCGGGCGGCGCTTGCGCGGTCTTGAGATTCTCCTCGACGTGGCTCAACTGCTTCATGCCCACCAGCGCCGTCGTGACGCCCGGCGTGGAACGAACGAATTGAAGCGCACGCTGGCCATCGGTTTCCAAACCCTGGAACGTATCGCGAATCATCTCCGGCAAATTACGAGTCAACTGGCCCTGTAGCACGGAAGCGCTGCACATGACCGCGATGTTGAGCGTCTGGGCGGCTTCGAGCAAGGTTGCGTCCCTGCCACCCGCTCGTTGATTTACACTCGACAATGCCTCGCTCATGCCGAGATTGAGCGGCAACTGGATCACTTTGAAGTGGTGGTCCTTGCCGCCGACCTTTTCCGCCAGCGCGACCACGTGGGCAAGGGACAGATAGTCGGCCGCGTCGGCAGGGTTGCGATAACCGTTCCAGGTGGCGGTGCCGTACATGCGGATCTTACCCGCCGCGACGGCGTGCTCCAGCGCTTCGAACGCCCGGCAGAGCCGGTCGTCGAATTCCTCCCGCGCTATTTTCCCCAGTTGGCTTTCCGGGTTGTGCACGTAATAGATGTCGATGCTTTCGACCGCGAGATTGCGCAGGCTGCAGTCGAGCTGATGGCTCAAGTAGCGCGGCGTCATGCAGTGATATCCGCCGACAATCTCCGCCGCCGTGGCGAGGCCGGTGCCGACGAAAGTCTGCTCGAAATAGCTGTGCGGATCTTGGGGCGGCGCGCCGTCGAAGGGTAGAAAGCCGCCCTTGGTTGCGATAACGACCTCGCTGCGATCGAAGCCGCGCGCGGCCAGTTCCTTGAGCGCGGCCCCGATGGCGCGCTCGCTTCTCTGGCAACGATAATTGATCGCCGTGTCGATGACGTTGCAGCCCGACTCGACGGCGCGGACGACCGCCTGGCGGTATTGCTCGTCGGTGGCTTCGTCATGATTGCCGAGATAGGTGCCAATGCCGATGGACGACACCCAGAGTCCGTGGGTTTGGCGAAAATGCTCTGGCGGTATTCGACCGGCAAAGCGCTTTTGATAGCGGTCCGTGCCTTCCGGTGTCGCGACTCCGGAGAGTTTCATCGCGCCCCCTTTCCCTTGCCGCCGCCGAAGAACAAACCGTCCAATCCCAAGGTGCGGCCTGGATTGGACAGCGCGAAAATCGCCAATGCAACGATAAATGTCTGCTGCTGCGCCATGGGGGCGCCGCCGCGCGCCATGCCGGGGCCGAGATAGTAATTGATCAACATGAAAAGGCCGACGACGGCGCTGAAGCGAGTCAATAAACCGAGCAGCAAGCAAGCGCCGACGGCGAGCTCGCCGACCATGACGAGATAGCCGAACAGCTCCTGATGTGGCACCACATAGCCGAGCAGAAAGTTTTTGTACCAGGGATAGAGATCGAGCGCGGCCACGTCGCCGATCTGCCGGCCGACCCAATCGCCTTTGGGAAAGTCGCGTTGAAATTTTCCCAAGCCTTGCTTCAACAGGTAATAACCGATGTAGATGCGCAGAACGGAAATGTACCAGAGATAGGTTCGTTCTTTTAGATTCATCGCCGACTGCGTGCCTGGACACGGATGGTTTGCCGCTCTGCAACCGCCACCGTTGCGGCGCCTATTTGAAGTCCATTTCGAACGAAGGAAAATCTTGGCGCCGGAGTCGTTTCGATGCTTCGGAGATCGCCATAAAATAGCGCTTATGCGGACGCGGAATCAAGCAATTTCCGCGGTGGCGGGTGTTGCAGGGCGTTTAACCTCGGCCGAAGATCTCAGTGGTTAGAGAGTCGTTTCGCTATCGAAGACGAACCGACTGTCAGAAAGCGTCCTTCATCTTTCGGACGGCGGCAAATACAGAAACCGGATCCAGACGGGTATGGGGATCGGCCGATTTGAGCGACGCGTGAATCTCTTTGCTGTCCCAGCGCAAGAAGGGATTGGTTTGTTTTTCCTCTTCCAGAGTCGAGGGTACTGTGGACGCGCCTCGCGCGCGCAGTCCTTGCACCCGTTCGAAGCGCGACGCGAGCTTGGGGTTTTTGGGTTCCACGGACATGGCGAAGCGAAGATTGCTCTCGGTGTATTCGTGACCGCAGTAGACTTTCGTGTTGTCCCACAAGCCCATCAACTTCTTGAGCGAGCCATGCATTTGTTCCGGCGTGCCCTCGAAGAGCCGGCCGCATCCCGCCGTGAAGAGAGTATCGCCGCAAAACAGATTGTTGTCGAAGAGATATGCAATGTG
Source organism: uncultured delta proteobacterium (assembly GCA_963745035.1). Lineage (GTDB taxonomy): Bacteria > Desulfobacterota > Binatia > UBA9968 > UBA9968 > DP-20. The sequence goes on along the minus strand of CAVUVW010000013.1, from coordinate 1,169,241 downwards.
GCCGGTCGTATGGCCGGGAATGAACAAGACCTTTCCTCTCATCTCGCCGACTTGAACTTCGTCGTTTTCATCGACGCCTCGACTAAGGCCATGGATTCTGGCGCTGTCGCTCTTGTGGCCGTAAACCTCGACTTTCTTCTTTGTCAGTATACCTTCATTGCCCCCGGTATGGTCGCGGTGGTGATGGGTATTGAGAATGGCTTCAAGGTTAACGCCTTCCTGCTCGACTTTATTCAGAGCAGGCTCCGCCTCGGAGGGATCGATGATGGCTGCGGATTTGGTTTTTCCGCAAACCAGCAGATAGGCGTAGTTGTCGCGCAGCATAGGAATCTGGAAAATTTTCATAGTCGTTTTTGAGCGGGTATGGGAGAATTGGCTAACCACACTAATACTAGTCTCAACCCGCTCGCTTTTCAAATGCGATTCCTCATCGAAGGACCTTGACCCCGTGATCTACAGTTCTCTATAGTGACCGCATGATTCGCGCGGGAGTAGGGCAAAGCCAGGCAACGGCAGCGGCGGAAGCGGTTAAGGAAGCCGCGAGCCAGGCGCTGGCGCGAGCGGGAGTCGCACGGGCGGATCTGGCAATGATGTTCTTTACGTCGGACCATGCCTCGCATCCACGTGAGCTCACGTCATCTCTGATCCAATCCGTTGGCACCGATTGCGTGGTCGGTTGCAGCGGCGCGGGCGTGTTGACCGGCGAGGGCGAGATCGAGGGCAGCACCGGTGTCGCCGTGCTGGTGATCGCGGCCGAAGAGATTGTTGGCCGGCCGTTTATCTTTGAGCCGCTGCGCGGCAACGAAGAAAATCTGGGCCGGAGCTTCGGCGACTTTCTCGCCAAAACGGATGACAAGAATTCGTTGATGATCTTGCTGCCGGATACCTACAACGGCAATCCGCAGCCCTTGCTGAGCGCCATGGCCGGCCGCGCCGGTTTTCATCCGGTGGTCGGCGCCGGGACTACGGAGAGTGGAGGCGTGGGCGCGACGTTTCAACTTTGCGCCGACAAGATCGGATCAAATTCGGTCGCAGGCGCTTATCTTTCCGGCGAATTCGACGTTCATATCGACATCACCCAGGGTTGCCAGCCGATTTCCCCGCCGATGACGATCTCCAAGGCCGAGGGCAACCTCATTTACGAAATCGACGATCGCCCGGCGATCGAAGTGTTTGCCAAGCTGCTCAAGGGACCGTTGGCCGAAGATATCCGGCGCGCCTTGATGGTCCTGTTCGTCGGCTTGCCCGCCAGTCGCGAAGAAAATAGCGTCGCCGCGGGAAATTATCTGGTCCGCAACATCGTCGGCTTGGACGCGGAAAAGGGAATCTTAGGCGTGGCGGATTACGTCAGCGAAGGCCAGTCGATGATCTTCGCCATGCGCGACGGCCAGCGCGCGCGCGAAGATTTGGATCAGATGCTGCGCCGGCAAGTTGAAAAGTTGCGGGGAAGAAAGCCGGCCTTCGGCTTGTATTTCAACTGCTGCGCGCGCGGCAACTCGCTCTATGGCATCCCCGGCATCGATGCCGCTTACATCCGCCAGGCGCTCGGCGACTTCCCGCTCATCGGCATGTTCGGCGGCTACGAGCTCGCGCCCTTGGGCCGCGCTAACCACTTGTTCGCCTACACAGGAGTTCTGGCGCTGATCGCTGACAAAGAATGAGACGATTTGAATTTTAGATTTTGGATCGTCGGATCGCCTCGGGCGCCGTTCAACCGCGCGCCCACATCTGCCGTCCGCTCAAGTCCAGAACTGCTTTTCTCGGCTATAAACTTCGGGTTCTGAGTTTGTTCGACTCTTAATTCTGTCATTTCCGGTCCTTCGGCGCACTCAGGATAAACTCCAGCCGGAATCTAGGCGCTTCCTGAACCGAAAAATAACCTGGATGCCGGCATTCGCCGGCAAGACGAAGCTCCACTGTGCCCAAGGCGAGGGATTTCAACCATCCCGAGAGAACATTAACAATCTAAATCGAGTGGTGGCTGACCAGCAAAGACCGGCACCAGCATCCGACAATCCAAATCCAAAATCTAAAATCCAAAATAGGGCGGCGGCGGAGCGGGGTGGAGGTCAGCGTCCCAGGCGTTTGCGCTTGTTGTTGAGATAGTCGACGACGATGTAGTTGCCCATCTGATCGGGGGTAGTGTAAAAGACGCGGCCAGTGTTGAGCCGTGAGAGCTGGTCGATGAAGCCCTGCCGGTAAAAGTCGGCGCCGAGCATGAAGGTGTTGATCTTGATGCCGCTCTGCGTGCAGCGCTTTACCTCTTTGAGAGTCTCGTGAACGATGCGGCTGTGCAAGAGCGCCGAGCCCCAGCCGCTGTGCAGCCGACCGCCGCGATCCAGAGTCGCCGCCGTCGGCTCACCGTCGGTGATGAGGATGATCTGACGGTTGGCGCTGCGGTTCGATCCGAGAAGCTGGCGCGCGTAGCGAAGTGCTTCCTTGATATCCGTGCCGTGCTCCATGAAGTAGGTCAGCGAGACGATCGACGGTAGATCTTCGGCGTGAATCAATTTGGCATTGGACCGAAACGCGACCAGGTGAAGCGTGTCCTGCGGATATTTGGTCTGGATCAGGCGATGCAAGGCGAGGGCGACTTTCTTGCCGGCGTGCAGAGCGTCGTTCATCAACATCGAGTAGCTCACGTCGATCAGCAGCGCGGTTTCGCTCACCGTCGAGTATTCCACCCGATGCACGGAAAAATCCTCCGGCGCGATGCGCAGCGGCTCGCCCGGTTTGCGCTTCTCCAGCGCGTTGAGCAACGTCTCGCCGATATTGACGTTGAGCGGATCGCCGTACTCGTATTCCTTGGTTTCCTCCATCAGGTCGCCCTGGGAGCCGCGCAGGGAGGTTGCGTGGTTGCCCCAGCGGCCTTTGTTGAGCATCTGAAAGATCTCGCGCAGCGCCTTGTCGCCGATCTTGCGCATGCCTTTGGGAGTGAGCCGGAGCCCGTGGTTGGTGCGGACGATGTAGCCTTCGTCTTCGAGGGTCTGCTCGACGCTTTTTAGATATTTGAGATGCTCGTAGGCCTCTTCGCCGAGGATCTCGCGCAACTCTTCAAGGTTGAGGTCCGACGGATCGCCCATGCCGCGCTGGCCCCAGCGGAGAAACCGTTCGAGGCCGCGCATCTGGCTGAGAATCTGCCCCGCGTCGCCCATGCCCATGCGCTCGGAGCCTTGAAAAGAAAACTGGTTCATCAATTGCTCGAGCTGCTGCATCTGGCTCATCATGTCGCTCAATTGCTGCAGCTGCTCCTGGCTCATGGAGTCGAGATTCTCCAGCATGTTCTCCAGATCGTTGACCGCCGCATCCATCATGCTCGGGAGATTCTTCAAGAAATTCTCGTCTTCCAAGAGCTTCTGCATGCGGTCGAGCATGTCCATGAGCGATTGGGGATTTTGCCCGGACATGTTCTGGTTTTTCTGCATGCCGCGCTCGGAAATCTGATTCTGCAGGCGATTTTTCAGCTCCTGGTAACGCTGGTATGCCTCGCGCATTTTTTCGTTGAGCTCGTCCATGCGGTCGGCGAACTTGCCCGACATGCGCTCCATGAAGTTGCGCATTTGCTCGTGATAGGCTTCCAGCTTTTCGGAAAGCTTGTTGAGCTTTTCGCTCAAGGCTTGCTGTTCTTCCGCGGAGAGTTTGAATGAATCGGGTGAATACTTGTTGAGCAATTCGCGCCGTTTTTCGTCCGCCTCGCGGAGAAAATCACGCATGCCTTTGACGGTGCGCTGGCCGTCTTCTGAGGTAAAACCACGGCGCATCAAATCGCGCAGGGCGCGCCGCACGCCTTCTTCTTCCAGTAAATGATCGGAGAGATGTTTGAGAAGATCGTCGGTTGTGGGAAAGACGACTCGTTGCGTACCGTCCCATTGAGTGTAACGATGGACTCTCATTTGGTTTTGACTATAGCGCAGTTCGGTAGTGATTCAAACCCCAAAAAGTCCGCAAACCCCGCGACTTTTTTGGCGCATGCGCGCGCGGCGCCGCGCTCCTTTTGGCTTTGTTTAAGACTTCATATAATAAATTACAGAACAGGTCGTAATCTATGAAAAGGTGCGAATTTTTGATCGTCGGCGCAGGCTTCGCCGGCGCCGCAACCGCTTACCAGCTCACCCGGCGAGGCGTCAGGGACATCGTTCTTTTGGAGCAGGAAAGCATCCCGGGGTTTCACGCTTCCGGGCGCAATGCGGCGATGATGCGGCAGTGCGTGCCCGATCCCGATCTGGCGCGGCTGACCCGCGAGGGAGCGGACTTCCTGCGCAACCTGCCGAGCGATTGGCCGGAGCCGATTCATTTCAAGCAGCATGGTTCGCTGCTCTTGGGCAGCGGTGCTTCGTGGAACAAGCTCAAACAGGATGGTGAAACCGGCCGCAAGGTTGGCATCGACGTCGAGTTTTGGACGCCCGAAAGGGCGATACGGTATGTTCCCGTGCTGGAAGGGGCGGAGTTCGAAGGCGCGCTCTGGTGCGGCAGCGACGGCATCATCGACATTCACGCTTTGTTGTCGGGCTATCTGAAATTCGCCGGCGATCGCGGCGCGCAAATTCGCTACAACGCCAAAATTCGTTCGCTACGGGCGCTCTCCGGCAATGAGATCGAAGTATCGACCGACAATGAAACAATTCGAGCGAAGGCGCTTGTCAATGCCAGCGGGGCGTGGGCAAACATGCTTGCTCAAATGGCCGGCGCCCGCGAGCTGCCTTTGCGGCCGTGCCGGCGGCATCTTTTCGTATCGCCGCCGATCGATTGGGTCGATCCCAAGTGGCCGTTCGTTTGGGATGTCGCGCACGACATTTATTTCCGACCCGAAGGCGAGGGGTTGCTGCTTTGTGCCTGCGATCAGACCGAATTAGCTCCGTGTGATCCGCCGATCGAAGAAAGCGTGAAGGAATTGCTCGCCGAGAAAATCGAACGATTCATGCCGGCGCTCTCCGCGGTGAGCATCAACAAAGGCTGGGCAGGCTTGCGTACACTGACGCCGGACGGACGTTTCGTCATCGGCTGGGATCCCGAGATCAAAAATTTTTTCTGGGTTGCCGGCCTGGGCGGGCATGGCATGACGACCAGCCCCGCCGTCGGCGAGTTGGCGGCGGAGTTGCTCATCGGCGGTCAGGAACAGCGGTCTGCGCCATTTTCACCGGAGCGCTTCGCGGCGTGACTCGGTCTTCGCCGCGATCATGCTCGACGTTGCCCCGGCTCGTGTAGTAGATAAGGTCTTCCGGGTAAGCAGCGCAAAAACAGTCAACGCGGAGGCACTATGGCGCTACAGGTTCAACTGGGGGAAAAATACTCACCGAACGAGGCGAAGGCGATCGTCGACCAACTCTACTCCATGGTGCGCGAGCGCTGGGAATTAAAGGTCAACCAGAAGCCGTTCATGCAGCAGCTCATGGCCGGCAAGCTGCCGCTCAAGACGCTGCAAACATTCTTTCGCAACTGGGGCGCTTATACGATCGAGATCAATACCCTCACCGCCTGCACCTACCACAAGAACATCACTTTTCTAAAAGTAAACCGCGATCTCATGGGGCCTATCGGCGAGAAGATCGCCGACGAGTTCATTCATCCGAAGCCGCCGGGCCATTTTCTCGTCATGCTGCAAACCGCCCAGGCGTTCGGATTAACCGAGGAGGAAGTTTTTACCACCCCGATGCTGTCAGAATTCCGCGGCAAGATCGATTTCATGCGCGGCATCGTCTACGAAGGCACCGCCGCGGAATGGTACTCGGCCGTGACGACCGAGGAGCAGATCGGTCACTGGTCGGCCGCCTGCTATAAAGCGTTGACGACGCATTATGGCTTCGATCGCGACAAGGCGACGTATTTCGCGACCCACGTCGAAGCCGATTTGGCCGAGCATGAAGAAGGCGTGATGGGCCATGCGAGCTTCAATCGCATGGCGCTGCAGCGGTTGCTCGAGAAGGGCATGGCGGACGAACGGCCCACCTACGGCCTGGAGTATTGCGCCATGACTTCGGTGGATCTGCACGGCGTCATGCTGCGCGCGGCGATGGAAGCGGCGGAGCGAGGATGACGGGAATGGAGTGCCGGAGTATTGGAGTGGTGGAGTAGTGGGTTATGAAATCGGAGGAAGGTCACCGCAAGGTGATTCATGAGCTTACGCTCGCCACAGATAATGAGAAAGCATCGGAAAAGATTTCTCGCATCCGCTCGAAATGACAATTAGGCACACGCATCTGTCATTTACGCACGCCGAAGCGAGGAGGATTTGATAATGGAGCAAATTAGAGGGATCGTGCTTCCGAGTCCGACGGTGTTTTTGGAAGACGGCAGGGTGGATGAGAGGCTCATGCGCGACCTGACGGATTGGTTTATCGCCTGCGGCGTGCATGCGTTCTTTATTTTGGGCTCGTACGGCCAGGGACCCGCGCTTCCGCCGGAGGAGCGGAAGAAAGTCGCCGAGATCGTCGTTCAACAAGTGAAGCATCGCGTGCCTGTCGTCGTGCAGATCGGTGCCGTCGATCCCTATACCGCTATCGATCTCGGCAAGCACGCCAAGTCCATTGGCGCCGAAGCTATCGGCCACGTCGGTCCGTACTACTATACCGACCGTTCGGAGTACGAGATCATCGAGCATTTTAAAATGGTGGATCGCGCTGTTGGGATGCCGATACTCGTGTATAACAATCCGCGCTACTCCGGTTACAACATTCATCCGGATTTCATGGCGCGTCTGGTCACCGCCGTGCCGCGCATTTTCGGCGCCAAACTGGCGATGGGGAGCGTCGACGAAGCGATGGCCTACATGAAAATTGTGAAGGCTTCGTTTGCGCCCTATGTGCTGGCGAGCAACCTGGTTTCCGCCATGTCGGTGGGCGTCGCCGGAACGATCAGTCCGCCGCTCGCTGTCACACCGGAGATTGGCGTTGAGCTGGTCCGCGCCATCGACGCCGGCGAGAATCACAAAGCGTTGTCGTTGCAAAAGACGGTCATTAGGATCCACGATATTTTTCTGCGCTTGGCCGGTCCCTTCGGCCGAACGATTTACTGCGAGGCGATGCGGTTGCGCGGGTTCGACGTGAAAATGTATCCGCGCTGGCCGTCCAAGCCGCTTAGCCGGGACGCCTACGACGAGTTGCGGGAACTCTTTGCCGAACTCAACTTGCTCAGCTCGGTAAGCAAGGCGAAGAGCGCGTGACTGCATTGCCTTTTCTGAAAAGGATTCAGTACTGCATGAAAGTTGTCTTTACAATCGCGCTTTCGGCAACGGTCTGGCTGGGAACGGTTCTACAATCACCGGCGCAGGAGCGCGTGCGGCTCGCCTTGTCAGTGCGCAATGTGGTGTTCTTGCCGTTCTACTATGCCAAAGACACCAAGATTTTTGACAAGCATGGTCTCAACGTCGAGCTCATTCAGATGCGCAGCGATCTTCAACTCGCCGGGTTGGCTTCCGGCGAAGTGGACTACACGCCATCGGTCGGGCCGGCGGGCGCCGCCTTCGCCAACGGTCTCCCCGTAAGGGCACTGGCGGTTCTCTATCGCGCGCCGCTCTTTTCTTTGGTCGCCCCGGCTACTCTCGCCAGCGCGAAAAGTCTTGAGGGCAAGAAGGTCGCGGTCTCGCGTATCGGTTCGGAAAGCCACCGGTATGGCTCGCTGATGATCGAGAACGGCGGCGCCGATCCGAAGAGAGTGACTTTTATCCAAACCGGCAGCACGACCGTCAGCCTGACCGCAATTCAACAAGGCGCCGTCGACGCCGCGGTGTTGAGCCCGCCATTTACCGGGATTATGGCCGAAAAGGGATTCAAAGTTCTCGGGCGCAGCCGTTCGCTTGCCGAAGCGCCATGGTTGGGACTAGTCGTTCACCGCCAGAAAGCCGAACGGCAGCCCGAGCAAGTCCGCAGTATGCTGCGCTCGATGCGCGACGTGACGGCGGTCATTCGGCGTGAGAAGCCGGCGGTCGTTTCGTACATCGAAAGAAACTTCAAGGTGAGCGCCGCGAACGCCGCCTCCTCCTACGATGACATCGCCGGTGTCATGGTGGACTCGCTGATGCTGGGTGACAAGCAGATTCAGGAATATCTGGACGGATCGCATCAACGCGGCGAATTGCCCAAGCCGATCGCGGCTTCGGAGATGTTCGACTTCTCTTTGCTGCGCAGCTTGAAGTGATCGATGAAATCAGTCGTTTATTGTTTCGTTCTAGTCGCGAGCCTATGCTGCGTGACACTTGCCGACGCGCAAGAGACGGTAAGGATCGCGTTGTCGGTGCGTAACGTGGTCTTGATGCCGTACTACTACGCCAAGGACAAAGGATTTTTCGACAGAGAAGGGTTGCGCGCCGAGATCATTCAAATCCGCAGTAATCTACAGGTGGCTGGGGTCGCTTCCGGCGAACTCGACTTCATGTCCGGCGTGGGCACGGCGTTCGAGGCGATGCGCAAGGGCGCGCCGCTCAAAGTGCTGGCGGTGCTTTACCGCGCGCCGCTCTTTTCGCTCGTGAGCGGCGCGGCGGTCAAAACTCCGAAGGACCTCGAAGGCAAGAAAGTCGGCGTCTCGCGCATCGGTTCCGAAAGCCACAACGGAGCGGTGTGGATGTTGACGCAAAACGGCGTCGACGTGCGCAAGGTGACCTTCATTCAAACCGGAAGCACGATTGTCAGCATGATCGGCCTGCAGCAAAATTCCCTGGACGCCTCGGTGCTGAGCCCGCCATTCACCGGCGAGATGGTCGTTCAAGGCTACAAAGTCCTGGCCAAAACCAGCGACGTGGCCGAGTCGCCGTTCAACGGCATGGCGACGAGCCAGGAAAAACTGCGCAGCCGCCCCGAGCGCATTCGCAAAAGCCTCAAAGCGCTGCTCGAATCCTATCGCCGCATCAAGCAGGACCGTCCCGGCACCATCGATTATATTCGCCAGAGCTTCAAAGTGAACGAGCGCATCGCGGAGAATTCCTACAACGAGATTCGCGAGGTGATGCTCGATGACATGATCATGCCGGAGGAGCGCTTGAAGAAGGCGCTCGACGGTCCCTATGCGCGGAGCGAAGGTGAGAAGAGTCTTTCGATAAACGAAGTCGTCGATTATTCGATCCTAAGGAGTTTGCGATGAGCGACAGTCAAAGACCGGAGTTATCGCTGGCGGCTGGTTATCATCTACGCGCGAAGCCCATGTGCGACGGGCGGGTGAAGCTGAAAAGTTTCACGCTCAGGGCTGAGCCTTTCGAGAGCGACGGCGAGGGCCACGAGCAATTTCTCGCGGGAAAATACGATACGGGTGAATTCTCGCTGGCGAATTACTGCGCCCTCAAAAGCCGCGGCAAGCCGTATATGGCTATCCCGGCTTTTCCTAATCGCAAGTTTCGCCATTCCTACATTTTCGTGCCGGAAAACTCGCCGCTCAAAGAGCCGGCGCAGTTGAAGGGCAAGAAAGTCGGCATCCCGGGCTGGCTCAATACCTGCGGCCTCTGGGTGCGCGGGATTCTCAGCGATGAGTACGGCGTAAAGGCGCAGGATATTCACTGGGTGATGCCGCGGCCGAACAAAGTGGAATTATCGCTGCCCGTCGGGACGCGTCTCGATGTCGTACCGAGCGAGCACTCGCTTACGAAGCGCATGCTCCAGGGCGAATTCGACGCGATCATCGTGCCGGATTTTCCGGAGGAAAGAGGCTGGCGCCGGCTGTTGCCCGACTCGAAGTCAGTCGAGCAGGAATCGTTCCGGCGGAGCGGTGTTTTCCCGACCAGCCATGCGATTACGTTTCATTCGTCATATTTGGAAAAACATCCTTCGGCGGCTCAAGAGATGTTCGACGCTTGCGTGGAGGCGAAGAATCTGGCGTTGCGCGACGACGCGGACGCGACGTATTCCAATTTCGCGTGGAATCGCCAGGTATGGGAAGAACAGCGGGCCGTGCTGGGACCGGATCCGTGGAGATTCGGCATCAAGGGCAACGAAAAGGCGCTCAATGCATTGGTGCGCTACGCCGGCGAGCAGGGCCTGTTCGCCAAGCCGATGACCCTTGCCGATTTGTTTATTTCGCTCGATGAAGCGAGTTAAGAACATGCGCGTTTCCCCGCCCGCTGGGGCAAGCTTCCGGCAGCGGCGAAAAGAAAATGAACGCGCCCCTTGGTTGGACACGGCAAACTTGCTTGTGTTAAGAAGCGGCAAGCGCGGTCGAGGAAGTTTGATGGGAATCACGGACAGTATCGAAACGACCTGGGCGGAGTTGGTCAGATTGGTCAACGAGCAATTCGCCTCGGCGCCGTTTCAACGCCTGCTCGGCACGAAGTTTTCGCAGAAAAGAGCGCAGCAGTATTCGATTCAGATGGCCTACTACGTGGAAAACCGGCGCGATTGCTGGGGCTACGTGCAGGGCTCGGCGCCGCTCGACGTCAAGCAATCGATCTGGCACCACGAGGAGGACGAGCTGATCGGCCGGAAGGCCCAGGGCAAGGTCGATCATATCACTTTGGCCGTCCAGGAAGGGGCTGTGTTCGGGCTGAGCGCCGAAGCGTTCGAGCGCGCGGCGCGTCTGGAAGGCGGTGAAGTCTGTTTCAGCGCCTGGATTCGCTTGGCGCAGCGTCCCTGGCTCGAGGCGCTCGCCGGCTCGGCGATCCTCGAAATGCGCAACTCGAGCGAGCTGATCCAAGGCGGTTCGCTGTCTTTGCGGATCAGCCGAATGCTCGAGCGCGATCTCGGCATCCCGGTAAAAAAGCAGATCAACAACGCCGAGCACGTGACGATGGACGTCGAGCACGCACATTTATTGATGCAGGTGGCGCGCCGGCACGCGACCACCGAAGCGGCGCGCCGGGCGCTGGTGCGCGGCGCGCGCGAGAGCCTGCTGATCGACCGAGTTTATCGCGGCCATCTTGCCGACATGCTCGCGGCTCTGCCGTAAAGCCAAACGACCTGGGAGATCAGCATGGATCTTGTGGGAGACCTGCTCAAAACACTGGACCAGATGGTCAACGATCAATTCGAGAGCGTCGAGTTCAAGAATTTTCTCGCGGTGCCGCTGACGTTGGAACGGGGAAGGTTTTACGTCCTGCAAAACGCGCTCTACACCAGCAACCGGCGCGATTGCTGGGGCTACGTGCAAGGCGGCGCGCCGCTGGCGGTGAAGCGGGTGATTTGGGAGCACGAGAGCGACGAGCTGGTCAACGATCCGCGCGCGGGCATGGACCATTACGCGCTGACGGTCAAGCAGGGTGAAGTCATCGGGTTAACGCCGGAGGATTTCGAGAAAGCCGAGGTGCCCGCGATGGTGCGCGCCTGTTTCTACGCCTGGCACCACGTCGCGCTGCGCAGTCACTGGCTGACGGCTTATACTTCTTCGCACATGCTCGAGCGGCGCAACAACGGCAAGATCGTCAAAGGCGGCGGCATGTCGTACCGGGTCGGCAAGAAGTTCGAAAATGAGCTCGGCATCAACTTGAAAAGAATGATTTCCCTCGACGTTCACGTGGTCGCCGACACCGAACACTCGGAAAATATTTCCGAGATGTTCGAGCGCTACGTGAAGACGCCTGAAGATCGCGATCTCGTGCTGCTTGGCGCGCGCGACTCCATGGCGATCGATCGCGCCTATCGCGGCGCGCTGGGTTATTATATGGAGCAGATTCACTGAGATTGGTCCGCAGCGACGCGGCGCGGCCGTCAGCGTCTGAAAAACCAAGGAAGGAAACGCCATGAAAAACTTGAATGAAGCCTCCGCCTTTTCGGGCAAGAGCCCGTACGAGATTTACCAGGAATGGGAAGAGATACCGGTGTACAAGGATTTTATTCTCCCGGATCTGCTGGAGCTGAAGCTCGGTGATTGGGCGCGCAACGGCGGCAAGGCCGCCTTTGCCAACATGGACGGCGCCGGCGGTACCTGCGACGTCTTGATCGAAGAAATAGCGCCCGGCAGCGAGCTCAAGCCACAGCGCCACATGTATGAGAAGGCGATCTTCGTTCTTGAGGGCCAGGGCGCGACCACGATCTGGAACGAGGGCGGTAAGAAGCACACACTCGAATGGCAGAAGGGCAGTCTCTTCTCGACTCCGCTCAATACCTGGCACCAGCACTTCAACGCCCAGGGGAAAACGCCCGTGCGTATGGTTTCTCTGACCGACGCGCCGGTGATCATCAACCGGTACCGCAATCTCGACTACGTGTTCAACAACAACTTCATTTTCGGCGATCGCTACAGCGGCGGCGCGGACGAGTGGGGCAAAGGCGGAAGATACCTTCCCGAGGTCAAGCGCGGACGGGTGTGGGAGTCCAACTTCATCGCCGATCTCTGGGGGTTTCAGCCCAAGGACTACAAGGAGCGGGGCGGCGATAACCGCACGACGTTGTTCGAATTCGTCGATAATACGATGAGCGCCCATATTTCCGAGTTTCCCGTCGGCAAATACAAAAAGGCCCACCGCCACGGCGCCGGGGCGCACATCGTCATGCTCACCGGCTCAGGCTATTCGTTTCTCTGGCCGGAAGGCGAGTACGGCACCAAGAAGCGGGTCGAGTGGGGGCGCATGAGCATGTTCGTGCCGCCCATGCAGTGGTGGCATCAGCATTTCAATCCGGGTCCGGAGCCGGCGCGGTACCTGGCGCTCAAGCCCTGGGGTTTCAAATTCAAAGTCGAGGAGTTGAAGGATACCGGTGAGGACGTCAAAAAGGGTGGCGCGCAGATCGAATACGAGGATCAAAATCCCGAAATCCACAAGATTTTTACCGCCGAATGCGTGCGACGGGGTGCTGAAACCCGTATGCCGATGTTCGGCACTTGATCGATCTGCGAAAGCACGAACGGCAAGCAGTGGGACCGCACGCAAGCGGTCGCATATCCGGCGGTACTATCTCATTGCCCCACAAAATACTGGCAGTTTTTAGAAAGGTGTGCTATTTTTTCTGCCAATTTACCTCGGATCTTCTCGGTGTACGCAGATGGGGCTCTCAAAGACCGCCAATTCCGAAAGTGGTTTCACGTTGCTGGAGTTAATCGTCGTGGTCGCGGTTCTAGGCATTCTTGTCGCGATCGCCGTACAGCAGTTTCAGCTCCACCGCGCCCGCGCGATCGACGCATCGATGCGCTCGGATCTCAAGAACGCGGCCTTGGCCATGGAAAGCTACTACGGAGAGTTCCTCGCGTATCCAAGCACCGAAGCAGCGATTCTCCTGGTCGGGTACAGAAAAACTTTCGGTGTCACACTTGCCATCAGCGTGCCCACGCCGTCGACCTTCACTTTGACTGCGAGCCGTCCTAGCGGCAGCCAGCCGAGCTTCACCTTCGATAGCTCCACGGGTTTGATCAACTGACTTGCTCCGGTGAGACTGTGTGCCCGGAAGGAAGGCGCGCAGTCGTCATGATGAGCTAACCCGAGTATCCGGCAGTTTTTTACACACCTTAGCACGCTCGCGCTCCTCGCAATGACGCTCGGCAGCAGTCGGCGGCGCGAAGCGCAATGCCCGCCATTGTATGGGTGTCGAAAAATAATCCATATGGCACCGAGCCTGCTGAGTTGCTCGGTGGCCGCGCCAATTCGGCGCTGCCTTTATCGTTGTACCGTGAGTGGGTTTACTTGGGCGTGCGCAGGAAGAAAGTTTGACCGGTGACAAATTTGGTCGCGTCGGAGAGCAGGTAGCGGACCAGGCCGACAATTTCGAATTTGTGGGTGAGGCCGTCCATCAGCGGCGGGATTTCCTCGCGCTTCTTGAATTGATCCGGTGTGAAGCCGATGCGCGACATCGGCGTATCCGTCGCGCCCGGACAGACGCAGTTGACGGTGATATTGTCCGCCGCCAGCTCCGCGGCCAGCGATTTGGTAAACGCGATGACGCCGGCTTTCGATGCCGCGTAATGCGCCGAGCGCGGCGCGCCGGCGACTCCCCGGCCCGAGGCGATGCTGAGGATCCGGCCTTCTCTTCGCGGAATCATGTGCTTGGCCGCGGCCTGAGCGCAAAGGAAAACGCCTTTTAGATTGATTCTCATCAGCCGATCCCACATTTCTTCCGGCATATCTACGACGGGAACGCGATCCATCACGCCGGCGCCGCAAAACGCATAGTCGACTTGGCCGTATTTGGCGATCGCCTGCTGCATCATGTCGGCTACGCTCTTGGGATCGCCGACATCGACCTGCACGGCGATGGCGCTGCCTTTGTTGTCACAAATTTCCGCCGCGACCTTCTCCGCCGCTGCCTTGGCGTAATCCGCGACGACGACGTTCAATCCGTCGGCCGCCAGCCCACGGCAGATATCCGAACAAATCCCACCGGCGGCACCGGTGACAACGATACTCTTGCCCATAAGATTCTCCTCACGACGTGAAATGCTGCGGCGACGCTATCACTGGAGATTTTGGCGGTCAACTTTTGCCGGTGGAATAAACGGGTAGTAGTTCGGTTTGCGTTCGTTTCGGATCGTACAGGGGAGGAGATTTCTCGCGTTCGCTCGGAACCGCACTAATTTAATCTCGCGGCATCCGAGCTCAATAGCGTTTCAGTGATCTGCTCCGGATGAATGATTCTGGCGAGAATCTCCAGGCCGTTCACCAGCCTCGGACCGGGCCGGCTGAAATAGGCGCTGCCGTTGAGCGCGTAGACGTTGCCGGATTTCACCGCGGGCAGATCGTTCCATCCTTCAAGACCGCGCAGCGGCGTCGATTCTTTGACCGTGCGGCGCACGTCGAAGCCGCAGGGCATGAGCAGGATCACGTCCGGTTTGGCAGCCAGCACTTTCTGCCATTCGATTTTAAACGACGGTTCGCCTTTCCGGCCGAGCGCGTCGAAGCCGCCGGCGAGCGCGACCATTTCCGGTACCCAGTGGCCGGCGACATAGAGCGGCTCAAACCATTCGAGACAGACCACCCGCGGTCGATAGTCGGGTTCGCGCAGCCCGATGCGCTCGATTCGCCCGCGGAGGTCACTCACGACGTCGGCCGCCGCGGTTTCTCGACGGGTCGCGGCGCCCACGCGCGCGATATCGTCGAGAATTTCCGCCAGCGAATGCGGATTGAGCGACACAATCTCCGGTGTGCTCGGCAGGCGCTTTGCTGCCTTGACGACCGTGTCGTAGTCGAGAGCGCAAACCTCGCACAGGCCCTGGGTTAGGATCAGGTCGGGCGCAGCTTCGGCCAATTTTTCCTCGTCGATCGTGTAAAGCCCTTTACCTGCCTGCAGCAGCGCAGCGACTTTGCGGTCGATCTCATCGCTCGACATGAGGCTTGCATCGACGGCGCTTCGGACCACCACCGGCTTGTATTGGGCGTCGGGCGGATAGTCGCATTCGTGAGTGACTCCGACGATTTGCTCGCCGAGGCCGAGCAGATAGGCGATCTCCGTCGCGCCAGGCAGCAGGGAGCAGATGCGCATGCAAGTAGGATTAGCCTATCGGACGGCGTTATGCCATCGAAACGAGGCACGGGGACGAGGCTGCTCTTAGCGGATTCCTTTGCCGAGCTCCGTCGTGCACGGGCACTGATCGGGGAATCTTTCGCATTCCACGTCCGTCATCGGCGCGGGTGTGGCGCTGGAACTTTCCGCCGATTGCGTGCGAAGGCTACGCGTGATGATCAGCCAGGTCGCAACCGTGGCAAGAATGACCCAGGACATCCAGCGGGTGTCGAGCGGCATTTCCAACT
This sequence comes from uncultured delta proteobacterium, assembly GCA_963745035.1. GTDB lineage: Bacteria > Desulfobacterota > Binatia > UBA9968 > UBA9968 > DP-20. Next base: position 1,153,652 of record CAVUVW010000013.1, on the reverse strand, counting down.
TGTCGGCGGGCACGACTCGCTTGAGCCAAAACAGAATCGCTAGCGCGCCGATCGCCTCCGCGATGCGCGCGGCGACGCCATCGACAATCAGTTTGACCGTGGATCGATCCGACGAATCCACCGGAATAAACGCTTGCTCCCAAATCGAGCGGTGCACGGACGAGCGCAGTCCGCCTTCGGTGACGCGCAGCACCGATCGGCTGAGCGCGGTGGCCGCCGCCGATGCGAAAGCCGCGCCGCCGACCAGGGCGAACGGCAGAACCATCAGGCCGCCGCGCACACCGATCCTGTCCTGGATCTTCGGCGTAGCAAAAATTTGCAGCATGAGTGAGCTGAAGTTGAGCAGGATATAAAAGTTGGCGAAGAAATCGGCGTTGCCCGCAGCGCTCATGCGCGCGCTCGCGGCGGCTGCATAGAACTGAAAGTCGATGAACAGCCCGGCGAGAGCGCCGGTCATCGAGATGAACAGCAAAGTCAACGCGTACTTGTTGGATACCACCCCGACGATGCCGGATTTGCCGTCACTTGCCTTTTTCGCCTGGACGTTGCTCGGAAAGCGGCGATGGATGTGCAGCACGAGCGCGGCGACGCCGAAGACGGCGACGGCGGCGAGCAGGATCAGCCATTTCGGCGCGAGATGGGGCGCGAGAGCTTTCGACAGGAGCCCGCCGGTCATGCCGCCGGCCAGGGTCGCCGCGCCGATCTTGCTGAACGCCCGCGCCGCGTCCCGCTTGTCGGTTTTCTCGAAAAGATCGGACGCCAACAACCAGAGACTGGCGAACAACAAACCGAAGATCGCCGGAATGAACATGAACATGGCCAGCATCGGCGGATTATCCCCCGGCCGCAAAAACGGCGCGCTGCCGGCCATGACGCATGCCGCGAGCACGAGGATGCCGACGCGCGCCGGCCGCGCGCCCCACGCCTTCATCGCTTTGACGAAGATCAGAGCGAGCGGCAGCGCCGCGGCGCCGATGTTGATATAGATGAGCGGCAGTTGCAGCAACCCGCCGCTTCCCTGGAAAAAAAGCGCGTCTCGTCCGGTTTTGGCGACGATGAAGGCGAGAGTGGCCAACCCGAGAGCGAGGGCGGGAAGAAATGTGCGATGGCGGTCCATGGAGTCGCCAGTCACCGGCAGTCAGCCGCCAGTTACCGTTTGGAGATCGAGTTTAGAAGACCGTTGAGAATTTTTCGACTTCGGCTGCCAGGCTCAAGGTCTCAGTTCTAGCATCCGGATCAATGAACTTAAGATCGCTCGCTATCAGAATCAAAGTTTCCACTTCGAGCAGAGAACCTCGCCCGTAGCCCAAAATTGTTGGAATTCGCCGTCGGTTAGCCGTCCCTGCCCTTCAGCAATATTGCAGGGAATCGAAATAGCCGCACGCCGCAACTGACTCGTAAGCCCATAGATTTCTTCTCTGGGAAAATGAGCTGTCTCCCGATAAACGTTTGCCACGAGCCGCATGGCTTTCTGCCATACCACCAAGTCTTTGTAGGTCTGAGCCATAGTGCGAGCGCCTACCTAACTCTCCGCCAGGACCTTGTGGCAACAACCGACAACTGACATCTGGCTACTGGTGACTAATCTACTCTCTGTATTGCTGAATCAATTTCGCGACCAAAGCGGTCCAGCCGGTCTGGTGGCTGGCGCCGATGCCGGCGCCGTTGTCGCCGTGAAAGTATTCATGAAACGGAATGAGGTCGCGCCACAGCGGGTCCTTCTGAAATTTTTCCGTGCCGCCGAAAACCGGCCGGCGACCATGTTCGTCGCGCAAGAATATCCGCGTGAGCCGTTGAGAGATTTCGCCGGCGATTTGCCACAGATCCAAGCTCGCGCCCGAGCCGGTGGGAAACTCCACTTTGTAATTATCGCCGAGAAAGAAATGAAACTTTTGCAGCGACTCGATCAGCAGATAATTCACTGGAAACCAGATCGGGCCGCGCCAGTTCGAATTGCCGCCGAACAGGCCCGTGCTCGACTCGGCCGGCTCGTAGTCCACGCGGTAATTCATGTCATTCACCGGCAGAGTGTAAGGATGGTCCAGATGATAGCGTGAGAGCGCGCGAATGCCGTAGGCCGACAAAAATTCGTTCTCATCGAGCATGTAACTCAGAACTCGCTTGAGCCGATGCCGATTGACCAGCGACAGGAAACGCCGCGGGCCATCGTCGGTGGACTTGTGTTTCGATGTGCTCGCCCAAGCCGGGGCGATTTTCGATGAACCACTGCATGCGGCGCTTGAATCCCGGCAGGTGATCGACCGACCTCGGAGTCGAGGGTTTCGACCGCGAAGAGCGGGATGAGTCCGACCATCGAGCGCACCTTGAGCGGCACCTGCCGGCCGTCCGGCATATGCAGCACGTCGTAGTAAAAGCCGTCCTTGGCATCCCATAACTCGATGCGTTCGCCGCCAAGGTTATTCATCGCTTCGCAGATGTAGACGAAGTGCTCGAAAAACTTGCTGGCGACGTCTTCGTAGGCGGAATTTTCCCTGGCAAGCTCGAGAGCGATGGCGAGCATGTTCAGACAGTACATGCCCATCCAACTGGTGGCATCGGACTGCTCGATGTGCCCGCCGGTCGGCAGCGGGGCGCTGCGATCGAACACGCCGATATTGTCGAGCCCGAGAAATCCGCCCTGAAAAACGTTTCGCCCGTCGGTGTCCTTGCGATTCACCCACCAGGTGAAGTTGAGCAAAAGCTTTTGGAAGATCCGTTCGAGAAATTTTCGATCGCCAGCGCCCTGGCGCTTTTGCTCCACCTTGTAAACGCGCCAGGCGGCCCAGGCGTGCACCGGCGGATTGACGTCGCCGAACGCCCATTCGTAGGCCGGCAATTGGCCGTTCGGATGCATGTACCACTCGCGGGTCATGAGCAAGAGCTGCTCTTTGGCAAAGTCGGCGTCGACGATGGCGAGCGCGACGCAGTGAAAGGCGAGATCCCACGCCGCATACCAGGGGTATTCCCATTTGTCCGGCATCGAGATCACGTCGGCATTGTAGAGATGACGCCAGTCTTTGTTGCGGCCCTGGAGGCGCTGGCGCGGCGGTTGCGGTCCGGCGGGATCGCCCTGGATCCAGCGACTGAGATCGTAGGAATAGAACTGCTTGCTCCAGAGCAGACCGCCGAGCGCTTGGCGCATGACGTCCTGGCGATCCGCGGCGATGCCCTGCGGGATGATGTTGCGATAGAACTCGTCCGCTTCATCGCGCCGCTGCGCGATCTGTGCGTCGAAGTCGCCGTTGAGAATCCCCGGCTGGCCCGGTGCGGCAGGCGAAAGCCGCAGGCGGGTCTCCACCGATTTTCCCGGCGGCACCGCGAATTCATAATGCGCCGACGCCTTGGTGCCTTGATCATTGGGATTGACCGCGCTCTTCACGCCGTGAACGATAAAGTCGTTGACGCCGTCCTTGACGTACGGCGATGCATTTTCCGACGTCGAACAGGCGACGGTTGTTGGTCTCGTTCTCGGTGAACAAGAGATACGGTGCGCCCTCGCAGTACAGCCAGCGCGCGCCGTAATAATGATGATCCAGCTTGATCGCCGCGACTTCCGCCGATGGCATCGCGCCGAAGTTTCGGCTTGCGCTCGTCGAGACCCCATGACCAGGTGTTGCGAAACCACACGGTGGGCAGCAGATGAAGCGGCGCCGGGTCCGGGCCGCGATTGACCGCCTCGACACGAACGAGGATGTCGTCCGGTCCGGCCTTGGCGTATTCGATGAAAACGTCGAAGTAGCGATCTTCATCGAAGATACCGGTGTTGATCAGCTCGAACTCGAGATCGCGCCGGCCGCGCCGGCGGTTCTCCTCGAGGAGCTTCGCGTAGGGAAATTCCCGCTGCGGGTACTTGTAGAGAAACTTCATGTAGGAGTGGGTTGGCGTCGAGTCGAGATAAAAATAGTATTCCTTGACGTCCTCCCCGTGATTGCCTTCGTTACCGGTGAGCCCGAACAGGCGCTCCTTCAAGATCGGATCTTTGCCGTTCCACAGCGCAAGAGCGAAGCAAATGAATTGATGGCGGTCGGAAATGCCGCCGATGCCGTCTTCACCCCAGCGGTAAGCGCGGCTGCGCGCGTGGTCGTGGGGAAAATATTCCCAAGCGGTACCGTAGCTGCTGTAATCCTCACGCACGGTGCCCCACTGGCGCTCGGACAAGTAAGGCCCCCAGCGCTTCCAGTTGGCTTTGCGCGCGCGGTCGGCCTGAAGTCTCAGTTCTTCTTCGTTCACGGGTCTAATTGGAGTGGGAGATTTTTCTCTCGCCATTGTAGCACATCCTGGAGCTTGGACTCATTCGCTCCTGTTGGCGGCGCGCTCGGTAAAATAAGCTCGCCAGCTCTCCGGCAACGCCGTAACCGCCGCGGCGCGCCGCATGCCGACCAAGTCGTTCCTATCAAAAGCGTACAAGCGGGTGATCTCAGCGACGCTCACGCGGCTTTCGTCGCGGCTCAAAAAATGGATCGCGTCGCCGGCGCCGATCTCGCCTTCGCGCGCCACGGACAGATAGAAGCCGGTACGGCGGCTGTGTAGAAAGCGCTTCACCATGTCGTCGCGGCAAACTTCGCGTTGAGCTTGTAGCACGGCAGGCGCGGCTCGGTAACGATCAGCTCGACGGAGCCGGCGCAGAGGCGATCGCCGATGTGGATTTCTTTTTCGACGATTCCCTCTATAGTGAGGTTTTCGCCGAAGCTTCCCCAGGGAAGTTCCATGCCGGGCAGCTCCTTGCGCCAGAATTCATAGTGCTCCGCGGGTAGACGTAAATCGCCTTGCTGACGCCGCCGTGGACGGTCAAGTCGGCTTGCTGATCGCCTTCGATGTTGAGCGCGTTCACCCGGACCCGGTCGCCGATCGGCGCTTTGAAAATCCCGGTGCGGATCATTCTGCCTTCGTGAAAGATCTCCCGCGGCAGGCCGGCGTTGACGGATATGATTTTCATGACCGTGCTCCAAGATTAGATGCCGATTCGATTCGAATCGGTGCGGATGTTTGTCGCGTGTCATCTTGAGCCAACGGCGAAAGATCTACTTTTTCCAGCAGGGAAGCTAAAGCAGATTCTTTGTCGCGAGGCTCCTCAGAATGACATGGCGGTGGAGCGGTGTAGAGCCCGCCAAAGCCGCCGCCGAGGATGAGGATTTTGATTTGTTCAGACATGTGCGTCCGTTGGTGTAGGGACTGATCGCCTGATTATCGTGATAAGAGCTTCACCACGAAGTGATTCATGAGCTTACGCACACCCACAGAGGAGAAAGATTCCTCGCATCCGCTCGGAATGACAATCAGATAAACGCATCTGTCATCTCGAACGAAGTGAGAGATCTTTCTTCAACTGCGTGGTTTCCATAAAGGGCGTGGCGGCCATTTACCGGTTCGGCGACGGCAAACAGATGCTGCGCTTCAGCGGCTTCGAAACCTCCAACGGTCCCGACGTGCAGGTCTACCTCATCGCCGCGGCCGATGCGAAAGACAACGAGACGGTGACCAAGGCCGGCTTCATCAGCGTCGCCGACTTGAAAGGCAACATGGGCGATCAGAACTACCACCTGCCCCGCCGGCGTTGATCTCAAGAAATATCGCGCCGTAACGATCTGGTGCTGCCGCTTCGGCGTCAACTTCGCCACCGCTCCGCTCTCCTCGGCGAGGAGCTGAGGAGATAAGAAATCTCCACCACGAAGGAACGCGAAGAACGGGAAGACTCAAGTTATTTCATTTTTCGTGTCCTTGGTGCGCTCCTTCGGCTTGGTTTCATGGGCCACGCCGTGGAAGCTACCTTCAGCGACTTTGGCCGGCATCGAAACCGGCGCAGCCAAAGCCGCCTCGCCGAAGTTCACGCCGAACCGTGCGCACCAGATCGTGACGTTTTTATACTTATTCAAGTCCACGTCCGCCGGAAGGTCGTAGTTCTGATCGCCTTTGTTGCCTTTCATCGAACCGAGGTCGATGAAGCCGGCTTCCTTGATTGCATCGCTGCCTTTTTCCACTTCGGCCGCGGTCAAGTAGACGTGAACGTCCGGCCCGTTGGAAGTCTCGAACTCGGTCAGGCGCAGAGCGCGCTTGCCGTCGCCGAGCTGATAAATGGACGCCGTCCCTTTGGTCTCATGCGCCAACGATTTGAAATTACCCTTCGTGATTGCCATTGGCCCCTTTTCGATCGGGGCCATCGCCGCCCCGCCGGGAAACTCCTCGTTGACCGTCTTGTTGATAAACAGCAACTCCGGCCGAAACGCGTACCAGCCGACAGCCAAGGCGAGAACGCCCGCGCCGATAACGATATTGCGCTTAGACATGGATGAAACCTCCGTAAATAATTTCGTCGATTGAAAATCGATATCACGGACAGTCTTCCGCTGAATAGGGAAGAATCTGGCTGATTAGATGCGCGCGCTAGTGTAAAGGATGCGTATGGCAGATGGGCGGGTGTTTGGGTATGGAACCAAATAGGACCAACTTTCAGGATCTTGATCTCGAGGCACAAATTGGAGGATCGTTGGCTTGACGGCGCAATGATGCGCGACCACGGGACTTCGGAGGTAATTATGCGGATCGACGTGCACGCTCATATTTTTTCCAAACCTTACATCGAGGGGCTGCGGCGGGTTTTCGGCAACGACAACTCCCCGGCCGGGCAGGACGCGCAGCGTTTGATCAAGTGGATGAGCGCCGACCCGCGCATGACCGAGGTCGATGGACGGCTGGAGGAAATGGACAAATGGGGCGTCGGCATGCAGGTGCTGTCCGTGCCGTTTCACGGCGCGCTGGTGCGGGACAAGCAGGCGGCGGCAGATTTGACCGCGATGGCCAACGACATGATCGTAGAGCCGGCGCGCGCGCACCCGGAGAAATTTCGCGTGCTGCTTACCTTGCCGCTGCAGTTTCCCGACTCGGCGGTCGAGGTGCTCGACCGCTTCGCGGAAGAGCCGAGCGTCGTCGGCGCCGCGCTCATGGGCACGGCGGGCGGGCGGCCGTTGAACGACGCCGCGTTTCTGCCCGTCTACGCCGAGCTCGAGCGGCGCGGCCTGCCGTTCTTGCTGCATCCGATCTCGCCGCCCGGGCTCGACTGCATGCTGGAGATGAATCTGGCGAACGTGGTCGGTTTCATGTTCGAAACCACCCTGGCGGCGACCCGCCTGGTGTTTGCCGGCGTCTTCGAGCGCCATCCGCGCCTGCAAATGATTTTTCCGCACCTGGGCGGTCTGGCGCCGTATCTCATGGGCCGGATCCAATGGGGCTACGAGCGCTTTCCCCCGTGTAGCGAAAATCTAAGCGCGCCGCCGGAAGCCTACTTCAAGCGCTTTTACTATGACACGGTGTGCCGCAACGTCCCCGCGCTGCGCATGGCGCTCTCGATGTTCGGCGTCGATCATATTCTTTTCGGCACCGACATACCGTTCCGCGAAGACATCGATCTGCAATTGAAGGATTTGGACGATCTGCAGCTCGGCGTGGGCGATCGCGAGGCGATTGAGTCGGGCAACGCGGCGCGGCTGCTCGGCATCGATCTCAGTTCGAAGTAAAACCGGGAGCTTTGCTCAGGACGGGACCAGGATCGCCAGACTTTCCGAATGGAGCTCCACGTCGATGATCATCGGGGAGTAGGGCGGGTGCTCGCCGTGCTCGGGCCAGATGTCGTCGTCGATGTGCAGGCGGACCTCGTCCGATTCGATACGCAAATGCCGGCCGCGGCGGACCGAGAGCTGCGGCACGCCTGACTTACCGGCGATCCGCTCGGCTAGATACCTACTGAGCTTTTCCCGCTCGTGATCCGCGACCAGCACAAGATCGATGAGCCCGTCGCCGGGATCGGCGTCCGCTGCCAACTGCAGATTCGGCCCGATCGAGCGGATATTCATCGCCTCCAAAAGGACGTATTCGCCGGTGAGATCGGCGCCATCGAGAGTGATTTTTAGCGGCAGCGATCGAGCACCTTCCAGGCGAATACTCATGATGTGCAACACCGATTCGAGTTTTTTGTCGGGCACGTCGTGATGCGCCAGATCGATGTTTTTTCGCGCGTCGAGTTTCGACATGGTGTCGGCAAAGGCGCCGATGCCGATTCCTTCGACGATATACTTGGAGCCCCAGGGACCCTTGGCGGTACTGACGTCGAATTTCATCCGGCGCGCGCTCGTCCAGCCGGCGATCAAACCCTTCAGCTCGCGGCCGCTTAAGTCCAGCGCGCCGGCGATGTTGTTGGCGGTGCCCATGGGCAGAATGGTTGCGGCAAGCCCGCGACCGACCAGCTTTTTGAGCACGTTGCCGACAATACCGTCGCCTCCCGCCACCGCTACGAGATCGGCGGGCTCGGCGAGCGCTTCTTGCCAACCGGCGCGTTTGGAGGATTGATAGCGCACCGAATGTCCGGCGGCGCGAACCAGCCGCGCCAGATCCTCGCCGGACGCTTGCTCTTCGCTTCCCGCCGCGGGGTTGTGGATGAGGGTGACTTTCATTTTTGTCCCTGCCGCTGAAGCAGCCGTTCGAATATGAAATACTAGATAGTGGCAGCGGTGACACCTCGATTCAAGGAGGTTTTGAGCGATGCGCATTTTAATTACCAACGATGACGGCATTTACAGTCCGGGCATTCTCTCGCTTGCCGAAGTGGCGGCAAGCTTCGGCGACGTGCAGATCGTCGCGCCTGACGTGGAGCGCTCCTCGGCGGGGCATTCGATCACCGCTCTGCGCCCGCTCTCCTACAAGCGCACCGTGGTGGCCGGCTTCGACGCCTACCGGGTGAACGGCACGCCGGCGGATTGCGTCGCGCTGGGCGCGCACAACTGGGAGAAGGTGGACATCGTTCTCTCCGGCATCAATCTCGGCTCGAACCTGGGAAACTCGATGTGGCATTCGGGCACCGTCGCGGCGGCGAAGCAGGCAACCTTGCTCGGTCTGCGCGGCGTTGCGCTGAGCGTGCCGTCGTCCGCCGGCGAGCCGGATTTCGAGACTTTGAAGCCTTCTGTGTCCCAGGTTCTGGAAATCCTGCTCAAAGATGAAAAGCTAACGCTCGTCAACGTCAATTTTCCAAGCTGCAAGCCGAAGGGCCTGCGCTGGGCGCGGCAGTCGGTGCGCCATTACGACGGCAAGGTCGTGCCGGGCGAGGACCCGATGGGACGCAAGCATTTCTGGTTCGCCGTTTTTCCCATCGAAGGCACGGAAGAGGGCACCGATCGCTGGGCGGTAGAGCAGGGTTATGTTTCCATGACGCCGTTGCGCCTGGATTTGACCAACGAGAAGGAGCTCGCGGCGGCGGCGGCGCGCCATCCGCTGCCGTAGACATTGCAGGTCGCTTCGATCGGCGATGCAAACCAAGCGATTGTGATGAGAAGCCGTCGCGTTTCTGAGACGCCTTGTCACATAGTCAAGACAGTTCGTCGGACCATGGTATGGATTATCTCAATTTGACTCAGTGGCCCGCGATGCTCCTGACCGTCGCAGCCGCCTGGCTGGTCGGTTCTCGCTCGCCGCGCAAGCGCAATCTAGGTTTTTGGGTTTTTCTTGTCAGTAATCTCCTCTGGGTCGTCTGGGGATGGTATGCCCGAGCCTACGCTTTGATCATTCTTCAGGTATGTCTCGCGGCGCTAAATATTCGCGGCGCTAAGAAAAATGATCTCGAGGCGGATTCGAGAGTCTTGATTACTCCGGCTGCATCACGACGAAATTGGCGCCCGCCCGACTCCTGAGTTCGAGAAATCTCTATCAACGACGCCGTGTGCTGGCATCTGTTTTGCGCAAATAACTCGCCGTGGGAAATCTCAAGCGCGCGCAACAGTTAGTCGCGCGCATTGGCCGGCAACCATGTCACGATCCGGACAACTCATTTATTCGATCGCATTCGTCGCATGCTTGGTCATGCCCGCGACGCCGGTCGGTGCGTTTAAGGTCGGCCGCGATCAAAACGGCAAAGTCGTCGTCTGGGACAATGATTTTCTGGATCGCCGGTTCGGCCGGACGTGGGTGCCTGGCAGAGGCGCAGTGGATAAAACGTCGCCCGGCGGCGACGCGATGGCGCGCAGCACCGAGGAGCGCTGGAACGACACCAAGCCCCACCGTTCGCTTTTGACGGCGATCAACCGAGCCACGCCGCCGCGCCGAGCGGCGGCCTTGCGCCTGGCGGAGACCGGCCGCACCTCGCTGCAAAGCGGAGAGCATCAACGGGCCGTTTACTACCTGGAAAAAGCGCTGGGGGTCGACGCCGGCCCGTTCATGCATTTTTATCTCGCGCGCGCCCACTACGAGCTTGCCGACTATCAACGCTCGCTGCGCTTTCTCGAGGTGGCGGAGTCCGGCTTGAACGGGCAGCCCGACTGGTTGCGTGAGCTTGAGATTCTTAAAAGAGATTTATCGGCTGCGCATCGCGCTCCGCCACAAGCCGCGATTGGGCGCGATGCGCAGTTATTGGGCAATCCGTGAATCGCGCAACGATTGCGCAAGAAATCGCAATGAGTCTGCAATGGCGAAAGCAAAAAGGACCTCAAGAAAGCCCAAGCGCTGGTCGCGCCGGGTGACCGAGACGAGCGACGCTTTGGATCTCGACAAGGGAGTGTTTTCGCTCGACAGCCCGCGCCGGATCGCCTTGTCGCTCAAGCGCTCGGCGGAGCGCAGCCGCCGGCGCAAGGCCGATCCGTTTCGCTCGGCGATGTCGATGCTGAATTTCTACATCAACCGGGCCGGCCGCAAACTGCCGCGGCGCCGCCGCGACCGCCTCGAAGCGGCGAAGAGCGAGCTGCGCCGCCTCTATCGCAAAAAAGCCGCCCCGGCGCGCCGGTAGCTTTCCCCACGAACGGCGGATGCGCTCGCCGCGCCGTTTGGTTTCATCCCATCAGGAGCGCATGCCCGAGAAGCTGTTCACGGTGGCGTGCAGGTTGCGCGCGAAATCGGTGGCCGCCTGCGTACCGATGCCGAAGGCGGCGCGCGAATATTCTTTGACCGCGAGCACGGCGGCGAGCGGCATTTTATTGAAATGCTCGACCAATTTGTCGACCGCGGCGTCGAGCTCGTGCGCGGGCACGACGTCGCTCGCCAGTCCGAAAGTCAATGCCTTCTGCGCGTCGATTTCCTGGGCCGAGTAAATTAGGAAAGTGGCCGCCTTGCGCGGCACGCGATCGACCAGCGCAGAAAAGGCGATGGTCGGCATGATGCGGTGCGCGGTCTCGGGAAACTGAAAGCGTGCCTTGTCGGCTGCGATGGTGATGTCGCACAGCGCAGCGAGGGCGCAGCCGAGTCCCACGGCGCGTCCCTGCACGACGCCGATGATCGGCGCGGCCGAATTACGAAACGCCCCGTAGAGATTGAAAATCGTTTCGCTGCGATCGCGCACGCTGTAGGCCTCGAGCGGCGTCGTCGGCTGCTGGCCCATCGCCTCCCGGCCGAGGCAGAAATCTTCTCCCGCGCCTTTGAAAAGAATTGCCCGCGACGATTTTCCCGCCTGGTTGAGCATCTCCGTCACCTGCGCCCAAGTGGCGTCGGTCTGCCGGTTCCCGGCTTCGGGCCGGTTCAATGTGATGGTCGTGATCTCGCCGTCTTTTTGCAGGAGCACCGCATCCGCCATGGGAAGTTCCTCCGAATTTTGATTACGCGACTCTAGAAGAGCCGCCCGAGTTTTGTCAACGGTGGCGGAAGTCTTCGGCGAATGTCCGCCGACCCGCACGGATTGAGGCAAGCCGGCGGCCTTCCTCCCTGAAATTGCGGCGGCGCAGGAAAGCCGGCGCCCGGTTCTTCTTGCCATAGCTGTGGTTTCAAAATAGACTCGCGTCGTGATCGCGCCAGCGCGGCGAAACTACAGCGATCTACGGAGGAACTCATGTCCGAACAGACTCTGCATGGAAGCTGCCTCTGCAAGTCGGTAGGCTACGAAGTGAGCACGCCGTTCATGCGCTTCGGTCATTGCTATTGTTCCCGTTGCCGCAAGGCGACCGGCGGCGTGCGCTCGACCAATATCGCGGTGCCGATCGGACAGTTTCGCTGGACCCGGGGCGAAGAACTGATCAAGCGCTACGATTTACCGGAGGCAAAAAGCTTCGCGCGGCAGATCTGCGGCACTTGCAACTGCCCGGTGCCGCACGCCTCGCGCGACGGCACGCGGGCGATCGTGCCGGCGGGAACTCTCGACGATCTACCGCCGGGTAAACCGTCGGCGCACGGCCACTGGAGCAGCCGGGTGAGCTGGGTGGAGATCGACGAATCCGAGCTGCCGTGCACGGATTGATCGGCCGCGCCGAAACGTGCTCGCATTGAAAGAAGTGGGCGTTGAATCCCCGACCGGTTAATGCATGAGCGCGTGGGCGACGACTTCGAAAACTACGATGCCCAGGGTGGCGATCGCTGCGCTGAGCACGAATATGGTCTGGCGCTTCTCCAGGCTCGTCATGGTCTTGAGATGTTCGGGGATCTTCGATTCCGCTCGGAGCTTCCGGGCGCGCCAAAGCGTGTAAAGATTTGCCAGCGCCGCAAGCGCGGCGAGCACTAGAATCGGAATGCGCAGCGCGCTCTGATCGAGAAACGTCAACGCGCCGGCGAGACCGAAGAGACTTCCTGCACCTAAAGCCACCGCCAGCGGGCCGATGAGCGTCGCCACCGCACACGGCGCGCCGAGTATCCCGAAGACGATCGCTCCCAAGCTCGTGCTCTGCCGGCCGCTTCCGTCGGCAACGTCGTTCACCAAACGATGGGTTCCCGCGCCTTGCAATCGATAGGCGGTCACCGGTTCGCGGAAGCCCTTGAGGATGACCGATTCCGATCGCGCGTCGGGGAAATCGGCGGCGTGCTTCGCATAGCTTTCCCGACTCACCAAAATTTCACCCGTGCCGGCCTTCCCTTGCAGGCGAGCCGCGAGATTCACCACATCGCCGATCGCGGTGAAATCTTTGCTATCGTCGGACCCCAACCGACCCACCCGCGCATGGCCTGTGGCGATCCCCACCGAAATCTGCAGAGGCAATCCAAAATGGTTTCCTAGATTTTTGATTTCGCTTTCCAACTCCATCGCCGCCGCGATGGCGCGCCGGGCGTGATCCTCGTGGCGGAGCGCCACGTTGAAGAGAGCCATTACCGCGTCGCCGACGTACTTGTCGATGAAGGCGCCATGCTTCACCAGCACGTCGGTGGCCATGCGCAAGTACGCATCGACCACTTCGTGGGTTTTCTCGGCGCCAAGCTCTTGGGTCAGCTCGGTGAAAGACGACAGGTCGGCGAAGAGCACGGTGATTTCGACCACGCGGCCCTCTTCGACGTGGGTGCTGCAGCGCGTGCAGATATTCGGGTTGCGCGGGCTGCGACGAATGCCGAAAGTGCGATAGACGACACTGGCCGCGCCGGAGAGAATCGTGCCGCAGATGCCGCACTGGGCGGCCAGATGAGAAGACACCGAAGCGTGCATGAACCTAGCAGTAGCGTAGCGCCGGTCGCGCTGTCAATTTGATTGCATTCCTATTTTAAATGCAGGAATAATGCGGCCACCGCAGGAGGTTTTGTCGATATGTCGGAACATTTTCATGACGAGAACGATATCAAGTTGATGCGCGACATGCGCAAGCTGGCGCCCGATGATTTCAACGCCTGGCTGGCACTGGAGAAGACCGTCGGCCGAGAGAACGGCGCAATCCCAAAGAAGTACCGCGAGCTGATCGCCATTGCGGTTTCCGCCACCACCCAATGTCCGTACTGCATGGAATCGCACGCCAAAGCGGCCCACGCCGCCGGCGCCTCGCGCGAAGAGGTCGTCGAAGCGTCGCTGATTGCCGCCGCGCTACGCGCCGGAGCGGCCGCCACCCACGGCACCATGGCGCTCAAATTTTTCGACCAGCAGGGTGAGCCTAAGAAAGAATAGTTGCCCGGTTTCATCGTTTCATCCCGAATCATCAGCGCGAGCGCAGTTCTCATGGCGCTTTTTTCTTGCGCCGGGGTCCGCCCGGATGGACTCGGCGTAAAAAATGGTCGGCTTGCCGCGTGCCCGTCGTCGCCCAATTGCGTGTCGAGCGATGATGCCGGCGACCATGCGGTCGCGCCGTTCCAGCTTGCGGTGCCGGTCGCCGATGCGTGGCGGATGGCGCAGTCAGCTGTGTCGGCTCTGCCGCGCACCAAAATCATCACGCAGACCGCTGACTATCTTCATGCCGAATGCAGCAGCGCGGTTTTTGGCTTTGTCGATGATCTCGAGCTGCACTTGCGGCCGGAAAAACATGCGATCGCGGTGCGCTCGGCGGCGCGCCTCGGTTATAGTGACTTCGGTGTCAATCGCCGGCGGGTGGAAAACTTGCGCGAAGCGCTGCAGGAACGCGGTGCGATTCGCTGATAAGCGAGCGCCGGGTCTCCTTCGACCGCGCAGCGCCAATTTTCCAAGATCGCGTTGCGCCGTCCGAATAGATGATCGGCCAGCACTGGCGAGCTGTTCGTTGACTCTTTGTTCTTCTTCCATGGGCGATTCGCGGCGGTCCGAGGCCGAAAGCGACCTACCTGTCTAGCTTGGTTGCCCGTTGAAATCAAATTTTCCGGCCTTTATGATGAACTTTTTCGACAAGTAGAGCCATGCTGAGCTTCGATGTCGTCGAGTGGGGAGCACCGCTCCAGAAAATCGAGCGCGAGACGCCCCAGCCGCGTGGCACGGAAGTGCTGGTCAAGGTCAAATACTGCGGCGTGTGCCACAGCGACACGCATATTCGCGACGGCTATTTCGATCTCGGCGGCGGCAAACGTTTGCAGATGAGCGAGCGCGGCATGCGGCTGCCGGCGACTCTCGGCCACGAAGCGTTGGGCACGGTGATCGCGGCGGGGCCGGATACGACGAATGTAGTCATCGGCGCCGACAGGCTGGTCTATCCGTGGACCGGCTGCGGCGTCTGCGCGCGCTGCCGCGAGGGGTTGGACAATTACTGCATGGCGCCGAGCATGCTCGGCATCCAGCGCCCTGGCGGCTATGCCGACCATTTGATCGTGCCCCATCCTCGCTATCTCATTGACGCCGGCGGTCTCGATCCGGCGTGGGCGGCAACGCTCGCCTGCTCGGGGCTGTCCACCTATTCCGCGGTGGCGAAGCTGCAGCCGATTCCGCGCCCGGAGTGGGTCATGGTGATCGGCGCCGGCGGGCTCGGGTTGTCCGCTATCGGCATGGTGCGGGCGCTGGGACACGAGAACATCGTCGCCGTCGATATCGAAGAGCGGAAATTGGCGGCGGCGCTCGCCGCGGGCGCGGCGGCGGCGCTCGACGGACGCGCTGCCGATGCGGCAAAAAAGTTGCAAGCCATCACCGCGGGCGCGCTTTATGGGGCGGTCGATTTCGTCGGCGCCGCGGCGACCTCACAACTGGCGCTCGGCGCGCTGCGCAAAGGCGGCAAGCTCATCCTGGTCGGCCTATTCGGCGGCGAGCTTGGGCTGTCGATCGGCGCGACGATCCTGCGCGCGCTCACGGTGCGGGGCTCGCACCTCGGCAGCGTCGGCGAGCTGCGGGAAGTCGTGGCGCTGGCGCGCGCCGGCGAGATCAGGCCGCTGCCGATCGAGACGCGGGAGCTTGCGGCGGTGAGCCGCACGTTGGATGAGTTAAAGGACGGCGGCATTGTCGGCAGAGTGGTGGCGCGGATCTAAAGCGGGCGCGGGGCAAATGGTACGAGCGCTGCAAACCGTGATCGCTCGGCTCCTGGGCTACGCCGTCGAGGAGCATGCGCCGCATTCGCGGATCATGCGAATCAGCGTGCTGGTGACCGGAAAAATTATCGTAGACGGTAAAGCAGCGACGCCCGCGGATGTGCAGCGAGCATTGGAAAATGCCAAGACCAAAAGGCGAACCGTTTGGTATTATCGGGAGAGCGGCGGGTTGGAGCCGCCGGCGGAAGCGATCGAAGTATTCAAGATGATCGTCGAGCACAAAGTTCCGGTCAGTATTTCCACCAAGTCCGATTTCTCGGATTTCGTCGACGACGAGGGAAAGTCGCAGCCGAGAAAGTAACGAGTTTGCGGTTGCGGAGCCGGCCTGAAGAAAGACGGCGTCGCCGCGTCCCGGTGCAATGCTGTCCAGCGCAGTTGCAGATAGATTGAACGATCTTCATGCCTCCAGACAAAACCAATTCCTGGCTCTTTCTGACGCTCGCAGCGGCGGCGATGTTGATGGTGACGATGGGAATTCGGCAGACGCAGGGGCTGTTTTTACTGCCGATCGCAGGTTCCACCGGAGTCGGCGTTGTCACGATTAGCTTCGCCATGGCCGTCGGGCAATTTATCTGGGGCGCGGCGCAGCCGATTGCCGGCGCAATGGCGGACCGCTTCGGCGCTGCACGGGTGCTCACCGCGCGGCGTGCTGATTCTCGCCCTGGGGAGCGCGTTCACGCCGCTTTTGACTTCGAGCGCGGGCCTCGTGCTCACTCTCGGTATTTTCACGGCGGCAGGCTCGGGGGCCGGCAGTTTTTCGGTGCTGATCGGCTCTTTGGCCCGCGCCATGCCGGCGGCGCAGCGCGGCACGGCGGCGGGGATCATCACCGCGGGCGGCTCGTTCGGGCAGTTCGTCTTCGCTCCCGTCGCGCAGCGGTTGATCACCAGTTGGGGCTGGGCCGGCGCCATGTGGTCCTTGGCGGCGATGACCCTTTTCGCTCTGCCGCTCGTGCGACCGATCGGCGGGCGCGCGGCGGCTGCGCTTACGCTGGCGTCGAACGACGACGGCGGCATGGGCGCGGCATTGCGCAATGCTTTCCGCGACCGCAGCTACTTGCTTTTACACGGGAGTTTTTTGACCTGCGGCTTTCACATCGCGTTTCTGATCACTCATTTGCCCGGCGAAGTCGATCTGTGCGGCTTACCGGCAGCGGTGGCGAGCTGGTCGCTGGCGATCATCGGCCTGGCCAACATTGCGGGTAGCTTTACCGCCGGCTGGCTGCTCGGGCGCTTTCGCGGCAAGGACGTGCTGTTTTGGATGTACGGCTCGCGCACGCTGCTGATTTTAATCTACCTCGTCGCGCCGAAAACCGAGTGGACCTTTTATCTGCTCGCCGTCGGCTTGGGCTTTTCCTGGCTCGGCACCGCGCCGCCCACCGCCGGCGTCGTCGGCAAGCTTTTCGGCATGCGCTATCTCGCAACGCTCTACGGCATGACCATGCTGTCGCACCAGATCGGCGGCTTCTTCGGCGCCTGGCTGGGCGGGCTGGCGTTCAGTTATTCCGGCAATTACCTGTGGATGTGGTGGGCCGATGCGCTGTTTGCGCTGGTCGCGGCGCTGCTCAATCTGCCGATTCGAGAGCCGCGCGTCGAGCGCGTCGCCGTGCCGGCATGAAGGACGCGCATGCCGCGATCCGGCGTGGCGTGCGCTTTTCGATCCCGTAGCTCGCTCGAAAGTTTGGTTTTTGATCGACCGCGGTAGTGACGGGCGTTGCGGCGGTTGGAGCTCGCTCTCGAAAGAACCGCCTCGACATCAGCAGCCGCAGCTCTCATTCTCGTCTTTTCGCCTGCCTGTTTCACCTCCAGCCCAGCGCCGCGCGGCAACCGCTGCAACCATCGGTTACAGCCGATGTAAACCAAAGGCGCTGCGGACGATCCGCCCGCGCTCCGCCGCGATAATATCGGCGGAAAATCCAGCACATTATTCGAAGGCGGTGCGACGATACGCGTGGTATTCATATTGCGAAGTATCTCTTGCAAAGAAAAGCGCGGCGATGAATTCGGCAAATTCGCTCGAGGAAATGAAAGATCACAGGAGACACCGTGACCGACGATTTAGACCCAATGACCTATCGATCTTTTGAATCGAGAGCCCAACTGCCGATTCCCCACGAATTCATAGCGCGCATGCCGATCGGCAACTACAGATTTTCCGCCGTCGAGTATCTGCCCTACGACTCCCAGTGCCGCCGGGTGGCGGCGTGGGTTGCTGAAATCATTCTGCGCGCCGACGGCAGCTTGCAAATCGAGCACATCGGCAGCACGGCCGTTCCCGGGTGTTGGGGAAAAGGGATCATCGACCTGCTCGCGCTTTACGCGCCCAATCGTCTGGACGCGGCGCGCAAGGCTCTCGACCGCATCGGCTTTCAGCGGCAAGGCGGAGAAGATCCGTTTCCCGAGTCGCGCCCGATGCGCGTCGGCAGCGTGGAGTATTTCGGCCGCACCTACAGAATCCACGCGCACGTGGTCGCGGCCGGCTGCGCGGAGGCGCGCGACTTGGTGCGATTTCGCGATCTCCTGCGCCGCCACATCGACCTGCGGCGCGCCTACGAAGCGGAAAAGCGCGCGATCCTGGCGCGCGGCATCACACGGAGCGCGGAATACTCGAACGCCAAAGGAGTGTTTATTCGCCGCGCGCTCGGCAACGTCGCGCCGGATTGACCGGCGGCCGTCGATCCTCAGAGTGCCACCTGGTTCCTCGCCGCGTGAACAATCCACGACGTTTGTGAATCCCCGCCGGTTGTGCAATAAAAATTTGTGCCCTTCTCGAAACTCGGACTCTCGCCCAAAGCTGTCGAAGGCGTGCGCGCCGCCGGCTACGCCGAACCCACGGCGATTCAACTGCGCGCGATCCCGCTGATTCTCGCGGGCCGGGATGTGATCGGCTCGGCGCAGACCGGCACGGGCAAAACCGCGGCCTTCGCGTTGCCGCTGATTTCGCGGCTCGGCCAGCGCGGGCGTTTGCGCGCTCTGGTGCTCGAGCCCACGCGCGAGCTGGCGGCGCAGGTCGAAACGGCGATTCGCGATTATGGGCGCTTCACCGACTTGCGCACGGTCGTCCTGTACGGCGGCACGGGTTACGGCCGCCAGGATCAGGCGCTGCGCCAGGGCGCCGATATCGTGGTGGCGACGCCGGGGCGGCTGCTTGACCAGCTCCAACGGCGCATGCTGCGCCTCGATCAGATCGAGACGCTGGTTCTCGATGAAGCCGATCGCATGCTCGACATGGGCTTCATGCCCGATGTGCGCAAGATCGTCGAGCGCTGCCCGCGCACGCGCCAGACCATGCTCTTCTCGGCGACGATCCCGCCGGAGATCGAGCAGCTTTGCAAATGGGCCTTGCGCAATCCCGAGACCGTCGAGATCGGCCAGCGCCGCTCGCCCGCGGAGACCGTAACTCATGCGTTGTATCCGGTCGATATCGGCCAGAAGCAGGAACTGCTCGAAGAGCTGCTGCGGCGCACCGAGTACGATCAGGTGCTGATTTTCTGCCGCACCAAGAACGGCGCCGATCGCGTCGCACGCCGGCTCCAGCAGCAGGGCCACGCGGTCGCGGTGCTGCATTCGAGCCGAACCCAGCGCGAGCGGGAAAACGCGCTCAACGGCTTTCGCAACGGCCGCTATGAAGTGATGGTCGCCACCGACATCGCCGCGCGCGGCATCGACGTGGAGCAGATCAGCCACGTGATCAATTTCGACGTGCCGCATCATCCGGAAGACTACGTCCACCGCATCGGCCGCACCGGCAGGGCGCAGAGCGTCGGCGACGCCTTCACGATCATGACCGCCGAGGAGCTTCAGGAAGTGGCGTCCGTCGAACACTTCATCGGCCAAAAGATCCCGCGCATCAAGCTCGAAGGCTTCAACTACGCCTACAGCCGTCTCCTCGATCCCAATCCCAAGCCGATCTTCGGCGGACGCTCGTCAAGCCGGCGCTACGGCGCGGGCCGCGGCCGCTGGTAGCGCGCGAAATCGTCGAAGAGCATTGCCGCTCTATTTCGTCCCGGTGTTGACCGAGGCATGGGCGGGCGCTAGAAAAAATTGATTCGATCCCGCCGCAATCGCGGCGCAACTCTCCATCGAATTTGGAAGGAGCTCGACATCCCATGGGCCAGTCATTCGATCTGGAAATTTTTGCGCAGGCGGCGGCGGACGCGATCATCGCCGCGCGCGCCGACGGCGCGATCGTTTTCTGGAATCCGGCGGCGGAGCGGATTTTCGGCTTTAGCGCCGCCGAGGCTCTCGGTCAATCCCTCGATCTGATTATTCCGGAACGCTTTCGCGCGCGCCACTGGGACGGCTATCGCCAGGTCATGGCCACAGGAAAAACCAAATACGGCACAGACGTGCTGCGCGTCCCGGCGACCCATAAAGACGGGCGGGCGTTGTCGATTGCATTTACCGTGAGCTTGCTCGATGGGCCTGACGGTCGAGTTATTGCCGCCATCGCGCGCGACGAGACCGCGCGCTGGAACGAAGAGCGGGAGTTGCGCCGGCGCATCGCCGAGTTGGAGCAGGGCGCCAAATAAAAAGCGGCCGGCTCGTTTTAAGCCGGCGCAATGACATTCTGACACAGTCTCTTACACCGGAAAAAATCTGCCGGTCATTGCGTAAAGAGTTTTTTGATCTGCGCGGTGACCTCGGGCGGCTGGTTCATGACTTCCTTGGCCATGCCCTGGAGTTTTTCGCCGCTGACGGGCACGACGTCGATGCGCATCTTCTTGGCCTCGGCAAGGAGCTCGGGGTCTTTGACCACTTTCTCGTAAGCGGCGCGCAGGACCGCAACCCGATCGGCCGGCGTTCCCGGCGACGCCATCAATGGCCGCGCCCACTCGCCGCCGAGCAGCATGGCTTCCGCGACGCGACGCTTGGTCGCCGGAGTTTTGAATTCCTCCATCAGCTCGTAGATGGTCGGCGCGTCGCCCACCCGCGGGTCTCTTTTGCGCCCGCTCTGCGCCAGGAACCGGACAAACTTGCTCTTGAGCCATGTCAGAAACGGTTCGCGCCCATAATAAGTCGAGATCGTCAGCCCCATGCATTGGACCTCGCCGCGCTCGAGCGCGATGGCGATTTCGCTGCTGCCGGGATAGCCGACAACGTGTTGGATCTGCGCGTCGATGGTTTCCTCCAAGATCTTCGACATGACGTAGTCGGAGCTGCCCACCCCCGTCGAACCGCACTTGGGCGATATCTTTTGCCGCACGATCTCGCTCATCGACTTAAACGGCGCGTCGGCGCGGGAGAACATCATCATGTCGTCGTTCTCCAACGAGCCGATCCACTGAAACTTCGGTAAATCGAACTGCACTTCTTTTTGCCCCGAGAGCTGGCTCAAATAGAAATTGTTATGCGGCGCGAGAAGCGTCAAACCGTCAGGCTTGGCCACGCCCCAAACGTAATTGGCCGCTGTCACGGAACCCGCGCCGGGCATGTTCTGCACGACGAGATCGGGACTACCGGGGATATATTTCCCGATGTGGCGCGCGATCATGCGCGCGGCCCGGTCGTAGCCGCCGCCGCTGCTCAGGCCGACGATGATGCGTATCTGTTTGCCTTTGAAAAACTGATCCTGGGCATAAACAGCAGCGCCGGCCGCCTGGAAAAAGCCCAGAAACAAGGCCGCGGTTGCAAAGGTTGCTCTCATCTTCATTTTTCCTCCTCTGCCGCGGGCGCGCCGCAGCGGTTGCATCATAAAGATTTGCGCGTTCTTTGCAACGGGTGGGCACAAAAGCAATTCTCCGCCCGCCGGACCGATTCCGCTATCGTCCGATCTGCTTGACACACGGTTGGGTGAGGGCGATTATTGTCGAGCGACAGTTTCCATCATCCAGCGCCAGTATCCGCCAGGTTACCGAGAGTAAGCCAAGGTGTATTTGCCCGCACATTTTCATGAGCCACGGGTGGAACGGCTCCATGAGCTGATTCGCGAGCGGCCCCTCGGTTCGCTGGTTGTGCTGAGCGCCGCGGGGCTGAACGCCAATCATATCCCGTTCGAGCTTGACGCCGCGCCGGCACCGCTGGGAACTCTGCGCGGCCACGTCGCCAAGGCAAATCCCGTATGGCGCGATTTTTCGCTGGACGTCGAAGCGCTGGTTATTTTTCAGGGACCGCAGGCCTATGTGTCGCCATCGTGGTATCCGTCGAAAAAAATCACCGGCGAGGTGGTGCCGACGTACAATTATCTGGTTGTCCACGGCTACGGCGCGATAAAGATCGTGCACGATCGCGAGTGGCTGCGCGGCTTGGTCACGCGGCTCACCGAGCGCTTTGAGGCCGGCCATGCCGCTCGTTGGCATGTGACCGACGCGCCGGCGCCGTTCATCGACAAACAGTTGGGCGCGATTGTCGGCCTCGAGATCGCGCTGACAAAATTGACCGGCAAATGGAAGGTGAGCCAGAACCGGTCTCTCGACGATCGCGCCGGCGTCGTTCAAGGATTGACCGAGCGCGGCGATGCCGAATCGGCGGCGATCGCCCGGTGGGTGAAAGACAAATCCCGGTCGTAAGAGCGCGGCGCGGGGTGTGATCGGAGAGAACAGCCGTGGCCGCCTTATCGACGGAAAATTTGTCTATTGACGCATTCGCCGCGCCGCGCGCGGGCGGCGCATTGCAGCCGCACCGTTACTCCCTCGGAGCGCTTTTGCGAAGTCGATACCGCGGTCACGCGACCGTTCCGGTCGACTTGCCGTGGGCGGAGTACATTAACGTTCTCAAGCCCAACGGCGCGTTGGGCATCGTCGGCGCTTCGCCGGGCGAGCTCAGAGTTCCCGTGTTCGGACTGCTGGAAGGCCAAAAAAGCATCGGCGGCAGCGCCATCGGATCGAATGCGGAAATGAGGGCGATGCTGGAATTTGCCGCGGCCCATGCGGTTCAGCCGATGATCGAATCTTACTCCATGAGCGCGATCAACGACGTGCTGCAACGGCTGCGGGAGAATCGCGTCCGCTACCGCGCCGTTCTGGTCAACGATGGGAACTTTCGGAGCTAGACGATGACGGCGTTTTATTTGCTGCTCGCGGCGATCCTCCTGCTCATGGTTCTGGGCCGGACGGCGTTTCGCGCCGCGCCGAAGGGCATCGATTGGGCGCTGGAAGTGGCGTTTATCCGCCTGGATTTTCCGCCGGAGCAGCGCGTGATCGCGCAGCAACTCGCCGCCGGACTGGCCGAGGTCGTCGGCATGAAGATCAAGGAGCTCAAGCCGGAGCATAACTTGAGCGAAATCGCCGCCTGGGCGGCAAATCAGATTCACGCCAAGGATTTGATCACGCTGTTCGTGGTCGCCTTCGAGGTGAACTGCGACGAATTGACGACCTTTCGCGGTCTGGTCGAGAAGGTCGCGCGGAAGAAGAGCGGGACCAGCGTGCCGGTGGGCGGCCGATGATGCTTGCGGAATACGCGTGGCGGCTTGCATCTTCCCCGCGCGCTGAATAGGAAACAGCGCGCAGCAGCCCGCCGTCGTCGCTCACCTTGGTAAACGTGGCAGCAGGATGATCAAAGCGCTGATTTTCGACTTCGACGGTTTGATTCTCGACACCGAAAGTCCGGAGTTTCAAGTCTGGCAGGAGGTATTTGCCGCCCATGGCCATGAATTGCGCGCGGAGCTGTGGGCGGATCTGATCGGCCGGCCGCGCGCCTATTTCGACATGTACGCGCACTTCAAAGAATTGAACGGGCCGCGCACCGATATCGAGGCGCTGCGCCGGGACCGCCGCGCCCGGGTCGTCGAGCTTGTGCTCGGCCAGCCGGTGCTGCCCGGCGTGCGAGAGTATCTGCACGAAGCGCGCGGGATGGGCTTGAAGATCGGCTTGGCGTCGAGCTCGGGCGGCGATTACGTGCGCGGGCATCTCAAACGGCTCGAGCTGTTCGACTATTTTCACGCGACCAAATGTTTCGAAGACACCGAACTGCATAAGCCCAATCCCGAGCCGTACCTCGCCGTGCTCGATGCCGTCGGCGTCGCGCCCGGCGAAGCCGTTGCCTTCGAAGATTCGCCCAATGGCGTCGCCGCGGCGCGCGCCGCCGGCATATTCTGCGCCGCCGTGCCCAATCCGATGACTCAGTGTCTTTCTTTGGACCACGCCGATCTGTGCCTCAAATCCCTCGCCGACGAGCCCCTGCGCCGCCTCTTGTCGCGCGCGTGCGGGACGGATAAAAACGGGTAACCGTTGCATCCAGCCGCTGCAGATAGACTTGGAGGCAATTCGACCTGGCACTTCCTGGCAGATTCGCCATAAAAGATAATAAGAGGAGAACTGTGAAAAAATTTGCGCCTTTGTTAGCGCTCTTGGTGTTGGCATTCCTGCTTCTTCCCGCGCGTGTGTGCGCCCAAGCTCCGCTCGAAAAAATCCGTCTCGCCTACAGCGCCATCGGCGGATCGCAAGCTACGTTCTGGATTCCCTACGAAGCGGGGATTTTTCGCAAACACGGCCTCGACGCCGAGCTGGTCTACGTCGCGGGCGGCGGGCGCGCCGGACAGGTCGTGCAGTCGGGCGAAGTGCCGATCGGCGTGTTCACCGGCGGCGCGGTGATCAACGCCAATCTTGCCGGCGGCGACTTGGTGGTGATTGCCAGCTCGATGAATGTGATGACGTTCGTCGTCATGGCCCGTCCGGAGATCCGGCGGCCGGAGGATCTCAAAGGCAAAAGGATCGGCGTCTCGCGCTTCGGCTCGGCGACCGATTTCGGCCTGCGCTACGTCGAAGAGCAGTGGCCGGTCAAGCGCCAGCGCGATTTCGCCGTAATGCAATTGGGCGGCGTGACCGACGTGTACCATGCGCTGCGCGCGGGCACGTTGGACGCGGCGGTGATCAACGCCGAATTGGCGATTCTCGGGCGGCGCGACGGCTTCCGCGAGCTCGCCGATATGTCCAAGATGGGCATCAATTTTCCGACTTCGTCGGTCATCACCACGCGCTCGTTTATCAAGCGCAACGAGAACACCGTGCGGAAATTCGTCCGCGGCTTCGTCGAGGGCGTGCACTACGCCAAGACCCAGCGCGGGCCCGCCATCAAAATCATGCAGAAGTATCTGCGCAGCAGCGACGCGGCCATGTTCGACGAGCTGTACGAGATGTACATCGTGCGCAACATCCCGCGCATCCCGCGTCCCGTCGCCCGAATCGCTCAAGACCGTCATGGATCAAATGGTCGAGACCGATCCGCGGGTCGCCAATCTCAAGCCCGAGCAGTTCATCGACGCACGGTTTTTCCAGGAGCTGGAAAAGGAAGGCTTTATCCAGAAACTTTGGAAGTGACGCGAGAGCGTCGAGCGACACGGGTGATGCAAACGACCCAGAATAGGTCCACGGAGGGATTTTCGATCTCACCGCGAAGCACATGAAGATCGCGAATGTTTGATCGAAAGCGATGAACGACGGCATAAGAAAAGTTTGCGTCTTTACCGGATCGCGCCAGGGCGCATCGCCCGAATACGCTTTGGCGGCGCAACAGCTTGGTCGCGAGCTCGTCGCGCGCGGCTACGGTCTCGTCTACGGCGGCGGCAACGTCGGTTTGATGAACGTCGTCGCCAACACGGTTCTCGACCTTCACGGTACGGTCGTCGGCGTCATCCCGAACTCGCTGGTGAGTAAGGAAGTGGCGCATGGCGGGCTCACGGAGCTGCGCGTGGTGGGCTCGATGCACGAGCGCAAAGCCTTGATGGCCGAGCTCTCGGATGGCTTCATCGCCATGCCCGGCGGCATCGGCACGATGGAAGAATTCTTCGAGGTGCTGAGCTGGGCGCAGCTCGGGCTGCACGAAAAGCCGTGCGGGCTCTTGAACGTAGCGGGCTATTACGATTCGTTGATCGCCTTCCTCGATCAGGCCGTCGCCAAAGATTTCATCAAACCCAAGCATCGTGCTTTGATGATCGTCGAGGACGATCCCGCCGAATTGCTCGATCGCTTTCAACAGGCTTGGCGCGCGCGCTCGCCTAAGCCATTCGATCCGACCGTCACGTAAGTCCGCGGCGAGAGCGGATAAGATTTAACCACGAAGGTTGTGCGCGCCTTTGCGCGGCCTGCCGGGAGGAATTTGCGCCGCGCGGCCGGCAATGCGCTACAATGGTGGCGCTGTCTGGCAATTTTCCATTCGATAAGGAGCGGCGATGAAGCGCATCGTGATCTGTTTTGACGGCACCTGGAACAAGCCGGCGGATGAAGCCTTGGCGGCGGACCGGCGGGTCGAGACCAACGTCTGCCGATTCTACGAGGCGGTTCGGGATGGCGACAAGAACGGCGTCCGACAAGCGAAGTGGTACGACGAAGGCGTCGGCGCCCACTGGTACGATCGCTATATCGGCGGCGCCATCGGCGCCGGCCTGGAGCGCAACATCGTTCAAGGCTACGAGTATCTCGCCAACCAGTACGAGGACGGGGACGAAGTGTATATTCTCGGATTCAGCCGCGGCGCCTACACGGCGCGCAGCCTGGTCGGCATGATTCGCAACTGCGGCTTGATCTATCCCAAACATCTGGCGCTGCGGGTGGCGATCGCCTATGGAATCTACCGGACGCGCGACGACAAAGCGGATTCCACGACGGCGAAGTTGTTTCGCCGGGCGTTTTCCCGCGAGATCAAAATCAAATTTATCGGCGTGTGGGACACGGTCGGCGCGCTGGGCATTCCCTTGGACGTGCTCGCCGACGCCAACATGAAATACTACGAGTTTCATGACACCAAATTGTGCGGTCTCGTCGAAAACGCCTGCCACGCCGTCGCCGTCGACGAGCATCGCCGGGACTACGACGTTTGCCTGTGGGAGCCGTCGGCGCCGGCGCAAGCTCTGGAGCAGCGCTGGTTCATGGGCGCCCATTGCGACGTCGGCGGCGGCTACACAGACCGAAGACTTTCCGACATGCCGCTCCGCTGGATGCAGGACAAGGCCGCGGCGCTCGGCTTGGCGCTCGATCCGGTGACGGTCGGGGCGCAAAATTATCTCGGCGAATCCACCGATTCCTACGCGCGCTTTTTAGGCGGGGTGTACGCCAGAAAAAATGCCCGGCACTACCGCGCGGTGGGCGCCACCCGTTTCGGCAACGAAACCGTCGACGACTCGGTTGCGCGCCGGCGCAAGGAAGACCGCGACTACGAGCCGCAGAATAACGGCTTGGCGAAATTGAAGTGATCGAATCGGCGGCGGGCGCGGAAAGATGAAAGTTTTCCGGTCTCCCGTACCTCAGTCCTTTCCCGGCGCAAGAGAAATTCGTCGGGCATGATCAGTCTCCGTCGCCGTAGAAGTATTTTCTCGCAGCGCTGAACGAACAAATGGCACTCACCACTCAATATTTTTGTCACCGGCGGCACCGGCTACATCGGCGCTCAATTGATTCCCGTGCTGCTTGCGCGCGGGCATCGGGTGCGCGCGCTCGCGCGCGCGGCGTCGGTGGGCCGTGTTCCCGCGGGCGCGACGTCGGTCATCGGCGACGCCCTCGAAGCCACATCGATCGAGGCGGAGTTGCGGTCCGACGACACGGTGATTCATCTGGTCGGCACGCCCCATCCCACTCCGAGCAAGGCCGATCAATTCGAGAAGATCGATCTGGTTTCGATTCGCGCCACCGTGGCGGCAGCGAAAAAAATCGGCGCCGCTCATCTGATCTACGTCAGCGTCGCCCAGCCGGCGCCGATCATGCAGGCCTACTTGTGGGTGCGCACTCTCGGAGAAACGATCATTCGCGAATCCGGTTTGGCGGCGACGATCCTGCGGCCGTGGTACGTGCTCGGTCCGGGCCGTCGCTGGCCGGTGCTGATCAAGCCGCTTTACAGACTCGCCGAAATGATACCCGCCACGCGGGCAACGGCGGAGCGGCTTGGCCTGATCAGTATCGAGCAGATGATCACCGCGCTCGTCAGCGCGGTGGAAAACCCGCCGGCGCCGGGCCAGCGCCGCATCGTCGACGTGCCGGCGATTCGCCGGGCGCGGATGTAACGATGGCGCGCCCCAATGCGGGAAATATCTTCGACGCCGCCGGAAACGCGGCAAGCTCGGAAGACTTTTTCGTCTTGTTCGAAAGCGGCGCCGTCAGGATCGAGCGAATCGTCTCGCACTCGCACAGCAGTCCGGCCGGGTTCTGGTACGATCAAGCCGAAGACGAATGGGTGATCGTGCTGCGCGGCACGGCGGCGCTAGAATTCACCGACGGTCAAATCGTTGAAATGAGCGAAGGCGATTATGTAATGATCCCGCGCAGCGTGCGCCATCGAGTGGCGCGCACCAGCGCGAATACGGTTTGGCTCGCCGTACGTTTGAAATAAACGATGCCTCAGGCAGATTCTCTGGATTAATTTTGTAGGAGAATTCAGTTCAATTCTAACACTAACGTTTGATGAGCGGCGGCTGGAGACGCGCACCGGCAGCCCGTCTGCTCGATGGAAGGGTTAGCCACCACCCTCACTCCGCCAAGAAACTCTCAGCTGCGACTTGGGCGGTCCGGTTCCCGCACTGGTTAGGCATAGTCGTCATCACAAAAATGCTGGCGACCAAAATGAATAATTTCAAAGTAGTTTTCATTTGCGGCCTCCGCACCATGTTTTTAGTGGCACTGCCTACGGGTGATTGATCGCCTCGTTTCAGGCAAATTATTTATCGGCGGCGGGGATTCTGAT
This sequence comes from uncultured delta proteobacterium, assembly GCA_963745035.1. GTDB lineage: Bacteria > Desulfobacterota > Binatia > UBA9968 > UBA9968 > DP-20. Next base: position 1,125,416 of record CAVUVW010000013.1, on the reverse strand, counting down.
AAGGATTTGAATTATACGAATTGCCGTAACAGGCTTCCTTGTGGACGGACGAGCTGCTTCGTCAGAAGCCAGATTGCAATGCTTTAAGCTCGTTTCGACAGGCTTCGCTGAATTGCGTAAGCGGATCTTTTTCAGCAGTTCCGGAAAGGGCCAGATCTCGAATCTCTTCCCTCGTCATGTTAGGCCTGAAATAGCTCGTGAGAATATGCTTTACGGTCTGATCTGCGGCCGCAACCACCATGTCGGACGATGTGAGCCTGATGCGACTTGAAAGTGCGTAAACGCGAAAAACCTTCGTGGTGTCATCGAGCGTGTGGTCCAAAGCGTCAATGGCCAGCTTCGAGCACTCGTCAATAAACTCAGTATAGAGTAGTTCTCGCTTTCGAATCTCGGCGCCGACTAACTCGCGTCTGCTTTGCGTCTTCTGTGTAATCCAAGCAGTTGCAATGGTGGCCGAACCGCCAACCAGTGAACCCAAGATCGCTGATAACGCGCTGACGACTGATTGATCCATCGAGGATGACCTTGCGGGTTTAACCGCGCAAAATATCGCCTAGATCGCTAAAGTCTGTCAAGGACATGATTTTGGCCAAACCGCTGCCGTGTTTTGTGCGCCTTTTGTGCGTGAACTGCCGCCAAAACGGCTCTGTACGATGTAGTATTTCCGTGCGGGAAAGCATGCGAGGAGTTTTAGTATGATGTGGTACTTGTTAGTACTCTCTGATTGCCTTTTAAGCAGGCCGTCTATTCTAGCTTCGTGGCGCTAGTTTTTCCTAAGCTGTCTGCAAAATGTCCGGGTTGATCTGAATTTATATTCCAGCATTGAACTGAACGACGCTTCAATTTGATGTGGTTTAAGATTGATGGACAATTCAGTTCAATCCTAGCATTGCCGCTTGGTTTTCTTCGCTCACTCGATCACTTTATCCGCCCTGCCAGCACGGCTAAGACGCCCCGTAGAGGGTATCCCAATACATGAGCTCGTAGGCCTGGAGTAACCGAGCCGCCCGTTGGATCAGGCTCGGCTCGATGCCTCGATCGAGTCCCTGCTGAATAACTTTCAGAGCGTCGGCTTCAAATGTAGTTGGAGGAGAGGCGAAGAGATCAAAAAAAGCGACTTCCTTCTCGCCCATACCGAAACGCTCTTTCAGAATCCGGCTCAGGCGGCCACAGTTCTGACCCCACGCTGGAAAATTGACCAGGTAGGCAGCAGCAATCTCGGCGTCAGAGGCATAGAGCGCAAGCCACGCCATGTAGCAGGTGTAGGCATGAGCGCCAGCCGCTGGCTCGTGCTTGCTCAGTTGAGCTTCGCTTAGGCCGAGGGCATTGACGAACGTTAGCAAGCCATCCCAGGCAGCTCTTTCACCCTGCAGGATTCCGAGAAAGAAATCACGGCTCGGAGCGCTACCGAAGCGGCTAAGCAAATAAGCGACGCTTTTGAGATCACTCGCTATGATGCTGTACTGCTCGCCGGCAAAAAGACGGAGCTTCTCCCGCTCAATCTGCCCTTCCTCCAGAGCCTTCACGTAAGGATGCCCCAGAAGCTGTTCCGTGACGGGCTGCAAATCTTGCCGAATCCCTTCTAACAGAGCCTTGGCACCGATCATAATGCGCTCCTTATTTTATCACTCTGTCCGCCCGCGCAGGAAAAGGGCCGGGCAGCACGGACCGTAGCACTCCAGGGTCATCGACCTGAAATTGAATTGATGGAGAATACAGTTCAATCCTGGGACGCCGCCTCGTTATTTGATCACCTTATTCGCCCTCGCCAGCACATTAGCCGGAATTTTCAGGCCGATTTGCTTGGCGGTTTTAAGATTAACGAATGGCGAAGACGCTCTTGGTAACCGCTGACCACTGGCAACGGCAACGGAACAGTATCATTTGACTACTCTGTCAGCTCGGAATAGCACCGACTCCGGAATGTTGAGACCGATTTGTTTAGCGGTTTTGAGGTTGACTACGAATTCAAACTTTGTTGTCTGCTCGACCGGCAAATCAGCAGGCTTTGTGCCCTTGAGTATTTTATCCACATAAGTCGCGGCTCGGCGAAACGCGCCAAGTTCGTCGGTTGCATAGGACATAAGGCCGCCTGAATCGACCCAGGTGCTTCCCTGGAACATTGAAGGCAGCCTATGTTTTATCGCGAGTTCGGCGAGCCGCTTTTGTTGGATAAAGAGGTTGGCATTAGTGATTGTGACCAGCCCCCCAATGCGCAACTTGGCGGCTGTATTAAACATAGGTTCCAGGTCGGGCTTCGGTCCGTGGACTTCAAGCGATTGGATTTCTATCTTGAGAACCCTGGCCGCGTCCTCATACTGCTTCAAATTCACTACCGTAGAACTCGTGCTCGAACTTCCCCTATCCAGAAGAATTCCCACGCGTGATAGCTGCGGGACCACCTCCTTGAGCAATTCTAGCCGTTTGCCGTTTAGGTCTTGGTTTAGGGTGGAGATGCCAGTCAAATTTCCACCAGGACGTGCCAAGCTATCGATCATTCCGGTTGCGACCGGATCAATGCTGGCCACCATAACAATAGGAATCGTCTTGGTTGCCTGTTTAGCGGCTCGGATGGCGTTTGGAACCGGAGCAATCATTAGATCGACCTTTTGTTGTACTAGTTCCTCGACGAGGCTTGGTACGCGCTCTATCTGTCCCTCCGCGGCGCGATACTCGATCACGAAGGTTTTCCCCTCGACGTGACCTACTTCGCGCAGCCCTTGGCGCAGAGCTTCGACGTACGGACCTTGATTAGTCGCAGTGCCCGTGCCTGAGACGTATCCGATCCGCGGGATTTTTGTTGGCTGCTGCGCCTCGGCTACGACTGCAACAGCAAGCATTACCAAGACAGATAAGACACCAGCTTTCCTCATTGCCCACATGTTTATCACGCGGGCTGTATCAGAGGGAAACTAAGATTTGCGACCGAAGGCAACAGTGAATCGGCCAGTGAAAAAGACCAAATTTAGCCTGAGATTGAACTGAACGACGCTTCAATTTGATGATCACGGAGATTGGTTTGATGGAGAATTCAGTTCAATCCTGGCACTAACGTCTTGGTGAGCGGCGGGCCAGCACAGACACCGACTGTTGCAGAACGCTTGCGGCCCGTACACTCCACCTGAAGAATTGGACTCGAGAATAACAACTAACTACCCCGGAACTCGTGATGAGTGGTGATCAACGATCAACCATTTTCCGTTCCGATTTCGGTAGACAACGGTGAAACGAGCAGGACTCCTGAATGTGTAGTAGCCCGTGTTTATGGCCACATCGCCATAGACGCGAATATGCTGTTCGCCGAGAGTAACTCTCGCGTCGGGGGTCTTGCCGGCATCCTTAAAATAATCGGCAATCGCAACTGGGCTTGCAGAAATTGTTTTTGCTGACGTTCCCCAGAACACAGCTTCGGGGTCATACAACGAGGTGATACGTCCCGGATCACGGCTATTATACGCCGCAACCCAGGCGGCAGTTGCTTCAGCCACCTGTTGTTTCGCAGTCCCACTGCGGTCTGCACTCATAGTCCCACAAGCCGTAACCAAGACGATAAGAGAGAGGGTAATCAGATTTCGCATATTTTGTGTCCTAACTTGTATCTTTAATTGAGCCACCGTAAGCGGAGACAAATGCCGGTCCGCTTATCTCCAGCGGTGGCTCCGACAATAAAATCCAAATCGGTTGCAATATCCATCAGCCACCCAGCTCAACGGCTTCCGCCAAAAGCTGACCGGCGGGGCCGCATACTCCCTAACAATCGGCGGCTTAGTTCGGCTAGACAATCACAAAAAAGCCGGTAGGGTTGAACTCAACGACGCAACGGACAAATTCCACAGGATTTGGTTGTAGGAGAATTCAGTTCAATCCTAGCGTCGCCGGGTGGTTACTTGATCACCTTATCCGCCCGCGCCAGCACATTCGGCGGAATCGTCAGGCCGATCTGCTTTTGCTGTTTTGAGGTTAATATACATCTTAAACTTTGTTGGTTGTTCGACGGGGATGTCGACGGGCTTCGTCCCCTTGAGGATCTTATCAACGATGGATGCCACGCGCTTGTAAGGTTCTTTTAAGTCAGAGCCATACGACATTAAGACGCCGCTTCCACGAAATCTGTGCGCGTAGAAATCGTTGGCAAACGATTTTTTATGGCGAGATCCGCGATTGTTTTTTGATTGGCGGTAGCCAATGTGCCACCCGCTAGCATGAGCGCCGAGCTACGCGCCTGAACCGTTTCTTCGAACTTCGCATCGAGATTGTCCGCGCTGCTTATTTCCATGGAATGAAGGAGTAGACCCAGTTCCTGCGCCGGCACGCGGCTTTCTTTCCAGGATTCGGCGGAGCCTGGGATTTGTGGGTCCCAAAGCACTGCAACACGGGAAATCTTCGGAATAGTTTCTTTTAGCAACTCCAGTCGTTTGCCGGCCATATCGGGGGTAATGTTTGCGACTCCCGTAATGTTTCCGCCTGGTTGTGCGAGACTATCGACCAGCCCAGCTCCGACAGGATCGGGCACAGTTAAAAAAACAATCGGGATCGTAGAAGTAGCGTTCTTGGCAGCATGGCGCCGGGTGTCGAGGAAGCGACGAGCACGTCAACTTTCTGGCGAATCAGCTCATCAACAAGGGCAGGAACGCGGTCGAGCTTTCCATCACTCTGTCGGTACTCGGAAATTATGTTCTTCCCTTCAACGTAGCCAAGCTCACGCAGCTCTCCACGGAATAACCCGAGTCCGGACGCCTCCAGAGCATTCCGATCTTAAATACCGCTTTCGGCTGCTGGCATTAGCGAGAAAGCCAGTTTCAATAAGCAGAGCGTATATCGCAGGACACATGAGTAGTCTTTGTATGTTGCGACATGTCGGCTATGTTCACTTCATCACCCATCCGCTCTGGCCAGGACATTGGGCGGAATAGTTAGGCGAGCTGCTTGGCCGTCTTCAGATTGACCAGCCCACCTCGTGAGTTTATTTATCACGAACACGGAGACTTAAAAAAGGGTTGTTTACGGCAGAACAAAAACCGGATTCGTCGAGGGGAAAAAGGCTAATTTCAACCTAGGATTGAACTGAACGACGCTTCAATGTGATGCCACGCGAGATTGCGTTGATGGAGAATTCAATTCAGTCCTGGCTTCATTTGATCACCCTGTCGGCTCGGAACAGCACCGACTGCGGAATGTCGAGCCCGATCCCTTTGGCGGTTTTGAGATTAACGACAAATTCAAACGTCTTCCTCTGCTCCACAGGCAGATCAGCCGGCTTAGCACCCTTCTGACTCGCTGCTGCACAACTCTGGTTCTGGACCTGCTGAACCCTGCTCGTGCTGAGCCCCAGGTTGTAATCTATTCGTTGCTCCTGTTTCCATATTGTTTCCGCGCCAACACGGTTTGATCAGAGTAACATCTTGCCAATAACTTGATTCTCGCTAGTTTTGCTGGTTTTTCGCTGGTTGAGTTATGTTGCCAAGTTCTTTATTGTTTTTCGTAATCAGCAGGTCGGCGGTTCGAATCCGCCGGGTGGCTCCGCCGTAGCCTGTTCCGGCTCAAAGTGTTTACATTTTGCTTCCACACCAAATTGGTCAGGAATCTCTACCCGATCGAACGTGAAATATGGAAATCCAACTCAATCTCCAGTATAAAAACTCAATACCGAAATTACAGCATAAGGGAGGACGAATCAGTGAGGCAGACTATTTTAGCTATAGCATTGCTGTTGGGCTTAGTGCCATTGCCCGCGCTGACGCAGGACAAACCGGCGGACAACATGCAGATTCTGCGCGAGAAGATTAAAGCAGACAAGAAGCTTCTGGTCGCGACGAACATGGAGTTGACAGAGTCAGAGGCAAAGAATTTCTGGCCGATTTACGAGGACTATCAGAAGGATCTGCAGAAGATCAACGAGCGCCTCATCCAGGCGCTGCATAGCTATGCGGCGGACTACAAGAACAAATCGATGACCGACGAAAAAGCGAAGAAGCTGACCGATGAGTACCTATCGATTGAGCAAGCTGAGGTCAAGCTCAAAAGCTCCTCTGTTCCGAAGCTAAACAAGGCGTTGCCAGCGACGAAGGTAGCGCGATATCTACAAATTGAAAACAAGATCCGAGCCGTCATTAAGTACGATCTTGCCGCTACGGTACCGTTGGTACAGTGACAATTGCGTCTTGGTGTCGCGGCATTTGGACGAATAGATGACGAAGCGGCTGCACGTTCCTTTATCAACGCTGCGTGGCTGAACTTGCGGACAGCCACGCGTGACTCAAGGCCGGCATGGGTCGCAAGCCCTTAGCCGTGCGACTCCCACCCGCAAACAACCCGCCGGTTTATGCCGGCTTACAAGGAGAAGAAGCCTGAAGCAGGACGCACGAAAAAATACCTACAGGCGCAAGAGACAAAAGAAGCGCCTTGTTATGAAGAAGTACCTAACGGAGAAGAACTCAAAGGGTTAGTAGCATGAAAATCGAAGGCTGGTGAAAACATACCCTTCGTCAAAGGCCGATCAGCATAATGTTAGTATGGCGAACAATAAAAACCAGATCATTGCCGAGATTGAACTGAACGACGCTTCAAATCAAAACGAATGTTTAACGTTCCAAATCTAGGCGGGATCTCTTCATGCCCGATCGCCAGACTTTGCACATTGAACTTTGAACGGGCGTTAAGTATTTTTCGGCCGCGCCCAAGGTTTACCGAGCACGGTGTAGAAGGCTCCTGAAAGAAAAAACATCAACACCAATCCCCACAGCATCGGCTCGTAACTTTCCCAGCGGTCCCAGACCGCGCCGGCAATGACCGGGCCGGTAACGCTTCCCCAAACATAAAATACGCTCATGTAACCGCGAATTTTGGGGAAGTGTTTTCGGCCGAAAATATCGCCGACCATCGCCCAAGCCACGGGGTACGTGGCTTCCACCGTGGTGAAGAGCAGAATAAAAATCCCCAAAGGCAGGATGGAATCGCCGAATATGAGAAAGCAAATCGAAACTCCCGCAGTGAAGAGAATGAAGGAAACGAGGCGCGGCTTATTCATTGAGTCGGCGAGCCAGCCGAAAATCAGCGTGGAAGCAAAGCCGAGAAAGGCGAACGCGCTCAGCATTAGAGTGGCTTCCTGCTGGCTCATGCCTTTCCAAACCATGAGCGGAATGAAATGCGTCGAGATCGCATGATAAGCCGCGTTGCGGACTCCCGCGCCGAACACGAGCGCCCAAAAAGCAAATGAGCGTATGGCTTGACTAGCGGTGACTTCGGCTTCGGCAACCGCCGGGCGGTGACTTTGTTTGCCGCTCGATGCAGCGGCCTGGTGAGTCTCTCCGTCGGGCAGCAGGCCCATGCTCTCGGGCGAGTTGCGAATCGTCAGACACAAGCGGCAGGCCGATCAGCAGAAACGCCATGCCCGCCGCCGCGGCGCCCCAGCGCCAGCCCCAGGAGTGCACGATCACGCTGAGCAGCGGCGCGAGCAGCACGCCGCCGAGACCGTAGGCCGCGCTGTTGATCGTCATGGCGCGGGCGCGCAAGCGAATAAACCAGGTATTGGTCAAGGTCATCGGCGCATGCATGAAGCCGCCGGCGTGGGCGAGAGAAATCAAGGCCCGTGTAGACGATCAAGAACGTTACGTAGCTGGTCGCTTGAGAAAGCAGGAGATAGCCGACGCCCATGAGCGCCACCGCGACCAGCATCACCGGACGGGGGCCGTAGCGATGAAGCATGTGGCCGACGATGGGACCTTCGATGGCGCCTTCGGCGCGCGCGAGGGAAAACGCGAAGGAGGTCGCGGTCCGGCTAAGATTCAGCTCCTGGCTGAGCGGCAAAAAGAAAACCGTAAAGCCGTAGCTGTGAAGACCGGCGCCGAGCAGGCGCACCGCCGCCGAGGCGGCCACCATGCGCCAGCCGTAAAAAAGTCCGGTGAGTTTAGTGAGCATGGATCGATGTTGCGCCTAGACCGCCCCAGCAGTAGAGCGTGAGGCGAGTGTGGGAGACGCTTCCGTCATTCCGGCGTAAGCCGGAATCCAGACCGCATTTTTAGTGTGAACGGAAATGAACCTGGATGCCGGCATTCGCCGGCATGACGAACTTTAACTTTGTCAAACGAAGGCGATTCCAAGAAGGACATAATATTTTTTCCGGCGACAGCCCAATCGCTTGAGTGGATTGGATCGGCTATTCGGATTCGCCGCTGGCGGCGGCTTTCGCCCGCCGCTGGCGCACAGCGTTAGCCAGCGCATCGATCAAAATGCGCGTGTCGTCCCAGCCGACGCAGGCGTCGGTGATGCTCTGGCCGTAGGTGAGCGTTTTTCCCGGGATGAGATCCTGGCGGCCGGCTTTGAGATGGCTTTCCACCATGATGCCGAAAATGCGCGAATCGCCGGCGGCGATTTGTTCGGCGACGTTGCGCCCGGCGCCAACCTGCTTGGCCGGATCTTTGCCGCTGTTACCGTGGCTGCAGTCGATCATAATGCGCGCCGGAATTCCCGCTTCGGCGAGACTTTTCGCCGTGGCATCGACGCTGGCAGCATCGTAATTCGGCTGGTTGCCGCCGCGCAGAATAATATGGCAATCCTCGTTGCCGGCGGTGGATACGATGGCCGAATGTCCCGCCTTGGTGACCGAAAGAAAATGATGCGGCGCCTGGGCGGCGCGGATCGCGTCCATGGCGATGCGCACGTTGCCGTCGGTGCCGTTCTTGAAGCCGACGGGGCAGGAAAGGCCGGAAGCCAACTCGCGATGCACCTGGCTCTCGGTTGTGCGCGCGCCGATGGCGCCCCAGGACACCAGGTCGGCGATATACTGCGGCGTGATCATGTCGAGAAATTCCGAGCCGGCGGGCATGCCGGCTTCGTTCAATTCGAGCAAGAGCTGGCGCGCCACGCGCAGTCCCTCGTTGATACGAAAACTGCCGTCGAGATTGGGATCGTTGATCAGGCCCTTCCAGCCCACCGTGGTGCGCGGCTTTTCGAAATAGACCCGCATCACAATCAAAAGATCGTCGGCCCAACGCTCCTTGGCTTCGCCGAGCTTGGCGGCGTATTCCTTGCCCGCCTTCACGTCGTGGATCGAGCACGGGCCGGCGATCACCAACAAACGATCATCGGCGCCGTGGAGAATCCGATGGATCGCGTGGCGTGTTTCATAGACGGTGCGCGCCGCCTTCGTGGTAATGGGAAAATCGCCCAACACCTGCGACGGCGAGGCCAGCTCTTTGATTTCCTTTATCCTGAGATCGTCGGTTCGATACTGCATATCCATTTCATCAACGCCTTCGGTCCGCCATTATAGACAAAAATTCCCTGAAATCGAACGAGCGTACAAGCGGTGCTCAATGCAAGCAGATCCTTCACTACCGTTCAGGATGAGAGCTCGAATCAAGCAGCAATTTTGAAATCGGCGGATATTAAAATCAGCGAGCCGCATACGCCAGCACTTGAGACGCGCTCTCACTTTTGCAGCGTTTCGCGGGCGACGAGGGCGAGCAGCAGGGCGGAAAGCACGAGCAGCGGCGCGTAGGCGAGAAACGGCACGCCGGGATCGAAGCGGTCGGCGAGCCAGCCGCCGAGCAGCGGCGCGGCGACCCCGCCGGTCTCGGCGATGGTGCGGCGCGCCGCCTGGAGCCGGCCGCGCGCGTGCGCGGGAACCACGTCGAAGGTCGAGGTCGCGAGCGATCCGAGCGACAGGCCGTTGGCGATGCCGAGAAAAGAGAGCAGCACGGCGAGCTGAAAAAAATTCTGCGCGAAGGGGATGAACAGAAAAGCGATGGCGGGAATGCCTGTGCTCGGCACCGTGGCCCATTTTCTGCCGACTTTGTCGATGACGAAGCCGGCGGGCAGGATCATCGCGAAGACCGACACTCCGGAGATCGTGAACAGCATGCCGATGTCTTTGGGCGACAGGCCGAGATCCGCGCTTGCCAGCAGCGGCAGCATGCTCTGGGTCGTCACGCGATGCATGAAGCTGGTCAAGGTGGCGAAGGTGAGGACGACATAGGTCGCGCGCAGGTCGGGATCGATCTGCTGGAACAACTCCTTCAAGCCGCGCAAATGGCCGCTGAGCGCGGCAAAACTCCAATTCGGTTTGGCGATCGCTTTGTCGGGCGGCGCCGCCGGCGCGGCGGCGACGGTCGCGGCCAACAGAATCGATGCAGTGGAGCAGCCGGCGTAGGCGAAAAAAACCGCGCGAAAACCGAACGACTCGGTGAGCAATCCGCCGAGGAGCGGGCCCAAGGCAAGGCCGAGATTGTTGATGCCGTGAAAGCCGCTCAAAACCCGGCCGCGCTGGTCCTGGCGCGCAAGATCGATGCCCGCCACTTCGCGCGCGATCACCCAGATGCTTTCGCCGATGCCGATCAAGAAAACTAAAGCGAGGATCGCGCCGAACCAGGGCGTGACGCCGGCCAGGAGCGCCGCGGCGGTGACCAGCGCGGGGCCCGATGTGAGCGCGGCGCGCGTTCCCATGCGGTCGAGCACGATGCCGCTGATCGGCATGCCGGCGAACCGGCCGAGGGCGAGCGCGGTGATGATCTGCGCGGCGGTGCCGGGGCTGATGCCGAAGGACTTCGCCAGCACCGGAATCGCCGGCACGATCATCGACCACATGCCGGCGAGCAGCGCGCTCGTGTAGAGCGTCGTCAGGCCGCGGGCGAGTGGGCTGGGATTCAATAATGCAGTCATCGACAATATGCTCGCGAGCGTCACCGCTCGGATCGCGACCGGCGGCGAGCTCTCGCGGAGTACCGGCGCGGACATAATTTTAGCGTCGAAATTTTTCCCTGCGCGTGTTAGAGAAACGAACGAGAAAGGCTCGATCTGATGCGCCGAAAAATTCTTGTCTGCTTTACTTGCCACGCCTTGAAGAGCTGGGCAAGATGGCGCCGGACCAGAGCGGGAGACCTAGAGCGCGCCGCCGCGCATTTGCGACGCCGCCATTTTCTCGCCGCGACTGCCGAATAGCCGATTTTCATGCGCAGGGGCAATTTCTACATCGGCGTATTTCTCGTCAGCTTCGCGGCTTTGATGCTGCAGATCGTCCAGACGCGGATTCTTTCCGTAGTGGTCTGGTATCACCTGGCTTTCTTCGTGATCAGCCTGGCGATGTTCGGGCTGACCGCGGGCGCGGTGTGGGTTTATCTGAAGGGCGAGCGCTTCACGGCGAAGACGCTTTCTTACGATCTCGCGTATTTCAGCGGCTTGCTTGCCTTTGCGACTGCGGTCTGTCTCGCGGCGCAGATGACGCTGGCGCCGGTGATCACGCGGCTCGCCACGACGTTTTGGGTGTGGACCGAGCTTGCGGTTTGTTTGGCCCTGCCGTTTTTTTTCGCCGGCGTGGTCATCAGTCTCGCGCTCACCCGCAGCCCTTATCCGGTCTCGCGCGTTTATGGCGTCGACCTCGTCGGCGCGGCGAGCGGCGCAGTCGGCGCGCTGCTGTTATTGCAGCTCACCGACGGACCGTCCGCGGTTCTCTGGGTCGCGGTTTTCGCCGCGGCGGGAGCGCTGGCCTTTGCCGCTTCCGGGCTCGGCACCGTGCCGGAAAGCAAACCGCCACTGCATACCTGGCTGTGGGAGCGCCGGTGGATTTTTCTCGCACTGCCGCTTGCGGCGCTGATCAATCCCCATCTCGAGCATGGCCTCCAGCCGATCGCGGTCAAGGGCAAATTCGAATTTCCCGGAACTCATGCACTGCGGCGCTGGAATTCTTTTTCGCGCGTGGACGTGAGTCCGGTGTTCGCCGGCATGCCGATCATGTGGGGCCCTCGCCGAAGATGTTCGAGCGGCGCTGGCTCGCCGAGCAGGTCGATCTTTTCATCGACGGCGACGCCGGCACTACGGCGTACCGCTTCGACGGTAATTTCAACACGGTCGAGTTTCTCAAATACGACGTGACCAACCTGGGTTACTTTCTGCCGGGCCGCGAACGCGGCGTGGTGATCGGCGCCGGCGGCGGCCGCGATGTCTTGTCGGCGGCGCTGTTCGGATTAAAAGAAATCACCGCCGTGGAGCTGAATCCGATTCTCGTCGATCTGCAGACGCGCGCCGACGGCTTGCGGGACTTTACCAATCTTGCGGCGCTACCCGGGGTGCGCTTCGTCGCCGATGAAGGGCGAAGCTGGCTGGCGCGCAATCGAAATTCCTTCGACGTGATCCAGATGAGCCTGGTCGACACCTGGGCGGCGACCGGCGCGGGCGCATTCACGCTCAGTGAGAACGGTCTTTATACGGTCGAAGCATGGAAGATGTTTATCGGCCGCCTCAGCGCGAAAGGGGTTCTCACGGTCAGCCGCTGGTACGAGCCGAGCGCGCCGGACGAGACCGGCAGGATCGTCAGCTTGGCGGTGGCGACCCTCCTGGAGACGGGTATCCGCGAGCCGCGGCGCCATCTTTTTCTCGCCGCGCAGAAGGACGCATCGCGACGTTGGTGCTTTCCAGATCGCCGTTGTCTCCCGGCGATGTCGAAGCGCTCGAAAACGCGGCCGCGTTCTATCAACACGAAATCCTCATCACGCCGAGCCGCGAGCCCGCCTCGAGAGTGCTCGCGCGCATCGTCAATGCGCCGGATCGGCGTTCGCTCGAATCGTTTACCGGCAACCTGCCGTTCGATCTCACTCCGCCGACCGATGAGCGGCCGTTCTTCTTCAACCAATTGCCGCTCTCGCGGCCGCTGGACGCATTGGCTTTTGTCCGCGGCGTACTCGCAACCACCTCGGAAGGGGGCGGCGTGCGGCGCGGCAATCTCGTCGCCACGGCCACTCTGCTCGTGCTTTTCGCGATCGCGCTGCTTCTGGTTGTCGCCGTATTGCTGATCCCGCTGCGCGGCGCGGTGCGCCAAGTCGGCTCGCCGGCTGGTGAGCTACGGCACGCTTTATTTTTCGCTGATCGGCATGGGCTTCATGCTGATCGAGATCGGCCTCTTGCAGCGCTTGAGCATTTTTCTCGGCCATCCGGTCTATTCGTTGAGCGTGCTGCTTTCGACGCTGATTCTATCCACCGGCATCGGCAGTTTTATGTCAGAAAAATTGGCGCTTGGAAGCGGCCGCCGGCTGGTGGCGTGGGGTATCGCGACCGGCGGCTACGCCGTGTCCTTGCCGGTTTTTCTCGGGCCGTTGTTCGAAGCGCTGAGCGCCGCCGAGCTTGGGATGAGAATCGGCGCATGCGTGGCGGTCATTGCTCCGGCGGGAATCTTGCTCGGCTTCGGCTTTCCCACCGGCATGCGCCTGGTTTCGGCAATCGACGCCAAGCCGACGCCGTGGTTTTGGGGGATCAACGGCGCAGCCGGAGTGCTTGCGTCGATTATCGCCGTGACGTTAAGCCTCGCGCTCGGCATCGGCGCGACGCTCGTGCTGGGCGCGCTGTGCTATTTTTCTTTGATTCCGGTTTCGCTGGCTTTGCTGCGACCGACCGAAGTAGTAGCGGCAAAACCGATAGGCAAGCCGCAGAACGTAACCCGCAAGGCCAAGTCAGCCGCTCGATCGCGGTGAGCAAAACCGATTTCCTAGCGATTAGAACTCGGCGTTGCCGGGCGTGCGCGGGAATGGAATCACGTCGCGGATATTTTTAAGCCCGGTGAGATACATCATCATGCGCTCCAGGCCGAGGCCGAAGCCGGAGTGCGGCACGGAGCCGTAGCGGCGCAAGTCGAGATACCACCAGTAAGCTTTTTCGTCCAATCCGGCCTCGCGCAGCCGCGCCAGGAGCATGTCGTGGCGCTCCTCGCGCTGGCTGCCGCCGATGATCTCGCCCACCCGCGGCACGAGCACGTCCATGGCGCGCACGGTGTTGTCGTCGTCGTTGACGCGCATATAAAAAGCTTTGATCGCTTTCGGGTAATCCGTGACGATCACCGGTTTCTTGAAGACTTCTTCGGACAAAAAGCGCTCGTGCTCGGTTTGCAGATCGTTGCCCCACTCGACGGGAAATTCCCAGCTCTTGCCGGATTTCTTGAGCTCGCGCGACCGCGTCGGTGTACGTGATGTGGCCGAAATCGGCTTGGGCGACGTGCTCCAGGGTCGCGAGCACGGTCTTCTCGATGAACTGATTGAAAAATTCCAGGTCCTCGCGGCAATGCTCCAGCACATAGCGGATGATGGATTTGAGAAACTCTTCGGCGAGCCGCATGTTGTCTTTTAGCTCGTAAAAAGCCATCTCGGGCTCGATCATCCAGAACTCGGCGAGATGGCGCGGCGTATTGCTGTTTTCGGCGCGAAACGTCGGGCCGAAGGTGTAAACGTTGGAAAACGCCGAGGCGAAGATTTCGCCTTCGAGCTGGCCGCTCACGGTGAGATACGCCGGCTTGGCGAAAAAATCCTGCTGCCAATCGATCTTGCCGTCGGGCGCGCGCGGCGGCTGCTGTAAATTCAACGTCGTCACCTCGAACATTTGCCCCGCGCCTTCGCAGTCCGAGGTCGTGATGATCGGCGTCTGCACGTATATAAAACCCCGCTCCTGAAAAAAGGTATGGATCGCATGGGTGAGCGCGTTGCGCACGCGGAAGGCGGCGCCGAAGGTGTTGCTGCGCACGCGCAGATGAGAAATCTCCCGGAGAAATTCCAGCGTGTGACCTTTTTTTTGCAGCGGATAAGTCGCGGCGTCCGCCGTGCCGTAAAGCTGGATCGACGCCGCTTTGAGCTCGACCGCCTGGCCTTTCGCCGGCGACTCGACCAGTGTCCCGGTTGCCGCAATGCTGCTGCCGGTGGTGACCTGCCGTAAAATCTCTTCCGGAACGGCGCCGGCCTCGACCACGAGCTGCATGCTCTTGAAGCGCGAGCCGTCGTTGAGCTCGATGAATGTGACGCCCTTTGAATCGCGCCGTGAGCGCACCCACCCGCGTAGGGTGATCTCGCTGCCGACGGTAAGAGAAAACGCGTTTTTAACGGATACGAATGGTGCGGGCATATGCGGCCAAGTATCGGATAAATTGATGCGGTGTCAACCACGCGGATGAGCCAGCGCCGGTAGGTCGCTTACTCGGACTGCCGGCGGCTCTTGGTTTGGAACTGGCGATCATAGAGCGATTGAAGCTCGGCAAGCGTCGTAATTTGTCCCGGCGCTTTGTCCTCGCGAATTCTCTTGATGCGCGCGAATCTCAAGGCGAAACCCGAGCTGTACTGCGGGCTGTGTTGGATTTCATTATAAGCGACTTCGACGACGACTTCGGGCCGGACGGTCACGGTATAGCCGTCGTCGCTCGATTGTATCGCCTGCAGCCTCGCGGTCATTTCGTCGAACTGCTTGTCGGTGAGGCCCTTAAATGTTTTGCCCACGGGAGCGAAGCTGCCATCGTCATTCGCCACCGCCAGATGATAGTTGGAAAGCCAACCCCGCCGCCTTCCCGAGCCGCGATCGGCCGCGAGGATCACGCAATCGACGGTCTCGGCCGGTTTCACTTTGAACCAGAGCTTGCCGCGGTTGCCCGGCATGTAGGCGCTGTTCAGCGCCTTGGCCATGAGTCCTTCGTGGCCCGCGGCGATGGATTGGCTGAGAAAGATCTCGGCTGCGCTTTTGTCGCCGACGATCTTTCGCGCCGCGAGATATTTGTCGTGTGAAATTTTTGCGAGCGTGCGCCAGCGCGCCTCGTAGGTCTCGTCGATGAGCGAGCGGCCGTTCAAATAGAGGCAATCGAACAGGTGCAAGGAAAGCGGAATTTCCCCAGCCGCCGTTTCGATGTCGTGAACGCGCCGAAAACGCCGCATCAGTTCTTGAAAAGGAAAGGGGCGGCCGTCATTCCCCGTCGCTACGACTTCGGCGTCGAGGATAAATGATTCTCCTTGCAGTTCGTTGCGCGCGATCTCGACGATCTCCGGCACGCTCGCCGTAACTTCGGTCAGGCGCCGGCTCCAGATCCGAACCTGCTCGCGCTCCCGGTGGATCTGCACGCGCGCGCCGTCGTATTTGTACTCGAGCGCGGTCCTTCCATCGTGCGCTTTGAGGATCTGCTCGAAATCCTGCGAAAGCTCGGAAAGCATCGGCAGGAGCGGGACGAAAAGTTTGATATCGACTTCGGCGCAGTCCGGCGGCGCTTTCAGTCAAAGCGATCGACAGCGACTTCGGCGAGGTCGGAAAGAAAGAGCGCGGCGCGGCGGGCGGCCTTGAGCTCGCCGCCGGACGCGCGCGCTATCGCCTCCAGAATGAGCCCGTCGTGGAGTCCGATGCGCAGCTCGTTGTGGAGCAGTCGAAACAAAATCGGCCGCTCCTCCGCGGAAGTCATTTCGACGAGCTCTCGAAGCCGCGCATGCTTTAGCTCGCGCGAGCCTTTACCGGATGCTTCGGCGATTTGGGCGAAGCTGTTTGCGACGTCGACGAGCTTCAGCGCAGGCAGGACGGAGGCCTCGGCTTGCGGCACTTCAGCGACATGGGTGAACGACTCCGGGTCCGATGTCGAGGGTGCGCGGATCGGAAACCGGAAAGGGTCGGCCGGACAAAAATGCCACTCCCGGGCGGATTTCGTGCGGTTCAAGACGGCGCAGGTAGTCGGCCGCCGCGGCGACTTTCGCCAGGCGGCCCGGAGTTTTCTCCAGCTCGTAGCACAGCGCGGCGAAGTCGGAAAAGTTCATCGATTCAATTCTAGCACGCCGTTGCCGACGAAAAATGGCCAGCCGCGGAACAGGGATTCAAAGCAGTGTCCCCGCCCGGAACCCTAAGTCAATCGCTTGACCAAATGAGCGAATACAAAAGCGGCGGCCTGGCCGGATTTATCAGAATCCGACCAGGCCGCCGATGCTGTGGGCAGGATCGCGAGATACGCGATATTACATCGCAGGGATTGCCGGCGTGATGGTGACGCGCAGCACGCTGGAAGCGTTCGAGTAAGGTTTGCCGTCTTGGACTTTCTGCACGACGCCGTTCTCGGCTTTGCCGGTGTTCGGCCCCTTCTGGCGCGGTCCTTGTTGCGAGCCGATGCCCGCTTCCTGATCCACTTCGGTGCCGGCATTCTACAGATAGAGCTGCGCGGAAATGTCGCCGCTCATCGCTTTGCCGTTTTGGAACAGGTGGATGCCGGATTCGGCCGGAGCGTAGAACCAGTCGTTCGATTGTCCCATCATCAACGTGATCGACAACCGGTCGCCCGGCATGCCCGAGATGGTCGTCTCATGACGGAATAAGGATTCATCATTGCGCATCAGCCTGCGTGAATTGGTCGGAGATGGCGTGGCGCTGTGAGCGAGAAACGCGGCGGTCACCACATCCCTGATCGAGCGGCGGAAGAGGGCATGTCCTTTTCAGGCCGGGCCAATGGCGCAAGCATGCCGCGCAACGTTCAGCTCGCGTAAATTCCCGCCGTTTAGTTTGGTTACACGAAATAGGCGTTATTCGCCGCCGCCGCTGCCGCGCTCGCGCGACCGGGACTCGTCCCGCCGAGCCTCGTCGATCTCTTCATCGAATTCGCGGCCGATCCGCTCGACCGAGGCGACCCAAAGCTCGTCGGCGGCCTTGGCGGCGAGAGCCGTCCTGATTTCAGAACGGAGAGTGCCGGCCGGATCCCAGAAAGGGCCGGAGATGCTGTCCGCGGCAAGATAATCCAATGTTTCATGAAGACCTTTGAGGCCGGCTTCCACATCCTTGCGTCCCGGCGTCGTTTCGCCGCTGCGCAAGCGGGCAAGACCGAGGTAAACGCGGGCCAAGTGATCGTTTGGATCGCGGCCCAGCGCCTTCTCCAAAGCGACTTGAGCGTCTTTGTCTCTGCCACTCTCGTAGTAGGCTCTGCCGAGATAGGTCAACACGCCTACGCCGACGCGGTAAGGAATCCGATAACCGGGATCGCTCTCCGCCGCCGGCGCCAGAAAGGCGACGGCGTCCTGCGGCCTTCCCGTCTGCAGCGCGTTGCGTCCGGCTTGCACCTGCCGGGCGACTTGGAGACCCGCGCAGCCGGAAAAGTAAATCGCCGCCGATAGGCCGATTGCCACTGTGTTGATCGTCAGGTTCATGGGGATCCTTTCTTGCCCGCGATTCCTGGAAGCTCCGTCCGGGCTTGCCGCAAAAAATGCAGCGCATGGGATTTTCGTGATGTAGCTTGGCGCAGCCCGGCTGTGAAGCGCCCCAAGTTCGCATATAAAGTTCCCGCGCCGCAAGCATGCCGATGACGGGCGCAGTGAAGTAGATCCATAAATCGGACCATTGGCGCGCGGGCACGGCCGAAGCGAAGGTGCGCGCTGGGTTCATGCTCATACCGGAAATCGGCGCTTCGAAGGTGATGTAGGCGGCCACCAGCAAACCGGCGCATAAGCCCGTGAACCTGTGCAGCCGCGGGCGATTCGAGATCTGCAAGATCACCGTCATCAGCAGGAACGTGATCGCGACTTCAGCAAAAAACGCCGGCCAGATCCCGGCGGCGCCGGGCGCCGTCACGGCGTAATTTACCGCGGGGTGAGAAATCCAAGATGAGAGAAGAAACGCCGCGACCGCCGCGCCCAGCAGCGCGCCGGCAAATTGGCAGGCGACGTAAAACGCCGCGGCGCAGCCCCTGATCCTTGCTGCTGTATTTTAGACGCTGAGTGCGCCGGTAATGCAGGCGATTGCAAATAAAGAGATCACGGATGCAATTTTTCAAGGTTCGCGGGATATTCAAACGGTGCCGATCGACAATGGCGACGCGGCGCCAACTTCGAAACCGCTATTCCCGGCACGGCGCCGATTACACCCGTCCGTCTTGCTCTTTTCATGCAGAGCAGCGGCCGGGATGCCGGCGCCGACGCCGGCCTCAAACGATTTTCATCCGAACTGGTTACATCGTGCGCAGCGGGCGCGCGGACGGGAACTCTTCCCTGGCGCTTTTCACCGACCAGGGACGATCAAGTTCGCGGACCTGATTTAAGCGCGCCTGAAACCACGTGCGTTTCGGCCACTCCCAATGGACCTGCGGCAGCTTCTCGCCGTTGTAATAACCATTGTTGACCGGGCTCTGACTGAAAATGGCTTCCCACGTGTTCATCTGCTGTTCCTCCTTTTTTCCCTTTAGGTTTGTGTCGGTAACTGAGGTATCCCTGGCGATCTTTCCGCATTAGACGTGCCGTGATGAAGCACCGTTACAGGCTCGGAGAATGGGCCCGAGGGTGCGTCGATTGGGCCGCGCCGATACCCTCGATCCGCCGTGCTCGAAGGGAGAACGTCGCCAGGACGCCGCCATCGATCGAGCGCGCTTCGGGCGTGGCCGGAGGTCATGGCTATTTGATATTGCTCCGTTCCTTAATAGTCAATATGACAAAAACTCCCGCCGGAACGATGTCCCGGAACCGGGATTATCGCCAAGGCGTTACGACCGGGGCCGCACTCTACGCTCAAGATTTTCGAGTCTGGATATCCCGCGCCCCTCAACTTGCATCCATGCGCGAGAGTCCACTAGAGTTGGCATTCGTTTCAAGCAGGAAGGAGGAGTCATGGAAATCGAGAAGAAGCTCAAGGAACTGGGATACGAGCTGCCGAATCCGCCGGTGCCGGCGGCAAATTACATCGGCTGCGTGCGCGTGGGCAACCTGTTGTTTATCGGCGGAAACATCGGCCGCATCAACGGCGCGCTCAAATATCGCGGCAAGGTCGGCGAGGCGGTGACCCTGGAACAAGCCTATGAAGCGGCGCGCAATTGCGCGCTCAACCACCTCGCCACGATGAAAGCGGCTTTGGGAGATCTCGATAAGGTCGAGCGCATCGTCAAAGTGCTGAGCTATGTGAACGTCGCGCCGGGCTTTACCGATATGCCCAAGGTGGCGAACGGCGAATCCGATTTATTGGTGCAGCTGTGGGGCGAGCGCGGCCAGCACACGCGGGCCGCGGTGGGCGTCGCGTCGCTCAGCCAGGACGCCCCGGTGGAAAATGAGATTACCGTGCAGGTGCGAGACTAGTTCGACTCTTGTAGAACTCCATGCGTTGAGGACATTTTGGCCCGGAGTCAGCGGTCGGTTAGCATGATTCCATACACGAGGGCCGCGCTGGTCAGAATAAGGACTCCGGCCAAGATCGCCGCTCCGAACGGAGCCAAGAGGACAATGAGCAGCGATCCGAGAGCCGTTCCCGCAATCACGACAAAGAAAAATCGCAGATAGAATTGCCAGTCGCTCGGGGGCATGCTGAGCGGCGTGAAATAGTACGTGCTTATCGTTGTCGCTAAACCCAGGTCGATTTTCGCGGGAACGGCGCCAGCGGATGAGCTTGACGGCGGACCAGATGATCAGAACAAAAAGCGGAGCTTCCGAGAGGATGTAGCCGAAGTCTTCCATGATGTCAGTGCGCTCGGTGGCAGCATCTCCTTTGAAGTTAATTCAAACGCTGTCTTCCTCTACCTAAAGCTTGGCAAAAAAACACGGCCGGTAGAAGAGGCACGGAATTTTTTTCCTGCGCCGGTATATTGAAATGCGATCAATCTTGCAAGGCCTGCAAGACCTCGGCGACCGTAAGTGCCGGTTCGGTCTGGTCCTTGAAGGCGGCGAACCGTTCACAGATTTCAGCCGCCGCCTGGTGAAAGCCGGGTGGCAGACCCGCGCTCTCGAAAGCTTCCGCGATCTCGCGCATCTCGCCGACGTAGCGCCACATCTTCGGCACGGCGACCGCCGCTGCCCGGTCGCATTTTTTTTCCAGCGCCGGCTGGGACATCGACCACTCTTCGAGCAGCGCTTTGTCGACCCCTTCATGAGCCGCGAAGGCCGCGGATCGCGAGAATCAAAGCATCGGTGCCTTTGGTCCAGGCGGCGTAGGCGACTTTCAACGCCGAGGCGGCGCCGGGTTCGGCGCCGATGGCGCGCGCGTCGAGCATGCTGCCGTGGAACAGCGCGGCGACTTCGGCGGCGCGTGCTCCCGAGAGATAAAGCCGCGTGGTGCCCGCTTGTTTGACCGGCGAGCCGATGATGCCGCCGTCGACGAAGCTTGCTCCCGCGCCGTCGACGATCCTGCCGATTTCCTCCGCCGTGTCGCGCGACACGGCATTGGCATCGACGTACAAGCCGGAGAATTTCTCCGCCGCGACCGCGCGCGCGACATCGAGAGCGGCGTGCGGCGGGCAGACCGATAAGACCACCTGCGCCTGGCTTACGGCCGCGGGCAGATCGCCCGCGTCGATAAGCTTCGCTCCTTCGGCGCGGCGGCGAGTGGCGGCGCCGCGGTCTTTCGACGCCCACAGAACGCGCGCGCCGCCGGCGGCGGCCGCCGCGCCGATGGTGACGCCCATGTTGCCGGGATGAAGCAGCGCGACGGTTGCTCTATCTTGTTCCGCCATGACCGTGCCCTCCTGCCGTAAACTAGACGAAGACGAGCGCGCGAGTCAAGAAAGCGCCGGCGCGTTGGTGATTCAACTCAAAAACAGATCCTTCGCCGGCGCTCAGGATGACAGTTCAAATCAAGTGCCAGCCTTTAAAAACCGGCGCGGTTTCACTCAATGAGCCACTACCGCCGCAGCTTTCTTGACGAGTCTGTGGCGCGTTGATATGCCAGCAGCATGCTTATTCTCAGCAATGAAGACATCGAGTCGTTCTTGACCATCCGCACATGCATCGACGCGCTTGAAGGCGCGTACCGGAGCTGGGAGAAGGGCACGGCGATCAACCGGCCGCGCACCGATCTGGTCATGCCCTCGGCGACGGAGTCCGGCGTGTACGCGTTCAAATCGATGGAAGCGGGACTTTACGATCCGCCGATCGTCGCCATGCGCATCAACTCGGACATCATTCGCTGGAACCGGCAGGGGAGTCGCGTGATCAAAACCAAGATTCCCTCGGCGCCCGGCGATAAATACGTCGGCCTCGTCATGTTGTTTTCCACGACGACGGGCGAGCCGCTGGCGATTTTTCCCGACGGTGTCGTGCAAAGAATGCGCGTGGCGTCGAGCAGCGCCTTGGCGGCGCGCTACCTGGCGCGCGAGGACGCGAGCACCTTGGCGCTGTTCGGCTCGGGTTGGCAGGCCGGCAGCCACTTGCCGGCGATGTGCGCCGTGCGCCCGATCAAGCGGATCAACGTGTTCAGCCCGACCCGGGCCAATCTCGAGGCGTTCGTCAAAGAAATGCAGCCCAAAGTCGAAGCCGAGGTGCGCGCCGTGGAAACGCCGGAAGAGGCGATCAGGGACGCCGACATCATCGCCGCGACGACGAATTCTCTCACGCAGGTGGTGAGCGCCGACTGGGTAAAGCCGGGGCTTCATCTCACCTGCGTGCGCGTGCCGGAGCTCGGCGATGAAACGATTCGTCGCATCGACCGGCTGGTGATTCACGCGCACCAGCATGCGCCGAAAAATTACATCGCCGGCTTCGGCGAAGAAGGCATCGAAGCGCATGATGCCATCGATGTGATCGGCAAGGGTCCGGCCCGCGCGCACGAGGTCAAGGTCGAGCACCCGTTCTGGCTGTCGGCGCCGGAGCTCAAAGACTTGGTGACCGGCAAGGCGCAGGGCCGCGCCGACGCTCAGGAATCGACCTGCTTTCTCAATAACATCGGCATCGGCCTGCAGTTCGCCGCCGTCGGCGCCGCTGTGTTGCAGCAAGCCAGGGCAAAGGGCGCTGGACGGGAAATTCCCACCGACTGGTTTCTCGAAAGCGTGCATCCGTAAGCACGACGACCTCAATTAGCCCTCGGTCGCACCGCTCGATGCCGCGTGCCCCAGCCAGGATTCCGAACAGGAGGACAGGGATGAGTTTTCTTCGAGTCGTGCTGCCGGTTCTACTTTTCGCGTTGGCATCTTCTTCAGCGGGGGCACAAGACAAGCCCAAGATATATTTTGGTTCATCGAGCAAAACGCTTGGATACGGTCCGTTGTGGGCCGCAGTGAAGCGCGGCTTTCTCGAGCAGCAGGGTTTGGATGGCCAGCTCGTGCTACTCCGCGGCACGCCGATGAACGTTCAAGCACTTGCCGCTGGATCTTTGCAAGTCGGCTCGGGTGGCCCCGAAGCGTTTTACGAAGCGACCGAGCGCG
The DNA here is from genome assembly GCA_963745035.1 of uncultured delta proteobacterium. Classification (GTDB taxonomy): domain Bacteria; phylum Desulfobacterota; class Binatia; order UBA9968; family UBA9968; genus DP-20. The sequence goes on along the minus strand of CAVUVW010000013.1, from coordinate 1,102,549 downwards.
GCCTTGATTTGGTCATGACCGGCGGGGTCATCAATGGTCTCACTCACGACATTATCGCCGCTAAGAAGTACAAGAGCATCGAGGATCTGCGCGGCGCCGTATTCGGATCTTCTTCGTTGACGAGCGGCACGGTCACGGCATTGAAGCAGGCCCTCCGGCTCAAGGGCCTGGAGTATCCTCGCGATTACAAAATTCTCGTCATCGCCGGAGGTTCATCCGCCAATCTGGCGGCGTTGCAGTCCGGCCAGATTGCGGCGACCACAGTGGCGATCCCGCTCAACTATGCCGCGGAGGAGGCGGGTTTCAATGTCGTTGGGCGGCTCATCGATGCGATTCCGGAGTACGAGCTGGGTGCCTTGGCTATGAAGAAATCGTGGGCGGAAAAGAACCGCTCTCTGGCGGTGCGCTTTATGAAAGCCCTCGCGCTTACTCATCGCTGGATTTACGAAAACAAGGATGCCGCCGTTGATTTTCTCGCTCGAGAAATGCAGCTCAAGCCGGCTCACGCGCGCCGTGGATGGGAATATTACACCCAGCATCAAATCTGGCATCCTGACGCCGACCTAAGTCTAAGGGGCACCGACTATGCGATTCGGATTTACATGGAGCAGGTCGGCGCCAAGGGACCGCTCACGAGCCTGTCGAAATACGTCGACCAAAGTTATTTGAATGAAGCCATCAAGGACCTGCCCAAACGATAGCGCCACGAGTTAAGCGCTTCCACGCAATTCGCTGTCATTTGCACCGTGGATGTAGGGCAGATACGAGCGTGGAACGGTTCCGAATGACCGGCCCGCGGTCAAAGTTAAACTGCGATTAAGCGCGTTTGGTGTGTTGACCGAAGTTACTATTCGCGCTACCCCTGCAAGTAGTATGATGTGCTGAAAGGAGAATGGTATGGCTATCAGATTAGGCGACGTCGCGCCGGATTTTTCGGCGGATACCAGCGAAGGGAAAATTAACTTTCACGACTGGCTCGGCAATAGCTGGGGAATTTTGTTCTCGCACCCCAAGGACTATACGCCGGTTTGCACTACCGAGCTCGGTTACATGGCCGGCCTCAAACCGGAATTCGACAAGCGCAACTGCAAAATCATCGGGCTGAGCGTGGATCCTGTGACCGATCATAAAGGATGGGCGAAGGATATTCAGGAGACTCAGGGACACGCGCCGAATTACCCGATCATTGGCGATGCCGATCTAACGGTGGCGAAGCTCTACGACATGCTCCCGGCCAGCGAGAATCCCGGAAAGCGCACGGCAATGGATAATCAAACGTGCCGCTCCGTATTTCTCATCGGGCCGGACAAAAAGATCAAAGCCATGCTCGTATATCCAATGAGCACCGGCCGTAACTTCGACGAAGTGTTGCGGCTGCTCGACTCGTTGCAGCTTACCACGAAGCATACGGTCGCAACACCCGTCAACTGGAAACCCGGTCAGGATGTGATCATCCCGACATCGGTTTCCGACGAAGACGCAAAGAAGAAATACCCGCAGGGATTTAAGACGCTCAAACCGTACCTGCGGGTTGTTTCTCAACCGAAAGACTGAGGCCCGTTTGGACACGATGTCATTAGCCGAGCGCAACCGGCGAGGGGTTGCGCTCGGCTGATGCATCTATGCACGGTGGCGTTGCGTTTTGTTTAAATCCCCAAGTGCTGTTGCAGGATCTCGGGTCTGGCGCGCAATTCGTCGCAGCTTCCTTCGAACACGACGCTACCCTTGACCAAAATCAAATTGCGGTCGGTAAGGGCGGAGACAGCGTTGAAGTTCTTGTCGACGATGATGGCGGCGATGCCGGATTCGCGGACGGCGCGGAGAATGCGCCAGATTTCCCGGGCGATCAGCGGCGCCAGTCCCTCGGTCGCCTCGTCGAGAATGAGCAGGTCGGGATTGGTCATCAGCGCGCGGCCGATGGCGAGCATTTGCTGCTCGCCGCCGGAGAGCTGGTGCCCGCCATGGGAAAGCCGTTCGGCTAGCCGCGGGAAAATTTCCAGTACGCGCTCGTACGTCCACGCCTGCTTTCCGTCGCGGCTTGAGCGCGCCGCCATTACGAGATTTTCTCTCACCGTGAGATTGGGAAAAATCCCGCGTCCCTCCGGCACGTAGCCGATGCCCTCGCGGACGATGCGGTGCGGCGCCGAATTCGTCAAGTTTTTACCGTTGATCTTCACGTCGCCGCGGCGCGCCGGCACTTGGCCGAGCATGGTGCGGAGCAAGGTGGTCTTGCCCATGCCGTTTCGGCCCATCAAGCCGATGGCTTCGCCGGCATGGACCGTCAAATCGATGCCCTGCAAAACATGACTGGCGCCGTAATAGGCGTGCAGCCCGCGCGCTTCGATGATCGGCGTGGTCATGGCGGCAAGTCTTCGACGGCGCCGAGATAGGCTACCTGAACTTCGCGGTTGGCGCGAATCTCTTCGGGCGTACCGCTCGCCAACACCTTGCCGTTGGCCATGACGGTGAGCACCTTCGCCAATTGAAACACCGCGTCCATGTCGTGCTCGACGAGCAGAACCGCGTGGCTCGCGGCGAGCTTGGCGATGAGCTCGATCATTTTCGCAGACTCTTCCGCGCCCATCCCGGCAAGCGGCTCGTCGAGCAGCAGGAGTTGCGGCTCGGTAGCCAGACACATGGCGATCTCGAGTTGGCGCTGCTCGCCGTGGCTCAGCGCCAGTGCCGGCTCGCCGGCGCGATCCGCCAGACCGACGGCTTCGAGCGCGCCGCGAGCCTGGATCATGATGTCTTCGTAGGAGCGCGCATCGCGCAGCCAATTGAGCGCTCGGGGCGAGCGCGACTGGGCCGCAAGGCGGCAGTTTTCCAACGCGCTGAAGGCCGGAAAGATATTGGTCTTCTGGTAACTGCGGCCGATGCCCAGGCGCGAGCGGCGCTCCGGCGGCAAACCGGAGATCTCGTCGCCGCGAAACAAGATCGTGCCGGAGCTTGCTGGCAGATCGCCGGACAGGAGATTGATCAAGGTCGTTTTGCCGGCGCCGTTGGGTCCGATGATCGCGTGCAGCTCGGCGCTTCTGACTTCGAGCGAGACTCCGTCGACGGCGGCAAGGCCGCTGAAAGTTTTGCAGAGTTTTTCGACTTGCAGGATCGCGTCGCTCATCAGCCTCCAGCCACATCGCCGTGGCGTCGAACGGCGGAGCGCAAGAAAATATCGACAAAGCCGCCGACGCCGTGCGGCAGCGCCACCACGATCACGACGAGCAAGGTGCCCATCGCGAGCTGCCAATGTTTGGCATAGGCGCCGAGGAGCGCCGGCGCGGAAAATATTTCCTGCAAGAACACGTAGGCGAAGGCGCCAAGCACCGCGCCATGGAGGCGGCCCATGCCGCCCAGGATGATCATCATCAGCACGATGCCCGACTGGTGCCAGGCGAGAATGTCGGGATTGACAAAGCCGAACTGGCAAGCCGCGAGGTATCCGGAAAGGCCCGCCAGCGCGCCCGCAAGCACGAAGGCGCCGAGCTTGTAGGCGAAGACCGGATAGCCGATGGAGCGCATGCGCTGTTCGTTGATCCGGATGCCGGCGAGGGCGCGGCCAAACGGCGCGCGCAGCAGGCGGTCGAGAAACCAAAATACCAGCGCCAAGAACAGCAGCGCGAGATAATAGAACTCGGCAGAATTTTCCAAATTGAGCGGCTTGAATCCCATCATGTTCAACTCGGGACGGACCATGATGTAGATGCCGTCCGAGCCGCCGGCGATTTTCGTGTCGTGAAAAACCGCATAGATCATCTGCGCGAAGGCGAGGGTCACCATGATGAAATAGACGCCGGCGGTGCGCACGACCAAGAAGCCGACGACCAACGCCGCGAGCGCGGCGACGGCCATGGCCGCCGGCAGCGTGATCCATAGAGCGGCGGCTTCGTACTTCGGCGAAAGCAGCGCCAAGGTGTACGCCGCCACGCCGAAGTAGGCGGCGTGGCCGAGACTCACCATCCCGGCATGGCCGACGAGGAGATCGAGACTGAGCGCGAAGATCGCCATGATCATGATCTTGGCGCCGAGCTGCAGGTAGAACGTACTGCCTATGAGGGGAAAAAGGACGAGCAGCGCGAGCGCAACGAGCAGAGGGGCGCGCGGGAGCGAGATATTCGGCACGGCAGTCAGGCTCGGTTGGCGATACCTTGGGGCCGCCACAAAAGTATGATGGCCATCACCAGATAGACGGCGATGGCCGAGTACTCCGCGGCGATCACTTTGCCGAGGGTGTCGGCAAGGCCGACGGCGAGCGACGCGATCAGCGCGCCGTTGATCGAGCCGATGCCGCCGATGACCACGACGACGAAGCAGAGGATCAGGATCTGATTGCCCATGCCGGGAAACACCGAGGAGATCGGCGCGGCGACCGCGCCGGCGAAGGCGGCGAGCGCCACGCCGGAGGCGAAGACCAAGGCGAACAGCAGCGGCAAATTGACGCCGAGCGACTGCCGCCATCTCGCGATTGCTGTTGCCGGCGCGAATGCATCATGCCGATTCGCGTTCTATGGATCACGAAATACATCAGGCCGGCGATGACCAAACAAACTAAGGTAACGAACAAACGGTACACCGGATAGGAAAGCGTGTCGGTCAGCGGGATGGAAAAATCGAGCAGCGCCGGCACCGCCACTCCGTGGACGTCGTCGCCGAACAAAATGCTGCGCAGCTCCTCGAAGATCAAAATCAGTCCGAAGGTGAGCAGGACTTGATAGAGATGATCGCGCCGGTAAAGCCGGCTGAAAATCGCCGTCTCGAGCAGCAAGCCGACGGCAAAGGCGATCACGACGGCGAGCGGCAGTGCGAGCCACAGGCTGCCGGTCAGCTTGGCGAGCCAAAAGGCGAGATAGGCGCCGACCATGTAAAAGCTGCCGTGCGCCAGATTGATCACGCCCATGATGCCGAAGATCAAGGTCAAGCCGCTCGACAAGAGGAATAGCAGTAGGCCGTATTGGACCGCGTTTAATAATTGAATCAAGTAGAACATCGTTTAAGCCGTTCAAGTCGTTCAAAACGTTCAAGCCGTCAGAGTTCGAAGCTCTAGACGATTTGAACGACTTGAACTATTGGAACGTTTTGAACGCGGCGGTTCAGCCGCCGCTACATTTTGCATCCCCGCGCGGGGTCGGCGAGTGCCTTGTGGGCGATGCTGACGAAGCGGTTTTCCCGGCCGACTACTTTGCGCAGATAGAAATCCTGGATCGGATTGTGCGCTTTGGACATTGTCCAGGCGCCGCGCGGGCTGTCGATTCTTGGCGGTTTCCATCGCCGCGATCATTTCCTTTCGCTTCGTGATGTCGCCCTTCACCGCGTCCAGGCCGGCAGCGAGGAGCAGCCCGGCGTCGTAGCCCTGCACCGCGTAAACGTCGGGCTCGATTTTGTGCGTCTTGACGTAGGCGGCGCGGAACGCTTTGTCGCGTTTGGTGTTGAGCCCGTCGGCGTAATGCAGGGTGGTCTCCAGCCCTTCGGCGGCATTGTCGACGGCGTCGAGCACGCCGTCGGTGAGGAAACCGGAGCCGAACAGCGGAATGGTTTTGCGCAACCCCGCTGCGGCGTAGTCTTTGATGAACTTCGCCGCGCCGCCGCCGGCGAAAAAGACGAACACGGCATCGGGCTTGAGCGAAGCGATCTCGGTGAGGAGCGCTTGAAATTCGACGTTGGGAAAAGGAATCCACAAGCCGCGCACCGATTTGCCGCCGGCCTTGATGAAGCCTTCGGTGAAGCCGGCCACCGCCTCTTCGCCGGCGCCGTATTTCCAGGCGAGCGACACGACGTTTCTGATGCCGCGGTCGGCGAGCACCTTGCCCATCGGGAAAGACGGCTGCCAGTTGGAAAACGACGTGCGGAAAATATTCGGCGCGCACAGCGCGCCGGTGGCGGCGTCGAGGCCGGCGTTGGGAATAATCAAAAGCGTGTTGGTTTCCTTGGCGATCTTGACCATGCCCATCTGCACGCCGCTGTGCACCGTGCCGACGAGCACGTCGACTTTGTCGCGCTGCACGAGCTTGTTGGTATTCTCCGGCGCCTTGGCCGGCTCAGCCTCGTCGTCCACGGTGAAGTATTCGAGCTCGCGCCCGCCGAGCTTGCCACCGCGCTCGTTTACCGCGAGCTTGAAACCGTTGGTAATGGCCGCGCCGAGCTGCGCGTAGGTCCCGGTGTAAGGCAGCATCAAACCGACGCGGAGCTTGCGCGCCTGGGCGAGGGCAAACATTCGGCAACAGCGCGCCGGCGCCGAACAGGCCGGCGGAGGTCAGAAAATGTCTTCGGGTTGATCGTTGCTATAAGCTTCACTGTCATCCTCCGTCATCTGGATGCATGGAGTGATTGGAGTATTGGAGTATGGAGTCGGGAATCCGAGAGTCAACACTCCACCACTCCAGTACTCCATCACTCCAGTTATTCTGTCCTCTCTGCGCGCAGCTTGAAGCGCTGGATCTTTCCCGTGGCCGTCTTGGGCAGCTCGGCGATGAACTCGATCCAGCGCGGATATTTGTAGGGCGCCAGCCGCGATTTCACGTGTTGCTGGAGCTGGGCGGCAAGCTCGGGTGTTTGCGCAGCGTCGGCGCGAAGCACGACGTAAGCTTTCGGCTTGATCAGGCCATTTTCATCGGCTTTGCCGACCACGGCAGCTTCCAGCACCGCGGGATGGGAAGCGATGGCGGATTCCACTTCGAAGGGCGAGACCCAAATGCCGCTCACTTTGAGCATATCGTCGTTGCGGCCCGCATACGTGAAGTAACCTTCTTCATCTTCGGTGTACTTGTCGCCGCTGCGGGTCCACGGCCCCAAAAAAGTGGCGCGGCTTTTTTCCCGGTTATTCCAATAATAGGCGGCGCCGGTCGGCCCGGCGACCTGCAGCTCGCCGATCTCGCCTTTTGCGACCGGCTTACCGTCTTCGTCGACCAGGCGAATGTCGTAGCCGGGCACCGGTTTGCCGGTCGTGCCGTAGCGCACGTCGCCGGGGCGGTTGGACAAAAAGATATGCAGCATCTCGGTCGAACCCAAGCCGTCGAGTATGTCGACACCGGTGTGCTCGCGCCAGCGCCGCCCTACTTCAGGCGGCAGCGCTTCGCCGGCCGATGTGCAGCGGCGCAGACGGAGCTCTTCACGCTTCGGCAGCTCGGCGCCGGCGAGAAGCGCGCTGTAGAGCGTCGGCACGCCGTAGAATATTGTTGGATGGTGCTCGCGTAGAATGCGGCAGACCGCCGTGGGAGTGGGCCGGTCACCGAGCAGGACCGTGGTCGCGCCGACGGAAAGCGGAAAACTGAGCGCGTTGCCGAGGCCGTATGCGAAGAACAATTTCGCGGCGGAGAAAACCACGTCGCCTTCCTGGATGCCAAGAACCGGTCGGGCGTAAAGCTCGGCCGTGCGCGCCATGCTGGTCTGCACGTGAACCACGCCCTTCGGCGTTCCGGTGGAGCCCGATGAGTAAAGCCAGAAGCAGGCGTCGTCGGGGCTCGTGGGCGCGGTCGTAAAATCGCCGCTCGCCTTCATCATCAACTCCGCCAAACTTTGCCGGCCGGAGGTCTTTGTTCCCGATACAACCACGTGTTTCAAGAACGGCTGATCTGCAAGGATCGGCTCGAACACGGACAAGAGCGCGTCGGATACGATCAAAGCCTGCGCCCGGCTGTCGCGCAGCATGAAATCGAAATCGCTCGTCGTGAGCAGCGTGTTGACGGCGACCGGCACGATACCGGCCTTGATTGCGCCAAGGAAAGCGGCCGGGAAGTCGATGGTGTCGAGCAAGCACACCAGCGCGCGCGCCTCCATGCCGAGCCCGAGATTGCTCAGCGCGTTGGCGCACCGGTTTACGCGCTCGGCGAGATCGGCGTAGGTGTAGGTGCCGCGCTCGTCGATGTAAGCGGTCTTACCCGGACGCGCGGCGAGGTTGCGTTCGAGCAAGTCCTCTGCCGCATTGTAGCGATTCTGCGTGGCGGCTGGCGCGGTCATCTTCGCCTCCGAATGGCTGAAAGCATCGCTTGCCCGAGGGAGTACATGCGCTCGCTCGTCGCTAAGTTTCTACTATAAATTGCCGCCCTGCGGCAATCGACTGGGCGGAGGCGATGAATAAGGCGGTCTGCGTTTTTGTCCTTGGCTCGAGTTCGCTTTGAATGGAATTCGCAGCCAAAAACAGACGAGCGCGTGCCGCCTTAGGAAGCGGCACGCGCGATGCTGGGAGTTATTTTGAAGTGAGGGGTCGAGCGCGAAGCCGCGGGCTCACTCGCGGCCGGCGTTTATGCGGCGATCTCTCCGCGCGCGCGTCGCCGGTTACTTTGTTGTCACTACCTTCGCTGTTCGCGGCGCGCATCGTCTAGATTGGCTCGATCGTTTCGCAGATCCCTGCGAGTAGTTTTGATTTTTTGTAAATCGGTGCGAATTTCCTGCCGGTCTTTGCGGATTTCTTCCCTGCTGGCGCCGTTGCGGATATCACGGCGTAGCTCGGCGCGATCCTTTTGCAGTTCCGAGTAGTCTTTACGTAATTGCTCACGGCTTTGCTGCACTTCCTTGCGCGCGTGGCGAACGTCATTGCGAGCGGTCGGTTCGCTGTAGCGGCCGCGATAGTCGTAAGGACTGCCTTTTCGGACATAAGTTACTTGCGGACGACGAGGATGGCGGTCTCTGGAATAGCGATATCCGTGCGGGCGTCCGTGATAGTGCTCCCCCGGGCGATGGTAGCGCGAGTAGTGGGGATGCCGGGGCGGACAGTGAGGGTGCGAGCGTCGGTGACCATGCTTGTCGTAGCAAAAGTGATGTTTGCTCCGGCGTTTCCGACCGTCATCGTCATCATCGGCCGCGGCCTTTCCAATCGGACCCGCCACGGTCAACGCGCTGGCAAGCACGCCGGCTAGAATAAAAGTAGTCGATAACTGCATCATTTTTTTCCTCCGATTCCCGATCCTCAGTATTCGGTGGACGAGCGACGTTGAATCGTTTGATGGTTCTGTTCGATGGTCTGTTGATTCTGCTGGATCTGCTGCTGGTTGTGCTGCGAATACTCCTGACCTTGCATGTAATCGCCGACCAGCGCGCCTGCTCCCAAACCGACGCCCGCGCCTATCGCCGCGCCGGTTCCCGGACGGCCGAACGCCGTGCCGATCAATCCGCCTGCGGCGGCGCCGCCGAGCGCGCCGACACCCGCGCCTTTTTCCCGCGTCGTCATCGGCCCGCCGGCGCATCCGACTGAAGATGCGACGGTCAATGCCAGAACGGTGATTTGAATCGTGCCTGCAATTTTCATCGAACCTCCGAATCTCCCATTTCTTGCGCACTCACCTGGAGCAACCAACATGCCATCCGCCGGGGAACGCTAAGCCGCTGATTGTGTGCATATTGTCGAATAACGTGAAAACTCGGGCGGTAAATCTTACTGACATGCGCGTAGAATCTTCGCTGCTTTTGTCGATGCCGTGAGCGCCTGCGCGCCGCCGCGGCTCTCTTCGTCCGCCGGCGTAGACAATCCTTGAACCCGATGGCTTTATCGTTATAAGGCTGTGCCGCATGCCTGACAGAGCGCCGACACGAAGAGCGCTGAAACAGGAGGGTGTCATGATCGTCCTTTCGCAAATTGCGGTTGTTCTTTCTTTTGTTCTCCTATTTTTGCTTCCGGCGGTGGCGCAGGATAGAGCCAAGATTTACCTTGGCGCGTCGAGTAAGACTCTAGGCTACAGCCCGCTTTGGGTTGCTACGAAGAAAGGCTTTTTTGACCAGCAGGGGCTCGATGTTCAGCTCGTGCTCCTGCGCGGCGTGCCGATGACCGTGCAGGCGCTGGCGGCGAACTCGCTTCACTTCGGCTCAGGCGGGCCGGAGCCGTATATCGAAGCTTCGGAACGCGGCCTCGACTTCGTCGTCACCGGCGGCATCATCAACGGTATCGCGCAATTTCTCATCGCCGCAAAAAATTACAAAACCTACGAGGATCTGCGCGGTGCGACGTTCGGCACCGCGTCGCTGACCGGCGGCACAATCACGGCGCTGCGCGAGGCGCTCAAGCTCAAGGGCCTGGAATACCCGCGCGACTACAAGCTTCTGATCATCGCCGGCGGTTCTTCGGCGAATCTCGCGGCGCTGCAATCCGGCCAGATCGCCGCCACCACGGTGGCCGTGCCGCTCAACTATGCAGCCGAAGAGTCCGGGCTCAACGTCATCGGCCGGCTGAGTGAAGGCATCCCGCATTTTCAAACCAACGCCTTCGTGACGCGACGCTCGTGGGCGGAAAAGAATCGGCCGCTGATGGTGCGCTTCATGAAAGCGATGGCCCTGACGTTTCGCTGGATGTTCGAAAACAGAGACGCTGCCGTCGATTTTTTATCGAAGGAGATGAAGCTCAAGCCGGCCCACGCGCAGAAGGGCTGGGAGTTTTACACACAGAATCGCTTTTGGCCGCCCGACGGCGACGTCACCATCGAGGGATTGAAGACGAACATTCGGATCTACGCGGAACAAACCGGCGCGAAGGGGCCTCTGCCTGAAGTCGGCAAATACGTTGATCAGAGTTATCTGCGCGAGGCGCTGAAAGAGATCGATAAACGGTAGGTGACGCGATGCAGGCGGCGGCCACCTCCATTAATCCCTTGGCGCGTTGAATCCCAGCATTGTAACGAATAATCGTCATCCACAGAATCTCCGAGTATGCGGGCGACTTTAGCTGCGTTTGTTTAAGGAACAGGAGATTTTGCTGTGCCGAGCGGTCCATGGAAACGCCGCTGAACGCGGCCTCACTGCAGCGCGCGGACAACAAGGATCGATTTCCCTGTCACCCAAGTGGTGCCAGCGAGTGGAGCTTTAAGCGCGTTCATCGAAGCTACGCCGGTACTGTAGCGGAGTGTTGCCAGTCCACTTTCGGAAAGCTCGATTGAACGCGCTCACTTCAGAATAGCCCAGGAGGAAAGCGACCTGGGTGAGCGTGTTACTCGGGTCTTTCAGGTACTCGAGTGCGAACTGCCGTCGAGTATCGTCTAAAAGATTTTTGAAGCTGAGATGATACGGTTTCAGCTCCCGTTGCAACGTGCGGGGACTCGTCGCCAGTGTTCGCGCCACCGCCTGCAGGCTCGGACTCCTCTCGCGCATGGCTTCGGCGATCGCTTTGCGGATGGCGGACAGTCGATCGTCTAGCCGGGGCATTTTGCTGAGCACATCGTCTATGTACTGGCGCATGATTTGGTAGAGCCGCGGATCTGCAGCCGGAACGCTGGATTCGTAGAACTCACGCTCCACAACGATCGCATTGGTCGGGCAGTCAAACAGAAGCGGTGCCCTAAACATCGCGAGATGCTCGGATACATCGTCGGGCCGCGCGTGCGAGAACTGCACCTCCCGCGGCGACCAGCGGCTTCCTGCCATCATGCGGAGCATATTGATGGCTACGGACATGCTGTACTCATTGAACTGGCGCGGACGGTTCAATCTGATATTCGCGTGCAAATAACACAGAGATACGAGAGATGGTGAGGTGCTGCTGATTGAAACCTCTACGGCTTCATTGTGCACGTGCAGATACCGTACGGCAACGTCGAACGCGGTCGCAATCGTCGGAGCATTCAAAGCCGCATAGATGAGCGGACCGATATCGCGCGGATCTCTGCGTGCGCCGAAATGTAGTCCGAAGGCGGCGTCACCGGTTTCCACCGCAGCTTCTTCCAATAAACGGGCAAAATCCGTGCACGGAAGATAGCGCTCCTCCTGAGAGAACACTCTGCCGTTCAAATTAAGGCGCGTGAGAAGTCGGGCTGGTTCCGCACCGGCGGACGCGATCGCGTCCAGTAAGCCGTTCGTCGCTGACACTGCAATCATCGGCGGCGCGCGCATGAGTCCTATCCTCAGCGAATTAATGCGTCGAATCCGGTTCAGATGTCAATGGGATGGCGCGGATTGTCAAGAAAATATCCGTGGAAAGCCTTATTCACTACTCTCCATGGATTCCCACGTCAAGCTGTTCACCTGGTCAGATGCCGGCAATCATTTGATCGTCATCGTCCGCGGGGTCTTGAATAGTGCGGAATTCAAACGGCTCTTCAACGAGATTACCGCAACCACGCGACCGCTTAATGAATGCAAGGTGCTGGTGGATCTTTCTGACGCCACGTGCGTCCTGGAACTATCCGAGGTCGAAGGTTTGCTGGAACAGCTTCCCTTTGACTCCTGGCCCGAAGGTAACAAACTTGCGCTGGTCTCGGGAGCCGAGCGCAACGATCCTTATCAAATCTATCTCCTGCGTGCCGGCCTCGCCTCTCGCGGTATTGCTGTCAGAGCGTATCGCGATTCGAAGATAGCCATCGACTGGCTTGCCGGGAAAATTTGACCCGTCCGATCGCTCCAACTACAAATCGCGCGAAGGGGGGCTTGCCGAACTTAGTAAGTATCAGAGCGTAGCTGGGTCGTTTTGGATCGTGCCCAGGGTGTTTTTAATCGAGCAAAGATACGCAGGGAGAGAGTAACGAGATGGACCGTCGAGAATGGATCGGCTTAATTGCAATTTTCGTCAGCGTCGTTTTTGTCAGTTTCGTCCTGTGGAATATGCTTGTATAGCAAAAATCCATGACGCGGGTATATCGTCTCGGGTTACAGGGTTGAAATGGAAATCGAATAGCGCAAAAAAGAAAACCCGTCGAGTCTAGGCTTTGCTACAAGAGTCGCAGATTTTGGCCGACCGACGAATATGAATCCTCAGAACATCTCCCAATCACCGGCTCTCTCTGCCGTCGCTGCGAAGGTAAGTCTCGGCGCAGGGAAAGGCGCTAGACCACAGCGCTATTGGCTTGACGGGCAGGCTTCATGAATGAATAAAAACGCCAGCCTGCATGGCTTCACCTCCCGTGGTCTGTTCGTGGGAGCGTACCGCGATTCGAAGATGGGCCATCGACTAGCGTGCCGGGAGGATTTAGACCGCTCCGACGAGTCAGGCCTGAGATACCCACTCCTCAGACAGATAGAAGCCTGCCGAGTTTCGATTGCTCCAACTGCCGCAGCGGGATCTTTCCTCTACGCCGATCCATTTTTTACGATACCGCTCGATCGCGTTGCCCGGATTTATTCGCATCAAAAACCGGGCTTGATGAGAAGTTCGCTGACGGCCGCGTGAGCGTCGTGCGGTTTGAAGTTGCTCACAGGCGATGATACTTCTCGCTCAACGCAGGATCTTTACAAAGGGAAAAATATGTCCGATTACGTCCTGTTCGAGCAGCGAAATCGTGTTGCGATCGTGACCATTAACCGACCGGACCGCATGAATGCGCTTGGTCACGAAGTGCGTAACGGTTTGATCGACGCCTTCCTCAAAATCCGCCATGAGCCATCGATTCGCGTCGCAATCATCACCGGCGCGGGGGACAAAGCTTTTTCGGCGGGCGCGGATCTGAAGGAGCACAACGAGATTTTTCAGAAAAAACCATACCGCGTCGGCCCGGACTACGGCGCGCTCGACGAGCCGCCGCATTCGAGCATCATCGCGATCGAAACTTACAAGCCTCTGATCGCGGCGGTGAACGGCTATGCGCTCGCCGGCGGCTGTGAGCTGACCCTGGCGTGTGACATTCGCATCGCCTCGGAAAATGCCCGGTTCGGTTTGCCGGAAGCGAAGCGCGGGCGTGGCGCCAACTTCGCGACGGTGATGCTGCAATACTTGATTCCGCGGGGCATCGCCATGGAAATGCTTTTCACCGGCGATCAGATTTCGGCGCAGGATGCTCTCCGCTTCGGACTAGTGAATCGTGTTGTGCCGCTGCCGGAGCTTTTGCCGACGGCGATTGCGTTGGCGGAGAAAATCGCCGAGAACGCGCCCGTGTCGCTGCGTCGGATCAAAGAGCTGTCGGTGAAGTCCATCGGCGCGCCGCTCTTCTTGGCGCTTAAGATGGCGCCGGGCCCAAGTCCTTATGAAAGCCAGGATGCGCGCGAGGGCGCCAAAGCTTTCGCCGAGAAGCGCGATGCGGCTTTTAAGGGCGATTGAACGAGTCTTCGAAAGACTGCTTGCGGTTTTTCCTAAGCCTGAGTATTCGAGTTGTCATCTCGAACCCTTCGGCTATGTTCAGGATAAACTCCGTGAGAGAGTCTTTCTTATATCTCAGCGCTCTTGTCGTACGACCCGGAAAGATTTCTCGGCTGCGCCTCGAAATGACAACCTCGACGACCGCAACGCTTGGAATTCATGCAGGAGGAATCGATGAGTAATTATCCAAGAGTCATCCTCACCGAAGAAGGAATGCGCGACGGGCTGCAGATCGAACGCGCGGGAATTCCAGTCGCCGACAAGATCCGTTTGCTCGACGCATTGTCCGAAACGGGTCTCAAAGAAATCGCCGTCGGCTCGTTCGTGAGCCCGCGCTGGGTGCCGCAGATGGCGGACATCGACGAGTTGGTGCGCGGCTTTCATCCCAAGCCGGGCGTTAGCTATACCGCCACCGCGCTCAACGACATGGGACGCGAGAGGCTCCGGCAATACATTCCGCCGCTGAACGATCTAAAGTATCAGGCGCAGACGGCGGTTTACCTCTGCGACGTATTCGCCCAGCGCAACATCAACCGCACTGTCGCACAACAGGTGGCGCGTTGGCCCAAAGCGATCGAAGAGGCGAAAAGCAAAGGCGCCAAGGAAGCCGGCATCAGCATCAGCGCTTCCTGGGGATCCAACTGGACCGGCGAAGTTTCGCAAGACGACCGCATGAAGATGCTCGAGCGCCAACATCAACTGTGGGATGAGGCGGGAATTCCCGTGACGAAAGTCGGCATCTCCGATCCCATGGGGTGGAACATGCCGGATCAGGTCGAGAGGCAACTGACCGCAATCAAGCAACGCTGGCCTGCGATCAAGAGTTTCAACTTGCATTTGCACAACACGCGCGGCATGGCGCTCACGTCATCCTACGTCGCGATGAAGAGCCTCGACGCCGGCGATACTCTGCGTTTGCAACCGGCCATCGGCGGCATGGGCGGTTGTCCGTTCTGCGGCAACGGCCAATCCGCGGGTCTCGCGCCGACCGAGGATCTGATTCACATGATGGAAGGCATGGGCATCGATACCGGCGTCGACCTGGAAAAACTGATCGAGGCGGTCTGGCTCGCAGAAGAAATCGTCGGCCATCCGCTTTGGGGCCATGTCTCAAAGGGCGGCCCGAGGCCGAAAGGCAAGAAGCTCTACCCGATGAATATGCCGTTCGTCGAGACGCTGGAGCACGCGCGCCACTTCATCAAAGGACCTGCCGCTTATGAAGGAGCGCCGTCGCCGTGGAAAGAAACGATCAAAAGCCCGCAGCGTCCGGATTCGATGAACGGTGACGATGCCGCTTCCGATCCTGCTCGCGGCCGCTGGCTGCCCATTTAGTTGTTTCTTGACAACCGTCCAGAATGCGAGAATTCGTCATACCGGCGAAGGCCGGTATCCAGGTTTTTAATTAACAAGAAGGAGCAAGAACTGGATTCCGGCATGCGCCGGAATCGACGGAGGAAAGTCAGCGATATAATTGCTGACGGCCTGATCGCTAAAGCGTTGCCTTATGGCTCATATGTAATCCACAGAAGGAGCTCTTCGTGTCCGACCCACGCGTCCGTTTGCTTTTTGAACCCAGCTCAGTTGCGATCATCGGCGCCTCGTCCGATCCGACAAAGGCTTCAGGCTTGCCGCTGCGCAATATCGCGAAATCGAAATTCACCGGTAAAATTTATCCGGTCAACCCGCGCGCCGCTGAGATCAGCGGCCTCACTTGCTATCCCACGGTTAGCGACCTACCTGAGGCGCCTGACGTAGCGGTCTTGATGGTCGATGCGCGACTTTCGCCTGAAGTTTTGGAGGAGTGCGGCAAGAAGGGCGTCAAGACTGCGATCATCGGCTCGGCGGGTTTCAGCGAATCCGGTCCCGAAGGTCGGGAGCGCCAAGAGCGCCTAGCCGAAGTCGCGAAAGCCTACAACATTCGGGTCGTCGGGCCGAATTGCCACGGCACATTCAACGTGCTGAAAAATATTCCCTGCGGCTACGATCACGCCTTCGCGCTGCCGCTCAAGCCCGGGCCGGTCGCCATCGCATCGCACAGCGGCGCGTTGCTCGGTGTTCTCGGCCATCGCGCCGTCCAAGCCGACCAAGGGCTCAGCTATCTCGTCAGCAACGGTAACGAGATGGATCTGGATCTCTGCGACTTCACGGAATTCTTTCTCGAAGACGACTCGACCAAAGTCGTCGCCGTGCTGATGGAAGGATTGAAAAACGGCCCGCGCTTTCTCGAATTGGCGGAGCGCGCGCACGAGATCGGCAAGACCATCGTCGTGCTCAAAGTCGGGAAATCGGAGCGCGGCGCGATCACGACCATGGCGCACACCGCGCGCATGGCCGGCGCCGGCGAAGTTTATGAAGCGGCTTTTCGCCAGTTCGGCGTCATCTCCACCGGCACGGTGGAAACTTTTCTCGGAGCGGCGCAGATGGCGGCGCACCAGCCGGTGCCGCGCGGCGGGCGCATCCTGGTCATGACCTCGAGCGGCGCGGGGGCGAGCTTGATGGCCGACAAGGCGAGCGAATACGGCATCGAGCTGTCGGATATTTCCGAAGAGGCCAAGGCACGCATTCCGCAGCGTCGCACGGCGATCCTCACCAATCCGTTCGATACGGCCGGCGCGTCGCGTAGCCCCGGTTTTCTCTCGAGCGTGTGCGAGGCGTTTGCGGCGGACACCGCCAACGATTGTTTACTGATGTATCTCGGTCCGCTCGCGGTGCGCCACGAGTACGCGCGCAACTTCGCCGCGGCATCGGAGAAGTTCGGCAAGACGGCAGCCGCGATCATCATGCTCTCCGAACCGGACGTGCGCGAAATCTTTCAGACGCACCACGTGCCGGTTTTCGACGCCGCGACCGACGCATGCTTCCAGATGCTGCGCGCCTATATCGACTACGGCAAGTTTCTGCGCCGTCGCGCCTCTGCGGCGAAGATTCGTGCATCAAAACGAGCGGCTCGGCCTGCCGCAGAAGCGATTCTTCGCGCTCATGTCGGCGCGTCGATGCTATCGCCGATCAGCGACCACGGAGTTGCTCGGCCGCCTATGGATTCAAATGCGCGGCCAGCCTTTCAACGGCCTCAGCTGATGAGCGCCAAGGCGGCGGCGGTAAAAGCTCGGCTATCCGGTGATTCTCAAAGCTATGGTGCCGAATGTGGCGCACCGGAGCGACGCAGGTTTCGTGAGCGGAAAGATTTCGACGGATGCGCGAGTTGGATCAGGCATATCGCGCCCTCGAAGGCCGCGCCCGGCTCAATGTCAAACGGCAACTTCAACATCAGCGTCGAGAAATTTCTGCCGCATGATTTCGAGGTGATTCTCGGCGTGAAATACGATCCGACGTTCGGGCCGGTAATTCTCTGCGGTTTGGGCGGTATCTTCACCGAGGTGCTGAAGGATTATACGCTGCGGCTGGCGCCGCTCACCCGAGTCGATGCCGAAGACATGCTTTCGTCGCTCCGAGCCTATCCGATTTTGCAAAAGGACGGCGTCGGAGAATTCACGGCATGTCGCTGCACTGACCGATGCGCTGCTTCAGCTTTCGGAGTCTGGCGGTGGAGCTTGACGGGAGGATAAGCGCGGTGGATATCAATCCGATCGGCATGAGCACGGGTTTGCCCGATATCCATGTGCTGGATGCAAAGATTCACTTCTGAAAAGCATCGGAGGTTAGTGTTATGAAACGGGTTTTCCGGATGAAAACGACATTGCTGCATTTCGTCGCGGCACTCGTTATGGGCGCCGCCGCTTGGCCAGAGAGTACTGTGGCGCAAGGCGATCCGGACTTCAAAGGCAAAACGATTCGACTCATCATCGGCACGAGCACCGGCGGCGGAGTCGACCTATATGCGCGCTTGGTTGCGCAGTTTCTCGGCAAACATTTACCCGGCGAGCCGACCATTGTGCCGCAGAACATGCCGGGCGCCAGTTCGGTTGTCGCAGCGAATTTTCTTTACACGATGGCCAAGCCGGACGGGCTGACGTTGGGCGCGTTGCAAGGCGGAGCCTTTTTCGATCAGGTGCTCGGCCGCGACACGGCGAAGTTCGACTGGGCGAAGTTTACCTGGATCGGCTCGCCCGAACGCCTCGAAGCGCAGCTTTATATGCGCGCGGACAGTCCGTACAAGACGCTCGAAGATATCCGGCGCGCAAGCGAAGCGCCGCGCTGCGGCGGCGCGGGTACTGGAGCGACGGGTTATTTCGTGCCCAAAATCCTCGAAGAGACTCTCGGTCTCAAATTCAAAACGGTAACCGGCTATCAAAGCGGCGGTGAGATCGATATCGCCGTCGAGCGTGGCGAGCTGCATTGCCGCGCCTACGATATCGGCAGTTTCGTCGGACGCGAGCCGACGCGAACCTGGTTCAAGAACGGTTTTGTGAAGAGCCTTATCCAGACCGGCAGAAAGCGCGATGCGCGACTGGGCGACGTGCCGACGCTTGTACGAGTTGATGGACAAGCAAAAGACGGCGGATCCGCTGCGGCGCATGGCGACGGTCGTGCTTTCCTCGGGCGGTTTCGGCCGGCCGATGATGGCGCCGCCGGGCATGTCGGCCGATCTGGCGCGCACGATTCGTGATGGCTACGGCAAGATGTTGAAGGACCCGGAGTTCATCGCCGAGGTGAAAAAGCGCCGCTACGATCTCGAACCGGTGTCCTGGGAAGAAATGCAGAGCCTGGCGAAGGAAGTCACCAGCCAACCGCCGGATGTCATCGAGCGGGTGAAAAGAATATTGGAGAACTGAGTTTGTGCCGGTGTCGCGCAAGATTTCGCTAATCTTGAGTGTCATCCTGAGGAACCGCGTGACGAAGGATCTGCTTTTCTGCGACTGTCAAACCAAGAAAAAGCAGATTCTTCGCCTCCGGCTCAGAATGACACTCTGGTACATCTCTGCGGAAATTGCGGACGTCGAGTGGATCCTGTGAGTCTTGTTCAGTCAGTCAAGACCTTTACTTGTGCGCGCGGATGATGTTTTGGCCGAGGCGCCAGCGCAGGACTTCGTTGGCGCCTTCGGTGATGCGCGTGCTGCGGATTTGCCGGTACCACCATTCGAGGGGCAGTTCTTTCATCAATCCCAATCCGCCGTGGACCTGAATCGAGCGATCGACGACGCGGCTCGCCATTTCCGTCGCCATCACTTTGACCATGTAGGATAGATCGCGCACGTCTTCGCCGCGATCGACGCGCCAGGCGCATTCGTAGACCATGTTGCGCACGGCGTGAATCTCCATCGCCGAGTCGGCGATCATGAACTGAATCGCTTGGCGATCGGCGAGCGGGCGGCCGAAGGTGGTGCGTACTTTCGAATACTCGATCATCATGTCGAGCGCGCGCCGCGCGATGCCCACCGGCCGCGCGCCGTGACCGCGTATTCTTCCCTCGCCGATCCATTTCTGCGCGATGGAAAAGCCGCCGCCGACTTGGCCGATGACATTCGCCTCCGGCACGCGCACGTTGTCGAACACGAGCTGCCACGGCGCTTCGCCCATCATCGTCGGCCATTGGCGTTCGAGCAGCACGCCGGGGCTCTTCAGATCGACGGCGAAGCAAGTGATGCCGCCGCGAGCGCGTTTTCTCCGGGTCCGTCACCGCCATGAGCTGAGCGTAGTCGGCGCGGCCCGCGGCGGTAATGAAGCGTTTGGTGCCGTTGATGACGAACGAGTCGCCGTCCTCGCACGGCGCGTGTGCGCATGTTCGCCGGATCGCTGCCTGCGTCGGGTTCGGTCTGGGCGAAGCAAAATTTTAGCTCGCCGCGCAGCACCGGCTTCAAGAAAACGTTCCTTCTGCTCGTCATTGCAGTGAAACAGCACGGGCCGGACTTCGGGGCCGAAGAGCTCGAGGCTGCGAAAGGGCAGGGACGCCGCGCGGGCGATCTCCTCGTGAATGATGCAGCGCGGCAGGAGTCCGAGTCCCGGCGCCGCCGTATTCCGCCGGCACGTCGAGCATCCAGAGGCCCATGCTCTTGGTTTTTTCCTGGAGCGGCTTGAGTAGGTGCTCGGGCATCGGCCCTTCGCTGTCATGCCGATATTCGCGCTCGAGCGGGATCAGCTCTTTATCGACGAAGCGGCGCACGGTGTCGCGCAAGATTTGAATTTCTTCGGGAAGATTGAAGTCCATGGTAATCCTTCAATGCAGAATTATTTCACCACGAAGTGATTCATGATCTTAGGCTCATCCACAGATAATGAAAATGACAGGTTCCCTAGGACACGATTCTCTCCACGCTCGTCGTTCCCGCGCAGGCGGGAACCCAGGTTTGTTCTCCACCAAATTAGCCTGGATACGGCTTTCGCCGGTATGACGGAACCAGCCACCATTCCGCACCCGCATTTTTCGAAGGAGCACACGAAGATCACGAAGGATTTGTAGGGGCGGGTCCCGCACCTACTCGCTTGCGACGATCTTGTTCGAGAGCGCGCCGATCTGCGGCGAAGATACTTCGACGACGTCGCCGATCTTCAGAAACAAATCGAGCGGCCGTTTGCCGTCAGGACCGCGGCGCGACTTGTCCGCGGCGGTTCCGGCGGAGGTGCCGCCGGCGATCACGTCGCCGGGAACGAAGGTGAAATCCTGCGACAGATATTCCAACACTTCGGCGAAGTTCCAAATCATTTCTTTGGTGCTGTAGCTCTGGCGCACGACGCCGTTGACGCGCGTCTCTGCCGTCGACCTCCTGATGGTCGGTTTCGCCGACGACGATGCACGGGCCCATGGATACGGCGCCGTCGAAGTTCTTCTGCAAATTGTAGCTGACCACACGATCGGTTCCGCCGGCGTCGCGAATGCTCCAGTCGTGGAATAGAGTCACACCCCAAACATAGTCGCGTATCTTTGCCGCGGGAATGTTCTTGCCGCGCTTGCCGATGACAATCGCCACTTCGCCCTCGTAATCGAAATAGGTAACGCGCTTGGGAAACGGAATGCGTATCGGCCGGCCCGGCGACTTCGGCGGGCACTTTCCAGAATCCCCACTGGCCGCCTTTTCTCGCCTCTTCGGTGATTTGCTCGATCGACACGTCGGTCTTGCCGAGACGATTGGCCCACATGCCGGCAAGATGGGCGGCGTAGTTGCCGCCGACGCAGGCGATGCGCCGCTCCGGCCAGGGCGCGTGGAGTTTTACGTCACTCACATTGTGCACCAGCCTAAGCTCTCCGCGTTCATCACCGGGCGCGCTCCTGTCGAATTGGTCGATGACCCGCTGGGCATTCTCCAAAGCAGGCGGGCCGGACTCGATGAATGTCAAGAGGCGCGCCGGCAGACGTGTCGCCGCTTGCTCTTCCGCTTTTGATTCGCCTTGTTCCTGCAGTTGCCTGGCCATGCCGCGGTTAAGGTCGATCACTCTCTCGCCAACCAGCGCGCCAACGCGTCGCTCCGGTCCAAAGACGACGATTTTCATAGCTTGCCTCCGTGTTCTTGTGAGACATGCCGTATCATCGCGGCGAGCTAACGGTCAAGCACGCGCTCACCCTTGCCCTCTCCCAAAGAGCGAGGGATTACATTCAAGGGCCACAGCAATAGCCATACGGTGTGGTCGGTGCGCGTACTTTTTGATAGGGTCGCGCTGGTTTCATTGGGGTGATGCATCACAGTTCGATTCAGGAGGTACGCTTCATGGAAATGAAAAAAGTGTGTTGTTGCCTCGCAGCGCTGCTCTTCTCGCTTTTTGTTAATGACCCTGCTGAAATCCTGGCAGCCGATAAGCTCATTGGCTTTCACTCCGCGCGGACGATGTCCCAGGCGATGCCGTGGATCGCCGAGGAGGCGGGGCTGTTCAAAAAATACGACCTGGACTTTCAGCTCGTTTATATTTCATCGGCGCCGATCGTCACCGCGGCGCTGCTGGGAGGCGACGCTCAAGTCGCGGTCAGCGGCGGCGAAGCGATCGTGCGGGCGCATGCACAGGGAGCGACGGATTTGGTTTTTGTCGGCAGCGCGAAAAATACGCTGACCCACAGCATTCTCGGCAAGCCGGAAATCAAAAGACCCGAGGATCTCAAAGGGAAGAAGCTGGGGCTGACGAGGCTTGGCAGCAACTCCCACTATTTCATCATCCAAGTCCTGCGAAAGTACGGCATGGAACCAACCGATATCAATTTTATTCAGACCGGCGGCCAGGTCGAAAATCTTGCGGCCTTGTTGACGGGCAACGTCGATGCCGCGACGATGACCGGTCCGTCGGGCGGGACGCGGGCGGTGGCGCAGGGTTTCCGCCACGTGGTTTACGGGCCGGATTTGAACATTCCCTTTGTCGCCGCGGCGGTGATCACGCGGCGCTCCATTCTCCAGACGCGAGCGCCGGCCATTGACAAGTTCGTGCGCGCGACGGCGGAAGCGATGAAGATCATGTTTCTGGACAAAGAATTTACCTATAAGGTCCTCGGCAAGCAGTTGCGCATCAATGACCGCAAAGTCCTCGACGCCGCTTACGACGAAGAGATCAAAGTCATGGAGCGGCGCCTGGAGTTCAAGAACGAAGCGTTTCAGGCAATCATCGATGAAACGGGGAAAGTCGACGCGCGAGCGAAGAAAGTAAAACCGCAGGACCTAGTCGACCGGCGGTTTCTCGACTCGATGAACAAGAGCGGATTCTTTGACAAGTTGTGGGCGGGGAATAAGTGAGGTGCAGGTAATTCGGACAGTCGTCGGAAACCGGCGGGGAGAGGAAAGATTTCTCCCTTCGGTCGAAATGACAGTCTAGGCTTCAGGATTGAATGGTGAATCAGTTCATGCGACTTTGTATTCCTTGATAGCGTCTTCGTTGAGATCGAGTCCTAGACCTGGTTTCTCGGTTAACGTGATCCAACCGTTGACCGGCCCCGGCAGATCTTTGTAGACAACATTGGAAGTGAGCCAATTGTTGACGTGAACCTCGGCGCGCCAGCCGTTGGGCACCGCGGCGTGCAGATGAACGTCGAAGTGATCGCCGTTGCCGACCGGCAGATTGAAGGCGTGAGCGAGACCGGCGGCCTTCATGCCCATGGTGAAACCGCCGACGGAAAGCACGTGGATGTTCAAAAAATCGACGGCGTCCTGCTTGACCAAATCGGCGAGCTTGAAGAAATTCTCCCATTGTCCCGCGGCGATGGGGATGCTCGTCTGCTGGCGCAGTTGCGCCAGCAGGCGCGGGTCGTTGTGCACGATCGGTTCTTCGAACCACATTAGATTGTACGGCTCGAAGCGCTTGCACCAGCGCACGGCGGCGTCGAGCTTCATCAGGCAGTTGGCGTCCGCCATCAGCTCGGCTTGATCGCCGACCGCGTCGCGCACGGCTTTCACCCGCGCTTCGTCTTCGGCCGGATTGTCTTCGCGATGCTCGCCGCTGGCGCCGGACGGATCCATGGCGCCGCGGATGTTCGAGCGGCCGACCTGAATCTTCAACCGCGTTTCGCCCTTGGCGGCCCAATATTTCGCCGCTTCGGCGAGCTCGTCGCGGCCGTAGGCCCTCAACCCGAAGGTGATATACGCCGGAACCGCTTTCTGCGCGCCGCCGAGCAGGCGCCAGACCGGCGCCTTGTAGAATTTTCCTTTGATGTCCCAGAGCGCCACATCGACGGCGCTCACCGCGAAGTTCCACACGCCGGCGTGGGCGCGGGTGTTGAACTTCCAGAGCATCTGATGCATCAAGCGCTCGTTTTCGAGCGGGTCCTGGCCCTTTAAAAAAGGCGCGAGGTCGTGCCGGATAAAAGCGGCGGTGGCCGAGTGCATGAAGCCGCCGAACTGCGACAGGCCGACGATGCCGTCATCGGTTTTGACTTTGAGCAGGCGCACGCCGGTGCGCAGCGGCTGCTTGAAGAGCGGTGGAGTGACGGGGATGTTC
Source organism: uncultured delta proteobacterium (assembly GCA_963745035.1). Lineage (GTDB taxonomy): Bacteria > Desulfobacterota > Binatia > UBA9968 > UBA9968 > DP-20. Next base: position 1,078,764 of record CAVUVW010000013.1, on the reverse strand, counting down.
TGCAATTCGATAATTTCGATGTCGGCGATTTTCAAATGGAGTCTCCTTGCTGACGGCGATGCCGGTTTGGTGGCGGAAACGGCGGCTGCCGTCGAGAGATTGTTGGCGGCACGGGCGCCATACTAGTCCGAATACTTCCGCCGCGGCAAGGCTGACGCGCGGATTCTTTCACCCCTGAACTGGCCTTGTCACGCTTGCAAATGCGCCGCTTTGAACGCATGTTCTTAGAGTTTGTGGACGGCCGGGCGCGCCGCCGGTTGCGAAATGTTTTTGAGGAAGGATTCACTTGATGAAATTACCATGTTTGATCGCCATCTTTTTTGTAGTGACTGCGACGGCAGCCCCGGTCGGATTTGCCGCGCCGATCGATGATTTGATCGCCGCCGCGAAGAAGGAAGGCTCGGTCGAATTTTTTGCCGCGGGCACGCTCGGCGCCGAGGGCGCGCAGAAGCTCGGCGAAGCGTTTAACAAAAAATACGGCCTCAATCTCAAAACCATCTATCATCCATCCTCTGGTATGGCGCGGGACATCGCCAAGACCATCAGCCTGGCTGCCTCCGGCTTACCGGCCGAATGGGACGTGATGATGGCGACTGACGCGCATCACGCAAGTCTATGGCTCAAGAAAGCGCAGCAGCGCTTCGACTACGCCAAAGTCGGGGTGAATCCGCGTTGGATCCAATACGACAGCAGCACGGTGATCCTGGCCCACGGCTTTGCGCTACCCGCGTACAACAAAAAATTTCTGTCCGCGGAAGAAGCGCCGAAGTCATGGGAGGATTTGCTCGATCCAAAGTGGAAAGGCGGCAAGCTCGGCATCACGGATGCGGTGCATCATCTGGCGCGGCTGGCGACGGCGTGGGGCGAAGAGAGGACGAACAAATACGTCAAGACGCTCGCCGATCAGCAAGCGATTATCGGCCAGCCCGGCCACATGTTCTCGCGCTTGCAAATCGGCGAGATCAAGATCGCCTTCACGTTGGGCGAGGGCTACATCCATTCGGCGAAGCTCGCCGGCGCCCCGGTTGTGCACGCCGAAGCGGTGGAGCCGGTAATCGCGCCGGCGACCAATGCCGGAGTGATCAAGAACGCGCGCCATCCCAACGCCGGTTATCTTTTTACCGTTTTTCTTACGACCGCGGAGGCGCAGAAGATCTGGCAGCAGTACCGCGGCGAGAGCTCCGCCTTCGTTCCGGGCACGCCCGCTCACGAATACGCCCAGCGCAGAAAAATGGTTTACATGACTCAGGAGCACGCGGAGCTGATCAACCGTCTCACGACGGAATACGGGAAAGTCCTCGGTTTCTCCAGCAAGTGAACTGTAAAGAATGAGCGTTGGCTGTTTATGCTGCGACGGCCGCAGCATGAACGGCACGCGCCTTTACCGTTCGCGCGGAGCTTATCGCGTCCGATACTACTCGCAGCCGTTCGGTTCGCCGCTCGCCGTTATCCATCAGCTACAGCGCCGCGCGACCGCGTCGCGCTGTATGTTCTCCGTTGGTTAGGAGGGAATGAATGACCGGAGCGCTCGAAAATATCCGTGTGATCGATTTTACCCATGCTCTAAACGGTCCGTTCTGCACGATGCTGCTCGGCCAATTGGGAGCCGAGGTCATCAAGATCGAGCCTCCGGGCGGCGACGGTTATCGCCACAGCTGGATGCCGCGCGACTCGCAGACCGACGCCTACGAATTCTTGGCGATCAACGTGAACAAGAAAAGCGTCGTCCTGAATCTAAAAACCGAGCGCGGCATTGATCTGGCGCGGCAGCTCATCGCCCGCGCCGACGTGCTGGTGGAAAATTATCAAAAGGGCGTCATGGAGCGCTTCGGCCTCGATTACGATTCTTTGCGCGCTGCCAACCCGAGATTGATTTACGCCTGCTCGCGCGGCTACGGTGAATGGGGGCCTTACGCCAACTACGGTAACACTGCAGCGACCAACAACAGCATCGCCGGGTGGACGCATTCGGCTTGGGCAGACAGCGGCGCTCCGGGGACGCGGGCGATCGGCGTCGGCGATGAAGCCGCCGGCATCAGCATGGCGGTAGGCATTTTGGCGGCGTTGCACGCGCGCCACGAGACCGGCAAAGGGCAGAAGATCGAAGTCTCCATGCAGGAGGCCGTGCTCGGTTTTATGGTGAGCTCGCTCCATCAACACTTCACCGGCAACCAGGTCGGCACCCGGCCCATGCAGGTCGCCGACGGCTATTTCACGCTGCGCGCGGCGGAGGTGAGCGACGAAGACTGGCCGCGGCTGGCGCGAGTCATCGGCCGCCCGGAACTCGCGGATGACCCCCGGTTTGCCGATCAAGCGGCGCGCCGGCGCCATCGCGCCGAGCTCGACGAAACGGTGCGAAGCTGGGCGCGCGGGCAGACGCGCCAAGCCATTTGGGATGGGTTGCGCGACCTCGGCTACTTCGGCGCGCCGGTGTTATCGCTCGGCGAGGTGATCGATGATCCGCACGTGAAAGCGCGCGGCGCGTTCGTCGAGCGCTCTCACCCGAGGGCGGGAGCGACCAAACTGGTCGCGCCGTGGATTCGTCTGTCGGAGACTCCGGCGAGCATTCACGCGGACGCGCCCGGCCTCGGCGAGCATACCGACCAAGTGCTGGGCGATCTGTTGGGACTCGGCTCTATGGAGTTGAGCGAGTTGCGCGCTCAGGGCGTGGTGAAATAGGCATGATGAAATCAACGAACCACGGGGCAGCAAGATGAGAACTCGGCGATGTGATCTGTCTCCCGGCTATCCCGAACGAATCCAACAGGGATGTAGAACCAATGCGCTCTACGATTTGTCCGGGGAAGTTCTAATGATCGCGCGCAACGGCAAATGATCCGAAGCCACGCGGGTGATCGGCGTGCGCAGACAGCAAAGCTCGACCAGCGCGGCGGGTGGAGACACCCAGATTCTATCCAGAGCAAAAACCGGAAATCTCGACGGGAAGGTGCGCACCAGCGCGGTTTTTCCCAGGTGGGTGTGGATCCAGCGGAGCGAGCGGCCGGTGGGCAGCCATTCGTTGAAGTCGCTTAACAACAGAACGATGCGCGTGCGTTGTTCTTCCAAGGCGGCCAGCAGCTTGCGCACTTGAAAGCGCCGTTCCGCGGGCACAAGGCCGAGGTGGGTGACGATCACGCGCACGGTTTCGCCGCCGATATCGAGATCGACGTCGATGGCGCCGCGCGGCTCGCGCGCTCGATAACTCAAGTCGAGCTTATGCACCGCCAATACCTCGCAGCTCGTCAACAGGACGTTGCCGTAGTGTCCATTTTTCCGCTCCACCGAGGGTCCCGCTACCGCCTGGAAGCCGGTGAGGGCGGCGAGGTAGTTCATTTGGTGCAGTTGCTCCTCGCCGCTGGAGTCCGAGTGCACTTCCTGAAGGCCGATGATCCGGGCGCCGCTCTGTTTGATCACCTCGGCGATCCGCGCCGGGTCGCGGCGGCCGTCACACCCGACGCATTCATGGATGTTGTAAGAAAGCACGGAAACAAGCGCCATGGCGGTTGCGGGCTTTAGGGCGAAGGCGCCGAAGCGGACAGGCGTGAAACCCGGCGCTTTCGCGGACCTTGTTTGCTCGTGATCCAGCGGCGCAAGCCGATGATGCCGCCGAACATGAGAAATAAAGTTCCGATGAGAACGAGCAGGCTGAGCACGCTCGGCCTGCGGATCATTTGCTCGAGCTGCCCGGTAAAAAACGTGATGCCGACAACGCCCGGGCTCATTCCCAAAAGCGTGCCCAAGATAAAATCGCGAAAGGGAACGCGCGCGGCGCCGGCGGCGAGATTGACGAGCGAATAGGGCGCCACCGGAATCATGCGGACGGCGGTCACCGCCAAAACGCCCTGTTTGGAAATCAGGCGATTGACCCGGTTCAAGCGCCTGCCGGCAAGACGCATGACGGTCTTTCGTCCAAGACCGCGGCCGATGCCGTAAAGCAGCATGGCGCTGATGATACAACCGACCAAGGAGCAGACAATCGCCGGCCAGGAACGCACGAGAAACGCCGAGGCGAAAATCAGCAGCGTGACCGGGAAACCCGATGATACCGCCGGCGGGAAAAGCGCCGATCGCCCACAACCAGGCTTGATCGGTCTCGCGTAGCCACGCCGCGGCGCGCACCAGCGCGCCGAGGTCGAGCCATGCGCGCAGGCCCGTCCAACGCCACGCCGCGACGAGCGTGAACAGCGCGGCCAAGATCAGCAAGCCGCGGAGCAGCGCACTGCTGCCCGAGCCGTGGCGCTCCGAGACGACAAACTCTTCGACGAGGCTTTCCGGAGCGACCGGCGCCTCGGGATCGACGACGGCGGACTCTGGAATCATCTGTTCGAGCCAGTCCGGAACGGCGCAGTCGACGAACTCCAAAGTGCGCTCTGAATTTCCCCGCAGCGCACGGACGGCGCCGATCAGCGACTGGCTTTCGCCCAGCAGCTCGGCGACCCGCTCGGGGCTCGACCCAAGGTGCTCGGCGAGCAGGGTGTTGCGAAAGCGCGCGATCGCCGCTTCGATGTCGCGTCTGCCGTTGGCTTCGATCGCCAAGTCGCATTCGGTGTCGAAACCCATGGACCGGTTGCTCAGGTTCGCCGAACCGACGCGCACCAGGCGGTCGTCAACGATTAGCAGCTTGGAATGAACGGACATGCAGTGCTTGGCTTTGCGCGCAACAATGGGACAATAGACGCGCAGCCGACGATGACCGTCCGCGGCGCGCAGCCGCTTCATCAGCCGGCCGCGCACTACGTCCATGGTGGCGCCTTCGAGCCAGCCGTAGCTCGCCTGCGAAATCACCATGACGATTTCCGGACCATCGGGCTCTTCCAAGCGGCTTGCTAGAGCATCGCTGACCGCCGCGGAGCTCAGATACTGATTCTCGACATAGATCCAGCGCCGCGCTCCGGCCACCGCGTCACGAAACAGCGCTTCGATCTCGCGGACTTCTTTGGCGCCGCCATACGCCGGCTCGGTGCGCGCAATCGCGACGCGCGCATGAAGGAAATCCGGCTGTAATTCACGGGGCCAGATCTCGCCAGAGCGCCGCGGCGCGCGCAAACGCTGCCCGGTGGCGCGCCACCAGTGGCCGCGCGCGAGCTCGCCGAGCGCCGCCGCGGTCTCACCCGCCACGGCGATCTGCGCGTCGTGGTGCGGCGGCAACAGCGCGCCGTTGAAATCGGCGCGCCGCGGATCGTCCTGGCGGTGCTCGGGCGTGTCCCAGCGGCCCTTGGCGATGTCCAGACCGCCGGCAAACGCCAAGCTATCGTCGATGGCGACGATTTTCGAATGATGCGAAGCGCCTATCGGATGGTTGCCGTCCATATGAAAATGCACCCGCGGGTGGCGCCGCCAGCCCGGCCCGAAAAACGGCGTCATCTCGCGGTCGAGCGCGAAAATCATCGCAAAATCCCAAACTAGAATGTGAATCTGAAGCTCGCGACGGCGGGCAGCCAAAGAATTCAAGATGTCGCCTATCGTGGGCGACGCGCCCGCGCCTGCAGCGGGGTATTTCAGTTGGACGCGGCTATCGAAGTCCCAACCGACGATCAGTATAGATTCGCGCGCCTGATCGAGCGCATCGGCAAGCGCGGCAAAATACGCCGCGCCGTCGATCAGGAACTTCACCCGCGAAGCATCGGTGATTTTCCAGCAGTTGCGGCCCTCTCGCAGGATGTCGGACATCGATGAAAAGTTTACCACTAAAGAGACGCGGAGCTACCGGCGTCCTTGCAGAAATTTGGATTTTTTGCCGGAAACGAAATCAGGCCGGTTCCCGATCCGAGAACCGGCCTGATTTCATGCGGTGCGATCAGAGTCGCAGGTTGCCGCTAGCTCAGAAAGCCGAAGAGCCAGAGCAATACGACCAGACTAAGCGGAATTCCTAACAGCCAAAGTACAAATCCCGGAAGCATAACTCACTCCTTTCACAGCCTGCCCGCGCGATTAGCGTTTCGCCTGGGCTGCTGCTGTTTCAGGGCCTGCTTGGTGGCGTCGGTTTTCCATGCGTTCATCGCGACGTCGACTTTCGAGGCCTTTTTGCTGTTCTTGTCGAAATCGATCTGTACCTCGTAAGAATCATCGCCTTTGACGATCTCGTACTCGACGTAGTCCGGTTTGTCATGATTCACCGAGGTGATCTTCCAACCCATTTTCTCGAGCTCGCGGCGATAGAAACTCTTCTCCTCGCCGGTTTTTAGCGCCTGCTCCAACTTGTCCGCTGAATTTTTCGAGGTCTTCATGCGGTCGCGGTCGCTGTAACGCTCCGGATTATCCGTCGTGCGTCCAGGATAGGCCACCTTCTTGTCGCGGTTCTTGATGGCGTTTTCCGTCGCGTCGGTTCTCCAGACATTCGTCGCGACATCGACCTTCGAGGCTTTTTTGCTGTTCTTGTCGAAATCGATCTGCACCTCGTAAGAATCATCGCCTTTGACGATCTCGTACTCGACGTAATCCGGTTTGTCATAATTGACCGCAGTGATCTTCCAGCCCATCTTCTCGATCTCGCGGCGATAGAAACTTTTCTCCTCGCCTGTCTTGAGCGCTTGTTCGAGCCTATCTTCCTCGTTTTTGGAAGTTTTCCCGCGATCCCGGTCGCTGTACCGGCTTCCATCCTCCGATTTTTGCACGCGTTCGGCGGCGGGCAGCTCGGTTGCAAACGGCACGATCACCGGCGTCCCCGCAATCACAACGCTCAAAAGAATAATACGTGGTTTCATCATTTTATTTCCTCCCTGCTAATTCATTTTTGCTTCATAACTGCGACTGTATTCATTTGTTGATCACATAAGCCTCCTCTCCTTCCACCGTGCTTACACAAAAGAAAGCGCAACCGCCGTGCCACAATATTCGCAGAGCGATTTTCATCCGTAGAAATCAGGATTTGCCGCCGCGGAGGCCACGGGAGCATAGCCCGACGATCGTCAGAAAAATCCCTTCATCGTAAGACTTTATTCTCAGGGATCGTCCGTACGAGACCGGAGGAACGCGGCTGAGACAGTAGCGGCTTCACTGTATCGAAATCGAAACATGTGGGCGGCTATTGCAAGTTTCTCAAGTAGGCGACTACAGCTTCGGCGTCGCGGCGATTCATCCGATAGCGTGGCATGGGCGCGCTCGGCGCGCTGCCGTCGGCGGTAACGCCTTCCATCAACGCGCCGACCGGCACGGGCGCCCAAAAGATCTTTGTTCATCTGCAGCTCACCCGCAGCGTTTCGCGCCCGTGTGGCATTGCGGACACATCGCCGCTTGATCGACGATGTATTTGCCCCGCTCGATTGGTTCGACCGCCCTGCGTTGGCTCTGTGCCGATGCGATGACCGGGAAAACAGTAGGATGATGGCAGCAAGTCTCAAGATCGCGGTCTCCCGCACGATCGGAGCGAATAATCTGAAGCCGAGCACGAGGATTCCAGAAGGCGCGGGTTGCGATTACTATAGCGTGCTCGTTGACAAGTTTGGCATGGATCGGATAATCCAAAGACCATGAAATATATTCTTTGGCCGGAGCCACGGACGGAAGTGTCCGGCGAGAATGACGGCTGAAAAGTTCGATCAGATTTCCATAGGAGGGCTTTGAACGTGGTCATGCTAGGCACCGATATGAAAGTGGCGGAGACGCCGAAAGACGGGCTCAAAGATTTTCTTTTAGCCGATCCGTACGGCGAATGGCTCAAGGACGAGGGCGTGAAGGTGTACGAGGATTATTACTTTCCGAATTTGGCGAAGATCGAGCTCGGACCCTGGGAGCGCAAGGGCGGTAAGGGCGCGGTCATTCACATCAAGCACAATCATCTACCCAACGACTGTCACGTCGTAGAAATCAAGCCCGGCGGCAAGTCCGAACCGGAACATCACATGTACGAGCTTACGTTCTACGTGGTCGCGGGGCGCGGCGCCACGTCAGTTTGGCACGATGAAAAAAAGAAGGCGACCTTCGAATGGCAGGCGGGCAGCTTGTTTTCCATACCGCTCAACGCCTGGTATCAAAACTTCAACGGCAGCGGCCAGGAGCCGGCGCGCTACATCGCGGTCACCAATGCGCCGCCGATGATGCGGCTCTACCGCGACAACTACTTTATCTTTAACAATCCTTATATGTTCACCTCCCGCTTCGGCGGCGAAGACGATTATTTCAGCGGCAAGGGCAAGCTCTATACCCGCCGGGTATGGGAATCGAACTTTATCGCCAATGCGCCGGACATGCTGCTTTACGGCTGGAAGGAGCGCGGCGCGGGCGGCATCAACGCCATGCTGGAGATGGCCAACAACAATACCAAGAGCCACATCTCCGAGTTTCCCATCGGCACTTACAAGAAGGCCCATCGTCACGGACCGGGCGCGCATCTCGTGCTACTCAGCGGCAGCGGCGGCTATTCGCTGATCTGGACCAAGGAAGACCGCTCCGACATGATCAAGTGCGATTGGCAATTGGGCTCCATGGTCACGGTGCCGAGCGATAATTGTTTCCATCAGCACTTCAACTCCGGCACCACCCGGGCGCGCTATCTGGCGCTCAGGCCGGGCGACATGGGCCTTTACAAGAAGGGCAGGGGCGGGGGCGGCGAGAACGCCGATCGCAACATCAAGGAAGGCGGCTGGCAGATCGAGTACGAGGACGAAGACCGCGAAATCCACCAGATCTTCGAAAACGAGCTCAAGCGTAATGGCGCCGTCTGCAAGATGAAGGCTTTCGTTCCCTGGTGCAGCGGCGAAGTCGGCCCGACGAGCGAGCGCGACACGTAGGCTGCGCGCCTGCCGGTTGATCGGGATCGCCCGCGGTTAGCGTTTGCCGTCGCGCATGAACAACAGCGCCCGGCTGCGCAAGCGATTCTCTTCGAAGACGATGACGTTGCCTTGATCGATCAAATCCGCGATGGTCGCGCGATTGGCCAGAAGCAAGCTCGCCTGCGCCGCCGGCCGTCGCGGCGCAGGCCTCTTAAGGAGAATCACCGAGAGCTTTCCGACTTGCCGGGCCGCCAGGATCGCGCCGAAATCGGTGTCGGCGGAAACCAGCACCCGATCCTCCTGAATCGCCCGGGCGATCACCACTTCGTCGTCGGCTTTGTGAATACCGTAGCGCCGGACATGCACCGAATCGTGGCCCGCCTCGCGCAACTTTTCCGCCAGGCTCGGCGACAGAGAACTGTCGATGAGAAAATTCACCGGCTGTCGACCAAGGGAAGCTCGCGCTCGCGCACGGCCTCGGCGGCGAAGCGGAGCGCCTCGCGAATGTCTTCCGCTTCGAGATCCGGATAGGCTTGGAGAATTTCTTCGTGGGACATGCCGTCGGCCATCATGCCGATTACGGTAGCCACCGGAATGCGCGCGCCGCGAATGCAGGCGACGCCGTCCATCTGCTTTGGGTTCACCGTAATACGTTTGAATTGCATTTGGTCACCTCCGCTCGTTCACAACGGACAGGGCCGTATTATCCCGAATCTTTTGCGTCACTACAATAAGTGAAGCGCGAGAGAACCTGGATCATGTTGCCGCCTGCATAAAGCGGCAAAGCACCCGCCATCGCTAGATTGGCGGCGTGGAGCGGGCAACGCCACAATCGCCAATGAACCAGCGCCGGCGCACACCGCACGGAAAAGTAGATTAGCCGCAGGGTAAATTCTCCGACAGGTAATTATTTCGGACGCGGCTCGCGCAGCACGGCGTCGGGCTGTTTCAGCTCGCCGCGCCGCAGCAGGCGCACCGCGTTGATCAGGCTGCGCGCGGCGTTGCGGACTTCCTCTTGAAAATCATGGTCGCGGTCAAGTGCATCGTGACTGGTCGCATAAGGCTCATAGTAACCCACGTAGCCGTCGACGAGCGCCGCGTGACCGGCGGCGATCAGTCCCATATCGGACAGCCAATCCGAAAGAGAGCGGCGCAAGGTTTCGACGCCGGCTGCGTCGCCGTGCACGACAATCGAGTACGCGCGCCCGGCGAGATGGCGCGGGTAGTGCCAGCCATTCAGCTCAACTTCTTTGGCGAACTGGGGATTTTTGCCGCGCGTCGAAGTCGGATCAGGATTGCCGCCGTCGGCGCAGACCAGCCGATCGATCATCAGCTTGAGTGAGCTCGGTGCCTGATACCAGTGGACCGGGCAAAGAATCATGATGCCGTGGGCCGCGGCCCAGCGCGGATAAATCTCCGCCATCCAATCGCCGACCTGGCCCATGGCATGGTTCGGATAACAGGAGCAGGGCCAGTGGCACAGCGGCATGGCCGTGGACACGCAGGCCTTGCAGGGATAAATAACGCGGCCGTACTCCGACGCGAGCCTGCTGAGGTCGAGGAAGTCCACCTCGAAGCCTTTGGCGCCGGCGATGACTTCTTCTGCCGCTTTCGTGAGCCGGTAGGTTTTGGACATTTCTCCCGGACAGGTCTGATTGCTGCGCGTCGAGCCGTTGATCAAGAGAACGCGTGAGTTTCCGCGACGGTTCTTTTGCCGCGCTTGGGCCTGTTGAATCGCTTTGCGAGCGTCCAGCCATTCCACCGGCAGTTGAAAGTTTGGATCGCTGAACCCCGCGCCCGCCGCCCTCGTGCGCGGGCTTTTGTGATATTCGCTGTAATTTTTCCACGCAGTCTCGATGACTCGCTCGATCTCCGCGCCTACCGCGGCGAAGCTCGGATCGTAGAAGCGCGCGCGGGCGCGCTCAAAAAATTCGCCTTTTGACAACTGCACGCTGGGCATGCCGGCGCGGACCTTTGGCTTGGGCATCATTCCTCCCGGAGGCTCTTACAGATCAAAGCCGTGGATCGTCGTGGCGCCATGCGGCGAGGGGGAGCGATTCATCCGGAAGCCGCAGGTTGGCGCTCCCCGCGTCGAGCCAAGTTACGGCTGCGGAATCCGCGCCGAATCCTCCGCGTCGGTCTCGGTCCCGGTCGGCTGCAGGGGCAGGTGAATCGTGAACGACGTGCCTTCGCCGGACTTGCTCTGCACCGCGATCTTGCCGCCGTGGTTCTCGATGATGCGGTCACAGATCGATAGTCCAAGGCCGATGCCTTTGCCCTTTTTGGCGGAGAAAAAGGGCTGAAAGATCTTCGGCAGATCGCCCGGGTCGATGCCGTTGCCGTCGTCGGTGACGGCAATGGTGACGGCGGGCGCGCTGTCGTTGGCGGCGTCGAGCGCGGCTCGCACGGTGATGTGGCCGCCGTTGGGCATGGCGTCGATGGCGTTCAGAAACAGATTGATCAGCACTTGCTCGAGCTGCTGCGGATCGGCGGAGATCAGCGGCAGATTGTCGTCGAGCAGGATATGGGTCTCTATCTTCTGTTTGTACAGACGGTTGGCGACCATCGTCACGGTTTTGTCGATTGCCTGCTTGATATCTGTGGGGCAGAGATCGGCGCTGCGCGGCCGGGCGAATTGCAGCAGCTCTTGAATCAGCCTTTGGCAGCGGCGGGTTTCTTCGTCGATGATTTTCAAGGCGTGATAGTTTCGGCTCTCGGGGGCGGCCTCGGTCAGAAGCTCCTGCGCGAATCCCATGACGATGCCGAGCGGATTGTTGAATTCGTGGGCCATCGAAGCGGTCACCACGCCGAGGGAGACCAAGCGGCCCGAAGCGATGAGCTGCTGCTCCAATTCCTGCGCCTGCCGGCGCAGCTTCGCTTCGCTTTCCCGCAGGACCTCCTCGACCCGCTTCCTTTCGGTCAAGTCCCGCGTTACCACGGAAAACCCGACCAGGCTCTCGCGCTCGTCGAGCAACGCCGAGACAATCGTGTTGGCCCAGAAGCGGCCGCCGTCCTTGCGCACGCGCCAGCCCTCTTGCTCGCTCCGGCCGTTGGCGGCTGCGTAGTGCAGCGCTTGCGCGGGGAAACCCAACGCCTGATCTTCCGCGGTGTAGAAGCAGGCGAAGGGCTCGCCAATGATTTCTGCTTGCTGAAATTTCTCGATGCGCTCGGCGCCGGCGTTCCACGACGTCACTCGCCCCTCGGGGTCGAGCATGAAGATCGCGTAATCCTGCATGCTCTCGACCAGAAGCCGAAAGCGCTCCTCGCTCTGCTCCACCGCCTTGCGCTTTAACCGCTCGTTCATGTGGAACAGATCGACGAACACCGAGACCTTGGCTTTCAGCACTTCGGGGACCACCGGTTTGAACAGATAATCCACCGCCCCTTTGGCCGCGCCGCGATAGACGTCGGCTTCCAGGGTATCGATGGCGGACAGAAAGATGATCGGAATATGGCGTAGGCGATCGCTTTTCCGGATGAGATCGGCCGTTTCAAAGCCGTCCATGTCCGGCATGCGCACGTCCATGAGGATCACGGCGAAATCCTTGCGTAAAAGCCAGCGCAGCGCCTCCTGTCCCGACGCCGCCCTCACGATGGTCCGGCCCGGTCCGGAGAGCAGCGCCTCCATGGCCAGAAGCGCTTTCGGATCGTCGTCGACGATCAACAGGTTAGCTGCCGGCTCGGTATTCATAACTCGCTCGCGCGCTGCGCTGCTTGCCGAACAGCCAGATACGCAGCAGCGCAAGCAGTTCGTCGGTGTCTACGGGCTTGGCGATATAGTCCGATGCGCCGGCTTCCAAGCATTTCTCGCGATCGCCTTTCATGGCCTTGGCGGTGAGCGCGACGATGGGTAACAGCCGGTGCTTGGAGTTGAGCCGGATTCTGCGCATGGTCTCGTAGCCGTCCATCTCGGGCATCATGATATCCATCAATACGGCGTCGATCTCGGCATCTTTATCGAGCAGGGAGATCGCTTCCGCGCCGTTCTCGGCGTTGACCACCTGAATGCCGTGTTGTTCGAGCAGGCTGGTCAAGGCAAAAATATTGCGCATGTCGTCGTCGACGACCAGCACCTTTCTGCCGACCAGCGCCTCGTCGGATTGGCGCAAGCGCTCGAGCATCTGCTGCTTGCTGCTGGGCAGATCCGCGGCGACGAGGTGGAGGAACAGCGATACCTCGTCGAGCAGCCGCTCGGGCGACTGCACGTCTTTGAGGATGACGCTCTCGGCCATTCGCGCGAGGCGCCGGCTGTCGTCTTCGGTCAAATCCTTGCCGGTGCAAACCACGATCGGCAGCTCGCGCCAGCTCGGGATTTTCCCGGATGTTTTCCATCAGGTCGAAGCCCGAGATGTCGGGCAGGCGCAGGTCCAGGATCAAACAGTCGAAGCGCTTTTGCCGCAGCGCCTCCAGGGCTTCCGCGCCGGTCGCCGCCGCTGGCGATTTCCACGTCCTCGTGGCTCAGCAGCTCGACGATGCTCTGGCGCTCGATCTCGTTGTCTTCGACGATCAGCAAGTGGCGCCGGCGCGACTGGGCGTATTGCATCACCCGATCGAAAGCTTTCTTCAGCTCGTCGGTGGTGGCGGGTTTGATGAGATAAGAAAATGCGCCGTGGCCCAGCCCCTGCAAACGCTCTTCCTCGACGCTGATGATCTGCACGGGGATATGGCGGGTGGCGGGATCCTGCTTCAGATGATTCAGAACCGTCCAGCCCAACATGTCCGGCAGGAAGATGTCGAGCATGATCGCCAGCGGGCGGAATTGGTGCGCGAGCGAACGCACGTGCGCGCCCTGGGTCGAGACCACGCCTTTCAGGCCCTGGTCGCGCACCATGCCGAGCAGGACTTGGGCGAAGTGCGGATCGTCCTCGACGATCAGCACGACCGCATCGCCCGGCGCGACCGACTCGCGATCGTCGGGAATCTGCTCCGGCTTGGATACCTGATGAACGATCAACGGCGCCGGCCGCAGCGCACCGGTCGTTTCCGAAGGCAGCGTGACATGCGGACCCAGATAGCTCTCGGGCAGGTAGAAGGTAAACACGCTACCTTGACCGGGAGCGCTGTGCAGCCGAATTTCACCGCCCAGCAAGGTCGCGAGCTCGCGGCTGATCGCAAGGCCCAGCCCGGTGCCGCCGTAGCGCCGGCTCGTGCCCGCGTCGGCCTGGTGAAAGGCTTCAAAGATGATCTTCTGTTTATCGGCGGAAATACCGATGCCGGTGTCGCGAACTTCAAAGGCGATGACTCTGGCGCCGCTGTTCAAAGCAAGATGCTCGGTGCTCCAACCGCGGGTCGCCACGTTCATGCGGAACGCGACCCTGCCCTGAGAGGTAAACTTGAAGGCATTGGACAGCAGATTCTTCAATACCTGCTGGAGCCGTTTAACGTCGGTGGTCAGGCTGCGCGGCAACTGCGGATCGACCTCGATGTCGAAAGCCAGATGTTTGCTCTCGGCAATGTGGCGGAAGCTTCGCTCCACGGCGTCGCGCACGCTCACGAAGGAAACCTCTTCCGGCTCCACGGTGACGGTGCCCGACTCGATCTTGGAGAGATCGAGGATGTCGCTGATCAGGTTCAAGAGATCGGCGCCGGCGGCATGGACGTTGCGCGAGAATTCCACCTGCTTGCCGGTCAGGTTGCCTTCGGCGTTCTCCGCGAGCTGCTGGGCCAGGATCAGAATGCTGTTGAGCGGCGTGCGCAGCTCGTGCGACATGTTGGCCAAAAATTCCGATTTGTACTTCGAGGTGAGCGCCAGCTCGGCGGCCTTTTCCTCGAGCGCGTAGCGCGCCTGCTCGATCTCATTGTTCTTGCGCTCGACCTCCGCGTTCTGCTCGGCGAGCTGCTGCGCCTTGCGGCCGATCTCATCGTTGGTCTGCTGCAGCTCCTTTTGCTGCGCTTGCAGCTCGGTGGCGAGCTTCTGCGACTGCTGCAGCAGGCCTTCGGTGCGCATGGTCGCTTCGATGGTGTTGAGCACGATGCCGATGCTCTCGGTAAGCTGCGAGAGAAAAGTAAGATGGGTGGAGGTAAACTCCGAAAGCGAGGCGAGCTCGATGACCGCTTTGGTCTCGCCCTCGAACAACACCGGCAGCACGATCAAGTTGCGCGGCCGAGCGGCGCCGAGACTCGAGCTGATGCGCACGTAGTCATCCGGAATGTCCGAGAGCAGGATGCGCGCCTTGTCAAGGGCGCATTGGCCGACCAGGCCCGCGCCGAGCGCCAGCCGGGCGTGCTCCGCTTCGCTCATGGCGCGCGCATAGCCGGCGAGCATGGCGAGATGGTGCTGCCCGTTGCTCGAATCCATTTGATACATCGCGCCGGATTGCGCGTTGACCAGCGGCGCAAGCTCCGACAGCAGCATTTGCCCGACGGTGGTCAAGTCGCGCTGTCCCTGGAGCATGTTGGTGAACTTGGCGAGGTTGGTCTTCAGCCAGTCCTGCTCCATGTTCTGATCGGTGGTGGCGCGCAGGTTCTGAATCATCGCGTTGATGTTGTCTTTGAGCTCGACCACCTCGCCGCGCGCATCGACTTGAATCTCGCGGGTGAGATCGCCCTTGGTGACCGCCGTGGCGACGTCGGCGATGGCGCGCACCTGAGTGGTCAGGTTGGCGGCGAGCAGGTTGACGTTATCGGTCAGGTCTTTCCAGATGCCGGCGGCGCCGGGGACGTTGGCCTGGCCGCCCAAGCGGCCTTCGACGCCGACTTCGCGCGCGACCGTGGTCACCTGCTCGGCGAAGATCGCCAAGGTATCGGTCATGCCGTTGATGGTTTCGGCGAGGGCCGCGACTTCACCCTTCGCTTCGACTGTGAGTTTTTCCTTGAAGCTGCCGTTGGCGACGGCGGTGACGACCTTGACGATGCCGCGCACCTGCGCAGTCAGGTTGGCCGCCATGACGTTGGCGTTGTCGGTCAAATCTTTCCAAGTACCGGCGACTCCAGGAACCACGGCTTGGCCGCCGAGCTTGCCTTCGGTGCCGACCTCGCGGGCGACGCGGGTGACTTCGGCGGCGAAGGCGTTCAGCTGATCGACCATGGTGTTCATGGCCTCTTTGAGCTGGAGGATCTCGCCGCGCACGTCGACGGTGATCTTCTTGGACAAGTCGCCGTTGGCCACGGCAATCGTCACATCGGCGATGTTTCTGACCTGGGCAGTCAAGTTGCCGGCCATCAGGTTGACGTTGTCGGTCAAGTCTTTCCAAGTGCCGGCGACACCGGGGACGACGGCTTGGCCGCCGAGCTTGCCTTCGGTGCCGACTTCGCGGGCGACGCGGGTGACTTCGGCGGCGAAGGCGTTCAACTGATCGACCATCGTGTTGATGGTGTCCTTCAGTTGCAGGATCTCGCCTTTGACGTCGACGGCGATCTTCTTCGACAAGTCGCCGTTGGCCACGGCGATGGTCACGTCGGCGATGTTTCTGACCTGGGCGGTCAGGTTGCCGGCCATGGCATTGACGCTGTCGGTCAAGTCCTTCCAGGTGCCGGCGACGCCGGGAACCACGGCCTGGCCGCCGAGCTTGCCGTCGGTGCCGACCTCGCGGGCGACGCGGGTGACTTCGGCGGCAAAGGCGTTCAACTGATCGACCATCGTGTTGATGGTGTCCTTGAGCTGAAGAATTTCGCCTTTGACGTCGACGGTGATCTTCTTCGACAAGTCGCCGTTGGCCACGGCGATGGTGACGTCGGCGATGTTTCTGACCTGGGCGGTCAGGTTGCCGGCCATCATGTTGACGCTCTCGGTCAGATCCTTCCACACGCCGCTGACATCGCGCACTTGCGCCTGGCCGCCGAGCTTGCCTTCGGTGCCGACCTCGCGGGCGACGCGGGTGACTTCGGCGGCGAAGGCGTTAAGCTGATCGACCATGGTGTTCATGGCTTCTTTGAGCTGGAGGATCTCGCCGCGCACGTCGACGGTGATCTTCTTGGACAAGTCGCCGTTGGCCACGGCGATGGTCACGTCGGCGATGTTTCTGACCTGGGCGGTCAGGTTGCCGGCCATCATGTTGACGCTCTCGGTCAGGTCCTTCCACACGCCGCTGACATCGCGCACTTGCGCCTGGCCGCCGAGCTTGCCTTCGGTGCCGACCTCGCGGGCGACGCGGGTGACTTCGGCGGCGAAGGCGTTCAGCTGATCGACCATGGTGTTGATCGCTTCTTTGAGCTGGAGGATCTCGCCGCGCACGTCGACGGTGATCTTTTTGGACAAGTCGCCGTTGGCCACGGCGATGGTCACGTCGGCGATGTTTCTGACCTGGGCGGTCAGGTTGCCGGCCATGATGTTGACGCTCTCGGTCAGATCCTTCCACACGCCGCTGACATCGCGCACTTGCGCCTGGCCGCCGAGCTTGCCGTCGGTGCCGACCTCGCGGGCGACGCGGGTGACTTCGGCGGCGAAGCTGCGGAGCTGATCGACCATGGTGTTGATCGCTTCTTTGAGCTGGAGGATCTCGCCGCGCACGTCGACGGTGATCTTTTTCGACAAGTCGCCGTTGGCCACGGCAATGGTCACGTCGGCGATGCTGCGCACCTGAGCGGTCAGATTGCCGGCCATGAAGTTGACGTTGTCGGTCAAGTCTTTCCAGGTGCCGGCGACGCCCGGGACTACGGCCTGGCCGCCGAGCTTGCCGTCGGTGCCGACCTCGCGGGCGACGCGGGTGACTTCGGCGGCGAAGCTGCGCAGCTGATCGACCATGGTGTTGATCGTGTCTTTAAGTTGCAAAATTTCGCCTTTGGCATCGACGGCGATCTTTTTCGACAAGTCGCCGCTGGCCACGGCGATGGTCACGTCGGCGATGTTTCTGACTTGGGCGGTCAGGTTGCCGGCCATCGCGTTGACGCTGTCGGTCAAGTCTTTCCAGGTGCCGGCGACGCCCGGGACTACGGCCTGGCCGCCGAGCTTGCCGTCGGTGCCGACCTCGCGGGCGACGCGAGTGACTTCGGCGGCGAAGCTGCGGAGCTGATCGACCATGGTGTTGATCGCTTCCTTGAGCTGGAGGATCTCGCCGCGCACGTCGACGGTGATCTTTTTCGACAAGTCGCCGTTGGCCACGGCGATGGTGACGTCGGCGATGCTGCGCACCTGGGCGGTCAGGTTTCCGGCCATCATGTTGACGTTGTCGGTCAAATCTTTCCACGTTCCGGCGACCCCCGGCACGTCCGCCTGGCCGCCGAGCTTGCCTTCGGTGCCGACCTCGCGGGCGACGCGGGTGACTTCGCCGGCGAACGCGTCGAGCTGCTTGACCATGGCGTTGACCATTTTCGCCGTGCTCAAAAACTCGCCGCGCAGCGGCTGGCCCTCGGCCTCCACCGCCACGGTTTGGGTAAGATTGCCTTTGGCGACCGCGCCGATGACGCGCGCCATTTCGGCTGTCGGGCGGACCAGGTTTTCGATCAAATCATTGACGGCGTCGACGCGGCTCTTCCATGAACCGCGCGCCGGCGCCGGCGCGACTCTCTGAGAAAGTTTTCCTTCCCGGCCGACGACCCGGCTGACCCTTTCGATCTCTTTGGTGCTGTCCGACATCATTTCGATGATGTCGTTCAACGTGTCGGCGATTTTTCCATCGATACCGCCCCAGTTCGTCGGCAAACGAACCGAGAAGTCGCCTTTCTTCACCGCGCTCAAGGCGTGCAGCAGCCGCCTGGCATCGAGCTTGTCTTCGTTCGCCGCCGTTGCCATGGTCTTTGCCATCGTTTCTCCTCCGGTCTGACCAGCTCGCGCCGTCAGTCGACAATGTTATGCAATTGTAAAAGCCGGTCGCGCTCGCTGAAAAGCATGACCGTGCAATTGCCCTCAACCCCCGTCAAAGCCGGCGCCAATCGCACGGGATAAAAATTATCTTCGATTATTTCACAAAAATGAACCGTCTCAAGGGGTTTTTTTCGAGCGGCGGGGAAAACTTGAGCGGCGACCTACCGGGCCAAGACGGCCTGGAGGGGGTACGGGCCCGGCATCAGCGGGCAAATTTCGAGCTCGGTCCCAAACCTTATAGACATGAGCCCGACCCGTGCTATCGTGGGCGCTGCTCCGGCGCCTCCGCCGGAGCGCTCGTGATCGAGTCAAGCAAGTTGCACGATGGCTGAGCAGTTCATTCCCGACGACGTCACGCGATTCGTCCTGGACAAAATCGACTCGGTGGCCCAATTAGAGGCGGTGCTGCTTCTGAGGGGCGATCAGAAAAAGGAGTGGAGCGTTGCGGCGCTAGCGGCGCGGCTTTATATCAGCGAAGCCCAGATTGCCGAGCTTCTGCTCGGCTTGCGCGCCCAAGGCTTGGTCGCCGCCGGCGCGCAGAAGCCGACGGCTTACCGGTATCATCCAAAAAAATCTCCACAAGGGTGATGGCTCGGCGGGGAAATCAGCGGGGCGCGACAAAACTATTAGCCGCCGCTAAGGTAGGACTCATTGCCGACGACAAAGCTGCGAACCTTTTTGTGCGCTTGGCCGTTTGGCGCCTCAAAACTCACCTCGAGCGCATAAACGCCCAAGGGTGAATTTGCCGGCAGGGTAAAAAAGGAATCTACCACCCAGCGGCCCGGTTTGATCTCGAAGGCCTCGTTGACGTTACTCGCGACCTGCGCGCCCTTGAACAGCATCTTACGCGATACGCGGGTATTGATCACTTCCGAGGGCTTGACGGGGCACATCACATAAACGAGCCGATAATTGACTCGGCCGCCTGGTCTGATCCTCTCAGGCACGACTTCCATGGATTCAGCCCGCACAAACGGCCGCTCGCGATTGCCGCAATCGAAGTCCTGCCAAATCTGATCCGGAGTGGCCGCGATCTGCTCTCCCGGTTGCCGCATCGCTACCAGCGCTTGCTGGTAAAGCGTGCCACAGCCGGAAAGCGCAACCGCGGCGGCGGCGAAAAATCCGAGGGTGCAGGTGGTCAATTTTCCCATTTCACGTTTAATTGGACATTGTTTTCGGTATTTCTCCGCGGCGCGACCGGCTCGCTCGCCCTCGTCTCCAGCGGCCGTGGCCTTTCCAGCTCCGCCCTGTAGGTCACCGTTCTCTTCGCCACGCGCGACTCGGGCGCGGCTTTGGTTTTGTCGCTCGGCTTGTCGACAACCTTCCGTTCGGGGCTCGCTCGCTTTACCGATCTAGGCTGCGGCGGCGTGTCGATTGCCTCGCGGGCAATCGGGGCGGGAGCGGGCGGCGGATCGAGTAAGGTCTCCGCCGCGCCGTGTTGCGTGGCCACCATTAGACGGCTCTGATCGGACATCAAGAGCGTATTGGCGCCGCCAAAGACGAATATCTCGATCATCGCCGAAGCGAACACGATCGCGATCGCGGCGTACCTCTGCCAGCCGGTTTCCGATAGAGCGCCAAGCTTCGCGCGCGCCGATCCGAGCGATCGACGGGCGGTTGCCGGCAAAGCCCCAAGCGCGCGCGTCCAATTTTCCGGCACTGTGGGGCGACGTTTCATCGTAAACTTGGAACGGAGCGCTGCCAGACCGCTCCTTGCCAAGCGGCCGGTCGCGGCGGTTCTTTGCCTGCCGGATTGCCAAACGTTTTCCGCCGCGGCGGCGAGTCGCTGCGCCGCCGCGAGTCCCTTGGAAAGTCCCAGAAACAGCGCTGCAATGGCTTGCTCCAGCGCAGTCGCCACGCCATAAAGACTGGATTTAATCGTGGCCGCGCCGCGCCGCGCCCAGGGGACTGGATTCATTCTCGCCAAACCGTTACTCGCCATCCTCGCCGCCGCGGCGCGCTTTTGTCGGACGCTTGCGGCCGCGGCGCCGAGTCGCTGCGCCGCCGCCGCAAGTCCCTGGGCGAGTCCCTGAAACAACGCTGCAATGGCTTGCTCCAACGCAGTCGCCACGCCATAAAGACTGGATTTGATCTTGACCGCGCCGCGCCGCGTCCAGGGGACGGGATTTATTCTCGCTAAACCAGTACTTGCCATCCTCGCCGCGGCGGCGCGCTTTTCCCGGACGGTCGCGGCGGCGGCACCAAAACCGTTGGCGGCCGATTCACGCATCCGCCGCGGTATCCGGCGCGCTGCGGCAAAAAGGGCGGATGATCGTGCTTGCAGCCGGCGGAGAGGCTGGCGGCGGCGCCATAGTCGCCGTTGTGCCGCGGCGGCCCTAATCTCGCTCTCAACCGCGAGGTCCATGGCCTGGGACATCGCCGCGACCGTTTGAAACCGAGCCAATGGCGACGGCGCCAGTGCGCGCAGAACAAACCGGTCGAGCCAGGCGGGGCAATTTTTCGCCAGCAGCGAGGGTGGTAGCGGCGTCGATTGGGGCGGCCGAACGGCCGCGCTTGAGTCGTCGTCGCAGTCAAAAGACGCTCGGCCGACGATCGACTCGTAAAGCAGCGCGCCCAGCGAATAAATATCGGAGCGCGCATCGAGCGGCTCGCGCCGAACTTGTTCCGGCGACATATAGCGCGCTGTGCCGCCGCGGAAGCTCTCCGGGTCGGGACCGCCGAGGATCGGCGCGATCGCAAAATCCAGAACCTTGACCTGTCCGAATCCCGTTACGATGATATTCGACGGCTTCAAATCGCCGTGGATCACCCCGAGCTTGTGAGCGAAAGCCACCGCCGAGAGAATTTGGTGGAAATATGCTAATGCGATCGCAGGTGCGAGTCGCCTTTTTGCCTGCAAAATTGACTGTAAGCTTTCACCTTCGACGAACTCCATGACGAGGAAAAGCTGATCATTGTGACGTATAAAACCAAAGATTCTCCCGATGTGCGGATGATTGAGCAGGGCCAAGGTTTTGGCCTCTGAGTAAAGGCGTGAAACAGTTTCCGGGCGGGTTGCGACCTCGCGCGTTAACGCGCGGATCATCACCGGTTTTTTACTTGCGAGATCGCTGGCTTGGAAAACTTGGCCGAGCGCGTCTACGCCGATCTCACGAACCAGTTTGTAAGGACCGATGCGGCTGCCTAGCATAATAACTCAATAAATAACCCAATAAAGAAACTCAGCTCGGTAAAACGAGGCGACTGTCTTCGTATTCCTTTACAGGAAATTTAACAAACGCAATTCGTATGCCTTGTGATGTACTGATCCGAAGCTAGGATTTTGGGGGGCGACTGTCAATCCTCTGTTTCGTTTTCGAGACAGTTGGATCAGAGTGAGAGATTGTTGGAGGGATGGTGGCTGAACACGCGGAACGTTGCCGAGGTAAACCGGCGCCGATTCGCTATGATGAATCACCATCGAAGATAAGAGTTCCCCGCGCCGCGAGGGCGGCGCGGGGAAAGAGAGGATTGGCTAGCCGTGGTTTCTGCGGTCGCAGATGGCGTCGATGAGCGCGGGCTTGCCTTGCTTGACTTGTTCGATGGCGCGCTTGAGCGCGGGTTTTAAATCGTCGCCTTTTTCAAACGGGCCTTCAGCGTACCACCCCATCGATTTTGCCAAACCGGCGAAATCCGGATCGGGATCGTACAGATCCATGCCGATATGGGCGCGCGCCGGATCGGTGCCGCGGGTGCGCGCAAGGACAAGCTGGTGATTCCAGTCGTTGTAGTAAGCGCGGTTGTTGAACATGACGACGAGCATCGGAATTTTGTATTTCGCCGCAATCCAGAGCGAGCCGGCGTCGAACATGAGATCGCCGTCCGGTTGAAGGTCGACGACCAAGCGTCCAGTGCCTTTGTTCGCTAGCGCGACGCCCAAGGACAAACCGATCTGTGTGCCGGTGCCCAATTCGCGGCCGGCATGGCAATAGGGGCGGTCGAAGTTCCAGAGCTTCTTGCCCCAGCAGCCCAGGTCGCCCGTGGTGAGCACCCAGTCTTCGCCTTTGATCGCGTCCCACACTTCGAGGGCGAGGCGCGGCACGGTCATCGGCTTTGAGTCCCAGTGCTCTTGAGCCTGCTTGCTCCACTTGGCGCGGTTTTCTTTGTGGCGTTTGCCGATCTCTTCGGTGCGTTTGGCAATCTTTTCGGCGAGGCCCGACGTCTTGGCGATTCTTTCTTTGAGCAGCTTGGTCAACTGCGGGCAGGTTGTCACCGGGTCTGCGGTCATGCGCTGCTGCGCGTAGAACGGCCGGGCATAATCCATGGACCATTTGCTGATCTCGATGTCGGTAAAACCGATGTCGATCCAGGTCGCGTTCGGCCGGCACTTTGCTGACGACGGTGCGGGTCGCGATGTCGCGCACGTGGGTCGGCTTTTCGAAGTCGGCGATGTCGAGAGTGAGCACGACGTCGACGCCCTGGTAGCAGCCGTCCGGATCCATCGTCAAGTTAAGCGGGTGATCGCTCGGAAAGTTCAAGCGGGAACCGACATCCCAAACCGAAGCGCCGAGGGTCTCAGCCAATTCGACGACGTGATTCCAGCCGTGCGGCGGGCGGGCGGCGAAGTCGGCGATGATCGCCACCCGATTCGCGGCGGCTAGTGTGTCCGCAGCTTTCGCCAACGCGACTGGATCGGCGGACGGGGCCGTGGGAACGTCGATCGCGCCGGCCGGCGGCATCTCGACGTCGTGAGTCAATTCCGCTTCCTGGAGGCCGGCATCGTAAACCATGTAGACCGGTCCCTGGCGCGCGCTCATCATCACCGAGTAGGCGCGCGCGAACGCGCCCGGCACGCCGTCCACCGTGGTCGGCTGGTAATCCCATTTGACGAAATTGCGAATCGCTTCGCCTTGGCCGTTGGCGGTGTGGATCCAGTCGATAAACGGACGGCGCTTGGGTTCGGCCATCGGCCCGGTGGCGCCGATAATGAAAACCGGCGCGCGATCGAGATAGGCGTAGTACACGCCCATCGGAGCGTGCAGCAGGCCGACGAGATTATGCACGATGGAGATCATCGGCTTGCCCTTGGCACGCGCATACCCATGCGCGATCTGCACGGCGATCTTTTCGTGCTGGCAGAGCAGCATCTGCGGATCGTTCTCGCCGTAGTTTACCAGCGAATCGTGCAACCCGCGGTAGCTCGCGCCGGGATTAAGCGCGATATATTCGAAATCGTAGCGCTTGATCATGTCGACGATGACGTCGGACTGCCAGCGCCGGTCGGATTTCTTGATCGTCTCTGCTTTCGGAGCAGGCTTTGCCATGCGATTTTTCCTCCTTATGATCTCTCAAGTTTTGTTCAGCAGGAAGGACACGGAGAATCTTCTAGCTGGCGGAGTAGCGGTTGGGTTCCGTCATACCCGCGAAAGCGGGTATCCAGACTAATTCGGCGAGAAGAAACCTGGATTCCCGCGTGCGCGGGAATGACGACTGAAGCAAAATCGTGCCCTGGAAACTGCCTACTGTCTTTATTTGTTGGCGCGCGAAGCTCATGAATCACATCGTGGTTGCATCATCCCTACGCATTCTCACCGCGGCGCCAGACTACCGCGTCCACCAGCGCCGGCTTGCCGGCTTTGACTTGCGCGATGGCGCGTTTCACCGCCGGGCCGACTTCGGCCGGGATCTTCGATCGGGCCTTCGGCGTACCATCCCATGCCTTTGGCGATGTGGGCGAAGTCGGGCGGCGGGCCTTCGAGGTCCATGCCGATATAAGCGCGCGCCGGGTCGGTGCCGCGCTGGTGCGCCATGTGGATCTGGTGCGCCCAGTCGTTGTAGTAGGCGCGGTTGTTGTACATCACGATCAGCATCGGGATGTCGTACTTGATCGGCATCCACAGCGCGCCGAGATCGAACATGAGATCGCCGTCGGGCTGGAGATCGATCACGAGCTTGCCCGATGCCCTTGTGCGCCAGAGCGACGCCGATGGACATGCCGATCTGGGTGCCGGTGCCGAGCTCGCGGCCGACGTGGCGATAGGGTTTGTCGAAGTTCCAAACCTTGTGCACCCATTCTTTCAGCGTATTGGCCGTGAGCACCCAGTCTTCGTCCTTGATGACCTGCCACAGCTCGTGCGCCAGACGCGACTCGGTCATGGGGCGCTGGTTCCATTCCTCTTTGACTTGATCCTGCCATTTTTGCCACTGGCGCGCGTGGCGGTCGCCGATGGCTTTTTTGCGCTCGGCGATTTTCGTCGTCGAGCGACTTGTTGCCGTCGATACGTTTCTGGCAGGCCGCGGTGAGCGCGGGGAGCGACAGCGCGCTGTCGCCGAGCACGCGCAGATCCCAATTGTGGTGCTTGTTGTAATCCGTCGCCCACTTGCTGATCTCGATATCGGCGAAGCCGACATCGATCCATTTGCAGTCCGGCGCCGTGACGACGCTGACCTCGCGCGTTTGGGTATTCAGTTTGTGCGAGCCGCGCGTCCAGTCGACGACGTCCAGGGCAGCGACGACATCGACGCCTTTGAAGGCGTCGCCGTGAAAGCTCAGGCTCAGCGGATGGCGGTTGGGAAAGCCGAGGCGCTTGTTGATGTCGTAAACCGAGGCGCCGATGGTTTCCGCCAATTGCACGGTGGAATCGAAGCCGATGGGCATGCGCGCGGCGTATTCCGTCAGCAGCAACGGATTCTCCGCGGCCATGAGCATATCCGCGGCCTCTTCGACGACCGCCGGCTCCGGCGCAACCCGCGACGGCACCTTCACTTTGTATTTCGGCAGCGCCATCTCCTCTTTCATGGCGCTTTCCTGCATCGCCGAGTCGTAAACCATGTACACGGGTCCCTGCGGCTCGCTCATCATGATCGAATAGGCGCGCGCGAAAGAATCCGGCACGCCGTGAATGCTGCCGGGTTGGTAATCCCACTTGGTAAAACCGCGCACGACGTCGCCTTGAGCGAACGCGGTGTGAATCCAGTCGATGAATGGGCGGCGCAGCTTTTCATCCATCGGACCGGTGGCGCCGACGATAAAGACCGGCGAGCGGTCGATGTAGGCGTAATAGATACCCATCGGCGCATGCAGCAGGCCGACGACGTTGTGGACGATCGCCATCATCGGCTTGCCGCTCGCCTTGGCATAGCCGTGGGCGATCTGCACGGCGATCTTCTCGTGATTGCAGAGCAGCATCGGCGGTTTATTCTCGCCGTAGTTCACCAGCGAGTCGTGCAGCCCGCGGTAGCTCGCGCCGGGATTGAGCGCGATGTACGGGAAGTCGTACTGCTTGATCAGATCGACGATCACGTCGGACTGCCAGCGCTGGGTGGATTTTTTGATCTCGGTATCGCTCATCGAGTTGCCTCCATGGATTCTATTTTTTAGTGGAATGGCGCGCTTCGGCCATCGACCTGACTTGCCAGCCGTCCATCATTGCCGCAGGTCAACCCTTTGTTATCCGGGAAACAATGAGGCCGTCAAGAGCTTCGCGCTCGGCGCGAAGCGGCTCAACCGTTTTATAGTCCGAGATACGCCCGGCGCACGCGGTCGTCTCCCAGCAGATCGACTCCCCCGCCAGACATGACAATGCGACCATTTTCGAGAACGTAGGCCCGCTGGGAAATTTTCAAGGAAGCGGCGACGTTCTGCTCGACCAGCAAAATCGTCAAGCCGTTCTGGTTGAGCCTGTGAATCGTTTGCAGCAGTTGCTGCACCCGATCCGGGGCCAAGCCAAGCGAAGGTTCGTCGAGCATCATCAGGTCCGGGCGGCTCATCAAACAGCGGCCGATGGCGAGGATCTGCTGCTCGCCGCCGGAGAGAGTGCCGGCGAGTTGTTTGCGGCGCTCCGCCAGACGCGGAAAAAGAGCGAATACCTCTTCCAAAGTTTGCTTCATGTGAATACGGGCGCGCGAGAGCATGGCGCCAGTCTCGAGGTTTTCCAGGGTGGTCAGGCCGGGAAAGAGTTGCCGGCCTTCGGCGACGTGACCGATGCCTAAATTGCAAATCTCATGGGATTCGAGACCCGCGAGGTCGCGTCCGGCAAATGAGATGCGCCCCGCGCGCGCGCGTTCGATGCCGGCGATGGCGCGGATCAAAGTGGACTTGCCGGCGCCGTTGGCACCGACGATGGCAACAATCTCGTTTTCGGGTACATCGAGGGAAACGCCTGAAAGAGCCTGAGCATCACCGTAGAAGACGTCGAGATCTCTGATTTCGAGCAGTGTTCTCACGTTTCGACGCTCGCGCCGAGGTAGCATTGGAGCACCGCCGGCTCGCGTGCGATGTTTTCAGGCGTGCCGCTGGCGATCACTTCTCCTTGGTGAAGCACGACCACCGATTGCGCCAGCGCCATCACCGCGCGCATGACGTGCTCGATCAGCAGAATCGTGAGGCCATCACGCCGGTTGATCGCGCGCAGAAACTCGATCATCGGCTCGCATTCGGCCGGACGGAGGCCGGCCATCGCTTCGTCGAGGAGCAGGAGTTTCGGTTGGGTGGCGATCGCCCGGGCAACTTCGAGCCGCTTGCGGTCAGGCAGGGTCAAAGCCGACGCGGGCAGATCGCGCTTGGGCGCCGAGACCGAGATTTTCAAGAATCGCATCGGCGCGGCGGCGCGCTTCGTGCGCCGATCGATGGCGCTTGAGGGCGCCGACGATGACGTTGTCGAGGACGGTCAGGCCGCCGAACGGCTTGACGATCTGAAAAGTCCTGGCGATGCCAAGCTCGCAGATTTGATCGGGACGCAATCCGTCGATGCGCTTGCCGCCGAAATAGATCCTGCCGCCATCCGAAGCCGTCGCGCCGGCTACCAAATTGAACAACGTGGTTTTTCCTGCGCCGTTGGGACCGATCAGCGCGGTGACGGAGCGCGTTTCAACAGACAACGAAACCCTCGACAGCGCGCGCAGGCCGCGAAACGTCTTGCTGACCTGTTGCGCTTCCAAAAGCGGCGTCATTTTGTCACTTTGAGCTTGCGCGCGAGAGCGGGCCAGACGCCGTGCGGCAAGACGGTGATCACGACGAACAGAGCGACACCGTACATCAGGTGCTTCAGGCCGGGGATCTCCCACCCGGTCGCCGCGAGTATTTCGGTGGCGCCGTCGGCGAGGAGCGCCAGCAGCGCCGCCCCGAGAATGGGCCCGAAAAGCGTGCCCATGCCGCCGATAATCGGGCCGAGAATAATCTCGATGGAGCGCGAGATATGAAAGACCTGCTCGGGGAAAAGATTGTTATAGTAAAAAGCCAAAAAAACTCCTCCGAGCGATGTCATCGACGCGCTGAAGGTCATCGCCAGCATCTTCCAGCGAAACGTGTGGATGCCGAGCGCCTGCGCCGCGTCCTCGTTTTCGCGAATGGCCCGCCAGTAGTAGCCCGGCCGGCGGCGCAACAGCCAGGCGCTCAATCCCAATGCGCCGGCGGCGAGCGCCAGGATCACGTAATAGAACATCGCGGGCGTACCGCGCAGATTGAGCAGATCGATGTAGTCGCGCTGGGCGACTTTCAGAAAAAGGCCGCCGGAGCCCCCGACCCAGGTGAAATGGTCGAAGCCGATGCGCATGAATTCCGCGACGGCGATCGTGAGAAGCGTAAAGTGAACGCCGGAAACGCCGTAACGGAACGCCAGCGCGCCGATCATTGCGCCGAGCGCGCCGCAGAGAACCAATGCCAGCCACAACCCCGCCCACGGTCCCATGCCGAAATGATAATGCAGCGCCGCGGCGGCGTACGCGCCCAGACCGAGATAGGCCGAATGGCCGAGCGAAAGCTGGCCGGCGAAGCCCATGAGGATATTCCATGCTTGTCCGGTGTACGCGAAGAACAAAAAGAGCGTGGCGACGGATAAAACATAATCGCTGGCGACGAGCGGAAAGCAAAGTAATACGGCCCCCAGACCGGCGAGCAGAGCAATAGCGCGCGGGTTCACGATCGGCCGCCCAAAAGACCGCGTGGGCGAAAGAGCAAAACCAAAATAAGCAAAGCGAAGCTGAACATGCCTTTCGCGGACGGCGCGATAAACAGGCCCGCCACCGCTTCCGAGACGCCGATGAGCACGCCGCCGGCGAGGGCGCCGGACATGGAACCGAGACCGCCGACGATGACGATCACGAAGGCGAGCAGCGTGTAGGCGGGACCGGACGCGGGAGTCACGTCGAAGAGAAGGACCATCATGCAGCCCGCGACCGCCACCGAGCCGCTGCCGAGGCCGAAAGCGATCGAATAAAGCCGCTTGACGTTGAGGCCGACGACTCTGGCGCCGAGCCAGTTGTCCGCGCACGCCCGGATCGCCGTGCCGGGGCGGCTCAGGCGAAAAAAAGCGAAGAGCGCCGCCGATGCGGCGCAGGAAACCAGAGCGGCGTAGAATTTTCCGCGATCGACGAGCAGCGGGCCAATGGCGATCGATTCCAGCAAATGATCGAGCTGCACGCTGCGCGCGTCGGGGCCAAAGATGATCAGCAGCGCGTTCACCATGATCACGGCGATGGCCAGGAGCAGCATGAACTGGCTGTGTTCGGGTCGAGCGATGAAACGATTGATCACCGCCGTTTGCAAGAGATAACCGAACAGGAAAAAAGCGACGGCGATCGGCACGAGCGCGGCAAACGGATCGAGTCCGAGGAAGGCAAACGCGAGGACGGCGGCGTACATGGCCAGGGTCATCATTTCGCCGTGGGCGAAGTTGACGATGCGCGCGACGCCGAAGATGACCGACAAACCGAGCGCCATCAGGCCGTAGACGAGCCCGGTGAGCACGCCGGAGATGATGACGTTGACGAGATTGACGAGATCGATGGTCACGGTAAGCGAAGATGTATTAGGCAGACTCGTGTGAGCGCGAATAATTCATCATGTCATTCTGAGGAGCCCTGCGACGAAGAATCTGCTTTGCATTCGTTCTGACTGGCCGAAAGAAAAGCAGATCCTTCGCCGTTGGCTCAGGATGACATCCTGATGAACTGTCACTGACATCGACAACCGTCGCTTTGGATTCTACGCTTTCTTGTAACTCATTCCATGGAAACACGGGTTTGGCTTCCGCCGCCGCGGCGGGAAGCACCAGCACCGGCTTTTGCCCTTGGTTCTGAATGCACGCCGACAAGTTGCCTTCGACCTGTCCCTTGGCATTGAATTTGATCGGTCCGCCGATCATCATGCGCGTTTTGATTTCCGTTTGACGAATCGCTTCGGTGAGAGCTTGCGCCGCGGCCGACTTTGAGCGCTTGTAAGCGTCGGCCGCAACCAAAATCGCTTCGAAAGTATAGCCGACGTTGAGCGCATGAAATCTGAGTTGATCTTTCGGGTTGCGCTTTTTGAACGCCGCATCGACGCTCTTGGTCAGCGCGGCTTTCGGGTCGTACCAGGGCACGTTGGAGACGCAGTGCTCGGAGAGCTTGCCGAGCGTTTGATAAAACTGGTTCTCGTACATACCGGGCGAGCCCGGGCTGATGACGCCCATGACATTCCAGCGCTGCTTGACGATCTCGCGGCGCAGCACGATCGCGTCGTTCAAGCGCGACACGAGGAGAAGGAAATCGGCCTTGGTGCTTTTCGCCTTGGCGACTTCCACCGACAAATCTTTGGCGGCGGGATCGTAGGAGATCGTATCGAGAAGTTTGAACGGCAGGTTGAGCTTCGGCACGATGGCGCCGATCGCTTTGGCATTGGCTTGTCCGAAAGTGTCGTTGACGTGCATGAACACGGCCGTGCGCGGCGTTGTGCCCGTGGCGTGAAATAGGTCGTTGATGAGCGTCAATCCATTCGTTACCAGCTCCGAGGCCACCGGGAAATTGCGAAAGACGAATTTGTAACCCTGTTCGGTGATCTGCGGCGCAGCGGCGATATTGATCACGAACGGTACGCCGCGCTGCTCGGCGACCTGAGCGATGGCGGCGGCCGCGCCGGAGTCGAACGGGCCGACCAGACAGTGGGCGCCTTCCTGAATCAACCTCTCGGCGCGCGTGCGCGCGGTATCGACGTTGGTCTCCGTGTCGGCGTTCATCAGCTCGATATCGACGCCGAGCAAATCGCGAATCACTCCCGGCGCGAGATCCGCGCCCTTTTGGCACGACTGGCCGATCACGCCCTGCAGTCCCGACTTCGGCAGGAGCACGCCGATCTTCAATTTCGCGTTTTGCGCACGGACGATATGAAAAGGCGGCCATACGGCCGCTGCGGCCGCGGCGAGAACTTTTTTGGCGAATTGCCGGCGATGGATGCTCATTTTCCAGCAACGCTGCGTCGACTCTGCTGAAGCTTTGCGTATTACCAGAACCCGCTTGTCATTGCTATCGAAAGCCGATGAATTCTCCGGCCCGTCTGGTCTATAGAAGGCCGCGCTGAAATATCCGCGCCATAGTCTTGCCAGGGTATATTCTACAAGCTAAAGTTGGGGCTACAAAATCTTACGCGAGGAGGCACGAGATGATCAACAAAAAATGGCTGCGACTAGGCGTGCTTTTGCTGCCGCTGAGCGCGACGGGAGCATGGGCGGACCATCCGGATACGGGACCCGGCTGCGGCCTGGGCAAATTGGCGTGGTCGGATTACGGCCGTCAGAAAAGCATCGCGCCGCAGGTCTTGATGGCGACGACCAACGGCACCTTCGGCAACCAGACCTTCGGCATCAGCTCGGGAACTTCGGGCTGCACCAACGACGGCACGATCATGAGCGAGCACAAAGCGAGCATCTTCGCCGCCGCCAACTACGAGAGCCTTTCGCAGGAAATGGCGCGCGGCGGAGGCGAGCACCTCGCCTCGCTGGCCGAGCTCATGGGCGTCCCCGAAGAGAGCCGCCCGGAGTTTTTCACTATGGCCCAAACCCAATACGTAAGCTTGGTAGAATCCGGGGATTCGACGCCCGGCGCGATGATCCAGACGTTACAAAGCGGCATGGAAGCGCACCCGAGCTTCACGAAACTCACGTTGAACTAAGCCCACCGAGCTCCGGCCCTCGGCTGAGGCTCGCTGCCTTTCCTTTGTCGGGATTCGTCGGTCTTGCGGTGCTGGCGCTGTGTTTCTTTGGAAACACGGCGCTAGGCCGCGCTGAGCACGCCTCGTATCTTCGAGAGCTCCAGCAGCGCGCCGCGGCAACCCAACTACATCAGCAACGCTACTGGCATTTGCTGCTACACTACCGCGCGACTCTCGGCGGCGGGTACGAGAGCGAGGCTGACGAACCCGGATTTTTTCTTTCACCTCAAGGTAAAACCGACCCACAGGCCGAGCTCCAGGCCACCCTCGCGCAATTTTTTTCCACCGATCTTGTCGGGAGATCGCGCCAGCCCGGGCGCTGCGCTTTCATCGCGCGCTATCATTGGCTGAAGAACGCGCTCGCCATCGATGAAGCGCGCCTGCCGCCGCAGTCCTGCGAGCGATTTCGCGCTTGGCTCCAGGAGCTGAATCCGGCATCGATCACGCTGATCTTTCCCTCCGCCTACATGAACAATCCTTCCTCCATGTTCGGCCATTTGCTGCTGCGCGTGGACCAACGGGGTCAGACCGAGCAGACCCGTTTGCTCGCCTACACGGTCAACTATTCCGCCGACGTGACGACGGACAACGGCATCCTGTTCGCCGTGCTTGGCGTCGCCGGCGGCTTCAGCGGTTATTTTTCGACTCATCCCTACTACGTCAAGGCGAGGGAGTACGGCGATTTCGAGAACCGCGATATCTGGGAATACCGCCTCAATCTGACCGCGGAGCAGATCGAGCGCATGCTGATGCATACCTGGGAGATGGGCAACGCGGCCTTCGATTATTTTTTTTTCAAGGAGAACTGCGCCTATCAGATTCTTTCCCTGATCGATGTGGCCGATCCGGAAATTCATCTTACCGAGCGCTTTTGGTTTTATACGTTTCCTTCGGATGGCGTGCGCATGATCGCCGAGCGGCCGGGATTGGTCAAAGAAGTGATCTTTCGGCCGTCGCGCGCAACGCAAATCCGGCGCGGCCGCGAAGCGCTTTCTAGCGCGGAGCGGGGCTGGCTATCGACGATCGTCGCCGATCCACAGAAGGCGCGCGCCGACGGCTTCACCCGCTTGGCGCCGGAGCGCCAGGCGCGCGTGCTCGACGTGGCATCCGATTACCTGCTGTATCAGGCGGCCACGGAGACAGACGATACGGCCATTTATCAGCAGCGCAACAAGACGGTGCTGGTGGCGCGCAGCAGGCTCAGGGTGGCTCCGGCCGGCAATACGCCGAAACCGTTTACTGGCCCACCGGAGGAAGGGCACAAGGTCATGCGCGCCGGCGTGGGCGCTGGCTGGCGCGAAGGCGACGGCTTCAGCGAGATAAATTTTCGTCTGGCGTTTCACGACCTCCTCGATCCCGAGTACGGCTACACGCCCGATGCGCAGATCGAAGCTTTGGGTATCTCGCTGCGCCACTATCCGGAAAGAGGCCATACGCGTATCGATCGCTTCACCCTGGTGAACATCGTTTCGCTGTCGCCGGTCAACGCGCTGTTCCTCAGCCCGTCGTGG
This sequence comes from uncultured delta proteobacterium, assembly GCA_963745035.1. Classification (GTDB taxonomy): domain Bacteria; phylum Desulfobacterota; class Binatia; order UBA9968; family UBA9968; genus DP-20. The sequence continues at coordinate 1,045,896 of CAVUVW010000013.1, read as the reverse complement.
AAGGTCGCCACGGGATTCGACACCATCCGGCATAACGGCTGCCGCTTTTGCCGCATCGGCAATTTTACCGGCGGCATCGGCCTGGCCGCGGAAAGCTCCTGGTTGACGCGCGAGGTGTATTTCGCTTTCGCCGACCTTGCCGCCGAGTACGGAAGGGTTTTCGACAGCGACTATCGGCTCGGCGCGGGCGCGAGCGCGGGGGCGCTGCTGGATGTCAGCGAGCGCTGGAAAATGGGGCTATCGGCCGGCTATCTCCAGTTTACCGCCGGCGACAAGTCCGGCGAATGGCGCGTCACCGCGCACCAGCGCTACACGCTCAGCAAGAACCTGGCGGTTCGCTTCGAGTTCAATCAGCGCGCCGGCACGCAGGAGTATTTGGTGAATTTGCAAGCGTACTTTTAATCGCCGCGGGTCAATTTCCCGCTGCGTCTTGATTTCAGTGTTGGGGACGAAGGATATCGTTAACGCTCTCAGCCCATCCTATGCTTCTTCACTCACCCCACAGTTAAAAATAATCCAAACAAGCGTCTACGATTCTCGTTTCAGACAATTGACGATGCGCATCAAATCTCCGACATCGGCGAGCTCGGTGATTTTCCGAGCCGCATTGATCAACTCCGACTGCCGTTCGCGATCGAGCGCGCCCTCGCAGCACGAGCGCACTTTGGCTTCGAGGTCGGCATCGCTCAGCGGATTTTCCGGGCCGCCGCGGTAGCGCTCGTCGGCCCAGCCTTCCACGGCGCGGCCGTCTTTGAGTCGAATGGCGATGCGCGAGCGCATTTTGTCGAAGCCCATCTTTTCGATTTCCGGATCCAGTTCGGTGGTGATGCGCTGCTGCATCGCCTGCATCGGCGCCGATCCGACGAACTCGTCGGAGAATTCCCGCTTGCCGGCGCGGCGGGCCAGCGCGATCATCGCCAGCGCGGCGGGAAGAGAAAATTTCGCCTGCAGATGATTGGCAGCGATCGGATAGCGGATCGGATTTAGGATATTCGTGCCGGCGTAAACTTTGACGGCCTCGATCTCGATCCGGCTCGATGTCGTGTTCGGTGACGAGCTGCAGCATCAGATCGATGGTCGGATGAGTCAGCACGCCGCACGGGTACGGCTTGATCGATACGCCCGGCTCGACGATCGTCCAAACCTTGCCGAAGCCTTGGGAGACTTTTTCGGCGCTGACGCCGCCGCCGTGCACGGCGTAAAAACCCCAGGGGCCGTCGAGCGCGTCCGGATCGGCGGTAAAACCGCGCGCCGCCAGCAGCGCGGCGGTGACGCCGTTCTCGGCGGCGCGGCCGACGTGGAGCGGCTTGGTCATCGTGCCGAAGTTGCAGCGAATGCCGGCGGCGAAACTGGCCGCGATGCCGAAGCCGCTGCGCAGCTTGTCGCCCGTCAATCCGAGCAGCTTCGCCGCCGCGGCGTAGGCGCCGAAGGTGCCGACGGTGCCGCTCGAATGCATGCCTTTGAGGTAGTGCTCCGGCAGCATCCATTCGGAGATCTTGCACTCGACTTCGAAGCCGGCAAGGAACGCGAGTCATAAAAGCCCGTGCCGTCGACGGCGCCGAGTTTTTGCGCCATCACCAGCGCGCTCGAAAGCGGCGGAATCGTCGGGTGAGTCAACAAGCCCGTACACGTGCGCCGGATCGACGCTCACTTGACTATCGTCCCAATCGTGGGCGTGACCGGCGGTGCCCAGGATGCGCGCGGCCGTCGGCGCCGGCACTTTCGCGCTGCCGCGGCTCAGCAACAGAGCGTCGGGCCGTCCGCCCAGCTCTTGCGGCGTCTTCGACGAGAAGTTGCACGGTGTGCTCTTCGGAGCCGGCGACGAAAAGGCCGAGGCCGTCGAGCAGGCAGCGCGTGCCGATGCGCATGGCTTCGGCGGGAATCGCATCGGCCGTGATCTGCTCGACGAATTCGGCTGCGGCCGCAGTGGTTTTCAGGCCGGCGTTCATGAGGAAACCTCGTCTGGAAAGTTTTGCCGCCGTGCAAGGGCGAGGCTCGACTTTATGCGGCGCGTGGCGCGCGCGCAAGCCGTTCGCCCTTCGGCGTGCGCTGGAGAGGGGAGACTGGGAGACAAAGCGACTCGGAGACGGGAAGACAATTTCCTTGTCTCCGCGTCTCCTTATCTGCTTGTTCGTTTCGCGCGCGGCGGGTTCATGCCGATAGTGAAGCTTCCCGGACGCGCATCGGCGCGCACGCTTTAGAGCCGCTGCACTTTGATCGAATACTTCCCTTTGCCGCTCGCGCGATTGTAGTGCCGGACCTGGACGAAATACTGGCCGGCGACGAGCTCCCGCGTGATCAGCGCGTTGGTATCGACCCCGGAATCGTCGTCTTCGGCGATCAGCGCTGTTTCGCTGTTCGGACCGAAGAGCTTCATCACGACGTCGGTCGAGCCGCGCGTGTCGATGCGGTAGCGGCCGTCGCGCGCGGCGGTGAATTGGATAGAGATCCTCCTCGCCGAACTTGCCGATCGATGCGGCGGTGCGCTTGTTGGCGTTGACTTGGAGCTCGACGGCATTCGAGGGGGTCACGCCGGTCTTGGGATACATCTTGGCGCCGGCGACGAATTGCTTGTCGATGGTCGAGAGAATCTCATTGGCCTTGGTGGCGATGCCGTTGAGCGTCCATGACGCCGGAAAGAAGTAGAGCATGATCGAGTCGGGATCGAACTCGGTGCCGTTGATCTGGTCGATGCTGTATTTGCGCAGGACGTTGTGCCGGGCCGTCGCCTCGTCCCAGAAGTTGGGCGACTTCGCCAGCTCTTCGATCACGACTTGCTCGTTCCACTGGATGCCGCCTTGCGGATTCTGGTGCTCGTGGGCGAGGCCGATGGCGTGGCCGAACTCGTGCGCGGTGGTGCCGCCGTCGAGAAAGCCGAGGTTCATGGTCGGCTGGTTGGCGGGAATGTTGCGGCAGTCTGTGCCGACGTAGGACCAGGCGCCGTCGCTCTGATCGAAGGCGATGCGGATTTCCGCGTTGGGCGCGTTGTTGAAGTCGAATTTCAAGTTGCAGGCCTGCGCCCACCAGCCGGCCTGCTCGCGCGCGGTCGCCTGTTCGCTCGCGCTGCCGCCGATGAAAGCGCACGCGCAGGGTCGATCCGTTCATCCAGGTTTTTCCGATCGGCGCTATGGCACGCTCGCCGCCGCGCGTGCGCATGGTGCGCTGCGGGCGCATGAACTCCGTCGGCAACACCCGATCGATACAAACTTTCGGTCTATCCGCCATGATTTGTTTCTCCTTTCAGACTTGATTGCGAACTGATCCGCGGAGGAGCAAGCTTTATTCCAATCCGCATCCCGGCGGTTGCGAGCGAGATTTCCCGCGGGAATGCGGGAATGTCGACCGTTTGCCGGCGCACGTTCGAGCAGCGGCGGCGATCGGCAACTTTGGTTTACCGTGGACAGTCAACAATGGTGTCTGCGCTGGCCGCCTCCGATCGATGGCGGTCGAGCTGGCGGCGAAATATCCCCGCTGACCTTGCGGCCGCCGTTCAGTCGACGAGCTCGGAAATGTAGTAGTCGATGTAACGGCGATTTGCGTTGGGTTGGTCATGGCCCTTGACCATCTGCTCGCATTCTTCCTGGCTATGGGTTTTGAGTGCACCAAGAGGCGCGGTCATGATCTGCAGTTTGGCGGCGCGCACGAGATCGAGACCGAGGCGCAGCAAATTATCGAGATTGTTCGACACCACCGTCCCGCCATGACCGCGCAGCAGCACCGCGCTGCGATCACCCAAGGTGGCGGCGACTTTGTCGCCGAGCTGGTGAGTTCGGATGAGCAACGGGGAATCATAGATCGGGGTGCCGCGGTAAAAGTGGACGCCGCTGTTGGACAGGACTTTGATTCCTTGACCAGTAGCCGCTACCGCGATCACTTCATCGGGGTGATAGTGCAAGATGCACTGCACGTCGGGCCGCGCTTTGTAGATGGAGGTATGCATCGGCGTTTCGCCGTTGGGCTCGCCGACGCCCTGGAGTTTTTTGCCTTCGGCATCGATGAAGATCAGGTCGCGCAGAGCGACTTTCCCCGGCGGCATATGCGGCGTGCTCAAGAAGCGGCCGTCGCCGAGCCGCACCGTCAGATGGCCGTAGCCGTCGACCATGCGCTGCTTTTGCAGCACCTTGCAAACCAAAACCATTTTTTCTTTTGTCGCTTCCACTGGGTCGAACATTGTCTTCCTCGCTCTCGCTTTGATGCTCAGGCCGCGGCCGCCGAAGATCGTTTGATAAAGTCGGAAAACAGCGCGGCCATTTCGCCGGCCTTTTCGTCCCATTCTTCCCGCGGGCTCAGCGGCTCGTCATAGTGCTTTGGAAAAAGCATATGCACTTCGCTCTTTTGCAGCAGGCGGCCGAGGTTCTCGCCGGTTTGACGGCCGTGGGTGTTGTCGTTGCCGGGAACGACGCAAGCCGGAACTTTGATGGATTTTGAGTCCGCTTCGCTGGCGCCGATCACGGGCAGGTCGGCGCCTTTGAGAAAATACTCGCGCCAGTGCGACATCACCGCGATGAAACGATCGGGCGTCATGTTCATCAGCGCGGCGCGGTTCTCCGGCCTCGCTTCGATGCGCTCTTTCCAATGTTCCATTTCACAGACCGCCGCCATGCCGCCCTTTTTTGCCGCCTCGATAAACTGGCCATAGTATTCTTCCGCCAAACGCTCGCAGGCGAAGCGGCCGCCGGTGACGCGCCACAGGAGCAGCCCGCGAACCGCATCGGGATGGCGCAGCGCGAACAACAGCGCCGTTCGGCAACCCGACGAGCTGCCGCCGACGAAGGCGGGTAGGGCGCCGAGCTGCGTAAGCAGTTCATGGATATCGTCCGCCCAGATCTCGTATTCCGATTCGTTGCCGTCGATGACGACGTCGGAGGCGCCGCAGTTGCGCCGGTCGAAGATGACGACCCGGTGGCCGACGCTTGGCAACTTCGCTGGCCAGCAGCTCGATGCCGCTGATGTCGCGCCGGCCGCCGGGCGACAAGCGCCACCCAGGGACCTTGACTGCCGAGCACTTTATAATTGATGTTCGCGCCGCGGACATTTGCTATGGGCATGGCCGTCCCCCATTTCTTGCAAACGGCGGCTGCGGCCGCCGTTGCGTCAATTTTATTGCCGAGACGAAAGTCGTTCGAGCGATTCTCTTACGGTGGGCTGCTTACCGGCCTCGACATCCTCGCGCCGACGCAGATGAAACGTTGTCAACGTTTTATTTGCGCGCGCTAGCGCGGCAATCTCGGTATCATATTGCTCGAGCTTGCCGCCCGGGAACGCCCACATGGCTACGTCGTCGGTCAGGGTGTCGAGGTAAGCGCGCGCGCCGCAGCAGCCCAGACTCATGGCGGCGTTTCCACGATTGAGCACATGCGGAACCATGGCGCAGGCGGGGCGTCCCATGGCCGGCGGAGCGCCCTTGTCAACGCGAGCCGCCGCCTCACTGAGAACAAGACTTTGCCGGGCGTGGGCGAAGAGGATGACCACTTCCGGAAAAAGCGGGAAGGCGGCCAGGGGCCCATAAGTCACATACTTAACTTCTCGCTTGATCACGGGAATGTTTGCCACTTCTTCGGGACGCACGTAGTCGAGATCGCACATGGCCTTAAGCGCTTCGCTCAGCTCGGTTAAATGAGTGCGCGCAGGCTGGGCCAGATGGTGCGTATGCACGCCGATCGAGCAGAGCCCATGATCCTTCGCAGCGGTGACGAACGTTCGGGTCGCCGCCTCCTGCCAGAAAAAGCATCCGGCAGGCGCGATGCCATCATAGCGCGGGACATTGGCGGCATCGGAGAATGCGACGGCGACCGGCGGTAGTTTTAGTTCCAAAGAAGCGATCAAATTGGCGGCCAATGTACAGTTGTTTTTCATTTCCTTGCCGTTCCTAGGGTCCGACGCTTCAGCTGGCGGATCTGATGTCCGCCGCGTCACTCCATTGATGAGCGACTGTACAATTGCTTCGCACGCGTGGCAAGATCTATCGCGGTTGTCTTTTGATGTTGATGTTGTATTTTACTAGCGCGATTGCAAGCCCAACCCGCTTAGACCCCAACGTAGATTCGCGGATCACCGGCAACAGGCACTAAAAAATTCGGAGGCCGCCATGGATTGCTGCGAAAAATTAACTCCGGAATTCACCGGCGAACCGGAAATCGTCAACGGTAAGAAATTCATCGGTCGCCGCGGCGCGCTCAAACGACTTGCCGGTCTGGCGGGCGGCATCATCTTCGTTTCGGAGAGGAACGCCTACGGACAAGGCCGCCAGGTATTGCTTGCTTTTTGCGGCCAGCTTCTCTGCGTCATTCCCTACGAAGTCACGCGCGCGCGCGGCCATTTCAAGGACGAGGGCCTCGACGTTCGCTTGGTCTACACGCGTGGCGGCAATGTGGCGATGCAGGCGCTGGTCGGCGGTTCGGTGGATTACGCCGGAACATCTTTCGATGTCGCGCTGCAAGCGTATGCGCGCGGCGCGAAGATTGCGCGTTTTGCATCGACGGGAAGGCTGCCGTTGTTTGCTCTCGCCAGCGCGCCGAAAACAGCCAAAGAGATCCGTAGTCTTCAAGGATCTGGAAAACCGCACGGTCGGGATTTCTGCATTGGGCAACGCCGAACATATATTGCTGCTGTTTCTCATGAAGCGCGCGGGCGCGGATTCCAACAAAGTGCGTTTTGCGACTCTCGGCACGAATATCTTGGACGCGCTCAAACTGGGCCAAGTGGATGCCGGGATGGTCCAGGAGCCGGCGTTGAGCTTGGTTACCGAGGCGGGAGGCCGCGTGATTTCGAATATCATGGATATCGAGGAGGCCAACCGCCACCTCGGCGGAGCCTACGAGTTCATGGGCGTGGCGGTACGCCTGGAGGAACGCGAGCGGCGCCGCGACGAGATGGCGCGGCTTTCGCGCGCGCTGGCCAAAGGTTTGCGCGATACCGGCGCTATCCCCGTGAAAGAAGCCGTCGCCGCGCTGCCCAAGGAGCTTATCACCGGCGCCAATCGCGACCGCCTCGCGGGTATTCTCGAACGTTACCGCCGCTCGCTCTATCCCGACAATGTGAAAATCGATCTTGCCGCGGCTAACCGAGTCGCGGAGGCGCACAGGGCCGCGGGTCTATTAGCTCCCTCGGTCGACCACAAGCCTTTGCTCGATCTTTCGATCGTCGGAAGTTATGCTCGAGCCGGTCATGCTGCTGCTCAACGCGATCCCGCGGGTCATTTTTGCGCCGCTCTTCGTCATCTGGCTGGGCATCGAAGTGCCGTCGAAGATCGCCCTCGCGGTCGTGCTCGTCGCCGTGCTGATTTTTTTTGCCGTCTACAACGGCATCAAAGACGTCAACCAGCTTTTGGTGGATCGGGTGCGCACCCTCGGCGGCGGGCGCATGGTTCTGTTGCGCGAGGTTTACATTCCTTCGGTAACGGCGTGGGTGCTTGGCAGTCTCAAGGTCGCCGTCGGGTTTGCTTTTACGGGTGCCTGCGTCGGCGAGTTTGTCGCAGCGACACGCGGCCTAGGTTATTTACTTCAGTTTGCGCAAAGCACTTACAATGCGGCCCTTACCATGGGACTCATCTTTCTCATCATGGCGTTTGTCCTGTTGTTATTCTTCTGCGCGGAAGTCATCGAGCGGCGGCTGTTGCGCTGGCGTTATCGCGGCGCAAGTCAGAAAGCGGCTTAGCTCTCAAGGAAGGAAGTTATGCGGATGCGGAGGCCACGGCCAAGCAATAGGAACATAGGAGTAAATATTTTAAGAAAACTTCGCTGATCTGCTTGTTTTTGTGCTTATCTTTCTATCATGTTCTCGCTCAAGAAAAGCCGGATAGAGTGACCCTCGGCATCCCGGTTACGGCGCTGAGCCAGTTGCCCTCCTACGTTGGAGTACGTTTCGGGATCTTTCGGGAAGAAGGACTCGACGTCCAAGTCGTCTTGATGAATGGCCGATTGGTGGCGCCGGCGTTGCTTCAGGGCGATCTCGATTATGCAACGCTCGCCGACACCATGATGCGCGCGGCGACGACCGGTCTGCCCGTGAAGGTGATCGCCTTTGGCGGCATCCGTCCGGCGCTCGCGCTTAATGTTCGCCCCGAGATCAAGACGCCGGCGGATTTGAAAGGCAAGAGTATCGCCGTCACGTCCATTGGCAGCACGACGGATCATCGTGGCGCGCGAGATCGTCAGGTCCTTCGGGCTCAATCCCGAGCGCGACATCGTCACGCAGGGGCTCGGCAGCCAGGCGAACAATCAAGCGGCCTTGCGCGCGGGCGCGGTGCACGGCGCGATTTTCACGCCGCCGTACGACGTCATCGGCGAGAAGGAAGGATTTCGCGTGTTGGCGTGGGCCGGCGATGTCGTCAAAGAACAACTTCAAGCCGGCCTGGTCACTTCGGACAACAAGATCGGCAAGAACCCAGCTCAGGTAAGACGGATGGTGCGGGGTTTCGTCAAAAGTTTGCTCTACTTGCGCAAAGAAAAGCTCAAGGTCGTCGAGTTCATCGCCAAGCAATGGAAGATCGATGCCGATGTCGCCGAGAAAAGCTATCAGGTCATGATCAAAACGCTGAGCGCGAATGGCTCGGCGAGCGATGCCGCGATCGAAAATGTGATTCAGCAAACTCTCAGGGCGAACAAGTCACAGAAACAAGTTCCTCACTCTCAAGTCGCGAACCTTTCTTTCCTCGAAGAGGCGCAGCGAGAACTGAGCGTGCGCTAGGCGTCGATCGCGCTCAGCCGTTTTGTGAAAAGTGATCGCCGGCCGGTTACCTGGATGGTTCGGCCTCCAGGTTTGGAGAATAACGGCAAATTTGCACCGCGCATTTGTTCGTTTATTGGCCGGCGCGTTCGATCCAGCCTTCCTTGGCGAGTTTGTCGAGCGGGCCGTGATCGCGAAACAGTTCCGGTTTTCCGAAAAACTCTTTTGACACCGGCCGGCGCGCGGCAATTTCCTTCAAGACGATCTCCAATCCCTGATCCGAAATGTACGGTAACGGCTTGAAAATGCGCGCGTAGACTTCCACGGTCTTCTTGATGAATGCGCCATCGGTTTCCCGATGCCATTTCTTGATGACCTGCTCGGCGAGCGCGCTGTCTTTCTTGATGAGCCACGTCGATTCTATGTAAGCCTTGAGAAAGCGCTCGACCACTGCCGGATTGCTCTTGATGAACGCTCGGGTGGTGGCGACGCACGACGACGGATAAACAAAATTCGGAGTCGACATATCGACCAGGAGCGGCCAGCCCGACTGGATCAAACTGAAAGTATTGCGGTAAGGCAGGGCGGCCGCGGCGACTCTGCCGCCGCGCATCGCCGCAACGATCTCCGGACCGCCTCCAAGCTGGAGAATGGTCATGTCTTTTTCGGGGTCCAATCCCAAGGAGCGCAAGGCGGCGCGCAAATAAAAATGAGTGGTGGAGCCGAGCCTCGTGACCGCGCTGCTCTTGCCTTTGAGATTTGCCGCCGTTTTGATCTCCGGCCGCGCGACAAAATAGACCGCATCGCTGTCGGCCGGGCAGGCGATCAACGCCACGTCGCCGCCTTCGATGCGCGCCGAGACCACGGATTCGGCGCCGGCGCCGGAAAACTGCACGGTGCCGCTCATGATCATGGTCGTGATCAACGCGCCGCCGCGGATGTGAACGGGTTCGACGTTGAGACCGTACTTCGCGAACAGGCCGCTATCTTTGCCGACGAGAACCGGCAGGTGTTGGAGAGAAGTCGTCACGCCGTAGGGAATACGCAGCGGTTCCTGCGCGCTTGATCCGGTCGGGCGCCAGCGCGACCAGCGCGCAGCCTAGCAGCAATAATGTGAGACGAACGGTCATCTAATCGTCAAGATTCCGCGAAATATTTTCTTTCCACCGCGGCGGCATCGAAGGAAACAAATTCATTTATTCCCGGCCGGCGCATCTGCGGCGCTTCGCCGTCGTCGAACAGGGCCACGGCGCCGTTGGCCGCCTTGAGTCCCACCAGCCCCGGAGAGTGGGCTTCGATGACGACGGCATCCTTGTCGGATCGGTTCCACGCCCAGTGCACTTTGTTTGCGGGGATTCTTTGAAAGTCGCCCTGCTTGCAGTGAAAGCCCTGGTCCTCGACAAAGAACCAAATTTCGCCCTCTTGAATGTAGTTGAGCTGCTCCGATTCATGAACATGCGGCGTCGTGTGATATCCCGGCGCCCGCGATGCGATCATCAGACTGCATTCGTTGCCGTAGCCTTTGACCGATATCATCGAGCCTTCGCCTTCAGCGCCTGTGCGAACTCCCTTTCTTTCAGGAACGTCATCCTTCTTAACGTGAAGCGGCATGGTCCTTCCTTTCTATCCGTGCAATTGGATTCACTTTTGTAGCCGATAGCATAAAAACTGCAAGTGGACAACGCGCCGGGACGATGCGCCCGCCCTCGCGGTGGATTCGATGACGTGCGATCAACGGGGCCTCTCAGCTACTTCGATTTCCAGCCGAGATCCTCGGGCGTGAAGCGCGAGTATTTGTCGATTTCCTCTTTGACCAGTTTGTCGACGTCCGCCGCCGCAGTGCGCAGATCGATGTTGTAGCCGCGCGCTTTCAAATTTTCCTGAAGCTTCGGTTCTTCGACGGTTTTCCTGATCGCGTCCGTTAGAGTTTTCGTAGTCGCTTCCGGCAAGCCTTTGGGCGCCAGCAAGGCGACACTGGCGAGCAAATTGACTTGCGGGTAACCTTGCTTGGCGAATGTCGGTACATTGGGGAGGACCGCCGATTCGACATCGACCGCGATGCCGACGAGCTTTCCCGCTTTGATATGCGGCTGGGCGGCAACGTCCGACGCCATGGCGAAATTCACATGGCCGCCGAGCAAATTGGTGATTGCCTGCGCCGAGCCGGCGAAGGGCAGAGAGGTGAGGTCGATCTTCGCGGCGCGTTTTAACAATTCCACTTCCAACGTGAGGCTGGTGCCTGCCGGGCCCACGGCAACGATCAGATCGCCGGGTTTTTTCTGGGCGTGGGCGACGATGTCTTTCACGGTCTTAAACTCCGCGTCGGCGCGACCGAGCATGATCACCGCGGCGTAGCCGTGCAAGATCGCGATCGGTTGAAAGTCGCGGGCGAAGTTGGCAGGCGTCTTCGGATTGGCCACGGTCATGGTGGCGACCTGGCCGAGCAGCGAGCCCAAGCAGGATGTAGCCATCTTTGCGCGCGCCAGCGACTTTCTCGGCAGCGATGGCGCCGCCGCCAGCCGGCTGATTGACGACATTCACTTGTGTCTTTAGATTTTTGCCGAGCTCCTCGGCGATGAGGCGGAATATCAGATCGACGCCGCCGCCCGGGCTCGACGCTACGACGAGCTCGATGGGCTTGTTCGGAAACGCTTGGCCGTGCAGCGCCGTGCTCGCGCCGAATAAGGCCAAAGCGACGATGAGTATCTTCAGTTTCATGATTCCTCCCCGGATCTCCGCTCACTGTTCTTCCACTCGTTCAATGATTTCGTGCCCCAAACGGCGGCGCATGAACAACGGGCTCAACAACATCAGCAGAGCCGCAGCCATGAAAACCGCCGCGATCGGCCTTTGAAAGAAAATTGCCGCGTCGCCCTTGGACATGATCAGCGAACGGCGAATCGCGGTCTCGAGCAGCGGACCGATCACCAATCCCAGTACCATTGGCGCGGGCTCGTAGGCAAATTTTTTCATGAGATAGCCGACCCAGCCGAAGATTATCATGATCACGACGTCGCCGATGTTTCCGGCCGCGGCATAGGCGCCGACGATGCTGAACAGAATGATCAAGGGAAAAAGAAAGAAATACGGAACTTGCAGCACTTTGATCCAGAGACCTATCAACGGCAGATTGAGAATGAGCAGCATGGCATTGCCGATGACCATGCTGCCGAGAACACCCCAGAAAATTTCCGGCGAATTCTTGATGAACAACGGTCCCGGAGCGAGGCCCTGGATCATCAGCGCGCCGAAGATCAGCGAAGTCACCGAGCCGGTCGGCAAGCCCAGGCTCAGCAGCGGGATCCAGCCGCTGCAGCTTGCGGCATTGTTGGCAGTCTCCGGCGCAGCCACGCCTTCGATGGCGCCCTGGCCGAATTTCTCCGGATGCTTGGATAATTTTTTTTCGACCGCGTAGGCGGCAAAGGTTGCGATGACGACGTTTAGACCGGGAATCGCGCCGATCAAGAATCCCAGGAGGGTGCCGCGCGTGATCGGCAGGATGGAATCGTTCCAATCCTGCCGCGTCGGCAGCAAGCCCTTTATTTTTTTTTGAAACACTGCGCTCGCTTGGGCACGCAAGTTGACTAGGACTTCCGATACTCCGAAGAGTCCGATGACCACAGGCGTCAGGCCAACGCCGTCGCGCAGCACCAGCATGTCGAAAGTGAAGCGCGGCTGACCGGTTACGGGGTCCAGGCCGACGCTGGCGAGAATGGCGCCGAGCAGCGCCATCATGATGGCTTTGTCCATCGGTCCGCGCGCCAGGTAAACCAGCGCGGTCAAACCGAACAGCATGAGAGCGGCATATTCCGGCGGACCGAAGCGCAGACCGAGTTCGGCGAGCGCCGGCGCCAAAAATGCCACGCCGAAAAGCGCGGCTGTGCCGCCGATAAAAGATCCGAACGCGGCCATGCCGAGCGCCGGGCCGGCGCGTCCCTGGCGCGCCATGGCGTAACCGTCGAGCCCGGTGATGACCGAAGAAGCTTCGCCGGGAATATTGACCAGAATCGAGGTGGTGGAGCCGCCGTATTGCGCGCCGTAGGTGATGCCGAACAGCATGATGAGATAAGCAAGAGGCGGCGCGTGCAACGCTAGAGGCAAAAGCAGCGCGATGGCGCCGGCCGGACCGAGACCGGGAAGCACGCCGACCAGGGTACCCAGCAAAACGCCGGCGAATCCATACAATAGATTGAGCGGCGCGGCGGCGGCGAAGATGCCCTGGAAAAGCGAGCCGAGGGTTTCCACGATTGCTGCCCTAATGGAACCAACCGAGCAAGCCTCGGGGCAGTTGGGCGTTCAACAAGACGTCGAAGCAGAGGTGGGACATCAGCGCGACCGTGGCGGCAAAGGTCGCGCTCATGCGCCATGACCGCGCGGCAATCACCTTCAGGTAGAAGGCGAGAAGTAAAAAGGTGCAGAGGAGAAAACCAAGAACATCGAGCAAGAGCACATAAGCCACCATTCCGGCGAGGACGGCAAGAACCAAAGGCACCTCGCCGGTGCCGCCGGCTTCGGAATCTTCGGTTGATGAACCTTGGCGAAAATTCTTCACCAAATGGAAACCGGTGATGACTCCGATGGCAGCCGCCGCGCCGAATGGAAAGAAACCCGGACCGGGGCGATTGCCGGTGCTCAGGCCGAGCCGATAGGACTCGATGGCCAGATAAAGCGAGAGGATCAGCCAGAAGCCGGAAATGGCCAGCTCTTTTCTCACGATTGGTCGCGCGGCTGTTACGAAGCTTCTCTAATGAAGTCGGCGGCGCGTTCGCCGATCATCATACTCGTGAGATTCGTGTTGGCATGCGCGACGGTCGGCATAATCGACGCATCGCCGATCCAGAGATTTTCCATGCCGTGCACGCGCAGGTGCTGGTCGACGACAGCCATAGGGTCAGAGGCCGGTCCCATTTTGCAGGTGCCGACGCCGTGAAAATAGCTCGTGTAGGTCGATCGGGCGAACTTCACCCAATCCTCGGCCGGGCTCGGCGAAAACAACTCGCCGCAGTAATCGCTCATCGGTGCGGTCGCGGCAAGGCGCTGCACGAATTTCATCGCCGCGAGCATCGCCTGGATATCCTTTGGGTGCTCCAGCATCTGCGGATCGATGACCGGCAAGTCGGCCGGATTCGAGCTTTGCAACGTCAATCGGCCGCGATTGCTTTGCTCCAGCAAGTGACAGGAAAACCCGATCATGTCGCCGATACCCGATACGCTGGTGATGTCGCGCAGGATGATATGAAAGTCTATAAAGTCGCGCGCCGGATCGCTTTTGAAATAGAGCTTGAGCGTCGAGCGGCTGCGCGCGTCTGATCGCTGTCCGGTCGGTCTTTGCTTTCAGCGTCATCGTGACGACAGGATGATCTTGATAATTCTCGCCGACGCCGTCGAGCCGGTGCACGACGGGAATATGATGACGCTCGAGCTCCTCGCCGGGGCCGATGCCCGACAGCATGAGAATCTGCGGCGAGTGATAAACCCCGGCGCTGAGAACGACATTGTCCGCCGTGGCGATGTGTTCGTTGCCATCTTTTTGATAACGAACGCTTTCGATTTTCTTGCCGCGCACCATCAGCTTGGAGACTTGCGCCGCGCCGATGATCTTGAGATTTGGACGGCTCCGCGCGGGGCCGAGATAGGCAACGGCGGAGGACTGTCGTTTGCCGTCTTTGATATTGCGCGCCGTCGGCGCGATGCCGTGAGGATTGGCTTCATTTTGATCGTCGAAGCGCGGCAGGCCAAGCTTGGTCACGGTGTCGAGCAACGCTTGTTCGGTTCCGCTCAGAGGCGTGTCGAAGACATGCTTGCGCTTGACGTAAATCGGTCCCTGGTCGCCGTGAATCGGACTTTGCGGAAAGTCCTGATCGGCTTCGATGCGCCTCAGTACGGGCAATACTTTGTCCCAAGTCCACTCAGGATTCCCGCGAGCTGCCCACGCATCCATGTCGGCTTTGATCGGCCGGGGAATCGACATCATATTGACCGACGAGCCGCCGCCCATGATCCTGCCCGCGAGCGAGTAAAACTCGCTGTCGTCGTAGTTGCGCTTGGTTGGATACATCAGAATGTAAGGGCTCTCGAGCAGCACGTTAGTGGCCTTTTCGGCATCGGCAACGGTTTCCGGAATCGGCTGCGGATCGGGACCCGCTTCGAGCAACAACACTTTTCGTTTCGGGTCTTCCGAAAGACGCGACGCGATCACGCAGCCAGCCGAACCGCCGCCGGCGACAATGACATCGTAATGATCAGGCATGCTTCCTCAATGATAGAGTTCAAAACGTTCAAGCAGTTCAAGTCGTTCAAAACGTTTTGAACGGAGGGGGTTGAACGCTTGAGTTGAGATCATAACCATTCAATTCCCATCTGCTTGAGGCGCCTGCGATACTCGACGGCAGGGGTGTCGGGGCCGCGCAAATGCAGTTCCTCGGCGAGATCGAGTGGAAGCTCTTCAGGGCGTTGGGATTCGACGATGCGCTTGTCTTGTTCGAAAATTTGCCGATGCCGGGCGTTCAGTTGCTCGTCGGTTTTCTCGTCGCGATAGTTGCGTCCGGCGAGCCGATAAAATTTGGTTTCGTTATTCGACACCGGGGTGCACAGATAAATATTGGTATGCCGCTCGATGCTTCCCGGCTGGCGCCGTTGGATCGTCACCATGAACGGCAGAATGACGGTATACAATTGTTTAGCGACGCTGTCCTGGCGAAATTTGTTCACCGGCGTATCGATCTCGTATTGGAAACCGCCATCTATCTCGGCGAGGTCGATCACCGGCGACTCGGGCCGATCGCGGTCGCCGAGGATGCCGGCATGAACCCATGGAAAATGAGAGAAGTCGGCGAGGTTTTCGATCATGCGCGCGGCGTTGGCGCGCCACTGGCCTTCCGACGTGTAAGGTTCCCAGTTGAAGCTCGGGTCGCCGAACTCGGGCGGAAACTGCGGAATATCCTGGCGCGGTTCGTCGAGACAGACCCAGACCAAACCGTAGCGCTCCTGGACGCGATAAGCCTTCGCGCGCGCCTTGGTGGGGATCTCCCGATCCGGCGGCAACGAGGGTATGCGCGTGCAACTGCCGTCCGCGGCGTAGTTCCAACCGTGATATCCGCAAACTAACTGATCGCCGTCCACCCAGCCCAGCGAAAGCGCCGCGCCGCGATGGATGCAGAGATCGTAAAATGCCGACACGTTTCCATTGGCGCGCCAGAGCACAAGCGGCTGATCGAGCAGCTTTACCGCAACGGGTTTGTCGGTGACTTCTTTGGACCATAAAACCGGATGCCAGAACTGACTAAGCGTTTTCATGGAGTGCTCCTGAAACGACTACGATTGCCTATTGGAACCGGCGCACATTAGTATGGACCGCCCGCCCGTTTGCGCGCGGCGTGAAAAGATTCGGCGGCCTTATGGATAATTTCCTCGGTGTCCAACGCGACCAGCTCGCCTTTGTGCTTGAGAATGCGTCCATCGATAATTACGGTATCGACGTTGTAAGGCTGCGCCTGTTGGACCAGCAGCAGCGATGGATTGATAAACGGCGCCACGTTCAAGTCGTCGGTTCGAACCAGAATCAAATCGGCGCGCTTGCCCGGCGTGAGCGAGCCGACCCGATCGGCGATGCCGAGATCTTTCGCGCCGTCGAGGGTGGCGAGCTCCAAAATTCTCCGCGGCTGCACTTCCATGACATTCATCGAGCGCAGATGATTGAGTTGCAGCATGAGGCGCATGATGCCGAACATCTCGGCGTTGCCGCCGACCGTGGTGGTATCCACCGACAAGCTGCATTGCACGCCGCGCTTCAAGAGATCGCCGAGATAGGGCAGGCCCGATGCCAGGCGCGACGCGGTGAACGGCGCGATGCTCACGTGTGTGTTGGTCTCGGCGATCATGCCGCGCTCTTCGGCCGAGGCGCTGTAGGTATGGATGAGCTGGACGTCCGGCCCGAGCAATCTGTCTTTGTAGAGCATCTCGATGCGGCGAAATCTTTTGATCTCGGCAAGCGAGCGGCCGGCGTGCTGGGTGATCGGCAATCCTTGGCTGCGGGCATATTCCCATTCCTTCCGATAGACCTCGGGCGGCGTGTCGCCGGCGCCGCGCGACGCGAAGCCCATGGTCAGCAGGCCATCATTCGATGCGCCGAACCATTCCCGCTTCACCCGCGCGATGTCGTTGAAATCGACGGTCTCTTTGGGCTTTTGCTGCAAATTGCGGCTGTAGCCGTAGGAAAAGCGCGCGCGGATGCCGCAATCGCGGAGCGCGCGCAAGTCGGCGTCGGCATAGGGCGCCGAAATAATATTGTGCGACCAATCGTGAATCGTCGTGAGGCCCGAGTTGATCGCCTCGGCAATGCCTAGCCGCGCGCTGTTGTAGGCATCCTCGGGCGTCATCACCGGACCGAGGCGGCTCATGACGGGAAAATAATCGAAGTCGCCGTCGGCCACGACGCCGCGGGCGAAGCTCCCCCAAAGATGGAAATGAGTATCGACAAAGCCGGGCAGCACGATGCGATTGCGGCCGTCGATGATGTCGGCTCCCGGCGCGCTCAGATTGGGTCCGACGGCAACGAGAGCGCCGTTGCGCACGTGCACGTCGCCGTTGGGTAGGTCGCCCAATTGCGCGTCCATGGTGACGACATATGCGTTGCGGACGACAAACTCGCCGCGCGACGGAAGCTTACCCGCTTTGCGATCCGCCGCAGACATTTTTATCGTTTGCTGTGGGCCGGCAGCGCAGGCGGCTGCGCCGAGCGAGCTCAGGGCAGCGACGGCTTCGAGAAAATTGCGCCGGCTGATCGTAATCGTCTTTGGCATGGGCTGATCCCTCTCGCGACGGTTTATGCAAAATCAATCGAGACTGGTCATCGCCTTCATGCCGCCAACGTACTCGACTGTCGATCGATCAGTCAAGGAACGTCTCACGCGGGAAGTGTTCATTCAATTGCTGCCTCCGAACTTTGTCATTCCCGCATGATCTAAGCGGGAATCCAGGTTAATCGTGGTGGGACCCCCGAGTAAAACGTGCGGGACTGACGAAACATTTCTACTGGACATTCATTTTGTGTTTGGATTAGTTTTGGCGCGGAGGCGTGAAAGTGAAAAGAACATCGACATTCACCTCGGTTCTACTCGCTGCGCTTATAGTAACGGTTCAATTCGTCTACGGAGAAACGACCAAGCTCGTGGTCGCATACGCTTCGCCGGCGGCAACTTTTTGTCCCGGCTGGATCGCGCGGCGCGAAGGTATTTTCGCCAAGTACGATCTCGACGTCGAGATGGTGCTGATGCAGGGCGCATCGACCTACATGCCGGCGCTGGCGAGCGGCAATATTCAAGTCCTCTACGGCGGCGGAACGGCAGTGTCGCGGGCGATCGCCACCGGCGGCTTCGATCTGACTGTGATCGCGACCGAAACGCGCTACGTACCGTTGCGGTTGATGGTGAATAGCTCGATTCAGACGGCAGCGGATTTGAAAGGCAAGAAGCTTGGCGTAGGACGAGCGGGATTGGACGAGTACGCGACCATTCTCTATCTCGAAAGGCTAAAACTTACGCCGGGCAAGGACGTGCAGTTCGTCTATCTGGCCGGCGGCATTCCGAGCCGTGTGGCGGCGATCAAGCAGGGCCTCATCGACGGCGTGACGGTCAATCCGCCCAATGAATATGAGCTCGAGAAAGCCGGCTATCGCGAGCTGGTGAATTTTCTCGATCTCAAGATGCCGTATGCCGGTGTGCCGCACACGATCAATCGAGCTTTTCGCGATCGTAATCGCAAAGTGATCGAAGATTACATGACGGCGCTGGTCGAGGGCATGCACATATTTCGCACCAACAAGCCGATCGCGTATCGCGCGATCACGGAGTTGACCCGGCAGAAAGATCCCGTGCTGCTGGAGCGAACCTACGAGGAGTACTCAAGACAGTACGAGGCGATCGGCGGTGTGCCGCTGCCGTGGCAAGCGGGCATCGAGAGCATGATCACGGGCTTTCACGAGCGCTTCAATCCGCAAGGAATCAAGAACCGCGATGCTAAACCATTTCTCGATCCGTCGTTTGTGCAGAAGGCGGTGGAGCGGCTGAAGTTGAAAAATAAGTGATGAAGACTGTGTTTCACCACGAAAGCACGAAGATCGAGAAGTCGCGGATACAACAACCTTTGACCTTCGCGTCTCGTTCAAAATGCCGTGCTGAAGAGCTATAGAATCGAACCCGGAATACCGAGAAAGCACAGCGTTTCCGTCTACCGCGAAAGCGGGTATCCAGGCTATTGGACCGAGACAAACCTGGATTCCCGCTTTGCGGGAATACGAGTAGTGGGAGACTCGTG
This sequence comes from uncultured delta proteobacterium, assembly GCA_963745035.1. Classification (GTDB taxonomy): domain Bacteria; phylum Desulfobacterota; class Binatia; order UBA9968; family UBA9968; genus DP-20. Next base: position 1,026,915 of record CAVUVW010000013.1, on the reverse strand, counting down.
CCGTTGAAACTCCCTATTTTCGTTATCTGTGGGCGTGCGTAAGCCATGAATCATTCGTGCTGAACGCTCAGCGCTTTTTGTAAAGCCCGTCGGTAAAACCGCTCTGATCGAATTCTCTCACGAAAGTCGCATCGAAGAAGTCTTCCGGCTTGAACGATTTTCCCTTGGGTTCGCTCGCCAGAATGGTTTTCAATCCTTCCGCGGACGGATATTGCTTTCTGGGTAAGACCGATTCGTTCAGCAGGTTCTCCCAGGTCTTCTCCAAAACGTCGCGGTCGAGGTTCTGGCCGATAAATCTAGCCAGCGCCTTAATGGCAGCATTTTTGTCGGTGTAGATGCGATGCACGGCTTCTATCTGTGATTTGACGTAGCGCCTGACGATGTCCGGATGCTCGCGTATATACTTCTTGGTCGTCGCCGCGGAGGTGTGCTGGTAAACAAGTCCGAGCTTGGGCAGGTCGGCCAATACATTCATGCCGCGCTTCTGCGCGATGATACTCGCCGGGGGTTGAACAACCGTCGCTTGCACCCGCCCGGTGAGCGCGGCATCCACCCGCGCCGTGGTGCTGCCGATCTGCACGATGGTCACGTCTTTCCCGGGATTCAAGCCGATCTTTGACAGCGCGTAGCGCGCGATAAAATCGGAAGACGAGCCGAAGCGGCTGATCGCCACCGAGCCGCCTTTGAGTTGCTCCGGTGTTTTTATTTCAGGGCGAGACAAGAGGTAATAATTGAGTGACGTGACGCCGCCCACGATGAGGGTTGCGTCAGAGCCGGCCATGACGGAGTTCACGACAGCCGGACCGGCCAATTGAGCGATTGGCGTGTCGGCTGATACCAGGGCCATTACCGCCGTCGTACCACCGGAAAAAAACACCAGCTGAACATCGAGCCCGTTCTTCTCAAAGATCCCGGCATCCTTGGCGACCCAGGCGGGTAGGGCATCGCCGCTGATCGCGCTGTAGCCGATGTTGATCTTCGTCAGCTGGGCATTCACGGGGCTACTCCAAAAAAACGCCGCCGCCAACGAGAGGACAATCCAGATTGCAGTACTCTTCCTAGTCATATCAGTTTCCTTCCTTTGAGCCGGCCGTTGTGGATAGATTTTGCTTAGGCGACGACGCCGATAAACATGCGCCGATTGTGTTGTTGCGCCGGGAACTTGTCAAGCGACAGGTGTCCGCGAAGCGGTTGCTTTATCTCGCCGCCCTCGCTACAAAATAGACAACCTCCCTATACCTTATTTAAGGAGCACTCAATGGCACAGAAGTACGTGGATAGTTTCGGCACGCGACAAGTGCTGAAAGTCGGAAATCGAGAGCTACGATATTTTCCGGCTCGATCGCCTGGAGAAGGCGGGTTTCAAAAACGTTTCGCGCCTGCCGGTTTCGCTCAAAGTACTTCTCGGAGAATTTACTGCGCCAGGAAGACAACCACCACGTCAACAAGGCCGACATCGAAGGATTGGCCAACTGGGACGCAAAAGCCAAGCAGGAGAAAGAAATCGCTTTCATGCCGGCGCGGGTGTTGATGCAGGATTTGACCGGCGTGCCGGCGGTGGTGGATCTCGCGGTGATGCGGGAAGCGATGAAGCGGCTCGGCGGCGACCCGAAAAAAATCAATCCGCTGGCGCCGGTAGATCTGGTCATCGATCACTCGGTGCAGGTCGATTACTTCGGCACGGCGGACGCGTTTCACAAAAACTCCCAGATAGAGTTCGAGCGCAACGTCGAGCGTTACGCCTTTTTGCGCTGGGGCCAGACGGCGTTCGACAACTTCCGCCTGATCCCGCCCGACACCGGCATCTGCCATCAGGTCAATCTCGAATATCTCGCGCCGGTAGTGTTTCAGCGCCAGGAAAGACGGCGCCCATTTCGCCTATCCCGACACGGTCGTCGGCACCGACTCGCACACGACGATGATCAACGGCTTGGGCGTGGTCGGCTGGGGCGTCGGCGGCATCGAGGCCGAAGCGGCGCTGCTCGGCCAGCCGATCATCATGGTCACGCCGGAGGTGATCGGGTTTAAATTGCACGGCAGGCTGCCCGAGGGCGCGACCGCGACCGATCTCGTGCTGACCGTCACGCAGATGCTGCGCAAAAAAGGCGTCGTCGAAAAATTCGTGGAATTCTACGGTCCGGGATTGTCGAGCTTGAGCCTCGCCGACCGCGCCACCATCGGCAACATGGGGCCCGAATACGGCGCGACCATCGGCTACTTTCCGCCCGACGATGAGACCTTGCGCTATCTCGATCTCACTGGGCGCGACCCCGCGCTCATCAAGCTGGTCGAAGCCTACACCAAAGAACAGGGCATGTTCCGCACCGATGCATCGCCCGATCCGGTATTCACAGATACGCTGGAGCTCGATCTCGGCAGCGTCGTGCCGAGTCTCGCCGGGCCGCGACGACCGCAGGACCGGGTGCCGCTGACGGAGAGCAAGAAGGCTTTTAAGGAAGCGCTGCCGTCGTTGATGAAGAGCGGCGCCGCCGACAAGAGCGTGGCGGTGCAGATGAACGGCGATAAATTCCAGCTCAGCCACGGCTCGGTGGTGATCTCGGCGATCACGAGCTGCACCAATACATCCAATCCGTCGGTGCTGATCGGCGCCGGGCTCCTGGCGAAAAAAGCCGCCGAGAAGGGCTTGACGAGAAAACCTTGGGTGAAGACCAGTCTCGCCCCGGGCTCGAAGGTCGTCACGGAATATCTGAAAGACAGCGGCCTGCTGCCCTATTTGGAAAAGCTCGGCTTTCATCTGGTCGGCTACGGCTGCACGACCTGTATCGGTAACAGCGGGCCGCTCCCCGAGCCGGTGGTGAACGGCATCCAAGAAGGCGATCTGGTCGCCGCCGCCGTGCTCTCCGGCAATCGCAACTTCGAAGGGCGCATTCACGCCAACGTGCGCGCCAACTATCTCGCCTCGCCGCCGCTGGTGGTCGCTTACGCCCTCGCCGGCAGCATGAACGTCGATCTCTACAACGATCCGCTGGGCAACGATTCCCAGGGCAAGCCGGTTTATTTAAAAGACATCTGGCCGTCGCCCCAGGAGGTCAACGAGACCATGCGCAAGTCGGTGCGCCAGGAGATGTTTCATAAAGAATACAGCAAGGCGACCGAGGGCGACGAGCAGTGGAAGAGCATGCCGGTGCCCGAAGGCGAACTGTTCCAGTGGGATCCGCAGTCGACCTACGTGCGTGAAGCGCCCTATTTCGACGGCATGGGCAAGACGCCCGGCGAGCCGCAGCCGATTACCGGCGCGCGCGTTCTCGCCCTGCTCGGCGATTCGGTCACCACGGACCATATTTCGCCGGCGGGCGCCATCGAGAAAAACGGCCCGGCGGCGCGCTATCTAACCAATCACGACGTGCTGCCCAAAGACTACAACCAGTACGGCGCGCGGCGCGGCAATCACGAAGTGATGATGCGCGGCACGTTCGCCAACATTCGCTTGAAAAATATTCTCGCGCCCGGTACCGAAGGCGGCGTCACGGTGCATCTGCCCGACAAAAAGCAGATGTCGATCTACGACGCGGCGATGCAATATCAGAAAGAAGGCACGCCGCTGATCGTCATCGCCGGCAAAGAGTACGGCACCGGCTCCTCGCGCGACTGGGCGGCCAAAGGGCCGCGCCTGCTCGGCATCAAGGCCGCCATCGCCGAGAGCTTCGAGCGTATTCATCGCAGCAACCTGATCGGCATGGGGATCGTGCCGCTGGTCTTCAAGCCGGGAGAAAATCTCAAGACGCACAATCTCACCGGGTTTGAGAAGTTCGACATTCTCGGCATCGGCCCCGGCCTCAAGCTGCGCCAGGAGCTGACCGTGAAAGCGACGGCGGACGACGGCAAAGTCACCGAGTTCAAGGTCACCTGCCGCATCGATACGCCGGCGGAGCTCGACTACTACCGGCACGGCGGCATTTTGGAATATGTGCTGCGGCAGCTTCTGCAGAATTGATGTCAGGGAGTTTCTGGTTCGAGTTTCTCGTTCCTAGTGAGCAACCGGAAACCAGAAACAAGGAACTAGAAGCTCTGCTTACCAGACGCAAAGCGCTGGCGAGATTGGCAAAGACCTCGCTGGCGTTTTTTTTGGCCGACGCAGTTTTTCGCGGCGAGAGCAACGCCGCCGAAGGGACGATCATGGCGACACCGGATTTCATCGGAAAATTCACGGCCGACAACCCCGGCATCATGACGCTGCAGGGAACCAACCAATACGTCGTCGGCAAGGAGAGCGTCATCGTCATCGACGTGGCGCTTGAGCGCCGACTCGAACCTCGACGGCATCATCGAGCAGGTGGAGGCGATGGGCGCAAAGAAGATCGAAAAGATCCTGCTCACCCACATCCACAGCGATCATTGCGGCGGCGCGCTGGCGCTGCGCAAGCGTTGCGGCGCCAAGCTCGGCATTCACCGCTCGCGCAAGGGTTATCTCGGCGGCGAAGATTTTCAGTACGACGACAATGACCGGATTTCCTTCGGCGGCGGCGAACTGCACGTGCTGCACACGCCGGGCCACGAGTCGGGGCACTGCTGCTTTTACGAAAACGGCGACAGGGTGCTGTTCAGCGGCGACAACATTCTCGGCTTCGGCACGGCGGTGATTCGTCCGCCGGACGGCAACATGACCGATTATCTGCATTCGCTGGAGCGGTTGCTCGGCTTCGAAATCAGCTTGATCCTGCCCGGCCACGGTCCGCTGGTCGGCAAGCCCGAAGCGAAAATCAGAGAATACATCAAACATCGCATGGAGCGGGAGCAGCAGGTTTTGGCGGCGTTGCGGGCTGGGCACCAAACCATCGGGGACATCACGCACCTCATCTATAAAGACGTCTCGGCAGCGCTCCAGCGGGTGGCGGAATTTTCCGTGCAGGCGCACCTGGAAAAGCTCGCGCGCGAGGGGCGGGCCAAAATGGAAAACGGCCGCTATCTGCTCCTGGGCGGAAACTGAGCCGGAGCGTGGGCCGAGTCGAAGCGCAACTCGTCCGTTTCCTTATCGACCTCCAAATCCTTCCAGGCCTCCGCGGCAAGCTGAGCGCAAAGCGCTCGCCGGCGAGGCGCTGACCAGCAGCACTAAGTCTCCGATTCGCTGCAGCAGCCAGCCGCGCTCGCGCGCGACGGCCAGGGCAGGCGCGTTCGGTGCGGCCATTTCGAAGCGCACGCGGTGGCGTGTCTCGAGGGCCGCCCAGTAGGCGCGAAAAAACTCACCGGCTTGTTTTTCCGTTCGCCAGGAGGTGAACCAAAGAGTTGCGGCACCGCCGTTTTCGGCGAAATGGAATAGCTGATCGCCGCGCCAACCGGCGGCGATCTCTTCGGCTGCCTGCGCGCGACTCGCCCCGGTGAGCAAACCGGCAATGGCGTCTTCGCCCAGCGTTTGCTCGATCGCCGCCGGCTGCTTGAACCGGCGCAGCAAGTGCGGTGGAAACAAAAGCAGCGGCGGCTCGCGCTCGATGAAGTATTTTTCCGGATGAATAATCTCCGTGGTGGCACGCGGCGGATCGGCGTAAATGCCGTTGACTCCTTGCCAGCCTTTGGCTTTGAAGGCCCAATACACAAAGCGGCTGCCGTGGCGGTAGGGAAAGGTCAAACGACGACGCAGGAAATCCGGCAAGTCGCCGGCCAAGCGCTCCAGCGTTGCGGCGATTTGGTCGGCGATTTCCAGATTCGGCGCTTCCTTTTGCAACCCCCGCATCATGAACGTCAACAGCGCGTCGCCGGCCGCGACGGCGGCGAGCGCCGAGCGGCGGTCTTCGATCGCTGTTCGATCGATGGCGGCAGGCGATTGGAAGTGCTGCTCCTGGAGCGCCCGCATCGCCGCGAGCACCGGCGCGAGATCGCGCGCCTTGTCGGCATCGAGGTTGGCCAAGGGGGCGCCGAGCTGCGCGGCGGCCGGCGACCAGGTCGCGCTTGCGCGCTTGCGATCATAGCCGATGAGGGATTCGAGTCGGACCAAGTCCGCCAGTGACTTCTTCAAATCGTCGGCGCCGGCCAACAAGCCGATGGCTTTGTACGCCTGTTCGACGGCCGCGAGCGGCGCGCCATTGTAAAACTCGCTTTGGAGGTCCGCGGAATTGCTCGCGGCGGCTGGCGCCAGGGTGATTTCCTGCTTCCATTCGAGGCCGCGCGTTTGTGAGACGCTCGTGACGATTTCCCCAAACTTTGCGGCCGGCGGGGGAGCGACCTGGGGCGCCGCAGATGCGCAAGCGGACAGCACGGCGGCGAACAGAAAAAAACCGGCGCGCGGCACGCGCCTTCGCGCGCAAAGAGTCAGCGAAGGGGGCTCATCCACCTATTTCTCCATGATGATGACCGAATAGCCTGCCTGGGTCACCTGCCGGGCTTGCGCTTCGGCGTCGGTCCGGTTCGAGAACGTGCCGAGATGCACTCGATAGTAGGTGGCGTCTTGGGAATGGAGCGGCGCGATGGTCACGTCGGGAAACGTCCTTGCCGCGCGATCGCGAAGCTGTCGGGCGTTGTCCATTTGCGTGAACGATCCCAGTTGCAGAGTGTAGTTCAAAGCGGTGCGAATGCTTTGCAGTTTGACCGGGCTTTCGAGCACGTCGACGCGCACCAGCGCGGTGCCTGGGCCCACCATGTCGAGCAGCCGCGCCGCGGAGTGCGAAAGATCGATGATCCGGCCCTTGGCAAACGGGCCGCGATCGTTGATCGTCACCTCCGTGGTGCTGCCGTTTTCCAAATTGGTCACCATCACGCGCGTGCCGAGGGGCAAGGTTTGATGCGCCGCGGTGAAATCGTTCTGGTTGTAGATCGCGCCGCTCGCGGTGGCTTTGCCGTGAAAGCCGGGGCCGTACCAGGAAGCGATGCCGGTTTGGCTGAGGCCGCCGGTGGACGGCGGCTCCGGTACGCGTACCTTGCTTGGCGGCACGGAGCAGCCGAGCGCCAGCGCCAGCGCAAAAAACAACGGCGCGTTCTTAGGACGCGCCGGTAGCCATGAGCCGATGGGACGCAGCAACATGTTCGGGCTCATCGTGGCCGGAGTATAGCGAAGAACTCTTCGGGAAAAAAGCGCGCGGCGCGGATTTGCTGCCGCACTCATGCCGAAATCGGCGCTTAGGATCTCCGTGGCGCAATCCTTCGGTGAAGACAAGACAAACGGTTCATCGGCCTGCGAAGATGCGCTCTGAACCGCCTGGACCGCGCGGCGGGCGATCGCGATAGTCTGGTTTACCCGGTGGGGCGATTGTGTTAGGTTACGAGCGAATTTAACGGAAGGTCACATTTATGTCCGGTCATTCGAAGTGGAGCACGATCAAGCACAAGAAGGCTGCCAAGGACGCCAAGCGCGGCAAGATCTTCACCAAGCTCATCAAGGAAATTACCGTCGCCGCGCGCATGGGCGGCGGCGATATCAATGCCAATCCGCGTCTCCGCACGGCGGTGTTGACCGCGCGCAGCAACAGCATGCCGAACGAGAATATCGATCGGGCGATCAAGAAGGGCACCGGCGAGCTCGAAGGGGTTACCTACGAAGAAATCCAGTACGAAGGTTACGGTCCCGGCGGCGCCGCGATCATCGCGCAGGTCTTGACCGACAATAAAAACCGCACCGTATCGGAGATCCGCCGGCTATTCACCAAACACGGCGGCAACCTGGGGGAGACCGGCTGCGTGTCCTGGATGTTCGACAAGAAGGGCGTGATCGCCGTCGAAAAAGTCCAGGTCGATGAAGACCGCTTGATGGGCATCGTGCTCGACGCCGGCGCCGAAGACGTGCGCGACGAAGACGAGATTTTCGAAGTCGTGACCTTGCCGGAGGATTTCGCCGCGGTGAAGGAGCGCCTGGATCAGGAAAAGATCGCGGTGGCCAGCGCGCAGGTGACTTTGGTGCCGAAGAACACCGTCGACGTCGACGCCAAGCACGTCGAGCAGATTCTCAAGCTCACCGAAGAGCTCGAAGACCACGACGACGTGCAGAGCGTGTCGGCCAATTTCAACATTCCTTCCGAGCTGATGGACAAGGCGAGCTGAAGCGGTGGCGCCGACGCTCAAGAGCAGCGCCAGGCGGCTCGGTCGGGAAATCATTCTTGGCATCGACCCCGGTTCGCTTGTGACCGGCTGGGGAATCGTCGAAGTGGAAGCCAATCAAACTGCGCTGCCGCTCGCACGGAATCATCGCCACATCCGCCGCACTCGGGCTGGCCGAGCGCTTGAGCCACATCTACCGCGGGCTCCACGAAATCATCGAAGATTGTCGTCCGACTGCCGTCAGTTTGGAAAAGGTATTCTTCTCGCGCAATGCGCAAAGCGCGCTGAAGCTCGGGCAAGCGCGCGGCGTCGCTTTGTTGGCGGCGGCAGAGCATCGGCTGCATATCGCCGAGTATTCGGCGGCGGAAATCAAAGTCGCGGTGGTCGGCTACGGCCGCGCGACCAAGGAGCAGGTGCAAAAAATGGTCGGCGCATTGCTCCTCGTGCGTGGCGCCATGCGCGCGGACGCCGCCGATGCGCTGGCGGCGGCGATCTGTCACGTTCATCGCGAGACTTTCCAAATTACGTTGGCGCCGTCGCGCAACGGAGCCTCCGGCCGGACGAGCTGGCGCGACTGCGTCGAGCTTGCCGCCAAGCGCTGGAGCCGGCCTCTTGTGATTAGCGACTGATCGCCAATCAGCGGAACTCTAGCGCAAAAGATGCCCGGCGAGGCGGTGGTCGACGTTGGCGGAGTCGGCTATCAGATCTTTATTCCGCTCAATGTCTTTTATCGCCTGCCGGAAATCGGCGCTGCGGTGAGCTTGCAAATCCACACCCACGTTCGCGAGGACGCGCTTCAGCTTTTCGGTTTTCAAGATCCGGAAGAAAAACAGCTCTTCTTGCTGCTGATCGGCGTCTCGGGAATCGGACCCAAGCTCGCCATCAACATTCTTTCCGGCATCGCGGCCGACGAGTTGGCGCGCGCGTTGAAGGAAGCCGACCAAGTGCGTCTGGTCGCGATTCCCGGAGTGGGCAGAAAACTCGCCGAGCGGATGATCGTCGAGTTGAAGGACAAGTTCGCCACTCTGGCGCCGCCCGGGCAGGAAAGCGCCAAGACCGACGGTGGATCGCAACTTTTGCTCGACGCGGTTTCGCGCTTTGGTCAATCTGGGATATAAAAGACCCGAGGCGGAAAAACTGGTTCGCGAGGTGCTCAAGAAAGGCGAACGCTCATTGGAGGACGTGATCAAGGAAACGCTCCGGCGCATGAGCTGAGCTTCACCAAGAATCGAGGACGGCTGCTGACGATTAGGCGTGGATAGGGCCTCGGATCACCGTCGATATGATGTGCCGGTAATACTCCTGCGACCATGCTAAGCGCTGACAAAAACGACGAAGACCTGAACTACGAGGTCAATCTACGGCCGCGCGGCTTCGACGAATACGTCGGCCAGGAGCAGGTCAAGGCCAATCTGCGGGTGGCGATCGCGGCAGCGCGCGGGCGCGGCGACGTCCTCGATCATATGCTGTTTCATGGCCCGCCGGGATTGGGCAAGACCTCGCTCGCCTACATCATCGCCCGGGAAATGGGCGTCAACATCAGGGCGACTTCGGGGCCGGTGGTGGAGCGGCCCGGCGATCTCGCCGCGCTGCTGACCAACCTCGAGCAAGGCGACGTGCTTTTCATCGACGAAATTCATCGCCTGAATCACATCGTCGAGGAAGTGCTCTATCCGGCGATGGAAGACTATCAGATCGACATCATGATCGGTCAGGGCCCGTCGGCGCGATCGATCAAGCTCGATCTGAAGCGCTTCACGCTGATCGGCGCCACTACCCGTTCGGGCCTGTTGACGTCGCCGCTGCGCGATCGGTTCGGCCATATTCACCGTTTGGATTTCTACGACACCGCGGCGCTGGCGCGCATCCTCAAGCGCTCGGCGGCGATCCTCGGCGTGCGCGAAGCAGAGCGACGGCATTGCCGAGATTGCCGCGCGCTCGCGCGGCACGCCGCGCATCGCCAATCGCTTGCTGCGCCGGGTGCGCGACTACGCGCAGGTCAAAGGCGACGGCATGATCACGAAGTCGATCACCGACGAGGCGCTCAAGATGCTCGAAGTCGATCGGCTGGGGCTGGACAAGATGGATACCATGCTGCTGCTTACGCTGATTGACAAGTTTGGCGGCGGTCCCGTGGGTGTCGAAACCCTGGCGGCGGCCATCGGCGAGGAGAAAGACACCATCGAGGACGTCTATGAGCCGTTTCTGATCCAGGCGGGCTTTGTCCAACGCACGCCGCGCGGCCGGGTCGCCACCGTCCTGGCGTTCGATCATTTCGGCCGGGAACAGAGCGCCCTGGCTAGCGGCGGCGCCGCCAAGAAGCAACCCTCGCTATTTTAACCGCGGGGCACGCCCGATATGAAGGCGGTGCGCTATGTCGGAATTCGGCAAGACACTGGTTTTTTTTGGACTGATTCTCGTGGTCGTCGGGGTGGTGTTATCGTTTGCGGGCAAGTTGCCCTGGTTGGGAAATTTGCCCGGCGACATAACGATCCAGCGCGAGCGCTTTTCATTCTATTTTCCGATCACCACCTGCATTCTCATCAGCGTGCTCATCTCGCTTGTCCTTTATTTCTTTAGAAGGTAATCTTTTCGTTAATCTTCCGGGCGCTTAGTCCCGGGTAGAGCCCGATGGAAGCCGCCAGTCCCGCGATCTCTCGCGCGGAAACTCTCAAGCGCGAGGAAACCAAGCGCCGCAAGCGTGAAGGGATCGTCATTCTGATCACCGCGCTGATGGTCGCGGCGCTGGTCTATTTCGAAGTGCAGCTGCCCGACGTCTCGGCGGAATCGTCCATTGCCAGCAACATCGTTTTTTTTCTCCTGATCAACGTCAACATCATCCTGCTCGGGCTGCTGGTGTTTCTGGTGGTGCGCAATCTGATCAAGCTGATCGTCGAGCGGCGTCGGCGGATTCTCGGCTCGCGCCTCCAGGGGCGCCTCGTGCTGGCCTTCGTGTCGCTGTCGCTGGTACCGAGCGTGCTGCTGTTCACGATCGCCGGCGGGCTTTTGACCCGCTCCTTCGACCGCTGGTTCGATTCCAAAGTCGACAGCGCGCTGCAGGGCTCCTTGGAAATCGGCCAAACCTACTATCAAAATTCGGCGAACAACGCGATTTTCTACGCTCGCCAATTGAGCCAGCGGCTCACCGCCGAGGGCTTGGCCGACAAGCAGAACGCCGCGGACCTCAAGGCTTTCGTGCAGATGAAGCAGCGCGAGTACAACCTCGGCACCGTGGAAATCATCGCGCCCGACGGCGAGCCGCTGATCGTCGCGGTCAACGAGCAGGTGCCGACGGGCGGAGTGGTCAAAGTGGAGGGAGAGTTTCTGCAGCGCGCTTTGCGCGGTCTCGAAGTGACGCGCACGGAAATCCTGGGCGACGCCGACGTGATCCGCGGCGGCGTGCCGCTTTACAGCTCGGACCGGCGCATTCGCGGCGTAGTGGTGGTCGATTATTACGTGCCCAAGAGCATTTCCAAGCGCGCCGTGGAAATTTCCCAATCCTACGAGCAGTACAAGTATCTGACGTTTTTAAAGACGCCGGTGAAAAACAGCTATCTTCTGACTTTGCTGCTGATCACGTTGGTGGTGATTTTCGCCGCGACCTGGTGCGGCATGTATATTTCCCGGAGCATTACCGTGCCGATTCAAAAGCTCGCCGAAGGCACCCACGAGGTGGCTCAGGGCAATTGGGACTACCGCATCGAGGCCGGCGGCGACGATGAAATCGGCGTGCTGATGAATTCCTTCAACCAGATGACCGGCGATTTAAAGCAGATCAAGCTCGAGCTCGAGCGCCGCGGCACGGTGGTGGAGACCTTGCTGGCGAACATCGCCGCGGGCGTGGTGTCGGTGGATCCGGCAGGAAAGATCACCACCTGGAACAAGGCCGCGGAGAAGATCCTCGCGGTCGCGGCCGACCGCGCGGTCGGAAGAAACTACCAGGAAGTTTTTCATACCGAAGCTCTGGCCGAGCTGCGCGCCATACTCGACAGCGTCATGGGGCGCGAGAGCGTCGAGCGCGAGATCCGCCTTTCGCTCAGCGATCGTCTGTTGACGGTGATGGTCAACGCGGCGACTTTGCGCGACGACGACGGTTCGATTTTGGGCGTGATGCTGTTTCTCGAGGACATTACCCAGATCCAGCAGGTACAGCGCATGGAGGCATGGCGCGAAGTCGCGCGCCGAATCGCGCATGAAATCAAAAATCCGCTCACGCCGATTCAACTTTCAGCGGAGCGGCTGCGCAAACGCTACGCCAAAATGCTCGAAGGCGACGGCGCGATTCTCGACAAGTGCACGAGCACGATCATCCAGCAGGTCGTCGAGCTCAAGAACCTCGTCAACGAGTTCTCTCAATTCGCGCGCCTGCCTTCGGCCCGGCTCGCCCCGGCCGATCTCAACCAGGTCGTCGGCGAGGCGCTGGTTTTGTTCAAGGAAGGCCATCTTGGAATTCATTTTCATTTTCGCGGCGGCGTGATTCCGGCTCTGGATCTCGACCGCGAGCAGATCAACCGCATGCTGATCAATCTCCTCGATAATGCGGTGGCGGCGGTGGAAGGCGAGGGCGAAGTCAGGCTGGCGACGATCCACGATCCGGCGCGCGGCGTGGTGACTTTGGAGGTCGCCGACAACGGCTGCGGGCTGCCGGCGGAAATCCGCACGAAAATCTTCGAGCCGTATTTCTCCACCAAGGAGAACGGCACCGGTTTGGGATTGACTATCGTGAGCCAAATCGTCGAAGACCACCGCGGCTATATCCGCGCATGGCCCAACGAACCGAAGGGAACCCGCTTTATCATCGAGTTTCCCGTGAGCGCCACCGCTGCGGCGGAGGACGCCGCCAAACGGGCGGTCTATTCTTAGCAGGTTTTGCAGGAGGGGCGAGTGGAAGAGTCAGCCAACCAGAAAACTATTCTCATCGTCGACGACGAGGACGGCGTGCGCGAGTCGGTGCGCGAGGTATTGACCGACGAGGGCTACCGCGTGCTCGACACTGCGGACGGCACTCAGGTTCTCAGGATGATCCGGGAGGAGAAGCCCGAGCTGGTGCTGCTCGATATCTGGATGCCCCAGGTCGACGGCATCGGTTTACTGAAAGAGATCAAGAGCCAGGAGCCGGACATTCCCGTGGTGATGGTTTCCGGCCACGGCAATATTCACACCGCCGTCACTGCGACCAAGTTCGGCGCCTTCGACTTCATCGAGAAGCCGGTTACCTTGGATGGATTGCTGCTGACGGTGCAGCGCGCGCTCGGCGAGGCGGCAAGCGGCGCGCAGAAATCCGCCGCCGGCGCGCACAAAGCGCGCGCCGCCAAGTCGGCGGCCGCGTTGAAAAACGGCGACGCGCTGCAAACGCGTAAGCAGAAGACGCTGCAAAAAAGCGTGGTGCTCTCGGGGCAGGGACTGCACTCGGGAGTGAAGACCGGGTTGATTCTTCACCCGCTGCCGGCCAACCGCGGCATCCTATTCGCGGGAATCTCCGGCGACGTCACGTTGCCGGCCCATCTCGACTATGTCGGCTCCACCGGCTATGCGACCTCGCTTCGCTCCAAGGGCTTTGCCATCGGCACCGTCGAGCATTTCCTCGCGGTGATGCACAGCTACGGCATCACCAATCTCCTCGTCAAGGTGCAGGGCGAGGTGCCGATCATGGACGGCTCCGCCGTGGAGTTCTGCCAGGCCATCGAGGAAGCCGGCGTCGAGGAGCAGGTCGAAGATTCTTCGGAGATCGTCATCGACCGGCAATACCGGATCGAGGCGAAAGACGGCGAGTCGATCAGCATCACTCCGGCGGAATCGTTGTCGGTTCATTATCGGCTGCGCTATCCGGAGCCGGTGGGCGAGCAGGAACATACCTACGTGTACGGCGGGCCGGAGTTTTTCAAAAACGAGATCGCGCCGGCGCGCACCTTCGGGTTTCTCCGCGATATCGAGAAGCTCCAAACCATGGGCCTCGCCGGCGGCGGCAAGCTCAACAACTGCATCATCATCGGCGACGACAAGATCATCAACACCGATTTGCGCTATCCCAACGAATTCGCGCGCCACAAGATTCTCGACATTCTCGGCGATTTCTATCTGCTCGGGCGGCCGATCCGCGGCGCGATCTCCGCGTCGATGACCGGCCACTCGGACAACATCGCTTTGCTCCGGCAAATTCGCAGCGGCATGAATCTCTAACCGCTGTCGTGCGCGTGGAAAACGTCGTGGAATAAAACTCATGGATTCGACGGGAAACTATTCCCGCTTGTTTACGGTCAATGAAGCCAACGAGCTGCTGCCCAAGCTGCGGCCGTTGGTGGAACAGATTCTGGAGAATATCCGGCGCCTGAAGAGCGCCAGCGAAACCGTGATTCGCAGGGAACAGCTCGACGCCGACGCGCCCGATCTGATGGAACATCTGCGCCGACGATGCCGAGATCGCCAAGCTCATCGGCCAGGTACAGAGCTGGGTCGAGGAAATCAACGCCCACGGCTGCGTGTGCAAGGGCGTGGAGCAGGGACTGATCGACTTTCCGTGCATGCTCGGCGCCGAGGTGGTGTTTCTTTGCTGGCAGCTCGGCGAACCGAACGTCGGCTTCTGGCATGGAATCGAGGATGGTTTCGCCGGGCGCAAGCCGCTGCTCGACGATGGCGATGCCGACCCGGAAGACGAAACTTCGTACCACTGATCGGCTCGCGAAGATCTCGTCTATTCCCGCGCTTCAGGCGCACCCCAAGTAGATTTTCCTCATGAACGACCGTTTCAGTCTATCGGCCCGCATCAAGGAAGCAGCGCAGCAACTCGGGTTTTTTCTAGTGGGCATTTCGCCGGTCGGCGCGCCGCCGCACGCGGAGTCGTTCTCGCGCTGGCTGCGCCAAGGCATGGCGGGCGAATTGGAGTACATGAAGCGGAGCGAAGACACGCGGCGCGATCCGCGGGCGCTGGTGCCCTGGGCGGTTTCGGTCATTTCCGTGGGTATGAATTATTACACCGAATTTCCGCGTCCCGAGCCGGTCGACGACGCCCAAGGTTGGATATCGCGCTACGCGTGGGGCGACGATTATCACGACGTGATGCGAGAGAAACTCGAAGCGCTGCTGGATCGAGTGAACGAGCTACACGGCGCGCCCGTGCAAGGCAGAGTTTTCGTCGATTCCGGTCCGGTGCTGGAAAGAGACATCGCCGGCGTGGCCGGGCTCGGCTGGATCGGCAAGAACACCCATCTGATCTCTCCCAAAAAAGGCTCGTGGTTTTTTCTGGGCGAGTTGTTTCTCGACCTGCCGCTCGACTACGACCGCCCGATCGGCGATCGCTGCGGTCGCTGCGAGCTGTGTCTCAAAGCCTGTCCGACCGGCGCCTTTGTCGGGCCCTACGTGCTCGACGCGCGCCGCTGCATTTCCTATCTGACCATCGAGCTCAAAGGCTGGATGCCGCGCCATCTGCGCCCGTTGATCGGCAACCATGTTTTCGGCTGCGACATCTGCCAGGAAGTCTGCCCGTATAACGTGAAGGCGGAAGCGAGTCCCGAGAACGCCTACCAGCCGCGCGCCGGCTTGCACGCGCCGCAACTGATCCCGCTGCTGTCGCTCGATCGCGATGAATTTCGCCGGCGGTTTAAAGGCAGTCCGATCTTGCGCGCCAAGCGGCGCGGCTTTTTGCGCAATGTCGCGGTCGCTCTGGGGAATCTCAAATCTTTGGAAGCCGTGCCTGAATTGATTCGTCTGCTCGACGACGAAGAGCCATTGGTGCGCGGCCACGCTGCCTGGGCTCTGGGTGAGATCGGCTCCCTGCCCGCGGTGCGCGCGTTGGAGAAGCGCCGGGTTATCGAAAGCGACGACGAAGTGCGCGCCGAGATCGCCGATGCGCTCGCGCGCGGAGAGCAAAGAAGGGACTGCGGCCCACTAGCGCGCGGCTGCGGCGATCGCTGCTTGCAAGGTTTTGGGGACGCCGCTCAACCGGCCGGCGCCGTCGAGACACGCGTGCTTGGTCGATCCGTTGGCGAGCAGGCAATCATCGGCATCGCGCATGATGCGATATTGAAATGAGAGCGACGCGCGCCCCAGCTCGACCAATTCCGTTTCGATGCGCACGACATCATCGTAGCGCGCCGACTGCGTATAGCGGCAGGTCACTTCCACGACAGGAAAATTGAAGCCCTGCTGTTCGATCGATGCATACGGCAAGCCGATTTGGCGAAGAAATTCCGACCGCCCCTTTTCGAACCAGCGCAGATAATTCGCATAGTAAACCACACCCATCTGGTCGGTATCGCCGTAGATGACACGGTAGAAAGTGACGTTGACGATTTTCGCAGGCGCGGCACTCATCGTCCGTTTGTAGTGTGTTTCCTACTGAATCTCAACGGATCGGGCGGGACACGAAAATCTCGATTCGCTGCTCGTTCGTTCGAAGAAATCGCGAGCGGGTGGAAATCTTGCAACGCTTTTAAAAATGGCCGCCGACGCGAGCTTCGTCGCCGAAACGAGACAGCTTCTCGATTGAGACGGCGCGTGTCACTTGAACGGACCCGGACCGCGGGAATACACGAGGGCTGTCTGTGCTCGACCTCGCCTTGACAAGCGAAACTCAATTATGATTTAAGCGGATGAAAAATATTTTCATCATGGCGACGCTCGTCGTTCATCGTTTGTGAGATCCAAGGAGGACCAGGAATGAATAGTTTTGTGAAGTATGCGGCTTTTTCGGCGGCGCTGTTTGTCGCAAGCGCGTTTGTGGCTGCGTGCAGCTCGGTAGACGACAAACCGGCGGCGAAACCCGCAGCGCCGGCGGCGCCGCCGCCCGCGGCGGCCAAAGACGAGCCGGCGAAAGCCGCCAAGACCAAAGCCGTAGAGGTGGAAGGAGTCATCAGCGCGGTGGGCCAGCGCACGATTACTTTTCAAATGGAGCGCAAAGGCAAAGTGCGCGAAGAAGTCGTGGGCGTGGACGACAAGACGAAGATCGAAAAGGGCGGCGCCAACGTGAAATTGCGCGACTTGCAGGAATCGGATCAGGCGCTGATCAACTATGAGCCGGAGGCCTACACGCCGGCGATCGGCATCAAAGTCACCGGCAAGGGCAAGCTGCAAAAAGTGGGAGGCGACGACTAGGTGCGGTAGCGATCGGCGCGATCGCCGCCGACGATATCCAAGTCAAACGACTGATCGTCGCGAAGGATTCTCAAAGAGATCCGCTCTCCCGGACGCTTTTTCCACATTTCCTGGTAAAGCTCCTGGCGGGTGCGGATCTCTTTTTTTTCCACGGTGAGAACGATGTCGCCTTGCTGCAAGCCAAACTTGGCGGCCGGTCCGTTGGGCACGACGCCGCCGATGACCACGTGGCCGGCCATAGCCTGCGGATAGATCCCGAGCCATGGACGCTGCGGGCGGCTGCGCACTTGGCCGTATTGCTTTAACTCGCGCTCGTAGGCTCGGTAGTAGTCGACCGGAATCGCCAGGGAAAATTTTCCCACTTCATTCAAATTCAGCGAAACCACGCCGAGCAGCTCGCCGCGAAAGTTGGCGAGCGTGCCTCCGCCGAAACCGGGGTTGAACGTGGTTACACGAATGGTCTTGTCGATCATGTACTCCCATTGCCCGTCGTAACCTTCGAGGGAAGAAATGTAGCCGCCGCTCACCCGCCGGCCGGTCTGCCCGCTGCTTGCGATCATGACCACCGACTGACCGAGCGCCGCCGAGTCCGGCGCGGCCAGTTTCAAGCAGGGCAGATCGCGCGCGGCAATTTTCACCAAAGACAGCCCGGTTTCTTGATCCTGCGCCGCGATCTGCCCGGGGTATTGCTCGCCGTCGGGTAAAGTGACGGTGATCGACGAGGCGCCGATGGTCACGTAATGAACCGTCAGTATGTAGCCGTCGGGGTCGACGATGGTACCGGAGCCGACGCGCTCCGAGCCCAGATTGCGCGCCGAGGGATGGCTTTCGGGGATCGTCACGTTGAGATCCACCGTGGCGGGCAGGATCGAGTGAATCAAACCGATGTGACCGTTCAACTTGCCGCTCCTTCAGCGCAGGCGGACAGTTCCCGCTCGAAGTCTCTCGGCTCGGCGCGTAAAAAAAGCCGCCCCTGCCAGGCGTCGCGCTCTTCGAGAGCTTTGTAGATGGCGTTATGGACGCCGATTTTATCGACCGACCAATCGGGCGCGACGGTGATGGCGCGATAAGTCTCGCCGGAAAGACGGTGCACGATCATGCGCGGGTTCAAGCGCTCGAGAAAATCGACCACGAGCGCGACATACTCCGCGCGGCTGAAAAGCGGCACCTGTCCCCGCAGGTAAAGCTTCTCCAGCGCGGTATTCTTGATGACGTGAAGGTTGTGGAGCTTCACCCCGTCGATTTCGAGGCGATTGAGCAAATCGGTTGTCGCCAACATTTCCGCGCGGCTTTCGCCGGGAAAGCCGAGGATGAGATGGGTGCAAAGACGCAGGTCGCGCCGTTTAGCGCGCTCTACGGCGTCGACGTAGGCGCGCAAATCGTGGCCGCGATTTACCCAGGCGAGGGTCCGGTCGTACATGGATTCCAAGCCGAGCTCGAGCCAAAGATACGTCTGCTTCGAGAGCGCGCCGATCAAATCGAGAGTGTCCTCAGGCAGGCAATCCGGCCGCGTCGCCACCGCCAGCCCGACCACGCCGGGAAAATCCAAAGCTTCGCGATAGAGTTTTTCCAATTTCGCGGCGCTGTCGTAAGTGTTCGTGTAGCTCTGAAAGTAGGCGATGAATTTTTCCGCCTTGTGGCGCCTGCCGATCGCCTGTGCGCCCTTCTCCAGTTGTTCGGTCACCGTGGCGTGTGGGCGGTAGTCTTTCGGCGTGTGGCTCGCGTTGTTGCAGTAAATGCAGCCGCCGACGGCGACTGTGCCGTCGCGATTGGGACAGGTAAAATCGAGCCGCAAACCGATTTTATAAACCCGCGCGCCGAAAATTTCCCGGAGCGCGCGGTTGTACGAATTGAAGCGCTTGCCGCCCCAGTGATTTCTTAGCGATGTCGGGAAATTCATGACTCGAGTCAAAAAAATGGTTAACAAAAAGCCCGGCGATTCTCAAGGCGCAGCGCGGCTGCCGATGAACCGTGCCGAAGCATCATGATGGTGCTACGGAAGTCTCGAATAAATCATGACCTTTTCGCGCTCGCATCGATTCGGCCAAACTTGACAACGGAGGTGAATTGTCTATATTCAGAGAACGTTAACGGCCCCCGCTCGATGGTGATGAAAATCCCCGTAGACGAGATTCCTCAATCCCCCAAAGAGATCGCCTTCTCCGAGAAGATTGAGGAACTCAACGAAATCTATCGCCGGAGCAAAAATCCGGATTTCGGCTTTCCACCGTCTCTCGACGTGGATCTGACCTACTACCGCTCCGGCGCGGAACTTTTTTTCGACGGCAGCTTTCGCGGCCAGTTTACCGGTTATTGCGGCCGTTGCTTGGAGCAGTACAGTTTTACATTGGACCAGGATTTTGCTTTTGTATTGACGCCGGAGCCCGCCAAATCGGAACGCGGGGCGGAGGAGTTGCGCGGCGGCGAGCTTGGTTTGAGCTACTACTCGGGCGATGAGATCGATCTGACGCCGCTGATCATCGAACAAGTGATGTTGGCGCTGCCCACCCGCCCGCTATGCGCGGAGGATTGCCGGGGCTTGTGCGAAGGGTGCGGCGCCAACCTCAATGGCGAGAGCTGCGACTGCGCCGCTGCGAGCGGCGATCCGCGAATGGCGATTTTCCGCACCCTCAAAGTCGGCCGTTAAATCAAACTAAACCGCGCGACTTGCGGCCGCGGCGACGCGGAGAAAGACAGGACTGAATCCATGCCGGTACCGAAGCGAAGAACCTCGAAGCGAGTCAAGAACCAGCGCCGCGCTCACGACGGCCTGACCAAGCCGCAATGGAGCACCTGCGCCAATTGCGGCGAAACCGTTTTGCCCCACCGCGCTTGCGCGCACTGCGGCTTTTATCGCGGCCGCGCCGTCATTCAAACTCAAGAAAGCTGATTGAGCGACCCACGTCCTATGCCGAAAGTCGCCGTCGATGCGATGGGCGGAGACCACGCCCCCCAAGCCGTCATCGAAGGCGCTTTGCTGGCGGTCCGGGACTTCGCCGCCGAAGTGATTCTGGTGGGCGAGCGCGAAGCCATCGAGCGCGAGCTCGCCAAGCATCACGGTGCGCCGCGGTTCGAGATCGTCGCAGCCTCCCATGTCGTGCCGATGCACGAGTCGCCGAGCGCTGCGCTGCGGAAAAAAGATTCATCGATCGCGGTTGCTTTCGAGATGATGCGGCGCGGCGAAGTCGACGCGGTGGTGAGCGCGGGCAACTCGGGCGCGATGATGGCGATCGGCATGTTCGTCATGGGCACGCTGGCGCATGTCGCCCGGCCGGCGATTCTGGTCGTCGTGCCGAGCCTGGGACGAGGCACGGTGATCGTCGACGCAGGCGCGAACGTCGATTGCAAGCCGCGCCATCTGGTCCAGTTCGGCCTCATGGGCGCGATCTACGCCGACCGGGTGCTCGGCATTTCCCAGCCGCGGGTCGGCGTTCTGAGCAACGGCGAAGAGGAAAGCAAAGGCAACGACTTGACCCGCGCGGCGAGCGAGCAGCTCGCGGCCACCGCGCTCAACTACATCGGCTACGTCGAAGGCAGGGACATCTTCAACGGCAAAGTCGACGTCGTCGTCTGCGACGGTTTTACCGGCAACATCGCGCTCAAGTCGATGGAAGGGGTGGCGAGCTTCGCCGGCGAAGTGTTAAAGAGCGCCTTTCGAAAAAATATCTCCAGCCAAAGTAGGTTATTTGCTCAGCCGCAAGTCGTTGTCCGAGGCATACCGGCGCTTGGACTATGCCGAGTATGGCGGCGCGCCGCTGATCGGTCTCGACGGCGTCGCGATCATCGCCCACGGCGGCTCCAACCCGCGGGCGATCAAGAACGCCATTCGCGCGGCGCGCGACGCGGTGAATCAAGAAATGAATCGCCATATCGCCGAAACGTTGAGCGACGGAGACGGCGCGGGAGCGAAGAAGGAAGGCCTGCCGCGCAAGCTCTGGGAGCGCTTCAAATCGAAGATCGAGTCGCTTGGCGAGAAGGGCCCCGTGCCGGGCGGGCCAGGAGAACGGAGGGGCGGTGACGAGTAGTCGGGTTGCGTTCGTGTTCCCGGGGCAGGGATCGCAATACGTCGGCATGGGAAAAGAGCTTTGCGGACAGTTTCCCGCGGCCAAAGAAACTTTCGCCGAGGCGGACGACGCTCTCGGTTTTCGTTTGAGCGAGCTTTGTTTTTCCGGTCCGGAAGCGGATCTCAAGTTGACCGAAAATACCCAGCCGGCGATCCTCACCGCATCGATCGCCGCGCTGCGCGTGCTCCAGACCGAGGCGTCCGTCGAACCTGCGCTGGTCGCCGGCCATAGCCTCGGCGAATACAGTGCGCTGGTCGCCGTCGGCGCGCTTCAGTTTCGCGATGCGGTAAAGCTCGTGCACGAGCGCGGGCGCTTGATGCAGCAGGCGGTTCCGACGGGCGAAGGCGCCATGGCGGTGGTGCTGGGTCTGGAGATGGACGATGTGCAGCGGCTCTGCGCCGACGCCGCGCAGGGCGAAGTGGTATCGCCGGCGAACTTCAACGGCTCCGGGTCAAGTGGTCATCGCCGGCGCCAAGCAGGCCGTGGCGCGCGCGCCGCGTTGGCCAAAGAGCGGGGCGCGAAGCGGGTTTTGGATTTGCCGGTGAGCGCGCCGTTTCACTGCCAGCTCATGCGGCCGGCGGCGGATGGCTTGACGGCGCGCTCTCGCCGATATTTCCGTCCGACCCATTCGCCGTCGGCGTCGTGACCAACGTCGAAGCCGACGTCAATCTGGCGCCCGATCGGGTGAAAGCGCTGCTGGTCGAGCAAGCGGTATCGTCCGGTGCGCTGGGAAGAGTCGGTAAAAAAACTCGCGGCGTTGGGCTGCGGCCGCGCGATCGAGATCGGCCCCGGCAAAGTCTTGAAAGGTTTGATGAAGCGCATCGTGCCCGCTCTGGAAGTCGATAACTTCGAAAGCGCCGGCGGATCTTTCGAGAATGGCGGTGGCATAGACGATGACACTTTCCGGACAGATCGCACTGGTGACCGGCGCCAGCCGCGGCATCGGCCGAGCGGCGGCGTTGTCTCTCGGACAAGCGGGCGCCTACGTCGTCGTCAACTACCGCGGCAACCAAGCCGCCGCGGAACAATCATTGGCCGCGATCGTCGAGGCGGGCGGGCAAGGGGAGCTTTCCCAATTCGACATCGCCGCCGAGGATCAGGTCGAAGCCGCCATGAAGAAAATCGTTGACGGGCAGAAAAAAATTGATATTCTCGTCAACAATGCCGGCGTAACCGCCGATAATCTCTTGATTCGGGTGAAGCCGGCCGATTGGGACCAAGTCATCGGCACCAATCTCAAGGGCACCGTTCTCTGCACTAAAATCGTTTCTCGCTACATGATTGGCCAGCGTTATGGCCGGATCATCAATATCTCCTCGGTGGTGGGGCAAATGGGCAACGTCGGGCAGTCGCTCTACGCCGCGTCGAAGGCGGGGATCATCGGATTTACCAAGACCGTCGCTAGGGAATGTGCGACGCGCGGCGTAACCGTCAATGCGGTGGCGCCGGGATTCATCGAAACCGACATGACCGCGAAGCTGCCGGAAAAGCTGCGCGAGGAGTTTCTCAAGCAGATCCCCTTGGGTCGTTTTGGCACTTGCGCTGAAGTGGCCGAAATGATTGTATTCCTCGCTGGAGCGGGGGCCGGGTATATCACCGGCCAAGTGTTCAACGTCAATGGCGGGCTGTACATGTGAAGAATTTGTAGCAGGAGGTATGTGAAGATGGCGGCATCTGTTCAGGCCAGGGTGAAGGAAATCGTCTGCGAACAACTGGGAGTAAGCGCGGAAGAAGTGACCCCCGAGGCCTCCTTTATCGAAGATCTGGGGGCTGACTCGCTGGACATCGTCGAGCTCGTGATGGCGCTGGAAGAAGAGTATGAGATGGAGATCTCGGACGAGGACGCGGAAAAGATCAAGACCGTCCAAGACGTCATCACCTATATCGAAGCCCATCGCTAGTTTTTCCGAGCGCCTGCGTCGAAGCGGGGCCGGTTGATCGTTTAGACTTTTGTCCCAAAAGAATTTTGCAAATCGCAGGGGGAGGTGGCGGTTGAAAACCACGGCCCTGCGATTTTCTTTATCCGTCACGCATTGTTCTCGCCGCGGACCGCGCATGAATCGAGTTTCAATATGATCGCTTTTGGCTGCGACCACGGCGGCGTCGACCTCAAGGACGATCTGCTCGGTTACCTGCGCTCCAGGGGCGCGGAGGTTTGCGACTTCGGCACTCACGGGCGCGAGTCGGTCGATTATCCCGACTTCGGCAGGGAGGTTTCCCGCTGCGTGTCCGAAAGCCGGGCCGAGCGCGGCGTGCTGGTCTGCACGAGCGGCATCGGCATGTCGATCATCGCCAATAAATTTCCCGGCGTGCGCGCCGCCCTGGTGCACGATCTCGACGGCGCGCGTTCGAGCCGCGAGCACAACGACGCCAATATTCTGGTGTTGAGCGGCGCCAAGACCGAAGCGGCGCTCGCCCGGCAGATCATCGAGACTTGGCTGGCGACGCCGTTCGGCGGCGGGCGCCACCAGCGCCGGATCGACAAGATCAGCCAGACCGAGAGCGACCTCGGGATGCGCCTCGCCGGCGCGGAAGCCCGTCAAGAAATCGAACCGAGGAAGTAGCATGTCATTTCTTGAAACTACCGACCCGGAAGTTTTCGCTGCGATCCAAAAAGAAACGCGCCGACTCGAGGACAACCTGGAGCTGATCGCATCGGAAAACGTCGTGAGCGAGGCGGTGCTCGAAGCGCAGGGCTCGCGTGATGACCAACAAATACGCCGAAGGCTATCCCGGCAAGCGCTACTACGGCGGCTGCGAGTACGTCGACATCGTCGAGTCGCTTGCCATCGCGCGCGCCAAGGAACTGTTCGGCGCCGACCACGCCAACGTCCAGCCGCATTCGGGCTCGCAAGCCAACATGACGGTATATTTATCCGTGCTGAAGCCGGGCGACACGTACCTGGGCATGAACCTGGCCCACGGCGGCCATCTGTCGATGGGCAGCCCCGTCAATTTTTCCGGCTTCATCTACAAAGTGATTCCCTACGGCGTGTCGGAGAAAAGCGAAACCATCGACTACGACGAAGTCGAGCGGCTGGCCAAAGAGCACCGGCCCAAATTGATCGTCGCCGGCGCCAGCGCCTATCCGCGGATCATCGACTACCGCCGCTTTCGCACAATCGCCGACGAGGTCGGCGCGCTGTTCATGGTCGACATGGCGCATATCGCCGGTTTGGTCGCCGCCGGGCTTCATCCGAGCCCCGTGCCGTACGCCGACTTCGTCACGACGACGACCCATAAAACCTTGCGCGGCCCGCGCGGTGGCTTGGTGCTGTGCAAAGCGGAGCATGCCAAAACCGTCGACAGCCGGGTCTTTCCCGGCATGCAGGGCGGGCCGTTGATGCACGTGATCGCGGCCAAGGCCGTGGCGCTCAAAGAAGCGTTGAGTCCGGAATTTAAAATTTACCAGCAGCAGATCGTCAAGAACGCCCGCGTGCTCGCCCAAGCGCTCATCGCCAAAGCCTTTCGCTTGACTTCCGACGGCACCGATAATCATTTGATGCTGGTTGACCTGCGCAACTCGGAGCTGACCGGCAAGGTCGCGCAGGAGACGCTCGACAAGGCGCGCATCACGGTCAATCGCAACGCCGTGCCGTTCGACACGCGCTCGCCGTTCGTCACAAGCGGCATCCGTATCGGCACGCCGGCGGTGACCACGCGCGGTTTGAAAGAAGCCGAGATGGCGATCATCGCCGACTTGATCGCCCGCGCGCTCGGCCACGTCAACGATGAGGCCGCGCTGAGAGCGGTGGCGGCGGAGGTAGGCGAGCTGTGCAGAAAGTTTCCCGTGTATCCGCATCGGCTCGGTAAGGCGTAGTCGGAGTGGGAAAGATAGTCGAGGATTGAGGATGGAGGATCGAGGATAGAAAGATGGAGGATCGAAGATCGCGCGATCCGCGATCCTCCGTCCGCGATTTTCGATTAGCGCCATGAAGTGCCCCTTTTGCCACGAGACCGACAATCGCGTCATCGATTCCCGGTTGAGCAAGGACAGCAACATGATCCGCCGCCGGCGCGAGTGCGAGCGCTGCAGCCGGCGCTTTACGACCTACGAGCGGGTCGAAGAGATGATGCCGCTGGTGGTCAAGAAAGACGGGCGGCGCGAGAGCTACGACCGCGTGAAGATCATCAACGGCCTCAAGCGCGCCTGCGAAAAGCGGCCGGTCAGCATCAACACCATCGAGGCGATCACCGACCGCATCGAGCGCGCGGTGCAGGAGCGCGGCGAAAAGGAGATCCCGAGCTCAGTCATCGGCGAAACCCTCATGCGCGAGCTGCACGACACCGATCCGGTGGCATACGTGCGCTTCGCTTCGGTGTACCGCTCGTTCAAAGACATCAGCGAATTCATGGTGGAGCTCGAAGAGTTGCTCAAGGAGCGCAAGGGCGGGCCGACCCCGAAGTTAGCCGAGATTCGGCAGAAAAGAGAATAGCCTCTTTGGCCGAAGCTCGCGCGCGCGTCCAAGACGAAAAATTTTTGCGCATCGCTTGCCGGCTGGCGCGCAAAGCCGCCGGCCGCACCAGCCCCAATCCCCAGGTCGGGGCGGTGCTCGTGAAGCGCGGAAGAATCGTCGGCACCGGCTATCATAAATTCGCCGGCGGTGATCACGCCGAGATCGCCGCGCTCAAGCGCGCCGGCGCACGCGCGCGCGGCGCGACTCTGTATATCACCTTGGAGCCGTGCAGCCACCAGGGGCGCACGCCGCCCTGCACCGGCGCGTTGATTCGCGCCGGCGTCAAGGAAGTCGTGTGCGGCGTGCGCGATCCCAATCCGCTGGTCGCCGGCAGCGGCTTTCGCCAGCTCAGGCGCGCCGGCATCAAAGTCCGCACCGGCGTGCTCGAAAAAGAGTGCCGCGCTCTGATCGAAGCGTTCGCCAAATTCATCACGCGTGGAGCGCCGCTGGTGACTCTCAAGCTCGCGGCGAGCCTCGACGGCCGGATCGCCGCCGAGAGCGGCGACGCGCGCTGGATCAGCGGCGCGAAATCGCGCGCGGCGGCGCACCGGCTGCGCAATGAAGTCGACGCCGTTATCGTCGGGCTCGGCACCGTCGCCGCCGACGATCCGCAGCTCACCTGCAGGATTGCCGGCGGGCGCAACCCGCGCCGAGTGATTTTGGATAGCCGCCTGCGAATTCCGCTTTCGGCCAAGCTGCTGCGCCTGCCGGACGCGGAGAAAACCATCATTGCGGTTGGCGCCGACGTTTCGCCGGCGCGCGTTCGAGCCTTCGAGGCGCGCGGAATTCAAGTTTGGCGATTGCCGCTGCGCGCCGGCCGGATCGCGTGGCGGCCGCTGCTCAGGAGACTTGCCGCCGACGGCGTCGTGAGCGTGATGATCGAAGGCGGCGCGGCGGTCGCCGCCTCGGCCATCAAGGAAAAGATCATAGACAAAATTTTATTTTTTTTCGCCCCGAAAATTTTGGGGGGCGACGGCCTGCCGATGATCGAGGCTTTGGGATTGCGCCGCGTCAAGCAAGCCGTCGCCGTGAAAAATCTCCGGATCATGCCCTCGGGCGATGATCTCATGGTGGCGGGAAGTCTATGAATGGGAGCTACTTCGGAGGCGCTGCGCCGCGCTGAAAAGTGAGATCATGTTCACCGGACTGATCGAAGACGTCGGCGTCATCGCCGCCTTGCGCCGGAAAAACGGCGCGGCGGCGCTGACGGTGCGGACGAAACTCGCCGTCCGCTCGATGGCGCTTGGCGCGAGCATCGCCGTCAACGGCGCGTGCTTGACGGTGGTGAAAAAGGCCAAGGGAGCGTTTACCGTCGACGTGTCGCCGGAAACTCTCAGGCGGACAAATCTCGATCGCTTGGGGGTGGGCGCTCTGGTCAATCTCGAGCAGCCCATGCGGCTTGAGGAGCGCCTCGGCGGCCATTTGGTGACCGGCCATGTCGACGGTGTCGGCGCGATTGCGGCGATCATGAAAGAAGGCGATTTTACCGTATTCCAATTTCGCGTGCCGCCGGCGCTCGGAGCGTTGTTGGTATCGAAAGGATCGGTGGCCGTGGACGGCATCAGCTTGACCGTCAATGAATGCCGGCGGGAGCGCTTTTCCGTCGCGATCATCCCATTCACGCTGCGCCACACTAATTTGCGCGCCCGCGGGGTTGGTGATAAGGTCAACATCGAAACTGATCTGATCGGAAAATACGTGCGCAGCTTCATGCCGAAGCGCCGCCGCAAGTCGTTTTAGCCGCATGGCGATTTCCACCATCGAAGAGGGCGTGGAAGAGATTCGTAACGGCCGGATGGTCATTCTGGTCGACGAAGACGCCCCGGAAAGCAATGGATTTTTCTGCCTGGCGGCGGAAAAAGTGACGGCGCAAAGCGTCAATTACATGGCGCGCCAGGGACGCGGCATCATCTACGTGACCCTCACCGACGAGCGCATTCGCGAGATCGGCATTCCGATGATCCCGGAGGCGAACAGCTCGCTTGCGGGGCTGATCTGCGGCGCGTCGTTCTCCATCGCCCTGGAAGGCGTGCACGGAGTTTCGGCCCACGGGCGCGCGCATACCATTCAGGCGTCGATCGCCGAGCAGACCAGACACGAGGACCTGGTGATTCCGGGCCACGTGCAGCCGCTTCAGGCGCGCAGCGGGGGAGTGTTGGCGCGCTCAGGCCGCACGGACGCATCGGTGGATCTTGCCCGGCTCGCCGGCTTCAAACCGGCGGGCGTCATTTGCCAGATTTTGGATGATGACGGCGCGGTGGCGCTGCTGCCGGCGCTGCAGGGATTGGCCGAGCGCGAGCATCTCAAGATCGTCTCGGTAGCGAACCTGATCGCCTATCGGCTGCGCAACGAAAGTCTGGTCAAGCGGGTCGCCGAACAGGAGTTCCCGACGATCCACGGCGGCATGTACCGCGCGATCATTTATCGCAACGAAGTCGACGGCGTCGAGCACATGGCGCTGGTGAAAGGCGACATCGACAGCGGTGATAAGACTCTGGTACGCGTCCATTCCGAGTGTCTGACGGGGGACGTGTTCGGCTCGGAGCGCTGCGACTGCGGCGATCAGATCCGCCAATCGCTGCGCCTGATCGACCAGCAAGGCAAGGGTGTGTTGATCTACATGCACCAGGAAGGGCGCGGCATCGGTCTGACCAACAAGATCCGGGCCTACGCGTTGCAGGATCAGGGGCGCGATACGGTAGAAGCCAATATTGAGTTGGGCTTCAAGGAGGATTTGCGCGATTACGGCATCAGCGCGCAGATCTTGCGTGATTTGCGGGTCAAAAAGATTTCTCTGCTGACCAACAACCCACGCAAGATCACGGGCCTGGAAGGATACGGCATCAAGATCGTCGAGCGCGTGCCGCTCGAAGTGGCGCCACGCGACACCAATATTCACTACCTGCGCACCAAACAGCGCAAGCTCGGCCACCTGTTCTCCAACCTCGAAAGCAAGTCGGTCAAGCACTGATCTTTTGCGCCGCGCACAGCATCCATGCCAAACGTTCTCGAAGGGAAGAAGGACGCGCACGGTCTGAAGATCGGCATCGTGCGTGAGCCGCTTTAACCATTTCGTCACGGAGAAGCTGCTCGAGGGCGCCATCGATGGGTTTCTAAGCCACGGCGGCGTCGAGGACGATCTGACCGTAGTTCGTGTGCCGGGTGCCTTTGAGATCCCTCTGGCGATCGACAGGATGGCGGCAAGCGGTAAATACGATGCGCTGGTTTGCCTCGGCGCAGTCATCCGCGGCGATACCCCGCATTTCGATTATGTCTGTGACGCGGTGACGCGCGGCGTCGGCGACGCCGTGCAAACATATAAAATTCCCATCGGCTTCGGCGTTTTGACCACCGACGACGTCCAGCAAGCAATGGAGCGATCCGGTATCAAGGACGCCAACAAAGGTTATGAGGCGCTGCTCACGGCGGTCGAATTGATCCACGTGATGCGCGCCTTGTCGTGACTTCGTGTCGATTGTCCCAGCCATTCCAGAGAGCACATTGTCAGACAATCCACAGGAACCGCGCTCCGAGCACACGGTCAAAGGCACGCGCCGTAAAGGGCGCGAGCTGGCGCTCCAGGCGCTTTACCAGATTGAGATTACCGGCGACCCATCGGTGCGGGCGGTGGACCTTTTTCTCGAACACTTCGAAGGCAATGCCAAAGCCAAGGAATTTGCACGCCGGTTGGTGTCGGGCGTTGTCAGCCAGCGCCCCGCGATCGACCAGGCGATTGAGCAAAGCACCGAGAACTGGAAGCTTGCGCGCCTCGCCAAGGTGGATCTGGTGATCTTGCGCGTGGCGACTTATGAGCTGATTTTCTGCCCGGATATTCCAACCACGGTGAGCCTCGATGAAGCGATCGAGATCGGCAAGCGCTTCGGCAGCGCCGACTCCGCGCCGTTTATCAACGGCGTCCTCGATCAAGTGGCGCAGAGCGCGAAATCGGCGACGTGACCGTCATGGAAGAACGTTACCGGCCCGCGGCGATCGAAGAGAAATGGCAGCGCTTTTGGGCGGAGCGCGAGGCGTTTCGCGCCGGCGAGGATTCCGCCAAGCCGAAATATTACGTTTTGGAAATGTTTCCCTATCCGTCCGGGCGCATCCACATGGGCCACGTGCGCAATTATTCGATCGGCGACGTGGTGGCGCGCTACAAGCGCATGCGCGGCTTCGATGTGCTTCATCCGATGGGTTGGGACGCCTTCGGCCTGCCGGCGGAAAACGCCGCCATCGAGCGCGAAGTCCATCCGGAAGTCTGGACGCGGGAAAATATTCTCTACATGAAGACTCAGCTCCGGCGCATGGGGCTGTCCTACGACTGGGAGCGCGAGATCGCCACCTGCGATCCCGAATATTACCGCTGGAACCAGTGGATCTTTTTGCAGTTCTACAAAAAGGGGCTTGCCTACAAGAAAAACTCCTTCGTCAACTGGTGCCCGTCGTGCGAGACCGTGCTCGCCAACGAGCAGGTGGTGGACGGCGCCTGCTGGCGCTGCGACAGCGTGGTCGTGCAGAAAGAGCTGGAGCAATGGTTTTTTCGCATTACCGATTACGCCGAGGAACTGCTTCAGAATCTCGATAAGCTCACCGGCTGGCCGGAAAAAGTTCTCATCATGCAGCGCAACTGGATCGGCAAGTCGACGGGCGCGGAAATCGATTTTCCGCTAGTCGGCCACGCGGGCGCGCTCAGGATTTTTACGACCCGAGCCGATACCATCTTCGGAGCGACCTTCGTTTCGCTCGCCGTCGAGCATCCGCTGGCGCCGGAGCTTGCGCGCGGCACGGCGCAGGAGCGGGCGGTGGCGGACTTCATCGAGCGCATCGGTAAAATCAGCCAGGCGCGCCGCGGTGAAGACGAGGCGGAAAAAGAGGGTGTGTTTACCGGGGCCTACTGCCGCAATCCGTTCACCGGCGAGAACATTCCGATCTACCTCGCCAATTTCGTTCTCATGGAGTACGGCACCGGCGCCGTCATGGCGGTGCCGGCGCACGATCAGCGCGATTTTGAGTTTGCAAGAAAATATAATTTGCCCATCCGCGTGGTGATCCAGCCGGCGGAGCGCGCGTTGACGCCGGCCGCCATGACCGAGGCCTATGTCGATGACGGCGTGATGGCCGAAAGCGGCGAGTTCTCGGGCTTGTCAAACAGCGCCGGCAAGGAAAAAATCGCCGCGCACGCGGAGACGAAAGGGTGGGGCAAAAAGGAAATTCGCTACCGGCTGCGCGACTGGGGCGTCTCGCGTCAGCGCTACTGGGGCACGCCGATCCCGATCATCTACTGCGAAAAATGCGGCGCCGTGCCGGTGCCGGAAGCCGAGCTGCCGGTCGAGCTGCCGACGGATGTGCCGTTTACCGGCAAAGGCGGGTCGCCTTTGCGCGAGAGCAAGACTTTCTCTGCGGTTTCGTGCCCGCAATGCGGCGGCCCCGCCCGCCGCGAGACCGATACCATGGACACGTTCGTCGATTCGTCCTGGTATTTTCTCCGCTACACTTCCGCGCGCTTTGACCGGGCGCCCTTCGATCCCGCGCAGGCGGATCGATGGATGCCCGTCGATCAGTATATCGGCGGCGTCGAGCATGCCGTGCTGCACTTGCTCTACGCGCGCTTTTTCACCAAGGCGCTGCGTGATTTGGGGCTGACCAAAGTCGATGAGCCGTTCACCAACCTGCTCACCCAGGGCATGGTTTCGAAGGAGACCTATCGTTGTCCGGAGCATGGTTGGCTGTTTCCCGGCGATCTCATCGGTTCGGAAAAGGACGGCTGGCAATGCGCCCAGTGCAGCCGGCCGGTCACCATCGGCCGGGTCGAAAAGATGTCCAAGTCGAAAAAGAACATCATCGATCCCGAAGATCTCATCAGCCGCTACGGCGCCGATACCGCGCGCTTGTTCACGCTTTTCGCGGCGCCGCCCGAAAAAGATCTCGAGTGGAGCGATCAAGGCGTCGAAGGCGCGTACCGATTTCTTTCGCGGCTGTGGCGGCTGATCGTTCAGGAGCGACCGATATGGGAGAACGTCGGCGCGGCGAGTGAAGACGGAGAGCTCTCCACCGAGTTGCGCGATCTCCGGCGGGCCGTGCATCGTACGATCAAAAAGGTTTCCGAGGACATCGAGCAACGGTTTCATTTTAACACCGCGATCGCCGCGATCATGGAGCTTTTTAACGCGCTCAGCGCGGCCGCCCAGCGCGGTGACCGCTCGAGCGCGAGCGCAGCGGTTCGTCGACACGGACTGGAAACCGTGGTCCTGCTGTTGGCGCCGTTCGTGCCGCACGTGGCAAGCGAGCTTTGGCAGGAGCTCGGTCACGGCGATCGGATCGATCAGATCGCCTGGCCGGCATACTCCGCGGCAGCGCTCGAAGAGGAACAGCTCTTGATCATCGTGCAAGTGAACGGCAAAGTCCGGGGCAAGATCACGGTGCCCGCGGACATGACGCAGGAGCGGATCGAGACCGACGCATTGAGCGATCCGAAGGTCGCCGGCCTACTTGACGGCAAGAAAGTCCGCCGTGTGGTCTACGTGCCGCGCCGCCTGGTGAATATCGTCTTAGAGGGTTGATCTATGCGCGTTAAAAATCTTGTGTGCTCTCGCCTCACGGCGGTGCTGGCCGTCGCGCTCTTCGTAGCGTTGAACGGCTGTGGTTATCAATTCGTCGGCGAGACCTCGCTGCTGCCACCGGACGCCAAGACGATTTACGTGGAAACCTTCGTGAATCGCAGCCGCGTGGTCGGCTTGGACAAAGAGCTGGCTACGGCTTTGCGCGGCGAAATTTACCGGCGCAGCAATCTCAAAATGGTCGATCACTCCGAGCAGGCCGACGTGATCCTTAGTGGCGTGATCCGCTCGCTGGAAAGCACCGTCGCTTCGGTCAACCGCGACGATGAAGTTCTGCAGTACGAATCCACGCTCACTCTGGATGTAACTCTCCGGCGGCGCCAACCCGACGAGATCCTGTGGCGCGGCCAAGGGGTTCTTCTGACCGAAATCTACGCCGGCTCGCGCGCCGCGGTAGTCACGACCTCGTCGGAGTTTCGCACCGGCACGTTGAATTCCACGGACGTGCGTCGGTTCACCGATATCCAGTTGACCGAAATCGAGACCCGGATGATGCAGGATCAGTTGATGGAGCGCTTCGCCCAGGAGCTTTACCAGCGCGTGATGGAGATGTTCTAGGAGCGGAGTGATGCCGGCGCTGCGGGGATGACTTGTGGCGCGGCCTAGCCGGCCGCGGAGATGCGCGCCGCCGAGCGCGCCAGACGCGCCAGCCAGCGCGAAGCGGTGTTGCTCTTGATCACGCCCTTGCGCACGGCCTTACCCAACGCTTTGTTGACGGCCTGAACTTGAGTGGTGGCGTTCACCTGATTTTTCGCTTCGATTGCCGAGCGCGCCCTTTTAATCAGAGTTCTCAGCTTGGACTTGGTCTCGATGTTTCGCGCCCGCTTCTTGAGGCTTTGACGATGCCTCTTGATGGCTGACTTGTGGGTGATCAAGAAATCCTCCTCGCGTAAACTTTCAGTTTTCTACCATCGACCGCCGGCGGAGTCAACGCGTCGGCGCGCGGGTTTCATCCGCAACCACCGCGGTTGTATGTTTGCGCATCACACAGCGCGGCGCGAATCGAAAATAGCCGAACGCCGCTCCGCGGCGAGCATGATGGGCGCCGGTGAATTTTCTCGCGCGAAGACCCGAACACCATCTCACGATTACAGCGGTTCGAAATCGCCGGCCGACGGCGGCAATTACTACGGTAAATCGCCGGCGAGAATATAGCGAAATTTTCAAGTGCTCGTTTTTATATGATTTCGCTAGCCAAGAAATTAGGCAATTCGCTGAGGTACGCTATTTTTCGCCTTGCGGGCCATGCGTGCATTCAGTTATCCACAACTTATGCACATTCGCGGTGAGGATCGAAAGCGTTTGATCCGAAGGTCACGAGAAAATCGCACGACGGCGTCGATTGTTTTTTGACGGCGGATAAATTTTCCCGAGTCGTGGCATGGACGCAACAAAAAAAATTTGCTTTTGCCGATGTCCCGCGGCCGCCGAAAGTTCGTCAGGTGCTCGGATTCGCGCCGCGAAAAATGCCGCCATGGCGCGCCGATATCGTGTTCATACCGCTTGAATATCCCATTCAGTTGTGCGATACAAAATTCTTAACGGGCAAAGTACAAGTGACGGGAAAGGAGGTGAATCAGTGATGGGAAAGAAGTTTGTTTCATTGTCGGCCATTACGCTTTTCGCTTTTACGCTAACATTCGTAGGGTGCGGTAAGAAGGAAGAACCAGCACCGCCGCCGCCACCGCCTGCTCCAGCAGCACCTGCGGAACCGGCTCCCCCTGCAACGCCGAGCGAGCCTGCAAAGGATGCGGCTCCAATGCCGGACAAGCCTGCTGAGAAGAAAGACGAGGCGAAAACCAAGTAAAGTCGATTCGGCGTTACCGAGTTTTAGCCAGCAAGAAAGGGGAAGGGATCGTATCCTTCCCCTTTTTTGCAATTTTCTTGTTCGGTCTGTGGTAGTGGATTGTGGCGAGCGATTCCAATATGACTCTGGCGGAGCACCTCGAAGAGCTCCGCTGGTGCATTCTGAAATCCATTTTGGCTATCGTTCTCGCCTCGGGTGTCAGTTATTTTTTTGCCGACGCGATTTTCGCCTTTGTCGTCGCGCCGCTGCGGCAAAATCTGCAGCCGGGCCAGAATCTCATCGGCACCAGCGTCACCGAAGCATTCTTTGTCGAGATCAAAGTCGCCCTCGCCGCGGGGGTGCTGTTTTCCTCGCCGGTCATCTTTTACCAGATCTGGCGCTTTATCGCGCCGGGGCTGTCGGGCCGGGAGAAGATGTGGGTTCTTCCATTCGTATTTTGCGCCACGTTTTTTTTCGTGTGCGGCGCGTTTTTTTGCTATCGATTCGTTTTGCCGGTCGCGTTCAAGTATTTCATCGAGCAGTACGAAAGCATGGGAGTCAGTCCCGCGATCCGGATCGGCGAATATTTTAGTTTTTTCTTTCGTATGGTTTTGGCCTTTAGTGCGACGTTCGAGCTGCCTGTTTTTACATTTTTTTTGGTGCGGGCCGGTATCTGGGACTACCGCTTTATGCTGCGGTCGTTTCGCTATGCTCTGGTCGTCATTTTTGTCATCGCAGCGATGCTGACGCCGACGCCCGATGTGATCAACCAGAGCCTGCTCGCTGTTCCGATGATGCTTCTCTACGTGCTCAGCATCGGCATCGCGTATATTTGGCGCAGACCAGAATGACATGGAACGTAAAGGGATGAGGAGGAGTAATGATCTCGTTTGTGATTGTGATTAGCTTTCTGTCGTTGGCCTTTGCGGTCTATTTGGCCCGCTACGTGATGCAGCGCGACACCGGTACACCTAAAATGCAGGAGATTTCCAACGCGATTAGAGAGGGCGCGGAGGCGTTCCTGTCGCGGCAAAATCGCACGATTGTGAGTTACTCCGCCGTTCTGGCGGTGCTGATTTTTATTCTCTACGCCTATTTCCGCACGCCCAGTCCGGCGGATCCGGTGCCGCCGGTGCAGATGGCCTTTTGGACGACGTTATCTTTCGCCCTAGGGGCAGCTTGTTCAGTGGTCGCCGGTTACGTCGGCATGTGGGTATCGATCCGCGCTAACATTCGAACGGCATCGGCTGTTCGGTCAAGTCTCAACGAAGGCCTGCAGATCGCCATGCGCGGCGGCGCCGTGTCCGGTCTGTTCGTCGTCGCCATGAGCCTACTCGGAGTCGGCGGCTTGTATGCGCTTTTGGAAACCCTCGGCCACGATCCGCAAAAAATTCCGTTTACCATCGTCGGCTACGGCTTCGGCGCGTCTTTTGTCGCCCTGTTCGCCCAATTGGGCGGCGGCATCTACACCAAAGCGGCCGACGTCGGCGCCGACTTGGTCGGCAAGGTCGAAGCCGGCATACCGGAAGACGATCCGCGCAATCCGGCGGTCATCGCCGATCTCGTCGGCGACAACGTCGGCGATTGCGCCGGCCGCGGCGCGGATTTGTTCGAATCCACCGCTGCCGAGAATATCGGCGCGATGATTCTCGGCGTCGGTCTGTACCCGTTTTTCGGCCTGAAGGGAATTCTCTTCCCGCTGGTTGCGCGCGCCTTCGGTCTGTTGGCCTCGATCGTCGGCGTCATGATCGTTAAATGCCGGGAAGACGAAGACCCGATGAACGCGCTCAACCGCGGCTACTACGTGACCAGCGCGCTCGCCATCGTCGGATTTTTCTTTTCGGCCAAGTGGCTCCTTGCCGTGGACCCGGCCGCCCATCCCGAGGCGACTTCGGCGTGGTTCTACTTTTTCCTGTGCGGTGTCATCGGCATCTTGATGGCGCAAGCGTTTGTTTACATCACGCAGTACTACACCGAATACAAATACCGCCCGGTGAGAGAGATCGCCGAAGCTTCCCAGACCGGCCCGGCGACCAATATTATCACCGGCATCGCGGTCGGTCTCGAATGTACGTTCCCCCCGGTCATCGTAATTTCGATCGCCATTCTCGGCGCATATTTTCTCGGCTCCGCGAGCGGCGTGCCCAACGCTGGCTTATTCGGCACCGCGGTGGCGACCATGGGAATGTTGGGAACCGCGGCATACATCCTCGCAATGGATACCTTCGGACCGATCACCGACAACGCCGGCGGCATCATCGAGATGAGCGGGCAACCCGAGGAGGTGCGGCACAAGACCGATCGCTTGGACGCGGTCGGCAACACCACAAAAGCGCTCACGAAAGGCTATGCTATCGGCTCGGCGGCGCTCGCCGCGTTTCTGCTCTTTTCCGCTTACCTCGACGAAGTGCATCACTACGGTGCCAAACTGGAGGGGGTCAATATCGCCAAGCCGGAGATTTTCGTCGGCGGCCTGCTGGGTGCAACTCTAGTATTTTTGTTTTCCGCTTTGGCGATTCGCGCTGTGGGCAAAGCCGCCTATTATGTTATCAATGAGGTCAGACGGCAATTCAAAGAAAATCCCGGCATACTCCAGGGCACCGTTAAGCCGGACTACGCGCGTTGCGTCGACATCGTCACCGTCGGCGCGCTTAAACAGATGATCCTTCCGGGGGCCATCGCGGTTCTCACGCCGGTCGCGGTGGGGCTGATCTTCCGCATGTTCGGCGTCGGCGCAGAAGCGGTGGCGGCTTTTCTGATGGTCGGCACCATCGCCGGGATTTTGGTGGCGACGTTCCTCAACAACAGCGGCGGCGCTTGGGACAACGCCAAGAAATTTATCGAGTCCGGCGCGTACGGCGGCAAGGGCTCCGATACGCATAAAGCCGCGGTGGTCGGCGATACGGTCGGCGATCCGTTCAAAGACACCGCAGGTCCGAGCCTGCACGTGTTGATCAAGCTTCTGGCGACGATCACGCTGGTGCTCGCGCCGTTGTTTGTGTAGGCGGGGCCGCGTGTTAAGCCAGGCGATCAACATGATGTGCCAGACGTAAGCTGTCTGGCCTCGCGCATCGTGCTGCGACTTCGGCCGGTTCAGCCCGGCAGCGTTCAATGGACAATCTGAGTAGCTGGCAAATTAAAGAACTCTGGGCCGAACACTTTCCGAAGCGTTACGACAATGGAAAATCCAAAGCGCTCTTGGAGGAGCTTGTCCTAACTGTGTTGGATCGGGCGCATGAGGGCGAGACTTACTATACGCTGCGCGCCCTCGGTATCCCCAAGCTTGAGTTTGACCAATTCCGCTCTGAGCAAAAATCTGTCTGACCTGTAGACCCTCTGCATTCGCCGCCCTCGGGCCACTCGAATTGCTTTTCGGCTGAAAGACGAACTGGTTGAAAACGCCGGTTCCCCAAGTTATGGAATTCCTTTGCGCCCGGATGGTGGAATAGGTAGACACAAGGGACTTAAAATCCCTCGGACCGAAAGGTCTGTGCCGGTTCGAGTCCGGCTCCGGGCACCAAGATTTCGTCAGCGAGGGGAAGAGATTGCCCCCCGCTGCGATTGTTGTTTTTCTTTGCAGATAAGCGTTCTCCGCTTGCATTTTGAGGCTAAGATACTCGGCCTTAGAAATTTCCTGATTTCGATAGGCTTCATCGATCTGCCTGATCTGAATGAGGTAGGCGTCTCTGCTGGCAGTATTGCAGGCAACAAGAAAAAAACCAATTATCAGCGGCCCGCGTAGTCTTCAAGCTTGAGGTAAGCAGAGAGTGATTGGGCAGCTAAAAAATCAACCGGTCGTCCGCGATGCGAATACTATCAGGGATGCAGAAGATACTGGCTGGAGCGGAACAAACTTCGGTGTAGACCCAGCTGTCGCAATTCTTCAGGTGTAAAAGCCTTACTTGTTCGGTCTCCGTCAAGTTGTTCGTAATCTAAAAGAGCAGAATCAGCCGTCCACACGATGCGAAACGTGGTTACTTCCCTTCTATCAAGATAATCGCCCAAAGCCCGCAGCTGATGAGAGAGCAATGTTGATCGGATTGGCGTTGAATTGTTTTTTCGTCTCTTTTGCGCCTTGCTATCGAGACGGCAAATATCATTTGCCGCGAAGCAGAACACATACTCGGCGGTCCATAAGCGGTAAAACTCCGCACATTTGTGCAACTTGAACGTCGTTATCCCGGCAGTATCGAGTGTCTGCCCGATCACTCGTAGGGCTTTAGCGTGTGACATAGGTCCAAAAGCCGCTGGGGAACACGAGCACCAGACGTAGCTCATCCCCAGACATTCTTTGCGCTAAACACTGGGAGCGGTGAATCCTTCAATAGTGGTGAGCAGCTCATTCAAGTCTATCGGCTTAGAAAGGAATTTAACATTCTCATTCAGGATTGACTCTGCCACTTGGGGCGAGAGGTAACCCGTAGTCAAGATTACCGGAAGGTTTGGCCATCTTTGATGGATATGGGTGAGCACACCGAAACCCGTCATTTTGGGCATTGCCAAATCCGTGATCACTAGTGTGATCGGGTGCCCTTCTGCGAGCGTGGTAATCGCGTGCTCGCCGTCTGATACCTGGATAACCTCGTGCCCCCATCTAACAAGGATCGCAGCAAGCGCATGCCTGCTTATCGCATTGTCTTCAACGAGTAGGATCACTGTGTTATATCAACCAACCTCGATCAGAAGAGTTGAAAGCAAAGATTTTGCCGTAACCTCGAAGCGTAGGATTAAGGAGTTTCTAGGACTTTCTGGAGCACAAACAACTGTTTGAAAGAGAGACCACATCGGCAAAAATGGTGCATAATTCACAAAAATGGTGCATAGTTCGCAAGGATAGCCGTATGCTGCGGCTTGAAGTGCAGGAGGCACATCTTTTACGTCGCCGCTAAAAAAGAGGTTGGACTTTACTACGTATAGTGCTATTAACGGCACGCTTTGGGGGGATAAGTTATGCAAGAATTTATCGTTGAAATTCCCATCGCGATTTACTTACGTTGCGTCGCGAAATTTACCCGGCGGTCACCCCAATACTCTTTGTTGAAAAACGGCATCGTCGTTTATGATGAGAATGGTGCCGTTGTTGTTCGCATCCTCTGTGGAGCCGAGAAATTAGACTTGCTCAAACATATGTTCGCGATTCGTCCAGATTTTCTCGCTCAAATTCGCTGTCGGCCGGACGGTTTAAGCATTGAAGACCGAAGAATGGAAAGCAGTTCCCGCCTCTGATCACAATCGCCGCCAGCCGCGCCACGCTGAATGCGCCGTCGCCCTGCTTGCCCACCTCGCCAGTGTTCAACACTCGGATCATGCGCCGGCGAATCCATGACGGCTCAACGTCGAGCAGATCGCAGACCCACAGGTAAGAACCCATTCCGTAGTAGTTGGAGGCGA
Organism: uncultured delta proteobacterium; assembly: GCA_963745035.1. Taxonomy (GTDB): domain Bacteria; phylum Desulfobacterota; class Binatia; order UBA9968; family UBA9968; genus DP-20. Next base: position 987,527 of record CAVUVW010000013.1, on the reverse strand, counting down.
GCTAAGCGCGGGCGCGCCGCTGGAGCGTTAACCGGTGGCGCTCGTCGCTCAGATCGAGTTTACCGAGTGGACGCCCGACGGCCATCTCAGGCATTCAAGCTTTGCAGGTTTGCGAGAGGATAAAGAAGCGCACCGGGTAGTGCGCGAATGACTCACTGGCGCGCGCACCAGCTCCAGCACGCGCCGGAGCCAGTCGATTTTGCGCTTGTTCTCGCGGTAGCGGCGCGCCGATTCGTTCATTTCCGCCGACGATTTTTTCCACGCAAACGCGCTCAATCTCCCGCGCCATGAGGCCGAGCCGACGGCGATTCCGTTTTTCGTCGCTCTCGTTGCGGGTGTCGCCCTCCAGCGTGCGGCGATAGCGGCGCACCAGCCACGGCTTTCGTCGAGCGACTTTTCCAGATACTTCATCCCCTCGTAAAGTTTCACCAACTGGAGCTTGCCCACGTCCCGCGCCCCGCGGCGCAGCAGATCCACCGCCCATGCCGGATTCATCGGCGTCAAGTAGTACTCCGCTGGCGGCACCAGGTGATCCACCACGATTTCCGCCAGGCCTAGGCCAAACCACGCCGCCAGCTCCTCGTCCTCATAGGCCAAAGATGGGTCCGAGAAGTTTTCGACGCCATAGAGCGAGCCGTTCGGCATGTCGACAAAAACTTGGCCGACCGCGAACCATCGCGGCGACTCATTGTGCACGCTACGCGCGTCGCCGTAGATGCGAAAGCCTTTGTAGCGCCGCTCTATGGATGTTTCGTGCCCGTACATCGGGAATATTTCTTACACGGGAAGAGAACCGCGGCGCAAGTTTAACTGGTTTTGCATAAGGGGGCCGGGCTCGAAAGGGTCCGGCGCTTCTTGCGGGGGAGAAGAAGTAGTGGTGCAGTTCTATTTGTTTTCTCGGAACATCTCGACTTCTAGTCTCGTGCATTCTTCTAACAACATACTTGGCTGACCAAACCCGAGATAGTATCATGTCCGAATGCCGAAGGAAGTAGAGCAGCTGTTAGAAAGTAGTCGCAGGCTGTTAGAGCAGTCCAAAAAGCTTTCAGAGAAACAGGAAAAACTAATCCTCGAAATCCAGAAGGCTCTCGAAAAAGTCAGCAAACAAAAATCGCGAGAGGGTAAAAGATAGACGACTTTATTTGTCGTCTTACGGACATTGCAAAGTTCCCGTTGACACTTGCTTCGGATTCTTGCGTACTCGACGGCTCTTACGCGCGGAGGGGACAATAAAGCTATGGACCGGGGGATATGGACATTGAGATGCCAGAAGTGCCGGGAGACTTTCGAGGTTGAATTGAAGCCCGGCGAAAGAATCATCCAATACGCCAGAGAAGCAGCTTGCCCACACTGCCAGAATAAGCCAGACGGTGAAACCGTGCCTTGGCATCACATCACCGGTTTCACTTAAAACCGAATCCCCTTGAGTCAAGCTTTTTTCAAAATAGACCCAGTGTAATTTCGTACTTTATCGGATGCCCATCGTCAGCCGAAAAACATTTGTTAGCGCAGATGAGAGAGATATACGCCAGCGAACCGACGTGATAAGGGTTTCTCAATGAAAGTTCGGCATCATCCGCTAATGAGCAACACCAAGGGGCGAATTTGGCCGCCAGCCTGGAAGGAAAGATATGGCGAGACAACTCTGACCGGCGAAATCGGGGTTCTAACACACGTTGCCAACGACCCGAAGTCAGCCCGTGCCCTCTATATTTACATTACAAGCAACGATCTTCCGTATCTCGGCAGGTTGATTTTTGACAACTCCCGCTTCTGTCATCGTTTCTCAGTATTCTTGAAATCCCACGTTGGACGGTCCATCGAAGACATTGGCGGCCTGGAGCTTTAGTGCTAAGCGTGGTCGGTTTCTGCATCACCGCCGCCGCGGATCTCCCCACGTCCCGGCCAATCGGCGCACGTCAAAATCCTGGTTGGTCGTTATCGGAGACAGGTTTTTTAACCTCTCAAAGTCAGAGGGCCTAAAATGGTGTTTGCCCTGAATCCCGAATGAGAGTATAGCAGCGCCGCTTCCAGTTACCGACAACGGGGAGGGCGCACCATGAAAACCTTCTGCAAAGCTGTCCTAGCCAGCCTTACATTTTTGCTCTGTTTTTATTCAACAACGATTGCGATGAGCGTCCTGGCCGCCCTGGACTCGGCACCGCTGGCGTTTTGAGACACTACCAAAAATCACGGAAGGTACTGTTTCTTCTTCGGGCATGGTACAGTCATAATTCCTCACCACATCTTTTGCACGGTGCCCTGGTCTGGGACGTATTGGTCATCCAGAGCTGGACCACGTCGAAGCGTGAAGCCGCACGGGTTTGCGTTTGGGTGTAGGAGCCAGAATTTGGAGACGCATGGACATGGATACTGATGAAATGAGAGCCGGGCGAAAACTAGATGCGTTGATTGCCGGAAAAGTGATGGGGTGGCGAAATGCTACGGGTACATGGATTGACGGCATAATTCCGTGGGCTACTGACAGTGGGTATCGCCGTAAGTCTGAGTTTTGCCCTTCCACCGACATCGCTGTCGCCTGGGAGGTAGTGGACAGATTGCAGGGCACTTTATGCTTTGAGTTGCGCCGTCTGCCCGATGGCGGTTTTTACTGCGCGTTTGGTAAAAAAATAAGGGCCGAGGCCTCCACTGTCCCGTTGGCTATTTGTCGAGCTGCGTTGAGGGCGTAGGGTCGTTGCGACTCTCCACTCAGGGCGAAGTGCTAGTTCACCCGCCAGGCGCCATCTCTCCTAGCCTCCACCAGCATCGCACCATACCCGGCGCCGCGGGTCCCAATTTCCCCACGGTGCCGCCCGACAGTCAAAATCCGATTTGGTCGTTATCGGCGGCAGGTTTTTCAAGGTCTCAAAGTCAGGCGGCCCGCCGTGACGGATGCGGCCGTCGCCGATGCTCTCAAAGATATTGGGCTAACTTTGCCAATCCCTTGATGAGAATCGGATGATTGCCGAGCCCGGTGCGCTCAAGCTCTTTTGTTAGCCGCGCGACTTCTTCGGGTGTGCCGAATGATTCGAGCGCCTGGCGCGCCTGCGCTATCGTCTCCTTGGCATTAGCGCCGCCAAACTCCGGATCGTTTTGAAATTCCGTCTCCCAGCCTTTGACCTCGGTGTAACGGTCCTCGCTGACCTGTTCGTATTCGGCGACCTGCCGGTGCACGTCTCCAATGGCGCGAAGGTGCAAGTCCGCCCAGCGCTGCGCCTGGTCGTTGTTGAACCCGTGCTCGCGCGCAAGCTTGTTAAAATCACGCATCAACGGCTCGTCGACAAGGACCCCATCGGGAAGCTTCAAATCGTAGCGATCCGCGGCGACCGCATCCTCGGCCAGTTTGTCAAGGTAATTTTTGCCGTCTGCCTTGTCGCTCTTGGGCTGCTCGGCCTTTGGCGCTTCCTTCGCGGGTTCCTTGGCGGGTTCCTTCCCGTACAGCACTTCCGCAACCGTGCGCTCTGCTGCACCTGGCTGAGCTGCCGGCCGATCCTGATTCTGCGACGGATACAGTATATCCGCGATGCTTCGTTCTGGTGTTTCCATGGTAGCCTACTTCCTCGCCGGATCGTTGATCGCGCCCGGCAGCTGGCAATTCGAGTAACAGAATGACGGAAAGCTGGCGCCGCACTGGTTTCGCAATTTCGCCAGCTGACAATCTTCAGGGTGCTTGCAACCCGCCGGTGCCTTCATTCGCGGCTGCACGCCCGCAAGAATTTCATCGTCGCGCTTGCGCTGCTCGCGGTAGATTTCTGATTGATCCATGGTCGTTTTCTCCTTCTTTGAGTTTGTAGGTTAGTAGAACCTCAGACAGCCACGAAGTTTTTTGGGTACGCGTGGCTCAACTGCACATCAGCCGCGATCCTGGCCGTGATCTTTCCGGCGGTCATCGGACCGGTGGCGACGGTGTAGATAAGGCCGAGATAGCGCTGGATCGTCGCTTGCGGAAGTTGAAGGACGATTGGAGGACGGCCTACGGCTAAATCCGCGAGAGCCAACGTCACCCGATCCAGAAGCGTCGGCGTATCCAGAGACTCATTATCGGCCGTCGCTGAGCATATCTGGAGCGTTGCCGCACCATCGGCGGTGAAGGTCTCTGTCACGATGATCGCTATATCTAGTGTCCCGACCACGCTCCCGGCAATATTCGGTGTGGCCACACCGAGGTCAATAATGTTGGTCGAGTCCCGCGTCACGGTGATTGCCGCGTTTTCATCGAAGCTATTTTGTTTGTCGAAGATCATTTTTCCCTCTTTGGTTGTGGGTTAATAGGCGGTCACTTCGGTTTGATACTTAGCTATGCTCTCACCACCTTTCGCGATACGGGTCGTATTCGCTAGCAACGTTTTCCGATTCCCGCACCCCTTCGGTAATGGCCACGATTTTGGCTGGCTCAGGCGGCCGTAAACCGCACACCCAAAAGCAGTACGGGTCCATCCCATCGTGGCGGTTAGCTACTCTGCCCATCGGGCACTTCTCGGCTTGGCACTCAGCCATCGAGCCTCCGCTCTTGCTCCTTCGCTCTTTCAAACGGGTCGTAGTCGGTTTGGACTTTCCCGACACCCGTGAGCCCGTGATGGTGTTGGGTGTAGAGCTGGCGGAGATACCACTCAATTGTGTTCTCAATATCCAGCGGGTTCTCCGGCGTGGGCTTCCAGATTTTATGACTCACCAAATACAATTTGTCCGCCTCTTTGCCCCACGCCACGGCAACCACGGCCGCGCAGTCATGCTTGATGCCGGCATCCACACCGACGAAAAGCCCGGGTGTCTTGCCGCGCTCGATTGCGGCACAGCACGCCATGGCCAAGGCGACAATGGCGTCGATCTTCTTCGATGCCTTTTCCTTCGCGATTCTCCAGCCGCGGGGATGCTCGACGGCAATGGTGCTTAGCGCCTGGCTCCGTAGATCATCGGCCGGATACATCACCAGATTGCGTTGAGCAGGTCGAAGAGGGTTTGCCCCATGAGCGTGCAGTTCGCTTGCGTCTGGGGAAATTCCTTGATCGGAATGCTGGCGTTCTTGAGCGTCGTGATCGATCTGTGCAGCTGATAGGGGTCGGCCACAATCTGCTGCACAGGGCCCGTAAAGGCCGGCAGCGGAGTGCGGACGATGCATGGGTCCCAAAGATTGCCGGAAATAAAAATCTCTTCCGCGCTCGCCCACTTGTTTTCGTGCAGGCGGAGATACGTACCGGGGCGGAGAACGCGTTTCTGGCTCGCGTAGTAAGCCTCTGTCTGCCACGGCATGCGCGGTTCATGGTCCCAGTAGGCGAAGATCCGGGCTTCGCGGTTACCGAAGATCGGCAAATCGGGGTGAAGGCGCTCGCCTTGTCCCTCCGGGTGCTCATCGAGGCTCATCACCTGGCGGTATAGGTCCCAAAGCAATTTCGACTCGCCTTCAAAACCGGCATAGGTCGTGATGAACCGGATAGAGTTTTTGCGTGTGGGAACCGGCGTTAACTCTTCCCATAGCCGGATGGATGCTTCAGACGTGTAACCCCAAAGCTCGTCATAGCTCACAAAGCCGTGATTGCTGCCCGCGGCGCCCTGGTAATCGCCGCTAATGGCCGTCAAGATCGTGCCGTTGGCGAGATAGATCGTTTTGGCCTGTACTTCGGCTTCCCGCCGTAGCTCGGGGTTGTGCTGGATGATGCCTTCCATAGTGCGGAAGACGCGCGCCAAGGACTGCTCCATGTCATTGGCGAGGATTAGTATTTCGTTCGGCGCTTCCTGAGTGAAGGCCCAGGCGAGCGTTACCGCGGCGTTCACGAGGGTTTTGCCGCTCTTCTTGGGGCAGCTGTAAACGACCGTGTCGTATTGAAGGTGGCCATCTGGACCGAAGGCGAAGGCAAGTCGCAGGATTTCCCGCTGGTGATCGCTGAGCGTGAAGGGCTGGCCAAGCTCGTTTTTCTTAACCAGCTTGTCGATGAAGGTGATAGGGTTAATCAGTTTGGTCATGGCCATTGGATCCTGTGTGATAATCGGTGGTCACTGTGTTGTATTCATGCCCGCATTGCCGCAGTCATAGCTTCGAGCGCTCTCATCGCAGCCGCTGGGAACTCTTGTTGAGCAGCCTCATAAATGCACAGCTAATTGCCTGCCGTGATTGCAACTCCCGCTATTGGGTAAGTCCAAACGGCACTTGGGGACGTGGATTTTTGCATCTTCTTTGGTTGCTGATTCGCTCATAGCGGGATGCCTTTTTTCTCTGCGCGCGCCTTGATGCTGGCCAACCGCTGAGCGGGGAAACAGGCGCTTGACGTTGGCGTCGGTCATAAGTCCCTCAGCATGGCCTGTATTTGGTCGATGGTGTCGACTACGGCCACAACGGCGGTGGGTAGCCATATCTCGGCGCCGGTCTCGCGTTGCCTTACCTGCTGGATAAGATCAGCCCGGATAAGCACATGTCGGCCATCTTCCAGCGTGGGGCGGATAAACGTCATTGACCGGACCTAACCCCTTCATCGGCGTTGTGCGTTGATTCTTGGCGGTTCTCCGTGCTCTGAGCGCCGTGACGCCGTGGCCTTCCCAAATTCGTCCAGCAGTTCGTGAAACCGGATCACGCCAACCTTGGCGAGTAACGGCTTGATGCGCTTCAACGCGTGAAAGTCATACTTGCAGATGTCAGAACAGAAGCGCCGCCGGGTCCGTCGCCAGCGTCCCGAGTTCAGGGAGTGGATAGCGGTCCTGCAAAACGGGTTAGCACATTGCTCAAAATGCTCCCTGCTAGTCGTAACGACTAGATTGACGCCTTCTGTGCGCTTTGCGCCTGTGACAGGGCCGGTCTCGTCAACCGGCTGCGTTAACGCGGTCATTCGTGTGTGCTCCAACGTGGGCTTGATTCGTCACCGGCTTTATGAGAAAGGATTGCCCCCGCGATTGCGGAGAAAGTACGAACGTACAAAAACTGAAGGCCGATATGAAAAGTAGATGCCCGAGCAATTGTAAAGACGGAATCCAAAGGCCGCTTGAAAGATCGGAATATTCTCGACTTTCCAGCCACACCCAAGGAGCACTCATATTTCTCCGGAAAAGAGCGCTTGAAAGTGCGCTTGTGTGTGCAACCTGCCAGGCGGTGTACGTGAGGTGCCGGAGCGGAACTATCTACTTGGAAAAGCTCTCCGTTTTGCCACATGTAACCGTTCCATACAGCTCCCGTCCCAATCTGCCCAGGATGCGTTTTCTCCGTTAACGCGGTCATTGGCGGGTGTCGCCTTGCGGCTGCTCGGTATCGCCGTTGAGCAGGTCGGTGATGGTTTTCACTTTGCGCCGGCGCTCAAGTCCAAGCTGCGAAAGATAACGCGCAAGACCATCGGCAAGGGTCTGGCGCTGAAGAACTACGTGGATGAGAGAACGCTTGCGCGCATTAACCAGCCTTGGCTGAGTCATCAGCCAGGCGTCGACGCTATCCAGTAGCAGTTTGCTCTTGCACGCCAGGTCTATCAGCGCTTCTTGTTGCGTGCTGATCGCTTCCCGGCCACCAAGATCCTCAATCACATTCGCGCGCCACTTCCGAAGCGCCACGGCCGCGGGGGATCGCCCATCGATCACCCGGTTGCCAAGCTGTGACCATGCCTTCTGTAATGATCTAAGGCCGTGCGTTCGGCGGTTGCCGTTGCCCTTGGGCGCACCGGCGCCGGCACGTGCACCGCCTGGGCCTTTGTGCTCTGCTTTCTGGATTGCCGTTGCTTCGTCAGACATTGAATCGTTAGTTACAGTTAGGCTACAGCGAACAAAAAACCTTTTCTGATACGATATTTAGGGCGGTACACGGGATCTAGAATCCCGCGGCCATGGCGTGCGCTACCGTCTCTGCCGTGATTTTCGCTGCGGGTTTGAGTGATCGATTGCGCGCCGATTGAACGCGCCGCGGCTGTAGCTGATCTGTAGCTTATCGCGGTGTGTAGCTTACGCTGTAGCCGTACTAACTGACACCAACCGACACCAAACCGCACTGCCGGCAGCACGAAACTGCTGCGATAATGCGCCTTGATGTCAGTTGATGCATTTTGGCGAGAATGTTTCCCTGACTTAAAATCCCTCGGACCGAAAGGTCTGTGCCGGTTCGAGTCCGGCTCCGGGCACCACCGAAGAAGTTCGCAAGGGCTTTGGTGCTTGCCGCAGTTTCACAACAAGCGGCCGCCGGGCAGGTGTGGGAACGCGCTCATCTCATGGGCCGGCGTCACCGGCTGCACTTTGGACAGATAGGCCGGGTTAAGTTGATCCAGGCGCGTGACGCCGAGTAGACCCATCGTTGTCACAATTTCACTTTCGAGAATTTCCAGAACGCGCACTAAACCTGCTTGTCCATTGGCGGCCAAGCCCCATCCTTGCAGCTTGCCGATGGCGACGGCGCGCGCGCCCAGTGCAATGGCTTTAAGCACGTCGCTGCCGCGCGTGATACCACCGTCCAGGATTATTTCCGCTTTGCCGTCAACGGCGGCGATAATCTCCGGCAGCGTGTCGATGGTCGCGCGCCCGTGATCGAGCTGGCGGCCGCCGTGATTGGAGACGTAAATCGCGTTGACGCCGTGCGCCACTGCAAGGGCCGCATCTTCCGCAGTGGCGACCCCTTTTAAAATGAAAGGCAGCCCGGCCATTTCTTTGATCGCATCGAGGATCTCCCAGGTGAGGGCCGCGCGATACTCGTACCCGGCGCCGCGCCGGCTCGGTGGCAGCCAGCGATCCATCATTTGCCGCTCACGATGTCCATAGTGCGCAGTGTCAACGGTAAGGCAGAGCGCCGCATAGCCGGCGCGCTTGACCCGCGACAAGAGATTTTCCACCCAGGTCAGATCGCCCTGCACGTAGAGTTGAAATATTTTTGGGCTGCCGCCGGCGCCGGCGATCTCTTCCAAACTCGGTTGGGTGACCGAGCTGACGAAATTGATCGTGCCGCATTCCTCGGCGGCTCTCGCAACGGCGACCCCGCCTTCCGGCGTGATCGATTGGAGCGAGCCGATGGGCGCGAGCATGACGGGAATCTTTAGCTTGTGGCCGAGAAAACTGGTCGAGGAATTAGTTTTGGAAACATCGACGAGCACGCGCGGACGAAAAGCTAGGCTGTCGAAGCCGTAGCGATTGCGCCGCATGGTGGTTTCGGATTCGGCGCCGCCGGTGAGATAGTGCCAGACGTTGTCGGTCAGGTTGCGCCGCGCCGCGACGATAATTTCCTGGTTGGTGACAAAGTCGATGTCCATTTCTTCGCCTCCGTGCGTTCTTTCAGGCACGGCACAGGTCGTTAGCGCAAATCGCCGAGGTTGGCAATCTTGCGAGCGGAGACGCCAGTTGAAAGGGATACTCAGGTCGAGATTTTTGCAGAATGAGAAGCAAATATATCTAGAGGAAACTTCGTTTACGATTCGGCGACGCGACCAGCGCGTCCGCGGCGATCAATTTCTTTTTCGCTTGACCCATGAAAATGCTCTTTTCGAACGCTGTGCTCTCTAACATTGCGTAGCGCTTCTTCGACAATTGTTCCACAGCGACTCGGGCCGTGGCGGTTTCGGGACGCTGTGATCGGCATCTCTCAGACGGAAAAATCATCAACAAAATTTTTTACCCGGCGGCGCTTGCATGCCCATCGCGCCGAGCATGGCGCTGCGAATCCGAAAGTGTTTGATACACGCGCGGTCTCGCTCGGGTGGTGGCCTTTGACATGCCGCGGTGGCGATGCGAAATTCGGCGCATGGTGTGGAACGGCGAAGGTAAAGGAGTTGGCAATGAAGCAGACGGACTGGGCGAAAATCTATGCGGCGATGGATAAGCGGCTCGATTTGAAATACGAGCAGTTGCCGAACGGAGAGCAGATCGGCAAGCGGCCGCGGCCGGCTAGCGCGCCGGCGAAAAATTCCTGAGCGTCGCCAACCGAAGCGCCATCGTGACATGCCCTTGGCGCGAGATCGATGGCGCTTCTTGATTTACTCGAGATCATGGGCGCAGCATGCGTTGGACGGGGAGCGTTGCTAGCATGGCAAAGGGTGGGGGAGTTGAGACTTGGCTGGGCCTGCTGATCCTCAGTATTATCGTGGGCCTCTGGTTCAAGGCCCCGCCGTGGTTGACCGACGCCTTCGGTTTTCTTTTCAGCGCCACCCTCCTCGTTCTCTTGGCTGCGGGAGCGTACGCGTGGGCGCTCAGCCGCGTGGCGCGCCTGCGCGGCGTGCGTTTCGAAAACGATCGCATTCAAGGCGGCCTGCCATGGCGGCTTCGTTGGCTCGGCCGCAATTTGTTCTTTGGCGCGCGGCGCTACCGCGCCAAGGGGCGGCGGAAGGGCGCGCTGATGGCCTGGTGCCGCTATCGAGGCTGTCAGCTTTTGGCTTTGGCGGCGCTTGCAGCGGGCTTGATCGCGGCGGTTTGCGGTCTTTACGTCGAGAACAAGTGGGCCAGCATCGGGCTCGTCATCGGCGGACCCGCCGCCGGAGCCAGCGCCATGTGGAAGCTTGTCTACATCAGCCGGAGGCTTGGCCGCGAGCGGCTGAAATATTTCGCGGCGCCGGCGCGCGAAGCGCTCGCCCAGGATCTCCGCCGGCCGGTGGTCTGGCTGCGCTCTTTTCAGATCGATGAAAGAGACGCCGAGAACATCATCGATCGAGAGGTTCCTCTGACTTTCGAAGAAGTGGCCACCGGTCCGCTCAGCCGGTACGGTCCGGTGGTCGCGATAGGCCGGCCTGGCGAAGAGCTGCCGCCGCTGGGCGCCCTGCGCGAATACGTCGGCGACGATTGGCAAAGCCGGGTGCGCGAGCTGCTGTCTTTGGCGGCAATCATCGTGATCGTCGTCGATGACACGCCGGGTCTGCTTTGGGAGCTCAAGGTGGTCATGGATTCGAAACTTTATGAGCGGCTGATTCTTTTAATGCCGCCGGGCAAGCCCGCACCGCCGGATGGCAAACGGACAGCTTTGGCGGAGGCGCTGGGGAAGAATTTTGCCGCGTTGGAAAATTTCCGCGATTCAAGAGACAAACTCTTGGCCGTGGTCTTCCGCGCGGACCGCGCGCCCGAGCGGATTGTCGCCGGCGAGCATTGGGCCGAGTACTATCACGACGCGGTAGAGTTCGGCGCGTGGTTTGTCACCACCGGCGCGCAGCGCACGGCGCCGGCCCGGACGAGTATAGGTTTTAACCCGGGTTGATTAATCAAAGGGGGTGTCATGGAGATTTTTGATATTCATCATCATCTCGGCTCGCTGACCGGCGGAAGCCTGCAGGAAGGGGAGGGCTGGCAGGAGCGCGACTACCAGAATCGCGTGCGCATCATGCAAGCCAACGGCGTCAGCGCCTCGGCTATCCTGGCGGCCACCGGCTACATCCAAGCCGATGGAATCAAAGACACGATGCGCTGCAACGACACCGTGGCCGCGTATCGAAGCCGCGATCCGAAGCGCTTTCCGGCGGCCTGCGGGATCGTCGAGCCGCTGCACGGCCCGCGCTCGCTCGGCGAGCTGGAGCGCATCAAGCACGAGCTCAGGCTCGACGGCGTGGTGTGGCACAGCCGATTTCAGGGCGTGGCCGTCGATCACCAGCTCATGCGGCCGCTCTTAAAAAAGGTAAGCGAGCTGAAGCTCGTGCCCCTGATCCACACCAACGCGGAATCCAATCTGGAAGCGGTCTGGCGCTTGGAGCGTCTCGCCGTCGAGTTTCCCGAGCTCACTTTCGTCTCGCTCGACGCGTTGACGACCAATACCAACAGCCAGCTCGCTCTCGATATCGCCAAACGCACGCCGAACATCCTCTTCGATACGGCGCACGTGCGGGGCGCGTCCTACGTGCGTCAGTTCGTCGAGGCCGCCGGCTCACACAGGCTTATTTTCGGCAGCCTGTTTTACTCTCATCCGGCGAGCTACGAACATTGCGCGACCATCGACGAGATCAAGACCGCCAAGATCAGCGACGAAGACAAGGAAAACATCCTTTCACGCAATGCAAAAAAACTGTTCGGCTTGAGATAGAACGCCGCGGTCCATTATCTTCGCGGGGCGCGAGTCCTCGACTTTTAAAACTGCGATCGTTGTGTCATAGAGAAACGGCGTCGCGGCGGATCGCGCCGAGGACGTTCCAAGCAATCAACCAAAGCCAAGGAGCCTACCGTGTCTTTTCGAACCATCGGCATTCTCAGCATCGGCGAGATGGGCTTTCACTGGGCCAAGCTGCTCAAGAGTCATGGAGTGGAAGCGCTCACCTACGACAAAGATCGCGGCGAGGTGAGCCGCAAACGCGGACAAAACGCCGGCGTCAAAGCCACGGCTTCCATGGCCGAGCTGGTACAAGATTCCGAGCTGATCGTGTCCATCGTGGTCCCGTCCGCGGCGAAACGAGTAGCCGAAGCCGTCGCGGCGGCGGTGAAAGAGTCGGGGCGAAAGGACTTGTTGTTTCTCGACGCCAACGCGATCTCGCCGATGACCGCCGATGACATCACGGCGGTCTTGACTCCAGCCGGAGTCCACTTTGTCGACGGCTGCATCATCGGCTCGGCCGCCAAAATGGGCAAGGGCACGATCGTCTACGTGTCGGGACCGCAGGCAGACAAGCTTGCGGCGCTGGAGTCGTTCCAAATTCCGGTGAAAACCCTGGGGCCGAGCACCAACCAGGCATCGGCGTTTAAAGTCGTTTACGCGGGGCTCACCAAGGGGCTGCAGGGACTGTTTTGCGAGCTCTTCATGGGCGCTCGGCGCTTCGGCCTGCTCAAAGAGGTGACAGCTCAATACGAGGAGAGTTTTCCCGGTTTGATCGACAAGGTCTCGTCGAGCATCGTCGGCCTGCGCATCCACGCCGAGCGGCGCGCCGAGGAGATGGACGAGCTCAAGCGCACGTTCCAGCACCACGGCATGGATTCTTTCATGGCGCCGGCGGCGCAACGAGTTTTGGAATCTATCGCCGCTTTGGAGACCGGGCAGGCTTCGGACAGCGGCGCGCGCCAGGGCGATTTGCAGGAGACCCTGGAGCTTTTTTATCGCCAGGGATTGCTGCGGCTCGATGCCAAAAAACGCTAATTCTCGGCGCTGCCCCTAGCCACGGAGCCGGTTTCTTGGTATGGAGTGCAGAACATGAAATCCCAGGAGGATTAGACCCGTGTCCCGAGTAGAAAAAAAACAACCGCAATACGGTTCCGACGTCGTCGTCGACATGATGAAAGCCTTCGATATCGAATACGCGGCGTTCAACCCCGGCGCCACGTTTCGCGGCATTCACGATTCGATCGTCAACTACGGCGGCAACTACAAGCCGGAGGTGATCTTCTGCCACCACGAAGAGATCTCGGTGGCGATCGCCCACGGCTACGCCAAGGCCAAGAACAAACCGATGATCGCCATCACGCACAACATGGTCGGCTTGCAGCATGCCAGCATGGCGATCTTCAACGCCTACATCGACCGCGTGCCGATCATGGTGCTCGGCGGCACCGGCCCGATGAACTCCAAGCGCCGGCGCCCGCGCATCGACTGGATCCACACCGCGCTCGTCCAGGGCAACCAGGTTCGAGACTACGTCAAATGGGACGATCAGCCCTATTCGTTGGCCGACGTGCCGGATTCCTTCATCCGCGGCTACCGCATCGCCACCACCGATCCGATGGCGCCGGTCTATATCAACTACGACGCCGATATCCAGGAGGACGCGCTCACGAGCATCATGGATGTGCCCGACGTGCGGCGCTACTCGACGCCGGCGCCGACGCAGGCGAACCCTGAAGCCCTGCGCCGCGCGGCCGAGATGCTGGTGAATGCGCAAACGCCGCTGATCGTCGCCGATCAAGTCGGGCGCAATCCCAAAGCCGTGCCGGCGCTGATCGAACTCGCCGAATTACTCGCCATTCCCGTCGTCGATAAAGGGTCGCGCTTCAACTTCCCGTCGGTCCATCCCTTGGATGCAACGGACGGCGCGCGCGAGATTCTGCAAAAGGCAGACGTGATTCTGGCGCTCGATGTGGGCGATCTGTTCGGCTCGCTGACCACCGTGAGCAAACAGACGCGCAATTCGGAATACGTCACTTCCGGCGCGGTAAAAATTATCAGCATTTCGATGAACGACATGCTGGTCCATTCCTGGGCCAACGACTATCAGGCGCTCCAGGCGATCGACGTGCCGATGACCGCCGATACCGGCGGTGGCGATCCCGGAATTGACCCGGCTCTGCCGCGAGCTGCTCGGCAATGACGCCAAGAAAAAATCGGCCATCGAGGCACGCCAAAAGGAATTGGCCGACAAGCACAAGGCGCGCCGCGCGAAATGGCGCGCGGACGCTGAAGCCAAAGGATCGCAGAAAGAAATTTCCACCGCTTGGCTGGGTCTCGAAGTGGGCGAAGCGGTGCGGCGCGAGCCGTGGGTGCTGGTGAACGGCACGTCCAACGGCTGGACGCGCCGTCTCTGGGATTTCACCAAGCCGAATCAGTCGCTCGGCGGCAGCGGCGGCGCCGGCTTGGGCTATGGGCCGGGCGCTTCGATCGGCGCCGCCTTGGCGCTCAAGGGCTCCGGAAATGTGGCCGTGGCGATCCAGTCGGACGGCGATATGCTGATGACTTCGAGCGCGCTCTGGACCGCGGCCAAGCACCGCATTCCCCTGCTGATGGTCATGCACAACAACCAGTCCTACTACAATTCCGAAGAGCACGGCATCGAAGTCGCCAAGTTCCGCAATCGCCCGGTGGAAAACGCCGGGATCGGCACCCACGTCGACGATCCGGAGATCGATTTCGCGATCATGGCAAAGTCGTTCGGAGTCAACGGCGAAGGGCCGGTGCGCAACCCCGCCGACTTGCGTCCGGCGATCGAGCGCGGGCTCAAGTATGTGAAGGAAAAGCAGCTGCCGTATCTCGTCGACGTGATCGCCGAGCCGCGCTAGACTCGCCGACATTGGTCCACGATCCCTACCGCGAGTTTCGCCAGGCCGTCGACCGCGTCGATGAAAAAATCGACCTCGGTCGCGCGGCCCTCGCGATGGCGCTCCCCGATTATCCCGAGCTCGATGTCGCGGCGTATCTCGGACGCATCGACGAGCTCGCCGTCGAGACCGCCAAGCGCTGCGACGGCGGCACCGTCGAGCAATCGCTGGACGCGCTCAACTACGTGCTGTTCGAGCGGCACGGCTTTCACGGCAACCGCGACGACTATTACAACCCGAAAAATAGTTTTCTGAACGAGGTCCTGGAGCGCAAAACCGGCATTCCGATCACGCTCTCGGTTCTCTATATGGAAGTGGCGCAGCGCATCGGGCTGGTTCTCGACGGCGTCGGATTCCCCGGCCATTTTCTCGTCAAGCACGCGCTCCCCGATGGCGTCGAGATCGTGATCGATCCGTTCCGCCGGGGCGCGATCCGGTCGCGCGAAGATTTACGCGGCCTGCTCGCGAGCCTGTACGGCGGCGCTGTCGAGCTGCGGAGCGAGTTTCTCCGCGCGGCGGGCAAGAAGGAAATTCTCAAGCGCATGCTCGGCAATCTCAAGGCAATCTACGCCAAGGCGAACGATCTGGTGCGATTATTGTCGGTGCTCGATCTCACTCTCATTCTCGATCCCGGCGCCGCGGAGCACATCCGCGACCGCGCCGGCGTTTATCTCAGGCTGGAGTACTTCGCGCAGGCGCGCGCGGATTTCGAAGGGTATCTGCGACTGGCGCCGGAGGCCAAGGACGCCGCGGCGATTCGCGAGCAAGTGGTGAGCCTGGCGAAGCAGGTTACGCTGATTCACTAGCGCCGGCCGACCGGCCGTCGCTATTGCTTGGAAAATTCCCGAAAGCTGCTGGCGAACGAAGTGGTCAAGGAGAAATCCTGGATCATCGCGCGGGCGAAGCGCCAGGGGCGGATTTTCAGCCAATTGAACTCGCGCACATTGCATAGGGTCTGCGCCCAGACGCGCTGCAGCTCCTGGCGCGAGTAGACCACGCGGTTGTTGATCGCATCGAACCGGGCCAGGCGCAACTTGGGCCGCGACGGCAGATGTACCCGCAAGCGCGCATAGGCATCCTGCCATTCCTGAATACGATCGCCGAGACGAATCCCGATCTGAATGCCGTGAATCTCGTCGAGCACGCGGCGTGCCGCCTCGCCTTCGCGCGAACGCAGCTCCTGGATTTTTTCCCGTAGGTTGTCCCATTGCCGCAAAAAGCGCCGCAGGTCGTTGCGATCGGAGACCACCCGCGAGGATAGATCTTCGAGCGGCTCGAGGATGGCGCGCGCGCGTTCCGACAGGCTCTCTTTCGCGTTGCCGTAAAGCTTTTGGACGTCGGCGACGCGCAGCGCCTGCCAAATATCCGTTTGCAGTTTTTGAATCTGCTCCAGCCAGCGCTCCTCGGTTTCGGTCTTTTTGCGCGTTTGCAGCCAGACCTCTTCCATTTCCTTGACGAACTTGGCCCAGGTGATCAGCAGGCTGGTGATTTCCTTTGTCCGCTTCCAGACATGCACGGGGATCGAGTCGACGGCATAGCCCGCGCGGCGGGCTTTGCGGTCTTTCAGACGAAAGAACCCGGCCACCATGGGGTGCTGCTTTTCGATCAAAGCGGCGTTCTTGTACCAGAAGAAAATCGACATCAAGTTCCAGTAATTATTTGGACTGTTCGTCCAGCGTGACAAATTCCGAATCATATTCTCTTTGCTGTAAAATTCCCGCCACGCTTTTTCATAGGCATCGGTCCATTCCTCGGCAGTCATCAGGGGGTGCTTGATGGTAGCGTGGAATGAATCGCGCTTGTTAAAATCCGGGTCCATCCAATCGCCGCGTTTTTTCATCTCGCGATGATCGTGTGAGCCGGGCAGCGGAGTCAGCATGAAAAACGAAGCTTGGTCGGGTCCGACCTCGTCCATGAGAAACCGCACGTCCGCGTCGACCTGTTCGGTCGAATCCCAGGGCAGACCGATGATGTATCCGGTGTGCACAAGCACGCCCGCGTCGTGCCATTCCTTGATGATACTGCGGTATTCCTCGACCTTATTTTGCTTTTTGCCTTCGGCCTCGAGATTTTGCGGATTGACGCTTTCCATGCCAATAAAAACTTGCGTGCAGCCGGCGCGCGCCGCCAGCGGCACGAAGTCCTTGGGCTTTTTCGCCAAGTCGACCTGCATCATGAAAGACACGTCGAGGCCTTCCTCGCGCAGCTTGATGATTTCCTCGAAAGTTTCGCGCCAGAGTTTCTTGCGCGCGAAGTTATCGTCGGTGAAAAAGTAAAAGGACAAACCGTGATCGAGATAGTTCCGGCGCATCATGGCGGCGATGCTCTGCGGGCTGCGCTCGCGCATTTTGCGACCCTGGACGTTGATGATCGTGCAGAAAGTGCAGGCGAACGGGCAGCCGCGCGATGTGTCGGCGGTAGCAAAGCTCGGGTAGGCAAAGTGCTTCATCGTCTTCGCGCTGGTTCGCGGCAGCGGCGCGTCGTCGATGTCGACGAGATTTTGCAGATCCTGGGCGAAGCTATAGAGCGGCTTTAGCTGGCCGTTCAAATAATCTGCGAGAATCCCTTCCCATTTTCCTTCGACTTCACCGGAAACGATGCAGATTCCCGCGCGGTAAAGCTCCTGGATGTCGGGCTCCTGGTCGCTCAGCATGTTGATCGTGCCGCTCGTGTGAAAGCCGCCCATGATGACGGTCAGGCCTTCGCTCCTGAACGTTTTCGCCATGTCCATGGCTCGGGGAAACTGATTGGTTTGCACGCCGACAAGGCAGATCAGCAGCTTGGTGCCCGGCTCTTTGCTCCAGCGGATAATCTTGGCAAGCGGCACCTTTTCCGCGGTCTCATCGAAGGTCGTGACTTCGATCGGCAGACTGCCGAAAAATTCGCGCGCCTTGATGTCCTCGGTGAGGCCATGCAACACATTCAGCGTGTTGCTCGGCAGCACGCCTTTCCAGAAACGGATCACGTAACCGTCATCGTCGTACTTCGACGGCTTGATCAAGACGATATGAAATTTCTTGATGTGCTCCAGCATCGGTTCGGTTGCCTCCGGCTGCGAGTGCTTGTAACTTGGCGCGGCATTCTTTATAGATAGCCGCAGACGGTCAAGTCCGACAACTCTAACAACCGCCTACCTGCATGTCAAGATAGTTTCCACGATAAATAGCGATTCTGGCAGCGGATTTTCAGTTTCGATGATCCAGCTTTTGCACGTCTCGAAAACCTATGAGCCGAGCCGCCGTGCGTTGACCGACATCACAGTGGAAATCGCCAGGGGCGAGCTGGTTTTCGTCGCCGGCGCCAGCGGCGCCGGCAAGTCGACGTTGCTCAAGCTGTTGTTTCGCGAGGAGGAGCCGAGCGCGGGGCAGATCTTGATCGACGGCAAAAACCTCGCGCGCCTCAATCGCCGCGGCGTTGCCCGCTTGCGCCGGACGATCGGTCTGGTATTTCAGGAATGCAAGCTCCTGGACGGTTTGACGGCGCTGCAAAACGTCGCGCTGGCGGCTGAAGTGATCGGCGCCTCCAAGAAAACGAGCCGCATCAAAGCCTACCAGTTGCTGCGGGATCTCGGCCTGCGCGAACGCTACGACGCCAAGGCGTCGGCGCTTTCGGCGGGCGAGCAGCAGCGGGTCGCGATCGCGCGCGCTTTGATCAACGAGCCGCGGCTCGTCTTGGCCGACGAGCCGACCGGCAACCTCGACGCCGAAACCGCCGACGAAATCATGCACCTGCTGCTGCGCACGCGCGATCGCGGCGCGACGGTGATCGTCGCGACCCACGATCTTGCGATCATCGATCGCTACGGCATGCGCGTGTTGTCGCTGCATCGCGGAGTGTTGAGCGACGACGCCGAGTGGCCGTCGGGCGGGAGCATCGCGCGGTGAAATTTTCCCTGCTCGGCTTTGTGCTGCGCCGGGTGCGCGACAATCTTCGGCAGCTTTTCTGGGCTCATGTGCTGACCGCCGGAATCATGGCGCTGACCTTGTTTGTCTTGGGCGCGTTTATGCTGGTCGAGATCAACCTGGAAAAAATGCTGAAGGGTTGGGGCGAGCAGATTCAGATCACCGCGTATCTGAGCGAAGACGCAGCCGCGGACGACGTCGCGGCGCTGCTTCAACGCGTGCGCACGATGGCCGAGGTGGAACAGGCGCGGCACATCAGCCGCGAGCAGGCCTGGCGCGATTTTCAAGCGGCCCTCGGCGCGCAGTCGGGACTGCTCGACGGCCTGCCCCGCGAAGCGCTCCCCGCGTCCATCGAGATTTCGCTCAAGCCCGCCGATCGCGATGCGCCGACGGTGGAAGCGTTGGCCGAGCGCCTGAGGCGGGAAAGCGAAATCGCCAGCGTCGAGTATCCGCTGGAATGGGTGGAACGGCTCGGACTGGTTGTGCTCGCGGTCGGATGGATCAAGTGGTTTTTGGCCGGAGCGCTCTTTCTGGCGACTTTTTTTATCGTCGGCAGCACGGTCAAGCTGGCGGCTCTGGCGCGCAAGGACGAAGTCGAGATCATGCAACTGGTCGGCGCCTCCGAAGAGCTGATCCAGGCGCCGTTCGTGATCGAAGGCATGCTCCAAGGCTTGGTGGGCGCGGCGCTCGCCCTCGTCGGATTGGCCGCGGCGTTTTTTCTCGTGCAGCGGGAAGCGGCTCCGGCCGGCGGTTTGCTCGCGCCGCTTGGCGAGCCGCAGTTTCTCGATCTGCGCGGCGTTTTGCTGCTCGCGGCGATCGGCCTGTTTCTCGGCGCGGCCGGCAGTGTGGTTGCGCTCAGGAGGTTTATAAAAACATGGCGCGCCGCGCGAGCGTAATTCTGCTGGTTTTTGTCGCCGGCCCGCTGCTGGCGGGCGCGGCGGCGACCGACCGCGAGCTGGAGGGCATGAAGAAAAAAATCGAGACCGAGAAGCGCGGCTTGTCTCAATTGGGGGCCAAAGAGAGCTCGACCGCCGATTCGCTCGGCAAGATCCAAAGCGAGCTCGAAAAACGCAACCAGGAGATCCAGCGCGCCAACGCCAAGCTGTCTTCGATCGCCGGCGAGCTGCGGGCCAAGCAGGCCGAGGCGGACCGGCTCGCCGAGTCCACCGCCGCGCGCCTCGCACTCTTCGAAAAACGCGCCGCGGCCTTGTATCGCTGGCAGCGCGCCGGCAGCCCGCTCATGATTCTCAGCGGCGACGGGTCGTTGAGCAGCTTGATGCGGCGGCAGCGCTATCTCACCGCGGCGCTTTCCTTCGACCGCGAGCTGTTGGCCAAGCTCGAGCAGGAAACCGAGGAGCACCATGAGCTGCGCCAGGAGCTCGCGCACAAACACGAAGAGCTGGCGGAGCAAAGGCAGGCGATCGGCACGGCGCGCGAGGAGATGCGCCGCGAAGCGCAGAAAAAGCAGTTGCTGTTGACCAGCTTGCGCCGGGAAAAACAGACCCGGCTGCGCGCCCTGCAGCAGATGGAGGCCGCCGCCAGGCGGCTGGAAAAAATGCTGGACGACATCGCGCGGCGAGCCTTGGTCAAACCCAGAGATTTGCCGTCAGCGCCGTCGCCGGGCAGCGGCTTGGCGGCGCTGCGCGGCCGCCTGCAGTGGCCGGTGCGCGGTCAGGTGACCGCGCCGTTCGGCAAGTTCAAACATCCCGAGTTCGCCGCCGAGATCGTGCGCAAGGGCATCGATATCGAGGCGGCTGCGGGCGAGGCGGTCAAGGCGGTGGAAAAAGGCCGGGTGGTGTACGCCGATCAGTTCTCCGGCTACGGTAAAATGGTGATCGTTGATCATGGTGAGCGTTACTATACAATTTACGGCCATCTTTCTGAAATCATTAAGAAAAATGGAGATATGATCAGCCGTGGGGAAGCCCTTGGCCGGGCCGGTGAGGGCGACTCGCCAACGACCGCGAAGCTCTATTTCGAGATGCGCAAGGACGGTCATTCCCTCGACCCCGTGCCGTGGCTTGGAAAGCATTAGATATTTTATTTTGGTTGGGATAGACTCGCTCAAGTCGAACCTGAAAATCCATCGAGGAGACGCCAAATGCGCATGGTGCGAAAACACGGAACGCCGTTTCTGCTTTTGTTTGTCGGTATGGCTTTGGGACTTTTTCTCTCCGCCCATTGGGTGCCGAACGTTGCGGCGGTGGGCCGGCAGGACTACGAGAGCCTGGAGGCGTTCAGCAACATCTTGTCGATCGTCAGAAAGAACTACGTCGAAGACGTCGAGACCAAAAACCTGGTCAATGGCGCGATCAACGGCATGCTCAACTCCCTCGATCCGCACAGCGCGTATCTGACTCCCGATCTTTACAAGGAATTGCAGAGCGACACCCAGGGACGCTTCGGCGGGCTGGGAATTGAGATCACCGTGAAGGGCGGAATCTTGACCGTGGTCTCGCCGATCGAAGACACCCCTGCGGCCAAAGCGGGCATCAAGCCCGGCGATCAAATTTTCAAGATCGAAGACGAGTTTACCAAGGACATGTCACTGGTCGACGCGGTGAAAAAAATGCGCGGCCTGAAAGGCACCAAGATCAATCTGACGATCAAGCGCGATGGCGTCACCGACCTTGTCGAATTCACCCTGGTGCGCGACATCATCCGCGTGCAGAGCGTACGAAGCCGTAGCCTCGAGCCCGGCTATGCCTATGTCCGGCTGGCGCAGTTTCAGGAGCGCAGCGATCGCGATCTGCAGCGCGCGCTGGAAAAGTTTGCCGCGGAGAAAACCGGCATCCGCGGGCTGGTGCTCGATCTACGCAACAATCCGGGCGGGCTGTTGACCCAGGCCGTCCGCATTTCGGATTTGTTCCTGGAGTCGGGGATGATCGTCTATACCGAAGGCCGCATCGAGGCGCAGCGGCAAAAATATTTCGCGCAAAAGGATGGCACGTGGATGGAATTCCCGATCGTCGTGCTGGTGAACGGCGGCAGCGCGAGCGCGTCGGAGATCGTCGCCGGCGCATTGCAGGACCATAAACGCGCGGTCGTGCTCGGAACCAAAACCTTCGGCAAAGGTTCGGTGCAGACGATCTTGCCGTTGGACGACAGCTCGGCGCTGCGCTTGACCACGGCGCGCTATTTCACGCCGGGCGGCCGCTCGATTCAAGCGACGGGGATCGTGCCCGATATTGTCTTAGACAATGCTCCCGCGGACGGTAAACCCGAGCAGCCGGCGCGGCGGCCGGGGATTCGCGAAGAAAATCTCCCGGGACATTTGAATAATCCGCAGCAGACACCCGCGCCGCAATTAAACCAAACCGACCAGGAGCGGGAAAAGCAGATCCCGTCCTCGGCGCCGACCGGCGACGACACGATCGACAAAGACGCGCAGCTCAAACGGGCCCTCGATTTGTTGAAGAGCTGGGATGTCTTCAAGCAGGTGGTGCAGAAAAAGGCCGCCTAGCTTCGAGCGCGGCGGAGATTTTTTATTAGCCCTCCCCGTGGAGGGCTAATTTTTTTGTGCGAAAGACGAGCGACAAAGTGTCTCGAGCCGTCGAACAAGATTCTGAGCTGCCGCTGTTCAGCGCGGCAGCGAGCCGCAAGTTCCTGACCATCAGCGAATTGAACGAGCTCATCAAGGGCACGCTGGAATCGCGCCTGGAGGCTTTATGGGTGCAGGGCGAGGTATCCAACTTGCGCGTGCCGCCGTCGGGCCATTACTATTTCACTCTCAAAGACGACCGTAGCCAAATCTGCGCAGTCATGTTTCGTCGCCAAGGCATGCGCCTGCGCTTCGTGCCGGAAAACGGCATGGCGCTCTTGTGCTATGGGCGAGTGTCGGTGTACTCGGCGCGGGGCGACTTGCAGCTCTACGTCGAAGACATGGAGCCGCAAGGGCAGGGGGCGCTCTATCTCGCCTTCGAGCAGCTCAAGAAAAAGCTCGCGACCGAGGGTTTGTTTGCGCGCGAGCGAAAGCGGCCGCTGCCTTTTTTGCCGCAGACCATCGGCATCGTGACTTCCGAGCGCGGTGCGGCGCTGCACGATATGTTGCGAATCTTCGGCGACCGTTTTCCCCAGCGCCGGATCGTCGTGCGCGCGGTGAAAGTGCAGGGCGACGGCGCCGCGTGGGAGATCGCTGCGGGGATCGCGGATTTGAATCGCCTGGGCGGCGTCGACGTGATCATCGCCGGGCGCGGCGGCGGATCGCTGGAAGATCTCTGGGCGTTCAACGAAGAAATCGTCGCGCGGGCGATCCATGGGTCCAGGATTCCGGTGGTTTCCGCGGTCGGCCATGAAGTCGATTTTACCATCGCCGATTTTGTCGCCGACCAGCGCGCGCCCACCCCGACTGCGGCGGCCGAGATGATCGTGCCGCGCCGCGCGGATCTCCTCGAACGGGTCGAGGCGATCGAGCTGCAACTGCAAAGATGCGTGGAAGCAAAGCTCGACGCGGCACGGGAAGATTTGCAGATATGGGTCAAGCGCCTCGCCGATCCGGGCCGTAGGCTGCGCGAGGACCAGCAGCGCGTGGACGAGCTCTCTATCAGTCTCTTGCGCCGCTTTCAGGAGCGCGTGCGCAAGTGCCGCGATCATCTGGCGCGCCAGAGCGGGCGGCTGGCGGCCTTGAGCCCGCTGGCGGTGCTGGAGCGCGGCTACAGCATCGCCCATAAGCTGCCCGAAGAGCGCATCGTCAAGGACGCGGCGACGTTGGCCGCGGGCGATCTGTTGCGCGTCAGTTTCGCGCTGGGAAAGGCGCTTTGCCGAGTGGAAGAAAAGGAATGAGATGCGGTCCTCAGTGTGGCTGGCGAGCGCGCTCGCGTTGTTGCTTCGGTTCGAGCCTGCCTTCGGCGCGGGCGACAATCCGATCGCCTGGCCCAAGTCGATAGAAGTTTTTCAAGGCGAGTTGGTCGAGGTCCGCGTATCGGACGCGCGGATCGCGGCGCTCGAGGGCGCCCTCGGCAAGGAGAAAATTGTTTTTTACGCGGTCGGCCCGGCGACGTTCAGCGCCATCGTCGGCGCGGACGTGGACGCAAAGCCGGCCTCGTCAAAGCTCCGCTTGAGCGCGCGCACCCAGTCCGGCCCCGCGGTTCACGCCGACGTTCCGATCAAAATCAAAGCCAAATCCTTTCGCCAGGAATCTTTCAACGTGCCGCCGGGCTTCGATCGGATGACGCCGGAAAACCTCGAAGAAATTCGCCGCGAGCAGGCGGCCTTCGCGCATGTCTTTGCGACGCCGGCGGCGGAGCGATTCTGGGATGCGCCGTTTCTCCGCCCCGTGCCGCACGAAGCGTCGGCTTCGTCGTTCGGCTCGCGCCGGATCATCAACGGCAAGCCGCGCGCGCCGCATAGCGGAACGGATCTATCATCGCCGGCCGGGACCGAAGTGGCCGCGACCAATCACGGACGCGTGGCCCTGGCGGGAGACTTCTTCTTTGCCGGCGGCAGCGTGGTGTTGGATCACGGCGGCGGGCTGTTTACGATGTATTTTCACCTCTCCGAGTTGCGGTTCGGAGAGGGAACGATGGTGCGCAGGGGCGATGTTCTGGGCCTATCGGGCGCGACCGGGAGAGTCACCGGCGCTCACCTGCACTGGGGCGCGCGGCTGGCGAACGCCAGAATCGATCCGCTCGAGTTGCTCAAAAAGATTTCCGGCCATTGGCCGCCGGCTGCACAAGCGGCGCCTTTGGCGAACGACGGGGAGAAATAGTATGGCGCGAAAAGATCCCGCGGACAAAAAGTTCGAAGCGGCGCTCGAAGAGTTGGAGCAGATCGTCGAACAGCTCGAATCCGGCGAGTTGAGCTTGGAAGATTCGCTGTCCGCCTTCGAGAATGGCGTCGGACTGGTGCGCTTCTGCAATCAGAAACTCAACGACGTCGAAAAGAAGATCGAGATGCTGGTGCGCGACAAAGAGGGAAAGCTCGAGCTCAAGGAATTGGCGGGACTGGCCAAGGAAGACAACGAGCAGTAACAAGGTCTCCTGAGCTCGCAGAGAGACTTTCCTTGCAGCCGGCGCTCCCGATCCCCGCCGCGAACGTTTAACTTTTGCCTCTCAAAACATATCGACTTAGGTCAGCCGCATTGCTCACCGCGAATCCTTGAGCGTCGTTGTTGAAGTAGGCGAACACGTCCTTGCCGGTCGCGAGCTGCCGCCGAATCCATCCCGCCTTGGCCGCCAGTTTCTGGTGCGAATAGCTCCCGGAGTAGCGCTCTCCGTGGTAGCGCAAATAGGTCCAGTCCGCCGTCAGAATGCGCGGATGATTCTTGATCATGTCGTGGATGCAGAGAGCGGCTTTATAGCGCTCAAGAACGTTGTAAACCTCGTCGCAGAGCCAGCTCGGGTTGCGGAATTCAACCGCCCAGCGAAGCGCGCGCGGTGCGGCGGCGAGAAAGTCATCCAATCGCGCGGCGTTTACGCTCCAATGCGGCGGCAGCTGCACGAGAATCGGGCCAAGAAATCCGCCCAGCCTTCTCGCCGCTTTCAAGAAGTTGCCGATGGTCGCCCGGGGATTTTTGAGGCGCATCCAGTGCGAGCCGTAGCGATTGAACTTGAGGGCGTAAATGAAATCCGCCGGGGCTTGTCGCTTCCAAGAGTCGAAGGCCGAGGCGGACGGCAGATGGTAGAACGTATTGTTGATCTCCACGGTATCGAAGCGCTGCGCGTAATGGCCGAACCATGCCGATTGGGCTAAATCGCGCGGATAAAAAATGCCCCGCCAGTGATTGTAGTGGAAACCGGAAGTTCCAACGCGAAGCGTGCCGCGGGAGGAAATCATACAACGTCGTTACAATATCGATCTTTCAGGCGGCGATATCCAGGCGCGGCGAATGAAAAGAGACGCAATCGGTGCGGCGCCGCGGCGCCGCCGAACGGTATTTTCTGCAAACCTATTGTTCGGTCGCGCTTATGCGTTAA
The DNA here is from genome assembly GCA_963745035.1 of uncultured delta proteobacterium. Taxonomy (GTDB): domain Bacteria; phylum Desulfobacterota; class Binatia; order UBA9968; family UBA9968; genus DP-20. The sequence continues at coordinate 961,834 of CAVUVW010000013.1, read as the reverse complement.
ACTCAATTTTGATGACTTCGGAGGACGCGGGCATTCCGCTGCTCAATCGCGACTTGTCCTGGCTCGAGTTCAATCGCCGAGTATTGGAGGAGGCCAAGGACGCGCGTGTTCCGCTGCTCGAAAGACTAAAATTCCTGGCGATCTTCAGCTCCAACCTCGACGAATTTTTCATGGTGCGCGTGGCCGGCCTCAAGCGGCGGGTCGAAAATGAAGCAATCGAGCCTGATTCCGACGGCGACGATCCGGCGGCGGTATTGGCGGCGATTTCGCAAAAGGTCCATGACCTCACCGAAGAACAGCACGCCTGCTTTCTGGATCAGGTTCTGCCGCACCTGACGGCACAGGATATTCATCTCGTCCATCCTGAGGAGTTGGCCGGCGCGCAGCATGAGTTTCTCGACGAATTTTTTCAACGAACGCTCTATCCGATCGTCACGCCGCTGGCCGTGGACCCGGGTCACCCGTTTCCGTATCTCGCCAACCGGTCGCTGTCGCTGGTGGTTTCGCTGCGAGCAAAAACCGCCTCTCCCTTGCCCCATTCCGAAGTATCGATCTTGCATCTTCCCGGTCACGTGGTGCCGCGGTTCATTCAACTGCCCGCGAAGGAAGGCCAATACGCGTTTATTCTGCTGGAGCACGTGCTTCGTCGCTTTCTGCCTCGCCTCTACCAGGGTTTCGATATTCTTTCCGCCCACGCGGTGCGGGTTACCCGCGATGCCGAGTTCGGCGTCGTGCGGCGGCGCAATGAAGACTTGTTGATGACCATCGAGCAGGGCGTGCGCGAGCGCCGGATGGGCGACGCCGTGCGCCTGCAATACGATCCCGATTTACCCAGGGAGCTGTTGAACCAACTGGTTGAAGAGCTCGAATTGAGCGGCGCCGATTTGTATCCCGGCAGAGGGTTCACCGCGTTTACCGATCTGTTTCAACTGTATCAAAGCATCAATCTCCCGAAGCTCAAGGACCGCGCGCAGGTGCCGTTGTCCTTTTCCTGTTTTGAGCGAGGTCATGACTTATGGAACGCCATACGAAGCGGCGATGTCATGATCTTTCATCCCTACCAGTCGTTCGACGCCGTAACTCACTTCGTCGAAGAGGCCGCCAAGGATCCGAAGGTGTTGGCGATCAAAATGACGCTCTATCGGGTCAGCTCCAATTCGCCGATCGCGCAGGCGCTCGCCCGGGCCGCCGAAGCGGGAAAGGAAGTGTCCGTTCTGGTCGAACTCCAGGCGCGCTTCGATGAGGAGGCCAACATCACCTGGGCGCGCGCTCTGGAGGAAGTCGGCGCGCATGTGGTCTACGGGCTGATCGGCTACAAGACCCACTGCAAAGTCTGCCTGGTCGTGCGCCAGGAGTCCGACGGCATCCGGCGCTACTGCCATTTGTCGACGGGCAACTATAACGTCCGCACCAGCGCGATCTACAGCGATCTTGGGCTGTTTACTTCCCGAGCGGAATTCGGCGAGGACCTCACCGAGGTCTTCAATCTTTTGACCGGCTATACGCGCCCGCAGCGGTTCCGTCACGTGCTGATGGCGCCGATGAAATTGCGCGAGCATTTCATCCGCATGATCGAGCGCGAAACCGAGCACGCGCTTGCCGGCCGTCCGGCGCACATCATCGCCAAAGTCAACAGTCTCATTGACCGTCCAGTTATCGGCAAGCTTTACGAAGCCAGCCAGGCGGGTGTGGGGGTCGACCTCCTCGTCCGTGGCATGTGCAGCCTGCGGCCCGGTGTCGCCGGCCTCTCCGAACGCATTCGCGTGATCTCGATCGTCGATCGCTACCTCGAGCACGCAAGAATCTTCTATTTTCAAAACGGCGATCCGCATCCCTTTTGGCTCGCGTCGGCGGACTGGATGCCGCGCAATTTTGACCGGCGGATCGAAATTGCCTTTCCGGTGATCGAACCCCGGCTGCAGTCGAAGTTGAAAGAGATTTTGGAGCTGCAGCTCGCCGAAAACGCGAAAGGGTGGTCGCTGCAACCGGATGGCAGTTACATCCGTGTCGGCAGGGACGATCGTCCTGCCTTTCGATTCCAAGAACGGTTTTATGAAATGCTGCAGGCTGAGGAACGATCCTCTTCCTCCTCCGGGGTGGGTAAGTCGGCGTGGCACAATTGTCCGACCGATGACTTCCCGTACGCTTTTGCCGCAGCCGATTCTGATTAACAAATAAAGGAGCGCGCCCATCAAGATAACGCTGATTCATAACCCGGCAGCAGGCAAAGGAAAGCAACCCTCTCGTGATGAACTTGTGGAGATCCTGCGAGCAGCGGGACACAAAGTAGAATATCAATCCTCCAAAGAGAAAAAGTGGCATAAAATTTTGAAAGACCCCGGCGATGTGGTTGCCGTTGCCGGAGGCGATGGGACCGTGAATAAAGTGGCGAGGCGGTTGATCGGCAGCCCGACGCCGATCGCGATAATCCCGATGGGCACGGCGAATAATATCGCCTCCTCGCTGGGCATAGCGGAGCGCAAGCCGAAGAACCTCGTCTCGGCATGGAAAGCCGCGCGAAGCGTGCATTTCGACGCAGGGGTGGCGAAAGGCCCGTGGGGATCGACGCACTTTATCGAAGGCTTTGGACTCGGACTATTCGCCGAGACCATGTTTCAGCTCGAAGCTTCGAATGGAAAAGAGCTAGCCCACGCGAACGATCCCGAGGAAGAGCTGAACGCGGTCCTCGATATGCTCAGAGGGCGGCTCCGCAAATTCAAATCCAGTCCGGTGACGGTCCGTCTGGACGGCGAGGATCTTTCAGGCCAATACGTTCTTCTGGAAGCGTTGAACGTGAGATTCATCGGACCGAATCTCAATTTGGCTCCGGAGGCGGATACGCAAGACGGGTTTTTGGATATTGTTGCGGTTCCCTACGGCAAACGAGCCGATCTCAACAAATACCTGAAGGAGCGGATGGGCGGTGCCGCTGCGGCGCTGAAGTCACGCCGCCGCCAAGGCCGCCATCTCCAGATCGAGTGGAAGGGCTCTCCGGTTCACATCGACGATATGCGCTGGCCCGACGCGCACAAGCCCTTGCCGGTCAAATCGCATGCGATCACGATTAAAGTCGATCCCGGCGCGCTCGTGTTTTTGGCGCCGCCCACAAGAAAACAAAGCTCGAAAAAGCGCGCCTGAATATTCCGGTCGATCAACCGCCGTAGGTTGTTTCTTGGCCCATCCGCGCTGCGCAGTAATTTACTAAGGCATGACGTTTTTTGGTTTCCCGTAAATATGGGAAAGCCCTCCTTCGAAAATTGCCGATCGCTGATCCCTACATAAGGCTCCCGATACGTACGCTAGTGCTGCCCTCCGTCATACCCGCGCAAGCGGGTATCCAGGCTAATTGGGCCGGAGAATAAACCTGGATTCCGCGTGCGCGGTATTGCGAGTAACGTGGAAGCCTGGAGAACTCCCCCTTCATTCTCAGCAGGCGAGCGTAAGCTCATGAATCACTCGTCGCGAGACAGTGGCTCAAAGGGCGTCGGCGCTAACGACGGATGGACGCGTCGGAGCTCGCTTGCGGGCATGCTCTAAGAAATAGGCCGTCGCATCCCGGAGCCGACAATGACGATGTCGAAATGAGGATCGCTGCCGCTGTATTGCGCGAACAGCCGCTTCTGCGTTTCACTGCGCTCGATGATCAAGTTCTCGTAGGTTGTCTGGGAAAAGCCTGGCATGGTTAGCTCCTGTAATTACTTGCGTCCTCCGTTGAGCTCATGCTCTGTTTGCCCGCGAGCAGTATCGCATCCGCGTTCCATGCCGTCTATAGCGCAGTGCAAACTGCGCGCGTGACATTGATGCTCGCCGGCAACGTCTATGTTTGGAGGGCTTTCCATCGCCTTGAACAGTCCATAGACTTGGCTGCTTGACCTGTGATAGAGGCGGCCTCAGCGGCGTCGCGCGAGCGAGATTGTTTTTTTGCACAGCGGTGAGCAGACTCCGGCTGACGAGCAAACGGGCAAAGTCATGGTCGAATTTCGAGGCGAAGGGCCATCGCCGTCGTGCAGCCCACGGAGGGCGTAAGATGCGATTGGGAAACTTTTTGCGCTGGCTGGCGTCGGCTCTGCTGCTGATCGTCTTGCCGGCCGTATCTGTTTATGCGCAGGCGCCGTTTTATCAAGGCAAGACGATCACCGTCATCGTCAGCAGCGACGCCGGCGGCACGAGCGATATCCGGGTCAAGTCGCTGGTTCCGTATCTGCAGAAACATATTCCCGGCAGTCCGACCGTCGTTGTCGAGTACATGCCCGGCGGCGGAGGGCGCAAAGCGGCCAATCATGTTTTCCGTACGGTGAAGCCGGACGGTCTGACGATCGGCAGTATGGGAACCACGCTCCTGGCCGCGGCGATCCAGGGCGAATCGGGCGTGCTCTATGACCTCAACAAGTTTATCTATCTCGGCTCGTCGGATGCCACGACGCAGCATATTTTTTCGACGCGAAAGGAAATCGGTCTGACCCAACTCGAGAAGCTCCGAGCCGCGGCGGGATTGAGGATCGGCGCGCAGTCCATCGGGCACAATATTTATATTACCGGCAGGCTGTTCGCGTTCTTCCTGGGCCTGAAGGATCCGCGCATGGTAGTCGGCTACTCGGGGCCCGAGGTGGATCTAGCTCTGCTGCGCGGCGAGGTGGATGCGCGATCGAGCTTGATTGCGTCCGTGGTCCAACGAACGCCGGAATGGATCGACAAAGGCCTCGTCGATTTTCACGCCGTGCTCGAAACTCCGCGGGGAAATCGCCATCCACGCTTCGCGCATTTGCCGGAGCTCGAGACGTTCGCCAAGTCGGAGCGAGAGCGGAAGGTGCTGGAGCTCCAGCGCGCTATCCGCCTCGGCGGTTCGGCGATCGTGCTGCCGCCGAATACGCCCCGCGACCGCGTCGAGATCTTGCAGGCGGCGATGCGCAAAGCGCTGAACGACCCGGCCTTTCCGCCAATGTTTCGGAAGCTCGTCGGCGAAGATCCGACGCCGCTCATGCCCGAGGAACTTCACAAAGTCATCCAGGAAGTTCCACGCGAACCCGAGGTGATCGCCCTCTTCAACAAGATCGCCGGTGGAGATCGGTTGCCGGATCGGTAAAAGTTGCTATCGCCGTTTGCACAAACGATCTGGTCAGGCTCGTCCAGCAGAAGCTCGCCAGCGCTTCGGCGGATCTGCATCGCCCAATGCCAGGCGGCGTCACTGATCGCTACCACGCCGATCCCGAGCCGTGGGCTTCGTGCGACACCGGCGCGAGCACTTTGTAGGGATCGCCGAATGCGGACGCCGCTTCGAGCACTTCCGGATGATGCAGCAGCGCGCGGTCGAGCATGCCGTGTCTATCGACGACCAGCCGGTCGTCGATGTAAAGACGTGCGTCGAACACCGAGCCGTCGATGTGGCGGAAGTTGGGATGCTTGCGCGGCGTGCCAAGGCCGGCCCACGGCATCTTGCTGATTAACTCCCAGTGCATGGGATCGGCGATGCCGTGCCGCGCCGAGGCTTTCGGATGGTAGCCGAACATGATTTCGATCAGCCGGTTCGATTCGGGAACGTCTTTAAATAGTCGTAGGCATTCCTCGCCAATTTCGCCGCCGCCGTCCACTTCGGTAATCAAGCTATTTTTCACTTTCCAGCGCATCGGCTGCGGCAATGTTCCAGCGACGCCTTGAACGCAACTTAAATAGACTTCCCCGTTGGCTTGGCCGTCGCCGTTGAACACACCGCACCGTCCCCAAGGAAAATGGCAGCGGCCGGGCGGATCGCCGGCGCGAAACTGCATGCCGTAGAGACGCTTGCCGTCGTAGGTTGCCGTAAGATTGGTTCCGAGAGAGTCTTCCAAACGAACCACTTTTCCGGCGGCGACGACCTCGCGCACCTTTTCGGCGAGCTTCCAGAGCACCTTGTTGGGAAACTTCGCGTAGTCGCGCGCGAGAAGGCCGGCGTTGCCTTCGAAATAAATGTGATAAGGCTTCATGCGGTTTTCGTGGAGCTGCGTGCCGCTTTCTTCGCGCTTGCGTCCCATGGCGCGGTGCGCGGGCGTGAACGTGATGAACACCGGCCAGACCCAGATCACTACGTCCGAGGCGTGCATCGCTTCGAGCACCGCTTGCGGCACTTCCCCGTAGCGTGCGATCGGTTCGGTGAGCAGAGTCATCGGCTCGGCGCCGAAAAAGCGCAGCCCGGCGGTGAGCGCTTCGAGAGTAGTCTTGTCGCTGCGCGTGTCGGCGAGGAGCAAGACTTGGTCGCGCTGGCGTAGGTCGGCGGCTTCGATCATGTTACGCACGCCGAGCATCATGTCGGCGATCTGGTAGGTCGTGGTCATTGTCGCTCCTTTGGCCGGTTGGTTTCTATGTCTTAATCGGGAGTGGTTAAGCCCTCGGCTCAATCAGGTGAAGGTCCGTCATGTCGGCGGAGGCCGGCAACCAGGTTCATTGCGCTTCAGGACCCAAACACCGCCTGGATTCCGGCTTCCGCCGGAATGACGACATGACAGTCATGTCCAGTGATAGCCAGAATCCGTCGGGTTTCCTCATGGCGTTGGCTTCCAACCCGTCTTTCTCAGGTCCGCATAGATTTTCCTGACGGTGCCGTAGTCGAAGAATTTCGCGTGGTTGACCGGCGGCGGCACTCCGACCAATTCCGCGCGTACGGCGACGTCGTCCTTCAAAATATCGTCCGAAACCCAGCCTTCGGCCGTCAATACCGGTAAAGTCGAATCGTAGTCGAATTCGTTGAATTCACGCTTGCGCTGGGTGTATTTGCCGATGATGGTGATCGTCTGTTCGCGGTACCGCCGCGCATATTCTCTGCCTTTGATGACGGCGCGGAGAAAACGCTCGACCAGATTCGGCTGCTTCGCCAATAACCGGCTCGAAACCGCCAAGCCGACGTAGGCGAAGCGAATCTCCTTTTCGGTATCGCCCAACATATGACCCTTGGTCTGTTTGAGCTGGGCGAAGTCGCCAGCGCCGAGAGGCACGGCATCGACGGTGCCGGCTTGCAGCGCGGCCAACCGCGTGCCGCCGAAGCCGACGGGAATATATACGACGGAATTGGCATTGATGCCGTGCTTGCGGAGCAACAGGCGAACCGATAGCTCTTGCGTGTCGCCGCGACTGGTGACTCCGATCTTCTTGCCGATCAAATCTTTCAATGACTTGATTTCGGGTTGGGCCGACCACAATTGATAGCCGGGCCGATCGATGTTGGTATAGACCACTTTGATTTCCGCGCCGCGCAGCATGGCGCTGAGAGCCGAGCCGGCCGAAGTGCTGAAGTGCAGATCGCCCGCGATGAGCGCCTGGGTGGCGATGCCGCCGCCCGCGCGGATCATTTCCACCGCCAGGCCTTCTTCGCGATGATAGCCTTTTTCGATGGCGACGAATTCATCCATGTAGCTGCCGGTGACGGCGGCGACGGAGAACCGGACTTTTTCTTCGGCCGTGGCGGGCGAAGCGTCCGTTGTCAAATATAGATTCCCGGTCCAGAGGACGAGAGCAAGAACAAAAAGCTTGATGGTCATCGAAGCGAAACGGTTGAGCGTTTACGAATGGGCGAAGCGCGACACGTTGCCGTAATGCATCGGCCGTTTCGCGATGACGCCGATTTGTATGCGATTGCCGAACGGATCGTAGCCGTACGCCGTGTTGGGATCCGGCTCATGCCAGGGGATGAGATCGGGATCGGGCCCCCAGTACATTTCCTTGCGATTGAAGCGCCGCAAAATCTCCGGGTAGCACTCCTCGCTCGAGCGCAAGTCGATGTGCGGTCCCTTGAAGCAGCGCGTGCTGCGGTCCGCCACTTGATCAACTTTGCGGAGGACGATCAGCTGACCTGAATTGGGCACGGTCAAGGTCAACTGGTCTCGGCCGGGTAGTGGATCGGTTTCTTTGAGACCGAAAGTGTCGCCGTACCAAGAGCGGGCCTGATCGAGATCGGTAACCTCGATTCGGATATGGCTGATCCGGCGCAGTGGAATCGCTCCTTGCTGCGCCGGCATGTCGGCGGGCTTTTTTCGAATGCAAAGTTCCAACGTATTGCCGTCGGGATCGAGCACGAACAGGGACTCCTTGATCGGACTCGAGGCCGGATAATCGACGATGTGCTCGCAGTGGATCTTTTGCTTTTCCGCTTCGGCTGCGGCTACCGAAAGATCTTCAGCCGCGACTTCGAATCCCCAGACTACGCCTTCTTGGGGGCGTGCCGGCGTTGGCGACAGGCGAAAGTCCTGCAAGGCGAGACCGAAGCCTGAGTGATTTGCGACGGTGAAGAAAACGATCATCGGCACTTCGCGATTGAGGCCCCGTGCGTTCAAGTTGGCATGAAAGCCGAGCTTCGCCCCCATGAACGTGGACCAGAAACGAAAGGCGCGACCAAGATCGTTGGACGGCAGCACGCCGTGGTCGATGCGCTCGAGAGCGCTCTCGGAAACTTGAGTGGACATGAACTTCTCCTTGCCTCGTTTCTATATCGCAGCTCTTGGAGGCAGACAAGTTGCGCGGCGTCGTCGGTGCTTGCGTTTCAATGTAGTGAAAGGATATGCAAAACAACGGAGCGATTGTGCAGATCTATCGATTGATCATTTTTCTGTTGCCAATGTTCATGGGCTACGTGGCGCCGTTAGGGGCGCAGGGTCCGAAGCTCGAGAACGTGAGAGTGTCGTTCGCGAGCTTCGGCGTGATTTACTATCCGCACTTCATCGCCAAAGAGCTGGGCTTTTACCAGGACGAAGGATTGAATATCGAAATCATCGCCATGCCGGGCGGCCTGGCGACCCAGGCGCTCGTCGCCGGCGATCTTCACTTCAGCACGTCCTCGGGGTCTTCGCTAAACGCGAGCCTGCGCGGCATCAAGCTCAAAGTCGTCTATGTCAATCTCGATCGGCCGCTCTATCGGCTTTGGAGCTGGCGCCAGGAGATTCGCAAGGTCACCGATCTGCGCGGTAGAGGGATAGGCGTGGCGTCGCGCGGCGATACGATGGAAGGCGCGGCGAACCTGCTGCTGCGCAAGCACGGCATGGATCCGATGAGAGACGTCGTTTGGATCGCGCTGGGAACCGGCGGACGCCTCACTTCTTTGCTGACGCGGAACGTCGATTCGGTCGTGCTCGGTTTTTCCGATTCTCATCTGCTGCAGACGCGCGGCCATCCGGTGCACGAAGTCGCCGACATCGGCAAGGAAATCAAAATGCTCTACACCGGTTTGGCGACCTCGGAAGAGCTGCTCGCCAGGCGCCCGGATTTGCTGCGGCGCTTTCTGCGCGCGACGGTCAAGGGACGAGAGTATCTCAAACGCTACAAGAGCCAGTCGCTGGCGCTCGGCAAAAAATATGATCGCTCTCCGGACGATGTGCGCAACGCCGACTACGACGCGACCATGGAGATGATGACGGCGGACGGCACGGAAGACCTAGAAACACAAAAGTCCGACATCGACATCGGGCGGCACGCGCTGGGAATTCAAAAGGACGTACCGCCGCAGCAGGTTTTCGATTTTCGCCTGGTGCGGGAAGTCTATCAGGAGCTGCGTGAAACCGGTCTCGACCGGGTGCTGAAGGGGAATAAGTAAGGTAGGAGTAAGTTGTGAGGAGTGAATAGTCAGATTCCGAGGTTCGTAGCAACATGGAAATTGGTTTGTTATTGCATACGCGCCAGATCATCCGGCAGGAAGAGGCGGCGAAGAGTTTCGAACAGTTGTGGTCGGATGCGGCGCAAGCAGAAGAGCTGGGGTTCGATCATATCTGGTTGGGCGACAGCGTGACGGTGCTGGACAAGGCGCGGGGCGATTGTCTCACGACCATGGCCGCGCTGGCGGCGCACACGAGCAACATTAGGATCGGTGCGGTGCCCATGCTGCCCGCGTTGCGCAATCCGGTCTTGCTGGCGCACACGCTCGCTACTCTGGACGTGATCTCAAAAGGCAGGATCGTTCTCGGCGTGAGCGTGGGACCTGTGCGGGATTACATCCAACGGCAATTCGCTGCCTGCGGAGTTCCGCCGCAGGAGAAAGCCGGGCGCCTGAGCGAATCGATCGAAGTCATGCGCAGGCTCTGGAGCGAGAAAACCATCGACTTCGATGGCCGCTACTACAAATTGAAGAACGTCGGCATCTTGCCCCATCCCGTACAAAAGCCCGGCATCCCGATCTGGGTTGTCGCCGACCGAAGCGAAAACGGTTTTAAGCGGGTAGGGCGCTTGGGCGACGGCTGGGTCACTTTGGCGCATACCGTAGAGCAGTTTGGCGCCGCGCGGCGGAAGATCGATCAGCATGCTCAGGAGCATGGTCGCGCCGGAAAGTGTCCGGTGAGCGCTCTCTATGCGACGTTCAATATCAACAGCGACGGTGAGCGCGCGCGCCGAGAAGGCTGGCAGTGGATGGAAAATTTTTTCCAGCAACCCCGAGAGAAAATCAGTTATCACTTCACGATCTTCGGCACGCCTCAAGAATGCGCCGACAAGCTGAAAGGGTACCCCGAAGCGGGCCTGACGACGATCATCGCGCGCATGGCATCGGATGACGTGCGTACCCAGGCGCGTCTCCTGCTCCACGAGCTGAGACCTCGATTGGCATCTTGACATGACACCGCTGCGCCTCACTCTGTCATGCAACGAATACGATCGGACGCGCTTTCTCGTGGATGGAACCGTTAAGGCGGACGGTCTCGATTTGAACATCGCGTCGTTGCCGTCCGAAGAGCGCCACCGCCGCTTCTCCCGCGATCTGGAGTTCGACGTCTGCGAGTTGCAGATGGGGGTATTTCTCGGCTGGATGGGGCGCGGCGCGCCGTTCACCGCGATCCCGGTGTTTCCGCACCGGAAGTTCTGCCACGGCAACGTGCTTTTGAACACTGCGAGCGGTATCGTCAAGCCCGAGGATTTCGCCGGCAAGGTGATCGGCATGCGCGCTCACTTCAATCCGGTATCTCTATGGATGCGCGGCGTGCTCGAGGAAGACCACGGCGTGCCGGCACGCTCCCTACGCCTGCGCACCAACCAGCAGGAACAAGTCCCTGGCTGGCAACCGCCGGACTGGATGGACTACGAGCGCTTACCGAAAGGGCAAAAAATCGAAGACGTTCTGCCTCACGGCGGCGTCGATGCTTGCATGCTGCCGGAGATCAGCCCGAAGCACACGCGGCTTCCGGGAGTGCGCCGCCTCTGGCCGAATTTTCGCGAAGTCGAAAAGGAATACTATCTGCGCACGAAGATTTTTCCGATCCGCCACGTTGTGGTGGTGAAAAATTCCATTCTGGAAAAACATCCGTGGGTAGCTCGAAGCCTGGTGGACGCCTTTACAAAAGCGAAAGAGATGGGAATCAAGCACGTCAGCGACACGCGCCGGTCTTTTCTCGCCTGGTACGGCGCCGAGGTGGAAGAGGAGCGCGAGCTCTTCGGGCCCGACGCCTGGCCGTACAACATCAAAGACAACCGCGTGGTTTTGGAAAAAATGGTCCGCTACGCGGAGATGGTCGGGATTACAGAGCGAAGGCTGGAGATCAAAGAGTTGTTTGCCGAGAGCACGCTCACCGATGAAACATGCTGATCGCTGCTATGCTCGGCTGAAATTTGAGCAATCTTCGGTATGGAGTTAGCTGCCATCGCAGGCCCGTAACGCGGGCAGCCAGATTTTATTTTGCGCCAAGTGAGGTCAGCCTGGCATTCCCGCCTGGGCGGGAATGACGGGATAGAAAGAGTTCGCCTCTCAGTCGAAATATGCCAATGTAAGTGAGTGCTACTATTGATTTTCTTGAGCGCCCTTGCGAGCCCACTCGGGGCGGTAGCGGTCGTCGGTGACGCCGGCGACGGTGTAGCCGCCGTCGACGTAGAGAATTGTTCCGGTCACATAGCTCGAGCCTTCGGATGCGAGAAAGACGCAGGGCTCGACCATGTCCTCGGGCGTTTCGGTTCTTCCTAGCGGCAATCGGCGAACCCGTTCGAGAACCCCGGCGTTGTAGGGCTTGCGCGCGGTGTTGCCGCGCGCGACCGCGTTGACGTTGATGCCGTAGAATCCCAGCGCGTGCGCCGCGGCTCGTGTAAGACCGTTGACGCCGCCGCGATCGGCAGTCCATGAAGCGGCTTGTCCCGGGCCGAGCACGCCGACGATGGAGCTGAGATTGATGATCTTTCCCGAGCGCCGCTTCACCATTTCTCGAGCGACGGCTTGGCAGGTAAGAAAGTAGCTCTTGACGCCGCGGCTCAGCGAGTCGTCAAAATCTTCTTCCTTGAAATTCAGAAACTCCTGGTTGTGCGAAGCCATGGTGGTGTTGACCAGGATGTCGATGCGGCCGAATTCATCGATAACTTGCTCGACCATCGCTTCGACTTCGGCGCCCTTGCGCAGATCGATGGCAATCGCCAGAGCGCGCCGGCCTTTTTGCCGCACTTTCTCGGCGGCAACGTCGGCATCGGCTTGCTTGAAATCCACGCACGCGACGTCGCAGCCTTCGGCGGCGAATCCCGGCACGATGGCCGAGCCGAATTCACCGTTGCAGCCCGTGACGATCGCGATTTTTCCTTCGAGCTTCATTTTCTCTATCGAGCCGGCTGCCAGCCGGCGGCCTTTAGCTGAGCATAGTTTTTGCGCGTAATGCTGTAATCGAACAGGGCGGACGCGCTGGGCGGATTGACCGCCTTGGTCAATTCCGAGCGCGTCGCGACTTCGTCCCTCAACACTTCATCTGGCAGCGACCCGTCTTCGGTCATGCTCGCTCGGGTCACGTCGTAATCCACCTTTATGGCGTCCAGCGGAGAAGGATCGCGCTTGCTGATGAGCGCGATAGTTTCATCGCGATAGCGGCGCGCAAACTCACGTCCCTTCGCCAAGGCGCGCAGGAACCGCTCGACCAATTGCGGATTTTCCGCCAGGAGTTTGCTCGATACCGCGACGCCGTTCCATACGAGTTGGACCTCTTTGCCCAAGTCGGCAAGGACGGTGTGCTTTTGATCTTTCAAGACGACCATATCCCGTGGCACCAATGGGGCGGCGTCGATGGCGCCGGTGCGGAGCGCGGGAAAACGTACTTCATTTCGCCCAACGGCGATGAAAAGCACCGACGACGGGTTCACGCCCATCTTCTTCAAGTAAAGGATCGTGGATAGGTGGCCGGTATCGCCGAAGCTATTGATCGCGATTTTCTTGCCGATCAATTCCTTGGCGGAAGTGATCTCTGGCTTGACCGACACCAACGTATAGCTCGGCCGAGACAGGTTCGTGTAAACGATCTTCACCGGGCCGCCTCGCACGGCCGCGCTGACCGCCGAGCTCGCCGAGCTGCTGAATTGGAACTGTCCTGACAAAAGACCGGGAGTCGCTACTCCGCCCGGAGCGCGAATCACCTCGACAGTTAGACCTTCTTCGCGCAGATAGCCTTTGTCCATCGCGCAGATGTGATCCATGTACGCTGCGCTGAGAGTGGCATAGGAAACGCGTATGCTTTCGGGAGTAGCGGCGGGCGCCTCGCTCGCAAGCGCAGAAAGAGACAGCAGTGATTATCATCGTACGCGCGATCAGCAAACGTTTTGCTCGCGTTTAAATTGGTCTGCAAAATGTCCCCTTCCGCTTTCTTCGACAGACTCAGGACATGCTTTCTCAAAGGCGGGCCCGGAAACGTCCCCCTTTGAAAAAGCGCGAATAGAGGGGGATTTAGAATTCTTGACGTCACTGTTTCCATGGACGGACTCGGCGGTAAAACTCTCACTGCATCCCGATACGCGGCGCGTTGGCCCGCTCGTTTAGCGCGCTCCACGTACTCGTCGGCCAAGCGCACGGGGTTTCTCGTATAAAGGATGATGCGTATCGTCGCCATGTCGCCGACGTTGCGGTGCGAGGTTCCCGGCGGGATCAGCAAGAAATCGCCGGTCTCGAGCATATATTCGCCTTGGCTGGTGCGGGTCGCGCGGCGACCCGAGAGCTGAAATGCCACTTCGTCCTGGTTGAAGCCGCGGTGATAAATCCGTTGCGCGTCCGAGCGATGCGTGGTCTCGATCATGATGTCGGCGTTTTCGACGAGCTCGAAGTGTTTGCCGCCCGAGCCGCCTTCTTCGACCTTGTCGAGCACGGTCGTGGGCTTGAGCAGGGTGCATTGCTTGTTCGACACAACGCTTTCCTGAACGGGGTACGTCTGCGCGATCTGCACCGCGCTGCGCGTATAAACGATGAGCCGGGTGGTCGGGCCGTCGCCGGTGTTCTCGTGAGTGATGTTCGGCGGCACGACCAGAACATCGCCCATGGCGAGCTCGAAGTCGCCTTCGCTGGTTTTCGTCACGCGCCCGTTCTCGACCTGAATCTGCGTTTCGCAAAATCCAGCCGGGCGGCGGCCGTCCGCGCCCTTGCCGGAGCGACAATACATCAACTCCATGCGCACGTCGTCATTGACGAAGATGGGAATCTGTCTGGTGTCCCCGTCGCCCGGAAGATCCTTTTTGAGCAAGTCCAGCGGCGCGATCAGTTGACAGGGGCGGTCGAACTTTTCCTTGCAGCCGACGATGTCGACTTCTTCGTCGACTTCTTTCCAGACCCGTTCCGTTTTAGGACCGATGTTGCCGATGAACGAAAGTGTGTTCACTTCCTTGAATTTAGTTCCCATCGAATGCCCTCCAAAAGGTACTTGAATTATTTGCCGGGCGGCGGAACTTCGAATCTACCCCAGGTCTTGCCCCATGCGGGACGAAAGCCGTCTTCGGTCACCGCGGCGTTCGCATAGCCGGAGTCGACGACGAGACTCTCGCCGGCGATAAAGTTTGAATCGTTTGTCGCCAAGAAAATCGCCGCGCCGACGAGGTCCGCCGGCTTGCCGAGCCGGCCGAGAGGCATGCGCCGCAACCGCTCGCCCGCCTCTTCGGCGGTCAGCGAAAGATATTCCATCGGTCCGGCAACGAGCGAGTTCACGTTGACGCCGTAGAAAGCGAGCGCTTGCGCGATGCCGCGGGTCATCGAGTCGATGCTCGCATAGGCCGCGCTGTTGGCCGTCGATTCGCCCGATCCGATGCGCGCATCGGTTGTTGAAAGGTTAATGATCTTGCCCGAGCGTTGCTCGGCCATCTGCCGACCGACGGCCTGGCAAGCCAGAAAGTAAGCCTTCGGCCCGCGATCGATGCACTGGTTGAAGGTATTCTCGGTCAGGCTCAAGAAATCGCTCTCGAGATTTAGCGCCGAGCAGTTGAGTAGCACGTCGATGCGCCTGAATTCCGCAACCGCGCGCCGGACAGCTTCCTCCACCTGGGATTTTTTTGTAACGTCGCATTGCAGGGCAAGCGCGCGCCTGCCGAGCGATCGTACTTCGGCTGCGAGCCGTTCCGCTCGCGCCATTTCGCTGTCCAGCACGACGCAATGCGCGCCCTCGCGGGCGAATCCGCCGGCGAGCGCACTCGCACACGGATGCTCAGCGCTGGTGATGAAAATGATTTTGTCTTGAAGTCGCATAGGATGATTCGTCTCTTATAGAAACCCCATCTCGGTGTCAATCGGATCAGCGCCGGAACCGCATCCCATGTTTTCCGTGGCTTGACAGTAACCCGCGCGGCAAGTACGAGCTGCTAATGAGGACAATCTCGACGACCTGGAGGTCGGCATGAAGAAACGCTGCGGGCTCTACGTGATGGTTGTCGTTCTACTCCGTTGCAGTTTGGCCGCTGCAGAAAACATCACCGTGTCTCTGGTCACGCCGAGCGCGGCTTACATGGACCATTTCGTCGCTATCGAGAAAGGGTATTTCCGCGAGCAAAATCTCAATGTCGAATACATTCGCGCGGGCGGCGGGGTAGCGACTCCGGCGTTGATGTCCGGCGAGCTGCATTTGAGCACGTCGGCCGGATCGGCGCTCAGCGCGGGCCTGCGCGGCGGGCCGCTGAAAATCGTGTACACCAATTTGTCGAGGCCGAGCTACAAATTCATCTCAACCAAGCCCGAGATCCAGACGCTGAAAGATCTTATCGGCAAGAAGATCGCGATCAATACCTTCGGCGACACCCAGCATCTGGCAACATTACTGCTCCTCAAGAAGCATAATATTCCCTCAACCTCGGTCCTGTTCATCGCCATGGGCCGGAACGAAACTCGTTTCGCCGCTTTCAAGACCGCCGCGATCGACGCAACGCCGCTATTGCCGCGAGATGTGTTGCAAGTCGGCCAGTCAAAGGGACCGGTGCTCGCCGATATCGGCAAGGAAGTCCAGCTCATCTGGTCGGGGGCGGTGACCTCGAATCGGTTGCTCTCAGAGAACCGCGGTTTGGTCGAACGATTCCTCGCCGGCGCGATCAGGGGCAGGGAATACGCGCGCCGCTACAAGGAGCAGACCCTTGCGATCATCGCCAAGTACGACAAGTCGCCGCGCGAGGGCATCGAGCTCGACTACGACGCCACGGTGGCGAGTATGACCGCGGAGGGATCGGTATCGGAGGATGTGTTGCGAGACGAAATTGCCACCCGCGCGGAGTTGACCAAAATGAGCAATCCGCCTGACAAGGACAGACTCTTCGACTACAGCATCGTCAAAAAGATTTATAGCGAGCTCAGATCGGCTGGCTGGCAAGCAAAACCATAGTGAGTCGACGTCGCTAGTTTGATTTCCGTCCTTGGTTGAAACGAATACCGTTTTCCAGGTTTTTCATCGCTTTTTTGTTGGGATTCGCCACGTGGTCTAGCCGGGCTTCCGCGGCGCTCGTCGTTTCGTTCATTACTTCCGCTATCTCATAGATCAGCAGCTTCCGGGCGCGCCGCAAGGTTTCCCACTCATCCATCGCCAGTTTCCTGACACTGCTTGAGCGGGTCAACGATTCGATCACATCGGCTAGATCGAAAGGGGATCCGGAGCTGAATAACTTCGATCTAACGGATTGACGTTTGGGCCAGGGTGCCAAGGCCTGGGGCGGCCCCACTCGTGCTCGCAGGCGGCTCAGCAGTCGTGGAACTTGCTCGCGGTCGAGCAATGCGCGAAGCGGCAAGTCGGAGCAGCTACTAGCCGGGACGAGAAACTCGGTTTTGCTATCGTCCAATAGGGTGAGATTGTAAAACAGTGCCGACGCTCCACAAACAGACTTACGAATGAGGCCTTCGACGAAACAAGGGCCGCGGCCCACATAGTAGATTTTCTGGCCGACATTTAAGTTCAAGTGAACCTTCCTTCCCGTCTTTCGATTGGTTGTGTGACCGAGAGCATAACCGGTTAAACGATCCGTTCAGGCAACGCCCCGAAATCTCGTATTCTCGCCCGCTGAAAACGCACCATTCATATTCGATTTAAGCAGGCCAAGGGGAGTTGCACAGCGTGCTATTCGCGGGCCAGATCACGAGTTATTTTTCCATTTTGGCTCAAGCAAACGTTATCTTCTTCTCGGCGACCGCCTAAAAGTAAAGAACGTTGGGCCATCGCCGTGAACTGTGGCCTGCTTTAGCATTCTTGCCATTTTCTTTCCCGTCACATCGACCACGTAGTTCGACAACATGTGGTCGCGCACGCTTTTGATTTTTTGCCGGATCTGATTCTTGCGCACATCGTCGACCAGCGCGGACCGCAGGTCATTGGACAGCAGCGAGACAACTCCAGCCTTTCCTCGTACCGATAGGCGGAGAGAGAACCGGCCCTCTTGGGTCGGGTCGAGCAAATGATACTCGATCTTTTTATCCACGCTGCGAATGATCCTTCTTAATAAATCCGCGCTCTGTTTAACCGCTTCTTGCTCGGTCATGAAACCTCCTAGGATTTGCGGCCCAATAAAGGGCGCCAAGTTGCCGGATGTACTTGGCGCCATGAGAAAGTAAGTAATGGAAGAATTTGTTCCGGCACGCTTGCAAAAGAGCGAACCACGCGCGCCGAAATAATCCTACTGCCGGATCGCGGGCATCGAGCCGGCAAAGATTCGCGGGAAACGGGCAACCCCACCTGTTGCCCGAGGTGATTGGTTAGGCGAAGAAAAATTTACCAGCGGTTCCGGCCGCCTTGGCGGTTGCCGCGGCCACCGTCGTCGTTATCGCGCCGGGCCATCGGCTTGGCTTCATTGACCGTCAGCGTGCGTCCGTCGAGCTGAGTGCCGTTCAACGACTCGATCGCCTTTTGTGCTTCGCTGCTCGAGCTCATCTCGACGAAGCCGAAGCCGCGCGATTGTCCGCTGAACTTATCCGAGATCACGTTCGCGGATTCGACAGAGCCGTGTGCTGAAAAGATTTCCTGCAGCCGGTCTCCGGTCACCGAATAAGGCAGGCCGCCGACATACAATTTAGTGCCCATGTGGTCCTCCTATCATGAATGTTTCTCTTCGACCCTGGGAAGTCGACTGCGGTGGCAGAACATATCCTGCCAATATCCATTAGAGATCGTTCGCAAGGAAAAGAGACGGATTGTAGGCCTTCAACGTTGGGTCATCCTCATTCAGAAGGCCGTATACTGAAGTAGGAATCTCAACCTACGGCTTAACAGCCACAATGTCAATGAGCCACAAAGTTATCAGATCAACTCTTGCGTCTACAAGGAAGCGAGTTTTGGCGCTAGGCTCTTGCTTTTGCAGCTTCGAAGGGGGCTTACATTTTAGTTGGCAGCGCGGTGTTTCGGGGTTGAGCGACTTCCGGCCTGGCAGAAAGTATGCTCGCTTCCCGCGGGATGGCGAACACGCTACCCTACGATCACGATGTGGAGCATCGTGTGGCTCACTCCGCGCGTGCTTAAGGTATGGTTAGATTTTTGGGGCAGCCCACCGCACTTTTGCAGCGGCGATCTCGCGAAGCGCAATAACAATATCGCGGTTCTCGCAAGTTATCAGCGGCTTGGCGCCTTTCTGGAGTTGTCGCGCCCGTTTAGCCGCAAGCAGGACGAGCTCAAAGCGACTGGACACCTTATCCAAACAGTCTTCGACGGTTATTCTAGCCATGGTAAACAAGGTAGTCCGTCTGAAGTTTTAACACAAGGAAAATCCGATTTTGTCGCCTAAGAATGGAGGTTTTGCTGCAATACCCGGGTATTGGTGGGTGATTCCCGTGAGCCCGCCTCGAACGCTCCTGCTGCTGCGTGTGCCGTTCGACCAGCTTAGAGTCGACTCATTTGTGGCCAGTAGGCAGATCGGTGAATGAAGGATGCCGCTGTTCGACGGCTATATCATGATCGACTGGTCCGGCGGCGATCGGCGTCGTGCGGGAAAGCAGGACTGCATCTGGATCGCGCATGGGTCCGCCGCAGCCCACACGCCGACGACGGTGAGCCCGCCGTCGCGGAGCGAAGCGGAGGAGATCATCCGTGCGCAGCTTCAGGCCATAGTTAGGGCGGACAAGAAGCGCGTGCTGCTCTGCGCCGACTTCGGATACGGATACCCCGCCGGCTTTGCATCGCTGCTGCCGAAGCCGGTTTCCAACAAGCTGCCGCCCTGGCGCATCGTTTGGCAATACCTGCGCAAGCATATTGGCGATGACATCGGCACAAGCCCGGGCCAACGACCGAACAATCGCAGCAATCGTTTCGAGGTCGCGAGCGCCATCAACGCCGCGGTATCGAGCTCTGAATTGCACGGTCCGTTCTGGTGTCTCTTCAAGGCCGGCGGCCATTCTTGCGTGCCGCAGAAAAGGCCGCCGCAGCCGTTCGTCTGCGCAGCCGGATCCGTCGCGTCGCTTCGGATCACCGACAGGAGAGCGAAAAGCGATACTCCGTTTCGTCTCTTCGGTACCGGCAGCGTCGGCAGCCAGGTGCTCACCGGCATTCCACGACTCGAAGGAATCCGATTCGATCCCCAGTTCGCCAGACGCTCCGCCGTTTGGCCTTTCGAGACCGGATGGGTGCCGCCGACCGGAAGATGGCTCGATCCGAAGGTGCAAATCGTACACGCGGAAATCTATCCGAGCGTCCGCGCGCCTCTCACCGACACGATCAAGGACCGCGGCCAGGTGCGCGCGATGTGGCACTGGGCACGTGACCTCGACGCAAAGAATTTACTCATTAACGAATTCGCGATTCCTACGGGAATCGCGAGCGGATCAGCGGAAGATCACACGATCCGTCGCGAGGAGGGCTGGATCCTGGGTTGCCCAGCTTAAATTGTGGTTGTGTCCACTTGCAAGCAGAGCCAGACCGTAATCAGGCTGCTTCCGAGAGTTTATAGAAGCGCGACACGTTGTCGTGCAGCATTTTTCGCTTGGTGTCGTCCGACAGATCTTTGCGCTCGCGCACGGTTTTGATCGTGTGCGGCCAGTCGCCGTCCCAGTGCGGGTAGTCGGACGAATAAAGCACGGTATGATCAAGGCCCCAACGCACCGCGTCGGGTACGGTTTTTTCGCCGCACTCGATGCCGAAGTAGATCCGCCCGCTCTTGATATATTCGCTGGGCAGCATTTTGAGATAGGGCGCTTCATCGGCGCCGCGCTTTTCCACTTCCTCGTCGAGCCGATCCATCATGTAGGGCACCCAGCCGATGCCGGATTCGAGATAGGCGATGCTCAATTTGGGGAAACGCTCGAAGACCCCGCCGACGATCGTCGCGATCATCGCCATCATCTGCTCCGCCGGATGGTCGATGGTGTGCGCCGAGAGAAATTTGCGGAAGCGCTGCCCGCCGAGCGAGTCGGCGGAAGTGCCGGTATGAAAACCGAGCCCCACGCCGAGTTTTTCGGCGGCAGCGTAGATCGGATCGTAAAGACTATCGCCGAAGTCGGGCATCTGCGGGACGTACGTCGGCAACACGCCCGCCACCGCGCCGCGCTCGCGCACCGCGCGGACGAGCTCCTCGGCCGCCGCCTGAGGATCTTGCGGCGCCAACAAGGCGACGAATTTCAAGCGCGCCGGATTGGTTTTGCAAAAATGATAGAGCCAGTCGTTGTAGGCTCTCGTCACCGCAGTGGCGAAGTCGCGCTCGTGCAAGCTGCTGACATGCAGGCCGGCGGTGGGATAGAGCACCATGACGTCGATGCCGTCCTCATCCATCGCCGCGATCTGATCCTCGGGCCCTTCCGGTTTGGCGCCGAGCTTGCCGCGCAGATCGCGGTCCCAGGCGTCGTTGGGAAATAGATTCCGCCGCTGCCAGCGCGGCTCGATAAATTCCCGCAGCCCGGCAATCGATTCCCGCACATGCCCGTCGGCGTCGATGATTGTGTAATTTGTCATGGCTCGCTCCCTATCCTGCGACGTTTCCGGATGCCGCGCTGTTGTTGCGCCGGCGCTTCAGCGCAAGTCGCGCAAACTCTTCTGCAACCCAGAGCTCGAACATATTGCCGAGACTCGGCGTTCGTCAAGGACATTTGTCGCTAGCATCCGGGAAGCGGACATCGGCTGTGTCGTTCATTTCGGCGTAGGCAAAACGGTTGACACTTCCCGGAGCGGTGATACGATCCGGCGCCGTGAGTTCAAAAAAAATTCAAGGAGGCGAATCATGGCTGACTGGCCGCCGGTAATCGATGCCGATGGACATGTGCTGGAACGGCAGAGTGATATCCGTAAATATCTCGAGCCGCCGTGGAACCGGCGCAACACCGGCCTATGGCCTTCCGATCAGCCCTTCGACACGGATCTCTTTGAGACGCTGGGCTATCCCGGCTACGGGCGCAACATGAGTCCGGCTGAGCAGGTCGAGACCTGGCTCAAGATCATGGACGAGCACAATATCGAACAGGCCGTGCTCTTCCCAACCGGCTCGGGCAACATCCCGAAGCTGCGCGAGCCTGAGTTCTGCCTCGCCGCTTGCCGCGCCGCCAACGATCACTTCGCCAAGGAATACAACGCGCTCTCCGACCGCATTCACTGCGTCGGCGTGCTGCCGCTCAAGTGGCCCCAGGAAGCGGCCAAGGAGCTGCGCCGGGCAGTCACGGAGTTAGGCCTGGTGAGCTTCGAGCTCCTTTCGATGGGATTGCCCACCGCGCTCGGCGATCCGATGTACGACCCGCTTTACGAAGAGGCGCAGCGGCTCGACGTGCCGCTCTCCGTCCACGGTAACCGCAGCTCTTCGGCGGAGGTCGGAGCCGGCGCCTTCAGAACTTTTGCCGAGGTGCACTGTTACACGTTTCCGGTCGGCATCTTTCTCCACTTCACGAGCATCATTTTCCAGGGCGTGCCGGTGCGCTTTCCTAAGCTCCGTCTGGCCTTTCTCGAGATCGGTGCGAGCTGGCTCCCTTACTGGCTCGACCGCATGGACGAGCACTGGGAGCTCCGCGGCGAGTTCGAGGCGCCTCATTTAAAGAAAAAACCCAGCGAGGTCGTGCGCGAGTCTCCGGTCTACTTCAGTCTCGAGGCCGAGGAGCGACTCCTGCCTCAGACCATCGAATATGTGGGCGACGAACATTTTCTCTACGCCTCCGACATTCCCCATTGGGACGGAGAGTTTCCCAAGAACCTCAAGTACCTGTGGAATCATCCTGATCTGTCACGGATCACCAAGGAGAAGATCGCCTACCACAACAGTAAGGCGTATTTTCGATTCGATAGTAAAAACTTGGCACCCGCTGCACGAAAGGCCAACTGATCAGGTGAGTAGAAGGCGAGCCGGACACGGCAACAGGAAAGCTTATGCGTATACGATTGGACCGGCTCGTGCCGCTCGCGTTGGTCGGCTGCGTCTTGTTGGCGGCCGGCTGTGCTACGCGGCGTGAGTTGACGCCGATGCAGGCGGCCGAAACGCCGCTCATCGCGCAAGGGCGGGCGCTGTTTAGCGATGTGAAGCTCTCCGGCGACGGCAAGTGGTCGTGCGCGTCTTGTCACCCGAGCCACGGTCACACCAACAACAAGACTTATGTCGGGGTGGACGTCGTGGCGGATGGCGACCCGAAAGGGCGCAGCACGCCGACTCTTTGGGGCGTCGGCACGCGCCAGGCCTTCTCATGGGCGGGCACCGCGCCGAGCCTGCAGGCGAACATGCGCGGCATCATCGTCAACCGGATGAAGGGACCGGAGCCTTCGCCCGGCGCGCTAGACGCCCTCGAGGCGTACGTCAGGTCGCTCGGCTATCCGGCAAATTCCAATCTGAACGCCGACGGAACTCCGTCCGCCGGCGCACCCGCGGCGGCCAAGCGCGGCTACCAGGTGTTTATGCGGGCGGGTTGCCAGGCATGCCACCTCCCTCCGACCTTTGAAAAGAAGGACGTTGAAGACATTTTTTCCGGCGGCAAATTCAAGGTTCCCTCGCTGCGTGTCGTCTCGTTAACCGCGCCTTATTTTCACGACGGCCGTTTCGCGACACTCGAGCAGGCCGTGCGTTACATGTGGGAGTATCAGCAAAAAGCGGGAACGACGGAGAAGCTCACGGAAGGTGACTTGCGCGACCTGGTCGAGTTCCTGCGCATCTTGTGAAAAGGGCGCCGCGAAGTGTTTTCCAAGTGACCTTGAACTTAAACCGGGAACACCATCGATAACCGGAGGCTAATCATGGGCCGCTTTGTTCGGATAACCAAAAACTGGCTTAACGCGGTTTTGCTGCTCGCTGCGGTGGACTGTTTTGCCGCCGCTGCGCCGGCGTCGATCGCACAATTGGCGCTCTATCAAGGCGCTGACCGGGAAAAGATCCTGATCGAGGGCGCCAAGAAAGAAGGCGCGTTCACCCTCTACGGCTCCCACACCTGGTATCGCACCATGGCCAAGGAGTTCGAGAAAAAGTACCCGTTCATCAAGGTGACCGAGTACCGCACCGATGGACGAACCTTGATCAAGCGGGCGTTGGAGGAAATTCGCGCCGGCCAGTACATCGCCGACGTGATCGCCACGACCGGCGAGCAGATGGATCTGATGAAACGCGAGGGAGTATTTCTAGAGCACCATGTTCCGGAAGCGCGCAGTTATCCCGAAGACGTCAAACACAAGGGCAAGAACGGTTTCTATTATGTCGGCCACTACGAGACTTACGCCAGCCTGGGCTTCAATACCACGGTGATTCCGCCGGCCGAGGCGCCGAAAATCATGCTCGATCTATTGAATCCCAAGTGGAAAGGCAAGATGTCCATCGTCAGCACCTCGACGGGAACGCGCTGGATCGGCAGCACGCTGGAAGCCTTCGGCCGGGAATATATGGATAAGCTCGCCGAGCAGGATGTGAAAGTGCAAAACATGTCCGGAGCGGCGCTGTCCGGCCTGGTGGTCTCGGGGGAAGTGCCGCTGTCGCCGACGATTTTCGACGCCAACATCACCCAAGCCAAGCAAAAAGGCGCGCCGGTGGACTGGCGCCCGCTCGAACCGGTCGTGACCACGGTTGCGTATTCCGGCTTGACCCTCAAGGCGCCTCATCCCCACGCAGCCTTGCTCTTCCTCGACTGGCTCCATTCCAAGGAAGGTCAACTGATGATCCAGAAGGGCGGCCTCTGGTCGCCCCGCGAAGACATCGGATCATTGACACAAAAATTCAAGAAATCCTACATCGACGAGAAATACGGCGTCGAAGAAGCGGAAAAGAAATACGCCGAGTGGGACAAGCTGATGCAGCAGCTGTTTATCACACGAAAATAAGTCGATGCTGCATCCCACGAAGCGTTGATGGCAGCGCGGTCCGATCGTTTTTAGGCTTTGAAACGACTGGAACCGCTGGAGCGATTGGCGACTGTCTTGCTGAAATTCAGCGCGGCGGGAGCGGTCCGGCACCGAAAAGATTTTTGAAAAGCTCCACGACCTCGGGCTCGCGCGGCAGATTTTTGATCACGCGCTCGAGCTCCTCCGGCATCAGCGGCGGCGAGTCGTCGCCGGTCTTTTTGTACTCCTTGAGAAACTCGGGATCCTTGAATGTGCGGCGCATCGCTTCGCGCAAGGCCTCCACACGTTCGGGCGGCGTTCCGGGTGGGAGCACGAACGGTGAACCGGCCAACTGGAAGGTTCGGTGCATGGCCACGAGTTTTCGCTCCTTGTCGCTTTTCGCGAAGGTTTCAAGATCGGGGAGCGTGGCATAGCGGGAATGCGAATGAGGCCGGCCTTTGGGGACTTCGATGATCCCGTGGACATGCACCAGATCTTTATCGAACCACCGCTGGCGCAGGGGATTGTCAGGATGGTTGGTTCGGATGTCCACTTCGCCGCGCAAGAAAGCGATGTCGAGCTCGGGGCCGCTGTAGCCGATGACGGACCTGGGCTCTTTCAGGCCGATCAGATAGGTGAACATTCTTCCCGTGTAATAGATCGTATGCCCCACCGACTGGGCGCCGAGCCGAAGACCGGAAAGCGCGCGCAGTTTGTCCAGAGTATTTGCGCCCAACTCTCCGCGGCTAAGAAAGATATGCGGGTGGCCGCTGTAAGGCGTGCCCAGATAGATCAGCTTGTCGATGTCGTAGAGTACGCCGGTTTCTCCGGTGACCGCGCTCGGCACCAAAGACGAGAGCATGGCGCCGATGGTGAGGCCGTCGGGGCGCGATGTTCTAAAGACATGGTTTGCGGCCTTGCGCCCGCCGCCGCCGGGCATGTAGTCGACGACGATCGTCGGATTCCCCGGAATATGTTTGCGCAGTGACGCAACGACGGTCTTGATGCGCAGGTCGGCGGTGCCGCCCGCGTCGGTGCCGGCGACTACGGTGATCGTCTTATCCTGATAGAACGGCGCTTGAGCCGGCGCCGAGCCGGTCCAGATGAGAAAGCTCCAGAGAGCGCAGGCGCCGGACAAGGCAAAGCGGATATTGCCGTTCTTCATAGTGGCCTCCCTCCGAGATTACCGACGTTCTGCCAACCTTCCGGATCGAGAAGTTCTGAGTCGTTGCGGCGTGAATCCTATACGAGCAGCACGGATCCATACAAGCGCGGGCCCCGAGCAAAGGTCGAAGTATCTCCCGCATAGCATGTCCTGAGCGCCGTCGAAGGGACGCGCAGGCGCAAAGGGACCCGAGTGTCATTTCGACCAAGGGGAAAAATCTTTCTTAGAGCCCTCACGTTCTGTTCAGAAAAATACGGGGGCGTGTTGCCTGGCGCTTTTGCGCCTTGGCGGGAGGAATTTCTGAATCCGAGGCTATCAGATTCCGAATCATCAATCGCATCTCAACGCTTTTCCGAAATCGAAAATCTAAAATCCAAAATTCAAATTGGTAGCGCGGTTCAAGTGCGCGCTTCACTGACGCTGAGAGTGGTCGCCGCGATGGGCTTCCCTGAGATCGAGCTATAGACGAGCGCCGCGGAGGCCAGGAGAATCACGCCCATGATGAGCATGAAGCCGTCGTAGCTGCCGGTCATGTCGTAGGCGACGCTCGCCAGCATCGGACCGCCGGCGGAGCCGATCTGGTGGACGATGAAGCTCAAGCCCAGGATCACTCCCGCCATTCTCGGTCCGACAAGCTCGTAGAACATCACGTTTTGCACCGCGATCGTGCCGAAGGTGGGGCCCATCGCGAGCGCCACGACGGCGTAAAAGAAAAGCTCGTTCGTCATATCCAGGGAAAGGACCAAGGTGCCCAGGCCGCGCACAAGGTAGGTGAGAGCGAGCACATGCGCTCGCCCGTAATGGTCCGAGAGCCAGCCGAAAAGCAGCGCCGACACCGCCGCCGCTCCGCCAAAAACGCCGAGAGCGATTGCTCCGGTGGCGGCATCGAAACCTTTGCTGAGCGCGATCGCCACAAGATGGACGGTCTGAAACAAAGCCACGCCGCAAGAAAATCGCGCTGCGAACATCATGATCATCGAACGATCGCGCAGGTAGGGAAGACAACTTCCCCAACTTGCGCGGTCCCGCCGCGCGGTCGCGACATCATGCGGGTCGCGCGCGCCCAACCAACCCAGGGGAAATGCCACCGCGAGGAGCAGGACGCCGCTGGCCAAGGCCGCGGCGCGCCAATCGAACCTTTCGATCAAGAAGTAAAGCAGCGGAGAAAAGAACACCGGGCTCAGCGGCGCGGCCGTCTGTATGACGCTGACGGCGAGCCCTCGGCGATTGGCCTGGTAGTGCTTGGCGACAAGGAGCGAGATGATCACGAGTCCGGCTGCTCCTTTCGCCAGCCCGACCAGGATGCCGTACGTGAGCGACAGTTGCCACAAGTTCTGCGAAAGGCCCATGCCGAAAAAACCTGCCGCCATGAGCAGAATTCCGGCGAGAATGACCTTGCGAGCGCCCAAGTCGTCGGCGAGTTTGCCAAAGAAGACGCCGCCCACCGCCCAGCCGAGCATGCCGAACATGTACGGCATCGTAGCGGTGGTCCGAGACCAGCCGAATTCCGCCTCGATGGGTCGCAGAAACAGGCTGAAAGAATTCATGCCGATGGATGTCATTGTTACGACGCCGGCGCAGAGCAGCAGAACTATGTTGCGGGAGAGTGGCATGTCGGGAGCAGCGCGATCTTCCCAGCTATGCCAGATCAACGCCGAAATCACCACAGAATGGCAAAAAATGTTGGTCCGAATCGACTAACCACAAGGACGCAAACAGCACCGCGAAAAAGGAAGTGGCGACCGGCGGTCGCCGAACACCTGGAACGATTGGAACGCTGGAACCACTGGAGCTGTCGCGAAGCAACAATTCATTGACAACTCCCTTGTTGCCGAGCTAGAGAAAAGCAGATTCGCGAAGAACTGTGGAACGATTTGAAGCGGTTGTTTTCTTACTGTTGCCTTGTATCTTGCCTAATCTTATAGGAGGGCCAAGCCATGGCTGAAGGGATGTCACTAAACGAGCGCGCCGATGCGCTGGAGCGAAAGATGAGCGACGAGCTCGACGTGCTGATCTCGAAGTCGGCGTTGTTCAATATGGCGGACGGCAAGCTCGGAGCGATCAACCCGGCTTCCAAAGGCGACAAGTATCAACTGATGGACGATGATCCGCGGCTGCCGAAGATGCCGGCCAAGCCGACGTTGCTAGACTATTTCACGTACCGCGCCAGCGGCATCAACCATATGCTGCAAAGCGCCAACCACGCGCTCAAGGCGTCGATGCCGGAGAAGACGATTCTCGCGTGCCTCTTGCACGATATCTCCAATGCCATCTTCATCAAAAGCGACCATGGCTACTGGGGCGCGCAATTGATCGAGCCCTACGTGGACGAGGAGGTGACCTGGGCAGTGCGCGCGCACCAGGCGCTGCGCTTCTTCCCCGACGAATCGGCCGGCTATGCGTATCCGGAAATGTACGTCAAACATTTCGGGCGCGACTACGAGCCCGACGACTACATCAAAGATGCGTACAAGCGCGCCCGCGATCACAAGTGGTACATGAGCGCGCGCATGATCACCGTGCACGACATCTACTCCTTCGACCCCAACGCGGTGGTGAGCTGGGAACCTTTCGAGGATATCGTCGGGCGCAACTTCAAGCAGCCGAAGGAGGGTTTGGGCTTCGACAACAGCCCCGTCGCGCACATGTGGCGCACCATCCGCCGTCCGACCAAGTATCTTTAAGACCACCGGAACGCGCTCGTGTCCGTGACTCCAAAAACGTAGCTAAAGCCCAGGGCACTAACACCGGGCCCGCCCAGAAAGCGATCGCGAAATGCCGCGCGACGCCGAAATGATCGAGCTACAAAAAACTTTCCGACAGGGCCCGCTTCCCGCGCGGTAACTGCAAAGAGAATCCAGATTCAGGCCTGCTCCTTGAACGTCCGGATCACCTCGCTGATGAAGGCTTCCTTGCTCGGATAGGTCTTCGATGCCGCCGAGTGGCCGACGATGGTCCAGCTCGCGTCTTCGGCGAGCAAGTCGTACGGGCTGCCGGTGCCCGCTTTCCAGGCGTCGAAGCCAGACTGAACGGCGGCCTTGTTGCGTGTCTCGATTTGCTCTTTGGACTGTGCCATGGCGATAGCTCCCCATGAGATTGCGGAAAAGACGACCAAAAATCCAATGACGGTTTTGTGAAAATACGAGCAGCGCTGCGATAACTCCGTCAGCTTCATCTTGAGCCCGTCAGAAGGTGACGACGGCGCGTCCGATGACGTCGCCGTCGCGCAGCTGTTCCAGGGCCTCGTTGATGTCGTCGAACCGGACTTTCTTCAGTGTGTGCTTGATCTTTCCCTGCTGGGCCAACGCGATGACTTCGCTCAGATCGTTGTAGTTGCCCCAAAAGGAGCCGCGATAGGTGAACTCGCGGGCGACGAACGGGAAAAGCGGAATGTCGATGCGCGTGCCGACCAGCCCGACGGAGCAGTACGTGCCCTCCGTGGCGAGCAGATTGAATCCCATCTGAATGGTCTCTTCGGCGCCGACGCAGTCCACCGCGGCGTTAATCTCTTTGTGGCCGGTCGCCAGGTTCAACTCGGCACGGATATCGTTGATGGATTTGTCCTTGATGTTGATCACGTGATCCGCGCCGTATTCTTTTGCCACCGCCAGCTTGTCGTCGTTCCTGCCGAACGCGACCACCGTTGCCCCGGACGCAAACAGCTTCGCGTACTGGACGGCGTAAGCTCCCAGGCCGCCGATACCGATCACCGCCATAACCCTGTCCGGCCCAAGCGCTCCCGCGTCGCGCAATTTCTTGATGCCTCTGTACGGCGTGAGCCCCGCATCAGTCAGCGGCGCCAGCTCTTCGGCTTTCAGATTATATTTTTTGTCGATGCGGATGAGATATTCGTAAGGCACAGGGACAAACTCTCCATAACCGCCGGGCGGACCGAATCCCGGCCATTTCCCGTGCCCGCAAATCTGCGTGTTGCCTGCTTGGCAGAGGCGGCAGGTGCCGTCGCCCATACCTCCGACGACGACGACCAGGTCGCCTTCGGTCAATGCAGCCGTTTTAGGCACGAGGCTGCCCATCTTTTCGACAGTGCCGGCGATTTCGTGACCGGGAGTGATCGGAAACGTCAGCGGATGATACTTCTCGAAATAGCCGTCCACCATCTGAGCGTCGGTCCGGCACATGCCGGCCGCCGCGACTTTCAACAAGACCTCATTGGCAGCTATTTCGGGAACTTTGACATCTTTGAGAACAAGCGGCTGCCGGTAACCATGCATTCGCGCTGCACGCATTGTATTCGCTCCTTCAATAATTTTTGCTGCTGGCTCATAAAACTCGGCTCGGACTACGTGGTGTCAGCTAACAGGAAGCATGGAATGTACCACTGCGGTGCAAGCCGCTGTCAATATCAGGCGAATTGCCCGTCCTTCGTTCACGTCGTACCCGCAGCTCACTCGATGATGACCGCCAGACATTATGAGATGGCGCGGCTTTTTTTGTTACGGGATGGTTAAATACCGCCATACCACGCGATTTCCCGGTAGACAGATCGGGTTGAACAGAACCAACAATTTTTTGATTTCGCCAAGCCGCGAGGATCGGTTCTGAGTGCTAACAAAGATTGCGCGCGTGAGCCCGGCTACACTCGCGACGGCCGTGGCTTCGGGCGAGTAGGATGAAGTGATTTTGCTGACGCTGTGACGTTGCGAAGCTATCGCTGCTGGTAGAGATCGCGGGTAAAGCCGCTCTCGTCGAGTTCTCGGACAAACGTCGCATCGACGAAATCCGCGGATTTGGCGTCCTTACCTCGTTCGCCCAAGGAGTCGATGACGAGCTTGATCCCTTCGAGCGACGGATACTGGTTGCGCGGAAATTTATCGTCGGTGATCGACACGTCGTAGCTTTTTTCGGTGATCTGCGGGTCGGCGTCGCGCCCGCCGCCGAGATGTTTGGTGAATATTTTAAGACCGGTCTTGCGATCCGTCTTCATGATATGCACGGCTTCGACCTGCGATTTGACATAGCGACGGACGATGTTCGGCTGCTCGCGTATGAATTTTCTCGTGGCGACAACACCGTTGTTTTGAAACGGCAGGTTGCTCACATCGGCCAAGATATGAAAGCCCTGGCGCTCCGCCATGAAAATCGTCGGCGGATTTAGCAAAGTGGCTTGGATGCGGCCGCTGCGCAATGCCGCCAGCCGTTCCGGAGTGCCGCCGACAGCGAGAATCGAAACATCTTTGCCGGGATTGAGACCAAGCTTCTTTAGCGCCAGTTGCGTTGCGGTAAACGAGGCGCCGGTCAATCCGGAGACGCCGACGATGCCGCCCTTTAGCTGCTCACCATTTTTGATCTTCGGCAAGCTGACGAGCCAATAGTCGAGACCGACATACCCGCTGGCAACATAGACCGTTCCTGAGCCGCTCAAGTTGCTCAAGACAACTGCCGGCGCGGCCGCCTGGATAAAACCCACTTCACCGGAGATGAGCGACATGGCCGCCACTGCGGCTTGTGCCCTGATGATCTGCACATCGAGTCCGTTGCGCGCGAAGATACCGGCCTCTTTTGCAATCCATACCGGCAGATGGGTGGGACCTACGCCCGTGTAGGCTACCGACAGACGCGTGGGCTGTGCCGACGCGCCGGACGCCAAAAGATGCAAAGCCATCAGAGCGAACGCCCAGAATCCGTTTCTAATCGCACTCAAGCGGGCAGTACTATGCCGGCAAAAGCCATTCATGATTGCGAATTTCACAAAGCACGAAAGGATGTTTAGGGCGCCGCTGACGAACAGAACGCGTTAAAGCGGCCAGCCTTCTTCGGAAAGGTCGAGTTGATTGCCGTCAGGGTCCTTCATCCGCGTGACTTTGTACGGGCCCTCCGCCGGCTGGAGCATCTCCAGCGCTGGTTCGCCGGGATAGGTGAGGCCGAGCGGTTTTTTTATCTGCTGTTCGACTTCGCGCAGGCTCGGCACTTGGAACCCCAGCACCTGAATGCCGGCGCCGGGAGCGGGTGCCCCTTTGGTCAGGCCGAGATTGATGGTGCCGTCGGAGAGATAGATGGCGGCGCCGGCCGCGGTTTCGCTGCGGCCGACTTCTTTCATCGCGAAAACAAATTTGTAGAAGTCGGCTAACCGCTCGGGATCGGCGGTTTGGATGCCGACATGCCGCACTCCCGGATTCCTCGTTTCTTCTTCGGCACCCCAGCCCTTCTCGGCGATATCGACACCGTTGCCGTCTGGATCCTTGATCCGGATCTCAGTATAGCGGCCGTCCTTCGGCCTGTCTGCAAATTTGATGGGTGGATTCAGTTGACCGAGCTTCTCACCGATTTCCTTGATGCTTTCGACCTTGAAACCGTAATGGTTAATGCCAACGTCGCGCTTCTGCTCGGCCATGGTGCGATGAATCTGCAGGCAATTCAGGTTGAAATAGCCGTCACCGACATAAAACGCATGCGGGCTGTTTTGCTCGTAGTTCCAGACCTCGTCCATGCCGAAGATCAAGCGGTAAAAGCGCGCGAGGCGCCGATTGTTCTCGGTGCACATAGCCATGTGTCGGATTGCTGGCATGAATAATCTCCTTGGTGAGACCCGTTCGAGATAGACTCATCGCTATCTCCGGCATGCTCATCTTGTCAAGCGCATTCTTCTGGGATTTGATAGTTAAGCGAAATGTCACCCTATTCATTGAGCGGAAAGTAGATCGTCTGCCCTGAGGCGCAATCTGTGACACTCGATCCGGAAGCCTCTCGGAAACGCTTCCTGCCAGTGCTCCTCACTACGACTCAACGGCAGGTGTAAAAAGGAAACCGCCGGCTCAAGATGCTGATCGGCGACAGTTAATGAATTCCGGTCCGATGGGATATGCCGTTGACACGGCGCCCCGCTGTTCCATATTGAGAGAGAGCGCGAAACTCCGAAATGTGGAAGGAGGATCTGTAGAGAAAAGCGGCTTGTGAATCAGCTCGACGGGCGATGATTGGCAATACTCTTCTTCGCTGTGTTTAGTTGATTCCACGCCAAACAATAAACTTTGGTCCGTTTGCCCGGGAGCCATATGGAATTGGAAGATCTCGTCAAACGCATTCGCGAAACATGCATTCAAGCGGCCCTCCAAGCATACGAAGATGCGGGCATACTGGGCCTCTGCGAAGAAGGGCGTTGGGAAGCGGCTGTCGACGCGTTGAGGACAGTTGATCTCGCGCCGCTGTTGCGTGAGTTAAAGCATTTGCCGGAAGAGTGATCGGCCGATTGGCGTTCGAATACGAGCGAAAAATGGTGAAAGGGGAAAGCACAATGAAACATTTCGCTGCTGCTACCGTGACGCTGCTGGTTATCGGACTCGCGATGAGCGCGTGCTCGCCATGGATGTCGGATCAAGGCGAGCGGGGGTGGATGACTCTTCTCGACGGCGCCAATCCCAAATCCCTCGACAACTGGAACCGGATCGGCGACGCCAATTGGCGGGCCGAGGACGGCGCCATCGTCGCCGACAAAGGCAAAGGCGGCCATCTGGTCTCGAAGGACTCCTTCAGGGATTTTCAGCTTCGTGCCGAGTTCTGGGCGGATCACACCACCAATAGCGGCATCTTTTTCCGTGTTTCCGATCTCAAAGCTATCGGTTCCAAGACAGCGTACGAGGCAAATATCTACGATCAGCGCCCGGAGCCGGAATACGGTACCGGAGCGATCGTCAATGTCTCGAAAGTTTCACCGATGCCCAAGGCCGGCGGCAAGTGGAATACAATCGAGATCACGGCCAAAGGCTCGCATCTGACCGTCGTGCTGAACGGTACCAAGACTGCGGATGCTCAGCACGGCCAGTTCACGGAAGGTCCGATATCGCTGCAGTTTAGCAACCCTGAGAAAGGCGCGGCGGGCGGCGCAATCAAATGGCGCAATGTACAGATCAAGCCGCTGTAAGTTCGCACCATCCGATCGCGTCTTAACGAGGATCTTTTTCAAAGTCTCCCGCCAGCCATAAAGGCAAACCTTTGCGCCTTTAACGCGCCTTCACCGGACGCTTACCGTGGCTATCCTGCGGCACGCCGCGCGCCAGCGACATGTGCGAATGAACACCGAGCCAGCGCCCGTCTGCCTGCCGTGCCAGCACGATCGTGGCCCGCCCCGGCCGGTCGAAGGGCGTTCCATCTTCATGGAATCCGGTGCTCGTCCAGGGCGCGATCGCGACGGCCATGGCGCCGTTGGGCGCGGCCATGATCATGGTGTTCTCTAGGTCGAAACGGAACTCAGCCGTGCGCGGCCAGACATTGTCCCATTGCCGCTCTGTCCACGCCGTTAGGCTTTTCACCAGCTCTTGATATGTGCCGAAGATAACGATGTCGGGATGCCAGAACGGGCGCGCCGCCGCATAGTCGACCTCGCGCACGCACGCGGCGAAGCGCGCGAGCCAATCGCGCACTTCCGCAGCAGTAGCGGCGTCGGCCTCTGGAAGGGGTAAGTTCATGTTAGACCTCTAGCAAAAAGTCGGTGGTGGTCGATTTAGACAAGACCGCAAGCGGTGCGTGTCGTTATTGGATACCGATCAAATCCGATCGTGTCATTGTGACGTTGTGTCTGTAGCCGAAACTGGTGAAGAGCGAAAAGGCTTGCAATACCTGCTTTTCGTCATTATGCGTCGTGCAATCTATCGGAACGTAGACGTGGTAATCCCGGACACTCAAGCCCATTACGGCGCTCTGAACGCAATTGCGTGTCGAAATTCCGGTTACGATCACGTGACCTTCCCCGGGTCGTAGCCCCAATTGCTTCAGAAGAGACTCCATTTCGGTCTGATAGAAGCAGTCATGAGTACGCTTTACGACCAGAGGCTCGTTCGGAGCCGGCTTCAGCTCATCAATCAACTCAGCTCCCCATGAACCTTCAACCTTGCGCAAAGTATTCTTGAAGACTGTAAACTCCAGGGCATCGGGTGAGCGAATCGACTGCGTGTGAACGACACGTCCTCCTACCTGACGAACGCGCGCCCGCAATTCAATGATCTTTGGAATGATTCTTCTTACCGGCTCGCCGATATAGAGCGCGCCTGAAGGATGCGCGTTTTCGTTCTCCATATCGATAATCAAAAGCAGCGTGTTTGCCGCCTTCAATTCGACCGCGTTAGGAGTAGGGTAATCGAGTTCGATCAGCATGGTTCGTCCGAGCAAAGATCGCGACGACGACAAAGATAATGCGGACGCGCGTTGAGAGTCAACCTAACGTATTGAGAGCGGGCCGGTAAGCGGCCTACAAGTCTAGACGTGATGTCCATGCCGTTGGAGCGCGCCCTAACTTTTTGGCTCCGGCGGCGCGTTTTGCCGGACTGAAGCACACATGCGCTGAATACATCATTGCAAGACCTGAACCTCGCTGATTCATTCATGTCAGGATGCCAGAACGGACGCGCCGCTGCATAGTCGACCTCGCTCACGTACGCGGTGAAGCGCTCGAGCCAATCGCTCACTTCCGCAGCAGTAGCGGCGTCGGCTTCTGGAAGGGCAAGTTCATGTTAGACCTCTAGCAAAAAATCGCTTGACCTAAAAACAGAACCTCCCCAGAGCGGCGCATGGGGCCCGCCCGGCGAGATGCTTGTTGTGCGCGATTGTTGACCCGCCGCAGAAACTCAGGGCGCAGTCGGCGCATCTTCAGTGAATGGTGAATTAATGGAGTTAAGCAAGTCTGACACGATTGGCTCTCCAGTTGTTTCATGCCGGTTGTTTCATGATTGATGTGGCGTCTCGAGCAGTTTGCGCGTGATGGCAAAGTCGAACACCCGCTGGGGGCGCCACCTGCGGCGGTGGCTTGATACGCTGAGCGGCACCCACGCTGATCTCGCGCTGCAACTTGTCGTTGACTCTCGTTTGGCTGCAACTGTGGAAAGCTTTGTGCTGTGCGTGAATTTGACCACAAACTCGGGCGAGCTGAACAACCGGAAACAAATTGGAGTAGTGCGGCAACTTTTTTCGCCAGCGCTCATGCATTAGGCAATCTGAGGCTAATGGCAGAATAGCTGGCGAAATCAACGCTTAATGGACTTTATAAACAATTTATTCACACCGTGCTGTGGATAATCTAGCATCCGAAAAAACCGACGCGCCGATTTTTTTCTTCTCCTTCTGCTAACGCTGCTGTAATCTCCCTTTAACTTTTCACGCACTTTACGGTGACTGTTCGTCAACCTGTTCGAAGCAGCTCGCGCTTGTAAATACAAGGAGAAGGCCCATGAGCTTCATTTGTCGGCGCTGCAACCGGATTACAAAACAGAAACTCTATCGCGTCACCTCCGAGAACGCCGGCGTTGTTATGCTGAATATGCTTGTATGCTCTTCATGTGCGCGACTGGCGAAGAACTTGGGGTTACCCACAGTGAGAATGGAATCGGAGAAACGAGCCGAAAAGACAAAACGTGAGTCGGTAATGACGGACCTGAAGCAACGACCTATGCAGCCTTGACCGTCGAATCTCTGCGCTGCCAAAGGGATTCCACGTTTCACGGAAGCGATCAATGATTCTTTGTCCGGCTCCATGGTTCCATTGTTGATCATGTCGCCTGTCGAGATTCCTCAAATTTACTCAACTCCAGACTTAACCCCGTTTGCTTTTTCACGTGTACCGGCTCGTGGGCGTGCCGTACGCCTTGCCGCCGGGAACGCCCGAAGGACAAGGTTATGGTTCTTCAGAACGCCATGCGCAGGGCGTTCAAAGACACCGAATTACACCGCGAGTGTGAAAAGCTCACCGGCGTAGACCGCGATCCGCTCGTGCCCGAAGGGATGGAGAAAGCGATCCGAGAAATGCCGCGCGACGCCGAGGTGATTGAGGTGCTGCAAGGTTTCCGAGGAGGGCCCGCTTCCCGCGCAATAACCGTAAAGGCCGGTTACTATCAACAAAAGATTTGACGCCTCAACGACCCTGTCATCCTATCGATTCTGCTCTTCTGCTATCAGGACAGCTAGGCGAAAAGGCGAGTCTGAACATGGACTCATTCATTGCCTCATTCCAGGTGTAGTAATCTTCGATTTCAACATACCCGCCACAAAGACAGCCGCGACTTCCATTCCTTCAGAATTCCAATGAGTGCTTAAGGGATAGTAGAGCATCTTGCCATTCTTTGCCGCGGATTCGAAAGCAATACTCAAGCTCACAAACTCGATCCCAAGAGCGTGGGCCAGGGTAGATATTGCCTGCTCCACATTCGCCTTTGCGGCGATTTGCTCAGGTCGTATTTTGAGCCAACTTCTCCCGCTCTGTTGGGTGGAATACTCCGCGTAAATGTGGTCAGCAGAGGGAATAAACATGATCATTGGAATGATTTTGTTCCGCTCACACAAGTTCTTGAACTCAAGCAGTATCTCCTTTAGGCGCCGCCCGCTGTTCGACGCCAATATTTCCTCAGGAGCTTTTGTTATTAGCCTGTCGATAAACAGCATTCTATGGATCGCGTTCCCTAGTTCGACCAGAACTACGTCCTTGTGAATTGGCTGTTTTCGGTAGGTGTTGAAGTTTTCGAGAGTCCTGTGAGCCATCATCAAAGCCGCATTTTGAATATGATGAAACGTGCCTAACAACGTCTGCCCGTATCTATCAAAAAAAGGTCTCGATACTACTCTCGTTCTGGAATCGTAGAGCACGCTTGCGCCTTTCTCCTTTCCCTCTTGCCACTGTAAATACCTTTCGGTGTCAGTGATATCGTTCACTTCATTGAAACCAATGAGTACATACTTTGGACCACGCTTTATGCCATATCTCTTGAGGACCTCTAGATACTGGAACGGGCCATGCCCGCCCGTGCCGAGATTCCTTACTCGTATGGGCGATAAATGCTTCTCGAGCCTGCTGGCAAAAGTATCGACGAGACTTTGTCCTTCTTCAATGAAACCGTCCCCTATAATTATAACATCGCTAAATCTCGTCGTGTCGGCGTTTCTGAATCCATCCTCATCCGTTATCCATTCAATAGTCGTTGGTTCAACTTCAATTCCATACGACAAGGGATAACGTTGCGGCTCAGAACGACTATGAGTGCGGAGATAAGGCCGCAGCCTATGGATCAACTTATCGTCTCCGATGTACAGTTTATTGTAATAGTGGAACCTAACGTTATCCAAGCAAATATAGTCGCCGACTGAGGGAAACCACTCAACCGCGCAAAAAACCGCGAATGAGAGCGCCGCAACAAAACCAGAACCGTAAAGAAGCAGGCGCGGCTTTTTAATCAGAAGTACGAAAGGCAGGAAGACTGCAAAGAAGTGGAATGTAGTAAGCACAATCAGCGTGTCTGCTGCTTCCAGATAGTCTTCCAAAGGTGTGCTGCTTTTACCTTTTAGGATCCGATCGATGATCGTACCAGGCGTAGTCGTGTACATCGTCTCGATAAGTCGATGTCCGAATAACAAATACAAAACCCAGCTTATGGCCACGCCGAGAAACACCACGCAGGCGGACTTCATCGTGATTGAGCTATCAAGCCACTTGATCAGATTGACTGTATGGATTCTAAAACCGCTTTCAAACAGTTTAGGGGCACTCGGATCATTCATGGCTTAGAATTTTCCACTCGCCTCAGTCACCTTTCTGAGATGGTATTGAAGCCATCAGATGTCATTTCGCAGGCGAGGAATGTCGGCTTTCTTTTGATGCACGGCGAGCAGCGGGGGCAATGCTATACCGATTTGGCAGGCTGCGCCAGAATCCTGCTGAGCGGGCGAGTCGGCCTCACGTGCCGCAGGGTCATGTCTTGCGTTGCAACACAATTCTTTGACCGCCTGACAGCGCTTTAAATCACCCTGCTCGCATCTTCAGTTGGGTCGGAAGATTCATTGTTCCCCTGCTACAGGCGCAGTTTTGCTTTTTTGCTCTGCACGCCGAACATCGCATCCATTCTTGCCAGTTTGCGAACGGTAACAGGGAGAATCTCACACTAGAGGTTGTAGAATCTCTTGGCGTTTTCTCCGAGTATCATGGCTTTGTGCTTATCGTTGATATCTTTTCGTTCGAGAATTTCGTTGATCTCGTGCAATGCGTCTTCCATCGCGATTTCGTGCGGAAAATCCGAGGCAAACACGCACCCCTGCGGACCGATCCGATCGATGACGTAGGACAGCGCGCTTTCGTTTCCCTCGCAACCGACGAAAAATCTGTCGCTGCGGAAGTAATCGATGATGGGCTTCTCGCAACGCAACTCGCCGTACTCGCGTTCGCGTTCCAGCCGATCGATGACCATGGGGATCCAGCTTGTGCCGCCTTCGAGAAAACCAACTCTCAGCTTGGGAAAGGCGTCCCACACGCCATCTTGCGAAGGGCATTGCGGTACTGGCAATGTGGGTCGAGCCCGTCGAATTCATTGCGCACGAGTTCGAGCGCTTCGTCGAATTGAGGCGCAAGATTCTCTGCTTTCTTACGATCGATCTGAATCGGCATGGGGCTAACAACGGTCAGCTGATGTACTTCACCCGTGGAATCGATCTCCGGTTATATTGACAGTCGGTAAATCCTCTAATATTTCTGAGACTCCGCGCAAAGTTATTTTGTCATGGGTCTTTCCATTCGACAACAGAGGTGCAGGGAATGAAAACATTTTACATTGTTTTGTTGATCGCGTCAGCGCTGTCTACTTTGCCGTCGGCCAGCCATGCCGCGGCTGCGGAAACGGAAAAGGAAAGGCACGACAGGCTGGTCGAGGGCGCAAAAAAGGAAGGCTCGGTGGTATTCTACGGATCGATTACCGCGAGTGAATCGGAGACCCTTAGAAAAGCATTCGAAAGCAAATATCCGTTCCTGAAGACAACCCAGTTTCGCGCCGGGTCGGACAGTCTCCTGCAGAAAGTTCTCACGGAGGCGCGGGCGGGAAGACGCGAGGCCGACGTATTCAATATCCGTTCGTTCGAGGGCAACGTGCTCGTCGAGAGAGGCTTATTCGCGAAGTATGCCTCGCCTCATTCAAAGTTCTATCGTGACGACTTCAAGGATCGCGAAGGACACTGGACGAGTTTCTACATGAATCCCGCGACCATCGGATACAATACGAAGCTCGTTCCACGCGCTGAAGCTCCGAAGGATTGGTCCGATCTCTTGGATCCAAAGTGGAAGGGCCAGATGGTCATGGATCGGGAAGAGACGGAATGGTTTGCCAATATGTTGAAATTTACGGGGCGCGAGAAGGGCATCCAGTATATGCGGCGATTGGCGACTCAGGGCCTTACTTTTCGCGCCGGCCACTCCTTGATGGCGCAGCTAGTGGCGGCGGGCGAGTTCAAGCTCGGCGTCGTTCTGTATACTCCCAGGATGGAAGTCATGAAGAAGAGCGGCGCGCCGATAGAATGGGTGAGGGCAAATCCGGTGATCGCTTATCACTATGTCGTCGGCGTAGCGGCTCATGCGCCCCACCCGAATGCCGCCAGGCTTTTCGTCGATTTCCTGCTCTCCAGGGAAGGGCAGGAATTATTGGTCAAGACCGCTCGGGTGCCTGTGCGGTCCGATGTCAAGGCCGAGCCGCCCACGCTCGTCGAAGGGGTCAATCTGATGGCGAGCGATATCAGCTTGGCCAAGGACTATAAAAAGTACTACGACGAGTACAGGGAGGTGTTTAAGGTTCAGTGACCGGTAGGGCGGCCGCCGGCCGGCACCCTGACCGCCTATTTCCGCTTGCCACCCGCGGAGATATTTGATGACGTCGTCGACAGGCAGCACGGCTGCATACTTTCGGTCCATATCGAACAAATTCATTGCGTGAGCTGTTTCGTGGCGGTCGAAGACACATTCCTCCGCCACGACCATGCGAAAACGATTGGTGCAGCCATCGACCACGCTCGCGCGAACACATCCACTCGTGCTTTCGCCGCAAACCAGAATCGTGTCCACTCGTAGCCAGTTCAGATGGCCGATCAGGGGCGTGCCCCAAAAAGCGCTCGGGGAAGACTTTTGCAAGAGAGTTTCACCCGGGATGGGTTTTAGCTCATCGATAATTTCGTACTTCCGCCTCCGGCGATCGAGCGCTTCAGGGCTCATGTCTTCGCGTCCCTTATTCGGATATCTGCCCTCCACGCCGTTGCCGTCCATGTTCACGACATGGATTACGGGAATGCCGATCTCTCTCGCGACAGTCAATAGTTTCTGAATATTCGGAAGGGCGTTCCAACCGGCGAGCCCGCAGCTCAACGGCCACGTTTTGATCGCTTCGAGCAATGGTTCCGGCTTGTCGCCGAAAACCCAACGGTAGAGGTCGATCAAAAGAAGCGCGGGCTTCGTGCCGAATCCGACATGTTTGCGCGTGCTCGCCGCTAAATGCGCGCGGTCTTGCTCGCTCAGTAGTTTGTCCCAAATCCGTTCGGCCATAGGATCTCCTATCGAGTGTTCTTGCGTGGTGGTAATTTTCATTACGATTCTTAGCCATTGTCAAGCGAGTGGCTGGAAAATTGGGAGCGAACTAATCTCAAAACAGAGAGGCATATAGAAAGAGATCAGTTCGCGCGATGGTGTCGAAGCGACAGAGTTTTTACCGGGCGCCATGATCCGATTGGCGGCTGTGCGTTGCTGCATCGTTTGGCTTCTCATTTGAAAAGATTGTCTAGAATGGAAAGTCCGTATATGGCTTGGATTCGAGGAGACGCTCATGAGAACAAGATATCCGCTGCTGATTAATCGTCGCTGCTCTTGTTTTGTCGCCGGGAGTTTTTCCGGTTCCGGGTTTTTCCCAATCGCCTTTTTATCAAGGCAAAGTGCTGAAGATCATCAACAACGATCCGGGCGGGGTTGTCAGCTTGCGGGTGAAAACCGTTTCAAAATATCTGAGCAAATACATTCCTGGGAATCCGACGATCATTGTCGAAATTATCGATGGGGGTGGCGGCCGCAGGGCGGCCAATAACGTATTCCAAAACGCCAAGCCCGACGGTCTCACAATCGGCGCGCTCAGCGGTTCGGTCGTCGGCCTGCAGGTCATGCGCGAGACCGGCGTGATGTACGACATCGACAAATTCATCCATCTCGGCACGCCGATCAGCGAGAACCACAATGTGATCTACACGCGCAGCGTGCTCGGCCTCAACAGTCTGGACAAACTGCGAGCGGCGAGCGGGCTCAAGCTCGGCGCCCAGGAGGTGGGCGGGGCGGCTTATATCTCGGCGCGGTTGTTCGCCTATTTTCTCGATGTGAAAGCGCCGAGATTCGTTACGGGCTACTCCGCGCTGGAAGCCGACGTGGCGCTCAACAACGGGGAAATCGATTCGCGATCGAACAATGCGACTTCGGTGCTGACCCGCAATCGCGACTGGATCGACAAGGGTATCATGGATTTTCATGCCATCCTGGCCGTGCCGAAAAACGATAGGCCGGCCCACCCGAAACTCGCCCAACTTCCGGAGATCGAGACCTTCGCGAAAACGGATCGGGAGAGAAAGCTCCTGTCGATGTGGCGGAGCTTCAGAACCGCTTCCATGCCGTGGGTCTTGCCGCCTGGCACGCCTAAGGATCGAGTCGAGATAGTGCAGGAAGCCATGCGCAAAACTTTTAAGGACCCGGAATTTCGCGCCGAGTTCAAGAAAGTCATCACCGACGACGCGTCGCCGCTGATGCCCGAAGAGTTGACCAAGATGATCCAGGAGATGCCCCGCGATCCCGAGGTCATCGATCTGTTAAAAAAGATGTCCGGGCCCGAGCCCCTGCCGCCGCGTCAATAACGGAGACCCTGAGCTCTTGAAATTAGTCAGCATTGTCGTCTTTGCGATGATACTTGCGGTGAGCGGGAGTTTGGAAGTCCTCGACGCCTCCTCGCTGGTCACAACTGTGTCGGAAAGGATCAAACTTCGGCCGCATTAGAGGCCGGTCTCCCATAAAACGTGAGCAAGCGTGAGGGTGGGGTCCGCGTTGACATATTTTGCTCGTCTTCTGAAGAATGAGTTCGAGTTGGCTTACGCTGATGTTAGCATTCCAAGGTTTCTCCTCGATAACGTTGCTAAGTCTTAGAGGCGCATTTTTGCCATCAGAACTGACCGTGTGATCGGTTTGTGATTCACAGGTAGCCGGTTCCGGGCGGACGAGTTGTCTGCAGGCTAAGTGCGAGTTTTGAAGCTGGGCTTTTTTCGCGGAGGCGCGGATGTACTTGACGCT
Organism: uncultured delta proteobacterium; assembly: GCA_963745035.1. GTDB lineage: Bacteria > Desulfobacterota > Binatia > UBA9968 > UBA9968 > DP-20. The sequence goes on along the minus strand of CAVUVW010000013.1, from coordinate 919,224 downwards.
GACCGGCGAGAGGTCTTTCGGACCGATCATGACCTCGACGATCGTGAATGCGGACGAGTTGGCCGCCTGTTCGAGCGCGCGGCGGAGCTGCCCCACGGTCTCCACGCGAAAACCGCGGCCGCCCCACAGACGGGCCAGCTCGGCGTAGCGCCAGGAAGGAAGCGCGAGCAAATCTTGACGTTTGACCACCGGCCGGAAGATTCCCCAGCCGCCGTTGTTCAAGAGCACGACGATAGGATTTAGACGGTAGCGGGGCGCATGGGCGATCTCGACGCCGGTCATCTGAAATCCGCCGTCGCCGGTCAAGATCAGTGGGCGAAGTCCGGTGCCGATTTGGGCTCCCAATGCTCCGGGGATGGCGAAGCCCATGGAGGCGTAAAATCCCTGCGCGAGGTAAAGGCCGTCGTTGCCGACTTTGATGTCGATGCCGCCGAAGAGGGAATCGCCCGACTCCGCCACCACCAGGAATTTTTTTTGCTGCGCGAGAAAGTGATTGATCTCGCGGAGCACGTCCGCGACTCGCACGGGACGATGGGGAGAGGTGTGTGTGGCCGGTAGATTGTCGCTGTACACGACCTTTTCCCGGTGGCGCTTGAGCTCGGCGCGGAGCAAGGCGTGCGACGAAATCGCGGAGCGTGATGTCGGTGTAAGTATGCAAGCTCACGTTGACCCGGTTCTCCACGGCCCAGATCGACCGGTGCCGGAGCGCTTCGGGCGGTTGGCCGCCGCCCATTTCGATGTCGGTCAGGAACATGCCCAGACCGATGATCAGATCCGCCTGTTCGACGCGCGCGCGAATCGGCGGCGGGCTGATTGCGCCCGCATAGACGCCCATGAACAGCGGATGGTTCATCGGAAAAGCGCCTTTGGCGAGCACCGAGGTGCAGCAAGGAACGCCCATTTTCTCGACGAGCTTGACGATCTCTCTCGCCACTTTGAAACGGTAGGCCTCGATGCCCACCAGCACGAGCGGCCGTTGCGCGCGGCTCAACCGTTCGGCGGTCTCGCGCACCGCTTCGTCGAGCTTGCGCCGGTCCGATTGGAGATGGGGCAGTTCACCGTTCCACGAAACGATCTCTTTGGGCACCGGGATCTCGCATTCGACCATGTCCCGGTGAATCTCGAGGTAGCCCGGCTGCTGATTCAGCCAGATGGAGCGGATCACCTCGTCGATCTCGGCGGCCGCGCGCAGCGGATCGTTGATGAGCTTGGCGGCGCAGGTGACTTCCCGGTAGATGTGGAGCTGGGACTCGATCTCTCGCGCTTGATGGTGGATCAGCACGCCGAGCTTGCATTCTTCCTCTCCCGGGCCGCCGCTGATGACGAGAATCGGCACGCGCTCGGAAAACGAGGCGGCGACCGGGTTGACCATGTTGTGACCGCCGGCGCCGTAGGTTACGCAGATGGCGCCGATGCGGCCGGTTGCGCGCGCGTAACCATCGGCGGCAAAGCCCACGCCGGGTTCGTGTGAAAGCGTAATGACCTTGAGCGCCCGAGCGCGGCCGAACTTGAAGAACAGATTGATGACCAGATCTCCGGGAATGCCGAAGAGGTGGGAAACGCCGATCTTCTTGAGATAAGCGACGAGGTAATCGCCCAACTTCATCTTGAGTTCCATGACGGCGGCTCCTTGCCGCCAAAATAATTCGCCGGCCGATCCCGGTCAACGATCAGCGTTCACGGCAACCCTCGGGCCGGCAGTTTAAGGCCGCGTCGATTCGCAGCGTTTTGAAGGTCAAAGGGGAAAGGCCAGATCTCTCCAGGTTACGTGCGAGTTTTGAGCTGGGCTTTTTTCGCGGAGGCGCGAATGTACTTGACGGTTATCGGCGAGAGGTCTCTCGGACCGGTCATGATCTCCGGTGCAGCACCATGAGCTCCTCTTTTCAAGTGCAAGGACGGCACAAAGAAATCTGGTGTGCAAAGCGGCAAATAGGCTCGCACTAGGATTGATTTCATGATTCTGCCTCACTTGGTTTTTCAGCGAGGTTGTTGATTCCGCCTGTTTCCTTCGGCACGCTCGAAATCAATTCCTTTCTGCGGCGGAGCGCGGCGAGATCTCGGGAATCGATGGCGCCAGCCGTCAAGAATGCTTTTTTCGATGAGAATGATACGGCTTCATCTTGCATTGTGTTTTTCGATCTTGGTCATCGCCTGTTCCGGCCCCGGCACGGAGCCGATTCCCGGTCAGCCCGCGCACCACGTGCAAGGCGGCTTTCGCAATACCGATGTGAATTTTCACCGTCCATCGCCGTGGACGCGCTGGAGCTTCGTTATACGCCGCCTGTGGACGACGTCCATCTCGCCGCGTCGCTCCGCCACGCCGCGGGTCTTCAACGATGGCGCCATCCTCCGGGGCGGGAGTGTCAATCCCAGCGTTACCTGGATCGGCCACTCTACACTTTTAGTGCAGATCGGTGGGGTCAATATTTTGACCGACCCGCAATGGAACGAGCGAGCCAGTCCGGTGTCCTGGGGTGGGCCGCGCCGCATGAGCCCGCCCGGACTCGCGTTCGAAGATCTGCCGCACATCGACGCGGTTTTGATCTCGCACGATCACTACGATCATCTCGACCTGACGACGGTGAAGCGTCTAGCCGCAGCCCACGACCCGCTGTTTTTGGTTCCGCTCGGTCTTAAGGCCTGGTTTGCTGATAACGGAATGATACGGGTCGAGGAGTTGGATTGGTGGCAGGAGCACGAATACCGCGGCGTGAGATTTGTGTGCGTGCCGGCGCAGCATTTTTCCCAACGCACCTTGTGGGACGCCAACGAGCGATTGTGGGCGTCATGGGCGGTCTTGAGCGCGAAGCGGCGGCTCTATTTTTCCGGTGACACCGGTTATTTCACGGGCTTCAAGGAAGCAGGCCAGCGGCTTGGACCGTTCGACGTTGCGGCGATCGCCATCGGCGCCTATCTGCCGCCCGAAATCATGAAGGCCGTACATCTCACACCGGAAGAAGCGGTGCAGACATTCATCGATCTCGATGCGCGCGTGCTGCTCGGCATACATTGGGGCACTTTCGATCTGGCGGAAGAGCCGCTCGACGAGCCGCCGCAACGCATGCTCGCCGAAGTCCGCCGCCGCGGCATCGATCCGGCGCGCGCCTGGATTTTCAAGCTCGGCGAAACACGCGCCTGGTAAAATGATTCGGAAGCGAAAGGCAACGAGATCGGCTTGTTCCCATGCATTGTTGGAGTCGACCGCAAACGCTGGCTAGTGGCCGCATTGGCAACGCTTTCTTTTAACCTCGAAGGAGAAAGTACAAGGTCTTATTTTTCGTCGAGCCGCGCCGCGCCCGGCCAGCGGCCGATATCGACGATGATGTCCTCTGGACCCCGGAACTTTTCTTCATAGGGCGATCGCGTAATCTCGTTCGTTCCGCCGGCGGCTTCGATCCTGCGGATTTGTTCCTGGTCGTCTTTTGCCGTAAACCCGATATGGTCGAGACCCGCTTTCCGGCTCCTATTTGCGGCCAGCGGAAGAATCGCGACATTTATCGAACCGTCACTCAGATCGATCGAGTTATCCTTCCGCTTCTGAATCATTGTCATGCCCATGGCATCGATGAAAAATTTCGCCATGGCATCGACGTCCTCGGCGCGGTAGGAGATGTGCCTGATCTTAGCCATTGTCTTTCTCCGATCGGTTCGACGCGTTAGGGTATTTCACTTGCGATCAATCGATCCGCACTTCATCGCCGACGTGAATCTGTCCGCCGCCGCGGCTGGGGAACATCGCGACGGCGAAAGTCGGGTGTTCTTGGCCTAGCTTCTGCGTCAGCGTGGTGAGAATCGGCAGATCACGCTCGCCGGTTGTTGGATTGGCGTGGGTGGCGAGGCACCGGGTTTTCGGTTTGACAACGTCGAATTCCACGGCGCCGACGCGGATCTTTCGACCGACCCAGCTCTGCTCTTCCCAGGCGGTTACTCCCTCGACCGCGATATTCGAGCGGAAGCGCAGCTCGCTGACATCATGCCCGAGAGCATTTTCAAGTGCTCGAAGACTTTCCCTTGCGTGCAATGTGATTCGCCCGGGCTCTTCGTCGTGATAGCGCGGCGTATGGCCGTCGCCGATTAGCCGAAGCGGCAACCGTTCCGGATGACCGGTCAACGGATTGTCGTCGAGCTTGAGCACGTAATCGGCCAGGACAGCGCTGATCCGCCGTCTGCCTTCCGCATTCAAAACCTCGTCGACTAGTATCGAAGCTCCCAACTGTATACGTAGCCGCGAGGCGTTTGCGTCGAAAGTGACGCGCAGAGGCGCCAGACCCGGAGTGTTGATCAGCGCCACCATCCCGTGTTTTCTGCTCCAGGCGAAATCGGGTGCTTCCGTATCGGCGAAGCGAATGCCGAGAACGCGGTCGCCGGCGATTCTGCCTTCGGCGAGTACCGTCAACGTGGCGCATTCTTCGGGTGTAAACCCTTTGAGCGGGTAGCGGTACAGGGCCACAACGCGCGCCATTGCCAACTCCTTGTGAGATTCGGCGAAAATATAAGATCCGTGAAATAGACGAGAACCGTATATCCCAGCTTCCTTGACCGTGCAATGCGCTCGGACCAGGCACAGCGGGAAAGCACGGCCGGAATGGCCTTAAAAAAGGCCGGCGATCTCCCCAGATCGCACGGATCGGCGAATGATCAAACTCCCGGCGGCACCTACGCAAAGTTCCGTAAACAAATTTGGGTCAATCTAATATTTTCCGGCCAAGTCGTTATACTTGAGTACATGGATAAGACTTCCAATTCCGTCCAGACCGAGCGCAGCAAGATGTTGCGCGGTGAGCTGTATTCGGCAATGGACCCGGAGCTCGTCGCGGCGCGGGTGCGTGCGCGGCGGCTGTTTGCGCGTTACAACGCGAGTGATCCTGCCGACATCACTGGCCGGGCTGCGTTGCTGCGCGAGTTGCTCGGGTATGCGGGCGCTGACGCAGCGATCGAGCCGCCTTTTTATTGTGATTACGGGACGCAAATCACGCTTGGCGCGGGAGTTTTTGTAAATTTCGGCGCGGTATTTTTGGACCCGGCGCAAATCAGTATCGGCGAGCAAGCTCAACTCGGGCCCTATGTGCAGCTGTTGACCGCCGATCATCCACGGGATGCGGCCGCGCGCGCGGCCGGACCGGAATCGGCGCATCCGATCAACATTGGCGCGCGGGTCTGGCTCGGCGGTGGCGTGATTGTCTGTCCCGGCGTGAGTATCGGCGCCGACACAACGGTTGGAGCCGGCAGCGTCGTGGTTCGGGATCTCCCCGTGGGAGTCGTTGCTGCGGGAAACCCATGTCGCGTGCTGCGAACTCTGTAGTCTTACAGTCCCGAGCACATTCTATAATATAAGATATCACTACTTTGCTTTGACGAGATCAAAAGCTTCGTGCGCTTCCGCCAAGAATCTGCGGACTTTTTCGCGGCTCTTGCGGCCGGTGGAGTCTTCGACGCCGGTGTGGCAGTCGACACCTGCCGGTCTTACTTCCAGGATCGCTCGCCTGACGTTCTCCGGTGTGAGTCCGCCGGCGAGGATAACCGGTCGATCGGCGATTTCCACCAGGCGCCGGCTCACACGCCAGTCGTGCGTTTTACCGGTCGCTCCGGAGGCGCCGGTTTTGGGGTCGAAGGTGTCGGTGATGAACGCATCGACAAACGGCGACGATTCATCGAGCGTTGCTTCGAGCTCTTTGTCATCGCGCATGCCGACGACGAGACTCTTGATCACAGTCAAGTTCGGATCCAAGGTTTTTAGCTGCTTTAGCTCGTCGCGCTCGATATCCCCATGAAGCTGCACCATCCGGGCGCCGAGCGCATGGCAGAAGACGGCGATCTCGCTCGCCTGATCGAGATAGGTGATCAAAACTCCGAATGCCGGCGGCGTCAGGCTCTTGATGATCGCCGCCGCGTCGTGTTCGGTGAGATCCTCACGGTGAACCGGGAGCCGAAGCGGAAATCCCAGATAGCGAACGCCGCACTGCTGAAGCATTTGCGCTTCAGCGGCGTCGATCACCCCTGCGATCTGAACCAAGTTTTCTTCGAGCACTCAGAATCTCCGAGCGAGGTCGGGTATTGCCCGGGCGCTCCCTCAGAATGATGAACTGCGGTGTGTGCGCTCACAGAAAACTTTCAGCGAAGCTGGAAGATCTCGTTCCAAAGCTTCTCGTACTTGGGATAATTCTTCGTGTCATCCGCTGAAAGCATATATGTTTTCGCGGGAAGAATTTTCTCCACCGGCTCCACCTTCGGGTGAGCGGGGGTCTCACCCGCCTGAGCGAATACCTTTTGCCCCTCTTCACTGATCAGCCAGCGCGCCCAAAGTAAACCGGCGTTGGGATGGGGAGCGCCACGAAGCAAGGTCACACTGCCGCCGATGCGGCCGACGCCTTCAGTCACCATGATCTGCAACGGCGCGCCTTTTTTCTGTAGCGGCGGGATATGATGCGCGTAGCAGGTCACACAAACATCCGCCTGTCCCGCTGTCAGCAGCTCCGCGAGTTGCGAGTGGCCCTTGAAAAACTCAGGTTTGTTGGACGCGATCTTCTTGAATATCTCTATGGCTTTGTCGTCGCTCCCATACTTGTACTTCGCCAGACCCAACAAAACCGGATAGTCTCTCGGTTCAGCGCTGAGCCGGTTAGCCCATTTCGGGTCACCGAAGTCTTCAAACGTTCTCGGCTCGTCGCCTTTTTTGACCCGAGTCGTATTCCAAGCGGCGATGAAATATTCGGTGTCGGTGGCCACCCAGTCGGCGCCTTTCATGCCGGTAGGATAAGCGGCAGCCTCCGGCAAGTTGATATCGAGCAACAGCTTTTGTTCCCGCGCCTGAGCCACATAGTTCAGCGTACCGCTCAAAACATCGCCGAGAGTTTTGCCGCCCCGCGCTTCGGCAATGGCGCGCGCTAGAAGCTTGTCGGCTGTGGCGTTTACATGATTGACCTTGATCCCCGGAAAGCGCTTTTCGAAAGCGGGAAAGACAATTTGCTCGGTATTTGTCGACGCGGCCGCGTACACCACCACCCGACCCTCCGCTTTCGCTTTTTGGTATAAGGCGTCTAGGGATTCGCCTTTGCCCCCAACCGGCGTACTCGCAGCGGCCGCGAAGCCCAGTTGAGCGTGCAGTGCAGCACAAAAGATCATGAGAGCTAGAGAGAAACGAACTCGAGCGGATACCGCTACTCGTAATCCCATCGCATTTCCCCTTTCGCTGAGACAGTAAGTAGTTCGAACACGTTCCACATAATAACGGAGTCCGTGATTGTTTATAGCACGTAGATAAAAATACGGTTAATGCGTTTGAGCCGATTTTTTGCTGCAACACACACGAATCACTACCGTGGTCCTGCTCGCAAAATGAGTCCGAAAAAAGCCCTAGCGGCGTAAAGACAGTAGCCGCAGATCGGCAGATCCGGCATTTTGTCATGCGGACAACACCACGGTGCACCGCCGGCCAGTAAGCAGACTTCAAAGGCGATCCCGTGCTCTCAGCAATCTTCCCTATCCCGCAAGTGCGTTAATGATCAAACCGCGTCGAAAGCACATTTTCGTACGCCGTTGTACGGGCGCACGCTATATTTACGGTTCTTCTGTCGTGTGATGCGCCATATCTGCCGCTTCTGGTCATCTTAGCCGCCGCTGTCACGTACCACCTTTGGGGCATGGCCATTGCTGAAGGTATTCCTTCAGGTGGCCCATGCAATCTTTATTTCGGAGACCAAACCCGCTCTGTGGCGTGACCGCATTAGATTGGCGCATGGGTGTTATCGTTCTAACGGCGCTCATCTCCTCTCAAGGTTGCGGCATCATCGCAGACACGCCTACCCGCGCATTGTCGACGGGAGTAGTCCCGCCTGCGGAATCTAAGTCCAATAATCTTTCCAGCGACAAGCCGCCGGCGCCTGTCCAACGCAGTGAAACTCCGCCTGCAGCGAACGTCCCTTCACCTGTGGAAACTAAGCAGGTGCCCGAAGCCGCAAGGATCCCCGCGCCGTCGCAGCCGACAACAACGGAGACCGGTCTCGCCTCGTGGTACGGCGCAAAGCATCACGGCAAGCGCACGGCGAGCGGCGAAGTTTTTAATCAGGACCGGCTCACCGCCGCACATCCAACTCTCCCCTGGGGCAGCAGAGTGAAAGTCATCAATCTCGACAATGGAAAGTCGGTCGACGTGCGCATCAATGACCGCGGACCTTATAAGCAAGGCCGCATCATCGATGTCTCGCGGGCAGCGGCGAGAGCGCTCGGCATGATGCAACAAGGGATAGCGACCGTCCGCATTGAATGGGTTTCAAATTCTGAGAAAGCAAGCGAACTAGCCTTGCAGGATAAATAGTTCCGCAACTGCTACGCGAACACCGATTCGGCCTCGCGCACTTCCATCTTCGCGACGTTACCGCCAAGTTTGATTCCGGCGGCCGCGACCGCGGCTTGGAACTCTTTGGTCTTCGCTTCGAGCTCCGCCTTGTCTTTGTAGGTCCTGACCCAAATAAATTCGTTTTGCGGCCGGTTTACCCAGGTGCCGACGATGGGTACGCCGATCTTTTCGTGCAGGCCAATGATGTCCTCTTTGAAGTGCTTGAGAAAATTATCCATCTCACCCTTGTTGATCGTGTAAATGCGAATCTGCGAAATCATACCGTTCTCCTCCTGTGTTTCGACGATTTCCGGGCTTGGCTCAGCTTGGACACTACCGAAGTCTCGCGTCGGCAGTCAAACGAATCTATTCGCGTACAGATTGGATCAGGACACGTGATCTCACAGCGCTGGCCGTGCTCTCGGAATTGTGATTAGCATCCGGACAGCGATAGTTTCGGCAAAGGAGGTCATATGTCGCTCTTTCCAAGAATTCGAACGGCGAGGGCTCTACTTACCATCGGCATTTTAGTTCTCGCCGTGACGGAGGCGCTTGCCGCCGGCGCGCCGATGTCCGCTTCGCAGCTTGCGCTCTATCAGGGCGCGGATCGCGAGGCGATTCTCATCCAGGGCGCAAAGAAGGAAGGGCAGCTGGTTTTCTATAACTCGCATACCTGGTTCAAGCAGGTCGCCCAGGAGTTCGAGAAGAAGTACCCGTTCATCAAAGTCGCGGAATGGCGCGCCGACGGCGCGGACGTGATGAAGCGAGTCATCGAAGAAAGCCAGGCCGGACGCTTCATCGCCGACGTGGTCGAGAGCACGGCGGGCAACATCGGCGGCATTTATAATGCCGGTCTGCTTCAGGAGCATCGCTCGCCGGAACTGCGCTTCTTCGACGACGACGTGGTGAAGAAGGGAAAGAGCGGGATCTACTACTGGGCGGACCGGGAAACTTATATCAGTCTAGGCTTCAACACCAGTCATATTCCTGCCGCCGATGCGCCCAAGCGTCTGAACGACCTTCTCGATCCCAGGTGGAAGGGCAAGATGTCCCTGGCGGGCGGCGCGACCGCAGCAAGGTGGGTGGGCGCCGTGATCGAGACGGCCGGAAGAGAATTCATCGAAAAACTTGCCGGCCAGGACGTCAATGTTCATAAGCTCTCCGGCGCTGCGCTCGCCAATCTGGTTGTCAGCGGTGAAGTGCCGATGTCGCCGACGATTTTTGATTCCAACATGTTCGTCGCCAAGCGCAAAGGAGCCACGGTGGAGTGGCGCCCGCTCGATCCGGTCGTCGCCAACGTCGGATACTCCGGTCTCGTCGCCAAAGCACCACACCCGCATGCGGCGCTGCTCTTCTTGGACTACATCCATTCCAAAGAAGGTCAGCAATTCATCGTCAAAGGCGGCCTCAGCTCGCCGCGCGACGATGTGGAGTCACTGGTCAATCAGAAGTTCAAGAAGACCTACTTCGAAGCCAAATACACCGTGGAAGAGTACGAGAAAAAAGTTTCGGAATGGGAAGCGCTCATTCAAAAGTTCATCATCCGGAGAAGATGAACGCGAGAAAGTGTTCAGGTTCAACGTTTGGTTCAAGGTAACTCGGGGCGTGCTAATCGTTCCAATCCTTCGACTAGCCGTTGATCCTGAGTGGCTAGTCGGCGAACTCCCAATAATAGGCCGTTCCTACTGGTTCAATCGTCTCAGCGCTTTTGTGAAATGAAACGACTTCAGTCCACGGTCCCGTCCAAGTACCGAAAAGTTTGTACGCACTACATTTAGCTCCCGCAGCTATGTCGATGACTTTTTTTGGGCCCAGCCCTGGTTGGTCGCCGAGCGTAAACCCGCTCAAGAGATGATGAGTAACTAAACCATCAACTGAACCTTCCAGCCGCGTATTTGCGATCGGGTCATTGAACCACAGCTTGGCGCGCCCAGAGTTTTTCCGGCTGCCGGAGCAGGCATGATTGATGCTCAAAGCGTCACCCGGGACGAAGCCAGCGCCTTGTACCAAACTAAGCAAAAACTGAAGGTTAGGTCTTTAATCTTGAGATGTCGGGTCTAGCTGCACGGTCCGTTCTTGCATTGCCGAAGTTTCTCGGACAAAGGGACGGATTACTTTTCCGACCGATTCATCGGCAAGGAACGGCTTGCAGAGCTGTGTGGGCGAGGAAGCAGCGCCGCCTTATTGGGCAGCGTATTTGGCTGAATTAATCCTCGGGGTTATATTCTCTTGCCGTGTATGTAGTCATCGCAGCTCTAGGCCCTTCGCTTAACTTTTTCACCATAGCCCCGGCTTCTTCGCTCGTAGAGAACTCGACGATCTTGCCGTCTTCCATGAACCAAGTCAGGCCTGAACCGAGTTCGCGAGCCGGCTGCCGGTCGCACAAGATTCTGTACATATGAAACCTCCTAATCGAACTCACTACGGAATTGGATTGGGTTTGAGAGATTTGCGGAAATGCAACAATAGGGCCTTTGAGCTGCGTAAGCAAGGGCGGCTTGGAGGACGCCGTCTGCCAATGAGTGGGCCTCAGAGTGTTTTCAGGTGTCCGACGAGTTGAATGTCCCAATACCCGGTTTTTGACCTCGAGTGTTAAGAGCGAAGCGCGTGGGATGAGATACAAAGTGCGAAGGTCCGGCCCGCCGAAAGCGAAGTCGCGAATCACCTCCCTCAGGCTCAAACCGTGAACACTCTCAGACCGGTTCATTCTGGCTTTAAGCTGAAGCGCTAGCACACCTTCCTTTCAATAACGACTGTCGGCAGCCTACTCGGGGAATCGGGGGTAATCGCTCTCAAACTGACCGATGACCGGATTTCTTGACAGCTCTTCGCGGTATGTTAGTTCTACGCACACGATTTAAATTCAATCAGATTTTCTCTGGAGATAGGCTGCACACCGATGTCGAAGCTCAAACTCACTCTCGCGTGTTGGGACTATGATCGCACCCGCCCGCTCATCGACGGCCGTGTCCAGGCCGAAGGCATCGATCTGGAAGTCAAAGTCTTGCGTCCGCGCGAGACCTTTCCGCGCATGCTGGAGGAAAAAGAGTTCGAGGTTTCGGAGCTGTCGCTTGGCTCTTACGCGAGTTTGATCGGGCGCGGTGATTGCCCCTTTGTTGCGCTACCGGTCGCGGTGTCCAAGATCTTTCGACACTCGTGTATTTACGTAAGGACCGATGCGGGGATCCGGACGCCTCAGGATCTCCACGGCAAACGCGTGGGAACGACGCAGCTCGGTTCTACCGCCACCATCTTCATGAACGGCATGCTGAGACACGAATACGGTGTGATGATGGAGGACATTCACTGGTTCATCGGCGGGATGACAACACCGACCCAGCGACCGCTGATTCCGTTGAAGCTGTCCGACAAGGTCAAGGTCGAGTTTTTGCCGCCGGAGCAAACCCTCGAGGGAATGCTGGAGGGCGGCGAACTCGACGCGCTGCTGGCGATCTTTATCCCCTCCATCTTTGAGAAGGGCTCGCCGCGCATCGCGCGCCTGTTTCCGAACTACTATGAAGTCGAGCAGGATTATTTCCGACGCACCGGCATCTTCCCGATCATGCATACGGTGGTGCTCCGCGACGATATCTATCGCGAGTACCCTTGGGCGGCCCGGAGCATTTATCGGGCCTTCTGCGAAGCTCGCGACCTGGCGGTCGAGGGACTCTACGACACGGACGCCCTGCGCCTTTCGCTTCCCTGGCTGATCCATCACATCGAGGAGACCTGGCGGGTCATGGGGAAGGATTTCTGGGCGTACGGGCTGGAGCCGAATCGGCCGACGCTGAAGGCGATCGGCGAATATGTTTACGAACAGGGTCTCTCGCCCCGTATCGTCAGCCCCGACGAGTTGTTCGCAGCGGACGTGGAGTGATGAACGGGCCGATACCGGGGCGATTTCACCGCGGAGACGCGGAGAGCGCAGAGTTCGGAAAACGTGAACCGAACCGTCCTTGCCACGACCTTGCAGCGTAGAATAGGATAAGACTCGGTGTTCGTGACTCGAGGTAATTAATCTGTGAGGGACGCGCAATGTTCGACCCTAAAAATCTGATCATAGACAATCCGGACGAAGGTGTATTTCGAGTCCATCGCTCCGCTATGACGTCGCGCGAAATTCTCCAGATGGAGCAGGAGCGGATCTTCAACAAATGCTGGCTGTATTTGTGCCACGAATCCGAAGTCGAGAAGCCGGGCGACTACCGGCGCCGGAACGTAGCGGGGAGGCCGCTTTTCTTTATCCGCGGCAGCGACGGCAAACTGCGGGTTTTTCTGAACACATGCACGCACAGAGGCGCGCTGATTTGCCGGCACGACCAGGGGCATGCCGACGTCTTGCAGTGCTTCTATCATGCCTGGAGCTTCAACAATCAGGGCGACCTCGTCGGCGTGCCGGACGAAGCCGGCTACCCTGATAGTTTCGATCGCGCGGCGATGGGCCTCAAGCCGCCGCCGCGGGTGGAAAGTTACCGCGGGTTTGTCTTTGTCAGCTTCAATCCCGATGTCGAAGAGCTCGTGACTTATCTCGCGGGCGCTCGCGAGTATCTCGACCTGATCGTCGATCAAGCCGAAAAAGGCATGCGGATCGTGCCGGGTTCCAATCGCTATTCGATTAAGGCCAACTGGAAGCTGCTGGTCGAGAACAGCCTGGACGGATACCACGTCAGGCCGACGCACAAGACTTACTTCGAATATGTAAATAGCGTGGGCATCAACACCAGCGGCGTGCAAACCGCATTCAGCCGGCCGGCCCTCGTCCTCGGCAACGGTCACGCGGTGGAGGAACACGACGGCATCAGGGGCCGGCCGATTGCTCGCTGGAGCCCGCTCTTCGGCGAAGAGAACAAGGAGGAGATCGCCGCCATCCGCGCAGGACTGGTGCGAAAGTTCGGCGAGCAGAAGGCTCGGCATATGGCCGATATCAGCCGCAACCTCCTGGTCTATCCTAATCTCCTCATCATCGATTCCATCGACATCACCGTAAGAATATTCTGGCCGATAAGTCCCGACCTGATGGACGTGACCGCCTGGCACCTCGCCCCCAGGGAAGAGAAGCCCGAGCTCCTCGCGCGCCGGCTCGACAATTTTCTCACCTTCCATGGGCCGGGAGGATTCGCGACGCCCGACGACGTCGAAGCGATCGAATCCTGTCAAGCGGGTTATAAGGCCGAGGGGGTCGAATGGTCCGAACTATCCAGAGGCATGCACCGGGAAGCGATCGCCGAGGACGAGCTTCAGCTCCGCGCGTTCTGGCGCCAGTGGTTCGGCCATCTCTCAGGATTGGGGAAAGTTGAAACCAACGATCCGGTGATTCGGCAGAAAGCGGCGGTCGCCCGCTGACAACGAAAGCAGTCATGCCGGACGAAAACGCTGTGAGAAACCAGGGCAGCGCAGCCACTTTGCGCGAGTCGGTGGAGGAGTTTCTTTATCAGGAGGCGGCTCTACTGGACGCCTGGCGGCTGGATGAGTGGTTGGCACTTTTCACCGCCGACGGCAGATATCTGGTCCCGACCACGGATCTCCCGGACGGAGATCCCCGCAAAGACCTGGTGTTTATCGACGACGACATGGTGCGGCTGCGCGCTCGCGTGGAAAGGCTGAAGAGCCGCCACGGTCACAGAGAATATCCTTCGTCGCGCACCCGGCACTTCATTTCCAATATACGAATCAAAGTAGAGGACGGCGCCATCGTCGTGACTTCCTCGTTTATCGTCTATCGTTTGCGCATGGCCGAATCGAGTCCCTATATCGGGTGGTACGAGCACAGACTGAAACGGGTAGACGGAGAGCTGAAGATCCATCACCGGAAAGCCGTTCTCGACCTGGAAGCGCTGAGCGAGCACGGCGCCGTGAGTATCATCCTTTAGTGCTGCGCTGGACATTTCCAACCGGCTGCCGGGTCGGGCTTCTCGAACATTTCCCCGCGATTTTTGTTTGCGTGCAGAGAGCGCGAGCAATTATGGCCTTTCTATCCTCACTGCGCGGCTGGGAGAAAGGGATAAGGTTTTATTGATTGATGGGGCAACGAGCGCTGTGTTAGTAGTGGCTACGTTGATTGGTAAGGCGAATTGCGCAAATCCAGCAGCATGCATTCTTCTCTGTGTGCAGGAGGGCAATCCCCATGGTCGCTGCAAAATTCTGGATCCCTTTAGCTCTCGCTTTGTTTGTCGCGCCCGCCAGCGCTGAGCCGATTAGAATCGCTTACTCCGGGGTGTCGGCGTCTGGCACGCCGGTTTGGCTTGCCAAGGAGGAGGGCATTTTTGCCAAGCATGGACTGGAAGCGGACCTCGTCACCGTGCGCAGCGCTCCTCTCCAAGTCACGGCTCTGGTCTCCAACGAGGTGCAGTTTGTCCGGGGCAGCGCCTCCAGTATGCTCACGGCGGCTGCGCAAGGGGCCAAGCTCAAAATCATCCTCTCGCTGTTCGCCGAGCGGGCGTCCTACGATTTTCTCGTGGCGCCGTCGATCACCAAGCCCAGTGATCTGCGCGGCAAGAAAATCGGCGTGCAGGACTTCAGCGGTCTGCTCTGGAGCCTCACCATGCTGTCGCTGCGAGAGATGGGTCTCGACCCGCAAAAAGACAATATCAATATTCAGGCTATCGGCGATAGCACGGTGATCGCCCAATCTTTGGCGAGCGGCATCATCGACGGCGCGGCGTTGGATCGATTGCAGTCCGCGCGGCTGCAGGCGCTCGGGGTCAAAGTTTTGTTCGACTTGGGCAAGATCCCTCTGCCCTCGAGCCCGTTCATGTCCTCGGAGGCATTCATTCAGAAGAATCCGCAGACCGTGGAGAACGTCATCAAAGCGCTCATCGAGGCGAGCGCGATCATGCGCGCGCAGAAAGAGCGCGGCCAGGCCATTCTGCAAAAACATCTCAAGGTGGACCGGCAACTCGCCGAGCTCGGCTATAAATATTTGCTCGAGGATCTGACGCCCTATACCTTTGTCACCGTCAAGGGTTTGAAAACCGCCCAGGACGCCATCGCGCTGCGCGATCCCAAAATCATGAAGTTCAATGTCGAGGAACTGCTGGATCAGCGTATTCTGACTAAGGTGGTCAAGAGCGGATACGTCGAGGAGATCGAACGGAAATACAAGCTCCGGCTTTAAGCGCGAATGCGGGGCGGTCGTTTTTAACCGCCTCAGCTTGCCCGGGATTGACGTCGGTAAGCTTTTCCGGTTAGCCTGCGACACGTCTAACCAATCCTTGAAAGGAGCGTATATGAAATCATTGATCGCGCGGCTGGCCATTGGCGCCGTAGTTTCACTCGTTGCCGCTTCGTCCTTCGCCCAACAGCAGCGCAAGTACGAAGTAGATCCGAAAACGAAGTGGGCGGTCGGCGCCAAACAGACGCCCGCCGACGAGCTAAAGAAGCAAGTCGATGCCGGCGCGGTGATGATCATCGATGTCCGGCCGCCGGCCAATTTCGAAAAAGAAACCATCCCGGGCGCCATCAACGTTCCGTTGGAGCAGCTCGAAGGTTATCTGAAAAAGATCTCGACGCAGACCTACATCGTTTTCACGTGAGGCACCGGAGCATCAAGCTCGCAGGCTGCGAAGCTAGCCGAAGACCTCGGATTTACGAGCACGACATTTTGTCCCGTTAGCAATTGGAAAGACCAAGGTTACCAAGCGGAACCCGGCAAGAAAAAATAATTAGGCCCTCTTTAGTCTCGCCGGTTACGGACCGAGTTGTCGCTCGACGTTGCCGCCAAGTTTGACTCCGGCGGCCGCCGTCCGGCTGTGAATGGTTCAAACCGTTTACTCGAACCGCGGAAGTAGTTCCTTACCGATCAGTTCCAAGCTCTCTTCGTAGCGGTCGTATTGTAGTCTCAAATCGAAAACCAAGTGTTCGACGCCTCGTGCGCGGAACTTTTCGATCTCCGCAGCGCAGTCATCGGGGTTCCCTACGATCAACAGACCTTCGAGATCTTCGATCGTCTGAAACTTTCCGGAAGGCGGCTTTATCCAGTGGCTGTTTCCCTCCGAGCTCTCCGCAAGCGCCGCAACGTCGATACTTGCCCGAGCTTTTTTTCGGTCCTTATCGATGCGCGTGATCGGGATATTGCCCAAAGTAATCTTCCTGTCGGTCAGTTGCCGCAAGTACCGTATCCTGTCATCAAAAGTCGCCATGGGAACCCGACCGGGAATCCAGCCGTC
This sequence comes from uncultured delta proteobacterium, assembly GCA_963745035.1. Lineage (GTDB taxonomy): Bacteria > Desulfobacterota > Binatia > UBA9968 > UBA9968 > DP-20. The sequence goes on along the minus strand of CAVUVW010000013.1, from coordinate 902,724 downwards.
GCAGTATTCCGCGGCCCGTCTTATCGCGGCGCGAGTACTGCCGCCGCAAAAGATCGGGATCGGTTCGACGGGCTTGGGCTCGATGGTCACGTTGTCGAACGAGAATATCTTGCCCTTGTAGGACGCATTATTCTCTTTCCATATCAGCCGCGCGATCTCGACGGTCTCGCGCAGGATTTCGACGCGATCCTCGATCCGCAAGCCGACGGTCGCAAGCTCGGCGGGATTAAATCCCAACCCCATCCCGGCGATCACCCGGCCGCCCGCAATGTAGGAAAGGCTCGCGAGATCCTGGCTGACTTTGAGCGGCCAACGCACTGGAACAAGCACGGCGATGCCCAAAATGATTTTTTTCGTCACCGCCGCCACCGCCGAAAGCGTGACGATGGGTTCGACGAATTTGAGGCCTGACTTTTCCATGCCGTGCGGATGCCAAATCAAATGATCTCTCACCCATACGGAATGAAATCCCAGCTCCTCGCACATTTTGGCGCCGTCGATGATCCGAGACGGTGAGGCTTCTTTGCCAAAGTGGGGTAACAAAACGCCGAACTGCATTTTCGCCATCGGTCTTGAATGATCCTTTCTGTTTTACGGGAATCGGATCTTTGAAATCCGGCTTGCGAAGAAAGATTCTCCCGGAGTTTATCCTGAACGGTCGCCGAAGGAGTCGAAATGACAGAAATCGGCCAGCGCAACAATCTATTTGTACGCTGCGTCTTTGCGGTGAAATTCTGCTCTTAGGTTTGCGGCTTATTCTCTGAATCATCGACAATGTGAAAATCCTCGCCCGCGGGAGCGTAAATCTCGAGGACGCGCGCGACCTTATCACCGCAGTTGCCGGCTTGGTGCCGCACTCCGGGCGGAATGAACGCAACTTCTCCCGGACCCAGGCGAATTTTTTTTCCCTCGACGATGGCCTCGACAGTTCCCTCCAACACGACATAAATATTCTCGGCTTTGGCGTGGTAATGGGTCGGCCCCGGTCCCGAATCGACGTTAATCAGATTGATGTGCACATCGACGTTCTTTGCGCCGTCGGCTTCATCCACCAGCCGGAGCGCCTTTCCGCGATCCCATCGCATGACTCTGACCGGCGCGTCCTCTATGCGCATAACCTTCACTGGCATAAGCTCACCTCCAAATTCTTTGCTTGAACTACGCGAGCAGTAATCGAAAGTAAGATAACTGTCAACTTAGGTGCTCTCGTGGCGGTTCCAATGAAATTACCGGGCAGCTTGGTGCGAACCTCCAAATCTTCGTGTTATTCTTATCACCTGAAAATTTAATGAGGGTCCGTTTAGAATTCGCCTAAATTCCCTCTCAAAGGCATGCGGAACGAACGAACAACTCAGAGTTGTCGCTTTCTCGCGCGGCGTGATAGGAGCATTGCGAGACGCATCTGTATGACAGAAACACTCAAGCTGATTCAGTTTCGCGCCGCTTACAACCTGCCCGTTCATGCGGGAATCGAGACGGGGATTTTTGCCCGGCACGGGCTCGCTCTCGAAACAGCTTACACACCAGGCTCCTTATACATCAGCCAAGCTCTTAAAGAGGGCCAATATGATATCGGCCATACCGGCGCGGATGACATCATCGCCGCTGTTGAAAACGATGACGGCTCCGATCTCTTCATTTTTATGGGTCTGCATAGCGGGCTTTTTACTCTAGTAGGCGCTCCGGATTGCGCATCCATCGACGCGCTGTTCGGCAGATCCATCGGCGTTGATGCCAGGACGAGCGGCTTTGCCTTAGTGCTGGAGAGGATGCTTCACGCCAGAGGTTTTGCTGGAGACAATTATCAGCTGATCGAAATCGGCGGGTGGGAAAGCCGCTACCGCGCATTGATGGAAGGGAAAATCGCTGCGACTCTTGTTGACTGAACCTTTCGTCTTGAATGCTCTGAGGGCGGGGTGTCATCTGCTTGCCAGAGACTTCGAGATGGTCCCGTCTTACCAAGGGACGTGCGGCGCCGCGAGTCGGCGTTGGGCGGAGCGGCATCCGGACCGACTCGTCCGGTACATTCGAGCGTATGCGGCAGCGACGCAGTGGTGTTTCGAGAGACCGAATCGCCGAGCGTGCCTCGACATTCTCGCTCGCTATAATGAAATCGACGGAGCCGCCGCCGCACATACTTTAGATGCCCTACTCCATCCGAAGCACGGTCTTTACGCAAACGCCGTCTTGAATATGTCGGGTGTTACCGCCGCTCTCCAGTTACGAGCCGAGCTCGGTTATTTGGCGCATCCTATTCCCCCCGTGGAGAAGTACGTCGATCTCTCCTATCACCGGACAGCTTTGTCGATCGCCGATTAGCCGTACGGCAGTCTACAGCAGGTAAGTTTGGGTCGGAGCACGCCAAGCCGTTAGCATTCCGAGGTTTCTCTCTCCGCGATAGTGGGCCTATTTTTGCCATCGAAATTGCCTCGCGTAACGACGAAGGCCTGGCATTTCGTTTACGTCCAGTTTCTTGGGTCTTGATCATCTTCAGGGTACATTTGCGCAAGTCCGCAACTATCGCTGGAAGGCAGCGGACGTATCGATAAATTTTGCAAACGCATCGAGAAGCTCCCAACTTTCGCGGGAATGCTTTAAACGGTAGCGCGCCTGCCTGCCGTCAACCATCCCGCCTCTTTAGTCCATCTTTGCTCGATTGCGCAAATGCGCAACCGGCCGTCAGTAATGGGTTCAACCGTTGCCTGGTTCCGAGCGTTAGTCTCTGAACCGGACGATGAGATGCGCCGGGTAGGAGTGTTGGCCGGCGGTTCCTGGGCTGGTCACCGTGACGAAATAGAGACCGACGTGCTCGATGGCTTGGGGCGGGATGATTGCTTCGAGCTCGCCTTTAACGAAACGGGTTTCCAGGTCGTTGCCGTTGAGTTTGACCTTGAGGTACGGACGGATGCCTTTGCCTGTGACTCTCAAGACAGTCGGAGTTCCTTGAATGACGGCGACCGGACTGATCTCGATGTCGCGCGGCACGGAGTGTCCGGGGAGAGCGGCCGGGATGGGATTTCGCCAGTCGCTGTGAAAGCCGATGTCGATGAGCTTGCCGTTCATCACGACCATCTTGACGTTTTGGGTCATCCAGATGTCCTTGAGCGGATCGCCTTCGATGATCGCGAGATCGGCCACCTTTCCCGTCTCCACGCTGCCGAAATCTTTTTCCTTCTTGAAAGTCTTCGCGGCATTGAGAGTCGCCGCTTGGATCGCGGTCATCGGCGGCACGCCCGCTTCGACGTCCATCGCCATGCCGATGTGCATCTGCAATCCGGCCATTCCCTGCGGCGGGTCCGATCCTTCCTTGAGAATGCCGCCCGCGTGAACGAAACGGCGAATGAACTCCAGGCTTTTCTCGTGCGCGGTTTGCGCCAACCGAAGCTGCTCGGGATTGTATTTTTCGAACCGATTGCGCGTTTGCGCCACGGTATAGGGAAACGCCGCGGGAAAATATCGCGCCGCGGGATCGCCCAGGATGGCTTGGGCTCTTGCCCAGAAGCGTTCGGCATTCGATGACAGAGGCCAGAGCCATTTGGCGACCGTGGGCGTCCAGGCGACGCCGCGTTCCACCATGGCGCCGATGATTCTGTCGTAATTCTCCAGCTCGTAAAACGCGCCGACCTGTTCGGCATCGATCTTACGCAGGAGCCGATCGGCGCCGATCTGGCGCCGCTTCTGATCGTCGGTGATGGAAGAGTAACCGACCGACCAGATGTGCTCGATGCCGCCGATGCCGGCGCGCGCGGAGCCGATGGCGTCCCAGCTATGGCCGGTGACCGGCATGCCAAGATGCTCGGCCTCTTTCGTGACGAACTCGAGCCAGTTGAGCGGGACGAATTCGTTGACCTTGATGATGTCGTACCCGTCTTGCTTTTTTTTCTGGACCGCCGCGCTCGCCTCCGCCGCGCTCGCCACGCTGATCTCGCCGCGGGCGGCGCGCGCACTCTCTCGCACCGCTTCCGCCTCTCGGGTGCCGAGCGCTTGGCCGGAGGCCCAGAGCCGCGGTCCGCGAATCTTACCCGAATTGGTCGCGTCGCGCTGGGCGAGGATCCACGGCCCGTCCTGGTAAAGCTCGATGTTGACGCAAGTCGTAATGCCCAGATGGAGATACAGCTCGCCGAACCAATCTTCCCAATGCCCGTGACCATCGATGAAGCCCGGCAGTACGGTCTTGCCGGTCGCGTCGATGATCTCGCTGCCAGGCGAAATAGAAACCTCGCCGGCTTTCCCCACCGCTTTGAATCGGGCGCCTTCGATGACGATGGCGGAATTCTCCATTGGCGGCTTTCCCGTGCCGTCGATCAAGGTGCCGCCTCGAACGACGAGCGTGGTCGCGGCTGCCGTAGCGCCCTGGCTCATAATGCTTCCTTTTATTTACGATCGAGTTGGACTTTGCAGTGACCATGCTTTCTCACAGTTTACCTATACCGTCAACGATTCGGCAACGGACTGCCCCGACCTCAGGCGGACTGTTGTGCGAAACCCGCCCGAGAGACTCGGCGGCTTCGTATTTGACCGCATGGTTTTCCATGCGTATGATCGCGCCGCTGTTCGACGAGGTCTCGCACGCTCCAAGCGATACTCGTGCTCAGGCGGCGATAATCTTAAAACGAGGAGAAGCGCGGTATGAACACACCATGGTCACGGCATAGAACGAAGTCATTACCTGTTCTCTTGATCGCCTTACTGCTTCCGGCCAGCCATGCATGGTCGGCGCAAAGTCCGTCGTTCTTCGAGAATAAGACCATCACATTGATCCAGGGACGCGATGCGGGAGGTCTGGGAGATCTGCGCGTGCGCGCGGTGTTAGCTCACCTGCCGCGGTTCATTCCGGGAAATCCGGCTGTCGTGAACGAGTATATGCCGGGCGCCGGCGGCAAAAAGGCGGTCAATCATCTCTATCGGGTGACGCGCCCGGACGGCCTCACGATCGCGAACATCGGCTCGGGTGTCATATCGGCGGCGGTCATGAAGGAGTCCGGCGTGCAGTACGACATCGACAAGCTGTCTTACCTCGGCTCCGGAAACAGCAGCGTCAACAATGTATTTTTGACCAGGGGAGAGGTCGCCGCCGAAGGCGTTGGCAAACTTCGATCCCATCGCGGCTTGCGGATCGGCGCGCAATCCGTAGGCCACGACCTCTACGTGATCGCGAGAATCGCATCGTGGCTGATGGATTTGCCTGAGCCGAAATTCGTCGTCGGTTTTTCCGGACGCGAAGTCGACTTCGCCTTAATGCGTGGGGAAGTGGACGCAAGCGTCGACGCGGTCGACGCCGTCATCAAGCAAAACGGCGAATGGATCGACAAGAAGCTCGTGAACTTCCAAACCGTCTTTGAAACACCGCTGGGTTACCGTGTGCAGCATCCCGCCTTTGCGAAGCTGCCGGAGTTCCAGTCTTTCGCGCGATCAGACTGGGAGCGAAAAGTTCTCAACGTACAGCGGAGCTTACGATTGGTCGGCTCTCCTTTCATTCTTCCCCCTGGAGTATCCGGCGATCGGATCATGATCCTGAGAAAAGCGTTCAACGACATGTACAAGGACCCGCAATTTCTGAGCGAATGGAAAAAGCTCGCCGGTGAGGAGGCGCACCCGCTCTTCGCAGAGCAGCAGGAGAAGGCGATCCGCGAGATGCCCCGGGACGATGACATCATCTCATTTTTCAATAGCATTGGCGGTTCAGGGCCGTTGCCTGCTCGCCGTTAAACGCGCGTTGGCGGTTTAAGGACCGGCCGCTTTGACGAGTCACGTCCTCGACGGCGCTGCATATTTCAGAGTGTCGCCGCGGCGGACGCATCTGGCGGGCCGGACAACTCCTTGTTGATCGTCTCTGAGAGGCCAACGTCTGATGAATTCTGCGGCGATTGTAAAATAGCTCAATGCATTCGAAGATCTCACTCCTTGCTTGATCCCGCGTGTGATAGTCCCGCTGCCGCGTCTCAGGAAGTTTCGAAAACGCAAGCTTTCAAAGAACCAAATTGGCTAGCTTTTGCCGCCGACTCTTGACCTAGATACAAGAGAAAAGCTAAACGATGGTCTACCAACAAACCATTGGGGGATCGAGCATACGATGCAAACGAGATTTCGCGGAATCTACATACCTTTGATTACTCCTTTTAGCGACGACGGTGAAGTCGACTTCGACGCGTTGTCGGACACGACCGAATTCATGATCGAGCGCGGCGTGCACGGCCTTTTTGTCCTGGGCTCCACGGGCATGGGACCGGTGATGACCACGGAGCAGCGGATCGCGACCGCGGAGTTTGTGGTAAAACAGGTGCGCCGGCGGCTTCCGGTCATCATGCATGTCGGCACCGCCGATGTGCAGACGACCGTGGCATTGGCAAAACACGCCGACGGCTTGGGAGTGGATGCGGTGGCCGCCGTCCCACCGTTTTACTATACCGACCACACGCCGTGGGAAATCACAGCGCATTTCAAAACCCTGGCGGCCGCGGTCAAAAGCCCCTTGTTTTTGTACGACAACGAGAAGTATGCGGGGTATAAATTCAGCCCACCGGCGGTCAAAAAGCTCAAAGAAGAGGTCCCTTCGCTCTGCGGCATGAAGGCGAGCTACAATCCGCTGGCGCAAATCTTGAGTTACATCGCGGTCATGCCGCGCGATTTTTCGATCTTGTCGGGAAATTCACTGGAGTTATTCCCCGCGGTGCCGCACGGCTTGAGCGGCGCCATTCCGCCTGGCACCGTCCCCGTGCCGGAGTTGATCGTGGCCTTGTGGAATGCGCTGGAAGCTAAGGAGTACGACAAAGCGGCGGCGTTACAGAAGAAGGCCGATGACTTCAACCGCGTTATGCTTTCCTTGGCGGCGCGCTACGGGCGCTCGCCGTTGCGAGAAGCGCTGCGAAAGCGCGGACTCAAGATCAAGCATTATCCGCGCTGGCCTTCCGAAGAGCTGAGCGAGGAAGCGATGACTGCATTGTCCGACGCTTTGAAGCGGACTGGAATTTAGCATAGGAGAAGACTACGAGGGCCTAACGTGAATCTGGGTCAAAAGGAGCAACCGTGAATACGACAAAGAGTCTCTGGACATGGATGATGATCGGGGCGATTTTCGGGAGTGCTCTGCTCGGGCGAATTTCGCCAGTGCACGGTCAAACCATGGAGGAACTGCACCAGAGAGCTTTGAAGGAAGGCGGCACGGTCAATTTCTACGGCACCCTGGCGCAGATCACCGCAGCCAAGATTCTCGGCGTATTCGAGAAGCGCTTTCCGGGCATACGAGTGAATCAGGTGGACGCAACCCCCGATAAACTGGCGGCGCGGGCGATTGCAGAGGCGCGCGGCGGCAAGGTTCTGGGAGATGTCTTTCAAACCCAGCTCGAGAACATCGTTCAACTTCACGAACAGGGATTGTTGCTCGACAAGCTCCCGCCCGAGGCCGATGCCTATCCGGCCAACTTCAAAGGTTCTTATTGGTTGGCAACCGAGTTCGACTACATCATCGGCGCGTGGAATACGAATTTGGTCAAGAAGGAGGAGACGCCCAAAGATTTCGACGACTTCGCCGATCCGCGCTGGAAGGGACGGCTGGTCGCCGAGCCTCGCGACGTGGAGCTGCTGGTTGGATTGGCCAAGTACAAATTCAAAAGCGATGAGAAGGCGATCGCGCTGTTGCGAAAGATGGCCGCCAACAACGTGCAATTCCACCGCGGACATTCCGCCATCGCCGAGCTTCTGGTTGCCGGGCAGGCGGTTGCCTGCGTCACCTGCTTTTCGCATCATTACCCGCCCGAGAATCAAAAAAGGCGCGCCGGTCGACTACATGCTGTCGGAGGGCGTAGCCGCGATCAGCGGCCAGGCCGTGTTCAAGGACGCGCCGCATCCCAATGCCGCATGGCTATTTGCCCGGTGGGTGGCGAGCGAAGAAGGCCAGACGGCCTATGCCCAGGGAAGCCGCAACCCCGCCCATCCGAAAGTGGAGCCGGTGGAGAAAACCCGCCCGCAAAAGGTTTACGCGTTGGTTGTCGCGGACTATAAGGACTTTCCGAAGTACGAGAAGATCTGGCGGGAGATTTTCGCCTTGCGTTAAGAGTCACAGTCAGCGGTTACTTCGATACTTGGCGTTAGAAGCACAGATGAGGAGGAAGTCATGGCGCGCATTCGACACGTGTCGTTTTTCACTGAGGATCCCGAGAGAGAGGCGAGTTTCTACTGCCGCGCATTCGATCTAAAGCGGATCCGTCAAGCCGAAAACGGAATATGGCTGTCCGACGGTTACATCAATATCGCGCTGATCAAGCGCACGAAATCGACGGGCATCGATCACATAGGCTTTCTGGTCGACGACCTCGAAGCGGCGCAAGCGCGGCTGCGCGAGATCGCGCCCGACACTGAAATCGAACCGCCGCACGCAAACGTACTCGAGGCGGAGTTTAAGTTCAAAGACCCGGACGGCAATACTTTCGACGTATCCAAAAAGGGCTGGGTGGTATAACGGTTCGGCTCCAAGAAGATGTGGAAGGTTTAGGCGTATGGCGAATGTCTCGTTGACCGTAGGTTTCAATCCGGCTCCCAATACCCAGGCGCTGATCGACGGATCGGTGCGGCCGAAGGGTATAGACCTTCGCGTGCAAACGGAGTTCGGCCACGGCCTCGACAATATCGGCGCCCGGCACCGCGCGATCATCGCGGGGGAAATTGCCGGCGGCGAGTTATCGATATCTTCCTTTGTGCTGGCCAGGCATCGCGGCGTTAGGCTCAAAGCGCTGCCGGTATTTCTGTCGCGCCGGTTTCGGCTGCGCGCGATGTATTGCCAAGCGAACGCGCCGTTCGAGCATCCTTCCGAGCTCCGCGGTAAAAAAGTCACGGTCCATCGCTACAATTCCAGCACGGCGGTTTGGCTGAGAGGCATTTTACAGAACGAGTACAAAGTCGCGCCGCATGAGCTCCACTGGCTCGTTGCCGAGCCGGATATCGCGGAAGAGTCGCTCCATCCGCCGCCGCCGGAAGTTCGCGTCTCGTTCATTTCGCCGCCCCGGACCAGGGAACATGCCATCGAGCTGGTCGAAGCGGGAGAGATCGATGCCGCGCTGGAGCCTTATCCCACCCTCGCCACCAACCCGAAGCTGCGCTACCTCGTGCGCGACTATCGCCGGGCGGAGGCGGACTATTTCAACCGCACCCGCGCTTTCACCGTGAACCATCTGTTTGCGATGCGCGAGGAAGTGGCGGAAGAAAATCCATGGATCGCCGAGAGTCTCCTGACCGCATTCTCCGATGCGGAAGCGGCGGCGGATCGGTATCGCAACGAGAAAGAAAAGGAAGAGGCGCGCTGGGAGCGCGAGGTCATGGGCGAACCGTTTATCTACAGCCTCAACAAAGGCTGCGCGCGGAAATCGATTGAAACGCTGATCGAGTTTCAGGTTCAGCAAGGCATTCTCGACGAGAAGCCCGAGACCGAAAGCTTGTTTTTTCCACAGATCCACAACCTCTAACCCGGCGAAGCACATGGGACGCAAAGAATGAAACTCTACGATCGCCACACCTCTCCCAACTGTCAAAGAACGCGTGTTGTGCTTTACGAGAAGAATCTTACTTATGAGACAATTCCGGTAGACCTCGTCGCGAAGGAACAAAAGAAGCCGGAATTTTTGCAGATGAATCCCTACGGCAAGGTTCCTGTTCTGGTGGACGGCGATACCATTCTTTATGAGTCGTGTATCATCAACGAATATCTCGAGGAAAGATATCCCGAGCCGCCGCTGTTGCCGAGAGATCCCGGACAGCGGGCGAAAATTAGAATTGCCATCGACTACGGCGTGAATGGGACCTACCGGCCATATGCGAAATTGCGCGACGAAATGCTCAAGCCCGAGGGTGAAAGAAATACGGCGGTGATCGGCGAAGCGAGGACAGATGCAAAGAAGTTGCTGCAGCCGTTCGAGAATGACTTGGCCGACAAACCGTACCTGGCGGGCGATTTCTCACTGCTGGATGCGGCGGTGATTCCGCGCTTTCTCCGCCTGGCCGTTTGGGGGGCGATCACTTCGGAACTGCCCCGGCTCAGCGGTTGGCTCGATCTCATGAGGGGCCGATCGTCGGTGCAGAAAATTATTGCCTCAGGAATGCGGCAGGCTCATAGTTGAAGCGGATGAACGTCTAGCGCAAGCTCGGAAGCTCCCTCACGAATCGCCAGTCGGCGACTTTGTCCATTGGAATATCGTCTTTCAGCTTCAAGCGGTCCTTTAAAAGCCTAAGCTCGTTTTCCAAACTGGCCTTGGCCACGCCGCCATCGATGGTGAGCGATTTGAGCGCGTACTGATAAACTCTTTCGACGGTGGGAGAGGTTAGCTTCAGGTAATCCTGCATGATCGCGAGGGTCTCCTTCTTGTTGCCTTTAAGAAACTCGATGCCGCGCCAGGTGGCTCTGACGACGCGCCTGATCTGATCGGGATTCTTTTCTATTTTGTCCGTAGCGACGGCCAGGCCGCCGAGCCGGAGATCCACCACATCGCCCAAATAGAGCAGGCTGGTGAGACCGAGCTGCTCGGTTCTTGCGATGTACGCTACATCGAGCGGAGTGGCATCCACCGTGCCGCCGACTAGCCCTGCCAGTCTGTCGCTCGATCCGCCCAGGGCGAGAAACGTCGCGTCCTTATCCGGGTTCAGACCGCTTTTTCTCAAGGCTTCTCTGGCCAGAATGTGCGGCGGCGAGCCGATCGCGCTGACGGCGATTCTTTTGCCTTTGAGCTCGGCCATGTCTTTGATTTGCGGTCGCGCGACCAGCATGTGGAGCGGTCGATCGAACCAGCCCATGACTGTTTTTACCGGAAGACCTTGAACCGAAGCGACGGCGGTTGTGCTCGCGACGGTCGAATAATCGAGCTCTCCCGCAAGCAACGCGGCGACCTGTATCCCGACTCCTACGGTGACTTTTCGAACTTCCAGTTTTTCTTGTTCGTAAAATCCTCGGCGTTTGGCGATTTCGCTCGGCAATTCATAGAGCCCGACACCGGATAAACCCATGTGAACGATCTCAGCGTTACACTTGTGGGGCAACGCCAAGAGAGCTGACGAGACCAGGAACAGCAAAATCATAGTTGATGGTTTCATTGGTGAGCGACTCTATCTGCCGGGGACAGATTTTGTCAAATAATCCGAACGGTAATCAAATCGTTCAACGGGGTTTTTTCAGAATGTTGCCGCGGCCGATGCGGCGTCTGGGCGCGGAGTTCACAAACACGGACTTTCCCAGTTTTTGAAATCTGCGCAATGAAATGAATGTAGGCGCGTTGAAGGCGACCGCTGGCGCCATGCATGGCCATGAGCTTTCGCGTCGAAATGGATCGTATCGACCGCGAGTGAAAGCCCCACCATTTTCTCCTTCAACTCGGCAAATGATTTGATCTCCGGCTTGACGATTAGACTGTAGATCGGCGTCGCCGTCTCGCCTGGCAGGTAGGCTGTCCGCTGCTGAACTGCGCGTCGATGCCGCTCAAACCACCGTTTGACCCATGCCAGCCTGTTTCTCACCACCTATAAAATCGTTTGGCGTTATCGGCTAGAATCTTCTGCTTAACGTTATCGGTAATGTCCTTGCGATTTTTTATCGTCGATACGGCATTGGGAAATAATCCGTCCCAGTGTGGATAGTCGGAAGCGAATAGGATCATTTCCGGTCCAAACTGCTCGATGACGTACGGCAATGCCGTGCTCCTCCGGCTCGGTCGAACAGAACCAGGTCCCATTCTTTAAATACTCACTCGGCTTTGCCTTGAGCAGCGGCGCTTCGGGCGCGCGCTTTTCATATTCCTCATCCAATCTCTCGACCCAATAGGGTAGCCAACCGACGCCGCATTCAAGAAACGCGACATTCAGTTTGGGGAATTTCTCAGGCACACCGCCGTACATGAGGCCCGCAAACTGAATAGCCGTCATGATCGGCCGACCGACAGCATGTTTGAAAAGCAGGCTATCGAAAATATTTTCGCCCGGCGGCGCATGACGATTGTGCACACACAACGGCACACCCAAGCCGCTGAAGCTCGTCATAGATCGGCCAATATATCTCTGATCCGAGATGTTCTTTGAGGCCTTGGCAGGAGACCGCAATACCGACCAGCCCAAGTTTCGTAACCGCGCGATTGACTTCAGCGACGACTGCAGACTGGCTGTAACAAACGTTCTGAAAGGGAACCAGCGCGATTCCTTTCAGACGCGGATTTTTTTTGCAGACATCAGAAATGAAATCGTTATAGGCTCGACAGTAGGCGAGCGCATAATCGCGTTCCATCGTCTGACTCACGCGAAAACTGGAGGTGGGAAAAAGCACAGAGATACCGATGCCCTCCGTGTCCATGTCTCGAAGGCGTGTCGGAATATCGTTATCCTCCAATCCGCCCAAACGGCCGCCCATCAAACTGTCTTGTCCATCCGAAGGCAAAAGCGAGCCGCTGCGTTTACAATGTGGCTCCGGCAGGTAGGCCCTGAGATCCGAGTCCTTTTCGACGATATGACCGTCTGCATCGATGATATCCATCATGGGAACCCCCTTTATTTGCGAATCCTGACCTGCTGGTAGTGCACATGGGTTCGAATGTCAAGGCAGATCGAGCGCGTCACTATGCATGGAGACGCTTCCATGCAGCGATAAATCGGTTTGCCAAATTGCCCGGTGCAAAAGTAGAATCCACCGCGATGCTCATCTTGATGCCGATCAAATCGTTCGCGTAGACAAGAGGAGGGCAGGAGTTATGCGTCAGGCTTGTATTCTCCCTGGTTCTTGTATTGTTCTTAGTCCACTCGCCTGCGGCGTTTGGCCAAAGTGCCAACCTGATCGAAGAAGCAAAAAAGGAAGGAGGCAAAGTCATCGCCTACGGCTCGCTGGAGTCCGAAGCGTTCGACGCAATCAAAGCAGCTTTCCAAAAGAAAACGCGACTGGAACTGGAATACTGGCGCGCTTCCGGCACGAAGGTCATGGATCGAGCGGTAAGCGAATATCGAGCCGGCAAGGCGCGCGTATGATTTGCTGTTGCTCAACGCAAATGTTGCACGGCTTGTTGTAAAAGAAGGAATGCTGGCGACCTATAATTCGCCGGCCGCCGGCGAATTTGCCAAGGAAGCGATCGATCCGGTACTCGGTCCGAGTTACCGTAATGTGATTATCGGTGTTGTGTTCAACAAGAGCGCGTTCAAACCAGGAGCCGCGCCTAATTCCCTTGAAGATCTGCTGCAGCCTCAATTCAAAGGCAAGATTTCGATGCCTGATCCGACGCAACACCTAACCACCACGCAATGGCTCGCCAGCCTTCACAAAGTCATCGGCAAAGAGAGAGCAGATAAATTCATTCGCTGGTCTAGCCGGCATGAAACCTCTCTTTGGCGAATCCTTTATTCCCGCCGCCGAACGCGTCACTGGAGGCGAGGCATTGGCGGCCATCACTTACATCATTTACGCCTACACCTACGCGCAAAAGGGTGCGCCCGTAGACTATGTGAGATTGGGAAAGATGATGGGCGATGGGCACTATGCTCGTACTCAGCAACAAAGCGCCGCATCCGAATGCGGGCAAGGCGTTCATCGACTATTTCCTTAGCGATGAAAGCATGAGGATCCTGGCGAAGATGGGCGAATTCGTCAATCGAAAAGGAATTTATCCGCCGCTTCCTGAGGCGGATAAGATTCAATTTGTCCCGATGGATGACTTTAGCAAGAACGAGTATGCGGAAAAGAGAAAAGAGTTTCAAAAACTTTTTACCCAGTGAGAGTTTTCGCGCGGCGGGAAAATCAATTTGTGGGCGAGGATTTCAACCGTTGCGGTCATATCTTTTTTTCATTGTCCCGGGCAAGGTTATCCCACAGACGATTAACCGGCTTGACAATTCTCAGGGCGAGCGATAGACGGCGTTCCGGGGAAAAGATAGCTCGGGCGCATAGCGTATGGCTGAACGCCCGGGAAGGTCCAAAGACACAGAGCAGGAGGTGGACAATGCGATCGTTGCGTCTCCTTTACCTGGGCCTAACCGCCGTGTTCGCTGTGCTTCAGTGGGTTTCTGTTGCTCGCGCCGCGCCGCTGGATGATTTGATCGCCGCCGCCAGAAAAGAAGGCACTCTGGACTTTTACGGACCGTCCACTTTGAAGAGTGACGGCGCCCAAGCGCTCGCTCAAGCCTTCAACAAAAAATACGGCACCAACATCAACGTAAAATTTATTCCCTCCGGATCGATGACGCGCGACGTCGGCAAGGTTGCGACGCAGGCGGCCACGGGCGCGCCCCCGGAATGGGACGTCATGGTTGCCACCGACGCCCATCATGCGAGCCTTTGGCTGCGCAAGCTCCACAAGGCGTTCGATTACAAATCCGTAGCCGTGGACGAAAAATTGATCGATCACGACGGCGGCACGATCTCTTTTGTCCACCAATACATCGTGCCTGCTTACAACAGCAGCATGGTTTCCTCGAAGGATGTGCCGAAGAGCTGGGAAGATCTGCTCCAACCAAAGTGGAAGGGCAGGCTGGGCGTGACCACGGCGACGCACCATTTAGGGCGGTTGGCCTTCGGCCCCTGGGGCGAAGAAAAGACCACCGCCTATGTAAAAGCTCTGGCGCAGCAGAATCCCGTCGTGGGCGAGTTGGGACCTACTTATACCCGGCTCCAAGTGGGTGAGATCCTCGTCGCGCTCAGCTTGACCGATAGTTATATCCACGTCGCCAAACAGACGGGCGCGCCCATCGCGGAGGCCGTCGAGGTGCAACCGGTCATTGCTCCTGCCTATAACGTCGGCGCGCTCAAGGGCGCGCAGCATCCCAATGCGGCGCATCTCTTCGCGGTCTTCATGACGATGCCGGAGGCGCAGCAGGTGTGGGAAAGAACCGTCGGCGTAAGCTCCGCGCTGATTCCCGGCACTGCGTATTATCAGAAAGCCAAGGGTAAACAGATGATCTACATGCGCAAGGATCAGTCGGAGAAAGTGGAATCCCTTGCTAAGAGTTACGGCAAGATGATCGGTCTCCTCTAATATATGATCAAAACTTGTTCAAATTGTTCAAGCCGTTCAACCGCTGCGCTCCGTTCAAAACGTTTTGAACGGCTTGAACTGAGGCGTCCGCACCGGCTGAACGGAGTGACCGAAAGAGTGAGAAGCCTCAGGGAAGACGATGAACTCGGCGCCGGGAATACGGCCGAGTTGGCGGCGCCGTACTAGGCCAGGGCACTGCAGTTCTGATCGCTGGTCATTCTCAAATCATTTCTGCACTTCAAGCACATTGACGACGCTTTGCACACCCGGGACGTTCCAGGCGATCTTGACGGCCTGCTGGCGTGCGTCGAGCGACGCGACGGTTCCTGTCAGATAGACTGTGCCGCTGTTGGAGACCACCTTGATGGCACTCAAATCCACTGTTTTGACCGATAGTAGTCTGTCTCGCACCGAGTTCGAGAGCGCCTCGTCTTGCGCTGTTTCAGTAGTCGGCACTTTCACCGGTGCTTCGCTTCTCATGGCCTGACAACCAGAAACGAGCGACAGAATTCCGCATGTCACGGCTATCGCAAGTTGCGCGCTGATTCTCTTACGTTGCTCCATTGTGCAAATCACGAGTCGGTGGGGACTTTCCTTCTACCGAAACAGCTTCTACGCAAACGCCGATTCGGCCTCGCGCACTTCCATTTTCGCGACGTTGCCGCCGAGTTTGACTCCGGCGGCGGCGACTGCGGCCTGGAACTCTTTGTTCTTCGCTTCAAGGTCAGCCTTGTCTTTGTAGGTCCTGACCCAAATAAATTCGTTTTGCGGCCGGTTCACCCAGGTGCCGACGATGGGTACGCCGATCTTTTCGTGCAGCACCATGATCTCCTCTTTGAAGTGCTTGAGAAAATTATCCATCTCACCCTTGTTGATCGTGTAAATGCGAATCTGCGATATCATTTTCCCTTTTCTCCAATTCAAAGTTCATTGGATCGCCTCCCAGCTCTAATCCATAAAGAATCAAGACAACAAGAGTCCTGCGACGGTCAGCTAATGTTTGCGGATGAACTCGAGAACATGGCGGTTGAAGACTTCGGGCTGCTCCCAGTTGATCGAGTGAGAAGCCTCGGGGAGGACGATGAATTCGGCGTTGGGGATGCGGGCGAGCTGGCGACGCATGACCCAGGGTGGGCACTGGAGGTCCTGATCTCCAGGCATCAATAGCGCCGGGACGCGGATCGTTGCGAGCTTGTCGAACGTGATCGTCGTGCGCTGCGGTTGCACCGGCGCGCCTTGCTGTTGCGAATTGTTGTGAATGTCGAGCCAGCGTTGCAGGCCTTCGGGATGGGTCGCCATATAGCCCATGCTGACCTCGCGAAACTCCGGCGGCCAGTTTTTGAAACCGGGAAGGGTCGTTTTCTCGCGCAGCTTCGCCAATGGTTCGTCGACAATGGCGCCGCCGCTGGCGGCGACGACCAAGCTGCGGAGCCGTTCTGGGTGCCACAGAACATAGTCGTAGGCGGCGAAGCCGCCGCCGGCAACTGCGACGAGATGGAAGCGGTCGATCTTCAGATGTTCCACGAGCGCGTGGAGATCCTCCGCGATGGTGCCGGGCTGCGGGCCGGTGTCCGGATTCGCCGTGCTGCGGCCCCAGCCGCGCCGATCGAAGGCGATGGCGCGAAATCCTGCTTCGACGAAGCCCGGAATGTTGTATTGCCAGCCGTCGGCGTTGCCGGTGTTGGCGTGGAGCAGAAGGACCGGAACGCCGGTGCCGCCGCTGTCGGTGTACCAGAGACGCACGCCGGGAAGGTCAGCATGTCCAGCGAATTGTGCAGCAGATGCCATAATAAAATCCTGATAAGAGGGCGACTCGTTCGTGTTACTATTGATGCGCTCTACCTGTCAAACTCAAAAAAGGCATGAGCCGTGAGGGAGGCGGAACAATCGTTCCCACGTTTCTGGTTGACGGCTAGCGTGTTCCAAACGAATGTTTGACGCCATCCAAGCGCGCGATGTTTCACAGTGAGCACGGTCGGCTACGGCGACGTGCCCGGCGGCGTCCCCGGCTGCCCGGGCGTTGAGTCTGATCGAGGCGGTGATCGGCATTATGTACGTCGCGACGATGATCCTGCGTTTCGTCTCGATCCAGACCAGTGGAAAATTCGAGAGTTCCTGAATTGTCTTTTACTCGCGCTTCATTCGTAATTAAATCCTCTGCACATCTTGAGCCGCCTGTTCTTCGGTGTTTGACTGATAGTTAGCGGCATTCGGCCGCGGCGAAAAGGATTACTGGACGGATCACTCACGCGAGGGAGGCTGCGATGGAAGAGCATATTTATAAGCAGATCGAATTAACTGGCTCGTCGAAAAACAGCATGGAAGACGCCATTCAAAATGCCATCACCAAGGCCGGCAAGACGCTGCACAATATTCACTGGTTCCAGGTGACCGAGACCCGCGGTTATATCGCCGACAATAAAGTCGACTACTGGCAGGTGACAGTGAAGCTCGGCTTTCGCCTCGACGATTGACCAGGAGATAAATCGGGTTCTCAAAGACTGCTGACCTGCGGCATCAAGCAATGCTGATACCGTGGTCGATACCGTCGGGGCTCGCGGGCTTCGGTCGCGGTTGGTTCAGTGTATGACTGCCGTCGTCCGTGCCCCGCAAGGCATAACACCCTAAACTCTCCGGACATTCCCCAGCTTTCGTTCCACGGACGGCGTCGTGGGCGAGTAGGGGCGGCTGCGATGGAAAAACTTCAAAAATCACGACAGCATCTTGCGGTTGCGACCGCATCTACAACAATTTTCTGGTTCTCATGCGAAACCCAACAACCCAAGCTTCGGTGCCGTTGTCACCGTTGAATTTCAACGACGCGCTCGGCCGGCAGATCGTCGACTTGCACACGTGGGTGGTGCGCGAAGGGCTGCGCGGCGCCGATGCGTCCGCACTATTTGACGGCCTCTGTCAACGTTTCGGCTAGGTTCTCATTCGTTTTAATTCAGGATCACGCCCACGGACCGATAAAAGGCTCACCGGTGTAGGTGTCGGAAAGCGGTTCAAGCGTCTCGGGCCAGCGGTTCGGATCGACTTTGCGGCGCAGTTCCTTGGGCCGCGGCTTGCCGTCCCAGCCGAGTTGCTCCATGTAACAGTAAAGCTCCAAGCAGTGCCCGTCGGGATCGAAGGCATAGGCGGCGTAGTCGATGCCGGGATGCAAGCTCCGGCGAAATGATATCGGTTTCCACGCGCACACCGTTGTCGCGCAGGAAATCGACCGCGGCTTTGAGTTGCTGATAGTTGGCGAGCTGCAGGCCGAACGACATGCTCGACGTATTCGGGCTCAGGCCCAGTTTCTTGCGCCACGACTTGGGAAACAAACCGAGCGAGTGATGCTCGTTATCGCAGCGCAGAAACGCGCAGCGCTCGCCTTGCCATTCGACTTCCTCGGTGAGCGTGAAGCCCATCACTTCTTGGTGCCAGCGCTTCAGAGCTTCGTAGTCATCGACGAATAAGTTCACCGGTCCGACGCGGGTAATTTTGAAGGGTTGCGGCAGCAGCAAACCGTCGACGTTGTATTTGAGCGGCATGGCGCTGACCACGCGCCGGCCGTCGAGCACGCTGATGCCTTTCTCGATATCGGCGCGCACCAGCTCGTAGTCGGGAAGCTGAGGCTCGTTGGGCGGATCGGGGGTGCCGTGACGCATTGCCGCGGGACGGGCGTAGCCGTTCCAATTGATTTGCTCGATGCCGTAGTAAAGCTCAAAAATCTGCTCGTCCGGCGCCCAGACGTAAAGGTGAAATTGCGAGCCGCCTCCGCCCGCCCGCCCCTCGCGCATGATTTCGACGCCGAGATCGCGAAAATATTTGCTCGCCTCCGCCATTTCGTTGATGCTCTGGACCTGCCAGGTGATCTGGTTGATGTCGTTTTCGGAACGAAAGTGCCTGGCGTTGTCGCCGGCGTATTGACGCTCGTTGAATTTCTTTTTGTCGAACAAGGCGAAGGAGTGATGATCGCCGGCGTGCCGGCCGAAGTAGCCCGCGCCCGCCGGCTCGGTAACGAAAAAACCGAGCAGATCGAAGTAAAAGCGCCGGCTTGCTTCGAGATCGTTTGCGTTGAAACCGAAGTGACCGAGGCGGCGAATCTTGAAGGGCCGGTCCAGCTCAACGCCCCCGACGTTGTATTTTTTCGAAGTGGCCATGTTGGTTCTCCTGACTGTCAGAACGAACGGGGGAGCACGTGTGCAAGCATTTTCCGTTCGTGCTGAGACTTGTCGAAGCATTCTGAAATTTCTATTCGCGAGTTATTAGCATGCCGATAGCATAGCGCAGCACATGGCCGCAAGAATGTGTTGTAATCAATTGCAAACTTCGGGTAGAACGGAAGCCGCCCGAACGGCAATCGCAAGCTTCGCCGTGAATTCGTGTCGAAGCGAAGCCGGCGGGAGATGTCAATTCACTTTCTTGGAGCAGCATCATGTCGCGCAATCAAATTCACATCGAGTTCGAAAGCAAATCGCCTTTTGGCGGCGGCGCTTCTTTCGGCAACACCGGTCCCTATGAGCGCCTGCTCGGCATGGTTTCTTTCGCCATCGATCCTGATGAAAAAAACCTGCCGTTTGTCTGCGACCTGGAGTTTGCGCCACGCAATCCCGATGGCTTGGTAGAGTTCAAAGCCGTTCTGGACATCGTGAAACCCGTCGATCTGAGCCGCGGCAACCGGAAATTGCTTTTCGATTTCTCCAATCGCGGCGGGCGCGGAGCGTTCACCCGATTGAACGACGGCGGCGGCGACTATTCCAAAGCGAGCGCGGCCGGTAACGGGTTCCTCAATAAACAAGGCTACACCGTGGTCACCGCAGGCTGGCAAGGCGATCTCATCTACACGGGCACCAACGTGATCGCCTTCTTACCGGAGGCGCGCCGGAACGGCCAACCCCTGCGCGGTAAGGTACGTCAGGAATTCATTTCCGACAAGAAGGGTGTGCTGTCGATGCCAGTCAGCGGCGCTGCCAATATTCAATGCTATCCCGTGCTCGATCGCGCCACGGCGACATTGACGATGCGCGAGAAGGAAGCGGACCCGCGCGTGCCGGTGCCGGCAAGCGACTGGGAATTGGCCAAGGCAAAAGAAAAGGATGGCAAAGTCGAGCTCACGCCGTCGAACGTCGATCTCTATGTCAAAGGCGGATTCAAGACCGGCTGGATTTATGAGTTGATTTACGACACCGAAGGCTCCCGCGTGATGGGGTTGGGATTTCTCGGCTTGCGCGATCTGGTTTCATTTCTGCGGTACGGCACGAAAGATTCCGTCGGGCACGGCCAATCCGCTCGCGGGTTCAATGGACAAGGTCTACGGCTACGGCGCGTCGCTCGCCGGCCGCGTCGTGCGTGAATTTATCTACGAGGGCTGGAACCGCGATGCCGAAGGTCGCAAAGTTTTCGACGCGGTGCAGACGCATACCGGCATCGGCCGGTTGTACTGCAACATGCGCTTCGCGCAAATCGGCCGCTATCCGCGCCAGCATGAGGAACATTCCTATCCCTCCGAGCGCTACCCGTTCAATTTCAATCCCATCCCCGATCCGTTCACCGGCAAAGTCGATGCCGTGCTCAAACGTCCGGAGACCGACCCGCTGATCGTGCACTGTCATACTTCGAGTGAGTATTGGGAACGGCACGGCTCGATGACCCACACCGATCCGCGCGACGGCAGCGACGCCGAGATTCCGACCAATGTGCGCATGTACATGCTCGCCGGTTCGCCACATGCGGCCATCGCCGCCGACAATCCGCGCTGGGTCGGACAATTACCGCCGAGCAACTTTTCACCGCAGCCGTTCTTACGCGCGTGCTTTGTCTTGATGGATCGCTGGGCGAGCGAAGGAGTCGCGCCGCCGGCGAACCGCGTGCCGCGCCGCGACGCCGGAGAATTGGTATGGCCGGAAGAAGCGCTGAAAAAATTTCCCAAGATTCCCGGTGTCAACCTGCCCAGAACGCCGAGCCGTTTGCCGCTCTGGAACTACGGTCCCGACTTCGACGACAAAGGCATCATGAGCATCTTCCCGCCCGAGGCGGTGCCGGGAAAAGAGTATCCGATCCAGGTGCCGCAGGTGGATGCCGACGGCAATGATTTGGGCGGCGTGCGCTATCCGGACATGCAGGCGCCTATCGCAACCTATATCGGCTGGGCGATTAAGAAAAGCCGGCTTCGCCGAAGGCGAGCTGATGATGACCAACGGCTGCATCAAAGCCTTCGCGCGCACCAAAGCCGAGCGCGAAAAACTAGGCGATCCGCGTTTGTCGATCGAAGAGCGCTACCCAACCCATCAGGCATACGTCGACATCGTCAAACGCGCCGTCGATGAATTGGTCAAGGAAGGATTTCTGTTGCCGGAAGACGGCGAGAGCTACATCGAAGCGGCGCGCAAGAAGAATCCGCTCGATCCTTCGGTGGTGATCGAACCACTGGTGACTGCGGGACGGGAGGACTAATACAGGTCCGAAAGGCTGAAAGAGAGCCGTTATTGAATGCAGTAGTCCGCTAACAACCGAGGAACCATCGATCAAAACCAGAAGAAAAACTCTCTAACACTAACGATCAGCGGACTGTCAGGGGGTCCGCCTGAATCGCTTTGTTAGCTTGCTTATATTCGCCGACAGCAACAAAGTACGATGGAGTGCCAAGTTTGCTCAACAGTCGGACTCGAACAAGCACCGCATTGGAGTTGCTGAATTGCACTATATTCAGGTTATGCAAATCATCGCCCGGCGGCTCCGAATTATTGACTGATCCAATGAAGTGCATGCAGTTATCCAAGGCGCCTTCCTTGATGATGGGAGGAAGATACCATTCTAAATTGTTTCCGAGTTCTGCATAAGCGTATGAGTGAGCAATTTTACATATTAATCTACAGAAAGCAGGCACATCTGCCTTTGAATTCGGGAATGCTGCGCAGGCATTTAGGTCTTTGAGCAATTTAGGTAACAGCTGATCGAAAGTAGAGTATGGGCACGCACCTCGAATCCAGAGTTTCTTTGTTGCCGGACCACCAGACTCATGAATTTGCTTTCCAGCAATGATTCCAGGCGCTTCAAATTGCGGAAATGTCACTAAAAACGGATATCTTTCTTGCTCGACTAGAGCTATGTCCCATACTTTTTGATCCGGAGTGTACTTCACTTTCAGAGGTAATCTTTTGGGCCTCTTTTTCGGCCTTCTCGTCGGCATCTCATATAGCAACCTGAGTGGCCCATACATCGTTCTCATGCATGTTAATTCAAATTTACTTGTTTCTTTGGCGCATCTTGCGCAGCTAGAATTTTCAAAAACCAATTTGCCGCCGAGGGCATATGGAATTATATGTTCCTCACAAAGTTTTTCTCCGGAACCACAATATATACACTCGCCAGGACTAGCGTACCTGTGTGGATTTTGTTGTGGTAAAAACTCGTTGAGAGGAGGCGTGTTATTCTGTTCCATGTGCACGTCGGACTGGGCAAGCTAACGCGAAGGCTGAACGGATAAGGCTAGCGAGCGAAGCGAGCGGGTTCGAAGATCCGTTTCAAGCCGCTTGGTTAGGTGCCTACTTGAGTCCAATCTTTTTGAAATAGGCGGGGTCTCCAATTTCTTCTCCAAGTTGAATTGTGTCATGATCGATGTAGAATCCATGCGTTTCTAAAATACCTAAAGCATTAATCACGGCTTCAGCGGGATCATGAGATTTTGCCGTACAAGTTATCCAAGAACGATTCCACCAATGTTTTTTCTCAACCCTGATCTTCATAAAAACGAAATACCCTGCTCTGTCGACCAACATAAAGCCTACTGAGACCTTTCCAGGAATTTTCCACTCAAATGGTATTCTTGTTTGGCGCCCTGGACTGCACTCTTGGTATAGATATCAAGTGCTTTCCTGTCATCTGTAATGTTTCCTCCCGTGCGATGGGCTCTGCCAACTGTGTAGTCGGACGATTCCAGCCAAATACACCAGCCATACATGTCCATATGAGTGCGATGATGACGAGCATAATCTGAACAAGAGGGCCAAGCACTAAGTAAAGCGGAGGCACGATAAGAAAACCAGCAACCAATACAAAAGTGAGCCGAGCGATACCGACAATCGGGTTGGTGCTCCGAACTCGCCCTAGCGCTCGAGGAAAGTAACCAGCGACTCGGCCCGCAAATCTCCAATAAGCATTGCTGGCCCGATTGAACCACTGCCAAGTCGGATTGGCGGCGTGTCTCGCCTCAATCTTTGTGAGCCTCTGTTCGTTGGTCATGTGTTGTCCAGATTCACGCGAGCGCGATGCAGCCTAACTTGTGAGTTTACAGGGTCTGCGATTAACGATTCTTAGATTAATAGAGCGGTTGGATTCTCCTCAGTTTCCAACCCCTTGTCGAATGTTTTGTCCCCTTCTCTCCTGCCGTAATATCCAGGTCTGCGAAACCCTAATATACCCGACCACATGGGCATGGGAGGGGGTTTCGCGTAGTAGTGCCGTTTGACTTTTCTGTGAATCGTACCTAAGGGAAAGATTCCTCGCATCCGCCCGGAATGACAACAGAATAATGAGCTGTCATCTCGAACCCTTCGGTACGGGCTCGGGGTAGACTCCGTGAGAGATCCTTCCCTAACTGAACCACTACCGGCTTCCGCTACGGCTCCCGAAACACTCCGTCGCGTTGTCCCAGAGCATTTTCCGCATGACCTCGGCGCCGAGAGATTTCCAGGCGAGCACTTTCTTTGTGGACTCGGGAAAGCGGGATTCGGCGTGGGGGTAGTCGGACGAGTACATTAGCACGCCGTCGCCGAGGAAGTCCGTGACCATTTTCACCATCTTCTCGCCTTCGTGAATCACGAGGCTGGCGAAGAAGCAGCCGCCGGTCATGTATTCGCTGGGTTTTGCGAGCGAGAGCGATCGTCTGAAGCGCCGGGTAGCGCGGTATTTTGTTCACGGCGCAAACATCTCCTCCAAGATGGACAAGACCGCCGTTACCGAGTTGGGAGCCAAGCGTCCCAGTCGCCGCGTTAGTCGCGCAGTATCGACCGTACGAAGTTGGTCCGTGGCGACAAATCCACTTCGGCCCTGGAATCGACACTGAACGCGCCATGGGTAAGCTTGCCCTCCGGTCGTCATGGGCGCAACGATCACGGTGCGCAGATGGTCATTCAACTCGTCTGGTGATACCACAAGACAAGGGCGCGTTTTACGAATTTCGCTACCCCGCGTCGGATCAAGCTGAACGAGGTAGACTTCACCCCGCGCTGCCACTGGGTATTCTATCGCCACTTCCACTCTTTCTCGTCAAATTGTGTTGGCGTCGTGGGATCAAGAAGCTGGTCTTCGCCTCGTTCATGCATCTGGCGAGCTGCAGCGGCCCAGCCCGCACGAGGGCGCCTCCCTTTGCGAATCACAATACGACCAGGCTCGGCCTCCAACTCGACTTCGTCGACGAGCTGGGCTTGTTCTAAAAGCGTCTTTGGCAGGCGTATGCCCCGCGAATTACCGATCTGAACAATGCGGCTTTTCATTTGACCCTCTGTGGTTACATTGTAATCACACGCCGGCAAGGGTGGCAAGCAGACTAAGTCTTAGACCAGCAACGTGTACCTGCCAAACTCCTAAGGCCTGCTCGCTCCGTACTCCGATCAAACCAATTCGGCGGTGCAATATTGACAGGGCGCGGCGATCTCGATTAGTGAATGATCAATGTCGCAAACACTCAGCGGCAAGACCATATTAAGATAGCCGTGATGCGCCAAATGAAATTCAGTTGGATCGCTTTACTTCTTGCGGCGGCGGTTGTGCAACAGAGCGCGGCGCAGGACAAGCCGCTGAAAAAAATCTATTGGGGCGTTTCGACACTGTCGCCGACCTTGTGGATCCCGTACGTCGCCAAAGACGCCAAGCTCTTCGAAAAAAACGGCCTCGACGTCGAGTTGGTTTTGCTGCGCGGCTCGGGCCAGACCTCGCAGGCGATGGTGGCGGGCAGCCTGTTTGCGTCCTCGGTTGCGCTGCCCGCCGTCATGTTGGCGAATCTCAACGGCGCCGATCTGGTGAATGTCGCTCACGGCATCGCCGTGCAGAGCAGCAAGCTGATGGTGAAGCCCGAAATTCGCAAGATCGAAGATCTCAAAGGCAAAAAGATCGGTATATCGAGCCTGGGATCTGCGGGCGATTTACTCTTTGGATACGTGCTCCGCAAGAACGGCATCGACACCAACCGCGAAGTGTTTTGGCTTGCCGTCGGCAACACGGGTGAGCGCCTCCAGGCGCTGCTCAACGGCGCGGTCGATGCTGCTGATTTAACATATCCGGCCGATGCCCAGGCGGAGCGCAGGGGTTTTCGTCCTTTGCTCGATGCACGGAAGGAAATCGTTTATCCGACCGCATCGGTGGTGACGCGGCGCAAAACGATCCGCGAAGACCGCGACACGGTGATGCGCGTGGTCCGCTCTTATGTTGAAGGCATCGCTTATTTGAAGCAGAACAAAAACTTCAGCCAGAAAGTCTTGGCCAAATATTTCCGCACCAGCGATGCGGAGTATTTGGACGGCGCGTACGCCATTTTCAAAGAAGACTTCATTGCCGCGCCTTATCCGATTACGAAAGGACTCGACGCCATCTACGAAATCGCCGCGGCGAGACGACCCGAGATCCGCAACCACAAACCGGAAGAATTCGTCGATACCAGCTTCGTCGCCGAGCTCGACAAAAGCGGATTCATCAAGCGGCTCTATGAGCCGAGATAGCCGGCAAGAGCTCGCCGTCCTACCTTTTGGCGCCGCCGTGCGCCGACATACCCGGAGAATCCCTTTGGCAAATTTGCTAGAGTGCGCATGGCATGAGCACTCGTCTCGATCGTCCAGTTGACGACGCGCGGAACCATATTCTTGGTTCCAACGCCAACTCGGTGGGGCCGGCGCGTTGGCGGGCACCGGCTACGATGTGGCGGTCATTGCCGGACAGGCGTTTCCGGAGGCGGCCGATTTCGCCGCCGCCAAGGTCGCGGTCTTCGCCGCCTCCGTGCTGACTACGCTGATCGCCGTGGCGGTGTTATGGAACGCTCGGCTAAGGACCGATGACGATGCATAGCTGAGCGTGTTTGATCATGGCCGCTGCCGTGCTTTACGCCAGACTGTATGAAAACACGTTCATGATTCCCTTCGGCTCGCTCAGACAGGCTACCTTCCGGTCTGCTACATTTTTCCCGCGGCGTGTGCTTCACTTCGGATCACTACCATCTTCACTGTAAATTGGCTCGCATTCCGCTGCGGCAGTGTCGCCGCGCCGCGCGGTGAAAATGCCGCAGAGCCAAATCATCAATCCTCTTAGTTTTTTTCTAATCTGATCGCTTCGCCTGCGGCGCTTGCGCCGCTGCGGGTTCGATGGCGCGAAAAATAATTTTCGCTGCATTCATACGTTGCGCCAAAATCTTCGTTGGCGTTCGCTTTGCTCTGCTCGATGCGAGTGAAAGATGTGTTGGGACAACCGACGCACGCCGACGACGAGAGCCAACGCCAAGAAGAATTGACGCGCGCCATACTGAAATATTGTGTCGAGCATCCGGACGCCAAGGACACCGTCGACGGAATTCTCCGCTGGTGGTTTCCGGCGGGGGAAGCGCGCTGGCGCGTGGATGAAGTCAAAGCGGCGCTAAAGAGTTTGACGGCCAACGGCTGGCTCATCAGCCGCAAGCTTCAGCAAGCGGAAGAAATCTACGGGATCAGCAAAGAAAAAATGACGGAGATCCAAGCGTTCTTGAGCGGCTCGGGCGCGTATGTCGAAATAGCCGAACATTCGCGGAGTGCCGCAAAACCAAGAGGAGGGCGATTCATGCCGGCAGCACTGAGTTATCCGGGCGTTTACATCGAGGAGATTACCGAGCGGCGTGCGCACGATCACCGGCGTGCCGACGGCGATCACGGCATTTATCGGCCGCGCCTGGAAGGGGCCGATGGACGAGCCGGTGAAAATCAATAGCGCGGCCGACTACGAGCGCATCTTCGGCGGCCTGTGGCGCGCCAGCATGATGAGCTATGCGGTGCGGCAGTATTTCACCAACGGCGGCAGCCAGGCGCTGGTGGTGCGGGTGGCGGCGCGCAGCGGCGGCGACGCCGCAGCACCGGCGCAGATCGATCTCGGCGGCACCAATATGCTGCGCGCCTCAAGCCCGGGCACCTGGGGGCGCAATCTAGTCGCCACGGTGGATCACAAGACCAAGGACGCGACCAGCGTCACGCCGCCGCCGGACGACAATCTTTTCAATCTAACGGTTCTCGACGATGCGGCGAAGTTTCTTGACGGCGCCAAGCGCGGCGGCAGCGGCGCGCGAGAAGTTTTTCTCAATGTCTCGCGGGATCCCAACAGCGGGCGCTATGTCGGCAAGATCTTGGAAGAACAGTCGACCTTGGTTCGTCTGGTTTCGGCCGGCACCGCGCGGCCCGCTGAAACGACCGTTCCCGCGACCGCGACCGGCGGCAACGACGGCGTCGCGGCGACCACGCCGGCGGCGGCTGCCGCGGAGATCGAGGGCAGTGAAACCGCGAAAACCGGCATCTACGCGCTGCTCAAGGCCGATATTTTCAATTTGATGTGTATCCCACCGCTCACCATCGTTACCGCGCCGAGCACCGTGCCCAATACGGTGGTCGACGTACCGATCGCCGGGACCTTGGAGAAGGCCGCCAAGCTCTGCGAAGACCGGCGCGCCTTGTTGATCGTCGATGCGCCGCGCGGCTGGGTGCTCGATTCCTCCAGCGCCAACTATCCGGCGAAAAAGGTCGGTGACTTCAGCGGCATCGTACGCAAAAACGCGGCGCTGTACTTCCCCACGGTCAAGATTCCCGATCCGTTGCAGGAGGGCAGCCTCGACGACTTCGCGCCCTGCGGCATCGTCGCCGGCGTCATGAGCCGCACTGACGCCGAGCGCGGCGTGTGGAAGGCGCCGGCCGGTCTCGAAGCGAGCTTGCGCGGCGTCGCCGGCACTTCGGTGGCCGGCGTGGCGATCGCGCTCAATGATAAAGAGAACGGCGATTTCAATCCGCTCGGCATCAATTGCCTGCGCAGCTTTCCGGCGGTGGGCCATGTGGTCTGGGGCGCGCGCACTCTCGAAGGCTCGGACGTGCTGGCGTCGCAATGGAAATACGTGCCGGTACGACGGACGACGCTATTCCTTGAAGAAAGTCTGTATCGCGGCACCCAGTGGGTGGTGTTCGAGCCCAATGACGAGCCGCTCTGGGCGCAGATCCGCCTGAACATCGGCGCGTTCATGCACAACCTGTTTCGCCAGGGCGCGTTTCAGGGCAAGACGCCGCAGGAAGCCTACTTCGTCAAATGCGACCGCGAGACCACGACCCAGGACGACATCAACCGCGGCGTGGTCAACATCGTCGTCGGCTTCGCGCCGCTCAAACCGGCCGAGTTCGTGGTCATCAAGATCCAGCAGATCGCCGGACAGATCGAGGCATAGCGAAAATCCGAATTAACCGCAGAGGCGCAAAGAACACAAAGAATGTAGGGGCGACCGGCGGTCGCCCCTCAGGTCTAAATCAAGGAGATAGGTCATGGCTCAATTCAGCGTCAATGCGCAGCGCTTCGACCCGTACAAAAACTTTAAGTTCCGGGTCAAGTGGGACGGCAAATACGTCGCCGGAGTGCACAAGGTCGGCGCGCTCAAGCGCACCACCGAAGTGGTCGAGCACCGCGAGGGCGGCGACCCGAGCACCGGGCGAAAGTCGCCGGGCCGGACCAAATACGAAGCGATCACGCTGGAACGGGGCGTGACCCACGACAAAGAGTTCGAGCTCTGGGCGAATAAGGTTTGGAACTTCGGCGCTGGCTTGGGCGCGGAAGTTTCGCTCAAGGATTTCCGCAAGGACATCATCATCGAGATGTACAACGAAGCCGGCCAGCTCGCGATCGCCTACAAGGTGTTTCGCTGCTGGGTGTCCGAGTTCCAGGCCCAGCCGGATCTTGGACGCCAATGCCAACGCCGTGGCGATTCAGTCGATCAAGCTCGAAAACGAAGGTTGGCTGCGCGACAACGAGGTGCCCGAGCCGACCGAGCCGAGCTTCACCGTGCCGGCATAATCGAGGTCCATGATGCATCCACCAAGTGCTGCACAAGTTATAGGCGCGTGGGAAGCGGGAGTCTCGCACCGTCCGGTGGACCGGGCGCTGACTCTGCTCGCTGCGGCTTATCCTGAAATGACTTTTGCCGAGCTCGCCGCGTTGCCGGTGGGCCGGCGTGATGCCTGCCTGCTCGAGTTGCGCGAAGCGCTGTTCGGGCCGGCGCTCTATTGCTACGCCGAGTGCCCGCGCTGCCAGGAGCGCCTCGAGTTCCGCGCCGACGTAGGTGAGCTGCTGACGCGCACCGGGGAAAGCGCCCCTCCGAGCCGGCGCGAGCTCGTCTGCGGCGACGTGCGCCTCACGTTTCGCGCGCCGGACAGCGCCGACCTCGCGGTGGTCGCGCACTGCGCCGATGCCGCGGCGGCGCGGAGCCTGCTGCTCGAGCGCTGTGTGCTCGAAGCCAGGTGCGGCGACGCACCGCTGGCGCTCGCCGAGATTTCCGCGCAGGCGCTCGATGAGCTCTCGTCCACTCTCGGCGCATCGGAAAATTGCGCGGACATTTCCTTTGCTCTCCAATGCGCCGCGTGCGCTCATTCCTGGGATTTGGCTTTCGACGTCGCATCATTTCTATGGAGCGAAGTGAGTCTGCTGGCAAAGCGCTATCTGTACGAAGTCCATACGCTCGCGTGGGCTTACGGCTGGCGCGAGGCGGATATTTTGGCCATGAGCCCGGCGCGCCGGCGCTTTTATCTCGACAGGGTGGAAGGATGAGCGATTTTTTCACCAGGCTTGCCGAACGAACTTTGGGCGTGGGACCGGTCGCGCGTCCCGATTTCGCGCCGCTTGTCGCAGCAGCTCCGGAAAAAGAAGGCGCCGGCGCGCCGACCGCCGCCGCGCGCGAGGAGATTGGTTTACGCCCCTTCGGGCGACCGGACGATCCCTTCGGAGCGGAGCGTGCGCAGGTTGAACGCCGCGGCGAGGCAGCGAACGTGGAACAGCAAACTTCGCGGACTTCGGATTTGGCCGTTCCTGCCGACGGTTCGCCGCGCGCGCAGTCGCCGGCGTCCTTAGCGGCGGAGGAGATTTCGCGGGCCGGTGACGGCGCCGCTAAGGTCGGAAAAAATCCCGCCGCCACCGAAGTTGCGAGTCTGTTCGCACGCCACGAGCCGGTCATTGCGCCGCCCGCGCCCCAGCGGGGCGGGCAGAGCGAGTCGCGTGGTTTCGAACGCTTCACGGCAGTGTCGCCGGCGATCCACGTGAGCATCGGCCGGGTCGAAGTCCGCGCGGTTACGGCGCCCGCGCCCCGCCCGAGCGTGCCGGAGCGGCGCGCCGCGGCGCGGCTTTCTCTCGAACAATATCTGCGCGAGCGCAACGAGGGGCGGCGATGAGCAATTATCTCGCCGTCGCAACCGTGACCGGCGCGCTGCAGCATGTGCTCTCGAGCGCGGCCGCGGCGGTGCCGGGTGCGAAGGTCAGCACGGCGCGACCCGACGGAGCAGCGCCGGCGGCACGCGATCCGGCCATCAATATATTTCTCTATCAGGTGATGCCGAACGGCGCTTATCGCAACGCCGATTTGCCGACCCGCCGGTCCAACGGTCAAGTCGTCCAGCGGCCGCAAGCGGCGCTCACCTTGCATTATCTATTCAGCTTCTACGGCGACGAGAACAATCTCGAGCCCCAGCGCCTGCTCGGCGCTCTGGTGCGCCAGCTCCACGCCAAGCCGCTGTTGACCCATCAAGACATCGTCCAAACCTTGGCCAACCCGCCGTTCGACACCTTGCTGGCGACCTCGAACCTGGCCGATCAACTCGATTTGGTGCGCTTCACGCCGCTGGGACTGTCGCTCGAGGAGTTGTCCAAAGTCTGGTCGATTTTTTTTCAATCGCCCTATGTCCTCTCCGTGGCGTACCAGGGAAGCGCGGTATTGATCGAAACCGACGAGACGGCGCAGCCGGCGCTGCCGGTGCAGACGCGCAATCTCTACGTCATGCCGTTTCGCCAGCCGGTGATCGACAAGGTAAGCTCGACCGCGGGCGAGACGGCGCCGATTTTCGCCACGAGCACCTTGCAGATCGACGGCAAGCAACTGCAGGGCGACGTGACGACAGTTTTGCTCGGAGGCATCGAGCGCGCGCCTGCGTCGGTGGGCGCAACGCGCATTACTTTGCCGGTGCCCGGCGATTTACAAGCTGGAGCGCGCGCGCTCCAGGTTATTCACAAGCTCCTGCTGGGCAGCCCGCCGCCCGGGACGCCCCACCGCGGATTCGAGTCCAACGTCGCGACGTTTGTCCTGCGGCCGCAGATCAACTTGCCGATCGTGAAAACGAACGCTCCGGACCCGCAGGGCGGGCCGCCGTTGCCGGCCTTGGAGCTCACCGTCGATTTGACCGTCGGCAAGGAACAGCGCGTCGTGCTGCTGCTCAATTCCACCGCCGCGGGGAGTGCGCCGTCGTACAGTTTTTTGCTGCCGCCGCGGCTCGCCGACACCAACGTCGTCACGATCCCGGTCCCGGGCGCCGCCGCCGGCGAGTATTTTGTTCGGCTGCAGATCGACGGCGCGGAAAGCGTGGTCGATCTCGACCCGGCGAGCGCCAATTTCGGTCCGACGGTGACTTTACCATGAACCTGGAAAGCGCGATGTCCTGGGACCAAGCCAATCAAGCCTATTTGATGCGCGAGTTGGATCGCTTGCGCGCAGCGCTGGAGCGCCGCGCCGACCAGGCGGACGCGGAGACAACCGCCGACCAAGCCGCCGGCGCGAGCGCCGGCATGCACGACATCAACCCGCCGCCGGCCATCGAGCGACTCTGCAGGGCGTTCGGGTTGTCGCGCTTCGAAAAAGAAATCCTGCTGCTCTGCGCCGGGGTCGAACTCGACGCGAGTTTTGCCCGGCTGATCGCCCCGGCGCAGAACGGCGCGCACGGCGCTTATCCGACCTTCGGCCTGGCGTTGGCCGTGCTCGGCGAACCGCACTGGAGCGCGCTCTCGCCCGCCGGGCCGCTGCGCCGCTGGCGCTTGATCGAAGTTGGCGGGGAAAGCCTCACGCAAAGCCGCATTCGCATCGATGAGCGCGTGCTGCATTATCTTGCCGGCGTGGCCCATCTCGACGAGCGTTTGAACGGCATGCTCGAATGGCTGGCCGCGCCCGCCGAGTTGGCGCAATCGCACCGCGCGCAGGCCGAGGCCATGGCCCGGGTCTGGTCGTCGGCCGGACAAACCGTCGCGCCGATCGTGCAGCTTTGCGGCAACGAGGCGCAAAGCAAGCGGGAGATCGCGGCGACCGCCTGCGCTCAGCTCGGTCTCGCATCTCTACGCGGTCGCGGCGAGCGCGCTGCCTGTCCCATCCCGCCGAGCTGGACGCGTTTCTCCGCCTGTGGCAGCGCGAAGCGATCTTGAGCGGCGCGGGTCTGCTGATCGAAACCGGCGACGGTGACAACGCCGACGCCGGCCGCGAGACTGCGCTCAACCGCGTGCTGCAGGAAATCCGCGGAGTCTTGATCGTGAGCGGGCGCACGCGGCGCGACGGCTTGCAGAGAGCGATGGTCACTCTCGACGTCGTGAAGCCGACGACCGAGGAGCAACGGCTCATGTGGCGGCGCTATCTGGGCGCGGCGGCGGCGCGCCTGAACGGCGGCGTGGAAATCCTCGGCGCGCAGTTCAATTTTGACAGCGGCGCGATCCGTGCGGCTTGCGCCGGAGCGCTGCACGGCTCTGAGACCGGCAACCTGCGCTCCTCGCTCTGGGAGGCCTGCCGGGTGCAAGCGCGGCCGCGGCTCAACGGGCTGGCCCAGCGCATCGAGCCCAAGGCGCGCTGGGGAGATCTGATCTTGCCCGAGGCGCAGAAGCAGGCCCTCAAGGAAATCGCCGTGCACGTGCGCCAGCGCAGCCGGGTTTACGACGACTGGGGATTCGCCGCGGTAAGCTCGCGCGGCCTCGGCATCAGCGCGCTCTTCGCCGGGCCGAGCGGCACCGGTAAGACGATGGCGGGCGAAGTGCTTGCCAACGAGCTCCATCTCGATCTGTTCCGCATCGATTTGAGTCAGGTGGTCAACAAATACATCGGCGAAACCGAAAAGAATCTGCGCCGCGTGTTCGACGCGGCGGAGGAGGGCGGCGCGATCCTGCTTTTCGACGAGGCCGACGCGCTGTTCGGCAAGCGCAGCGAGGTCAAAGATAGCCATGACCGCTACGCCAACATCGAGGTGAGCTACCTGCTCCAGCGCATGGAAGCCTACCGCGGCCTGGCGATCCTCACGACCAATCTGAAAAGCGCCCTGGACACGGCGTTCCTGCGCCGGCTGCGCTTCGTCGTGCAGTTTCCGTTTCCCGACGCCGCGCAGCGGGGGGAGATCTGGCGGCGCGTCTTTCCGGCGCAGACGCCGACCGACGGGCTCGACTTCGCCCAGCTCGCGCGCCTGCCGGTGGCCGGCGGCAACATCCGCAACATGGCGCTCAACGCGGCGTTCGTCGCCGCCGAAGCCGGCGAGCCGGTGCGCATGTCTCATTTGCTGCTCGCGGCCAAGCACGAATGTCAAAAACTCGAGCGGCCGCTCAGCGAAGCGGAGATCGGCGGATGGCGATGAATCTACGACGCCGCGCGCGCCGCGGCATGGCGCAAGACGATTTCCGCGCGCGCATCGACGAGCCGGCGCCGGCGCGGCCCGCCGTGACGCTCGAAATCGGCGAGGTGGTGCTGCGCGGCATCGACGTGCGCGATGGAAACATGCTCGCCGGAACGTTGGAGCGCGAGCTCGTGTCCGTGCTCGGCGACGGCGAGCTGGCGCAGGCGCTGCGCGCGGGCGCGCGCGCGCGGGTCGACGGCGGCGCAATTTTCCTCGAAGCGAGCAGCGGCGCGCCGGCCATCGGCCGGGAAATCGCGCAGGCCGTGCAGCGGAGTCTTGTCGAACCCATGCCGAGTCTCGGCGCAACGAAGAGCTCGAAGCGCTGATCCATGGAACTACAGCGACAAAGCGCAAATCAACTCGACGGACATGGGGCGCGAGTGTCGGCGGCGCCTCATGCAGCCTTGCTTCAGCGCAAATGCGCCTGCGGCGGGACTGCCGGCCTGAGCGGGGACTGCGATGCGTGCCAAAAAAATCATTTGCACCAAGGAAGAAAAACCCAGGGCTTGGCGCCGGCAAGCGTACACGAAGTGCTGCGCGCGCCCGGCCGACCTCTCGACGCCGCGACACGAGAATATTTTGCGGCGCGGTTCGGCCATGATTTTAGCCAAGTACAGATTCATGCGGACGACCTCGCAGCCAACTCCGCCAAGGAGGTAGGTGCCCAGGCATACACCGTCGGAGCGCACATCGCCTTCGATGCGGGGCGTTATGCGCCGGAGAGCACCGAGGGGCGGCGTTTGCTTGCCCATGAGCTGGCGCACGTCGTGCAGCAGTCCGGTAGCGCCGCGAGCGTGCAGCCGGGTCTCGAAATCGGCGCGGCGAACGATGCCGCGGAGATCGAAGCCGATCGCGTAGCGGCGCAGGTGACGAGCGGCGAGCCGACCGCTGCGCAGACGCAACTCAGCCAAGCTCCGGCGTTCTTGCGCCGGCAGCCGGCGAATCAACCGCGCACCGAAACCGAAGACTGCGAGCCGGCTCTGCAAAATGATCTGAAAGCGATGCACCAGCCGGCACTCGAATCATCTCGATCGCGCCATCACCAGCCTGGATCCGGGTTGGAAGAAAATGGTTCCGGCGGACAAGGCCGCATTCAATCAATACTTCGATCCGGCAGGCAGCGGCGAGATCGACGACGGCTTTGTCCGCGACGTGCGGCAAAAGTATCGATTCATCCGCGCCAACATGCGCGCGCTGCGCTTTGACTGTAATCCTAGCTCTTGGACACTGTGTGGCACGTCAAAGCGCTGGTGCACCGGAGGGCGGTTGATGTGGACTTGCTTTGGCGCTCTCCACGTCTGTTCCGCCGCCTACAAAGCAGCGACTCCCGACTTCAAGATCGAAACCATCATTCACGAATCGGTGCACAACGCGTTATTGACGACCGATCGCGCCTACTCCAACGAAGCAGATTTCAAGAAGCTCAAGCCGAGAGGCGGCGGATTTTGGGGCAGCGTACTGAATTTTCTCGGCAAGATTCCGGTGCTGGGAATTCTTTTTCGCTCTCTGCCGGGGAACAACGACACGATCAACAACCCCGACAGCTATGCGGGCTACGCGATGCAGGTTTGACGATGATCGCTCAATCCCACATACGAACCGGACAAGCGTTTTCTGCGCACGCCGCTCCCGGGCTATTGCAGCGCAAATGCGCCTGCGGCGCGGCGCCGGGAATGAGCGGCGTTTGTGGGGAGTGCCAAAGCAAAAGACTGCAACTCAACTCGGCGATACCCGAAGGTCAACTGTTCCGCAGACATTTATCGAGCATGGGCAGCGCGCGGAGGCTCGTTTTACGCATGACTTCAGCCGTGTCCCGGTTCGTTCCGAGACGCGTGATTCATCTTCGTCACAGCAGCGCTCTTGAGTATCGGGAGCAATACGGGTCGCCGGAAGCCCGTCGAGAGATCGTGATCAATGGGCCCGATGACGCGCCCAAACCCGCGCCAGTTAAAAAGGACCCGCCGCCGAAGCAAAGGTGGCCCAACTTGCCCGTCGGACATCCAAGTTGCTGCTGTCCATCCTGCAAACGACGTCGATTTTGGCAAGAACGGTTTTCTGAACGGCTGGGGTGGTATCGCTGAGATGGAAGTTTCCGATCCCAGCGGCAAAGTTTGGGACGGCACGGCAATCCACGAGAGCCTCAAAAGGACCAAGAACACCTGCGGCGACAAAGGGAAAAACGCCTGCTCGAATGTCAGCAGCGATCAGGCGCGGAGCACGGCCGGCAGCTCATTCGTCGTCGGCGCGGAATCCAATTTTCTCGGCAAAGCTAAATTGGCTGCAGGGCAAAATAGATTTTACGACCTGCATGTGTTCGCAAACAAAGATGCCAGCCTGCTGCACGAACTCAAAAAGGACAGCTGCGAGGTTCAATGCCAGCAATCTTTCAGCTGCGGCGGCAAACGTTTCGGGCCGGCTTTCATAATCACCTACACGATGACACGCGATGTGGTGAAGTCGGGTTCGAAAAATATCAATGTGACCCGCGTCGCCGTGAACAAGGCGCCGGCGGCAAAACAGGCGGCGCCGGATGGCTAAGAGTTTGTGGCGGTTTGGCGGGCGGCGCGAAGCTTGGATCGTGGCGGCATGACGGGCGCCAACGGGTGAAATGTTGGAAACGCAATTGCAGACCCAAAAAAATTCCATGGCGTCACCGAGCTCGCCGGTTTTGATGCACCCGAGAATTTTGCAGCGCAAATGCGGCTGCGGCGGCTCGGCAAATCTGACCGGCGAGTGCTCAGAGTGTCAGAGTAAGCGGCTGACCGGCAAACCGCTGCAGGGCAAATTGAGCATCGGCGAGCCGGGAGACGAATACGAGCGAGAAGCGGACCGGGTGGCGGACCAGGTCATGCGGATGGCAGGTCCCGCTTCTGAGATGGCTGCTTCAAAGGTCCCAATGCCCCTACCCCTGCAACGTGATGTGAGCGCGAGCACTGCTGGGCCCACCACCGCGCTAGCGATCTTCGGAGACCTGCTTTCTTCGCCGGGTCAACCGCTGGATGCCGCGACCCGTGCCTTTTTCGAGCCACGCTTCGGACATGATTTCAGCCGTGTTCGGGTGCATTCGGATTCACGTGCCGCGGAATCGGCGCGAGCGGTGAAGGCGTTCGCATATACCGTCGATAACCATGTGGCTTTCGCCGATGGGCAGTACCAGCCAGGTACTTTGCGAGGCAAACAATTGCTGGCTCACGAACTGACGCATATCGTGCAGCAGGCCGCATTGTCGGACGAGCAACCAGTCCTTCGAAGACAAACTCGGGGAATGTTCGAAGAGCGCTCAGGTGTATCTAAGGGCATGAGATCCAAGGATGAAAACGGCACCCCGTTATTTCAGCAGCAGACGACTCTTGAACAGACTTATACGGCAGTCTGTAGCACTGATTCCGGCGGGTGCGATGTCGAGTTTAAAATTGGCAGGGCCTTTGCGGGGGAATATCCCTATTTTAACAATGACGCCAATAAAAAACGGGGCGTATATCTGGAAATTTCGGCTCAACACGATCGTTCTCAATGTCCGTGCACTCATCTGCATTTGATTCAGACCGTGCGCAACACGAAAATGAACCCGAGATTGCCGCCGCCTCATTCGTCTCGTTTGATCACAGCTGATCCGTTGGACCCATTGCGTCAGCTTCGTTCGGGGTGGAACGATCCGAACGAATCCTCCAGAGGCTGGCGAGTGGACGTACCCAATCAGGACATAGACCCGTTTTTTACGCCGGCACCGCGGGGTGAGACAGACATGAGTGTTCTCGGATCAGCCACCAAGCCAGCGATCATGTGGGATGCCCCTGGTGATGACATTACCGCGATCAATGTCGGTAAGACGTTTCAAACTTGTGCAGTCTGTGAGGACAAGATGGGTTCAAAAAAGGTACTGGCCTGTCTGTTCTGGGGCTACTTCATCGATAGCTCAGGCAAGCCTCATTTCACTCCTGCGGTGCCAACAGTGAAATGCGGGGCAACGAAAGAGTTGAGAGATGCGGATACTCGGTGGAAGAGTATCGCGGGTAATCAAACTTCGGATATCACTTTTTAGTTGCAGATATTTATCGCTTTCAGGAGCGGGGGCTGTGAGTCGCACCCATCCTAAGGCACGGCTCGAGGGGTGAAGGATTTGTGGGATATGCACGCATGACGCGCACTTTTTATCGGAGGGTGGGTTGTCGATGAGGTTAAGCGAAGGCAGGTCACCAACGGAAAGGACGCAGAGCTCGCATTCGCGATTCGTGCCGATCCATGGCGCTCTGCTACGGCGCAAGTGTCCCTGCGGCGGCCCGAGCGACCTTAGCGGGAATTGTTCTGAGTGTGAACGAAAGAAGCTCCTTGGGCAGCCGTTGCAAACCAAATTGCGCATCAATGAGCCCGGGGACGCGTACGAGCGAGAAGCGGACCGGGTGGCGGATCAGGTCATGCGGACGGCGGAGCCGAATCAGCAATCCGAACCATCGAATTTCGGCGGGACAGCGCTGGTGCAACGACGCATGGCCGGCACCGAAAATGTCCAGCGCCAGGAAGAAACGCCGAGCGGGGACGGTTCGACGGAGACTGTTGCGCAAACCGAAGGCGGCGCGGACAAAGAGGAAGAAAGTCCCTGTCCAAGCTGGTTCAACGATCCGCAGAGCATCAGCAAGCGGGCGGCCGAGCACTACGTGCGCAACGACATGACGCCGCCGTCGCAGGCGAAGGTAACCAGCATCGACTGCGAACCACCCCGGGCCAACGGCAACTACGGCTGTTACGTTCACTTCGACGACGGCCTCGTGATTCGCGTTATTGTGCGGAAGCGCGACATCGTGGTGGGGACCGCGCCGATCAACACCTGGACTCCGCCGCCGGCGACGCCGTTGTGCTTTTACGATTACGCCTGTCCGAAAGAAGATCTGGTCTTAACCAAACGGGAATGCAGGAGCGCGCGGCCGAGCGGTCCGACGACAATTGTGCAACGAGCCTCAAGCTTCGGCGCGGCGGGACCGGTGGATGCGGCGCCGCTTGTCAGCGGCGTGCTGTCGTCGCCAGGCGAGCCGCTGGACGCAGAGACGCGGCGCTTTTTTGCTGCGCGGTTCGGCCACGACTTCAGCAGCGTGCGCGTGCATGCGGACGCTGCCGCGGCGCAATCGGCGCACGCGGTCAACGCGCTCGCTTACACGGTGGGTGAGGACATCGTCTTCGGCGCCGGTCAATATGCGCCACGCAGCCGCGCCGGTCAGCGGCTTCTCGCCCACGAATTGACCCACGTTGTCCAACAAGGCGTCGGCGCGCCGGAAGCTTCAGAAGCAACGCCAGAACCTCGTGGTGGCGACGCAGCGGCAATTGGGAATACTTCTCAGCCTGTTCATCCCATGCGCTCCGGTCTAATTCAGCGCCAGCCCGAGCCGGAGCCGAAGCTTCGTGATCTTCCGCTATTTCTAGACAAGCTCGAACTCGACGTTGGAAAAAATCTTCAGGACTACGGGCATCATTTGTATCAAGCGGCGATTCTGCATTCGGATGAGCCTGAAGTTCTGCAAGACGCGCTGTCCCGCTACGCTCTCGGATTAAACGTGTTGAAGACGAGTTTCCGCTATGCCGGTTTCAAAGGCGATACGGCTGATAAATTAGCTGTCGGCACCGGCGTTCTGTTTAAAGGACTAACCTTCGTGCGCAAAGGTGAATTCGTCTTGGATTTCCAGGTAGATATCGGCCGCGGCGTAAAATTCGAAACCAACATCGGACTGGGCGTGAATCCGCAGGATCCGACGGACGTGCGCAAGGCCGACGTAAAGTTTGGGTTCGTGCGGCGATTTTAGCCGAGTGAAACTATCATGACCACGTTTCCCAACTCGCCGCGCGTGCTCAAGGGCGGCATCGTGCTGATCGATGCGGAAACCGCCGCGGTGCGGCGCATCATCGTGCTGCAATACAATCCCGATACCTTGAGCCGCACGTTGCAGCCGCAGACCGTCAAAGAAAGCGGCGACCGGGCCGAGGCGATGCGGCTCACCGGGCCGCCGGTGGAGACGATCAAGCTCGACGCCGAGATCGACGCCACCGATCAGTTGGAGTTTCCCGATCAGAACAGCGCCATTGTGGAGTTCGGCATCCAGCCGCAACTGGCGGCGTTGGAGACGATCGTCTATCCGGCGAGCAGCCAGCTGCTGTCGAACAATTCTCTTGCGCAGGCCGGCATGCTGGAAATTTTGCCGATGATGGCGGCGCTGCCGCTATTCATCTGGAGCAAAAGCCGCATCGTGCCGGTGCGCATCACCGATTTCAGCATCACCGAAGAGGCCTTCGACCCGGCGCTCAACCCGATCCGCGCCAAGGTGAGTCTGGGCATGCGCGTGTTGAGCGTGACCGATCTCGGCTTCGACAACAAAGGCGGCAGTCTATTCATGGCCTACCAGCAGCAGAAGGAGCAACTCGCCGGCAGGAG
This sequence comes from uncultured delta proteobacterium, assembly GCA_963745035.1. Classification (GTDB taxonomy): domain Bacteria; phylum Desulfobacterota; class Binatia; order UBA9968; family UBA9968; genus DP-20. The sequence goes on along the minus strand of CAVUVW010000013.1, from coordinate 862,678 downwards.
TCTCGGCGGCGCGCTCAGCCTTCTGGGAATACGAGGCATCCCATGAACGATCCCATGCAGGCATTACAGGCGATGTTGCAGGCCGGCGGTGCGGACGCGGCGGAGTTTCCGCCGAACAGCCGCTATCACGGCGCCGGCACCGCGAAGCTTGCGACGGTGGACGGGGGAACCGTCGTGTTTCTCAAGCGGCGCTTCGTGCCGTCGCCGGAAGAGTTCGTGTTGATTCAGGAGCATTCCGTCGTGCAGGGCGACCGGCTCGACAATCTCGCGGCGAAGTATCTCGGCGATCCGGAGCAGTTCTGGCGATTGTGCGATGCCAACGGCGCGATCCGTCCGGACGAATTGACCGAAACCATCGGCGCCACCGTGCGCATCACCTTGCCGCAGGGCATTCCGGGGCCGAAGAATGCTTAAAGGGGTGACCCTGCAGCTTTTCATCGGGCCGCTGGTGCCGATCCCGGCGCCCAAGGCGGTAATGGACGCGCTCACCGAGCTTTCGGTTACGGTCAACGACGTCGGCCGCAGCGGTTTTCAACTCTCGTTCACCGTGAGCAATCAGTCGCCGCTGCACACCCTGTTTCTTCTGACCGGCGGCGCGCCGATCAATATTCTCCGCGTCGTCATCGTCGTCATCGTCAGCGGCACGCCGCACGTGATCATGGACGGGGTCGTGACCAATCACGAGATCACGCCGGGAAGCGCGCCCGGGCAATCGACCTTGTCGATCACCGGCGAAGACTTGACGGTGTTGATGGACAAAATCGATTTCAGCGGCTTTCCTTTTCCGGCGACGCCGGCCGAGGGACGGGTGGCGCTGCTGCTTTTGAAGTACGCTTTCCTGGGTCTCATTCCGCTGATCATTCCGAGCGTGCTCATCGACGTGCCGATTCCGACCACGCGCATTCCGGCGCAGAAGGGCACCGACCTCGAGTACATCAACGATCTCGCTTCCAAGGTCGGCTACGTGTTTTATCTCGATCCCGGTCCGGCGCCGGGCGCCAACGTCGCTTACTGGGGACCGCAGATCAAAGTCGGCCAGCCGCAGCGCGCGCTCAACATCAACATGGACGCGCACACCAACGTCGAGTCGCTGTCGTTCAGCTTCAACAACAATTTGAACGGCATTCCCACGGTCTTTTACTACGAAGAATTATCCAAAGCGGTGATCGCGATTCCGCTGCCGCCGATCACGCCGCTCAACCCGCCGCTGGGTTTGATTCCGCCCATACCGACGCACTTGAAACCGGTGAGCGACGATCTGTCCAAGCGACCGGTGCCGCAGTCGATCATGATCGGCTTGGCCAAAGCGGCGCAGATGGCCGAAGCGGTCACCGGCAAAGGCGAGCTCGACGTGCTGCGCTACGGCAGCGTGCTGAAGCCGCGCCGGCTGGTGGGCGTGCGCGGCGCCGGGACGGCCTACGACGGACTTTATTACGTGAAAAGCGTGACCCACAAAATCAAAGCCGGCGAATACAAGCAAAGCTTCGAGCTCAGCCGCAACGGGCTGATCTCGACGGTGCCGCAGGTGGCCGCATGAGCGAAGAGAAAACCACCCGCTACTACGGCAAATACCGCGGCACGGTGATCAACAACGTCGATCCCGAGCAGCGCGGGCGCATCCAAGCGATCGTGCCGGACGTGCAGGGGCTGGTGCCGACGACCTGGGCGCTGCCGTGCATGCCGATCGCCGGCAAGCAGGAAGGCGTCTACATGGTGCCGCAGGTCGGCGCCGCGGTGTGGATGGAATTCGAGCAGGGCGATCCCGAATATCCGATCTGGGTGGGCGGTTTCTGGGGCGCGTTCGCGGAAGTGCCGCCTGCGGCCTTGGCGCCGCCGCCGATCCCGCCGGGACAAACCATCGTCATTCAATCGACGCTGCAGAACGCGATCATCATCAGCGATGCCACGCCGGTGCCGATGCAGGCGCCGGTCCCCGCGCCCGCGCCGCCTGGCACGGGCGGCATCGTGCTGCGGAGCCCGACGGGCGCGATGATCGTGGTCAACGACACGGGCATCTACATCAACAATGGCAAGGGCGCATCGATCGATATGATGGGGCCGAGCGTGATGATCAACAAAGTCGCTCTGGTGGTGACGTGATGCCGTGGACGGAAGGATTCAGAAAAGAGCGTCATTCCGGGCAAGCCGGCGATAGCTGGCGCGACCCGGAATCCAGGAAACTCAATAAACCTGGATTGCCGCTTTCGCGGCAATGACGGAACTGAAAAATCGACTTTCCAACTGACTCTCGCAGACAGACGTTAAGAGAAGAAAACAACATGCCGGGATTTTTGCTCCACACAAACGCGACTGTGATGTGCGCGCACGGCGGGCAGGCGCAGCCGGCGGTGCCGTTTCCGCGCGTGACGGTGAACGGTATGGCGATCGCGACGATGGCGAGCCCGCACGTGATCACCGGCTGCCCGTTCGCGCCGCCGGGCGGCAACGGGCCCTGCGTCACGGCGCAGTGGCTGATCGGCGCCACGCGGATCATGGCCGGCGGCATGCCGGTGCTGCTGCAATCGAGCGTCGCGACGTGCGTCGCCCACGGCGACGCCGCTGAATATCGTTCTTACGCAAACCAGGGTGACCGGACTATGAGCCAGCTCGATTATCCATTTCATTTCGACACGCGCGGGCGCACGGCGGAAGCGGCCGAAGACGCGCACATCCGCGACCTGATCGAGCAGGTGCTGTTCACCGCGCCGGGCGAGCGGGTGAACCGGCCGACCTTCGGCTGCGGCTTGATGCAGCTCGTCTTTGCGCCCAACAGCGACGCCTTGGCGGCGACTTCGCAGTTCCTGATTCAAGGCGCGCTGCAGCAGTGGCTCGGCGATCTGATCGCCGTCGAGTCGGTGCAGGTGGAAAACGACGACGCGACGTTGCGGGTGACGATCCAGTACATCGTCCGGCGCACCCAGACGCGCCAGACCGCCGAGTTCAGCCGCGGAGGCTTGGGCGCATGATCTATTTTTGCTGCGACCCACTGCGGCGCAACCAACTCGTCGGCAGCGCGCTCAACGGCATCGATTATCTGGAAGTGCTCGACCACGAGATCGAGCTCAGCGATCCGGCCAATCGGCAAAAGAAGCTCGTCGTGCATTTCATCAACGATCTTGCGCCCAATGCGCTCGGCTGCGGCGAATATCCAGATCGAAGGCGGCGAGCGCATTCGCGGCATCGTCGCGGTCGAACGCGGCGGTGGACACGATCAATGCGCGGGCGCTGCGCGTCGATCTCGACAAGTACGGCGATTTTTCGATCTATACTCTGCGGCTGGTGCAGAACGCGCAAAATGCGGCGCCGCCCGACGGCATCGATCCATTGTTCGCGGCGGTGGATTTTTCTTTCAAGGTCGATTGCCCGGCAGACTTCGATTGCCAGCCGAAATGCGATTGCCCGCCGGCCGCGCGCGCGGAACCGGAGATCGATTATCTCGCCAAGGACTATGCGAGCTTTCGCCGCCTGATGCTCGACCGCATGACGGTGCTGATGCCGAACTGGCGTGAGCGCAATGCGGCGGATCTCGGCGTCGCCCTGGTCGAGACGCTCGCCTACGTCGGCGACCATTTAAGCTATCAGCAGGACGCCGTTGCGACGGAGGCTTATCTCGGCACCGCGCGCCGGCGCGTTTCGGTGCGCCGCCACGCGCGGCTGGTCGATTACCCGATGCACGACGGCTGCAACGCGCGCGCCTGGGTGCAGGTGCAGGTCCACTCCGACGTGGCTGTGATCGAGGCGGGGACCCAGCTCTTTACGCGCATCCCCGGCGAGCCGCCGGCTTTGGCCGACGACGCCACCGTGCGCGCCGCAGGCGCTGGAAGTGTTCGAAACCATGGAGGCGATTCCGCTCTTCGAGGCGCACAACAAGATTCATTTTTATACTTGGGGCGACGAGCGCTGTTGCTTGCCCAAAGGCGCGACCCACGCGACCTTGCGCGGCGCGTTGCTCAACCTCAAGGCCGGCGACGTGCTTATCTTCGAAGAGGTCATCGGCCCGCGCACCGGGCGAGCGGAGGATGCCGACCCGGCGCACCGCTGCGCCGTACGACTTACCCACGTGGAGACTTTGGATGCTGGACGGACAGCCGCTGACTGATTTGCTGACCGGCGAGGCGATCAGCGAAATTTTCTGGGGCGAAGCGGACGCACTGCCGTTTCCGCTGTGCATTTCGGCCCAGACCGACAGCACCCACGGCGGGACATTCATCAAAGACGTGAGCGTGGCGCGCGGCAACATCGTCCTCGCCGATCACGGCAGGACGGTGGAGCAAACGCTGGGCGAAGTGCCGAAGGCGCCGCTGGCAAAAACAACCGCCTCGACTTGCGATCGCTGCGAGCCCAAGGATCCGATCGCGCTGCCGGTGCGCTTCCGTCCCAAATTCGTGGCGCGGCCCTTGACGTTCGCTACGTTGACGGAAAGCTCGCTGCTCTTCGGCTTTACACCCGGCGCGCAGGACGCCGCCGATCTCGATAACAAGATTTTGCCAACTGCTTTGCAAGAGCAATTCGAAGCCGTCGGCATCGGCTTCCCCGGCGGCGCTTCGATCCAAGGAACGCAACCGTTCTGGTCGATCAGCGATAGCCGGCGCGGCTTCAGCATCAAGGAAGAACAGGGAAAGTTGAACGTCTATCCGCTGCCGGCTCCGGCAGCGCGGCGCCGCAGCGCAGGAACCGCGCCGAGCGCTCCCCGCGGCGCGGCTGGCAAGCAAACTGAATCTCGACGAGATCGAATGGACGCCGGTGCGCGATCTGCTCGACAGCAGCGCCATCGATCCGCATTTCGTCGCGGAGATCGAAGACAACGGCACCGCGCGGCTGCGTTTCGGCGATGGCCGGCTCGGCGCGCGGCCGCAAGAGTTGAGCGCTTTCACAGCGAAGTATCGCATCGGCAACGGCGCGGCCGGCAACGTCGGCGCCGAAGCGATCGCGCATCTGTTCACGAAAGACGCGGCGCTCCGCGCCGAGACCCGCCTGGTGCGAAACCCTCTGCCCGCCGCTGGCGGCATCGAACCGGAGACGACTGCCGAAGTGCGCGCCTATGCGCCGGCGGCATTTCGCACCCAGGAGCGCGCCGTCACCGAGGCGGATTACGCGGCGGTAACCGAGCGGCATGCGGGCGTGCAGCGCGCGATCGCGACGTTTCGCTGGACCGGCAGCTGGCACACGGTGTTCATCACCGTGGATCGGCTGGGCGGCGCGCCGATGGACGACGACTTCGAGGATTCGATTCGCCGCCATGTCGAGCGCTATCGCATGGCCGGACACGATCTCGAAGTCGACGGGCCGCGCTATGTGTCGCTGGAGATCGACATGCACGTCTGCGCCGAGCCCGACTATTTTCGCGCCCACGTGAAAGAAGAGCTGCTCAAGCTCTTCAGCAATCGCGCGCTTTCCGACGGCAGGTTCGGCGTGTTTCACCCCGACCGATTCACCTTCGGTCAGACTGTCTATCTCGAGCCCGCTGATCGCCGCGGCGCAGGCGGTGCCGGGCGTGATGTCGGTGCAGGTGAATCAATTTCAGCGCCAGGGCACACCGGATAACAAAGCGCTCGCGGCGGGCAAGCTCGAGCTCGGGCGGCTGGAGATCGCGCGCTGTGACAACGACCCCAACTTTGCCGAGCATGGCGTGTTTCATCTGTCGGTCGGAGGTGGCAAGTGAGCGCCGGATCGATTTCTCCGAGCCATCCCAACGATTGCGGCTGCTGCGCCGGACTGGCGGCGGAAACGCCGGCGGTCGTGGTCAATCGTCCTGGCCTGTCGGCGGTCTCCTATCGCGCCGGCACACATTCCTCTTTCAAAGCGTCGATGCTCGCGGCGCTGTCGAGCGCCGAGTTTCCCGCGCTCAAAGAGCTCCGTACCCGCGCGGACGACGACTTCACGATCGCGTTGCTCGATGCCGCCGCCGTTGTCGCCGACGTTCTGACTTTCTATCAAGAGCGGCTGGTCAACGAATCGTTTTTGCGCACCGCCACCGAGCGGCGTTCGGTATTGGAGCTCGCGCGCCTGATCGGCTACGAGCTCCATCCCGGCGTTGCGGCGAGCGCGGCGCTGGCGTTCACTCTCGAAGAAGCCCCGGGAGCGCCGCGCGAAACGGTGATCGACGTCGGCACCCGCGTGCAAAGCATTCCCGGTCCCGGCGAAAAGCCGCAGACCTTCGAGACCATCGAGAAGATCACCGCGCGGGTCGAGTGGAACGCGCTCAGACCGAAGATGACGCGGATCAATGTGCCCAAGTTCGGCAACCGGGTGGCTTACCTTAAGGGCATCGCCACCAATCTCAAACCCGGCGATGCGATTCTGCTCGTCGGCAAGGAACGGGAAAACGATCCCGGCAGCGAGCGTTGGGATTTTCGCCGGCTCACCGAAGTGAGCGCCTACGCGGAAGCCAATCGCACGCGCATCGAATGGTCTGAAGGCTTGGGGACCACCTCGCCGCATAAGGTACTGCCGGCAGTGGAGCCGAAAATTTTCGCGCTGCGCCAGCGGGCCGCGCTGTTCGGTGCCAATGCGCCGCATCCGGCGACGCTCTCTAACGAGACTCTCGGCCATTACAACCAGCAGCCGGGCAGCGACTGGAATTTTACGATCTCCGGTCAGACCATCGATCTCGACACCACCTATCCGGCGATCGTCGAGCGAAGCTGGTTGGTGTTGTCCAAGCCGAGCTATCAAGAGCTCTACCGGGCGTCCAAAGTCACCGAAGCTTCCGGCGCCAAGTTCACGGTCACCGGGAAAACCACGCGCATTCAGCTCGACACCAATGAGAATTTGACCTTATTCGATAGCGCGGACTACCGCGACACGATGGTGTTTGCGCAGAGTGAGTTTCTCGAGATGGCCGAAGAACCGATCGACGATCCGATCAGTGGCGCGGTGATTGAGCTTGGGAATGATGCCGGGAGCCTCGTTCCCGGACAACAGCTCGCGGCGTCGGGCAAGGACAGCGCCACGGGAGAAGCGATCAACGAAGTGGTGAAAGTGAGCTCGGTCAAAGGCGCGGCGGTCACGGTGACCCCGGCGCTCGCCAAGAGCTATGCGCGGGCGAGCTTCGCCCTCAACGCCAACGTCGCCGCGGGAACCCACGGCGAAACGGTCCAGGAACTTCTCGGCGGCGGCGATGCCAGTGAAAAGTTTCAACGCTTCAAGCTGCGCCAGCCGCCGTTGACTTACACGAGCGCAGCCAACGCCAGCGGCGCGGCATCGACTCTCGAAGTGCGGGTCAACGATCTGCTCTGGCAGGAAGCGCCGACGTTGTACGGACAGAAAAGCAAAGACCACGTGTACATCGCGCGGCGCGCCGATGACGGCAGTACCACCGTGCAGTTCGGCGACGGCCTTACCGGCGCGCGGCTGCCGAGCGGTCAAAATAATATCCGCGCCAAGTATCGCAAAGGCATCGGCGTCGAAGGCTTGGTCAAGTCCGGCCAATTGAGCATGCTTCTCAGCCGGCCGCTCGGTGTCAAAGGCGTGACCAATCCGCTGGACGCGGGCGGCGCGCAGGACCCCGAGCAGCTCGATGACGCGCGCGCCAACGCGCCGCTCAAAGTATTGACCCTTGAGCGGATCGTTTCGCTCAGCGACTATGAAAATTTCGCGCGCGCCTTCGGCGGCATCGCCAAGGCCTTGGCGACCTGGACTTGGGACGGGCGAAGCCGCGGCGTGCTGGTCACTGTGGCCGGTCCGAACGGCGCCGCGGTGATTCCAGGCAGCGCGACGTTCGACAATCTGCTCGCAGCGATGCGCGCCGCCGGCGATCCGTTCGTCGAGCTGCGGGTCAAGACGTTTCGTCCGGCGTATTTTCGTTTCGCCGGCCATATCAAGATCGCCGCTGAATTCGAGATCGACAAGGTGCTGGCCGCGGTGGAACAGGCGCTGCGCGAGCAATTTTCCTTCGCTGCGCGCGCCTTCGGCCAGCCGGTCATGCTGAGCGAAGTGATCGCCGCGGTGCAAGCGGTTGCCGGCGTGATTGCGGTGGACGTCGACAAACTCTACCGCAGCGGCGCGACGCCGAGTTTACAGCAGCGTCTCCTCGCCGAGCTGCCGGTGCTCACGGCCAACGGCCAACTGCCGGCCGCCGAGCTGCTGACGTTGGATCCGGCGCCGCTCGATCAATTGGGAGTGATGGCATGAGCTTCGACGCGGAGAAACTGTACGAGCTTTTGCCGGCGATCTATCGGGCGCGCGACGCCGAGCAGGGCGGGCCGCTGCGCGAGCTGCTTGCGGTGATCGCCGAGCAGGCGGGCGTGCTCGAAGAGAACCTCGATCAGCTTTACGACGATCAATTCATCGAAACCTGCGGCGATTGGGTCGTGCCGTACATCGGCGACCTGATCGGCTACCGGAGCCTGCACGGCGTGGTGCCGAAAGTCGCGAGCCCGCGCGCCGAAGTCGCGCACACCATCGCCTTTCGCCGGCGCAAGGGCACCGCGACCATGCTCGAACAACTGGCGCGCGACGTGACCGGTTGGCCGGCGCGGGTGGTCGAGTGCTTTCAGATTTTGGGCTGGACGCAAAACATGAATCACATTCGCCCGGAAGCCCATTACGCGCCCAATCTGCGCGATTGGGAAAAGATCGCGCGTCTGAACCGGCCCTTCGATCGCAACCTGCACACGATCGACGTGCGGCGGATCGCCCAAGGCGCCGGCAAGTACAATATTCCCAATATCGCGATCTATCTCTGGCGGCTCGGCGCCTATCGCCTGCGCGGATCACCCACCGTGCCGGCGGCGCCGGGCGATACCCAGCGGTTTCTCTTCGATCCGCTCGGGCGGGACACGCAGCTTTTCACCCGGCCGGAGCGGGAAAACGAGATCACGCATCTGGCCGAGCCGATCAACGTGCCCGATCCGATCAGCCGGCGGGTGCTGGCGCAGTACTCTGCCGCGCTATTACGGCGCAGGGAAAAGCCTGGCGCTCGACGGCGTGGATATCGCGGCGATCAATATTTGCGATTTGAGCGATGCCGGCGGCGGCGCTTGGGCGCACACGCCGCCGGCAGGGCGGGTCGCCATCGATCCGGTGCTCGGGCGGATTTTCTGCGGCGATCCGCAAGCGGCGCCGCCGCTGGCGACTTTTCACTATGGCTTCAGCGCCGACATGGGCGGCGGCGAGTACGATCGCGCGGCGACCTTGGACGCGCAAGCGACGCCGATCGAGTTTGTTCCGGCGCCGCACGCGACGATTCAAGACGCGCTCGACGCGGTGCAAGCCGGCGGCGTGGTCGAGATCGCCGACAGCGGACGCTACGAGGAAACGCCGGCGATCGCCGTCGATGCCGGGCAAGCGCATCGAGCTCCGCGCCGCCAACGAGCATCGCCCGACGGTCATCCTTTCAGCCGAGCTCGACATCAGCGGCGGCGCGCAAGCCGAAGTCACGTTGAATGGTTTGCTGCTTGCTGGCGGCACGCTGCGCGTCGCCAGCGCGCCGGGAAATGAGCTGCGCCGCCTGCATCTGCGCCACTGCACTCTGGCGCCGTCGGCGCAGGCGAGCCTGATCGTGGCGATACCCGACGTCGAGGTGGAGATCGATCATTGCATCCTCGGCGGGCTGCAGATCGCCGAGGGATCGCAGGTGAAAATTCGTAACTCGATCGTCGATGCGACGAGCGAGACGGCGGTGGCCTATTCTGGCATTGATGCCGCGCGCGAAACCGCGGGCGGGACGGTGTCGATCGAAAACTCGACTGTCGTCGGCAAAGTTCGCACGGTGGAGCTCGAGCTGGTCTCGAACTCCATATTCTTCGCCGCGCTCGCGACAGGCGACACCTGGACCGCGCCGGTGCGCTCGGAGAAAAAGCAGAGCGGCTGCGTGCGCTTCAGCTACGTGCCGCCGGGATCGCTGACGCCGCGCCGTTACCGCTGCCAGCCGGACCTCGAGATCGCTCAGCGCATCGACGCGGCGGAAAAAGCCGCCAACGGACCGATTCCGCAGGCGCAGGTCAACGCGATCCGCGCCGAAGTGTTGAGCTGGCTCGCGCCGAGTTTTTCCTCGCTGCGCTACGGCGCGCCGGACTATGCGCAACTGCGCGGCTCCTGCCCGGCGCAGATCCGCGCCGGCGCGGGCGACGAGTCCGAGATGGGCGCGTTCCACGATCTTTTTCAGCCCCAGCGGGAAACCAATTTGAAAGTGCGGTTGGAAGAATATCTGCGCTTCGGGTTGGAGGCGGGGATTTTTACGAGACATAAGAGAAGATGTCACCGCAGAGGCACAGAGGTCGCAGAGTGTTTTAGACTATTGTCTCCGTGTCCTCAGCGTCTCAGCGGTGAGATGATTCCTGCATTAAACGAGCAAGCAGGGAGACACTCATGAGCGGTGATTATAGCCGGGTACGGTTCGATCCGAAGAACGATTTTGCTGCGGTGCTGATGCAGCAGGGGCGGGTGCAGCTCGATTCCGATTGGAACGAACTCGCGGCGCTGCTCGATCGCCGCTGGCGCGCCGAGACCGTTGACATCATCGGCAAAGGCACCGTGCCGAAAGAAACTCCCGATGGTTTCCGTATTCAAATCGCCGCCGGCGGCCTCACCATCGGACGCGGCCGGATTTACGTCGACGGCTTGCTCGCGGAGAATCACGGCAGAGCGCCGGTGGAGTTCGATGCGGTGCTCGCCGAGCAGCGCGGTACCCTGGCCGTGCCTTACAACGAACAGCCGTATTTTCCCAATGTGAGTGTAGTTGCGCCTGCGCCGACGACCGGCGGGCCGCATCTCGTCTACGTCGACGTCTGGCAGCGCGAGGTGACGTTTCTCGAAGATCCGGACCTCGTCGAAAAAGCGGTGGGCGTCGATACGACGGCACGCTGGCAAACCGTCTGGCAGGTAAAAATTCTCCCCAACGTCGGCTCGGGCGCGACCTGCGGGTCGCCTCTCGAAGCATGGAACAGTCTCATCGCGCCTTCGGACGGCAGGCTCAGCAGCAAGGCCGTCGGCGTGCCGACCAACACCGATCCCTGCCTGCTGCCGCCGAGCGGCGGCTATCGCGGTTTGGAGAACCGTTTGTATCGGGTGGAGATCCATGACGGCGGGACCAACGGTCTCGCGACATTCAAATGGTCGCGCGACAATGCTTCCGTGGCAACGAGTGTCACCGCGATCACTGCCTTGGACAAACTCACCGTCGCAAGCGTCGGACGCGATTCGGTCATGCATTTCAAAATCGGCGACTGGATCGAGATCACCGACGATTGGCTGGAGTTCGCGCGCCAACCGGGCGTGAGCCCCCAGCCGCAAGGCGTGCTGGCGCAGATCAAAAGCGTGGATGACGCCAACCGCATTTTGACTTTGATGACGTCGATTCCCGCCAACGTTTTCGCCACGGATGCGCAGGGCAACACCGATCCGGCCCGCCACACGCGGGTGCGGCGTTGGGACCAGAGCGGCCAAGTGCGCGACACCAACGGCAACTTGCTGGTCGATCTCAATGCGCCGGGAAGCAAAGGGGTGATTCCCGTGCCGGCGGCGGGCATGTCGATCGTGCTCGAAGACGGCGTGCAGATCACTTTCAATACGCCGGCGGGCGGCAAATACAAAATTGGCGACTACTGGAACTTTGCGGCGCGCACCGCGGATGCGTCGGTGGAAGAGCTGAAAGAAGCACCGCCGCTCGGCGTGCATCATCATTTTTGCCGTCTCGGCTTGGTTTCGTTTCCCAACTCGGTGACCGATTGCCGCACCCTCTGGCCGCCGGAAGTTGCCGGCGAGGGCTGCGAATGCACGGTGTGCGTCAGCGCCGAGTCGCACAATCAAGGCACACTGACGATTCAAATGGCGGTGGAGCAGGTGAAGGCCGCCGGCGGCGGCACGATCTGTCTCGGCGTCGGAACTTACAACTTGGGTGAGGCGCCGGTGCCGATCAACATAAGCGGCGCTCGCTCGCTGACCCTGCGCGGTCAAGGCGCGCAGACCAACCTCGTCTACGCGGGACGTGGCCCGGCGATCGTCGTCGGCGATTCCACCGGCGTCACGATTGAGAAATTGATGCTGGTCACGGCGGCGGTCGAGAGTGATCCGCTGCCAGCAATTTTCTTCACCAACAGCAACAGCGTCACGTTGCAGCGCTGCGCCGGCCTGCGGATCGGGGTCAGCGGATCGAGCAGCGCAGTCGTCGGCCTCGGCGGCATTCTCGTCGGCACGACGATCCGAGAAAATTCGCTGCTCGGGCCGGTCGGCATCGGTAACGTCGCCGTGAGGGCCGCCACTGGCGCAGTGCTCGCCGCGCAGCAGGCGCCGTTAGGAACTCTCGCGCTCACGATCGAAGACAACATGCTGCTCTGCAGCCGGCGCGGCGTCAGTTTCGTCGGCGTGAGTTTGCATGCCCTTGAAACCCGCATCGCGGGAAATTTCATCAACGACAGCGCCCAAGGCGGCATCGTTGCCACCGGATTTGTGCTCGCCGGATCGAGTCTCGATGTGCACGGCAATGAGCTCCGCGCCGGCGGTCGGGGCATCGTGATTGGCACCAGCGGCACGCGTGTTAGCGCAAACAGCATCAGCTTCAGCGATCAAGGAACCGGCAACGACGCCATCGTGCTCACTACAGGAATGGACACGACCGGCATCGATCAGTGCCACGTGATCGCCAATCGCGTCACCAATGCCGCGGGTATCGGCATCGTCATGGAAACCATCGTCAAGTCGGCGATGATCAAGAACAACTTCATCGACGGCGCTGTGGGCGGCGGAATCGTGATGGGCGATAAGAGTTCGGCGCAGGTGATCACCGTCGAAAACAACCGGATCGCTAACATCCGGCCGCGGCCGGACAACGAGATCGTCCCGGTAGTCGGTGTGCGCCTGTTCGACGCCGCGCGCGGCGAAGTGGTGAACAACACGATTTCCGGTGTCGGCTTGCAGGCGCCGACCCATCGCTGCGTCGGTGTGCAACTCGCCGCTTCCAGCGAGGTGCGGGTCGCCGGCAACGAAATCGTCGATATCGGCCCGGCCGAAGGCAGCGCCCAGACCTCCGCTGGCGTTGAAAGCATCGGCGTATTCGAAGAGCTGGACGTGAGCGGCAACACCGTGCGCCGGAGCGCGGCGGTCAGCCAGACGATCGACAGCGCCGAATGGTACGCCGTGTTGATTTCCGGCGCCCAGGCGGCGCCGCCGCGCCTGCGCGGGATCACGACCTTTTTCGCGGCGCGGAGCAACATGGCCTTCTTACTTTCTCCTGGGCGTCTGGTGGCGCGCGCGGCGGGGCGCGAGTCGGTTACCCTGCGCAACAATCGGTTCGAAGCCTACGGCGTCGCCGAAGCCGTGATGATCGCGGTGACCGGCGCCTGCGCGATCAGCGACAATCGCTGCTTGCTGCGCGGCCGAGAGCAGCCGACGATTCAAAGCGCGGCGGCGAGCGCGATCGTGAGCTCGAACCAGGTGCAAGGCACGCAGGGGAGAACCACCGTGGCGCTCAAGCTGCCGGACCGCGGACCGTTTACTGTGCTCGGCAACATCACGACCAACGCGATCGAGATCAACGGAGCGGTGCTGGCCGCGCCGTGGGCGCCTTTGAACGTGCAGGGGGCGTGAGTTTTTCGGCCGGGAGTTGAAACAAGCACGGTTGCATCGAAAGATTTTCGGGGCGAGAATTCGTCATGCCGGTGAAGACCGGCATCCAGGCTCGGGTCGAAGAATCGCCTGGATTCCGGCGTGCGCCGGAATGACTAAATGAGAGAACTCGGAGGCACGGTTCGAGCAGTCGTCGGCCGGCTGAAGAAAGGTTGGAGGTTATGAGATTCGCAGTATCCAAAGGCGAAACCAGCGCGGCGGATTTGACCACTCGCATTTTCGAAATCAAAGGGCAGGGCACGGCTGAAACCACCAAGCGCACTACCGCGGCCCTGCTTGCGGCCAATCCCCACCTCAAGGATCTCTCTAAAGTTCCGCCCGGAACGATCATCGTCATCCCCGACTTGCCCGACAATCCTGCCGTGCGCGCGCCGCAGACCGCAGGAGTCGGCGCCGAACTGGACGATCATCTGAAGATCGCCGTCAAAGAATCCGCCGACGTCATCGGCCGCTCCGTGGACACGAGCGAGTCGGTAGTGAACGCCACCCTCGAAGCGCTCAAAAATCGCGAGCTACGAGATTTCGCCGCTCAAACGCCCGAGCTGAAAGAACAGTTGGACAAGATCGGCGAGACGGCGAAAGCCAGCCTGAAAGACGCCAAGGCCGCTGCGGCTCTGGAGAAAGAAGCGCTCGCGCAGTTGGAAGAGGCGCTCAAGAAGTTGAGTCTCTGACTCTAGGTTCGGAACGCGGTTAATCGTGGCTGCTCTTCGAAATGCCTTGACCTGAATGGACGTAAGGTACACCTTAGGTAGGAATTTCTTACAAGGAGCCAGATATGCCAATCGTCAAGGTTACTGAAAAGGGTCAGATCACTCTCCCGGTAAGCTTGCGTCAGCAGCTGGGTATCGGCAAGGACGATTACCTGGTGGTGGACAGCGAAGGAGAATATCTGAAATTGAGTAAGGTCGTCCACGCGAAAGCGTTGGGACCACAAGATCCGATTTGGGACCTAGTGGGCGGAGGTTCTGGCGGGAAAAAAGACGTGTCTGCGCATCATGACCGCTACTTGGCGGAGGGGGAGCGGAAGAGATGGCGCAAGTCTTAGTGGACACGAGCGCCATATACGCGCTTTTGGATGCGGACGATGCTTACCATCGCAAAGCTGTCGCGATACTACCGCGCGCTTCATCGGCGGAGCCTGACGCCCTTGCTAACCAATTTTATCGTCGCTGAGTCGCACGCGTTGTTGTTGTCCCGCTTGGGCGCGGATATCGCTTGGCGTTGGCTTATGGCTCACGTTTGGCCGATAGAGCCGGTCAACCCGAGAGACGAGGAGAAGGCAAAAGAAATCATCCGCAAGTACACTGACAAGACTTTTTCTTACACAGACGCCACGAGTTTCGCAGTCATGGAGCGTCTTGCGATTCGATCGGCGTTCGGCTTCGATCCTCACTTCCGGCAGTATGGAATGGATCTTTTGGTTTGATTCATTTCCGTTTCATAGAGTTGAAATCTTTCGCCCCTTCGAAAAACCCGAAAAGGGGTTCATTCAGTTCCACCCGTTTAAACTCGGGCACAATCGCGGTGAACGAACTTAGTTGATCGCACGCGGATGAGCTCCCGCGAGGCACGTGCTTCACGCAAGGCGTAGCGGGCGGGGGTCTTTCTAGAAACCGGCGATTTTGAACTGCACCGTTCCGGTGAGATGGGTCTGCTGGTTTTCCGGCAGGGTCGGTCTGGATTCGTTTTTGTATTCCACTTGCAGCGACAACGACTGTTCGCCGAAAAAAGATTTGCCGAGCTTCCAGTTCAGCCCGGCAGTGGTGCTAACGATGGACGCGTCGCGCAGCGGGTCTTCGCTCACGTTCTTGCTGAAAGATGCGCGCCCGACCAGTTGGAATTCGCGCAGCGGCGTGTAGGCTAAGACAAAGCCGGCCGATGGCGTGTCGGTTTTCAGTCCCGCGCCGGGCTCCCATTCGTGTTTGAAATTTACGTTGGGCTCGAAGGTCAGCAAATGTACGGGGCGGTAAATCAGCGCTAGGCCGTTGGCGACCGCAAGGCTCTTCGCGCTCACTGGCTGGGTGCGCCCGATCGACGAATAGCTGGAGGAGAGCAGCACACTCCAGGAAGGTTTGTTGACCTGGAATGAGGTGGCGGCGGTTCTGGTGAGGGTCAGTTGTTGTGTAAACGAATCCTTCTCAAAGGTTTCGCCGGCGGCGCCGCGCAAGCGGAAAAGGCCAAAATCGTATTCACCCCAAAACTGGCTCTCGTCGCGATCATGCTCGACTCGCGCGCCGGCCAACGGAACAAATCCCTGGCCGAACGACCGGTACGACAGCCCATAGCCAGCTTTCCCCCACTTTCCATTGACGCCGAGCCGTGCCATCAGCGGCTGCTGCTCGGCGAGCGGCGAAAATCCCAAAGTGCTGTAAGCGATCTCGCTCTCGCCGACCAACTTGCCGTCGAATTGAGAGGATCACGGCGAAGAGATCGAAGTATCTGCCCCATCTGCTTGCGTTGGGATCGTCTGAGTTCCCGACCGAAAGGCTCCCATCCTGGCGCTTTTCCCAGTAGCTGGCGCGCAACTCCAGCAGTTTGGGGCCGAACTGCAAGGCAAAAGTTGTTTTCGACGGCCGATTGAAATCGCGCATCACGCCGTCGACGCGTGAAAACGAAAACGGATAGAGATCGACGCTGGCCGGCACGTCGGTCGGCGCCTCGATCTCAGGCTCCTCTTCGGCCCACGCCGAGAGGGGGCAGAGACAGAAGGCGAGAATCAGCATTCGCCAAATTCGGATCACAATACCGGCCTGCGACGCTTGCGAAAAATGGAGGCGGGCTGCGGGAAAGAAAGATCGTTAAATCTGTCCGTCCACCGGGCGAATAATTAACAAGGGCCCCATACCGAACCAAATGTTGTTAGATCGAGATGCGAAAACGGATTAGCAAAGTCGCAGTTCGGATGGTACAACTAGGGCGTTACAAGATCCAGATTTTTTTTCATCCGCCGGTTACGATCCGATGAATTTTCCCACTTGATCCGCCGCGACCTGCCGGATATTTTGGGTGCTTGAAGGACAACGACATGAATTTGCAAGCACTCGCTCCTCTGCACGGCCGCTACGAGGCGCTGCTGGCGATTTCCGAGGCGATTGCGTCGCACCGCGAGCTCGACCGGCTGTTCGCCGAGCTGGCGCGCCGGTTGCACAGCGTCGTGCAGTTCGATTTTGCTAATCTGATTCTTTACGATCCCTCTCGTAATGTGATGAAGTCTCATGTCCTGGAGACGCCCGATCCGTCCTATGCTTGCCCCGCCGGCGAATGTCCGATGGAGACTCCCGGCGGTTGGGTTTATGAGACGCAGCAGCCTTGGGTCGTGTCCCATCTCGCCGCCGATACCCAATTCCCGGATCTCTCCCGTTGGCTCTGCGATCGCGGGGTCGAGTCGCTCTGCGTCATCCCTGCTTCGACGGCGCTCAGAAATCTCGGCGCCATGGCCTTTGGCAGCAGGAACCGCGACGCCTACTCGGAAACGGACGTGACCTTCCTGCAACAGGTGGCGCGCCTGGTCGCCGTGGCAGTGGACAACGCGCTCCACTTCGAGCAGGCGCAGTCGGTGCAGGAGCAGCTCAAGGCGGAGCGCGACCGCTTGAGTATTTTACTCGAGGTCAACAACGCCGTGGTCTCGGTGCTCGACTTGCACGAGCTGCTGAACGCGGTGTCGCGATCGTTGCGCCGCCTGGTCGCCCACGAGTATGCGAGTCTTTCGCTCTACGACGCGGAAACCCGCACCTTGCAGATTCACGCTCTCGATTTCCCGGTGAGCAAGGGATTGCTCCAAGAAGGGCTGGTGATTCCGGTTGCAGGGTCGCCCACCGGCCGAGCCATCGAAACGCGCCAGCCGGTTCTCATCACTGCCGCCGATGTCGAGCAGTTCGGTTCCGATATCGCCCGGCGCATTTTAGCCGAGGGGCTCAAGTCCGCTTATTGCCTGCCTTTGATTTCTCATGGCCGGCCGCTGGGCACGCTGGTCGTCGCGAGCAAGACCGATGAGAACTTCCCGGAGAAAGACGCCGAGCTGCTGCAGCATATCGCCAACCAGATCGCCATCGCCGTGGAGAACTCGCTCGCTTTCCGCAAGGTGGTCGACCGCGCCAACAAACTGAGCGAGGAAAAGCTCTATCTCCAGGACGAGATTCGCACTGAATACAACTTCGAGGAGATCATCGGCGAAAGCGCGGTGCTCAGGGAAATCCTGCGGCAGCTCGAAACCGTGGCGCCGACGGACTCGACGATTCTCATTCTGGGCGAGACCGGCACGGGCAAGGAGCTCATCGCGCGCGCCATTCACAACCTGAGCGGCCGGCGCGAGCGGACGCTGGTCAAAGTCAACTGCGCGGCGATTCCCACCGGACTGCTGGAAAGCGAGCTCTTCGGCCATGAGAAGGGCGCATTCACCGGCGCTATCGGGCAACGGGTCGGCCGGTTCGAGCTGGCGCATCGCGGCACACTGTTTCTCGACGAGGTCGGCGACATTCCGCTCGAGCTCCAGCCCAAGCTGCTGCGCGTCCTTCAGGAACAGGAGTTCGAGCGTCTCGGCAGCGCGCGCACGATTCGCGTCGACGTGCGCCTGGTGGCCGCTACCAACTCGGATCTCGTCCAGAAGGTGGCGGACAACCAATTCCGCACGGACCTGTATTACCGGCTCAACGTGTTTCCCATCGTGATTCCGCCTTTGCGCCAGCGGCGGGAGGATATTCCGTTGCTGGTTCGCTATTTCACGCAGAAGTACGCGCGCCGCATGAAGCGGCCGATCGACCGGATTCCGGCCAAGGCAATGGCCGCGCTAACGGACTACTCGTGGCCGGGCAACGTGCGCGAACTGGAAAATTTCATCGAGCGCGCGGTGATCCTGTCGCGCGGCGCCGAGCTGCAGCTTCCTTTGGTCGAGCTCAAGGCGCGCAGCAAGCCTGCCGCGATCATCGGCGGAGACGGCGTCGGCACTCTCGAATACGCGGAGCGCGAGCACATCATGCGCGCCCTCAGCGAGACCAATTGGATTATCGGCGGTCCGGACGGCGCCGCCATCAAGCTCGGCATGAAGCGCACCACGCTGCAGTCGAAAATGAAAAAGCTCGGCATTGCTCGCACCAACTAGACGCTTAGGGTGCTGAAAGACGTTCTCGGAGTCCTTCGACTCAGGACGCCCGACGGGATTTCAACTAAAGGAGAAGTCCATGGACGCGATCGAAGGAGGCTGTCTTTGCGGCGCGATCCGTTACCGCGCGTCAGGCTCGGCGTACGGGATCACCCATTGCCACTGCCGGACGTGCCGGCGCGCGAGCGGCGCGCCCTTCGTCACCTGGGCGGGATTCGACCGCGACAAATTCGCATTCACCCAGGGTCAGCCGGCATCCCACGCGTCATCGCCCGACGTTCTCCGCGCTTTCTGCGCGACGTGTGGGACTGCGCTGACCTACCAGCGCGCTGATGTGCCCGGGTCGATCGACGTGACCTTGGGCAGTATGGATGATCCGGAAGTGCTCAAGCCGGAGGATCATACCTGGACGGAAAACCGCCTTTCCTGGATTGCTTTGAACGACCGGCTCCCGCAGTATCCGCGCGAGAGAAACTAAGCCGGCCTTAGATCGAAGAGCTTTGGATTTCAACGAAAGAACAAATCGGGAGGGCGATATGAGTGGAGTTTTGCCTGGCATTGAGAGCGTTAGCGGCACGGCACCGCGCGGTTCGTCGAACATTCGCCATCTCTGCAGGATGGAGCTTGCCGGAGGAGGGCAGATCGTCATCGACGGCAACTACGCCTACATCGGACATCAACACCGGCCGCAGGGAACAACGATCCTCGACGTTGCCGATCCGCGCAAGCCGAAGGTGATCAGCACGATCGAGCCCGGCCACCCGTCGTCGCATTCGCACAAGGCGCGGATCGTTGGCGATCTTTTGTTCGTCAATTCGGAGTTCGAGCGCGGCCACGGCCGGCGCGAGGAATATCCCGACGGCGGCTTCCGCATCTACGACGTCAAAGACCGGACCAGGCCCAAGCTCATGACTTTCGTAAAGACCCACGGCAAGGGCGTCCATCGCTTTGACGTCGACGAGAACTACGCCTATATCTCGACCGAGGCGGAGGGCTTCGTCGGCAACATTCTGGTTATCTACGATATCCGCAATCCAGCGAAACCCGTGGAGGTTTCGCGCTGGTCGATGGAGCAGCAGAACGTGGCGGGCGGCGCCGCGCCGCATCCCAAGCGCGCCGAGCATCGCCTGCACCACGCGATGCGCTGCGGCGCCGAAATGTACGCCGGCTGCTGGATGTCGGGTATCTCGATCATCGACGTGAGCGACATCCGCGCACCGCGCACCTTGTCGCGCTACGAGTACGACCCGCCCTGTCCCGAGCCCACCCACACCTTTCTTAAGGCGCCGCATCCGATCGGCGGCAGGCAGATCGCGGTATCGACCGAGGAAGAGCGCTCGCAGCGCGGCGCCGACACCGGCAAGCCGCACGCGCCGCTGCGCACCTGGGACGTGACCGATCCGAAAAAGCCGCAGCTGCTCCATTCCTATTTCCTGCCGGAGAGCGCGACGCCTTATCCCGCGAACAAGGTCCGTTTCGGCACGCACCAACTGCGCGAGAAAATCGACGAGGACAATCTACTTTACGTTACGTGGTTCGCCGGCGGACTGCGCATTATCGACATCAGCGATCCGGCGCAGCCCAAAGAGTGCGGCTACTTCATTCCAAAACCGGGCGACGGGGTGGCGGCGCCGCTGACCAACGACGTTTTCAAAGACGACCGCGGTTTGTTGTGGGTGACCGACAAGGAGCGCGGGCTGGATGTGATCGAATACAGGCAATAGCAAAAAACATCCCAAGCGTTCAAATAATTCACTCGCCACGTTCCGTTCAAAACGTTGCCCTTAACTCAACGGCGAAAGAATTTCAGGATGTAGTTTTTATTCTCCGGATACCAGAGGTTGCCGAGGTGGCCGCCGTGAGGGTAGAGAGTCATTCGATTGCCCAAGTTGTCTTTGAGCGCTTCGATGGCTTTGCGCTCGGCGAGGAAATCATCGGCGTTGTGCAGGACGTGCACCTTGGGGTTGTCGCGCAGTCGGTCGACTATGTTGGAGAGGGAACCGCGCCGAATGAAAGTATCCGGATCGGCTTGGGGATCGCCGAGGTGCTTGCGCCACCGGGATAGGGCGATCTTCCGATCATAATCCGTGAACGTGAAGCGCTTGGCTTCCTCCAGACGTTTGCGCAGTTCGTCTTTAGGGGCGGTAAAAAGGTTCTGATCGTGAATGACCTGGGTGATGTAGACGAGCTCGGGAAGTTGGCTTTGCAGATTCACGGCGATCAGAAATTGAATTTCCTCGGTCGTGAATCCGGCAAACTTTTTGGCCAATCGATGAAAGACCGCCGGATCGTCGCTCACATCGGCGAAGGACTCGACGATGCCGAGCGCTTTCGCGACGATCTGCTGGGATTTTTCCAAACCGAATTTTTTTCCCAACGCGCCCCACTCGTCGATTCTTCTCACCGCGTAAGCGAGATCGAGGGGCGGGTTGACGAGAAGAAACTTTTCGATGCCGAGCTTGCGCTCGTCGGCATCGATGACGCTGAGGTAGGCGCCCTCGAGGGCGCCCAGACTTACGCCCATAAAATGGATCGAAGTCGTTTGGAGGCCGTGGCGTGAGCGCAACTCCGTCAAAGTTGTCTGCATGACCGCATATAAATCACGGGCGTCTTCGGGCGGGAAGCCGGGCACGCCGCTGCGGCTCGCGGCCAACGCAAAATTCCAACTCATCGGCGACGGCAAAATGACCACATGAAAACCTTCTCGGTAGAACAGGCTCGCCAAGTATGTGCCGACGCCGAAGTGGGGAGTGGAGCCGAGACCGGCGAGGATGAACAGCAACGGCGCCGCGCGGCTTTGGCGATAAAGCGCGAGGCTCACGTTGCCGCGTCCTTCGAGAGTAGACAAATTATCTCTGCCGGGAAGCCCCGGCACGTGGACGATCATCGAGTCCGCGCGCGGCGCGGCGTAGTCGGCGCTCAAGATCGCGGTGGTCGCGGTCGCCAGGTAGGGATCGCGATAGGGATATTGATACTCCGCCGCTTGCATCGAGCCAGCTCCAGAGACTCAGTGCGGCTAGCATCGACACAACGAAACGAACGCCCATGGAAAAACTCCTGTTGAATGCCTGGTTGAAAATCGCCGGTACGAGCCATTGCCGTTCTCGACATGCGGGGAGCGGAAGTGGCGAGGTGCGGAGTCTGATGGTTTGCGGGACATGCACAAGATATATTTTTTAGCGGCGCTGGAATCTTTCCAGCCGGGTCGCTCTTGTTGCTCTGTAATCATGCTAAAACTTTTACGCCGGCGCCGCTACGCCCCCCGGCTTTTCGCGAATGCCGCTGCCGGCGCGTCTCGACTTTGGTCGGGATGGCTCGGGGGATCGAGATCTTCATCGGAGCGAAGGGAAATAGCCGTTGTGGATGACGGTTGAATAGCCTGGATCGATGCAATCATGACCACTTCGACTCACGCGCGGGTTCCCCTCTGGACCAAGCTCCTCTACACTGCCTTCGTCGCCGTGCTCGTGCCGTTCTATTGGATGACCTATGGGCCGTGGAACTTCCTCTACTTCTGCGATATTGCCCTGCTCGTGACGGCCGCGGCGCTCTGGATCGAAAGTCCGTTGCTCATCAGCATGCAGGCAGTGGCGATCGTGGCGCCGCAAATGCTTTGGGTGCTCGATCTGTTGGCGCGGGTTGTCGCCGGTGTCGAAATTACCGGCGTGACTGCGTATATGCTCGAGCCAAGCATTCCGCTCTACCTACGGAGCCTTTCGCTGTTTCACGGCTGGTTGCCGTTCTTCCTGCTCTGGCTGCTGTCGCGCCTGGGATATGACCGGCGGGCGCTCGCGCTCCAGTCCGTGGTTGCGATCGCCGTCTTGCTCGTGTCCTATCTCTTTGCTCCGGCGCCGCCGCCTTCCCCCATCGATCCGAACCGCGCGGTGAATATTAATTACGTCTACGGCTTCACGGACACGCATCCGCAAACGATGATGGCGCCTTGGCTCTGGCTGCTGTCGGTGATGGCGATCAACATCGTCGGGTTTTACATAGCGACCCATTGGGTGCTGCGGCGAGCGTTTGCGCGAGATACTTAGCAGGCAATAGAAAGAAAGCGGGCGGCTTGGCGTGGCAGAGGAAGTTCAGAGAGAAGTTCATCGGACCGTTATCGTTGAGAGCCACGACAGGATCTCGAGGGCGCCGAATGCTATGAATTTTCATTTTTCGATGCGATGATTGTAAGATCCGCAGGAGAGCCAACTTATGACACCCCCTTTTCGCAAGTTCGCGCTTACCGCGCATGTCACTTTCTCGGTCGGTTGGCTCGGCGCGGTCGTTGCCTATCTGGCTCTCGCGATCGTTGGCCTGATGACACGCGATGTTTCGCTGGCACGCGCCGTCTATCTCTCGCTGGAATTGATCGGCTGGCTCGTCATCGTCCCACTTAGCCTCGCCGCGCTGATGACAGGCCTTGTCCAGTCGCTGGGCACAGCGTGGGGTTTGCTCCGATACTATTGGATCCTGGCGAAGTTCCTGCTGACCGCCGTTGCCACCGTCGTGTTGCTGCGCCACATGCCGGCAGTGAGCCGCATGGCAGAAATAGCGGCAGAGACGGCATTGTCCAGCGGCGATTTCCGCGCGCTCCAGATTCAACTCGTCGTCCACGCCGTGGGTGGCCTGCTGGTGTTGCTCGCTATTACGATCTTGTCGATTTACAAGCCGTGGGGAATGACGCCGTACGGGCGGCGTAAGCAGAACGAACGGCGTACAGTGGCGCAAACTGACCTGGTGTATCCGGACAGCGGCGTGCGGCCCATCCTTGGATCCGCCACCATTGCGCCCCGCTGGTTGTACGTGGTGGGACTTCACGCCATCGGCTTGGTCCTGCTGTTTGCCGTCCTACACCTCACCGGCATCCACCCGCACGGCCATTGAGACGAAAAAAGCGGAGATCACTTCGACTGAAAACGTGAACGGAGGCTGTTTATGAAAATCGACGGGGCATGCCATTGCGGGAATATTACCTACGAGGCGGAAATCGATCCCGACAAAGCCGGGATATGCCATTGCACGGATTGTCAAACTCTTTCCGGGTCCGCCTTTCGTATGAGCGTTCCCGCTGCCAAAGAAGCGTTCACTTTAAGCGGCGGTCAACCAAAGATTTACATAAAGACCGCAGAAAGCGGCACCAAGCGCGCCCAAGCGTTCTGCCCCGAGTGCGGCACTTCGATTTATTCGGCAGCCGTCACCGACCCTCATATATTCAATATCCGCGTCGGCACGGCGCGGCAGCGAGCCGAGCTCCGGCCAAAGTCACAAGGCTGGTGCCGATCGGCGCGCGACTGGGTGATGGATCTGCATTCTATAAAACAGTTCCCTAAGCAACGGAGCAGTTAGCGTTTGGGGACGCTCTACCGAAAACAAAACTTCGATGAGCGGAGCAAAACATGAAGGGACAGTTCATGTTGACAGCGAGCGTCGCAACAAATAGTTATCGATAGATAATGACATCGGCGGCAACTTGCTGGCTATACAGGAGGAGCGATGGCGTATGATCTGATTATCAAAAACGGAAAAGTTATCGACGGTTCCGGGTTGCCGGGATTTCACGGCGACGTGGCTGTGAGCGGCGGTAAGATCGTCGAAATCGGGCGGGTGAGCGGGGAGGCGCGGCGGGTCGTCGATGCGGATGGGTTGGTGGTCGCTCCGGGCATCATCGACAACCACACGCATTACGATGCCCAGGTGACCTGGGACCCGCTCTGTACCTATTCCTGCTATCACGGCGTCACCACGGTCGTCATCGGCAACTGTTCGCTGGCGCTGGCGCCGGCGCACAAGGAAGACCGCGACAACCTCGCCGGAGTTTTGTCGCACGTCGAAGCGATTCCACTCGAAGCCATCCAAGCCGGGGTCAAGTGGTCGTGGGAAACGATTCCGCAGTATCTCGACACGCTGGATCAGCGGCTTGGCTTGAACGTCGCATCGCTGATCGGCCATTCCGCAGTGCGGCGCTATGTCATGGGCGAAGCATCGCAGGAACGGCATGCGACCGAGGAAGAGATAGCGGCGATGAAAGCGATCGTGCGCGAAGGCGTCGAAGCCGGCGCCGTGGGCGTGTCCTTCGAGCGCAACCCGCGCCATTTCGATTGGGACGGACGGCTGGCGCCGACCAATCTCGCCGCAGATTCGGAGATTTTCGCCGTGGCGGGCGTGATCGATGAAGTGGGACGCGGGGTGATTCAGTTCGGCGGCGATCGCAAGCTCGGCACGGAGGTCGCGAAGAAAACTCGGTGTCCCGTTTTCTATGGCAATATCACGCAGGCGGCGGTGGCTCCCGACCGGTGGCGCAAGCAGCTCGAGGAAACCGAGAGCCTGATGCGCCAGGGGCATCGCGCCTATCAGTTCGTCATGCCGCGGCCCGGCGACCTGCGCTACACGCTCAAGACCGCGCAGCACTTCGACGCCATGCCGACGTGGAAAAACGTCATGCTGCTGCCGTTGGAAATGCGCAAGGAAGCTTTTCGTGATCCGGCGACGCGCGCCAAGCTGCGCAAAGAAGCCGTCGAGACGCCGATGAATCCCAACCTCGCCGGCGACTTTACGCGGCGCTGGGATCTGCAGTTCGTATTCAAGCCGGCACTGGCGCAGAACGAACGCTTACAAGGAAAGAGCATCGCCGAGATCGCCCGGGAGCAAAACAAGGATGTCCTGGATACATTGCTCGACCTCGTGCTGGAGGAAAACCTCGAAACGGAATTCGAGCGGCGCGAGGTGAACAGCGATGAAGCCGCGATGAAAGCATTGCTCACGAGCCCGTACACGATCATCGGCCAGTCGGACGGCGGCGCCCACGTGGTTTTTCGCACGGACTATAGCTATTCGACGTATCTTTTGTCGCATTGGGTGCGGCAAAAACAGATCATGTCCCTGGAGGACGCGATCCGTAAGCTCACGTTCATTCCCGCAGCGCTCTTCGGTTTGTACGACCGTGGCCTGGTGCGGCAGGGCATGGCTGCGGACCTGATGGTGTTCGATCCGGCGACCATCGCGCCGCTGGAGCCCGGAGAAGCTTATGACCTGCCCGGCGGCTCGCGCCGGCGCAAGCAACTCGCTAAGGGAATCGATATGACCGTGGTGAACGGCCAAGTGTTGATCGAAAAAGGCGAGCACACCGGCGCGTATCCCGGCAAAGTGGCGCGCAGCACGAGCCCGGCGTAAACCAAATTCAAGCAAGACCTACTCACCACGAAAGCGCACGAAGAACACGGCGTAGGGGCGGGTTTCAAACCCGCCCCTACATAGAGAGAGTCTTCTTCGCGGTCTTCGCGGTAAATTTCTTCATTAGCAATGGATACACCGATCAAACAATATCGCATCGAAGATTACGTCATTGACGACGAGCCGTTCTACGTTCCAAGCTTCGACGAGATTCAGATTTTTGAGGCTGCCTACCGGCAGCGGGTTCCGGTTTTGTTGAAGGGGCCCACGGGCACGGGCAAGACCCGCTTCGTCGAGTACATGGCGTGGAAGCTCGGCCAGCCGCTGACCGTCGTCAAAGATCAGGCAAAAACGGGATCAAGTAATTCCAATGCGAACGGCGCAGTGCCGCTGGTCACGGTCGCCTGTCACGAAGACTTGACCGCCAGTGACTTGGTGGGCCGCTACCTGCTCGACGCCAACGGCACGCAGTGGATCGACGGGCCACTGACCCGCGCGGTGAAAACCGGCGGCATCTGCTATCTCGATGAGATCGTCGAAGCGCGCAAAGACACCACGGTGATTATTCATCCGCTGACCGACCACCGGCGTCTGCTGACCATCGACAAGCTCGGCGAAGTCGTCGAGGCCGCCGATAGTTTTCTGCTTGTGGTGTCCTACAATCCCGGCTACCAGAATGCCTTGAAAGACTTGAAACACAGCACGCGCCAGCGCTTCGTTGCCTTGGAGTTCCAATTTCCCGAGCCGGAGCGCGAGGCGATGATCATCGCGCACGAGTCCGGCGTGAACGAAACGAGCGCGCGCCAGCTTGCCAAGCTCGGTCACAAAGTGCGCAACCTGCGCGAACACGGCCTTAAGGAGGGCGCCAGCACGCGCGTGCTGATTTACGCCGGCCGGTTGATCAAGGAGGGTGTCTCGCCGCGCCGCGCGTGCCACGTGGCGGTGACGTGGGGTATCACCGACGATCCGCAGGTGCAGCGCAGTCTGGACGAAGTCGTCGCGGCGATCTTTCCGTGAATTCAGGACTCACCACGAAGCACACAAAGGTCACGAAAGGATCAATAGTAAATTTTTAACTTCGTGACCTTCGTGGTGAAATCGAATTCTCTGTTTCATTCAGGCGATGCCATCCACTGAATCTCCTGCCATTGAGCTTGCGCCGATCCGCGACATGCTGCGCTTTTATTGCCATGCGCTGACGGAGCGAAACGTCGATCTTCAAGATCTGAAGCAGCTCGTCGATAAAAACATCGGCTGGTCGAAGAACGACGTCGCGACCAGTGACGGCGCGGCGATATTTCTGCCGCCAGTGATCGAGCGCTTCAACGCGCAGGCTGACAACTTTGATTTTCTCAAGGTTATGCTCACGCAGCAGGCCGGCCATATCGAATTCGGCAGCTTCGCGTTCGAGTTCGGCCGTCCGGCGGCGAAGCTCGACGACCTTCGGCCAGAGGTCAAGGAGCCGCCGGATTACCACGACCACGATCACGGCCATGAGGGTCATCAAGAGCGTCCGAGCGTGACGGAGCTGACGCGTTTTTTCAGGCTGTTTCCGAACAAACGCCTCGCATTGGACATTTTCTCCATTGTGGAAAGCAGCCGAGTCGAAGCGCGCGTCATGCACGAGTACCGCGGGATCGCGAAGGCTTATGAGGAAATGCGCCGTCGCGCGCTGCAGCTCCGCCCGGAGATGACTTTGTTGCCGGCGCGCGAAGCGCTGCTCGAATTCGCCGTGCGGCTAAGCCTGGGGCAAGGACGCGGAATGAAGATTCCATCGGCGCACCGGACCGTGGCCGGGGCAATCGGCGCGATCATGCGGTTGCTCGCCGAGCCGGATGCCACGGTGGAGGACGCGGCGGAAGCCACCTTGCGGCTTTACAGCCGCTTGGCGAAGGTCCAAAACGATCATCTTGACGAAACCGGCTTTGAGAAATTCTATGGCAATTTAGATCGTTCAAACCGTTCAAAACGTTCAAGTCGGGAGAGGGATTCCAAGCGCTCCATCGGTAACGCTGAATCGCTGAGCGAGGATGGCGCGCTGCCATCCCTTGCGGGGCGGGAGCGGGAGTATCTTTCGCCGCAGGGGATAGACTATCGCGGCGACTTCAGGCCGGAGCTGGCGCAGTTGTTGTCGCGGCCCGAGGCAAATTCCCGAGAGCAGCGCAAATCTCTGACCGCCGAGGAGTTGGCCGATTTGCTGCGCAGTCAAAGGACTCCCAAGCGCCGGGATTCGGACGAAGAAGGCGAAGAGCAGGATCCGCAAACCAGCCAGATGGCGCAAAATCTCTTGCGCGAGCTCGACCGGCGCGATCCGCGGATGCAAAGCGTAGCGCGGCGGCCGTCGGGGCAGGCGGAAGACGACAGCGGCCCGCTCTCGGCGAGCCAGCCCAATACGTTCGTCTACGACGAGTGGAGCGCGTTCGAAAACAAATTTCGCCGGTCGTGGTGCAAAGTCTACGAAAGGGTCATGCTGCCGGGCGATCTGGATTTTTATAAGGACACGTTGCTTAACCGGCGCGGCCTGCTCAAGCAAATTCGCGGCGAGTTCGAGCAGGTGATGCCGGAGCTTTATCGAAAAGAAAAGCGCTTGCCGGACGGCGCGGAGCACGATCTCGATGCGGCGATCGAAGCGCTCACCGACCTACGCGTCGGTAAGACGCCGTCGGAGAAAATTTTCTGGCGGCAGCACAAGATCGACCGCGACGTCGCGGTGGCGTTTCTCCTCGACATGAGCGGGTCCACCGGCGAAGCGATCGCCCAGCCGCCGGAATCGTTCGGCACGCCAGACGGAACCGCGTTCGAGCGAACCCTGCGGCGGATCATCGACGTCGAAAAAGAGGCGATCGTTTTGATGTCGGACGCGTTGGAGGCCATCGGCGACCGCTACGGCGTTTACGGTTTCTCGGGTCACGGACGCGACAACGTGGAATTCTACGTCATCAAGGACCTGAATGAAGATTTCGGGGCGGAGGTCGCTCAACGCTTCGGCCGCATCGGTCCGCTGCATGCCACCCGCATGGGACCGGCGATCCGGCACACGACGACGAAGCTCCGCCAGGAACAGTCGCGCGCGAAGTTTCTGTTCCTGATCAGCGACGGTCGCCCGCAGGATCGTGGCTATTCCCAGGAAAGCTCCGAAAAAGACTACGCCGTGCAGGACACCCGGATGGCGCTCATCGAAGCGCGGCGCGAGGGCATTCATCCGTTTTGTCTGACCGTCGACAAGGAAGGCAACGACTATTTGCGCAAGATGATGGACGACTTCAGCTACGAAGTCTTGGCCGACGTAAGTTTGTTACCGCGCCGGTTGCCGCAGTTGTATCGGAAGTTGACGATGTAGTGAGTCAGCTTTTGGAGTAATGGAGGATTGAAGGGGTACTCCGGCATGACTCTGCTCGCGGTCCTCGTTCGATCTTCTTTCTCCTGATAAACTTTTCCCGACATCGGCTTGCGGTTACTTGTCTTAACGTTCTTTCGTAATGTATCCTGCGGTCGAAACCGGTGCGCATCGTTTTATATTTCAAATAAGCTTCAATGATCTGTTCCCACTGCCAAGCTGAGAATTCCGGCGACTCGGCTTTTTGCGACGAGTGCGGCGCGCGGCTGGAGGCGCGCTGCCCGCGCTGCGACAGCGCGAACCGCGCGGATGCAAAATTTTGCAAGAAATGCGGCCAGCGGCTCGCCGACGCGCCGGCGACGCCGAGCGCGCCCGCCGACGCCGGTCCGGCGAGCGCGGTGGTGCCGCGATATTTGGCGGAAAAAATTCTCGCTTCGCGGCGATTCATCGAAGGCGAGCGGAAACAGGTCACGGTCTTGTTCGCGGATATCCGCGGCTCAACCGGCGTGATCGAAAAGCTCGATCCCGAGGAAGTGCGCCGTTACTTCGATCCGATCCTTCACAACATGATGGCTGCGGTGAATCACTACGAAGGCACCGTCAATCAGGTACTAGGCGACGGTATCATGGCGCTGTTCGGCGCGCCCCTCACGCACGAAGATCATGCGGTGCGCGCCTGCTATGCCGCTCTCAAGATGCAGGAAAACATGCGGCGCTACGCCGAAGAGTCGGGAGCGGGACACGACTCGTTGAAGATCGGCGTGGGCATCAACTCCGGCGAAGTGGTCGTGCGCTCGATCACCAACGAT
The DNA here is from genome assembly GCA_963745035.1 of uncultured delta proteobacterium. Taxonomy (GTDB): domain Bacteria; phylum Desulfobacterota; class Binatia; order UBA9968; family UBA9968; genus DP-20. The sequence goes on along the minus strand of CAVUVW010000013.1, from coordinate 832,704 downwards.
CTCAATATCGACTACTCGGCGCTCGGCCAGACCACCCATATGGCGGCGCGCATGGAGTCGTTGGCGGGCGCGGGATCGATTCTGCTGACCGCCGACACTTTGCGCGAGGTGGAGGGCTTTGTCGAGGTCCGCCCGCTTGGCGCGGTGCAGGTCAAAGGATTTTCCAACCAGGTGGAGGCCTTCGAGCTGCTCGGCGCCACGGGAGTGCGCAACCGCTTGCAGGCGGCGGCGGCGCGCGGGCTTTCCACGTTCGTCGGCAGACAAGCCGAGATCGATGTGTTTCGACGTTTCGCCGCCCAAGCGGATTCCGGAAGCGGCAGTATCCTGGCATTGGTCGGCGAGGCGGGCATGGGCAAGTCGCGGTTGGTGCGCGAGTTTCTCGAGCGGCATCGGCCGCCGACGTGCCGAGTGCTCGAAGCCAATTCGGTGTCCTACGGCAAGGCGACGGCCTTTTTGCCCGTGATCGAATTGCTGCGCAACTATTTCGGCATCGCCGCGGCGGAAGACGGCGCCGTTATTCGGCACAAGGTCGTCGAACAGATATCGGCGCTGGACGAAGCCTTGCGCGATGCAATCCCGCCGGTGCTCACGCTGCTCGATGCGCTGCCGACGGGCGAGGACAATGACGAGGCGGAGACCGGCCGCGCGATTGCCCGGTTTCACAATCTGGAGCCCCAGGAAAAGCGCACACGCACGTTCGCGGCGCTGCGCCAACTGCTTGCGTGCGAGAGCCGGCGCCAACCGCTGCTGGCGATCTTCGAAGACTTGCATTGGATCGACGACGAGACGCAGACATTCTTGGATCTTCTCGTCGAAAGTCTGCCGTCCTCGCGCATCCTGCTGCTGGTGAATTACCGGCCGGGCTACACGCATACTTGGGAGAGCAAGGAGTACTACACCCGGCTTCAGGTGAATCCGCTGAGCGCCGACGGCGCCCATGAGCTCATCGAATCGCTGCTCGGAAGCCATGAAGAGATCGCGCCGCTGCGGGAACTCCTGATCAAACGCACCGACGGCAATCCGTTCTTCATCGAGGAGATCGTTCGCTCCTTGGCCGAGACCGGCGCGCTCGCCGGCTCGAAGGGGGCCTACCGGCCGGGGATCGCCATCGACAACATTCGCATCCCCGGCACGGTGCGCACGGTTTTGGCCGATCGCGTCGATCGTTTGCCGCCGCTGCAAAAACAGCTCCTGCAAACCGCCGCAGTGATCGGCGTGATCGTACCGTTAGGTCTGCTCCGAGCGGTGAGCGGCGTCGCAGACGAGGAATTGTCGGAGTGCCTGGCCGAGCTGCAGGCGGCGGAGTTCCTGTACGAGAGCAATCTATTTCCCGAGCTGGAGTACACGTTCAAGCACGCGCTTACCAACGAGGTGGTCTATAACGCGCTGCTGCACGAGCGCCGAACCGCCATTCACGCAAGCGTCGTCCGAGCCCTCGAGGAGACCGCGAGCGACCCTCCTGCCGAGCACAGCGAGGCGCTGGCGTACCACGCCTCCCGCGGTGAGCTTTGGGACCAGGCGGTGCGCTATTCGCGGCTGGCGGGCGCCAAGGCCATGTCGCGATCCGCGTTCTTCGAAGCATTATCGGACTACGAGCGGGGATTGGCCGCGGCCTCGCACCTGGCCGACTCGCCGGCCAAGCTGGCGTGCCAGATCGATCTTCACCTAGAGGCGCGTAACGTGCTTTTCTTGCTCGGCGACTCGGCGCGGGTGGCCGAGCACTTGCTCGCCGCCGAGGCGCTGGCGGAAAAACTCGGCGACGAGCAGCGCACCGCCCGGGTGCTGAATTTTTTGAACAGCTATTACGGACTGGCCGGCGACCCGGAGCGCGCCATCCAGATCGGCCAGCGCGCGCTCCGGCTCGGCGCGGTGCAGGCGGATCTCGCTTCGAGCACCGTGACCAACTACTATCTGGGCGCGGCTTACAACAAGACGGGCCAGTACGCGCTGGCGGTCGAAGCGTTGATGCGCGGCGTGCGGCAGCTCGGCGCCGGTCATCGCCACGAACGGTTCGGCACCGCCGCGGTGCTGTCGGTGATTTGCCGCAGCCATCTGGTCCAATGCCTGGCCGCGATGGGCCGCTTTTTCGAGGGAAAAGATCTCGCCGCCGAGGGCATGCAAATCGGCGCAGAAGCCGACCACGCCGCCAGCATGATTCACATGACGTGCAGCGCCGGCATGCTGTACCTGTTGCAGGGCGAGTTCGATGCCGCGATCGCACATCTGGAGCGCAGCCTCGCCCTTTGCCACTCCGCCAATATCCGCGTCTACGTGCCGTTCACCGCGTCGCGGTTGGGTTGCGCCTACTCCCATGCCGGCCGGAGCGCCGAAGCTCTGCCGTATTTGGAGCAGGGCGTCGGCGAATCGCTCAACTCCGGCCGCGCGGCGTTCGTGGCGCTGAGCGCCGCTTCGCTGGCCGAAGGCTACTTGTTTGCCGGACGGCTTAGTGAAGCCGCCGACGCCGCGAATCGGGCGCTCGCTCTTGCCCAACAGCACAAGGAGCGCGGCCACGAGGCGTGGGCGGTGAAAGTCCTGGGAGATATTTCGATGCAGCAAAGCCGGCCCAATGCCGACCAGGCGGAGACGCTCTATCGCGAAGCGTTCGAGCGTTGCAGCGAGCTCCACATGGGGCCGCTGGCGGCGCACTGCCGGATGGGTCTGGCGTCGGTGGCAGCGGCGCGCGGCGCGACGGCGCAGGCGCGCGCGGAGATCGCCGCGGCCATCGAGCGCTATCGCGCCATGGAAATGACGCACTGGCAAAGCCGCGCCGCGGCGGCGCTGGCGGAACTGCCGGCGTGAACCGAGCGCGATGCATTCACGGGAACGGCGCAGCGGAGCAGTTAGAGGCCAATGAAATATCACCGGGCGCACGCCGCTGAAAATTCATTCGCCGAGTTTCGCCTCGAAGACACTAACCAAACGATCCCCGGGCGCTTCGAACAGCAGGCGCGCATCCACCCCGACCGGCTCGCCGTGAAACACAACCAGATCGAGCTGACGTACCGGGAGCTGAACGGCGCGGCCAATCATGTCGCCCATGCGATTCTGGAAAACGCCGCGACGTCGGCGCCGGTCGTGATCCTTTGCAGCTCCGCGCCGGCGACGATCGCCGCCAGCCTGGGAGCGCTCAAAGCCGGGAAAGCTTTTGCGCCGCTCGACGGGCAAGCGCCGATTGCCCGGATAAAAGAAATTCTCGCCAGCATCGCACCGTCGGTGATGCTGGCCGATCGGAAATATTCCGGCCTGGCGCGCCGCTTGACCGGGAAATCGGCGCGGACCATCGACGTCGATGCCGCAAAGGTCGGCGTGGCATCCGGCGATCCGCGCTTGCCGGTTGCGCCGGACGCGCTCGCGTACGTCAATTTCACCTCGGGCTCGACCAGCGCGCCGAAGGGCGTGATGTGGAACCATCGCAGCGAGTTGTTCGGCATTCGCGCCAAGACCAACGCCCTTAAGATCGCGGCGAGCGACCGGGTGAGCTTGCTCCGCGCCCACAGTGTCGGCGCCGCCCGCGACATGTTTCTGGCGCTGCTCAACGGCGCGGCGCTGATCGCCGTCGATCGCGACGGTGCCGGACTTTCATCGCTGGCGCGATGGCTTGGCGCCGAAGAGATCAGTGTTTTTACCTGCGTGGCGACGATCTTTCGCCACGCCGTGCAGGGCATGAGCGCCAAAAAAAATTTCTCCTCAGTGCGCCTGATCCATATCGGCGGCGAGCCGATCTTCAAGACCGACGTCGAGCTCTACCGCCGCTATTTTCCCGACCACTGCCGGTTCGTCGCGCGCTACAGCATCAGCGAAACCCAGGCGGTGTCCTACTATTTCATGGACAAGCGCACCGAGATTCGTGGCGATCGGGTTCCGGCAGGCTATCCGCTCGAGGGCAGTGAGGTAACGATCCTCGATGATGACGGCCGTCCCGTCAAACGGGGCGCGACCGGCGAAATCGCGGTGCGGAGCGCCCATCTCGCGGCGGGATACTGGCGCGATCCAAAATTGACGCGCGCCAAGTTTTTATCCGATCCCGGCGCGCGGCGCGCGCACCTATTTGACCGGCGATCTCGGATACTTTTTGGACGACGGCTGCCTGGTTCACGTGGGTCGTAAGGATTTTCAAACCAAAATCCGCGGGCACCGGATCGAGATGACCGCGGTGGAGCGGGCGCTGCATGCGATTCCCGGCATCGGACAAGCCGCGGTCGTAAGCCGGGTGGACCGATCGGGCAACGGCAGATTGGTTGCGTACGTGGCGCCGCGCAAAAATCGCCAGCCGAGTCCAGCGCGCTGGCGTGCGCATTTGCGCGCGCGCGTGCCCGGCTACATGGTGCCGGCGGAGTTCGTCGTCCTTGACCGTTTGCCGGTCGGCGCCGGCGGAAAGATCGATCGGCGTGCTCTGCTTGAAGCGCAACAAGCACAACGCGCGAAATCGCGGCGTACGGTTCGGCCGCGGAGCGCGCTCGAGAAAGTTCTGGTACGCTTTTGGGCCGCAGCGCTCGAGATCCAAGCGCCCGGCGTGCGCGAAGATTTCGCCGGGCTCGGCGGTGATTCGCTGCAAGCCGCGCAAATTATCGCGCACGTCCACGAGATCTTTCCGCTCCGCCGGCCGCTGCCGAGCCTGGCGCCGACGATTGAGCGGACGGCGGCGCTCATCGCCGCCGGCGAAGCCAAGCCCGGGCAAGCCGAGAAGATCGCCGCGGCTTTCCTGCGGGTGGAAAGTTTGTCGAATGCCGAAGTCCAAGCCGCGCTGCGTCAACCGACAGCTCCGGCAAGCGATGGCTGAAACGAGCGCCGCAATCACGCCGGACCCGGCGCGGCGCGCGCTGCTGGCGCGCCTGCTCTGTGATGAAGGCGTCGAGCTGCCCGCGGCACCGCTGCGCGCCGCGCGCAGGTCCACCCGCGATGCGCCGCTCTCTTTCGCGCAGGAGCGACTGTGGTTTCTCGACCAATTTGACCCCGGCAATCCGGTGTACCACATCGCCCGGGCGCTGCGCCTGAGAGGCAAGCTCGAGCGCGCCGCGCTCGAGCGCGCCCTGGATGAAATCACCCGGCGCCATGAAATTCTTCGCACAACTTTTCCCTGCATCGAGGACCGGCCGGTTCAGCGCGTCGCGTCGCGGCTCGCGACGCAGCCGGCAATCATCGATCTGCGCGGCACGGCGCGCGCGCAGCGGCGCGCCGAGATGCTCCGCGCGCTAGCCGAGCTCAGCGCAGAACGCTTCGATCTCCGGCGCGGCCCGCTGATCCGGGCGCATTTGCTCCAGCTCGGCGCGCGCGACCACGTGCTGCTCCTGGTGCTGCACCAGATCATCTGCGACGGCTGGTCGATGAGTCTCTTGCTGCGTGAGTTGGCGGCGCTCTATGGCGCCGCGCTCCTCGGCAAGGCAACGCCGCTGCCTGCGCCGGCGATGCAATATCGCGACTATGCGCGCCGGCAGCGGCAGGATTCACGCAAAGCTGATCTGAAGGAACAGCTCGCGTACTGGCGGGCGCGCCTGCAAGGCAGCGCCTCGGGCATCGCGCTACAGACCGATCGTGCGCGGCCCGCGCTGCAAAGCTTTAGCGGCGGGCGCCTGCCGTTGTCCATCCCGAAGCCGTTGGTGGAGCGCCTGAAGGCGCTCGGACGGAGAGAGGGCACCACGCCGTTCATGGTTTTCATGGCGGCTTTCAACGCGCTTTTGTGGCGCTATTCGGAGCAGGAAGATATTTCCGTCGGCTTTCCCGCGGCCAACCGGGACAGCGACACCGGCGGCGCCATCGGACTGTTCGTCAATACGCTGGTGCTGCGGACGGATCTGTCGGGCGATCCGACTTTCCGCGCATTGCTCCGACGGGTTCGCGAGCAGTGCCGGGGCGCGCTGGCCCATCGCGATTTGCCGTTCGACAGGCTGGTCGACGAGATCGAGCGCCAGCGCGACCTGAGCCGCAATCCGCTGTTTCAAGTGATGTTCGCCTACCGGAACTATGCGCCGGCACAATTTGCCGCGCCGGGCCTGCGGGTGACACCGCTTGATCCGGGCGGCGCCACCGCGAAGTTCGATCTCACGCTCGCGCTCAGCGAGCATGGCTCGCGGGTGGACGGATTTTTCGAATACGCCGCCGATCTTTTCGAGCGGCCGACGATCGCGCGCATGGCGCGTCATTTCATCGTTTTTTTACGCGGCGCCGTGGCGCGGCCCGATCGGCCGCTGGCAAAAATTCCGCTGCTGGCGAAGGGCGAGCGGCGCCGGGTACTCATTGAATGGAATCGCGCCGGCGCGAGCGGTCCGGCACGCCGCTGCATGCATCAACTGTTCGAAGCGCAGGCCGCGCGCGCGCCGCGCGCCGTGGCACTGGAGTGCGGCGGCAAGCGATTGACCTATGGCGAGCTCAATCGCCGCGCCAATCGGCTCGCGCGCTTCCTGCGCAAGCGCGGCCTGGGACCGGAAAAGATCGCCGCCGTCTGCCTGGATCGTTCTTTGGAGATGGCGGTGGCGCTGCTCGCGGTGCTCAAATCCGGCGGCGCCTACCTGCCGCTCGATCCCAACTATCCGCCCGAGCGCATCGCCTTCATGCTCGGAGACTCGAAGGCGAGCGTGCTGCTGACGCGGGAGAAATTTCTCGGCGCGGAGGAGTCGTCAGTCGTTAGCTCTCAGTTTTCCAATCGCCGCGGCGCGATCGTCTGTCTGGACGCCGAGCGCAAGCGGATCGCCAAGGAAAGCTCCAACAATCTTTCGAACAAAGCGCGCTCCGGCAACCTGGCCTACGTAATCTATACTTCCGGTTCGACCGGCGAGCCCAAAGGCGTGGCGATCGAACATCGCAACGCCGCTGCGTTTTTGCATTGGACAAAGAGTTTCTTTTCGCCGGTGGAGCTGGCCGGCGTCGCGGCTTCGACGTCGATTTGCTTCGACCTGTCGATCTTCGAGTTGTTCGCGCCGTGGAGCGCCGGCGGCAAAGTTATCTTAATCGAAAGCGCGCTCGCTCTCGCGGATCTCGCCGGACGAAGCGACATCACGCTCATCAACACGGTGCCGTCGGCGATGAGCGCATTGCTGGCCGCCGGCGGCCTGCCGCGCTCGGTCCGGACCATCAACCTGGCCGGGGAGCCGCTCAAGGCTGAGCTGGTCCGGCAAATTTATGCGCTCGGAACCGTCGAGAAGGTTTACGATCTTTACGGACCGACGGAAACAACCACCTATTCGACCTGCGCCTTGCGGCGCGCGGATGCGCCGGCAACCATCGGCCGGCCGATCGCCAACACGCGAGTGTATGTGCTCGACGCCGCGCTGCAGCCGGTGCCGATCGGCATGCCGGGAGAAATCTTCATCGGTGGCGCGGGCGTGGCGCGGGGCTACCTGCGGCAGCCGCGCCTGACGGCGGAAAAATTTCTCCGCGATCCGTTCGCCGGCCGCGGCGGCGCGCGCATGTACCGCACCGGCGATCGCGCTCGCTTCCATCCGGACGGCACGATCGAATATCTCGGGCGCGCCGACGATCAAGTCAAAATGCGCGGCTACCGGATCGAGCTCGGCGAGATCGAAGCGGTCCTCGCACGCCATCCGGCGGTCCGCGAGTGTGCCGTCGTCGTGAGACGATCCGCCGATCCGACATCCGCATTCGGCGAGCGAAAGCCTATCCTGAGCCCTGTCGAAGGATCCAAAATCGAAAATCCAAATTCAGAAGCGCAGTTGGCCGCCTACGTCGTGGCCAAGGACGGAACGCTTTCCGCCGCCGAGCTGCGGAATTTTCTTAGCGGCAAGCTGCCCGAGTTCATGGTGCCGCCGACGTTTGTCGCGCTCGCAGCGCTGCCGCTCACGGCCAACGGCAAGGTGGATCGGCGGGCGCTCGCCGCACGCGCCGGCGACCCGATCGATCCTCGAGCAAGGGATTTTGTCGCGCCGCGGAGCGAACTCGAAGAGCTGATCGCGCAGGCGTGGCGCGCGGTGCTCAAGATCGAGCGGATTGACGTATTTGACGACTTTTTTGATCTGGGCGGCCACTCGCTGCTCGCCACCCGCGTGGCGGCGCGTTTGCGCGCTGCGCTCGACGCCGAGTTGCCGCTGCGCACGCTTTTCGAGGCGCGCACCATTGCCGCTCTGGCGCGGGCAATCGAAAAGCGCCGGGGCGACCGGCGCGGGATTGCGCTGCCGAAAATCACGCGCGCCGCGCCGGCGGATCGCGCGCCGCTTTCCTTCGCGCAGCGGCGCCTCTGGTTTCTGCACAAGCTCGACCCCGGGCTCACCGCCTACAACATGCCGGCGGCATATCGGCTGCGCGGGCCGCTGAGCATCGCATCCCTTGAGTGGGCGCTTAATCAACTCGTTCAACGCCATGAAACCCTGCGCACGGCCATCGTCGAGAGCGACGGCGAGCCTATGCAGCAAATTCTTGCCGAGGCGCAGTTGGCGCTGACGAAGATCGATCTGACCGGCATGCCGGCGGCGCAGGCGGAGCGCGAGATCGCGCGCCTGGGGAACGAAGATGCGGAACTGCCCTATGATCTCGGCGCCGCCCCGCTCATGCGCGCCCAGATTCTCCGCCTGGCCGATGACGATCACGTCTTGCTGATGAATTTCCACCACATGATCTGCGACGGATCCTCGTTGGCGGTGTTCTACGGCGAATTGGCCGCGCTCTACGAAGGGTATTTGCGCGGGCAAGAGCCGCTGCTGCCGGCGCCCTTCGGTTCGATATGCGGATTATGCCCTTTGGCAGCAGCGCGCTTTGCATGAAGGGCGGTTGGCGCCGCAGCTCGCCTACTGGCGGAGGCAACTGGGCGGCAGGCTCGCGCCGATGGATTTGCCGATGGACGGCGAGCGTTCCGCGGTCCAGACCGATCACGGCGGCAGGGTGAGCCGGCGGTTGTCCGGCACTCTGAGCGAGAAGTTGAAACGGCTGGCGCGCAGTGAGCAGGCGACGCTGTTCATGATTCTCCTCGCGGCGCTCAAGCTCCTGTTGGCGCGCCTGTCCGGCGAAAACGATATTGTCGTCGGTTCGACGGTCGCCGGACGCGATCGTTCCGAGCTCGACGGCTTGGTCGGCTTCTTCATCAACGCGCTGGCGCTCCGCACTGACTTGTCGGGCAATCCGCGCTTCGTCGAGCTGCTGCGCCGCGTGCGCGAAGTCTGCCTGGAAGCGTACACGCACCAAGACGCGCCCTTCGAGCTCGTCGTCGAGGAGCTTGGGCCCGAGCGAGATCCGCGCCGCCATCCGGTCTTTCAAGTGCTTTTCAACATGGCGGCGATCGCCGACCGCGAGCTGCGCTTGTCCGGCTGCGCGACCACCAGGCTCAACCGCGACGTCTTCGGCGCGAAGTTCGATCTGGTGGCGGGCGCCGGCGAGATCGACGGCGCGATCGAGCTTACGTTGACTTACAATGCCGATCTCTTTGCCGAAACTAGGGCTCAGTCGATGCTGGCGCAATGGGATCATTTGCTCACACAGGTTGCCGATGATCCCGGGCAGCGACTCGATCAATTCTCGCTTGTTTCAGAATCCGCCGCCGCCGTGCTGCCCGATCCCGCCGCGCCGCTCGATGACCGCTGGCGCGGACCGGTCCATGTGTGGCTCGCGCGCCGCGCAAGAGAGCAGCCGCGAAAACCGGCGGTCGTCGACGAGCGCGAAAGCTGGTCGTACCGGGAGCTTGAGCGGGCCGGTGCGCAACTCGCGAATCGGTTTCGTGCGGCCGGCATCCGGGCGAAAGACGTGGTGGCGATCTACGCGCATCGAGACGCTTCGTTGGCGCCGGCGCTGCTCGGCGCGCTCAGAGCCGGCGCAGTCTTTGTCATTCTCGATCCATCCTATCCGCCGGCCCGGTTGGTGGAATATCTTCGACTGGCGCGGCCGGCGGGCTTCTTGCAGATGCAAGACGCCGGGGCGCCGCCGGCGGAGATCGAAGCGTATTTGCACGGGGAGCAGGTCAAGTTGCGGATGACTTTGCCGCGCGCGCGCCGCGCCATCGCGCGGCTGCTCGGCGCCGCGCGTGCACGCGCGCGGACGGCGACGTTAGCCGCAGGCGATCCCGCCTACATCGCGTTCACGTCGGGTTCGACCGGTGAGCCGAAAGGCGTGCTCGGCCGGCATGGGCCGATCACTCATTTTTTGCCCTGGCAGCGCGAGACCTTTGACCTCGGCAGCGGCGATCGCTACGCGCTTTTGTCGGGGCTCGGTTACAATCACCTGCATCGCGATCTCTTTACCGCGCTCGCGCTGGGCGCCACGCTGCACGTGCCGGCGGCGCAAGATTTACAGGACGCCCGGCGTCTGGCGCGCTGGCTCGCGCGCAATAAAATTTCCATTCTCCATCTCACGCCGGCGCTCGGGCGATTTTTACAAACCGCGCGTGACATCCATCTTCCCGCGCTGCGCCGCGTGTTCTTCGGCGGTGATCGTTTGCTGCGCGGCGATGTGACTGAGTTGCTGGAGCAGGCGCCCAACGCGAAGATCGCGAGTTTTTACGGCGCCACCGAGACGCAGCGGGCGGTGGGCTTTTCGATGATCGACGATCCGCGCCGCGGACCCGGCGCTCCGGCGCGCGAAGTCTTTCCGATCGGCAAAGGCGCGCCGGGCGTCCAGCTCTTGATCTTGAATGCCGAACGACACTTGGCCGGCATCGGTGAAATGGGCGAGCTCTACGTGCGCAGCCCGCATCTCGCGGCCGGCTACGTCGGCGACAGCGCGCTCAGCGAAAACAATTTTATCGTCAATCCGTTCACCGGCGCTCGGCGCGACCGGCTCTATCGCACGGGCGAGCTCGGCCGCTATTTGCCCGACGGCAAGGTCGAATGGCTCGGGCGAAACGAGCGGCGCGCCAGCATCCGCGGTTTTCGCGTCGAGCTCGCCGAGGTCGAGCGCGCGCTCGGTCGATGCCCAGGCGTGCGCTCGGCGGCGGCGGTCGGCGCAGTCGCGGACGAGCAATGGGGCGGCGAGACGCGCCTGATCGCCTACGTAGAAAGCGCACCGGGCGGCGCGCCGGACGCCGGCGTGCTGCGCGACTATTTAAACGCCCGTTTGCCCGGCTATATGATTCCCTCCGCCATTCACTTCATCGAGCGCATGCCGCTCAATCCGAGCGGCAAGATCGACTACGCCGCTTTGCGGCGAGCCGAGCGCATTCCGCCGCCGAGCGCGCTCTCCTTCGAGGCGGCGAAAAGCGCCAAGGAGCGCGCGGTGGAGCGAGTGTTCGCCGAAGTGCTGCGGCTCGAACGCGTCGGCAGAGCGGACAATTTTTTTGCCCTCGGCGGACACTCGCTGCTTGCCGCCAAGGCGGCGGCGCGGCTGCGCGAAACCTTCGGGGTGAAACTGGATTTGCGCGCGTTTCTCGAAGCCCCGACGGTAGCTGAGATTTGCCTGCGGATGGAAGCGAGCAACGGCGCGGGCGGTTTGCAAGCGCAACCCGCCGCGCGCGAGGAGATCGAGCTGTGAGCGCCGCCGATTTGATCGCGCGGCTTCATGCGCTCGACGCGCGGCTTTTCGCCCAGTCCGGACGCCTGCGGGTGAGCGCGCCCAAGGGCGCGCTCAGCGCCGAGTTGCGGCGTGAGCTTGCCAGCCGGAAAAAGGAGATCCTGGCTTCGCTGCGGCGCGACGCCGTGTCATCGGCCGGTGACGCGCCGATCCCGCGCCGCGCCGACGATCGGCCTTGTGCTCTGTCCTTTGCGCAGGAGCGGTTGTGGTTCTTGCAGCAGCTCGAGCCGCAGAGCAGGGCCTACAATCTTTGCCGCGCCATGCGCGTCTGCGGGCCGCTGGACGGCGCCGCGCTGGAACGAAGCCTGCAGGAGATCATCCTGCGGCATGAAGCGCTGCGCGCGAAGTTTTTTCTCGTCGCCGGCGCGCCGCGGCAAACCATCGTGCCGCCGGGCCAAGCCGTGCTCGCGTCCATCGATCTGCGGGCGCTTGCCGCGGCGCGGCGCGAGCCGGAAGCGCGCCGCCTCCTGGAAGAAGAAGCGGCGCGCGCTTTCGATCTCGCGCAGGGTGCGTTGCTGCGCGCCCGGCTGATTCGGCTGGACGATCAAGAATACTTTCTCGCGCTTTTTACCCATCACCTCGCCGCCGACGCCTGGTCGATGGGGATCGTCGCGCGCGAGCTTTGGCTGTTTTACGAAAGTTATCGGAGCGGCCGCGCGCCGAATCTTACGCCGCCTGCCTGCCGCTATCGCGATTACGCGCTCTGGCAGCGCCGTCGTCTGCGCGCCGAAGTGATTCAGCCGGAACTCGACTACTGGCGCAAGCAGCTCGCCGACGTGCCGGCGCTCGATCTGCCCGGCGATCGTCCGCGGTCCGCCGAGCCGGTATTTGGCGGCGCCAAGATTTACGTCGAGCTTGCTGAGGCGCTGACTGCGGAATTGAACCGCCTGAGCCGGCGCGAGAGCGCAACGTTGTTCATGACGTTGCTCGCGGCCTTGCAGGTCTTGCTTGGCCCGCTGGTCGGGACAGCAGGACTTTGCCGTCGGTGCGCCGGTCACCGAGCGCGAACGCGGCGAGCTGGAAGGCGTCGTCGGTCCGTTCATCAACACGCTGGCGCTGCGCGCCGATTTGTCGGGCGCGCCGAGTTTTCGCGAGCTGCTCGCCCGGGTGCGTGAAACTTGTCTGGACGGTTATCGCCCATCAAACGGCGCGCTTTGAACTGCTGGCGCGGGAGCTCGAGCCGCGGCGCGGCATCGAGCGCGCGCCGCTCTTTCAAGTCATGCTGGTTTTCCAGAATACGCCGAGCCAGCATGTGACTCCGCCCGGTCTCGCGCTGGAGCCGGTGGACGTCGATTATCGCGCGGCGCAGTTCGATCTGTCTGTTTACCTGCGCGAGCGCGCCGGGCGCTTGATCGGATTTTTCGAATATTCATCGGAGCTTTTCGACCGGCCGACCATCGAGCGCATGGCCGGCCATTTCCAGACGCTCCTCGAAAGTATCGCCGCCGATCCCGATCGCCCGATCGCCGCGCTGCCGATGCTCTCCGCCGCCGAGAAGAGACAAGTGCTGGTGGAATGGAACGACACCAAAGCTAAGTATTCCACGGACTGCTGCATTCATGAACTGTTCGAGCGCCAAGCCGGGCAGACACCCGGCGCGGTCGCGCTCGAAGACGAGCGCGAAAGCCTGACTTATGGCGAGATCAACCGGCGCGCCAATCGTCTCGCCCGCGAGCTCAAAAAGCTCGGGGTCCGGTCGGAGCAGCGAGTCGCGGTTCTGGCAGAGCGGTCCGCTCAGACGATCGCAGCCGCCCTGGCGATTTTCAAAGCCGGCGGTGTTTACGTGCCGCTCGATCCCGCCTATCCGAAGGAGCGGCTCGCCTTCATGTTGGCGGACAGCCGCGCCGCGGTGCTTTTGGTTCAGGAGAAATTTACCGGATGGTTTTCCGATCCTGCGCGCGCAACGATTTTGCTCGACGATCCGCGCTGGAGCGCGCCGGGCAAGGTGGCGAATCTGCCGTCGAATATTTCCGGCGAGAGCGCGGCTTACATTTTATACACCTCCGGCTCGACGGCAGCGCCGAAGGGTGTGGTCGCGCCGCACCGCGGCGCGCTCAATCGCTTTGCCTGGATGTGGGAAGCCTATCCGTTTCACCCGGGCGAAAAGATCGCGCAGAAAACTTCTCTGAGCTTCGTCGATTCGATCTGGGAGATGTTCGGCGCCTTGCTGCGCGGCGTTCCCACCGTGGTCGTTCCCGACGCGGCGGCGAAAGATCCCGTGGAGCTCGCGCGCTGGCTCGCGCGCCGCCGGGCGACCCGTCTGGTCGTAGTGCCTGTCGCTGCTGCGCGAGCTGATCGATCAGGCCGATATCGCGCGCAGCTTGCGCGCGCTCCGCTATTGCTTCAGCAGCGGCGAAGCTCTTCCCACGGCGCTCGCCGTGCGCTTTCGCGCCGTGCTACCGTCTTGCCGGCTGATCAACCTCTACGGCTCCTCGGAAGTTGCCGGGGACATCGCGTATTATGAAGTGGACGGCGGCGAGCGCGCCCTCGCGATTCCTATCGGCCGGCCCATCGCCAACAGTCGGATTTATTTGCTCGACGATGGTCTCGCAGCCGGTGCCGATCGGCGCGCGCGGCGAGATTTATGTCGGTGGCGACAATCTCGCGCGCGGCTATCTCGATCGCGCGCTCGAGCGCCGAGAAGTTCGTCGCCGATCCGTTTTCGGGAGCCGAAGGCGCGCGCTTGTATCGGACCGGCGATCTTGGGCGCTATCGCGCCGACGGCAACATCGAGTTCCTCGGCAGAAGAGATCGTCAGATCAAAATTCGCGGCGTTAGGGTAGAGCCTGGCGAGGTCGAAGCCGCGCTCGGCCTCGCACCCGGCAGTGCAACAATGTTTACTGACCGCTCAGTCCCCTCAGTCCGCGACCGACAATCGAAAATCCAAAACCTGTCCCGAGCAAAGTCGCGGGATCGAAAATCCAAAATCGAATGATGTCCTCGTGGCATACGTTGTCAGCGGAATTGACCGGCCGACGACTGCAGAGTTGAGATTATTTTTGAAAGAGCGGCTTCCGGATTCCATGATTCCGGCAGCGTTTGTCTTTCTCGACGCCCTGCCGCTCTTGCCCAACGGCAAAGTCGATCTCGGCGCGCTGCCGTCGGCTGGCGCAGCGGCGGAACCGGTTGACACGGCGATCGATGAGCCGCGCACTGAGTTCGAGCGGCTGATCGCTGCGGTCTGGAGCCAAGTGTTGGGCGTGGAGCGGGTCGGCGCCGATGACAATTTCTTCGAGCTGGGCGGCCATTCGCTGTCGGCGGCGGAGGCGGCGGCGAAACTGCGCGACGCCTTCGACCGGCCGGTGTCGGTGCGCGATATTTTCGCTGCCCCGACGCTCGCCGCTCTCGCCGGCGCGATCGAAAAAATGGTCCGCGGCGAAGGAGGAAAAGAGCTCCCGGAAATTCGGGCGGCGCCTGGCGCGCGCGATTTGCCGCTGGCACCGGGCCAACAGCCGATGTTTATTTTCAGCCAGCTCTTCGGCGGCGGCGATTTTCTCAACCTGCCTTACGCTTGGCGGCTCGAAGGGCGGCTGGATGTGGCGGCGCTGCGCCGCGCCATCGAGGAGATCGTGCGGCGCCACCAAGCGCTCCGCGCCGGTTTTATCGACAGCGCCGCGGGACCGAGGCAGTTTCTTCGCCGCAGCGCAAAAATCAGATTGCCGCTAATCGATCTCGCGGGTGCACCGGCCGAAGAAAGAGAAAAAGCGCTCGAAGGGATCTCGCGGCGCGATGCGGCGGAGCTGTTCGACTTGGAAAGGCCGCCGCTGCTCAGAGCCACGGTGGTGCGCCTCGAGGAGGAGCGCCACATTCTTTTTGTCACGGTGCATCATATCATCGCCGATCAGGAATCGATGGGGGTGTTTCGCCGGGAGCTCGCCGCGCTTTACGCAGCATTTTCGCGCGGACTTTCCTCGCCGTTGCCCGAGCTTGCGTTTCAGTTCGTCGATTTTGCGCGTTGGCAAAAAGATTTGCTCGAAACGGGTCATTTGCATGACCAGATTGCCTACTGGCGGAAGCAGCTCGCCGCGCCGGCGCCGGTACTGCGGTTTAAGCGCGGCCGCCGGAGCGCCCAAGCGCGCTATCGCAGCGCGCGCGCGCCGCTGCGCTTCGACGACCGCTTGTTCGCCCGCATCCAAGGCTTCGCGCGCGAGCAAAGCTGCACGCCGTTTATGGTTTTGCTTGCGGGGTTGCATGTTTTGCTTCATCACTACACTGGAGCGCGCGTTGTTCGCGTCGGCACTCTGGCCGCGAACCGCGGCCGCCGCGGAGCCGCCGCGCTGATCGGTTATTTCGTCAATGCGCTGGTGCTCTGCGTGCGCATCCGGCCGGGCATGAGCGGCGCCGAGGTGATCAGCCAGGTGAGGGAGACCTGCGTAGCAGCTTACGCGCATCAGGATCTGCCCTTCGAGCGCCTCGAAGCGCTGCTCGACGACGGCCGAGAGCAGCGCCGCCGGCCGCTCTATCAGGTGATGCTCAATTACCGAAACCAAATCACGCCGGCGCTGGAAGCCAATGGCCTCACAATTGCGTCTTGGGACGGAAAGCATCGCGGCGCAGATCCTGGAATTGCGATGTCGCGCCTCGACCTGAGCTTTCATTTACGCGAGCTACGGGGAAGATTAGCCGGCGCAGTCGAATACAAAACCGATCTGTTCGACGAGAACGCGATCACCGGGTTGCTTCAGAGCTATTCGAAGATCCTGGCGCAGATCGTGAAGCACCCGAGCCGGCGCATCGACGCGATCGCGCCGTGAGCCTCGGCGCAAGAATATGCCGCACGCTTGGATGATTTTTTTATTCGTATTGTTTTTTGCGGCGGCGCCGGCCGTTTGGAGCGCGAGCGACGGATGGTCGCCAAAAGAAATGGGCGAGCCGGGCGACGCGGAAGGAGAGCGGCTTTCGCTGCGGCTGCTGCCGGAGGGCCAGGTCTTTCCCGGCGATTTTCCCTGCGACGAGAAGCCGGCGGCTTGCGAGTTTCGGCTCGCGTACTTCCTCGGCAACGGCTTCGATCCGAGCAAAAAGCAGCGGCGCAACGTCCTTTATATTCCCGGCGGACCGGGAGCGATCGTCGACCCGGCGCGCCGATCGGCGACGCTGCGGCTGCTGGAAAAGAAGCACAACGTCGTCTACTTTCATCCGCGCGGCATGGCGCAAAGCGCGATCGACGGCGCCAGGGAATACGACCGATTTCTGCGCGCCGGCTACGTCGTGGAGGACCTCGAGAAATTGCGCCAGACGGTGCTCCAGTCGCGGCCTTGGGATATGATCTACGCGCACAGTTGGGGCACCGTGATCGCGCAGCGCTACGCGGCGAAGTACGGCGCGCCGAACGACGCCGCTCCAAAGGTGAAGAGCCTGGTTCTTTCCGCGCCGGTGGACCGGCGCCGGGCCGATACCCACCTCGCGCGCACGCGCGCAACTCTCGATAATCTGAAGGCGATATTTCAATATTACCGCTCCCAAGGCGCCGCCAACTGCCAATGCGCTTCGGCGGATTTCTTGAAGCCGCTGGTCACGGATTTCAGCGATCCGCAAATCACGATTTTTGATAATCGACTCGGCGCGAGCGACAACTTCTGTTTTCTGCAAAGCGCGACGGCCGATACCATCGTCAAGAAGCTCGAGCAGATCATCCCCGAGATCGACGAGAACTACGGCTCGGCCGATTTCGTGATCGATCATTTCACCGCCTTAAAGAAAGACGCGGGCTTTCAAAACCGTTTCGGCAAGTTTCCGGTGGAATTCTTCATGGCGCTGCGCTTTCTTCAGATGTCCGGCGCGCCGGAGAAAGACGGGCTGGTATTCGTTGCCGATAGCCGCAACCGGATCAACGCCGCGCTGCTGGTCGCCCATGCCTTGACCGCCGAAGATCCGAAACGGTGCAGCGCGAAAGACGAGCTTTTTAGCGGCGCCGCGGCCGATTGCG
Source organism: uncultured delta proteobacterium (assembly GCA_963745035.1). GTDB lineage: Bacteria > Desulfobacterota > Binatia > UBA9968 > UBA9968 > DP-20. Next base: position 815,336 of record CAVUVW010000013.1, on the reverse strand, counting down.
AGCACTGCGAGAGGCTCAAGGCGGCCCGGGAGGAGATGGCCGCGCGCATCGGCGGCGGCGAATCGCAGCGCGGCAACTACGTCTACGGAGTTTACGACGGCGTGGCTCGCTGGATTACCGTTATGATGGGCGAAAAAGGCTGCTTTGCCGCCGAAGCTATGGAGAAATTCGCCGCGGCTTCGAGCGATGACAAGCGCTTTGGGCGGGAGCAGGCGAAAAAGATCGGCGTCGCCGTCGGCGAAGTGATCTGCCCGTGGAATCCCGCGGATCATCGGCACGAGGTGCCAACGCTTTTCGTGAAGGGAAGCCGCGACGCGATCATCGCAGGCTGCCAGGCCGAGGATTTTTTCGCCGACGGCACCAAAGACGGCCGCCGCGTGTTCCTCGAATTCCGCGGCTTGGGACATGATCTCAGCGTCGGCAACCTCTACGAAGGCTCGGATCCCTCGATTTGGAGCAAGAGCTTTGCAAGCCTGCTGGAGGATTTCGCGAGGCTGGCAACGGACCCGGCGCGCTTTCGCGGCGATCCGCAGGTCCGGGCCAAGCTCAAAAAGCTCAAAGCCGCCGACCGCAGCCGCGACCCCAACCTGCGCGCGCATTGCAAAAAATCTTCTTGAGGAAAAATCGGCCCACTTCAGAAAACTCAACCAAAAAGGGAGGAAGGACGTATGGGAAAGAGCGGACCAAAACTATCCGAAGCGAAGGCGGCGAAAATCCGCAAGGCGATTCGCGCGCTGATCAAGGAGAACAAGGACTTGCAGGCGGCTTTGAATGCGCAAAAGAAGGTTTCCAAGGCCAAGGGCAACGAGGCCAAGGTGCGCACCGCGGTCTCCAAAGTGATCATTCGCAATCCGCTGCTGCAGCGGGCGGTAAAAGACATCTTCAATAAAATGAAGTGACGGCGTGAGCCGGCATGCTATCCCTAGATTAAAAACCAGCGCGTCGTTGCTTTGACGAGGCTCTTGAGATCAGAGCCCTGGCAGGCTTAATTTTTTTAGCTTTTTGAACAGTCCTTGACGGCTGAGCCCGAGCGCTCGCGCGGCCTTAAGACGGTTGCCGGCGGAGGCGGTGAGCGCATCTTGAATCATCCGCCGTTCAAGCGCTTCGACGGCTTCGGCGAGCGACTTTGCGGGCCGCGGTTGTTCTTCCGGCGGCTGCGGCGCCGGGGTGGGCCGATGCCGCGGAATCCCCAGATGGTCTTCGGCAATCGTCTTGCCGCGCACCGATGCCACCAGCCGTTTGATTTCGTTTTCCAACTGCCGCGCGTTGCCGGGCCAGTCATAGGCTGACATCCGCTCGACGGCGCCCGGGGTAAGGTGTTTGGCTTCCAGTCCCATTGCCGCGCAGTGCTTCTGTAAAAAATGGTGGGCGAGGGCGGGAATATCCGCGGGATTGTCGCGCAGGGACGGAGTCTGTACGCGAACCACGCTCAACCGGAAGTATAAGTCACTGCGGAACTGTTTCTCCTCGATGCAGGTCTCGAGGTTGCGATTGGTCGCGGCGATGATGCGCACGTCGATCGGCACCGAGGTTCGCGCGCCGACGCGATCGACCGCGCGCTCCTGAACTACACGGAGAATTTTTGCCTGGGCGGCAAGGCTGAGATCGCCGATCTCGTCGAGAAACAAGGTGCCGCCCTGGGCGGCTTCGAATTTGCCGATGCGCCGGTCCACGCCGGTGGCGACGCCCTTTTCAATGCCGAACAGCTCGCTCTCGAGCAGATTGTCCGGCAGCGCCGCGCAATTGACCGCGATAAACGGCTGCCGCGCTCGGGGGCTGTTGAAATGGAGCGCTTTGGCGATCAATTCCTTGCCCGTGCCGCTTTCTCCTTGAATAAGCACGTCGACCGAGGTGGGCCGGATTTGATCGATGAGCCGAATGATGGAGCGCGTGCGATCGCTCATGCCGACGATGTTTTGCGTGGAGAAGCCCTGGCTTGCGTCGGCTGCGCCATCATCAGGCCGCGCCCGATCGAGCGCCCGGTTCTTGATTTCCGTGCCGAGCGGCGAATTTTCCAAGAGATCCGCAAGGTGAGCGGCCAGGGTTGCGAGGATTTCAGCGTCATGGTCGGTAAAACCGCCGTCGAGTTTATTGGTGGCTTCGCCGACGCCGATCACGGCGCCTTCGAGATTGTGGAGCGGCACGGCGAGCAGGGTCTCGGTGCGGTGGGCGGTTTCGGCATCGACCTCTTTATAGAACAGCGGGTGCTCGTAAGCGTCGGCGACGTTGATGGTCTGGCCGCTCATCGCCACCGCCCCGGCGATTCCCAGACGCGCGTCGAAGCGCATGGTCCGACCTTCCTGGGAGATCGCCGACCAAAGCTCGCAGTTCTCGCGGTCGAAAAGAAAGATGCTTACCCGGTCTGCCCGCAGCAATTCTTTAGCTTCACGGGTGATCAGCGCGTGGATCGAAGCCAGGTCCGCCATCGAGCTCATACGCCGGCAAATGTTCAAAACGGCTCGGAGTCGTTCGACATGCTGGTTGGCGGCGCCGTTGTCCGATGCGGCGGCTTGATCAGAATCCAAAGTCACGCGTTATTGCCTAACACAATCAGCGAAAATCTGTCAACGAAAGTTGCGCGGTGTTAACCGCGTTGACGGCGAAACGCAGCAAGATTTCCAACGGGTGGGTTACACGGACAACGGCCGCTCGGTCGCGGCCTCCAGACTCTGCCCCGAATGAGATCAAAGCACGGCCGGGATTGATCCGGGCACGAAAGATCTTTTGCGCGTTCCTCTGGCTCGCGGAAATAGTCTCACGGCGCGAAAATAATTGCCGCTCCCGCAAAAATTTATCGCCGTTATAAAATTTTAAGGTCGCGCCGCGGGCGTCTTGACGGCCGTTGACTCGGCGCGGACGGAAACGGGCGCGTACCGCGCGCCGACAATTTTGTATTCGTTGCAGTTGGCTCTTTTCAGTTCCGTTATCTTCTTCACGGGCGCTTTCCGACGAGCCGGTGTGAGCCGCAATAACTGGCAGCAGTTTGGCGGACTTATCGCAACGAAATTTCACGACGACCACGCGCGCGAGCTGGCATATCGGTTGCTTTTTAATCCGCTCGACGATCGGACCGGACAAACCGGGAAGCCGGAAAGAAAAAATACTCGTCGAGGCGCGCCAACCATTCCAAATGCAGCCGTGACGTTTTACGATGATCATCGGAAAATTTAAAACGCTTGTTGTGGTTTTATGGCGCGCGCGAACGTCGTCGCGCGCGGAGCTTGGATGGTGATGGCCACCGCGTTGATCTTAGATCGAAGCGCGGCGCCGTGCGGTGAGCGGCATTGTCTCTCGCCCGCGGCATTGCTGGCGCGGGACGGTCTATTCCGGTGTCTTTCGGAACCGGCCGGCCGCGCTGGTGCCGCCGTCGGTCTCGCGCCCGATATCATTTTGATCCGAGCATCCGGCGAGGCAGACGGTGAGCAAATCATTGCCCGCTGCAAGGCGCGCTGGAATGACACGCCAATCTTGCTGGTGCTGTGCCTCGCGCCCACCCACGCTTCTCCCGGCTTGCGAGCGCTCGTAGAATCGGCGGATGATTTTCTGTATTGCCCGGCGAGCGAGCCGGAGCTTGCGCTGCGCAGCCGGCGACTTCACGATCGGGCGCGGTTGAGAAATGTGGATGAAAACCGGCAAACGGAAGAATTTTTAACGGCGCTGCCGATGGTCGGGCGGAGCCCGGCATTTCTCGAAGTAGCGCGCAAGGCCGCCAGCGTTGCGCGGGCGGACGCTCCGGTGTTGATCTCCGGTGAAACCGGCAGCGGCAAGGAGCTGATCGCGCGGGCGATCCACTACCAGGGCGTCCGGCGCGCCAAGCCGTTCATCCCCGTCAATTGCGGCGCTCTGCCCGACCACCTCTTTGAAAACGAGCTGTTCGGCCACGTCAAGGGAGCGTTTACGGACGCGTCCTCGGCGGAAAAGGGGCTCATCGCCGAGGCCGAAGAGGGGACACTGTTTCTCGACGAGATCGACGCCTTGAGCCAGCCCGCCCAGGTCAAATTGCTGCGTTTCCTGCAGAACGGAGAATACCGCCCGCTCGGCTCGGCCCGGGCGATGCTCGCCAATGTGCGGGTGATCGCGGCGAGCAATACCGACCTTCGCGCCAAGGTGGAGGTCAAACAATTTCGCGAGGACCTGTTTTATCGATTGAACGTGCTCTCCGTGGCTTTGCCGGCGCTGCGCGAGCGCGGCGCCGACGTGGTGAGCCTGGCGGAACACTTCTTGGATTTGCACGCGAGCCGGCATAACTGCGAACGGCCGCGCCTGTCCGAAGCGGCGCGCGGGAAGCTTATCAATTATTCCTGGCCCGGCAACGTGCGCGAGCTTGAAGGCGTGATTCAACGAGCCATCCTGCTCAACGGCACCGGGGTGGTCCACGCCGCCGATATTGAGCTGCCCGACGGCAGATCGAAGGATCTGCTGCGCCATGAAACCCTGCGCCGGGCCAAATCCTTCGTGATCGGCGAGTTTGAGCGCAATTACGTCGCCAACCTGCTGGCCCGGCATCAAGGCAACATCACGCAAGCCGCCAAAGCCGCCGGCAAGGACCGGCGCACCCTGCAGCGCCTGGTGCGCAAATACGCGCTGAAGGGCGGCGCATTCAAGGAATGAAGCTACTTTAATCGCTGCGGATTCCGCGCCGCTTGCTGCGCGATAATGAATTCTCTTTCCGTCATTGCCGCATGCTTTAGCGGTGGTTCGACCAGGCTCACCACAGGCGAGTCCGGAACTCAGCCCACGATAAAAGGATCCGGGGTGACAGCTTCCGGCAGCGATTCCTTAGAGACCAAACCGCAATCTTACCTTCACTTGTTGTTTTCACCGCCTCGTTCTGGGAAAACCGAGGGAGAAGAAAGCAGCTTCGAGGCGCATCACTGGAATTTCCACGTCGAGTATTCTCCCGAATGTTTTACGGCTGGCGCATGGTCGGCCTGGTGACCGCCCTGCGCGTTCTCGGCGGCGGGCTGCACAACTACGGCTTCACGGTTTTTTTTCTGCCGCTCAGCCACGATCTAGGTCTCAGCCGCGCGGCTACGTCCCTGGCTTTCTCTCTGGCGCGTGCCGAAGGCGCTCTCGAAGGTCCCTTCGTCGGCTATCTCATCGACCGCTTCGGTCCGCGGCCCATGCTGCTCCTCGCCACGGTCATGTGTGGCGCCGGCTATATCCTGCTCGCCTGGGTCGACAGCTACACGACTTTTTTGATCGTGTATTTGGGCGTCATCTCTCTTTCGTTTACGCCCGGCTTTGTTCACGCCTCGATGGCCGTGGGAAACACATGGTTCATCCGCTACCGCGCTCGCGCCATGACGGTGATCAGCTCAGCCGTGCCGATCGGCGGCGCGCTGCTTACACCGCTTCTCGCCATTGCGGTGCAAAGCTGGGGATGGCGTTGGGGCGCGATTCTTGCCGGTACGCTTTTCCTCTGTCTGGGGATACCACTGGCGCTGGGCGTGCGGTCGTCGCCGGAAAGCATGGGCCTGTTGCCGGACGGTGACGCGCCGCGACAATCATCGGCGCATGGCGACAGCGGAAAAAACGGATCACCCAAAAAATCGGCCGATACCGATCCAACGTTGCGCGAAGCCATGAAAACGATGGTCTTCTGGCTCTTCGTCATCGGCATGACGGTGCGCGTCGCCGCCTACAGCACGATCAGCGTGCACTTCATACCGATCATGGTATGGAAGGGCTTGAGCCAGGAGCACGCCGCCTTTTTGCTCGGCGCTTTTGCTTTTCTCAATTGGGCCGCGCACTACGTCGTCGGCCCGATCGCCGACGCTGTCAACCGGCCCAAGCTCTTGGCGGCGTGCATGCTCGCCGCCATGTTTTCCGTGGTTCTGCTCATTCGCAGCGATGCGCTTTGGGCGCTCTGGTCGTTTACCATTCTTTTCACCGCGATAGACGCGTCGTTTCCCATCGTTTGGGCGACCATAGGCGACTTCTTCGGACGCAAATACTTCGCCACCATCCGCGGCACCATGGCCTTTTTCTACACGTGGGGCGGCGTCATTGGACCGGTCATCGCCGGCGCTCTGTACGACCAGAGCCAAAGCTACATCGCGACCCTGTGGGGAATCAGCGGCCTGCTCCTGCTCGGCGCGCTGCTCACCGCGTTGCTGGTCAAACCCTGGAACGCCGCGCCGGGTAGGCACCTGACGTAAGAGCGGCGCCCATGAGCGGCCTTCCGATCACGCTCCGGTATTGATAGAGATCGAGGTCTGAGACATTAACCGCAAAGAACGCAAAGTACGCAAACTAGAGGGCGCACGTTGGTCATATTGGTCTGTCGATGTTTCGCACCCGTGACCAGACAAACTTCCGAATCTGAAACTTCGGCCCGCCGAAGTTCATCAACAAGCCGTGCTCAATTTTTGCGGATTTAAGATAACCAAGAATCTGAGACTCGTGTTCAATAGCTAGTGATTTGGCTGCTTTCGTTTCGATAACCAAGATCCCCTCGACTAATAGATCCGCGAAGTATTCACCCAAGGCGTTCCGTCTTCGTCATAGACATTTAAGGGACATTGTTGCAGCACCCTCATACCGGCCTTGCGTAAACGATGCGCGAGGGCGTTCTCGTGAACTTTTTCTAAATGTCCGTTGCCGAGGTACAGGTGTATCTCGTAAGCAGTTTGCCTCACTCGGTCGCAGAGGGTATTGATCTCGCGCTCCGTCATAATCCTATTTTGCGACCTTTGCGTTCTTTGCGGTTAATTTCCTTTCTATTCGAAGTTGTAAAGCCTAGCGCAGTTGTCCCAAAGGTACTTGCGTTTGATCTGCTCGGGGAAGGGCAGCTCGAGAAACGTATCAATGGCGTGCGGATATTTTACGTCGAGGTGCGGATAGTCGGTGGAGAACACCATGTTGTCCTCTAGACCGTACTCCGGAATATGCTTCGCCGTGATCTCGTCGCATTCGACCGCGCCGTAGCACTGGCGTTGGAAATACTCGAGCGGTGACAGCGTCAAGTAGGGATACTCCGCTTTGCCGGTGGTTTCGGCGTATTCGCCCATGCGCCAGAGAAGCCACGGCGCCCAGGAGCAGTTGCCTTCGAGGAAGGCCACTTTCAATTTCGGAAAGCGCTCCATGACGCCGCCGAAGATCATGTCGCCGCAGGCGAGCATATTGGCAAACGGAAAACCGAAGGTGTTGAACATCGAGAACGTCGAGCAGATGTGGAAAAAGGCCGGCTGGGGCAGATACACCCTGCCGGCTTCGTGAAAGCCCACCGGCAGGTTCTGCTTTTCGCACTCCGCCCAGAGCGGATCGTAGTAGGGGTCGCTCCATTTTTTGTTGTTAACGTGATTAGGGCGCAGAAAAATACCGCGAAAACCGTATTCCCTCGCCGTGCGGCGAATCTCTTCGATGGCACCGCTGATGTCGTGGGGCGCGACCATGGTGACGCCGTACATGCGCTGCGGATTCGTCGCGGCGAAATCATGCAGCCAATCGTTGTAGGCGCGGGCGATGGCGGTGGCGAAGTCGGGATCGAGGCCGTCCATGCCCAAGACCGTCAGCCCACGGGTCGGAAAGAGGACCGCCACATCGAGGCCTTCTTTGTCCATCGCCTGGATTTGCGAGACGCCGTCGAAATTTCTCTTGCCGGCTTCGCCATATTTTTCTTCGAAGAAGTCTTGCCGGTATTTCGCCAGCGCGGGATTTTCCGGCTGCCGGGGAATCGGCATGATCTTGCCTTCCAGTTCGATGCCCAGATCGCGAAAAGAACGATTGAGCCCCTTCGGCGCGCGCTCGAGATATTTCTTGTCGATGTAGCGCTGCCACAGATCCGCCGGCTCAAAAACATGCATGTCGGAATCCATCGCTTTGAAACCGTTCTTGGCCATTGACGTTCTCCCTATTCAATCGTTGCGGGTCGATTCCCCGCAGCTTGCTGCGTCAAACTAATTTTCTTTCCGAAGACCGTCATTCCCGCATGCTTTAAGCGGTGGTTCGACTCAGGCTCACCACAGGCGAATCCGGAACTGGACCCCCGATAAAAACATTCGGGGGTGACGCCTTTGGAATAATTCTCATCACGTTCTTCTGATACCCCGCAGCTTGCTGCGGGGTAGTTCATTTTTTCTAGATCATTTCACCGGTGACAAGTATTTTAGCTCTTCCTTCATTTTGGGCGAAATCGACAAGACTTCGTCGGTCCATTTTTCGCTTTCCTCGCCGGAAACCGCATGGATGTCGAGCTTGAGTCTGTTCGCTTGCGCGAGAAAGTCGGCGTCCGCCAGGGTCGCTTTGAACGCCCGCCGAAGAATTTCCAATCTATCTCTCGGCGTGCCGGGCGCGGTCGTCAAGGGGCGCGAATACTCCATCTGCGCCATGTAGACCCGATAAGAGCGCATATGGACTTCGTCCTTGATCGCCTCGCTGACCAGGGTGACGTCTTTACCCTCCGGCTCGGGGACTCGTGAATGGATGATAAATGGAATCATGCGCTCGTCGCCTTTAGCATCGAGCAATTCTTTCTGTGTCGCCAGCACCGAGTCCCAATTGGTGCAGAGACCGTCGACTTCGCGCCGTTGCAAAGCGATTCTGATCTGCGCCGTGCCCTGGTAACCGGAAACGACCGTGAATTTGCTGCCGGCCATTTTATTCAGCATCAGGGGCATGTCGATGCTGTGTGAACCTGGTCCGGTGCCGCCCATGCGCAGGCTCTTACCCGACTTGACGATCTCATCCATCGTCTTGAGGCCGGTGAATCCCATGATCAAGCAGACCGGCACGCTTTTGGTTGGCGCGCCGATCCAGCCGAATTTCCGCGCGTCGAATTTGACGTTGGTATCGCCCATCGCCTGGTTGAACACCAGCGCGCTGTTCCAGTTGGCGATCGTCAAACCGTCCGGCTTGGCGTTGTTGTAGAGATAATTGGCCGCCACCAAACTTCCGGCGCCGGTCATGTTTTCTACTGTGGTCGCCGGACCGCCGGGAATATATTTGCCCATATAACGGGCGATCGTGCGCGTGTACGTATCATACCCGCCGCCGGCCGCTTGACCGACAATGAAGCGGAGAGTTTTGTCTTTGTAGAAGTCTTGCGCGAGAGCTGGGTGGCAATTCGCGAGCAGCAGATTCAGGCCGAGTGAAATCGCAATGAAGGCGAAGGAACGTGATGGAAATTTATTGTGCCATCCAGATATCACAAATCGCCTCCTTGACTTGATCGAGATCCCGCTCGCAGCCCTGAGAGCTCGAACCGAAGAGCACGGGATGACATTCCGAGTGGAACGAGGAATCTTTCTTGGTTCTCGCAAGCGAGACTAGCGGATAAGATGCCGTCGTTGCAACTTCGGCGCGGGTTGTAGGATAGGGCACAAGATGAATTGGAAGGATGAAAACGAAACCGTGATCGTGCTCGAAACTAACGCCGGAATGAGCACTTCGCAAAGTTGCTCATTTTGACGTTTCGAGAATTCCCGAAACGTGGGAAGTTCCTCATCCGACTACTGAGTTTGCGGATTATCCCTCATGGTGAGCTTAGCCTGTCCTGAGGCCGCTCGAAGGATCGAACCATTGAACCTTGAACACTTGAATCAGCGTAAGCCTTTGAGCAGAGCGAAGCGATTCTGGAAAGCCTAGCGCTTGCGCCTCTTTCCTTTTCGCTACGTCCTTTGTTACTATCCGCGCGGGTTTTGGAGGCGACGTGAGATTTAACGAGCTTGTACGACTGTTAGAGCAAAATGGTTTTCGGCTGATCCAAGAAATGGGTTCGGTTCGCTATTATGCCAAACCCGGTGTGGACAGCTGATTCGGGTTATTATCATGGAGCTAAAGAAATTTTGGAATAAAGCCTCGCTCCGCAGCGGAAGTGTCTTAGGATTCCATGAAGGAAATTGAGATCATCCCGCTGGCAAAGAAGAAAATAGATAAACGCGGTATTCCTGAAGCATGGGTCAGCGAAGCGCTACAAAATGCGGATCAAGTCGTCGAAGGACACGGCGGTCGTTCGGTTGCGCAACAGCGCCGCAGAATTCGTCGCCGTGAGAAGCTTCTTCGAGTGGTTTTCGAAGACACTGCGGATAAATACGTGGTGATCACCGCGTATCTGACTTCGGACATTAAGCGGTACTGGAAGGATAAAACGCCATGAAGATCGAATACGATGCCGCGCATGATTTACTAAACATAGAGTTTCTGGCAAACGTTCCCATCGATGATTCGGTGGAAATGGATGGCGTCGTTATCGACTACGCAAAAGACAAGCGGATAGTTGCTATCGAAGTGCTCGATGCAAGCAAGCGAACGACGCGCAAACCTTTGGATCTCACAAACTTGGCCATCGTGAAATCTTCCGGCGCGGGCGCTGTGCGGGAAAGTATGGAGAAATATCGCAAAAAGGCGCGAGCTAAAACCAAACGTCACCTGTCATGATCCATGTTGAAAACGATACTCTCCGGACCCCGGACGAGATTCTTTTCGTCCAATATTGGAATGCAATCTGTTTCCAGCCTCCTTACGCTAATAAATTCGCGCCAGAAGTAGCTGGTGTGGCGTTTTACGCGCGAGACTCGGATCAAAGCGGGGTCATCGCCCAATCTAAGGCGAATTTGTAGTTTGACGTTTTGAGAAGTCCGGAAACCTGGAAGGACCCTCCTCCTGGCGTGAACCTTGAGTTTTCCCTTTTAGTGGCGTTACGAGAAACCCAGGGGAAGCGCTTGGCTTTCCCCCTTAGTTTCTGTTTGACGGTTTGCGATGAATCAGTTCAGGCTTATAGCGATCTGTCTTGGCTTGGCCTCATCGGCTTTGGGAACTTGTACTTCAAGTATTCCGTCCCGATAGGTTGCTTTGATGCCATCGTGTTTCACGGTTTGCGGCAGGTGGAAGGATCGAGAAAATTTACCTGCAACCCGCTCGACCCGGTGGTACTCGACCCCATTGGCCGGCTCTTCAAACTTTCTCTCGCCACTGACTGTCAATATCCCTTCGTTCACTTCCGTTTTGAGATCCTCGTTTCTCATTCCGGGCAGCTCGGCGCGAATGAGATACGAATCCTTACTTTCAAGAATGTCCACGGCAGGATACCAGACTCCAGCGGCAGCACTCTGTTGCGCCCGTGTCCGACCGAACGTGTCTTCGAATAGCTCGTTGATCCGGGACTGAACTCTGTTTAGACCCTCAATCTGTTCCCATCTTACTAGTTCCATAATTAGCTCTCCTTTTTAAACTTTTTCTTTAGATGGTAAAGTTAATCACGCCTGTCACCGTGTCAAGGGAGGAAAAGTAGGACAAGTTAAGTTAGCCCCGGTTTGACGGACGCTGGCTGGAGGGGACATTGATGGTTAAGTTGAGACAGCCCCAGCACGGGTGCAATCGTCAGCCGCTCGCTGCAAAAGAACAATCTGAGTTAACAGACTCAGTCAGTCTGACACGTAGAATCTCTCACGCAGAATCTCTGCGCCGGTCTAAATCGAGCATGTCGCCGGCACGCTGATCGCCGTCGCTCAATTCAGCATGCCCGCCGCCTTCCCCGCCGCGAGGGGGAATTTTTGACCGGGGCCCAATTTCGATGCTTTCGAATTACCGGGCACCCTTCTTGCCGGAACCACGATAACGAGCACGCTCCTTTCTCTCGGCACGAGCGCATCCTTCTCGGTTCACGTTTCATCATTTCTTGTCATTTCCCTGATAAATCGCGTAATATACGCGGAATCTCTCGTCGAACGACCTGCGCCTCGCTCGCGCGCTGCGTCGCTGCAGAAATCGAATGTAAAAGCGGCCACTCGTTTAGCACTTATGCAATGGATTGCACCGTCTGAGAAAGACACAGCTACCAACACACTTGAAAAACGACTCTGGGAAGCGGCGGATCAGCTCCGCGCCAATTCCGGGCTGACGGCAGCACAATATTCGAACCCTGTTCTGGGGCTGATCTTTCTTCGCTTTGCCGAAGCGCGGTTTGCTAAACGGCGTGGCGAGTTGGAAAAAGCCGGCTCCACTGGGCGTCGGGGTTCATCCCGGATCGATGAGCCAAGCGCTTATCACGCCGAGGGCGTCGTCTATCTCACGCCCAACGCCCGCTACGACCATCTGCTCAACCTGCCGGAAGGCGCCAATGTCGGCAAAGAAATCAACGATGCGATAACCGATATCGAAAAGCACAACCCGCACCTCGCCGGCGTTCTGCCTCACACGTATCAGATTTTTAACAGCACATTGCTCAAGCAACTGCTCAAGAAAGTTTCCGAGATTCCCGAAAATCTTGAGTACGACGCCTTCGGCAGGATCTACGAATATTTCCTCGGCGAGTTCGCCCGCACGGAAGGACAGAAGGGCGGCGAGTTCTTCACGCCGAGCAGCATCGTTCGTCTGATCGTGCAGATTCTTGAACCGTACCACGGCCGCGTGCTCGATCCCGCCTGCGGTTCCGGCGGTATGTTTGTGCAAAGCGCGCGCTTTGTACACGAGCACCGAAAGAATCCCGCTGCGGAGCTCTCGCTTCATGGTCAGGAGAGAGTCGGCGCTACCGTTGCTCTCTCACGCATGAACCTCGCCGTTCACGGACTCGAAGGCGATATTCGCGAGGCGAACTCTTACTACGAAGATGAGCATGACAGCACGGGGAATTTTGACTTTGTCCTCGCCAATCCGCCGTTCAACGTCAACGCCGTCGATAAAGACCGACTCAAAGACTCCGTAGGCAAGAATCGGCGCTATCCCTTTGGCCTGCCGCGCACGGACAACGGCAACTATCTGTGGATTCAACTTTTCTATTCCGCGCTCGACAAAAAAGGTCGTGCCGGCTTCGTCATGGCCAACTCCGCCTCTGACGCCCGCGCCTCCGAGCAGGAAATCCGCAAACAGCTCATCGAGTCCCACGCGGTCGACGTGATGGTCGCCGTAGGCCCGAATGTTTTCTACACCGTTACCCTGCCGTGCACGCTCTGGTTCCTGGACAAAGGCAAACAAACCACGTCGCGCGCCGATAAAGTGCTTTTTGTGGATGCCCGACATATCTACCGCCAGATCGATCGCGCCCACCGCGATTGGACCGACGCACAAATCGGGTTCCTCGCCAATATCGTTCGCCTTTATCGTGCCGAAGACCTCGACTTCACGCTCGGTGGGAAAGATGCAAAAGCAAAACTGCTCGAAGTCTTCAACGGGTCGAAATCCTCCAATCCAAAATCGGCAATCCAAAATCCAAAATACCGAGATGTGCCAGGTCTCTGCAAAGTCGCCACGCTCAAGGAAATTGAAGCGCAAGGTTGGTCGCTCAATCCCGGTCGCTACGTCGGCGTCGCACCTGGCGAGGCGTGTCAGCGACGAGGACTTCAAGGAACAACTCGAAACGCTGAACGAGGAACTCGAATCCCTCAACGCCCAGGCGCGCGAACTCGAACAATCCATTGCCGGCAACGTGGCGGAGATTCTGGAAGCGTGACCATGAAAGCGTGGCCGATAAAGCGAATGGATGAGCTTTGCGAAGTCACATCAAGCAAGAGAATTTATGCCCAAGAGTTATGCTCCTCTGGTGTTCCATTTTTTAGGAGCAGGGAAATCATTGAAAAACTGAACGGGCAAGAAACGCCGTCAAATCCTCTCTTTATTTCAGAGGAAAGATTTCAAGAAATACTTCGATTAACAGGTGCGCCAATAAAGGGAGACGTTCTTTTGACATCCAGAGGAACGCTGGGTGTTCCATATCTTGTAAAAGAGACTGACCGGTTTCATTTTGCCGACGGAAATTTGACCTGGTTTAGAAACTTTAGACAGCTAGATAGCCAATACCTGAAATACTATTTCTTGTCTCCTTCGGGCAAAGCCGAGCTGACTAAGTGTGTAATTGGCTCATCGCAAGCTGCATACACAATTGCGTCTCTCAAGAAGGTCGAAATCTCGCTGCCCCCGCTTTCGGTGCAGCGCCGGATCGCGGGTATCCTGTCGGCCTACGACGATCTGATCGAAAACAATCAGCGGCGCATCAAGATTTTGGAAGAGATGGCCCGCTCGCTTTACCGCGAGTGGTTCGTCAACTTCCGCTTCCCCGGGCACGAAAAAGTCCCGCTCGTCGATTCTCCGCTCGGGCCGATTCCGAAGCGGTGGGCTGTCAAAACAGTTGCCGAGTCCTTTGAGATTCTCGGTGGTGGCACGCCATCTCGAAAAGAACCGGAGTATTGGGTCGACGGAATGATCCAGTGGTTCTCGCCCAGCGACCTGACCGGCGCAGGCACAATGTTCATGGATGATTCGAGCGACCACATCACAGAACGTGGTCTGGCCGAAAGTTCCGCGCGTCTGTTCCCGGCGCGCAGTGTGATGCTCACGAGCCGCGCGACAATCGGCGCAATCGCCATCAACACGCATGACGCCTGTACCAACCAAGGCTTCATCATTTGCCTCCCGAATGAGGGCGTCCCGCTCTATTTCCTTTTCCACTGGCTGACAGAAAGTGTACCGACGTTTCAGCGCATGGCGTCTGGTGCGACCTTCAAAGAAATCAGTCGCGGCGTGTTTAAGACGATCGAGTTCCTCCGACCCGCCGACATACTCGTGCGTCGCTTCGAGGATGCGGCCATGCCGATGGCTGAGCAGGCTCTTACGTTTCAACGCCAAATCCAAAATCTCCGCCATACGCGCGACTTGCTGCTGCCGCGTCTGCTGTCGGGGCAGGTGAAACTGTCGGGAACAGAGGCGGCCGCATGACTATCGAGATCATCCATCACTACCCACCCGAGATTCTCAATCTTCTGGTCGATTTGATTCCTCTCTTGTGCCGCAGCAAGAACGACGTGCTCGTATTCTTCAAGGGTGCGGGAGTGCCGGGAGCGATGACCTCGGATTTTAGGCAGAAGCTCGCTAGTGACCGCAGCAGCGTGAACAAATATGAAATCGTTCGCGAGGTTCTTGTTCGACTCAACGACAAGGGGGAGACGAGCTTGCGGGAGCGGCGCGAGATCTTGAAGAGAGTCATTGAGTTTGAGGAGTTCTCCACTTGCTGGCCCGATGATCAGCTCAAGGCCAAAGGATTGGTGTCCGAAATTCGACGGGTGGTTGATGTAAAGGATTCATTTGGGCGAATGCGACAAGCACAGGAAGCCGAACGATATCTGCGGCAGGAGGAAGAACGACGCAAAGCGACGACGCTCAAAGAAAAGCAGTCGAAATTGGCGGAAGTTAAGAGAGACCTCTATTCGCTTTTTGCGGAGACCAATCAACAGCTCCGTGGACCAAAGTTAGAAGGAATTTTGAACCGTCTGTTTGAACGGCACGAGATTCTCGTTCGCGAGGCGTTTCGGCGGGTAAGCGATACTGGTGAAGGTGTTGTCGAGCAAATTGATGGTGTAATTGCATTAGATGGCGAAATTTACCTTGTGGAGATGAAATGGTGGGATAAGCCGTTGGGCACGGGCGAGGTGTCGCAGCATCTCGTGCGCGTATTCAATCGGAACTGTGCGCGCGGAATTTTAATTTCTTATTCTGGCTACACTGGTCCCGCAATAGTGACATGTAAAGAGTCGCTTTCGAAGATGGTCGTGACGCTTTGTACACTTCAGGAATTTGTCCTTTTGCTTGAGCGTGAGAACGATTTGAAAGATTATCTCCGGGAGAAAGTTCAGGCTGCAATAGTGGACAAGAACCCGTTTTTCCAGTTGCAGAACTAAATGTGTCATGCGTAGACCGGAACCTTTCGTTGAGAAGCCCGCGAATCAAGTTTTTTGGAGTTAGGCTAGGCGCCGGTAAGGCGATGCTGGGGTATGGCTTTGCAACCGTTACAGACGCCGATTTACCACATTACCGACGTGACGAATTTGCCAAACATGCTGGCCGACGGAGGCTTATACTCGGATGCTGTGATGGCGCAAAGAAATCCGGCCGTAATCGGTTATGGCCACATCAAGCAACGGCGACTCAGCCAGATTCGGGTGCCTTGCTGTAATAATCGCTTTGTCGGTGAGTTCGTGCCATTTTACTTTTGCCCGCGTTCTCCGATGTTGTATACGATCAATCAAGGTGCCACCGGACTGCCGCCAGGCTGTCAGGCGACGATCGTTCATCTGGTCAGCAACGTAGGTGCCGCAATCGGACTTGGACAGGCTTGGGCGATCAGTGACGGAAACGCAGGGGCTTTTCACACTTCATTTGATGCGAATCTTGGTGCGCTGGCTGTACTAGACTGGCCGGCGATCCGTGCGCGGGATTGGCGCGGCAAAACGCATGAAAAACAAGCCGAGTTTTTGGTAGAAGATTTCTTTCCTCGGACCTGTATTGAGCAGATTGGTTGCCACAATTCGACGGTCGCGCGGCAGGTTGAGGGATTAATCCAAAATCACAGTCATCAGCCCTCGGTTGACGTGCAGCCGACATGGTATTATTGAAATTCCAATGATTGAAGTCGCGAAAGGAAATCTGCTCGAAGCGCCGGTCGAGGCACTCGTGAATACTGTCAATACCCAGGGGATCATGGGGAAGGGCATCGCTCTGCAATTCAAGCAGGCGTTCCCGGCGATGTTCCGGGACTATGAAAAAGCTTGCAAGGCGGGTGAGGTGCGGCTTGGGAAAGTGCATGTCTATGATCTCGGTGGACTGACGGGCGGACCGCGTTGGGTCATCAACTTTCCGACGAAGGGGCATTGGCGCGAGCGCAGCCGATTGGCTGACATCGAAGCTGGCCTGCGCGATTTGGTGGCGACAGTGCGGCGATTGGGTGTTCGCTCTATCGCGGTGCCGCCGTTGGGTTGCGGCAACGGGGGATTAGACTGGGCTGACGTGCGTCCTCGGATTGAAGCTGCTTTTGCTGAGTTGCCGGACGTGCACGTGCATCTCTACGCGCCGGGGCATACGCCTTCGCCTGACGAGATGCCCAATCGGACGGAACGCCCAAAGATGACGGCGGGACAGGCGACATTGATTGCCCTGATGGATCGCTATCTGAAGGGATTGCTCGATCCGTTCGTGAGTCTGCTGGAAATCCACAAGCTGATGTATCTCCTGCAAGAAGCCGGTCAAGAGCTGCGCTTACAATATGAAGCAAAGCCGTACGGTCCATATGCGAGAAATCTCCGGCAGGTTTTGATCCGCTTGGAGAAACATTACACGCAGGGATATGGCGACGGTAAAGACGCTCCTACGCGTCCGATCGAGCTGCTTCCGGGTGCTGTCGAGGAAGCAAGAGCTTTACTTGCCCAACACCCTGACATTCTGAAGCGCATGGACCGGGTTATCTCACTGATTGACGGATACGAAGACCCCTATGGCCTAGAACTCCTGAGTACGGTGCATTGGGTGATGCGCGAGAATCCCGAGGCGCGCGAAAAGCCCCAGGTTGCTATCGAGGCCGTCCGCAATTGGACACCAAAAAAGCGCCGTAGTTTCAGACCTGACCATCTCCTCAAAGCTTGGCAACGCCTGAAAGAACAAGGCTGGAATCCCTTGCCCGCTAGCGCTTAATCAGCACCCACCTGTCGACGCTCTCCTGAATGAGCCCAAGCGACTACACCGAAGAGCTTCTTGTCGAACAACCAGCGGTCGACCTCTTCGCGGAGTTGGGTTGGGCGACGGTCTCGGCAACCGAGGAAACATTCGGCTTCTCCGAACCTTCATCCCAGCTCTCTCCCAGTGAGCGCGGGAGTTGGTTAGGCCGTGAGACGAAATCGCAAGTTGTTCTCGTCCCGAAACTCCGTGCGGCACTCGCACGATTGAATGCTGCGTTGCCTGCCGACGCGATTAACTCGGCTATCGATGAACTCGCCCGCGACCGGTCGGCGATGAGTCTCGCTGCGGCGAACCGGGACCTTTGGGATTTGTTGCGGGATGGCGTCACAGTCTCCGTTGCGGACCAGGAACGCGGCGGACAGAAGACGGAGCGGGTGCGGCTGGTCGATTGGGACAATTCGCAGGGGAACGACTTTTTGCTCGTAAGCCAAATGACGATCACGGGCGAGCTTTATACTTGCCGGCCTGATTTGATCGGTTTCGTCAACGGCCTGCCGGTTGTCGTTATTGAGCTAAAGAAACCCGGTGTCCCGGCTCGGCAAGCATTCGATGAAAACTTGACGAGCTACAAACACCTTCAGAACGGAATTCCTGCGTTGTTTTGGTACAACGCCTTTTTGATCGCTTCCAATGGTGCCGATAGCCGGGTCGGTTCGCTGACGGCGGACTGGGATCGCTTCACGGAGTGGAAACGAATAGAGCGCGAGGACGAACCGCGGCGGGTATCGCTGGAGGTGATGCTGCGCGGTTTGTGTGATCCAACAAGATTGTTGGACTTCGTTGAAAACTTCACTCTCTTTTCCTGGCACAAGAGCGGTTTGGTGAAAGCCATTGCACAGAACCACCAATACCTCGGCGTGAACAACGCGATACGCGCGACACTGGCCGCGCGCGCGGCAGGGCATGGGCGCGGTGGCGTCTTCTGGCAGACGCAGGGATCGGGCAAGAGCTTCGCCATGGTCTTCTATGCGCAGAAGATGCTGCGCAAGGTGCCGGGCAACTGGACGTTTGTGATCGTGACGGACCGCGTCGAGCTGGACGAGCAGATCGCCAAAACGTTCGCTGCCTGCGGCGCGGTGAGTGATGCTGGCAAACAGAGCGGCTTGATCGTCGACTACGCCAACGTGTTTGCCTCCCTGGAAAAGGCGCTGGCTATCTACGGCAAAGGGCGAGGCGGCGAGACGCCCCTGCGCGATAAGAAAGAGCTGGCGGCAGACTTGCGGCGAGCGGTCGAAGATGCGACGGCATTCTGCCGAAGCCACGGAATCGATCTCGCGAAGATCGAGGCGACGCCGACCGCCAACTTCGCTCGGGTCGGCGCGATCCAGGATGCGGCGGACAGGCTAATGGCGCCTGAAAATGTACGGCGCGACTTTTTGGGCAAGGCCGGTCTAGTTGGCGCGCTCTATCGCGCGGTCAAGCCCGACCCCTTAGCCATCGAGCTGGCGCCGCGCTGCGGGTGTATCCTGGCGATCGCCGAACGAATTCGCACAACGACGGACCCACCCGATATTTCCCAGGTCCTGGAAGGTATTCAGGAGCTGCTTGACCAGTCCATCGCCGCGGTGCCCTTCACGATCGGCGAGAATAAGGGCGGTTACTTCGATCTCTCGAAAATCGATTTTGAGGCGCTAAGGAAAAAATTCGACAAGAACAAGCCGACCAATACTGACCTGGAACATCTCAAGGCGGCGGTCCGAAGTGCGCTTGAGCGCATGGTACGCCTGAACCGCACGCGGGCCGACTATCTCGAAAAGTTTCAAGAATTGATCGAAAGTTATAATGCCGGCAGCCGAAATATCGAGGAAATTTTCCGCGAGCTG
Organism: uncultured delta proteobacterium; assembly: GCA_963745035.1. GTDB lineage: Bacteria > Desulfobacterota > Binatia > UBA9968 > UBA9968 > DP-20. The sequence continues at coordinate 796,071 of CAVUVW010000013.1, read as the reverse complement.
CTCGATCTCTCCAGCATTCTCACCCAAGAGCAAACCCGCCATGTGCGCGAGAACCTGAGAGAAGAAGAGCTGACTGTTTTCGATATCCTTACGCGCCCAGGGCCGGAGTTGACCACCCAAGAGAAGGACGAGGTCAAAAAGGTCGCCCGCCAATTGTTGGAAAAATTAAAAGAACTTTTAGTCATCGGTTGGCGGCAGAGGGTCGGCAGCCGAGCACGTGTGCGGTTGGCCATCGAAGACGCCTTGGACGACGGTTTACCGCGCGCGTATTCCAAAGAACTTTACGAGACCAAATGCACCGCGGTCTTCGAGCATGTGTATGAGAGCTACCAGGGCGAGGGGAAGAGTGTGTACTCGGAGAGGGCGTAGTTATGAATCCCGTTGTGACGAAGCTTCAAGGAGTGCTGCCTGGGGTAAAAACTTGGATCGAGCGCACGTTGGAGATCCACAGGAATGCGACAATCTCGGTCTCGAATTCCGCCTACACGCGGCTCCGAGATCACTATCCCGAGGCATTGCTGGTCCGGGCTCGGGTGGTAGTCGTGCCCCAAGTACCGTTTCCTCCGCTCTCGCAACTCGGGATACCGGAACTCGGCGGGATGGAAACGATGCCATTGGCCGGAGTGACCTATAAAGATACGTTCTTTGTGTCTACCGGACAGCAAAGCGAGAGCCTGTATTTTCACGAACTCGTTCACGTTGCTCAGTGGGATCGTCTCGGTGTCGACAATTTTCTTCTAGCGTATGCCATAGGTCTTTTTCAGTGTGGCTACCAACAAAGCCCTTTGGAACAGATGGCCTATCAACTACAGGCAGCATTTGACCAGGAGCGAGTGCCGGAACATCTCGTGGAATTCATCAATGAACAAACAGATTGCGTGTGGGATGCTGCCGAGCAAATTCTTAAGACCGGATAAGTGCCCAATCAACGAGATGTTGCCGGGTTGCCCATTAGCAGGCAGGTCAAGAGGCACAGACGTTCCTGTGAGAATTTTTCTTATTCTCTTTTTCAATCCTCGCGGATGTGTGATCCCTGATTGACGCGCCCCTGTTTTCAATCCGTTGGTGTCGGATCCCGTAGGTCCGCACCAGTCACCCATCAGGTTCAAGGCTTTGGGAGCTGTCCTGTACGGGCAGCGATCTCCCGCCCCCGGCAATTTTCATTGCACCGCCGAGTTGTCGATATGTAAAGGGACGGGACAGCGGCCATTCGGACCGTGTGGTTATAAGCCAACCCGACACCAAGCTCTCGCAACGGAGGGAATCGGTCAGGTCTTGCATTGCCCACATTTCAACCATTAGCGTTTCTTGCTCCCTGCACGCTCCGGAGTTGCAGAACTAGCAAAGGCTTGCAAGAGTTGTACGATAGTTCGGGACATGCGCGCCAAGGAAGGCCATCAGAACACGCCCCGGTCCTTGCGGAAAGCGAAATTTGCCCCAGTCTTAACGGTAAAGGAGCGCTCACATGATTGTTGTTTCGAATCGACTTCAAGTGGCTAAAGGACATGAGGAAGAGTTCGAGAAGCGCTTCGAGGGACGAGCGCGGCTCGTGGAAAATATGCCAGGCTTCGTCCGACTTGAAATCCTACGACCGCTTAAGGGCGACTACTACATTGTCTTGACCCATTGGCAGGACGAAGCTTCTTTCCAGGCTTGGACCAACAGCGCTGAATTCAAGGAAGCGCACCGAAACCGGCCGCCCTCCGAGATATTTTCCGGCCCCAATGTTTTCGAAATGCATGAAGTCATTCAGTATGCCGGTAAGAGCTGATCGTTTTTCTAGAAATCAATTCTTCCACCGAACATGTCTTAACTTAGAAGAATTCCTTTCATTCGAAATTATAGAGCCGCGCAGTTGTCCCAGAGGTACTTGCCGTTTGGTTTGGTCGGAAAGAGCGGCTTTAAAAAATATCGATCGTATGCGGGTATTTGAGTCGAGGTGCGGGTAGCGCAGTCGGCTTGAAGCCGGCGGTCGCGTCAGCCCAACGACGAGGTGAGCTAGCTGGGTCCCCAAGCCCACGTCTCAAGTACCTCCGACGAGTATTCTGAGATCGTCCAATATTAGACAGACAGTCCCCACGTTTCGCCCCTATAATTTCCCATAGTCTCAAAACGGTAGGGCTCAACAGGAGGTCTGATATGGCGGCCATTGTGCCCGTTTTTGTAATGATTGTGATCCTGATTATTGTTTTCAAGCTAGCAAAGTGGAGCGCCTACAGACGGAAGTAAAAAGTTGTTCCTCGTTGCCGTAACGGCAGAAACTTCGCTAGGTTGTGGTTGTCGGCAGGGAGCAGTCTAATAACGATGCCGCGTCAGGGCATTCTGCTCTATCGGGGCGTATAGTAAGCGCCACGGATTCAGCATGGCCGCTGCTTAGAGTGAGCCATGGTACACGATCAGACAGTTATCGAAAGGCGGATGCATGCACCGGTACAATAATCATCTTATTTACGGAATCGGAATGAGCGGCCCGGAGAACAAATGGTATGGCCGGGGCTTGATATTTGACGCCGAAGATCAAGTGACAGAAATCAAAAGATTGGAGCGCCCGGAATTGACTTTTTCGACGAAGAAAAAAGCGGAAGAACACGCGCTCAAACTATGTAAGCAGTGGATTGACGAGCAAAAAAGCGTAAGCGAATCAACCAGCCTCACACCCTCGGCGCCAGCATTATAAAATAACATTTCTTCCGCCGCTTGGAGGGACACTTCTGCGATCTGTCAACATAGTTGCGCGCGCCGGCGATGATTCAATCACACCCGGCGGTTCGGCAAAAAGTAAGTTGACACAAACTCCGATTTGCGGCTAGCTACTTGCGGCTGGGTTACGACGACTGGAAATAGGAGGATCAAGGTGAACAAACGAATTCAAACGGCCGTGATTGGGTTGCTTCTCGTCGCGACGTCGCCTGGTTCGACGCTGGCGCGGGATCGGTTGGCGCACGGCTATTCCAGCGCGAGCGGAGTTTTCGCCGGTCTCTGGGTCGCGGAAGAGGGAAAGATTTTCGAAAAATACGACATCGATTCCCGTCTCGTATTGATCGCTTCGGGATCGCTGATGGTGCAAGCGATGTTGGGGGGTGAGTTGCCTATCGCCGGTGCGGCGGGGAGCGCTGCTGTCGATGCCAGCTTGGGCGGGGCGGACATCGTTATGTTCGGGTCGATGGTTAAAGTTCCGGCCTTTTACATCATGGCTTTACCGGAGATCAAAACGATCGAGGACTTGCGCGGAAAGACGGTTGGGGTAACCCGCTTCGGTTCCTCGACCGATTTCACCATGAGATATGTTTTGCGCAAGCATGGGCTCGAACCTGGAAAGGACGTGACCCTCATCCAAACAGGAGATCTCTTCGCCGCTGCGGCAATGTTGCGTAGCCGCACCATCGTCTCTGCTCCGTTCTCCAGCCCAACCAATCTTCGGGCCGAAGAGGCGGGCGCGCGAGTATTGATGAATATGGGCAAGGCCGGTGTTTACTTTCCCCACGATGCCTTTATGGCGCGCCGATCTTTTATCAGCGCCAATACTGATCTGGTGCGGCGGTTTCTGAAGGCCTACTCGGAGGCGGTGCATCGGCTGTTTACAGACAAGGAGCTTAGCCGGCGCGCGATTGCGAGATACACCCGGGCCACGGATGCGAAAACTCTCGATACGGTTTACCAGTACGCGGTGGATTACGTGGACAAGATTCCCTACAACACGCGCGAGGGTATCCAGGAGGTCCTGAACCAAGCGGCGGCAAGAAATCCGAAAGCCAAGGACGCGAAGCCCGAAGCTTTCTATGACGATCGCTTCGTCAAGGAACTGGATAGCCAGGGATTCTACAAACAATTGTGGAAGTGATCGCTCGATACAGCACGGTAGTTGGAGTATTGGAGTGATGGAGTACTGGAGTAATGGAAAGGAGTTAAGAATGAAGCGAAGAACTAAGAACGTGGCTTGGGTCGTCGTTCTCATTCTGCTTGTGCTTAGCGCGGGTGACCATCGAGCCTATGGCGCCGAGACCCGCATCTCCATCGGCGTCACCGAAACGATGGAGACGTTCAATCCCTACGGCGACAGCGTCTCGCTCATGTACAGCATCTGGTGTCAGGTGCTCGGCTGTCTCGGCACCTACGATTTCGACAAAAGCCAGCACGTCGGGCTGCTGGTGGAAAAGTGGGAGGTGAAGGATCCGAAGACCTGGCTGTTTCACTTGCGCAAGAACAATCGCTTTCACGACGGCTCGCCGGTGACCGCCGAAGATGTGGTTCATTCGCTCAAACGCACGCGCAGCGATCCTTACACAAAACAGTTCCAGAACGTTTCGGCGGTGGCCGGTGAGGCCGTGGTCGACAAGTACACCGTGCGAATCACCACCAAAGAGCCGACCGCGCCTTTGCTCGATTACCTTTTCGATCGTGTCATCGTCACCAGCAAAGCGGTTTACGACAAATACGGCCCGGAGGTGGCGGATAAGCATCCCATCGGCGCCGGCCCGTTCAGGTTCAGAGAACTCATTCCCGGGCAGCGGCTCGTCATCGGCAAAGACAAGAGCCATCCGATGTGGAAGCAGTATCCGCAGGCGCCCGATGAAATCGTATTCCGGCTCATGCGGGAACCCGAACAGCGGGTGACCGCGCTATTGAACAATGAAATTCAGATCGCGCAATTCGTGCCGCCGCATCTGCGCGAGCGGGTTGAACGAAGCGCCAATCACAAGATCGTCAAGTTTCACACCGCGGAGATCATGTTTCTCGCGATGATGCCGAAGGTGAAGCCCTGGGACAACAAGCTCGTGCGCCAGGCCGTGGGCTACGCCATCGATCGCGACACGATCATCAAGACTCTGCTCAGAGGGGAAGCGTCGCGGCTCGACGGTCCCATCGGCGAGGGCCAATACGCTTACGATCCGAAACTGCAGCCGAGATACACGTACAATCCCGAGAAAGCCCGAGAGTTGCTCAAGCAGGCCGGGTATCCGAACGGCGTCGATGTCGAGCTGCAGACTCCGGTTGGTCGCTACACCTTGGACAAGCAGATTACCGAAGCCATGGTGCCGATGCTCACGGCTGTCGGCATCCGAACCAAGCTGCTCACCCCGGAGTGGGCGACGCTTTGGGCCAACGTGCAAGTGGGCAAAGTTCCTTTTTACTACATGGGGCGCGGCGGCGTGGTCGATCCGAGCGCGGCGCTGGCGCAGTATTTCGAAACCGGCGCTTCGCCGCGCATCGGCTACTCCAACCCGAAGCTCGACGAATTGTTATCGGCGGAGCGGCAGGCATTCGATCCGGCGAAGCGCAAGAAGCTGCTCGCGCAAGCGATGAGCCTCATCACCGAAGAAGCGCCGGCGCAATTCATGTGGCGCCATCAACTGCTCTTTGGCTTGGCCAAGAACGTCGATTACCGTCCGCTGCCGAGCGAGCGCATCTACGGCTGGAACATGAAAGTGCGATAGAAGAATGGAGTGATGGAGTACTGGAGTCTTGGAGTGATGGGTTAATCCGATCCCAGTACTCCATCACTCCACCACTCCAGTACTCCGCTTCCCAATTCCCCCGCGTTGACCCTTCGGTCGCCTTCACGTAAGAATCAGACTATGATCTCACCTTCTATTTCGGCGTAGCGCCGAATCTTTATTATCGGCCGGGAGGAGTAACTGGATGGCAAAGCAGAGGGTCGGTTATGCGTTAGGCTACGGTAAGTTCACCAACGTCCGGGAGATGGCGGACGTGATGAAGCAAGCGGAGGAGCGCGGCTTCGAGATGGCCTTCTTTTCCGAGACCGTCGAGTTGATGCGAGACTCGGTGAGTTCTTTGGCGGCCATCGGAATGGCGACCAAGCAGATGGTTTTGGGCACAACCCAGATCGTGCGTTTGCGTGGGCCGGTGGTGATGGCTCAGTCCGCGGCGACTCTTGATGAATTGACCGGCGGCCGCATGACGGTGGCTCCCGGCGCTTGCACCAAGAGCCACGCGCGTGTGCATGCTTTGCCGCAGGACGTGGGCGCGACGCCGACCGAAGTGCTGCGCGAGTATATCGAGTCGATGCGCCTGCTCTTTACCGGCGACAAAATTTCCTATCATGGCAAATTTATCAACTTGGAAAACGTCGGGCTGGGCTGGAAGCCGATTCGCAAGAATATTCCTTTCTATGTTCCGGCGACTGCGACTGTCGGTTTGAAATTGGCGGGAGCGGTGGGCGACGGCGTGGTGCTGAATGCGGTCTGTTCACCCGAGTATACGGTCAATGCGCTGAAGATCATCAAGGAATCGGCGCAGCAAGCCGGGCGGGATTTCTCGAATTTCGAAGTGGCGCAGATCATCAACTGCTCGATCGAAGACGATCACAAGAAGGCGCTCGACGCCGTGCGCTGGGAAGTCGCGACCAAGCTCGATCCGGTGCAGATATCCTTCATCGCCGCTCCGAAAATGCGCGTCGGCGAGCCGTATATCCGCAAGGAAGATATCCCTCTTTTCGAGAAAGCCCATGCGCAAGGCGGCATGGAAGCCTTGATCAAGGCGATTCCCGACTCCTACGTCGAAGGCATGACCGCGAGCGGCACGCCGGACGAAGTGAAGAAGCGCGTGCAGCAATATCGCGATGCCGGCGTCAAAATTCCCCTGCTCCGGCCGGCAGCGGCGCACCAGACGCAAAGGCTTGCTGGACTTATTCGCGCAATGAGGCTTTGAGAATTGAGGATGGAGGATCAATGATCGCGAAGACACTCCATCCTCGATCTTCAATCCTCCATCCTCGATTTACTAAGTAACATGTATCGCGTCGGCATCGATATCGGCGGCACGTTTACCGACATGCTTTTGGTCGGCGACGACGGCAACGCGATGATCGGCAAAACGCTTACCACCCCCGGCGATCCGAGTCTGGCGGTGGAAGAGGCGATGCGTCCGGCGTTGAAAAACGGGGCGGTGAAATCCGGCGAGCGCGGTACGCTGATTCATGGCACGACGCTGGTGACCAATGCGCTGATCGAGCGCAAAGGCGCGCTGACGGCGCTGCTCACGACGGCGGGTTTCCGCGATGCCGTGGAAATCGGCCGCGAGCATCGTTACGAGCTTTACGATCTGAACCTCGATTTGCCTAAACCTCTGGTGCCGCGCCATCTGCGCTTCGACGTTCCCGAGCGGGTCGCCGCCGACGGCGCGGTGCTCGAAAAGTTGGATGAGGTCTTCGTCCGGCGCCTGGTCGCCGAGTTGCGCGACAAGGGCATCAAGGCGATCGGCGTCTGTTATCTCAACAGCTTTCGTAATCCCGCGCATGAAAAACGCACCGCCGAGATCATCGGGGAAGTCGCTCCGGAAATTCGCGTTTCGCTCAGCTCCGAGGTGGTCGCCGAAATCCGCGAGTTCCAACGCACTAGCACGACGTTGGCGAATGTCTACGTGCAAGAGCGGGTCGCCGATTACTTGGGCCAGCTTCAATCGCGCCTGGACAAGATCGGATTTGCCGGCAGCTTCTTCGTCATGCTTTCCAGCGGCGGCATCGCGACGCGCGACACGGCTTCACGGTTTCCCGTGCGTCTACTCGAATCCGGTCCGGCCGCGGGCGCTCTCGCGGCGGCGCAAGCGGGCATGCTCTCGGGCCATCGTGACTTGCTTTCTTTCGACATGGGCGGCACGACGGCCAAGCTGTGCGTGATCGAGGACGGCCAGCCGCTCAAGACTCATGAATTCGAAGTCGATCGCGTCTATCGCTTCCGCAAGGGCAGCGGCTTGCCGGTGCGCATTCCCGTCATCGACATGATCGAGATCGGCGCGGGCGGCGGCAGCATCGCGCGGGTTGATTCTCTCGGGCTTTTGAAAGTCGGGCCGGAAAGTTCGGGCGCTGTTCCTGGTCCCGTGTGCTATCGGCAAGGCGGCACGGAACCAACGGTCACCGACGCGGATCTCGTGCTTGGCTACCTCGATCCGGATTATTTTCTCGGCGGCAAGATGCAGCTCGATGTCGACGGCGCGCGCGAGGCTCTGGGTCGTTTGGGTGAAAAGCTGCGGATGAACGCCGAGCAGGTCGCCTGGGGCATTCATCAGATCGTCAACGAGAACATGGCCAACGCAGCGCGGGCTCATCTCGGCGAACGCGGCAAAGATCCGCGCCGGCTACCGATGTATGCCTTCGGCGGCGCGGGACCCGTGCATGGTCATCGGGTCGCCGAAATCCTTCGACTTCCGTCGCTCATTTCGCCATTCGGTGCCGGGGTTGGCTCGACGTTCGGTCTGCTTTCGGCGCCGCTGGCTTTTGACTTCGTGCGCAGCGCCTATAGCAGGTTGGATGAGTTGGATTGGCGGTTCGCCAACGGCCTTTTGAGCGAGATGGCGGAAGAGGGGCGGAAGGTCCTGGAAAGCTCGGGACTCTCGGCGCGCGAGATCGTCTATCGGCGCACTGCGGACATGCGCTACGTCGGCCAGGGTCATGAAGTTTCTGTCGCGCTGCCTGATGGCGAATTGAGCGCGCAGCATTTGCCGCGCATCGAAGAAGCCTTCGAGGAGACCTATCGCGCGTTGTATGGGCGCAAAGGACCGGATGTGCCGTTGGAAGTGATCAACTGGCGGGTGGTGGCGAGTGGCCCGCGGCCGGAATGGAAGCTGAATCTCTCGCGCGACGACGTCGAGCGAAGCGACGCGCGCAAGGGCTCGCGGTTCGCCTACTTTCCCGAGCGTGAAGGTTTCGTCGAGACTATGATCTACGATCGCTATGCGCTCAAGCCGGGCATGGAGTTCGCCGGTCCGGCGATTGTCGAAGAGCGCGAATCGACGTTGATCATCGGCGGGCGCGGGCATGCGCGGGTGGATAATGCTTTGAACGTTATCGTGGAGTTGAGCGATGGAAAATAGCGCGATCGATCCGGTCACACTCGAAGTGATTTGGAACCGCTTCATGTCGGTGGCTAACGAGCAGCAGGACGCGCTCATCCGCACCGCTTTCAGCACGATCGTGCGCGAAAGTCAGGACCTCGCCTGCGGTTTATTCGACACCAAGGGCAGGATGATCGCGCAATCGCTGAGCGGCACTCCTGGGCATATCAACGCCATGGCGACGTCGATGAAGCATTTTCTCGCGGCGTTTCCGCCGGACAAGCTCGCGCCCGGCGATGTTCTGATTACCAATGATCCGTGGCAAACGGCGGGACAAATCAACGACATCACGATCACCACGCCGATTTTTCGCCAGGGCAAACTCGTGGCGCTCTTCGCCAACACTTGTCACAGCGCCGATATCGGCGGGCGGATACTTTCCGCTGAGGCGCGCGAGGTTTTCGAGGAAGGACTGCGCATCCCGATCATGAAGCTGTTCGAGCGTGGCGAGCCGAACAAAATTCTGATGCAAATCGTCCGCTCCAACGTGCGCCAGCCGGACGAAGTGATCGGCGATTTTTACGCGCAGACCGCCTGCAACGAAACCGGCGGCCGGGCGCTTTTGGAAATGATGGACGAATTCGGGCTGGACTCGATCGATGCGGTAGCCGAGGAAATCATTCGGCGCTCGGAGGCGGCGGTGCGCGCCGAGATCAAAAAGCTGCCGAGCGGCGAGTGGACCAACGAAACATGGAGCGATGGCTTCGAAGAACCGATTGTCGTGCGCTGTGCGGTCAAAGTCGCCGGCGATGAGATTTTCATTGACTTCAGCGGCTCTTCGCCGCAGAGCACGCGCGGCATCAATGTTGTGCTCAACTACACCCACGCCTATGCGAGCTTCGCGATCAAGGCGGCGATCTGTCCCGACGTGCCGCATAACGAGGGCAGTTTTCGCCCTGTGCACGTGAGCGCGCCGCCGGGCAGTATTCTCAATGCTCTCGATCCTGCGCCCGTTGCGAGCCGGCAAGTGATCGGCCATTTTATCCCGAGCGCGATTTTCGCAGCGCTCTCCGGCGCGATGCCTGGACGCCTGATGGCGCCGGGCGCCGATCCAATATGGCTCAGCGTATGGCGCGGTCAGAATCCGCCATTTACATTGACCGTATTTCAAGTGGGCGGCACCGGCGCACGCCCAAGCAAGGACGGCTTGAACGCAGTCGGGTTTCCCAGCGGCGTCGCGGGTGTGCCGGCCGAGGTTATTGAAAGCCTCTCGCCGGTCGTGATGAAACGGCGGCAGTTGCGGCCGGACTCAGGCGGCGCCGGCACGTGGCGCGGCGGGCTTGGACAACTCACGGAGTTCACTCGCCGGGGCGAAGGCCGTTGGAGTGTGAGCTCGATCGCGGATCGCACCGCTTACGCAGCGCCAGGATTATTGGGCGGGCAAAGCGGGGCCACGGGCGAAGTCACTCTCGGCGACGGCACGAGATTGAACGCCAAAGCGCTGAAAGATCTTGGCCAAGGCGAGATCGTCCACGTCAATTTGCCCGGCGGCGGCGGTTACGGCGATCCGATGAAACGCGACGTGGAAAAAGTGCGCTGGGATGTAATCGAGAATTACATCACCGCCGAGGAAGCCGAGCGGCGCTACGGAGTCGCTGTTCACTATCATGGTGGTGCCGATGACTTGGTTAAGTTGCCGGACAACTGGGTGATCGATCATGCCAGAACGGCAGATCTACGGAGCACTAGCGGTAATTCCAAAGTTCGGTAACGCCGTGTTTCAAAGAAAGATCTCTCACTTCGTTCGAGATGACATATGAGTACGAATTCTTTTGAATTGTCATTTCGAGGGGAGCGAGAAATCTTTCTCGATTCATGACAGCTCAGTTTTAAGCAAAGCGAAAAAATGGAACTTCAAGGCCGAGTAGCATTAGTCACAGGAGGCGCTGGCGGCATCGGCGGCGCCGTCGTGCGCAGCCTCGCCAAGTCCGGCGTCAGTGGCGTCGCGATCAACTATCGCAAGTCCGCCAGCGAGGCTGATGATCTCGCCAAGGAGTTGGAACGCGCGGGAGTGAAAGCCCTGGCCATACAGGCTGATGTGCAGAGCGACGCTCAGGTGCGAGCGATGATCGAGAAAATCGGCCAGCACTTCGGCCGTTTGGATATTCTCGTCAACAACGCCGGCGTGACCCACTGGGTGAAGCTTGCCGATCTCGATGGACTCACCGACGCGATTTGGGACGAGATCTTGGACGTCAACGTCAAAGGCGCTTTTCGCTGCGCGCGCGCGGCGGCAAAGCTGCTCGAAGCAAGCGGAGGCATGATCGTCAACGTCTCATCGATTTCTGGAGTTCTCGCACCGTCCACGATGTCTTCGCTCGCTTACGGCACGGCGAAGGCGGCGTTGATCTACATGACGCGCGGCTTGGCCGTCGCTATGGCGCCTAAGGTCCGGGTGAACTGCGTCGCCCCAGCTTTCACCGACACGCCGTGGATGAGCCAACACTTCGGCGCGGAGTATCAACAGGTGATCGCCAAAGCGGCGGCGGGTTATCCGATGCAGCGCATCGCCTCCCCCGAGGATATCGCTGGAGCGATTCTTGGACTGATCACCGGCGGCGACTTCGTCACCGGCCAGACATTGATCGTCGACGGGGGCCTGAGCCTCAGCTAGTCGCATTCAAAACTTACAGTGAACCGAGTTGAACTTGTACGAGAGCTTCACCAGCAGCGGCTAGTGGCTGTCGTTCGTTCGAAGAGTGCCGAGGATGCTCTGGCTTTGGCTCACGCGGCGGCTGAAGGCGGTATAAAATTCATCGAGATCACGTTCAGCGTGCCGGGCGCGCTCGATGTGATCAAGGAACTGGCGGGGCGAAAGAATCTTCACGTCGGCGCCGGGACGGTGCTGGCGCCGCAGCAGGCGGAGCGTGCCATCGGGGCCGGCTCCGAATTCATCGTATCGCCTTCGCTCGAGTTGAATCTGATCAGTCTTTGCCACACGGGCGATATCGCGTGTTTTCCCGGTGCAGCGACGCCGACGGAAATTATCGCGGCGCAGCGCGCCCATGCGGATCTGATCAAGATTTTTCCTGCCGATTTGTGCGGCGGGCCGCATTTCATTCGGCAGATGCAAGGACCGTTTCCGGAAGCGCGTTTCATGGTCTCCGGAGGAGTGAATCTAAAGAACGTCGCCGAATATGTGCAGGTCGGAGTGACTGGCATTTGCCTCGGCAGCGCCTACCTGCAGGCTCTACTCGGTAAGGGGAAGAAGCAATTTGTTAAAGAAATGAAGCAATTCGTTCATTTGGTCGGCAACGCTCAAAAGAAAAATTCTGCTAGAAAGAAAAGGAAATGAGCCAATTACACTTGACCCTCGCGTGCGAGGATTACGATCGCACGCGTCCTGTGAAAGACGGAATCGTCAAGCCGGAAGGCATCGAGCTTAATTATCTGGTGATGTCGGTGGAAGAGATCTTCTGGCGCATGATGAAATACGAGGAGTTCGATGCCTCGGAGCTGTCCATGGGCGCGTTCCTCACCGCGGCTTCGCGCGGCCGGCGGCCGTTCGTCGCAATTCCGGTTTTTCCGTCGCGCACCTTTCGCCATCGCTGCATTTTCGTCAATACCGAGGCGGGCGTTAAACGGGTGGAAGATCTGCGCGGCAAGCGCATGGGCGTGCCGGAATACTCGATGACTGCGGCGGTGTGGCTGCGCGGCATGTTCCAACACGAGTACGGCGTTTCACCGAGCGAGATCCATTGGGTTCAGGCGGGTGAAGAACATCCCGGCCGAAAAGATCGGGTCGACTTTGAAATGCCCGCTGGGGTGCGTATGGAAAGCCGCCCCGATACGACGCTCAACGCGATGATCGAGAGCGGCGAGATCGCCGCCATGATGTCGCCGCGCATGCCGACCTGTTTTCTCCAGGGTTCGCCGCGCGTCAAGCGGCTCTTTCCCGACTACCGGCAAGCGGAAATGGATTATTTCAAGAAAACCGGTCTGTTTCCGATCATGCACGTGCTCGTCATCAAGCGGGCGATCTACGAAAAAGAGCCCTGGGTGGCGCAGACGCTTTACAAAGCTTTTTGCGAAGCGAAAGAGATCTGCATGCGCGACCTTTACGATACCAACATCCTGCGGGTGAGCCTGCCGTGGACTTCCGCCGAGTACGAAGACACGCGCGATCTCATGACCGCCGATTACTGGCCCTACGGCCTGGAGCCGAATCGCGCGAATCTCGAAACTCTCCACGGCTATTTACTAGAGCAGGGGCTGATCAAACAGAGGCTCAACTTGGATGAGCTGTTCGCCAAAGAAACAGTGGAAGCTTTCAAGATTTAATTAATTAACCGCAAAGAGCGCAAAGTACGCAGAGGAACCGGCGGATTGCCGAATCACCATCACTCCAGTACTCCAACACTCCATTACTCCAATCTTTTTTTACCTGTAGTCTCGCATACCCCAGGGGGTAAACACGACAATTTGCGTAGGCGGAGGCAGGGCCGTCTTGCTGAAAGTCATGCTGTGCTTGCCGAGGTACTTGTGCGGGTAGCCTTTCACGAACATGTCGAGAAGATAGGTGCTCTCCCGATAGTGCATCGGGATGGCGATCTTCGGTTTTAGCTGCTGCAGGACTTCCCGCGCCGTATCCGGCGGCATGGTGAAACTTCCGCCGATGGGAATCATCGCAATGTCGACTTTGCCAAACGCCTTGACCTGATCCTCGGTCAACTTGTGGCTCAGATCGCCGAGATGGGCGATGCACAGCGAGCCCAAATCGAAAACAAAAGCCGCGCCCTTAAGCGCGTTGCCGAACTGCTGCTGATAAATCGGCACGCTGTAAATCAGCACATCGCCGACGGTGGTGCTGACTTTGCTCCATTCCGCGCCGTAATTGGTCAGGCCGCGCAGGATGACCGGCTTGTTTTTCGCTATTTCGACGTAGTTGTGATTCGGATGTTCCCGGCCCACCGTGATCGCGTGCGGCGCGACAACGGGCGTGGGATAAAATCCGGGAGAAACGGGGTCGGCGATGATTTTGGTGCCTTTAGTCGAAGTGATTTGGAAGAAGTTGTGGCCGAAAAATTCGATGGTCGCGTCAACTGGAGCGGCATACGCCGAGCGCGTCCAACTTCGCGCCACGTCGAGCTCGCGGCAGGCCGAGCGCGCCGGAACCGCCGACAGCAGCAGGAACAGGAATAACCATACGGCCGCCGCGACGTTCATTGCGACCTCACGGCGCGGCGACTCTGGCGCTCAACTGCTCCGCTTTGAAAAAGTCAGCGACGTACTCGGTGGCGGGATGGCGCATCAAATTCTCCGGCGTGTCGGCTTGGTCAAAGCGCCCCTCATGCATTACCGCGATGCGGTCCGCCAGCGCGATCCCGTCGGCGAGATTGTGGGTGACGTAAAGAGTCGTCAGACGGTTCTCCTTATGAAAAGTCATGATCTCCTGGCGCATCCTCAAGCGGTTGGGCGGATCGATATTGCTGAGCGGTTCGTCCATGAGCATGACGCGAGGCGAGGTCGCCATGGCTCTCCCGAGAGCGACCCGTTGCTGCTGTCCGCCCGAGAGCTCGGTGGGTTTGCGTTTGAAGAAGCTTTCTTCGATGCCGATCTTCCAGGCCAGCGGCCGGAGAAACTCCGCGATCTTATCGCTTGACCATTTTCTCACCCGGAGCGGCAAGGTGAGATTCGAATAGCGCTGCTGGTCAAAGACCTTCATGTGCGGCCACAGAGCGAAATTCTGAAAAATCATCTGGACGCCGCGCTGCCCCACCGGCACGTCGTTGACCGGCACTCCGTTGATGAACACGGTGCCGCCGTCGAGTGTTTCCAAGCCGGCAATGAGCCGCAAGGTGGTGGTCTTGCCGCAGCCGCTCTCGCCGACGATCACGAGAAATTCGCCCGCGTTCACGTCCAGGTTCGCGCGATCGACGGCGGTCACGGCGCCGAATTTCTTCGTGACTCTGCGCAACGATAGCGTAACCATGCCGCCATGCTAGTCGAGGGTAGATCAAAAGACAACTTCAATGTCATGCTGGCGAAGCCCCGGGAACTTGGTTAAGATGCGCTCAGAAAAAAATCCCGTGCTGCGGGGAGGGAACTATGGCTGATTTGCTCGCGCCCGAAGAACTGATCGCTGATTTGCAGAATGCCTTGCAGCAGCGCCATCCACGCCCGCATCCGGTGCGCCAACTGCTGCTGAGCGGCCGTTTGACGAAAGAGCAGCTTCAAGGCTGGGCGAGAAATCAGTTTCATGAGTTTCGCAATATTCATCGCTTCTTCGGCATCCGTTATCAAAAGTGTCCCGTGCCCGAACTGCGCCGCATGCTGTTGGAGAACATGGTGGAGGAAGAGGGCGAGGATCTATTCGGCGGCAAGTATCCGAGCCATCGCGATCTCTGGGTGCAATTTGCCGAAGGAATCGGCATCGAGCGCGACGATATTTTGAACTACGAGCCGCTACCGGGAATTCGCGCCGCGTTGGAGATGTACGTTTCGCTCGTTAATCAGAGTCATTGGGCCGTCGCGATTGGCACCGGCCTGGTGTTCGAAGGCGGCGGGCCGAAACGGATGAAAGAGGAAAGAGAGGCGCTGGAAAAACACTATCCGTGGATTTCCCCGGCTTGCTTGGATTTTTTCCGCGCCCACGAATACCACGACGAAGGCCATGGCAACATGGTCGTCGACGTGATCAAACGACATTGCATGGATGAAAAGCTTCAACACGAAATGCGCGAAGCGGTCAGGCAGCGCGCCGATATCATGTGGCTGCAGAACGACTGCATTTACAATGCGTTTGTCCGACCGTCGCTTTCCGCGGATACGATTCGCGAGATTGAAGGACGGTTGGAATAGCAGTTCAAATTTTCAACGGCGAAAAAGCCAATCGTTAACTGTCATTTCGAGCCTTCGGCGATGCCCCAGGACGGGCTTGGCGAGAAATCTTTCTTATTCAACGTCATTGAGCGATTACAATGAACGATAGAATTATCGATCTTCGTAGCGATACGGTTACCAAGCCGTCTCCGACGATGCGTCGAGCGATGGCGGAAGCCGAGGTCGGCGACGACGTTTATCTCGAAGACCCGACGGTCAACCGCTTGCAGGCCCGGGCGGCCGAGATTTTCGGACGCGAAGCGGGATTGTTCGTGCCGTCGGGAAGCATGGGCAATCTGACCTGCATCATGGCGCAGGCCGAGCGCGGGCAAGAAGTTATCTGTGAGGCCAGCCGGGCATATCTATAACTACGAGATGGCAGCCATGTCGGCGATAGGTGGCGTTTTGCCGCGAGTTATTCCTGCGCGGGACGGCATCATGTCGTGGGAGGAGATCGGTCCCGCGATTCGAGAAAAGGCCTACCATCGTCCGCAGACTGCGCTCGTCGCTTTGGAAAATACCCACAACATGGCGGGCGGCACTGTTTATCCGACTCTTTTGGCGCAGGAGATTTGCGGCAAAGCTCATGAAGCGGGGTTGAGAGTGCATCTCGACGGCGCGCGAGTCTTCAACGCGGCAACCTATCTGGGAGAAAGCGTAACGGCGATCACCCGGAATTTCGACTCCGTGCAGTTTTGTTTCAGCAAGGGGCTCGGCGCTCCGGTGGGGTCGATGATCGTCGGTTCGAGCGACTTCATCGAGCGCTGCCGCGTGATCCGCAAAATGCTCGGCGGTGGCATGCGCCAAGCCGGCGTGCTTGCAGCGGCGGCTCAGGTGGCTTTGGAAGAGGGTCCGAAGCGGCTGTATATCGATCATGAAAACGCAAAGCTGCTGGCAAACGGGCTGGCGCGCATTCCGGGAATCAAGATTTCACCGGAGAAAGTTCAAACCAACATCGTTATCTACGACGTCGGAGAGAGCGGGTTTACGTCCACGGAATTCTTGAAGCGCTTGGGGCAGCGCAACATCCTCGGTGGCCCCGTGGATGCGCGCCGCGTGCGCATGGTTACCCACCTTGACGTCGATCGTAACGACGTCGAGCAGGCTCTACGAGTGATCGGCGAGGTTGTCGGGGCGGGATACTGATTTGTTCGGTAACTCTATCGCGCTGCCCTCACGGTTCTAGCCAATCGTATCCTGAGTTAGCTGCCTTGCGCTTTTCTTTTCTTCGTTCCGCGGATCGAGCTCAGCGCGTCGACGGCGGCGATGCGGCCAATGGGGCCGGTGGCAAAACAGGCTTGGAGAATTTTTCTGTCGGGCCCGACGGTGAAGTTGGTCGCGTGAATAATGCCGCGGCGTTCTTCCCAATATGCGCCGACCTTGTCGGCATCTTCGGGAACCCTGAGGCCGTAGCCGATGGGAAACGTCGCGCCGGTTTTTTCCACCATCTCTTTGGCCTTATCGAGCGGATCGACGGAGAGAGCGATGATCTCGGTATTCTCGCGCTTGAATTCGTCAATATGCGCTTGATAGTCGGCAACCTGCCGGACGCAGTAAGGTCACCAGATTCCGCGATAGAAGATGATGACGGCGTATTCGCCCTTGAGATCGGCGGGAATATTCAACCGCCCGCCATCGGCGAGCGGCACCGTGTAATTGGGAAATGCATCGCCGGGACCGAGTTGTTTGGTCATAGGTGGTTTTCTCCGTTTGATTTAGACGTGTCTGCTTCTCACTCGGGTGCAGACTATTTTGGCGGTTAACCCGCCAGGCCGAGCAGCTTCGCGGCGTTGCCGCCAAAAATCTTTTGCTTGTCAGATTCCGAGATCTTCAATTGCTTAACCGTATCTACGGCGCGCGCAAGCGGAATCGGCACTGGCGGCGAGTCGCTGCCGAAGACGACTTGATCGACGCCGATGGTGTCGATGGCGCATTGCACCGCGGGGGGATGATAGCAGACTGTATCGAAGTAGAGCTGCTTCATGTAGCTTGCCGGCGGGCGCGTCATTACGTCGGGGTCCCAGGGTCCGAAGCTATCATCTTGGCGCAGCTCGTAACCGAAGCCGTAACGTCCCGGCAGCATCGCGAGGGCGCCGCCGACGTGGGCGCAGACCATCTTCAGCTTGGGAAACTTTTCGAATCCGCCGGTGAAGATGAAACGGGTCAGCGACAAGGTGGTATCGAAGGGGCGGCCGAGCATTTCCGGTAGGCGGAACATCTCCATCTTGTCGTTGCCGATGGTAAATTTTGGCGGATGGACGAACAGCGGCACGTCGAGATCGCTCACCAGTTGAAAAAACGGCGCGGCGCGCGGCGAGTCCAGGTATTCGCCGTTGGTGCTCGATCCGATCATGATTCCCTTGAGCTTGTAGTCGCGGATCGCCTTTTCGGTTTCCTTGAGAATCTTATCGTTGTCATACGGCACCGAGCAGGCAAGACCAAGTAGGCGCTTGGGATGCTTTGCCGTGAGTTCGGCGGCGTGCTGATTGAATTCCTGCACGACCCTGAGCGGGTCGGCACCGTCGGGCGAGCGAATCCAGTTGTTGCCGAACACGGTAATATCGACGCCGGCTTGGTCCTGCTCTCTGAATAGAGCGTCGAGGTCGAAGATCGACTTGGGCGATTTCGGATGAAACCAGCTTTGGGGCATTACATGCGCGTGACAGTCAATGATCATGATTGAAGTCCCTTTCCTTCAAGATAAAGAACCGAAAAGTGGATTGCCAATCCTTCAGCAAGCGCGAAGGCGTTGCGAGGCGATCGACGATCATAGACCGGTCCAGACATACGGGCAAGCGATCCAAGAATCGAAACAGTTTTTTGCGGCGGTCTGCAATGCATGAGATCAGCCTGCCGCCAACTTAAGTCCGAGAATACCTGCGACAATCAGCGCGATGCAGAGCAGGCGAAGCGCAGACGCCGGCTCGGCAAATAAAATCATGCCGAAAACCGCCGTGCCCGCCGCGCCGATCCCGGTCCAAATCGCGTAACCGGTGCCGACCGGTATCGTCTTCAGCGCCTGGGCGAGAAAGTAAAAGCTCGCGATCATGCCGGCAACGGTCGATACGCTGGGCCAGAGTTTGGAAAAGCCGTCGGTGTATTTCAAACTGATGGCCCAAAAAATTTCCAACACTCCGGCAATGAGCAAGTAAATCCATGCCATGGTTGAACTCCAGTTATAATCATCTCGCTTTGCTGAAAAAGCGCGTTCGCCGGCGGCAATCGGGGTGTGTGACGATACGTCAAGCGCTCGGTTGGCTGTCCGGCTTTCGCCGGAAATTATCGATCAACAGAAAAATCGCCCCGCCCGTGATCGCCATATCGGCGATATTGAAGATACCCGTGCGGAGCGGGCCTACGCCGACGTTAAGAAAGTCGACAACCCGGCCGCTGTAGGCGATACGATCGATCAGATTGCTGAGTCCGCCGGCGCAGAGGAGCGCGAGAAATAGGGTCAATTCTCTGGGCGCGCTGCGATGGAAGAAAACGAAAGCGAGCAGCGCCAGCAAGAAGATCCCGACCAACACAGTGAACACAATATGGCGCCACGGCTCCGGTAGCGACGAGCCGAGACTAAGAAACGCGCCGGTGTTCTCGGCATACTGCAGACGAAAGGTGTCGCCGGCGAATGAAACGAATCCATCCGGCGCCAGGTATTTCCTAGCAAGCCCTTTGGTAGCTTGATCGACGGCGATGCATACGGAGATAACTACCAGAATCAGAGTCGCGTCGGGGTTTACCTTCATCGAAAGACGACAGCCGCGTGATTGCGTGACAATATATACGGCGCGCGGGCGAGATGCCAGTTTGCGTCGTCCTCGATGGCCACCGTGGCATTCTCCATTGGGACAACTTGGGCAGGATTTTCGCTCCCGTTGGAAGCACGCACGGCCCTCACAACGGCAGGCGGAGCGATTGATTCGCGACGCGCTGGGCGAGATTAAAGCGGATCTAATCGTCGCCGGGGCAGACTCGTCCACGTCTTACTCGGGCGAAATTCTCGACGGCATGGAAATCGCGGTTCTCGGGCAGGGCGAATCTGCTACGTGGTGTGGACGCGCGGCGCACAACTGAAGTGATCGACGCCGCCGGCGCACATGCCGCGGCGATTTTATCGACCGCCGCACGCATTCCGGCCTCGATCCGAACACAGCGGCGCGGGAATCGCCATCATGGACAGGCGTTTGATCGGATCGAGGTTCGGAGGCATATTTCTCTCCGAACCATCCATGAGGTAAAAAAAAGGGCTTGTCCTACGACAAGCCCAATCTTGCGCTCAATTTTTTGCGGTAACTCGTCCCGAGCTAGCCGATTATGGCACGGGAAGTCAAATCGTAGAGGGATCAGCTCGAGGACACGCCTTCTTTCTTGGCTTCCTGACGGAGTGGAAGAACGCGCCCTTCATTTTTCTTCATGGAGACATGCCCCTCGAGAACGGCGCCGTCGCCGATCACCAAGCTCTGCGTGGTGACGTCGCCGATGACCGAACCGGGCGGCTGCACTTCAAGCTTTTTCTCAGCCTGGACATCCGCCATGACCTTGCCCTGGACCAGAATCGAAGCGGCGGATATTTTTCCCTTGATCGTCGCCTGCTGACCAATCGTCACGTGAGCCTGTGCGACGATTTCACCCTCCACATCGCCGTCGATGGTGGCTTGGCCATCGAAATGGAGTTTGCCGTTGATTTTCGTGCCGGGGCCCAGGTAAGCGCCGACATCCGGCGATAGGCCGTTGGGTCTGTTGATTTCTGCCATAAGTCCCCCTTTGATGACGCTCTTGAGGACTTTGGACTATAAAGCACAATGTAAAGTTTGTCTACATTTTTTGCAGCCGAATTGGTTACCGTAGACGTTTGAAATTGTTTTGCCTTCAAGTACTTGGCTCTGATATAAATTAGTTAACGTTTAAACTATTCGCTCGACCTTTTTCGCGAGCGTGGGCAGCAGTGCGGATTTCCCAAGGAGTTTTGAAATGCAAATCGATGATCTCAGAGACTATCTCGATATCCTCGAAGAATATGGGGAAGTGCAGCGCATTGGTCTTGAGGTGGACTGGAATCTGGAAATGGGCGCGATCACTCGTCGGGTTTACGATCTTGGCGCAGCGGCCGCGCTGTTCGAGAACGTAAAAGGGTATCCCAAAGGGTTTCGCGCGCTCGGCGCGCCTCTGGGAACCAGCAAACATCCCGGTCATGGGCTATTTGCGCGCACCGCCCTGGCCATGCACATGGCGCCCGGATCGTCGGCCCAGGAAATCATGGCCGCGTATTTGACACGGAAGGAGAAATTGATCTCTCCGGTCGTGGTGAAAACCGGACCGTGCAAAGAAAATATTGACAGCGGCGACGCCGTCGACGTGTTGAAGTTTCCTATTCCGCTGATTCACGGCGGCGATGGGGGACGTTACATCGGAACCTGGCACACGGTTATCACCAAAGATCCGGACAGCTCGTGGGTCAATTGGGGCATGTACCGTCTAATGGTCCACGATCGCAATACGCTCGGTTGTCTGTTTCCGATGCAGCAGCACATCGGCCAAATGTATCAAAAATATGAGTCGATGAATAAACCGATGCCTGTGGCGGTGGCCATCGGCGGGCAGCCGGTGATTCCGCTGGTGAGTTGCGTCATGCTTCCTCCCTACGTTAACGAAGTGGAGGTCGCCGGGGCGCTGCAGGGGGCGCCGATTCCGCTGGTGAAATGCGAGACGGTAGATTTGGAAGTTCCGGCGTCGGCGGAGATCGTCATCGAAGGCGAAGTGTTGCCGCACGAACGGATGATCGAGGGACCCTTCGGGGAATATATGGGCTATGAGGCCGGCAAATCATCGCCCAAGCCCATTCTGAAAATCAAGGCGATCACCTATCGCAACAATCCCATCTTGCCGTTTTCCAATATGGGTATGCCGGTGCACGAGGGCCAAACGGCCACGGCGCTGATCAAAGGCGCGGAAATCTATTCCGAACTTAAAAAGCTTGGACTGCCGATTAAAGGCGTGTTTTGCCCCCCCTTTGGCGTCGGCCATATGTGCGTGGTGTCGACCGAGGTGCCGTTTGTGAATTTCGCCCGCCGCGTTGCGCACGCCGTCTGGGCGACCAAGCCCGGCTTGTTTACTTATTTCATCGTCATCGTGGAGGCGGATGTCGATCCGACGAATATGGACCAAGTCCTGCACGCGATCACGACCAAATGTCACCCGGTCAACGACATTCATCCCGTGCCGCATATCCCCGGCTTCCCCGTGCTCCTGCCGTTCCTGCCGCCGAAAGAGCGATTGATCGGCGATGCCGCCGGGGTGATCTTCGACTGCACGTGGCCGAAAGACTGGCCCCAGGAAAGCATCCCGGTAAAAGCGAGCTTCGAGAATCTGTGGCCGGCGGACGTGCAGGATCGAGTGCTGAAAAATTGGGAAGCCTACGGATACGCCAAGCTGGGCTCAAAGACCGGACGGTGATTGCCGGAAGATTTTTTCGAGATGAGGTAGACCGGCAATGTTGGGATCGAATACATCGATTCTGGCGGTGGACGCGACCAGAACGCGAACCGAAGCGGTATCGGAATGGAACTTCACATAGTCAAGGCGATCACCGAAATTCCGGGAGGGAATGTGTCCGTGGAAAGGACACGGCGCTACGCGTCGAATTACCTACGGTGGATCGGTCGGCTTAGCGGAATTTCTCTTTAATATGAGCGGCTTTGGCGAGAAAGGTTTGCGTCAGCTTTCGATGAAAGGAAATGCGCCCGGATCGTTTAACTGGCTTTCGGAGTAGTATTTTCTTCTTCTTGCACCCATTCTTGGAACCGACTTTCCAGAATGCGCCACTGCCCACCGACTTTGAATGCCGGGATCTGCCGGTTCTGAATCATGCGATGAAGCGTTCTCTTTGAAATTTTCAATATGGTCGCTGCTTCAGCCAGGGTCAAAAGCCTGATTGAGGTGTCGGGTTTTTTCATAGCTTGGGTGCTCCTAAAAATGGCCAAAATGAGCAATCCTTATGCCATTTCAGGAGGTTAGGCTAAGTGGGCCATATACAAAAGCTTCGCGGGAGTGACCCAAAATGCACACTCATTTTTTCTGGTCAAAAATCGACAGCTTCGAATTTGTAGTGACAAAAATGGCGCGTGGTGAGATGTCCGTGTGAGGTACATAACGGAACAACCTCGTGGATTCTATCCGGTACGGCGGTATATGCGAATATATGCGGCCGTGAATGGCGATGGCAAGAAGCCGTTTCCGGTGTGCGGGTTCCCGAGCAGCTATGGGTGATTCGAGGCTAAAATCCAATTTCTAAGTACTTGAAAGAAAATGGTGCGAGGAGCGGGATTTGAACCCGCACGCCGTTTCCGGCACTAGCCCCTCAAACTAGCGCGTCTGCCGATTCCGCCACCCTCGCAGGAAAGTCGTTATGGAGCTGGCTTTTCGGATGGATTTTTTTCCGGCGCTGCCGCCTCGCCGCCGGCCGGTGCGTTCTGAGACTGCGGCGCCGCGGGAGCTTGCAGCGGCACGCGGGGCTCCGCTGCCGGTGTGCGATTGTCAAAAATGGTCGCCGCCGGTCTTTTGGCCGTGAAATAACCCAACGTCAAAGAGGTCGCCATGAAGACGATTGCCATGCCCGTAGTGAGACGGGTCAAGAAATTGCCCGCGCCGCTACTGCCGAAAATCGTCGCGCTGGAACCCCCGAATACGGCGCCCACTTCCGCGCCCTTGCCGGTTTGCAGCAGCACGACAAGGATCAGGCCGATACTGACGATCACGTGCAGAATGATGATTGCCGTAATCATAAAGTTTACTCAGCGAAAGGATTGCGCGATTTTCAAAAACGATTCCGCCACTAAGCTTGCGCCGCCGACGAGCAGGCCGTTGACTGCATCGATGCCGGCAATCATATCGGCGTTGTCCGGCTTCACGCTGCCACCGTACAGAATTCTGACTTGCTCGCTTTTCGCAGCGCCGGCGAGCGCAACCAAGCCTTCGCGGATCTGGCCGTGCGCGTCGCGAATCTGTTCGGCGCTGGCGTTTAGTCCCGTGCCGATCGCCCACACCGGCTCATAGGCAATTTCGACATTTTCTATATCACCTTCAGCAAGGCCCTTCAACGCGGAGTCGAGCTGACGCGCGATCACCGCCCGCGTGCGATCGCTTTGCCGTTCTTCCAGAGTCTCGCCGACGCACAGAATCGGCCGCATGCCGTGGCGGATAACCGCCGGTAGCTTTTGTGCCACTGCTTCGTCGACTTCGCCAAATAAATGGCGCCGTTCCGAGTGGCCGATGATGACGAAGTCACAACCAATCTCCGCCAGCATCGCCGGGCTGATCTCGCCGGTAAAAGCGCCGCTGTCCTGCCAATAGCAGTTTTGCGCGGCCAACTTCACCGGATTTTTTCCGATGGTCTTCTTGACGGGCGCCAAGCCGGTAAAAGGAGGCGCGAGAGCAACCTCAGCCGATATCCGCTCTTTTCGCCGGCCGCCGACGATGGCGCGAGCGAGCTCCGTGCATGCAGCCGGGCCGCAATGCATTTTCCAATTTCCCACCACCAGCGGCGTCATGGCGCTATCTCTAAGGCCTTG
This sequence comes from uncultured delta proteobacterium, assembly GCA_963745035.1. Lineage (GTDB taxonomy): Bacteria > Desulfobacterota > Binatia > UBA9968 > UBA9968 > DP-20. Next base: position 771,832 of record CAVUVW010000013.1, on the reverse strand, counting down.
ATTCCCGGCAATTCTTTCCCTTCGAGAAATTCCAGTGTGGCGCCGCCGCCGGTAGACAAATGACTGATCTTGGCCTCGACGCCGGAGGCGGTCACCGCGGCGACCGTGTCGCCTCCCGCGATAATACTCGTTACCTGCGGATGGCCGGCGGCGAGAGCTTCGGCCAGGGCCCGGCTGCCACGATCGTACGGCGGTATCTCGAAAAGTCCAACCGGACCATTCCACAGAACCAGCTTCGCTTTGGCGATCTCGTCGATAAACGCGTCGACGGTTTTCGGGCCGATGTCCAAGCCCATGCGCCCCGGCGGAATCGCGCCGTCAAATCTCTGCGGATCTTTTTTGTCCGCGTCCCCGGCGACGTGATCGACCGGCAGCCGCAGACGCACGCCCCGCGCAGCTGCTTCTCGAAGAATCTCGCGCGCCAGCTCGACCTTGTCCTCTTCGACCAAGGATTTGCCGATTGCAACACCTTGCGCCTGCAAAAACGTGTAAGCCATGCCACCGCCGATGAGCAGCGCATCGACCTTCGCCAGCAGGTTTCTAATCACGCCAATCTTGTCGGATACCTTCGCCCCGCCCAAGATCGTCACGAACGGCTTCTCCGGCGTGGCGAGGATCGGCGCAAGATAATCCAATTCCTTTTGCAAGAGCAGCCCCGCGGCTTTTTCCGTGAAGAATGCGGCCATGCCGGCGATCGAGGCATGGGCGCGGTGCGCGGCGCCGAAAGCGTCGTTCACATAGACGTCGGCCAAAGAGGCCAGGGATTTGGAGAAAGCCGGATCGTTCTTCTCTTCTTCCTTATGAAAGCGAAGGTTCTCCAGTAAAACGATCGGCTGTTTTTCATCGCTCACCGCGTGCGCGACGTCGGCGCCAACACAGTCGGCGGTCAGAACGACGGGCCGTTTCAACGCGCCGGCCAAGTAGTCGCGGACGGGGGACAGGCTATATTTCGGCGCGACCTTACCGTCGGGGCGGCCCAGATGAGATGCCACGACAATTTTTTTGGCGCGCTCTAAAATATATCGGATCGTCGGCAGAGCGCTGTCGATGCGATGGGGCTCGGTGATCTTGCCTTGATCGTCGATGGGTACGTTGAAGTCGACACGGACAAAAACCGTCTTGGCGCGCAATTCCAGGTCGGCGAGCTTTCGTATCATGAGCTTGTCTCCGATTTTTTATCGCCGGAATTCTCGTTCTCAATTGACTAATTACAAGGCTTGTACTACTTTTTCAAATAACTCCACACCTATCTCTCATGTTCTCTCTTTGGTCATTCCAACTGCTCGCGCAAGAGTCGGTATCGTTCGGGCAACAGCACAGCATTTTGGAGCTGGTTCGGGGCTCCGGGCTGGTGGTACAGGGCATCCTCTACTTGCTGGTTTTGTTCTCGGTGATGAGTTGGGGCATTATCGCGCAAAAGTACCGGCAAATCCGCCGCGCGAAGCGGGAATCGGACAGATTCATTGAGATCTTTTGGGAGCGTCGCAATCTCTCGTCGATTCACGACGCCAGCCGCGAGCTCACGGCCAGTTCGGTAGCGCAAGTTTTTCGCGCAGGATACGAAGAATTATTGCGGGTCTCTCGCTCCAAGAAAGAAGCCGCTCCCGGGGACGTTTTCAGCACGGAGCTGGGCGGGGTCGAGAACGTTGCGCGCGCTATGAAGCGGGCAACCAGCGTGGAAACCACCAAGCTGGAAAAAAGTTGCTCTTTTCTCGCGACCACGGCAAGCTCGTCGCCCTTTGTCGGCTTGTTCGGCACGGTCTGGGGCATTATGAACGCCTTTCGCGGCCTGAGCGTTACCCATTCTTCGAGTATCCAAGCCGTGGCTCCGGGCATAGCCGAGGCGTTGATCGCCACCGCCGTCGGCTTGGCGGCCGCGATCCCCGCGTTGATGGCGTACAATCATTTTGTCCAGCAGATCAAAGTGCTCGCTGTTGAGATGGACAATTTTTCTCAGGAGTTCCTGAACATCGCCGAGCGCCACTTCTTCAAGTAACGGAATAACCGAGTATAATCATAGCGGCCTGATCAATGGCGAGGTCGAAGACAATCGCTGTCCGAGCGTAAGCGGCCAAAGACGCGCCGATGCGGCTCGAGCATGGCGGTGAGCAGCGTTTAGAGACTGAGTTCGGGAAAAGGGGAGCCCATGGCGATGGACACGTCGGCGCAACGGGACAGCGCCACCATTTCGCAAATCAATGTCACTCCGCTCGTCGACGTGATGTTGGTGTTGTTGGTTATCTTCATGGTCACCGCACCGATCATCCAGCAAGGTGTTCAGGTGAATCTGCCGCAGGCTCGGTCGAGCGCGATTCCCGGCACGGAAGAGCATTTGGTCGTCACAGTGGCAAAGAACGGCAGGGTCTATCTCAACGACAACGCTATGACGCCGGGCGAGCTGGGCGCGAAGCTCCGGGCAGTCAAAAAGCTTGACTCGAACAAACAAGTGTATCTGCGCGCGGATCAGGATGTGCGCTACGGCGTGGTCATGCAGACGATTGCGGAAATCAAGCAGGCGGGCATCGAACGCCTGGGCATGGTCACGCAGCCGCCGTCGGGAGGGCAGGGCGGGTGAGCGAAGAACGTCCGGGGCCGACGATCAGTTTACGCGAGCGGTCGTTGCACGCGGTCGGCTCCGAAGAACGCCTGCCCAAATGGTTCGTTGTTTCGCTTTTTTTGCATTTGATCCTGATCGCGGCGATGTTTCTGTCGCCTATGCTGCCTTCGAGGACGCGTCCGATGCCGACCGTAACAGTGGTCGATCTCGTTGGCGGCGAGAGAATCGGCGGCGCTAACTTCGGCACGGAGCTGACCGCGCCGCCGAAGCAGCCGGCGAAGAACCGAGAAGCCCCTCCCACTCCCGAGATTAAGAAAGAAGTTAAAGAAGTTAAAAAGGAAGAGCCGCCGCCCAAGGAAGAAAAAGTCAAAACAAAAACGGCCGAGAAAAAGCCGCCGCCTGAAGAGAAGCCGGTGATCGAGGCAAAGTCCAAGCTCGAGCCGACCAAGACCAAGCCCGAGCCGGCGAAGAGCGAACCTACCAAAGAGATTCGAAGAGAAGCTGTCAAGGGTGATTCCAAGACGGAGACCGCCTCCGCCGACAGCGTTCGCGAGCGATTGATCCAGGGCGCGGTCGAGCGCGCCAAGACGCGCAGCGAAGCGGCGCAGAGTTCCGCGAAAGGAGAGACTCTGAGTGCCGGTTCCGGAGAAGGGGAGGGTGCTGCCGGGCTCGGTGTTGGCGGGCGGGGTGGGCCTGGCGTCGTAAGAGGGATAGATTTTATGATCTATCAGAATCGCATGTTTGCGACGATCAAAGAGAATTGGTCTTGGGTGGGCGGACAACGAGGCAATTTGAGAGTTGTGGTTCACTTCGGCGTTCGCGAAACCGGCGAGATCGTTGGACTGAAAATCGTGCAGCCGTCAGGAGATCCGTCCTATGACGAATCCGTGCTGCGAGCGGTGAAGAAATCGAGCCCGCTGCCCGCACCGCCGGAGGCGTATCGGAAGGACTTCGCCGATGTGCAAGTAACGTTCCGACCGCAGGATCTGGGAGCCTAGCAATGAGAAGACCTTTCACAATGATTTTTACCGCCCTGCTTCTGTCTTGGGCGCTGCAAGCCACAATTGCGGGTAAGGCGTGCGCGGCAGTTACCGGAGAAATTGTCGGCGCGGGCGGCCAGCGCTTTCCCGTCGCAGTCTCACCGCTGAAAAATTTGGGCGCGGCGACCGGCGACTCCGCCCGTTTGTCGACGGGCATCGCCGACGCGATGGTCCACGACCTGGAGCTGTCGGGCTGGTTTCGAGTGCTGGATCGTTCGGCTTATTTGGAAAATGCTCAGAGCGGCATCACCTTGGGCACGTTCGACTTCAAGGACTGGGCGACGATTGGCGCCGAAGGGCTGGTGAAGGGCGGTTTCTCCGTTCAAGGCGACGAGATCACGGTCGAGTTGCGTCTGTTTGACGTCTACCAGAATAAGGAGCGGATCGGTAAACGTTACACCGGGCGTGTTCGCGACTTCCGCCGCATCGCGCACAAGTTCGTCGATGAGATCATCAACCAGTTCACCGGCATTCCGGGCATTTTCAATACGCGCATTACTTACGTCTCCAATAGCGGCGGGCGCTTTAAAGAAATCTACGTCTCGCATCTCGACGGCAGCGAAAAATTTCAGGTGACCGACAATCACACGATCAACCTGTCGCCGGCCTGGAGTCCGGACGGCAGATCGATTCTTTATTCGTCCTTTAAGGAACGCAATCAGACGCTCTACTTGTTCGAGCTGTTCAGCGGCAAGGAAGTCAAGTTCACGCCGCGCGGCGGCGGCCGATATTTGGGCGGCAAGTTCTCTCCCGACGGGCAATCAATCGTCGCGACCTTGGAAGAGGGCGGCAACACCAACCTCTATTTGCTCGACCGCAGCGGCAACGTTATTCGCCGGTTAACTCAAGAGCCGGGCATAGAAGTTTCCCCGGCGTGGTCGCCGGACGGCAAACAAATCGTATATGTATCGGATCGCAGCGGTGGCCCTCAGGTTTATGTTCTCGATGTCGCGAGCGGCAAGTCGCGCCGACTCACGTACACCGGCGGATACAATACGTCGCCGGAGTGGTCGCCGCGGGGAGATCGGATCGTCTACACCGGCCGGGTAGGCGGCCGCTTCGCCATATTCACCATATCGGCCGACGGCGGCGAACCACGCAAGCTCACCTCCGAATCGTCTGATAGCGAAGATCCGACCTGGTCGCCGGACGGCAGGTTTATCGCTTTTTCTTCGAACCGCGCCGGCAGATATCACTTGTATGTCATGCAGATGAGCGGCGACAACCAACGTAGATTGACAGGTTCCGGGGGGGATGATACAAAACCTCATTGGTCCCCTCGCTTAGATTGATTTTTTGACTCCCCGATACATTCAGAGCCGCCGATGCCAGCCATCGCAGGAGGTCCTGATGAACGTGTCTTCTAAAATGTCGTGCTACTATTCTCTCGTCCTCATAGTCGTATTGTTGACTGCGTGCGCCCCGAGTGTAACCGAGAACCCCGATTCGAAAGCCGGTGCGGGGGCTGGCGGCACGGCCAAATCGGGAGTGGACGGCCGAACAGGAGAAGGTGAGCGCGGGGGTGGCAAGGAGGCGAACACCGATACATCGAGCTTGAAGCAGTTTCAGGAAGGGAAAGCGCCGATCACACCGGCATCGAGTCCGCTGAAAGATGTTTATTTCGAATACGACCGCTATGATCTCAGCTCCGATGCGCGGACGGTTTTGCGCGCCAACGCCGATTGGCTGAAGAGCAATCCCAACGCGCGCGTCGAGATCGAGGGGCACTGCGATGATCGCGGCACCAATGAATACAACCTGGCGCTGGGGGCGAAGCGAGCGCAGTCCGCGCGCGAGTATCTCGCCACCTTGGGAGTGGCGGCGGCGCGGCTTTCGACGATCAGCTACGGAGAAGAGATCCCGGTCTGCAAGGAAGAAGACGAGAGCTGTTGGAGGCAAAACCGGCGCGCCCGGTTCGTCATCCTGCAAGATCGGCCGACGAGCTAATCGAGGGTCTGGCCTTGAATCGAATATTTAAGAATCCGGTTTTTCTCTCTGCGGTATTGTCGGCAGGCCTGTGGTTTTCGGCTTGCGTAAATCCGCAGCAGGTCGAATTACTCGAGCGGGAACAGCGGCGCTTGCGCGGCGACATGAATACTTTGCATTCCGACGTGGACGGGTTTCGCGCGACACTGGCGGATACACGCGCAAACATTCAACAGATTCAACGGGAAATCAGCGCGATCCGCGAGCGCATCGACGAAACCAAAACGCAGGTCGGACGGCAGCTCGGGCAAACGAGCCGCGAAGGGGATCAACGGGTCAAAAACATGGAAGCGCGGTTAGCCAAGCTCGAGGAAGACGCTAAGGCGCAGGCTGAGCTGTTGCGGATTCGTGAAGAAGAGTTGAGGCAACTGCGCGAATCGATGCAGGCGCAGGCGGCGACAGTGAGGGCGCCAAGCGGCGGAGATCCCGCGCTTGCCGAGTCGGAGACGGTGCGCCGTGATTATGAGAGCGGCTGGCGCGCTTTCGAAAAGAAAGACCACCGTACGGCGATCGCACGATTCAAAGAATTTCTGAAGAAAAACCCCAAGAGTAAATTGGCGCCGGAGGCTCAATACCTGATCGGCGAGAGCTATCTGGCGATTAAGGAATTCAACAACGCGATTATCGAATTCGACGAAGTGCGTCGGCGGTTTCCCCAAAATGAGAAAGTCGCGGCGGCGCTTCTCGGGCAAGGCGTGGCTTTCGCCGAGCTCGGAGAAAAGCTCAACGCCCGTTTGGTATTGCAGGAGCTGGTCGAGAGGTATCCTCAGTCGGCGGAGGCGGCCAGAGCAAAGCAGCGGCTGAAGGCGCTCGAATCTTAATGTGCCCCGCTTAGGCCGGCTCGGCCGGTCCATTTTGTCATTCCTTGCCGGGGCGTGAGCGCGCTTCTCGGTGTCATAAAGAGGTCCACCGCTCGCAGTTACGTTATGCCGCAGGGGCAAAACCATGGTCGAGGCGGATGGGCGCAAAAGAAAATCTCGCGCGTATTCAGGCGTCGCTCGCCAGGGATCGAATCGGAGACGTGATCGCGCCAGCTACGTTGCGGCGGTTTACCATCGATGCAGATCATACGCCATCTGGATGAACAGGGCTGGAAGCTCCTAAGTTCTGTCGTCACTCTCGGCAATTTTGACGGACTTCATCTCGGTCATCAGGCGCTCATCAGCGGGGCGGTGGCGGACGCCAAGAAGCTCGGCGCGCCGTCCGTAGTACTAACCTTTGAGCCCCACCCGCTGAAAATTCTTGCGCCTGAACGGGCACCCAAACTGATTCTCGCGCACAAGGACAAGCTGCGTATGCTGCGCAATCTCGGCGTCGACACCGTTGCCGTGCAACCCTTCGATCTTTCGTTTGCAAAAATCGAGGCGGAACAGTTTGTGCGCGAGCTGCTCGTCGGACGACTAAAAACGAGAAAGGTCTGGGTCGGCAAGGATTTTCGTTTTGGCCGCGCAAGAAAAGGCGGAGTCGAAGACTTGATTCGCTGGGGCGGTAATCATGGCTTTACAGTTGCGGTGGTCGAGCCGATCCTCGTCAATGGGGATCGGGTAAGCAGCTCGCGCATCCGCGAGTTGCTTGCCACCGGCCGAATCGGCGATGCCAAAGCGATGTTGGGCCGCTACCCTTTTCTCTCCGGACGCGTCGTCGAAGGCCAGCGGCGCGGCAAGGACTTGGGTTTTCCCACCGCCAATATCGCTTCGCGCACCGAAGTGCTGCCCGAGGATGGAATTTACGCGACGCTGTTTCATCTGGGCGCGCGGACGCTGCCGAGCGTCAGCAGTATCGGATTCAACCCGACCTTCGGCGCCGGGCCGAAGACCGTGGAAAGTTTTATCATGGATTTCGACGAGACTATTTACGGCGCAGAGGTGCGCCTGTCGTTCGTCGAGCGGCTACGCGCCGAAGCCAAGTTTTCTTCAGCGGCGGAATTGGTCGCGCAGATTCGTAAAGACGTGTCGAACGCCGAGGCGATTTTTCGCGAACTGGACATCCGACCCGGCGCCGCTTCGTGCCTGTTGCATGAATGAAGTTAGATCCCGGCGGTTGCTGATCGACGAACGTTTAGCGGGAGCGCGGCTTGACCTGTTCCTCGCCGGCCGTTTCCATTCCGCCGGTGACTTCGGCGAAGCGCTCAGCCGCTCCGAAATCCAACGCCTGATCGGCGAGGGGCAAATTACGCTCAACGGCGTCCGCGCTAAGCCCAGTACCCGTATCCGACCCAACGATCGAATCGATATCCGCTTGTTGCCGCCGCGCGACTCGACGGTTCATCCGGAAGCTCTGCCGTTGGATATTCTTTATGAAGACGCGGATTGCGTCGTGATCAACAAGGCGCCCGGAATCACGGTTCATCCCGCGGCCGGCCATTGGACAGGAACGCTGGTCAACGCGCTCTTGCATCATTGCCCCGATATCGAGGGAGTCGGCGGCGTGCGCCGCCCGGGCATCGTGCACCGGCTGGACAAAGACACGTCCGGAGTGATGATCGTCGCCAAGAACGCCGTCGCCTATCAATCTCTGGTGCTTCAGTTTAAGAACCGCAGCGTCGAGAAGGAATACGTCGCTCTTGTTTGGGGCAACTTAAAGCCCGATCAGGGCGTTATCGACCGCCCCATTGGTCGCCATCGATCAAATCGAAAGAAGATGTCAAGCCTGCATCGTATCTATAGATCCCGCGCGGCGTTGACCGAGTGGTCGGTGGAGAGGCGGTTCGCGCTCGCTGGAGTCAAGACGCCGGACGCCGGGCTGACTCTGTTGCGGCTTCGGCCGCGCACCGGGCGCACGCATCAGATCCGTGTTCACCTCGCCGACCTCGGGCATGCCCTAGTGGGAGATCCAGTGTACGGCGGCAAACGCGTGCTCGCTCCGCAGGAACTCCCTATAGGGCGCGCTTTGGCGCGCTTCTCGCGACAAGCGCTTCATGCCGAGAAGTTGCGCGTAAAGCACGTGCACAGCGGGCGGCCCATGAGCTTTACCGCGCCGCTATCGGATGATTTTGCCGCATTGTTGCGTCTGTGCGAGCGCTCGGCGTAAACGCCGAAGTGGCCAACGACGATAGAGGGGTTGACAAGGGACCGCGATTTAAATACTATTCGTACAGGTAGATTTCACTCGACAGTTCTTTGAGTCATCCCCCACACGAATAGAATTCACTCGACGGCAACGTTCAAACTTGATTTGTTTCTCGAAAAAGAGATTTTCGTCTGCGTCGTACGTCCTGTCGCACTGACATGCGCCTGCCAAAAACCGTTCGTAACTCACGACTAGGCAATCCTTCATGGGTGGTCGCACGTCTTTCGATACGGTAGCAGCGTAACTTAATGATATGCGCACGCCTGATGCGGTCCATCGGGCATTGCTTCGAAGTAATGAAAGGAGATTCATAGTGTATGGTACGTGGTAGAACTCGCGTCGCCGAGCCCGAGGCCGCAGTCGAGGATAACAGTTTGAACCTGAAAGCTCTCAAGGAGAAAAAAATCAGCGATCTTGCGCTGATCGGCAAAAACTTCAACATCGAGGGCGCGGCCAACATGCGCAAGCAGGAGTTGATTTTTGCGATCCTGCAAGCGCAGACCGAACAGAATGGGCATATTTACGGCGAGGGCGTTCTGGAAACATTGCCGGACGGTTTTGGTTTTCTGCGCGCGCCCGACTATAACTATCTTCCCGGTCCAGACGACATTTACGTCTCCCCCAGCCAGATTCGCCGGTTTACCCTACGCACCGGCGATATCATCTCCGGTCATATTCGGCCGCCCAAAGAGGGCGAGCGCTATTTCGCTCTGCTCAAAGTGGAAACCATCAATTATGAAGATCCAGAGAGAGCGCGCGAAAAAATCCTTTTTGACAACCTGACGCCGCTTTATCCAAATGAGCGCTTGCGGCTCGAATGCCAGCCGGACGACTATACCACGCGGATCGTCGATTTGCTGACGCCGATCGGGAAGGGGCAGCGTGGTCTGATCGTCGCGGCGCCGCGCACGGGCAAGACGATGATGCTGCAGCACATCGCCAAAGCGATCGCGTACAATCAAAAAGAAGTCATTCTCATCGTCTTGTTGATCGATGAACGGCCCGAGGAAGTGACCGACATGCAGCGTTCGGTCGACGGCGAAGTGATCAGCTCTACCTTTGACGAGCCTGCCACCCGGCACGTGCAGGTGGCCGAAATGGTGATTGAAAAGGCCAAGCGCCTGGTCGAGCACGGCAAAGATGTGGTGATCTTGCTCGACAGCATTACCCGGCTGGCGCGCGCGTACAACACTGTGGTGCCACCGAGCGGCAAGATTCTTTCCGGCGGCGTCGATTCCAATGCGCTGCACAAACCGAAAAAGTTTTTCGGCGCCGCGCGCAACATCGAGGACGGCGGCAGTTTGACGATTATCGCAACCGCATTGATCGACACCGGCAGTCGGATGGACGAAGTGATTTTCGAAGAGTTTAAAGGCACGGGCAATATGGAGGTTCATCTGGACCGGCGTTTGATGGATAAACGGGTTTTCCCGGCGATCGACATCAACAAGTCCGGAACGCGCAAAGAGGAGCTGTTGATCGCCAAAGAGGATCTCAATCGCATTTGGATCTTGCGCAAGGTTCTGTCGCAGTTGAGCGTCGTTGACGCCATGGAGTTCCTCCTGGATAAGATGCATGGAACCAAGACCAACAAGGAATTTCTCGAATCCATGAACCAATAGTCTCTCCGTTTGTCCAATCTTGCGTCATCTATCGAACTCTGTTACAAGCGCAAGGTTATCAAGACCTTTCGAAGTTTTTGGGATCGTGGCCGAGCGTAACCCTGGCGCGCGGTTCCAATTACATTTTAATTACACACCCTTTCCGATCTGCGCCGGGGTTGCCGTTAGGTCCGGCGCGGAGGTGAAGAGAGGGGAGGATAAACCAAGGAGCGAAGAATGAGCGAAATCTCGATGAAGCAACTTTTGGAGGCCGGTGTTCATTTTGGCCACCAAACCAGCCGCTGGAACCCGAAGATGAAGCCGTATATTTTCGGCGCCCGAAACGGCATTCACATTATTGATCTCCAGCAAACTGTCACCATGTTCAAGGAGCTGGAGACGGTGGTGCGCGATCTGGCGGCGTCCGGCGGGCATATTCTGTTCGTCGGCACCAAGAAGCAGGCCCAGGATGCAATTCGCGAGGAAGCGACACGCTGCGGCATGTTTTACGTGCACAATCGCTGGCTCGGCGGCACCCTCACCAATTTTACGACCATTCGCCAGAGCATCGAGCGCCTGCGCAAAATCGAAGAAATGGAAAATGATCCCAAGATCGTCGATGCGTTGACAAAGAAAGAAATGCTCGGTCTTTCGCGCGAGAAGGCCAAGCTTGAGCAGGCCCTCGGCGGCATCAAGGCCATGCGCAAGCTGCCGGACGCGATCTTCGTGATCGATCCCAAGCAGGAAGAGATCGCGGTAAAAGAGGCGCGCAAGCTCGGCGTGCCGGTCATCGCGGTCATCGACAGCAATTGTGATCCGGATATGGTGGACTACAAGGTGCCGGGAAACGACGACGCTATTCGCGCGATCCGTTTATTTTGCACGGTAATCGCGGATGCGATTATCGAGGGAAAAACGCTTTACGAACAGTCTTTGAACAAGAGCAAAGAGGAAGAGCGGTCGCCGGCCGATTTGCCGGGCGGCCCTTCCGACACCGCCTTGGCAGCGGGAGTATGACTGCGATGGAAGTCAGCGCGAGTACCGTAAAGGAGCTCCGGGAAAGAACCGGAGCGGGGATGATGGACTGCAAGAAAGCCCTCGCCGAGACCGGCGGGGACTTGCAGAAGGCCGTGGACTTTTTGCGCCAGAAAGGGTTGGCAGCGGCGGCGAAAAAGGCGGACCGGGCGGCCACCGATGGTGCGGTCGGCGCGTACGTGCATCCGGGCGGCAAGATCGGCGTGCTGGTGGAAATCAACTGCGAGACCGACTTCGTCGCGCGCACGGCCGAGTTCCAGGCGTTGCTCAAAGACATCGCCATGCAGGTTGCGGCGGCGAATCCGCGGGTGGTGCGGCGCGAGGAAGTGCCCGCCGACGAGCTCGAGAAAGAAAAAGCGATCTACCGCCAGCAGGCCTTGGACACGGGCAAGCCCGAAAAAGTCATCGAGAAAATTGTCGAAGGCAAGCTCGAGCGGTTTTATTCCGAGGTTTGCCTGATGGAGCAGTCCTTCATTAAAGATCCGGACAAGAATATTTCCGGCGTGATCAACGACGCGATCGCACGTCTGGGCGAGAATATTCAGATCCGGCGTTTTGCGCGCTATCATCTGGGTGAAGCGAGCGCGAAAGACTAGCTAGCTTTCCCGCGTGAACCGCATGAACAACGGCGGGCCGAAGTACCAGCGTATTATCCTCAAAGTAACCGGCGAAGTTTTCGCCGGGTCGCTTGACTTCGGCATCGACGTCGCCACCGTCAAGGCCTTTGCCCAGGAAATCAAAGAAGTCAAAGAGCTCGGCTGCGACTTGGCTCTGGTGATCGGCGGCGGCAATATTTTTCGCGGCGCGGTGGCGAGCGAAATCGGCATGGACCGCGCGAGCGCCGATACCATCGGCATGCTTGCCACGGTCATCAACAGTCTCGCGCTGCAAGACGCTCTCGAAAAGCTCGGGGTTTCCACCCGCGTGCTCTCGGCCATCGAGATGCGCCAGGTGGCCGAGCCCTATATCCGGCGGCGCGCCACGCGGCACCTGGAGAAGGGGCGAGTCGTGATTTTCGCCGGCGGGACCGGCAACCCCTACTTTACGACCGATACCACGGCGAGTCTGCGGGCGATGGAAATCGGCGCGCAGGTGATCCTCAAGGCGACCAAAGTGGACGGCGTGTATGACGCCGATCCGGTCAAGAATTCGGCGGCCAAGCGATTCGACGAGTTGAGCTACATCGAAGTGCTGAATCGCGAGCTGAAAGTAATGGATTCCACCGCCATATCGCTCTGCATGGACAACAATCTGCCGATCATTGTTTTTAATCTGATGGAGAAAGGAAATATCAAACGGGTCGTTTCCGGCGAGCCGATCGGAACTCTGGTCAGCGGAGGAAAACGATGAACGAGGCGATCTTTACCCAACTGCAGAAGGAAATGGAAGGTTCGGTGAGCGCGTTGCGCAAGGAACTCACGAAATTGCGAACCGGGCGGGCTTCCACCGCGCTCCTGGACCATATCGTCGTCGATTATTACGGCGCGAGCACGCCACTCAATCAACTTGCGACGCTCAGCGCCCCGGAGCCGAGGCTGCTGGTCATTCAGCCGTTCGATCGCAGCGCCATGGGCGAGATCGAGAAGGCGATTCTTAAATCCGATCTCGGGCTCACGCCGAGCAATGACGGTAAAGTCATTCGCATTCCGATCCCGCAGCTCACGGAGGAACGCCGTAAGGAAATCGTCAAGCACGTGAAAAAGATCGCCGAGGAATACCGCGTCTCGGTGCGCAATCACCGGCGCGTCGCCATCGAACACCTCAAAGAGTTCGAGAAGAAAAAAGAAATCGCTGCCGACGATGCCAAGCATGGCCAGGACCGGGTGCAAAAGATCACCGATGATTTCATCGGCCGCATCGACAAAGTCGTCAAGTCCAAAGAAGAAGAGGTCATGGCGGTCTGAGGCGCGCGAACTGGAAAAGCACGCGCCGTGCTCGGACAGACATCCCATTCCCCGCTCGAGTATCTCCTCATGCCATTGACCTGGTCCACAACGCGATGGAGCTAGACGGCTTAGACAAAGCCCGCTTGCCTCAACACGTCGCGATTATCATGGACGGCAACGGTCGCTGGGCCAAGCTGCGGGGCAAGAGCCGGATCGAAGGACACCGGCGCGGCAAGACTTCGGTGCGCGCCATCGTCGAGATGAGCCGCAAGATCGGCGTTCGCTATCTTTCTCTGTACGCATTTTCCACGGAAAACTGGTTTCGCCCGCATGATGAGGTCGACGCCCTCATGGGGCTGCTCGAGCAGTATCTCGCCGGCGAGCGCGCCAAGATGATGCGCTACGGCATTCGGCTGGTGGCGATCGGCGACCATTCTCGGCTGCCCGCGAGCGTCAAGGCGGCCTTGGAGGAAACCATCGCGTTGACGCGCGACAACGGGCGCATGACCGTAGTGCTGGCGCTGAGCTACAGCGGGCGCGACGAAATCGTGCGCATGGCGAAGCGGCTGGCCCACGAGGCGCGCAAGGGTCGGCTCGATCCCGAGCGCATCGACGAGCGCACGGTGGCGGCTTATCTGGACAGCGCGGAGGTGCCCGATCCCGATCTCTTGATTCGCACCAGCGGTGAGATGCGCATCAGCAATTTCTACCTGTGGCAGATTGCGTACAGCGAGCTGTACGTCACGCCGACCTTGTGGCCGGACTTCCGCCAGACGGAGTATCTCGAGGCCCTGCTCGCATATCAGCGCCGCCGCCGCCGCTTCGGCCGCACCGACGAGCAGACGAGCGAGCCGATGGAGCTGCCGGCAAGGGCCGATGGACGCCAATCTTAGCTTACGGATCGTTACTGCGGCGATCGGCGTGCCGGTGCTGATATGGCTGGTTGGCTGGGGCGCGCCGTGGTTGTTTGCCGCCGTCCTGTTTGTGCTCACAATCGCCGCTTTGCGCGAGTTTTTCGCCATGGCCTTTCCTGAGCGGCTCTTAAAACAACTTTGTGGGGTTGTTTTCGGCCTCGCCTTGGCAGCGACGGTTTTTTTTGAAGACCAGCTGCGTGGAGTGATCTGGCTCGGCATGCTGTTTCTCATCGCTTTTTCGGCCTGTCTGCTGACGCCTGGCGAATTGGCTGAGCGGCTGCACGGCTTGCTGCTCACGATGCTGGGGGCCATCTATGTCGGATTTCTTTTTCCCCACTGGGTCTTGTTGTTTCGCGGCCCCGACGGCCGCGCCTGGACGTTTTGGCTATTGTCCGTGGTGATGATCGGCGATTCCGCCGCCTATTTCGCCGGGCGGCGCTTCGGAGCGCGCAGGCTGGCGCCGCAAATCAGCCCGGGCAAGACGATCGCGGGGGCTTGGGGCTATCTCGCCGGCGCGGCTGTGGCGGGTGTTTTGGGTGCCGCGGTGCTGTTTCACCGCTTCAGTTGGGCGGAAGTTCTCCTGCTGTCGGTGTTGATCGGCGTGCTCGGGCAGCTGGGCGATCTTTTCGAGTCGTGGCTGAAGCGAGTCTTTGCTGTCAAAGACTCCGGAAGGCTCTTGCCCGGCCATGGCGGGTTGCTCGACCGGCTCGACAGCTTGATCTTTCCCGCTGTGTTCACGAGCGCGTATCTAAAGGTATTTCATCCGTGAAACGAATCGCTTTGCTGGGTTCCACCGGATCCATCGGGGTGAGCACGCTCGCCTTGGCGCGCGAATTTCCGGACCGATTCAAAATATCCGGGATGGCCGCAGGTAAAAATCTTGCGCTGCTCGCCAAACAGGTCAAAGAGTTTTCGCCGAGTTGCGTCGCCATCAAATACGAACAGGACGTGCCTAAACTTCGAGCTCTCCTCGGCCGCAGCAAGACGGAAATCTTATGCGGCGAGGCCGGTGCGGCGGCGGTTGCATCTGCTCCGGAGGTCGACGTGGTGCTCGCGGCGATCGTCGGTGGCGCCGGCTTGGTACCTTGTCTCACCGGGTTGCTCGCCGGCAAAGAAATTGCTCTGGCCAACAAAGAAGCTCTGGTGATGGCCGGTGAAATCTTCGTCGAAGCAGCCAAAAAAAAGGGCGTTCGATTCCTGCCCGTCGATAGCGAACACAGCGCGATTTTCCAGTGCCTGCAGGGCAATCAACGCGCTGAAGTCGATAAAATTATCCTGACAGCTTCCGGCGGGCCGTTCCTGCGCACGCCCCTGGGCCGACTCGACCGAGTGACGGTGAAGCAGGCGCTGCGACACCCCAATTGGAAAATGGGTCAAAAAATCACCGTCGATTCGGCGACCATGATGAACAAAGGCCTGGAGGTCATTGAGGCGCGCTGGGAATTCGATATGGATGCGAGCGCGATCCAGGTCGTGATTCATCCTCAGAGCGTGATCCATTCGATGGTGCGCTATCAGGACGGGTCGATTATAGCGCAGCTCGGCATTGCCGATATGCGCATTCCGATCGCCTATGCCTTGTCCTTCCCACATCGGTTGAAGGGCAGCTGGCGCCCGCTCGATCTGACCGAGCACGGCGAGTTGAATTTTTTGCCGGTGGAAAAAAAGCGCTTTCCCGCCTTGTCGCTCGCTTACCAGGCATTGCGGGAAGGCGGCACGATGCCCGCGGTGCTCAACGGCGCCAACGAAGTCGCGGTGGAGGCGTTTTTGAGCCGCAGGATAGGATTTCGCGAAATACATCGTATAATTAGGAAGACGATGCACAAGCATGCCAATCGGCCGGCGCGAGAAATCGGCGAAATCCTGGAAGTCGATCGGTGGGCGCGCCGTCAAGCGTCGGCGTTAATTCACTAGCGAGCATGCCGAAGGAGATCAGCGAATGGAAAATTTGATCTACTCGATCGGGGCCGCGGTCATCGGGCTCGGACTTCTGATCGTATTCCACGAATTCGGACACTTCCTATTCGCCAAGTTGTCCGGCGTCGGCGTGCTCACTTTCTCGGTGGGCTTTGGTCCCAAGCTCTGGAAAAAAAAGGTCGGCGAGACGGAATACGCGTTGAGCGCGTTTCCGCTCGGCGGCTACGTGAAGATGGTCGGCGAGGATCCCGATGAACAGGTCGACCAGGCGGACGTCGAGAGGTCGTTTGCGCACAAGAGCTTGACCAAACGCATCGCGATCGTCGCGGCGGGTCCGGTCTTCAACCTCATGCTGGCGGTGCTGCTGCTGATGCTGGTGTTCAGTTTTCACGGCGTGCCGGTCATGTCGACACAGGTGAGCGGGGTGGAAATGGGGTCCCCCGCGGAAATAGCCGGTCTCCAAAAAGGCGACCGCATCGTCGCCATCGACGGAGCTCCGGTGCAGGAATGGGAGGAGCTCTCGACCAGAATCAAAGGCAGCGGCGGCAAAACGCTCGATTTACAAGTCCGCCGCGGCGAGGAGATCGTAAACCTCACGGCGCAACCGCGGCAGCAGGAAGGCCGCACGATCTTCGGCGAGCGAAAAGACGATTGGATGATCGGCATCAGCAGTCAGGTCACGATCGAAAAAGGCAATCCCGGTTTGGCGATCGTTCGCGCTTTTTACCAGACGTACGAATACGCCAAGATTACGCTGCTGGCGTTTTACAAGATGATCCTCGGAGACGTGTCGCCGCGCAATATCGGCGGCCCGATTCTCATCGCGCAAATGGCGGGAGAGCAGGCCCAGGAGGGGCTCGGCAGCTTTCTCGCTTTTTTGGCGATCTTGAGCATCAATCTCGGAGTGCTCAACCTGCTGCCGGTGCCGGTGCTCGACGGCGGACATTTACTTTTCTTTTTTATCGAGGCCGTGATTCGCAAGCCGGTGTCCGTGAAATATCGCGAGATGGCGCAGCAAGTCGGCATCTGTCTGCTGGCGCTTCTCATGGTTTACGCGTTTTACAACGACATCCTGAGATTTTTCGAGAAACAGGTTGGCGGATGAGGATCCTGGGTATCGACTGCGCGATACCGGAGGCGAGTGTTGCTCTTATCGACGATGGCGCATTGCTCGGGGAGGAGCGGCAAGCGCGATGGGCCGGCGCCATGGGCTCGACGAACGGCAAGCTGCCGAGCAATCACGCGGAGATCCTTCTCCCGCTTATCCAGACACTTTTCGAAACCACCGGCGTCACCGTACAGCAACTATCCGGCATCGCGGTATCGATCGGGCCGGGTTCTTTCACCGGGTTGCGCATCGGTCTGGCGACCGCAAAAGGATTGGCGTATGAGTCCGGCGTGCCGCTCGTCGGGGTTTCGACGCTGCACGCCAGCGCCGCCCGCGTAAGGCGCGGCGATGCTTTGATCGGCTCGATGCTGGACGCCCGCAAGAGTGAGGTTTACGTTGCGCTGTTTCGGCGCGCGCGCGGCAATATCTCTCGGGTCACGGACGATGCGGTCATGCCGATCGATGCCGCCGTCGGTCTTCTGCAAAGTCATTGGTCGCCTTCTGCCGACGCCCTGATGCTTGTCGGCGACGGCGCAAAAGCTCATGAGCGCCGGCTCGTCGATTCCCTCGGGACGATCCCGATCGTGTCCGGCGCTTGCCGGTTTTCGGTTGCGGCGGAAGTGGCCAGGCTCGGCGCCGAGCGCGTGGCCGGCGCAGCGCGGGACCAAGGCGGCGTATCGGCGCCGGTTTATTTGCGTCTCACGGAAGCGGAAATCAAAAGAAGAAACTCGGGCTAACCCGTTGAATACCCACGGGCAAATCGCGTTGACAAAGCCCAACCCGTACGTTAATTTGAAACGCGCTCGAACTTCTTAAAACTCAAAAAATTAAAACTCAAAAAAAAGGAGGCCGTTGTATGGAATTGAAGGATGAACAGACGATTGTCTCCCTGTTGGATAAGGACCCAGAGTTACGAAAGTTTTACGAAGAACATCGGGAATTCGAAAGAAAACTTGCGGATTTCCAGCATAAGCATCATCTCACTCCGGAAGAAGAGGTAGAGATGAAAAAAATTCAGAAATTAAAACTGGCGGGCAAAGATCGCATCATGGAGATTTTGGGAAGGCACCGCCAAGCCGGCGCGGCGGTCTAGGGAGTTTTGCTCATGAAAGTGACCGGAGCGGAAATATTCTGTGAATCACTGCGGCAGGAGGGCGTGAACACGGTTTTTGGTTTGCCGGGCGGCGTAGTGCTCAAGATTTTCGATGTGCTTTGCCAGCGGAAAGATATCGACCTAGTGCTGACCCGCCATGAACAGGGCGCCGCGCATATGGCGGAGGGTTATGCCAAAGCCACGGGCAAAGCCGGCGTCGTTTTGGTGACCTCGGGTCCCGGCATGACCAATATCGTGACCGGCCTGGCCGACGCCTACATGGATTCCGTTCCGCTGGTGGCTTTCACCGGTCAAGTGTCCACCGATCTCATCGGCAACGATGCCTTTCAGGAAGCCGACAACGTCGGCATCAGCCGGCCGTGCACGAAACACAACGTGCTCGTGAAAGACGTCAATGAGCTAGCACAAACCATCAAGGAAGCGTTTTACATCGCGACCAGCGGGCGGCCGGGGCCGGTGTTAGTCGATATTCCAAAAGACGTGAGCACGGCGAAAGCCGAGTTCAAGTACCCGGATAAAGTCAACTTGCGCGGCTACAATCCGACCGTGACCGGCAACAAAAATCAAATCAAACAAGCGGCCGAAGAGATCCTGAAAGCCCGCAAGCCGGTGATCTACGTCGGCGGCGGCGCGATATTCTCCGATGCCGCCGACGAGATCCGCGAGCTCGCCGAGATCACCCAAATTCCGGTCACGATGACTTTGATGGGCCTCGGCAGTTTTCCCGGCACCCATCCGCTTTCGCTTGGCATGCTCGGCATGCACGGCGCCTATTGCACCAACATGGCGATGCACTATGCGGACTTACTGATTGCCGTGGGAGCGCGTTTTGACGATCGCGTTACCGGCAAGCTCTCGGAGTTTTGTCCGGAAGCGCGCGTGGTGCACATCGATATCGACCCGACGTCGATCAAAAAGACCTTTCACGCGCATATCCCCATTGTCGGCGACGTGAAAACGGTGTTGCGCCAGCTCAACGTGATTCTCCGCTCCATGGACGGCAACCCGGCGCACATCAAAGCACAGCGTGCCCCTTGGGCCGCGCAAATCAAGGAATGGCAAAATTCACACCCGCTCTCTTACAAACAGGATGACAAGACGATCAAGCCGCAATACGTGATCGAGAAACTCTACGAGCTGACCCGGCACGAGGCGATCGTCGCCACGGACGTCGGCCAGCATCAGATGTTTGCCGCGCAGTATTTCAAGGGGAGCAAAGCGCGGACGTGGTTGACCTCGGGCGGCCTGGGTACGATGGGCTTTGGCTTTCCGGCGGCTATCGGCGCGCAGGTCGCGTATCCGGACCGGCAGGTCCTCTGCATCACCAGCGAAGGCAGCTTCCAGATGAATTTGCAGGAGATGGTCGTTGCCGCTGAGCGCAACCTACCCGTCAAAATCATTTTGCTGAACAATGGCGCGCACGGCATGGTGCGCCAGTGGCAGGATCTTTTCTATGAAGGCCGTTATTCGGCGAGCCTGTTGGGCAAGATGCCGGACTTTGTGAAGCTCGCTGATGCTTACGGCATCAAGGGCTTGCGCGCTCTGACCCCCGGCGAAGTCGAGCCCGTTCTAAAAGAGGGCCTAAAGCATGAGGGACCGGTGCTGCTCGATATTCACACCGATCCCTACGAAAATTGCTATCCGATGATCCCCGCCGGCGGCGCGCAGCATGAGATGATGCTCGAAGATCCGCCCGAGCTGAAGCTCGCGAGAAAGGGCGGCGCACATAAGAGAAAGGTGGATGAGGGGGAGGGTGTTCTTCCTGCCTGACGACCGTTTCGGATGGAACATATCATATCGATTCTTGTCGAGAACAAGTTTGGCGTGCTTGCCAGAGTCGCCGGTCTTTTCAGCGCTAGAGGCTATAACATCGAGAGCTTGTCGGTCGCGCCGACTCTGGATCCGACCACGTCGATGATCACCATCGTCACCGTCGGCGACGATCGGATCATCGAGCAGATCATGAAGCAGCTCAATAAGGTGGTCGAGGTGCTCAAGGTCGTCGATCTGACCGAAACGCATTTTCTCGACCGCGAAACCGCGCTGATCAAAGTCCACACCAAGCCGGAGCATCGCGATGAGGCGATTCGGCTGGCGGATATTTTTCGCGCCAAGATCGTCGATTCGTCGGCCAACACCTATACGATCGAAATCACCGGCGATGTGGAGAAAGTCGAGGCGATGATCAATATGCTTCGCCCGCTCGGCATCAAAGAGCTGATTCGCACCGGCCGCATCGCCATCTCCCGGGAAACAACCCACACTGCTTCGCCTCGCCGTGAGCCGGCCTTGTTGAAAACCTAGGTCCAGTGGCGTCTCCGGCGCCGCGCAGGCCGCGCGAGTTTTCTCCAGCAACCGAACCGTTGAACCGCAGTTGAGCCCCGCTCTTTTTTGCCTTTGCGCCGGCTTCTAAGACGATCACTGATATACGCGCCACAGGCGCGCTTTTTTTGTGCTTGGAGCGGCATTGGCTCAGGAAAAATTGAGCCTGTCGTTGTTCGCGGAAAGCTTTGTCTTACGGATACTTGCCGTTGACTTGCCGACATCGAGTCGGCATATTAGAAAGTCCGAGGAGAAAACCATGCAAGTGTACTATGATCGCGATGCGGATTTGAGCGTGCTCAAAGGCAAGAAGGTTGCCGTTTTGGGCTACGGCAGTCAGGGTCACGCCCACGCCAATAATTTGCGCGATTCCGGCGTTGAAGTTCTCGTCGGGCTGAAGCGCGGCAGCGCTTCGTGGCCAAAGGCCGAAAATGCCGGGCTCAACGTGGCCGAAACCGCGGATGCCGCGGCGTTGGCCGATATCGTGATGATCTTGTTGCCCGATGAGCTTCAAGGCGACGCCTACGAAAAAGAAATCAAGCCGGGCCTCAAGGACGGCAATTGTCTGGCATTCGGTCATGGTTTTAATATTCATTTCAAACGCATCGTCCCGCCCGTGGGCGTGAACGTTTTTATGGTCGCTCCCAAAGGCCCCGGCCACCTGGTCCGCAGCGAGTATCAAAAGGGACGCGGCGTTCCATGTCTGCTGGCGATCCATCAAGATCCTTCAGGCAACACGAAAGAGCTCGGTCTCGCCTATGCGAGCGCCATCGGCGGCGCGCGCGCCGCGGTGATCGAGACGACGTTCAAGGACGAGACGGAAACCGACCTGTTCGGCGAGCAATCGGTTCTGTGCGGCGGTCTCTGTGCATTGATCCAAGCCGGCTATGAGACTCTGGTGAACGCCGGCTACCCGCCCGAGATGGCCTACTTCGAATGCGTGCATGAAGTGAAGCTGATCGTCGATCTCATCTACGAGGGCGGCTTGACCAACATGCGCTATTCGATCAGCAACACCGCCGAATACGGCGATCTGACGCGGGGCAAAAGGGTCATCGGCCCGGAAGTGCGCCAGGCCATGCAGCAGATCCTCACAGACATCCAATCCGGAAAGTTCGCCGAAGAATGGATCAATGAGTACAAATGCGGCGCGCCGCACTTTACCGAGCTGCGCAAGGAAGCGGCTAATCATCCCCTGGAAAAAGTCGGCGATGGGCTGCGCGGCATGATGCCCTGGCTGGCGCAGAACCGGCTGGTCGACAAGAGCCGAAACTAGCACCGGCAAGCGCTGTGCAATCGCGGATATTAAAATCGGATGAGAATCGCAAAAGAAGGTTACCCGCTTATTTTCACGGGCGCGGCTTTGACGGGCTTTGCGGCCGTGGCGGGCTGGAAATTGGCCAGCGGCGCCTTGGGATTGGCCACCTTGGCGGTGGCGGGTTTTTTTCGCGATCCCGAGCGGCGGATCCCGAGCGGTGAAGGACTCGTGGTAGCGCCGGCGGATGGTAAAGTTGTGAATGTCGCGCAGATCAGCGGCGATTCTCGATTTGGCGATGCGGCCACTCGAATGAGCATTTTCCTTTCTCCGCTCGACGTGCACATCAATCGAAGCCCGGTGGGGGGGCGAGTCGACGAAGTCGAGTACAAGCCAGGGAAGTTCATCGCCGCCTACAAGGACGAGGCCTCAGAGCAGAACGAGCAAAATGCGCTGAAGATCGTCGACGAAAACCAGCGGACCTTTGGTGTGGTGCAGATCGCCGGCGTTGTGGCGCGGCGGATTGTTTGCCGGGTAAAAGCCGGCGATGTTTTAGGACGGGGCGACCGTTTCGGCATGATCATGTTTGGGTCGCGCACCGATCTTTATTTGCCGAGGGGCTGCCGGTTGGAAATTCGCGAGGGTCAAAGGGTAAAGGGCGGCGAGACTATCGTTGGGAGGTTTGTATGAGCGCGATGAATGCTCAAGAGCCAAACCCAGTCGGAGAAAGCGGCAAGGTTCGGCTGCTGCGCCGGCGCGGCAAGCCGCGCATGCCGCTGCGCCAGCGCATGCCCGCCGACAAGCTTCGAAGAGGCGTCTACCTGATCCCGAGCTTGTTTACCGCCGGAAATCTGATGTGCGGTTTTTTCTCGATCATCGCCACTTTTAACGGCGAGTTCGTCAACGCGGCTCTGTTCATCATCCTCGCCAACGTGCTCGACGGCATCGACGGCTACGCCGCGCGGCTGACCAAGACGACGAGCCAATTCGGCGTGGAATTCGATTCCTTGGCCGATGTGGTTTCGTTCGGCGTGGCGCCGGCGGTGCTGGTTTATCTATGGGCGCTGGTGCCTTGGCAAACTTGGGGCTGGCTGGCGGCCTGCACTTACGTCGTCTGCGGCGCGCTGCGGCTCTCGCGTTTCAACGTTCAGGCCCTGGGCGCGTCGAAAAATCATTTCGTCGGTTTGCCGATTCCCGCCGCCGCGCAGATGATCACTTCGACCGTGATCCTGTTTTACTATGTCGGCGTGGCCGGTTCGCCGAGTCGTCACCTGACGCTGCTGCTGGTGATCTACGGCTTGGCGGCTCTCATGGTGAGCAATATTCCGTATTTCAGCCTCAAGAATAACGAGGTGAAAAAGCGCCACCCGATCTGGATGTTGGTTTCCGGGATTATTTTGATTACATTGTTCATCGCCGAGCGGCATCTTATGTTTTTCATGGTGGTCTTAGCGTACACGTTATCCGGTCCTCTGTTATGGTGTTTATCGAGCGTTAAACGCCAGCGGGAGAAGAGAAGGAGCCCGGCGAAAGCGTTGCCGTGAGATCCTGGCTGAACTAGCGAATCATAACACTCCCGTTGGCCCTGCCGCGGGAGTTTTTATTTGCGGACAGGGATCAACGGGGCAACGATCGAGGAGAATGGATCATGGAAAATAACGTCGTACAAATTTTCGACACCACGCTGCGCGACGGCGAGCAATCGCCGGGCGCGAGCATGACGGCGGAGCAAAAAGTCGTTATCGCGAGGCAACTGGAAAAACTTGGGGTCGATGTCATCGAAGCGGGTTTCGCGGCGTCGTCGGAGGGCGATTTCGAATCGGTCCAGCGAGTTTGTAAAGAGGTGAGTCGCCCGCGCGTGGTCAGCTTGGCGCGCGCACAGGAGGGCGATATCGAGCGCGCGCTCAAAGCCGTGGAGCAGGCGCACAATCCCGGCATCCATACCTTCATCGCCACGTCCGATATTCATCTCAAGCATAAGCTGCGCATGAATCGCGACGAGGTCTTGGAAGCGGCGGTCAAGGCGGTGAGCTACGCAAAAAAATTCACCGACTACGTCGAGTTTTCCGCTGAGGATGCCTCGCGCAGCGACGCGGAATTTTTGATTCAGGTTTTTCGCGAAGTGATTCGCGCCGGCGCCAAGGTGATCAACGTTCCGGATACCACCGGCTACGCCATTCCCTCGGAATTCGGTTCTTTGATCGCCAACCTGATCGAGCGCACCGCCGGAGGAGACCGGGTGATCTGGAGCGCCCATTGCCACAATGATCTCGGGCTGGCTGTGGCCAATTCGCTCGCTGCCGTGCATAACGGGGCGCGCCAGATCGAGTGCACGATCAACGGCATCGGCGAGCGCGCCGGCAATACGTCCCTGGAAGAAGTCGTGATGGCGCTGCGCACGCGGAAAAATTATCTCGCGCTGGACACGAATATCGTCAGCGAGCAGCTCTATCCGACATCGCGGGTGGTTTCTCAAGTCACGGGCATTCCGATCCCGATCAACAAGCCGGTCGTCGGCGACAACGCTTTTGCGCACGAGGCGGGCATTCATCAGGACGGCGTGCTCAAGCACAAGCAGACCTACGAGATCATGACGCCGGAATCGATTGGCATTCCCGGCAATCGGCTGGTCATGGGCAAACACTCCGGGCGCCACGCTTTCGACGAGCGTCTGAAGCACCTGGGATTTAATCTGAGCAAGCAGGACATGAACCGGGCATTTGTGCGTTTCAAAGAGCTCGCCGACAAAAAGAAAAACGTCTACGACGAGGACATCGAAGCGATCGTCGCCGAGGAGATCCTGCGGCTGCCCGGCCGGCCCGACAAGTTCGAATTGCTTTACATGAATATTCATTCGAGCTCCGACGGCATCCCCACGGCGACGGTCAAGCTGCGGGTCGACTCGGCGGAAATCACCGATTACGCCTCCGGCGACGGTGTGGTCGACGCCTGTTATAAAGTCGTGGCGAAGATCACCGGCTCTCAGTCGCAGCTCGTGCGCTATACGGTCAATGCGATCACCGGCGGCGCCGATGCGCAAGGCGAAGTTTCCTGCGTGATCGAAGACGACGGCATTCGCGTCTCGGGTCAGGGCGCGCACACCGACATCATCATGGCCAGCGCGTTGGCGTACATCAACGGCCTCAACAAGCTCGAAGGAAGAAGACACTATCGGCAGGTAGTGGAGAAAGAAGGACCATGAGCTACAAAATCGCAGTCTTGCCGGGCGACGGTATCGGCCCCGAGGTGATGCACGAGGGCATTCAGGTTCTCAAGCAGATCGCCAAGCTTTACAACTTCGGCGTAGAATTAGAAGAAGGCATCGTCGGCGGCGCATCCATCGATGCGCACGGCAAGCCGCTCACCGACACGGTTCTCAATCTGGCCAAGCAGAGCGACGCGGTAATGCTCGGCGCGATGGGCGGTCCCAAGTGGGACGGCCTCGACTATTCGATTCGGCCCGAGCGCGCGTTGTTGGGATTGCGCCAGGAGCTCGGTCTATTCGCCAACCTGCGTCCGGTGAAATTGTTCTCGGCATTGGCCTCGGCTTCGACGTTGAAACGCGAAGTCGTGGAAGGGACGGACCTTCTGGTGGTGCGCGAGCTTACCGGCGGGATTTACTTCGGCCAACCCAAGGGAGTGACGCAACTCGCCGACGGCACGGAGCGGGGAGTCAACACCGAGGTTTATACCACGCCGGAAATCGAGCGGATCGCACACGTGGCATTTCAGGCGGCGCTCAAGCGGCGTAAGAAAGTCACGTCGGTGGATAAAGCCAATGTGCTCGAAGTCACCGAATTGTGGCGCAAGGTCGTCACGCGGATCCACAAAGAAGAAGGCTACGCGGGCATCCAACTGGAGCACATGCTGGTCGACAACTGTGCCATGCAGTTGATTCGCAATCCCAAGCAGTTCGACGTGGTCGTCACGACGAACATGTTCGGCGATATTCTGAGCGACGAGGCGGCAATGCTCACCGGTTCGATCGGCATGCTGCCGTCGGCCAGTCTCGGCGGCAAGGTTGGGATGTACGAGCCGGTGCACGGCACCGCGCCCGACATCATGGGCCAGGACAAAGCAAATCCTTTGGCAACGATCTTGAGCGTCGCGCTCATGCTGCGTCACTCGCTCGATCAGATGGCGGCTGCGGAGGCAATTGAGCGAGCGGTGGAGGATGTGCTCAATGACGGTTACCGTACCGCCGATATCCAGGAGCCCGGCGGGCAGCTCGTCGGCTGCCGGCAGATGGGCGGGCTCGTGCGCGCCAAGATCGAAAAGGCGAAGGGGCGATAGTCGTGAAAAAAGAAAGTTATAATGTCGCGATCGTCGGCGCCACCGGCGCGGTCGGCGAGCAATTGCGCGAAGTGTTGGAAGAGCGCCAATTTCCGGTCGGCGAGTTGCGACTGTTGGCTTCGGAGCGCTCCGCCGGCCAATTCCTGCCTTTTCAGAACAAACAAGTTCGCGTCGCTATATTGAACGAGGATTCGTTCCGCGGCATCGACATCGCTTTATTTTCCGCCGGCGCCAAGGTGAGCGCCAAATTTGCCCCGGCGGCAGTCACGGCCGGCGCCGTGGTGGTGGATAACACCTCGCATTTCCGCATGGAGCCCGACGTTCCGCTGGTCGTTCCGGAGGTGAACGCCAAGGAAATCGCCAAATACAAAACACGCGGCATCGTCGCCAACCCGAACTGCTCGACCATCCAAATGGTCGTGACGCTAAAACCGATTCACGACGCGGCGCGCATCAAGCGGGTTGTGGTGTCGACTTACCAATCGGTTTCGGGAGCCGGCCGAATGGCCATGGAAGAACTGAGCCAGCAGGTGGGCTGCGCTGTTCAACGGCCGGGAGATCAAGAAAGAAAAATTTCCGCACCAGATTGCGTTCAACTGCATCCCGCATATCGATGTTTTCATGGAAGACGGCTACACCAAAGAAGAATGGAAAATGATCCACGAGACCCGCAAGATCCTTGGCGAGCCGACTCTCCCGGTAACCGCGACCGCCGTGCGCGTGCCGGTGTTTCTGCAGCCACTCGGAGTCCGTCAACGTCGAGACGGTAGGAGAAACTTTCGGCGGCGCAGAACCAAGACGATTCTTCGTGACGCGCCGGGCGTGCATCTTCGCCGACGAACCGGAGAATAATGTTTATCCGACGCCGATCGATGCAGTCTGGCAAAGACGCCACCTACGTTGGCCGGATTCGCGAAGACCATTCCGTCGCCAATGGCCTCAATTTATGGGTGGTCGTCGGACAACCTGCGCAAAGGCGCGGCGCTCAACGCCGTGCAGATCGCCGAGATCCTGATCCGCGATTATCTCTAGTTAAGACATGCGCTGATCTGCTTCCGCATTGCCTTGCCGTGAATCATCAAGATTACTATCGAGTACGAAGGCACCCGGCTATCGCGGCTGGCAGATTCAACCCAACGGCGAACCATCCAAGCAGTTTTAGAGCGGGCGATTTCGACTTTCCTCGGAACGCCACGCGCATCATCGGCTCGGGGCGCACCGATGCCGGGCGTTCATGCGCTCGGCCAGGTGGCAAATTTCATCGCCGAGCAAGGAATTTGGCCGCCATCGGATTCTGCCGCGGCCTCAACGCGCTCACTCCCGACGATATCACGATCAAAGAAGTCGAAGTCGTAGCCGATGACTTCGATGCGCGGCGCGACGGCCGAAGCCGCATCTACGAGTATCACATCCTCAATCGGTACGACGCCGTCGCCGTTCTATCTAAATCGCGCCTGGCATGTGCACGAACATTTGGACCGTGCCGCGATGCGGCGAGGCGATCTTGTGCTCTGCCAGGCGAGCATGATTTTTCCTCCTTCCGCGCCGCCGGCTGCGACGCGACGCATCCGATCAGAAAGTTTATCGAACTTCATTGCAGCCGCGCGGCGAGTTGCTTGTCTACACCATCGAAGCCACCGCGTTTCTCCGCCACATGGTGCGCAACATCGTCGGCACGCTTGGTGGAAGTTGGACGTCGGGCTGCGCACGGCCCAATCGTTCGGCGAATTGCTCGAAGCGCGCGACCGGAACCAAGCGGGACCGACCGCGCCGCCGCATGGACTGTATCTGATCGAAGTCAAATATTGAGCGCGATACGCCGAGTTATTTGACAGCCTCTCGCGATTTCCATATATCGAAGCCATAACAAAAATTCCTCAGGAGCTGAGGAGGAAGAGCGGATCATGATGCCGCAGCAAGATAATTTTTACGACGTGTATTCGAAGGCGAGAAAGCTCAAGATCAAATGGCCGGACGGCGCGCGGATGGCGGTGGCTCTGGCGGGCAATCTCGAGGCATGGACGGAAATTCCCAATCCCAAGCACCGGCGAACTCATCACGTCGGCGGTTCGAATCCGATCAAGGAAGACGATGTGGTCTCGCTCTATGATTGCCGCACCGCGAGTGAAAACGATTACGGCGGGCGGACCGGGGTGTGGCGCATTTTGCGCATTCTGGACAAATACGGAGTGAAGGCATCGTTCAACACCAACGCGCTGTGCATCCATCGATATCCCGAAGCGGTCAAAGCGGTGCACGAGCGCGGCCACGAGATCGTCGGCCATTCGTACGCCGAAGATATTCAATTGACGCAGCTCACCGAAGAGCAGGAACGGGAAGAGATTCGCACTTGCGCGAAGATGTTCGAGGATTTCACCGGAGTGCGGCCGACCGGCTGGCTGACTTCCGGCATGCGCCACACCGAGCGCACCCTCGGCATTCTCGCCGACGAAGGCTTTGCCTGGCATGGCGACGCGGTCAACGACGACAATCCTTATCCGGTGAGTATCAACGGCAAGACGATGATCATCGTGCCTTACAAAAACGCGGTCAGCGGGCTGAACGACACCGGCATGTATCGCCGCGGCATCACGGCGCGCGACGTTTTCAATTCGTTCAAGGACGAGTTCGATCTGTTGTACGAGGAGTCGGCCGAGGAGCCGAAGATGCTGACTTTGGCGATGCACTGCCAGATGGCTTTTCCGGCGACGGGCAAGGTTTATGACGAGTGCATCAAGTACGCGAAGTCGTTTCCCGATCTCTGGTTCGCCAAGAGGTGCGAGATCGTCGATTGGGTGAAGAGGAATTGTCTGTAAGAGTGGAGTAATGGAGTATTGGAGTGATGGAGTAATGAGGTCGGAAGAGGGTTTCCCCCGTTACTCCAGTACTCCAACACTCCATCACTCCAATTTTTTTTCGGAGGTTTTTCCATGTGTGACACGGCCGATGATGGCGTCGGTATCAGTAATTCTGTTCCGCGCGAATTGCAGCTACGCAATCGCGGGTTGCGCTCGGCGGATATCTCGCACTTGATGCCGTTTGCGCGCCAGCTCGCCAATTCACGGGAGAACCGCGACAGCCACATCGGTTTTGTCGGCTATGACAAGACCCGATCCGGCAACAAGATTCTCATCGCCATCGACCGCGAGTACGATCTGGACGTGCCGCACGCCGTGGCGGCGGCGCTGCGCGAGAAGGGCGCGCACGTCGATATCCTCGTCGCTGATATGGGCGACCCGGACCGGGTGTTCGATTACACCGACGAGGTCGACGTCATCATGCGGCGCGAGCCGTGGGACAACAATCCGCGGCGCTGGGAAGGGATGCCCTACATCGAAAATTTCGCGCTGCGCGGCGGCTACGATCTGCTCATTCACGGCAAGGGCGGGCCGATCCCGAAAACCGAGTTTCGCTACGAGCAGATTCCCTGGCTGCGCGCAGAGCATTTTCTCCAGCGCTCGACGACCTACCCGCTCGATCTCCACCTGCTCATCAACAAGAAAACCTGGGATCCGATCTGGGAATACGGCCGGGTGGGCGCGCACGGCTGACCGATGCCGAAGGCACGGACCTTAGCTGGACCTACTGGGATGAATACTACGATGGAACGCGCTACGGTTTTTCGTCGACGCCGCGAAACGGTCATCTGTTCGGCCATCCGGTGCCGCCGATCATCGCCAAAGAAGACGCGGCCGGGGTTGTGGCCGGCACGACCAGTCATTTTTCCAAAGCGTTTCCGCAGGTGAAAGTGGAGCTCGAAGGCGGCCAGGTGGTCAAAGTGAGCGGTGGCGCGGCCTACGGCGATGCCTGGCGCGGCCTACTCGAAGAGAGCCGCCACACGCAGTATCCCTGCTTTCCGCGCCCGGGTTTATTTTATCTCTGGGAAGTTGCCATCGGCACCAATCCCAAAATCATGCGGCCGAGCGGTATCGAGAGGCATTCCTCCGGCGGCTTCGAATGGGAGCGGCGCCGCTCCGGGGTGATTCACATGGGCTTCGGTACCTTGTGGCGCTCGGCGGAGGAAAAGTGGGCCGGCGAAAACGGCATCCTCTACGGCCATCTGCATATTCATCTCCTGTTTCCCACCTTCACGATCACGACCAAGGCCGGCAAGGAATATACGATCATCCGCGACGGCAGGCTCACCGCGCTCGACGATCCGGAAGTGCGCAAGCTGGCCGAAAAGTACGGCGACCCGGACGATCTCCTACGCGAGGACTGGATCCCACAGATTCCAGGCATTACCTGCGCCGGTTCCTACGAAGACTACGCGCGCAACCCCGGCAAGTGGATCTACGGTAAATCGGAGGATCGAGGATAGAGGATCGAGAAGAAAAAAAGATCGAGGATGGAAGATAGAGGATAGAGGATGGCGAAATCCGACGTCGATCCTCCATCCTCCATTCTCCATCCTCGACCCGCGCTTCGCCGCTCGCTCTTGCAGTCACCGGTAGCGACCGATATTATCCCCGCGAAGGAGTTTTTTGATGGCCGGCAGAACGCTTTACGATAAGATTTGGGAGACTCATGCCGTCGGTATTCTGCCCACGGGACAGACCCAGTTATTCATCGGACTCCATCTCATTCACGAAATTACTACCGCTCCGGCTTTCGACATGCTGCGTGAACAGGGCATGGACGTCGCGTTTCGCGATCGCACGTTCGCGACCGTCGATCACATCGTGCCGACGGATCTTGCGCCAAAGGCCATTTCTCGACAAAGAAGCGGAAGATCTCACCCAGGCGCTGGAGAGAAACGTCGAGCAGTTCGGCGTCGAGTTTTTCGGCCTGGACAGCATGAACCAAGGGATCGTGCATGTCATCGGGCCACAGCTCGGGTTGACCCAACCGGGCATGACCCTGGCATGCGGCGACAGCCACACGAGCACCCACGGCGCCTTCGGCACCCTCGCCTTCGGCATCGGCACGAGCCAGGTGCGCGATGTGCTGGCGACGCAAACACTGGCGATGGACAAACTCAAAGTGCGCCGAATCAATATCGACGGCGCGCTCGGCATCGGCGTTTATGCCAAGGACGTGATTCTTCACATCATTCGCCGGCTCGGCGTGGCGGGCGGCAAAGGATTCGCTTACGAATACGGCGGCGCGGTTATCGACCGCATGAACATGGAAGAGCGCATGACCGTGTGCAACATGAGCATCGAGGGCGGCGCGCTGGTCGGCTATGTCAATCCGGATCAGACCACCTTCGACTATCTCAAGGGCCGTCCTCACGTGCCGACGGGAGCAGCGTTCGAGCGAGCGATCGCTTATTGGAAATCCGTCGCTTCCGACGCGGATGCCAAGTTCGACGACGTTGTGACTTATCTCGGGAAAAGACATCGAACCGACCGTGACCTGGGGCATCAATCCCGGACAATCGGTGGGCATCTCCGAGAAAATGCCCAAGCCGGAAGAATTTTCCGATCCGGACGGCGCCAAAAAAGCCTACGAGCACATGGGCTGGCAGCCCGGCGCGCCCATGCTCGGCACGCCGATCAACGTGGCGTTCATCGGCTCGTGCACCAATGGCCGGCTCGCCGATCTGCGCGCGGCGGCGAAGATCGCCAAGGGACGAAAAGTCAATTCCGCGGTGCGCGCGCTTGGTGGTGCCGGGCTCGGCTGAGGTGAAGAAGCTCGCCGAGCAGGAAGGCTTGCACGAGATTTTTCAGGAAGCCGGGTTCCAATGGCGCGAGGCCGGCTGTTCGATGTGTCTGGCGATGAATCCGGACAAGCTCAACGGCCGGGAAATTTCCGCGTCGTCGTCGAACCGCAATTTCATCGGGCGCCAGGGAAGCCCGCAGGGACGGACTCTCTTGATGAGCCCGGCCATGGTGGCCGCCGCGGCGCTCAACGGCAAAGTCGTCGACGTGCGCGACTACGAGTGAGCGAGGCAGCATGAGCGAGATAGTCAAGATCACGCAAGGTCAGCGGCACCGCGGTGCCGATTCGCGGCAACGACATCGATACCGATCGCATCATTCCCGCGCGCTATTTGAAGGAAGTGACGTTCGCGCGCATGGGCGAGTACCCGTTTTTCGACGAGCGCTATGACGGCTCGGGCAAGAAGAAGGACCATCCGTTCAACGATCCCGAATACAAAGGCGCGTCGGTTCTGTTCGTCAACAAGAATTTCGGCTGCGGCTCGTCGCGCGAGCACGCGCCCCAGGCGATCTATCGGTTTGGTATCAGAGCCATCGTCGGCGAATCCTTTGCCGCCATCTTCGCGGGCAACTGCACGATGATGGGGCTGCCGGCGGTTACCGTCGGCGCCAAAGAGATCGAACAACTGATGAAGAGCGTCGAGGAGAATCCGCGCACCGAATACGCGGTCGATCTGGAAAGTAAGACACTTGTCTACGGCAATCACAAAATCGCCATCGACCTGCCCGAGACCTATCGCATCGCGCTGACCACGGGTTCTTGGGATTCCACGGCGCTGCTGCGCGCCAATCTCGAGCAGGTCAAGAAGACCGCCGCGAAGCTGCCGTATATTGGCGGTTTTGCCGGTTAGACCGGTTCCTGTCCATCAGGGCACACCAGACGCTGCGACATGGCTCAAGAAATCCTTGGCCTAGTAAATATTTTCCAAATTTCAGGAGGCTACCGTGGCGAATAAATGGGACGAGCGCAAAAAAGCGCAGGAAGACGAATACTTCGTGAAGAAGGAGCGCGAGCTGCTGGCGAAGATGAGAGCCAAGCAGGAGGCGGAGGGCAAGGAGGCTGCTGCCAAAGCATCTTCCATGAGGTGCCCCAAATGCGGCGAGCCGCTCAAGGAGCGCAGCTTCCAAAAGATCGCCATCGATCAGTGCACCGGCTGCAACGGCATCTGGCTCGACGCCGGCGAGCTGGAACAGGTGGCCGAGAAGGAAGAGGGCAGTTGGCTCGGCAAATTCTGGCAGAAGAACGGCTAGTCCGGGCGTCGCCGGTTTGACAGCGGAAAAACAGAGTCGCTAGACTTCATCGATTGTTGCGGGGGAGGTTGCATGAAAGGTCGTATCCGGGTTCTTCTGTTCGCCGTCGCTATAGGCGTTTCACCAGCGCTCATCCATCTGAATCTAGCCCGCGCGCAAGAAGGCAAGATCGTGCCCTACGTGCCGACGCCGCAGGAAGTCGTCGATCGCATGCTCGATCTGGCGCAAGTCAAAAAGGGCGACGTGGTTTACGACTTGGGCTCCGGAGACGGCCGCATCGTGGTGACCGCGGCGAAGAAATACGGCGTCAAAGCCATCGGCTTCGAGATCGACCCCCAGCGTATCAAAGAGTCGCACGAGAACATCAAAAAGGCAGGAGTGGAAAGCCTGGTCGAGATTCGCCAGCAGGACATTCGCACCGTCGATCTATCGGGAGCGACGGTATTGACGATGTATCTCTTGCCGGAAGTAAATCTCATGATCCGGCCGAATATTTGGAAACAAATGAAACCGGGGTCGCGAATCGTGTCGCACGATTTCGACATGGGCGACTGGAAGCCGCTCAAGACCGAGAATATCAAGGATGGCTCGAACTGGGACCACACTCTTTATCTTTGGCACGTCGAAGCGGGAAAGAAGTAGCTGGCTTGTGCGCAATAGCTTGTTCTCGGAACGGAGTGAGGACGCAGTGATCGGGAGATTGAGCAAGATTTTGCTGGGAGCCATTTTGACGCTTGGCCTTTTTGCCGGCGTTGCGTTTGCTCAGATCAAGATTGGCGCGGCTGAAGCGCTGACCGGCAACGCGGCGCAATACGGAGGGCCGATTCGGAAAGGCTTCGAGTTGGCCCTGAGCGAGATCAATGCCGGCGGCGGCATCAACGGTCAGAAAATCGACGTGATCATCGAGGACGAGCAAGGAAAAAAAGAAGAAGCCATCAACGTTTTTAAAAAGCTGATCTTCCAGGACAAGGTCTTGATGCTGTTCGGGCCGACCTTGTCCAACTCGGCGCAGGCTTCCGATCCGGTGGCCCAATCCGCGAAGGTGGTCGTGTTCGGCACGTCGAATACCGCCGACGGCATCACGTCCATCGGCAACTATGTATTTCGCAATTCGGTGACCGAGGCGGACATCCTGCCGGTCACCCTGCGCGCGGCATCGCAAAAAACCGGTTTCAAAAAGGTCGCTGTGCTTTACGGCAACGACGATATTTTCACCAAGAGCGGTTACGACAACTTCAAAAAAGCGCTGCAAAATTTAAACATGCCGGTCACGACGACCGAGACATTTGCCAAGGGCGATGTCGACTTCAAGCCGCAACTCACCAAGATCAAAGCCAGCAATCCCGACGCCATCGTACTCTCGGCGTTGGTCGCCGAAGGCGCGCCGCTGATGGTGCAGGCGCGCCAGTTGGGTATCACCCTGCCGTTCATCGGCGGTAACGGCATGAACTCGCCGCGGGTGTTCGAGCTGGCCAAAGACAGCTCGGATAATCTTTGGGTCGGTAGCCCGTGGTCGATCGAGAATCCCGCGGCGGAGAACCAGCGCTTCATCGCCGCCTACCGAAAAGTTCATGGCTCGCTGCCGGATCAGTTCGCCGCGCAGGCCTACGACGCCATGTACATCGTCGCCCAAGCGCTCAAGAAAATAAAAATCACCGGCAAGCTCGAGGCGGACCGCCGGGCGCTGCGCGACGCCCTGCCGGCGATCCAGTGGACTGGAGCGACGGGGCCTTTCAAGTTTCGCCAGGTACCAGCCCGCGACGGCAAACCGGCCGGCTATGACGCGGTCCAGACCGCCATCGTCATGGTCACCCAAGGTAACCGCTACGTGATTCAAAAATAGCGGATGCTCTCCCAACAGATCGTCAACGCCCTGTCTCTCGGCGGCGTCTATGCCCTGTTCGCGCTCGGTTTTACTCTGATTTTCGGCGTCCTCAACGTCATCAACCTGGCGCATGGCGCGGTGTTCATGCTCGGGGCCTACGCCGCGCTGCAGGCAGTGGTCGCGCTCAACCTGCCGCTGCCGGCGGCTATGTTGGCGGCGCTGTTGGTCACCGCCGCGGCCGGCTGGTTGCTGGATCGATTCATCCTAGCGCCTCTGCGCGCGCGCCAGGCGCCGCATCTGGCGCCGATGATTGCCACGATCGGCGTGGCGATCAGTTTGACGAGCCTGGTCGAGGGATTCTTCGGCGCGGCGAATCTCCGCTTCCCTCCAGAAATTTTGCCGGCGGAAAGCGTCAGCGCCGGAAGCGTGCAAGTCACCCGTCTGGAATTGCAGATCATTTTTCTGGCGTTGGCACTGATGGCGCTGTTATTTTGGGGGCTCAAAAAAACTCGCGCCGGCCGTGCCCTGCGCGCAGTGGCGGAATCGCCTAAAGCGGCGGCGCTGATGGGCATCGACGTGGAAATGTTTTGCCGTGGAACTTCGGTCATTGCCGCGCTGCTCGGCGGCGCGGCCGGAGTGCTGGTCGCGCTTTATGCCAACGCGGTGTTTCCCCATATGGGACAGCCGATGCTGCACAAGGGGATCGCGGTGGTGATCCTCGGCGGCATGGGCGATGTTCGGGGCGCGCTGCTCGGGGGCTTTTTCCTCGGCTTCGCCGAAGTGTTGTCGGTTGCTTACATCGGCTCGACCATGCGCGATGCGGTCGCATTCGGCCTGCTCTTCATCGTGCTGCTGCTCCGACCCCAGGGGCTCTTCGGCCGCGTGGCGCGGCGGCGGGCGTGATCGCCCGCGCGAGATCACCGAACCGATTCATGGAATGGCTCGACAGTTTCTGGGCGACGTACAGCACGTTGGTGTTGTCGGTAGGCACCAACGCGCTGCTCGCGCTCTCGATCTATTTGACCCTCGCCACCGGCCTGCTGACGGTCGGCAACGCCGCCTTCATGGGCATCGGCGCCTACACGGCGGCGTGGCTCACGACGCAGACGGCGACGCCGTTTTGGGTCGCGCTGTTGCTCGGCGCCGCCTTACCTGCGGCGGTGGCTCTCGTCATCGGCCGGCCGACTCTCCGCCTTTCGGGAGTGTACCTGGCGATGGCGACGCTCGCCTTCGGCGAGGTCGTGCGCATCTTGATCCTCAACTCCGAAGGTGTGACCGGCGGCGCCTTGGGGCTCAACGGCATTCCACAGCTAACGGATTGGTTCGACGTGGCGCTGGCGGTCGGGCTGACCCTTTATGCGCTGTTGCGGCTGGCGTGCTCGCGCATCGGCCGTGCCATGACGGCAATCTGCCAGGACGAGACGGCGACAGAGCTCATGGGCCTCAACGTGAGCGCGTATAAATTATTTGCCTTTGTTCTGGGCGGTGCGCTCGCCGGTTTGGCGGGCGGGCTCAACGCGCACTTTACGTTTTTCATCAGCCCCAATGAATATGGTTTTGAGCGCGCCGTGGAAATTCTCGCCATGGGTGTTTTGGGCGGCACCGGCAGCCCGTGGGGCGCGGTCATCGGCGGCGCCCTGATCACGATTCTGCCCGAGCTTCTGCGCGGGCTCGGCCACTATCGGCCGCTCATCAACGGCGTGATCCTGATCCTCATCATCCTCTATTCGCCAAAGGGGATTTGGCATCTCTTCCAGCCCGCGCGCGCTCGCCTGCGTCCGCCAGAAATGGGCTGAATATGCTGGCGCTCTCTTCGGTTTCCATCCATTTTGGCGGTCTTAAGGTGCTGGAAGAAGTGAGCTTGACCGCGCCCGAGCGCGGTATTTTCGGCTTGATCGGACCCAACGGCGCTGGCAAAACGACCGTCTTCAATCTCGTCACCGGTTTACTCACGCCGAGCCGCGGCGCGGTCGAGTTTTTTGGCCAGCGGCTAAACGGCCTGCCGCCCCATCGCATTACTCGTCTGGGCATCGCGCGGACGTTTCAAAATATTCGCCTCTTCAAGGAAATGACCTTGATGGAAAACGTGCTAGTGGCGCTCGGCGGGCGGCACGGATCTGGGCCGATGAGCGCGTTGTTATCGTCGTCGAGCTATCGCAACGCGGCGCGGCTGGACCGGGAAACGGCGCTGAATCTTCTGGGAAAAATGCGCTTGGCGGGTAAGACCGATCGTCTGGCCGGAACTCTGTCCTACGGTGAACAGAGAAGATTGGAAATTGCCCGCGCGCTGGCGACCAAGCCGAAGCTGCTTCTGCTCGATGAGCCGGCGGCCGGGATGAACGACGCCGAGAAGCGGCAACTGATCGATGAAATCGTCAAGCTCAATGCGGACGGGTTGAGTATTTTAATCATCGATCACGACATGGGCGTAATCATGGGCGTGTGCCATGAGATCGCCGTGTTGAACTTCGGCAAAGTCATCGCGCGGGGAAAACCGGACGAAATTCGCCAGGATCCGGCGGTAATCGAGGCCTACTTGGGACGGGACGAACAGGCCGCGGGGGGTGAAACATCGCTGTGAGCGCGCTTCTCACGGTGTCGGGACTTCAGGTGCATTACGGCGCCATCGAAGCCGTCAAGGGCATCGACCTCGCGCTCCCGGACGGCCGAATTACCACATTGTTGGGCGCCAACGGCGCCGGCAAATCGACTACCTTGTTGGCCCTTTCGGGACTGCTGCGGGCGAGCGCGGGTTCGATTCTCTTCGACGGCGTCGAATTGCGGAATCTCGCTCCCCACCGTATCGTCGAGGTGGGGCTTATCCAGGTTCCCGAAGGTCGGGAGATTCTCACTACGCTTTCGGTGCGGGACAATCTGCTCTTGGGCGCTTACCTGCGCCGAGACCGGATCGACGGCGACTTGGAAGAGGTGCTCGCGCTGTTCCCGCGCTTACGCGATCGGCTGGACGGCTCGGCGGGAAATCTCTCAGGCGGCGAGCAGCAGATGCTGGCGATCGCGCGGGCTCTTATGTCGAGGCCTAGACTGCTGCTCTTGGACGAGCCGTCGATGGGGCTTGGCCCGATCCTGGTTAGGGAGATTTTCACGACTCTTAGCGCGCTCAAGGCGCGCGGACTGACGATTCTTCTTGTAGAGCAAAACGCTCGGCTGGCGTTGCAAGTCGCCGACTTCGCGTATGTGATGGAAAACGGCAACATTGCGCTTCAGGGATCGAGCGGTGATGTACTCGACGATCCGAAGGTCATTGAGGCCTACTTGGGACGCTAGCCCAGGAAGAACAACATCGCCCGAGTTCGGCGCCTGCCGCCGGTCTTAGCAGTGGCGGCACTTCAATGACCGCGGCTTGATTTCGAACGCGCGCGATTCGTGATGTTGTTTCAAATTGTGCGAATCTTCGCTTTTCCTGCACTTATCTGTAGGGGTTTCCTTCGGAAGCTTGACTCAAATTCAACATTCTGTCGTAATTTGGCTGTCTACGTCTAGATTTTAGTCGCTGGCACGGAATCTGCCTCAATTTTCGCCATGCGACTCAAATTTTGGAGGATCGTTTCACATGGATGAAATTCTAACGGCGAGCGAAGTGGCCGAGCTTTTACAGATTCATCCCCGTACGGTTTACAAGCTGGTCAAAGAAGGGTCCTTGCCGGGGCGCAAATTCGGCGGCGGCTGGCGTTTCAGCAGGTCGGAGATTCTTGCGATGGTATCGCCCCAAGGTAATCCTCCTCCGCCGCGCAAGCTGCACACAGAAGAACGTTAGTTGTAGTTCGCCTTACTACCTTCGTCCCATTTCCCGACTCATTGCCGGCGAGTTGAATATCGCTTTGGCGGTTGGCGGCCGAACGCCCGCCGCTGCGGCGGCCGCGCACCCGTGTGCTCTTGACTTCGCGCGCGCGTGAACGCTAGGAGAATAGACCGGCAAAAATTTCGCGGAGGTAGGAAAAATTCATGAGCGGCGCGCTGGCGGGAATAAGAATCGTCGAAGCGGCGAGTTATGTCACGGGACCGTTCGCCTCACAGTTGTTGGCGGACATGGGGGCGGAGGTCGTCAAAGTCGAGGAACCGAAGCATGGCGACCCGTTTCGCGGCTGGGGCGAGCGCAATTATGCGGCGACGTTTTGCAGTTTGAATCGAAACAAGAAGAGCATCACACTCGACCTGCGCACCGACGAAGGGCGCGATATTGCGTTCAAGCTCGCATGCGGCGCCGACGTATTGATTCAGAATTTCCGTCCGGGCGTGATGGATAAACGCGGCTTGGGCTACGAGGATATTCGGAAAGCCAACCCGAAGATTGTCTACTGTTCGATCTCCGGCTTTGGTCCAAGCGGGCCCTACCGCGACATGCCAGGCTACGATACCATCGGCCAGGCGCGCAGCGGCCTGCTGAGCCTGCTCACCGATCCGGGCAAGCCCCAGGGGATGGGCATATCTTTTTCCGATCACTTGACCGGGATGTATGCCTGCTACGGGGTTCTCGGCGCGTTGATGAATCGCATGCTCACCGGGGAGGGACAGCACGTGGAAACGTCGCTGTTGCGCGCTTCGGTGTCGTTCGTCAGCGAAAATGCGCGCACGCTACTTTGAAACCGGACACGTGCCGCGGCGCAAGCACCGCACGACGACCGCCGGAGTATTCGCGTTCGAGGACCGAAAGGGACTGCCGTTCGTGCTGCACATGTCGTCGCCGGACAAGTTTTGGTTCGGTTTGTTCGACGTGGTCGGCAAGCCGGAATGGTCGAAGGATCCGCGCTTCAACAATCGCAAGGCGCGCACCGAGAACTACGACGCGCTGGTGGAACAGTTGCAACCGATCTTCCGAGACGGCGAAAGAGAGGATTGGCTGCGCCGACTGATGGAAAAAGATGTGCCCGCCGCGCCGATCAACACCCTCGACGAAGTGTTCGCCGACCCGCAAGTGAAGACGTACGGGTTCCCGGTCGAGGTCGAACATCCGAAGATGGGCAAGATGAAATTGATCGGCAACGCCGTCGATATGAGCCGCACGCCGCCCAGCATCGATCGTCCGCCGCCGATGCTGGGCGAGCACACGGACGAGGTTCTCGGCACGCTCGGCTATGACCATGCGGCGATTGCCGAGTTGCGCGGTAAGGGAGCGGTCTGAAAGAATTGGAGTATTGGAAGGGTGGAGTGATGGGTGGGAGCAGTACTCCATAACTCCAACACTCCAGAGTATTTCCCCATGCGTCATCCGAGTTTGGTTCCTCTCTCGCACGATCATCACCACGGCTTGGCCCTCGCGCTGCGATGTCGAAAACAGGCGCTGGGACAGATCAAGCCCATGGGCGCTGCTGGATTGCGTGAACGCGCCGCAGAGGTGCTGGAATTTTACGACAAGAATTTATGCGCGCACTTTCGCGCCGAAGAGGAAGTCTTGTTCCCGGAGCTTCGCACTTTGACGGAGCAGAGCGGGCCGTTGGTGGAGTCGCTTGTAGGCGAGCATGAGCAGATGCGCGGTGCAATCGAGCAAATCAGATCCGGTGCGGGCTTAGCAAAGGTAATCTTCGATCTAGGGGATTTGCTTGAACGGCATATCCGCAAGGAAGAGCGCGAGCTGTTCCCGCTGTTCGAGCAGCAGCTGGATGGGCCGAAAGCAGACGCCGTCGGCATCGAAATCGATAAGGCCTTGAAGGGAAGCTAGGGGTTGCTTAGTCAGTCCATGATTTTCAGCAGCACGTGCCGGCGATTCTTGGTGAACGGCCGGACTTGGCTCGGCCAGCGGCCTTCTTCGATTGCTTTGTCCCAAGCCGGACTGGTGAGTACATCGGGACTTTCCAATTCATAGATGGCCGTAAAGGTCGGCTCGTTGGGAATCTCGATCGTTTTGCGCTCGCCGCCGATATTCATGGTGAGTGTGCCGCGCTTGTAGCGGGTGATGCCGACAACTCCCGGCACTTTGCTCAAGTTGGGCACGTGCTCCTTGTCATAGACTTCGTTAAAGATGGTTTCGTGCTCCGGATCCACATCCATGCTCGCGATCATCAAATACTTCGCTTTGCCGGCCATTCTTCCAGTCTCCTCGTCAGTGTTGTGCAACGCGATTACATGCCCAGAAAACTCGAGATATCCGGCGCGGGGGATTTGATCTCCACAACGATGGATTCTTCGATGCCTTCGACCCCGTGCGGCACGCCCTTGGGATGACGGCAAACATCGCCGGGGCCAAGGATATATTCTTCCTTGCCTACGGTCATTTTGACTTTGCCTTTGACGACATAGGCGAGTGACTCATGAGAGTGCACGTGGAGCGGCGCGCCCACGCCCGGAGTGTAGTGGATTTCCAAAAATGTCATCTCGTCGCCCTTGATCAAAGGCTTGACGACCAGATCGCCGCCGTACATGGGCTTGCCTTCAATGGCCTTCACCACGATTCCTTTGACGTCTGAATTCTTCGATAAGATCATCGCGCTAAGCTCCTTAAGTTTTGATCCATCAACGTGCGTTCACCCGCGGTGAAAACCGCTTGAAGTCTATCGACGGCCCCCGGGGTTGTCAATCTAATGGCTGCGTCGACATTGCTGCGCCGGTAGTTTGTTGACCGGACATTATGGTAATTACAGACGTCCCACAAATTGAGCGATCCGAGATTATCAGGCGAGCTATGAACATCGATCTGCATTCCCATTTCTTTCCAGTGGACGCATTGCAAAATCCCGGCAAGTATGAAGACCGTGCGCCGGAGATCGTATTGAATGGCGGCAAACTCTCCGTTCGGTCGCAAATCGGTTTCCGCCCGGGCCTCGGCGCTGGCGCTTACGATCCGCTGGCACGGATTAAGGCGCTGGATGAGATGCAGATCGATTTGCAGGCGATCTCGCCGTCGCCAATCCTGCTCTTTTACTGGGAGGAGCCGGCGGTCGCCGCGCACTTCACGCGCAAGCAAAACGAGGCGATTCAGGCGATCGTGCAAAAACACCCGGATCGCTTCGTCGGCTTCGGCAGCGTGCCGCTGCAAAGCGTTTCGGAATCCATCGCCATCGCGGAAGAAGCCAAGGCCATGGGCCTGCGCGGACTGGAAATCGGCAATGCAGTTGGCGACAAGCCGCTCGACGATCCAAGCTTAGAGCCATTTTTCGAAGTGGCGCAGCGGCTCGGCATGTTGCTGTTCGTCCATCCGCTGGAGGGCGGGCTCGATGCTGATGACCCGCTGTCGCCGGTGCTCGGCAACGTGCTGCAGTTTACCTTCCGCACGACCATGATGGTTGAGCGCATGATCTTGACGGGAATGTTCGAGAAGTATCCGAACCTCCGCTTGTGTCTGTCCCATGGCGGCGGCTTGCTCGCCTTCAATATCTGGCGCCTCGATCATTCCTACCGATTGCGGCCCGAATTGAAAAAGACCGTTCCGCGAAAACCGTCCGAATATTTGAAGAGCCTTTATTTCGACACCATCGTTCATTCGGTGAGAGCGTTGGACTATTTGCTCAAAGTCGTCGGCGCCGACCGGGTGGTGATCGGCACGGACTATCCAATGGCCATGGGTGATTGCGATCCCGTAACCAAAATTAGCGAGGT
The DNA here is from genome assembly GCA_963745035.1 of uncultured delta proteobacterium. Classification (GTDB taxonomy): domain Bacteria; phylum Desulfobacterota; class Binatia; order UBA9968; family UBA9968; genus DP-20. The sequence continues at coordinate 729,445 of CAVUVW010000013.1, read as the reverse complement.
GAAATTGTCGGCGGAGGATCGGGAGCTTGTTCTTGGCGCCAACGCGAAGCAAGCCTTGAAACTTTAGCGCCGACGCGATAAGCCTTCCCGTCCAGTCATTCCGAAAACATCCAAGAGTGGTTCGTAGAAGGAGGTCTAATGAAAGTCTTCCTGATACTTGTGCTCGCTCTGGTTCTCGGCGCTTGCTCCACCATGCAGGCTGGAAGGTCGGCGCCTTCGGTACTCGTTGATCTCGACCCGGTGAGCGCGGACCGGACCGTGATCGTCGAAAGCATCGCCGCCGACCGAAACGGTATGCTTTATCTTCCCGATCGTGTGACGGGTAACATTCTTCGAGTCGATCCCAAGTCGCCCAAACCGACAGTGGTCGGCCGGATCGAGGCGCGGGAAATCAAAGGCAAGAAAGTCAACGCCGAACCGTCGGGCATAGCCTTCAACCCGCAGGGCGATCTTTTTGTCGCGGTGGGCCCGTTTGCCGAAGTCGTGCACATCAGGGCAAGCGAACTCAATCCTGGCAAGCCGGGATCGGCGCAAACATTCGCAACCGGCACGCCGGGAGCCAACGGTATCGTCTTTGACCGACAAGGAAATCTTTTCGTGTCCGGCGGCGGCAGCGGAATTGTTTACCGGGTAGGGGCAAATGGCGGTGCTGCGCAGCAGGCGGTCCAAATCGATAAGAATTCTCGCACGCTTCCGGACGGCAAGACCCAGCAGGCGATCACTGCGAATGGTCTGGAGATCGACCGTAACGGCGTGCTCCACGTCGCCGACACATCGCGCGGCGCGGTTTGGAAAGTAGAGATAGGGTCCGATGGCAAGGGCGGCAAGCCGTTACTGCTTGCCCAGAGTCCGCTGCTGGAAGGCGCTGACGGATTGGCTTTCGATCGAAGCGGGAATCTGTGGGTGACGGCCAACGAGCGCAACGCGTTGCTCACAGTCACGCCGGATGGGACGGTCCGGGAAGTGGCCAAAAACAGCGGCCAAGGGCCGCTCGAATTTCCGTCGGCAATCGTTTTTGTCGGTGACACGGGCTATGTCGCGAACTTCGACACACCGCGGCGCGATAACATGGACGCCAACGGCAAAACCGCGCTCGACGGCATCGGCGCCTCGATCGCGCGGATCACGCCGTAGGTTTGTTTGTGGCATTGCTGTCCATCGAGGGCGTCGGTAAAGAATACTTCGCGCGCGGCCGCAGAGTTGTCGCCCTAGACTCGATCAATCTCGACATCGCCGAAGGCGAGTTCGTCACCATCGTCGGTCCATCGGGGTGCGGCAAATCGACGATGCTGAACTTGATAGTGGGCCTGCTGCGCGCAAGCAGCGGCCGGATCAGTTTTCACGGCGCGCCGATCGAGGGAATCTGCACGAAGATCGGCTACGTCACCCAAAAGGACAATCTTCTGCCGTGGCGCACGTTAGTCGAGAACGTCGGGATCGCGCTGGAAATCAGAGGCGTCGATGGCGCCGAGCGCAGAGCGCGGGCGCGCGAATATCATCGAACGAGTCGGATTGAGCGGCTTCGAGGAGCATTACCCGCACGAGCTTTCCGGCGGCATGCGCCAGCGCGCCAATATCATCCGCACGTTGATCTACGATCCCGAGCTGATCTTGATGGACGAGCCGTTCGGCCCGCTCGACGCGCAGACGCGCATCGTATTGCAGGACCAGCTTTTGAAACTCTGGTCGGCATCCAAGAAAACGATCATCTTCATTACTCACGACTTGATCGAAGCGATTGCGCTGGCGGATCGGGTGGTGCTCATGTCCTCGCGGCCGGGGCGGATCAAGTTCATCGAACAAGTGGCCATTCCACGGCCGCGGGACGTGTTTCAGATCCACGACAGCCCGGAGTTTCATTCGTCCTACGAGAGGTTGTGGCAGGAACTCCGCCCGGAAGTAAAATTGACAGAAGCGTAGAAAGGAGACTTTCCATGAGACCGTTCATGCGAATCGTCCTCGCAATAAGTTGCTCCATTGCCTGGTGCGCGACGCCCGCGGGCGCGCAAGCGCCGCGCAAGGTGAAAATGACGATTCCCGTCGTGGCGCACTCGATGACGCCGGTTTACGTTGCCCAGAGCAGGGGCTTTTTTGCCGATGAGAAGCTCGATCCGGATATCACGTCGACGGGCGGCGGCGGACCCGACATCCGGGCGCTCATCGCCGGCGACGTGGAATTCAGCTTCACCACCGGCGACAACGTGATCCTCGCGCACCAAGAGGGGAAACGTCTGCTGATGGTCATGAGCGGCCTCAACAAAGTTTTTATCAATTGGGCGATGCACCGCGAAGCGGCCAAGGCGAAGAACGTCAGCGAATCCATGCCGCTCGCCGACAAGATCAAATTGCTCAAGGGATTGACCGTTGGCGTCACCAACCCCGGCGCTCTGACAGCGCATCTCGCCGCGTTTGTCATTCGCAAAGCCGGCTACACGCCGCAGCAAGACGTGCAGATCATTCCCATCGGAGCCGGACCGACCTGGCTCGCCGCTCTCGAGAATCGCAAAGTGGACGTCGCTCTGACTGCGCCGCCGGTGCCGGAAACGGCGATCAGCCGCGGCTTTGCGATCATGTTCATCAATAATGCGAAAGGCGAGGATCCCTCGATACCGGAATTCCTCATGGAGAATCTCGTCGCGCGTCCCGAGACGGTGGCCAAGGATCCGGATTTAGTGCGGCGCATGGTGCGCGCGCTGGTGCGGGCCAATCAATGGGCGCTCAAGAGCACGCCCGAGCAGCTCGCCGAGGCGCTGAAGCCGGCGCTGGGAAAAACACCGCCGGAGTTGCTCCTGTCCGGCGCCGCCGCCGTGCTGCCGGCGCTTAGCCCGGACGGCCGCACCACGGAGCGAAGCTTTCAAGTGACCCAGGACATACTGGAACAGGCGGGAATCTTGAAGAAGCGCACGTCCTACGCCGAGCTGGTCACCAACGAGTTCCTGGGCAAATGATCGGCCGCGGACGACTGTTTGTCTACCGGCTGATCTTCGGTCTGCTGCTCCTGGCGTTCTGGGAGTTCAGCTCAGGAAGATTGATCGATCCTTTCTGGGTATCGAGCCCGTCCAAGGTGTTTGTCTATATTTACGAAGTCTTCGCGGACGGCTCGATCTTCGGCCATCTCGGCATCACGCTTTACGAAACCTTCGCCGGGTTTTTCATCGGCGCGCTTTTCGGGATCGGCTTGGGCTTCGCTCTCGGCCGGCGTGAAATGCTGGCGCAGATCCTCGATCCCTATGTCGTCGCTTTCAACGGCATACCGCGCATCGCGCTGGCGCCGCTGTTCATCATCTGGTTCGGCATCGGGCCGACCTCCAAAGTCATTCTCGTCATCAGCGTGGTGTTCTTCTTGACCTTCTTCAACACCTACGCCGGCGTCAAGGGCGTGGACGCGGAGCTGAAAAATATCCTGCGCATCATGGGCGCCACCGAACGGCAGATTCTGATGAAGGTTACCTTGCCGGCGATCGTGCCTTGGATCACCACGGGTTTGAAGATCAGCCTGCCTTACGCCATTGTCGCCGCCGTGGTCGGCGAATTCATCGCCGCAAGCAAGGGGCTGGGCTATCTTATCAACCACAACACGTCGCTGTTCTCGACCACCGGCGCGCTGGGTGGAATTCTCATCCTCGCGCTCGTCGTCGTTATCTGCAACGAAGCGATCGACCGCGCCGAAAACTACCTTTTGCGCTGGAGGCCTAGGGAGGAGAAAAAGGGCGAAGGCGAATTGTATTGAAGCGGTCTCGATGTTTTTCTCGCCCAACGCTGATGTCTAGCTTGACGGCAGGGACTCGTAATAACTCGCCACGTCCCTCATCTGCTCGGCGGTTAGTCCGTGCGCGACCCGGCGCATAAGGTGCGCATTCGCGGTGCCGCCGCGCTGCTGGTTTTTGAAAAGCGTGAGCTGCAATACCAGATACTCGGCGTATTGTCCGGCAAGCTCGGGATAATTCGGGTTTCGGGGATCGGGGCCCGGACCGTGACACTCAGCACAGATAGGCACGCGTTGGCTCGGAATGCCGTGTCCCGCGATCTGCTTGCCGCGCGCGATCGCCGCGGCGTCATGTGATTTCCGCGCGGAGGGATTTGACTGTTTGCGCTCGGCGTAGTAGCGGGCGAGGTCGCGCATGATCTCGGGATGCAGCGCCTGCGGCAATCGGCTCCATGATGCCGCTGTTCCGTTGACCGCGCGCATAAGCTTGCATACTCAGATAGAAGTAGTTGGGCTTTTGCCCGGCAATTTTCGGAAAGGCGCTCGAATCGCGACCGTCGCCCTCGCTGCCGTGACACATCGAGCAGTTGTCGTTCACCAGGCGAGCAACATCGGTTGTGCGCGATAGAATTCCAGTGGTGGCATTGGCGCCTGTGGTCCCGGCATCGTCGCGGATCAAGCGTTGATATTCAGCGGCGCTGAGCTTCGGCAACGTGCGGAGAAACGCCACCATCGCCCAGACTTCGTCATCGCGTTCCTGCGCCGGCCACGCCGGCATGCCGGTGAATTTCACGCCGTGCTTTACAATGTAGAAAAGCTCCCGGGGGCGCCACTTGGGGATTTCTTTGGAAAGCTCCGGCGGATGTGGGGTCATCGCCAGGACGATAACCGGTTGGCGCAGCGCCGGACTGCCATGGCAGGGACTACAGCCGATTTCGTAATGGCCTGCTCCTTTCAAGACAAGCGCGCGGTCGTTGAGCGGCGGCGTTTCGATTCCCAGCGAGTGCATGATCACAGACCGGCGCATGGTAAAGTTCAACAGCGCCGCCGTGATGGTCCAATGGCCCGAGCTGGCTTTGATCGGTACGAGCCCGCCGACGACCGTTAGTAGGCCACCGACAACGACAACGGCGAGAAACGCCGCGATCGTCCATGCGGCGCGTTTGGCGTTGCCGTGCGCGCCGTTGCGATGGGGATGCGTCTTACTTGCCCCTTCAGATGTGCGGCCGAAGGGAGCGCACCAGCGCGCGCAGCGTGGCCGCGCCGAAAATCCCGACTAAGAAAATATTTCTCAGCATGCGGCTCATGAACGCCTCGGCACGAATGAAGGTCCGCGCAAAAGCCGGAGGGTCAGCCAAAGACCGCCGGCGAGGTAGGAGGCGCCGCCGACGACGAGCATGATCGCGCCGCCGAGATGTTGATCGTCGAGCGGCGTAAGGGCGGCGAATCCAGTTGCACGTTCCTGAAAATGTGCATAAAGCGGGCGCGGCGAAAGCGCGAGAAGCGCGCCGAGCAAAGTCATGTGCATGGCAGTGAGCAGAAGTCCGACGATTCCCGCGGCGCTGCGCTTTCCAGCGGCGCCATCATCGCCGCCAAAAGCGGACAGCCAAAGGAAAAGGCCGGCGGCGAAAAACATTCCCTGCTCGGCGATGAGCGCTGCGCCGTGATGGCGCGCCGCATGATGGAGCGCGGGCGCATGCCAAGCCCAGACTACGACAAGCTCCGCCATGGAAGCCTGGATCGGCGCAAACCAATGCGGCGCTTTGCGCGCGGGATCGAACGGCCCTCCGCCGAGCGCGAGTGCCAGCAGCGGCGAGGCCACCGCGACCACCGCCATGTGCATCGTCATGTGCGCGGAGAAAAATTCCCGCGCCAACACCGGCAGCGGCCCGAGCCAGGCGGCGGCAAGCGTGATGAGTCCCAGCAAAAAACTTACGCGGCGCATCAGGTACACCGGTCGATAAAAACAATGACGAGCGCTTCATAAATGATCGCCACGCCGCTCAACGCTGACAGGAGCAGCGTGGCAAATCCCAGGAAGCGATGACGATCTTCGGGCGTGTCGTCGTCGTGCGGCAATTCGGCCACTCCGTAACTGTGCCGGCGTTTGCCGATCCAGCCAACGACCCCGACGATGACAAGCGCCGCCAACGAGTAGAAAAAGATCGCCATGCGAACGGTGGCGAGTGAACCTCCGGGTCCAACGACCTTGGCGCACCAGATTGCGGCGGTGCCGTAGGAAAGCAAGAAGTGCGCGGCCCAAGTGATCGGGCCGGCGACCATGAACAGTAGACTTTCATTTTGCTCGGACAGATAAGTTGTCGCCATCAGGTATTCGCTCGCGCGACGCTGTTTTCTTAAAATTGTTTTTATGCCGCCAGCGGAAATCCGGTGATGACCGCCACCGCGATCACCGCGGTGAATGCGGTGAAGTGCCAATAGAGCGCGACGTTGTGAATATCGATGTCGTAGCGCGCAGTCATGCGACCCGCCAACCTGCGCGCGATGCAATAAAGCTGCATGATCGATCCCACCCCAATTTGACCGGCGGTCCAGATCATGATCAGCCACACCATTGCGGGATAGACGTGGCTCTTCGGGTCGAGATCGCTAACCCAGGGCGCCGCGATCAGCGCCGCCGCTCCGGCCAATCCCGCCGCAACTGCAATAAGAGATCCGGAGTAGAATAGATAGGAGTTGTCGGAACGATTCCATCGCCGCGCGAGCAACGTTAGCGACCACGCGGTGAGTATCAGTGCCGCGCCGACAAGCGGCCAGAAAAGCCCCGGCCCGGGAAACGGCTTCGGGGGAAAATCAGCGCGCACGGTCCAGAAAAAGAAATAACCGAAGATGAGCGAAACGAACGCCGCCAGGATCGCCAGCATCGTGATGAACATCGCCCACCAGCCGACCGACTGCGGCCCGAGACGTAGAGCGGCAAGGTCAAGCCGAGTCCGACGAACTTCGTCTTCCTTCTCGGGTATGAGGGCGGTTCCCGTCCAGAGCCAGTAAATGATCACGGCGAGTGCGATCACGAGGCTCGCGAGCGCGGGCCACCACCAATGAAATGTGCCGAAAATAAAAAAGCCGCCAGTGGTGAGCGCGGCCCACATGGTTATAAACGACGAACTGGGCAGCCGCTGGCATTGTTGCGGTTCGGCGTCAATGACCGAAGTGATAATCGTTTCGCGCCTTCCTTCCTCGGCATCCGGCAGGAAGAAACGCCCCTCGTCGATGTCGCGCATGAAATTGGGCTGGTCCCACAGCGGGTAGCGGCTGTCGATCTCCGGGATGGAGCGAATACCCCAAGGTTGGCCGGGCATCTCTTGCACCCAATCGATGGTGCCGGCGTCCCAAGGATTGCGCTTCGCATGCGGCTGCTTTCGCTTGGGCCGGACCATGTCCCAGAGAACCACTACAAGTCCCGCTGCGAGGATGAAAGCGCCGATCGTGGAGATAAGGTTTAATGTGTCGAAGCCAATCCCGGCAGGATACGTGAAGACGCGCCGCGGCATGCCTCGCAGGCCGGTCCAGTGCATGGGCAGGAACGCGACGTTGAAGCCGACGAACGCAAGCCAGAAGGCGATCTTTCCCAGTTTGTCGCTGAGCATTTTGCCGGTGACGAGCGGATAGTAGTAATAGCAGCCGGCGAGAATGGGAAAGAGCGCGCCGCCGATGAGCACGTAATGCAGATGTGCAACGATAAAAAACGTATCGTGCGATTGAAAATTGAATGGCGCCACGGCGACCATGACGCCGGTCAGTCCGCCGAGGACGAAGATCACCAGGCTGCCGAAGGCATAAAGCATGGCGGTCGAGCGCACTACTCGTCCAGCCGCCAGGGTCGCAATAAAGCAGAAAATCTGGATGCCGGTGGGAAGTGCGATCGCCTTCGATGCGGTCGCGAACAAGCCCAAGGTGATGCCGGGCAAGCCGGTGGTGAACATGTGATGCACCCAGAGGCCGAAGCTAAGGAATCCGACGCCCACCGCGGCCAGCACGATCCAGCTATAGCCGACGATGGGCCGGCGCGCGAACGTGGGCACGATCATCGCGATCAGTGCCACCGAAGGCAGAAAGATGATGTACACTTCCGGATGGCCGAACAGCCAGAACAGATGCTGCCACAGGAGCGGATCGCCGCCGCCTGCGGGATTGAAAAACGGCCAATGAAAAGCGCGCTCGATTTCCAACAGCATGCTGCCGGTGATGAGCGGCGGAAAAGCGAACACGATCATCGCCGCCGCCACGAGCACGTACCAGACGTAGAGCGGCACGAGGTTGATCCGCATCCCCGGCGGGCGGGTCTTGAGTGAGCCCACGACCATTTCCACAGCGGCGGCGATGGCGGCGATTTCAATAAAAGAAAAGCCGAGCAACCAGATGTCCGCGCCGATGTCGGTCTGGTAGGTCGAAGTGAGCGGCGGATACATGAACCAGCCGCCGCGCGGCGCGGCGTTGAAGAATATCGAGCCGCACAAGAAAACGCCGCCGAGCAGAAAACACCAGAAACCGAACGCGGACAGGCGCGGAAAAGGCAGATCGCGGGCGCCGAGCATCTGCGGCAGAAACAAAACCGCGATCGCTTCGAAGATCGGAATCGCGAATAGAAACATCATCACCGAGCCGTGTACGGTGAAAGCCTGGTTATAAAGCTCGGCGGAAAGAAAATCGTTGTTCGGCCGGGCGAGCTGGATGCGCATCAGCAGCGCCAGCGCGCCACCGAAAAACATGAAAAAGAAAGTCGCGGCGGTATACCAAACGCCGACGTCGGAGTTGTTGACCGAAGACCAGTAGCGCAAGCCGCTCGGCGTCTCCCACACCTTCAGCAAGCGCTCCGCTTGTGCCCGGCGGATTTCCGCCGGCGGAGCTTCGGGAAGCGGCTCTCGATCCGCTTTCATTTGAGGGCTTCCATATACACTGCGAGCGCCTTTAAATCTTCATCGGGCAGCATGCTGAACGACGGCATGAGAACGCCGGGTTTCACTTCTTCGGTGCGAGTGATCCAGCGTAGGAGTGTTGCCGAATTGTTCGGCAGCATGCCAGCGCCGATGCTGAGCCGGCTGCCGACGTGGGTTAAATCGGGTCCGATCACGCCCTTGGCGGGCGTGCCGCGAATTTGGTGGCAAGCTCCGCAGCCGTTGGCGAGAAAAAGCTCGTGGCCGCGTAGCGCGACGGGTTCGTTTGGAATCGATGCCGGTGTTCGTTGATGGGCGAGCCAGCGATCGAACGCCGCTTTCTCCTCGACGACGACCGTGAAATTCATCAACGCATGGGCGGTGCCGCAGTACTCGGCGCACGCGCCGCGAAACACGCCGGTTTTGGTTGGCGTCAACGCAAGCCGCGTGACCCGCCCGGGGATCATGTCGATTTTGCCGCCGAGGGATGGGATCCAAAATGAATGGATGACATCGGGACTTTCCAGACGAAACTCAACCGGCTCACCCACGGGGAGTCGGATTTCATTGGCCAGCACTACCGACTCGTCCTCTGCGTGTTGATACTGCACGCGCCACCACCATTGTTCGCCCGAGACGGTAATGCGTAGACTGCCCTCCGGCGCGGGAGCGAGTAGAGTAGGTATCGGAGCCAACCCGAACATCGCCAGCACGGCTACGACGATGGTCGGCACGACTGCGCCGCCGCCGACGATCAAGACATTCGAGCGTCGCCGGTTGTGTCGTTCCGCTGGCGAGCCGACGGCATACAGCGCCAACACGATAACGGCGATCCATATCACGGCGGCGAACCCGGTCATCCACCAGAAAAGTCCGGCGATGCGCTCGGCGGCCTCTCCGGCGGGCGCCAACGCCGATTGCGGTCCGTCGCAGGCCGCCAACATGAGCCCGCATGCAAAGCTGTAAAAGAAACGGGTTGCGTTATGTATGGTCATTGAAGCAAATCGAAGAGTGTAGGCAGACGGTCAGGCGGGAGCTGCGGAGAATCGAAGGCTGCGTGAACTTGTTTCCAATTATTTGTGCGGACTCCCGTCACGGTACTTGCATCTGAGGATTCCTGAAAGTGCAACTCTCCAAAAGGTTGCGTCAGCAATTGACGTGCCGGAATTGAGGGTGGATCTTCTCCAAGGTGCACGCGAATTCACGAGAGCTGATCGCCCTCTGTCTCGGTTGTGGGAAAAGTGGTTGCGTGCGTCCCGAAACTGGATCGTTGGTGAATGGACTGTCGGCAGCGGACCGCTCACAGAACTCGGCTATGCTCAGCTAATGCCGCGGGCCTTTGCAGATAATGAAAGATCTCTCACCTCCATTCGAGATGACAGGCATTGCCCGCGCTGTCCGTTCAAGCGCGAACGCGAGGAATCTTTCTCAGGCTTTTTCATTAGCGCTGGCGAGCACAAGATAACTAATCGTGTTGCGGTTGTGCTTGGCGGGTCAGCCGAACGATTCGAGCGCGTCGATCGCTAGGCCTTCGGCGACAGAAGTGAATTCCTGGCCGGCGCGAATCGGAATCTCGGCGCCGAATTTGTTTTCGAAGAGGCCTCTGATCGCCGGGACGAACGAGGAGCCGCCGGTCATGAAAATAGCGTCGATGTCTTTGGGCGTGACGTTGCAACCGGCAAGCAGGCGATCGACGCAGTCGCCGATTTCTCTCACTTCAGGATCGATCCAACTCTCGAACTCGCTGCGCGCGACGGTCTTTTCGATGGTCGTGGCCGCTTCGGCGAAGCAAAAGCCGGTCTGCATTTCGTCGGACAACGCGCATTTAGCCCGCTCGATTGACTGGTAGAGTCGGTAGCCAAGATCATGATCGACGAGGCCGATGAGGGCGTCGATTTTCTGCGGCTCAACGGCTTGAAATCGAATCTTGCGCAAGATCTCCAGGTTCTTTCGGGTTTTGAGGAACGAAAGATAATGCCAGCGCTCGAGATGCTCGTAGAGCCAATTCGGCACCGTCAATATTTTGCCGAACTGCGTAGTGTAACGAGAGCCGAGGCCGAGCATCGGCGCCACCAGATGGCGCACCAGCTTGCTGTCGAAAGTGTCGCCCGCTATGCCGACTCCATCGGTGCCGATGACGGAGGTCGCGGCGTTTTGTGAGGCCGACGAATGCGCTTGTAACCGCACGAGCGAGAAGTCACTCGTACCGCCGCCGAAATCGGCGATCAGCACGAGCTCGTCGTGGTCGAGGCGCTGCTGATACTTGTAGGCTGCGGCAACCGGCTCCGGCACAAAGTGCACATCGTCGAATCCAGCATTGGCAAAGGCACTGCGCAAGCGGCTGAGAGCGAATGCGTCATCGGCATCGTTTTTGGTGCCGCTGAAGTGGACCGGTCGGCCGACAGCCAGCGCAGAGCCGAGGTCGCCAAATTGCTCCTCAGCGGACTTGCGCAAGTAGCGCAGCAGGATGCCGATAAGCTCTTCGAGCGCATAGGTCTCACCGAGAATCTGTGTCTGGTTAAATAGACGGCTGGCGAGGTAGGACTTCATCGACTGGATCAGCCGGCCTGAAGTCGTGGCGTTGAGATAACTTTGAATCGCGTCCGGTCCGGCGACTACGCGCGACCTGCTGCGTGTGCTGTCGTTTTCATGGAAGTAGAGGACCGAGCGAAAGGTCGCGCCGCCGCCGAATTGCGCCAGACGCACACTGCCGTCCGGCGCAGCCAACGCCAGCGCGCTGTTGGTCGTGCCGAAGTCGAGTCCTATCGCCTTTTTCAATTGCGTCTCCGCGGCGCGTCACAGTGCGAGCGGCGATTTCCCAGTGGAATTGCTCAATTTAACACTCGCAGGAAAATTTCGTAAGCAATCGGCTTGGCGCTCGCAGATCGCGCTTGCGTGCTCTGACGATCTCGCCCCGAGCTGGAAATCAGCCTGAAGGGCGCGCGCGTGTACACAGCAACTTGGCTTCTACCCGCCGCAGGCGAGTTGTCGCGATCATTCGTGTCAACATGTGCTCCAATTTGCCAATTTTTGGAGGTTAAGTAACACGCCCGTGTGGGCTGAGGCGGGAATTGGCGGGGAAATCCATCATTGTCGCTCGTCCAGCCCATGGCACAAGCCTTGGATTGAACGGCGATCGCCGAGGATCAAAAATTCGTTCCGGAGCGGTCACGATTGGTTACCGAGAATGCGTCAGACCGGGTCGAATTCGCCGTTTGCGCCGTCGCGCGGAAAGTTCTTACGGAGGTTGCTAGATTTTTTGCCCGGCAACCGGATTTTGCCGCGCGACTTGCAACCGTCGATCGCAGGCTGAAGCGAATGAAAAAAATTTCCCAACCAAGTTTCCGCACCCGGCTCATCCACCTCGTCCTGCTCGCTGTCTTGCCGGCGCTCGCGTTGATTCTCTACAGCGCCGGCGAGCAACGGGTACGAGACAGCGAGCGCGCTAAACGGGAAGCGCTGCGGCTGGCGCGCGTCGTCGCCGGAAGTCAGAAGGGGCTGATCGACGGCACGCGCCAGCTTCTCGTTGCGCTGTCATTGCTGCGGGAGGTGCGTGCTCCAGATGAACCGGCATGCAGCGCGCTTTTCGCGAATCTGCTGGCCGAATATCCGCTCTACGTCAATCTCGGCGCCGCGAATGTGCATGGGCGACAGTATTGCAGCGGGCTGCCGATGACTCAGCAGGTGGATATCGCGGAGCGCGGCCATTTTCGCCTCGCCATAAAACACAAGGGCCTGGCGATCGACAACTTTCCGGCCGGACCGATCGTCGCCAAGGCCGTCTTGAATCTAGGGTATCCAATCATCGAAAAAGATGGGCGCGTCATCGGAGTGGTTTTTGCCGCGTTCGATGTGGCCAATCTGAAGCAAATCGCCGGCAACGCCGCCTTACCCGGTTATGCTTCTCTCGAGATCTATGACCGCGATGGAACCGTGCTCGCCCGTTACCCCGACGATGAGGCATCTATCGGCGAATATCGGCCGCAAGCGGGGACCGGCAAGGCGGCCGCCGCGCAAGAAGGTGTTGCCGAAGTCTCGGGGTTGGACGGCAAGAAACGGTTCTACGGCTTTACAGCGATCGGCGACACTCCCGCCAACGGTCAGATTTTTCTGCGCCTCGGCATACCGGCGGACGTTGCCTTGGCCGACGCCGATTGGTTGTTGCGGCGCAATCTGGCAGCACTGCTGCTTGTGACTGCGCTGGCGCTCATTGCTGCCTGGTATGGCGGCGACACGTTCGTATTGGCGCCGCTGCGCACTTTGGTGAGCACGAGCGAGCGGCTCGGCGCCGGGGATCTCGCCGCGCGCACCGGATTGCCGCACGATCGTAATGAAATCGGACGGGTCGCCGCGTCGTTTGACCGGATGGCCGCCACGCTGGAAACCCGGCGGGATGAGGCCGTCGCCGCCGGCCAGCGGCTTGGACGAAACCTCCAGCGGCTCGAAGCGCTGCATGATATCGAAATGGCGATTACTTCGACCCTGGACCTCCGCTCCATGCTCGATCTGTTGCTCGAGAAAGTCGAACTGGTCTTACCCGGGGCCGTGACCACCGTCCGCCTGATCAACAAGGAAACGGGAACCTTGGAGCCAGCGGCGTGCCGCAATATCAGCGAGAGCGAGTGGCGGACGGGCAATCCGCGCCCGATGCATGGTTTTGCCAAGATCGTGCTCGAAAACAAGATTCCTCTCACCATTGCCAACTTGCGGACCGACCCGCGCAGCGACGACCATCGTTTCGCCCATCGCTGGGGGCTGGTCTCGTATCTCGGAATTCCCCTGGTCGCGAAAAATCAGCTCCTCGGGCTCATCGCCTTCTTCACCAAGGAGGAGCATTCCTTCAGCGACGAAGAAATCGAATTCCTCACCACCCTGGCGGGACAGTCCGCCATCGCGATCCATAACGCCATGCTCTACGACGAAACGCGGCAGAGCGCCGGCGAGCTTTCGGCCTTGCACGCGCTCACGATTGCGGCGACCCGCTCTTTGGACCTCTCCGAGACCCTACGGTCGGCGATAGAAAAGGTCACCGAGATTTTTCATTTCGACGCCACGCGGATTTTTCTTTTTGACGCCGAGATGACCGAACTGCGCGTCGCCGCAGTTTTCGAGGAGCAACCCGAGCTGTGGACCAAGCTCGGTAGCTTCCAGCGCGGGCAGGGCATCGTCGGTCGAGCCGCGGAAACCGGCGAGGTTTTCGTTTTCGAGGACGTCAGAAACGACCCGCGCTATTTGGAGCTCAGTCACAGCAAAATTCTCGAGTCCACGAGCGCCGGCTTCTTTGCGGCTTTTCCGGTCGCGACCAAGCTCAGGACATGGGGTGTGGCGGTATTTGTCGGCCGCGAGGCGCGCCGACTCCAGGCCCATGAGACGCGCCTGCTGATGTCGATGACCCATCAAATCGGCATCGCGGTCGAAAACGCCACGCTCTATTCTCAAACCGCCGCCAAAGCTAAAGAGCTGTCCGCGCTGTACTCGATTGCCGGGATCGCCGGCGAGTCCCTGGACATCGACGCCGTGCTCGGCCAAACCATGGTAAAGGTATTGGCGATTTTCGACTTCGACGCGGCGCGGATCTATTTGAGCGATGAAGAAAACGGCGACCTGCGTCTGGTCGCGCACTGCGGCATGCCTGAGGGCGTCCAGCTCGTGTTCCGCTACGGCGCCGGAGAGGGCCAATTAGGCAAGGTGGTCCAAACCGGCAAGGCAGCGTTCGTGGAGGACATGGCCTCCGATCCAGTCTACGATAAACTGGCGCACAACAAATACTTGTTCAAGGCGGGGTTTCGCAGCTCGTTTCTCATTCCGTTAAAGGTTCGTGGCGAAGGACTGGGAGTGATGCATTTTCTCGGCCGCAAACCCTATTACTTTTCCGACAGCGAGGTCCAACTGATTAACGCCATCGCCTATCATCTCAGCGTCGCGGCGGGTAACGCGCGGCTGTTCGCGCAATTGCAGAAAAAGACCATCGAGCTTGAGCGAGCCAGCCAAGGGAAAGACGAGTTTCTCGGCGTCATCTCGCACGAGCTGAGAACGCCGTTGAACGTCATCAAGGGCTACACTGAAATCATGATGCAGGGGATTCTCGGCCACGTGAGCGAGGAGCAGAAAAGAGCGTTGGAAACGATCAGCAGCCAGGCCATGGACCTCTTCCACATGATCAGCGGCGTGTTGCAGGTCACCCGGATCGAGGCCGGCGCGGTGCAGACAAGCGCGCGGCCGGTGGACCTGGTCGGCCTGCTCGACGAGCTGCGGCGAAACTACAACATCCCCTTCGGCAAGGACCTGGCGATTGCTTGGGAATATGCGACCGACTTGCCGTCGATGGCGACGGACGACGAAAAGTTGAAGGCGGTGCTTCAAAATCTGGTCAACAACGCGATCAAGTTCACCGATCGGGGCGTGGTGACGATTTCCGTCCGCCACCTGGCCGCGACCAACGAGATCGAGTTGAAAGTCGCCGATACCGGAATCGGCATCCCCGCGGAAAAGATCCAGACCATTTTCGACATGTTTCAGCAGGTGGACAGTTCCGCTACGCGGAAGTTTGGCGGCGTCGGCCTGGGGCTTTATATCGTGCGAAAATATGTCGATCTGCTGGGCGGGCGTGTGGCGGTGCAAAGCGAGTTCGAACGCGGCTCGACGTTTATCGTGCATCTGCCGGTCAGCGCAGGCTCAGCGGCGGCGCGGCCCGCCGACAAGAGTCAATCCGACGACCAGATGGGCTTGGTCGCATCGAACGTCGACGGCATTTAAACTCTAAAATCCTCGCCAACTCTTTTCATAATTAATTTCGCCTCGATCAGCCTTGCGCGGCGGCGTTCAACGGGACTACTGTGGGCCCAGAGTTGACCATCATGCGCCCCAAGATTCCGAGTGAAACCCATGTTGCGAGTCATCGCCGCACGTAGTGCAGGCGCGTGCTTCGGGAGGCGTCAATGAGCGCGGACACTATTGAGATCATCAGTCCGGTCGGACAGCGCGCCGGCAAGAGAACCGGGGTGGCGGAGCGCCGGGGCGGCAGTCTCCACGGACTGTGCGTCGGCTTGCTCGACAACAACAAACCCAATGCCGACAAATTTCTTCAATGGATCGGCGCGTTGCTCACGCAGCGATACAGCGATATCGAGCTGGTGCCCAGGCGCAAGATGAGCCGCACGGAAGCCGAGTGCCTGCCGGAGCTGATCGGTCGCTGCGATGTGGTGATCAACGCGTTCGCCGATTGAGGTTCGTGCACGTCGTGGAGTATCCACGACTCGGTCAAGCTCGAAGGCGCCGGCATACCCACCGCGACGGTGGTTTCAACGGAGTTTCTCAAGCTGGCGCAAACCGAAGCGCAGAATCGCGGCATGGCAGATTTACCGTTGGTGAAAGTGCCGCATCCGGTGGGGACGATCTCACTGGTTCAATTGCAGGCGCTCGCGGAGTCGACGGTCGATTCGATCGTGAACGATCTGCTCCGTCAAAGCCGGCCCGCAGCGCAGGCGTCCGGCGACAGAGTTCCGACTTTGGATTCTGCGATCAAGCTTTCAAGCGATCCTGGCGCGTTGTTCGCAGAGCTGATACGCCGCGGCTGGAGCGACGGTCTGCCGGTGCTGCCGCCGACACGGGCGGCGGTCGATGAAATGATCGCGGCCGGTGGCTTGGACGGAAATTTCGTGCTCGGTGTGCTGCCGCCGTTGAACGGCGTCGCGAGCGTCGAAAAGATCGCCGCTAATGCGGTGATGGCGGGATGTTTGCCGGAATATTTTCCGTTGGTGGTCGCCGCGGTAAAAGGTGTGCTGAAGCCCGGCTTCAATCTTGACGGCGTGCAGACCACCACCGGCAACGTCGCGCCGATGATTATCGTCAACGGTCCTTGCCGCAAGAGCCTGGACACTCAACTGCGGCGCCAACGTGCTCGGCCAGGGCTGGCGCGCGAACGCCACCATCGGCAGAGCGTTGCGCTTGACCCTGACCAACGTCGGCGGCGCGGCTCCCGGCGAGTTCGATAAATCGACGGTCGGCCAGCCCGCGAAATATACTTTCTGTTTTGGGGAAAACGAGGAGGAGAATCCCTGGGAGCCATTGCATGTCGAGCGCGGTTGCCGTGCAACGATGGATACGGTGCACGTAACCGGCTGCAGCGGGGTTTACAGCGCGGTCGATATGGCGAGTCAGACCGCTAAAGGACTGCTGAAAACCTTCGCGCTGACCATGGCCGGCGGTCTGGCGAGCGGAGTGACGACGACCGAAGTTCTCTTTGTCGTCTGTCCGGAGCACGCAGCTATCTTTGCGGCTGCGGGATATTCGAAGGCTGCCATCCGCCAGGAATTGTTCGCCATGGCTCGAGTCCCGTATGAAAAGATCTCGGACGAAAATCTCGAGCTGCTTTCGAAGCGCCGGCCGATGTGGTTCAACAACGAGTCGGCGCGCGAAGTCGGCGCCGTGGATCGTCCCGAAGACATCTGGATCGTTGTCGCCGGCGGTGCCGGCGCGAAATCCGCGTACATCCCGGGGCGCACAGGGACGCACCTGCAGACGGTGGCAGTGGAAAGATCGGAATGATGGACCAATGAGGTGTTAGTCTGGGGAGAATGGTTATGAATCGATTTGCATATTGCTTGGTCACCGCCGCGCTATATGTTGCCTCATTCGCCGGTGACGTTTGCGCGCAAACCAAGACGATCATCGTTGGCGAGGGCGTGCGCGGCGCGATGTTCTTGCCGGCGTACATCGCCGAGGAAAAGGGATTTTTCAAGAAGCGCGATCTCGATACGCGCATGGTGACATTCAGCCGCAGCAACGACATCAACGCGCTGGTATCGGGCGATATTCAGTTCGATCTCACGTCGCCGGACAAAGTCGTGCATAGCGCTCTTGGCGGGTTCCCGGTCAAGATGGTCATGGGGACGGCGCGCGGCTTGAACCTCGCACTGGTCGTTCACCCATCGATCCGCTCCGCGGCCGAGCTACGCGGCAAGTCTGTGGCGATCACCGGTTTTTCCGGCCTGCCATACACCGGGCTGCTGCTAAGCTTGAAGGAACTCGGTATGTCCCGAGATCAAGTCGTGCCGCTCAATATCGGCGGCAAAACCGCGCGCTTCGAGGCGCTGCTCGCCAATCGGGTTGCCGCGGCCATTCTCGATCCGCCGTACACCACGATGGCCGCCAAGGAAGGTTACCGGCTGCTGGTGGATCTGGCGCCGCTCGACGTGCCGTATTTGCGCAACATTGTCGCGGTCTCGGAGAAAACTTTACGCGACGATTCCGCCACGGTTGTGCGGTTCGTCACGACGCTGGTCGAAGGGATGCAGTTCAATCGGAACAAGGCCAACAAAGAGGAAAGCATGCGGATATTGGCCAAATATCTGCGGCTGCCGTTGGAGAAAAATCGCGCGATGATCGAGGAAGGCTACGAAACCTACCGAGACATGATGCTCAAGAAGCCGTATGCGGACCCGGCCGCCATGAAGCTGCTTTTGGAAATGATCGCCGAATCCAATCCCAAGGCGAAGAACATCAATGTCGCGTCGCTGATCGATTCGTCTTTCGTCGAGCGTCTCGATCGCGCCGGCATGTTCGATTAATGGACTGACAGCCAGCTAAACTGATGCGACTGTTCTTCACTGCGGATCTTCTTGCAAGCGGCCGATCACCCGACGCCAAATGTTGGCGTCGGCGCGGGGTTCTGCGCGGGTGCCGTGGTTCTGGGAAAGGGCTCGGTTTCGTTCCTGAAGCTCGTTGTTGAGCTTGGCGCATTCGGCGGACAGACGTTTGATCAGGTTGCCCATCTCCGCCTCTTTGAGGGCTGTGGCTCGAATCACGGCGTCTTTTTCTTTCAGTATCGCCTCATGACCTTCGAGTGCCTTCTCGGCGTCGCGCAAGCGCTGCTCGATGTCTAGGATCTTAGCGCGTGAGTCGCTCTCGATTTGTTTGATCATGACATTCTTGGCTTGAATGGTTTCGTCTCGTTCGGCCAATTGAAGTTTCAGAGCTTCCAGCTCTTGACCGAGCGGTTCGCTCCAGTCGTGATTGCGTTCTTGGACTTGTGGGACGAGCGCTTCGGCTTCTTTGAGGCGGCTTACGAGACCGGCGTTCTCGCCGCGCAAGAGGTCCTGTCGTTTCTCTTCGGCTCGCTGCATTTCGTTCTGGCGCAGCCGCACTTCCAGGGCAGTGATTTGCGCCTTCGACTGTTGCTCCAAGCGGACCATGGCGAGTTGCTGCTCTTGAAGCTTTGCGTTCTGGTGCTCGAGCGTGCGGCGCAAATCGGCGATTTCAGTGAACCGATCTTCTATGCGATGGGCCGTTTCAGTCTGACGAATCGCTGCGCTGCAAGCCCGGTCGGCGAAAGACGTGAGCTTGTCGATGTAGTTCAGAAGTTGGTCGGCCCGAACCTCGATTTCGACAATCGTACTGGCTTCGTCGAGCGAAAAAGATGGAGTGGCGGGGAGGGCAACAAGTTCCCCTTTGCTCTTGTGCGGCAATTTCGACTGGCTCAGGCTCCGCGGCGATTGGAGGTCGTTTTGCAGGGGCACCAAAAACTCCCGGAAATTGGTGACCAGGACGGCAGCAAATCTTATTCCATCAGTCATGCTTTCAGGTAATTCACGTAAGTTGCTGAAAATGCTCGCCTACGAACCAGTGAAAAATTCTCCTGAGGATTGTGATTCCATACGGGTTGCCCAATAGTGTTCAGTCTTGGTGAGTTGCGGAGAGTTGATGCGCTCTGCGGGTACGAGGCGGATTACACGGAGAGCATGGACGTTGCTTTTGTGCGACGAAGCCGAGCGCCAGGGGAGTGATGCGGGCCTGACGGAGTTTCGCCTGAGCACGCCCTTTACGATTCTCGCGCGATCGTGCTAGGTATCGATTCGAGCAATCAAACCACGAGGAGCGATCGATGCGCATCATTGAAAGGGCTTTTGCGACCAAAGAGCATGGAGTGGCGGGATTCTTGTCTTATCCGGAGCGTGCCGAGCCCGGGCCGGCGCTGTATTTGATTCATCCCAAGGGCGGCTTGGGTGAGTATATCAAAACCGAAACGCGGAAATTCGCCAAGCTGGGCTACACGACATTCGCCATTAACGTTTTTGAGCAGTTGGGTTATCCCGAGCCGACCCATATCGTTTCAGGATCGCAGATCCAAGCTAAGACGCCGGACCCGGAGTTTACCCGGGTGTTGACCGAAGGCTGGCAATTTTTGCTCAAGCAGCCGACGGTAAACAAAAACCGGGTGGCGGTCTGCGGCTACTGCATGGGCGGGCGCATCGCGATTCACTTCGTCGCGGCGACGCCGGATGTGCGCGCCTTTATCGGCTACTATCCCACGGTGCGCGCCGAGCCCGACTCGCCGCTCCGCCCGGTCCATCCTTCCGTGAGCGCCAGAAAGATTCGCTGTCCGTCGATCAACCTCTACGGCGCCGACGACGTGACGACCGTGCTGCCGGTGCAGGAGCAGATGTGGCAAGCGTTCAAGGAAAATGGCCAACCCCTGGAGTGGCATTTCTTTCCTTTCGGCGGGCACGGCTACGTCGATCCGGGGGCGCCTGGGTATAATGCGCACGCAGCGGATCTCTCGTGGCCGCTGGTCGTGGATTTTCTCGAGCGCCACCTGAAGTGGAGCTCGCCGCAAGTCGATAACCCGAATCTGCCCGCGTAGGATTTCCCGCGATCAAAAACAAAAGCGCCACTCCGGCTGCGAAGTGGCGCTTTCGTGACAACGAATCGATATCCCTACTAATCGCCGCCGCGCAAGGTGCTCTTGAATCCGTCGATGGTCAGCTTGCCGTCGACGATGCGTTCGAAGTCCGAGCTGCTGACGTAGTGATCCAACTCGGGCATTTTGAGATCCCAATGAAAAATGGCGCTGATGGGTGGCAGCGCGGCGGGAAGCTCTGCATCCTTGTGCGAAATCGAAATATCTTTGTTCCGATAAACTCCGCGCACGTCGGCGCGATTCTTTCGGCACCAATCCAGCACGTCTGCAAAGGTCATGACCGTTGCGTCTCGGCGGCCTTGGGCTGCACCGGATGAAACAAGTGATCCTTCAAACCGGTGTGCACCCCGTAGATGACCTTGCCGATCTTGGGTTTTTTGAGCGGCTCGGTGCTGACCTGATAGAGGATCAAGCGTTCGGTGCCGGTGTTGTTCAACTGATAGAAAAAGCCGGCGGGAACGTGAACGGCTTGGTGTTGCTTGAGGACGAACTCTTCGTCATCCTTGAGGCCCTTCATCGTGCATTCGCCCTGGACGACGAAGAAGGTGTGATCCGAGCCGGGATGGCAGTGCAGCTCGTCGTTGACGCCCGGCTCGTAGCTGTTGAGCGCAATATGCACTTTGTCGGTTTGGGTCGGACGAGCGTAATTGCGTCCGGTGGGGCGTCCCCATTTCGCTTCCTTTTCCACGTCGACTACGGTGATTTTATCAATTTTAGGCATCTATTCCTCCCTTTCAGTGTGGCTGGATTGAGTGCAACTTCTCTGTGGACTTTACCGGAACTCGTTGCCCCAAGACAAGCGTCATTAGGCCAAACTCAAGCTTCTTGACGGCTACGGACGGTGCCAGAAAAGTTTTTCATTCTTCAGCCCGGTGCGGAATACGGCACCAAGTTCCATCGCGTTGGCTGCAGTGCTCGTTGAATTTCGGCCTCATGAGGCGCAATGAGCCAATCCGTGCTCGTCGAGAAAATCTTGCTGATTGAGATGCTTACATTATTTTACTAAACTTATTGTTTAATATTTGTTTGCTAACTTGACCCGCAACGGCTCCAAACTTTTTCAACCTTTTGAATTCATGATGAAAATTGGAACTTTCCGATCTCCAGATCGCGGATTCCTCATTGACGTCTAATGTTCGAGTGATAAGTCTTATGCAGACTACGGAGGAGAGTATGGCTGCCAAGATCGACTGCACGATTTGCCGGAAACGGCCAAGGAAAAAACAGAGGAATAAATAGCGCGATTCTGGGAGGTAAAAGCCACCTCTCAGGCCGCGATAGGAGTCAACAAGGGCCTATGCTCCGAAAGGAGTGCAGGCCTTTTGTTTGTCTGGAAGCGCGACAAATTAGAAAAACGCCAGGGTACGCATTTCGATGCTTTCCCGCGGCGGTGCATCGGTGCGGCTGCCCGGATCGTCGAAGGCGCAATGCGCGGTCCAGCGCGCGCGGCCGTCCTTCATCGAATCGAAGCATTTAAAAATCATCGCTTCGTTGCGCTGCATTTTCGGAAAATAGTACCAGCGATGCTCGGGGTTGAACGTGCAGTGATAGACCTCACCGACGCGATCCGGGTAGACACGCGCGCTGGGAACCAATTCCTCGGTGCCAATACTGCGGGCATCCGCGATGGCCAGCGGCTCGCGCTCGACCATATGGCGGATCGGCCGCCAGGTTTGAATGACTGCGAAGCGGCGCTGCAGCAAATCTTCGGCTTCATCGGGGAGCAAATCGCGCACTCGCTGCGGCCCCGACCATTCGGTGTAGTCGTTATGCGCGTTCCGGACTGGACCGCTGATCTGCTTTGTCTCGCGCGCGGCGCTGTCGGCCGAGCGCAGCGTATGATCGAAGACCAGCACGCGCCGGGCGCCGGAATAGTGTTTTATCAACTGCTCGGTTTCGGGATAGTAGACCGAGCGCACCTCCGCTTCGTCGTAGAAATCTTTGACCTTGGTTTCATGCTCGACGAAGATGAAACCTTCGCGCTCCAGCGAAAGCTGGTCGACGAGAGCGCGCCCGTCGTAAACGGGCATCCGATACTCTTGATATTTGCCCTTGCGCTGCCGGTCGGCTTCGCCGGCGCTGACCCCGCCGTAGCTCGCGGGCTTCTCGCCGGTATCGATCAGATAGTTAAGCAGAGCTTCGATTGCCGGCGCTGATTCCTGCCTCGGTTCGGGCCGCGACATAAGATCCTCCGTTGAGGTTGCTTTCAGCGCCTAGGGAGCATCTCACAGGGCGTCTGGCGCGGCCCCAGGCTCTCGTAGTAACCGTTTTTCTCGGGGATGTAGCGGCCTTGATTGAAGTCGCCGCCCTTTTGGCTGCGAATGATGACCGCCACGGTGCGTTCGCCGACGGTGATCTCGGTGTGGATCTCGTAAGGTTTCACCAGGTCGATTTCGCCGGGACCGACGAGCACGTTGCTGCTCTCGCGAATCTCGGCATAGTCCGATTTCGATCGATCGTCGAGCCGGTCGTAGCGCACGACCCGCTCGCGGCCGTCGAGCACGCCATAGAGCGTGTAGATGTGCGCATGATCGTGGATGCGCGCCGGCTGCCCGTGGCGGGCCTCGCCTTTGGTGAGCCCGTTGATGGCGAAGCCGTAGTCCGGATCTGCGTAGAACAGCAGATTTTCCGCCCGGCCGTTGGCGGGAACGCAATCGGGCCAATGCTTTGCCGCCTCCATCAGCGCCGGATCGGCTAACAGTTCCGCCAGGATCGGCCGCAAAGAGTTCCAGCGCTTTTCCAGATCCGGCTCCTTGGCGAACAGCGCGCGGGTTTTTCGGATGAAGCGCTCCATGGCATTCTCGCCTTGCTCCAGTTTCTCCATGGGAGTTTCCATTTGCGTTTCCATGACATCCTCCTATCGGTGCAGTGTTGCTGGTACGGTTTCAGCGAGCCGGCTGCCACCATTCTCGCCGTCGCCGTAGAAGCGCGCGCAATTGTCCCACAAGATTTTGCGCTTCTCTTCATTGGACAGCGAGAGCTTGAGAAAGCTTTCGACCGCGTGCGGGTATTTGGAGTCGCCGTGGGGGTAGTCGGTGGAAAATACCAATTGGTCGCAGCCGAATTCTTCGATGGTATGGCGCGCCGGCGTTTCGTCGGGCTCCACCGATATAAAGCATTGGCGCTTGAAGTATTCGCTCGGCGCCATTTTCAGATCTTCCATGAAGATATCGCCTTCGCGCTCGTAGCCTTCATCCAGGCGCCACAAGAGCCACGGCAGCCAGGAGCAGTTGGCTTCAAGAAACGCCACCTTCATGTTCGGATGGCGCTCCAAAATGCCGCCGCCGATAAAACTGCCGAGGCCGAGCATTTGCTCGAAAGGCTGGGCATACACGCGGCGCATGCCGAAATTGGGCTCGAAGTTCTCGGCGCATTGGCGTGAGCGCGATGCTGAGGCTTCGTGGAAGCCGAGCGGCAGATTCAGCTCCTCCAGCGCGTTCCAGAGCGGCTCGTAATCGGCGTCGTACCAATTTTTGCCGTTGATGATATTGGAGCGAAGAAACACTGAGCGAAATCCGTATTCCGTCGCGACGCGCCGCGTCTCGGCGACGGCATCGCCGATGTTGTAAACCGAGATCATGCCCGCGCCGAGCAGGCGATCGGGATCAGCTTGGCAAAAGTCGTGCAGCCAGTCGTTGTACGCCCGCGCCATCGCCGCGGCAAAGCGCGGGTCTTGATCGGGATAGGTGAGGATGCCCAGGCCGCGCGTGGGAAAGAGCACGGCGCGGTCGATGCCTTCGGTATCCATCGCTTCGAGTTGCACCTCGCCGGTCCAGCCGCGCTCCGCGTGATCGCGATAAATTTCCTGGTTCTTGTTGAAATTGCGGCCGCGGTGGGGCGTGCCGTTGGTGCGCCGCGTGTCGGGCGGCGCGTCGGGGAAAATCATGCCGAGATCACGCACGTTTTCAGACGTCCGGCCGCGCGGCGCGCGCTCGCGAAATTCGCCATCGATGTAGCGTTGCCAAAGATCGGGCGGCTCCATGATGTGCATGTCGCTGTCGAAGACTTTGAATCCGTCTTTCGCCATGGTGGCTTTCCCGATGACATGAGCCTAATGCCGGGTGCCAGCCGATGTCAAGTTGGACAAAGATTTGCGGTGGTTCAGTTGAAAGCGGATCTTCACTGCGCTCAGGGGATGCCCTTTTCTCAGAACGGGGCGCGGAGTCACTGAAATGCCTCATCAGCAAAGAGCCGCTTGACCGCGTCAGCTCGCGATCCAATTGACATTCTCTTTCGTGCCGCCCTAAAATCATCGCATTGCCACGGAATCCCACTCTAGGCGACTCTGCCATGACTTTGACACTCGCTGTTCATCCCATCGACGAGATTGGTTTCGGCCCCGAAACTCGCCTGAATGGAGCCACGCTGGCGCTCGACAAAGAGGAATTGCGCAATCTAGTGCTGCGCGATGCGTCGATCGAGTCGGTGGATTTCGAGATCGTTCGACCGGGCGAGAGCTGCCGCGCGGGCCCGGTATTCGATATCGTCGAGCCGCGGGCGAAGGAGCCCGGGGCGAGTCCGGACTGGCCCGGCGTGCTCGGCGCCCCGCAAACCGCGGGCGGGGGCGCGACCCATGTTCTGGCCGGTATGGCCGTGGCCGCGGTGCGCGAGCAATCGCCCGGGGAATCGCGCGGCGCGACGGGCTACGTTCTGGAAATGAGCGGGGAAGCCGCCGCCGGCTCGGAATATGGGAAGCTTCTGCATCTGATCATCGTCCCGCATACGAGGGTCGATTTGCCGGCGCACGCGCGCCTCAGGGCCTACCGGCTGGCGCAACTCAAAGTCGCCGTGCGTCTGGCACAGGCGGCATTTTCAGCGCGCCCGGCGCGCCTGGAAAATCTCGACACGGAGGTCGGGGCCGATCGCGCCGCCTTGCCGCGCTTCGCCTACGTCGGCCAGATTTTCTCGCGCCAGAGAAAGCCCGAGGCCGGCGAATCGATTCTTTACGGCGCGGACACCGAGGGCATGCTACCGACCGTGCTCCATCCCAATGAATGGCTCGATGGGGCGCTGCTGCCGTCGTATCACGCATCGCTCGGCGGCGCAGAGACGTATTTCTATCAGAACCATCCCGTCATCAATGCGCTTTACCGCCGCCATCGGGCGTGCGAGTTGAATTTCGTCGGCACGGTCGCCACTGTTGCGTCGGCCGACAATTTCGACCGCGAGCGCAACACGCGTTTTGCCGCCCATTTGGTCAAATGGGCGCTCAAGGCCGACGCCGCGGTGCTGACTAAGTTCGGCGGCGGCGTGCCGCATACGGATTTGTCCGAGACCGCCCGGTTGTTGGAATGCGACGGCGTCAAGACCTCGGTGCAGGTCACCGACCTAGCGCGCGACCGGCGAGTTGAATCGGCGCTGCTGTTCAACTTCCCCGAAGTCGATGCGATCGTCTGCATCGGCGGCAATAGCACGAGCTGGACGCTGCCGCGGGTGGAGCGCGTGATTGCGGCCAACAGCGGATTGGCGGAGCTGCTCGCCGGTCCGTTCGAGATCGATTCCCTCAACGTCGTCGGTGTCGCCAACCAGCAGGGCGCGTCGCGGCTCCGGTCGGTAATGTATTGAAAGGCAACAGGCAACAACAGGACACGGGAATGCCGTGCCTGAGAGTGTGTTGAATATGCGCATCGCCCATTATCTGAATCAGTTTTTCGGCGGGCTCGGCGGCGAGGAGCAAGCGGGAGCGGCGCTTGAAGCGCGCGCGCAGGCGGTCGGGCCCGGGCAGCTGCTCGCGCAGGCGTTCGGCGCCGATTCGCAGGTGGTGCTCACGCTGGTGTGCGGCGATAACTACGCGGTAGAGCGGCAGGAGGCGTTTGTCGGCGCGGCGCTGGAGAAAATTCGTGAGAGCCGCGCAGATCTGCTCGTCGCAGGTCCGTGCTTTCTCGCCGGACGATATGGCATGGCGGCCGGCGCGCTTTGTGCCGCGGCGCAGGCGCAGCTCGGCATTCCGGCGATCACGGCCATGGCGCCGGAGAATCCCGGCGTCGATCTCTACCGTGAATCCTTGTACATCATCGACTCGGGAGACAACGCCGGGAAGATGCGCGAGGTCTTGGCGAAGATGGGGCAATTTGCCCCTAAGCTGATGCAGCAACAACGGATCGGTTCGCCAAAAGAGGAGGGCTACATCCCGCGCGGCTTGATTCGCGATCAGTTCGTGGAGAAGACCGCTGGAGAGCGGTTGGTCGAAATGGCATTGGCCAAATTCACCGGCCGGCCGTTCGAATCGGAAATGGCGCCGGCGGCGTTCGCGCCCATACCGATGCCGCCGCCGGTCGGCGACCTCGCAAAAGCGAAAGTGATGCTGATCACCGACGGCGGTCTGGTGCCGAAGGGCAATCCGGACAAGATCCAGGGCTCGGCGGCGACACGGTGGGGCGCCTACAACATCGAGGGCCGCGACGATCTGCGCGGCGAAGATTATGAGATCTCGCACGGCGGCTACGATCCGCAATTCGTCCGGCAAGATCCCCACCGGCTGGTGCCGCTGGATGTGATGCGCGAGCTCGAAAGCGACGGCGCCATCGGTGCGTTGTGCGGTGAATTCATCTCGACGTCGGGTCTCGCCAATCCGCTGTCCAACACCCGCCGCATGGGGCGCGAGATGGCGGAGAAGGCGAGAAAGCTCGGCGTCGATGCGGTGATTCTCACTTCCACGTGAGGGACGAGCACGCGCAGCGGCGCTGCGATCACCACTGAATTGGAAAAGGCCGGTATCCCGACGGTGCAAATCACCTCGGCTTTACCGGTCGCAAAAATGATCGGGGCCAATCGCCTGGTGCTCGGCAACGGCATCGTGCACGTGGTGGGCGACGCGAGTCTCCTGCCGGAGGACGAAAAAAAGTTGAGACGGCAATTGATTGAGAAAGCCCTGGAGGCGCTGCAAAGCGATGGCAGGCAGAGCGAATAAGAAGTAAGATCTCTGCCTGGGAGTCGCGCCGCGGAGCGCGCGGCTTGTGACGTCGGGCGAAGCGCTCGGTTTCTTAAATTCGCTTGGCGCCCGGGAGAGCGGCTTGGCGCGCTCCGCCGGGTGGTTCTCACGGCGCCCTCGGTAAAACTAGGACGATCTGAGTTGATGCGACATCGAAGATTAGCCGGTCCGACGATAATCTCGCTTGCCCTCTGCGCTCTTCTGGCGGACTACTCGTTTTCCAGCCAGTGGAGCTGGAGCGCGAGCCGTTTTCTCGGCAGGGCTCTTGCCACCCTCGCCGCGATTTTTGCGCCGCCGTCCGATCCGGTTCTCAACAGTCGGATCAGCGCTCTTTTATTGCCGGTTTTGGGAGCGGCGCTTGCGCTCGGACTTTTGTGGTTCATGGTCGGCCGGGCGAAGCGGGCGATGAGCCAGGCCACGCCCGAAGTTACCGTGAACGATCCCGTCTGGAGGCGTACTAAAGCGCCGGCGATTTCGTCCATGGGGCGTCCGCGTCATGCCGCGCCTGCGCCGGGCGCTCGGCAGCACTTCGGCTTGGTCCGCAAGCTGGTATTTTTCATCGGCGCTCTCGCAAGTCTATTCGGAATCGTGATCTGCGTGATCGTCTACGGCTTTCTCAGCCAAGCGATCGAGAGACAAGCCAAAGAACGCGTCGACGTCATGGTGTTCGGGCTGCGCGAGATCATCGCGCCGGCATTGGCGGCCGGGCGCGTGAACGAGGTGGCCGGCGCGGTTGAAAAGTACGCTTCGAAGAACAAGCTGACGTATGCCTACGTTGAAGACCCGAGCGGGCAAATCGTCGGCCATTGGCCCAAGGATTTGCCGCGTTATCTGCGCCGGGATTTTCCAGATTCGGCAGAGCGGGCACTGCAAGGCATGGACGACGAGTATCGCGGCGTAACCGTTTACGAAACGGCGCGGCGCACCGGTGAAGGCGAATCAGGGTTTGTCCATGTCGCAGTTGGCCGGCAGGATATCGAGGCGGAAGCCCGGCGGGTCGTCGTATTGGTCGCGGCGGCGACGCTTCTCTCGTTACTCGGCGTGGTCGCGGCGTTACTGCGGGTCGCCCGCTCGCTGGAGCGACGGTGGACCGAGCTCGTCGAGCGCGCCGAGCGGATCAGCCAGGGAGATTTTTCCGCGTCTCTGGCGCTTCAACAAACCGATGAAATCGGCGAGATCGCGCGTTCCTTCGAACGCATGCGATCGAGCCAGATCGTGGCGGCGGAGCGCTTAGAAGAAAGACACCGCGCGCGCCGGTCGAACGAATCGTGAGTGAGTCTTCACCCGGGCGTGATAGCAGCCCGTGTTTTACGCCTTGATGTAGCGCTCTCTAGCTGCCTAGCACCTTCGTTAACTGGACCAACTCTTCGTACCGGCTACCCCACTTCTCCGCGTCCGGGACCAAAGTGTTGCGGTTGCCGACGTCGTCGGGACCGCCGGCGGCGAGATCTTTGAGAGCCGGCCAGCGGCGCTGCTTGAACGCGATCTCCTGGCCCTTGCGCGAAATCATGAAATCGACCAGGAGCGCGGCCGCGTGCGGATGGGGCGGCTGCGAGGACATGACGAGCGAAGAAACCGATTTCACCGGAACGAACGGCTCGGGAAAAACGTAGTCGACGGGCGCGCCGGCTCGGCGCAGGGCAGTGGCCTCGTGATGATGGGCATCGATCTGCAACGGGAACTCGCCCGCCGCCACGAGTTGAGAAACCAAGGTGCGGCCCTTTCTTATATGAAGGGCCTGCGCGCCGAGGCTGCGCGCGATTTGCCTGCCTTTGTCATCGCCATAGTATTCCAGCAAAGCGGCGAGCCAGTCGTCGGCGTCCTGATCGATGCCCATTTTCCCTTTCCAGCGCGGCTGCAATAGATCGTTGATCGATTTCGGCGCCTCCGCTTTGTTGACCTGCTTGGCATTGAACAGGAAGACCATGAGCGACGCCCATATGCCGTTGAAGTAGCCGTCTTTATCGTAAAACCCGGGACGCAGGCCGCGCCGGTGGGGCGAATCGAAGCGCCCAACGGCGTTGGCTTTTTTGAGTGTAAAGAGCGCGGAGCTGCGGATATTGAGAGTGTCGTAATTGTGGCGCCCGGCGCGATGCTCGGTCAAGATACGGTTGAGCAGGCTCTGGGGACCGCCGGTCAGAATCTCGACTTTCAGAAACGGGTATTCGGCCTCGAAGGCGCCGGTGAACTGGCGCAGATCTTCACGGTTCATCGGCGCATACCAGACAACGCTCTTTTCGTTTTTTGCTTCTTTGACCAGCGCCGCTTGCCGCTCTGCCGGCGGCAACCGATTGATCCTGGCCAGAGCGTCTTCCGACGGCGTGGCGCCGGCCGGCCTGGGCTCGAGCATCGCGCAGCTCAGCAAAGCCAGAACGATCCATCTAGATTGTTTCGCCATGGGTGCTCCTTTGACGCTCGAGCGGACTAGAACTGCTCGCCGAGCCGAAAAGTTTTTCCCGCCAGTCGGCCCACAGGCGGCACCTGCTCATCCACGTGGGCGGCGAGCGCTTCGCCGATGAAAAGAAACAAGCCGTCGACGGAAAATTCCTGAACCAACCGGCATTCCACATTGGCATGGCAGCCGGCGACGAGCGGCGCTTGCACATGCTTTGCCGCAAGCGTTTCCAAGCCCAGGGCCAAAAATTTGTCTTCCACGTTGCGTCCGGAGAGATCGCGGCTGCGGTTGACGGCATGGAGTTGGTTTTCCGAGCAGACGTTGACGACGAATTCGCGGCTTTTCTGAATCATCTCGCGGCTGAAATTATTTTCCTGAATGCCGATCAACAAGAGCGGCGGATCATCCGAGATGCCCAACGCGCGAAAGGCGAACTGTACGTTGCGCTTGCCGTCATGGGCGGTGGAAATCAGATAGAGGCCGGTGGGCGTCACCCGGTAGGCGAGTGGCAGCGCGACTTCATTGAGCATGCGGTTTCCTCGTGAATCTTTCGGCGCCGTCAGTTGCCGGCCTTGCCTAAATTTTTATACCAGCGCTCGGTCGGGGAAAATTCCTTTTGTTCGGCGAAATAGCCCCGGTCGATGCCGGTTTGGCGCAATTGGAGAAGCATTTCGCGCGCCGCGGTCAGCGCCGCCAGCGGCACGCTCGACGGCATGAGCGCGACGCGGAAGCCGATGTCGAAAAACTCGAACGCGCTCATGAGCGGCCGCGGCCACATGCTGACCAGCGGCGCCGGCGGCGCCGCACCGATGCGCCGGAATTCTTCGGCGGCGTCGAGCTGCACGCCGAGAGCGTCGGCGCCGGCTTCGGCGTACGCCGCCAGGCGGTCCTCGACCTGCGCCAAGGATTCCTTCGGCCGCGAGTCGCAGCGAGCGATCAGCGCCAGAGATGGATCGCGGCGCGCATCCGCCGCGGCTTTGATCCGGTCGGTCATCAGAGACTGCGGCGCAACCGCCAAGTCCTCCGCCGGCGCGCCGTATTCGTTGAGCAGGCCGTCCTCGAAGCGGATCGCGGCGGCGCCGGCGCGCTCGTAAAATCTCACCGCGCGGGCGAGCGCGAGCGGCTCGATGCATGCCGGTCCGCCATCGACGATCAGCGGTATCGCCGTAGCTTCGGCAATCTCGGCGGCGCGTTGAGCGATCTGATGGGCGCCCAACAGGTTGCGGTCGGGGAGGCAAAAATTCTTATGAACGGCGTTGCCGGAAAGATGCACGGCGGCATAGCCGCAGTCCTGCGCCAGGCGCGCAAACAAAGCGTCGGTCACGCCGGGCGCAAGTGCACCTTTGGGATCGGCGAGGATTTCGCGCAAGCGCGCGCGTTTTTGCCGGTCGGTCACGGGCGGTCGCTCACTCCATTCCATCGGTGATGAATTGAATAACGTAGCCGGCGGGATCGTCCATGTAGGTTCCGCCTTGCCCGTCGTGGCGTTCTTTGGCGGCGCCGCGATCGCCATTGGCAATTCCGAGCCGTGCGAGATGGGCGAGTGCCGCGCTCCATTTAGCCGCCGGAACATAAAATGCGATGTGCGGGCCGGGCACCTTGCGGCTCATCACCAGTCCCTTGGAGGAGAACGGCGAGCGCGTCAGGATCAGCGTCTGACCGCTCGCCATCTTGAGCGTTGCCTGAGAATTGTTTTCTGCCTGCACTTCGAAGCCGAGCACTTTGGCGTAAAAATTGATCGAGGCGCCGACGTCGGGCGCTTCGAGCTCAATGTAGCCGACGCCGGTGATGCGCCTTTCGGTTTTGGCGGCAGTCGCGCTCGAAGTCTTCGGCGCATAGACGGCGTAATGGTTGCCGGCGGGATCGGTCAGAAAGATCGTCCGATCGGCAAAGCTCTGCGCATGCGCCACCGGTCCTTCAAAATCGACATGCAAGGCGCGCAGATCCGAAATGGTTTGTTCGAGCCCCGCGGACGTGGTCGTAAACGAATAGGTTGGCAGCCCGCGCGGGCTCGCCGGTCGTGGCCGCTCGTCGCTCTGGAGGTAGACGCCCATGCGCTTGCCGCCGATCTGAATGAAAGTATGCGGCACGGCGCCGCGCTTGCGCTGGCGCACGTTCAAGCCGTTGCGCTTGGTGATCACGCCGTCGAAGACGCGCACATAAAACTCTTCGGCGGCAATCAGGTCGTCCACCGGCACGACGAAGTGATCGAGGGATTCCGCTAGATTTAGCGCTGACATCTGTTCCTCCGCGCGGCGCGCTCGCCGCTTAATGCCTGGAGCGCTCTAGCCGGCTCGAAGCTGTTTCATGAACCAGTCGGCGATGTAGGTGCGCCGGTCGAAGCGCTTCTGGCCGTGACCGACACCGTCGAGCATCGCGCGGTCCGGCGAATTGACGGCGTTTTCGTAAAGCCGGAGCGCGCCGCGCGGGTCCATGACGCGATCGTCGATGCTGTAACCGACCAACAGAGAACATTCGATCTTGTCGGCGCGTCCGACCAACGAAAATTCCTTCATTCGCTCGCGCGCTTCCTTCAGGTCTTTGGCGCCCATGAGCCAGCGCAAGCGATCCTGAATTGGCGGGTAATAATCGAAAATGTCCTCGACCAAATTATACGCGCCACTCCATACCGCCACCGCTTTGATGCGCTTTTCTACGGTCGCGCAGCGCGGGCCGGAGTAGCCGCCCATGCTTGAGCCGTGCAGACCGATGCGCTCGGCATCCACATCCGGGCGCGTGACGAGATAGTCGAGCACCGCCTTGGCGACCCGCTCCGAGTCGGGCGGCGCATAGAGCTTGTGATGGCGCAGGGTGCCGCCGTGGCCCGGGCCGTCGACGTCGATGAACGACATGCCGCGACGCACGTACTGACCGGCCCCGCCGTCTTCGCCGCGCAGCAAAATGCCGTCGGCGCCGCCGTAGTTGTAGACCACCGGGAGCTTCGCGCCCGCCTTGCCGCGGCCGGGCCAGAAAAGCGCCGGTAAGTTATGGCCCTCATACGTGATCTCCACCCGCTCGAAAGGCGGTTTGACCAGGCGCCAAGCGTTCTCGAAATTTTCTTCGAGCTTTTGGAAAGTCGGCAGCATGCGGCCGTCGGTGTCGGGCAAGTAGACGACGGCGCGCCGGTAAAAGTCGGCGGCGCGCAAGATAAAACTCGTGGGCGGTTTGGTGGCGCTTTTCCTGCTCGAACCCGGCCGCCAACTCTTCGTTTTTCTTCGCGACTTCGACCCATTCCTTGTGCCAGCTTTCGAGATTGAAAAACTTTACCCGGCGAGCGACGCCGCGAATGTCCGGATCGGGATGGTCCGGCGAAATCTCCATGCGGACTTCCAATTGGCCGCCGCCGGATAAACCTTGCGCCGGATAGAGCAGTCTTTCCGCCTGCTCTTTGTCGAACACATCGCCGCCGATGTTATTGGGCATGATTGCTCCTTTCAGCGCGAGCCGGTCAATTCGCTTTCTCTTTGCCCCAGGCCAGTGAGGATTGCAACCGCGGCTGGAGTAGACCGCGCGGGTTAGCGCCCGCGCATAGAGAAATTCTGGCGTGAATGTTAGCTGGAAATAAGTGCGCCGCCGGGATTCATCCCGGAGGGTTTGCGGCAGGTACAGGGAAGCGTGATCGTAAAAGTCGAGCCTCGGCCCGGCGCGCTTGCGACTTCGATCCGTCCACCCAGGATGTCCGTGAACGTCCGGACAATATGGAGGCCTAGGCCGACGCCGCCGTGGGCGCGCGTCCTCGAGCTGTCGACTTGGCGAAAACGGTCGAAGACGAGCGGTAAGTCCTCCGCGGGAATGCCGATTCCGGTGTCCGCGACCGTAAGCTCCACGGTGTCTTGTTCTTGGTTGTGACGCGCCGTGACCGTCACACTGCCGGCGTCGGTAAATTTGAGCGCGTTATTGATCAGGTTCTGCAGCGCATGCTTCAATTTGTCGCGGTCGCTTTGCAACGAGGGCAAGTCGCCGGGATAGTCCCATTCCAGGGCGACTGCTTTACCGCGCGGGTAATCGTAAAGCGATTGGAGCTCCTCGAGCAGTTCGGTGAGAGGAAACTCCTGGCGGTCCAAGGCCAGCGCGCCGCCCTCGATCTTGGCCGCGTTCATAATGCTGCTCACCATGAACAAAAGCTCATCGGCGTGGCGGCTCACCTTGTCGAGCGCGTTGTATTGCTCCGCGCTCACTCGCCCCATGAGGCCCTCCTGCACGAGCCTGGTGTAGCCAGAGATCACGTTCAGCGGGGTGCGCAGCTCATGCGACATGACGCTCAGGAAATCGTCGCGCACGCGGTTGGCTTTTTCCAGCGCCGCGGCCTGCCGATGGATTTGCTCGTAGAGCTCGGAGTTGTGGATCGCCACCGCGGCTTGTCCGGCGAGGCTGCGCAAAAAACTCTTTTCCTCCTCGCCATAGCGGCGCTCTTCGCGGGAGTAGAACGACAGAACGCCAATCACTCGATTTTGCGCGATCAGAGGGAAACCGAGATAGGAGCGGAATCCGCGACTGCTGAAAAAAACATAATCGAGGCCGCCGGCGGGATAGTCCCGAATATCGGTGATCTCAACCGGTTCTTTGAGGCGCAGAACCGGATGGAGCGAGGTTTCTCTGGACGGCGTCGCTTTCCAGGCGGTTTCGTCGATACCGCGGCAGGCAAGCTTGCGCAGCACCTCGCCGGGCCCGCCGAGCAACATGACGGTGGTAGCGGCGGACGGCACCAAAGCCTCCAGCCGCTCCAGCAGCACCTGCAGCACCGCGCTCAGCTCCAACGTCGACGTGGCCGCGAGGTTGAATTCGTAAAGCGCCGCTTGTCGACGGGTGTGTCCTTCGATCTGGCGCTGTACCGCTTTGGCCTGGGTAACGTCGCGAATCATGCAGAGGGTGGCAATGTGATTGTTTTCCCGGTCGCGCATGACAAAGGACGACAGGTTGAGAGCGGTGCGGCCGCCGTGAGCGGCGCATTCATGATTGCGCAGCGAGCCTCCGACCATGCGCTGCGCCAACCGATCGACGGGCGAGATCAAAGCCCGCGCGAGGTCTGCCGCCGAGGAGCCTTCGAGATCGGTTTCGGCGCGGGAAAATATCCGGCACGCGGCGTGATTGCAGACCCGCACGATGCCCTCGTTGTCCATGATCAACAAGGCGTCGTCCATCGCATGCAGGATCTCGCGGGCGGCGAACTCCGGAGTGATGCTCACCAGGCGATAGCGGCGGATGGTGCGGCCGACGATCACGATGAAGCCCAAGACTGGAACGTAGCCGAAGGGATAGACCGGCACACCGAACGCTGCGAGGTAATCGAACGATCCCAGATAAGCGACGCAGAACGCGGCGAGCAGAGCGCGGCTGCGAAACTTACTCGGCCCCGGCAGAGCGGAGCGGCAGGCACTCCAGTACGCGCGCAGGCTCAAAGCCATCAGCGCAAAAAAGAAGCCGACGAACAGCGCGCCCATCCAGCCGTAGAGCGGATAATAGCCCCACCAGTGAAGCTGAACTCCCGCGATGAGGGTATCGCCCGCAAAGACGCTCACGAGAAACGCCGCGGAGATGATCCAGGTCAGCCACACTCGCAGCCGGTGGCGCTTGTAGACCTGCAGCGCGCTGGCGGCAAAGTGGTACACCGCGGCAGGAATGAATGTGATGCCGACGTGGCCGAGCTGGCCCCATGTCGCCGCGACGCCCGCGCTGCGCGCGCAGTACATGAGCGCATAGCTCGACAGCCAGACCGCTCCGGTGAGAGTCACGAGAAAAAACGAAATGCTCACGCGCGAGTCGCGCTCGCGACGCAACACGGCCACGCCGAGAGCGAGCATGGTGCTCGCGGTGAGCATAGGTGGCAGCGCGAACAAGCTGAGGCCGTAGGAGTCGGGAGTGAAAATGTGCGTGGCCATGATCAAGGGACGCGCGATCAGCGCCTCCGCGAACGTCGTTTGCAGAAGGACACAAAAGCGGAGAACAGACGGCGCTGCAGCGTTTGATGCGGCGCCAGCGCCTCCGGATGCCACTGCACGCCCAGGACCAAACCGTGGCGCGCGCTTTCGATGCCTTCAATCACGCCATCGTCGGCGACGGCGTTGACGATGAGCCCGTGCCCGAGGCGCTTGATCGCCTGATGGTGGCTGGTATTCACCGCCACGCGCGAACGTTGGACGATATCGAACAGTCGGGTGCCGGGCTCGATCCGAATCGCATGACCGCCGTCGGCGTTTTTGGAAGTGTGCTCGTTGGCGCCGCGCTTGCCGAGTTGGGCCGCGATGTCTTGATAGAGCGAGCCGCCCAGGGCCACGTTGATCGCCTGAGCGCCGCCGCAAATGCCCAAAACCGGCAAATCACGATCCATGGCTGCGGCGGCAATCTCCAACTCGAATTCCGTGCGCGTCGTCTTGATGGCGCCGAGCTGCTTCATTGCTCTTTCGCCGTAGTAACGCGGGTGAATGTCGAAGTTCCCGCCGCTCAGTACCAGACCGTTCAATACGCCGAGCAAGCGGCGGACCGCCGCTTTGGTGGGGCAAGCGGGCAAGACAAGCGGGACGGCACCGGCGCGTTCAATCGCCGCGAGATACCGCCCCGGCAGGAATAAGGTGGAGTCTTTGGCTGTCTCGGTAAATGCAGTGGAAGCGCGCGAGAAGTCTGCCGTAATGCCGATCAAAGGCAAAGCGCCGCTGGTCATTTTTTCTGATTGTAGAGCCTTTTGTAGATTCGATGATTACGGAGAACGAGTTTAACATAGCCGCGGGTTTCGACATAGGGTATGCGCTCGACGAATTCCTCAATGTCGTCGGTAACGATCTCGCGCTCCCAACGATCGACCGCGGCCTCTCCGGCGTTGTAGGCGGCCAGCGCCTTTTGCCAGTTGTTCCCGTAGCGAAGCAGCAGGTCTTTCAGATACTCGGTGCCGAGGGTCAAATTGACGTCGGCCTCGAAGAGCTTGTCCTGCGAGGGCGGAGCGAGGCCGAGCTGCCTGGCGACCCGAGCTGCCGTCGGCGGGATCAACTGCATCAAGCCGAGCGCGGCCGCCGGCGAGCGCGCGCGCTGATCGAACAAACTTTCCTGGCGGATCAGCGCCAAGATCAGATACGGATCAAGATCGCGCTCCAGGGACTTCTGCTGAATCAATTCCCAGAACGCCAGCGGATAGCGGTAGAGATCGCGCTCGGGTTGCGAGAGCGGCGTCTGGTTGGCGACGCTGAGACTGCGGCCATAGGCGTGGTTGCGAAAATATTCGCGCATGAGCAGCGCGCGCAGCCGGCCCGCAGGCTTGGTCTTGGCGTTGATCTCGTCCAGCTCCGCCACCGCCAGCGGATGCAGCGACAGGACGGCGAGCTCGCGCGCGCGCGTCAGGTGAAACTCGATTTCTGCCGTCACTGCCGGATCGCCCTCTGTAGCCGCCGCCGGCCTGGACTGCAGCGGCTCGTCGATCGATTCGCCCAGCCTCTCGAGAGCTCGCAGCGCGAGCGCCTCATAATAGGATTCCGCGCCGCCGTTTAGAATCTGCCGGTAAACCGGCTTGACGGTCTCGGTTTCGCCCGCCTTTTCGGCGCTGCGCGCCTGCCAGTAGAGCGCCGCGGTGCCGAACTGGCCGTTCTTCGATTGCTGGGCCAGCGCCTTGAATGTCGCCGTTGCCGCCGGCATCTCACCGGCGCGGTAATACAGCCAGGCGAGGCGCCACTGCGCCTCGTCGCG
This sequence comes from uncultured delta proteobacterium, assembly GCA_963745035.1. GTDB lineage: Bacteria > Desulfobacterota > Binatia > UBA9968 > UBA9968 > DP-20. The sequence continues at coordinate 692,146 of CAVUVW010000013.1, read as the reverse complement.
CACCGTGCTCTTGGGGAACTGCTTGACCACGTTGGCGTATGCCTGCGCCGCTTCGTCTTTGCGACCGAAGTACTCGTGAATATCCGCGGCCGCATATTGGCTGCGGTCGACGAAAGCGCTGGCGGGATATTTTTCGATCACAGATTTAAAATAGTCGAGCGCCTGGGCATTATCGTGGCGATTCCAGAGAATCTGCCCGATCTGGTAAAGCGCTCGGGACGCTTCGGCGTTTTGCGGGTAGTCGCGGGCGATCTGCTCGAGCAGCGGCATCGCCTCATTACGGTTGCGCGCCGAAAGATAGAGCGTGGAGAGTTTGCTTAGGAAGCGTAGCCGCGTCTCCGCGTCAGCGGCGTTGTTGAGAAGTTTTTTATAAAGAATTTCGGCTTCACCGGTTTGGCGCTCGCGGGCGAGCCGGTCGGCCTCTTCCGCCAGCGACTGCAAAGTCCCGAAGGGAAACAGCTCGGGATGCTTTTCGCGTAAGCGTGCCTGGGCTTTTCTTGCGGCCGGCGTCCAGCGCGAGTTTGGCGAGTTGTCGCGCAACTCATCGTAGAGCGCATAGGCGCGCCGCGGCTCGCCTTGGCCGTCGCGCGCTTGCGCCTGGAGATAGAGCGCCTCGTCGGCGATATCGCGCCGGATCGTTTTCTCGGCGCGAAGCTGGCGCAGGATCTCGCCCGCCCGGTCATATTTTTTTTCGGCGAGCTCGTTTTTGGCTTGAAGCAGGGTGGCGGATTGGAACCAGAGACTCTGCGGAAATCGCTGTTTGAGCTGATTCAGGCGCTGCCGCGACTGATCCCAATTGCCTTCGTTAAAGGCGATGACCGCGAGATAATACAAGCTGTAGTCGGCGAGACGAAAATCGCCGTTCAACGTATTGCGGAAAAGCTCCTTCGCTTCCGCCGGCCTGCCGGAAGTGTAGTGGGCGTAGGCGCCGGCGAACGCTTCGCGCGGATCGCGGCTTTGGCAGAAAGCCGCCGCCGGCAAAGCTAGGAGAAACGTCAGGATCAAGGCACATCGCGGACTCATCGCGAAAATCTTAGCGAAGGTCGCGCGGCGATTCAATTGCAAATTGTCCCAAGGACCGCCGCGAAGAAGAGGGACGAACTGCCGCGCCGCCGGCGCGCCGGTTGTCTTTTGGTGCCCGGAACGTTATGGTTTTTGCGCATCGCCGCGGCATTCCAAGCGGCGAAGAAAGCAAAGCTGAGGAAAAGTTTTTTGAAGATCGAAGGTAGCTACACGTTCCAGGCGCCGCGCGAGCGGGTTTGGCAGGTGCTGCAGGATCCGAAAATCATGGCGCAGTGCATGCCGGGCTGCGAGAGCATGACCGAGGCGGGCCCGGACCAGTACGAAGCGGTGATGAAAGTCGGCATCGCCGCGGTGAAAGGGACCTACAAGGGCAAGGTCGCGATCAAGGACAAGCAGCCGCCGTCGCATTACGTCTTGAGCGGACAAGGGTCGGGCGGGCCGGGATTTATGCAAGGAGACGTGTCCATCGACCTGGAAGAACACAATGGCCAAACCATCCTGAAGTACAGCACCGACGCCAAAATAGGCGGATTGATCGCCAGCATCGGCCAGCGCATGATGAACGGCGTGACCAAGATGATGGTAGATCAGTTCTTCAAAAAAATCGAGACTTTTATCTGATCGCTGCGATGATGAGAAACTCCCTGACGCTGCCCGGCGACTTTGGCTTCGTGCCGGCAGCCGGTTGAGATCGTGCCGCCGCTCGTAAGCGTCATCCTTCCCACCTTCAATCGATGGCCCATGGTCGGCGCAGCCGTCGAGTCGGTGCTGGCGCAAAGCTTTGCGGACTTCGAGCTCGTCGTTGTCGACGACGGTTCGACGGACGGAACGGCGCGCGCATTGGCTCGATTCGGCGCGCGATTGACGAATCGTTTGCACGGCGAGAAAAGGCGTCGTCGGCGGCGCGCAACACGGGAGTCAGCCGGTCGAGCGGTCGTTATCTCGCGCTGCTCGATTCCGACGATCTCTGGCTGCCCGGCAAGCTGGCGCGCCAGACCGCCTTCATGATCGGCCGTCCCGACGTGGAGATCTGCCAAACCGAAGAGATCTGGATCCGCAACGGCGTCCGGGTAAACCCCAAGGCGGCGCACCGAAAGCCTTCGGGCGATGTCTTTTTGCGCAGTCTCGATCTTTGCTTGGTAAGCCCGTCGGCGGTGATGATGACCCGAGAGCTGTTCGAGCGGGCAGGCGGGTTCGATGAGAGCTTTCCGGTGTGCGAGGATTACGATCTATGGCTGCGCATCGCCGCAGAGCGGCCGATTCCATTGATTCCCGAGGCCCTGGTCGTCAAGCGCGGCGGCCACGCCGACCAATTGTCGCGCTCCACGTGGGGCATGGATCGATATCGCGTGCGGGCGCTGCAGAAGCTTCTGCGGCCGGGCATCGGCGGCAGCGCGGCGAAAGGCGGCGCTCGAGGTTTTGCGGAAGAAGGCCGCCATCCTCGCCGCCGGCGCGCGCAAGCGCGGCAAAATTGCCGAGGCGGAGGGCTTCGAGGCGATGCTGGGCGAGTTCGAGTTGGAGAAAACCGATGAGCGAGAGCGCGATTCGCGATTACGCGCGGGGCAGGGGCTTTCACCGGCAGACGCTTGAGCGCTGGCTCGGATGGGAGGAAGCGGACCGCGATGTCCTCGCAGCGATCGCCGCCGGCCTCAAAGCCAGCGAGAATCACCTGCGCGACATGATGGATTGGCTGGAAGAAATCGCGCTGCGCGATGATGCCAAGATCCATGAAGTTCTCGCAAGCCCGGCGATCGATGCGCGATCCGCACCGACCCGCGCCTCGGCCGCGCCGACAAGCTCAAGCGCATCAAAGAGCAATTGCGGCGTCGGCGATTCCCTCGTCTGGCCGCGCTCGAAGATTCGCTGGCCGCAACCATCAAGGCGTTGAAGCTTCCCGCTGGGATTGCGCTTGAGCGCGTCGCCGGGTTTGGAAGGCGGCCGGCTCAGGGTCGAGTTTGACGCCGGGAGCACGACCGAGCTGCGAGAGCTGAGCGAGCGTTTGAGCGCGGCGGCGGCGACCGATGAGATGGCGGAAATTTTCGCGCTGCTGGCCGGACGACGCGGCGAGAGCGGTCGGAAGGAAGCTGAAATCCGCGTCGAGAATGATTTGCAGCCCGTGGCACAATCCGTCCTGAAGAACGCTGAGTAATTCATGAAATCTTTCCAATTCGACGAAGTGATCGTCGAGCGCGGCTCGGAGGCGAGTCCGATCTATCGCAACCTGCGGCAAAAGTTGCCCGACATGCCTTTTCGAACGATCGAGGATATCGCGTCTTCTCGGGCTCCGGCGGGCGGCGACGGTTTCGGGGCGGCGAAGAAAACGCTTTATCTTACCCGGCACAAGGGAGATTTTTTAAAGAAATGTCCGGGCAGCGAAGGGCAGGTGTGCTGCAATTATTTCGTCATCAACTTCGCGAGCAATTGCCCGATGGATTGCAGCTATTGTTACCTGCAGGAATACCTGGCGGATAACTCGTCGCTCAAAGTCTTCAGCAACGTCGGCGATATGATCGACGAAACCGATCGCACCTTGGCGCGTCATCGCGGCGTTTTCTTTCGCATCGGCACGGGCGAGATCACCGACAGTCTCGCCCTCGAGCCTTACACCGGCATGGTCGGCGAGCTGATTCCCTATTTCGCCGAGCAGCCCAACGTTCTGCTCGAGCTCAAGACCAAGAGCGATTGCGTCGAGAGCTTGCTGCGCTTCGATCCAAAGGGCCGGATCGTCGTCGGCTGGTCGATGAATCCCCAGCGCGTCATCGATCTCGACGAGCATGGCACGGCATCGCTCGACCAAAGACTGCGCGCGGCGCGGCTTTGTCAGGAGGCCGGCTACCGGCTGGGATTTCACTTCGATCCCATGATCGAATACCCCGGCTGGGAGACCGATTACGAAAACATGCTCGAGCAGATTTTTGCCGCCGTCGATTGGCGCGGGCTCTCCTGGCTGAGCCTCGGCGTGCTGCGCCAGACGCCCGGGCTCAAGCGCGCGATGCGCCAGCGCTTCCCCCGGACCGGGCTTTTGACCGGCGAGCAGGTGCTTTGTCCGGACGGCAAGTTTCGCTACTTTCAACCGCTACGGGTTGCCATGTACCGCAAGATGGTGCGCTGGATTCGCCGGTCGGCGCCCACCGTGAAAATCTATCTCTGCATGGAATCACGTCAGGTGTGGAAACAGGTTTTCGGCTTTGCGCCGGCTTGCGAGAAAGACCTCGGCAACCAGATGGCCCCGGAAGCTCAACCAACGATTCATGGGTAATCACGAGAGCGCCATCGGCGTATTCGATTCCGGGATCGGCGGCCTGACCGTATTACACGAGATCATCGAGGCGCTGCCGCGGGAAAATACCGTGTATCTCGGCGACACCGCGCGGTCGCCCTATGGCACCAAGTCGGTGGATACGGTCCTGCGCTATTCGTTCGAGAACAGCGAGTTTCTGGTGGAGAAGGGCGTCAAAATTCTCGTCGTCGCGTGCAATACCTCAACCGCCGTCGCGCTCGAGCGCTTGCAATCCGAGCTGGATCTTCCGGTGATCGGCGTCATTCATCCGGGAGTGCGGCGGGCGCTCGCGAGCACGAGGAATAAAAAAGTTGGCGTGATCGGCACCGAAGCGACGATTCAAAGCGGCGCCTACACGCGGGCGCTAAAGACCGCGGATGCGGCGGTCGAAGTGTACAGCCGCGCCTGCCCGCTGTTCGTGCCGCTGGTCGAGGAGGGCTGGACCGACAATGCCGTGGTCGAAATGACCGTCAAGGCGTATCTCGAAAGCCTCAAACAGAGCGGCATCGACACATTGATCCTTGGCTGCACGCATTATCCCTTGCTCAAGAAAGCTATTCGAAAATTCCTGGGCGGCGGCGTCAGGCTCGTCGATTCCGCCGAGGAGACGGCCGGAGAGGTCGCGGCGTTGCTCAAGAAATCCGCGCTCGCGCGCAAGGCAGGCAAGGGGGCGCATAGTTTTTTTGTCACCGACGCGCCGGATCGCTTCATTAAAGTTGGCCGCCGCTTTCTCGGCGAAAAGGTCGAGTCGGCGGTGCGCATCGAGCGTTGAGCAGCGCTGCTTTGCGCCTGCTGCAAAACCCTTTCAGTTGCTTCCCGAATCATGTATTTTGACGCTATCTACTGATTTTTAAACTCTTCTTTTCGCGGCCCAGCAAGGAGCGCCAGCAGCGCATGATCGATTGGATAAAAAAAATCGTCGGCACCAAGAACGAGCGTGAAATCAAGCGCATCCGGCCTTACGTCGGCAAGATCAGTGACTTGGAGGCGGCCTACGAGCGCTTGTCGGACGCCGATCTCGGGGCAAAAACCCAAGGATTCAAAGAACGCATCAGCGACGCGACGACAGAGCTCCGCCGGGAGTTGGAAGAGGCGCAGACGGCGGCAGCGGGCGCGGAGTCGGAAGAGCGCGATGAGCTCAAAGGCCGCGTCGACGAGCTCGATAAAGAGTTGCGGGGAAAAGAAGCCGAGGTTTTGGAGGAACTGTTGCCGGAGGCGTTTGCCGCGGTGCGCGAGGCCTCACGGCGCACCATCGGGCTGCGCCATTTCGACGTCCAGTTGATCGGCGGCACGGTGCTGCACGAGGGCAAAATCGCCGAGATGAAAACCGGCGAAGGCAAGACGCTGGTCGCGACCTTGCCGCTCTACCTGAACGCGCTCACCGGCCGCGGCGTTCATTTGATCACCGTGAACGACTATCTGGCGCGCCGCGACGTTCAGTGGATGGGGCCGATCTATCACAAGCTGGGCTTGACCGTGGCGTCGATCGTGCACGAAGCCAGCTATCTGTTCGACCCGACGTTCATCACCCAGGATTATCGCTATCTGAACTTGCGCCCGATCACCCGCCAGGAAGCCTACCTCGCCGATATCACCTATGGCACGAACAACGAGTTCGGCTTCGACTACCTGCGCGACAACATGAAATTCTCGCTGGAAGAGTACGTCCAGCGCGAGCTCAACTACGCGGTGGTCGATGAAGTGGACAATATTCTCATCGACGAGGCGAGGACGCCGCTGATCATCTCGGGGCCGGCGGAAGAATCCACCGACAAGTATTATCTGATCGACCGCATGATTCCCAAGCTGCAGCGCGGCGCGGTGATTCAGGGCGATCCATCCCAGGAAGAGCGCGCCGCCATTGACGCCAAGGGCGATTACACGGTGGACGAGAAGAGCCGCTCGGTGACACTGACCGAGGGCGGGGTGGCCAAGGTCGAGCGCCTGCTGGGCGTGCACAATCTTTACGATCCGCGCCAGATCGACACGCTGCACCACGTGCAGCAGGCATTGAAGGCGCACGCGATCTTCAAGCGCGACGTCGACTACGTGGTCAAGGACGGTGAAGTGATCATCGTCGACGAATTCACCGGCCGGCTCATGCCCGGCCGGCGCTGGTCCGACGGCCTGCACCAGGCGGTGGAGGCCAAGGAGCGGGTACACATCCGCGAAGAAAACCAGACCCTGGCGACGATCACGATTCAAAACTACTTTCGCATGTACAAAAAGCTCGCGGGCATGACCGGCACCGCCGATACCGAGGCGCCCGAATTCAAAAAGATTTACAAGCTGGACGTGACGGTGGTGCCGACCCACCGCGCAATGGTGCGCCAGGATCTGCCCGACGTGGTGTATCGTTCGGACAACGAGAAGTACGACGCGGTGGTGCAGGAGATCGAAGAGCGCAGCCAGAAGGGACAGCCGATCCTGGTGGGCACCACGTCGGTGGCGAAGTCCGAGCGGATTTCCCGCATGCTCAAGAAAAAGGGCATCAAGCACAACGTGCTCAACGCCGTGAATCACGAAGCCGAGGCGAGCATCATCGCGCAGGCCGGCCGCTTCAAGGCGGTGACGATCGCGACCAACATGGCCGGGCGCGGCACCGATATTCTGCTCGGCGGCAGCGCCGGAGTTTCTCGCGCGCTCGGACATGGAAAACGAATGGATCAGCCGCGCCGCCAAGCTGCCGATCGAGGGCGCGGCGCGCTACGAAGACGCGCTGCGCGAGCTGCGCGAGAAATACGAAGACGAGGTCCAGCGGGCAGAAAAGAAGTATCTGACCGAAGGAGAAATCTTCGAGCAGCAGCGCGGCGACGCGCTCAAGCGCACCACCGAGTTGCAGCGCGAGATCCGCGCGATCTCACCGTTCCGCGCGGCGCGCGAACGCTACGAAGACCTCTCCGCGACCGAATTGATCGAAGCGTTGCATAATCTGCGGCCGGTGCCCGAAAGCTATCTCAAGGCCAAAGAGGCCTTTGAGACGGCGATCCTGAACTCGCAGAACGGCGGTCTATCGGCGGGGGATTTCACCGACGCCAGGCTCGAATTTGCCGCGGCGCTGGGGCGCTGGCAGGAAAGCCCGGGCGAGCGCGAGGGATGGATCGAAGCGCTCGATGAAAGGCGGCGGCTCTACGAGCAGCGCCTGATCGACCTCGAATTCGAGCACGCGCGGGCGATCTTGGGACAGGGAGAGCACGCCGCGACGGTTACCGAATACGAGCGTGCCCACCGCGCCTTCGAGGAGGCCGAGACGCGCCACGAAGAAATTCGCCAGCCCTACGAGCAGGCGGTGCAGCAGGCGCAGGTCAACTACGAAGCCAAGCGCCAGGAATATCTGCGCATGGTGGAGCAGGTGCGGGAGGAGTTGGACAAGGCGCCGGACCAATACCGCCAGCGCTTCGAAGAGATCCTGACCCAATACAACGCCATCTGCAGCGCGGAAAAGGAGCAGGTGATTGCCGCCGGCGGCCTCCACATCCTCGGCACCGAGCGGCACGAGAGCCGGCGCATCGACAATCAATTGCGCGGCCGCGCGGGGCGTCAAGGCGATCCCGGATCTTCGCGATTCTACCTGTCCCTGGAAGACGACTTGATGCGGATTTTCGGCGCCGATCGCATCCAAGGAATCATGAGCCGGCTGGGCATGGAAGAAGGCGTGCCGATCGAGCACGGCTTGGTGACGCGGGCCATCGAAAACGCGCAGAAAAAGGTGGAGGCGCACAATTTCGATATCCGCAAACATCTGTTGGAATACGACGACGTGCTCAATAAGCAGCGCGAAGTCGTCTACAACGAGCGACGCGAGGTGCTGAAGGGCCAAACGTTGAAAGAGCAGGTCGTGGCGCTGGCTGAAAGTCTCGCGGACGACATTGTCGGCCGCTACACCGACAAGGAAGTTCATGCTTCGGACTGGGAGCTGAACGGCCTGCGCGAAGCGCTCTACCGCCAATTCAACTTGCGTTTGGACTTCAAAGCCGAGGAGGAAGACGGATTATCTGTGGAGGGAGTGCAGGAAATGGCGCGCGCGCGAGTTCTCGAAGCTTACGAAGACAAGGAAAAGCGCTTTGGCGAGCCGATGCTGCGGCAATTGGAAAAGATCATCATGCTGCAAACCATCGACAGCCTGTGGAAAGATCACCTCCTGAGCATGGATCACCTAAAAGAGGGGATCGGCCTGCGCGGCTACGGCCAGAAAAACCCGCTGCAGGAATACCAGAAGGAAGGCTACGACATGTTCGAGGACATGATCCAGCGCAAGGAAGAAGACGTCATCCAGAAGCTTTTCACGGTGGAGTTGGCGCGCGAGACCGTGGCTCCGGAAGTCGAAATGCCGCGCCCGCGCCAACAAAGAGTAGTGCTGAGCCACGGCGAAGATCCCATCGCCGCCCACCCCGGCAGCGGCGGCCCGGCGAGGCGGGAGAGCGAGAAGGTGGGCCGCAACGATCCATGTCCATGCGGCAGCGGCAGAAAATACAAACGCTGCCACGGCAAGTAAATTTCACGCCACCGGCGAGCGCACCACAGTTTCTTTTTTGGAGCAGTAAAGCTCGCCGTATTCGCCCTTGAAGGCAGCGAATTTGCTCGAAGGCTGACCGCATGGAGTTTTCTGATTGTCTTGCGCGCTCGGCTCTTCAAAGATCGTTTCGTTTGCCTAAGTATCCCGTCAGTGCGTTGTTATCTCTATCGGGGCTTCATGATCGTCATGCGCGGTCCGCGGCGGATTCTTGCCCGCGCCTAATTTAATGATTCGATCCTTGAATGCACGCAGGTCTTTGGTTGCGTTCCGGGTGTCGATCACCAGCTTGGACGCTTCCACGATGCTGCGCACGTCGTAGACGCTGTGATCGGTAAGGATGATCACGCAGTCATGTTCCGCGACCGTCTGCGGGCTCGCCGCCACCGACTTGAGCGTGCTCCCGCCCAGTCGCACCGTGGGCACGAGCGGATCATTGTAGGAAAGAATCGCGCCTTTCTCGCTGAGCAGGCGCATGACGTCGAGGGCCGGCGATTCGCGGCAGTCGCTGACGTCTTTCTTGTAGGCGACGCCGAGAATGAGGATCTTCGAGCCGCGAATGCTCTTGGAGAAGCGGTTGAGGCCGTCGGCGGTCATCGCGCTGACGACGGCGGGCATCATGCCGTTGATCTCGGCGGCCAGCCCAATAAAGCGCGCCTGAAAATTGAGTGCTTTCAGTTTCCACGCTAGGTAGTGCGGGTCGATCGGTATGCAGTGGCCGCCTAGTCCCGGGCCCGGATAAAATGGGCTGAAGCCGAACGGTTTGGTGGCCGCGGCGTCGATGACTTCGTAGACGTCCACGCCCAAGAGATCGCACATCAAGGCAAGCTCATTGACCATGCCGATATTGACGCTGCGAAAGGTATTTTCCAGGAGCTTTACCATTTCGGCGCATTTGGTGCTGCTCACTGGAATGACGCGTTCGATAAACTGCGAATAGAAAAGCCGGGCGACTTCGGTGCACTCAGCCGTGATCCCACCGACGATCTTGGGGGTGTTGCGGGTCGTGAAGGACGCGTTGCCGGGATCGATCCTCTCGGGCGAAAAGGCGACGCAGAAATCACTCCCGACTTTGAGGCCGGTGCTTTCGAGCTCCGGCACGATCAGCTCGTCGGTGGTACCCGGGTAAGTCGTGCTCTCGAGCACGATCAGTTGGCCGCTGTGGAGGTATTTGCGAATCTCTTCGGTCGCCGAAAGAATAAAGGAAATATCGGGGTCCCGGCTCTTGCTGAGGGGGGTCGGCACGCAAATGCTGACGGTGTCGGCTTTGGCGAGCGCACTGAAATCCGAGGTCGGTGTAAATTTTCCCGAGTGAACGGCGCCGGCGACGGTTTTTTCCGGCACGTCGAGAATATACGACTTGCCGCGCTTGAGGGTCGCGATCTTGGCGGCGTCGAGATCAACGCCGATCACGTCAAATCCGGCGGCGGCAATCTCCATCGCCAGCGGCAAACCGACGTAGCCGAGGCCGATGACGGCCGCCGTCGCGTGGCGCTGTTCGAGCTTGGTTCTCAAAGTGTTCAATTTACGAAACCTCCCGGGATTTGATCTGCGTTTTTTGCGCCGCGCGGAGCATTTTGAAATCTTGGAGACGGAGACTGTATTTTTCGATCAGCTCGTACAAATTGACCCGGCTGATCCCTAGCTCGCGCGCGGCGCGGCTGACGACGCCGTGATTGCGGGAAAGGGACTTCTTCACAAAATCCATCTCCATCGCCTTCTTGGCGAACTTCAGGTTTACGTCGGTCGGTATTTGATCCAGAACGAAGCCCAAGTCGCTCGGCTTGAGGACTGGCCGTGAGCTCAGAACCACCGAGCGGTTGATCAGATTCTCCAACTCGCGAACGTTGCCGGGCCAGGGATGCATCAACAGCGCGCCTTCGGCTTCCGTCGAGAGCGTCATCGGCGGTTTGCCGTGTTCCTTGCAGAATTTTTTCAGAAAATGCTGCGCCAGCGGCACGATATCTTCCTTGCGCTCACGCAGCGGCGCGATATCGAGCGGAATCACCTTCAAGCGGTAATAAAGATCTTCGCGGAAGACGCGATTTTCCATGTCTCTCTTCAGATCGCGATTAGTCGCGGCGACGATCCGGACGTCGACCTCGATGGGAGAAGTGCCGCCGACCCGCTCGATCTTGCGATCTTGGAGGAAACGCAGAAGTTTGACCTGAAGGGGCGGCGCAAGCTCGCCGATTTCGTCCAGGAACAGGGTACCCGTGTGCGCCAACTCGAATTTTCCCCGCTTCTGAACGTGGGCCCCGGTAAAGGCTCCCTTCTCATGGCCGAATAACTCGCTTTCCAGCAGGTTCTCGGGGATGGCGCCGCAGTTGACCACCACGAAGGGGTTGTGGTTGCGCTGGCTCTGCATGTGAACGGCGTGAGCGACGACTTCCTTGCCGGTGCCGCTTTCGCCGCAAATCAGCACCGAAATATCCGACGCGGCGACGCGCTCGATAAATCGGCAGATGTCTTTCATGGCCTTGGAAGCGCCGACCACTCCAAGAAAGCCGCTGCCCGCGGCTTGGTCGACCTGCTGCACTCTCTGCTGCAATCGGTGGATGTGGAAGGCGCGGCCAATCATGACTTTGAGCTCGTCCAGGCGAACCGGTTTGTTGTAGTAGTCAAAGGCGCCCAGGCGCATGGCGGCGAGCGCGTTCTTATCGTTGTAGTTGCCGGTGATTATGATCGCCCGGGTTGAGGATGCCTGGAACAGGATCTGCTCGAGCAGGCGCATGCCGCCGAGGTCCGCGGGATTGTGCGGATTCAACGACAGGTCCAGCATGACCACCGGCGGTTTTTCCTTTTCGAAGATGTTCATGGCCTCGCCCTCGGCCGACGTCGCGTAAACGTCGTAGTCCGCATCGAGCGCCCAGCGCATTTGCTTGAGAATATTTTCCTCGTCGTCAACCAGTAGAATTTTCGGTTTCACAGTTGCCTTCCTCCCCGATCTACAACGCCGGTAGCTCAACCTCGACTTTAGTGCCGGCATTTAACTGACTTTCAATGCGGATCCGGCCGCCGTGAACTTCAATAATCGAACGGGTATGGCAAAGACCGATTCCGAGGCCGTTTTCCTTGGTCGTTTGAAATGGCCGAAAGAGAGTTTCCAGCCGCTCGGGAGCGATGCCGCATCCGCTGTCGCGAATCGACGTGGTGATTTTTCCGGCGGCCTCTTGCGCGACCGTGATCTCCACGGCGCCCTTGCCTTTGGGCAGGCTTTGGATCGCGTTCAGGAGCAAATTGGTAAAAGCCTTTTGCAGCAGCTCGGGGTCGCCTGAAACGATGGGTAGTCGGTCCTTTGGAGGGAAGGCCGTCAAAACTTTCACGCCGTTTCTCTGGTCCACTTTGAGATCGTCGAACGTATGGGTGAGAACTTCGAGGATATTGAGCGGCTGTTGCTTGAGCGAAAAATGGCCCCGTTGAACAGAAAGGCTGGCGATCAGATTGATCATCTTCTCAGTGGTCTCGCTGAAAGTGGCGAAGGCATCCTTGATAAATGCGGCGTCATGACTGAGATACTTGGCGTTTTCCAATGTCATGCTTTGCAGCGTGGCAAGGTTCTTGAGATCGTGAAGTATGAAAGAAGCAAAACGGTTGAACGACTCCCATTCGCGCGAGAGGAGCAGCTCTTCGGAAAGCTTGTGAGTCAGAATGAGGTGGCCGAGCTGATCGCTGACCCTCAATAAGAACTGATCGTCTTCGGGCAATAAAACTGCTTGTCCGGGCGCGCCGATGCCCATCAGCGCCAACACCTCGCCGCGGTTCTCGACGAGAACCAAGCGTTGTATGTTCAAAGCGCGCACGGTTTGCAAGCTTTCAGCGGACCAATCTTTCGCGTCGGGCCGAAAGCCGTCCCGCGATACGTGAAAGAGAGTCGAATCGTTGGTGCGAGAATGAGCCAAGCGAAGCGTGGCGGTTGCGGCGCTGGATGCAGGGCTGCGGGAATAAACCAGGCGATAGCTCTCTGGCGTTGAGTGAAGCCAAAAAGCGACCTGACGCACTGACATGGCTGCGGCGATGAACTCGGCGACTCGAGGCAGCAAGTCCTGGATGTGGAGCGAGCCGCTCGACTGGTCGGAGAATTTCATCCACAAGTCGTTGTAGTCGTATTTTTTACGGTGGACAAAACGCTGCTTGACGAATCGTCGCATGATGCGTGTCGCCTCACGCAAAGGTAGCCATCTGGGCGCGCTTGGGTTTGCCATGAGCAGCTTGTTCAAATTAGAAACTGAATCCATTCCCCGTTCATGAAAAGAAATTCTTCCTGACAGAGCAAGCTATATGCCATTGTCCGGTCACGGGAATCTTGCTGACTTGAACTCGGGTGGGAGAGACTCTCGGGTTTATTTTTAAGAGACTTGAGGGGCGGGAATTCACGGTCCCGACGATTTGTTGCTATGGTTGCCGGGCTTTTCAAAAAATCAGCCTAATGCGGCGCCGGTCACAACTACCGAGTTCCCTGCGCCGTCCTGATGGAAGGTCAAGAGTGCCCGACCTCCAAGCAGGACTCGTCCAACCTCCGGAGAGTTCAGGATGGCGGCAAGCTATCAATAGCCTCTGATTGAGCGGAAGAAAAAAGGAGCGTTTCGATGACTGCGTAAGCTTGGCAATCGCGAACTTCCGTCTCCAGGCGGCGAGCGGATCTTTCGGAAGCATTCGCAGCGCGCTGCTATCAAACACCTCTGCCGGGTCTTGTTGGCCGATGATCTCAAAGGCTGTAAGAGGAGTTTACAGAACTCAGCGCGGGTTACCTGAAAACTCTTGAGGCTTTACAGAATATCAATGTATTTCTAGTAACTTGCGCGATTTTCTTCATGGTCATTTACGGTGCCGAAAGTTGTTATGGGTGCCAAATTTTCTTGAATTCTAAGTGCCGATATGGCAAAAATGCCAGCTAGTTCGCTCCGGAGCCAATGCTTAAACGGATTCAATCAAAGGGAGGGGTAACGGTTGCCTAATCCACCGAAACCGGTTGCGGGTGATCCTCCCATCGGCGGCCCGCTATTCCATGCGCAAGATGCTTTGCGGTCGACAAGCGTGGACTCCAATAAGAAGAAGTGGGAGGACTACAAGGCTGCCGCGGCTCCAGCAGTCGCCTACGAGTGCGATGGCGATCTAACGGTTATCTCGGTTTCCCCCAATGTCACGGAATTGCTCGGTATCAGGCAAGAGAATCTACTCGGAAACCGCACGCTTTGGGATAAGCGGTTAGTGGGCGATGACCGGTATTCCCTGTTCGCCAGAGCGACGCAGCTCGAGCCCGGCGAGCTTGCGTCCGAGATGCATCAAATCATCGATGATCGTGGTTTGCCAGTTTGGGTGGCCCATAGTTTGTGCAAGGTCGTTACAGCGGGCGGAGCGGTGATTCGCGGTCGCATGATTCCGCTTGCAACCGCGCGCCGGTCCAATTGGCTTGATAGCAGGGTCATTGCGGAGTTCATCCACAAAATCGGCAATCACTTTCAGCTTATTAATTTGGTGATCAGTTCGCTCAAGCGGGGCGTGCCTGCCGATCGCATCGAAGCGCTCCAGGAAACAGTCGACCGGGCCGTCGAATTTATACAGAGATTTGCCAGCTATAGCCAGATTTCGGCCCATTCGTCCGCGATCGATTTGGGGCAGATCCTGCGCTCGGTGATCGATGCGCATGCTCCGGTCTTTCTAGAAAAAAAGGTGGTGCTCAAAGATCACGTGGGCGATGCGCTCAACGGCGCCCTGGTGATTTGTGACCCAGTGCTTCTCGAGCTCGGCTTGCGCGCGATTCTGGAGAATGCGCTTGATGCTACGACAGCGGGGGACCAGGTGATCATAACCGGCGCCGTCCAGGCGACATGCTTGGCCGAGCAATCCATCGCGCAGGTCTCGATCGCCGACACCGGGTGCGGGATTGAGCATGCGCATTTGCAAAAGGCCGCCGTGCCCTTTTTTACCTTAAAACCCGAGCGAGACGGGCTGGGCTTGAGCATAGCGGCGCGACTTGTTGAATTACACGGCGGTCGGTTGAGCATTTCGAGCAGGCAAGATCGCGGGACGGAAGTAGAAGTGGCGCTTCCGGTTCGCGGGATTACAGGCTATGCCGAGCGGTAATACGCGCACGTGAGGCTTCGTTAATCTATGTACAGTGTCTTAATCGTTGAGGATCATGACCGCCTGCGAGAACAATTAGGGCAGTTTTACGAACAAGAAGGTTTCCGCGTCTCCACCGCGTCTTCCGGCGAAGAGGGGATAAAAAGGCTGGGCGAAGATAAGTTCGCCATCGTCGTCTCCGACGTGAAAATGCCGGGAATCGACGGTTTCCAATTGGCCCGCCACGTGCGCGAAAGATATGCGGATACGGACGTGATCCTGATCACCGCCTTTGGCAACATCAAGCAGGCCGTCGAGGCGATGAAGCTCGGCGCCAGTGATTACATCACCAAGCCGTTTCAACCCGAGGCAATCCGTTTGGTGAGCGAGAAGCTGGTCGAGCGCCGGCGCTTGTTGGACGAAGTTCGCGAGCTCAGGCAAAAAGTTCAAAATGAGCAGGGCCTCGAGAACATCCTCAGCAAGAGCCCGAAGATGTCGAAAGTTTTCGATCTCATCAGATCCCTGGCGGAGACCGATTCCGGGGTGATGATCACCGGCGAGACCGGCACCGGTAAAGAGCTGGTGGCTCGAGCGATCCACAATTTGAGCCGTCGCAAAGCAAAGTCGTTCGTGGCGATCAATTGCGGCGCGTTTCCCGAGACACTGCTGGAAAGCGAATTGTTTGGGTACGAAAAAGGGGCATTCACCGGAGCCGTGCAGAGCCGCTCCGGAAAAATCGAGTTGGCGGACGGCGGCACGCTATTTCTCGATGAGATCGAGACCATGGCGCCCCCCATGCAGGTCAAGCTTTTGCGCGTCTTGCAGGAGCGGGAAGTCGAGCGGCTCGGGGGCAATCGCCGGGTGAAGGTCGATATGCGAGTGGTAGCCGCGACCAACGTCGATCTGCAGCTCTGTCTCACTCGCGGCACCTTGCGGGAAGATTTTTACTATCGAATCAATGTGATCCCGCTGCAACTTCCGCCGTTGCGTGAACGGCTGGAAGACCTGCCGATCTTGATCAATCACCTTCTCAGCAAACACCCGGTCGCTCAAGAAAAACGGATCAAGCAGGTCGGGCCCAGAGTTCTCGACCAGATGTTGGCATACCACTGGCCGGGTAATATTCGAGAGTTGGAGAATATCATCGAGCGAGCCATCGTTAAGTGCCAGGGCGAGCTGATCGAAGACGTTGATTTGCCCGCGCCTCCCCAACGAATTATCGACCGTCATTTCGAAAATGACGGCGGCCAAGACTTGTCGCTGAAGCACTGGTTACTGCGCAGCGAAAAAGACTATTTGCGCAACTTGTTAATCAAACACAAGGGCGCGATCTCCTTAACCGCAGTCGAGGCGAAAGTCGACAATAAGACGCTCTACAGGAAGATGAGACGACACGGACTGCATAAAGAATCGTTCAAGGAGCTCGGCTAGCAAAGGCTGCTGCGCCGCGTCGTTGAATTCGCTCTGAGTGGCGCGCCGGCGAACGCCGCTTACAAGATCGGCGGTGCTTCTTTGCCGCGGTATCTTGAGTTTCCCGCTACACTGTTCCAGTCACAAATTGGATGAGATGCTCAAGCCGTTTGAGTTGGCCCGGCTGCCGATGACTCGTGGTCCCGCATCGGGGGGATTTCAGGCCATCTTGTTCACAGGGTAAAATTGCCCATTTCAAGCAGGGTCTCTGGCCGTAGGGCATAATCTAGCGGCGTTCTTTATTATTCTCGACGGAAAACTGCCCAAAAAAGCATCGCCGCGCCGTCAAAATGCCGCCGCGCGATTATGGCTCCGAATTTGCGCATTTCGCGCTCGATGACAATTTTTTTCCCAATCGATTAGTTTCAAAACGCATGTTTCAGAAAGCGCTGGACAGTATTTAGAACGAGGTGTGCTGATGACCTGCAAGGTCCTCTCAGTGGTCGGAGCCAGGCCCAATCACATAAAGATCGCGACGATCTGCGACGCGATTAACTCCCACAACCGGCAGCCTGGCGCGCGCGAAATCCGACACCTTCTGGTACACACGGGGGAGCATTGCGAGGTCAACACCTCGGATGTTTGTTTTAACGATATTGAGCTGCCTAAGCCGGATATCTTTCTCGGCGTCGGGCTCGGCTCCGACACCGCGCAGATCGCCAATGTCATGGAGAGATTTGAGAAAGTAATCCTGGCCGAGAAACCAAACGTCGTACTCGTCGCCGGCGATGCGGATGCGGTTGTCGCCTGCGCTGTCGCTACAAAAAAAACCCGCTGCACGCGCGGCGCTGCAGGAAACGACTTCCTTCCCAAGCTGGCCCACGTGGAAGCGGGCCTGCGAAGTTTTGATCGAACCATGCCGGAAGAACTCAACCGAATCGTGACTGACTCGCTCTCAGACTATCTTTTCACGACCGAGGAAAGCGCCAATCGTCATTTGCTGCATGAAGGCATTTCAGTCGAAAGAATTTATTTCGTCGGCAACGTTACCGTCGATACCCTGCTGCGTCATCTCGGCAGAGCTCGGGAATCCGTAATTCTCAACGATTTGCAGTTGAGCGCAGGCGCCGACGTGCGGCCCTACGCGATTTTGACATTACGCCGGCCTGGCAACATCGACGATGCGCAGACTCTCGCCGAGTTGCTGGAAGCGTGTTTGGAAGTCTCGCGTCACATGCCGGTTATTTTTCCCGCCCATCCGCACGTCTTGCGGCACATTCAGGAGACGGATCTGGGCGATTATTTGATCGATCATTTCATGGAAGGTCCCGAGCCGTGGGACTCCCGCGTGCGCATTCGCCTGGTGCCGCCGCTCGGTTATCTGGACTTTCTTCAGTTGATGTCTCACGCCCGAGTCGTGCTGACGGATTCCGCCGCGATCCAAGAGGAAACTACCATCCTCGGGATTCCGTGTATCACCCTGCGGGAGAGCACAGAGCGACCGGTGACGCTGAAAGTCGGCACTAACGTTTTGGCTGGAACCGACCCAGGAAAGATCGTTCGGGAATTTACTCGTATAATTCAGAGGCCTCGAGGGCCGGCGGACGTGCCGGAGTTATGGGACGGTAACGCGGCCAAGCGGATCGTCCAGATCCTCGCAGACGATCCGGCGTCCATCCAACACGCCGCGTCCCGCGGCAATGAGGCCACGGCCGACGCCGAAAGCGAGAGCGATGTGGCGGGCTAGCGCTTAAGCGTGCAATTGCTTTCTTCGCGGTGGGATAGCGAGACGCTGCCAGCTCGTACAGCCTGCGGGCGTCAAAGACCTGCGTGTCATCGCTCCTCGACACGGGGCTGAGCCCCACGCGTTGATAACCATTTTACGGATCGATTCCCGCGAATCCGTGTAGACGCGGCGAGCGTAAGCTCTTCGACCTTATCAATCAGGCGTCAAACTGCTATAAGAGCGGCAATGGCTGGGACTTTGAAGGGACTGGTGTTGAGCGGCGGCCGCGGCACGCGATTGCGGCCGCTCACGCACACGGCTGCCAAGCAACTTGTGCCTGTGGCGAACCGGCCGATCCTCTTTCATGTTTTGGACAATCTCAAGAACGCCGGAGTGGAGGAGGTCGGCATCGTCATATCGCCGCAGACCGGCAGCGCTGTGCGCGAAGCCGTCGGCAATGGCCAAGAATGGCAAATGAGAATCGAATATATTCTGCAGCCCGATCCGCTGGGACTCGCCCATGCGGTCAAAGTGGCTCAATCCTTCATCGGATCGAGCTCCTTCGTGATGTATTTGGGCGATAATTTGATCGGTGCGGGGATCAAAGACTATCGAGATCGATTCGAAAAATCGGCTGCCCATGCGTCGATTCTGCTGAGAGAAGTTGACAACCCCGCCGACTTCGGGATCGCCGACATCGATGCGTCTGGGCGCGTTGTCCGTTTGATTGAAAAACCGAAGGCCCCGCCTTCCAATCTTGCTCTGGTCGGTATCTATTTTTTCACGCCGATGATCCACAAGGCGATCGAAAAACTCGCTCCGTCGCCGCGCGGCGAGTATGAAATCACCGATGCGATCCAGGCTCTTTTGGAGAACGGCGGCCAGGTTTTAAGCGAGCGTATCGATACTTGGTGGCTCGATACCGGCAAGAAAGACGATCTTCTCACGGCTAATACGGTGGTGCTCGACGAATGGGTCCAGCGGCGCATCGAAGGCGAAGTCGACGGACAAAGCCACGTGACAGGTCGAGTTCAGCTCGCGCCCGGGAGCCGCATTGTAAACAGCACCGTGCGCGGTCCGGCGGTGATCGGCGCAAACGTTCTGATCAGCAATTCGTTTGTCGGTCCGTTTACCTCGATCGGCAACGATTGCCAAATCGTTTCCTCCGTCCTGGAGCACTGTGTGCTGCTGGAGAACGCGCGCATTGAACAGGTCGATCGGCTCGAAGACAGCCTGATCGGCAAGAATTCGGTCGTCCTCAAATATCACAAAAGCCATCAAGCCTATCGACTGACGATCGGCGATGATTCCGAAGTCCTGCTCTAATGCCCTTTCGCTTCACCAGAACCGCGATTCCGGAAGCGGTGGTCATCGATCCGCGGGTGTTTGCCGACGAGCGCGGATTTTTCTTGGAAGCGTATAAGCGCTCGGAGTTCACGGCCGCGGGTATCACGGAAACTTTCGTCCAGACCAATCGCTCGAGATCCGCGCAGGGAATCCTGCGCGGATTGCATTATCAGAAAAATCCCATGGCGCAGGCGAAGCTCGTGTGGGCGTCGTCCGGGGTCGTCTACGACGTGATCGTCGATCTACGCCGCCACGGACCCAGCTATGGGAGATGGATTGCAGAAATTTTATCCGCGGAAAACAAAAAAATGCTCTATGTCCCGGCCGGGTTTGCGCACGGGTTCTGCGTGCTCAGCGCCGAGGCCGAGATTGTCTACATGACCAGTGAGGAATACGCCCCGGATCTGGAAGCCGGCATTCTTTGGAATGATCCCGATCTCCGGATCGACTGGCCCGTAAGTAACCCGCGACTTTCGGACCGGGACCGGCGCTGGCCCGGCTTCAACAGTGCGGATCATACCTTTAGTTATGCAGGCGCGGGACGCAGGGAATAGCGCAAGGACACGCGAGTGACGCGGGAACGACGATCTATCTGCGATCCGGTCCGATCGTGACATGCTTGCAATATGAACAGATCCGCAAGATAGTTGCCCATGATTTCGCTGCGAAAAATTCCATTCCAGGTCGAAAAGAATAATTCGGCGATTGCGGCGCTCTGGCGCCTCTCTTGCCAAGTAATATGAAAACCATCCTGGTCACGGGCGGATGCGGGTTTATCGGCGCCAACTTTATCAGGTTGCTCGGCGCCGAGACCGATTGGCGTATCGTCAACGTCGATAAGCTCACGTATGCGGGAAATCCGGACAACGTGAGCGAAATCCCGGGCGAACGCTATCGTTTCGTGCGTGGCGATATCTGCGATCGCGCATTGATGGCGCGGATCCTTCAAGAGGAGAGCCCGTGGGGCTTGGTCAATTTCGCCGCCGAATCCCACGTCGACCGGAGCATCCTCGATGCGTCGCCCTTTCTGCATACAAACATCGACGGCGTTCACGCGCTGCTTGAAACGGCGCGCAGCTTCCCCGTCGGTCGTTTCCTGCAAGTCTCGACCGACGAAGTTTATGGGGACAAGGAAGCAAAAGAAGCTTCGACCGAAGAGGCGCCACTGCTACCCAGCAGCCCCTATGCCGCCAGTAAAGCGGCAGCCGACCTACTATGCGGCTCTTATCAACGCACCTATGGCGTGCCGATTATGATTACCCGGAGCTCGAACAACTACGGGCCATGTCAGTTTCCCGAGAAGTTCATTCCGTTGCTTATTCGCAACGCCCTGCAAGGTCTTGACCTTCCGGTCTACGGAGATGGAGAGCAGATCCGCGATTGGATGTATGTGGAAGACAATTGCCGGGCGATTTTGGCTATGCTGAACCAAGAATGCCCACCCGGGATCTACAACATCGGCACCGGCAAGGAACGCACCAATCTCGAGGTTGTCGAAGCGGTGTGCAGCGCCATCGCCGCTGAGACCGGCGCCGACGTCGGTCAGCTCAAAGGCCGCGTTCGTTTCGTCGCCGATCGTCCGGGACACGACCGCCGGTATGCGATCGAGTCGAAGAAAGTTCGCGCGGCGGTCGGTTGGCATCCAAGCACGCCTTTCGAAGCCGGTCTGCAGAGCACGATTAGGTGGTATCTTGACCACGGCGAGTGGATTCGGCGCGTTACCTCCGGCGAGTATCGGGTTTATTACAATGCCGTTTATGATCGGGTCTGGGGCGCAGCGGACAAGGTACAGAGTCACGATCGTGAAAAGTAAACGTCGCATAACCGTTCTGGGGAGCGCCGGGCAACTCGGCAGCGATCTGGTGGAAACGCTCCAGGGATCGGCCAATTTCGAGGTCATCGGGTTGACGCGCGCTCAGACCGACTGCACGATTTACCAGTCCGTGCGGGCTGCGCTTAGCCAAACGCGCCCGGACATCGTCGTAAACTGCGCCGCATTCGTGCGGGTCGACGACTGCGAAGATCAGGCCGAGCAAGCCTTTGGAGTCAATGCGTTGGGCGCTCTCCACGTTGCGCGCGCGTGCGCCGAGCGCGATGCGGCGTGCGTTTATGTCAGCACCGACTACGTGTTTGACGGATCCAAGCCGTCGCCTTACACGGAATCTGATCCGGCTCTGCCGGTCAACGTGTACGGCGCTTCCAAGCTCAGCGGCGAGCTTCTGGTCCGTCAAGCCGCCCGACGATGGTTGATTATCAGGTCGGCGAGTCTTTTCGGCAGGACCGGCGCGCGGGCAAAAAGCGGCAATTTCGTCGAAACCATTCTCGCCAAGGCAAAAGCCGGGCAAGCGCTAAGAGTCGTGAATGATATCCGCATGTCTCCAACCTACAGCCGTGACGCCGCCCAGGCTTTGGCGGCTCTAATCGACGCCGAGGCCGATGGTATCGTCCATGTCACCAATGACGGCGCCTGCACGTGGTACGAGTTTGCGCACAAAGCGCTGGAGCTCGCCGCCGACGCCGCCTCCATTGTTCCCGTTTCGGGAAATCAGTATCCGACGCGAGCGCGCCGACCGCAGAATTCGGTGCTCCGGAGCGAGCGGGGTCTTGTTAAGCTTCGTTCCTGGCGCGATGCCTTGGAGGCGTATTTGATTGAGAAAGGATATCGGAGCGCGCGTTTGAAGAACCCAGCCGATCGCTCATGTGGCGTCCGCACTGAACACGGATCTTGATGGCGAGCGCGGCAATCGTTGTTCCCTGTTACAACGAAGAGAACAGGCTAGACATCCTGGCGTTTCACAACTTTGCCTCTTCGTCCCACAGGGTCGCTTTCCTGTTTGTCAACGACGGCAGCACCGATGCGACCCTGACACTCCTCAGCTCTCTCCAATCATCCGAGCTGCCGACGTATTCCATATTGAACCTGGAAAAAAACTGCGGCAAGGGCGAAGCCGTTCGACGAGGAATTCTGGCCGCCGTCCACTCCAACCCAGACTACGTCGGCTTCTGGGACGCCGATCTGGCGACGCCCCTTGGAGCCATACTCGAATTCATCGATCTGGCGGAGAGCCGGCGCGATCTCGAGCTCATCATGGGTTCCCGAGTCAAGCTGCTGGGGAGAAAGATCGAGCGACGGCCAAGCCGGCACTATCTTGGACGCGTTTTCGCCACCGCAGCGTCCCTGATCCTGGGCTTGGCGGTGTACGATACTCAGTGCGGCGCGAAGCTTTTTCGAACATCCTCTCTCGGCGCGCTCTTTCATCAGCCGTTCGTGTCGAAATGGATATTCGACGTCGAAATACTCGCAAGGCTCATCCAGTCCAGGCGGGGCACGTGCCTTTTCCAGCCGGAGCAAATCATCTATGAATTCCCTTTGCGGGAGTGGCGAGACGTGCCCGGGTCCAAGCTGACTTACCGTGATTTTATCCGAGCAATGCAGGACTTATTTCGCATCTGGAACCGCTATCTCCGAAGCGGCTAACGCTGCGTGATGCCCTGAGCCTTTCCTATCCGCTCGCAACTCCACCGATTTCCTTGTAGCTCTGCCACCACCGGGCACGCAAGCCGTCGAACTTTTGCATCGAACGCGCAGCTTTTTCATCCAGCTTAACGGGTGCTTACGGTGGGGGCCCACATTACCCGATCCTCTACGTAGCAACTACCATTCGGTCGCAAATGCCCTGCCGCCAAGGTTGCGGCTTGGGGGCTTTTGAAGAAAGTAGAGGCGGATTTGTGCCCAATCGGGTAACCGCTGTGTCATCGCCGTTGTCAAAAGCGTCTAAGCCCGCCATTCCTGCTGTGATAAGTCATTACTTTCTAGGGTTTTATTCATGGTGTGGCATTTGCTTTTAACGGGACGAAGTTAACTAGCTCGGCTTTTGACAATGTTCAGTACTAAGACCCTAGAAGGTGTGGCGCCAGTGGAGCAAACTAAGCAGCACGTCGGAAAGAAATGGTACGTCGTCTTGACCAAGCCGCGGAATGAAGAAACGGCTCGATTCCATCTTGTTTCCAAAGGTATAGAGGTTTTCTATCCGAAGTTATTTTTGCCCAGCGCAAGGAAGCCTGGCCAACAGATCGTTTCCTTGTTTCCCAACTACCTGTTTGTTCGAATCGATGCGTCCTCTTCGGAATACTCGCAAGTTGTATGGTGCCGCGGCACAAGAAAGCTCGTAAGTTTCGGCGGCGCCGCAGCGGCCGTTGAAGACAGCGTTATTGATTTCGTGAAGGACCAAGCCGACTCCCGAGGCGTTATCGTCGCGCGGTCTAATCTGAAGGTTGGAGACGAGGTTCAAATCGCGAAAGGACCCCTGCGGGGCCTTGTTGGCATTATTCAAGAACCTCCTGATACCAAAAGTCGCGTTAAGGTTCTGATGGCAATGTTGAGCCGGCACGTGCCAGTGGAAGTGCCGGCCGCTTACATCAACGCCGGGTGGGTGGCGTCTTGCCTGAACGCGTGAAGATTGGATTTTAGCGCCGGGAATTAAGCAAATCGGGGATTCCCGGTGAGCTTCCAGACGGTCCGCCTGACTTCACGGAAACAGCGGAGTAGCCGTTAAGTGGCTGGTTGGCGAGCCTTAGCATGTCCGTAGAGAGCTTTAGCGGATTGCTGGTGGGGCTCATTAGAAGTTGGTGCTGCATGTCAAATGCGTCAGAAAGGGGATCAATGCCCATGGGCGGAGCTATCTCCAAACGGAATCCTTTTCCTGGTTGCGCAGGCAAAGTGAGATTGGTAGAAGTCGCCGGTCGCGCACAGGGGTGGCGTGAGCGGTCCAGAGTCAACTATTGTCACAGCTCCGGTGTAAGGAGTCTCTTATGAATCGCCGCAAACAGGTACTAATTGCTTTGATCGCTGGCGCGTTATTGGCCAGCGCGTGCAGCCCGGCCGTCCAGAGCCCGAGTCCGGAGATGGTAGAAAGGCGCTCGAACGAGCTCACCGTGACTTCAGGCTCCGCGAGCGCGGTGGCTGATATCAATCGCACGATCGCGGCCGCCTCGGTACTCCAGGCTTCCAACTCGTCCCCGGACTATCGGATCGGTCCGGAGGATTTATTGGAGATCACGCTGTTTAACATCCCGGAGGCGGACGGAAAGGTTACGCCCAGGACAGTCACGGTAAGGGTCAGTCATCAGGGCCAGATTTCGCTGCCCGTGGTAGGCGAAATAGAGATCAAGGGACTTACGATCTCTGATCTCGAGCAAAAACTCCGGCAGCAATACGACAAATACATCTACCATCCTCAGGTGGGCGTTTTGATCAAAGAATTTCGCCAAAAGGTGTCGGTGATCGGCGCCGTGCTAAAACCCGGCACTTATGAGCTCACGGGGCCGAAAACCGTGATCGAAAGCTTAGCCGTCGCTGGCGGCATTTCCGAAAAGGCCGGCACTCAGGTCCACATCTACCGTATCGGAGCCAGCGGACGGGAAACCCACGTCATCGACCTCGCGGTCCTCGCCAACAGCGTCGGGTTAATTAACGCCGACAACGCCGGGATGATCAATATGCCCGTTCAGCCGGGCGACATGATCAACGTGCCGGAAGCCGGAATGTTTTTTGTCGATGGGGCGGTCCATAAGCCGGGTTCTTATGCTCTGGGCCGGCGATATTCCCTCACCCAAGCGTTGGCAACCGCGGGAGGCGTCAACTATGAGTTGTATTCCAGCGAGATATCGATATTTCGCCGCAAGGGTCCGGGCAACATGCAGACAATCTCTCTAGACCTGGCCCGCGTGATGGAAGGAAACGCTCCCGATCCGCAGATACAAGCCGACGACGTCATCGTCGTTCCGACCAGCACGGCCAAGTATATCGTCAAACGATTCGTGGGAACTTTACTGGGCGGGATGTCCATTGGTCAGATGGCCAGATGATTCGAGCGGCCGGCAGCTCCGGGTTGCAACGGCCGACCGAGCAATCAGTCCGAACAAATACTTAGCCCCTTGAGGTTTAAATGAAGGAACTATCTCCTTGGCGCATTCGCCGTTTGGCCGAGAGCGATGAGCTCGAGCCCGAGTATGCTCGTGATTCTCAGTCGGACGAAGTGCATCTGCTCGATTATTGGAACATGCTGGTCAAGCGCCGGCGCATTGTTCTCATCGTTTTTTTGACCGTTTTCGCGATCGGGTCATACTTTGTTTTTGCCGCAACCACGCTCTACACGGCGGCCGCCACAGTCAAAATCGAGCCGCAGAATCCACAGGTCACGGGCGTCGGCGAGATGCAATCGCCCACTGAAGGCGGCGGCGCGCAGTATGATTACTATCAAACCCAGTTCGCGCTCTTGAAAAGCCGTCCGCTGGTGGCCAAGGTAATCACTGATCTCGATCTCAAATCGAACACGATCTTCACCAAATCCCGCATTGTCAGCCCCAACCCGCTGGATCACATAAGGTCGTGGGTCTTTCGCCTGTTGGGTTTATTCTCCTATGTCGCGCCGCTCTTCAGGTCGCAGCCTGAAACGGAGAATTCCGAGGCGGTCAAAGCGATGGCCAAGGCCGAGACGGGCGAAGTCGAGATCGCCGTGTCGCCGCATCTCATCAACCGCTACAACCAGTTGCTTTTCGTCAATCCGGTGCCCAAAACGCGCTTGGTGAAGGTGGAGTTTACCACTCCGGATCCGACTCTGTCGCAGGTTCTTGCCAACGCTCACGTGCAAAGCTTCATGTGGATGAACTTGCAGAACCGCTTCAGCCTGACCAAGGAGGCGCGCGCGTTTCTCGACCAGAAAAAGGTCGAGCTGAGAGAGAAGCTGGAAAAGTCCGAAGCCGAATTGAACAATTTTCGCCAAACGCACGGCGTCGTATCGGTGGAGAAAGGCGAAAACATCGTCGTCGATCGGATGGTTGACGTCAATCGGCAACTGACCGCGGCGCGGGCACAGCGCCTCGAGGCGGAGTCTCTGTATAAGACCGTGGAGAACAGGAATTATCAGGACCTCTCCGAGATAATGAGACAAGGCATCGTTCAGCAACTGAAGAGCAATATGGCTACTCTGGAAGCGGAGCGGAGCCGGCTTTCGACGATCTTTAAACCCGACCACCCGCGCATTCAGGAGCTGGGACAGCAGATCAACGCCGCCCGGCAAGCACTGAGCAGCGAAATCGCCAACGTGGTCCGGGGCGTAAAGTCGGGTTACGCCGCGGCTCTCGCCAAAGAGCGGGCGCTGCAAGTCGAGGCCGACAATCAGCAGCGCGACGCTCTCAAATTGAAAGCCTTGGGCGTGAATTACACAGTCTTGCAGGAAGAGGTGAACGCCAATCGCACCCTATACCAGAACGTGCTCAAGCGGTTGAGCGAGACCAACGTGTCCAACGACATCGCGGTTTCGAATATGCAAATCGCCGAACGCGCGGTGCGGCCCTTGCAGCCATCTTCGCCGAACATCCCGCTGTACTTGCTCGCGATCATCATGCTCGGGCTGTTTGCCGGCTGCGGGACCGCCTTCGCCCAGGAATACATGAGCTCGACGCTCAGCACGCCGGAAGATGTGTGGCGCTGCGTCAGACTCGGAACCCTCGGCATCGTTCCCGATCTCAAGCTTTTGAGCCAACGGAAGTTTATCGACCGGCAAACAACCGCTCTGGCTCGCCCCGGCCACGACGCGCCTCAGCAACATGGGCGCGAGCCGGCCAAGGAGTTAACCGTCGCTTATAGCCCGCTTTCGGTGATCAGCGAGTCGTATCGCAGCATCCGGACGGCGTTGTTGCTGTCCCAGGCGGAGAAGCCGCCGCAGATCATCCTGGTGACCAGCCCCTCGCCCGGCGAAGGAAAGACGGTTACCAGCCTGAATCTCTCCATTGCCTTGGCGCAAGACGAGTATTCCGTTTTGCTGATCGACGGCGACATGCGCAAGGGGTGTTGCCATACCCGCCTCGCCCTACGCAACGGCAAGGGGCTTTCCGAGGTGTTGAGCGGCGGCGCGCCTATAGAGGAGTGCGTACAGCGAACCTCGGTCGCGAGGCTCTCTCTTCTCTCGCGCGGGCGCGTGCCGCCCAACCCCAGCGAGCTTCTGGGCTCGCGAAAAATGAAGCAGACGCTGGAAGCGCTGCGCGCAACCTACGATTTTGTCTTGATCGACTCTCCGCCCGCGATCACCATCAGCGACGCCTCAGTGTTGTCGTCCATGAGCGATGGGGTCCTGCTTGTCCTCAACGGTCAGTCAACCAGCGAAACGTTCGCGAAGAAAGCCGTCGAGCAACTCGATATGGTGCGCGCGCGGCTGCTCGGCGTCGTTCTGAACAGTGTCAGCCTCGATAATCCGAGCTACTCGTACTTCCAGTCGTATTCGTCCTATTTCAGCACCGATTCGGCGACGGCGGATAACTTCGCGCGCCAGCGAAACGGAAAACCGGCCGACGAAGAAGGCGACGGGTTCGATGCAGCGGTTGAAGTCTCGCCCAGACCGTCCGATGAGACCAAAGCCGCAAAGAACGGCAAGAGCGAACAGGACAGCACTCCCGCCGGCACGAACGGCCATGATAAACGGAACGGCTCCAGCGGATTTGAAGTGTTTACCGGGCGCGGCGGCAAGTCGCCGGCAGATGAAACGGCCGCGGTTGCATCTCAAGAATTCATGGAGCGGCTGTCGCAGTCGCTTACCGAGGCCTTGGGGCCGGTGGCTCCGCTCGTCCTGCGCGAGCAAGTCGCTCGGCTGGGCGCGAATGTAGACGCGTTTCCCAAGAGCCGTGTCGGCGATCTTTTGAGATCCCTCGAGTCGCAGATTGTCAATCCCGAGCTAAAGAAGCTTTTTCAGGAGCGCAAACTCGGAAGCTCTCCCTTGCTATAAGAGGCCGTTCCCAGTTCAGCTCGCTCGCGGATAGTCTTGCCAGACGCAGCGGGAGCGGTGGGACTCGGTAATCTCTCATTACACCCATGATCAACGTCTTACTCGTCGCGGGCGCGCGGCCTAACTTTATGAAGGTGGCGCCGCTCATGAAAGAGCTCCGTGAGCGCCCCGGGCAGTTCAGCGCCAAGCTATTGCACACAGGCCAGCATTACGATTTCGACATGTCTGACGTGTTTCTGGAAGAGCTCGGCCTCGGCGCGCCGGATCTCTTTTTGGGCATCGGGTCGGGAACGCACGCGGAGCAAACCGGCAAAATCATGATGGCGTTCGAGCAGGTCTGCGTGCAGGACCGGCCCGACGTGGTGGTCGTCGTCGGCGATGTCAACTCTACCATGGCCTGTGCAATCACCGCCAAGAAGCTCTGTCTCCCGGTCGCCCACGTGGAGGCCGGCCTGCGCAGCAGAGATTGGATGATGCCGGAGGAAATCAACCGTCTTGTCACCGACAGCGTTTCCGACTTGCTGTTCACGCCATCCCGCGACGCCGATCGCAACCTGCGGGGAGAAGGCGTCGCGCCGGAGCGCATTCATTTCGTCGGCAATGTCATGATCGATTCGCTGCTGGCGCTCCTTGCCCGGACCCAGGATCGCGATACTCTGCGCCGGTTCGGAGTGGAGGAGGGTCGCTACGCGACCTTGACCCTGCATCGGCCGAGCAACGTCGATGATCCGGCTACGTTGGGCGGCATAATCGATGCGCTCAGCGAAATCGGCTGCGAGCTGCCGATCCTATGGCCGCTGCATCCTAGGTCGCGAAAAAACCTGGAGCAATGGGGCATCTTGCAGCGGCTGGACAAAGTCTCAGGTATCATTGTGAGCCCGCCGCTCGGCTATCTCGACATGCTCGCCCTCAATCGCAAGGCGCGCATTATCCTTACCGACTCCGGCGGAGTACAAGAGGAAGCGACCGTGTTGCGGGTGCCGTGCGTCACCCTGCGCGACAACACCGAGCGTCCGGTCACCATCGAATCCGGCTGCAATCAACTGGCGGGCAACGATCCGGCGAAAATTCGCTCCACGATCTCGTCGGCGCTGAGCCGCAATGGCCGCGACATCCAAACTCCCGAATTGTGGGACGGCCACGCGGCGGAAAGAATCGTCGAAGTGCTGGCGCGTCAGGATTTTTCATCTGCGACGGTTCGTGCGACTTCATAAGCTAAGTTTTCAAATCTGCTTACACACCAACTAGAGAGCGGCTGAGCAGTCTATCGATCAGGACCATGGGAGAAGTTTGACGATTCTAAAGACGTATTGGTTTATATGACTGCTCACAGATCCATACAGAAAGATGAATGCCCGCACGAAAGGCGGACACCTAAATCACCTAAGCTGCTGTTTCTAGCCAAGCCGTTCCCCCCGTCACGCGCGCCCGCCTGTACGAGGACTTGGAATATTGCGAAATATCTTACACGCCTCGGGTGGGAAGTCACGGTTGTCACTCCTCACCCGTCCGTTTGGCGACAGAGCGATGATCCCGATTTGGTGAGCTCCAAGCTACGCCAAGAAGGAATCAGGCGTATTTTGACGCGGCATCGATGGCGATTTTTGCTACCGCGTTCGCTAAACTGCTGGAACAGAGGGATCGGATGGTTTCTTGGAGCGTTGTGTCGCAGATTTGCAGCAACACTTGGGATTGACAGCAACATTGGATGGATTCAAGAAGCAGAGAAGGAATGCAGGCGGTTTTCGAAAGGTGACGTAGACGTTATTTTGGCAACGGGTTCCCCCTTCGCGTCCTTTACTTTAGCGAAGCGGTTGTCCGATCGACTCGACTGCCCCTACGTAATGGATTATCGCGACCCGTGGACGCAGAATCCTCACCGGCGTCGTTCTCTGCGTCGAAAAGAGCTAGAGGGAGAAAGCCGACTAATCGCCGGCAGTGCTGCCGTTACGATTGTATCTCCCTCGTGGGCAAAGGCTTTGGATCACCGCTACGATATTGCGTCAAAACTGCATGTGGTCTCAAATGGCTACGATCCTGAGGACCTGGCTGGTGTCGAGCCCTATGACTTTGGTCATTTTGCGATTGTATATGCAGGAACGTTTTATCCTCCTAAGAGAGTAATTTCACCAATCATGGCAGCCCTAAAGAGGCTCATGGAAAACC
Source organism: uncultured delta proteobacterium (assembly GCA_963745035.1). Taxonomy (GTDB): domain Bacteria; phylum Desulfobacterota; class Binatia; order UBA9968; family UBA9968; genus DP-20. The sequence continues at coordinate 661,832 of CAVUVW010000013.1, read as the reverse complement.
AGGAAAACGAGGCGGAATGGTTTTTTCACTATTATGGTCGGCAGCAAGCACACGTATTGAATGAGGCGGCCCGGTTCGGCGTTACGTCGAAGGTTATTTCACATGGATGGGTACCTCACGCCGCTGCGTTAGCCGCGGTTCGAGGGGCCAGTCTTGCCATAGTGATCACCTCCGTCAGTGATGATGCTCCCATGGAAGACATGGGCATTATGACCGGTAAGGTGTACGAAGCTTTGGGTCTCAAAACACCCGTTCTACTCATTACCCCTAAAGGGAGCGATCTTGACGCGATCGTAAGAGGAATACCTGGAATTGTGTGTTTTTCTGGTGGTAACGTCGAAGGAATCTCTGAATATATCAAAAAGCTAATGCTTGGATCCATGCCAAACTGTGAAGCGGCGGAGAGTTTCTCATGGCCACATATTGCAAAAGACCTTGATACGAGTGTTGCGAAAAGCCATTCGGCGAACAGTTACTAACAATCTTAGTTCGTCCATCGAGAGGTTTGCCCGGTCAGGTGAATCTCAGGTTGGGGCCTAACCAGCTAATAGGCAGCAGCATGCGATCTGTGTCGATAAAGTCCAGAATAGTACGCTAAGGAAACTTTAGAGTAGGTAGAAATGGTCACAACCCGTACATGGCTTAGTCGCAACTTTTTCATTCCTTGGATTATTCTTGGTCCTTGGACCGAGAGTAGGCGCAAATGTCGCGCTTTCGTCCGCGAAGCTCGTGCCGGTTTCGGCGCTTGGTCCAACGGGCATGCTGAGGAGCGATCATATCTGATTCTGAAGGAGTTACGAACGCTTGTTCGATGGGCGGGTGAAAAAGTGCCCTATTATCAGGAGTTGTTCCGTAACGTTGGGTTCGATCCAAAGGCGAATTTTACTTTCGCGGATTATCGGCAACTGCCGGCTCTAGATAAAAAAACAGTTATCGATCGTGTCGAAGACTTTGTCGCAGAAGGATTCAGCCGCGACAAAATGCGAGCTAATTCCACCGCGGGAAGCACCGGCGTGCGTGTTCGATTTTGGCTTGACGAACGCGCCTCCGCGTGGCGAAGCGTGCAGTCGGAGTGGGGATTTTCCAAAATCGGTTACAGTGCCGGCGATCGTACAGGGATGCTATGGGGTGCGCCAAGCGGCCCGTTGGCCAAAAACAAGATAAGAACGCAATTATCAAACTGGCTCGCGCATCGACAGTCGCACGACTGTTATCATTTGAGCGACCAAATTTTGGATGAAGTCGATGCGCGGATGTCAGCTTACAAGCCTGAATTTTTATGGTGTTATACCTCGCCGCTGGCACTTCTCGCGCACCGTTTGCGGGAGCGCGGTAAGCGGCCCTGCTATCCAAAGCGCGGAATAATTACCGGAGCCGAAAAGCTCGACCCGATCCAACGACGAATCATTGAAGAAGTTTTTTGCGTGCCCGTGCACGAGTCGTATGGGAGCCGTGACTGTGGATTGATCGCCATGCAGCTAGACTCATCGAATCGACGTCTCCATGTCGCGGGAGCAAACATCATGGTCGAGCCCTACGGTGAGTCCGACCCGGAAACAGGAAGCGAAGTCATAGTCACCGATCTTCACCGGCTTGGAATGCCATTCCTACGCTACCGCTTGGGTGATCGAGCAAAATTTCCGCAGTCCGGGGCTGATGCGCCAGCGGAGTTTTTGGAGCAAATCGTCGGGCGTACGGTTGACTTCGTCTCACTACCCGATGGCGGGACGATTCATGGCGTCAAATTTCCAAGTATATTCGGAAATTTTGACGTGCGTGAGTTCCAGGTGAGACAAGCCGCAAGCAGTGATGTCCAGATTTCATTAGTTCCGGGTCCGCAGTTCACGGCCGATCAGATGGCTAGCATCGAACGGATACTGCGCGACAACCTTTCTGGTGTTTCTGTCTCGCTCTCTTGTGTATCCCGTATCGACAGAACCGCCGCCGGCAAAATACGGTTAGTAGTCTCTGAGTATGAACCTGCCCATCCTTCAATATAAACACCACGGCAGCGATCGCAATGCGCTTGCTAGGCGGCAGATCACTCGTCAAATGCCCCCTGGCAGCAGCATCCATGAAACATCTGATTTTTATTGCGGCCCTGACGTCTGCTCGGTTCCGATAGCGGCTCCGGATGCCGCGTTTGCATGGCCGGCTATCATAAAGAAACTGGATTTTCCATCGGGAGCAGCTTTCGGGTCGACCTTTGAAAGCTCGCCTAGGTTCGTGACTAACAATGAAGATGCCGACAAATAATTTTGAAACGCCGGCTGCGTTGGAGGGCGGAATCCGCCGAAAACGATCGGCGCGGATTGGCAACGGAGAGCCCAAGCCGATCATCCGTTACTTTTACTACGGCTTTATTTTTTCCATACCCTTCGAGTCTGTGGATGTGGGGATCCGCGTTGTTGGTACCATACCCAAATTGATCGGTGTCCTGTTCATTATTGTGACGGTGCTGCAACCCCGGTTATGCTGGAGGATGCCTCCCAAGGTATTTTGGTTGTTTGCTACCTATCTTTACTTGCATTCGGTATGGGGAATCTTTTTCGTTCTCTCCGGCTCCGAGCTTTCGAAAGATATTATTCTTCGCTTTTTGACACTGTTTCAGCTTCTCGTTCTCTTCTGGGTCTCTTACAATATCCTTCAGTACAAGCGGGTCGTTAAGGGGTCGTTGCTGACGCTTGTCGCTTCCTGCACGATCGTTGGCGGGTTGATCGTTGCGGGACTTAGTGCGGAGGAAGCGGCACGGGCCACTGTGGGGGAAGCCAACGCGAACTTGGTGGGAGTCACACTCGCGCTTGGAACACTCGCGTTGGTGGGTCTCAAACAAGGCTTTTTTAAAGGCAGTGCGAAACTGCAGCTTCTGTTCTGGCCTTGTTTCGGGCTCATGACCATTGGCTTGGTTCGCACCGGGTCGCGAGGCGCGCTTCTCGCTCTGGTGGGGGCTTTACTGATTTTTCCCCTTATCAAGGCCAATCTCGCCATGAAGATCAAGATGAGCTTCGCGATCGTCGTCGGGATCGTAGTTCTCGTCATTGCTTCGTACCAGATTGACGCGGTGAGGCTCCGTTGGGAAAAGACCCTCACCCAGGGCGATCTGTCGGGACGCCAGGAGATTTATTATTATGCTTTTGAGATGTTCAAGGAACAGCCTCTGGGATGGGGCCCCATGCGTAATCGCGTCGAGTTGGGTTCCCGGCTTGGCCTCCCGGAGAGAGATATTCACAATCTATACCTTTATCTCTTAACCGAAGTAGGTGTTCTGGGCACGATCCCGTTTCTATTCGGACTCTGGATGTGCTTGAAAGCGGCGTGGCGAGCGCGCAGATCCTTTCAAGGAGCGCTGCCGCTGGCATTGCTGTTGCTCTTTCTGGCGGTCAATTTGAAGGGCACGTACTTGCACAAGAAGTTTTTCTGGTTTGTGTTGGCCTACTCGCTGGCAAGTGCAACCTTTGTAGTCTCACCCGCTCGGCATTACGCGTATCTCCGCGCTCGTCCGAAGAACTTGGGCGCCCGCGAGGCGGGCGTGCGGGCTGTTTAATCTCTCCCCCCACTTCGGTTCTTTTGGTTTCGAAGAATCGCTCCAGGTTATTCGATGCGGCTCATCTGTATTGGCGACGTCGCTCTCGACGAACAACGCGATGTCTTGGAAAAATGGCAACGCCCGCTTGCCCATCTGCATGTGGCGCAGCGAACCTGCATTCTCTTTAATTGGCAATTTCCGTGCGCCAACGCGTCGGTAAAAAAACCGCGTATGAGCGGCAGCATGCGACGCTACGTTGCTCCGGTCGGCGCGGTGCAGGTGATTAAGAACTGGGTTCCCGCGGTCGCGGGATTGGCCAACAATCACCTGATGGACGGCGGTGTCGACGGCGTCGTAGAGACCGTCGAAAGCCTGAAGGGTGTCGGAATCGATATCGTTGGCGGCGGCCTTACCAACAATGAAATCAGCCGGCCATGGATTTGGGAGGGACCCGAAGGGCGAGTGGGAGTCCTTAACTGGGTTACTCCGGAAACACATCCCGAAGGACCGGATCCGTCGGGTATCGGACCTAACGTTTGGCCCGGTGAGTCACTCGCGCTGCGTGCTATTACCGCATTGCGTCGGTCGGTCGATTGGGTGATCGTTTATATGCACTGGAGCGATGAGTGTTTTTCGTTCCCAAGGCCACAAGATCGATTGCTGGCGGGTAAGCTGCTGGATGGAGGCGCCGACGCCGTCATTGGCAATCACCCGCACGTCATCCGCGGCGCGGAAATCATCAGCGACCGGCCGGTCTTCTACAGCCTGGGAAACTTTTTTTTCAGCAACGTGCGATCCCCTGCCGGCGGTTGGATTCGGAAGCAGGTACGCCGCAACCGGGAAGCCCTCGTGGTGGAGTTTAAATTTACGCGCGGCAAACGGCTGGCTTGGGATATTTATTCCTACTGGCGCGGCGCGCATGAAACGCGGCCGGACTGGAAGGAGCGAGCGTTGCGGCGCTTCATCAAAGTGAGCCGTCCGCTGAGCCTCGATGGCTACGATGAGTGGTACCGGCAGTCGCTCGGCCGTTTCAATCGCTGGGGCTATCGATTGCAATTTCGTTTGCCCGTGATTGGACTGCGTGGAATGACAAGTTGGCTAAGCAATAGATCAACAAGTTTCGCGAAAGTATAAGTAAAAAAGGCGAGATCTCGGCTATTTGAGCCGCAATACATTTATCCCGTGGTCAATCAATCCTCCCGTGACACCGTTGCTTAAGGGCTGAGTAGCTTGCAATCCACGAGCCCGGCGGACTGCCGCCTTCTTTACGTCGTGGGTCAACTACGCGACGGCGGTTTGGAGCGGCAACTCTGCTATCTCCTCGAGACTATGGATCGAGAACGCCACAAACCGCAGGTGTTGGTTTGGCACTTTCGTGAAGATGAAAAGTATGTCTCGCGCATTCGCGCCCTGGGCGTGCCTCTTCACGGCCTCAGCGGAGGGAGCTCAAGAATCAAAAAAATGGCGGTACTGCGCAAGCTCCTTCGCAGGCTCAATCCCGAGGTGGTTCATTCTTACAGCTTTTATACCAATCTGGCGGCCTGGTATGCCGCCATCGGCACCAAGTCTATTCCGGTGGGCTCGGTGAGAAGTGATTTTCACCGCTCACGATCGGAGTACGGCTCTTTGGGCAGAGTGTGCGCGCGGTGGCCGCGCCATCAGATCTTCAACAGTTTCGCCGCCGCTGAAAGCGCTCGCCAGACGGATAATTATTTTGTCCCGAGGCATGTCTTTGTGGTGCGCAACGGCATCGATACCGAACAGTTCAAGTACACTGCCGCCGGTGGATCAAAGACTTCTGAAAATTATCGGTATCGGATCGCTGTCGCCCGTGAAACGCTGGGATCGCTTGCTGCGGGCGGCTTCTTTGCTGAAGCAAAGAAACATCGAATTTCTTGTGCAACTCGTCGGCGACGGCCCGCTCCGAGAGCGGCTGGAGACGCAGGCAAGGGATCTCGGCGTGACCGATCGTGTAGAGTTCGCCGGCCGCAGGGAAGAAATCCCAGCTCTGCTGTCTCAGGCTGCGATCCTGGCGCACACCTCTGAAAATGAAGGCTGTCCCAACGTCGTGATGGAAGCCATGGCGTGCGGCCGTCCCGTCGTGGCGATGCAGGCCGGCGACATTCCCGCGCTCGTTGACGAAGGCAAAACCGGATTCATCGTTGACGGCAACGACGCCGAGTCCTTTGCCGAGCGTATCGCAAGGCTGGCCGGCGACCATGCGCTGTGCCGGCGCATGGGAGAGGCGGCACGCGCGAAGGCAGAAAAAGAGTTTGGTTTGACTCGTTTGCTCGATTATACGTTCGAAGCCTATCGCGCCGCGGGCTGGCAACGCTTCAATTAATAAGCCTTCCGTGACTTCAACGTACGGTCCCATGCTTCATACCTGGAAAACGGCGCATATCATGAAAGGGATCTTGACCCAGGTCCCGGCGCTCAATCGGCTGCGCCAAAAGCGCGCGGCGACGTCGGGAACCGACTCCGCTCGATACTGCTACTCGGTTTGGTTGCGTCATTTGACCGTGTTGAGCTCCCACGGATTCAGTGTTCATCACGCGACAGTCGGCGAATTAGGGCCGGGCGACAGCATAGGAATCGGGTTGGCGGCCCTGCTCTCGGGAGCAAGCAGCTACGTCGGCCTCGATATCGTGCCGTTTTCGGCGAAAGCCAACCTCCGGGCCATCTTCGAAGAGCTGGTCGAGCTTTATGCCAGGCGCGAGGCAATACCGGATCATGACGAATTTCCCCGCGTGCGGCCGAGATTGACCTCGTATGCGTTTCCGCAACACTTGGTAAGCTTTTCGGATCTTGCCGGGCGCGCCGACGCTATCAGGCGCCAGCTCAGCGAAGGCTTGGGCGCCAGCGCCTTAATCACCTACCGCGCCCCATGGAACTCTCCAAGCGTCATAGCGGCCGGCTCTCTCGATCTGATCTTTTCCCAGGCTGTGCTCGAGCACGTTGACGATCTGGACGATACCTACGCAGCCACCGCAGTATGGTTGAAGCCGGGCGGATATGCTTCGCACGTGATCGATTTCGCCGCCCACAACCTGTCTCCCTATTGGAACGGCCACCGCGCATACACGGATTGGCAATGGCGCCTTGTTCGCGGGCGCCGGGAGTTTCTGCTCAATCGAGAACCGGTAAGCACTCATCTCAGGCTGGCCAAAAAGGCGCCCTTTGAGATACTCGAAATCAAAAGCGACTACGGCCAATCGGGGCTTCCCTCCATGCAGTTGTCCAGCCGATATCGAGCGCTTGATTCCGAGGACCTTCGCACGCGCGGCTGCACGCTCGTTCTGCGGAAACCCAACTCATCGCAGGAGATGTTGTAACTTCATATGCGACTCGCTGTTTTTACCAATCAGTTCCCCGGCCGCACAGCCACGTTTTTCGCCCGGGATATCCGCGGATTGATCGACGCCGGGATCGACGTCGAGGTATTTCCGATCTATCCCCTGGACTCGAGCCTGTGGAAGTATGTTCCCGAGCTCCTCAACGAGAAGGTATTGCCCCCCAGTAAGGTGCACCATCTCTCGATGCGCGATTGCATCAGGGGTTTCTATTCCTGGCCACCCAAAAAGCTGACGCAATTTTTGGCGGACACGTTTTCGATCAGCGCATCCGCGCTCCAATACGGACTGCAACCGTTAGCGAAGAGTAGTTACGTGTTCCTAAAGGCGTGGGCGTGGGCGCAAATGTACCCGAACAATTACGATCGTGTCCTGGCATATTGGGGTAATTATCCCGCCACGTGCGCGTACCTGTATCATCGATTGTCCGGAGTCTCGAATCCCTTCTCACTTTTTCTGCATGCAAACGTCGATTTGTACCGAAGGCCGATTTTCATGAAGTGCAAAATGCTGTACGCCGACCAGATCATCACCTGTAGCGAGTTCAACCGCAATTTTATTGCGGAGAGGTTTTCTGATGTTCAGGAAGTAATTAAGGAGAAGATATTCGTACACCATCACGGGCTGGATTTCGGGACGGTGCCAATGGGGCTCGATGATCGAACGCCGGGAACAATTATCGCCGTGGGCCGCTTCGTCGAGCAAAAAGGTTTCGACTATCTGTTACGAGCGGTTGGTTTGCTTAAGACTCGCGGTGTTAACGTCACCGTTGATCTGGTCGGCGACGGCGAGCAAGCAGAGTTGCTCCGGTCTTTAGCACACGATCTCGATATCGTCGACCAAATTAGATTTCGCGGTTGGCTTCCGGCTGACCAGGTTCCGGCGGCGATCAGTCAAGCGATGCTTTTGGTTCATCCCTCTCCGGATCTGGGGGACGGCGTCCCGAACGTGATCAAAGAATCGATGGCAGTGGGCACGACGGTGCTCGGTTCGACCGTTGCTGGGATTCCCGAACTGCTGGGCAACGGCAAACGCGGAGTCCTGGTACCGCCGAAAAATGTAACTGCGTTAGCTGATGCTATAGAATCGTTGTTGACCGATGAAGGCCGCAGAATTTCTTATGCCCGGCAGGCTCGCAACTACGCCGAACAGAGTTTCGATATGTGGAAAAACGGACAGCGCCTTGCTGAAGTTTTCAAATCACACTGCAAGCTCACTGAGTCACTGTCGTTAACTGACCGGGAGCCGCCGGCGGAGTCGCTGACGGAATTGGCTGGCTACCACCCGAGGTCGCATTAAATTCGAAAGCTCCAATATCAAAACTTGCTCCTTGTGGCCGCGGCCGGCCATCAAAGTCGTTTTTAACTGCCGAAATGGTCGCTCCTTTGTCGATAGCTGGGCTGCCTGACACCAAGCGAAAATTATACTTGGTCACATCGGCAAATTTTGGGTCTGAGGTTAAATTATTCGATTGCGTTGTGCCAATACTGGGCCCGAGGGCGACCGTATCTGATCCATTTTGCCAAAAGATATTATTTTTGATCTCAGTTTGGCTCACACCGTGTAAGTTGATCGCATATTGCCCATTCTTAAAGATTGTATTGTTGTAGATTTTTGTTCGGGAAGGACAACCACCTGAACAGGTAACAGACACTCCGTGAATGGTAGCTCCATAAACGATATTGTTATAAAACTGGATGTCATCGCCCGCGGCGAGTACGACGTTTCCTCCCCCTCCGGGAGCTCTGCCATTATTTCTAATAATTGTTCGGCGGATGATATTGCGGTGCGCAGTTTTAGTACCCGCTCGGATCTGAATACCTCTATGGTAGTTGTACTCGTAAAGTCCGCCTTCGATCAGATTGTCCGGCCCGCCAACGTAAGTTCCGTGGGTATCGTCAACGTTTGCCGAAGAGCCGTTATGGTGCACCCACAAGTTGATCTGTTCATTAAAAGCAGAATCAGATGTTATTTGAATACCGTGATTAGGCGCATTCCTAACCTCCAACTCTTTAAGCCGAACGTGATGCGCTGTTCCGTGTGAAGTAGACTTAGTGATCTTTATAGCGTTATTACTGCAGTTCGTGGCGTCTACTACCATTTTAGCGTCACCATGGCCTTGAATAATTGCATACTGAGTCGTTGATCGGCGAAGGTCGATAGTTATGATACAAGATCCGGACGGTCGTATGCTGACAACATCACCGGGATTACTCTCAAGTGTGAATGGATCGTTCCATGAAGTGCCGCCGGGCAAGTTGTTGTTGATGGTTTCGGCGTAGGTGCCGGCGTAGACCCGAACAGTATGGTTTGCGCCTGCACCTGCTCCTGTACCGATGCAGTTAAGAGCGGAACTAATTGTCAGCTTGGGTGTCGAGGCGCTTTGCGCCTGGGTGCAACTATAGGAATCGTTGCCGGACTTTTTCACATGGTAGGTTGCCGCGATGCTTGAGTCGGCAATAAGGAAGCCAAGGAAAAGCGCGCCGGACATGACGGCCATTTTTAACTGAGGGTTCATTTCTACTCCTGATTGTTCGCGATGTCAGTTCCTTACGCCTGATTTCTAGTATACTGCGAAAGTGCCTAGTTGACTATCGGAGCCGATGTTGCTGGTTTCCACCAGCGCGCCGTTGGACACCGACCATTCGGAAGGGCCGGATCGGGTGCCATCGTCATCAATGATCGTCCAGGCGTGAAGATTTCCGTCATTGAAATCATCCCATAGCAAGACCGTCTTCGTTAATAGATCCTGAACCATGACGTCATCGAAGATGCTTGTGCTGTTGAACCTGGAGTACAGGGCGACCGTGCCTCCGCTGAAAGTGGAATCGTTGACCGCGAAGACCGAAGCGCCGTTGACCAGAACCTGTAATGCGGCTTTGTTCGCGCCGATCTCGATCTGATACGTCTGGCCGGTGACGTAAGGGACTGTGTCGTGAGCAATGGAAGTGAAAACGCCGTTTACGCGCTTTTCCAGGCGCCGGGATTTTTCCTGGGGATCCCAAACGAATCGATAGTAGTTGCGATCGTCCTGGTAGCGAAACATGACGCCAATAGAATCATTGTCGGTCGATTTTATCTTTACGCTGAAGCGATAGTCCGTCCAACTGCCTCGGGTAAATAAGGCGTAGGTGCCGAGGGCGTCGCTGGTTCCGGAACCGATATTGCTCTTCTGAAGCAAGACTCCGCTGGAGACGGACCAAAGGGATGGGCCGTTCTTTGCTGCCGGGTCGTCGATGATACTCCAGCCGACGAAGTTTCCGTCGCTGAAATCTTCGGTGAGCAAAGTTTTCTCCGTGCTCAAATCGATGACCTTGACGTTATCAAAAGAGCTGCCTTGATTGGAAGAGGAGTATAAGCCGATCGTACCGTCGGCGAAGCTCGTGTCCGTAACGGTGAAGATCGTCGCGCCGTCGACCGCGACCTTGAGCTGCGAACCGTTTGCGCTGATCGCCAGGGAATAGCTTCTTCCTGAGGTGTAAGTCGCCGTGCGTTTCGCCAGAACCTTGAAGGCGCCGTTCTCGCGCTTTACGAGCTGCTGCGTTTTTGTTTCGTTATGCCACGAGAACCGGTAGTAATTGTCGTTGTCGAGGTAACGGAACATGACTCCGATCGAATCGTTGTCCGCGGATTTCATCGTCAGACTGACGCTGTAATCTTTCCATTTGCTGCCGCTATACGATCCAACTGCAATTGTCGGCGCGCTGGAACCGCCGGTACTGGAACCGTCCGTGCTGCCGGTTCCGTCCGTGGAGCCCGAGCCGCTGGCGACTGGGTCGCCGGACGTGGAAGCCGGCGCCGTGCCGCACGCGCTATTTGAAGGAGCGGATACCCCGCCGGTATTAAATGAGCGTACGACGTAACAGTAACTCACGCCCGCGGTCGCGTTGGCGTCCGTGTACGATTGCACGTTCGCGCCCACGGTGGCGAGCGTCGCATAGTTGCCGCCGGACGGCTTGCGTTCGATCCTGAACCCGTCTTCGTTGCTCGATAGATCCGCCCACAGCAGCCTAATCGAGGCGGCGTCGGCCGTCGCGTGCAGGAAACCTATGAAAACAATCGATGATGTGAAAAATACCAGACGCTTGAATGCGTAGCTCAACAAAGTCATCGGCACCCTCCCAAGTGTGTGCGATTCCGTCTAAAAGCGAATCACAGACCCCCGGAAGGTGCTGTGCTCGCCAGGTAGCCCTGCGACCTTTCTCAACGTACGGAGAGTCAGGCCAGTGGCTTTGCGTCCCGCGCTTTCGCGCGGTTTGCTCTTAACAGGCTCACAGTGAGCTGTCTTCTAATTGTGATTTGCGCTGCTCATGCAGCAAGGCATATGCCATTTTCGCAAGCTTGTTGGTTGTTTTCGCCATCGCGCAGCTAACGTTTAAAAAATGCACGGCTTTTATGACAAGTGATTTGTGCAGGAGCGCGCAATGATTTTGAAGAGCGAATGAAAATGTGTTCAGTCCCGCTCTTCACTGCACGAAATCTGTATGCTTTTCTGACACTCTTCAAAACAAATTGTCTCGTAAAGGCGATTAAAGACCATTTTTTCCATTGGCGGCAGTGAAAGTTCTGTCATGCGCGAATTTGTAACTGCACTTTACTCAGAAGCAAAAACAATCGCGCAACGATCGACGAGGTTGCTTGATCATGGCTGAGATTTTTTTCTGGGGCTCCTTGTCTTTGCTGTTTTACACCTACGTCGGGTATCCACTCGTGCTCGTCTTGCTTGCTCGGTGGCGCAAGACTGCGCCGCATTCGGAGGCGCCGGATGTGTGGCCCACGGTCTCCGTCGTATTGGCTGCGCACAATGAAGATGCAGTCATTAGAGGAAGAATTGAGAACCTGCTTGGGCTTGACTACCCCAAAGACCGGTTGGAGATTTTTGTCGTCTCGGACGCCTCCACCGACCGGACCGATAGCATCGTCGGCGAATACCGCAACCGCGGCGTGACTTTCATGGCGCGGCGGAACAGAGCGGGAAAGACCGCCGCGCTCAACGCCGCCTGTCCCCAAGCGCGAGGAGATATTTTGCTGTTCACCGACGCCAACGGAATCCTGGACGCAAGCGCGATCAAAAAACTCGTGCGTCACTTCGCCCGCCCGCGTGTCGGGTGTGTTTCTGGAGTCGTCCGCTACTTCGATGCAAAGGACGGCGCCGCGCACCAGGGCGAAGGTTTGTACATGCGCTATGACTCCTGGGTAAAAAAAGCGGAAAGCGCGCTCGGGTCGGTTATTGGCGCCTATGGCGGGAATTTTGCTTTTCGCAAGGAATTTTTTGAGCCCATGGACCCGATGACCCCGGTCGATCTCGAGATCCCGCTCCAGGTGCTGCGCAAAGGTCACGAAGTCCTCTACGAGCCGGCGGCGATATGTCTTGAACCGGCATCGGCGAAGGTAGGCATCGAGTTTGCGCGCCACTCGAGGATCAGCGCGCGGACGTTCCACGGCATGGCCCGCTGGCTCGGTTGCTTGCTCGATCCCGTGCGACCCTTTGTTCTTTTTCAGTTTGCGTCCAAGAAAGTATTGCGCTGGGTGAGCCCGTTTCTGGTGCTGAATCTCCTGGCAGTTCCGTTTCTCTTGGATGGCGGCGTGTTTGCATTTCTGCGTTTTGCCATCGGGCTCTTCTTGTTAGCGGCGGGCACGGGTGCGGCGCTTTACTGGTTGGGCAAACCGCGACCATTGTTTTCCTTCGCCCTGCATTTTCTTGTCGGCAATGCCGCCGTCGCCTGGGGTTTCGTCGCCTGGCTTACCGGGCGTCAGGGCGCGACCTGGTCGGTGGCGCGGGGAAGTTGACCGACGCCGCGCATTGTATGACGGCAATTCGCTCGAGCAGATTTTCAGGAGGCATCCATGGACGCGAGTAGTTCCGTCGCGGATAAATTTGATTTATCCGGTATTTCACCGCCGGCGATCAAACAGCGAGTATTCATATCGTTTCCGCTGCAGAAGGTGCTTTTGTGCCTATGCGACCTCGTCCTGGTTAACTGCGCCCTGTTTCTCGCCTTACTCCTGCGGGATTTATGGCTTCCGGAGGAGTACGCGGTGGCGAAATACTTTACCATGAGCCGGACTTTCACCGGCTTTAACATTCTCCATGCGGTCTGGCTTTTCGTCCTCTACAGCGTTGGCTTATACGATATCGAGCGGTTCACGTCGCGGCGCGAGCTAATCAAACGAATCGCACTGGCGCTCGCGATTTGCGGCGTCATAGGAATCACCATTTTCTATACGGTCAATTACTTCCGGATCACCCCCAAGGTCTTCAGAATGCCGCCGCGCATCGTGCTGGCTCTCGATCTGACGTTTCTCACTTTTTTCCTGTTTGCCAGCCGCCAGTTGTTCATGCAATGGGGCAGAATCGGCCCGAAGATGAGGGTCATGCTGTGCGGCAGCGGCAGTGAAATGGCGGAGTTGAAAAGCTTGCTGGAGCAAAAAAGCTATCTTGGTTACAACGTGTGCCATGTACTTACTTTGGAACATCCGGCCGAGGATGAATTGCCGGTCCTACAGGAATTCATTCAAACGCGCGTTCTTGCGCGCGAGATCGACGTTGTCGCGGTGACACGGCAGGTCGGCGACAATGAAGCGATGCGGGTGTTTTTCTACAAGCTGCTGTGCTCGGGCGCGCACGTGATCGATTTCACCCACTTGTACGAGGAGGTGACGGGAAAAATACCGAGCTCGCTGATCAACGAGGGATGGTTCGTCGGCAGTGTCAGAGCATTCAACAAACGCGGCTTTGAAATCGCCAAACGCACGCTCGATATTTTCGCGGCGCTGGTGCTGGGAATGCCCGCTCTCCTTTGCTTTCCTTTGGTCGCGGCCGCGATCAAGCTCGAGTCTCCCGGGCCCGTGATGTTTCGGCAACGGCGGGTCGGAAGAGATGGGCGCGTCTTTCACGTCGTGAAGTTTCGCACGATGGTGGCCGATGCGGAGCGCAACGGCGCTCGTTGGGCGACGCCGGGCGACGACAGGATTACGCGCGTCGGCGGCGTGCTGCGCAAAACCAGAATCGATGAACTACCGCAACTATGGAATGTGCTCACCGGTGAAATGTCGCTCGTGGGCCCTCGGCCGGAACGCCCGGAGTTTGTCGAGGAGTTAAGCGAGCGTGTGCCGTTCTTCGGCGCTCGGAGCATTGTCAGGCCGGGACTCACCGGCTGGGCGCAGATCAATTTCGGCTACGGGTCTTCGGAAAGCGACGCGCTCGAAAAACTTCAATACGACTTGTACTACATCAAGAATCGCTCCATCGCGCTCGAGCTGAGCATCCTGCTCAAGACGGCCAGCACGATCTTGCGTTTGGAGGGCAGGTAGAGCACCGGGCAAATTAGCCATAGAAGCGCGAACTGAAAGTAAAGTTTGGCGCCGCGACCCGTTTCGCCGCTCCCCTTGAGTTCTTCATCCCAAGGCCGCAAACAACAATATTTTCGCCATCTTACAACTAAATGACTGACGCTGCTGGCTGCCACTGTCATGATGGCATCTGCCAAGGCTGGCAAATACCACAAAAGTCTGGTCAAAAATTCCTTTAATTCCAGCCAATTGGCTTTGGCACCGAGCTTGCGCTCAGGCTTGCTACTCGCCTGAAAAAGCCGAACTTCCCGAGAAGGAAGGGCGGAAAGCCACGGGTCAAATGGACTTCGGTAGGTAACCGAAGGCTTGCCGACAGCCGGGCCGCCGAAAGCGACAGTACAGTAAATTGTTTGATGAAGTCGTTCGCGTGGATTTGGCCGCGCGTTCGACTTACAGGTCCGCGGGGACCTGACAGCAGCACAGAGTCACATGCCCTTCGGTTTATCGGCTCACGCCTTATTGGACGTTATGGGCGGAGCTTCATCGAGTCTGCCGGTAGCCAGCGCTTTCCCTGACACCCTCCGTCCTGATGCGGTCTTACAAAGCGCAGCCTTGAAAAGAAATCCAGCCGCGCTAGCCGATACGATCTTTGATATCGCGATCATCGGTGCCGGGATATATGGCATCAGCGTGGCGCGGGACGCGGCTCTCAGAGGACTTCGGGTGGCTTTGGTGGACCGGGGCGATTTTGGCCATGCCACCTCGTCGAATCATCATCGGATCATTCATGGCGGGCTACGCTATTTGCAGCACGGCGATCTTAAGCGCATGCGCGAGTCGATTCGCGAGCGCAGTATTCTTTTGCGCATCGCTCCCCATCTGGTCCGACCGTTACCGTTTCTCATCCCGACCTATAAGCGGCTGTTGCGGGGAAAACTGCTGATGTCCGCGGCGCTGAAGCTCAACGATTGGGTGGGCACGGACCGCAACCGTGATTTGCCGACGCGCCAGCAAATCCCGGCCGGCCGGGTGATCTCGAGGGCCGAGTGTCTGGAGATTTGTTCGGGGCTGGATCAGCCCGACATAACGGGAGGGGCGCTGTTTTGCGACGCGCAGGTCGAAAATCCGGGCCGATTGAATCTTGCGTTGCTGCGCTCGGCCGTAGACGCTGGCGCCGAGGTTGCCAATTACGTCGAGGCCGGCGGCTTTGTGTGCGAAGGTGCGCGCGTGACCGGCGTCCATCTTAAGGACTTGTTGACCGGCGATGCCTTGACCGTGCGCGCGCGCATGGTCGTCAACTGCGCAGGGCCTTGGGCCGCGCAGTTGCTCGAACCGCTCAGGTACGCAAGCACCCAGAACCAGGCTTTGTGCAAGTCGATGGTGCTCGTTACCCGTCCGATTATCGCCGGGAAGATCGCGGTTGGCGTGCCGAGCCGGTTCTCGTACAGCGATGCAGACGCGATGGTCAAGAAGGGATTTCGTTATTTCTTCGTAACGCCTTGGCGTAAGTGGTCCCTGGTCGGCACTTTTCAAAGGCCGCACGACGGCCCTCCCGAAGCTCTGACGGTCAGCGAAGCCGAAATCGGCGAGGCGATCCGGGAGATCAATACAGCTTTTCCGACGCCGCGGCTGGAGCGCGCAGACGTCGTAGCAATCTTTCGTGGATTGGTTCCCGCGGAAGGAGACGCCCGAGGTGGCGACGTCCAGCTCAAAAAACATCACGAAATCCGTGATCACGCCATCGATAATGGGATCGACGGTTTGGTCTCCATCGTCGGGGTGAAGTACACGACTGCCAGGCAAGTCGCCGAGCAGACGGTCAATCTGATTTTTAAGAAGCTCGACAGGCGCGCACCTCGTTGTAGCACTTCGGAAATCCCACTTTGCGGAGCCGGGGAAGACGTCGAGGCATTGTTGTCCCGAGCCTTGCGGGAGCGGCCCGCTCGGGTGGATGCCGAAATCTTGCGCCATTTGGTCGAGACCCATGGAGCGGCATACGGTGAAGTGCTCCGCCATGGCGATGCCCAGCCACAATGTCTCGAGCGCGTCGCGGCCGACTCCCCGGTCATCAAAGCCGAAGTGCTCCACGGCGTGCGCGTCGAGATGGCGCAAAAGCTCGCAGATATCGTTTTCAGGCGCACCAATCTGGGAACCGCCGGGCACCCCGGCGATCACGCGCTTTCGTCGTGCGCCAAGATCATGGCAGCCGAGTTAGGTTGGAGCCGGCAAAGGATGTCGGCGGAGCTGGAAGAAGTTCAACGGAACTTTATGGGACCGATGCATGAAAACATCTGAGGTTCGAAGCCAACGCATTTTGATGATCGCCCCGACGCCGTTTTTCGCGGATCGCGGATGCCACGTCCGCATCCTGGGGGAAGCCAAGGCGCTGATCGAGATGGGACATCAAGTGACCCTTTGCACGTATTTTTTGGGCCGCGATGTGGAAGGCATTCCCACGGCGCGGACGATGAGAGTTCCATGGTACGGCAAGCTCTCGGCCGGTCCTTCGTGGCACAAGTTCTATATCGATCTGTTGCTGCTGTGGACGGTGCTGCGGACGTGCCGCAGCTTTCGGCCCGACATAATCCATGCCCATCTCCATGAAGGAATCGTGATCGGCAAAATCGCTAGCGTGATCTTTCGCATTCCCTTGGTCGCGGATTTGCAGGGCAGCCTTACCGATGAGTTGCTTGCTCATCGGTTCCTGCCCGATAACGCGCCGCTCGTCAGGTTCGTGAGCTGGATCGAACGCATGGTCAACCAAATGCCCGCGCATCTGATCGTTAGCTCGACCCATACGGCGCAGGCCTGTGTGAATCTCTATGGGATTGCCGCCGAACGCGTGACTTCGGTAATGGACGGCGTCGATCTGGATATTTTCCGCCCGCTCGAAAAGGATATCGAGCTCCGGACATCTTTGGGCATTGCGACGATGCGAGGCGACAATGACTAGTAAAGTGGTGATGTTCGTCGGCGTGTTGACCGAGTATCAAGGCATCGACCTGCTGCTCGAGGCGGTTCCTCTGGTGGTACAAAAGGTCGAGCACGTCAAGTTCGTCATCGTCGGATATCCGAACGAGCAGCACTATCGCGAGAAGGCGCGCTGCCTGCAAATCGAAAAGTGGACCCATTTTACCGGAAAAATTTCTTACGAGGACGTGCCCCGATATCTCTCGATCGCCGACGTGGCGGTGTCACCGAAAATCTCGACAACCGAAGCCAATCTGAAGCTGTTCGGCTACATGGCGATGGGTTTGCCGACGGTCGTCTTCGACACTCCGATCAACCGCGAAATATTGGGCCACGTCGGCGTCTACGCAAAGATGGGTGACGTCACGTCGCTCGCCGAAGCGCTGATCGGGGTTTTGACGAATCATGAACGGTCGGCGGAGCTTGCGAAGATGAGCCGGCAAAAAGCCGCCAATGAGCATTCCTGGTCGGGAGTGGCGCGCCGGCTGGCCGATATTTACAATTCCATACGAAAGCAACCGCGCAATCTGTCAAAGGAGCAACAAAATGGAGAAGGCGCAAGTCTTGGTTACGGGCGGAGCCGGTTTCATAGGCTCCCATTTAGCAAGTCACCTACTCGATCAGGGCCACGCGGTCACGGTCCTGGATGACCTGAGCGGCGGATTTGTCGAGAACATCGACCGGCGGGCCCAGTTCGTCAACGGCAGCATCACGGATCATCACCTGATCAATGCGCTGTTTTCGCGCAACCGGTTCGCATACGTTTTTCACCTGGCCGCCTATGCGGCTGAAGGTCTCAGTCATTTCATCAAGAGGTTCAATTACGAGAATAACCTGATCGGCAGTGTCAACCTGATCAACGCCTCCATTCACCACGACGTCAAATGCTTCGTGTTTACCTCGTCGATCGCGGTGTACGGGCAAAATCAGGTGCCCATGACCGAAGAAATGACCCCGGTGCCGGAAGATCCCTATGGCGTGGCGAAGCTGGCCGTCGAACAGGAGCTGCGAGTCAGCCACAAAATGTTCGGGTTGAATCATGTGATCTTCCGCCCACACAACGTTTACGGCGAGCGGCAGAACATCGGCGATCGGTATCGCAACGTGGTCGGCATTTTCATGAACCAGATCATGCAGTCGCGGCCGATGACCATTTTCGGGGACGGCGAACAGCGCAGGGCGTTTACCTGCGTGGGCGACGTGGTTCCGGTCATTGCCGATGCGCCGTTCAATCCCAGAGCGCAAAATCAGATCTTCAACGTCGGCGCCGACGTTCCCTACACGGTCAACGAGCTCGCCGAGAAGGTCGCGGCCGCCATGGGGACAGCGCTCAACGTCGTGTATCTCGATGCGCGAGACGAGGTCAAGCATGCGTTCTCGAGCCATGAGCGCCTCAACGACGTCTTCGATTACGCGGCGAAGGTTCCGCTGGAAGAGGGTTTGGTAAAGATGGCGGACTGGGCTCGCGCGGTCGGAGCCAAGCACAGTAAACGTTTCGGACAAATCGAAGTTACGAAAAATATGCCGAAGATCTGGCTGAAAGAATTTCTGCCGGAGTGTCGAAAGATCATACCATGAAAATATTCGTTACTGGAGGAACCGGTTTTACCGGAAGCCACCTGGTTAGACGACTGCTGACAAAGGGCCATGACGTTCTGGTCGTCGATAATCAGAAGGGACTGTTCTACGACGAGCTCAAGCAGTTGGGCGCAAAGATCGAGCTGGGCAGCATTACCGACAAGCACCTGAGCGAAAAGCTGATGTCGGGTTGCGAGCTTGTATACCACATTGCCGCGGCGTTTCGGCAGCTGAACGTTCCCGAGCGGTACTACTGGGACGTGAACGTAGAGGGCACGCGGCATCTGCTGGACGTGGCGCACCGGGCCAAGGTACGCCGGTTCGTGTATTGCAGCACCCAAGGTGTACATGGCCACATCAAGACCCCGCCGGGGAGTGAGCAATCGCCCATCGTACCCGAGGACTACTATCAGTTGACCAAATACGAAGGCGAAAAAGTAGTACAGGAATACGTCGCCAAAGGTCTCGACGCGGTGACGATCCGCCCCACGGCGATCTATGGACCCGGCGACCCGGAGCGCTTTTTGATCTTGTTCCGATTGGCAAAACGCGGATCGTTTCTGATGTTCGGCGACGGCCGGACATATTATCACCCAGTCTACATTGATAACCTGGTCGACGCCTTTGAGCTTGCCGGCAGCAAAGAAGGTATAGCCGGGGAAACCTACATCATCGGCGACGAGCATTATTATACGATCAATGATTTGGTGCTCGAGGTCGGCAAAGCCTTGGGGGCTTCCGTGCGCATCCGTCACTTGCCTTTCTGGCCGTTGTGGACGGCTGCTTTCCTCTGTGAAGCTGTTTGTAAGCCGTTTCGCATGACGCCGCCGCTGTTTCGTCGTCGGGTGGATTGGTTTCGCCAGGTTCGCGCTTTCAATATCGACAAAGCGATACGAGAGCTTGGCTACCGGCCCAAAGTCGACTTGCCGACCGGACTCGGCCGAACGGGAGAGTGGTATCGTAACCACGGCTATATCTAACGCTGTTGCCTCTTAAGTTGCGCCTATTGGATGTTCGTCGCGGCACGATGATCGCCGCGATGGGTTAGTGATCCGAAGAATGCTCAAAAGCGGCGAGCGAGCGAAGCACAGTCAGTTTTTCAACAATGGCTATCGAAACACAGCGATTTGCTGAATCGCAAGGGTGGCGGAGTTATGTGCGGCATTAGCGGCCTTTGGCAACCGTTCAGGGTTGACGAACAACGGATCCGGTCGATGAGCAATACGCTCAGGCACCGCGGTCCTGACGACGAGGGTTATTATTTCGATGGCGCGATCGGCTTGGGGCATCGGCGGCTGAGCATTATTGACATCGAGCACGGCCGGCAGCCGATCGCGAACGAAGACGGAACGGTTTGGATTGTTTTTAACGGCGAGATTTACAACTTTCTTGATCTCCGGCGCGACCTCGAGGCCCAGGGCCACAAGTTCAAGACTTCCACGGACACCGAAGTCATCGTCCATCTCTACGAGCAGCACGGCGCCGACTGCGTGCGCCACCTGCGCGGGATGTTTGCGTTCGCGATCTGGGACAGGTCGCGTCAGCGCTTGTTTCTCGCGCGCGATCATATCGGTCAGAAGCCGCTTTTCTTCTTTCAGCGCGACGGCGTATTCGGCTTTGCCTCCGAGATCAAGGCGCTGCTCAAAAGCGGCATGGTGAAGCCCGAGATGGCCGCGGACGCCATGAATCACCTGATCTCACTACGCTACCTGCCCGGCACGCAAACTCTTTTCAAAGGAATCCACAAACTGCCCGCGGCTCACTGGATGACCGTTGAAAACGGCCAGATCAAGATGCAGCGATATTGGCGGCCGGTTTACAATAACAAGCTTGCCGGAAGCGAAGACGAGATCGTCGCGGAGCTCAAAGCGATCCTACTGGACGCGGTCAAATCCCATTTGGTGAGCGACGTGCCGGTCGGCGCTTTCCTAAGCGGCGGCATCGATTCGAGCACGGTGGCTTCGATGATGGCGCTCTCCGCTTCGCAGCCGATTCAAACGTTTTCGATCGGCGTTCAGGAGGCAGGCGTTCAACGAGCTGCCGTACGCCCGTCTGGTCGCCGAGAAGTACGGCACCAAACATTATGAGAAGATCGCCGATAATCGTTTGGTCTCGCTGTTGCCGAAGCTCATCTGGCACATGGACGAAATCGCCGACCCGTTTGGTTTCGGCGTTTTCCTCGCGGCGGAGCTCGCCAAGTCGCGCGTCAAAGTGGTGTTGGGCGGCGACGGCGGAGACGAACTATTTGCCGGCTATGATCGCTACGTCGGTAACCGCCTTGTCGACTATTATTGTTTTGTTCCCCGAGCGCTGCGCCAGCGCGTGTTCCCGGCGTTGCTCCGCCTCCTGCCCGACTCCTACGGCTATAACAGCACGACGCAAAAGCTGCGATGGCTGAACGACATGTCCTTGACCTCGGGCGGCAACAGGTACGCGCACAGTATGGCCTACCTGCGCTTTACCCAGGAAGCCAAGGAGCGTTTATTCACCTCCTCGTTACGCCGGGAGCTGAATGGCGCGTTCGATTCCGTCCCCAACATTCTCGAGCACTTCGACAGTAGCTGCGCGGAAGAGTTGATCGACAAGATGCTGTACACGGACATGATGACCCGCATGCCCGAACATCTGCTGATGCTCGTCGACCATATGACCATGGCGCACAGCCTGGAAGATCGTTCGCCGCTATTGGACTACCGTGTTGTGGAATTTGCCGCGGCGACGCCGACGCGCTTGAAAGTGAAAGGCGGCCGGTTGAAGCATGTTTTTCGCGAGGCGGCCAAAGATTATCTGCCGCCCCAGTTGCTGTCGAGGTCGAAGCAAGGTTTTTCCTTCCCGCTCGCCCATTGGATGAAGTCGGAGCTCGGCAATGTCCTCGAATCTTTGTTTATGAAATCGCGCTTGTGCGAAGAAGGCTATTTCGAGCGCGCTTACATGCTCGAATTGCTCGATCAGCACCGCAGCGGCGCAATGGACCATAACTACCGATTGTGGATTCTTCTCAACCTCGAGCTATGGTGGCGCATGTACATCGATGGCGCGGCGGTGGACGCCCTTGATCAGCAGATCAGCGAACTGCTCGATCGCAAGGCCGCCTGAAAATCGGCGGGCGGATTGCGATGGGTCTTGGCCGAGCGACACCGAGGCTGGGCGGCTTTTCTCGTTTTTCATGCAGAGCGAGCCGCGGAGGGTGGAGCAATGAATGAGCAGCCTTTGGTCGAACAATTGGGAAATCCGTATACGTCGCCTTATCAGCAGTATCTGCGCATCTTTGTCGGTGATGAGTCTTTAACCGCATTCATAAAATACGAAATCTTGACCAGCGTTCTCGGGAACCTCGGTGGGGCCTTGGGATACGTGCTCCGCGGTAAATGCTATCCGTGGATCCTTGGCCAAGTCGGGGCTCGGACCGTATTTGGGCGGGGCCTGGCGATACGCTCTCCCAAGCGGATCTCGCTGGGTGAGAGCGTCATGATCGACGACGGCGTGGTGCTCGATGCCAAGGGCGCAACGTCGAGCATTCAACTCGGTAATCAAATCCTGCTCGGACGTCAATCCATTCTCAGTTGCAACGAGGCGCAGATTCGCATCGGCGATTTTGTTTCAATCGGGCCGTTTTGCTTTTTTGCGTGCAAGAGCCTGATCGAGATCGGCTCCAATGTCTCAATCGGCTCGAGCGCGCAGCTCATGGCCGGAGGTCACGCGGCTGACGACCCCGATGTCCCGGTGATTCGCCAGGCGCGTACGGCCAAAGGCATCACGATCCATGACGGAGCGTGGGTCGGCACCGGCGCGATTATTCTCGACGGCGTTTCGGTCGGCCACAATAGCGTCGTTGGCGCCGGCGCTGTCGTCAACAAAGATGTCCCCCCTTGGACGGTAGTCTTGGGAAATCCCGCGCGCGTGGTGCAAAAGCGCAAGGAAGCGGCCCAGCTATGACCCTCGATCGCCTCTGGCTTCAAGCCGAACAGAGCGCGCCTGAAAAGACCGCTCTGGTCGATGGCGCAAGACGCTTCACCTATCGGCAGGCGGGCGATGACATCCGCCGAATCATGAAGGGCTTGATACTTCGATGGCGGATGCCCCGCGGGGCCGTTGTCGCCATTCTCGCGCCCAATTGCGTGGAGTTCGTCATCAGTTATTTTGCCGCCGCGAGCTCGGGCGCCGTCGTGCAGCCGATCGACGAGCGCTTGACGCCCGAAGAGATCAGAGCCACGCTTCTCGATTCCGGCGCTCGCCATGTCATCGTGCATCGCAGTCTCGGAGGGAAATTGCACAAGGCCCTTGTTGAGCTCCCGGCGCCCGCGGGCATATTGGGCATCGATTTGACGCCGGATGGGGGCGAACGTTTTGGTGATTGGGTCAGCCAATCGTTCGGCAATGATTGCGCGCCGCGTCAAGTCGCGAGCGGTGATCCAGCGGAACTCATGTATACGTCCGGTACCACGGGCGAAGCAAAAGGCGTCATCCGCAGCCATGCCAATGTGCTGGCCGCGGCCCGCAACTCGATCACCGGCTTCGGTTATCAAGCCAGTGACGTCATCGCTGTCGTGATGCCGCTCAGTCATTCGAGCGCCCTGAACAGTCAGATGATTCCGCTGGTTCAATTGGGCGGCACGGTTGTTCTGGTGAACGGGTTCGACGTCCACCGGTTGCTTTCGGTTATCGAGGAGGAACGGGTTAGCTGTCTACGCGCGGTTCCCACCATGCTGCGCATGTTACTCGCGTCTCATGGTTTTAACTCCGAAGCGCTCCCTTCGCTCCGGCTGCTCATCAATTCCAGCGCCCCCATCGATCCGGAAACCTATCGCGCCGTGAAGCGCCGGTTTCCTCGCATCGAGGTGATGAATTCCTATGGATTGACCGAAGCGTCCACCTGCACGGTTTTGCCGGACGCGATGGCATTGACCGACTCGGAATCCATCGGTCACGCAATCGACGGAGTCGAGATGTCGGTGCGGGGAGACGACGGGCGGATACTCGGCGTTGGCGAGGAGGGTGAAATCTACGTGCGCGGCGAGCACGTTTTTCTCGGCTACCACAATCGGCCCGAGGCCACGCGTCGCGCCGTATCCGATGGTTGGCTGCGCACCGGCGACATCGGCTACCAGGACGAGCGAGGGCTTTATTATCTCGGCGGCCGGAAAAACGATTTGATCAATTGCGGCGGGCGCAAATTCGCGCCGGAAGAAGTCGAGACCTGTATCCGCCAGATGCCGGAAGTTGCAGAAGTGGCCGTGGTCGGCGTCGCGCACGGTATATTGGGACAGGTGGCGAAAGCGTTTGTCATACCGGCGGAGCAGAACGGTCTCCGCAGCAAGCAAATCGTCCAACATTGCGCGCGCAATCTGCCCAGCTATAAGGTGCCGTTCTCGGTGGTGTTGATTCCCGAGCTGCCAAAAAACAGCACGGGCAAGCTATTACGTCGCAAGCTACAGGAGGTCCATTGAACGTCAATGAAGGGACATTTGGCGGAGCGATGATCGATCCGGAGTTGCACCGGAAGGTCGCTGCGATTTTCGCCGATATTTTTCAGATCGAGATCGACTCGGACCGCGAAAATATCCAACGCGACGAGATCGGCGGCTGGGATTCAGTCAGCCACTTGAGGCTGATCGCGGAAATCGAAGAGGTCTTTGAAACCGCATTAAGCGATAAAGAAGTCACCGAGATCGCATGCCTGCGGGATGTGGAGAAAATTCTGTCGAAACGCCGTTAAACCTTCCCGATCTGTTACGCAGCCGCGGATGAACCCTCTTCATCCGTGCCGCGGTCTTTCTTCCTTAGAGTGAAGTCCCAAATCTAATCAACAGAAAGCGCCTCGATATTTTTTTTCGCCGCTTTCCCGAGAAGGCGGGCGCGGAACGAAGTTGAATCATTATTGCAGGGTGGAGGACCAAATGCGTATCGGTATCATGCTACGGGCGTTCGATGAAAAAGGCGGAGTAGGCGTCTACACCCGATATCTGACCCAAAAGCTGCTCGAGCTTGATCGGCGCAATCATTACGTTCTTCTATACTCGAATCCCGCGCACGTGGGCCGTTTTGCGCACCACGCAAACGTCACAGAAAGGGTCGTCTATGCCCCGAACAAGGCGTTTTGGGATCAAGTTGCCGTTCCCTACATAACCTGGAAGTCGCGGCTCGACGTGCTCCTTCATCCCAAATTCACCGTTCCTTTGCTCGCCCCCTGCAAGACTGTCATGGTGTTGCATGGCGCCGGCTGGTTTATTCCCGAACATAGTAAATTCTGGAAAAGTTGGGATCTGAAGTACATCAATCTGATGATGCCGCTCTACTGCAGAAAAGCAGCTGCGATCCTCTCGGTTTCGCAGCTCACGACCGATATCTACAACAAGCTTTTCAAGCTGCCTCCCGGCAAAGTCAAAACGGTGTACTTCGGCCCGGGGGAGCATTTTCACCGCGTGGAGGCGGAATCGACGCGCCAGAGGGTTGTCGCCAAGTACGGTCTGCCGAAAAAATTCATTCTCACCTTGCAGAGATATGGCGATGGCGGACGAAAAAATATCGGTGGCATTCTCAGCGCCTATCAGAGGATTCACGAAACGATCCCGCACAAGCTCGTCGTCGGGGGAAAGGATTGCCAGAACTTCATTCGAGACTACCACATCCCGGGCGATGGATACGGGAGAAACGTCGTCTTTCCCGGCTGGATCGAACAGGAGGACCTTCCGGTCGTCTATTCACTGGCTGATCTTTTTCTGTACCCCTCCAATATGGAAGCCTTTCCGATCCCGATTACAGAAGCGATGGCGTGCGGCACGCCGATCATTACCTCGAATCAAAACGGCTTGAAGGAGCTGGCTGGCGACGCCGCACTCTTCGTGGACCCGCGGCGGTCCGAAGATATCGCCGCGGCGATCGAAAAATTGCTCTCAAGCTCGCATCTGCGAAATTCCCTGTCACGCCAAGGCCTAGAGCGCTCGAAAATGTTTCGCTGGGACAAGTGCGCCATGGAGACGTTAGCCATTCTCGAGAATCTAGTAGCTCCGGATTTTTCCGTAGGCGCTCCAATTGTTTCTGGCGGCTGAGCCAGAGGGCGAATGAGAAGACCTGGAATCGCTAACTTATTGCTGGTAGCGGGATCGCTTGCAATCGGGCTGCTCGGCGCTGAGTTGTGTCTGAGGTTTGCTTCGCCACAGATCTTCGACATTCATCCCCGAGGGATGTATGTAACGGATGACGCCGTCGGCTACGTGCTCACGCCGGGGTTTAGCGCGATCCTGTCCCGCCCCGAGTTCCATTACCACTTCACAATCAACCAGATTAGCCAAAGAGGTGTCGACCCGCGACCTCGGAAAGCGAATTCCTTCCGGGTGGTTTGTCTGGGAGATTCATTCACGTGGGGCTTTGGTGTGAGTGAGGCGGAGATGTTTACCGTCCGTCTCGAAAAGGCACTCGCCAGTCGTTTCCCCGAACGAGACATTCAGGTCATCAATGCCGGCGTCCCGGGGTACGGCACCGCGGATCAGTTGCACTTCCTGCTCAGCCGTGCCACGGCTCTCGATCCGGATTTGGTAATTCTTCAATTCTTGCCGGACAACGATTTCATCGAAAATCGAGTTCCTGCGCGGGACAATGCCGAAGTGCGAGAGGGTTGGCTGGTCAGCAAACAGGGAGGCAAAGATCCGTTTCTAGGCCAGCCGATCTGGT
This sequence comes from uncultured delta proteobacterium, assembly GCA_963745035.1. GTDB lineage: Bacteria > Desulfobacterota > Binatia > UBA9968 > UBA9968 > DP-20. The sequence continues at coordinate 635,441 of CAVUVW010000013.1, read as the reverse complement.
TACGCGCACACAAGTGGCTCAAAAATCACAGCCATCTCGCCAAACTGGTAAGCGAAAGGCTCGGTTATATCGCGATGCGCGCTGGGCTCATGGGAAATCTTGGGGCTACGCACGGAGAGGATTTTACCGATGAGGACGGGCGGCGCGCGATTGCTCTGCTGCAGCGGGTGGCGGCGACCGCGAAACGGCTTGGCGCCCACACTCTCTTCCTGTTCTCGCCGGGCCAAACGCCGGTGGTCTCGGAAAGCGCGCCTCCTATTCGGGCCGTCGCCGTTGTTGAACAAGGCACCCATGAGGCGGGCGCAGACTTTATCGATTTAACACCAATTTTCAGAGCGCGAACTGATCGGCTCGCGCTCTACTATCGCTTGGACGGTCACTGGACTGCCGCGGGTCATGCCGCCGTAGCCGAGAGTCTTTTCGATTACATCGTTGATCGAGGATATCTAGAGACGAATCATCCGAAGGATCCGCACCCTGTAAGCGCGATAGAGGCGCATGCGGCGGTGGAAATTGCAAAGAGGCGGGATTGATCGAATTGAGATCGGCCCGTGGTCGTTCATTTGTTCCAGTATCCGCGGACCAGTTGAAAAGGCGCGTTGAAATTTCCCTTGATCAGTTCTCGGCAGATGGTGCGGAGTCCTAAAAACGGCAAAAGCAGCGATGATGAGTGTCATCGTCGCAGCGACTTCGAATAAACTGCTCAATGCGCAACCCACCGGAAAATTCTTTTCTACACGAACCACTTGTTGTCGCTGTCATACTGACCTGCAATCAGAAGGAAGACACGATCCGATGTTTGCGGAGCTTCCGATTCGTTGAGTATCCACGATTAGAGATAGTACTCGTCGACAATGCGTCGATGGACGGCACCCGCGAAGCGGTCAACAAGGAATTTCCAAACGTGCACGTCGTCTATAGCCGGAGCAATGCAGGTGTGGCGGGCGGTCGAAATTTAGGCATCGCGTACGCCCGTGATCATTTCGCCTACGATTACTGTTTTTATTGTGACAATGACACCGTGGTCGCGAAAGATGTTCTAAGACCGTTGATTGCAGCCCTCGAGGCCGACCCCACCATCGGAATTGCTACACCAAAGTTATACATCATGCATGGGGAGAACCGACTGGATAGCGCGGGCGGCTCGAATATTAGTTTTTGGACGGGGCAGACAGGGCGGCGCGGCTACGGAGAAATTGACCGAGGTCAATACGATGGTCCGACGATACCGGCTTGTGTTCCAGCGGGAATAGCCATGGCTCGCCGTAAGGTGATTGAGAAGTGCGGTGGTTTTGATTCGCAATTTAACCCGTATGGTCCCGAGGATCTTGATTTTTCCCTGCGCGTCAAAGAGCAGGGTTACTCGTTTCGCTATGTGCCCAAATCGATCGTTTATCACAAGGGCAATAAGACAGGATTCGGCGGCTATAATTCGGAATACGCGGCTCTGAAGGGACAAAACCTTCGCAAGTTTTTGAAACGCCATGCCTCGACTCTTCAATGGTACTGTTTTAATTTATTGCTGCCGTTGTTAGGTCTGCGCACAATCTTTAGAGAGAGTGCTAAAGGCAACTTCAAGGCGCCGTTTCAACTTGCGCGAGGATATTGGCGCAAGTAACCGCTTGCTTCGGTGTTTTTCTTTGACGCGAATTCCGGCTAGCGGAAAGAGATCTGTCGAGAGATCCTCATCTTGAAAGCCGAACTATATAGACTAACCGGAGCTGCGATTGTTTGGAAAGGCGTCCAGCTCGGTGGCGTAAAGATTCTCCATATTGTTCGCCTGTTGGTGTTGGCGAGGCTTCTCGCCCCGGAGGATTTCGGTCTCTTGGCCATCGCCACCACGGCGAGCGGGTTCCTGTTGCTCGTGACGGATTTTGGAATTCTTCCCGCCCTCGTACAACGCGCCGAAGTCGACGAAAAGCACTACCACGCGGCTTGGACAGTGGGGTTTATTCGCGGCCTAGTCATAACGGGAGGTCTCCTGATCGGGGCTTCGGTGGTTGCCGCGATATTTCATGAGCCCCGCGCCGCAAACATTATACGCGGTCTTGCGATCGTAACTCTTATCGAACAGATGGCCAGTATTCGACTGGCGGATTTGACGCGAAATCTAAAGTTTCGCTCTATTGCAATCACGGGCGTCATCAAAGCCTTGGCAGATACCATTATCGCGATAGCGCTGGCGCCGTATCTAGGCGTATGGGCCCTTGTCGCCGGCGCCCTTGCGGGATCGACGGCGTATGCGGCGATCTCCTATATAGTGGCGCCCTACCGCCCACGGCTACACCTCGATGCTGAGACGGTTCGAGACCTCGTCAGCTTCGGTCGTTGGATTTTGTTGACCGGTTTGATTGCGGTCACAGGAGCCGCGGTGATGCGGGCGCTCATTTCGCAACGGCTCGGCACGATGGAGTTAGGGATTTATTTCCTCGCGGCCAGGCTCGCTTTTTTGCCTGGGGAAATAGCTAAAGAGGTGATTGGCGCAGTAGCCTTTCCGCTTTATGCTCAGGTTAAGTCCGATGTACAGCAAGTCGGTAAAATATTTCGCGCGACATTAGTCGGCATGTTCGTGCTGTTGATCCCACTGTGCGCACTTATTATATTTTTGGCGCCATCGCTCATAGAGAATCTGCTCGGATCGAAATGGAATGGCACGGGACCCATTATTCAGCTACTTGCGATTGCAAGTATTGTCTCACCTATCGGAGAGTTGACGATCGCGCTTGTCCACGGACTTGGCCAACCTTACAAAGCCACAGCACTGGAAGCGATCCAGTCCTTCCTCGCTATCATTTGCGCGATGCTGTTGATCAGCGATTATGGTCTTATCGGAGTCGCAGTGGCTTGGCTGATTGGTACCAGTGTCTCTCAAGGGGTCAGTATGGGGTTCACGCGGCGAATGCTCTCCCGGCCGTTCCAGAGGCTCGGAGCGCCCATCGCGGCCATTGGTTGCGTCTCTCTCGCCGGCGCTGTCATTGCGCTTGGAATGGACTACCTCCTTCAGGGATTGCTCGGTTTAGCGATGAGTGTTCTAACGGGCTCAGCTATTATGGCAGGTCTACTGTGGTACGTAGATTACAGGTTTGATTTTGGAGTAGGTCGCAACCTTGTTCGCGCGTTTCCGCCGCTCGCGCGCGTTATCGGTCTCGCTCCCGCATCGCCGTAGGCCGGCTTCGCAACTCAAGGGGAAGTTTATGTACCAAAATCTTACAGCACTGAAAAAATTCACCGGGCCGGTGAGCCGGTTTATCAAGCGCCATACGTGCCGGCCGCCTGTCGGAAGAGTGACGTGGGGAGACCTTGAGCAAATTGAACCCATCAGCAAAAGTTGGGGGTTCGATCGAGGAGTCCCCGTCGACCGTTACTACATGGAGCGATTTCTGTCGAAATATTCTCGTGACGTGCGAGGTCGCGTGTTGGAAATAGGAGACAATGAATATACCCGCCGCTACGGTGGGAAACGAGTTGCCAAAAGCGATATTCTCCATGTTGTTGAAGGAAACCCCAAGGCAACGTTGACCGCCAATCTCGCGTCAGCCCCGCAACTGCCTTCCGAAACGTTCGATTGTATTATTTGTACGCAAACGCTTCAGCTCATCTATGACGTGCCGGCGGCGGTCGCGACGCTTTATCGACTGCTGAGTCCGGGTGGAGTCTTGCTGGCGACCGTACCGGGAATCAGCAGAATCGTGCACGGCGACGGCGTTCTTGGAGACTATTGGCGGTTTACTCTCGCTTCCGCCACGCGGCTATTCGAAGCATGCCATGGAGCTGAAGTTCAGGTTCAGGCCCGTGGTAACGTTCTTTCCGCGGTCGCTTTTCTTCATGGCCTCGCTACCGAAGACGTTCGAGTGGATGATCTCGAAGCGGACGATCCGGATTACCAGGTTCTTATCACTGTTCGAGTGACTAAGGCTGCGCGTATCGACCATGTACGGACTTAGAACGTTTAGAAAATCGGCCGCTTGGCTGCGCAGCCGTTTTCGCGGATCGCGGGCGCTGATTTTGGGCTACCATCGAGTGGCTGATGAATCCGAGTGGGATCCCTACTCGTTGAGCGTCACGCCGCGATTCTTTGCCGAACACTTGGAGGCGGTGCGAAAGTACGCGGTGCCGATATCTTTGCGAGATCTGACGGAATCGCTTCAACGACACGACTTGCCGCCTGGTTCCGTGGCGATTACGCTGGACGATGGCTATGTCGACAATCTGCATTATGCGAAGTCTTTGCTGCTGCGCCATGAATGTCCGGCGACAGTCTTCGTCGCCACGGGCTATATGGGCAGGAAATTCTGGTGGGACGAACTGGCGGAAATTTTTCGGCCTAGCTCGCCGTTGCCGGAGCAAATCCGTCTGATCGCGGATGGCCGTAGCCTCGAGCGAACGCTGACGCGCCCCGCTGATGTGAAACGGCGGAAAAATCTCGTTTGGGCCGTTTACGACTTTATGCGACACCTGTCTGGCGACGGGCGGGCGGACGCCTTCGCGCAGTTACGGAACGTTGTTGGGCGAAAGTCGAATCCAGAATCACCGATTCGAGCAATGACGGAGAGCGAGATTTGTGAGCTAGCGGCGGGCGGAGTGGTCGATGTCGGCGCGCACACGGTGACGCACCCGTTTCTTTCCACGTTGACCGAGGCTCGCCAGCAACAGGAGATCTCGACGAGCAAGCTCGAACTCGAGGGGCTTCTCGGAAGACCTGTCACGAGTTTTTGTTTTCCAAATGGATCGTCATCGCGGGTTACGGAAAAGGTGGTTCGAGAAGCAGGATTTCGTTGCGCATGCGCCAGCCATGCCGATGTTATTTGGCGCGGGAGCGATCCTTTTCAGTTGCCAAGATTATGGCCGCACAACTTCGATGGCGCAACCTTCGCCCGCTGGTTGAGACATTGGCTGGGTAGTTGATCGGCATTGGATAATTCTCCCACTGTGCAGTCGACCGATGAGCTACTCCGATCATTGCTTTACTAGGCAAGTCGATTTTGAATAGCGTGAATCTTTTCTGCAGAGTACGCGGCATGCGAAACAACATGGGAGTCAAGGCATGAGAGTGAACGAACAGGGATCACCTACTGTGAACGTTCTACCAGGCACGTCCGTTATTATTTGTTCTCGTAATCGCCCGCAGCTTCTAGAACATCTCGTTGCGTCCGTCTTGGAAGGCAATACCCTCCCCAATGAAGTGATTATCGTCGACGATAGTGACGAGGTGCATTCAGATCTTGCGAGCTTGTCGGCGCCGGGGGAATGTGAGCTGCGTTATTTGTGGACTCGCTCGATAGGCTTAAGTCGAGCCAACAACGATGGAATCCAGGCGGCGCGCTATGACATACTCGTGTTTACTCAGGACGATGTGGTGGTTACACCGACGTGGTTCCAAACCATCGTAACCACATTACGAGACGCGCCATCCCGAACCGTGGTAACGGGACGAGTAATTCCGGGTGAAGCTGAAATAGGCGGCGGGTTCTCACCCTCTACAACTACCGAGACCCAGGCGGTGATGTACAAGGGGCGCATTGGAGAGGATGTTCTTTACCTGCAAAATGCGGCGTTCCATCGCTCCGCCGTGCAAGAGATTGGACTTTTTGATGAGCGGATTGGCCCCGGCACCAATTTTCCGGGCGCTGAGGACAACGATTTTGGTTTGCGGCTGCTTGAGGCTGGATACGCGATCTTGCACGCTCATGAGGCGGTCGTCATTCACCGAGCATGGCGTGGCAGCGCTGAATATGCCTCACTCCAATGGAATTATGGGCGAGCCCAAGGGGCATTCTACGCCAAATATCTAAGCCTGAAGGATTCCTACATGCTCAAACGGATGAGCTATGACGTTCTCCGGAGTTGTGCACGGATTCCGCTGCGAGCATGGCATCAGAAGCGTCTGCCTCGTGGGGAATTCAAGTACTTACTAGGCCTTTTTGTCGGCGCCATTCGTTGGGCGCGGCTTTATGGATGAGGGTCAGGTCTTGCCTCAATTCGTCCAAGACGTGAGCGACTTAGCATGGTGAACCGCGTTTACACGCCGTTATGGGCGATCCTTATTCTGGCAGTTCTAACGATGGCCGGACTTCGCTTGGGTAGCGTCGAAGCATTCGCACAACAGCAACTCGGCCTTGAAATCCCAAGGCAGTCCGATTGGGTGGATCGTGGAATCGTGCTATCGCCCGGTGCTCCGGGAACATGGGACACAAGACTTGGTGGAATGATCAGTCCCGCTACGGTGGTTAAAAAAGAAGGAGTATATTTTCTCTATTATATCGGGGCGGATGGTAATCGCTCGACAGACGGCGATGCGCGCCATCGAGCGCTTGGGGTGGCGACGAGCAGGGACGGGATTCGGTTTACAAAGTATTCCGGTAATCCGATTCTGACATTCCTGCCGAATCAAAACGAGGAGGAAGGGATTTTCTCAGCGGGCGGCACGCTAGATCACGAAGGAAATATCGTTATCTATTACGGAGCGATGAATGCCCACAGCAAAACGTCGGAATCGGTTACCAGCGACATACGTCTAGCCTCCTCAGTCAACGGTCTGCAGTTCACGGATAAGGGGGTCATCCTCTCCTATCGAGACAAAGCGGTCTGGGGGAGGGGCGACGAACTATTCCCGGTAGGAGTCCTCCATGTCGGTGGAAAATGGCATGTCTACTACATTGCAAAAAGCGGCATGCGTCGCCGGCTGATCGATCATGCTCTCTGGCGCGAGCCCATTTATTGGAACCTGGGCATCGCATCCGGGCCGAGCCAGGATAAGCTGGGTGAATCGAAAGGAGTGATTACGCGAGGCAGCTACGTGATCGGTGGAGGAGATCCGGTTTGGTTGGGGCAGGATAGAATCGCACTTTTTATCGTTCGAGATTTTACCGATACCATCATCGAAGCTAGAACCGCGTCGGCGCTACGCCCGGATTCCCTCAGCGATCCGTTGCAAGTGTATCGTTTTCACGATCTGAATCACGCCACTACTTTTTTCGACAAAGAAACGAACACCTGGTTTCTGTATTATTTATCCCGTTCAGCGCAGAGCATCAGAGTCAAAACAGCCGTAGTTCGTCCCGCGCGGAACAGTGAAGCAAGGCGGCTGACTCATGCGAATAACTTTGCACTTGCCGCGAAAATTGCTGGGCGTAGGTCTCAAGATCTGTGTAAGTCTCTTGTTTTTGGCTTACCTGGTCGATCAGGTGGAATGGGATGAGGTCTGGCGGCATCTCAAGGGCGCCCACGTACCGTACATGGGGCTCTATGTCTTATTGGGTTTCGTCGTGATTGTGCCCAATGCGGTGAAATGGCGCGTTCTTGCCGAGGCGCGCGGGATTCATGCGCCGGTGCGCTATCTGGTCTCGCTTTACTTGATCGGCGCCTTCTTTAATAACTTTTTGCCGACAAGCGTGGGCGGCGATGTTGTGCGCGGCTACGCGCTGGGCAAGGCTTATGGGAAGTTTACGGATGCGATGGCATCGGTCTTCGTGGAAAGATTCGTCGGTTATACCGTGCTGGTATTATTTGGTTTGCTGGCGATCGCATTGGATCAGAAGCTACGGGCGGATATCAGACTGGTTGCGCCTATCACGATTGCGGCCGTAGCTTACGTGGGAATGCTGTGGATGATCTTGAACGAGTCATGGCTGAGGCTCGCGCAAAAATGGCTGCCCGGGAAGACGATTCAAAAATGTCTGGCAAAAATTAACTCGTTTCATCAGGTCATAACTCTGTATAGGCATGAACCGAAGGCTCTCTTAAAGGCGGGTGGGTATTCGATCTTGTTCTATTTTTTGTCGGTCGTCACCGTATACGTGGGTTGTCTCACATTCCATGCGGCAGTATCCTTCGTGGGGCTGCTCGCCGCTGTGCCGGTTCTGTTGATCCTTTTTATGGTGCCCTTCTCCCTTGGCGGCATCGGCCTGCAGGAGTGGGCCTACTTTTATGTTTTGACGATTGTTGGCGTCCCTGCTCCCGTGAGCATCAGTCTCGCCTTGTTGTTCCGATTGAGGTCCATAGCGTTTGGGTTGATCGGAGGAGCGATCTACCCGTTTGTCACCCTCGGCGAGCCGATTCTCGCAAAGTCGTTGGAAAGCGACGGAGAACCGCATAGGACGGTTCATAACGATCCTGTAGTCGTGGTAGATAATTAGGTTCCTCCATGTGTAAATGACGTCGAGTTTACACGGAAGAAACGTAGGGCTCAGGGAGTGTAAAACTCCGCTCCTAAGTGGAGGCCTTATCAGCGCGAATGACAAGTCCGGTAAGTTGAGTCTATCTTTCCCAAGTTGAACAGCCGCGCACTTTCTTAGTATCTCTTGATTATCACAGCACTGCCAACGCGTGAGATGTCGATCAAAGGTTTGCTTTGGGCGGATCCGATGCGACCTCGACACATGTTGTCTCTAGCAAGATTGGTTTATGCCATCGCCTGTTGGACATTCATTGATGGGCGCCATCATTTATCGCGGCGCCGGCGGCCGTGTTGGCCGGTCTCAGTGGCCTCTGCTCGCGGCGTGTCTCTTTGCCGCCAATGCTCCCGATCTCGATTTCCTTCCCGGCTTGTTCGTCGGTGATCTTCGTCTATTTCATCATGGGCCGAGCCATAGCATAGCATTTGCCTTCGTGTTCGGTTTGTTTGCCGCGGTTGTATTGCCGTTCGGCAAAAGGCTGGCATTCGCGATCGGTTTCCTCAACTATCTATTGCACGTATTTATGGATTTTTTGATAGACGACCCAAGCTGGCCACAGGGCGTGCCGTTGCTTTGGCCCTTTTCCAACGAGCATTACATGGCTCCGATGACAGTGTTTCGCAAATTTGACTATTCACCGGAGTCCAGTGGCTTGATCGCGACCCTCTTCAGCATCGATAACTTGGCGACGGTCGCGGCGGAAATCGGCGTGCTGCTGCCGGTTCTGGTTTTTGTTCATTGGTTGAGGCGCAAACAATTCATTGCAGCATCGCCCCTGAAGGGAGCACCAGATGAATCACAGCCTTTGTAATGGCAACAATGGATCGAGAGACAGGCGACTCGTCTCCATCGTCGTTCCGGTTTACAACGAGGAGCCGAATATTCGGCCGCTCTATTCCACGATTCAGCAGGCCACCGAAGGTCTCGGGCCTTGCGAGCAGGTCTATATCGACGACGGCAGCCGCGACAATACTTTCGCTCTTCTGAAGGAGATTCAAAAGAACGACCCCCAGGTCAAAGTCGTTCGCTTGAGCCGCAACTTTGGCCAAACGGCCGCCCTTGCTGCCGGAATTTCTCATTCATGCGGCGAGATCGTCATTACCTTGGACGGGGATCTGCAGAATGATCCGGCCGACATCCCCAAGCTGATTGCGAAACTCGATGAAGGATACGATCTCGTTAATGGATGGCGCATCAAGCGCCAGGATCGATTTATATCGCGCCGCTTGCCGTCGATTCTCGCAAATCGGCTTATCTCATCGGTGACTAAAGTTAAGCTCCATGACTACGGTTGTACGCTCAAGGCTTATCGCGGAGAAACAGCGAGGGCGTTGAGTCTTTATGGGGAAATGCACCGCTTTATTCCGGTGTTGGCGGCCGATCTTGGCGCGCGTATAACCGAAATCGCCGTGAATCACCGGGAACGGCGACACGGCAGCTCGAAATACGGAATCAGCCGTACGATTCGGGTCATTTTGGATTTGATCACGGTCAAGTTTCTCACCAGCTACTGGACCCGTCCGCTCCACGTTTTCGGTTTTGTCGGAATCTTGGCCACCGTGGCGGGATTATCGCTCACCGGCTGTCTCACGCTGCAGAAACTATTGTTCGGCGAGTCGTTGGCGAATCGCCCCATTCTGCTTCTCGGGATTCTCCTGATCGTAGTAGGAGTGCAGTTCGTGAGCATGGGGCTGCTTGGAGAAATGCTCGTGCGCATTTACCACGAAGCTCAAGGAAAGCCTGTTTATACCGTGCGGGAAATACTTGGCGCGGAACGTCTGGTCAAGGCTACTGCGGCGAACGGTGCCGAGGTGGCAAGGTTGGCGGAAACGCTCGTTCCTCAGGGTGATAATGCCGGTTTGCTGACGGGCGTTTCCTAATAAGTGAAACAAATCTCGCGCACAGCAGCCGATCGTGAGGGAAATTTTTACAATCGGCAGAATTTCACGATGAGTTTGCTACTCAAAAATTGAGTCTTGGAATTCAGTAAGGAGAAGAACATGCTCTGCTGGTCCAGTAAAAGATTGTGGCTCGTCACGCTTGTGCCTCCAGCATTCTGGTTGGCGAACCTATGGCTTGCGCGTGAGCACCGACAAGTTTTCATAGCGCTTACTGCCGAAGATGGCTGGATTGAAAACGCTCAATTCGCGCTATTTTGTCTTGCCGCGGTTTTGGGCTTTAAAATTTATCGCCGTCTTCACCAAGACGGAGTATACCCATGGGCACTCGTTTACGGTGTGGTCGCCATAATGCTTCTTTGGGTAGCCGGGGAAGAGATCAGCTGGGGACAGAGGATTTTCGGAATAGGGACGCCTGAATGGTTGGCCGATAATCGCCAGGGCGAGATGAATCTGCACAATCTTCCGGGTGTTATGGACGAAATATCGGGGATCGCCGATCTAGTTGTATTTACAACCATAGGCTTAGCTATCGGTTTGGGCTGGTACACAAGCAATTTAATCCCTGCGTCATGGCGCCCCCAGCTTTGGATTCCGCACCCAAGTTTAATACCGGCAGCACTTTGCCATTTGAGTTTCAAATTGGCCAGGAGGTTCTATTTTGTCGGTGGAGGAGGCAAGCTAATATCCCGTCTTCAAGAACCTGTTGAATTGATTATGATAGCGGCTGTCGTGGTGTTTTTGCTCATGGTTCTGTCCGACCTTAAAGTTGGTCCAGTCAGCCGAAATTGACGAGAAAAGCTTTCGTCGGGCTATGGATATGATGGACCTACTCCGGGCCAGGTTAACTTCGGGCATGAGAAATCTTGATTTACGAGATATGGCGAGAAATGAACTGCCACAGACATGGGCACAAAAATGGCTCGAAAGCCGAGGCCCGGCGCTCTTGTTAGGCGCTGTGCTGTTGTTTGCCTTCATGTTGCGCGTGACGAATTTGGGTGGGCCGAGCTTCGGTATCGACGAGATGCTGCATGTCTATGCCGCCAACGAACTGATCCATGGAGATGATCCAAACCTGCCTTCCGGCTATCCGTACCAGCGAGCTCTTCTCTACACATACAGCGTGGCTCTTTCCGGAAAGCTGCTCGGCATGACTGAAAGCGTCGCGCGAATGACGAGCGTCCTGTTCGGCGTTCTCACCGTTGCGCTGGTGTTTTTCATCGGCCGGCAATGGCAGTCAAACGCCGCGGGACTCGTCGCGGCGCTCTTAACGGCGGTGGTCCCAATACAGGTGGCATTTTCCCGCCAAGTGCGCATGTACACCGTATTTCAGCTCTTTTATCTCATTTTTATTTATTTATTTTTTCAGGCGATCGAAGGCTCGTTCCAAAGCCGAAGAATAGCGGCCGTCGGGAAAGGCGCATTGAAAGAATGGGCGGCGAGGCTGCAACTGCTGCCCTGGAGCCTTGCCGCCATAGCCTTTGCGTTGGCGCTTCATTTCCAGCAGCTGATTCTCGTCGCCGCCGCCGGGCCGATAGTGTACGTGCTCTGCATGGCGCTCGTCGCTTTGCTCGACAAGCGGACCGATCGACTTGCCCGGTCGAGATACGTTTTCTGGACGCTTGTGATCGGCGCCGGCGTGGCGCTCGCCCTTATCCATCTATACGTTTCCGGGGGGATCGCGAGGTATGTGAGCTTCATGCACTATGCGCCCGCATGGGCCCAAAGCGGCGTTCAGGAGTGGCAGCATTATATTGCCGTGCTCAGAAGATATATTCCCTTCATTTCCGTCGCCGCGGTAATTTTGGGTGGGTTGGCTTGGTTGCGCAATCCAAAGCCTGCCTTTTACTTGATCGTTTGCTTTGCAGCGCCTTTCCTCATTCACAGTCTCTTTATCGCGTGGAAAAACCAGCGGTATGTGTTTCATCTGTTCCCCTTGCTGTTCCTCCTTTCAGGAATGGGATTGGCGAGTCTGATTTCGCAATTGCGGGAATGGATATCCGGTTTGCTGGCGCGTTCCTCCCGGCCTGTCATGACGCGGGTGCTGGTGGGAGGCGTCGGTGGAGCAACGATGCTGGTGATTGTCTATGGAGCGCCGGAACTGCGCGAAAGCGTTCAAACCCCGTATATCAACGCCGGTCAGTTCGCCGGTGTGCAACACAACAACTGGAGAACCGCCATGCGGTACATTGCCGAGAAAGCTCGGCAGGGCGATGTCATTATGACATCGGTGCCGCTTTTGGCGAAGTACTACGGGCCGCCAAGACCGCTCTATTCGTTGAACAATAACGAATTGGATGATCACTTCGCGAAAGCGCGCTATAATTGGAAAACCAGCCGGACCGAGTACACGGCAGCGGCCGTGATTGTCGTCGACCTCAAAGATTTGCGGGAACTAATCGGCAAATATTCGTCGGGCTGGCTCGTCATCGAGCGCAATCGCTTCCACAATAAACGTTCGGTGCCTGCTGATATTTCGGCATTCATCGAGCGCAATTTTCAGATTCACGATGTGGATGGCGCGGAGGATATGTTGATTTTTCGGTGGGACCGATGGACCTGAAGCGAAACATCGCTATTACCATGGCGGGCCGGCTATCGGGGATGGCGTTCCGGCTGCTCTCGTCCGTAATCCTGGCGCGCGGCTTGGGGCCTGACGGACGCGGCTTGTTCGCGCTCATGTTTCTTGTCCCCGAGTTGGCGATCACCCTTGGCCGGCTCGGGTTTGAACAGGCCAATGCGGTCTATGCGGGCTTGGATCGGGCGGCATGCCGGGCGCTGCTTTGGCATTCGGTGCTGCTCGCCTTCGGGGTTGGAGCGGTGACCTGGGTGCTTGGCTTGGGCTTCCTGGCGATTGGAGCCCCGGGATTGACGGCGCTCACGACGATTCCGTATTGGCTTTACGTCCTGCCTCTGTCCCTGGTGCCCCTCAAGGTGCTCATCGATTACTGGCTGGCGCTGCTGCGCGGGATGAACCAAATCGTTCTTTTGAATGTTGTGGAAACGTCGGTGCGGGTCGGTTCGCTGCTGCTGACTGCGGTTCTGGTCTGGGGGCTCGGCCTGCACGTCATCGGCGCGCTTTGGGCGGACATCATCTTGCAGGCCGCGGCCGTGGTCTGCGTCATCGCGCTGTTTCGACGCATCGACGTGTGGGGCAAGGCGGCCATAGATCGGACGCTCTGGAAAAAGGCAATGCGGTTTGCATTGCCGGCTCACGCCGGGACCATCGCCGCTTATCTCAACTACCGAGTCGACGGATTTTTCATCGCCGCGTTTCTTTCCAGAGAAGAACTGGGATTTTACGTAATCGCGGCTGCAGTCGTTGAACGACTGTGGTTTTTGTCCGGCACGGTCGGCACCGTATTGTTGCCGCACCTGACCAATACGCCGCGCCGCGACCCGAAACTTGCCGCGGTGGTCGCGCGGCACGTCGCTATATGGGTAGGCGCCGGCTGTCTAGTTGTGTTCGCCGTCGCCGACTTTTTTGTCGAGCTCCTGTACTCGTCCGCCTTTGCGCCGGTGGTGACGCCAATGCGCTGGCTGCTTCCGGGAATCTTTACTCTCAGCGTCGGAAAGGTTCTGGTCGCCGAGGTTCTCGCACGCGAGAAGCCCGGTTATACTGTTTGGGCCTCGGGCGTAGCCGCCGTGGTTAACATCATTGGCAATTTCGCGCTGGTTCCGTCGATGGGTCTGGCGGGAGCGGCCATCGCCTCGTCGATTTCTTATACGATCCTTTCGGGGATGTTGACTTGGTTTTACCTCCGGGAAACCGGAGTTTCATGGACGGAGCTCATCCCTCGTCCGAGCGATTGTTCGCTTTACGTGCGGCTATGCTCCCGGTCTGCCTGGACGGTTAGACTGCAAAAAGGGACATCCAGAGAGTCGGCAACATGAACGCCACTGCCGCCGCCCCCATTGCTTTACAACGCTGCGACCGCTTCGTCGCCCGAACGATGAATTGGTTGTACGATCATTTACGGTCATTGCCGCGTTTCACTCCCGTGGTTCTGTGCGACGCGTTGATGAACCGCGAGGAATTTCCCGAGTTGATCGCCTGGAAGTTCAATTTGAGTTTGACACGGCGCGCGTGGCGGCGGATTTCCGGTGCCCGCTATTATCCGACGGAATGGCACCGCATCAAAAAATTGGCGCCGCGAGTACTGCACTCGCATTTCGGCTCGGTAGCGAGGCAGGATTGCCGGATGCATCAAGCTCTCGGGACGCCGTGGATCGTGAGCTTTTACGGTGCCGACATCTTTCAGCGTGGCCGGGCTGAACGCGCAAAAAAATACGAGACGGTCTTTCGACAAGCCGAGCGCATTCTCGCCCTAGGACCAGCTGATGGCGGCTGAGATCAAAGAGCTGGGATGTCCGCCGGAAAAAATCGTGGTGCATCCGTTGGGAGTGGATGTAGAGCAGTTAACGGCCGCTCCACGAACGCTGCGGCCAGGCGAGCCATTGAAGATACTTTTTGCCGGGACCTTTCGCGAGAAAAAAGGCGTGCAGTACGTTGTCGAAGCGGCCGCTCGCGCGCGCAAGGCGGGGGTGAAGCTCGAGGTGAAGCTTGTCGGCGACGCAATGGGCAAATCGGGCGACCGCGAAACGAAAGAGGCGGTGTTTAGCAGCATTCGGCGGGTGGGCATCGAGGATGTCGTCACCCACTACCCGTTCATGCCGTTTAGCGAGCTCTGTGACTTGGCGCTGAGTTGCCATGTTTTTGTGGCGCCCAGCGTTACCGCCGCCGATGGCGATCGTGAAGGAACGCCGTTTGTGTTGCAGCAAATGATGGCAACGGGTATGCCGGTGATCTCTACCGTCCACGCCGATATCCCTTATCTGTTCGGTGCTCACGCAAAATGGCTCGTTGCCGAGCGGGATCCGGTCGCAATAGCCGACCGTCTGCAAATGTACTTTGAGGAGCCTGATCGGTTGCTGACCGACGGGTCGGCGCTGCGGGACCAAATCGACAAATCCTTCAATGTTCGGCATTGCGCATCGCAACTGGGCAGTCTCTATCAGGAGGTTGCGAGTTGTTAGCAAAGCGGCGAACGGCGGGAAAACCACCCAAAGTCGCCCGCTTACGTGATTCCTTTGGCCCGCCCGGCCATCCAGGCCCGAAAAATCCAAGCCCTAGGTAGATCCTCGAGACGAAAAAGGCGTAGAGAGTTGGCTTATTTCGGCCCCTACGTCAACTCTGACGCGACCTGCGTGACAATTCCCGAGGATTCAGCGCGACTGAACGCGCCTGTGCGCGTTTTGGAAAGATACAGATTGCTAGCCTGCCAACAGCTCCCGCCTTGCCCGCCCAAGGGCTTCACTTGACCCCTGCCCGCAAATCCCCAGCCTTTCAAATACTTACAACGAATTTTAACATTGACAGAAGGCGTTGGCACGCTGAACCCGGCTACTGCTGCAACTTGGATCAAGTGTCGGGGAATTTCTTTACTATTGGCATTGTGGTTGCTCGTGACGTCCATGATGCGTTTCCTCTGGTTAATTGCAGTTTTTAGCGATTGACCGGCGGAGAAGTCGCACGGTCATGTTTGCGCACATTTGATTGCGATGATGCCAGGAAAAACCAAATCGGACCTGAGTTCCAACCTGTTCCGCTACCTGCACTTTATCTGGCATAGCGGTCCCCGATGGAGCCTTGCCAGCATCGTTGTTGTCGCTGTCCAGGGTGTGCTGCCGTTACTGACGCTGTATCTGGTAAAAATGGCAGTGGACTCGCTGCAAGGAGCCCTTGGTCCTGACGGTATCTCGGGTTTCCAGTCAGTTACCATATTTATCGTCCTTCTCGGTGTGGCGACGTTACTGGAAGCCATATTCAGCTCGGTGGATAGGATCATCAGCTTTGTTCATGGGAACGTCTTGACGGACCGCATGTACGACATCTTGCACGTTAAGTCCACCGAGGTGGACCTCGAATATTACGAAAGCCCGCAATATCACGATACCCTTCACCGTGCGCAGCAAGAGGCCCCGGTCCGGCCCGTCCGGGTGCTGAACAATTTGCGGCAACTTGCGCAAAATTCCATCTCGGTGATTGCGTTAGGCATCTTGCTGGTTTGGCTTCACTGGGTTGTAGGATTCGTGCTTCTGGCCGCCGCCATTCCCGCCGTGTTCGTGCGCATTCGCTACGCTAGAAAAAACTATCAATGGGAACGCCACAGAACTCCCGTGGAACGGCAGGCGGCATACTTAAATGGGATCCTTACGAACGACGCGTATGCCAAAGAAATTCGGCTCTTCGGCGTGGGCTCTTTGTTCATGGATCGATTTCGCCGGCTGCGTTCCCAACTGCGACGCGAGAAGGTGCGCATCGCCACAAAAAAAGCGTTTGCGGAACTACTCACCATCAGCGCCGCCATCTGCGTGTCTTTCGCCCTTCTGGGCTATCTCGGGCTGCGCGCCGTACAAGGGCTCATGAGCCTCGGGGATCTGGTCATGTTTTATGCCGCAGTGCAGCGCGGCCAAGCTTTGCTTCGGCAGGTATTTAACAGCGTTGCCGACCTCTATGAAGACAATCTCTTCCTCGGCAATCTTTACAAGTTTCTCGATCTCAAACCAAAGCTGGAAGAGCCGTCAAATCCGAGCGTCATCAGGAAACCCTTTCGGTCCGGTATCGTCTTTGACCATGTTGGTTTTCAGTACCCGGGGGATGGCCATCGAGTCCTGGAAGATATTGTTTTGACCATTCGACCCGGCGAGCACGTGGCGCTGGTCGGAGAGAATGGCGCGGGAAAAACCACGTTGGCCAAGCTCCTTTGCCGGCTTTACGATCCTACGAGCGGGGCTATCACCCTGGACGGGGTGGATCTGCGCCACTACGCGACTCAAGATCTGCGACGCAGCATCAGTGTTGTTTTTCAAGACTATCCTCGCTACGAGCTGACGGCTCGCGAAAATATCTGGTTGGGAAATGTCAATGTTCCACCCGACGGCCAACACCTCGACCCCGCCGCGCGTAAAGCCGGCGTTGATCCGCTGATTGCGCAACTAACCGACGGATACGATACGCTTTTGGGCAAGTCATTTGACGGAGGCCACGAATTGAGCACGGGAGAATGGCAGAAGATCGCCCTCGCGCGCGCTTTCTTACATGATGGTGACATTATCGTATTGGACGAGCCGAGCAGTTCTCTTGATGCGGAGGCGGAGTACGAAGTTTTCGAGCGGTTTCACCAACTGGTCAAAGGTAAGATGGCCATTCTCATCAGTCACCGGCTCTCGACGGTCAAAATGGCCGATCGTATTTACGTGCTCAAGCACGGCAGGATAGCCGAATTCGGCACGCATCAAGAGCTCATGAGGGAAAGCCGGATTTATGCCCGGATGTATGAAACCCAAGCGCAAAGGTATCGTTGATCGGTTGCTCCAAATTCATCGATGAATGAAGGACAAGGATCGGTATGCTCCGCACATCCGTGATTGAGCCGCAAAGCGAGTCGCTGAAAAATGAGAGACTCCTGCACAGCGTGACCGGAAACGGCGGAGTTGCGGGCGGTGAGGCGACTCTAACAACGAGCGCATACGAGCAATCGAACCTGACAAGTAATCAGTTGCAGGTCTGGATGGGGCAAGACCTGCTTCCCGAGATACCGATTTATAACTTGGCCGTGGCTCTGAACATCCGCGGCAAAGTCGACCCGGTACACTTCGGCAGGGCTTTTCAAACCCTGGTCAATTCCAGTGACGCACTTCGGACTGTCCTCAAGGAATGCGACGGAATTCCGACACAGAAGGTTGTGCCGATCGTGCCATGCGAGCTCAACGTCGTTGATCTGTCGTCGCTGCCGGATCCTCACACGACGGCAAAAAGCTGGATGCACAAGCGCTGCCAGATTCCCTTTCAATGGCATGAGCGCCTATTCGACTCGGCGCTGATCCAATTGTCGGAAAGTGAGTTCATCTGGTATTTGAACGTCCATCATATGATCTGCGACGGCTGGTCTTTCGAGTTGATTTACCACCGTATGGCTGAGTTCTACAGCCGCTCGCTTCAGGGGCAACTCCCGGAGTATGTGAGCTTGTTCTCCTATGCCGACTATGTCGCTCACGAGAGAAGTCATCGTGAATCCGCGCGTCATCGGCGCGCGGAGGCGTATTGGAAGCAATTCTTCGTCGCGGGCGGAGAACAGATTCATTTTTACGGCAAAACCCCCGCCAAGGCGACAACGCGGGTTCGCCGCGTCTCTTGGGAGCTTGGTGCCGAGCGCACGAGCAGGCTGAGATCGATGGCCGCGGCCTCGAAGTCGGGGTCGGAAGAGGCGTTTCTCCTCGAAACCTTCGCCGCGATTCTCGTCGGTTATCTTTACTGTCTCAATAGACAGTCGACATATACCATCGGCATCCCATTTCATAATCGCCGATCCAAAGAGTTCAAACAGACGATCGGATTTTTCTCCGAAGTTCTTCCGGTCCGCTTGGAAGTGTCCGACGAGGAAACGTTTGTTTCGTTCATCGGCAAGGTCAAAACAGAAGTGTTCAAGGCAGCCCGACACGGTCAGTGCGCGGTTGCCAACCCGTATTTCAGGAGGTTGTACGACGTCGTCCTTAACTATCACACCCGGTCGTTCTCGAACTTTGCGGGCATGGCGGCTTTACCACAGTGGGTGCACAACGGACATGGAGACGATGCACTGACGATCCAGATCAGCGATTTCGGCTCGGTAACGAGCCTGTCGGTCGATTTCGATTTGCATCGGGATGTGTTCGCCGAACAGGATTGCCAGCGATTGATTTCCCATTTTTCGCGCGTCGTGGACGCGTATCTGACTGATCCGGCTCGCCCGCTGGCCCTTTTGAGCCTAACCTCGTCGGAGGAGGTCAAGCAGATTCTGGAGACGAGCAGGCCGAAAGCTGAAGCCCTCGACGAGCGCTGTATTCACTACTTGATCGAAGAGCAAGCCAAGACGCGACCCGATGCAGTCGCCGTCGTGTTCAACGACGAGCGGCTGTCTTACGGAGAGTTGAATCGTCGCGCCAATCAAGTGGCACACCATTTACGAAAACGCGGGGTCGGACCGAAGACGCTGGTTGGGCTGTATGTCGAGCGCTCGCTGGAAATGATTGTCGGCCAGTTGGGCATTCTCAAAGCAGGGGCGGCTTATGTCCCGATTCATCCAGACTATTCGAGAGAATGGGTGAAATTCATTTTGACGAATGCGGGAGCTTCGATAGTGCTCACGCATGGGCAGCTGTTGAGCCGCATACCGCTAGACGGCCCCGAGGCGATTGCACTGGACCCCTCGGAGCCGGCGATCAGCGGCGAGAGTGTGGAGAACATCGACTCAGGAGTTTCCGGAGATGATCTCGCGTATGTGATCTATACGTCCGGGTCGACCGGAGCTCCCAAGGGCGTCGAGATTACGCACAAGAATTTGATGAATTTTGCCGCTCAGGCAGCACGGGTGTTTGGACTAGTTCACGAGGACCGGGTCCTTCAGTTCGCTTCCGCCGCCTTCGACACTTCGGTGGAAGAGATTTTTCCTTGTTTGATGCGCGGCGCCACGCTTGTTCTCCGAACCGACGCCATGCTGGAGTCGGCCAAGAACTTCCTCGATGGGTGCGCGGATTACGGCGTCACCATCCTCGATCTGCCGACTGCCTATTGGCATGACCTCGTGGCCGATATGTTTGCAGATCACCTGGCGGTGCCCGGTTCGGTACGCCTGGTCATCATCGGCGGGGAAAAAGCCAATGCCGAGCGAGTCGCATTATGGCAGTCGTGTGTCAGACCGACGCTGAAATTACTCAACACCTATGGACCTACCGAAACCACGGTCACTGCGACCGTCTATGACTTGACCGACTATCCTACAAAGAGGGCTGCTTCCCAAGAGGTTCCCATCGGCGCGCCTCTGCCCCATGCGCAAACGTATGTGCTGGACTCGAGTTTGGCGCCGGTGCCGACCGGAGTCCCCGGAGAATTGTACATCGGCGGCGCGGGGGTTGCTCGCGGATACGTGAAACAACCGGTATTGACGGCCGACAAATTCATTCGCAACCCCTTTGCAGAAGACGCCAATTCCCGCTTATTCAGAACCGGGGATCTGGTTCGCTGGCGGGACGATGGCAACCTCGAGTACCTCGGGAGATTCGACCGGCAAGTAAAAATACGAGGCTTTCGTGTAGAGCTCGACGGAATCGAAGTCGTTCTCAAAGCGCATCCACTGGTCCAGGACGCAACGGTGACACAGAACGGCGACTCCGCCCGCCACCAACTGGTAGCTTATCTCGTGCCCAAGCAAGGCGCCATGCTGAACGTGACGGAAGTGAAGAATTTTGTAAATAAGAAGCTCCCTGAATACATGGTGCCGACGACGATTCTGGCGCTGGATTCCTTGCCTCGAACCCACGGCGGCAAGGTGGACCGCCGTGCTTTGCCCAATCCGGATAAGTGTTCGGCTTTGGCGGGCCGACCGATCGAGGCTCCGGAGACGTCGACGGAAATTCGCATCGCAGATCTATGGATGCGGCTGTTGGGCGTGGACGCCGTAAGCAGGCGCGATCATTTTTTTGAACTTGGCGGGCAGTCTCTGCTTGCCGCTCAACTCGTGTCTCGAGTTCGTAAAGAATGGGCCATCGAGATTCCCCTGCGAGTGATCTTTGAAGCGCCGGTTTTGGCGCAGTTTGCCGAGCGTGTCGACGAGGCATTGCAGTCGAAGGAGCCGGCCGCCGAGATAGCTCCCATTTCATTTTCGTCGCGCGGAAACGAAGCGCCCGTTTCACAATCGCAAGCGCGCATTTGGTACATGCATCAGCTCGCGCCGCAAAGCGCAGCGTACAATATCGCCGTGCCCATCCGTTTTGCCGGGCAGCTCCGCAAAGAAACGCTGAATCGGAGCTTGGAGGAATTGATCCGGCGGCATGAATCCCTGCGAGCAAATTTCACAAGCAGGGGAGGGGAGCCGGTTCAGACCATCTCGCCGACGCTGACGTTGGACATGCCGGAAATCGATCTTGGGAATATGCCCGAAGGGGATCGTTTGAGCGCGGCAAAGCAACTCTTGAGCGACGAGGCGCGTCGTCCGTTTGACCTCGAAAACGGCGCTTTAATACGAGTGTTATTGCTTCACCTGTCCGAAGAAGACCACGTCTTGCTCCTGAATATGCACCACGTGATTTCCGATCAATGGTCTTTGGGCGTTATCGCGCGCGAGCTGAGTTCGCTCTATAACGGATTTTGTGAATCGTCCTCGTTGGCCGTGAACGGAACACAGACGCAGTACGGGGATTTCACGATGTGGCAAGATCAGTGGCTCACGGGAAGGCGGATAGATGCTCAAC
This sequence comes from uncultured delta proteobacterium, assembly GCA_963745035.1. Lineage (GTDB taxonomy): Bacteria > Desulfobacterota > Binatia > UBA9968 > UBA9968 > DP-20. Next base: position 614,077 of record CAVUVW010000013.1, on the reverse strand, counting down.
TGGCCTACTGGAAGAAGCAACTCGCCGGCCTACAACCTCTGGCTCTCCCCACGGATTATCCCCGGCCGTCGATCCAAACCTTCCGAGGAAGCTACGAGTCGCTGACTCTCTCCGCCGAGTTGGTAGAAAATCTGAGGAAGCAAGCCGCGCAGGAGAATGCGACGTTATACATGCTCTTTCTGGCCGCGTTTAAGGCGCTGCTGCATCGGTATTCGGGACAACGGGACATTGGCATCGGCACCCCTGTTGCCAATCGAAACCGGCTCGAATGGGAAAGTGTGATTGGAACCTTCATCAATATTCTGGTGCTGCGCACGGACTTTTCGGGCGATCTCTCTTTTCGGCGTGTTCTAAGACGAATGCGTGACACTGTGCTCGATGCCTTTGACCACGGCGATGTGCCGTTCGAAACGGTCGTCAAGGAAATGGAGTCTGGTCGCGATCCGAGCCGCTCGCCGCTCATCCAGGTGCTCTTCAATTTTCAAAGCATCTCCGCGGAGAAGATCGACTTGCAGGGTCTCTCCTGGATGCCGTTCGAGATCGATCAATCGGCGTCGCAATTCGATATCGGCGTCACCGTCGATCCGCAAGTAACGCGCAAGATCCTGATCAGTTATAACACCGACCTCTATAAGCCGGAGACCGTCAAGCGCATGCTGCGGCACTATCACCGGCTGCTCGAGGCCGTGGCGGGGAATCCGAACGACTCGATTGCCACAATTCCGATATTGTCCGAGGGCGAGAAAAATCAGCTACTGCGCCAGTGGAACAGCACCGGCTCGGCGTTTCCGCAAAAGTGCGTCCATGAATTATTCGAGGAGCAGGCGCGGAGAACTCCGGACTCCATCGCGGTTGTGTTTGGAGAGCAGCAGCTCACGTACGCTGAACTCAATCGGCGCACCGACCAAATCGCTTGCCGGTTGCGAGCGATGGGGGTCAAACCCGGTGTTCTCGTAGGTTTGTGCACGGAGCGATCGATCGAGCTCATTGCCGGTCTTTTGGGAGTGCTCAAGGCGGGCGGGGCTTATGTGCCCATCGATCCCGGCTATCCTCAGGAGCGGATTCAATTTATGCTCGAGGACAGCGGGCTGCGGATCCTGCTCACCCAGGAAAGGCTTTTAGAACGCTTGCCGGACAATGGGCAACTCACGCTCTGCTTGGACAGCCTGGCAAGCGCGGTAAGTTCCGAGTCCGCAGAAAGCTACCTCGCACCGCCTCCGAGCTCGCTCGCCTACGTCATCTACACGTCGGGATCGACCGGCAAGCCCAAGGGCGTCGAGATCGAACATCGCTCGCTCGCCAATTTTCTCCATTCCATGAGGAACAATCCCGGCATATCGGAGACGGATGTCTTGCTATCCGTGACCACCATATCCTTCGATATCGCGGCGCTCGAGATTTTTCTGCCTCTGAGTGTCGGCGCACGGGTTGTGGTCACCACCAGAGAAGCGGCGGCCGACGGCAGCAGGCTCGCGCGGCAGATCGAATCCTCGGGCGCGACGATGATGCAGGCGACACCCACAACGTGGCGGATGCTCGTGGAGGCCGGCTGGAAAGGTACGAAAGGGTTCAAAGTGTTATGTGGCGGCGAATCATTGAGTTTAGATCTCGCCAACAGCTTGCTCGAGGGCGGCAACACGGTTTGGAATCTCTATGGGCCGACGGAAACGACGGTATGGTCCACGGCCGGCCAAGTCGCAGCGAACTGCGGGGTCATATCCATCGGGGTACCGATCGCCAATACGCAGGTCTATATCGTCGACGCCAACATGCAGCCGGTTCCGGTGGGTATACCGGGCGAGCTTTGTATCGGCGGACACGGGGTTGCGCGGGGCTACCTGAAACGTCCGGAGCTGACGACTCAAAGATTTGTTCCGAATCCGTACAGCGGCGATTCCGGAGAAAGATTGTTCAAGACTGGGGATTGGGCCAGGCACCTCGGCGACGGAACGATAGAATGCCTGGGGAGAATTGATCAGCAGCTAAAGATTCGCGGACATCGAATCGAACCGGGAGAAATCGAAGCAAATCTGATGGAGCACCCGGACGTGAGGCAGGTGCTTGTGATCGGAAGGGAGTACGCGCCGGAAGATATGCGGCTCGTTGCCTATCTGGTCACTCATCCGAATGTCGCCTGCGATCGCGGTGAGCTGCGAAACTTTCTTGCGCGAAAACTCCCGGATTATATGGTGCCTTCAGCGTTTGTTTTCCTTGAAGGCTTGCCTGTCGCTCCCGGCGGCAAGGTGAATCGCCAGGCGCTGCCGCTGCCCGGTCCGGACGAGTGCGATTCGCCGAAGACTTTTGTCGCGCCCCGTGATCGGCTCGAATTTCAACTCGCCCAGATTTGGCAGTCTGTCTTAAATGTCCGTCGCGTAAGTGTAATGGACAATTTCTTCGGGTTGGGCGGGCACTCACTGAATACAGTCAGGGTAGTTGCGGAAATCAAGCGACATTTAGGAGTGGATCTTCCAATTACCGCGATCTTTTCTGCTCCCACGGTCGAACGACTTGCGGACGTCATTCGCGCGGAGGGCTGGATTCCGCCAAGAAACTGCCTGGTTGAAGTTAGATCCGCTGGATCCAAGCCGCCCGTGTTTACCATTGGCGTGGAATATGGCTTTGTCTCCTACCTCGATGCCCAATATCCCGTCTATGGACTTTCGTTCTCGGGAATGTTTGAAAAAGAGATTATGCCGGTTACTCTGAAAGAAATGGCGACAAATTACGTTCAGGCCATTCGCACGGTTCAGCCAAAGGGACCCTATCATCTTATCGGGTATTCATCCGGAGGTACGATTGCATTCGAGATGGCGCAACTGCTCCATTCTGAGGGCGAAAAAATCGGCTTGCTCGCCTTGCTCGACACGTACGGCCCGCGGTCAAGAAGTCTCGCGCTTTTCCAACGGTTACGGGCTCACTGGAGGGCGTTTAAAAAACCAAGGTTACAGGGACGGCTAAGGTATGCCGCTTTTGCAATTAAAAGAGCGTCGAGCTTCGCATCTCTGCCGCTCCGACGCATTTGGTGGAGCATTTTCCATAGGTCTTTTTTCCTCGGCACTCCGGTCGCCGTGACAGCTTCAAATCTGACCTGGGCTTATGATTTTGCATTTCGGAACCATGCCGCGGAAATACACACAGGCCGCGGCGTTCTATTGCGTTCTCGAGAGCCGAAGGCGGGCTATGACGATGATCCGACCCGTGGTTGGACGGGAATGTTTACCGGCGGATTGGAAATTCACGAAGTCCCCGGCGATCATTTAACTATGTTTCACGAGGGACATATCAGGGATGTTGCCGAATGTCTCAATGAATGTTTACGTGAGGTTGAGCTGAACAACAACGGGGCGCCGCCTGTATGCGTCCAAGACATCCGAGCGCTCGATAGCGAAACCAGCGAGCCTCTAAATTCTCTGGTCAGCCTGTCTCGCGTTTTCTAAGCTTCAATGTCTGATCGCTACTTAGTGACTGGCGGCGCCGGGTTTATAGGCTCTCACCTTGTACGACGCCTGGTCAGAGAAGGCGCCACGGTTCGGGTCGTGGATAATATTTCCACCGGTCAACTGGCTCGCCTGGAGGACCTGCGCGGCTCCATAGAGTTCATCAACGGAGACTTGTCGGATCCTTTGTTTTGCGACGCGGTGGTCAACGGCATCCATTGCGTTTTCCATCAAGCCGCAATTCCGTCCGTGCAGCGATCCGTGCTCGATCCGACCGGAACGAACCGCGCGAATGTGACGGCGACGCTGAACCTTTTGGAGAGCTGCCGAAGGGCCGCGGTTCGTCGGTTTGTCTACGCAGCTTCGTCCTCTGCATACGGGGATACGGAGGTTCTTCCGAAGACCGAGGCGATGTGTTGGAATCCGCTTTCCCCCTATGCCTTGCAAAAGTTGGTCGGTGAGCGTTACTGCAAACTGTATCAAGATCTTTATGGATTGGAGACGGTCAGTTTGAGATATTTCAACGTCTTTGGACCTGATCAAGATCCCTATTCAGAGTATTCTGCTGTCATACCGAAATTCATAAGCGCGCTTTTGGCAGGACAACCCATCACGATCTACGGGAACGGCGAACAATCGCGCGATTTTACCTATGTGGAAAACGTAGTCGAGGCGAATCTGTTGGCCATGCAGTCGGGACATGCCGCCGGAACTTGCCTCAATATAGGCTGCGGTGAGCGCATCAGCCTAAACGATCTCGTGCGATTGCTCGAGCGTATGTTGAGCGTCGCGGCCATCGTGAATCACGTCGCGGCGAAACCGGGCGATGTGCGGCACTCATTGGCTGATATTTCCTTGGCGAACCGCATTCTTGGCTACAGCCCCCATATCCAGGTCGAACAGGGCTTAAGAATGACGATCGAGTCCATGCGCGCTAAAAGAATCCCGGCTTTTTGATCCTTCCCAATCCACTGGCCTTCCTGCCGGCTCTTCGAGTTCCATCGTTGCGTGACCTCTCCTAGCACTCGGATTTCCCCGGTAAGAACTCTCCGCAGTTGTCCCTCCACTTCTCTCCTCGCCCCCTTTCTTCTTTTCCCTGGCTCCTTTTTTTTCTACTTCACGCTGCGCTGAATCTGAGTTTACAGATTCAAATGTTGCCCTGATCCCAACTGAGGCCGTGCGCCAAAATTCATTTAAGGCGCATCAACTCAGAAAGCTACAGACTCGCGATCCCTTTCCTCTGTGGATTGCTTGTCCATGGCGGCGGATTTATCTGAATACGCCGGCCGACCGGAATCGTCTCTATTCGCGAAGCCAAGCGCCTACGGGCCCTGAGATCGTCTGAGCGCTGCTTGCCGCCGGACTGGGACGCGTGATACTTGTTGCGAAAATTCGGCGCGCGAGGATCATCGCGGGCTTTGGGAGGTGAAAGTGGATTGGCTATTTCAAACGGACGACTCGTTTTCCTACGTCTTCCTGCGATTCGGTCTCGCGCTGACTTTTTTTATGCACGGCACGCAGCACGCGTTCGGCTGGCACGGCGGCAAAGGGCCTAAAGCCCAAGTCGCCAACTGGCGGGATAAGTATCATATTCCCGTAGCGATGGGAGTTTTCGCTCTGGTCATCGAACTAATGGCCGTAGTCTCGTTCACTCTCGGTTTCTTGGTCAGGCCGGTGGCGTTTTGCCTGGCGGTTTTTATCGCCTTTGCGTTGTTCCTGAGCCACTGGAGCAACGGCTTCTTCCTTGCCCAGGGTCCAGGCAGGGGCAGCGGCATCGAATACACACTTGCGTTGTTCCTGATGGCGGTCGCGCTGGTGTTTGGCGGAGCGGGCGCGCTGTCGATCGACAGCTTGCTTGCGCGTTAGCGCCGTTCGGAACAAATCGTGTTTTCACTTTCGGCTCGTGAGAGTCATTCACGTCGATCCGAGCTGTCGGAGCGCGACGGATCAATGCGTCCTCGCTTATGGGAATCCCTGATGAGGTGCTTGACGGTCGCCAGCTCCGTGCGATACGAAATTATCCATCAACTTCGTGCGAGGAGAGACTATGAAATTTCCCAGTAATTGGTTTTCATGGGGCGTATTATTAGGCGCATTGATTTGGGTGGCTCCGGTAGCGGCGCAATCCGATTTCTACAAAGGCAAGACCATTACCGTCTATATCGGCACGACGCCCGGGGCATTGTACGATCAATGGGGGCGGATTCTCGCGACCCATATGAACAAGCACATACCCGGAAGGCCGGATGTCGTCGTGCAAAATATGCCCGGCGCCGGACACATGATCGCGGCAAATTACGTTTACAAAACGACCAAAGCGGACGGCTTGAGCCTGATCGGCTCAATTGTGCCGACTTTGTATTTCGACCAGCTCGTCGGGCGCAAGGAGGCGCAATACGACTGGGCAAAGTTCGTCTGGATCGGCTCTCCGGTGCAGGGCGAGTCGCAGATGTACATGCGCGCCGACACGCCGTACAAAACGATGGAAGACGTGCGCAACGCCAAAGAGCCGCCGCGCTGCGGCGCGCAGGGGACTTCGGACTCCGCCTATTATTTGCCGAAGCTGTTCGAAGAAGTGATCGGCACGAAATTCAATCTCGTGCAGGGATATCCCGGCGGGCCGGAAATCGATCTCGCCGTAGAGAGAGGCGAGATTCATTGCCGGGCTTTCACCATCGAAGCGTTTCTATCGCGCGAGCCGTACCACACCTGGCGCAAGAAGGGTTTTGTCCGCAACATCATTCAAACCGGCAAGAAACGCGACAGCAAGCTGCCGGAGACCGAGACTTTATGGGAGCTGATGGATCGATATAAAACGCCGGAATCGTCTCGCCGTCTCGCCAGCGTGATGCTCGCGTCCGGTGCGTTGGGAAGACCGATGCTGGCGACGCCGGGCGTGCCGGCCGATCGTGTGAAGATACTGCGCGATGCGTTTAAAAGGACGATGGAAGACAAAGAATTTCTCGCCGAGCTCGACAAACGCAAATTCGATCTCGATCCCGTGCCCGGGGAAGAGTTGGAAAAGATCGTCAGAGATGTGATGAGCCAGCCGCCCGATATCATCGAGCGCATGAAAAAGCTGCTGGGGCAGTAGGGAGAGAGACTGGAGTGTTGGAGTGATGGGTCCGAATAACCATCACTCCACTACACCCCACTCCATGGGGTGGAAAATCTAGAGGTAAAACAATCCGGTAAGGTCCGTCCAGCAGCCTCTCATCGGTATAGCCCATCGATATATCCCGACTTGTCCAGTTCCCGAAGAAAGCTAACGTCGACGAATTCTTTCGGGTCGGCTGTTTTCGCAGCGGGCATGCGGTCGCTCACGTCTTTAAAGATCGTCTTGAAGCTCTCCATGTTCGGATAAGGCTTGGGCTTCACCACCTCGCGCAGGGTTTGATAGGCATCTTCCAGTTGCTTCTCGTCCTTGGTTTTGCGGTACTTCACGAAGGCTCGCTTGGTCATTTCCGGATTCGTCCTCACGATATGAATCGCTTCGACGTAGCTTTTCACCATGCGCCTCGCCACGTCGCGATTCTTGGCGATGAAGCGCTGCGTCGTCACCAGCCCGGTGCCCTGGTAAAAAATATTCAGCTCGGCCATATTTAAAAGGATCCTCATGCCCGCTTGCACCGCAGCGAGATGATCCGGTGGCGAGAAGCTCGACGCGTCGACGGAATTGCCGATCATGGCGATGATCCGCGCCGGCGTATCGCCGATTTGTAGAAACGTCACGTCTCTTTCGCTCAAGCCGTAGCGCGGGAGCATGTTGAGCACGCGCATGTGCGAGGCGGCGCCGAAGCGTGAGATCGCAATGCGCTTGCCCTTAAGATCCTCGGGCGCTTTGATGTTCGGCCGCACGACCAGCCGGTCATCGAGCAGCTCTTGCACGCTGACAAGCATGACCGGGTCGCCGCCCTGTAGCCGAATCGGCGACATCAATGCGCCGGTCATTTGCCCGAATTGTATCTCCCCGGACATCAATGACGGCGCCGAAATATTTCCGGGCATGTAAATAATCTCGAGATCAAGATTGTTCTTCTTGAACAGCCCGGCGGTATCGCCAAGCCAGAGAAGCCCGTGTTGCGGTCCCGGAGCGGTGTAGCTGATGCGTATTTTATCGGCGGCACTAAGCTGTGGGTGAAACCAAAGCAGCGCGAGCAGAGTGATTAGAAAACACGGCCCAATTCTTTGCGAGCAAAACATAAGGCCTCCTCCGGCCGCCTGCGGCCGCGGAATGAGCCGGTGATTGCTCGGAGAAGTTATTGCGCGACGGTCGCGCCGTCAAGGGAAAGTTTGGCGCTGGAGGAGCCGGTTAAGGATGTGCCGTCCGCATGTCCGTTGGAATGCAGGAGACGACGCGGAAGGCCACCCGGCGGTCCAACGAGTCGGACATATCGTCGTTGCCGGTACCGACGAGATTTTCCCGGAAACCTGGCCCCTGCGCGATGATGCGGCTTATGTGTTCGGCGCGCTGCAATGAGATCCTCCATTCAAGGGCTCGGGACCGGAGCCGCTTGTATGGCCGACGACTTCTAGTCAGGCGTTGCTCTGGGCCGCGTGGCACGCGATCTCATTCAACCACGTCGTGTAATTGGCATTCGTCGACTTTTCCGCGGCAAAGACTGCGCTCCCGGGTTTGAATAAAAAATTTATGGCGAAGCGGTTTCTCGCCATGCCGTACTCGACGATTTGCCGAACGCCGCGGCGGCAGCCTCGCCACAGCCCTGCTTGAGATTGGTCAAGTACAGTCCGTTGTGAATCCGCAGATCGTCGCCAGCGGAACTTACGGCGCTCGCATAGCGCTCCAGGGCTTGCGTGTAGCGGCCGCCGTCAAGAGAGAGCAGTGACTGCAACGAGCTCAATAGGGCCTCGTCGAACGGTCTGGCGGGCATGACTTCCCAATCCGCCGGCGGCGCGAAATGCAAATGCGCCGATTGCGGTTGTTCCGGCTCGACCGCCGCCGGCATAGCCGGAGTATGGGATCGCCAGGAGCTCTCCCGATGTCAGCCGTGGGTTTGTCCCGTTCATGGGCCGGATCCTTTTCTTACTTTGCGCCGGCCAGCAGTTCGCAGCCCGCGCTTCTCGTCCCGCAGAGAGCAACTCACGGGCTACGCAGAAAACAGCCAAGTACCGGCGAATCGGCTTTTCCCCACGGCGAATTAGCGCGGCTCGATGACAGTTTTGGCCGTCCGGGTCAAAAAGATTGACCGGCGCGCTGGTGTTTTCCTCGGAGGCGTTCCGGGCCGTACTAAGCTGGCTCGACGTGCGCATTCCGCGCGTCGCCGGGTTGTGATATGGAAATTTTTCTATGGAAAACAAACTCACGGCAAGATTCGGTGAACTGCTCAAGCGGAGCGAGCTGCTCGTCATGTCCGGCGGCTTCAGCCCGCTGCACGCGCGCATGTCAGAAGTGTTGGGCTATGAAGCATTCTTCATGTCGGGCTCGCAGGTGTGCGCCTATGTTTACGGCTATCCGGACGTTGGGCTCCTCGGTTTGAGCGAAATGACCGAAGCGGTGCGCCGGCTCACTACCGCGTGCAACATTCCCATCTTCGCGGACGCCGATACCGGCTACGGCAATGCGGTGAATGTCTATCATACGGTGCAGGCGTATATCCGCGCCGGCGCTGCGGGCCTGCACATCGAAGACCAGGAAGCGCCGAAAAAATCCGGCACGCTGGCGGGCCGGCGCCTGATTTCCCGCGAGGAAGCGATCGGCAAATTCAAAGCCGCGGTGGCGGGGAAAAAGGAGCTCGATCCCGATTTCGTGGTGTGCGCGCGCTGCGATTCGATCGGCTCGGAAGGCGGCAACTTTCAAGATGCGGTCGAGCGGTCCATCGCCTACGTGGAAGAAGGGGGCGTCGATGCAATCTGGGTAAACACGCTGACCAAGCGCGAGGAAATCGAAGAGGCGTGCCGGCGCATTCCCGCGCCGGTGATTGCGCCCTACTACGGCCCACGCCCGTCACCGACGTTCGAGGAATTCGAAAAGCTCGGCGCCGCGGCGGTGCTTTATCCAAGCCTGACGACCGCCAACGGCCTGCAGGCGACTTGGGAGTTGCTGCACGAATTTAAAGAGCGCGGTCCCGTAGTGCTCGAAGAGTGGAACAAGCAGGCGCTGGCGAGCCGGTGGGGCATGGTGCCGCGCACCCAGGACCCGATTCTTCCCGCCAAAAAAATTCATCAGCTCGAAGACGAGTTCATTCCCAAGGAGCTACAGCGGGACTACAAAAGCACGTTCGGGCACGATCGGCACTAGCGATTTATGGCTAGGGATGACCGGCCGGTCGTCCCTGCAGCCGCGGCGCTGACCGCGTAGAACAAGTTGCGCAGTTCCCTGCCGCCAAGATGGGAAAGTCGGACGAGTGAGATCCGGCCGGCGTCGGCGCGCCGGTTGGGCGAGCGCTCTTTGATCCGCCGCCACGCCGCCTGCATGGTGTCCTGCATGAACTGCTGGTCGGTGCTGTCGTCGACGACGAAGACGACGCGCTGAAGCGGCACGAGGTTGAAAAGCTCGTTGATTTCGAAAATACAGCCGGTGTTGCCTTGCGAAAAGCCGCGCAAGTCCATCAACACGGCGTCGCTGTCGTCGGCGAGGCGAGCCAACGTGATTTTCCACGTGTCATCGTGGCAGAAGAACTCGGTGACGCGATAGTATGCGTCGCTGTCGTGCTTGAGATCCATCTGCTCGATCCTCAGGTCGAGAGTTTGTCCGGAGTCGATGAAGCGGCGCGCCATTTTGCCGGTCACAAAATCGAGAAATTCATGGGGCTCGACGGTGGTGGTGGCGAGATCAGGGCCGGCGATCATCTGAATGCTGCCCGCGGTGCGCCAGTGTTTGCCCAAGGCATCATAGAGGCGTTCACTGCGCCTTCCCAAAGCGAAGACCCGAAGCAGGAGCAGCCGCGGCCCCATTGCATTCTTGCCTGGGCGCACCAGATAGAACCCCAGCGCACTGATCATTTTGAAAACAACGAACGCAACCACCCCGCTGAGAATCCAGGAGGCGCCTTGAAAGACGAGACCCATCGAATTGACGATACCGAAAATCAACCAGATCGTGCCGACAGTGACGGATCGGTCGCTCAGATACTTTCGTTCGTACATTTGACGCAAAGAATCCAAAATCACCCAGCCGACAATGGCGAAAACCGCGAAACCGAGCAGATGTAAACTCACCACGGTGGCGCCCGCGCCGAGGCCGATTGTGTGCGAGAAATTCACAATGGCGCGGAGCAGCTTGGGGCTGCTGCCGGACACCGAAACGAGCAAGGTGGCTCCGATGGCGCCGACGATCATAAAAATCAAAACCAATGGCCCGACGGAGCGAATGCGACGATTCAAAAAGAACAGCAATAGAACGGAAGGAATCAAGCTGGCGTCTGACCAGAGATAAGCGAGCTGAAAAGTCGTCAGATCCGGACTGCGCTGAAGCAGGAGAATACCCAGCGCAATTCCGACGCTAAAATAGAGGACTAAGCCGATGATGCGGCAGCGGCGCGTTGCCGTCGCGACCAGATTGGTCGTGAGGACTACCGGCCAGGCGTTGACCCAAGTCAGATACGAAAAGCGCAGCGGCAGCAGCGCCATCTTGCCGGCCCACAGAAAAGCAGCGGTCATGGTCGCCGCGAAGGCTAGACCGGCGACCGCGTAGATTGCCGCGGCAATCCACGGCTGCCGGCGGAGTTGCCGGTAGAGCAGAGTAGTTTTAACAACGGCGGTGCCGAGCGCTGCCGCGTCGATTACGTTAAAAGTCGCCGGCGTCTCCGGCGGTTTGTGCGGCTCTTCCGGCGGCATGAAGCCGGTCGGGGTTGCGATCTCGCTTCGGCTGCGACGCTGCATGGACTTGATCACCACGCGCCGATAGCGCCGCAGGAGAAACAGTGACGCCGCCAAAGCGAGGACGGCAGCGACGATGAGCACAAGCGAAAGCTGGCCGGTAAGGGCGACGGTCAGAGCGTCGTGCTGTTTGTTCATGCCGGGTCAAGCGTCCGGCTTTGAGGAAAGAAAAGCAAGGATAAGTGGTTAACTTGTCATTATTTGATCAGATAACTGTATTCTGCGACAGGTTCCGCCGTGTTTTCGTCTTCTCACATCCCGTCATTCCCCATGTTTTTAACGGGAATCCAGGCGAACTCCGATCCTCAATCATTCGGCATCAACAGTTGCAGTTGATGGCCGTCAGGGTCACGGAAGTAGACGCAGTGCGGGTCGCCCTGGCGGCCGTGAACTTCGATGCCGGCGTTTTCCAGAGTCTTTTTGACGCGCGCGTAGTCGCCTGAAACCAACTGGAGGGCCATATGATTCACCTCGCTGCCGCCGTGGACGTCTTCGCCTTCTTCGACTTCGAAGAGCGCGATGCCTTGACTGCCGCACTTTAAAAAGCACTGCCAATCGCGTTCATGGTCGACTTCCAGGCCGAGAAAGTCGACGTAGAACTTTCTCGCGCGAGGCAAATCTTTGACATGGAGAACTACGTGATCGATGCCGGTGACTTTGAACGGGGATTCCATGGATACCTCCTGCTTGAAAGGGTGGTAGTTGCTCGAGACACAAAGCGTCATGCGAACGCATTTGAGGGATAAGAAAGATTTTTCCCTACGGTCGAAATGACAAAAGCGATGTATGATTGTCAGTTTACGACCGCGATGGCTTGAATCTCGATCATCATTTCCGGGCGCGCAAGCTCTTTGATGCCGATGAGCGCGCTGGCGGGGTAGCGGTCCTCCTGAAAAAATTCCTTGCGTAGCTGGGTGAAGCGGGTGCCGTTGGCCATGTCGGTGACAAAGACGGTCATGGTCACGACATCCTCGAGTTTACCGCCAGCGGCTTCGAGAGTCTTGCGCATACGCTCGAAAGCGACGCGCACTTGGCCATCGAAGTTATTGGGGTAGGTCTCGCCGCGCTCATCCTGATAACCCGTGTGGCCGGCCAGATAGATCGTCGTGCCGCCGGTGATCTTGACCGCGGGTGAATAGGCGCGCTCGCGCTGGCGCGCGTCGCTCTTGAGATATTCTCGAGTAGCCATGGCCATGCCTCCTACTTCAAAAAGATCTTTTGCAGCTCCTGAGCCTTTTCCTTGAACTGATTCGCGTCGAAGTCGTCCATCTCCACCGATTGAACTTTGTCTGCACCGGGCAGCGGCGGGTAGATTCCTTTGCGATTCACGAACTCGCCCATCTTGGCGAGGATTCTCATGCTCTCGTCGCCGAGAAAGAAATCGATAAAGGCTTTGCCGCCGTTGGGACGACCCGCCTTGCTGCTGAGCGCCAAATATTGTCCGGTGCTCAGCATTTTGCCGAGGCGCACGTAATCCACCGGAGCGCCTTTCTCGCCGTAGGTCACCGTGTAGCGGATGAGGCTGATCGCGATCGGCGTCTCGCCGGTCGACACGCGCTCTGCCGACGGCGCGAAGGATTCGACCATCAGCGGCTTGGTTGCGCCTAGATCGCGGATGAATTTGTCGGCTTTTTCCTTACCCATGATCTTGTACAAGCTCGACAGCCACTGGAGCGTGGTCGTGTGCTGGGTCGGATCGGGCATGACGAACTTGCCCTTGTATTTGGGATTGAGCAGATCTTCGAGGGATTTTGGCGCGTCGGCGGCGCTGACCTGGCCTTTGTTGTAAACGATCCCGACCGGCGTGTTGCGATAGACCGGGCCGACTTGCGGATCGATGACTTCTGTGGGGAAAGCTTTTGCAGCGGGCGAGATGTATTTCGCAAACAGGCCGTCTTTCTTCATCACGTGAATTGCGCCGCTGTTGTTCACCATGACGTCGAAGACCGATTTGCCGGCGCGAAACTCGGCGAGAGCGCGGTCCATGACCTTGGTCGCCGACGCGCGCCAGTATTCCACCGTCAACCCGGTTTTTTTCTTGAACGCTTCGATGATCGGCTCGACCGTGTTCGATTCCAGTGAGCCGTAGGCGACGATCGCGCCGCTTTCCTTCTTAGCGGCGTCGACGAGCTTGGCATCCTGAGCGTCAGCGGTAATCGGAAAGAATAGACTGAGGGAGAGCGCGAGCATCGCTTGGCGAGTCATTGATAGTTCTCCTGGAGAAAATTTCTCACCACGAAGGTCACGAAGAGCACGAAGAATTGGATGTAGGGGCGGGTTTAAAATCAGCCCCTACACAAGACTTGGTGCTCTTACGTCCTTCGTGGTGAACAACCTCGTCGGTTAAAGACGGATCAAGTTCAGCGCGTTGTCTTCGAGAATCAATTTTTTCTGCTTCGGCGAAATATCCGGCCGCTCCCGGATGCCGCTCACGGTGTTGGGGAAAGTCGAATCGAAGTGGGGATAGTCCGTCGCCATGAGCACGTGGGTCTCGCCGACTTCGGCGAGCGCGAGCGGCAGCCACTTCTCGTCGGACTCGCAGGTGATGTAACAGTTTCGCTTCACGTATTCGGACGGCGTCATGCTTAGCTGCGGGCACATGCCGGCGTCCTTTATAACCTCGTAGTCGTCGTCCATGCGGTGCATCCAGAAGACCAAAAACTCGGCCGTGACCTCGAAGAACACGACTTTGAGGCGTGGATATTTTTCGAAGACTCCGCCGAGCACCATGGCGACGAGCGGAGCGACGCAGTTGAGCGGCCGGCCGAGGATGTGCATCGGGAAAAAATGAGTTTGTCGGTTGATCAGCGTGCCGGAGTCGCCGAGCGTGCTCGGATGGCAGAAAAGCGGGATGTCGAGCTCCTGCGCCGCTTCGTAGAAGGGAAAGAAGACGGGATCGTCCATCTGCCGCTCTTTGGTGTAACTCACGAGATGGGCAGCCTTGCAGCCCAAATCGTTGACGCAATGGCGCAATTCGCTTGCCATCTGCTCGGGACAGCCCGCCGGCATCATGGCGACGGGTGAGAGCTGATCGCGATGGCCGGCGACGAGCTTGTGCGCCCAATCATTGTAAGCGCGAGCGACCGTTGCTCCCAGCGCGCCGGGATTCTGCGACGGAATGTCGATTTGCGTGGGAAAGATTAATTGAAAGTCGACGCCTTCGCGGGCGTTGTCTTTCAGGCGGTATTCCATGTCGTAGCCGCCCTGCTGCCAGCGCATGACCTCGTTGCCGCGCTGGTTCGCCTCCGGATTGTAAAATACCTGGTGGGTCACCGGCTTTTTGAAGTTGGCGTTGGCGACCGGATCTTCCATCGGCGAAAGATCGTGCTCGAACTTGGAGTAAAAATATTTGCCGTCGCCGATCCGCTTGGGCGAGTATTTCGCGAACGGCTCGGGCAATCGATAAATGTCGTCGAGCATCCAGCCGTCGCGCAGGTGAGAATCCAAATCGATGATGGCCATAGCGTGTCCTTTCGGGTTGACTTAGAACGTTGTGCGAGACGTCCCGAATCGTGGGGCTCTATGCTCGAAGGCTTAGTACAGTTCGAGTTGCTACGTCAATACGGCGATCCCTTACCGGGCGCAGGGGACCACGGCTATCGGCACGGCGCGACCGGCCGCTTCTCTCGCAGCAATACTCTGCGGCGCATCCGCGCATCGGGGAATTCGATGTTCTGCACAAAGCGAACTTCGTATTGCAGAGGATGACTGAACGACTGGCTCGAGGATTTCATGCAGGGATAATGGAACATCGTGCCGGCGGCCCAGATCCCTTCGTAATTTCCGCGGACGCGGCAGACTTCCTGGTCCGGTCCGTCATCGCGCATGTTAATATAACAACTCGACTGGTCGTAAGCCGCGCAAACATTCACGATGTATTTGATCGGTGAGGAGAAATAATGATCGTAGGTAACGATTGTCGTATGAGCCTCCGGGGGGCAGCGCATCCGCTCCTGATCGTCGCCCTGGAGTTCGTAGCGACATTTGGAAATATCGGTGACCCGCTGAGTCAGGATCTTCTGTTCATGGGTGCGCAGGATCTCTCCGTCCAGGCAGACCTCGTTGCCTGGAACGTTGACGCTAACGCGCAGGTCCGGAGTAAACAGCGTGTAGAAGTCGGCTTCCGCGTAAACCTCGCTTTCGTAGGGCGACGTGGTGCGCTGGATCGCCGGCGGAATGGCGATCACCGAGCTCTCGGCGGCGGAAGGAGCGCCTCTGGCGGGCGCAGGCTGTCCTTTGCCCTTCGCCGGTCCGCTGCCGCCGCTTCCCGGTCCGCTTTCCAGCGGTTTAACGGCGCCGCCGGAGGAATCCGATCCGGCAAAACCGACTCCGCCGTCGTCGGTGACTACGTTGCCGGATCCCGCTGAAACTTCCCCGCCGGTTGCCGTGTTGCCGGTCCCGGCAGACGATTCGCTGCGGGAAGCCGCTGGATCTTTCACTCCTGACGAGGCGACGTTTCTATCGCGCGGCACAGCGAAGGTCCGAGCGGGCGACGGTGTTTGAGTCGTCGCTTGCGCCGGTGGGAGCGTTTCGGCTTCACCGGCAACGATGGCAATTTTAGAAAAGATCAAAGGGCGCGGGACGTGGCGGGAAATGAAACGGAGGTGCCAAAGTAGACCGGCGTGAAGCAAAATCGAGACAAGAAAGAACCACAACAAGCCAAGCCGACTGGGCTTTACGTTCTTTAACCAATTATAAAAGTGCCGATCCTGTTGTCTTTGCGGATTCACAAAGGCGCCATGCGATGGCTTGTAGCGCAAGCTCACCGGGAAGTCCACGATCCGCTTTGGGCGGTCGCGGAAGCCGAGAAGATGCCAATTTGCAGCGTCGACGGCGGCGTGGTGTAAAGGGAAATGAGCTCGTTCGAGTAAACGGAGGAACACGGATGGCAATCAGAATCGGCACTTCGGAGCACGGCGGCACGTTTTACACTCAAGGCCAGGCAATCGTCGAGCTGTTCAATCGCGGGCGGGCGGAAAGCGACAAGTGCGTCGTGCAGACCACCGACGCGAGCATTCACAACGCCGAGCAGCTCGATCGCGGCGAGCTCGAGTTCGGTTTCATGGCGTCGAATTGGATCGGCCGCGCCAAGGACGCAGCTGCGCCGTTCACCAGGCCGATCGCGGTGCGCATGGTCGCGCCGGCCAATGCCGGACCCATGTGTTTCGTCAAGCTCGCGAGCTCGCCGATCGAGTCCGTGGCCGACTTCAAGGGAAAACGAATCGCGATCGGCACCAGGGGCAGCGGCATGGAGCAGCACATCCACACGATCTTCGGCGTGTTGGGAATTTCATTGGCCAGCTTCGCGCCGGCGCACATGGGCTTCGCGGAGGGCGCGGATGCCTTGGTCGCCGGCAAGATCGACGCGCAGTTTCATCCGCCGATCCCGAATAAAGTGTTGACCGATCTCAGCCGCCGCGCCGATATCCGAGTCGTTCCCTTCGCTCCGGGCCAAATGGACAAGATTCTTGCGCAGGTGCCGTTTTATCGGCCGGTGGTGATGGAGAAGAATGTTTTTCGCGGCGTCGTCGAGGACGTGACGCAGGTGGGGGTGATCAACGTCATCGTCACGCACCAGCGCATCCCCGAAAACGTCGTCTATGACATGGCCAAGGCGATCAGCGGCAATCTCGATGAGCTGCCGCGGATGAATCCGCTGTTCAAAGGGCTAAAAGATCTTTTCGAACCGCTGCGCACAAACGGCGCTTCGGCTTTCGAGTTCGGCGGCGTGGCGCTGCACCCGGGAGCGGTGAAGGCTTATCGAGAACGGGGATGGTTGAAGTAGAGTTGCCTCACCGCAGCTTCGCGGCGGCCTCTCCCAGAGCGCGAGGCGAAGAATAGAGCACACGTTTGTGATTGGATTACAGTGCTTTCACAGTCTTTTCTTGGTGTCATCCTGAGGCGGAGCCGAAGGATCTGCTTGTTCTCTGCTTGCTCACGCTCAGACACTCGAGGAAAAGCAGCTTCCTCGTCGCGATGCTCCTCGGAATGACATGCAGGCTCAGCCAACATGACTGAGGTTTATCGAAGGTGAAATAGCCTACATTACGGCTTCCAGCCGCTTTGCGTCACTTCGGCTTGGGCTTTGCGGATGAACGAAAAGTCGAAAATCTCTTCCGGCCGCACGTCGCGGGTAACGCCGGTGAGGCGTTTGCTCCGGTCGATGACGATTTGCTGCAGTCGCTCGGGGATGGTTCCGTCGCGCGCGATGGTTTTCATATGGTCGTCGTATACCCGCGCCATGAGCTCGCGATCTTTGTGGCGGGTGAATTCCATGATCGCGGTGATGCCCTCCTGGCGATGCGCCAAGTAATAATCTTTTCCTTTGACCGTCGCGCGCATGAAGCGGCGCACCATGTCGCCCTGGCGCGCCAGGCGCTCGTCGGTGGCGACGATCGATGCCTGGATGTCTTCGAGATGATCGGCGGTGCGCAGCAGCACGGGAAAGCCGGCGTCCTGCGCCAGAAAGTTCGACGGCGGGCTGAGCGGCGAGGCGTCGATGGTGCCCGCTCGTAGCGCGGTGAAGCGGGTGCTGGTCGATCCCACCGGGACGAACGTGACGTCCTTCTCGAGTTGCAGGCCGAACTTGGGCAGCAGCTCTTTCATCCAGCCGTATTCCAAGCTCCCGACCGTCGAGCCGCCGATGCGCTTGCCGCGCAGATCGGCCACGCTCTTGATCGCCGGCTGTGCGACCAGCATGCCGGGCGGCTTGTCGTTGAAGACCATCAAAATTTTCAGCTTTGCGCCCTGCACCGCCGCCGTGGGATTGCTGGCCGAGCCGAGCTCGACGCTGTTGCCGATGAGCGCGCGCGTGCTCGTCAGGCCGGCCATGAGAATGACCTCCACGATCATGCCTTCCTCGGCGTAATAGCCGCGCTTCTGCGCGATGTGCATGGAAATGTACGACGCCGAGAAATTGGAGATGGCGACGCGCACCTTTTCCTGGCCTCGGGCGCAATTGAGGGCAGCGAAATAAGCGGCCAGTGCCAAAAAGCCGGCGACGAGCTTGATCTTCATGCGAGCGTTCTTACAACAATCTCGGCGAACAACGCAAAGCGTTTTTCGCAGGCAGCTACATGGTTTACCGATTGACGGCCGGGCAGGGACTGTGTAAGCACTGGCTAACTGCCCGGGGGAGGAAAGACATGGCTGAGCTTGCAGGCCGCGGCGCCGAGCGTTGGCCGGTGACCGTCAACAATACGGCGCTCATCGTCGTCGACATGCAAAACATCTGGGTGCACCCGCGCGGCGCGCGCTATCTGCCGATGTCCGAAGATATCGTGCCGCGCATTCAGGAGCTGCTGCGCTTTTGCCGCTCGCGCGGCGTGCCGGTCATCTATCTGCACACGACCAAGCGCAAAGACTTCGCGGACGCCGGCATCTTCGCCGACATCAAGCCGCAGACCCATGACGCCGACGACGAATGGAGCAACTTCGAGGGCAGCCCGGGGGCGGAGATCTACGAGCCGGTAAAGCCGGCGCAGGCCGATATTCTGGTGAAAAAATTTCGCTACAGCGGCTTTTACGGCACGCAGCTCGAGAATCTGCTGCGCGCTCTCGGCCGCGACACGATCGCGGTCACCGGCGTGGCGACCAACGTCTGCTGCGACAGCACGGCGCGCGACGGTGCCATGCGCGATTTCAAAGTCCTGTTTTTATCGGACTGCAACGCCTCTTTCTCCCGAGAGGAACAGGATGCAACCCTTAAAAACTTTGACAAGCACTTCGGCGTGGTGATGGATTCGCAAACGTTGGTCGCGAAGTTGGGGGAGAAAGAACTGGAGTAATGGAGTGGTGGAGTATTGGAGTGTTGGGTTTTCAATCCATTACTCCAGATCCAATTCTTCGAGGAGGCTGCCGTGACTAGACTATTTGCCATCGTTCTCGGCTTTGTATTGCCGCTCTGTTTCGCGGGCGCGGCGCCGGCGGGACAGGCGCCGGCCTACGATGAGAAGGCCGTGGCGGATTTTTACCGCGGCAAGACCATTACCATCGTCGTCGGCCACTCGGCCGGCGGCGGCTTTGACCGCTATGCCCGCGCGATCGCCCGGCACATCGGCAAATACATCCCCGGCAATCCGGCGATCCTCGTCAACAACATGGTCGGCGCCGGCACTATGGTCTCCGCCAACTACACCTACAGCCAGGCGCCGAGAGACGGCACGGTGATCAACAGCTTCGACGGCGGTATTTGGCCCTCGCAGCTCTACGGCTCCTCGGCCGTGCAGTTCGACATGACGAAATTCAACTACATCGGCGCGCCGGACATCTTCAAATACATCATGGTCGTCACGAAAAAATCCGGCATCGCCAAGATGGAAGATTTCATGAGCGGCGGCAAGGAAGTCGTCGTTGGCGCGGTGCCCAACACCAGCATCCAGCATTCGGCGACGTTTCTGCGAGACGTGTTGGGCGCGAAGGTGAAGCTGGTAACCGGATTCAAAGGCACCGCGGAGATTCGTCTCGCCATGCAGTCGGGCGAGGTCAACAGCGTGATCACCGGCTGGGAAACTCTCGGCGCGTCGAACTACAAGGACTTCGAGAGCGGCGAATGGCTGATCCTCTCGCAGTGGGTGGACGAGCCGCTGACCGATCTGCCGCAGAAAAACGTGCCGTCGATCTACCAATACGCGCGCACGGACGAGCAGCGCGAGATGCTCAAGCTCGGGCTCGTCAAGCCCAACAGCTACGCCCGCCCGTACGCGATGCCGCCCGGCGTGCCGCCGGATCGAGTGCGCGCCGTGGAAGCGGCGTTTCTCAAGTCGTTGCAGGATCCGGAGTTTATCGCCGAAGCCGACAAGGCGAGAATGACCGTGAGCCCGATCGCCGGTACCACGCTGCACAAGATGATCGTCGAAGGCTTGTCCATGCCCGCCGCGCTCAAGGAAAAGCTCCGGCCGATTCTGGCGCCCAAGGGATAAGGTCACCGCACGCTCGAGTGTCTTCACGACTCCAGGATCGTATCCCGCAGGCGCTGAGCCAAATTTCAACGCCGAATTCGGACCTCGCTACAATTTCGGAATGCGCAGCGTTTTGCTGATCATCGTGGAGCCGTTCACGAAAAACAGCAGCGAGAATGGATGCCAGCGGGCGCCGGCGATTTCCACCGTGCCGAAAGGGAGATTGTCGCCGATGCGGCCGAGATAGGCGCAGGTGGCGAGAATGGCGACGAGGATCAAGCTCGACGGGATCGGCGTGCCCTCGAAATATTTCACTTTGCCGGAGTCGTCGGCGAGATCGCCGGCGGTCACGTTGTAGCGCGCCAACCGGCTGATGCCGCAGGCGACGAAGTAGACCAGAACGATTGCGTCAAGAAAGCCGCGCATGCCGAGGCCGTAGGCGAGCGCGGCGGGCGCGACTCCGAAGCTCACGATGTCGGCGAGGGAATCCAACTCCTGGCCGAAGGGGGAGTGCTCGCCGCGCCGGCGCGCGATCTTGCCGTCGGCGATATCGAAGAGCAGCGCCACCGCGAGAAGCGCCATGGCCAGATACAGCCGCCAGATTTCCGCCGCGACCAAGTAGCTCATCGTCGCAAAGATTGCCGCCGTGCCGGCCGCGCCGTTAGCGAGAGTGATCAGGTCCGCCGGCTGATAGTTTCGCAGCATGGAAAAGTGTGCGCGCCTTTTCTTCACAGGTCGATGGGCCATGGGCTTTCCTCTCGCGGACAGATCAACAAACGGCGACGGGTCACGAACGCGAGCGCGACAGCGGCTTGCGGCCCGCGACCAAAAAATAGGCCGCCCAGAGCCCCAGACTCGCTGCCAGCACGCCGATCCGGCTTGGGTAGTCGATGGCGCTCGGCGAGACGAAACCCTCGATCACGCCGGCGATCACCAACATCACCATGCAGCCGAGCTCGATCACCAGCGCGTCGCCGCCGATATTTTTGAGCGCGGTGCTCCGGCGCACTTGCCCCGGCGCGACGATGGCGGCAGCCAGCAGGTAGCCGGCCGCGCCCGCCAGACAGATCGCCAACAGCTCCGTGCCGCCGTGCGGCATGATCCACCCCCACAGCGCTCGATCCTTGCCGTGCAAGGTCATCCAGCCGGCGACCGATCCCAAATGGATGCCGTTGAAAATCAGCAGCACGGTGGTGCCGATGCCGGCGGTCAGCCCCAAGCCGAAGGCGAGCAAGGTGACCTGGATGTTGTTGGAGATGATGAGCGAGGAAATCACCGGGCGCGCCAGGCTGGGGATCTCGTGCAGATTGTCCTTGCTGGCGGGATCGAAGTCGAGAAACTCATCGGCGAGCAGATCGTAGCCCAGGGACGGATAGAGCTGCACCGCGGCGAAGCTCGCCAGAGCGGCGCCGAAAAAAACCATTGCCGACAGCGCCACGGCCCAGGCGTGCCGGCGCACGACCCGCGCGAAGCCGCCAAGCCCGTATGACGGTCCGCTGTGGTCGCGCAGGCGAATCCGGCCATAGAGCAGATTGTGCCCGGCGACCGCGATGCGATTGAGCTGATCGACCGTTTCACGCGCGGCGCCGAGGGAGCGGGCGCGCGCCAAGTCGGCGGTGAGCGCCTGATAGTCGTCGATCAGGCGCGCCAGCTCCGCGGCGCTCAACTTGCGCAGCGCCCGCGGCCCGCCGCGCAGCAGTGCTTGGGCGCGCTGGTAAAAGCGCGTCCACTGTTCGAGTTTTTCTCCGCTGTCTTCCATGGCGTGTTGTGTCTAAAATAAAGACGGCGGCGGCGCGCTCTTGGCGGCGGCGCTCCCCGCTACCGCCGGCTTTCTCTCCCGCGCCAGATCGAGAATTTGCAAGAGCAGCCGTTGGCAGCGCTCGGCGCGCTCGGCGCTGCGCGCCAGGCTGTCGCGATCTTCGTTCACCAAAGGCAAGAGGGGCTCGGTGATTTGCCAGATCAACTGTTCGCGGCGCTCCCGCGAAAGCTCATGCGAGCGGGCGAGGAACTGCTCGATCAAGGCGAGCTGCTGCGCCGAGATCGCGCCGCGCGGCAGGGTGAGCGCTTGGCGCGATCCTCCCTGCTCGACCCGTTTGGCCCAGGCCGCGCCGCTGGCGCCTTGGGCGGCCAAGTCGAACTTCTCGACGACCACATAGGTCCCCGCCACCATATCGCCGAGGCGCCGGCCGTAGCGGTCGAAGTGCATCACCAGGCCACCCAAAATATAGCTCGGCGGCGGCAAGATGTCGGCGGCGCGCACCAGATTGCGCAGCGCAGCCTCGCGCAGCCCGATGGGCAGCCCATCCTGGCGAATGACTCGAATGCCCATGCGCTTTTTGCCCGGGGTCGAACCTTTGCCCAAACCCTCGAAGAAAACATAGTAGCCCCAGTTGATCAAAAAAATCATCAGCACGACGATCGCCCAGAGCCACGATGAGCCGGCCGAGGCGCCGGCGCTGCCGGCAAACGCTCTGAGCGCGATCCAGCCGCCGGTCAGATAGGCGGCCAGGACGACGGCGATAATCAACAAAACGTTGAAGACAAAATCGATCAAATAGGCGGAGAAGCGCGAGCCGGCACCGGCGAGCTCGAACTCGAGGCTCACGTGATCGGGGGTCGATATGTGAACTCGTTCGTCCATAAAATCTATTGCAAGTCGGCCTGTCTGATCTCCAAGTAGCGCTGCGCCAACTGAACGCTCAGGTGCGCCGGGTCGGTTTCCAGCACCAGAATACCGCGCGCGCGCATGCTTTCCAGCGCGAGCCGGCGGCGCCGGAGCTGGTCGCAGGCGGCCGCTTTGCGATAAGTTTCTTCCACGCTGCCGGGGATCATGCGGGCGATTTCACCGATCGCCGGCTCGCTCAACACGACGCAGAGCACAAGGTGCTTTTCCGCCGCGCGGGAAAGATTATTGATCAACCCCGCGCTCGCCGAGGCGTCCAGCACGTCGGTCAGGAGAACCACCAGGCTGCGCCGGCTGAGAAGGGTCATCACCTGGGCGATCGCTTGCCAGTAATCGGACTCCACCGGGCGGACCTGGACGGCGTAGAGCGATTCGAGCACGCGCGGCATGAGCGAGGGGCCGCGCACGGTCGGCAGGAACGATTCGATCTTGTTCGAAAACGAGGCCACCGCAAGGGCGTCGCCGCGCTTTTGCACGACGTAGCTCAGCATCACCGTGGCGTTGAGCGCGTGCTCGAGCTTCGAATACGCGCCGACGGTTTCCGCCATCAGCCGTCCGGCATCGAGCAGCACGGCGAGCTGCTGGCCTTTCTCGACCTGCTTGTTGCGGCTGATCGGCGCGCCGCGCCGCGCGGTCGCCTTCCAGTCGATGTTGCGCGGATCTTCGCCCGCAATATAGGGCCGCAGGCTTTCGAAGTCGGTGCCGGCGGCTTTGAAGGGCCGCGGCTTGCGCACGGTCTCCTCGCGCTGGTCGATTTGCGCAAGCAGTTGATAGCGATCGGCGCCGCGGAAGTTCGGGTAGACTTTGATGGTATCCGGCGTGGCGAGGGAAAGCTGCTTTTCAACGAAGCCGGACCGGCCGCGCGCGCGCAGGACGACGGCGCCGAAATCATGAGCACCGCGGCGGACCGGCCGGACGGTGTAGCTCAACTGCGCCTCGCCGTGCGGGGGAATGACGACGGCGGGCAAGGCGTCCGCAGACTCGACCGCATCCGGAAGCTCGTCGCGGACGGCGGCCTGAACGGGCCGCTCGGAGTGATTGGCCAAGACCAGGGTGATCGGCTGTTCGACGTCGAGGGCGAAACGCGGCGGCAGGCGGCGCGCTGCGCCGAGCTGCGCCGCCGCCGGGATAGTGCGCGCGTCGCGCCAGCAGAGGATCGCCAGCAGCGCGAAGTATAAAAGCCCGACGAGCCATCCGGCGGGAAGAAACAGCGCCAGGAGCCAGAGCGGCGCGCCGAGGACGAGCAGTCGGATCAGGCGCAAAGTCGGCAAGAATGAAATGGCGCTACTCCGTTTCCACGGCGAAAATATTCTCTATCCGAGTCCATCTTTTAACGGCTTAGTCTCCTTGTCTCCAAGCCTCCCTCTCTGTCTCTGTCATCGCGGCACGTCGACTTGGGCGAGCAGCGCCTGAATGCAGCCGTCGGGCGTGAGCCCTTCGATCTCCGCCTCCGGCGTCAGGCGAATGCGATGGCGCAGCACGGGCAGGGTCATGAGCTGGATTTCATCCGGCGTGACGTAATCTTTGCCGCGCAGCAAGGAAAGCGCCTTGGCCGCCTGGAGCAGCATGATCGCCGCGCGCGGGCTCGCGCCGAGGGTCAGGCTCGGAAAAGCGCGCGACTGGCGAATCAGCCGGAGCGTGTAATCGAGCACGGAATCGTCGACTCGGATCGCGTGGGTCGCGGCGCGGAGCTTGAGGATTTCCTCGGGGCCGACCACCGGCTGGATGATCGCATGGGCCTGGGACGCCCGGTCGCTCAGAACTGTGCATCGCCCGCAGCATCGCGCGCTCCTCCTCTTCGCCCGGATAATCGACGATCACCTTCATGAGAAAGCGATCAAGCTGCGCCTCGGGCAGGGGATAGGTGCCCTCGTACTCGATCGGATTCTGGGTCGCCACGACGGTGAAGCAGCGCGATAGCGCGCGGCTCTGGCCGTCCACGCTGACTTGATACTCCTGCATCGCTTCGAGCAGCGCGGCCTGGGTCTTGGCCGGCGCGCGGTTGATTTCATCGGCGAGCACGACGTCGGAAAACAACGGCCCGGGGCGGAAGCTGAATTCGCGCGTCGCCGATTCAAAGACGCTCACGCCGGTGATGTCCGCGGGCATCAGATCGGGGGTAAACTGAATGCGCGAGAAACCGCAGCGCAAAGCGGCGGCAAGACTGCGCGCGAGCAGCGTCTTGGCGACTCCCGGCACGCCTTCAAGCAGCACGTGCCCGCCGGCGGTGACGGCGACGAGCAAGCTCTGAATCGCCGTCGGCTGGCCGTAAATCACCCGCTGCAGCTCTGTCTGCACGGCGCGGCCGATGTTGAGGATATCGGAGGGAATGCCATTGTCGCTCATGGTTTTGATCCTTTAATGATTTCTCCCGCGGTTTGTCCGAGCTCGATGAATTCTCGATCGCTGAGCCGCTCGCCTTGCCGTACTCTTGCCAAACAAATCTTGAAGGCCGCGCGCGCGCGCCGCCGCGCCGCTCCTTTGAGCTGCGATCTGCAGCTCGCGATCCAGGTTGGCGCTGTCGACGGTCTTGCTGTGCGCTTTGCCCAGATCTTGGCAGAGGTGCTGCACGATCAAATCCGCCGCCAGGCGCTGCGCCCCGGCGGTTTGAAAAACTCCGGCGCGCGCTCCGATCAACTCCAAGGGACTGGCGCGCGCCGGCGCGAGCGGCTCGCGAATCCGTCCAAAACGCCGCCGGTAAACAAACACGTAAAGCAGTCCCGCCGCGGCAAGCTGAAGCACGCACCAGCCCCACGGCGTCAGGAAGAACGCTCGGGTCAATTCCATCGTGCCGCGCTTCTGGCCGAAGCCGTGGTGATACTCGTCGAACAGAACTTTGCCACTGCGCCAGCTCGTGACAAGCCTTATCAGCCATACCGCGTTGTCCGAGCGGCGCAGCGCGCCGTTGCTTGCCATCGCCGGATCAGCGACCGCAACGATGCGTCCTCGACCTACCGGAATTTCCACGGCGATGGCGTTATTGCCCGCGGTCGCGATCACTCGCGCGCCGCCCGTGCGACTGAAGCCAGCGCGCCAAGCGAAGGTGATTTCGCCGGAAGGGATCGAAGCGCCCGCGGCGCGGCCGGTGATCATGTTTTTCTCGGGTTTTGTCCAGGCCAAGCGCGGCTCGTGGCGCGCCAAAAACGTGGGCGCCGCGACCGGCGCGGCGCCGCGCGCTACATCTTGTTCGTCCGCGTCCGCTCGCCGGAAGCCGCCCTGCGGCCTATCGGCCAGCCGTTGGCCGTGAGCAAAATCAATTGACCGCCGGCGTCGAGCCAGCGCTCGAGGTCTTCGACTTCGCGGCTCGCCAGCGGGCGCTGCGGTCCGGCGATGATCAAGGTGCTCGCTTCCGCGGGCGCCGGCAGCAGATGGAACGGGCGGCGCCACTGCTCGGCGGCGGGCAGGAGCTGTTTCATGACCAGCAGCAGGGCGCGCGCGCCGCTCGGATCGGTAAAAAAGGTCGACGGCCGGCGGAGCAGCGTATCGCTGCTCTGCGGGGTGGAAAGATTTGCGAGCAGCAGCGAGAGAATCAAAAAAATTCCCGTCGCTAGGCCGGCGGTCAGGCGATTGATGGTCTGGGAAGTCATGACTGCGCGTCCGACTCGGCGCACAATCGGTCGATCTGCGCCACCGACGCTTCGACGTGGGCGGCGGGCACCTGGCGGCTAGCGTAAACGATCTGCTCGTAAAGATCGGTGAGCTCGGCAAACGGTTTGTGCCACGGATGCGCCGGAGCGCACTCGCGCAGATAGTGCGAATTGGTTTTCCAACCGGCGAAGTGAACCGCTCCCTGTTGATCGAGCAATCCGAGCAATACCCGATGGGCGATCCAGACCGCGCGCTTGAGATCGCCTTCGGCAAGCTTGGCGCGAGCGAGCTGGAGCGCTTCGCGCCAATCGGTTGCGGCGCCTTCCAAAATCTCCCAGCGCGCCGACCTCCGGGACGCATCCGCTGGCGCGCGCCGAAACAGCGGGGTGTCCGCCAACATGAGATAGAGCACGTGGCCGAGGCAGGCAAGCAGGATCACCACGGCAAGAACAAAGAGAGCTTTTGCCAGAGTGGGATTGGCTTCCGACCAGCCGGACAGCCGGTCGAGCCATTCCTTGACGGCCAGCATCATGTCCACGAGAGTCTGGTGCCAACGGGGCGGCTCGGCGAACTCCGGCCGATCGAGCACGGACCGCGTCGCTGCGCGAATCGTTTCGGGGGTGGGGATCTGCTGGACGGGTGAAGTGGACGGCATCGAAATTCAGCGGCCCGGCATAGGCGCCTCCGCCAAGGATTTCGGCTCGAGCGCAAACGCGCGGCTGAGCATGTCGAGATCGAAACCTTCCTTGCGGATGCGCATGTCGTAGTAAAGCAAAATCGTCGCGATCTCG
This sequence comes from uncultured delta proteobacterium, assembly GCA_963745035.1. GTDB lineage: Bacteria > Desulfobacterota > Binatia > UBA9968 > UBA9968 > DP-20. The sequence goes on along the minus strand of CAVUVW010000013.1, from coordinate 586,839 downwards.
AAGAACGGAGTAAAGAGAATGGAAAGGAAACCGTCGAGCGCAGAGCCGAGGAGAGTGTTTTCGCCGGCTTCCCCGGGAAAAATCCAGTCGGCGATCATGCCCAGTCCCAGGCTGACCACGATCTGCAACGTGAGCGGCACGATCATGATGCAAAACGCCTTGCCGCGGTGACCACTCATCAAGTCGCGGCTTCTCGCAAGGCTCGGCATCGCTTTGAGGTCTTCGATCAAAATGACCGGAACAATCAGAGCGTAAGATAGCGTCCAAAGAACGCCGGGCACAATCAACAGAAGAAAACCGAAGAGCACGCGAAGGGTGGCGGCAAGCTCTGCCAACGATAGCCGCCAAAAGCAGGCCAGGCCGCGGCGCAGCGCGTCGGCGATGGTGACGGCGTTGCCCAGGTATCTTTCGCTGATCGCGTAGGTTGCCGCGCCGCCGGCGATGGGAAAGGCGACGCTCGACCAAAGGATGATAAAGGCCACAAAATACAATACCGCCGTGAGGGCGTCGCTTGCGGCATTGAAACCGAGCGCGGATTCGACCACGAGCATGATCAAGTAAAAGGGAACGTACGCTACGGCGCTGATGCCAAGCATCAGCGCGAAATTAGCCGTGTAAAGCTGCAAGGCGCGATCGAGCAGAACGCCGGTGGTCATGGGCTCGAAACGGCCGCCGGCAACGGTCATGGATCGTGCGGTTCCTTTCGGGAAGCGAGGCTGCGCGGTCGGGTTTGAGCGGGGAGTCGCCGCATGGGCGGCTTGCGATGACGACCCATTCCGCCGAGTGAAGCGGCAATCTGCCGGATCCGCGCAGCGACCGTCATCGCAAGCTCAGCGGCTCGGCGTCGGCTGAGCCGCCAGGGCTTGTGGCTCGCTCGCAAGCGCGCGGCTGAGCATCTCGAGATCGAATCCCTCCTTGCGAATGCGCATGTCGTAGTACAATAGGATGGCCGCAATGATGCCGAGGGGCGTGAGAAAGATCGACAGCAGATTGATCAGGGCGGAGTTGAGAATACCGCCGCCGGCCGTCGCGCCGGCGAAAAATACGCCGCCGATCATGCGCACGCCGGCGGTCAGAACGACCTGGAGGAAATTGACCACGAGCAGGATGCAGAACACCTTGCCGCGGTAGCCCTTTACCAAGTCGCGGCTGCGGCGCAGGCTCGGGAGAGCTTTTTGCCCCTCGATCAGAATCACCGGCACGATCAAGGCATAGGAAAGCATCCAGAGAATTCCCGGCACGATCAGCAGCAGGAATCCAAGCATCACGCGGATCGTCGCGCTGATCTGGGCGATGGACAACGACCAGAAATGGCTCAAGCCGCGGCGCATGGCCTCGCCGATGGTCACCTCGTTGCCGAGATAGCGCTCGCTGATCGCATAGGTCGTGGCGCCGCTGGCGATCGGAAAGGCGATGCTCGCCCAGAGAATCATGAAGACGATTTGGAAGAGCAGCATGGAGAGGCCGCCCGCGCCGCCGGGCCCATGGCCGCCGACGCTTGCTTCGATCACGAGCATGATCAGATAAAACGGCACGTAGGCGGCCGCGGTGATGCCGAGCATCAGAGCGAAGTTGCCGGTATAGAGGCGAAACGCGCGATCGAGGAGCACGCCCGTGGTCATCGGTTCGAAGCGCGGAGATGTAGCCGCATCCATAATTTCCTGAGCCTCCCCAGCGGATGGGAGAGACGCGCGCGGCGGGTATGGCTCGCTCTCTTTCCGCCATAGAACTTTCTCTCTATGCGCCGCCCAGGCGCTCGCGGTTACAACGTGCTTCGAGGGCGAGCGCCGCTCGCCCCTACCTCAATTGCGCCCAGAGCGGTCGCGCGATTATAACACAGCCGCTTGGCGCCGAGGAAAAGACCGGCGCCGCCGGCGCGCAAGTTTCCTTGAGGTCGGCTACTTGACGTAGCGTATCGACCAACTGCCCGAAGCACTGCCGCCGGTCCACAGACCGCGAACCGTTTCCTTGGCCGCGGCGGCGAACAGCTCGGCAAAGGCGGCGTTGCGCAAGTGGGGAAGATCGGCGGACCAACTGCCGCTGTATTCGCCTTTTCCGCCTTCCAGGGTCGCGCGCCATACGCCGTTCCAGCCGGTTTCGTGTTTGTCGGCGGACCAACTGCCGCGCATCACGGTAGCGCCTTTCCCGTCGCTCAAACTCCAGCCGCCCGCAGCCGATCGCGGAGTGGAGTCGGGCGCAACGCTCCAGGTGCCGGTAAAGGTCCGGCCGTCGGCGCTGCGCGCGCTCCAGGTCGATGTGGTTTCTCTTTCTTTGAACGCTTCCCGGGTCTCGGCGCTCGCAACTACGTCGCTCGCGCGCACCCAGCCGGTGAGTCCCCGTCGGGTCCGCACCATATACCAGGTTTCTCTGCCGATCGCTTCGAGCATCGGGAAGAGCGTTTCGCCTTCTTCCAAGGTCGCGATGGGCTTGGCTTCGGCGTCTTGCTGCGCGTACAAGGCGACTCCGGTCGCCCTCGCGGTGAGGCTGGGAGGAGCATCGGCGGCGCCGGCCGGACGCGCGGGCGCGCCCAGCAGAAGAAACCAAACGAAGATGCCGTAAAGCAATGCCGAGCGGGCTTTCATGATCAATACCTCGCTATTTGTGCTGCGCGCAGCGCCAGCCTTCTTTTAGGCCGCTCATTCTAGCCAATTTGGCTATCGGAGTCATCGGAAAAGCTAAGCGTGAGAGGCTGGACGCGCCCGCCGCGGATACCGGAGAAAAGCTCGTCGTTGGGCAAATCGCTGGTCTGTCGGCCAGCGGTCTTAAGCGTCGGCCGTGATGTTGACGGGCGGCGTTGCCAAAGTCTTGGCAGGCATACCGCGCGAGATCTCCTCCAGGGCGGTGGCCAATACTTGAGCAGGGCCGGGGTCCGACAGGACGCGCGCGGCACTCCGGGGCGGCGCCCAGCGCTTCACATGGCGCTCTTGAAAGATCGCCACGACCGGGACGCCGGCGGCGCAGGCGAGGTGCATGGGGCCTGAATCGCAGCAAATCAGCACATCGAGATGCGCCAGCATGGCGGCAAACTTGCGCACCGCGGGCTCGAAAATGAGCGGGATCGCGGGAGAGAGCGAGCTCCTAAAAACATCGACCATGTCGGTTTCTTCGGGGCCGAGAAACACTACCACCGCGGCGCCGCTTTGCCGCAGGCCGGTGACCACGCGCAAAAAATTCTCAAGCGGCCAGCGCTTGCCGCGGAGCTTGCGGCCGCCGACAAACACGCCGGCGATCTTGCCGTTGTTGCGCGCCGCCAGCGACTCGAGCCGGTCGCGTCCCGCGATTTTTTCCTCGGCGGAGAATTCGAGGGCGCCGACCGTGGCGATCTGGCCGAGCTTTAAAGCGCCTAGAAATTCGGTCAGCTTGAGATATTTGTTCGACTCCCGCAGCTTGGCCACTTTCAGATTCAAAACCCGATCGCCTTTGCCGGCGATGCCGACGCGGATGCGCGCCGCCGAGAGACCGATAATAAACGCGGCGGCGCCCGACTGGGAACAGCTTAGGTCCACCGCAAGGTCGTAGCGATTGGCGCGCAACCGGTGGAGCAGGCGCGGGTATTGCCAGAGCACGTGGGGAAAGCGGCGCGGCGCGACGTAATGCTCGCTCAACGGCTGATGGCGAAAGAGCAGGCTCGAAATCGGCGAGCCCAGAAAATCGATTTTTGCGCCGGGAAAGTTCTTACGGAACGCAGCGATCGCGGGAAGAGTGAGAATGGCGTTGCCCATGCGGAAGTTGGCTCGAACCAGAAGAATTCTTTGGATCGAGGAATCGCCCGGGTCAAGCTCTGTGTGCGGCGGCTGCGGCGCGATCCAGCCGATCACACGGGTGACAACGCCGCGGATCCAGCGATCCATGCGGTAGCGAAAAGGGCGGGACGGTTGTCGCGTCAATGTTGCCACGGTGTTCCTCGCGAACCTCGATCTCCGATGAGCAGGGCCGCGCTTGAGCGAGCTCATTGACCGCAAGTTAGCATGAACTTTTTCGCTTTCGAAACCGCGCCAAAAACGTAAATCAGAACTCAGTCGGAGCATCGCTTATCACGCTCCACGTTTGACACCTTCGCCGCATCTAGAGTAACACCTGAAGTGCACAAAATTGAAAGGGTCAGGAGGAAACCATGGCCAGTTATCAGACTCTGTTGGTCGACAAGAAAGACGGCGTGACCACGATCACGCTCAATCGTCCGGAGAAACGCAACGCGATGAGCCCGCAGCTGCACCGGGAAATGTACGACTGCCTGAACGATCTCCGCTACGACAAAGAAACGCGCGTGATCATCATTACCGGCGCCGGCGAGAGCTTTTGCGCGGGGCAGGACTTGAAGCAGTATTTCATCGAGATGGATTCGCAGCCGGACCGCGTGCGCGACGAAGTGCGGGAGAAATCGCGCCAGTGGCGCAACGAAATCCTGCGCAAGATGCCGCAGCCGGTGATCGCCAGGATCAACGGCTGGGTGTTCGGCGGCGGATTTACGGTCGTGACCGGCTGCGATATCGCGATCGCCGCCGACGACGTGCAGTTCGGCCTCTCGGAAGTCAACTTCGGCCACTTCCCGGGCGGCGAAGTGACCATCGTGTTGACCGAGCATCTGCAACCGAAACATGGGCTGTATTACGCGCTGACGGGAAAGACAATGAATGCGAAAGAGGCGGAGCGCATCGGCTTGATCACCAAAGCCGTGCCGCGCGCTGATTTGGATAAAGAGGTCATGGACATCGCCAATAACCTGAAAGAAAAGGCGCCGTCCGCGCTGAACGCCGTCAAGGAAGCGTGGTACTACACGTTCTATTCCAATCCGGACGTGGCTTATGAGCTTTCAAACTTGATTTCCGACAAGGCCAAACAGGCGATCGGCGGCCGGCCGGGATTGCAGCAGTTCGCGCGTAAAGAATACCGGCCGGGGCTGGGGTCTTATAAGGTCGAGGAAAAGAAATAAACGCGTTCAAACCGCTCAAATAGTTCAAAACGTTCAAGCCCCCATCTCTGTCTTCCCCCGCGGCGCGGGGGAAGATGAAGACGGGGGAACTTGACGCGCACAGCAATTGAACGTTCTCAGTTCCGTTTCGGAGGAGGAGCATGGATTTCAATTTGCCCGAAGAACTGCAGATGCTGAAAGACACGGTGCGGAAGTTCGTCGATAAGGAACTCATTCCGGTGGAGATGCACACGATCGAGAATATGGAACTGAAGCCGGATATCCGCGAGCGCTTGGAAAAGAAAACCAAAGAGATGGGGCTCTGGATGTTCGACGTGCCGGAAGAGTACGGCGGCGGCGGACTCGGCAGCTTGGCGCAGGTGTTGGTGTGGGAAGAGCTGTCGCGCACCGTGGCGCTGCCGTCGCGGGGGCAGGGCATCTTCGGGCCGGAAGTGCGGCCGATTCTTTACGCGCTCAATCCGGAGCAGAAGAAGCGCTTCATGGATCCGGTGCTACGCGGTGAAAAGAAGCTTTGCTTCATGCAGACGGAGCCCGACGCCGGCTCCGATCCCGCGTCAATGAAAACCCGCGCGGTGCGCCAGGGCGATCACTACGTCATCAACGGCACCAAGCGTTTTATCACCGGCGCGGGCGACGCCGACATCGGCCAGTTGATGGCGGTGACCGATCCGGCGAAAGGCGCGCACGGCGGCATCTCGTGCTTCATGGTCGATATGAAGACGCCGGGACTCAATCTGGTGACGCGCTACAAAACAATGATGGGCGAAGAACCCTGGCACATCACTTTCGACGATATGAAGGTGCCGGCGGAGAATCTCGTCGGCAAGGAAGGCGAAGGTTTCAAGCTGGCGCAAAAATGGCTCGGCATCGGCCGGCTAAAACACGGCGCGCGCGCACTCGGCGTCGCCGAGCGCTGCATCGAGATGGGCGCGCGTTACTCGAAGGAGCGAGTTACTTTCGGCAAGCCGCTATCGGAGCGGCAGGGCATCACGTTCAAGCTCGCCGATTCCTACGTCGAGCTGCACGCCGCCCGTTTGATGGTCTATCAGGCGGCGTGGAAGAACGATCAGAAACAGGACATCCGCAACGAAGCGTACATGGCGAAGCTCTTCGCCGACGAGATGTCCTTCCGCGTCGTCGACCGCGTGCTGCAGATCCACGGCGGTATCGGCCTTACCCTCGATTTGCCGCTGGCGAAATGGTTCGTCGATCAGCGGAGCCGCATGATCACCGAAGGCGCATCCGAGGTGATGCGGATGGTGATCGCTCGGGAAGTGCTGAGAAAGTACAACTAAGAGGTTCAAAACGTTCAAGCCGTTCAAGTGGTTCAACACGTTTCCGGAGGTTCGGACGATTTGAACGTTTTGAACGGCTTGAACAGTTTGAACGAGTTTATTTTGTTAGTTTCCCTGCGCGAACGATAGCTCCCAGCGATTGCCGTCCGGGTCGAAGACGTTGATCGAGTAGCTTACGCCGTCGCGGTGCGGCCGTATTTTTTCGATATTGGCGCCGATCTGCTTCAGCGCTGTCAAAGCCTTTTCTTGCTCCTGCCACGGAATATTCAACGTGTGGTGTGGATCGACCGGGCGCGGCTTGATCGACGCGTCGAACAGATGCACTTCGAAGTTGCCGAGGCGCACGTCGACTTCCTTCACCTGGCCGGCGTTTTTCTGCTCTTCGGTTGGATCGACTTTTTTCACGATCTGGCCGCCGATCACCTTGGTATAGAACTCCACTGCCTTGTCGAGATCCTTGGCGCTCGTGGCAAAGGTTCTGATTCCTTTGATATCGAACATGGAAACCTCCTTGAGTCATTTGGTGACTTGCTCTGCCCGAAATTACGGCGAGGCGGTTTCGATTGTCAAGGCGAGCACCGATGCGAGCGGTACGCGACCTACTGCTCCATCAGAATTTTAACCCGATTCACGATCTCCGGCGGCTGCGACATGACCTGTTTCGCCAGCGCTTCGAGCTCCTCTCCGGAGGACGGCGTGATGTCGAAGTTCTTTCTTTTGGCTTCGGCCAAAAGCTCTGGATCTTTCATCGTCTTAAGAAACGCCTCGCGCAGGATTTTCATTCGGTCGACCGGTACGCCGGGCGGCGCGATGATGGGCCTGCCGAAATCCGTCGCGGCTAAAACCATCGGTACCATTCGCCGATCGGCTTCCGGAGTTTTTTGCTCGTCCATCAACTCGCGCAGCGTCGGCACATCGGCCAGCCGCGGATCGCGCGTCTGACCGGTCTGCATCAGGATGCGCGCAAAGCCTTTTTTGCGCCAAGTGTGGTAAGGCTCTCGCGAATGATAGGCCTGGATCGTGAAAGCCCGACAGTGAAGCTCGCCGCGCTCGACGGCGAGATCGATCTCGCCGCCGCCCTGATAACCGGCGACGATGGTGAACTTCGTGCCGAGAGTTTCTTCCAGCAGTTTTGGCATGTAGCTGCCCGAAGTTCCCGCTCCTGTCGAGCCGCACTTCGGCGGCTCCTTCGCCTTACGCACATCGGCCAAGGTCTTATAGGGAAGATCGGCGCGCATGTAGAGGAGATAATCGGATTTATCCGAGCTGCCGATCCAGGTAAACTTCGCCCAATCGTATTTCACTTCCTTCTGCTTCATGAGCTGGTTGAAGTAGATCGACGGCTGGATCGCGCCGATGGTCAGGCCGTCCGGTTTGGAAACATTGTAAATGTAGTTGGCGCCGATGATCGAGCCCGCCCCGGTCATGTTCTGGACAATGAAGCTCGGATTGCCCGGGATATGCCTGCCCATGAACTGCGCCATCAGCCGCGCATAGAGATCGTAGGCGCTCCCCGCGCTTGCGGCGGCCACGACCGTAATTGTTTTCCCCTGGTAAAATGGACTTTGCGCCGAGGCTTCGGTGATCCAGAGAACGATAGCCAAAGACACCAGATGCCTTCTCATAAATGCTTTCTTTCAGAGAGATTCATTGATTCAGGGTGTCGTTTTTCGTTTGCGCTTCTTTCGCCACCGGCCATTGCATACAACGGACGTTACAGCGAATAGAACTCCTTGGGATTGTGGATCAGAATTTTATCGACCAATTCTGGTGAAAGATCTTCGCGCGATCGCATCGTTTGCACTAACAATTTCTCTTCCGCCGGGTCATTGTGGCCGTAGTCGGACCCGATCATCAAATGATCCTCGCCGATGAATTCCGCGAGATAAGGAATATCTTCGTCGGCTTCGCAGGCGACGTAGATGCGGTAGTCGCGGAAGAGGTCTTCGCACGAGGCGTGCTTCCAACGCGCGTTGGGAAACGACGGGCGGGGGCGGGCGGAGCGCTTCAGGTGATGATAAAGGTACGGTACCCAACTTGCCGAGGCTTCGAGAAAGCCGAACTTCAACTCCGGAAATCTTTCGGGAATCTCGCTCGCCACGAGGTCGCGGAAGCCGATGACCGGCGGGAGCTGCGAAGCGGCGAAGGTTCCGTTCAATTCCAAATCGAAAAAGTCCAGCAGATGGCGGCAGCTTTGTCCCGTGTGAACGCAGATCGGCAGGCCGAGCTTTTCGGCTTCGGCGTAGATCGGATGAAAGTGCGGATTGTTGAGGGTCAATGATCCGACGATGCCGCTGAAGAACAATCCGACGGCGCCGTCTTGCTTGGCTTGGTGCATCTGCTCGATGGATTTGTCTACGGAATGAAGCGGCAGCACGGCGACCCAACGGAGCCGCCCGTTTGCCTTACGATAAACCTGCGCGAGATATTTGTTGTAGGCGGCGCAGAGCGCCGCTTCCAAAGCAGGATCGTCGGTTACTTGGACGAGAAACAATGTGGGATAGATTACCTGCGCGGCGACGCCGGCCTTGTCCATGTCGGCCAGGCGCGCATCGACGTCGCTGATTTCCCGGCTGACGCGATGGATGTCGGTCCGTCCCGTTTCGCGCATCGAGGCCGCCGGCGTGATCAGGCGAAAGCCGCCCTTGCCCGCGGCTTTGGGAAAAATATTTCCGTCGATGAGCCAGACAACGTTGAAGTCGCGGTAAAGCGTGTCGTCCGGCACCGAGAGCATCACGGGACGGCGGTGGTACATGATCTCGTCGATCAGGCTCCACATGCTTTCCGATTCGGCGATGTGCGTGTCGGCGTCGATGATTCCGGTCATGTTTGTGTTCCTCGTCTTCTACTTCGGGTTAGCACCAGTGATTCGAGGCTGTCAATGGTGGAGAAGGCAACGGGCAACGGTTGAAAAGTTTGCTCGGAGCGACATTGACAGCGGGAGCAGGCGGGCGTTATACGACAGAGAGTCGCGCGAAAAAACAACGCTTGGAGGAAGATCATGATTGCCGGTCATGCAGTGGCGCAGTGTCTGCGCAATGAGGGTGTGCGGCACGTTTTCTGTGTGCCGGGGGAAAGTTACGTCGCGGTGCTCGACGGGCTTTGCGACACGGGGGAAATCCAACTGATCACCAACCGCCAGGAAGGCGGCGCATGTTTCATGGCGGAAGGCTACGCCAAGGCCACGCGCACACCGGGCGTCTGCATCGTCACCCGCGGGCCCGGAGCGACCAATGCGAGCATCGCGGTGCACAGCGCGAAATACGATTCCGTGCCGCTGGTTTTGCTGGTGGGACAGGTGGGCCGCTCGGCTCGGGGCCGGGAGGCGGGACAGGAAATCGACTACACGCACTTCTTCGGCACCCTCGCCAAGTGGGTGATCGAGATCAACGACGCCAAGCAGATTCCGCGCACCATGGCGCGCGCCTTTCACATCGCGCGCAGCGGCCGCCCCGGCCCGGTGGTCGTCTCCTTGCCGCGCGACATGCTCGAAGAAGACGCGCAGATCTCGATGATCGATCCGTATCCGCCGCTCCGGCCCAGTCCCGATCCGAAGTCGATCGAAGAGATGATCGATCGCATCAATGCGGCGAAGAAGCCGGTGCTGATCGCCGGCTCGGGCACGCAATATTCGAACGCGCGGCAGGAGCTGATCGATTTCTCGGAGAAGTTTCAGATTCCCGTGCTTACCAGCTACAAACGCCAGGACGCATTTCCCAACAGCCATCCGAACTACATCGGCAACCTGGCGAACGCGAACAAGCACACGCGAAATCTCGTAGCCAACGAGGCCGATCTCGTCGTCGTGATCGGCAGCCGCTTGAATCAGCAAACCACGGCGTCTTTCGCCTTTCCACGGCCCGGCCAGCCGTTTATCCAAATTTATCCCGACGAGCAAACCATCGGTCAGAACTTGCGTCCCGACACCGGCATCGTCGCCGATGCCAAGGCGGCGCTCGCGGCCGCCCTCAAGTTACAAGGGCCGCGGCCGAACGAGAACCGGGCAGGATGGGTGGCGGAGCATCACGCCGCGCAAAAGCGCTACAGTACGCCGGCCGAGCGGCCGACACGGCGCGTGTCGATGGAGCGCGTGATGACCGATCTCAAAGCCGCGCTGCCGGCCGATGCGATTACGACGACCGATGCGGGAAGCTTCGGCCAGTGGCACCAGCGCTTTTTGGAATTCGACTACGCCGATTCGTACATCTCGCCCGCTCTCGGCTGCATGGGGCCGGGAGTGCCGTCGGCGGTGGCGGCGAAGCTCGCCCATCCCGATCGATTGGTGGTGGCGCACGCGGGCGACGGCGGGTTTCTGATGACCGGCCAGGAAATGGCGACGGCCAAGCAGTACGGCGCCGACATCATCACGATCGTGTACAACAATGAAGGCTACAATTCGATCCGCATGCACCAGGAAGCGCAGTATCCCGGACGCCAGTACGGCAACGACTTGGTAAACCCGGATTTCGCCGGGCTGGGCTCCGCCTACGGCGCGCTCGGCTTGAAGGTGACGCGCGATGAAGAATTTTTGCCGGCGCTGCGCCAGGCGATGGCGGCGAAACGCTCGGCGCTGATCGAAGTCACGACCGATTTGGAGTTCGTCACTCCCGGCGCGACGCTGACCGAGCTTTCCGGAAAACCGCTGCAGGGCGGCGATTAGCAACCGCAACGGGCGCGTCGTCTCCAAACGGCAGTTCTGCGCCGGGTGTATCTCGCCGATTTCGATGATGCCGAAGATCGAACTCGTGCGACGATGCGTTGACGTCCATTTACATCGTTCCTGCTGAATTCACCGTCTGTGCCGGCTCGAGGTTTTGACCGCACCGCGGGTTTGTATTAAGAAACAGGAAGATGCGCCGCGAATGAAGATCATATTAAGGAGAAATTGCAGTGGGAATTATCGACGCAGACACACATATCGATGAAACCGACGCCACCTGGGAGTATATGCCGGACGCCGACGCGCCTTTTAAGCCGTCGACTGCTTTTCCGTCCAATCCTGATCCGAAGCTGCCGCCGGCGCGCTACTGGGTGATCGACGGCAAACGTCAGATTCGCTTTGTTCGCAGCGACAAGGATTCAGGCACGACCGTGGAAACGCGCGAGCTGCTCGATGTCAAGGCGCGCCTGAAGCACATGGATGAGTTGGGCACGGACATACAAGTGATTTATCCCACGCTCTTCCTGATGGAAGCGACGGAAAAGCCGGAGATCAACGCGGCCATGCGGCGCAGTTACAACCGCTGGCTGGGCGACCGCTGCGCCGAATCGGGCGGACGGCTGCGCTGGGTTTGCATGCCGCCGCTGCAAAGTATGGAGGACGCCCTGGCGGAAATACGCTGGGCCAAAGATCATGGCGCCTGCGGTGTATTGAAGAAGGGCGATCGCGAGGCGGGCAAATATCCGGCCGATCCGTACTTTGAACCTTTCTATGCCGAAGCCGAGAAACTCGATTTGCCGATCTGTATCCACACCGGTTCGGGTGTGCCGGACTTCTCACCCGCGCGGGAGTTTTCGCACGGCCAATTCATGCGCACGAAGGGCGCGGCGATCAACGGTGTGCTCGGGCTTATTCTGCACAAGGTTCCGGCAAAGTTTCCCAAGCTTCGCTTCGGCTGTATCGAGGCGGGTTCCATGTGGGCGCCGTTCGTGGCCTACGATCTGCGGCGCCAGCAGTTGCGCCAGCAGGGACGCGAGAGCACCAGCGTGCTCGGTGTCCCGCTGATCGAGCTGCCTCAGAATGTGTTCGAGGAGAACCGCATCTATATCACGTGCCAGGTCGACGAAGACCTTCCGTATATCATCAAAACCGTCGGCGAAAATAATCTGATGGTGGGATCGGACTACACGCATCGCGATCCATCGATGGAGCTCGAATTTCGCAAGGAACTTCAAGCGCGAGCGGACAAAGGGGACATTCCCCAGGCGGCCGTGCAGAAGATTCTTTATGACAACCCGAAGGCATTTTACGGGTTGTAGCCCTTCGCCCGCTCTGCGGGAGAAGGAATGGGTGAGGGCCGCCAAGGAAAGATTTCTCGCATCCGCTCGAAATGACAATGCGGTACAAGTCTCTGTCATCTCGAACGAAGTGAGAGATCTTTCTTCACTCCTATTTTCGAAGGAGACGTGGTGGAAAGGGGATAGGTTTGTTTGGCTTCAAGTTTAAGGAGGCATGAATGATTGTTCTCAGTCCGGAGGGAAAGGCGCAGACATCGGCCGCCAAGGTCGCCGCTGTGCCGCGCTTCCAGGATCTGCACGGTAAAGTGGTCGGCCTGCTCGATAACAGCAAGCCCAATGCGGATAAGCTGGCGGAGCGTTTCGCGGACCTGCTCAAAAAAGAGTACGGCGTCGCCAAAGTGATTTCGCGGCGCAAGCTGACGGCGCAGCAAGGCGCGCCGAAGGAATATCTGGACGAGTTGGCGGCCCAGGCGGATTTCGTCCTGAGCGGCCTGGGAGATTGAGGCTCGTGCACGTCGTGGAGTGTCCACGACTCGATCGAATTACAAAAGCGCGGCCGCTTTGCGGTGACGTTGATCACCCACGCCTTTGACGCGCTGGCAAAGTCCGAGAAGGAGGCTTTCGGCGCGCCGGATCATCCGGTGCTGGTCGTGCAGCATCCGATCGGCACGGTGAAGGTGGAGGATGTCAACAAGCGCGCGGACGCGGCGTTTGCCAAGCTCGTTGATATCCTGCTCGAGCCGCAAGCGCGCCGGGCAGCTACTGGAACGTAATATTTACGTCTTCCCCGCCGGACGAGAACGTTCGGCGGGGATTTTTTTTGCCTCGAGGACGGAAACATGGCACTCCAAGCGGAGCGATTCGAGATACCGGACGATATCTGGGCGGCGCAGACTTTCTTTGAAGAAAAGGGCTGGTCCGACGGCTTGCCGATCATTCCACCGACCGAAGAGCGGGTCGGCCAGATGCTCGCCGCCACCAAGCGCGATCCGCAGGATGTTATCGGCGCGGTGCCGCCGCGCTGGGCGCAGGCAACTGTCGAGAAAATCGCCATCAACGGTGTGATGGCGGGCTGCAAGCCCGAATACATGCCGGTGCTGATCGCCGCGGTGGAGGCGATCACCGATCCCAAGCTTAATCTTTATGCATTGCAAGCAACCACCGGCGGGCCGGCGGTGATGATCATCGTCAACGGTCCGATCCGAAAGACCATCGACATCAATGGCGGGTCTAACGCTTTGGGCGAAGGGTGGCGCGCCAATGCGACGATCGGCCGCTTCGTGCAACTGGTGAAGCGCAATATCGGCGGCTCGTATCCCGGTACGACGTGCAAGGCCACACTCGGCTGGCCGGGAAAATATTCGATCTGTGTCGGCGAGAACGAGGAAGCGAGCCCGTGGGAGCCGCTGCACGTGGAGCGCGGCTTCAAGAAGGAGCAAAGCACGGTGACGGCGATCAGCGCGGACGCTTCCATCCGAGCTTCGGATCTTGACAGCAGCAAGGCGGAGGGCGTGCTCATCAATTTCGCCCAGAAGATGGATGGACCCTCCGGCCCCGAGGCCATCATGGTGATTTGCCCGGAGCATGCCAAGATCATCGCGGACGACGGATTCAGCAAAAAAGATGTTCAGAAATTTATATGGGAGCGCGCAGCCTATCGCATGAAGGATCTTCCGGACGAAACTTTTGACCAGCGGGTCAAACGGCGCAGCGATCTGAAACTCACCCGCGACAGCGTGATCCCGGTGACCGATAAACCGGAAGATATTCTCGTGGTCGTCGCCGGCGGCGACGGCTCGCAGTCGCAATACATTCACGTCTGGGGACAGAGCACGCCGGAAGGCGGTTCGACGAGATCGGTCACGAAACTAATTCGGGACTAAGAGTTCAAAACGTTCAAGCCGTTCAAATCGTTCAAATCGTTTCGGATCGAAGACATTCTTCACTTATTCTTACCCTCGCCCGCTTGCGGGAGAGGGAAGGGTGAGGGCGTGCGCCGACGATCATCACTCATCATCCTGTATTGCTTCCTTGGTCTGGTGTGGGCTAGCAACTTGTCCGCCGCCGACAAACTGCGCATCAGTTATTCCGGCACGACGACAAGCAACGCGCTCCTTTGGGTGACCAAGGAAGCGAAACTTTTCGACAAGAACGGTATCGACGCCGAGGTGCTTTACCTGGCCGCGTCGCTCGGCCAGACCGCGTTGATCGCCGGGGAAACGCAGTTCGCCGTTTATACAGGTCTATTGATGACGCCCACCCGGCTTCAGGGCGCCGATGTGACGATGATCGCTGGTTTCCTAAATTATCTAGTCTCGCGCTTAGTCGTGCGCCCGGACATCAAGACAGCGGCAGATTTGAAAGGCAAACGATTGGGTGTGTCACGCTTCGGCACGGCGTCGGATTTCGGCACGCGTTTGATGGTGTCGAAGCTCGGACTGAATCCTGACACGGATGTTACAATCCTGCAGATCGGCGATACGCCGACCCGTGTCGCGGCGCTGATGGCGAAATCCGTGGATGGCGCGATCTTCGATCCGCCGGATCATAAAAGGGCGGTCGAGAATGGCGGTCGCATCATGATGAACCTGGAGGAAACGGTGATCCCCTACCAACATGCCGGTTTGATCACGACGAGAAAGTACGTCGCCGCCCGGCCGGACATCGTTAAACGCGTAGTCAAAGCGGTGGTGGAAGGCGCCGCGGTTGTGCGCAGAGATCCGGAGACCACGAAACGCGCGCTCTCTCTCCGCATGCGCCTTAAAGATCCGAAGGATTTGGAAGAAACCTATCAGCAACTCCGCGGCTTCACGCAAATCAAACCCTATCCCAGCTTGGAAGGCTTCAAAGCGATCTTGAATGACCTGTCCAAGCGTATGCCTGCGGCAAAAAATGCCGATCCGAAAGACTTTGCCGATCTCCGGTTTGTCGAAGAACTGGACAAATCTGGATACATCGATTCAATTCGCTAGGTCCCCATGAGCAATTTTCGATTTCATCTTCTATTCATCGTTGCCGTAGTGACATTGGTCCTCTCCCCTCGGCAGTTCGCCTCGGCAGCCGACAAGGTTCGCATCGGTTACTCCGGGGCAACGGTGAGCAACGCGATGTTGTGGGTGACCGACGAGGGCAGGCTCTTTCAGAAAAACGGCGTCGACCCGCAGATTCTTTATTTGCAAACCACTCTCGGACAGACGGCGATGATCGCCGGTGAAATCGATATGTGCGTGTACTCCGGCAGTCTGCTCTCGTCTGCACGGTTGCAGGGCGTCGACGTCGTGATGGTCGCGAGTTTCCTCAACAAGCCTTTGTATCGACTTGTCGTGCGTCCGGAGATCAAGACTGTCGCGGATCTCAAGGGCAAAAGACTTGGTATCACGCGCTTCGGCACGGTTACGGATTCGATGTCGCGGCTCTTGGTTGGCAAGCTCGGCCTGGATCCGGACAAAGACGTTTCCTACGTGCAGGTCGGCGACGTGCCGGTTCTACTGGCTTCGCTATCTACGGGCCGAATCATCGACGGCGCGATCATTCAGCCGCCCTATTATGTGAAGGCCGTCGCTTCCGGCATGCGCGTTTTGGTGAACATGCAAGAGATGAATATTCCGGTGCAACAAACCGGCCTCAATACGACGCAAAGGTTTATTGCGAAGAACCCCGATATCACACGGCGCGTAGTGAAGTCGGTGATCGAAGGCATTCATCTCATGCGCACCAATCCGGCCGTTGCCAAGCGCGCGCTGTCGAGGCGCATGCAGATCAAAGACGAAAAAGAGATCGACGATACTTATCAGCTGCTCAATAGCTTCGTCCAGGTCAAGCCCTATCCAACGCTGGAGGGCTTCAAGACGATCTTCGACGACTTGGCGAAGCGCGTACCCGCCGCGAAGAACGCCAATCCTAAGGATTTTGTCGACACGCGATTCATCGAAGAGCTCGACAAATCCGGATACATCGACGGATTGTACAGGTAGCCGGACTCTTTTGTCGTGTTAATGCTGTCGGCAAATCAGCCTTGAGACTCGCCGGGCTTTCGATATACATTCGCTCGAGCCAGTAAAGTCCAGACGACCGAAAGGTGTTTTGCATGGCGACTATCAAATTTCTCGATCCCAGAGCAACAGTGAACCCGAAAGACCGACCGCTTGTGCCGGGTCTGGAAACGCTCGAAGGGAAAACCGTGGGCATCATCGATAACGGCCAGGCGAATTCGACGACGATGTTTCAAGAACTGGCAAAGCTCATGGGCGAAAAATATCAAACGAAGGAAGTTGTCTTTAGAACGAAGCCAACCCATATGCAGGGCGCGCCGAAGCCCATCATGGAGGAAATGCTTAGCCGGTGCGATGCCGTCATCACCGGTCTGGGCGCTTGAGGGTCGTGCACGTCGTGGAGTGTCCACGACGCCATCGAGCTGCAGAAAAGGGGAAAGCCGACGGTGACCTTATGCCAGTCGATTTTCATGGAGCTGGCGCGCACGGAGGCCAAATTTTTCGGCCAGGGCGAACCTGCCGTTGGTGGAGATACCGCATCACCCAAGCGGCGGCGCCCGCCCCGGTGAGCATCGCGCGGATGCGGAAGGGGCGGTGGATTTGGTGGGGAGAACGTTGGTGTTGGGGCAGTAGGTCAGGCTGGGTGAGCTTTAAATGAACAAACAGTAATCGATACAAGGGAATGGTCTTCTGAAACCTGAGATTGACCCGAAGCCGTTTGCTTCCGATTCCTTTCCCCCTTGCGGGGAAAGGTAAGGATAGGGGGTATGGATCCAGCCCGCTTGAGAGCCAGACGTTTGCGGAGGAATCCCACTGACGTCGAGCAGTTGCTTTGGCAAAAACTCCGTTTCTGGCAAGTCAATGGTTACAAGTTTCGCCGCCAGCAGCCATTGGGCAGTTATATCGTCGATTTTGTATGTTTGGAAAAAAGGTTGATCATTGAGCTCGACGGCGGACAGCATGCAGAACGGGAGAGCTACGATGCTGGTCGTGATGCGTGGTTGCGTAATCAGGGATTCATTGTGTTGAGGTTTTGGAACAATGATGTGATCCAAAACATTGATGGAGTTATGGAAGTTATTTCGAATAGTCTGCAAAACACCCCCTACCTCAATCCTTCCCCGCAAGGGGGAAGGAAGCGGAACAGCGGAAAGGCAAAGCGTCGAACACAAATCAGGGCGTGAACAATGTCGGAGCTTTCATACGTGAACCTCACCTCAAACCTCATCGAAGTCGAAGACAGCTGGGAAGCGGTCAATGATTGGTTTTGCAACCAAAAGCTGAGCGATGGGTTGCCGATCGTGCCGCCGACGCCGGAGCGGGTCGAGCGCATGCTGTCCGGGACGAACCGCGATCCGCAGGAGATCATCGGACCGATCCCGCCCAAGTGGGCGCCGTGTTCGATCGAGAAGATCGCCGTCAACGCGGTGATGGCCGGCTGCTTGCCGGAATATTTGCCGGTCGTGATCGCTGCCGTCGAAGCGATCTGCGAGCCGCGGTTCAATCTCTACGGCGTGCAGGCGACTACCGGCTATGTTGGTCCGGCCCTGTTGCTGAATGGGCCGATCAGAAAACAACTCAACGTCAATTGTGACGCCGGCGTTTTCGGTCCAGGCTTTCGCTCGAACGCGACGATCGGACGCGCGATGCGCTTGATTTTGATTACCGTCGGCGGCGGTTATCCGGGCGACACCGATCGATCGACCTTTGGGCTGGCCGGGCAAGTACACGATGTGCTTCGGCGAAAATCAGGAAAAGAGCCCCTGGGAGCCGTATCACGTGGAGTTCGGTTTCAAGCCGGAGGACAACGCGGTGACGGTCTTCGGCATCAACGGCTTTCTGCCGATCCACACCGCCGGCAGTCGCGGCGAGCAGGCGCTTTCTTCTCTCGCCGAAGTCATCCGCATGCACCATGGCGTGAGCCACCTCGACGTCGGCAGCTTCGGCGGCGGCACCCCGCTCATCGCTCTCGGCGTCGAGGACGCGGAGATCATGGCGCGCGACGGCATCACGAAAAAGCAGGTGAAAGATTATCTCTGGGAACATGCGTCGCTCAAATTTTCTGAAATACCGGCGCGGCGCAAAGGTCACAAGAACGACGACGAATTGCTGCGCGAGTCGCCGAACGTCACGCCTGACGGCGTGGTTCATCTTTCCACGAAGGCCGAGGACATCATGGTCATCGTTGTCGGCGGCAAGCACCGCCATTCGGTATTTCTGCCGATGTGGACCGGACGCAATACGCTGTGCGTGATCAAGGGGATTGGGTAAACAATTGGAGAAATGGAGTGTTGGAGTGATGGAGTAGTGCGTAAGTAGGAAGGGACTTCTGGTCATGAGGATCGAGGATGGAGGATTGTGGATCGCGCGGGCTGTGGCGAGTCTTCTGCTCGCGGTGGCGTTTGCGACGCCTGCTGCCGCACAGGAGAAGATTCGGTTTCCCATCGGCGAGTCCTCGAAGACGCTGAGTTATGGGCCGCTCTGGGTCGCGGCGAAGATGGGATTTTTCGAGCGCGAGGGGCTGGAAGTGCCGATCGTCACCATGCGCGGCTCGCCGTTGACCATTCAGGCACTGACGGCCGATTCTATCTACGTCGCAAGCGCTACCGTCGACACGCTCATCAACGCCTACGAGCGCGGCGCGGATATCACCATGATCGGTGGACTGATCAATGGACTTGGACTGAGCATGATCGGCGCCAAGCAATACAAGACCTACGCTGATCTGCGCGGCACGACCATAGGATCGCAGACGCTTACTTCCGGCACCGGGTTTGCCTTGCGCCTCGTCATGAAAGTCCACGGCCTTGAATATCCGCGAGACTATAAGCTATTGAACATCGGCAGCGCGCCCGATCGGTTCCAAGCTCTGACTTCGGGTCAAATCGCGGCGGCTCCCGTCGGCGTGCCTCTCGATCTCGTCGCCAAAAAACAGGGCTTCAACGTCATCGGTTACTTCGCCGACGATCAGCCCAACTTTCAGTTCAACGTTTACATCATCAAACGATCGTGGGCTGAAAAAAATCGTCCGCTGGTAGTGCGTTTCATGAAAGCGATGGTCGCGACCATGCGCTGGATGGAAAATAACCGAGATCCGGCGTGCGAATACCTGACCAAGGAAATGTCGATCAGTATGGATCACTGCCGCTATGCCTACGATTACAACTGGAAAAACCGTATTTGGGACCGCAACGCAGATCTCAACGTCGAAGGCGTGCGTACGATCATCAATCTCACGGCCGATCAGGGTGTTCTCAAGGAACCTCTGCCCCAGCCCTCGAAATACATCGATCCCGGCTATCTCAAACAGGCACTCGCGGAAATGGGCAAGCGGTGAGGGCCGAGGCGAAGGCTTGAGGGGCGAGATAGAGAAACAGGAGTAAGCATGGGTAAATCAGTTGGCTTGGCTGCTTTGATTTCCTTGTTGAGCGCGGCATGTCTGGCCGCTTCTGCGGGCGCGCAAGACAAGATGCGCATGGGATTGAGTTCAGTGAGCGGCTTGCACAGCGCAGTGTGGGTCGCTGAAACAAAGGGGCTGTTTCGCAAGCACGGTATCGATATCGAAGTAATCGTCACTGGCCAAGGTGGCACCGCCGGCATCAGCGCGCTGATAGCCAACGACGTACAGATGGTAAACTCAGCGGGCGATGTCTTGGTCGCGGCTTCGCTGCGCGGCGGCGATACCGTGATGGTCGCCAGTGTCGTCAATAAGGGACTACAGCGCTTGATTACCAAGCCCGATATAAAGACTCCAGCGGATCTAAAGGGCAAACGAGTCGGCGTCACTCGCATCGGCGCGGTGTCCCATTCCGTGTTGTTGATGATGCTGCAGCGCTGGAAGATGAGCGTCAACGATGTGCAGGTCATGCAACTCGGCTCGTCGCCGAGCATGCTGGCGAGCCTAGACAAAGGGGGTATCGAAGGCGCTGTGGTAACGATTCCTTCGATGTTCGTTGCCGAAGACCGCGGTTACCGAGTGTTGCTCGATATGGCCGATACCGACATTTACTACCTGCATACGATGGTTGCGACGACGCGCCAATATATCAAGAACAATCGTGACAAGGTGCTGCGATTTCTCAGGGGTTACGTCGAAGGAATTGCTTTCGTCAAGCACAACAAGCAGGAGAGTTTAGACATCGTCAAGAAGAAGCTTCGCATCGGTCCCGAGCAGGAACGAAACCTGGATCGCTCGCTCGATCTATTGGTCACAAAGTATTACGAGAACACGCCGTATCCTTCGCTGCGCGGCGTCGAAACCGTGCTCGGCTTTATCGAGAAAGACAATCCGAAAGCCAAGACCGCAGATCCGAAAGCGTTTGTCGATGACAGCTTGCTGCGTGAGATCGAACAGAGCGGCTTCGTTAAAAAACTCTACGAACGATAATGCTCGGCGCGCGATTGCGTTGACTCGCGTTAAAGCCGAAATCCACAGTCGGGAGTGACTGCGCCGCGGGGCCAAATCCTTTTTGTCGTAGACGTCTATACCAGACCAGCAATTTATTCTCGTGGAGTTTTGACATTTTCCGGTCATTGTTGACGGACAATGGCAAGGATTTGGTTGCGGTTGGCAATATTTGTTGCGAATTTGTTTCCGCGAGCGCAGTTTTCCGTCCTGCGCAGCACAACGACGTTCGATGACCGCTATGGCATGAAAAGTGCTCAAATTCGCTCCACAAATAGGTAAAGGCACGCCGCGGCATCGGAGAAAACAACCGTGCCGCCGCTTTTGACAGTCAGATTGACTGTTAAGGGCTGAAATCTAGCTAGGTTACCCGCCTAAGGTCGCAGACGGGCACGAGCATGAGGACGGAGGTTTCGCTTCCGCGCGTGAACAGAACTCGACGATTTTTGCACAGAAACGATCGACCAACGCTTTGGAGAATTTTTTCTTTCTGACGGCTGTCGTGTCGAGAAGTCTTGCGCCATCCGACGCTTTTTGCGCCCGGCATGTTGCCGGACACGCGATTGTTATATCGCCAAGCCGATCGACACGCGAACCCTGCCGGGAGTCATCCAGGGCTATCTCGAATTGTGACGGCAAGCTCTATGACCCAATATAAAGCGCCCGACCCGGCGAAAGGCTTTGCGGCTCCGATGAAAGTTCTGGTGGTCGAAGACAACCCGATTTCGCGCAAGCTTACGCGGGTGGCGCTCGAGGCCGACGGATTCATCGTTGCCGAAGCGGCGGATGGCCGCTCGGCGATTGCCAGCGTGTCGCGCGAGCTCCCCGATCTGATTTTGCAGGACATCCTGCTTCCCGATATCGACGGCTTCGATCTTGTCGGCCGTTTACGCGCGGTGGACGGCGCGGAAAAAATTCCCATTCTGGCGCTCGTTGGATTGATCTCCAAAGGCGACGAAGCAAAGCTGCCGCAGGCGAATTTCGCCGATTATCTGTTCAAGCCCGTGGAACCTTCGTTTCTTGTCACCACGGTGCGGGCGCATCTGGCCGCCAGCAAAACATCGATCAGCATGCCGGGGCAGGGACGCGTGGTGCTCGCGGTGGACGACGACGCGAAGCAGCTCAAACTGCTGGCGACGTATCTCGCCAATCTCGGCTTCGGCGTGGCCACCGCCAAAGACGGCGCCGAAGCGCTCGCCAAGGCGGAAACCACGTTTCCCGACGCGGTGATTTCCGACGTGCTGATGCCGCGGATCGACGGCTTCGAGCTTTGCCTGGCGATTCGCAAGCACGAGCGGCTGAAGAGAATCCCGGTGGTGTTGTTGACCAACAGCTACGACGACGCCGCCGACAAGCAACTGGCGGCGGATATCGGCGCGAACGCGTTGGTGGCGCGCACGCCGGATTGCAAAGATGCGGTGGAGATCCTGCTTGCCAGTTTGAATCAGCCTGCGCCGGCGCCCGCGCCCAATGAAGAAACATTCGAGGCCGGACACAAAGAGAGCTTGATGCGCCAGCTCAACCGCCAGGCGAGACTGAGCGTCGATCTGGCGCGGCGCTGCGCGGCGCAGAGCGCGCAAATTTCCGTGCTCGCGAGCGCGGCGCAGAATTTCCTGCGCTCCGGGCAAAACATCGAAAGTCTCTTGTCCGAAATTCTTGCGCACTATCTGGCGGTTATCGGCTTCTCACGCGGCGCGTTGTACCTTCTGGACCCAAGCGCCGGCTTGAAGTTATCGAGCCAAATTGGCTTCTCGGAAGCGGACACGGTTGCCTTGGCGAATTTCTACGGCGCCGCAGAGCTCTTGCATGAAACCATGGCCGGCGCCGAGCCGGTGGTTTTCAGCTCGCCCGCGGGTGAAGAGCGTTTTCAATCTCTGCTGAGCAGGGCTTCGGTGCGCTCGGTGCTGATAGCGCCGCTGATCTTCGACGCGCGTGCGCTCGGCGTGATCGTGTTGTTTTCGGACACGCGGGGGCTTTACCCGGAGTGGATTCATTTCTCCAAGCTCATCAATGGCCAGATCAGCCAAGCCGTCGCTCTCTGGCAGACGATCTCCGAACTCAAGTATCTCGCCAGCAACGACCCGCTCACCGGGCTGCCGAACCGATCGCGTTTGATCGAGCGAGTGCGCGAGCTTTTCGATCGCCAGGAAGGTCCGGCCTCCATGGCGCTCCTGCGGGTCAACATCGACGGTTTCGAGGAGATCAACAACGCCCTGAGCTACCAGAAAGGGGATAAGCTGCTGCGGCAATTCGCCCGGCGGCTTGGCGACGCGGTAAGCGGCGCCGACATGCTGGCGCGGTTGCACGCCGACGAGTTTGCGTTGTTGTTTCTCGGGTACGGTATGTCGCTGCACGCGGTGGACCAAGCGCGTTCGATCATCAGCGCGCTCGAACCGCCGTTTACGATTGACGATCTGCCGCTGGATGTGCACGCCAGCATCGGCATCGCCTTGGCTCCTGAAAACGCGCGCAATGCCGAGGACCTGCTGCGCCGCGCCGATATGGCGATGCGCGCCGCCAAGCGGTCGGCCACCGGATACTCCGCATACACCTCCGCCATCGATCAATACGAGCCGCATCGGCTGACCCTGATGGGAGAGCTCAGCTCCGCCATCGATCATGACGAGCTTGCGCTGTTTTATCAGCCCAAGGTGAGTTTCAAGACCAACCAGATCGTCGGCGTGGAGGCGTTGCTGCGTTGGCAGCATCCGGAGCGCGGCATGATCGCGCCCGATCAATTCATTCCCCTGGCGGAAAAGACCGGCGCGATCCAGCGCCTCACCGAGTGGGTAGTCAAAAATGCCGTTCGGCAAGCGGCCGTCTGGAGGCGCGCCGGTTATCGATTCAGTGTTTCACTCAATCTGTCGGTGCGCAACTTGCTCGAGCCGTCGTTCCCCAACCACGTGCTCGCCATGCTGAACGGAGACGGCGCCCACGCCGACGCGATCACCATGGAGATCACCGAAAGCGCTCTGATGGCCGATCCGGCGAAGGCGCGAAACGTCTTGATGTTTCTAAGCCGGCACGGTTTTCGATTTTCCATTGACGACTTCGGCACCGGATACTCCTCGCTAGCGTACCTCAAGCACCTGCCCGTAAGCGAGATCAAAATCGATAAACTCTTCGTTTCCAGGCTCATGAGCGACGCGGACACCGCCACGATCGTGCGCTCGACGATCGAGCTCGGCCACAACCTCGCGCTGTCGGTTACCGCCGAGGGCGTAGAGGACCAGGAGACGTGGAATATGCTTGGGGCCTTGGGGTGCGACGAAGCGCAGGGCTATTTCATGAGCAAGCCGCTTCCCGCCGATCAGTTGGAGCGCTGGCTGCGATACTCGAAATGGGGCATGAAGCCCGACCTTTAGCATCGTGAGCGCCGCTTCTCGATTTCCTTCCATATTATATTGATACGCGATCATTCCCGGGAGCCGCTGCGCCACGCCTGAGGCCTGGCTTCGCCGCGGACGCGCTCCACTTTTCGATCGATTGCTGCGGCGCGAATGTCCGACCGCATCACCGTGCGGCAGCTTCGCTTGACAACGGGTTCTTGGCTCAACTAAGGTCAACTCAAATTTCCCAAGGAGGTATAGGATCGTGGCAGCAACTCTATGGAAAGATTACAAGACCGTCAAAGTCGAAAAGGAAGATGGAATCACCTGGTGCATTCTCAACCGCCCCGAAAAGCGCAACGCGATGAATCCGCAGCTCCACTACGACATGCTCGAAGCACTGACCGAATTGGAAGTCGATAAAGACACCAAAGTGCTGGTGATCACAGGCGCCGGACCGAGCTGGTGCGCGGGTCAGGACCTGAGGGAATATTTCCGCGGCACGGACAATAACCCGCTCGAGCGGCGCAAGGCGAGCTGGGCGTCGCAGGAATGGCGCTGGCGGCGGCTTTTCTATTTTCCCAAGCCGACGATCGCGATGGTCAATGGCTTCT
Organism: uncultured delta proteobacterium; assembly: GCA_963745035.1. Lineage (GTDB taxonomy): Bacteria > Desulfobacterota > Binatia > UBA9968 > UBA9968 > DP-20. The sequence goes on along the minus strand of CAVUVW010000013.1, from coordinate 562,313 downwards.
GTTTCGGCGGCGCTTTCACGCCGCTCATCGCCTGTGATTTTGCGATTGCCGCGGAGGACGCTACTTTCGGATTGAGTGAAGTGAACTGGGGTATTTTCCCCGGCGGTTTGGTGAGCCGCGTGTTGGCCGATGCGATGTGTTACCGCGACGCCATGTGGTACATCATGACCGGCGATCCGTTCGATGGCAAAAAGGCCGCGGAAATGAAGCTCATCAACTACGCCGTGCCGAAAGAGAAGTTGCGCGAGGAGACGATCGGTCTGGCGCAGAAACTGATGAAGAAAAATCCGGCAGTGCTGCGCGCGGCGAAGGAAGTCTACAAATATTGCCGTACGATGGACTACGGCCAAGCCGAAGATTACATGGGCGCGAAAGGCACGGCGCTCCGTCTCACCGATCCGGAAAAGGGCCGCGAAACCGGCATGGAGCAGTTCCTCGACAAGAAAACCTACCGTCCCGGCCTCGGCGAATACAACCGCGACGCGAAATAAGGCTCGGGGTCCAAAAGTTCAACGTTCGAAACGGGTTCGGGTTTTGGGTTGATGTTTATCGTCAATCCAAAATCCGCAATCCAAAAATCCAAAATGGAGTAGCGGTGGATTTCAATCTTCCCGAGGAGCTACAGCTTCTAAAAGAAACGGTTCGAAAATTCGTCGACCGCGAGCTGATCCCGCTCGAGCGCGAGTGCCGCCCCGAAGGGGAGGATATGCCCGAGCAGTACATCAAGCCGCTGCAAGAGAAAGCCAAGGCGATCGGCCTTTGGCTGCTCGATGTGCCCCAAGAGTACGGCGGGGCGGGTCTCGATCTGATGAGCCGGTGCGTGATCATGGAAGAGGTGGCGCGCACGGTGGCGATTCCGTTTCGCTATGCGCCGATCTTCGGGCCGGAAGTCCGGCCGGTGCTTTTTCATTGCAACGAAGAACAGAAACCCCGCTTTCTCCTCCCGGTCATTCGTGGCGAGAAAAGAATTTGCTTTGCGCAAACCGAGCCGGATGCCGGCAGCGATCCTTCCGGGATGAAAACCCGCGCGGTGCGCGACGGCGATCATTACGTGATCAACGGCACGAAGCGGTTCATCACCGCGGCGAAGAACGCGGACTACGCGCAGGTCATCGCAGTCACCGATCCCGAAAAAGGCGCGCGCGGCGGCGTGAGCTGCATCATTGTCGACATGAAGGCGCCCGGAGTCACATTGGAGCGGCTATGGCCGACGATGATGGGCGACACGCCGGGACAGATTCATTTCGAGAACGTTCGGGTGCCCGTGGCGGATCGGATCGGCAAGGAGGGCGAGGGCTTTTCCATCGCGCAAGGTTGGATTCAGGAAGGTCGCATTCGCGGCCACGGTGCGCGGCCGGTTGGCATTGCCTCGCGTGCTTTGGACATGATGATCGAGTATTCGAAAGTCCGCACGACTTTCGGCCGGCCGCTGGCGGACCGCCAAGCGATCCAGTTCATGATCGCAGACTCGGCGATGGAGCTTCACGGCTGCCGCTTGATGGTCTACGAGTGCGCCTGGCGGCACGATCGCGGCGAAGACGTGCGCCAGCTTTCGTATATGACAAAAATACAATGCGCCGAGATGGCCAGCCGTGTGGTCGACCGCTCGATTCAGGTGCACGGCGGGTTGGGCCTGATGCGCGAGCTGCCGCTCGAATGGTGGTACCGCCAGGTGCGCAGCATCCGGATAACCGAGGGCACGCCGGAAGTTCTCCGCTGGCGTTTGGCGCAGCACATCATCAAGAATCACAAAGGGTGACTTAGCGTCGAGTGATAGAGGATAGAGGATTGAGCGATCGCGATTCGTGCGATCATTCTATCCTCGATCGTCGATACCTCGAGCTATAACGAAGCGCACTATGACCGATACTGCACAATCTACAACTTGCTCGCCGGCTACCGAGTCCTCGACCTCACGTCTTCCGTCGGCGCGCTTTGCGGCAAGCTGCTCGGCGACTTCGGCATGGACGTGATCAAGGTCGAGCCGCCGGGCGGCGACCTTGCGCGGAGTGAGCCGCCGTTCGCCAAAGGTCATGCGCATCGGGAGGGAAGTTTGCGCTTCGCGTATCTCAATGCCGGCAAGCGGAGCGTCACGCTGGACATTACGAAAGCGAGCGGTAAGAAGCTATTGCTCGAACTGGTCGCTCGTGCGGATATCGTCGTGGAAGATTTCCCTCCAGGGTACCTCGCCGAAGTCGGGATCGGTTACGAGACGCTTATCGAAAAACGGAGCAAGTTGATTCTGGTGTCGGTCAGCGGCTTTGGACAGGATGGTCCGTACGCGAATTACAAAACTACGGATTTAATCGGCAACGCGATGGGCGGCCTACTCTACATCAGCGGCGATCCAAAAATGACGCCGTGCAATCCGCCCGAGACTCAGTCGTTTTACTATGCGAGCTTGTTTGCGTCGTACGGCGTCATGCTCGCCCTCTGGCAGCGCGAGACCCGCGGGATCGGCGCATGGATCGACGCCTCGGTGCAAGCGAGCATGGCGCTGCACGAGCACGTGGCGTTCAACTATTCGGCCGAAGGCCGTGTGATGAAGCGCGCCGGCAGCCAGCACCAGCACAATGCGCCGGCCAATCTGTTCCAGTGCAAGAACGGTTGGATTTCTCTCTTTGTCACCCAGACCCACTGGCCGCTTCTGCTGAAAGTCTGGCCGGATCATGACCCGGCGCTCGACGATCCCAAGTGGATCAACAGCAACCTGCGCCGGCAGCACGCCGATTACATCAACGCGCAGGTGACGGCCTTTACGTCAAGATTTCTCAAAGAAGATCTGGCGGAATTGATGCAGAAACACGGCATCCCCGGATTGCCGGTCAATTCGCCGTCGGATTTCATGAAGGACCCGCACATCCAGGCGCGGGGTTTTTTCGCCAACGTGAATCATCCGGTGCTCGGTTCATTCGCGCAACCCGGCACTCCGTTCATGGTGGATGGTCGACGTGCGGCACCGTCGCCGTCGCCGCTGCTGGGACAACACAACAACGAAGTGTCTATGCGGCGAGCTAGGATTGAGTCCGAATGAGATGGCAGTGCTGGCGGCGGAAAAAGTGATTTAGAAAATTCATAATTGATAATTGAAAATGGATAATGAAAAACTAGATGGAAGCTGACTTAAGAAATCAGGTGCTTCATCCGAAAGTTTTCAATTATCCATTATCAATTCTCAATTGATTCGAGTCCATGGAAACCCCTAGTCAAATTCTAAAAGGCGTCCGCATTCTCGCATTCACCACCGGCTATGCCGGCCCGTATGCCGGTCGATTGCTCGCCGGCTACGGTGCGGAAGTGATCAAGATCGAGTCGAAAAAGGGCGGGCTCGATACGTTTCGCCATTACGGCCAGCACAAAGACATCGACGCGGCGCCGCGATTCATCGAGTGCAACCTCGGGGTGCGCTCCTTCGCCGTCAACCTGAAACATCCGACCGGCGCCAAGCTCGTCCGGGAGCTTGCGAGTAAATCGGATGCAATTCTGCAAAATTTCCGCCCGAGGGTGCTGGATAAGCTCAGTTTAGGCGACGACGAGCTTAGAAAATTTAATCCTAAGCTTGTGATTGTAAAGCTCCCCGGGTTCGGCTCCGAAGGGCCGAAAAGCGGTTACGGTACCTGGGGATTCAATCTCACGGCTTTTTCCGGCATGACCTATCTTTGGAATCATCCCGAGCAGGATCGGCCGATCGGCAGCCAAGGCGTCTATCCCGATCATCTGGGCTTCGTCATGGGACCGACGGTCCTCGTTGCGGCGCTGTTGAATAGCCGGCGCACGGGTAAAGGCGCGACCATCGACTTGGCGCAGATCGAGGGAACCGCTTACACCCTTGGCGCGACCTACCTCGAGACATCCGTCAACGGCGACGATCCGCAGCCGAAAGGAAATCACTACGCGCTCGCGGCGCCGCATGGCTGCTATCCATGCCAAGGTGAAGATCGCTGGTGCGCGATCTCTGTGCGTAACGATGCGGAGTGGCGCGCTTTCTGCCGCGTCATCGGCCGCGCAGAATTGCCGAGCGATGCGCGCTTCATGGACCTTCAATCGCGGCTTGCGCACCGGCGAGAGCTCGACGCGATTGTTCAAGAGTGGACCCGTGCACGGCCCGCCGAAGAAGTCATGACCAAACTACAGGCGGCAGGCGTGCCAGCGGGCGTAGTGCAGACCGGCGCGGATTTATTGAAAGACCCGCAACTGCGTCATCGCGATTACTTCGCCTCCTTCGCCGACTCGCTGATCGGACCGTTCGAAATTCCGCGCGCCGGCATCACCTTTCGCGGCACTGTCGAGGAACCGCTGCGCTTGCCCAATCGCTTCGGCGCCGACAACGATTCCATCCTGCGCGAGCTGCTTGGCTATGATCAAGCGACGATCGATGGCTGGCGCCAAGAAGAAATTCTCACGTAGAAGCTAAGATTCTGCGCAGTCCACGGAAGGACAAACGTATGATGGTGAGAAAACTTTCCGTCGTACTCTTAACGGTTTTTGTGCTCCAGCCAGCTTACGGACTCGCTCAGGAACGAGTCAAGCTGCGGATCAGTTCCGCTACTAAAACACTGGGCTATGGTCCGCTTTGGGTCGCTTCGAAGATGGGGTTTTTTGACCGGCAGGGACTTGATGTCGAACTGCTGGTGATTCGAGCCTCGGATGTCGGAGTTCAAGCTCTAGCCGGCGGCTCTTTGGAAATCGCCGGCAGCGCTTCCGACGCGCCGATCGCCGCGGTGGAGAAAGGGCTCGATCTCGTTATTATCGGCGGCATCATCAACGGCCTTAGCCAGTCGATCATGGCTGCGAAGAAGTTCAAAACCTACGCGGATCTGCGCGGCGCGACTTTCGGCGCCATCAGTCTTACCTCAGGGGTAACATTCGCGCTGCGCCAGGTGCTCAAAGCCAAGGGGCTCGAGTATCCGCGCGATTACAAGCTGCTCGTGATCGGCGGCACGCCGCAGACCTATGCGGCATTGGTTGCGGGGCAGATCGACGCGGCGGCGCTGTCTTTGCCGGTCAATTACGCCGCGGAGGAGCAGGGCTTCAACGAGATCGGCCGCTTCGTCGACGTGATCCCGAACTACCAGCTCGCCGCGCTCTCGACCAAACGCTCCTGGGCGGAAAAGAATCGATCCGTGGTCGTGCGCGTGATGAAAGCCATGGCGCAAACCATGCGCTGGATGCACCAGAACAAAGAGGCCGCTGTCGATTTCCTGGCCAAAGAAATGCGGCTCAAGCCCGAGCATGCGCGGCGCGGCTGGGAATTCTACAGCTCCACGCGCACGTGGCATCCCGACGGCGATATTAATGTGGACGGGCTACAAATCGTCACGCAGATTTACTGGGAGCAAACGCAGTCAAAAGGGCCGGTGCCAAAGGCCACCAAGTACGCCGATCAAAGTTATCTGCGGGAGGCGCTGAAGGAACTGGGCGGCCGATGAAAACGCCAACCACGGAAGTGATTCATGAGCTTATGCTCGCCCACAGATAATGAAAAAACATCGGAGAAGATTTCTCGCATCCGTTCGAAATGACAATTAGGCATACGCATCTGTCATTTCGAACGAAGTGAGAAATCTTTCTCTACCTGTTATTTTCGACGGAAGTCACGAAGTACGGGTGCGGAATGGTAGCAACTGGCGGGGTAGCGGTGGGTTCCGTCATACCCGCGAAAGCGGGTATCCAGGCTAATTCGGCGAAAACAAACCTGGATTCCCGCGTGCGCGGGAATGACGAGTGGAGGGAAAATCGTGCCCTGGGGACTTTCTATTTTTGATTGTCTGCGGGCGAGCGAAGCTCATGGATCACTTTGTGGTTAGAAAGGGTTGGTCGGATGTGCGCGGATATGAATCCTTGATGAAGCCAGCGCTGATTGTCATTTGGGCAATGATCGTTTTCACTGCCGTAACGCCGGCCGCGCAGGCGAACAATCACGATTTCTATAGCGGCAAAACGATTCGCCTCATCGTCGGCTACGCGCCCGGCGGCGGCTACGATTTTTATGCACGGGCGGTAGCGCGATACATCGGCAAGCATATTCCTGGCAATCCGGCATTCGTGGTCGAGAACATGCCGGGCGCAGGCAGTCTCGCCTCGGCGAATTATCTCTACAAGGTCGCCAAGCCGGATGGTCTTACTTTGGGCCACTTCAGCGGCTCGCTTTTCCCGCTCCAAGCGATGGGGCAAAAGGAAATCAGTTTCGACTCGGCGCGGTTCGAATACATCGGGGCGGTTGCCAAAGTCGAGATCGTCTGCGGCTTTCCCAAAGCCGGCGGCATCGACAGTCCTGAAAAATGGCTGGCCGCCAAGACGCCGCCGCGACTTGGAGGGACGGCGCCGGGCACCGGCGGACATGATACGTCACGGCTACTCGCGGCGACCATCGGAGCGCCCATGCAGCTTGTGCTCGGCTACAAGAGCACCGGCGAGATGCGTTTGGCCATCGAGCGCAACGAGCTTAACGGGCTATGCACCGGCTGGGAAAGTTTTCGCTCGTTGTGGAAAAAGCAAATCGACAGCGGCGAGTTCGCGATCATTCTCCAGGTGCTGGCGAAGCCGCATCCCGACCTGCCGAAGGTTCCGCTCGCTGTCACCTATGCGAAAAACGACGAGTCACGCCAGCTTTTGCAAATCGGCGCGCACGATGTGGCCGCAATCGCTCGGCCCTTCGTGATGACTCCCGGCACGCCGAAGAGCAGCGTGCAGATCTTGCGCCGGGCGTTCACGGCGACGATGAGCGATCCGTCATTTCTCGCTGACGCCGAAAAAGCCAATCTCGACATCAGCCCGCTCACGGGTGAAGAGCTGGAAAAGACCGTTCACGGCATTCTCAAAACTCCGCCGGCGCTTCTAGGCAAGCTGAAGCAGATCATCACGCCACAATAGATCAGAAGAGTACCGTTCCAAACGCTCCAGCCGTTCAACCGCTTGCTCCGTTCAAACCTGACTTCCTGATCTGCCTCTCGCCTCTTGCCTAAGCCTCACTGCCTTTTTCTCTCCCTTGAATATTTTTCGGCGTGACCTTATAAATCAGCGATCAAGTCTCGCTGGATTCGGACGGATTGATCAACCCACCTAAAACACTCAAGACCGATCGTCTACGACTGAGAAAAGTAAAGTTGGCCGACGCCGACGCGATCTTTCGCCAGTACGCGCAAGATCCCGAAGTCACCAAATACGTGAGTTGGCGCGCGCACCGCGATATCGAAGAGACGCGCGAGTACGTGAGAATGTGTTTGCTCGCATGGGACGTCGGCAAAGCATTTCACTGGGCGATCGAGCGGCGCGAGGACAAGCATGCGATCGGCATGATCATCGCGCGATCGAGCGAAGAGAAATGGGAGCTGGGCTACGTGCTCGCACGCGCCTACTGGGGACGGGGCTACATGACCGAGGCGCTCAAGGAGCTGATTGACTGGGCGTTGAAGCAGAAGGACATCTACCGGATCTGGGCGGTGTGCGATGTCGATAACCTCGCGTCGGCGCGAGTCATGGAAAAGGCGGGGATGCAGCTCGAAGGTACTTTGCGGCGGTGGTCGGTTCATCCGAATATCAGTCCGGAACCGCGTGACTCTCACTGTTACGCGATCGTTAAGTGAAGAGTGCTGGAGTGACGGAGTGATGCAGAACGAAATGGAGTGTTGGATGGATAGACGTGCAAGACGAGCTCAACGAGCCGGGCTCCGCGTTGTGGCGCTCACTGTACTTGCGCTCTCGGGCGCGGCTGATGTTGGAGCGGCCGCGGATATCGGCGGCAAGCCCGAGAAAGTCGAGCTCGTGCTCGCTTATCCGCAGGCGAGCGGTGTGTTTACGCCCGTCTTCGTCGCCGACGAAGCAGGCTTTTTCAAAAAGTACGGCCTCGATGTCAAGCTTCAGCAACTCAATCCGCAGCTGTCCGTGCAATCGGTTGTATCGGGCTCTGCGGATGTCTCGGTTGCGGCCGGCGATCTGGTGAATGCGAGCCTCCAGGGAGCTCGCATCAAGCTCGTCGGCAGCTCGATGTCGCAGCTGGTGTTTCAATTGTGGTCAGCCAAGGAGATCACCGGCGTGCAGCAGCTCAAGGGCAAGATGCTTGCCGGCACGACGCCCCGTTCCGTGTTGGAAATCGCCACCCGAGAAGCGCTCAAGAGGCATGGGCTGAATTTCGACACGGATTACAAACTGCTCTACATGCAAAGCGTGCCGGCGATCTTGGCGGCGATTTCCAGCGGCAAAGCGTCAGCCGGCGCGATGTCGGCGCCGACGACCTTGAAAGCGAAGGATGCCGGGCTGAACATGCTCGTCGATATCGCCAAGCTGAATGTTCCGGGTTTGCCGCTGGCGTATGGGTTCACCGAAAAATTCATCAGCAGCAACCCCAACACCGTGTCGGCCTTCCTGAAAGGCGTCGCCGAAGGCGTAGCGCGGACAATAAGCGATCCGGCGATCGGCCAAGCGCGCCGTCGGCAGATTTACGAAGACAGACGACGGCAAGGTTCTCGACGACACCTATGAGTTTTACGCGCCCTATTTGGTCACGAATCTGACCGTTCGCCGGGAACAGCTGCAGGTCTGGTTCAGCTACCTGGACGAGAAGGATTATCCCCAGGCGGCGAAAGCCAATCCGAACGATTTCTACGACAACTCTTTCGTTCTGGCGCTGGAGAAGGCGGGGTTTTTTCAAAAACTAGGGACGACAAGATAAACGCTCGTCGCATTAAGTCGGTGTAGGAGGATCAATGTTCAAGGTTCTTGTGGCCGCGCTAACCATCGTATGGCTTTCATGCGGGGCGTCGACCGTTCTCGCCCAAGAACGGGTGCGGGTGGGCTGGGCGGCGATGACGTCGTCGCATACGCCGCTCTGGGTGGCGCAAGACAAAGGTTTCCTGGCCAAGCAGGGGCTCGCCGTCGAATCGATATTTTTCGGCGCCGGGCCGCCGGCGATGCAAGCCCTGGTGGCTGGGGACCTCGATATCGTCGTCACTTCCGCGCCCAATGTGGTCAATCCGCGCCTCGGCGGCGCCGATACGGTGATGATCCTGTCGATCATCCCGACCTTCATCGATCACATCGTCAGCGCGGCGAACATCACGACCACCGAGCAGCTGCGCGGCAAGATCGGTTCGGTCAACCGTTTCGGCAGCATTTCGGAAATGGGGTTGCGGCTGTCGCTGCGCCGTCTGGGCATCGATCCGGAAAAGGACGTGAAGATCGTGCCCGCGGGCGGCAATCCCGAACGGCTCGCGTCCATTTCCAGGGGAATCTCGCAGTTCACGATCATGAGCGAGCCCTTCGTGAGAGAGGCGGAGAGACTCGGCCTGCGCAATCTGGTCAGCATGGCCAATCTGAAGATCCCGCTCCATGGCAACGGCGTGGTCACCCGGGAGGCGATCATCAAGAGCAAGAGGCCGATGGTCGCGCGATTCGTCCGCGGCATCACTGAAGCGATTCACTTTATCAAGCACGACAAGGAAGCGACCAAGGCGATCATCGGGAAGTACACGCGATTCAGCGATGCCGAAGGTCTGGAGCGCACTTATAGAAATCATATGGGGGTTCTGTTGGATGCGCCGTATCCGGATCCGATCGGTATCAAGACCCTGCTCGATGACATGGCGCCGCGCACTCCCAAAGCCGCCGCGGCAGATCCGAAGAGTTTCGTCGATGCAAGTTTCGTTCAAGAGATGGAGGCGTCGGGCTTCATCAAACAGTTGCAGAAACGTTGACACGCGCGGGCTCCCGCTTTGTCGACAAATTTGAGCTCGCGTAACCCAGACTAAAAAAAATGCCGGTCTTGTTTGCGCTCGGTTTTCGGCCGTTTTTTCTCTTGGCGGGACTTTTCGCCGTGGCCTTGGTGACGCTATGGGTGCCGGCTTTTGTCGGTGGGTTTGTTTTCAACACCTACTACGGGCAGATCGGCTGGCATAGCCATGAGATGGTTTTCGGCTACACGCTCGCGGTGGTCGCCGGATTTCTTCTGACCGCGGTGCGCAATTGGACGGAGAGGGCGACACCTACCGGCGGCTATTTAGCCGCCTTGGCCGTATTATGGCTTCTCGGCAGAATCTTGCCATTTTTTTCCGACATTGTTCCGACCTGGTTCGTTGCTTTCATCGACCTTGCGTTCTTGCCGGCCCTGTCTGTCGGTATCGGTGTGCCGCTGGTGCGCGCCGGCGCAAATCGCAACTTGATGTTTTTGCCTCTTTTAGCCTGCTTGTGGGCGGCGAATTGCTTGGTTCATGCCGAGCTCTTGGGACTGGCGACGAATCTCGCGCGTAAAGGCATCTTTCTCGGGCTCGATCTCATTGTTCTATTGATCGTGATCATGGGCGGGAGAGTGATCCCGTTTTTCACGGAACGTGCTCTAACCGGTGTGACGATGAAGCGCTGGCCGATCATCGAGTGGCTTTCGCCGCTCAGCGTTTTGATATTTTTGCTAGCGGAGTTTTTTTTCCCGGATTCAGCCTGGTCTGCAAGCTTTGCTGCCCTTGCCGCTTGCGCCAACGGCGTTCGCCTCGCGGGTTGGTATACGCATCGCTATTGGCGCGTTCCGCTGCTTTGGGTGCTGCATCTCGGCTATGCCTGGATTGTCATTGGCTTTGCCTTGAAAGCCGGGATGCCGGCCGGCTTTGTTCCGCCGCAATTTACCATCCATGCATTTACAGTGGGCGGTATCGGCGTACTGACCATCGGCATGATGGCGCGGGTCTCTTTGGGCCATACGGCCAGAGCCCTAACGATCGGGTCCGCCATGGCCATCGCATTCGGCATGGTTAACCTTGCAGCAGTAGCGCGCGGTCTGCTGCCGATTTTGCACCCGCAATGGTTTCCCCAGCTCATTGTGGCAAGCGGCTTCCTGTGGGTCGCGGCATTTGTGATTTTTGTCGGCGTTTATGCTCCCATTCTCGCGCAACCGAGAATCGACGGGCGGCCGGGTTAAGCCGCTTGGACCCGGTCGTCGAGCGAGTAACTTCTCTGTTCGAGGCCGGCGCGAAGCCGCGGACCGGGACGAAATGTCAAAAGTTGACTTGCCTCGATGAATCTTGGTAGGGCTGGCGGACGCGGTTGGAGGTTCTATGCCGGCAGTTTCTACCTGTTTGCGCTTCTGTTTCAGCCTGCTCTTTGCGCTATTCATCGGCCGCGCTGCAATCGCCGCGGAAAAGCTCGTCGGTCTTCAATCGGCGCCGAGCATCGCCATGGCCGTGCCTTGGTTTGCCGAAGAAGCCCGCCTGTATTCGAAATACGATCTGGATTTTCAGCTAGTCTACATCGCCTCGTCCGGTATCGTCACCGCGGCGATGAGCGGCGGCAATGGTTCGGTAGCTTTGGCGGGCGGCGAGGGACCGATCCGCGCCTATTTGAGCGGCAACACGGATTTCGTTTTCATCGGCTCGGTGAAAAACGTCCTTACCCACAGCATCATGGCCAAGGGCGAGATCAAGCGTCCCGAGGACCTCAAAGGCAAGCGCATCGGCGTCGGCCGCATCGGCGGGAACTCGCACTACTTCACGCAATTGGCGATGCGCCTGAAAGGTCTCGATCCGCTCAAGGACGCAAATCTGATTCAAACTGGAGGCGCCCCCGAGACCTATCTGGCACTCGCGACGGGGGCGGTCGACGCCGCCTCGATCACCACGCCACAGGACACACGCGCGGCGTTTCAGGGATTCAACTACGTCATTGACGGACGCGAGATCAAGCCTCCATACGTCGCGACAGGGTTCGTTACTTTGCGCTCGGTGATCGCCAAGCGTCCGAAGGTCATCAGTCAATTTATGCGCATGATGGCCGAGTCCTACAAAATCATGAGAACCGATCGCGATCTGGCGTTTCGTTTGATGGCGAAAAAAATCGGCCTCACCGACCGCAAAATCTTCGAGACGGCATACACCGCCGAGCTCAAAGTTCTGGAACCGCGCCTCGACATCAAAGCCCTCGCCATTCAGACAACCCTCGACGAAATCGCCAAGACCGATCCGCGCGCCAAGCAAATTAAAGCCGAGCAGTTGATTGACCGACGCTTTCTCGAGGAGATGGAGAAGGACGGAACGTTTGATCGCCTGGGGCTCGCACGCTAAGGCGCGGCTTGTTGGGAAGAAACTCATACTGGTTGGATTTGGAGTTTCGGTTGAGAAAGACACGTAAACTGCACGTTTAAGCGCGGAACTATTCAATCCGACCGGTAGTGCCAGAGCTGGGGAATCGCCCAGCAGGTTGCGATGATCGTGACGGTGCAGAGAAGGCAGCCGACCAACGCGGCGTTGGGCGCGCCGAGGAGCGCGGCGCCTGCCCCGGCGATAACCGCGCCGAGACCATTCGTAGTTTGCGCAAACACAGTCAGAAAACTGGTCGCTCGCCCGCGCATGTTGTCCGGTGCCAGGACTTGCACGGCGGTGCGGCGAATCGCGACGCTGGTCGCGTCGCTGATGCCGAGACAGGCGAGGGCGATGAGTCCCATCCAAAACCATGGAGCCAGGCCGAGAAATCCCAAGCTAAGGGCGAACGCCAGGGTGGCAAGAACCGAAAGAGCGCCCTGGCGTTCTATGTGCCCGGCTGCCAGAACCAGCGCCGAGCCGATCATGGCGCCGATGGCCGGCGCCGCATAGAGCATGCCCAGGCCGCGGGCCCCGACGCCGTAGATGGTGTCGGCGAAGATGGGCAATATCGGCCGGTAGAAGCCGAACAGCACCGCGAAGAAATCCAGGATGAACAGCGAGAGAATGATGCGTGTATGCCAGAGAAATTCGAAGCCTTCGATCAGGCTGCGCCAGCCGATCGTGCGTCGCTGGCCCTGGGGCTGTCCGGAGGCGCGGATGAGTAAGACGGCGGCAACGGAGGGCGCGAGCAATGCGGCGTCGGTGAAATAGGAAACTTCGACGCCGTAAAAGTCGATGAGAAATCCCGCGATGACCGGTGCCGTGAGCTGCGTGCCCTGCATCATGAGGCTCGTCATGGTGACCGCGTTGAGGAGATGCGACGACGGCACGAGGCTTGGGATGATGGCTTGGCGCGCCGGGCCGCCGAGGACCTGAAGAGCTCCGGCCAATACGCTCAACACGTTGATGTGCCAGACTTGTATCGCGCCGGTGACGGTCAGGATGCCCAAAGCCAAGCCGGGCAACATATTGAGCGAGTGGGTAATGTAAATGAGTTTCTTGCGATTCAGCGTGTCTGCCAGAACACCGCCGAAAAGACCGAAAAAAATGAACGGCATCGCTTGGAAAAAGCCGGTGAAGCCGAGCTGAATCGAGGAGCCGGATAGCTGGTAGACCTGATACAGGCTCGCCACGTTGCGCATGTGGTTGGCCGTGTTGCCGCAGAGAATCGTGATGAAGATGAGGCGGTAATCGCGAATCAGCAGTGAGGACCAGGGGCGGATGACCGGCGCGCCGTGCGGCTCGGCGGGTTGATTGTCTGACGGCGCTGACACTCGTGAACGGAGTCCTTGCAACGATCGGAGGAAGTGCCCGCACTGTAGCGGTTCGATTCGGCGGCGTCAAACCTCGTTGACCTCGCGCGGGTCGCGGCATAAGATCGCGCATCATCTTTTGTTACCGCGAGGTCTCCCATGTACATCGACGGCGACACCCATTACTGGCCCGTGCGCTTCCTCGATCGCGTAAAGCATTCCGGCCGCGGCCATCTCGAATTTCAAAAGGGCGCCGGCGCGATGGTTCGCTACGGCGAGACTTTTCCCGGCGACGCCGCGACCTATTATCGCGACGGCAAGAAAATTCACTCGTTCAGCGAGACCCGCTGGAACCTAGACATGCACCACGAAGTCATGGAGCGGGAAGGTTTCGACTACCAGGTCGTCATCGCCGACAACCGGCCTCTGATCTATGAAGTCGATCACGATCTCGGCGTCGAGATGGCCCGCGCGTACAACGACACCGTGGCGGAGGACATCGCCGGCAGAGAGCGCTTCATCGGCATCGCCTGGGTTTATCTTCCCGACGTCGGCGAAGCGATCGGCGAATTGAGAAGGGCGGTCACGGAGCTCGGGTTCAAGGGCGTGAAGCTCATGGGCGGGCACGAGAACTGCGATCTCGACGCCGAAGTGCTCTGGCCGTTCTACGAAGAGGTCTGCAAGCTCGACGTTCCGATTCTCGTCCACCCGGGCACGCGCGTGTTCGAAGCGCAGGATTGCCACCCGTGGCTGGTCGGCAGCGAGCGCTACGACGGCTTCAAGATGCTCGCCACTGCTCTGGGCTTTCCGCTGACCTACATGGTCAGCGCTGCGCGCCTGATCATGAGCGGAGTCTTCGACCGCTTTCCAACCTTGCGCATCGCCGTGTTCGAAGGCGGCGTCGGCTGGGTGCCGTGGCTCATGCGCACGCTCAATCACCACACCCTCGGCGAATCGCCGGGGACGACTTCGGTCAACGACTTTTTCCGCAAGCGCGACCGGTTGAAGAAAGAGCCCAGCGCTTACTTCGATCAAATCTATGTCGCGGCGATCGCCTGGGAAGATTACCTGCCGCACATCGTCGAGATGTGGCCGAAGCACAACATCATCATCGGCAGCGACTTCGATCACGGCGACGCGATTTCGACGTGGCCCAACACCGTCGCGCCGATCAAAGCGATGAAAGGGATTTCCGAAGGGGACAAGGAAAAAATTCTCGGCGGCAACGCTGCCCGCCTATTTGGGATGAAAATATAAAAGCGCAGTATCGCATCATGCGAACGATGAGGAGGAATCATGTAGCTGTAATCCGGTCCAGCACCTAACCGCTTAATTTCTCAGTTCTTCTTTGGTCTCCTTTCCATTGCATACTTAAAATCGCGCAAACTTTACTTACCAGCTTAACTCCAGGTCAGTTCAACAGCTCCGACACCGGCTCCAGCTCGACGAGCGGAACGTTCGGCACTAGAACAGGCGACTTCTCGAAGATCACGTCTGGATTGTAGGTAGATTCGTTCTTTAGAAATTTCGCATAAGTCTGCCGGGTGATCACCGAGTCTTTATGGCCCATCACTATGTGTGGGTCGCCTCCCTCAGGTATTTATCTCAGGATTTTGCTAACAAGCCCTCGATCTCAGCTCGGTCAGGCGTGAAAGAATGAACGACTTGGTTTCTATTGATTCTTGCTGCGAGCAATCTCCGTCGCCATATCTATGAATGCAAGGCGGGCTTCTCTCTCGGTGTCCAATGCTTGGGTCCGTATCGTTACATTCGGATCTGATTTAAGATAACCATCTGCTACCCAGGTATTCGTTCCCGCCACGGTTAACGTGTAATACTCAAAAACGAGTCCACCGTGCTTGTATTCCTGCGGTTGGTTTTGCGCCATTTCTTTCCCCATTCGTTAGAGCACCGACTGTCGCTGCGGGTTTACTTCGTCCTGATTACTAGGGAAGACGATTCATAGTTCCAACTTGAATACCGATCGGAGTAAATCCTTTACCGCTACACGTGCCGCATTTGCCGCAGCGTCATTGTAGCCGGTGTGAGCATCCCTTTGCACGCAGGGGTCCTTCCATGTGAACCGCTCACCGGATTCGGCATTGATGATCGTGCCAAGCGGCTCTTCTTTAAGCTTGCATGCGCGAAAGCTTTGCGCACCCTTCGATATCGTTGGTGTCTTATTGCCGAGGGGATTGTCAAAGCTGTGATGCGCTTCGAGGTACTCCGTTAGTACAGCATCGCGTCCGGCAGCTCGGAGGCGCTCGAAATACACGCGGCACGGAACCACCGGAGTGTAATCATCCGACGCCCCATGGAATTGTCGTATAGGCGCGGTAAGTACCTCGGTGTCGTCGATGAAAGTTGTGGCGCATGCGGGATAGAATGGAATGTGGGCAGCGAACGCCGCCCGAGGATTCCACATCTGCTGAAACCGTTTTAAACTCGTGTAAAGTGCGGAAACGCCGCCCAGGGAGAATCCCATAATCGCGATACGGGCCGGATCGATGCGCGGTTTGGTCGCCAGTACATCGAAGGCACGATAAGCATCGAGCATTAGATTATACGGGGTGAGCTGCGCGAGGTTCGTAGAAGTACGGCTCAGCCCCCGCCCAGAAAAACTATCGACGAGGAATGACGCGATCCCCATTTCGTTGAAAGTTTTTGCCCAAAACTCGTCGCGGGCATTGGAACCGGCTGATCCATGCTGAAGAATAACGGCTGGCAACTGACCAACGAAGCCTTGGGGAAATCGCAACTGACCAGCGATTGTTGAGGGCCTACCATTTTTGTCTCCGGTCAAAAACTGGCGGACTGATACAGTGAGCGTTTCTATGGGGTATAATTCTGTTCGGACTGCGAGATCTTTTATGCTTGGCTCGCCGATGACTGTACGAGGGCATGCAAACGCGAGCATTAAGGAGAAAACGGCAAACATTTGTCTCATCGATCCCTCCCTCTTGCAAGAAACTTTTAGGTGGAACGATTCATGAACGCCGAGACTTATGTGCTCGCGTGAAAGCTTCTCGCTCTAATCTGCGAAATCGGCTGCTCAGACTTCACAGAACGTTTGCCGTTGCTCTAGCTCTATCGATATCCTCCGCGCTATAGCGGTACGCACGGAACACGCGATTATTAAGCCCGTTTGGACCTTCATTGAAATATGGGTTGACATACTCCCAGACCAATTCACTCTGAGCCGTCACTTCGAAAAGACGACCGAAATCTGCCTCGCAGATCAAAGTGTTGCCGTTCGGTAATCGCTGTGCGTTTGACATACGAGGGCTGAAAAACTCATATTCGCGCTGTTCCTGGTACTTCCAAACTAATTGCTTTGTCGCTAATTCGACTTCGATTACACGCGAGAACGACATGGAATGATCCAAGCGGTGTGGACCGTTGTCGAAGAGCAAGAGATTTCCATTAGGCAGTGGCGTTGGAGCATGCTGCCCTGATAACGGCGGTGCTCCAAGCTTCCAAACGATTTTTCCTGTCTTTCGATCGATGATGATCACAGTAGAAATGTGGCGAAAACTTAGAACGATGTTGCCGTCCGGTAGCTCAGCAAATCCATTTGCATGTGTCCACTCGGCACGAGGATCTTGGACTGCTGTGATGCGGTCCGTTTCAGGGTCAAGGTGTTCCCAGCTTCGCCACTCCCAAACGGACTGTCCGCTGGTAGTCATTTCGATGAGATAATCCGCAGATATCTGGCCGTTATGGTCTGTACCCGGCAATCCGCCCTGAATTTTAGGGATGAGTTCGCGTGGCAGTGGTCCGACACAGATCAAAAGGACGTTGCCATTTCTTAACCGCAATCCGTCATGATGATGGTCTGGATGGCGCAATTCCCAAAGAACGCGACCGTTCCAGTCGGCTTCCAGTGCCGAACCGCCTTTCCCACGCTTATCGATCAGGTGTGTCGAAGCGTCGAATGTTTTTCCGTTATAGAAAAGTGTCCCGCGATCGGTGAGGTATCCGTACATGCCTGGGGGATAAGGCATCTGCCACGTGTGAACGACCGTACCATCCAGATCAATCAGGTAAACCGTGCCATTCGCCGTCAACGGCGCGAACAGCGTAAATCCCGGAAACGCCCGGTCTCGATCAAAAGCGCGTAGTCCGATCCCGGAGCGTTTGATTTTGTTTTGCTCAACCAGTGGCATAATGCCTCCCCACCTGCCTCATCACTTGAATAGAAGTCTCGAATCGCGAAACTTCGCCATCCCTGATTACGTGACCTGCCGTTGGACCGGGAAAGTGGGTTCCTATCACGAGCGTTGATTCATTCGCCAATCTTTTCGAGCAGGAGCCTATTTCCATCCCTACTCCAGTGTCAATGAGTATTCCGACCTGCGCTCAATGCTGCGGTGGACCGCGATTGTCCGCTATTCTCAGGCTTGACAGATTTCACCGAATTGTAGTCAAGTCGCCCGTCGACTGCCGGAGGTAACCCATGACGAACGCCACGTCTAAACCAGACACCTTCAACAAACTACGAGTCGGTGCCGATGCAGCGTTCGCGATGCTGGCTGGTATTCAGCTAGATGTGTTCACGCCTCTAAAGGCGGGTTCGATGACCGCCGAGCAACTCGCCGCCGCAATGGGAGTAGGTTCTACTCGATTACGCCCACTTCTCTACGCCCTTGTTGTAGCCGGACTTTTAACTGAACGGGACGGACAGTTCTCGAACACCCCTGAAGCCAATCAGTTTCTTGTTAAAGGCGAGCCTTCGTATATCGGGGATAGACATGGGGCGATTGCAAATAGTTTTGCTGTTCTTTTAAAAACCGCTGAATCGATTCGCAGCGGGGAGCCAAAGGCGAAGCTGGACTTCTCCAATTCTCCACCAGAGGAATTGGAACGCTTTCTTCGAAATATCAATCCAGGCACAGTTCGAGCCGCCCGCGCCTTATTGGACATGGTAGATTTTTCTTCTGTCAGGACTGTTTTAGACGTGGGCTGTGGAGGTGGCGGATTCGCCATCACGCTCGCAAAAGCTTGCCCTCACATCAAAGCGGTTGGAACTGACTTGCCCACAGTTGTGCCAATCGCAAAAAAGATCGTAGCAGAGCAAGGCTTGACGGATCGAGTTGAAGTGATCGCCATGGACGTGGTGAACGAGTCATTACCTGGAACCTATGATGCAGCAGTTCTACGGAATTTTCTCCAGGTGCTTTCGGCAGATAATGCCCGGAAAGCGGTTCGCAACACCGCCGCTGCACTGAATCCTGGCGGTAAGATCTACATTGTCGGTCAGGTCCTTGATGACTCGCGAACTTCGCCAGTGGAAGCCGTGGGATTCAATCTCCTGTTCTTGAACCTATTCGATGAGGGCGAATCATTCACGGAAAGCGAGCACCGTGGCTGGTTGGCCGACGCTGGATTGGTGAACATCCAACGTTCGAATTTTCTTCTCAAAGATGGGAATGGTCTTATAACGGCTCAAAAGCCAAGCTAGAGAAGCCGCTATCGGCGTCCAACGTCCGGCCACACGCAATGGCGAAGGCGCGAAGGAGAAGTCTATGAAATGGCTATCCCGCTTTATCGTTTTCGCAGTGGCGTCCTCTGGTCCTGGAGTTGCGGCTCAAGACGTTCCCTCACAGGCTCGGGCTGATCTTGCGCCTACAGGCAAGCTTAGAGTTGCTCTCTTGCCGCTACCCCACATCGCCGTCCGCGATAAAGAGACAGGAGATTTCAAGGGAGTAGTCGTCGATCTCAGTCGAGGACTGGGCAAACGGCTCAACGTACAGGTCGAGTTCGTAACAGTGAACTCGAACACTGGCGCTGTTGATCAAGTAAAGAATGGCGGGGCCGATGTAACATTCTTGGTTGCCTTACAACCACTCGCGACACAAATAGACTTTGGGCCGACCTACATCGAGTATGAAACAAGCTTTCTGGTGCCAGAAAACTCTCCGATTCGCGGATTGCAGGATACCGATGTTCCGGGATTTCGAATCATTGTGCCTGATAAGGGCGTAGCGGAGGCGAAACTCAGCCAAACACTCAAGAATGCCAAACTCATTGGGGTGCCGATCGCGATTGGTTCTGCGAACCGTGTAGTCGAAATGCTCAAGAACGGTGAGGCAGACGCCTACAGTAATCTCACTCACCTACTGTCACTCACACAAGCCGAACTGCCGGGATGGCGTATTGTGCCAGGAAGCTACATGATCACAGTGTTTTCGATCGGCTACCCAAAGGATAAACCAGCGGGCGCTGCCTACGCGAACCAATTCATCGAAGAAATGAAAAAGAGCGGCTTCATTCAGCAAGCGATTGAGCGGGCGAATCTCAAGGGTGCGTTGGTGCCCAAATAGAAGACGCTTGTTTTTCGTTTCCATTCTGACCGCTGAAGGAGGAAAGCAATGACAGCTTTTGGATTTCTGCTTCCAACCCGCGAAGTTGTCATGACAGCTAAAGTTCCGCGTTTTTCTCAGATCATTGATCTCGCAGAATATGCAGAAGAGCTGGGATTTGAATCCGTGTGGGTCGGGGATAGCATTCTCGCCCGGCCCAGATTTGAGCCTTTGAGCACACTTGCCGCCGTTGCGGCCCGCACCAAGCGCGTAGAACTCGGCACCGCCGTCCTTCTCCCGATGCTCCGGCATCCAGTGCTTTTGGCGAATGAGGTTGCGAATGTGGATCTCATTGCTAATGGGCGGCTTATTCTCGGGGTGGGCATCGGTGCCAATAATCCTAGCGTCGCGCACGAATTCGCCTCTTGTGGCGTAGCTATCAATCATCGGATTGGACTATTTGAGGAAACTATTACGCTCATGCGACGACTGTGGTCTGAAGCGGAGGTAACCTTTGAAGGGCGTTACTTTCAGACCCGGTCCGTGAAATTGGGACTTCGGCCTGTGCGGAAATCTGGGGTTCCGCTCTGGATCGCAGGGAGCGGCGATAATGCTCTTCGCCGCGTTCTTAGGTTGGCTGACGGTTGGTTGCCGATTTCCTCGTCGCCTCAGTCATTTGCAACGGATTGGGAGCATCTCCAAACTTTGGGCCTAGAGATCGGACGAAACACACAAGACCTACATCGCTGTTTGTATACGACGATTAATATCAACAGTGATACCGGCCAAGCGCGAAGTGACCTGCGAACGTTTATCGAAAGCTACTATGGCGTTCCGTATGAGGTCATGGCGACTCGCAACGGACTCTGTGCAGGATCGGCGGAAGACTGTGCAGCTTGGCTCAAGAGCTTTCATTGCGGCTGGCGCACAGAGCATTATAGTCCGCTTTGGTAGCCCGGATCAGAAACTACAGCTAAAACGGTTTGCGACGGACGTTCTTCCGCAGGTCGGCGCAGCATGAACTGTACTCGTGATACAGGAAGCCATGAAAGAAAAAGAAGACTACGGCAATCTACGGAGCATTGTTAAACGTCTCGGTGGTCGGATGGTTTTTCACCGCAAGGGATACCGCCACGGCGCATGGGAGATTAGTCTTGGTCGTAAAAACTGGGTCCTCGAATCGACCGGCATGAGGCGACTCCCAGCATTAGATAGGTTTTACAAACCCCTTGGTAAAGACCCGAAGACATGGGACGACTACACCGATGAGTTGCTTGACGACGGTGAAGATCGTTTTATTGCTTGGCTAAAGGGAACCGAGGGAGTCACCAAGAAGAGAAGAAGATGAATTTTTTCGTGTGCAGTTCCCCGGTGCTGAAAGGGGCGGGAATCGATCTGACGCGACTGGCTAATCAGCGCCTCGTCATTGCTCAAATCGGTCTGAAAGCTTGCCATGCTGCCAAAGCTGTCTTGGCCATGCAGCGTTGCACGTCCTCTCAGCTACTTTCAGCTTTTCAGGTCTGAACGTCTCACAAGTAGCCCATCGATTCAGACCTGCATTGAACCGGCCTCCATTGCGTCCAACAATCGACTTAAAGCACATCCAAGCGTGACCGGAACTTCCGTCGCTCACTGCCGACACACTCTTCCAGATCAGCACCGGTCGATCTACCGGCGACGTTTACGGCTTTTTTGGCTGGAAGAGGTTCGATGGACCAGGGAGTTTCTGATAGCACCGAGAGTTTAGAGTCTGGAGAGAGTGCTGACCTGAGTTTCACGGACCAGGAATTCAGGCTGTGTATTCCTGAAACCCATACGTCTGCGTGAATGTTGCTCGACCTCGGCGCGATCCGCTACTGCCAGATCCAGCGGTCGCCGGGCTGATCTGGCAAACGAGCCAGAGCTGTCATGGGCGGCTAGCCAGCCCTGGCAGTGTTCTCATGATTGTCTCCAGCTCTGCACGCCGGACGGCCCGTTGCGAGACGTTGTCGATCCGCTCTCACTCCTGTCAGCCCCTGTCAGCTCTGACGCCAGTCCAGCGATTCCGATAAAAACCGCTCCTGTTGCCGCCGCAGGTTTCGATTTAAGGCTCTAAATCTCACTCACCCAGTCCCGAGACTTCACATCGGTGGGGCTGTGTCACACTAACGGTCAATCAGTAGGTCGGGGATCGTCTCGGACGGCTTTCACCGGCAGGGCGGCGAAGCTGGCCCGGGCATCCGAAACCGTCACGTCCGGCTGAGAAAACCGGGCTTGTTCAGGCTAGGTCCTGGTGGCTTTATCGGGGCAAAATTACGGCTTTTTTTTCCTGACCGCATTCGTAATCAGTAGGTCGCCGGTTCGACTCCGGCGGGTGGCTCCATTCTTTTCAAGTGAAATCTATTCGATTTTGAGCGGGAATTTTGATCAGCAAAGTAATGGCAAAGTTAAGAAATCTCTCTTTGTTTTCTACTAGTTATAGGTGCTACGAGAATTGCGAATCCTCGTGTCGGGTGCATTGATTCTGTACTGGTTTGCTCTGGGCTTCCCGAGTGACGATCCGGGACGATGGGAAATCCCTCGTTGCAGTAGTTTCTTTGTTGTCTCTTCAGTAGGCAGTCGGCGCGAGCAGTCGCGGACGTGGCGATTACAGATACGGCCTGTCGACCCCACCCGACACGAGGATTGGTGATTCTCTTAGCACGTGTAACTAATTGAGAATTCACGGAAATTTTTTCCGCTTTGCCATTACTTTGCCAGATTCAAGACGTTCATACGGGTTCGTGAAAAATTTGCGCGACATCTTTTTGAGGTCACCTGAAATATTCAGTTTATATTGATCCGGAGGCGTATGTGGCCGCTCAGAGGGAGCCGTGAAAGAGTGCCGCTGGCTAAAGCCGGCAGCTCGTAGCGGGCGCGTTCACCCTGTCATTTTAACGTTGAGGTGCGGCTCTGCTCTGGCAAGTTATTGCACCCGCTTGCGTGGCCAGCCCCAAACCTCTGCAATCAAATCTGCGACTCGCCTGGCCATGATCTCATCACCTAGTTGATTGACATGAGCGTGGTCTTTGTAGATCTCTTCTTTCGTGTCTTGAAACACGTCGAGCAAGCTATAGACCGGAATCCCAAACTGCTCGCGCAAACCCACCATATGGTCGGTCATTTCTTTGTACACTTTCCGATCAGTGCCCTGAGTGAATTTCCTTTCCCGCTCGGTGAGCGGCTTTCCCGAACCAGGGATCGGTTGAAGGAGAAAGAGGCTCTTAATACCGAGAGCTTCGGCTCCCCCATGCATCAGGCGAATGTACTTTTCATATTGCCGCGAGCGACCAGATTTTGCTTTCCTCTGGCGTCATTTCATCGTGCAAGGCGAACATCTGTGCATACGAGGTCTTGACCCAGTCGTCTTCAGCAGGGATCGAGAGCTTTGGTGTGTGAGAGGCGTAGTGGCGTAGCCTCCTGCGTACAGCATCAACCACGAAATAGGCGAGATTCGACACGTGGAAAATGGCATGACTGGAAGCGAATCGGTAAAGGTCGGCGTCCAGCTTGAGCGCGGCCATGGTGAGCGGAGCTGCGGTCACACGAGGATCTAGGCGTTGAACGAGTTGGAGATAGAGATTGGCAGGCTCTTCGAATCTCCGCCGAGAGTTGATCATATAGTGCTCATTGAAGCCGTCGAGCGTGATGACACCAGCAAGAATGTCCGCGTAAAGTCCAAATAAAATGTACTGGTTGGGTTGTTTCCATGCTCCGCGTCCGCCGTTAAGAACGATGAACCGGTCGAAACGATCACCGGTGAACTCCGCGTTAAGAATACGTTCGAGTGGACTCTCTATTTTTCGGTCATACCCGACGAACTGCGCAGCAACAGAGCCACCGGTGAGAAGTATGATACCGGTTCTAGGCCGTGGCCTGTCGGGAAACTCTTTACCGAGTAAACTCTTGCTGTTGGCATAACGGAAACCACACGGTCCCAGAGCCGTCTGCACGTAAGCCAGATAGGGATGGACGATAAGGCTATCTCCATAGCCGCAGCCTTTGCTTGTCTGCGCTCGAGCCTCCTCGACGTAAGCGTTCTTCTCGGCCGCGAGCCGATCCCCCGGGGAAATATACTTGCCGTCACGGACGATATGATAAACCGTGACACCAAGCTCGCCGACAAAGAGCGTCGCAACAAAAGCAAAAACTACGAGAATCAAATAAAAAGCGAATTTGCGAAGTTTCGAACGCATACTGTTAAAAGCGGACTTTCTTTAAGTTAAACATTCGGAGTTATTCATTTCCGAAAACCAATCTTTTTCTACTGGGACGCCCCACCGGTAGTAGGTCAACCATTTTCGCGACACTGTTTTCTTTAGCCGTGAAACTGTCCGGTTACTCCAATCCCGGCCATAGTCAATACTCAGGACCTTAGTGTTTCCGAGGTCATTCGCCGCCTGCATAAAAACGCAGATAGAGTTGTTATACCGACGACCGATTTCAAGATCACGGGCAAACTCTAAACAAAAAGCATATAACTGGATGTATGTTCCCGAATCCAGATCGCCTGGCGAATCAACAACACCCTAAAGAGTTGCCAGCCGTTCTTTAGCCCGACCTATGGCTTTGTCTCTTGTTCCACGGGGCTGTAGCAAGATCCATCAGATTCTCACCGTTTCACTCATAAGTAGCCGTTGTACGGATTTGTGAAAAGAAAAAGGAAACGTCTTAAAAATTGTCGACAGAGTATACAAGGGCTGTTTGGATATGCAATAAATGGAAACCGGAACGGAATTTATAAAAATCCTATAAGAACGAGCGGCCTCTTGGTCTTCACTGTTGCTTATTGGCTTGCCATTCATCCGGAGAGGCCAAACGTGAACTGAGGTGGATATGAGGTCAATGTGGCGAAGACTATTCCGAATCGATCCTGGGATGCTCTTGAAACTTTCCTCGGTGTCGCTGGACAGAGTACGCTCCATAGAGCAGCTGTCCCCTAATCCTTTAGTTTACGAGCGCACAGCGTTTATGGAACATATTCGGCGATACGACCGAGAGGCGCTGCGCGCATACTATCTAGGCCAACCGGTAGAGGGTGCGGACGTTTGGGCCAACTACGTGGTGAATCTCTGGGAGTACGAGCACGGTGTGGAGGAGCTTACCTCCTACCCTTGGAACATCACGATTCCTATGACGGAGGTATGCAACGCGATATGTACCTTCTGCAGCTCGCCTCTAGTGCCCAGTCCGAAAGCGTTCGCCGTGCATGAGTTGGAACATTTTGCTGACGCGCTTCGCTATGCCGTTTGCATTAGCTTGCAGGGTCTCGGCGAGCCTTTGGCCCATCCGCAATTCGAGGAAATCGCCACGGAGATTAAAAAGCACCTGAACCCGGTCGCGCACTTGGAGATTATTACCAACGGCTGGTTGCTGTCCGGCCATCGCTGGGAGTTGTTGAAGTCATTGCGAATCAGCCATATCCAGGTGTCGGTCAACGCGGCCACGGACCAAACTCACCAGATCGCCATGGGCTCTAAACCAGGCACATTTGATCGAGTAGTGGCCAATATTGAAAACATATTGGCTGATCCGGACTGGCGTAATCTTCCCGAGACGTCACCTGGTCTCCTCAAGGTGTCAATGGTGGTTACTCGTCACTCCTTGGCGGAAGTCCCGCAGTTTCTTGATCTCTTCGTAAAAAAGGGGGTCGAGAACTTCCAGCTTAATGCGCTCCTGCCACTCACGAGCCCAGACTGGGGTTTCGGTCGAACCGATCAGTACCTCGACGTTTGGTGTGGTCGTCTGCCAAATGCACGAGAACTAGTGGAGAAGGCGACGAAGGCGATCGTGTTGTATCGCAGGATGGGTTTTCGTATCATCGCTAGCCCCGATCAGTGGCTCTTGCCCGTCAGTCCATCGCTTCGCTCCTACCCGCTCCAGCTTTCGACAGATGAGCAGAGCGCGGCAGTTTTCCAAGCTGGTTCGGTCCCGACGACCTACAGTAACCCGAAGTTGGAAGCGCTTTGTGTCCGGGTGAACAACCGGCAAGTGGTTCTTGTGCCCCATGAAAAGTACGCCGAGGTTACCGGAAGTGAGAGCGAGGGGGTGCGTTTTCGTGGCACTCCGCAATCATGTCGCTGGGCTTACCTTCTTCGCACCCCTCGCCTTGAACTGCCCGCGGGCGAATACATATTGGACTTGCGGGTCGAGATCTCTTCCGGTCAACTGTACGGGGGAATACTGGATATTGAAAAAAATGAATTCGTCGTTCAACAGGAACTCCAGTCTGAAACCACTCGGATGCAGTTTGCCTTGGCAGAGGACCGGTTAATTGACGTCGTAATTCGACAAGGTGCGAAAGATACGCCGGTAAGCGCAATCTATCGCTATGGACGACTGCGGGTTTCGACGGGCGTCGCGGAGCCAGCAGAAGGCGAGTCCGCAGAGGAAAATCTGGCGGTTACAGAAGCGGTGCAGCCGCCGGAGGCGCCGAGCACAACACTCGACGCCGAGAAAACCCCGGCGACGCAGGCGTCCGGCATTGACTCAGAAAAAACTAGAACCCCTGGGCTATACAAGCCAAGCCGAATCTACTGTCCTATGGTCTATACCACCTTGAGCGTGTTCCAGCACTCGCTTGACCTCTCGATTTGCTGCTATATGGAGACTGTGCCCGGTGAGAGGCGGTCAAACTTGAAGGATAAGCCGGTGCTCGAGGCTTACAACGCAGACGGGTTTAAACTAGTCCGGCGTACACTGACCACAGACCAACATTTGCCTGTGTGCGATTCGTGTCCTTACGGAGCCTTTCGCTCCTAAATACAAATTATTGTAACGAACTGGTGACGAAACTTCGCGGTGTGGTATTCAAACTCGGCATCGAGCCGAAGTGAGCGATGGAAGGAACTGCCAACTACGTACCGGTAATCAGCTACCTGTCTCAGATACCTTTGCTAAGCGAGTTTATGCTGATCGACATCGGTTGTAGCGGAGGGATCGACGAGGTCTGGAGAAGTTTTGGGCCCCGGTTGCGAACGCTAGCAATCGACCCAAATGTTGCTGAGGTCGACCGGCTCCGAAGCTCAGAAACACATCCAGGAGTCCAGTATGTGGCTGCGTTCGCCGGCCTGCCCGCAGATCATCCCTTTGCTTTACGAAAGGCGGGCCGAGACCCCTTGGAACGTAGCCCGTGGTTTCGACTGAGCGTTGTGAAGTCGCTTGAGCTAATGAGATCTCGCGGGCAAACATTGCCGCCGCAGATGGGCGTGGCGGCATTGGCGCCGGAGACGAAGCTCTCCAAGGAAGTGATCGTGGCGCCGGCATACCTCACTGACAGCGGGATCCACAGCGTCGATTTTCTGAAAATCGACGTCGATGGGCCCGACTTCGAGATTCTGAACTCGTTCGATTTGGCCTTCGAGACACTGGGCGTACTTGGCGTTGGGATCGAAGTGAACTACTTCGGTTCGGCCGCGGACACCGACTACAGCTTTCACAACGTTGACAGATTCATGAAAGCACGTGGATTCGAGTTGTTTGGCACGACCGTCCGGCGGTACTCGCTTGCCTCCTTACCATCTCCGTACGTGTCGAACTTCCCCGCTGAGACTGAGTTCGGTCGCCCCCTTTTAGGGGACGCCCTTTACATCCGGGACCTTGGCAGGCACGAGCAGGATGAATTCGCGGCGCGACTGCCGTTGGCGAAGTTGCTCAAACTGATCTGCATTTTTGCGGCTTTCAACCTGCCGGACTGCGCGGCTGAGATCACTCTCCGGTTCAGAGAGAGGCTGAGCGACTCCTGTGACGTCGAGCGCATCTTGGACTTGCTTGCGGCCCAAGCCCAAGGTCCCATCGAGCGTCCACTCACCTACCGTGAGTATCTTCGGCGATTCGAATCCCATGATCCGATTTTTTTCGCTCAAAACTCCACATTCACAGAGCATGGTCGCTTGCGAGCCGCCGCCGCTGAACTTCAGCGCGAGCGTGACGATTACGCAGCGCGGGAGCAAGTCGCACAGGCAGAGCTCGAACAGACTCGGCAGACCCTGCGCATGGCGCTAGAGGAGGCGAGGCAAGCCCGGGACGATCACGCCGCCACCTCGACACAGCTCGTACAGACCCGGCAGAGCCTGGGAACGGCGCAGGAGGAGGCGAGGCAAGCTTTGGCAAAAATCACGTCCATGGAGAGCAGCAAGTTTTGGAAGCTACGCCGGATCTGGTTCCGTCTGAAACGATGTGTGGGTTTGGGAATGAACGAGTCAGCTGAATGAAGTGGCGCGCGCCGCAGCTCAAGCCCGTGCAAATCATCTCCTCACCGCGGATCCCATTGAGTTGACACAATACATCGTCATTGGATACTGTCTTTGTCTACCATGATCTAACCGTAGCGAGCTACACCGCCTATGCTCTCTGTTATTCTTTACGGACGTAACGATTCGTACGGCTATAACCTCACCAAACGCGCGGCCATCAGCCTAAACTGCATCGCTGAAATGTTGTCCGGCGAGCACGACGAGATCGTCTTCATCGACTACAACACACCGAATGATGTGCCCACGTTCATCGAAGCGATCTACGACACCCTGACGCCCCGTGCCCGGCGGGTCTTGCGGGTCTTGCGTGTCCGTCCCGAAGTTCACCATCGCCTCTACGGCACCCGTACCCATCTCGCCGCACTCGAGGCGATCTGCCGCAACATCGGGGTCCGCCGGTCGAACCCCCAAAACCGTTGGATCCTCTCCACCAACACGGACATGATCTTCGTTCCGAGAAACAGGGAGTACGATCTCACGAGTACCGTAAGTGATCTTGCGGATGGCCACTATATTCTTCCCCGGTTCGAGCTACCGGAGCCAGTCTGGGAATCGTTCCCCCGAACGGATCCAGCCGCGATCATCCGCGCCTGCAATGAACTCGGGGCTGCGCTCCACCTGAACGAGGTCACGCTCGCGCACCCGTACATGCGATTCGACAATCCCGGGGACGCCCAGTTCCTTCCGCGACAGACCCTTTTCGACATCTTCGGATTCGATGAGCGGTTGATCCACGGCTGGCACGTGGACTCCAACATGTGCAAGCGGCTGTTTCTTCTGTATGGGGTTACCGGGAGCCTGGCGGACCGTCTCAAGGGATACCACTGCGATCACACCCGGACGCCCACCTTGGCCCATCGACTTGACTTTCGGATCGAGAGCGATCCCCACGAGTTCGTGTATAACATCGAGAATCCCTATGCCCAACACCAGTCAGACGCTTGGGGTCTTCCTGAGGATGCTATCGAGGAGATCGATTTCGGTAACGGACCACCAGCCCGGTTCGTGCCCGTGGTCCAGCGCACGCTAGGGATGCCGCAGGATCACGACTACCACTCCGACTCCAACGAGCTGCGGAACTACCTCTTCTATCAGCCCGAGCACGTCCTTCCATACGTCGCGGCCAACCTCACCGTTTACCCGCGCGACGTGCGGCTTCTCTACATTGGCAACAATCCTCGGCTGCTGACCTTGCTCGCCACCTGTTTCCGCGACCTCGGGTTTATCCGCCCCCTGGGTTGGGTGCCCGACCTGATGTGTCCACCGCTTCCAGAACTGGCCGACGGGATGGCGGCTACTATTGAATACGGACCGGAAGACCCGTCCTTTATCCGCTCACTCATCACCAATCACGACGTCCTGATCTTTGACTTCGGCCTCGACGCCGCGCGCCTCCCGTCATCGAACGTCGTCCGGGTCACGGACTGGCCACCGGAGCAGCGCTATCGCTTGGGCGCAATCGCTCGATGTTTGGCATCCTGCGCCGAGGAATGTCACACGGTATCTCGATCGACGCCAAGCTCGTCTCTGCCGGACTTCCTCGTGGTCAATCCGAACCATCATCCGTTCGATCAATTCGTGTCGCAGTTTCTGCTCACCACCAAGACACCCTACAACACCCGCGTGCGCAAAGGACGCGCGCGGGTTGGCGACGAGCGCTTGTATCGGTCGCACCGCTGGAAGCTCACCGAGGAGACGATGCAATCCTTCTTCGGGTACGACCTCCAGGACGGGTCGGTCCCACCGCTCGCTCCCGGAGACTCGATTGACTTTACATCGCTGGCCAGCTCGAGCCGGTACAAGGACGGCGGCTGGGGCGTCGTCGACCACACAGGAACCTGGATCGACGGGCCGGAGGCCGTGGTCTTGCTGTCGATCGACCCAGCGGTGGAGACCGATCTAATCGCCTACGTTTATGTCACGGAGACGTTCCTCGGTCCCGAGGAGGTGCCGATTTCTGTGAACGTGTGGTTCGAGAACGAGCACATAGCAAAATGGCTGTCCGCATCTCGCTACAGCTGCTACACTTCCCGGTTGATCCTTCCGCAGCGGCTTCTCGCAGGCAAGCCGCTCACCCGTCTCGTGTTCAAGATCGAGAATCCTCAGTCGTACGCGGCCGTTGCGCGGCATCGGGGAGAGGAGATGATCGGCGAGGACCCGCGTGAACTCAGTATTAAGATCCACAATTTAAGTCTCCACGGGATCGAGGACGCCCACTATCATCTCGGTTCTCCCATCGACTTTACAGCCGAGGGGCGCGGAGCGTTTCACACGGATAGCTGCTGGGGCACGCCGGACAACTATGGAACGTGGACTTTAGGCCCTGAGGCCAGCCTAATCATGTACCTCGGGGAGCTGGCGCCGGACAAGGTGGTGAGCGCCGTATTCACCATTTCGGATGCAATGGTCAGCGAGCAATTCCCCAATCTCGACGTGGATGTGTTGTTCAACGATGAGAATGTCGACAAATGGGTGCTCGGCTATCGAGACACTCATGAACGAAAGGTCAAAGTGAAGCCTGAAGTCCTGAAGCGGCGGCAGCCCTTGAGCATCTCCTTTCACATCCGGACACCTAGGACACCGAAGCAGCTCAACTGGTCGGGCGACAGCCGGCCACTAGGCTTTCGGCTGACCGGCTTCCGTATCGAGCCTCTGGTGGCCCCCGTCTATCAGATGGGCCAGGTCATCGACTTCACCGACAAGGGCAACGCCGCCCCGTACCTTGAGGCGGGATGGAGCGCACGCGATGAGTACGGCTGCTGGACGTTAGGCACCGAGGCCACACTCACCTTGCGACTGGACCCTCGCCCCGACGGACCGACGTCGCTCTCAGTGTTTGTCTCGGACATCATGGTGGATCTCACGGCACCCACTCTTCCAGTCGAGGTTATGGCCGATGGTAAAATGCTGGCGAAATGGACCATGGGACCGGATCGTACACCGCACCAACGAACCGTGGAGCTGCCGCCTGAAGTGATCCCCCTGGATGGATCCCTCAGCCTGGTAATTCGGGTCGCAACTCCTCGGACCCCTGCCTCCATGGGTTGGTCCGGCGATACCAGGCCGCTGGGTATCCGGCTGACAAGAGCCGTGATCGGAGGACGCGGGCTGCTCGACTTGGTGGCTCGTGGGTGGGCGGCACTGCTAGGCCGGTCTCGCACTGAGACGTCCCAGTCACAGCCCGAAGACAAAGATGTGAGCCTGACCAAATGAACAGCAATGGCAACGATCGGCCGGTTTCAGACGGCGGATTCGCCAACACACCGAGCAAAGCCCCTTTCCGAGCATTGAATCTGCCCTTGGCGGGACTACGCATTGTCACAACCCGTCCGCCTCTTTCCTGGTTCGGTGGCGTGGACTTCGATTTCGCCACGGAAATGGCCGAAGAATTGCGGGCGCTGGGCGCCGCTGTTTTCGAGCTGGACACTCGCGGCTTCATATTTCCGAACCGGGACTATATAAAAGCAATCACCCAGGAGCTCCGGTCGTTTCGCCCGGATGTGGCAATGTCGCTGCCGAATGCCACGTACGCCCTGCTGTGCTGCAGCGGCCAGGGAAACATCTTCGGAGACATCCTACAGATCCCCGTCATTATGCTCTGGGACCACGGCCTGCTCCAGTGGCCGAGGTGGTGTCTCCACCCCTTGCCTGAAAAGCCGGCCCAGTCTATCTCCGGGATCGATCCAGAGGCTCCGCGAGGCTTTGAATCATCCCCTGTACCACCACTACTCGCCCGATAGCGGCCACATGATGGCGTTTGATCGGCTGGGCGTCCTCTCCCGAGACAAGATCAAGATGTTTCTCCAACCGGCCTACCCGAACTTCGTCAAACATGGATACCGCGTGGTCGATCGGAGCGCGTTTCGCGCTAGGGTCGCCTTCGCCGGCAACGTCTACCTCCAGGCCAGCCAAGAGCTTCCGTTCCGAGACGAGCCTGTCTTGACGGAGATTGAGGAGCGCGTGCTCGCCCGTAAGCAAGAACGGCTCACCGATTCGCTTTGGGATCTGCTGATGGCGGAGATTGACCGGCTGGACCGCCCCGTCCGCGAGCAGCTCCGGCTTGGGCCGGACTGCACGTTTTTTTGGCGTTTTGTCCACGACGAGATCGAAGTCGTTGGCAACACCCGTGCGCGCCTGGCGGTACTGGGCGGCCTCACTCGCGAATACGATTTCTTCGGCAACTTCATCGAGCCGAAGAGCGCCGATACTCTACGCAGCCACTATAATATTCGGCTGCGCAAGAGCCTCGATTACTTCACGGAGCTACCGCTTCTGTTTACCAATAGCGATGTCATCGTGGACATCGTCAACCTGGGCTACAACTCGGGAATTTCCCCAAAGATCATGGGCTGTCTCGCCTGCGGTGGTCTGATCCTCTTTGATTACAAAGAGGACTTCCACCGCGCGCTTGGTGACGTTGGCAACCAGGTGATGTACCGAACCATCGATGAGCTGAACGGGTTGGTGGATCTGTATCTCAGCGATGGCCGCCGACGACACGACGTCTCTCGTTACATCCAGTACCAAATTGAGACTAAGTACAGCTTCGGCAAGCTATGCCAGCGGATACTGGTCGAGGAGCCGGTCTGGCGGGGTGTTGGCTAAAATTTAACTAGACCAGCCGCCCTCGAGCCTGTCTGGCCCAGGCAGACGGGGCGGAGCAGACGCATGCATCATCCTATCTTCGGCCGTTTCGAGCGCTTCAAGGGTTTCGTTCCACCCGGCTGTCACATGGATTTTCTGGGGGTGATGACACGGAACGCATTTGTCGAGGGCCTGATGGCTGCCGTA
The DNA here is from genome assembly GCA_963745035.1 of uncultured delta proteobacterium. Classification (GTDB taxonomy): domain Bacteria; phylum Desulfobacterota; class Binatia; order UBA9968; family UBA9968; genus DP-20. The sequence continues at coordinate 529,572 of CAVUVW010000013.1, read as the reverse complement.
GGCGAGAGGTTCCCTGATCCTGGGTACCTCGAGACGGACTATCCCCAGCCGGCCGAAGAATACTTCGAGTGGGTCGATCTGCTCGAGTCCGTGAGCGGCGCTCGGAACCAGTTCACCATGGTCGACCTCGGTGCCGGTTTCGGCCGTTGGCTTGTGAAGGGCGCGGCTGCCGTCCGGCAGTGTCACGGCGACTTGCCAATTAAACTTATTGGCGTCGAAGCGGAGCCAACACATTTCGAATGGCTAAAGCAACATTTCAACGACAACGGTCTTGATCCAGCACAGCATGAGCTGATCGAAGCTGCTGTGGACGGCCAGGAACGCACGGTCCGCTTCTATGTCGGCAAGGCCGACGAATGGTGGGGGCAAAGGATGTCTAACCCGTTTTTGGACAGCCAAGGAGTTCCCTGTCGTGAGGTGAAGACGATCACTTTGAGCCGAATTCTTGGCGCCCTTGATCTTGTGGATCTGATCGACCTGGATGTTGAAGAGGCGGAGTTGGTGGTGCTCCAGAGTGCAATCGAGGAGTTGAACCAGAAAGTCAAGCGAGTTCATATCGGCACCCATACGCCAGACATCGAGCAGGGGCTGCGGGCGCTGTTCTGGGAGCACGGGTGGTACAAGAGAAATGATTACGGAGTCGGCAGAACTGAGCTGACGGAGTGGGGTGAGATGCATTTTGGGAACGGCGTGCAAACCTGGCTCAACCCCCGCCTGTCAGCCGTTCAACCTATTTCGGCGGAGCTGACGTGGCTCCAGTGGGCCATAAGGTCGAGTGATTTCAGATACGGCACACTGCAAGAGGAGGAGCGCAAGCTCAAGATCGAGCTTGACAACGCCCGACGCGAAGCGAGCGCCTTCGAGAACAAACTAGAAGACCAGAAACTCGAGGTGAGTACGCTAAAGCAAACCATCGAGGCGCAAAAGCACGAGATTACTGGGCTACGCGAACAGCCAGGCCGGAAAATCTCCGAACTCGTCGTCCACCTAAACCACCGTGAACGCCAGGTGAGTGCGCTAGAGCAAACCGTCGTCGAACTAAAGGACCGCGAACGCCAGGTGAATGTGGTACAGCAAACTGTCGAGGCGCAAAAGCACGAGATTACTGGGCTCCGCCAGCAGCTGGAAGGATGGCAGAAGCACTGGCAGTCGGTAGAGAACTCAGCAGGCTGGCGCTTACTCAGCGCCTGGCGGAGTATGCGTGATTTGCTTGCACCCGAGAAAACTTGGCGACGACGGCTTTACGACTCAGTTATTAGCCGTCTCCGTCCGCATGCCTTTCGAGGGCAACTTTAGATCCCGTGTGTGCTGCTTATATTGTTTACGCATCGTTATCCAAGTCTCGGCTCTTGATAATTCTTTCGCGGTTGTCTGTGATTTCTCAGCTAGGTTTCGTCTATGCTGTTGTACAGCTTTTGAAACGACGCTCGCGGAGCGCTACTCACTACAGATCCTCAGCGACAGGATCTGGGCCGTGGCTGGACCTGGATTCTGCCAGTTCTGCAGGATGAATCTACCTACGTTAAGCAGGTCCGCAATCGGAATATGCACTTCCTGTATACGGGAGCCTGGCTGGAGATTCTTTCTCATCAGGAAGTCCCGTTCAGACACGTTGAGGAGACCGATACCGATCTCGCCACATTCCACGATAATCTCAGCGATGAGCAGATGTCCTAGCTCAGTGGAGTGTGGGAGACGCAAACAGAGTTCAGCTCCGTAGGCCCAGGGCTCTTCCGGACATTGAACCCAAGCCGAACCGACAGATGGGTCGATGGCATGAGAGCCAACGGACAACTTGCTCTCCTGGAGATTAAAACCCGTGCTGACGCATTCGCGGTCCTTTTCCGGTTCGATGGAAATCGGGCAATCGAGAACGCGATAGATAATGCGATCCAGGGTCTCCACCACGGCCTCTTTCCTATGCCGATTCTTCCAGAAAACAGATAACTCCTCCCATAAATCGATTACCGAGCGAGCAGCTATCTGCTTACCGCCGAGGCGTATGCGAAGCGTCAACTCATCGTCGAACCGGGTAGGGTGCTGACGGAAATCTGACTGATCGGAACGGCCACGCTCATGAATACTGGTAACCGCATAGGAAAAGTGCGGTTGGCATTGTTCGACTAAGGAAAGAATTAGAAAGCTGTCCTCGGCGGTGGACATGTGGGGATCACAGAGCAGCGCGGGACTCAGCAGATCGCGCGAAGCGACGAAGCAGTTAGAGGCAAACATGGAGTAGACGGAGCTGAGATCCGGAGTGTTTTTCTCAAAATATAAGAGAGCCCTATGATCTTCATGACCACCAGCGACGGGCTTGGGCTCGGCATAGTGCGAGATGGAGCCCGAGTAAGCGAGAAAAGGGTTTTTTGGCACCTTTACGAAAGACCCAAAGAGCTTTTCAAAGTGATTGGAAAAAAGCCAGTCGTCATCGTCAAGCACAGCGAAGTAGTCAGCAGTGACGGCGGACAGTCCAGTCCATAATGCAGTGCTGCGGCCCGCCCCCAAACAATCTATGACTTTCATCGAACGAATATTGGCATGTGGTTGAGAGAGCAAGGGACTCAGATCGATGTCTTTGTAGCGTACGAAGATCACCTCGAACTGACCGTATGTCTGTTGCGATAAAGAAAACAGAGCCCGTCTGATCAGGTCGACAGGACGGCCGCCACAGCGGATGATGACGGAAACGAACGGTTCATAGGAGGCTTTCCTCTGAGTAAGGATGGCGTGGCGGTTGGCGCTGAGACGTTCGTGGTATTTGACCGCGTTATCGATCAGCAGTTCAGCGGCGAACCGCTCTTCGAAGATTTCGCGCGCCCTGCGGGCCTTGTCCAACGCAGTTTCTGGGTGGCTATAGATTTCGTTCCAGCAGCGGAGAATCGCCCGGACGAGGGCTTTGTCGGGAAGATTTTGGTCAATGTAATATACGCTATCGCCAAAATACTTCCGGATCCAGGGTATGTCACAGCAGATGGCAATGGCGCCGACGGAGATGATTTCGAAGATCCGATTCGAGATAACATCGTCGCGGCAGTGGAGCTCCGAGAGAAGACATAAGCCGAGGCCATTGGCTGCATAGCGCGCTTGGACCCCATCCCCGTCGAAATCCAAAGCGCCACCATAGGATTTGCTGTGGATCTCTGGCCAGGAATGGGTTGGACCGCAGATCTGGACGTCGTCCACTTCGCTCAACCTCCGAAAGAAGTTCTTGCGGCGGTGGTCCCAGTTCGTGCCAAAATAGGTGAGCAACAATTTTCTGTGGCGGAGCAAAGAAGCGAGGTCGGCTGAGCGCTGCTGACGCTGACAGGTATTATAGTAAAAGCCGATCTCCTGTGACCGACCCACGCGATAGCAAATATCACGGAGGAAACGCTGCAAAGAATCAGCAATGGTAAAATAGCCATCATAGGAAAGCAGATTTTGAAAGTACGCCCGGTTCTCAAGGAATCGATCCCTCGGCTCATGGATCACACCATAGTGGGGACAATCGCTTAACTTGGGCTGTGTCGAGGCGGAAGCGAGTACAAAATCAGGAGCGCAGGCATCGACGTCGCCACTGTTACGACAATGTAGCAACTCATGTCCGACGCGCCCCGCGGCAATCTGCAGAGACCGAAAGGCTTGATTCTCGGCAGCATTTTTCCAAGGATTGAGGAACGCGATTCTCACGTCTTGCCGACTTCAGATTTAGACCACAGTGGCGTCAATTACACCGATGCACTCGCTGATTTTTGAGTTGCTACGAGGTGGGCGATTTCGGATTGATAGCGCGCAACAACCTCCTGCGGAGAACCGAGCGTAACGATCCGGCCTTTGTCGATCCACACCGCACGATCGCAGAGCGTTTCTACGGTGTTCAAATTGTGCGAAACCAATACGATGGTTACGCCTGCCCTTTGAAGATCCGCTATGCGGGTAAAGCATTTTTCTTGAAATTCTGCGTCCCCCACTGCCAGCACTTCGTCGATAAGCAGGATATCGGGCTGCACATGGATCGCGATAGCGAACCCGAGGCGAATCTGCATTCCGGAGGAATACGTCTTGAGCGGTTGATCGATGAACGAACCTAGCCCAGAGAAACTGATGATCTCAGCCAACTTAGCTTCGATTTCTTTTCTGCGAAGTCCCAGCAAAACTCCATTAATGAGAATGTTTTCGACGCCGGTAAGCTCTTGCGTAAAACCAACGCCCAGTTCGAGCAGGGGCGATATACGCCCATGGACTGAGATTTTGCCGAAAGTCGGCCGCAAGACACCGGCAATCATACTCAGCAAAGTACTTTTCCCTGCTCCATTTCGACCCAGGATGCCGAACGTTTCTCCACTGTAGACGGCAAAGGAGACTTCGTTGATAGCTAAGAACCTGTCTCTCTGACGGTGCCGCATTATCTGACGAGGATCTAATACAAGTGCTTTCAGGCCAGCATGGTAGTGGTGATAGGTCCGGAACTCTTTAGTAACTTTCTCAAGAATTAGGACTTGCCTCATACGAGCTCTGCCAGCTTCCACTCTGTTCTCCTGAAGACTGGAATGGCGATAAGGAGAGCTAGGCATGCGTGGCCAACGGCCACAACAATATACGGGCTTAGGTCATTGTCCATCATTAACGCACGCCACGAGATCATTAAAGGAGAGAATGGATTGGCGAACAGAAGCCATTCGAGATTTTTCGGCACCATTGACGCTGGATACAGCACTGGAGTGACGTAAAACAAAAGCAGGAGAAACACCCGAACCAGTTGGTCGAGATCGCGCAAAAGGGCGTTTAAGGTCGCGAGGACAATGACGATCGCCAATGTCAGTAACGTCTGAGTGACTAGGAGAATGGGTATACCCACCAGCCAATTTAGAGAAGGACCGTGGTCACGCGAGATGAATGAGAAACACTGTGAAAAGTGGGATCGTTATGCAGAAGTGGATCATATCGTTCAGCACCAGGGCAACCGCGAGCGTGGCTTTGTTAAACGGTAGCCTTTTGATAAGCGCGCCATTCGAGATAAAAAGCATCGACGCGCTACCTACCGAATTTGAAAGCCACTGCCATGGGAAAAGTGCTGAAAGGATAAAGAGAGGATAGTTCTCAATATTGACCTGGAGAACGCGTCTGAACGCGATATAAAGGACGGCGGTAAAGGCCAGAGGATTGGCTAGGGACCAGAGAATGCCGAGAGCCGTTCCACGGTAGCGAAGTTTGACTTCCTTACTGAGCAAGACAGAAATGACATCCCAAGTTTGGTAGAAATTTGGATAAATCATCATTAGTTTTTGGAGTCGGTCGACGTTTGTTGGCGCACTGTGGGGATAGCGCGTAGCGACCGGCTCCGCCGGTTTTTCTTCCGTGGGCGAAGTCTCCTCCACCAGGGCGCTAGGAATCTAACTACTGGGGCGAGCGGGCGAAGCCTTGGATGAAGGGCCGGCAGGGTCGCAATCTGTCGCAGCAAATAAGGGGGAAACCAAACCCGATTCGGACGAATGCCAGACTCGGTGAGAACATGTGTCGCGTTGAGGGAGGTAAAAATGAACTCGTCCCCGCCGAGGAGAGACTGATTGCGAAGAGCCTCGGGGCCTTTAAAAAAGCCGGAGGTGTCTTGCGGATCGTGAGAGTAGCCATGGTTTGGGTGGACCGCAGTGACGACCCTGGTCGTTTCGATCACAGGAGCACCCAGCTTGCGCGCTTCATAGATGAGACCGCTGTCCCACCGTGTGCGCCCGATCGCAAAGGGTTGCAGATGTTTCCACAAGCCACGACGGTAAACGAAAAGATCTACCCCCCCGTAAGAGGGTTCGATGGTGCCGTGCTCACGAACATACGCGCGCAGCTTGGCTTCCCACGAAGGAGACATAAAGTCCCAATCGTCCGCTAACTCCACGTTCCAGCGCCGCGCTATCATCAGAAAACGTTCGAACCGATTTTGCACAGCTTCGAATGCCGCTATGAGATCGCTTGTCAGCATGATGTCGGCATTGACGAAGGCGAGAAAGTCGGCACGGGTGGCATTTTCCACCGCTTCAAAGAGATGGCTGACCAGCGGCGTTCCGAGAGCGGTCCGATCAACGGTTGGAATCTGACAAAAGCCGAACTCTTCACAAATCTCCCGAACCCCAGGTTCGTCACCGAAAACAACGACATCGCAACGCGGTCCGAGGGCCCAACTGCGAAGGGCGTTACGTTGGCGGCGGGCAACCTTCCCTACGAAGGGCTTACAGGTAGTGAAAAGGGTTAAGGAGACAGTCATGGCTTGACAGCCGTCGCGCACAAATGCCAGCCGAAGTGAGTTTCGAGCCAACGGAAAACAGTTAGCGGAACAATTCTAAAATACCAGACCTTTTCATATCGGTACTGAACGTAAGCCGGTATTCGCCAGGGAAAGATGTGGTCCACGAAGAGTTCTTGAATACGACACCCTGCACCTTCGATCAACGCCTGGAGCTGTCGCTCCGTATAGGCATAGGTTACCGGACAACCTTCCTGGGCCTCCGAATGCTGCGCGATAATTCGATCCAGATTCCAGAAAGCTCCACGGCCATAGCTCATTACGACAACGAATGCCTTCCAGGAGTAGCGATGATAAACCATTAATTTTAGCGTTCCCCCAGGCGCGAGAAAGGACACCATCTGCCTGAGCGCTGTGTTTGGATTTGGGGTATGGTGAAGGACTCCAAACGAGTACACAAGGTCGTAGCGTGTTGTTGCAGGTAGGATTGCTGCCAACTCCTCCACGTTGGCGTGAACGAAATTAATGTTGGTGAGCTTATAAACCGCCGCGCGGTTTCTGGCAATTTCAAGGGATCGTTCCGAGAGGTCGATCGCCGTAACTTGGGCGCCGGCCCGCGCAAAATTTATGGTGTCCGTGCCGATCCCGCAACCCACCTCGAGGACACGTTTGCCGGACCATTGGGAGAATGCAGCGAACCCAGGGATGTGGGGCTCGACAAAGTACTTTCTAGCCTCCACTTCATCGAAATACTCCCGCTCGCCGATCGGTCTTGAGGAATGGCGGATGTTACACGGACGGCGGTTCCAGAAATCTCGCACCTGCGCAATTGGGACATCTCGGAAGTAGCTCATCTTGCGCCCGTTTGGCGAGAAAGTGATTTAACGCTCGGTGAGCATGGATTGCAATTGGCTGCGCACTTCATCGGGATTTCGGTTATTCACATACCAATCGATTGTTTTCACGATGCCTTCGCGAAACGGAATTCGGGGTTCCCAGCCAATGAGCTCTTTGGCCAAGCGATTGGCCGCGACCCGGTTGTAAGGACCCGTGGGCATATGCGGCAAGAATTTAAGCGGCACTTCCACCCCCATGCGGCGGAGAATCATTGCAGCGGCATCAGCGACGCGAATACGCTCCATCGTCCCTAGATTTACCGCCGTTCCGTCGTCAATGCCCTCGGCGGCTAACATCGTTCCCTCAACAATGTCATCGATGTAGGTCCAATTGCGGATCTGTTCCCCGGTTCCCCATACCTCAAACGGGTTCTGCTGGATGAAGGCGCGAGCGATCATAGCGATGACGGCGTGGTCTTCCTTTCCCCGCGGACCGTAAACGGTAAAGTAGCGACACGATGCTGCCTTGAGTAGACCTTGTTTGACGAAGTGCCGGAGGGTCAGCTCGCCCATGAGCTTCGCCCAGCCATACATGTTGTCAGCGTCGTAGGGCGGGCCGACAAGGTCTTCCGTTAAATAAACCTCCTTTGCAGGGTCGCTCTGAAGGTGATTTGGGTAAACACATCCAGAAGACGCAAAAATGATTTTTTCGACATGCGCCTTCACAGCCTCGCGGAAAAGTTGACCGTCCAGAATGAGATTCATCGAACACTCGACATTGTGCAGGTCGACATAGCCGCGGCCGCCGTGGATAGCGGCCAGATGAAACAAATATTCAATACCTTTGACCGAGCGCGTCGCGATTTCTGCGTCTAGGAGGTCGCCCTTGATGAATTCCACGCTGCCCGACTCCACCAGCCGGGAGATATATTCATACCTCCCCGTGCTTAGGTCATCGACCACGCGAACAATGGCTCCTCGTGACACGAGCGCATCGACGAGGCTGGAGCCAATGAATGAAGCCCCGCCGGTGACGAGAACGTGTTTACCTTTCCAATTCACGTATTGGAGTCTCCTTTGGGTAATGATTCTCGCCAGAATTTCTGATGTCAGGCTCGATGAATTGGCTTTTGCCCAATCGAATCACGCGCGGCGATTCAGGTACTTCTCCGTCTAGCATTCCCCAGCAGTCGATCACAATCGGGTCCTTGGAGCCATTTAAACATGAATACTTGATGTGCTTGAACTCATCCCACGGCGTGGTGATCAAAACTGCGTCGGCCTCCAGGATACAAGTCTGCGCTGATGCGGCATATTCGATGTTTTTTCCGAATACCTTGCGTGCCGGCTCTATGGCGACCGGGTCATACGCTACGATCTCGAAGCCGCGCTCCAGCAGAATTTTCGTGATGAGAACGCCCTGGGACTCCTCGATTACTGGCGTGTTAGCCTTATAGCTCAAACCCAAGATCCCCACGCGCGAGCCTATTGGCACCTTTGAAGCAACGACGTCCGCGACGTGTCCAGCAATTTCGCGGTTGGCTTGGTCAGTCGCCATGGCGAGGGGAAACGAGACGCCGAGCCGGTCGGCCAGACATAGCATCGCCTCGTTGTCTCTAGGAAAGCATGGACCACCATACCCAAGGCCTCCCTTGAGATACTTGGCGCCGATGCGGCTATCCAAACCCAAGGCTCCGGTTACGATATCCACATCGCCTCCCCGGAGCTGTTCACAGAGGCGGGCCAAAAGATTGGCAAAGGTAATTTTCATGGTCACATAGGAGTTGACTGCCAGTTTGGCCAACTCTGCATTCACAAGGTTCATGCGAGCCGTCTGTCGTTTGGTGCTGAGCAGGCGCGCAAAAATCTGCACCAGCCAATCCCCAGCTGTCTGATTGGATTCACCGATCAGGACAAGATCAGGATTAAAGATGTTATGGATGACACTTCCAAGAGCAATGAATTCCGGGTTATAGCAAAAACCGAAATCACTCCCGCATCGCTTTCCGCTCCGGGCTTCCAGTGTCGGAATAATATCGCGGTCGCAGGAACCGGGCAGCACGGTGCTCTTCAGCACCACAAGGTGGTAAGCGTTTTTGTTTCGAAGCGCATCCCCAACGGCCTTACACGCTTCGAGGACGTAACGGAGGGAGTAGCCACCGTCGGCATCGCTCGGTGTAGGAACGCAGATAAGCGTGGCCTCCGACCTTTCTACGGCCGAGGCCGTGTCCGTTGTTGCTGTGAGGAGTCCTTGGCATGAACGGTAGAGATCCTCGACTCCCGGTTCTTGGATCGGCGGCACGCCGCGGTTAAAGCTATCGACAGAGTGCCGGTTGACATCGACACCGATCACAAGAAACCCCCGGCTGGCAAGGCAACCCGCTACGACGGCGCCGAGCTTGCCTATACCTAAGACAGAGATAGCCTCGATAGATGATGATCCATTGAATCCCATGTGAGTTCTCCCTTAGATGTAACCGCAGGGCTTTGTTTAAGGTATTGCTTCTCACCGGACTGGATAATCACCTCATCCAGGACCCAGTCAGCAAGCCCCCAGTCCTCTCTGTTGAATTGGATTGGCCGGGTGGTCCTGTACATATTTTCCCAGAGGTCAGAAAGCAAACCGAAGTCGATCCAGGGTTTCTTCGTGAACGTTCTCAGTTTCTCATCGGGAGTCATCACCGCCCAAGAATTGTAGTGTTCCATATGATAGATCCTGGCCGGGGAACGTAACGTATATTCTTGGATCCTGGAGGCGACCGCCATATAACAGAGAAGAGAGTCGATATGCATTGACCATAGCGGCAGCTCAGGGTAGCCGCGGAGTTCTGACCATTGGGTTCTCGACATCAATGTGAAGTCTCCACAGCCATTGGTATGAACCTTCGGTAAAGGATCAGTAAGTCGCAAAGCTCCCCAGAGCACGCGTCGGATTAAGAGTCTCGGACTGTAAAGAATAAGAAAAGGATGAAATCGAGCCACTAACCTTTTGATAGGCGTCGAGATCAGGTTTGCAAGGTAGCGCAAGGGGTAAGTAAGTCCCCACAGCCAATGTCGAACCAAGCCGAAAAGCTTCGCAGGGAGCTCGGTCAGTAGCTTCTTGAGCAGAGTGGGCCCACTCTGACGTACAATCCAAAGTACCCGCCTAGGGTCATGGAGTATAGTGGGCAGCTGCCCCAATAATTTTTTTAGTTTCGCGATCCTCAGATACCAGAGGTGATACCAAAGGGACAAAGAGGCTGACGCGCCTAGTTTTAATTTTACCAGCCTTAGATACCAAAGCTGATACCAAAGCGATACCAAGGCTGAAGCCCGCTCTCTGAGGCTCACCCATCTCAAAGACGAGAGGCGGTACCGAAAGGCGCGGCCCCACAGGGATACACGCTCGTTAACTTTCTTCGGCAGCTTTCTAATCCGTGCCCGAAATCTCGAAAGCAGGTGACGCGGAGGGGGGAAACTCCCACGCCGACCATGGATTCTCAGCACGTTGGCGGCGCACCAGGCAAGCTGTCGGTCTACTGACACGTTGTCGGGAACTTCGGCGGGAACGTCATGCCGGTCAATACGATACATCACATCGGGTAAGAGCTTATCGGAAGCCATAAATGCAATGACACTGTCGGAAAACAGGAGATCGGGGTTGGTAGCCAGAACAAATTCTCCCCGCGCACGGCGGATGCCCACATTTTTTCCGATCATCTGAAAGAGCGGAATCACATCCGCGTTGCGGATCGCTCGATGCACTTCCGGAGGGACTTCTATGAATCTGATAGCAAAACAGTCCGACTTGACCCGAAGCTTTAGAACCTCATGAAGTCGTGGTCCCGTTGGCGGATTCCATTCGACCACAATGAGTTCTCCCTTCAGCGAGTGCCTATTGGCTTGTTGCAAGAGGGTCTCGGCGAAGATTTGAAAGCGGCGAAGCATGTCGCCCCCATGGTTGTCATTGCGCGTAGTGACGACAAAACTTAGATGACAATCAGGCGACATATTGCGTTGTGTCTGCGCTCCGAAATAATCTGTGAAACTTACCGGCGCTTGGCTTTCAAATCGAGAGAAGCCGTGGATTTGTCGGGGCACTTCTCCACGATTTTCCACCGGCTTTCGGTCTTCTTAACTGATTGTAACGGCCTCCCGTTCTTAGCGGATTCCCTTATACATCAGCTCGCGTCAAGAACTCAACTACCGATCAATCTCAGACCAGGGGAAAACGTTATGGCGGAATGTGGACTTCCTATTCCATGCGAGAGTTCGGTGTCGGCACCAGAGCAAGCTGCATTGTCCATCACAAACCAGGGAGCCGACGGGACGGCCATCCGTGCGCACGCTCCTGCAGGATTCGGTATTGGCGTCCAAGCTGAGAGCATAGACGGTCCCGGCGCGGTCGCGACTAGCACCTCAGGATCCGGGCTCACCGCAACCAGCGTGAGCTCCAATGGCGTTCGTGCGCAGAGCGGGACGGGAAACGGTATCAATGCTGGGAGTGTAGATGGCGTGGGCGTCGTTGGAAACAGCGAAAACGGCGATGGAGTGATTGATACAAGCAAAAGCGGGCAGGGGCGTCATAGGGCGGCCTGGGGAGAAGGCGGCGTTTTTCCCATCGGTGTGCTTGGTCAAGGCAACACCAGCGCCGGCGTATTTGGGACCGGCGTGGTGGGTGTGTTTGGGGTGGCCGTCACGCCCGATATCACGAGGCACCGTTTCGGGGTGCTTGGTAGGACGACTGGAATGGGTGCGGGCGTGCGTGGAGAGGGCTTTAGCGGTAGCGATTTTCTGAGTGTTGGTGCAGAAGGCATTGCCGCCGCCACTCACGCTGGGCCAACGATTAACGTTGGCGTGCGTAGTTTCGCGCGTAACAGTAGTTCTTTTAATGCCGGGATAGTTGCAAGGGCGAGCAGGGGCCGGAGGGTAGCGGGGCAGAGGTAATCGCCCTTCACGCCAGCGCGGACGATCGGTTTGCTGGATATTTTGAAGGAAGTGTTTCCGTCACCGGGGCCATATTCAAGGCCGGCGGGGGCTTTAAGATCGATCACCCGCTCGATCCATCAAACAAGTATCTTTCCCATTCGTTCGTCGAATCCTCCGAGATGAAGAATGTCTATGACGGATTTGTAGCTCTGACGACAACGGTGAGCGTACCGTGGAAGTTCCAAGTTGGGTGGAAGCGCTCAAAGCGACTTCCGGCACCAGCTTACCTCGATTGGAGGGCCTGCCCCAACCTCCACGTCTCTCAAGAGATTTCAAACAGTCGCTTCAAGATTGCAGGCGGCACGGCAGGATGAAGGTCTCCTGGCAAGTGACCGGTATTCGTCGGGACGCTCGGGCAAAAAGAAACCCCTTAGCAGTAGAAGAGGATAAGCCTTCGAATGAGCGCGGCTACCACTTGCACCCAGACCTGTACGGTCAACCCCCAGAGAATAGCACTCTTTGGAAAGGAAACGCCGAATTGTTGCGACAGGTCGAGGAACCGCAAGAAGACTTACCCGAGACAGAGAAACTGATGGGCAAAGTGAACTATCTCAGGGACAAATGAACCAGCATAAGAACACATTGTGAAAACTGAAAACTTGCCGCTAGATTAACTGATTTATGAAGGCGGACTTCGCCTCCTGAAACCGCCTCGGAGGATACCATGGCCAGGGCCAAGGACGACAAACTGGAGCAATTCCAATCATTTCTCGAAGGGCTCTCACCGGAGGAGCGCGACGTCATTCCGGTCCTCTTCCGCGTTAGCGCGTTGTCTATTGGCAAAGGACGATTAGACCGGGGGACGCTTTCGTAACAATCATAAAGGAAAACATCATTCCTCGGGGAAGAGTATAACTTTCGTCAACACATCACAGATGGCGATGATGTGGGCAAGTATGACTATGGCTCAATCATGCACTACCCGCGCAATGCGTTCTCTGTAAACGGTCAAGATACGATTGTGCCCACCGACGCAGACGCGCAGATCCAAACGCGAACTGGACCAATTCCCTGAGTCGAGTCGCGATACCTTAGCAGCCGGTAAAGCTCCACAGCGGCGAACGAGGTCGTATGATTCGTTCCAAGCAACTTGCGTGTGCAGGTCGATGAGGCAATTACGGTAATCGCACTACCCTGCACATACAAGCATTTGGTGATGAAACAGTTTCCCATTGCTGCGCGACGAATGCTGGGGTTTCCAGTTGTTTATAGAGCGGGACGAGACAATGACAGTCCTTGAGCCGTCAGAACACGAACCATCGCGAGTTCAGTCTCTCGGGGCGCTCATTTGAGAAAGCTGGCATCGACTTGTTTCCATGATGTTTCCATGCGAACTACACTGAACCATAAGAACGGGCGCGGTGAGGAGCTACGAGCCTTGTTTTCTTTGAGGTTTCTCAGATTGAGTGATGTTGTCGGTCGGCTGAGTGTTTTTCGTAATCAGTAGGTCGGCGGTTTGAATCCGCCGGGTGGCTCCATTTTTTTCAATAATGAGCCGGGTGCTGTCTTCACTTCAATCGTTCCATGTCTTTCCACGCCAACTCGGCCGGGATTAACGACGTGGCCTCGCGCGCGCTAGACGCGGTCGCCGCCGGGTAATTTGACAACTTCCAGTACCCGGAGTAGATTGCGCTCGTTTTTGATCAGGACGATTGTCGTCGTGCCCTATTTAATCAACACCGATGTCGAACCATCGGCTGCTCTGCAGCGCAAGCAAGCCGGGCTACATGGCCTGACCGTTAATAGGCAATCCCGAGACCGTGATCGATGAACCAAATTCTTTACTCCTTTGCAGTTTTTTGGCTGCTCGGCTTTTTAGCCTTTGCCGCCGAGTGGCTGTTTCCCGGCCGCAAAATCGCTTACCGGACGGTCTTGTTGAGAGATCTGACAGCGCTTGGGGTGTATAACGTTCTTTTCGCTGTGGTGGTGGTATTTACCGATCGGATTCCCGTGCCCAATTATGTGCCGACAGCACTGGTGGGAACGCCACTGGCACTCAAACTCGTGCTCTTTTTTATTGTCGAGGACTTTGGCCTTTACTGGGTGCACCGCTTGATGCATACAAATTATTTCTGGCGCACACACAAATGGCACCATTACCCGAAATACATGTACTGGCTCGCGGGAGTCCGGACGGCGATTCCGCACATCATCTTATTCAATTTGACATTTATTCTCGCGCGGCCGCTACTGCGAGGGGCGCCCATCTGGATCTTTCAACTTATCCTGGCGGAGCACACGTTCCGTAATAACTGGATGCATATGAATGTCGCGTGGAAATTGAGCTGGCTGGAGTGGTTCGTCGTCACTCCGCGCTATCACCAAATCCATCACAGCGATGACCCGCAGCATTACCGCTCCAATATGGCCTCGCTGTTGACTATCTGGGACAGACTGTTTGGCACGTACTACAATCCGGATCTGGTGAAAAAGCCACTTACCTTCGGAATTAACGAAAAGATCAATCCCGTCAGACTGGTCCTGGGGGTTTAGTCGGCAGACAATGAGCCGAGCGGAACGCAGCCCGCCGGAAAGCAAAGGGGAAGCTTTAGGCAATTACTTTCGATGATTGCGGGCAGCTCTTCTCAGGTACATTGCTATTGCAAGGTCGTACACATTTTGTGATGTGAAATTTTCCTGTTTCTGATTGTAGTCTATCACGATCGAGTTTTTGGACCTTGAAATAGTAAATTGGTTGACTCGTTTTCGATCCAAATAGTCACCCAGCACACGCAAGACAAAGGAAATGCCTAGCTGATCGGCCGGGCCAACCGACGACTGCCGGCCCAACCGCCGCTCAGTATCCGCGGAAACGATCTCTGAGGATGTGAAGTATAGGCGCTGACGCGGCGGGAGGTCGACAGTCGAGTCGTGGCGTCGCAAAATTCTGTGGGTGACTCTGGAAAAAAATCCTTCCTCTCCTAAAGGTCTTATCCTGGCGTCTGTGACCTCCAGCCATACGACATAGTCGTCGCCCCACTTTGCCAATTCGAACGAGTCGATAGAATTTGCTTCTAGATTCTGACCGATGATCCTAAGAGACTGCGCGTTTGAGAGCGGCTCTGGCATCTGGGCAGCTCAACCTCTCTGGCGATATAAGGTATATCAACAGCGGTTACCTGAAAAGAGCTGTTCAAATGATTAGCCGATCATGGCAGGATCGGTATACAAACTGCGGATTGGGTTGGTTGGAACTTGAGCTTCCCGCAGCTTTCACACGCGACTGCATAGCCGAGGAAAAAATAGAAAAAACTGAGTGGCTGGGCTATACTCACACGTTAGCTTGTTACCGGATCGGGATCACGTACCGGATTTGGCAGGGCGAGTACTACAGAGATTTCAGTTTCACTCTCTGTCTCCGGGTTGATCGCCAGAGCCGCTTCAAACTGACGAATCATTTTTTCATATGTCTCAACCGAAACTGGCAGAAACACCCTCCGATCGTCTTCGGATGAAAAGATTAAAACCCGTATATCGGGGCCGGCATTAAAATGACCGCCGTAGCAAGAGAAGATCGGCAGTCGGAAGACCCCGGCAAAACTCGGAAATTCGATGGCTGTCGATGGATGGAGTGCTGCGTTCGTAGCGGCCGACAGATAATCGTTTACGACCTGTGCTGCAATTAAAGGTTGAAGGGTAACAAAGATTGCCTTTCCATCGTGCGATTCAAATTCGGCAACGACCCCATCGTCCGTTTCCGTGATGAGTGACTTTAGCTGGGTTAGCAACGGCATCCGAAATGGACCTGGGTCGTTTAGCTCGATACCGACGGCAATGCTCATCGCTTCTGCAGAACGTAACTGTTCGTTCAGTGTTTCGATTTGCGTTTTCAGGCTCTGAATGCGCCGTCGACCCTCGGCGATGTCGGCTCTAAAAACGTAGCCGATGGAATTAACGACGAGTTTTAAAATACTCATCTCCCTTCTCCCAATATGCCGCCGTATGCGACCTCAAGCCCCTCAAGGGCGCTACAGAGGCAATTTCTATACCTAATGTAAAAATTGCCTATTCTTGAACTTTTCGGGTAAGCATACACAACAACAGAGACGTACTTAAGTCAAATCTGACAAACTCATGACAACTGACACCTCATTTACGCGCGTGGGTTCTGACCGGCTGTAAGGTTCTCTTTTTCTGGTAAAACAGGAGTCGCAACGACGAGTCGACTTGCGTGCCTAAAAGTAGGCTGCACTGCAGTTTTATATCGGATTGCGACTAAAGTTCTCGGCCCGTGATCTCCGCAGATATCATTGGTGACCCGGCGACGATAGCACCGGCGAGGCTCCAAGCAAGGCACATGGGTGAAGGATTGTCTCCCAAAGCCTACTTAAAACGTAGGAATCTCCGCTGCCGATTGACTAATTGACAACCCCTTCGATGACCTGTTAACAAGGCAATAGTGAATGATCGCACGTTGAAACGCGCCAAAATCGCCAACTAAATACCGACACGGAGGAAGACGATGATTACAGCCAACGAGCTGAAAGGGGTTTTAGGAATGATGCCGGCCTTTGCCACTCCCGACGCTGCCGATATCAAAGCCACGCAGACCATTGCGGTCGATAATCTTAAAGATGGCGTCGACAAAATTATCAAGGACGGACTTCACAACATCGCCACCACCGGGACCTACGGCGAATGCTATAGCCTCCTTTTTGACGAGTTCAAAACCCTGGCGGTCGCCACCGTCGACGCGGTTAAGAAACGAGTTCCCCTGTTTATCGGCGTTACCAGTCCCAATCCGCGTGAAGTGATTCAGAAGATGAATTTCGTTAAGGACCTTGGCGCAGACGGCGTGTTACTCGGCGTGCCGTACTATGAAACCCTGCACGTGCAAGACGCGATCAAATTCTATCATGACATAGCGGACCTCTATTCCAACCTGAATATCGTGGTCTATCACAACCCGGACAATCACAAGTTCACGATTCCGGTCGCGGCTTTTACCGAATTGGTGAAGAAACCCAACATCATCGGCATGAAAGACAGTCACCGCACAACGCAGGCATTCATGAATTTACAAAAGATCGTGCGCGGAAAAATCAGTGTTTTTGTCAACCAGACGCAGTTGTATCCTTACTATGAAATGGGCGCCGCGGGTTGCTGGTCAACGGAAGTCTGGATGGGTCCGTGGCCGATTCTTTATCTGTTGGAGCAAGTACGCCAGGGTGACAATCAAAAAGCTATCCAGGTGATCGCGGATCTCGGCGGCATCGGCGCCGGCAAGCCGGTTCCCGGCTCGGGCAACAAGCGTCCCCAGGAATTCGCCGATTACTGCAAAGTAGGTCCCACACGCGTACCTTTTGTTACCTTCCCCGAAGCCAAGCTCGCCGAAGCGAAAGGACGCGCTGAGCACTGGATGAAGCTCAATGAAAAATATCGCCCGCTGGTCGAGGCGGCGCGGTCGCGTTCAGCAGCGTAGGCGCTTCTAGCAGTATTCATCAGGTCGCGTCCCATCCATCCTTGGGCGTGTAAAACATGCCCAAGGATGTTCTTTACCCGCCGGCCGCTTCCGCTTCTTTTATTTTGTCTCACTCATTGAGTCGCAACTTGGCTCGGCTCCCAGGCACGATTTCGGAGTCATGAAAACACTCAAGCGTGCCGCCGCAAGGCTCTTTGCGCATTTGGCAAAGTCATCGCCGAGTCGCAATGATTACTTTTAGATCGCTGGCGCTGGCAATCCGCTCAGCAGAGCAAAGCATTGTCTTTGCGCCGAAAAATTTACGCTCCGCGGTGCAGATCTTTCAACCGCGGATTTCGGGTGGAGCATGAGCAACACCACCTTGTCGGGGAGCATTTGCTTGCGAAAACGACGGGCTGACTCTATCATGTCGGTGGCTCAAAATTTCGAGTCGGGAGGCGGGAATGAGTTTTTACGCGGACCCGTGGCTGCGGGAGGCGCGCGATAGGATTGATTCTTTTCCCAAGGAAATCGGTGCGCGCGCCGGTAGTCATGCCGAATTTGACAAGCTGGCCGAGGCAGTGGACAAGGCCATTAAAGCCGCGCTGATCGAAAGCCACGGCAGCCTGCCGCAGCAGCATGATCACAGCAAGCTGGTCTCGATCTGCGAGTCGACCGGCGTGTGGGATATTCTACCGCCGGCGCTCAAGGGTTTGGTTCAAGAAGTCGAATCCTATCGTTTGACCAAAACACCCTCGACGGAATCGCTCTCGAGCGAATCCTCCTCCGAGCAGCTGCAACGATATTTTTGGGTCGCTCGGCGCTTAATTGACTATATGGAATTTCACGTAATCGGGAACGACTCGGTACTGAAGCGGCTTAAGGTCGCGTAAATCAACTTTTCAAGTTTGATGGTCCTCACCGACCTGTGACGAATCCGTATGTGGCGGGTAAGCCTCGCGGCTGGGATTATTCGGCGATAGACGGCAGGAAAGCGGCAGCGAGAGCCAATCTACGGTTCAGTTCCGAGCATGACCAGATCGTATCATGCTGCTCTCGCTTCCAACGTCGTTCAGGCGCTCAGAAAGACGAATAGAACAGCCGCGAGAACGACGGACATGCAGAAAACACCGAGGCTGGCGATCACCAAGTCTTGACGATTTGTGGATCTCACCACCGGAGGTACATCCGGGATGAGGATCTTTCGCGATTTTGCACGAAGCGCCATGAAGGTTTTTCCTAGAGCAGCTTCGATACCATCTCGGTCACGGCCTTCCTGCTATGCCGTAAAAGATTCACGGAGACTTTAGAGACAAGGTGTGATCAGGAAAGTCACGAACCGTGGGGGCTAAAAGGCCTGCTTCGCGCGATACCTGATCGACGCGACATTTTTGCCTGCAAATTCTGCGGGAGAATCTGGCGGAGCAAAGGCCAGTTCTATTTTTTTTGCGCCTCTTGTTTAACGTCAGCAGATTTGACCCACCCCACGAGCCCTTTTTGGGTCTTCACCATAAACCATTGGCTGCCGCCTTCGCTTTGCACCAGCGGCACGAGACTCTCTCCTTCGAATAATCCAACAATTCTCTCCGACTCCTCATCCTGACGCGGAAAAAGACCGGCGTCCTTAGCCGCGACCACCAACCGCGACGGCAATCCCCGTCCGCCAACATCACCCACACCACCGCTGCCGATCCGCCCTTGGGTACCTCCGCCAGGCGCTCTTGGACCTGCGCCAACCGAGCCTCCTCGGGGGACACTTCCAACGGCCCTGCCGTACTCGCCGAACGCTTGTGCGAAGGCATCTCGTGAAGCCAGCAGCATTGTTAAGCTTATGAGATACATCGTCGCGACCTTTTTCATGGAATGTGCCTTTCGCCGTTTCTTGTTTCGAAAGATGATACAGTGTCGGTCCAACTCCGACAATAAAGAAAAAACCGCGACGGCAGGGGTAATCGCCGATTTATCTTCGCCAAGCCAATCGTTTATCGCCAGCGAGCACAGACGCTCGCGAATTCTTTTCCCCCCCAAGCGACTTTATGGTAATCTCGTCAAGAATCCTCAGCGAAGTGGTGATCACTCAGACGATCCGATGCCTCCCGTCGAGCCCGTTTGCGTCTCCCAAATGCCGGCACGATTCTCTTCAGCAATGCCTAGCGGCGGTATGTCGTGAACGCCTCGGAAAGTAGCAACGCTAAGTTGATCGTCTTGATACCGGTCTACAACGACTGGGATGCTCTTTCGTTATTGCTGCCGTCATTGGATTGCGAGCTGAAAAGCGGTGGGCATAAAGCAGAGATTTGTCTGATCGATGACGGTTCGACAATCAGCCCTCCTGAACATTTCGGGAGAATTTTTGACGCCATTGTTGCCATTGATGTCCTCTCTTTGAGACGGAATCTCGGCCATCAACGAGCAATTGCGGTAGGACTTTCCTATATCGAAGCGAATCATCCGCAATCTTCGGTCATCGTCATGGATTCGGACGGCGAAGACGACCCGAAAGATGTTCCCCGTTTAATCCGAACGTGTGGCGCCAATGCTGGTGAGAAAATTGTCTTCGCCGCGCGCACAAAACGATCCGAGGGTGCGGCATTCACCTTTTTCTATCATCTGTACCGGTTCATTCACTTCCTGCTGATCGGTATTCGCGTGCGCGTCGGCAACTTCAGTATTGTCCCACCCCTTGCGCTCAAGCGTTTGGTGGCCGTATCCGAATTATGGAATCACTATGCGGCGGCCGTGCACAAAGCGAAGCTTCCGATGGAGCTCATCCCATCGGAGCGAGGCAAGCGACTGGCCGGACCACGGCGGATGGACACGGTCTCCCTGGTCGTCCATGGTCTCAGTGCCATGGCGGTATTTGGCGACCGCATTGGGGTCAGGCTCTTGATCGTCGTGTCCATCGGAATGGTTCTCACCGTAGCCGCGTTGGCTGTTGTTATAGGCATTCGGTTGGCTACGGATTTTGCCATTCCCGGATGGGCTACTTATGCCGTCGGCATTCTCTTCGTGATGCTGATCCAGATGCTCTTGGTGATTTTGGTTTTTGTCTTCGTGATTTTGGCCGCGCGGAATGCTGCCAATGTGCTGCCAGCCCACGATCATGTGCAGTTTATAAGTGACCGGCAACGGATTTATGGCTAGTGCCCATGAAAGCTCCTACGGCGGCGGTGAACTCGATCTGTTTGCTCTGGCTAAGAATTGGAAGCGCTACATCAAGGATGAAATTTCGAGCTATATCACCGGCGACGTGCTCGAAGTTGGCGCGGGCATCGGCGCGACCACCATCGCGCTCCACGATGGCACCGCGCGTCGCTGGGTATGTCTCGAACCGGACAAGTCTCTCGCCCTGCGGCTAAAAGCTCGGTTAAGTTCGTCCCTTGACAGCTCGACGGCGAACGTCATTGTAGGCTCCCTCCGGACCTTCGCCGATTGTCCTTGCTTCGATTGCATTCTGTATATCGATGTCCTGGAACATATCGAAGATGATCACTCGCAAATCGAAGCCGCCGCGCGTCTTGTCCGCCGGAGAGGCCATATCGTCATTCTTTCTCCGGCGCATCATTGGCTTTTCAGCGAATTTGATAAGAGCATCGGCCACCTGCGCCGCTATGACCGGGCTGGTCTCAGATCTTTGATGCCTGTCGGGTGGGTGGAAGAAAAACTCATCTATATGGATTCGGTTGGCGTTTTGCTGTCTTTGGGTAATGTCGTCGCATTGCGTCGATCCATCCCGACCGAGTCGCAGATTATTCTCTGGGACAGAGTCTGCGTGCCCGCGTCGCGTCTTGCGGACCGATTGTTTTGCGGCGCAGTCGGCAAATCGGTACTCGCCGCGTGGCGTAAAGAATAAACACCGAAGATTTCTGCGCGGCTCCGGATACGATTTACGAAGCTGATTCGACAAGCCGCAGCGGCGTTGGACAAAGGCTCGTTTCGAAATTTGCGTGCTTTGATGAATGATTCTACAACCGCTCGTTTTCGGGCGCGCTGGCTCATACCACTTGGACTGTTCATCGGTGCGATGTTGCTCGTTGCAGTGACGTCGAAAGATTACGGCGTCACCTGGGACGAGCCACCCTATTTTCATGCCTCCGATTTGCACATCGGCTGGATGAGCACCTTCGTGGAAAACGGTGTTCGAGGCGAATTGCGAGAAAGCCTAGCCGATCAAACCATCCAATCTGCCTGGCGCTGGAACCCATACAACGTGCCGCACCCGCCATTTTCGCGGATTGTTTCGGGACTTTCTCAGTTGGCGTCGACGCCGATTCTCGACAAGATTTCGGGATACCGCCTTGGGCCGGCCTTGTTCTTCGCCCTTCTCGTCACGTTAGTCTTTCGGTGGATGGACGAACTTTTCGGCAGAGCGGCTGGACTGTTTTCGGCATGCGCCGTTGTCCTGATCCCGAACCTGTTTGGCTACGCGCATCTCGCCGTCACCGATATGCCGCTCGCGGCCATGTGGTTTGCTACGGTGTATTGTTTTTATAAGGGCCTCTCAAATTGGCGCTGGAGCCTCACGCTTGGGATCGTTTGGGGTTTGGCCGTCTCCACCAAGTTTCCCGCGCTTTTGGCTTTGATTCCATTGGTCGTCTGGGCTCATTGGTTTTATCGCGACAAATATGCCAATAACTTGTTCGCGATGCTCTTTCTCGCGCCCATCGTCATGGTCGTAACGCAACCGTATTTGTGGCACCAGACTGGACTGCGAGTCCTGGAGTTTTTGTACGAGGGGATCAGTCGCGGCTACCGAGTCGAAACCAACTTCGGAGTGTTCTTTTCTCACCAAGTCCTGTATTCCCACCAGCTTCCTTGGTATTACCCGTTTTTCCTCGTCGGCGTGACGACACCGGAGCCGATCATGATTCTGGCGCTGCTTGGAACAATCTCGCTCGTAGGAAACCGAGAGCATCGATCCGTCATTGCGCTGTTGCTGCTCAACGGAACCTTTATTTTGATCCTTGGAGCGATGCCGGGAGCCGTGCTGCACGATGGCGTTCGGCAAATGCTCTCGGCCTTGCCTTTTATCGCGGCGCTGGCCGGTGCAGGCTTTTATGCATTAGCGGCATGGTTGCATTGCTCTGCACAAAACAAGCCGCGCCTGCGGACGATTGAAAATATCAGGGCCAAAATTTACGTCGCTTTGTTTCTAGTTCTGGGTTTTGCTCCGGTGCTTGACCTTTATCTATCTCATCCGTATCAGCTCAGCTTCTATAATCGTCTGGTCGGCGGGATTCGTGGCGCTTACGAACGCGGCCTTGAGACCACCTATTTTTTAGAGGCGCTGACTCCCGATTTCTTGCGGGCAATGAACGAGAAGCTTCCCAGGAATGCCAGCGTAAACGCCTTGTTCGCCAACACCATGCTCGCCTACTATCAAAAACAGGGGCTCCTTCGTCAGGATCTCACAATAATCAATCACGGCTCTTTTGACTATCTTGTGCTGCTCAACCGCCGTAGCGCCTTGTCGGCGCGCGAGCGGAATCTGATCGATAGCGCGAAACGACCTTACCTCTCGGTGAGCTTGGCCGGAGTGCCGCTGGTTTCGGCGTTCGAGTTCAAGAAATCCAGCGAGAAATGATGATACGTTTCGGGCTAACCGCCCGGAGCACGCGCGGGTTGATGAGAAACGATTCGGGCCGATTGTCTTAAAAGCCTTTTTCGCCGTATCGCGCTCGCCAAAGGTACGGCGATCAGAAAAACGACCGTGAGAAGCGAGACGATCAGGCCGATCTTGAATGAAAGTGGATCATAAACGAACTCAACCTGATGGGCGCCGGACGGCAACTCCACCCCGCGAAACAAGTAGTTGGCGCGTCGAATGGTTTGCTCCTTGCCGTCGACGAAAACTTTCCATCCCGGATAAAAAGCATCGGTCAGCACCAAAACGCCGGAGTCACTAAGCCGCGCGTCAACCAGCACACGGTTATTCTCGTAACGATTGATCGTCGCACTTCCTTGGAAAGAGGCGTTGGGCTCCAACTGAACCGGCGCGTCGAGAATCACGTCGCGCAACGGATCGAAATCGTCGCTCGCCATCCGTTCCAATGTAGTTTTCACATTTGGATCAAAAATCGAGCGCCTCGCAACGTATGCTCGGGGCACCGCATCGGCAACCTCGTAGAGCGCGGAGTAATGCTCGGGAAATTCCTGGACAAGGTCGAGTCCTCTCACGTGCAACGCGTGAAACGCCACGACGTGCTTTACGTTAGTTGCGCGCAGAAGTTTGCCTCGCCGCTCGGCTGGTAGAGAATTGATGAACATTAGGAAATCAGTGTAGCCGCGGCTGCCAAGCGCGTCGATGTCCTGGAAATACTCAAAGCCGTAGAGCATGCCCGCGTTGGGCAGCAGATTGTTCAACGCTATCTCGGTCGCTTTCTCGTAAGTAGGATTACCGGCGACTCGCATAAAGCTTGGATGCACGTTGTCTCCCGGTGGATAGTAGAAAAGCCGGCTGTGATCGGCGGGCGGTTTTTCAAGGATCCGGGCCGCGCTGTTCACAACGTTTTCGGCGCGCACGAAGTGCAGCGGTTTTGTAGCGCTGCTCAGATCGAAAAATACTGCTAGAACGAGCAATGATCCAGCCAAAGCCGGTCGTAGAACATCGAGCCGACTAAGACCAAATACTAAGGCAAAGGTTAAGGAGATGGCGATCTGCTTCTCCAAGATGACCAGAATCGCCGCAATTGTTCTTGGGTCTGTTTCAAGAGAAGTTGCGCCTGAAATCCGCGGCAGAAGAAACTCAGCAAGGAGCTGAGGCCGGCATGCGAAATGTCACATACGCGATGAGCGAAGCAGCAGATATAGCCGTCGCTATTGCCCACCATGCGTGAGAATTCTTATTCTCATCTATATGCCGGAGACCGCGAACGATTGTGACTACCAGGAGCGCAAAAGTCAGATAGTAGTATTTTTCGGGGAAACGCATTACGCGAAGCACAGGGACCCAATCATAAAGAAACGGGTAGACCGGTGTATAGCTGCCGAAGGCGAACAGCAGGCTCCCCGCGAGCGCTGCGAGCACGACCGCGCGTTCCTTCATCGGCGCCGCCCGGAACCACCCGCACAAGCCGAAAATGCCAATAACGCCAATGTAGTGGCTAAGCAGAAACGGCACGCCATGAGCGAACAACAAGC
Organism: uncultured delta proteobacterium; assembly: GCA_963745035.1. Lineage (GTDB taxonomy): Bacteria > Desulfobacterota > Binatia > UBA9968 > UBA9968 > DP-20. Next base: position 505,013 of record CAVUVW010000013.1, on the reverse strand, counting down.
GAATGCCCACCGTAAGCGAAGCGTCTGCCTCGAGCGTCGGTAGCAACAGACCAATCAGACTTGACGGCTGGAGTGACCAACTGAGGGCCTCCACCATATGAATGGCTTGATCGCGGCGAGATTGCATAACAAGCTCGGCTGTCGGCAGCAGTTGAATCATGCCGAGCCCAATAACGATGCAAGCCGAACCAAACGACATCGCAAAAATTTTAAAAATGCCGCGAAGTTGTTCGTTGCGAGCAAGCCGAAATGTGTCGAGCGCCACCAAACCTATCGATAAAAGAAATATTTCCGGCGATCCAGCGAGGAGTTGGCAAAGCGCAACAATGGAGAAGATGGAAACGTTTTTCCATCCGGCTGTTCTGACAGCGCGTTCCCAGGAATAGATGACCCACGGTAGCCAAACTGCGCTCTGAAAATGATTGAGTAGGTTTGAGAGCGATACTGTCGTGCCGCCAAACGTAAACAAAATAGCCCCGATCAGTGAAACATGCGCAGGGAATTTCCAGGATCGAAACAAAACGTATGAGCCAGTCGCGGCAAGGGCATAGTGAAATATGAAGGTAAATCGAATTGCGGGGAAGAATGTCAGAACGTAGTACGCGGCGCTAGGCGGGTAAAAGACTGCCGACTGAAAGCCGGCCATGATCGGGAACCCAGTCGCCATGTGCCGGTCCCACAACGGCAGCTCACCTGCTTTAAAAGCTTCGGCAACGCTGAACTTGATCGGATAAAAGTAAGTTACGAGATCGCGAAAGAAAGGAATCTTCGCCGCGAAGACAATCTCGTCACAAAACCAGATCACCATTCCCAAAAGGACGGCGACGGCAACAACGTCTTTGTTCAGTGATTTAGCAATGTAAAACACTGATGCGACCGGCTAGGAAGAGCGTATCAAGAGATATGCTTGATTTAAAACAGATTCTTACAACTGAAAAGGGGGCCAAAGCGGCCCCCCCTTTTTAACTTAACCGACGAAAATAACTTTACATACTCGCTTATGGACACGCAGTGCCAGTAATCGTCCCGTTACCGCTGCTGAACGTCCACACGTTCGTACCACAGTTCGCGTGCGTCGCGGTCAATGAAACGTATTGGTTCCAGCCGCCGCAAATACATTAACTCCTGTCGTGGGATTGAATCCCGGCGCGGTGGAACTGGTGAACGCCGAAGACGAGGCCTTGTAAGCGGACTGTGCGGCAAAGTACGCTTCTTGAGCCACCGCCGCGTTTCTCAAATCGGATTTTACCTGGGCCTCATGGCCTCGCTTTCTGTAAGCCGCAAACTGGGGAATTGCGATCGCTGCGAGAATACCGATGATCGCGACCACCACCAGCAACTCGATGAGCGTAAAGCCGGATTCATTTTGTAGTCTTAGTCTATTCATCTTTCTTCCTTTCGTAAGCTTTTGACTTTGGATTTTCACTTCCCGACGTGGATTGGTTGATCTAGTTCAGCCGCCGATTCAAATGTCCGGGCTCACCCCCTTTTTTAAAATGACAATCCACGTTGTAAAACGTCACTTGCGGTAGAGCAAGAAAAAGGCCAGAGGATCTGACTACTCTTGGCCTGAGGAGGGCTTCAAAATTCACTTGCTGGAACCACCTTGTAAGTCGTCGTAAGTCTTCGAAATCCCGTATAATTCACGGGATTAGAAGACCGTGGAGGGAATTCTCATCGGTCAAGCAAGAAAATCCCGCGCCACAAAATTCGGAACTCGCTTCGGCTGTGCCTGTACAGAAGTGACAAACTTTGTTACTGCGCGTCTTCGGAACGCTCGACGAGGTCGGCCCTTGAGCCCAAAAGATCATATTTCTCCAGGCGATGGCGCAGTGAGCGATAATTGATACCGAGGATTTCGGCGGCTCTTTTCTGCACGCCGTTGGCTCGCTTCAAAGCGCTGAGCAAAATACGCCTCTCGTAGGTCTCCAACTCAGCGTCCAAGGAAACTCCCTTTTCAAAGAACAACTCGGCGGTCTCCGGATCGGTATCTCCGAGCGGATCGGCGGGTTCGATCGCGGCATTGCTCAAATGTTGGGGCAAGTCTTCGTCCGTCAGAATGTTCTTGCCGGCCACCGCGACCGCATGCTCGATGATGTTTTCCAGCTCCCGGACATTGCCGGGATAGGAGTGATTCATCAACCGCAACAGCGTACTGCTGGAGATTTCTTCCACTCTCTTGCCATGCGCTGCGGCAAATTTCCGGAGAAAGTAATGCGCCAGCGCGGCAACATCGTCTTTTCTGCTGCGTAGCGGAGGCATAACCATCTGTACGACATTGAGCCGGTAAAATAGATCTTCCCGAAAGCGGCCTTCCTCCAATTCCTTGCGCAGATCCTTGTTGGTGGCCGAGATCACCCGAACATCGACTTTAATGGGTTTACTGCCGCCGACCGGCGTAAAGCTCTTTTCTTGAAGCACCCGCAGTAGTTTGACCTGCAGATGAAGCGCCAACTCGCCCACCTCGTCGAGAAAAATCGTTCCCTGGTCCGCCTGTTTGAAAAGCCCCGTGTGGTCGGACACCGCCCCGGTGAAGGCGCCGCGCACGTGTCCAAAGAGCTCGCTCTCCATCAGGGTTTCGGGAATCGCGCCACAGTTGACTGCGACGAACGGCCGTTCTTTCCTCGGCCCGTTGAGATGAATCGCGCGGGCCACGAGCTCCTTGCCGGTGCCGCTTTCCCCGGTGATCAGCACATTGGTGTTGCTCGCCGAAACTTTTCGGACGAGCTGATAGATCTTTTCGATGCCGCCGCTCTTGCCGATAACACCCTCGAATTGAAAATTTTGCTCTTCGGGCGCGTGGCGCGCGAGCTCAACTTCTCTGGCCCGACGCAGTTCCTCTTCGAGGCGCACCTTTTCTTCGATTTGTTTCTGCTTGGTGATGTCGTCAAAAATCGCGACGTAGCCGATCGACTGCTCGCGAGCATTATTGAGAGGAGCGACTGTAAGACGGATTTGCTTGTGGAGCGCGCCGATGGATAGCTCGTCGGTAACGATGGCGCCGGCGCCAAGATTGCGCTGAAAATTGCCGCCTAAGTCGGGGAAAATTTGATCCAGCCGTTTGCCCTGGATCGCGGTTTCGTCCAGAGTCGTAAGCGCCTGTGCTTGGCGGTTGAAATAGTTGATTCGCCCTTCCGGATCTGTAATGGCTACTCCGCTGCCGATGCCCTGGAGAAGAGCGTCCTTGAGCGCGTCCAAGTCGCGATAGTCCTCTTGCTTCTCTTTCAGTAATTTTTCCGTTTCGCTCAGTTTATTGGTCAAGAAGCCGCTCAATCCCGCGATGATGAAATAGCTCGCTATACTCTGCACAATGGGAAACAGCGTCGGCCACGAAAGCGGCAGGTCCGCACCGGAATTCGCATAGCGCGACCAGATGAGCAGGCTCGCGTAGGACATGCCGGAAAAGGCAGCGGCGAAAAACGCGCCGCGATAAAAAAGCAGAATGGCGCCGTTCATTACGGCCAGATTGTAGAGAACCGAAAAAGGACTGGTCATATCCCCGGTGATCCAAATGATGCCGGTGATCAGCACCACGTCAAAACCGACTTGCGCATGAGCGAACAGCCGGAGACCGCGGGTATACGGCAAGAGCGCAACCGAACCGAGGGAAATCACATACGCGAGAATTAAAGGAATGGAGAGATCGACGAGGTAGCCGAGATTGCCCTCGGTGCGCACGAAATGAAACAGCGCCGTCGCGCCGAGGAAAAAAGAAACGATCACCACGCGCAAGAGCAGCAGCCAGCGGATCTTCTGCGCGAGACCCCTGTGCTCCTCACTCACGCCAGCGCGCCTAACCAGCGGCCAGCCGGCGGCGACGAAAGTAGTGAACCACGGACTCACCCGCCCACCAACGATCCCATCTGGAAGATCGGGAGATACATGGCGATCACCAGGCCGCCGAGGATAACACCCAAAACAACCATGATCATGGGCTCCATCATCGCGGTAAGATTCGCCACCGCGTCATCTACTTCTTCCTCGTACAACTCGGCGACTTTTTTGAGCATGGTATCGAGGCCGCCGGTGCTTTCCCCCACCGCGACCATCTGACAGACCAGAGGCGGAAAAATCTTGCTGTCACGCAACGGCTCCGCGACGGTTTTCCCCTGGCTGATGCTGATGCGGCTCTCCAAAATCGCCTTCTCGACGACCTTGTTGCCCGCGGTTTTTCCGGTGATCGCCAATCCATCCAAGATCGGCACGCCCGAGCTCAGCAGCAGCGACATGTTCTGGGAAAAACGGGCAACGGCGACTTTTCTCAAGAGATCGCCGATGATTGGCATGCGCAGCATCAGTCGGTCGATATTCATGCGCCCGTGGGGGGTTTTGTAGTAAAAAGAAATTCCCATGAATACCCCTGTCAGAGCGGCAACCAGAACGTACCAATAAGCGACGAACCAGTTGCTGATATTGATACAGATCTGCGTCGGCAGCGGCAGCTCTTTGCCCATGCCGCCGTAGAGCTCGGCGAATACGGGAATGACGAAGATCATCAAAACGGCGACGACAATGACCGCCACGCAGACGATGGCGCAGGGATAGATCATCGCGCCTTTGACTTTTTTCTTCAGGCGATTGGCCTTTTCGATGAACAGGGCGATGCGATTGAGAATGGTGTTGAGAATACCGCCGGCCTCGCCGGCCTCGACCATATTCACGTACAGGTCGTCAAAAATCTTCGGATGTTTGCGCAGCGCGTCCGCCAGGGTGCTGCCTCCTTCGACGTCCTTTTTGACCGTGCTCACGGTCTTGCAAAGCAGCTTACTCTCGGATTGCTGGGCAAGAATATCCAGGCATTGAACGATCGGCAGCCCGGCGTCGATCATGGTCGCCAGCTGGCGCGTAGCGAGCGAGATGTCCTTCGTCGTAACCTTGTCGCCGAAGCCCGGTATCGAGAGCTCTCTTTCTAATCCTTTCCCTTTCTCCCGCACCCGACTCGCGATCGGGCGGATCCTCTGCTCGCGCAAGCGCGTCAGCGCGGCTTCCAAATCCGGCGCTTCCAGATTGTCGCCCTTGACCAGTCTTCCTTGGGCGGTTCTTCCTTCCCAAACAAATATTGCCATATCTATATCCGCTCTGTTTCTCGACCTGAGGCCACCGTCTTGGCTAGGCTGCGCTGAATCGCCACCCGCCGCTTAGAATCCGAGCGAGAACACCGAGCCGAAGCCTTTGTCGGTATCGGTGACGCGAATGGTTTCATCGACGGTCGTAAGTCCCTGGCGAACTTTTTGTAAGGCGCTCATGCGCAGCGTGCTCATGCCAAGCTTGACCGCTTCCCTCTTGAGCTCCATCGCCGAGGCGCCTTTTAGAATCAATTCTTTGATCATTTCGTGCATCACCATGACTTCGTAGACCGCCAGACGTCCGCGGTAGCCGGTGTTGGCGCAGTTGCCGCAGCCGCGGCCGTGGAACGCCGGAAAACCGCCGCTGGCTTCGGCCGAGTCCACGCCTAGAGTGATCAATACTTCGGATTTGATTTCGATCGGCTCCTTGCACTGCTCGCAGATTCGCCGCACCAGCCGCTGGGCGAGAATCAAATTAATCGATGACGTCAAAAGAAACGGCTCCGCTCCCATATTGAGGAGGCGGTCCACCGTCGCCGGGCAGTCATTGGTATGAAGAGTACTGAGGACAAGATGACCGGTGAGCGCCGCTTTGATGGCAATCTGAGCGGTTTCCAAGTCGCGGATTTCGCCCACCATGATGATGTCCGGGTCCTGACGCAGAAACGAGCGCAGACAGGCGGCAAAGTTGAGCCCGATCTGCTCGCGAACCTGCACCTGGTTGATGCCCACCAAATTGTACTCGACTGGATCTTCCGCCGTAGAAATATTCACATCCGCCTTGTTGAGCTCGGAAAGAGCGGAATACAGCGTGGTGGACTTGCCGCTGCCGGTCGGGCCGGTGATCAGAATCATGCCGTACGGCTTGTGAATCGCCTCTTGAAAATCCTTCAGGTTTTGCGCATCGAAGCCGAGCTTTGCCATGTCGAGCTGCAAATTAGACTTGTCCAGCAGACGCATCACGACCTTTTCGCCGAACAGGGTGGGCAGGATGGAAACGCGAATGTCGAGCTCGCCGCCCACGCCCATCTTGAGCTTGATGCGACCGTCCTGGGTCAGGCGGCGCTCCGCGATATCCAAACCCGCCATCACTTTGAGGCGCGAGACGAGGGCATTTTTAAGCCGCAAGGGCGGGCTCATGATTTCCTGGAGCACTCCGTCCACGCGAAACCGCACGCGAAAGATCTTCTCGTACGGCTCGATGTGGATATCGCTGCAGCGACGCTTGGCGGCATCGGACAAAATGGCGTTCACCAGCGTCACCACCGGCGCATCCATCGTAGCCTGTTGCAACTCTTGAAGATTGACGTCGTCGCTCTCCTGGACAACCTCCATCTCGCCGTCGCCGAACTTTTTCAGCACGTCGTCATAGCTGACGCCGCCGAACCGATGATCCAGGGTCTTTTTAATATTGGAGGGCGTCGCCAATACGACGCGCACGCCGTATCCGGTGACGAACTTGACTTCATTGATCGCAACCAAGTCCGTGGGATCGGACATGGCTACCGTCAAAGTCGAGCCTGCGAGCTTGAACGGAATTAGCTGGTGTTTTTGGACGATGTGGGGCGGCACCACGCTGAAGACGCCGTCGTCGATCTCGCCGGGGACAAGCTCGAGCAATTCGATGCCGAATTGTTTGCCGAGGAACTGGGTTAAAGTTTCTTCATTGGTGTAGCCCAAGCGGACGATTTCTCGGGCGACACTGGAGCCGTTTTCCCGTTCTCTTTTCTGTGCTTCGGACAGTTGATCGCGGGAAACCAACCCCCCTCTAACTAGGAGTTCGGCAAAACGTGGTTCCATGCTTTTCTGCGAAAGGACTAAATTATCGTAGATCGGCAATAACCTGTCAACAAAATGTCGGAGGTTTCACGAAAAGAGAACGGAGGTTTATTTCTGTAACTTACCTAAAACTCTAGCTAATTTTTCTTTCTTGACAGAGCCGCTTGAGCTGCGGCGAGTTTTGCAATGGCCACCCGATAGGGTGAACAACTTACGTAACTCAGACCGATTTCATGACAAAACGCCACCGATTTCGGATCACCGCCGTGCTCGCCGCAAATGCCTATTTCGAGATTCTTGCGTCTTCTACGACCTTTGGCGACGGCGATGCGCATGAGCGCGCCGACGCCTTCACGATCGATGCTAACGAAGGGGTCCTGAGGTAACAGCCCGTTTACGACGTAAGTTGGCAGGAATTTCCCGGCATCGTCGCGCGACAATCCCAGGCACGTTTGCGTCAGATCATTGGTCCCGAAGGAAAAGAATTCGGCCTCGTCGGCGATCTCGTCTGCGACCATACAGGCGCGCGGCAGTTCGATCATCGTGCCGATCAGATAGTGCACTTTGACGCCGTAGGATTTTTGCGTGGCATGGGCGACACGCTCCACGATGTTTTTTTGCTCGCGCAACTCCTGGCGCGAGCCCACCAGCGGAATCATAATCTCGGGAAACGGGTTTTTGCCTTCGCGGCGCAGCTCGCAAGCCGCTTCGAAGATCGCCTGCGCCTGCATTTCGGTAATTTCCGGATAGGAAATTCCCAGGCGGCAGCCCCGGTGGCCGAGCATGGGATTGAACTCCTGCAACACATTGACTTTATCGCGCAGCACCTCGACGGGCACACTCATGACCTGCGCGAGCTCGATGATTTCCTCGTCATGCTTCGGCAGAAACTCATGAAGCGGCGGGTCCAGCGTTCGAATCGTCACCGGCAAGCCCCCCATGATCCGCAAAATATCCTTGAAATCTTCTTTTTGCATCGGCAGGAGCTTGGCGAGCGCGCGGCGCCGACCCGCTTCATCGTCGGCAAGGATCATCTCACGCACCGCTTGGATGCGATCGCTCTGAAAAAACATATGCTCGGTCCGGCAAAGACCGATTCCCTCGCTACCGAACGCTTTGGCGATAGCGGCTTGGTCGGGTTGGTCGGCGTTGGTTCTCACGCCGAAGGTGCGCACCTCGTCGGCCCATTTCATCAGCTTGGCGAATTGCTGATAGATACGGGATTTTTTTGCCTCCAGAGAGCCGGCCATAAGAACCTGAAGAACCTCGGACGGCAAAGTCTGAATTTCGCCTTGGAAAACTTCGCCGGTGCTACCGTCGATAGAAATCCAATCGCCTTCCTTGAGCGCGCGCTCGTCGACCCGCAGGATTCGCGCCCCGTAGTCAAGGTGCAAGGCCTCGCAGCCGGCGACGCAAACTTTGCCCATCTGGCGCGCGACCAGCGCGGCATGGGAGGTCATGCCGCCGCGGGCGGTGAGAATTCCCTGCGCCGCGTCCATGCCGCGGATGTCGTCGGGGCTGGTTTCGATCCGGCACAAAATCACGCGCTCCCCGCGTTTTTTCCATTCGACCGCATCCTCGGCCTGAAAAACCACTCGACCGGTGGCCGCTCCCGGCCCGGCAGGCAAGCCTTTGCCAAGGAGGCCTCCGGCTTTGTGCGCTTTCTCTTTGCCCTTTTGATCGAAGATCGGCCGCAACAATTGATTGAGCTGATCGGGCTCGATACGCCGCAAGGCCTCTTTCCTGTCGATGATCTTTTCTTCGACCATATCCACTGCGAGCCGCACGGCGGCAAAGCCGGTGCGCTTGCCGGCGCGCGTTTGCAGCATCCAGAGCCTGCCGTTTTCAATGGTGAACTCGATGTCCTGCATGTCGCGATAATGCTTTTCGAGCGACGTGCACACGCGGCGCAGCTCGGCCGACGCTTTCGGCAAAACTTGCCTCAACTCGGCGATCGGCTTGGGCGTGCGAATGCCTGCGACGACATCCTCGCCTTGCGCGTTGATCAGAAACTCGCCGTAAAATCGCTTGTCGCCCGTCGAGGGATCGCGCGTGAAGGCCACCCCCGTGGCGCAGTCGTCGCCGAGATTGCCGAACACCATCGCCTGCACGTTGACGGCAGTGCCCCACCAGTCCGGGATTTGGTAAAGCTCGCGATACGCGATCGCGCGATCGTTGTTCCACGAGCCAAACACCGCCCCGATGGCACCCCAGAGCTGCTCGAACGGTTCCTCGGGAAACTCTTTGCGCAAGCTCGACTTGATCTCGGCTTTGTACTCTTTCACCAACGCTTCCAGGTCCTGGGCTTCGAGATCGGTGTCGAACCGCGCCCCGCGCGACTTTTTTTTCTGTTCGAGGATCGCTTCGAGCGGATCCGCGCCGGCGTGCTGCTTGATGCCCAGCACCACATCCGCGTACATTTGAATGAAGCGCCTGTAGGCGTCGAAAGCGAAGCGCGGATTGCGCGTGCGCTCGATCAAACCCTGTACCGTTCGATCGTTGAGGCCCAAATTGAGCACCGTGTCCATCATTCCCGGCATGGATTCGCGCGCCCCTGAACGGACCGAAACCAGAAGCGGATTGGCGGCGTCGCCAAAGCGCCGGCCGAGAATTTTTTCCATGCGCCCGAGTCCGGCCTCGACACGGGCGCCCAGCTCCTTCGGGTAGCGGCGGTCGTGGTCGTAATAGTATCTGCAAACCTCGGTGGTGATCGTAAAGCCGGGCGGAACCGGAATGCCGATGCGGGTCATTTCATGCAAGCCGGCTCCTTTTCCGCCGAGAAGCTCACGCATCCGGGCATGGCCGTCGGCCTTGCCGTTGCCAAAGGAATACACGAATTTTTTCTTGTCGGGCATGGTTCTTTCTCCTCGTTGCCGTCGGATTACTTTCGCCGCCTCACGGCACGAAAGATTGTCAATGCGAGATTATGCTGAAGAGAACGGAGGGAGGAAGGGTGCGGATTTGATTTCCCGGCCCATATGATACTGAATGAACCGCGACAGCGCGGCGCGCATTTCCGCGATCACCGTGGCTGGGAGCGACACACGGCCAGGCAAACTGGCCTCTTCCGCTTGCAGCGCGGCCAAGATCTCCACGGCGGTTCTACCAAGCGGCAGCAGCTCTCTGCATGAGCGCGAACAAGAATCACAGACTAAGCCGCCGTCCAAGAGACTAAAATACCACTGAGATGATCCATCAGGCCAGCGTCGCCGGCATTTTTTACAATTGTCCAAAGCGGGTTGATAGCCCGTCAAGCGCAACAGCTTGAGCTCGAAGCTCGTGAGAAAGCGCAGCGATGCGCCGTTCTGCTCCAAGTGACGAAGACCGCCTTGTAAGTGCTCGAAGACCGCTCGATTCTCCTCCCGTTCGCCAATCAGACCATCCGTGATCTCGACCAAATAAGATGCGTGGGCGATGCGCTCGAGGTCGGTCATCAGGGCGCCGGGCCCCTGGATCAAGTCGGCCGCCAAGAGAAACGACAGATTGTTATGGGCGCGATCTTGGAAGGACAAATTGACCAGCGAGAACGGCTCCAAGGAATTTACAAAGCGTTTGCGCGACCGGAAAGCGCCTTTGGCGATACCGGTAAACTTTCCATGATTCTCGGTCAAAAAGGAAACGATTTTGTCAGATTCACCGAAAGGGCGCGTGCGCAGCACGATGGCGGGACTTACCAGACTAAGACGCATTTGGACCTTTGCTGATCTGCTAAGAAACTTTTAGCACTTTTTCGGAAATGAGACAACTATAGAAAAAATCTAAGGAATTTTATGGGGCGCAACTTGACACCCGAATCCTTCGTGGTTAGCGTTTCGAGCAATCACAGTTGAGGAGAAGCAATGAAATATGACGCAGGATACGAAAGAAATAGAAGCCTGACGAAGCCAAGATGGATGAGCAAGCCGCGGAAACGGCGCCGAGTGAAAATGTCACATCCGGCGACTCGGAGATGGAAACCCTGCGTCAGGAAGTTGCCGCCAAGGAGTTGGAGGCAAAACAAAACTATGATCGCTTCTTGCGCCAAGTAGCCGAACTGGAAAACTTAAAGAGACGAAGCGCCCGCGAACGGGAAGAGGTTTCTCGGTTCGCCAACGAAGCTTTGATCAAAGATCTTCTCTCGGTGGTCGACAATCTCGAACGCGCCGTCGCCCATGCTTCGGGTGGAGGCAACGGGAAGCCGATCGTTGAAGGCGTGGAAATGGTTTTAAAGGGCCTAGTCGACGTCCTAGCCAAGCACGGTGTAACTCAGGTTTCGGCGCTCGGGCAGCCGTTCGACCCTGCCAAGCACGAAGCGATAGCTCAGGTCGAAAGCGATGTCCATGAACCTAACTCAGTTGTAGAAGAGCTCCACAAAGGGTACATGCTCCGCGACCGACTCCTCCGGCCGGCTTTGGTAAGTGTAGCTAAAGGATTAGAAACACAACAGAAAAAAAACGCCGAAGGCGAGGTTGAAAACGACCCAAGCGATGATTAAATACCGTTCATTCTTATTATCATTATTGTTAAGTTTAATCGAAGTTTAAACTGGTTTGATTTTTTGATTTTGAGGAGTCTTTGAGATGGCAAAAGTTATTGGAATAGATTTGGGGACGACTAACTCTTGTGTGGCGATTATGGAGAGTGGCGACCCGAACGTTCTGGCCAATGCCGAAGGCAGCCGCACAACTCCCTCCGTCGTTGCCTTTGCCGAGAGCGGCGAACGGCTGGTAGGACAAATCGCTCGGCGCCAGGCGATCACCAATCCAGAAAATACAATTTCTGCCGTAAAGCGCCTGATCGGGCGACGTAGTGACGATCCGATGGTGCAAAAGGCGGCAAGTCTTCTTCCTTATAAAATTGTGCGCAACGACAACGGCGATGCCTGGGTGGAAAGCCGCGGCAAGAGCTACAGCCCGGCCGAAATCTCGGCTTTCATTTTGCAAAAAATGAAACAGTCCGCCGAAGATTATCTGGGTGAAAAAGTCACCGAAGCCGTCATCACGGTGCCCGCTTACTTTAACGACAGTCAGCGGCAGGCGACCAAAGACGCCGGGCGCATCGCCGGCCTGAATGTTTTGCGGATAATTAACGAGCCCACCGCCGCCTCGCTCGCCTACGGCCTCGACAAAAAGAAAGATGAAAAGATCGCGGTTTTCGACTTGGGCGGCGGCACCTTCGATATTTCCATCTTGGAGTTGGGGGACGGCGTCTTCGAAGTCAAGGCGACCAACGGCGACACTTTCCTCGGCGGCGAAGATTTCGACCAGCGCGTCATCGACTATCTGGCCGATGAGTTCAAAAAAGACCAGGGCATCGATCTGCGCAAAGATCGCATGGCGCTACAGCGTCTTAAGGAGGCGGCGGAGAAGGCTAAGTGCGAGCTTTCGTCCTCGATGGAGACCGACATCAATCTTCCTTTCATTACCGCCGACCAGCAAGGGCCAAAGCATCTCAACATGAAGCTCACGCGCTCGAAGCTTGAAGCGCTTTGCGCCGACCTGATCGACCGCATGGAAGGCCCGTGCCGTCAAGCGATGAAAGATGCGGGACTGAGCGCCAGCGACATCCACGAAGTCATCCTGGTCGGCGGCATGACACGCATGCCGGCGGTTCAGGAGCGCGTGAAAAAGATTTTTGGCAAGGATCCGCACAAGGGCGTAAATCCTGACGAAGTCGTCGCGGTGGGCGCGGCCATTCAAGGCGCGGTGCTGACGGGCGAAGTGAAAGACGTGCTGCTTTTGGATGTTACGCCGCTTTCGCTTGGCATTGAAACTCTCGGCGGCGTCTTTACCAAGTTGATCGAGCGCAATACCACGATCCCGACGAAAAAAAGCCAGACTTTCTCGACAGCGCAAGATAATCAGTCGGCGGTTTCCATCCGCGTGTTCCAGGGTGAGCGGGAAATGGCGGTCGACAATAAACTCCTCGGCCAGTTCGATCTCGTCGGCATTCCCATGGCGCCGCGCGGTATGCCGCAAATCGAAGTGACCTTCGACATCGACGCCAACGGTATCGTCCACGTCGCGGCCAAGGACCTCGGCACCGGCAAGGAACAGTCGATCAAGATCACGGCTTCCAGCGGCCTCAGCGAAGAAGAGATCAAAAAGATGGTGGGCGATGCCGCGGCGCACGCGGCCGACGACCGCAAGCGCAAAGACACCGTGGAGGCGCGCAACCAGCTCGACAGCTTGATCTACTCGACGGAAAAAAGTCTCAAAGAGTACGGCGCCGAGTTGGAAGGCAGCGTGAAAGAGAACATCGAGAGCGCGCTCAAGAAAGCCAAGGAAGTCATGGAAAGCCAGGACGCCGACGCCATGCGCAAAGCGGCGGAAGAACTGAGTCAGTCGTCGCACAAATTGGCCGAAGCGATGTACGCCAAAGCCTCGCAGCAACAAGCGGCGGAGAAGAAGGAGGGAGCCGGGGACGGTGAAAGCGGCGGACGCGCGGAGGGCGGTAAGAAAAAGGACGATGTGGTGGACGCTGATTTCACGGAGGTCAAGGAATAGCGAGATCGGGGCGAAAGTAAAAATCCATTTCACTCAAAGCCCCTACTCCCGCAGCTGAGGAGAGGGGCTTTTTTTGTCGTGTAAAGATTAGCCGTTACTTTTGAGGACTGCGGATTGGCGACCAAGAAAGACTATTACGAATTACTCGGCATCGGTCGAAGCGCGAGCGATGAGGAAATCAAGAAAGCTTACCGGAAGCTGGCTTTGCAATACCACCCGGACCGCAATCCCGGAGATAAGCAGGCCGAGGAGAAATTCAAGGAGGTCTCGGAGGCCTATTCCGTGCTCTCCGACTCTCAGAAGCGCTCGCAATATGATCAGTTCGGACACGCGGCATTTGGTGACGGAGGTCCATTCGCCGGTGGCGGGTTCGACTTTTCCGGGGGCTTCGAAGACGTCTTCAGCGATATTTTCGGCGAGTTCTTCGGCGGCTCCACCGGACGGCGGCGTGGGCGCGGGCAAGACCTGCGCTATAACCTGAACCTGAAATTTGAGGAAGCGATTTCAGGCGTCGAAAAAAAGATAAAGATTCCCAGGCATGGAACCTGTGAAACGTGCCGCGGCAACGGCGCTAAACCGGGCACCGCGCCGCAGACTTGCCCAACTTGCCGCGGGCGCGGTCAGGTCAGTTTTCAACAGGGATTTTTCAGCGTCTCCCGGACTTGCAACCAATGTCACGGACAAGGCACGATCATCAAGGAACCGTGTCCCACTTGCGCCGGAGCCGGCCGGGTGCGCGCCATGCACACGCTGAGCGTAAAGATTCCCGCCGGCGTTGACAACGGATCGCGGCTGAAGCTTCGCGGCGAAGGTGAAAGCGCTCCCGCCGGAGGCGCGCCGGGCGATCTATATGTCGTCATTCAAGTCGAGGCGCACCCGATTTTCCTGCGCGATCAACTCGATATCGTCTGCGACGTGCCGATCAGCTTCGTCCAGGCGGCTCTGGGCGCGGAGATCGACGTGCCGACCCTCGATGGCAAAGTGAAAATGAAAATCCCCGCCGGCACGCAGTCGGGCAAGCTGTTCCGCATGAAAGGGAAAGGAATCAAAGACGTTCACGGCGCCCATCACGGCGATCAGCATGTCCGCGTCACGGTCGAAACTCCGGCGCGTCTGACGCCGAAGCAAAAGGAACTACTCAAAGAATTCGCTGCGCTGGGCGGCGAAGAGGTGAACCCCCTTTCCAAAGGCTTCTTCGACAAGATGAAGGAGCTCTTTGGTTAAATTCCGTTTTTCTCCTTCCGCGACGCAAAAAAACCGAGTTCCCATGCGATTGTAGTTGACCTGGGTTACCGGGCTGAGTAAGTTGACCCCATGAGCGAAACTGACTGGAAGGCGGAGAACTCGGAGAGCAAGAATTCTCAGGTCGAGATTCCCGAGGTGCTTCCGCTCCTGCCGATCCGCGACATCGTCATTTATCCTTACATGATGTTGCCGCTCTTCGTTGGCCGCGATGTCTCGATCCGCGCCGTCGAAGAAGCGCTGGCGCGGGATCGTTTGATTTTCCTCGTTTCGCAGGTCAATTCCGCCGAGGAAACCCCGGTGCCGGCCGACATTCATCGCGTCGGTACGATCGCGTCGATCATGCGCATGCTCAAGCTGGCCGACGGCCGGGTCAAGATCCTGGTTCAAGGGCTGGCCAAGGGCGAGGTCGACACCTACCTGCGTGAACGGCCGTTCTTCGAAGTCAAGATCCGCAAAGTCGTTGAGCCGACGTTGGCCGAGGTGCCGATCGAAGTCGAAGCGTTGATGCGCACGGCGAAGGAAAAGATCGAGCAGATTCTCAACCTCAAAAATCTGCCGCCCGAGATCGTCATGGTCACCGACAACATCAGCGATCCCGGTGTGCTAGCGGATCTGGTGGCGTCGAACCTCAGACTGAAAATCGACGAGAGCCAGGCGATTCTCGAAGTTTTCGATCCCATTGAGCGCCTAAAGAAAGTCAACGAGCTTCTCACCCGCGAGCTTGAGCTGTCGGCCATGCAGGCGCGCATTCAGAGCCAAGCCAAGGAGGAGATGAGCAAGACCCAGCGCGACTATTATTTGCGCGAGCAGTTAAAACAAATTCAACAAGAGCTGGGCGAGGGCGACGAGCGCGCCGAGGAGATCAACGAGCTCAAAAAACAGATTGAGAAGGCGAAGATGCCGGCCGAGGTCAAGCCCGAGGCCGAAAAGCAACTGCGCCGCCTCGAACAGATGCACCCGGAATCCTCCGAGGCCTCATTGGTCCGCACCTATCTCGATTGGCTGGTCGAGCTGCCCTGGAACAAGCGCACCAAAGACAACCTGAATATCCAAAAAGCCAAAGAAGTTCTCGACGAGGATCATTACAACCTCGAAAAAATCAAAGAGCGGATTCTGGAATATCTCGCGGTCAATAAATTACGCCGCAAAATCAAAGGCCCGATCCTCTGCTTCGTCGGTCCCCCCGGGGTTGGGAAAACTTCGCTGGGAAGATCCATTGCCCGATCGCTCGGGCGCAACTTTGTGCGTATCTCCTTGGGCGGCGTGCGTGATGAAGCGGAAATCCGCGGACACCGGCGCACCTACGTCGGAGCGCTGCCCGGCCGGATCATTCAGGGAATCAAGCAAGCGGGTTCGAACAATCCGGTTTTCATGCTCGACGAGATCGACAAAGTCGGCGCCGACTTCCGCGGCGACCCGTCAGCCGCGCTTCTGGAAGTTTTGGACCCCGAACAGAACCACGCGTTCAGCGATCATTATTTGAATTTGCCCTTCGATCTTTCCAATGTGCTGTTTATCTGCACGGCGAACCTGCTCGACCCGATTCCGCCCGCCTTGGCCGACCGGATGGAAGTCATTCAGCTTTCCGGCTACACCAACGAAGACAAGTTGGCGATTGCCCGGAAGTATCTGATCCCGCGCCAACTGAGCGACAACGGCATCTCCGCCGAGCGGCTCGAGATCTCCGACGACGCCGTGTTGCGCGTGATCGCCGAGTATACGAAAGAAGCCGGGCTCAGAAACTTCGAGCGCGAACTCGCCTCCGTGTGCCGCAAGGTGGCGCGCAAAGTAGCGGAAGGCAAGAGCGAGCTGACGCGGGTGACGCGCGCCAACGTGCATGCGTTTCTCGGACCGCCCAAATTCCTGCCCGAAGCCGAGCAAGAGCAGCATGAAATCGGCGTGGCGACCGGCCTCGCCTGGACGAGCACGGGTGGGGAGATTCTCTACGTCGAGGCTTCGCTCTCGCGCGGGCGCGGCAATCTCACTCTTACCGGACAGCTCGGCGAGGTGATGAAGGAATCCGCGCAAGCGGCGGTCAGCTACGCGCGCGCCCATGCCAAGACCCTCGGCATCGAAGCGGATTTCTACCAGAAACTGGACATTCATATTCACGTGCCCGCGGGCGCCATTCCCAAAGACGGCCCCTCGGCCGGCATCACGATGGCTACCGCGCTGATCTCGGCGCTCACCCGCCGGGCCGTGAGCCGCGATGTGGCGATGACCGGCGAAATCACGTTGCGCGGCAGGGTGCTGCCGATCGGCGGCCTCAAAGAAAAATCCCTGGCGGCGTTTCGCGCCGGGATCAAAACGATCGTCATTCCGGACCGCAACGAGAAAGACTTGGAAGAAATCCCCAAACCATTGCTGCGAAAACTTAACTGGGTGGTCGCCAAGACCATGTCGGACGTGCTGAACGTCGCGCTGCTGCCCCGGCGCGCGGGCGCGCAAAAACAGCGCTCGGCCGAGTCGAAGCGAAGTGCCATGGTCGCCAAGCCGCAGGGGGATCGGCCAGAGCGCAAGAATCACCGCGATCGCCCGCTCCCGCTTCGACCCTAAACGATACGCTTTCCGCTGCGCTCCGCTGCTCGAAACCTAGCGCGAATATCGCCCAACGATTCCGCTCTTGCGCTCATGAAGCTAAGCCGCCTCGGAGAGTTCGGCCTGATTGAACGGCTTCGCCGTGGCTTGCCCGCCGGCCGCGGAGTGCTCATCGGCATCGGCGACGACGCGGCCTGGGTGGAGAACCCATCGCGCTCGTCGCTGGTCAGCGCCGACCTGTTGATCGAGGGCGTGCACTTCGATTTGAAGTGGACATCGCTCGTCGATCTGGGATTCAAGTCGTTGGCGGTCAACTTGAGCGATATCGCAGCGATGGGCGGCGTGCCCGCCTATGCGGTCGTGTCCCTTGGCCTTCCGGCGCATTTCGACAGCGGCAAGATCGACGACTTTTATCGCGGTATTCACGCGCTCGCGCGGCCCAGCGGAGTAGCCGTGGTCGGTGGCGACTTGAGCGTGGCTAAGCTCTTGACGATCTCGGTTTGTGTGATCGGCCATCCGCCGCGCCGTCCGATCCGTCGCGCCGGCGCCGCGGCCGGCGACGACATCTACGTCACCGGCACTCTGGGCGATTCGGCGCTCGGATTAAAATTGTTGCGGCGCGGCGGGAGCGTCGTCAGGAAAAAAACCGCCGCTCATTTGCTTTCGCGCCATCGACGTCCGACTCCAAGAATCGCTGCCGGCGTTTTGATCGGAAAAGCGCATCTCGCCACCGCCATGATCGACGTAAGCGACGGGCTGCTGCAAGACGTTGGGCATATTTGCCGGGCCAGCGGTACGGGCGCGGTAATTCTCCGCGATGATCTGCCGCTTTCGCGCGCCTATCGCGCGCTCGCCGGCAAAGACGGCGCCAGCCACGCGTTGAGCGGCGGCGAGGATTACGAGCTGTTGTTCTGCGCGCGGCGCGCCAGCCGTGCGCGCATAGAAAAGTTGTCGCGCCGAGCGCGGTTGCCGATCACCCGGATCGGCCGGTGTGTCGCCGGTCGTGAAGTCGTCGTGCGCGACCGGTTCGGACAAACGACGATGCTCGGCCTGCAGGGCCATGATCATTTCCAAGAAAAATAACGGGGGAGGGCGGCGGAAATTCTATATTCCAGCGCGCCAGCCTAATCGATGGACTCCGAAAGCTTATTGAAACTGCTGGAAAAGGTGAGCCGAGGGGAGATGAAGGTTCTGCAGGCGGCCGAGCGGCTGCGCCATTTGCCGTTTGAAGACCTCGGGTTTGCGAAAATCGATCATCACCGGGCGCTGCGGCAGGGTTTTCCCGAAGTGATCATGGGCGAGGGCAAAGAGGCCGCCGATATCGCGGCGGTCGTGCGCGCGATGCGCCGGCGCAAAGTGAATATTCTTATCACCCGTCTCGATCCCAAGAAGATGACACGCTTGCGCCGGAGCGGCCTGCGGTTTCATCGGCGGGCGCGGGCCGCTACATGGTCGACAAGACCGATTAAGATCACGGGCAAGGGTTCGATCTTGGTCGTGTGCGCCGGCACTTCGGATATTCCAGTCGCCGAAGAAGCGGTGGTTACCGCAACCATGATGGGCAATCGCGTGGAGCGGCTTTACGATGTCGGCGTGGCAGGGATACACCGGCTGCTGGACAACCGGCTCAAACTGGATGCCGCGGCGGTCGTAATCGTCGTTGCGGGAATGGAAGGAGCCCTGCCGAGCGTGGTCGGCGGGCTCGTCTCGAAACCGGTCATCGCCGTACCCACCAGCATCGGCTATGGCGCAAGCTTTCAGGGACTCGCCGCTCTGCTCGGCATGCTCAATTCCTGCGCCGCCGGCGTGACTGTGGTGAATATCGACAACGGCTTTGGCGCGGGGTTTGCGGCGAGCCTTATAAACCGGGTATAAATATACATCATGCGCTATCGATCTCTGAGGCAGTACCGTTAGCCCGTTGAAGTCCAGAGTAGCGAAGCCGTCGCCGCCCGCAGATTTTGCAGCTCGACCAGATGAACCGCCAGCCGATTGTAAAATAAACCCGATAGTTGCAGATGAACCGCATGCGCGCTCGCAGAACCGCCGACGGTTGGACCACAATTCCGCTGGCTGGCGCCGTACTTTTGGGGCGCGCTGCTCATCGTACATCGTAATTATTTGAAGGTCGATCAACCATGGAGAAGCCAAAGAAATATCGCGTAACCAAACACCAGTCCGAGCTTGCCGTCCGCGTCACCGGCGACTCCCAAGCCGATCTGTTTACCAACTCGGCCGTGGCGCTTTTCGATGTCATGGTGACGGACATGGAAAAGATCGAAGGCAAAGAACGCCTGCCGCTGGAGGTGGAAGGGACCGACCGCGACGATCTGATGGTCAATTGGGTGCGCGAGCTGCTCTATCTTTACCAGGGAAGCGGCTATCTGTTACGGGAGTTTTCGATTCGCGAAGTGAAGGATACGGTTGTCAAAGCCGAAGTCGCGGGCGAAAAAATCGATCCAGACCGCCATGAGATTCAGCAGGAAATCGCGGCCGTGGCGTTTCACAAAAGCCGTATGGAAAAAACCGGCAATCAATGGACCGCGCATCTGATCTTCGAATTGTGAAGCCGGCGATTTCTGCGGGCAATAACTTTCGACGGCCGAGCACATGACTCAACCTGGCGACAATGAATACGACGGCACGGCGCTGATCGCCGACCCGATCCATCGCTATATTCAATTTACCGTGCCGCTGCGCAAAGGCGAGATCACGGAGAAGGCGCTGATCGATTCTCCCTGGGTGCAGCGGCTGCGCTACATCTATCAGCTGCAAAGCGCCCGCTGGGTCTACCCGTCCGCCGAGCACAGCCGCTTTCAACACTCGCTCGGCGCCATGCACCTCGCCGGCGAATTCGCCAAGCATCTCTATCCGTCTCTACGCAAAGTTCTCGGCGACGAGTGTCCCTCGGCGCCGTTCATCGAGGAATACATGCGGGTCACCGGCCTGCTGCATGACATCGGCCACGGCCCGTTCGGCCATTTCTTCGACGATAATTTTTTGATCCATTACGATCTCACCCACGAAGATCTCGGCCAAACGATCATCCAGAAACACCTGGGCGATATCATTCGCGAGCTGCGCCGCAGCCCGAGCGGCGCTTTCGCTCCCGGCGAAGAGCTGAAGCCCGAAGACGTGGCCTTTCCGATCAAGAAAAACGGCAAGGAAGACCAGCGGAAACCCCGGTGGGTGCGTTTTCTGCAACCGCTGACCGGCGGAATTTTTACTTTCGACAACCTCGACTACGTCTCGCGAGACTCCTACATGTGCGGCGTTCATCCCGGGCCCATCGATCGCGAGCGGCTGATTCACTACACGTTCTTCACGCCCAAGGGATTGACCGTGCACAAAGCCGGCAACGGCGCACTCACGACTTTTCTCAACGCGCGCTTGTACCTTTACACTAACGTGTATTATCACCGCACGACCCGCGCCATCGATCTGCACCTGCGCGAGATCTTTCCAGAGACGATGAAGGTACTGTTTCCGGGCAATCCGCTGGAGCACATGGACGACTATCTCTACCTCACCGACTGGTCCCTGCTCGAAGAGGTGTCGCGCTGGCGCCGGCAAAAGGGCGATCTGCAAGGGTTGGGCAAGGAATGGGAGAGCGTGCTTCATCGCGAGGTCAAATGGAAAATGGCGTACGATCGCACCTTGTCGTTAAATGAGCTCAGCTACGGCGTCGCGCTGATTCAGGACACCGACTGGGAAAAGCGCATCCGCTCGGCGCTCCCGGCGGCGTCGCGCGACATCATCTTTCGCGTCGACATGGCCACTCAGGATCCGCGCCCGGAGAATCCTTTCTCGATGGGCAAAAAGCAAATCCATATTTTCGATCCCTCCAGCGGCGAGATCACCAAGGAAACCCTCGCCGAGCTGTTCGAGTATATTCCGTCCAAGGTCGTCCAGTTCCGGGTTTTTTCCCTCGATCACGACCATGATCCGATCCTCGCCGAAGTCGCCGAAAACGCCCTTCGCGGCCACTCGCCGGCGGTCAAGACCAGCGTCTAATTCCGCGATGTTCAAGATTCCGATCGGCGCCGAGCGCCGGGACGAGCTCAAGGAATTTCTCGCCGAGCGGGAAATCCAAACCGAGATCTACTATCCGCTGCCGCTGCACCTGCAAAAATGCTTTGCCGAGCTCGGCTACAAACGAGGCGACTTTCCTCACGCCGAGCGCGCGGCCGGCGAGGTTTTGGCTTTGCCGCTCTATCCTGAACTGACGCGCAAACAGCAGGAGACCGTGGTCGGCGCAGTCGGCGAGTTCTATCGCGCTTAGCTTTACCCCTCTCGGCGCTTGTGGTAAAAAAACTTGCGCGCAGAAGTGTTATGAAGGAAGCGATTGCACAAGCATTCGACGAGAGCGTTCGGGTCAAGCAGGCGTTCCTGCGGGACAATCTGCACGCGCTCACCCAGACCATCGACGCCGTTGCCGCCGCGTTCAGGAGCGGCAACAAGCTGCTGGTTTTCGGCAACGGCGGCAGCGCCGCCGATGCCCAGCATATCGCCGCGGAGTTCACCAATCGCTTTCTGATCGAGCGCGAACCGCTGCCGGCCATCGCGCTCACCACCGACAGCTCGGCGCTGACGGCCATCGCCAACGATTACGACTACACGCAAGTTTTCGCCAAGCAGGTGAAGGCGCTGGGAAAAGCCGGCGACATCGTGCTGGCGATTTCCACCAGCGGCAACTCGCCCAACGTGCTCGCCGCGCTGGAAGTCTGTAAGCAATTGAAGATCAAGACCATCGGCTTGACCGGCGGCAGCGGCGGCAAGATGGCCGGTCAGGTGGATTATCTCTTGTGCGTCTCGGAAGGGAAAAACAGCCCCCGCATACAAGAGACTCATATTCTCGTCGGCCACGTCATCTGCGAGATTGTCGATCAGCAGCTCTTTCCGCATCCTCCGCCGCGCCCTTGAGCCGAGCGTGGTTGGAAAAAATCTCAAGAGCGGCAACCGAGAAAAACCGCCATGCGCCTAGACGTGCTCGTGTTCGGCGGCGGGGCCGCCGGACTTTGGTGTCTCGACCGCTTGCGCCGCGCCGGCTACCACGCGGTCCTGCTTGAATCGCAAGCGCTCGGCAGCGGCCAGACGATCCGGGCGCAGGGCATCATTCACGGCGGCGGCAAATATGCGCTACGCGGCGTGCGCGATTTCGCCGCCGTCGAAGCGACGAGCCGAATGCCCGAGCGCTGGCGCCGCTGCATCGCCGGTGAGCTCGAGCCGAATCTCTCGGCCACGCGAATCCTTTCCCAGCACTGTCACCTTTGGCTGCCGCGCGGCTCCGCGCTCGCGCGCCTGCAATCTTTAGGCGTGATGAGCCTGATCGCCAAGGCGGGCCTGCTGGCGACGCGCCCCGAAACCGTGCCGAAAAGCGAATGGCCCGCGGCGCTGCGCGATTCCGCGCTGGCGGTCTATGCGCTCGCCGAACCGGTCATCGCCACCGGCTCGTTTCTGGCGGCCTTCGCCGCGCAATACCACGATTTCATTTTCAGATACGATCACCATTCCCTGCAATTCACCGCCGATGGCGCGCGCGTCGGCGATTCATTGCTGCAACCGCGCTCCATGATATTCGCCGCCGGCGCAGGAAATGCGGATCTCCTGGTCCGAGTCGGGATCGAGCCGGAAATCATGCAGCGCCGACCGCTCGGCATGGTGCTCTTGCGCGGCGACTTGCCGCCTCTGTTCGGCCACTGCGTGGTCGGCGGCAAGACCGGCCTCACCGTCACCACACCGGCGCCGGGTGTCTGGCAAGTCGGCGGCGAAATCGCCGAGCGGCTCGCCGATGAAAATGATTCGGCGGCAGCGCGGCGCGCCGCGCTCGGCGAAATCCGCCGTTGGCTGCCGGGTATCGAGCTCAGGCACGTCAAGATCGCGATTGATCGCGCGGTCAGAGCCGAAGCACGCACAACCGCGCTGCGGCGGCCGAGCGGCGTCCATGCCAGCCAAGTCGCGCCGGGCATCATCGTTGGCTGGCCCACCAAACTCTCCATGGCGCCGGTCCTGGCCGATGAAGTTCTCGAGCTCGTGCAAGTCGAACTCAAAGCACCGGACGGTCATGATGAAATTCCGTCGTGGCCGGCGCCCGCTGTGGCGCGCTATCCCTGGGAGGAAGCCGAATGGTTCGCCGTCAATTAGGCCGGAGCGGCCTTGCCGTAAGTCCCATCGGCCTCGGCACCACCAAGCTCGGCCGCAACACTGACGTCAAGTACCCGGAAAGTTTTGCCCTGCCCTCGGACGAACAAATCGCCGCGCTGCTCGAATCCGCCGCCAAGCTGGGAGTCAATATCATCGACACCGCGCCCGCCTACGGCGATAGCGAGCGGCGGCTCGGCGGCTTTATCGAACATCATCGAGACCAGATCGTCCTCTGCACCAAGTGCGGCGAACGGTACGTAGACGGCCGCTCGAGCTATGATTTCTCCGCCCCGGCGATAAGCGCCAGCGTAGAGCAGAGCCTGCGCCGATTGCGCACCGATCATATCGACGTGCTGTTGCTGCACTCAGACGGCAAAGACGTTGAGATACTTACGCACACCGACACGCTGGAAGCGCTCTCCCGACTCAAGCAAGCCGGCAAGATCCGCGCAGCGGGAATCTCCGCGAAGACGGCAAGCGGCATACGCGAGGCGGCGCGCACGCTCGACGTGGTGATGGCGCCCTTCAGCCAAAAGGAACCGGCGCTGGCCACCGCGCTTGCCGCGGCGCACGATCGCGGCCTTGGCGTCCTGGCGATCAAAGGACTCTTTAGCGGCCACCTTGAAGCGCGCGCAGCCGTTGAATACGTCCTGCGCCAGGAATTCATCGACGCGCTGATCGTCGGCACGATCAACCCGGCCCATCTCGCAGACGCTGTAGCGGTCGCCCAACAAGCGCGCGGCGGTTAAATTCCCGAAGTTGTATGGACGCAGGCCATTATGCCGCCGCCAGTTTACGCGGTAGCAACCACCGGTGCTCACTACGAACGAAATACTTCGTAAAAATTGAGTATTTGATCGTTCGCCCAGCTACGTCGATGTCAAAGTTGTAGGTCGCGCGCTCGCTTTGCGGTCTTCGGGGGTTTTTGCTTAGATTGGCAGCAAAGCTATTCATGATCATCACTTTGACCACAGACTTCGGCCTGCAAGACGCCTTTGTCGGCGTCATGAAAGGCGTCATCGCAAGCATCGACGCGCAAGTCCGGGTGGTCGATCTGACCCACGGCATTCCCGCCCAAGATATCTTGGCAGGGGCGCTGACCCTGCGCCATTCGATCGCTTATTTCCCGGCCGGAACCATTCACGTTGCGGTGATCGACCCCGGGGTCGGCAGCGCGCGGCTGCCGCTGTTAATCGAATGTGGCGGCAATTACTTCATCGGCCCGGACAACGGCGTACTCAGTTTGGCGATCGACGAGCGACATCCCGCGCGCATCACCCGACTTTCCAATCCCGCCTACCAGTTGCAACCCGCGAGCGCGACGTTTCACGGCCGGGATATTTTTGCTCCGGCCGCCGCCCATCTCTCGCGCGGCGTCTCGCCGAGCGCGTTCGGCGAAAGATTGGCGACATTCCATCGATTGGCGCTTCCCAAAGCGGTGCGCGGGTCGAGAGAGATCAACGGCGAAATCATTTACATCGACCGCTTTGGCAATCTGTTTACAAATATCGAAGAGCGTGATTTGACGGGACTGGCCGATGCGCGCCTCGAAATTGTCATCGGCGGCGGCGTTCGCGTTGTCGAGATAGCACCCCATTACGCTGCGGCCGGCGCGGGCGATCTTGTCGGCATTACAAACAGTTGGGGCCTGCTGGAAATCGCCGCGCCGGGCGCGAGCGCAGAGCGCCGCACGGGCCTCAAAATCGGCGATAAAGTTAAAATTGCGATCGTTACATAAAAGGGCCGGAGGCGAGAATGAGTGAACGCTTGAGCTGGGAGCAATACTTCATGACTATCACGCGACAGGTGGCGGAGCGGTCGACTTGTACCCGCGCCAAAGTCGGTGCGGTGATCGTCCGCGACAAGAACATTCTGGCGACGGGCTACAACGGCGCTCCGGCGGGCATGCCCCACTGCACCGACGTCGGTTGTCTCATTTACGAATCCAAGACGCCCAACGGGGATACCGAGCAGAACTGCTTTCGCACGATCCACGCGGAAATGAATGCCATCGCCCAGGCGGCAAAAAACGGCGCGAGCATCAAGGACGCGGCGATTTATATCACGCACACGCCGTGCATTCATTGCCTCAAGGTTCTGGTAAATACCGGGATCAAAGAGATCCACTACGAAAAAGCCTATAAACTGCAGACCCTCGAGGAATTACTGCGCTACACCCAAGTGCATCTGTTCAAGGTCGATCTGCCGGCGCTCTGATTCGAAGTAATCCCGGGTTCCGTGGTCGCAACCTGGCTCGGCAACCGCGTGGCGCGATCCTGAAGTCGTAAAGACACGATGCGCGGCCGCAACGTCTTTTTCTGCAATCGGTCACCACCCTGCCGGCCAAAAAGGAAGGGCGGGGAAATTTCTCCCCGCCCTTTTCTCTGCTCGCAAAGCGCTAGATCTTGCCCTGCAGCAAGATCGCGATGACGAAGCCGTACAAAGCCAAAGCTTCGAGCAGCGCGAGGGTTAGAACCAGCGGCAAGAACAGCTTGTCAGCCGCATTCGGATTGCGGCCGATGCTTTCCATTGCTGCCGCGCCGACCCGACCTTGGCCCAAGGCGGCACCGAAGGCGGCAATAGCGACGGCGATGCCGGCGGAGATCGCAATCGCGACAGCGCGATTCGAGTCGCCGCCGGCGGCGGCCTCGGCGGCGGCCATGGCCGTACCGGCGGTCAGCAGGCCCATGAAAAAAGTGCCGACAAATACAAACAGCTGCTTCATTCTCCTCTCCTTTCCAGCGACTTTAGCCCACCTCTCATCTTTCCTCATCCTCGCCACGCGGGCGATCGCTTAGTGACGTGATTGATGCGGCGCTTCGTGATCATGTTCTTCATCATGCCCGTGGCTTATCGCCAGAGCGACGTAGATCATGCTCAATAGCGTGAAAACAAAAGCTTGAATCACGGCAACCAGCGTACCCATGGCATAAAATGCCACCGGCACCACCACTTTCGTAAGCTTGATGAACGCCGTGATCACCTCGTGATCTCCCATCATGTTGCCAAAAAGCCGCAAAGACAGTGAAACCGGCCGAAAACCATGTGAGAAAGCCTCTAGGATAAAAAAGAAGGTCGCGGAAATCAGCAAAAGGGGTAGGAAAGCCAACTTGCCGATGATCGTGCTGGCGGGAAGCCCGGTCATCGGCCCGATGAAGTGTTTGAAATATGCGCCGCCTTGTTCGCGCACGCCGATTATATTGTAGCCAATGAAAGAACAAAGCGCTAAACCGATCGTCGTGTTGAGATTGCCCGTCGGCGGCGCAAAGCCAGGCAGCAGCCCGAGCAAATTGCTCAGCAGGATGAACATAAAGAAGGTCGCGAAAAAAGGCACATATTTACGGCCTTGCTTGCCGATGATTTGATCGCTCTGGTTCACCACTAACTGGAGCAAAAGCTCCGCGATATTTCTCGCGCCCAGCTCCCCGGCCGGGACCGCGGGGTCTTGCGCCTTGGCCAGCGCCGCGCGTGCGGCGAACGCAAACAGTAAGAGTAAAATCGCGGCGACCAGCGCAAAAAACGTGTGATCGCCAATCGCATGCTGAAAGCTTTGCGGCAGCAGATTGTACCAAGTAAACGGATGTTCCATTTCTTTTCTCTAGGCTTGCGCGTGCGTCGTTCTTACGACGCTTTCCAAAACTATCGCCAGGATTAAAGTCGAAAAACCGAGGGCAAAAGAGAGGGCGTCCAGTGCGAAATGAAAAAACAACATGGTCAGAAGTCCCAGAAAAAGAATAATCTTAAGCACCAGGAATCCGATCCCCGCCTTGACGCGACCCTTCCCGGCCAAGGGCGTCAATACCCAGGCAATACCCAGACTCAACAGGAGAAAATTGACTCCCATAAAAATCCCGCCGGCCAAGAGCGCCGCTGGATCGATCAACCGCGCCGGCCCCAAGGTGACCAGTAATGCGAGCAGCAACACTCCATGCCAAAGCTCGATGCGGATTATGCTTTTTTTAGCGGCTGTTTCCATCACGCGCGCGCGCAAAAAATTTTGCCCAGCGCAAGAGCCGCACAAATGCGCCGACGAATGCAAGAGCCGTGAAGGTAATCAGCAGCCATGGCGAGCTGCGGAAATATTCATCGGCGTAGTACCCGACCACCAATCCGGCAAGAATGGTGCCCGGTAATTCGAAAGCTACTCCTAAATATAAGCCCGCTCGGCGCAGGAAGGGAGCTTGGTCTTGTTGCCGGTTGTCGGGGCGGCCCGCGACGTTCCCCACTGGGCTTGTCTTCTAACATGCCCGGTTATGTCGATCAAGTTTAGGCATCCGCCGCCGCCCACTGGTTAAAAGCGCGAATTGTCGCATCTAAATCCGCACGGGAATGAGCCGTGGAGACAAACATGGCCTCGAACGGAGCCGGTGGAAGGTAGATCCCGCGGCGCAGCATGCCGTGAAAATAGCGGGCGAATTTCTTACGGTCGCACCGGCGCGCGTCGTCCGCGTTGTGCACCTCTTCCAGCCCGAAAAACAGGGTCATCATCGAGCCGGCACGGTTGAGCGCAGCTTTGATATCGTGTCTCGTGAGAACGTCCCGGAATCCTTGCTCGAGGTAGTGCGCTTTTTCCTCCAAAGATTCGTAGATGCCCTGCCGGCTTAATGCCTCGAGGGTCGCGATGCCCGCGCTTACCGCCATGGGGTTTCCCGAAAGAGTTCCCGCTTGATACACCGCGCCCGCGGGAGCGAGCAGCTTCATGATCCGCGCCGTGCCGCCGAAGGCCGCCAGCGGGAAGCCGCCGCCGAGGATCTTTCCCAAGCAAGTCAGATCCGGCTTTATCCGAAAAATTTCCTGCGCGCCGCCGCGGGCGACGCGGAACCCGGTGATGACTTCATCGAAGATGAGCAGCGCGCCGCTTTGTCGGGTGATCTGACGGAGACTCCTGAGAAAATTCGCTTCCGGCGGAATGACTCCCATATTGCCGCAAATCGGCTCGACGATGATGGCGGCGATATCACTCCGGTGCGCGTTCATGATTCTTTGCACGGATGTGATGTCGTTGTATTTAGCTATCAACGTTTCACGCGCGTAGCTGGGCGGAACTCCCGGGCTATCGGGAAGACCCAGGGTCGCGACGCCCGACCCGGCCCTTACCAGCAAGCCGTCGGCGTGACCGTGATAGCAACCGTCGAACTTGATTATTTTCCGTTTTCCGGTAAATGCCCGCGCCAACCGCACCGCGCTCATCGCGGCTTCGGTGCCGGAGCTCACCAGACGCAGCAACTCTATAGACGGCACGATCCGCGCCACCATCTCGGCGAGGCGAACTTCCGCTTCCGTCGGAGCGCCGAACGTAAAACCCATTGCTGCCCGCCGTTTCACCGCTTGCACGATCCTTGGATGGGCATGACCCAAGATCAGCGGCCCCCAAGATCCGACAAAGTCGATGTAGCGTCTTCCGTCGGCGTCGAAGATGCGACTTCCTTGCCCGCGCGCGATGATCAACGGCTCGCCGCCCACCGCCTTCCACGCGCGCACGGGACTGTTGACGCCGCCGGGAATTTTTTCGCGCGCGCGGCAAAAAATTTTTCTTGATCGCGACATCGTTCGAAAAACCGTAGCTAACATCGCGCTGCTATGCTGTCAACATGATTGCAGAAACGGGAAAAAAAAATTTGTCGATGTTTTTTTCTTGCAAAGAATTTTGAAAAGGACTATTAACAACGCTTCCGAAATTAAAGCGCATCGCCGTCGGTTTTCTTTTCCGAGGCGCGAAAAAACTTCCACCATAAAAAACTTCCACCATATGGAGATTTTTCAGCGCGGGCACAAGCGGTGTTTCTATCGGCGTCCTATGGATCGCCAGGCTCTCAACTTCACGCAAAGCCATGGGAATTGTCAGCTATTTTAGTTATCCACAACTGTGGATAACCTTGTGTGTAACTATTTGCATAGGTTGTCCTGTCTTTTCAGAAGCTTAGCGGGTGCTGAAATGAGCGAGCAATGGACCCAGGCGTTGAGCCGAAATCAAAGAGCAAATCGGCGCGCAAAATTTCGAGACCTGGATTGCGCCGATTCGTTTCGTGTCGCGAAACAAAAATGAAGTTGTTTTAGAAGTTCCCAACAAGTTTTTTCGCGATTGGCTCACGGAACACTATATCAACAAGCTTGAAGCCGTGTTGAGCTCGTCGGCGCGGCTTGCCGTGCGCGTGATTTTTCAAGTCAATGAAAAAGCGGCAAAGCTGCCGACCTCGGAAAAAGCCGCGAAAAAAGATGAACGGGAGCGAGACAAGCCGCAGCGCGCAAGCAATCTCGTCGCAAAGTATACGTTCGAGAACTTCGTGATCGGCGCCAGCAATCAGTTTGCCCACGCCGCCTGCGTCGCGGTGGCCAATCAGCCAGGAGACAATTACAATCCCTTGTTTATCTACGGCGGCGTCGGCCTCGGAAAAACTCATCTGGTAAACGCCATCGGCCACCACGCGACGGCGCAGCGGTCCGGCCTAAAAGTGGGCTATCTGAGCTCGGAATCGTTCATGAACGAGCTGATCGCGTCCCTTCGGCGCGACAAGATGGACGAATTCAAGCGAAAATTTCGTAACGTGGACCTCCTAATCCTCGACGACGTGCAGTTCATCGCGGGCAAAGAGCGAACGCAGGAGGAATTTTTCCACACATTCAACTCGCTCTACGAATCGCACAAACAGATCGTCATCACGTCGGATAAATTTCCCAAGGAAATTCCTGGTATCGAAGACCGTCTGCGGAACCGCTTCGAGTGGGGTTTGATCGCCGACATTCAACCACCCGACATGGAGACGCGCGTGGCGATCTTGCAGAAGAAGGCCGAGGCGGAGTCGGTCCAACTGCCCCACGACGTGGCGATCTTTCTGGCTTCGAATATCGATTCCAACGTGCGCGAGTTGGAAGGATCTCTCACCCGCCTCGGAGCCTTTGCCTCCCTTACCAAAGCTACGATTACGGTAGATTTGGCCAAAGACGTCCTGCGCAATACCCTGAACGGTGCGAAAAGGGAAATTACGGTCGAGAATATACAAAAAACGATCTGCGACTATTTCAATATCAAAGTCAACGACCTGAAAGCGAAGAGAAGAACACAAAACATCGCGCTGCCGCGCCAGGTAGCGATGTATCTCTGCCGCAAGTACACTGGTGCTTCCTTCCCCGGCATCGGCGACCAATTCGGCGGCCGGGATCACTCGACGGTAATCCATGCATCTAAGACCATCGAGCGGAAAATGAAAGAAGACCCGCAGATGCAGATCACCATCGAAAAGCTCGAGAGAAATCTGCACATCCGCAAATAGCTGTGAATATCCTGTGATTAACGGTCAAGGTTGCTGTGAAAGACCACGCCCTCATCCGAACGCGTCGTTAAAGAAGTGCAAAACGAGATTAAGCTCCCGTTTTAAGTCACAAGCTAGAGTTTTGATTTTCCTCGCCAAAGCGAAGTTTTCCGCCTTGTCCACAGCCTCTACTATTACTTCTTGAATTTATATATAAGTAAGGCAATAGAAGTCACAGGGGGAAAGTATGGAGATTAAAGCCAAGCGGGAAAGTCTTCTCGCAACGCTTTATTGGACGCAAAGTATTGTGGAACGGCGCAATACCATGCCGATCCTCGCCAATGTTCTTTTTGAGTGCGTCAAAGGGTCCATTCGCGTTACCGCGACCGATCTGGAAGTAGGGGTCAGAGGCGAAGTCGACGGCGACGTGGTCAAAGAGGGCACGGTCACCGTAAACGCGAAAAAGATTTACGAGATCATTCGGGAAGCGCCCAACGAGCAGGTGCAATTAAAGCGTCTGGACAACGACTGGGTGGAGATTCGCAGCGGAAAGTCGGTTTTTAAAATCGTCGGCATCGACGCAAAGGAATTCCCGCAGTTTCCGAAGTTCGATGGTAAGGCGCTGTCGACCACTCCAGCCTCCACTGTGCATCAAATGATCGAACGCACGATTTTTGCGGTTTCTACCGATGAAACACGTTACAGTTTAAACGGCGTGTTTATCGAGCAGGGCGACAGCGGCAACATTCGCATGGTCGCCACCGACGGCCATCGTCTCGCTTTCGAGGAAAAAGCCGTTGGTTCCTTCGGTTTGGCCAAGGGCGTGATCCTGCCGCGCAAGGGCTTGGCGGAGCTCAAGAAACTTTTGGAGAACGGCTCCGACGGCGCTGTTTCCCTCGGCTTCAAGGAAAACATGGGACTGGTCACGAAAGATAAGATCGAGCTTTTTATGCGCTTGATCGACGGCGACTTTCCCGATTACACAAAGGTCATTCCGAAGGGAAACCCGAATATCGTAAAGCTAGAGCATGATGAGCTGCTCCAGGCTTTGCGCCGCGTGTCGATTCTCTCGAGCGAGCGTTACAAGGGAATTCGCATGGAGTTCACGGACGGCAAAGTTTCGATTTCCGCCAATAACCCGGATCTGGGCGAGGCGGTTGAAGAAATCGAGGCGGAGTACAAGGGCAAACCGCTATCAATCGGATTTAATGCGCGTTATCTGATCGACGTTCTGAGCGTGCTCGGCGGGGACGGCGAGATCGATATCGAGCTCAAGGACGAGTTGAGCCCGAGTATCATTCGTAAGGCGGGAGTCGATAACTACTTATATGTGTTGATGCCGATGCGGTTGTGATAAGCGAAACTTGAACAAATTCATTCCGTTGAACTTGCCTAGTTCCTGTACTTTTCATCCAGCGCATATTTCTCTTCCAGCCCGACGATCTGGTTAAACTCGTCGAACGGCATTAACCGATCCAGTATCGCTATCGTGGATCCGTCGCGGCGCAAAGTCGTGTAAACGTCGGCTAGCGACTTAGCGGCCGAGTAGAGCGGTGCCAGAGGCCAAACGATCAGATCGAAGCCCAATTCCTTGAGCTCCTTTGGCGCCATGAGCGGGGTCACGCCGCGTTCGAGCATATTGGCGACCAGCGGCCCAGGCACTTGGCGGGCGATTTCTGCCATTTCCTGCTTGGTCTCCGGCGCTTCGATAAAGACGGCGTCGGCCCCGGCGTCTTTGAAGGCTTTGCCGCGTTTGATTGCCTCGGGCAACCCCAATGCCTGCCGCGCATCGGTGCGCGCGACGATAAAGAAGTCCCGCCCGGCCTTTGCCTCGACCGCCGCCGAGAGTTTCTTTAATTGCTCGTCGAGCGCGATGACTTGTTTGCCCTTCATGTGGCCGCAGCGCTTCGGCCAGATCTGATCTTCCAAGAACATGCCCGCAGCGCCGGCACGCAGCAGATCCTCGACCGTGCGGATCACGTTGATGGCGTTGCCGTAACCGGTATCGGCATCGACGATGACCGGGGTCTCGATCACCGAGCAGATGCGCTGGGTAGCTCCGACCACTTCGGTCTGGGTCAGCACGCCGAAATCCGGCTCGCCGAGCAGGGTAGCCGACAGGCTGTAGCCGGTGATGAAAACAACCTCAAATCCGGCCCGCGCCGCGATCTTGGCGCTGAGAGCATCGTAAACGCCGGGCATGATGAGCTGACCATGATGCGCCAAGGCATCACGAATGAGGTTGGCTTTGTCCATGATTCGGCTACGTGGCCGTCAATGATCCAGCATGTCGGGATGCACAAACCCGCGCTATGAAGCCATTATCTTCTTACGCCCCGGCCAAATCCGCCGCGGTGGGGGGGCGCTTCCGGCTTGGGGGCCGCGCGCAGAATTCTTGCCGACTTTAGACCGAGAACGTCGGCGCCGTAACGCGTCTTGTCCAGATGATCGCAGCGCGCCTTGATCTTGTGGCGGATCTGCTGTCGCCTCACCATGTCGGTGCGGGCCGCTTTCAGGTCCTCCAGATCGAGCACGACATCGGCCTCGTGGCCGCGCAGCTTGACGTGGACGGTGAAGTGCGTCCCCGCGCCTTCCTTTGCCGAATAATCGACACGCTTGTCGATGCTCCGAATAATGTCGCGCAGCAGGCTTTCCTCTTCCTGGAAAACTCCCTTTCCGAACATACAACCTCCCTCGCCGGATTCACTCGGCGCAGCGTTAGACTCGTCGTCAGGTTGTAAAAACTTACGACAATACCGCTGTAAGATCAATCTTGTAAGCAGCCAGCCTAGAAGGTCTCCAAGAACGGCCGCAAGTCGATCTCGTGCGACCAAGCGGTGCGCGGCTGGCGCAGGCAAGAGATGACCGCGTCGGCAATGGCGCCTGGGGGAATGACGGTGTCACCGGCGCGATCGGGTTCGCGCGAACGCAGCCGAGGAGTGTCGATTTGGCCGTCGACGATCACGTGGATGACGTGGATCCCTTTCGGGTGAAATTCCCGCGCGAGCGACTGACCGAGCATGCGCAAGCCGGCTTTGCCGATCGCCAACGGCGCGAAGCCGGCGCGGCCGCGGAGGGCCGCCGTCGCGCCGGTGAGTGAGATGAATCCATGGCCGGCCTTGAGCATATCGGGAATCGCTGCCTGGGCGAGATGCACCGCGCCCATCACGTTGGCTTCGAATGACTGGCGGATCTGGTCGGGGTCCATCTGCAGGAAATCACCGCGGCCGTATCCGCTGGCGTTATGAGCGAGCGCTGTTACCGTTCCCAGACTCTGGCGAATTTGCGCGACGGCGGCTTGCACACTGCGACGGTCGGTCACATCGGCTTGAACAGCGAGCGCCTTGCCGCCCGCGGCGCGAATCTCTTCAGCGACCGGCTCGCTGGATTCACTGCGGCGCGACAGCAATCCCATCGCGTAGCCTTCTTTGGCAAAGGCGCGCGCGAGAGCGGCGCCGGTGCCGGGTCCAACCCCTGCGACAATGGCGGTTTCCATATTTAGGAATGCGCCGCGGTGGCGATGAACAGCTCGTCCAAAGCCAGTTTGCGTCCGATCAGTCCCTGTTCCTGCGAATACTGCATCAAAGTCTCCAGCGCTTTCCGATTAATTTCGCCGAGGCCGTAAACCCACGGGTCGGCGCCCAGGAGTTCTTCTTGTTCTTCCCAGAAATGGCGGAACCACGCAAGCGGCACAATGCGCGGATTATCCATCCTCTTGTAGGCGATTTTTTTTGACTCCTCGAAGGCCTGCATCAAATTGATCGGCACCCACGGGTGCTTGTCGACAATCTCCTGCTTGATCGCGGTCGTGTGCATGATCGGGAAGAACCCGGTACGCTTATAATAGTCGATTTCCAAGTCGCGATAATTGGGAAACAGCCGAGTTATCCTTTGGTCTTTTTCGAGAATAGGTTGAATCACTTCCGGATGGATCAGCGCGTCAAGCTCGCCATCGACAAGCATTTTCTCAACGCTCTTTCCCGGCGCGATC
The DNA here is from genome assembly GCA_963745035.1 of uncultured delta proteobacterium. Classification (GTDB taxonomy): domain Bacteria; phylum Desulfobacterota; class Binatia; order UBA9968; family UBA9968; genus DP-20. The sequence continues at coordinate 470,515 of CAVUVW010000013.1, read as the reverse complement.
CTTTGGATGTCCAGATCCCGCGGCGGGGTCCAGTCCACTTCTTCCTCGTCCTGCTTGAACCAATGAATGCTGCGGTGCGGCAGGCCGTGCTCATGCTCCAGAATGCCGCGAATCCATAGATTTGCCGTCGCCTGAAAATTTCGCAGGCCGACCTTTTTGCCGATCAGATCCGACGGTTTCTTGATTCCCTTATTGGCATTCAGAAAGATAAAACCGTGGCGAAAACGCCGGTGCAGAAACACCGGGATCGCAACGAAGGGCAGTCCGGTGTATTTCGCCATCAAGTAATTCGACATGGACAGCTCGGCGACGTCGAACTCGCGATTGCGCAGCATGCGCCAGTGGCGAATATCAGAAGTCATATCGGTCAACACGGTGAGCTCGATGCCGTCGGCTTTGACCGTTCCTTCCTTCAAAGCGCGAATGCTTTCGTAATCGCCTGTGGCCAAGGTGAGATGAATTTTCTTGCTCATGGCGCCTATCTAACACGCTTGTCGGGCTTTGCCAAATATTCCCGCAGTGAATGAATTGACTCGATCGCACGTCTTTGTTAAGAGCCTTCTGGCTCAGATCTTAAAGGAGTTACAGTAATGAAATTGCGACTGTTTTTCCCCAGCATCATACTTCTTATCACGGCTGCGTCCGCAGCGTTCGCCCAGCCCGTGCGCATCAATTGGACCGCAATCACCGGTGCCCAGAGCGGCATTTTCATGGCGCACCAGGAAGGCTTATTCAAAAAACACGGCCTCGATGTGGAATTGATCCACATCCCGTCGAGCTCCCGCGGCATCCAGGCAATCCTCGCCGGCGAGATCGCCTTTTCGTTTATGGACGGTTCCAACGCCACACAGGCAACCTTGAAGGGAGCCAACATTGTATTGGTTGCTGCGGGAACCAATCGGCAGGTGTTTTCCCTGATGGCCAAATCGGACATTAAAAAAATCGCTGATCTCAAGGGCAAGAAGATCGGTATCACCCGCGTCGGTTCATCGACCCATACATCGGCGCTTTACGCTCTCACCACTGCGGGACTCAAAGGCGCAGATTATCAGCTTCTGCCGTTGCTCGAGGTGCCGAACATCTTTACTGCCCTGGCTGCGGGGCAGATCGATGCCGGCGTGATGTCGCCGCCCACCAACGCGAGGGCGAAAAAGTCGGGCTTCGTGGAGTTGATGAACATCGCCAAAGAAGGGCCGGAGTTCGTCTCGGTGGCCATCGGGACGAGCCGGAGCTATATCAAGGCCAATGAAGACGTCGTACGACGCGTGGTGCGCGCGTACGCCGAAGGCATCCAGGTGTTCAAGAACAATAAAGCAGCTTCTTTGCGTATGATTGAAAGACAGCTCAAGGTAAGCGACCCCGAAATTCGCGAAGATGCGTATACCCAGTTTAAGGATTATCTCGAATATCCGCCTTACGTGAGCCGCAAAGGAATGGAAGCGGTGCTCGCCGAGATCGGAGACAAAGAGCCCGCGGTCCGGAGCATGAAGCCTGAAGATATGATGGATATGCGCTTCGTCGCCGAATTGGAGAAGAAGACCGGCGGAAAGTAACGCTTCGGACTCAAATACGGTCCAAGAACACCAGCGTTGGTAGCAGGCTTCCAGGCGTCGGCTAGCTGGATTTCCGAAACTTTTTGGCGCGGCGCACGAAATACTCCCACATGGATTCCAAACGATGCGGCGTGTAGATCTGCTCGTACTTGACCGCGGCTTCTTCGTCACTCGTCCAGGACGGATCGCCGGAGGCGATGGCCATCAATTGAATGCGCGCCGCCTTTTCTAAGAACACTGCGTAGAGCGTTGCTACCTCGATCGATTCGCCAACCACGGTGGAGCCGTGGTTTTTCATCAGCACGCCGCGGCATTTTCCCAGACTTTTCGCCACTTCGACTCCCAGTTCGGGCGTGCGGATCAACGCCGTGGTGTAGTCGAAGGTCGGCAAGCCTTCGTAAAAAATATTGCCCTCGTGGCTGATCGGACGGAGTTTCTGGCCCAGCGCGCCGAAGGCGGTGGCGTATGGCGGATGGGAGTGGACCACGCAATTCACGTCCGGCCGCGCCTTCATGATTTCGGTATGAATAAAAACCTCCGAGTGCCGCTCGTGCTTGCCTTCGACCTTTTTGCCGCTCTCGATATCGACGACGATGATATGCTGCGGGCGAATTTCCTCGAAGCCGAAGCTGTGCGGCTTCATGAGAATCCGATTCTGCCCGGGGATGCGCACCGAAACGTGGCCGAGAATGTTATCCCAGTGGCCTTCGTGCGCGAGGATATTGCAGGAGTAGGCGAGGGTTTCTTTTAATTCCTTGAGGTTGGCTGCCATGGTTGCTCCTTGAGAATGGGTTGACGATTGAAAATTGAGGATGGAGGATCGCGATTTCGGATTCTTGATCCTCAGTTTTTGTTGCGCAGGCGAAATCTTTGGATTTTACCCGTGACGGTTTTCGGCAGGTCGTCGACGAACTCGATCCAGCGGGGATACTTGTAGGGCGCGAGCTTGCTCTTCACGTGATTCTGCAGCTCCTGGCGCAGTTCAGCGCTCGGCTTGAATTCGTTCTTCAGCAAAACGAATGCCTTGGGTTTAAGCAGGCCATCGGCATCTGTATCGCCGATAACGCCGGACTCCAGCACGGCAGGATGCTCCATCAAGGTATTTTCAATCTCGATCGGCGAAACCCACAGGCCGCCGACTTTCATCATGTCGTCCGACCGGCCGCAGTACCAATAATAGCCTTCAGCATCGCGGTAATAGGTGTCGCCGGTTTTAAGCCATTCGCCCTGCATCATGCGCTTGGTCTGCTCGTGTTTATTCCAATAGTAAGGCGCGTTGGCGTCGCCTTTGACCATCAAGTTACCGACCTCGCCGATTGGAACCTCACGTCCGTCGTCGTCGACGATCTTGGCCTCGAACGCCGGCGTGACCTCGCCGCTGCTGCCGGCTTTGGCCCGCCCCGGACGGTTGGCGAGAAAATCATGGGTCGCCTCGGTGGAGCCGACCACATCCAAGAGCTCCAATCCGGTACGCTCTTTCCACTGGTGGAAAAGCGCCGGTGGCAGCGGCTCGCCGGACGACAAACAGACGCGCAGGGAGCTTACGTCGTATTTCTTCTCGATGCGCAGAAAGCGCGCGAACAGGGTCGGCACGGAGAAAAAAAACGTCGGCCGGTATTTCTCTATGACTTGAAGAATTTTTTCCGGATCCGGCTTTTCCGGCCAAAGGACGGTCGAGGCGCCAAAGCGAAAAGGAAAATAAAGCGAGTTGCCGAGCCCGTAGGAAAAAAACATCTTGGATGCAGAAAAGCACAGGTCGTTTTCGTTCATTTTCAGCACCGGCTCGACGAACAGATCGCTGATCGTGACCATGTCGTGCTGCAGGTGCACCGCGCCCTTAGGATTTCCCGTGCTCCCCGAAGTGTAGCACCAGAAGCAAACGTCATCGCGGGTGGTCTTCTCCGCTTCCAATTTGTCGGAAGCCTTGGCGATCAGGCTTTCGTATGAGACCGCCTTACCCTTCGGTGTTCCGACGACGACGATCTGCTTCAAAAAAGGGGTGCGGTCCCAGATCTTCTCGATTTCGGGCAAAACCGATTCGTGAACGACGATCGCCCGCGCCCGGCTGTCGTTGATCAGATACTCGTAATCCTTGGCGAACATCCAAGGATTGGTCGGCACGGCCACCGCGCCGATTTTGATGGCGCCGAAAAAACAGTAGGCGAATTCGGGAGAGTCCGGCAGGATCACCAGGACGCGGTTTTCGATCTCGATGCCGAGATCCCTGAGCGCGTTGCCGCTGCGATTGACGTTTTCAAAGACTTCCTGGTAGGTGATTTTCCGATCTTGATAGTAGATGGCGACTTTGCCGCCCCGACCTAGACGGATATTTTCGTCGACGAAGGTCGTGGCGGCGTTATAGATGTCGGGCAGATTGAGGTTCATGAAACCGCCGATGGTCGAGGATCGCGATCCTCTATCGTCCATCCCTCGATCTTTTCCGTTACTCTCCTCCGATGATTTCCGAGTCGGTCTCGGTGGCGATGACGACCGACTTGGAATCGGTGTAGTGCTCGATCGCCTCGTCGCCGTGCTCTTTGCCGAGCCCGCTTTGCTTGACGCCGCCGAAGGGCAGCTCGTCGTAAATAATTTGCGCCGAATTGACCCAGGTGTAACCGGCTTCGATATTCTCCGCGCCGTACATCGCGCGGTTGATGTCTTTGGTCCAGATCGACGAGCCGAGGCCGAAGATCGAGCTGTTGGCCTGCTCGATGGCTTGGTCGAGGTTCTTCACGCGCACGATCGGCAGCGCGGGGCCGAATACTTCTTCCTGGATCATGCGCGAAGCGGGGTCAACGTCGGCCACCAGGGTTGGCTGCAGATAAAAGCCCTTGTCGTAGTCGTCGCCTTTTGGCCGCTGGGCACCGAAGATGACCTTGGCGCCGCGTTTGACCGCGTCATCGACCTGCTCTTCGACCTCCTGGCGCTGGTCTTTGGTGTGCAGCGGGCCCATCAAAACACCCGACTTGAGCCCGTTGCCGACGCTGATCTTCCGGGCTTTTTCGACGAGCTTTTCCATGAAGACGTCGGCGATCTTATCGAAGACGTAAAGCCGCTTGACCGCCAGGCAGGCTTGGCCGCAGTTGAAAAACCGCCCCACCGAAGCGGCGCTGACGGCGCGCTCGAGATCGGCGTCGTCGCAGACGATCATCGGATCGCTGCCGCCGAGCTCCAAGGTCACGTGCTTGAAGTCCTTCGCCGCCGACTGCATGACTCTGCGGCCGGTGTCGGTAGCGCCGGTAAAACCGATTTTTCTCACGGTCGGATTGACCAGCAGCTCTTCACCGACGACGCTGCCGGGCCCGGTGACAACATTCAACACGCCCTTCGGGCCGCCCGCGTCCTGAATCGCCTTGTCGATAATCTCGCAGGTGCGCAGGTCGGTGAGGGGCGTGGTGCCCGCCGGCTTCACGACCACGGTGTTGCCCGCGAGCAGGGCGGGACCGAGCTTGTTCCCCATCAGCGATACCGGGAAATTCCATGGCACGATGGAGCCGCACACGCCGAGAGGCTTGCGCAGCACCAGCCCATGGCGGCCGGTGTCGAGCATAACGGCGCTGGTGCGCATCGTTTTGGCCATGCCCCCATAATGATCCAAAGTGTGAACGAAGCGCCGGATTTCGAGAATCGACTCGCGCATCGGTTTGCCTTGCTCCTTGGTGAGCAGGGTGGCGAGCTCTTTTTCCTGCTGGAGGATCGTGTGGCCTGCGGCGAGTAAAACGGCGCCACGTTTCGACGGCGCCATGGTGGACCATTTCTTTAACGCGCCTTGGGCGGCGTCGATGGCGCGGCGAATATCGGTGATCGTGCCTTTCGGAACGGTGTCGACAACTTCCCCGGTAGCCGGATTGCGGACTTCGGTGATTTGCCCGCTGTCCGAATCGACCTGCTCACCGGCGATTAACATTTTGGCCATATTGGTCCTCCTAAATCTTCGTAGAAATAAGAGAAAAATCATGTTCATAAATGGAAGTCAAGAATTGCTCGGCGCGGTATGGCCGGATGCGCTGCTGGCATTCGAAAGGGGAGAAATGGTATGCGATCCCTAGCATCCGTTAACGCTGGCGCGCGTGAAGATTCTGTAGATTTTGCGGAAATAATGGTGCCGTAGTGCGCGACGTGAAGGGATCGGAGGATCTGTCGATGGACCTGACGAAATATATCGCCAAAGCGCGGCCAGGGGCGCTGGGCGGCAAGCATGAAGAGAAGCGCCCGCTGCGCCAGCTTAGCGCGCTGCCGGTAAAGCGCCACGTGTTCATCAATCGCGACTCGCACCCCGAAGCGAATATCTACGTGGCGATTCATGAAGCGAAGGATTTGCCGTCACCGGTGCCGGATTATCAGGTGCCGCACTGCCACAACACCGATGAGTTTTATTATTTCATCGGCAATCATGGGGATCTCAGCGGTTTGGAAGGACAGATCATCTTCGAAGGGAAAGCGCACAAGATCGTCTCCCCCGCCTGCGTGTATATTCCCACCGGCGCGGTGCACGAGTACAAGGTCACCAACGGCGCGGGCACGGTCACTGTTCTATTTCGCGATCGTGGCTATACGCATGAGGACAAATCGTTCGATCTGGCAAAGGGAACGCGCGATTTCGCCAAATATGCGGGCTATATTTTCCCTCCTGAGGTGCGGCCGACGACCGAGATCAAATATCACACCGACGCGGCGCCGGGGGTGCGCTATGTGTTCGTCGACGGCAAGCTTAAGCCCGAGGCGGGGTTCTACACCGTCGTGCGCAGCGTCTCGAACGTTCAGCCCAGCCAAGCCAATTATGTCGACCTGCACGCCCACAACTGCGATACACAGCATATCGCCATCGGCACCGGACCGGAGCTCACCGGTTTGAAGATCGAGTTTCAGATTCTTGATGAGAAGATTGTGGTCGAAAGTCCGGTCGGGGTAAACATCCCCGCGGGGACGCGCCACTCGCAACGCATCGTTGAAGGTTCGGGGCACTTTTTCAATTTTGTCCCCAAAAGCAATTACAACGAGGGCTTGGCTTGAGGCGGCGAAAAGTGTTTGATTTCAGCATGTAGCCCGAAGTCATTCGCGAATTGGGGGTGAAAATGATCAACGGCAAAAAGGAAATGGCAGTATTTGGCGGCGGCTGTTTTTGGTGCACGGAGGCGGTGTTCGACGAGCTGCGCGGTGTGCGTTCGGTGGTCTCGGGCTACGCCGGCGGCGCGACGAAAAATCCTACCTATGAGCAGGTCTGTTCGGGACAGACGGGGCACGCGGAGGTGATCAAGGTTGAATTCGACCCGACGGAGATTTCTTTCCGCGACTTGATGACGGTTTTTTTCGCCACGCATGATCCGACCACCCTCAATCGCCAGGGCAACGACGCGGGCACGCAGTACCGCTCAGTGATTCTCTATACCGACGACGAGCAGAAACGGCAGGCAGCGGCGTTCATTCGGGAGCTCGACGATGCCAAGACGTTTCGCAATCCGGTCGTGACCACGCTGGAGCCGCTGGCGGAGTTCTATCCGGCGGAGGACTACCATCAAAAGTTCTTCGCGAACAATCCCTTTCAATCCTACTGCCAGTACACGATCCCGCCGAAGTTGAACAAACTGCACAAGCAATTTTCGGAGCTGCTCAAATCGCACGGCAAGTAGAGCGGAGGATTTTTCCGTACTCTTCTGTGAAGGGCGGTTTTGAAGTGATATTATAAACGCCGGACGGGCGTTGCGGACCTGCAGCGCCGCCAGCGTAGCATGTGCTGCCCGAGGGCGCGGCCTTTCCAACGACCAAAGCAGAGTATTCCTGTGACGGAGCCTTCCATAGCAAAAACCAACGGGGCGGCGGAGTTGAGCGGGCGGCGATTGGTGATCGTATCGAACCGCTTGCCTTTCAACGTCGAAATCCAAGAAGGCCGCCCGCTGTTTCATCCGAGCGCCGGCGGCTTGGTTACCGGACTGGCCTCGTTTCGTGAATCGCGCGAGCAAGCGGGGGCTCTTCCCGCCGAGCATCTCTGGGTCGGTTGGCCGGGTGGCAGCATCGATGAGTCGCTCCGAAAGCAAGTCATTCAGGAATCCTTGGCGCGATTTCGCTCCTATCCGGTGTTTCTTACCGAAGAGCAGATGGAGCGGTTTTATCTCGGGTTTTGCAACGCGACGATCTGGCCGCTGTTCCACTATTTCCCGTCTTTCGCGCTGTACCAAGCGTCGTTTTGGGAACAATACAAACAGATCAATCAGTTGTTCGCCGATGCGCTGGAGACGATTCTTCGGCCCGACGACGTCGTGTGGGTGCACGATTATCATTTGATGCTGCTGCCGCGGTTTCTCAAAGCTCGCTTGCCGCAACTGACGGTCGGGTTTTTTCTGCATATTCCTTTTCCGTCATTCGAGGTGTTCCGCCTGCTGCCGGGCGAATGGCGCCGCGACATCCTGGAGGGACTTTTGGGCGCCGACCTCGTCGGCTTTCACACCTACGAGTACGCGCACCACTTTCTGCAATGCGTGCTGCGAATACTCGGCTACGAGCATCAAATGAGCCAGGTGTTGGCGCCGGACCACGTGGTGCGGGTGGATACCTTTCCGATGGGGATTGACGTCGAAAAATTCTCCGGCGCCCCGCGCGGCGATGAAACCGAGCGGGAAATACGCGAACTCAAGACCGCGATCGCCGGGATGAAGCTGATCCTTTCGGTTGATCGGCTGGATTATTCGAAGGGCATATCGAACCGGCTGGAAGGTTATGAGCTATTTCTCGAAAACTGTCCGGAGCATCACGGCAAGGTGGCCTTGTTGATGGTCGTCGTGCCCTCGCGCATCGGCGTCGTTCAATACGAGGTCATGAAGCGCCAGATCGAGGAGTTGGTCGGCAAAATCAACGGCCGCTTTGGGCGGGTTGGTTGGACGCCGGTGGTCTATCAATACCGCCAGGTGGCCTTTTCCTCGCTGGCGGCGCTTTACGCGGTCAGCGATGTTTGCCTGGTGACCCCGCTGCGCGACGGCATGAATCTCGTCGCCAAGGAATATGTTTCCACGCGAGCCGACGGCGGGGTGCTGATTCTGAGCGAGATGGCCGGCTCCGCCAAGGAACTGCCCGAGGCGATCATTATCAACCCGAACGACCGCGGCGAGATCGCCGGGGCGCTCAAAGACGCGCTGAGAATGCCGCTGCCCGAGCAACAGAAACGCCACCGCCTCATGCAGCGGCGGCTCAGGCGCTACAACGTGACGCGGTGGGCGGGCGATTTTCTCGCGACTCTGCTCGGCATGCGCGAGGTGCAAGGCCGCATCGAGTTCAAGCTGCTGTCTCCCGCCGCGCGCCAGGAAATCGTCGCGCGCTATCGCGCCAGCCGCCGCCGCTTGTTCTTTCTGGACTATGACGGCACGCTGACGCCGCTTGTTCGTCATCCGGGATTGGCGGGACTCGATCCCACCAGACGCGATCTCTTGCGCGCGCTTGCCGCGGAGCCGGAAAATACCGTGGTCGTCGCCAGCGGCCGCGACCGCCGCACGCTCGACGAGTGGCTCGGCGACTTGCCTCTCGGCTTGGTGGCGGAGCATGGCGCTTGGCTCAAGTTGGCCGATCAACCTTGGCGCCGGGCCAAGCCCCTGGCGAGTGAGTGGAAGCGCGAGTTGCTGCCGATTCTCGAAACCTATGCCGACCGGCTGCCCGGCGCGCTGGTCGAAGACAAGGAGGAATCGGTCGCCTGGCACTACCGTATGGCGGACCCGGAACAGGCGGGGCTTTGCGCCCCGGAGTTGATCGATCATCTTCTGAAACTCATCGCCAAAACCGACCTCCAGGTGGTTCAGGGCGATAAGGTCGTGGAGGTTCGCCACGCCGGCGTCAATAAGGGCGGCGCCGCGTTAACTTGGATGGGTCATGACGATTACGACTTCATCCTTGGCATCGGCGACGACACCACCGACGAGGATTTCTTCAGAGCGCTGCCTGATTCCGCCTTCTCCATTCGGGTCGGCATGTCGGCAACCCATGCGCAGTACAACATTCGTAACAGCAATGAAGTGATCGGCCTGCTGCGCGCGCTGCTGGCGCCGCTCGAGGGCAAGTCGGATCGGCGCGACTAGGCGCGTTACGGCCGCCGTTCAGGTAGGAACGGGCGCTAGTCCATGTGTTCGCGTTAATGCCTCTCTCGGCGATAGTTGAAATTCCTCTCCGTTCGATCCTACGCAGGAGAGACTTCAGACGAAAGTGAAATTCCCTCTTACACAGGAGCTCGCGCTTTCCTCATGAAGGCGCTCCTGTTCGTAGCGAAATTCATCCCGGCTAGTTTTAAGCTTGCATGATCGCGTCTGGACCCCGCATCGGCGCTTGTTTTGCGCGCGCGCCATGTTAATGCTCGACAAATTGCCGGCACGCAAACGGCCAAAGCGCCATGTCCACGATTGAGCCGAATACCGCCGAAAACGACGTCGCCAGCGTCGTGATGATCTCTGAAAAACGATTTCTTTTCGGCTGCGCCGTCCTCGCCGCCGCGTTGTTTGCAGCGGGCAGAGTTGTCACCCTGCCGCTCGGCCTTTTGGCCGGCGAAGTCTTTGCGACGATTCTTGGCCTGTTTCTGTTCGGCTCGTTTCGCTATCAGATTCACAAAAACGCTCTCACCTACGGCATGCTGCTCGTCATCGTGGCGACTTTTTGCGGCTTAGCGACTTCTCAATGGCATGGGGAAATTGCCGAGGGCGGCTGGTGGACCTGGGCTTGGCGCAATCTGTTCTCATTTCACGGCCTGGATGACCTGATTCATGCCGACACGATGCTGTTCATTCTCGGCCTGACCTTTTTTGTCGCGGTGATCGCCCAAACCCGGCTGCTCGAAGGAATCACATTCTATCTGCTGCATCGGTATGGGGGCCGTATCTTGCCCACGGTGATTTCAGTTACCGCTGTGGTCGCTTTTGCCTCGGGAATTCTCGACGGCGTTTCTATGATCGGATTAACGATCCGTACTCTCACGATCATCATGATGTTGGCGGCAGCGCCGACCGCCGCCATCCGGCATGCGGTCATGGTATGCACGGCGGTGACGACGATATGCGGCATCTGGCTGGCTTACGGCGAGCCGCCCAATTTGATCATGAAAGCGAACTTGCAGCCGTTTCTTGACGACGTTTTTTTTCTACGTTACTGCGCGCCGATTGCCGTGGCGTGCTATCTGATCATCGCCTGGCAACTGAAGCGCAAGATTGCTGGCGGCCGCATCCATCTGGATGCCATGGATGTGGTCGATGCTAACGCGGAAGATGTACGCTTTCTCCAGGCGTCGCGCCACGGGGAGGTTTTGAGCGGCGTTGAGCTTGTCGAAGCGAGCGCCGCCGAGCTTGGAGAAAAGGCCGATCGTGTGATCGAACGCCTGCGTGCCGGCGAATCGTTGGGCATTGCTCTCGTTCATGAAAATGTTGCGCCCGAGACGCGCAAAAAATTGTTAGGCCACTTCGTTAGCGAAGAGCTCGCGGATCCGCTCGATCGCCATTATGTGCTCGATGCCGCCGGCGACCAGCGCGGCGCGCTCGAGGCGGGAAAAAGCGTCGATGCGACGATCGCGAGCTTTGCCAGGCGCAGGCGATGGGCGCAAAAAATCGGCGCGTTGGCGCTGGTGCCGTTCATCGGCTTTCTCATCGCCCATGGAATCAATCATAACGTGCCGCTTTTCTTAGCATCCTTGGCCGGCTTTTGTGTCGCGCTGCTTGGCATTTGGAATATCCCGAAGATGCGCGGGCTTGCTTTGCGCGAAGCGCGGCATGAATTTGCCGAGTATTATTTTCTCTTTCCGCTGTTTCTCTCGATAACGCTCTTGACCAAAGCGGGATTCTTCGACGTGCTCCAGGTGCTGATTCGCGAAGGCGTCCAGGTCCTGGGGCATGGCCATGTCGCGTTCGCGCAATTCGTGGGCTGCACGTTCCTTTCTGCGATTCTGGACAACAATGTGGTGGCGGATTTCGCCTCCCGGGCGCTCCAGCGGTTGGACGTAACGATTATGCACTTATTCGCGATGGCGCAGATCGCCGGTTACGCGCTCGGCGGCTGTTGGACGCATATCGGCTCGGCGCAATCCGTCGTGGCTTTCGCGTTTATCCGCCGGGATGTCGACGAACATTACACGCCGATTCAATGGATCAAGGAAATCACCCCGATCATCTTGCAGATGTTCGCGGTGATCACGATCTTTGTCTATGCGGAAAGTCTGCTATTAGAATAGCGGCCTTTGCCGACTTACGCCGGCACTGACTCTGTGCCTCGCGAGAATCCGCCGCATCACCTTCTTGATTTGTCTGGAGACCAAGTCTCGGTAGAAAGGGCTTTTCTCTAGCCGATGCCAAGGCGCGTCATCGACCACATCCTCCATTTTTACTGTCTTAACTTTCGGATTGCCGAGAGCAAGCAAGCGCGCCATGTTCTGAATGCCTGGAATAGTCGGCTTGATATCGGGCTTGTAAAGCCACTGGAGGGATTGATAGCCAGTTTCGGCATCGTCGAGATTTCTTAGCCGCAGGTTTTTCATCAGCGCCTTTACCACCACCTCCTTGTTGGACGGCTTGTGAATGAACGCGATGGTCTCTACAAAGCCGCGCATCAGCGCGTCAATTGTTACTGTATTTTGCCGGAGGTAGGAGCGCCGGGTCGCCGCCGCCAGGCCTTGGTAGGGAATCGGCGCTTTGCCCAGGTCGAGAAGAACCGGAAAGCCTTTCTCCTTGAGCGACCGGCTGTGCGTATAGTTGAGATAAGTCGCCTCGATGCCGCCGGATTCCAACGACTGGGCTAGCACCGGCGAGTCGCCGATGATCATGACGGTCAATTTGTCCTTATTCGGCTCCAAGCCGAGATGCTCGAGAGCGAGCATCGCCATCGACCACACTCCGCCGCCGATGCTCTGAACGCCGACGCGCTTGCCTTTTAAGTCCTCCGGTCCGCGGATGCGCGGCGAGGCGATAAAATCGCCGTCGGCTTTGTTGACGATGCCGGCGAAAAAGACCGCATCGAAACCACCGGTCGCGGCGCTCACCACGGTTCCGGGGATCGTGTAGGCGACTTGAATATCGCCGGATGCGAGCGCGGCCATGGTCTGAGGCCCGCTGCGAATATTGATGACTTCGACATGCACGCCGTGCTTGCGAAAAATTCCCTGCTCGGCGCCGATCCACATGATCGCGATCTTTTCGCTAAAGGCGCCGTGGGCGATACGGACATTCGCGAGCTCGGCGGCGGCGAGGTCGCGCTGGAAGATTGCTGCGATCAGCAGCAAGGAAGCGAGCAAAGCGCAGCATTGCCCTGATGGAGTCGTACGATTCATCGTCATGAACCTCCGTAGGTGTGGCGGAGGAGATTTGCGCGTAACATAGGCAAACACGCTGAGAGCGTCAAGGAGGATTGCTTGACAGGTACGGCTGCTCAAAGTTAAGCAGAGCGCAAGCTATTGCAGGAGGAAAATGCATGGCAACTCATGAAACGATCCGGGTCAGTCACCGAAAACTTTTGAGTTTCGTTGCCGCGGCTTTCGAAAAACTCGGCGTGCCCAAAGAAGACGCCGAGATCGGCGCCTACGCCCTCGTTCAGGCCGACCTGCGCGGCGTCGATACCCATGGCGTGATTCGTTTCAGTCCGAATGCCTGGTACGTGAAATGGCTGACCGAGGGCTCGATGACCGCCAAACCCAACGTTCGCGTGATTTCTGAAACCGCTTCATCGGCGCTGCTCGATGGCGATCGCGGTATGGGCATGGTCGTTGGTCACCGGGCGATGGAAATGGCGATCCGGAAAGCGAAGGAGTCCGGCATCGGCATGGTCGCCGTGCGCAACAGCCGCCACTACGGCATGTCGGCCTATTACGCCATGATGGCATTGCCGCACGACATGATCGGCATCGCCATGACCAATGCGAGCAGGCAGGTAGTGCCGACATTCGGCCGCGAGGCGCGGTTCGGCACCAATCCGATGTGCTTCGCGGTGCCGACGGGGAAAGAGCTGCCGTTTGTCCTTGACATGGCAACCACGACGGCGGCAGCGGGAAAGCTGGAACTCGCGGCGCGGCAGGACAAACCGATTCCGCCGGGTTGGGCTTTGAACGAACAGGCGCAAGTGACGGATGATCCGCGGGTGGCGCAGAAAGCGCGCAAGCTTCTGCCCCTCGGCGGCTCGCGCGAAGGCGGCAGCCACAAAGGCTACGGCCTGGCGATTCTCGTCGAGATTCTTTGCGGCGTGCTCACCGGAACGCTTACGGCCTTGAATGCGGATCAGGATCCGCGCGGCCATTTTTTCGGCGCCATCCGCATCGATACGTTTCGACCCGTCGATGAATTCAAACGCGACATGGATCGGCTGCTGCGCGAGCTGAAGTCCACTCCGCCCATCGAGGGGCAAGAGCGCGTGTATGCGGCCGGCGAGATCGAGTTCGAAACCGCCGATGAGCGGCGCGAGCACGGTATCCCGCTGCTGCCCTCGGTGCTGAAAGGACTACGCGACGTCGGTGCTCAAGTGGGCGTGGCTTATGACTTAGAGTAGAAAGCGCCCTCAAGCATCGACGGGTGAATCACGTCTAAGACGCATTGGACAGCGCTAGTAATTACCGCGGGTAATCACCACTTCTTTCAATACGACCTCTTTCACCGGCCGGTCATTGGAGCCCCGCGACACGTTGCCGATCGCCACGACGACTTCCTGTCCTTTGACCAATTCGCCGAAGACGCTGTGGCGGTTGTCCAGATGTAAGGTCGGCGCAAGAGTGATGAAGAACTGGCTGCCGTTGGTGTTCGGCCCCGCGTTGGCCATCGAGAGTATGCCGCCCTTGGTGTGGCGCAAGTCGGGATGAAACTCGTCTTCAAAGCGATAGCCCGGTCCGCCCGTGCCGTTGCCAAGCGGGTCGCCGCCCTGGATCATGAAACCGGGGATGACGCGGTGAAAGATGGTGCCGTTGTACAATGGTTTTTTGACTTTCTCCCCCGTCTTGGGATCGACCCACTCCTTGGTTCCGGTCGCCAGGCCGACGAAGTTCGCGACGGTCTTGGGCGCCTTGTCGTCGAACAACTGGATGACGATGTCGCCCATGCTGGTTTTTAAGGTTGCGTACAGCGGGCCTTTTTTATCGTTTGTCTCGGCGGCGAAGCCGTGCGCCACGCCAACCAGCAGGGTTGCGATCAAAAACAGTTTTTTCAACATTATTCGCTGCTCCTTATTTTTTTCCTAGTTCGGCGACCACTTCATTGACGAAGCGCAAGTCCATATATTCGCGCACCGGGCGCTTGGGCTGCACGTTCAAAGCCACGGCTTGCCAGTGGGCCATGAGCTCGACGCCCTTTTCTGTCGGTACGGGGTGAAGCGCTTCCTTTACAAGGTTATAGGCATCCACCGAGACATCACGTTCCATGCGCCAGTGCTTGACCATCGTCTGCACCGCGTCTTCGGGGTACTCGCGGCTGTGAATTACACCGCGCACGATGGCGCGCACCATGCGTTTGACGAATTGCGGATTCTCTTTGATCGTCTTGCCGGTGGCGGCGAGGCCGCTGAACGAAGTGTCTTTGAAAAGATCCGCCAGGCTCACCAGGCGCTTGAAGCCGGCTTTGATCGCAATGTAGTCGGAGGGCGGCGCCAACAGCGCGGCTTGGATGATGCCTTGCTGCATCGCGGCGATCTTCGGCTGGCTGCCGGGGATGCTGACGTACTGAACATCCTTCTCCGGGTTCATCTTGTAGAGCTCCAAGAGCGCCTTGGTGCCGGCGAAAGTGGAGCCGCCGAAGCTGACGCCGATCTTCTTGCCTTTGAGGTCGGTCACCTTTTGAATGTCTTGGGTGACGACCATGGAGAAGGTCGGCCGGCCGATCATCTGCGCGAGCAATACAATATCGCTCCCTTCCCAGATGGACGGCATCTGCGGGCCCACCGAGAAGATAAAATGGATTTGATTGCCGATGAGCGCCTGCACCGCGGTTACGGCGTTCCGCACCGAGATCAGCTCGGCGTCGAGCCCTTCGCGCTTGTAGAAGCCCTTTTCCAAAGCCACGAAGGCGGGTAAAAACTGAACGTTTGCCGATGGATAGGCGCCGCGCGCGGGCTCCGCCCTCAGGCTGCCGGGAAGCGCCAACAAAGCGAGCAAACAAATCAGGCGGTGCATGGGAACTCCTTCTTCAGGCCCAGTTGCGGAGCTGATTTTCACCTTATACGGATGAAACAAATACTGTACAATTTCCGCTAGGCGTCGCTTCACTTCTCGAGATGACGACAAGTCGCTTGCGGCATCAAAAATTGGCAGCCCTTAAGCTAATCCGAAGTTTCTCAGGCCGTCAAGGCAAGTGGCGAAAATTTCGCGAAAGATCGGTTTTCGTACGAAGCGTCATTCTGCTCCCAGTCGAATTCTACAGAGGCGGCATCGGGAAATCTCAGTTCGATCCCATGAGCAATGCGTTTTGACAATAAGGTTAGCGGATGTTATAGGAAATTCTGCCCAAACAGGGGGAAGATAATATGGCTTGGTTTGATCGTAACCCTGGTGGAAAAAAGACTTCAGAAGTAGAGCCGCAGAAAGTTGCGGAAGCTGCCAAGCCGGCCGCGGCGCCGGAACCGGCGAAGCCAATCGTGGCCGCAGCGTCTGAGCCGAAGCCTGCGCCGAAAGTCGAAGTTGCCCCGGCGCCTTCGACAGCGGGATTGGTGGGTTATCTTTATAAAGGATGCCGTGTCAGCGGGCAGCTAAGTTTTCAGGGGCCCGCCAGAATCGATGGTGTGGTGGAGGGCGAGATCCAGTGCCAGGGCGCGCTGACCATCGGCGAAGGAGCCGAGGTGCGGGCCAAGATCACCGGACAGGTCGTGATTATTCGCGGTAAAGTCGAAGGGAATGTGACAGCCAAGGAAAAGATTGAATTATTCGCACCGGCGCGCTTAATCGGCAACGTGAGCGCCCCCCGACTGGTGATCACCGAGGGTGCTGTGTTTGACGGTGATTGCTCCATGGGTGTGGCGAAGGCAAAAAGCGGCAGCGTAAATTCACAGAACGTGAGCGTTGAGAAAGCCGCGGTGGCGCCTGTGGCGACGCTACAAGCTGATTCCAAGAATTAGACTTCGGTTAGCCGTTCTTCCATCCCAGTCCTACGTTCTTCACCGAAGGTAGGTTTTTATTATTCGGCCTAGGGGTTGAACCGCCCGGGCGCTTACAGCCCTCGCGACGGTGCGGTTAGAAGCGAAAGTTGACAGATGATTTCCTTAGACATCAGCATCCTGTATCAGGTGATTTTATTTGTCATCCTCTGGCTGATCCTCAACAAAGTCCTTTTCCAACCCTACTTAAAGCTGCTCGACGAGCGCGAGCGCAAAACCACCGGCGCGCAACATGATTCCGCCGAATTGGAGCACGACGGCGCGCGGCTGCGGGCGCAATACGAAGAGAAAATCGCTCAAGCCCAGGCGGTCGCTGCCGTCGAAAGAGAGCGCATCCTTCAGGCCGCTCGCGAGGAGCGGGAAAAGATTTTAGCCAAGGCGCGCCAAGAGGCGGGACAGACCCTCTCGCTAAGGCGCCAGGAGATCGCGACGGCGCTCGAGGCCGAGCGGCGTCTTGCCCCCGCGGAAGCGGCGACGATCGCGGCGGAGATCGCCAGCAAGGTTCTGGGCAGGAGGGTCGCGTGAGCGGACTGAACGTCTTCGTAGCCGCTAACGCCTGGGCTTCGGCGGCCGGCGCCGAGCACCATGTTCCAACCATCGGCGAAGTCGTCTTGCCGGCGATCAATTTTATCATTTACGCGGCGGTTCTTTATTACTTTGCGCTGCCGATGGTACGTAACCTTTTGCGTGCGCGGCGGGAAGAGGTCGTGGCGACGATCGCCCAGGCATCGGCAAAAAAACACCAGGCCGAGGCGCTGGTCGCTGAATACCGCGGGAAAGTCGCCGGTGTCGACCAGGAAGCTCAATCGATTCAAGTATCGCGGCGCGCCGACGCGGAGCGCGAAAAGGCCAGAACGCTGAGCGAGGCCGAGGCTATGGCCGTGAAGATACAGGAAGACGCGCATTTTCTCGCCGATCGGGAAGTGATCATGGCGCGGGAAAAGCTCCGTGAGGAACTGGCCAACAAGGCCGAATCGACGGCGCGCGAGTTGGTGCAAAAAAATATTTCCGCGGCGGATCAAGCCCGGCTGGCACAAGAGTTCATACAGCAAATCGGACAGGCTCGATGATCGAGGGCAGGCTCAGTCGAAGATACACTCGGGCGCTTTTCCAGCTGGCGCGCGAAGCCGGCGCGGAGGAAAAGACCGGCGAGGAAATCGAGCGGTTTTTCTCGATCTATAGCGGCTCGGATTTGCAGAAAGTGCTGACCAATCCGGCGTTCGCCATGGCGCCGCGCATGAAAATTCTCAGGCAGGTGCTCGACGGCCAGCAGCTTTCACCGTTGACGGTCAAATTTTTGTCCTTGTTGCTCGAGCGCGACCGGTTAGTGCAGCTGGCCGGCATTGTAAGCTGCTATCGGCGTCTGCTCAACGAGGCCAAGGGACGGGTCGAAGCGCGGGTGGTGAGCACCGGCGCCCTCGATACGGCCATGGTCGAGCAGTTGCGTCAACGGTTGCGCGGCCTGGCGGGTAAAGAAGTTTTGTTGCAGCAGGAGACCGATCCGAGCCTGCTCGGCGGGCTGCTGATCGAGCTCGAAGGAAAAATTTACGACGGCAGCATTCGCACCCAACTGGAAAAGATGAAACAGCGCATCGCGCGCGGACAGTGAGGAACTCAGCATGGAAATCGGCACAGCGGAGATCAGCCGGATCATAAAGGAACAGATTCGCGATTACGAAAAGACCGTGGAAATCCAGGAGGTCGGCACCGTGCTCTCCACCGGTGACGGGATCGCGCGCATCTACGGCCTCGACAAGGTCGCAGCCGGCGAGCTGCTTGAGTTCCCCCATGAGATCTACGGCATCGCGCTCAACTTGGAGGAAGACAACGTCGGCGCCGCGCTGTTCGGCGAAACCCATATGATCAAAGAGGGCGATACGGTCAAACGCACCGGCCGCATCGCCGAAGTGCCGGTTGGCAAGGAGCTGGTCGGCAGGGTTGTCGACGCCCTCGGCGAGCCCATCGACGGACGCGGCCCGATCAACGCCAAGGAGCGCCGCCGTATCGAGCTCAAGGCGCCCGGCATCGTCGCGCGCCAGCCGGTGAAGGAACCGCTCCAGACCGGCTTGAAAGCGATCGATGGCATGATTCCCATCGGCCGCGGCCAGCGCGAGCTGATCATCGGCGATCGCCAGACCGGCAAGACCGCCGTCGCCATCGATACGATCATCAATCAAAAGGGCGGCAACGTCATCTGCATCTATGTGGCCATCGGCCAGAAACGTTCCACCGTTGCGCAGGTCGTCGATAAGCTGAGAGAGGCCGGCGCCATGGATTACACCATCATCGTCGCCGCCACGGCCTCCGACGCCGCGCCGCTCCAATTCATCGCGCCCTATTCCGGCTGCACTATGGGCGAACAGTTTCGCGACAACGGCGGCCACGCCCTGGTGATCTACGATGATCTCTCGAAGCATGCCGTGGCGTATCGCCAGTTGTCTTTGCTGCTGCGCCGGCCGCCGGGACGCGAAGCTTATCCGGGCGACGTGTTTTACCTTCATTCCCGGTTGCTCGAGCGCGCCGCCAAGATGAGCGATGCGCGTGGCGGCGGCTCGCTCACGGCGCTGCCGATCATCGAGACCCAGGCGGGTGACGTGTCCGCCTATATTCCGACCAACGTGATCTCGATTACCGATGGCCAGATCTTTTTGGAAAGCGATCTTTTCTATTCCGGCGTGCGCCCGGCCATCAACGTCGGCATCTCGGTTTCGCGGGTCGGCGGCAATGCGCAGATCAAAGCGATGAAACAGGTCGCCGGTACCTTGCGCCTCGAGCTGGCGCAATACCGGGAGATGGCCGCCTTCGCGCAGTTCGGCTCCGATCTCGACCAGGCGACCCAGCGCCAGCTCAACCGCGGCGCGCGTCTGGTCGAATTGCTCAAGCAGGGGCAATATCAGCCGTTGACGGTGGAGAAGCAGATTCTCATCATCTACGCCGGCACCAACGGTTTCGTCGATGAGCTGCCGCTCGGTGCGCTGAAAAAATACGAGCAGGAGCTCTATTCTTTCATCGGGTCAAAGCACCCCGACATTTTTGCCGAGATCCTCAAGAAGCGCGAGCTCGACGGCGACCTGCGCGGCAAGCTGAACAAGGCGCTGGAAGAATTCAAAGGGGTGTTCAAGGCGTAGTTTCGAGTTTCGGGTCAACCCGAAACAGCAGTAAACATGGCGACTCTCAAGATAATACGGAAGCGGATCAGCTCGGTCCGCAACACGCAGCAGATCACCAAGGCCATGAAGATGGTCTCGGCCGCCAAGCTGCGCCGCGCGCAGGAAGCGGCGGTGGCGGCGCGTCCGTACGCGGAAAAAATGACCGAGCTTTTGAAAAACGTCGCGGCACGGGTTTCGAGCGCCGCCCATCCGCTGCTCCAGCCGCGCGAAGAGAAAAAGATCCTGCTGGTGCTGTTTACCTCCGATCGCGGGCTGTGCGGCGGCTACAACGCCAACCTGGTGCGCGCCGCGGAGGCTTTCATACGCAATCAAGGCGCCGGCAAGGAAGTCGAGCTGGCATTGGTCGGCCGCAAAGGCGCGGATCATTTTCGCCGCCGCAGGGGCGGCATCGTCGAGCGCTATACCGGAATTCTCGCCACGCCCGCCGATGAATTGGCGGCGGAGATCGGCCAGAAGCTCATCGCGCGCTTTATCAATGGCGATGCCGACGCGGTATACATCCTTTACAGCCAGTTTCGCTCCGCGCTGTCGCAGGTGCCGACTCTGCAAAAGCTCCTGCCGGTGGCTTTGACGGAGACGAGCGAGCACGAAGCCGAACAGATGACGGAATATTTGTACGAACCGGGCATCGAGCAGCTTTTGGCGAGTCTTTTGCCGAGGCTCACTCACGTGGCGATGCAACGGGCGCTTCTGGAAGCGACCGCGAGTGAGCACGGCGCGCGCATGACCGCCATGGATTCGGCCACGAGCAACGCATCGAAGATGATCGGCAGTCTGACCCTGCAGATGAACCGCGCCCGCCAGGCGTCGATCACCCGCGAACTCATGGAGATCGTCGGCACTGCGGAAGCGCTAAAGTAAATACCGTGCTCGTGAAACGTGTTCGTGGTCGGTCATGATTCCCCACGAACACGAACCACGGGCACGGATACGAAGTTTGGAGGTTTGAAAGTCATGGGCATGGGGAAAGTTACCCAGGTTTTGGGTGCGGTCGTCGACGTGGAATTCAACGACGGCGCGCTGCCGCCCATCTATAACGCGCTCAAGGTGAGCAATCCTGCGATCAGCGACCTGGCGTGGAATCTCGTCTTGGAAGTCGCGCAGCATTTGGGCGAAAACACCGTCCGCTGCGTGGCCATGGATACCACCGAGGGTCTGGTGCGCGGTATCGAAGCGCAGGATACCGGCGCGGGTATCACGGTTCCGGTCGGCGAGGAGACGCTCGGTCGCGTGCTCAACGTGATCGGCGAGCCGGTCGATGAAATGGGACCGGTCAATGCCAAGAAATCCTACCCGATTCATCGCCCGACTCCGGAATTCGTCGATCAGGAAACCAAGGTGCAATCATTCGAAACCGGCATCAAGGTCGTCGACCTGCTCGCGCCCTACGCCCGCGGCGGAAAAATCGGCCTGTTCGGTGGCGCCGGCGTAGGCAAAACCGTCATTCTCATGGAGCTGATCAACAACGTCGCTATGAAGCACGGCGGCTATTCGGTGTTCGGCGGCGTCGGCGAGCGCACTCGCGAGGGCAACGACCTCTGGCTCGAAATGAAAGAGTCCGGGGTTATCAATAAAGCGTCGCTGGTCTACGGCCAGATGAATGAGCCGCCCGGCGCCCGGGCGCGGGTCGCATTGACCGCGTTAACGCTGGCGGAATATTTCCGCGACGACGAAGGCCGCGACGTGCTGCTCTTCTTGGACAATATCTTCCGTTTCACCCAGGCAAACTCCGAAGTCTCGACCCTGCTCGGACGCATGCCCTCCGCCGTGGGCTACCAGCCGACCCTGGCCACCGACTTGGGTGAATTGCAGGAACGGATCACGACCACGCGCAAAGGCTCGATCACTTCTGTGCAAGCGATCTACGTCCCCGCCGACGACTTGACCGACCCGGCGCCGGCGACGACCTTTGCGCATTTGGACGCGACGACCGTGCTTTCGCGCCAGATCGCCGAGCTGGGGATTTATCCCGCGGTGGACCCGCTCGATTCGACCTCGCGTATTCTCGATCCGCTGGTGGTCGGCGCCGAGCACTACGACGTCGCCCGTTCGGTGCAGTTGATCTTGCAGCGCTATAAGGATTTGCAGGACATCATCGCGATTCTCGGCATGGACGAGCTTTCCGAGGAGGACCGCATGACGGTCGCGCGGGCGCGCAAGATCCAGCGCTTTTTATCGCAGCCCTTTCACGTCGCGGAAGCGTTCACCGGCACTCCCGGCGCCTACGTGGAATTGAAGGACACTATCCGCGGCTTCAAAGAAGTGGTCGACGGCAAACACGACGATATTCCGGAACAGGCTTTTTACATGGTCGGCACCATCGAGCAGGTGTTGGAAAAAGCCAAAAAGATGGCCGCCAATTGAGCACGCATCACGTACCCGCAGCAGGCGGCCGGAGCAGGGGCGCAGCATGCTGCGCCCCTGCGATTTGATCGAGAAAAATGGCAGACAAGATCACACTGAGAGTGGTGACGCCGAGCCGGCTGGTGCTCGACGAGGAAGTCGACGAAGTGACCGCGCCGGGCGAGTTGGGCGAATTCGGCGTGCTGCCGAACCACATCGCGTTTTTGTCCACCCTCGTCCCCGGCGAGCTGAGCTTCAAGCAGGGAACGACCAAAACCAGCCTGGCGATCAGCGGTGGCTATGCCGAGGTGCTGGACAATGTGATGACCGTGCTGGCGTCATCGGCGGAATTTCCTGCGGAGATCGATGTCGCCCGGTCGCAGTACGCCAAGGAGCAGGCCGAGAAAACTTTGGCGGCGACCAACTACGAGGATGAGGAGCGGCAGGCGGCCGAAGAGGCGCTGCGCCGAGCGGCCGCGAGGCTTCAGGTTGCCAGCCGGGAAGCAAGAAGATAGAAAAGAACAGAAAGTTAAGGAGGACGCTTTATGGCCGAGACCGCCAAACAAGAACCTGTCATCACGATGTGGAGCAAGGAATTTACCTACGATCGCTGGATGAAATCGAAAGGGATTCCGATTCACCGCGGCTACTTCATCGAAGATCTGCGCACCATCGAACTGGAGTGGTGGGAGGAGCGCGGCTGCAAATCGGCGTTCATCCAGCTCCTCGGGCAGGAAGGCGTGAGCGCGTCGCGGGTGTCGGAAATTCCGCCGGGAAAATCCTTGCCGCCGGTGAAATTTGCGCTCGACGAAATCGTTTATGTCTTGGCCGGCCGCGGTCTCACCACCGTGTGGGCGAGCGAGGGCAAGCCGAAGAAGAACTTCGAGTGGCAGGAGCATTCGATGTTTCTCGTGCCGCGCAATCACTGGCACGTGTTTAGCAACATGCAGGGCGATAAGCCGCTCCGGATATTCCATTACAGCTACATGCCCATGGCGATGTCCGCGTTGCCGGAGCCGGACATGTATTTCAATAATCCCTACGAGCCGAAAGTCACGGTGGCGGACGGCGACTTCTACTCCGAAGCCAAGATGGTGCAGGCCAAGGACGCCGATGAAGGCCTGGGCATGCGCGCTTTCTGGTACGGCAACTTTTTTCCCGACATGCGCGCCTGGAACAAGCTCGACGCCAACGAGCGGCGCGGCGCCGGCGGGAAGAGCGTGTTCATGCAGTTCCCGAATTCCGAGCTAACCGCGCATATGTCGGTGTTCGCGCCGAAGACCTATAAGAAGGCGCACCGCCATGGCCCGGGCCGCGCGATCATCATCCCGGCCGGCGAGGGATATTCGATCATGTGGGAAGAGGGGAAGGAAAAGATCGTTTGCCCGTGGCACGAATGCAGCATGATCACGCCGCCGGACAAATGGTTCCATCAGCACTTCAACGCCGGCGGCGACATGGCGCGCTATCTCGCGCTCCATCCGCCGATGCAGTTTCACGGCCACGCGGAGAAGGTCGAAGACCGCGCCAAGGACCAGATCGAGTATCCGCGCGAAGATCCGTTTATTCGCAAGAAGTTCGAAGACGAGCTGGCCAAGCGCGGCATCAAGAGCGAAATGCCGGCCGAGTGCTACAGCAACCCGGACTACGAGTGGTCCAAAGCGATGGGCAAACAGTAAGAGCCAGAACGGCGAAAATCTCCCAGAAGTCGTTTGTGGAATCCCCGCTCCAGCGAGCGGGGATTCCTTTTTTCTAAAGGAAGCAAAAAATGGCGGACCGAGGCAAGACCATGCACGACGATATTTACGATCACGACCATCCCGACAATTTCATCATCAAGGAAGACGAGATCGTCACCGATATCGAAGGGCTGGAGATGTTCTCGCTCAAGAGCGTGGGCATCGACATCGGCTCTTCGACCTCGCATCTGATTTTTTCCTTGATTACGTTGCGGCGCGAGGGCGCGTCGCTATCGGGCAAGTTTAGAGTCACCAACCGCGAGGTGCTTTATCGTTCGCCGATCATGCTGACGCCTTATACCTCGGCCACCAAGATCGACACCGATAAGGTGAACGATTTCATTCACGGAGCCTACAAAGACGCAGGGTTAACCCCCGAAGACGTCGACACCGGCGCAGTGATCATCACCGGCGAGGCGCTGAAGAAAGAAAACGCCCAACCGATCGTCGAGAACTTCGCCAAATACTCCGGCAAATTTATCTGCGCCGCGGCGGGCCACAACCACGAAGCGCTGCTCGCGGCCTACGGCTGCGGCGCGGTGGATCTGTCCAAAAGCGAGCATAAAACCGTGCTCAACGTCGACATGGGCGGCGGCACCACCAAGTTTTCTCTGGTCGAAGACGGCGTTGTGAGCCAAACGGCGTCGATCAGCGTTGGCGCTCGGCTGATCGCTTTCGACGAAAAAGACAAGATCACGCGGATCGAAGATCCGGGGCGGACGATGATGAAAGAGCTTGGCTACAAAGTCGAGCTGGGCCAGACAGATCAACGACAAGATGAAAGAAGACTTCGGCGCCTACATGGCGAAGATCCTCTTCGAGATCATCGAGGAAGGACCCAACTCGCCGATGGCAAGCTCGCTCATGGTCACGCCGCCTTTCGTCAACTATAAAGGCTTCAAGCAGGTGCAGCACATCGTTTTTTCCGGCGGCGTTTCCGAGCATGTCTACGATCGCGATCCGAAAGCCTATGGCGACATCGGTCCGGTGCTCGGCAAGAACATGCGCGAGTATTTGAAGAAGCTGCCCAAGGACGTTTTGCGCGAACCGATCGAAGGCATCCGCGCCACGGTCATCGGCGCCGGCGAATATACGATTCAGGCGAGCGGCAACACGAGCTACGTCTCCAACGAAAAGGCCCTGCCGGTGCACGGCCTCAAGGTGATTCAGGCGCCCATTCGCGAGGGCGAGTCGGTCACGCGACGCGCTCAAGCAATCCTTGCGCAAGTTCGACTTGACCCAGTTCACCGCCGGCCTGGCGCTGTCGCTCAACGTGAGCGGCGTGCCGACGTACCAATCGGTGCGGCGCATTGCCGAAGGAGTCGCCGAGATTCTCAAAGACGCCGACGATCCGAAGTGCCCGCTCTATTTGACCCTCGACCTCGACATCGCCAAGTCGCTCGGCGGCATGCTGAGGGATGAATTCAAAGTGACGCGCGACATCATCGCCATCGACGGCATCGAAGTCGGCGACTTGGACTACATCGATATCGGCGAGTGCCTGGGCATTACGGAAGTGATTCCAGTCACCGTCAAGTCGCTCATGTTTCCCACGACCCAGGCGGACTGACCGAACAGAGACCGCGCAAACCGAGCGTGGTCGCAATTTCGGCAGATAGGGGCCGCGACGAAGCGGCCCTTTTTGTTGCAACCACGCGCATGGCCGAATACTTTTCGCTCCAGTCCGCACTGCTGTTTTCGATCACCCATATATTCGTCCGGCGCGGCCTGCTGCAGTCCAATGCGCTCACCGGCTCGTTGATCTCGCTGGGCACCAGCACCGTCATCTTCTGGTTCCTCCTCGTCGTTTTTGTTCCGCTTTCCTCCCTGCTCAATCCGAACGTCGGCTATTTCATCGCGGGCGGCGTATTCGCCCCGGCCATCGGCCAGACCCTCGGTTATATCGGCATGGAACGGCTCGGCGTCGCGCGCGCCTCGTCGATCGTCAATACCTCGCCGATTTTCTCCTCGATCCTGGCGGTTTTGTTACTGGGGGAGCGCTGGGTCCTGCAAAACATCGTTGGGACGTTCTTGGTGATCGTCGGCGTGGTGATTCTTTCCTCCGGCAAGCTGGAAGATCGCGCATGGCAGAAGAAGGACCTCGTCTATCCGCTTCTGGGCGCGCTGGTCTTCGGGATTTCGACCAACTTGCGCAAGGCCGGCTTGACCGTAATTCCGGAGCCTCTGCTCGCGGCCGCGGTGACTCTCGTCACGGCGTTCGTGACCTTGTTGTTCATCATTCAATGCCGGGGCGGAACAGCGGCACTGCGCTTCCATCGAGAGAGCAGCCGCTGGCTGTTCGCCGCCGCGGTGCTCAATTCCGGAGCGATCCTGTCTTTCTTCGCCGCCCTCAACCTCGGCCAGATCGTGCGGGTCGAGCCGGTGGTCGCCTGCAATCCGCTACTGACCATTCTCTGGACCAGTATTTTTCTCCGTCAGATTGAAACGCTCAGCGGGCGCATCATCCTGGGGGCGCTCTTCACGGTCGCGGGCACGGTCCTCGTGGTCACAGCGAGGTAAGCAGCTTCATGGATATCTATTTTTCGTTTCAGGGCGCGCTCTGTTTTTCCATCGCGCATATTCTCATACGCCGCGGCCTGGTCGAATCGAACGCGATGACCGGATCGTTCATTTCACTATCCATGAGCGCCGTGCTGTTGTGGATCTTGGTGCCCTTCTTCGCGCCGCTTTCGGCCTTGTGGTCGCCGGCCGTGCTGATCTTCGTCATCGCAGGAATATTCGCTCCCGGCATCGGCCGCACTCTGAGCTACGTGGGCATCGAGAAGATCGGTGTGGCTCGATCGGTGCCGATCGCCAACTCGTCGCCGATCTTCGCGTCGATCTTCGCCGTGACTTTTCTCGCCGAGGCTTGGGTGCCGCAGAATATCGCCGGCACCCTACTCGTGATCGGCGGCACGATGGTTCTGTCGCTCTCGAAACCGGCCACGGGCGAGTGGCGCAAGCTCGATGTCATCTATCCGTTGGTCGGCGCCATGGCGTTCGGCGCCTCGGCGATTCTCCGCAAGGCCGGCCTGGATCAAATCCCCATTCCGGTGTTGGCGGGAGCGGTGACGGCCGGCTCGGCGGCGCTCTTTTCATTCGCGCTGTTGCAGGTTCAAGGCGGCAAGGTCGCCTTCAAGCTGAGCCGCCGAAGCGCCGCCTGGCTGTTTCCCGCCGGCTTTATCAACACCGCGGCGATGCTCTCGGTATTCTATGCGCTGAGCCACGGCAAAGTGGTCATCGTCGAGCCGCTGGTCAGCTCGAATCCGGTGCTGACGTTGCTTTTCACGGCAATTTTTTTGAGAGACCTGGAAGTGATCAATCTGCGGGTCATCACCGGCGCGCTCTTGACGGTGGTCGGCACGATCCTCGTAGTGCTGGCGAAATAGCGGCCGCAATTTGTTTCAATTTACGGTGGTGATATGAATGGCCAAAGTCCATTGGGAGGGAAGAGCGTCATGTCCAAGGCGATGCAAGGCGAGCGGAAAATGTGGAGCAAGTATTACACCTACGACGAGTGGATGGAGGCGCAGGGAATACCCGTTCACCGTGGCTATTACATCGAGGACTTGCGCACCCTGGAGCTCGGCTGGTGGAAGGCGCGCGAGTGCAATTCCGCTTTCATTCAACTCGTCGGCCAGGAAGGCGTCACCTCAGCGCGGGTCACCGAGATTCCCGCGGGAAAGACCTTGCCGCCGCTCAAGTTCGCGCTCGACGAGATTGTCTACGTCGTCGAAGGGCGCGGCCTCACGACTATCTGGGCCGGCGAAAAGCGGCCGAAGAAAACTTTCGAGTGGCAAAAGCACAGCATGTTTTTGGTGCCGCACAACTACACCCACCAGTTCACCAACATGCAGGGCGACAAGCCGGTGCGCTTGCTCCATTACAACTACATGCCGCTCACTCTCTCCGGCGTGCGCGACGTGAATTTCATCTTCGGCAATAATTACGAAGGCGCGGATATCCAGAACGAGATGGATTTCTACTCCGAGGCCAAGATGGTTTCGCAGGCCAATCTCGACGAATCCTGGGGCCGGCGCGCCTACTGGTACGGCAATTTTTTCCCTGACATGCGCGCCTGGGACAAGCTCGACAGCAACGCGCGGCGGGGCGCCGGCGGCCGGAGTGTTTACATTCAGTTTCCCGATTCCGAAATGTCCTGCCATATGTCGGTCTTCGACGCACGGCTATACAAGAAGGCGCACCGCCACGGCCCGGGCCGGGTGATCGTCATTCCGGTCGGCGAGGGTTACTCGATCATGTGGGAAGAAGGAAAAGACAAAGTCGTCGTGCCCTGGCACGAAGCGAGCTGCTTCGTGCCGCCGAACAAATGGTTCCACCAGCATTTCAACGCCGGCGGCGAGCCCGCGCGCTATCTCGCGCTACATCCGCCGATGCAGTTCCATGGCCACGCCGAGAAAGTCGAAGATCGCGCCAAAGATCAGATCGAGTACGTCAACGAGGACAAGTGGGTGAGAGAAAAATTCGAAGGAGAGCTCGCCAAACGCGGCCTGACTTCGCTTATGCCATCCGAAGCGTACACGGATGCGAACTTCGAATGGAACTGGAAGCCGTTTCTGAAGAGCGCGAAGTGATGTCGCGGAAGCCCTTGGGCACTACGCGATCGTTTGCTTCTGGAATGTAGGGGCGGGTTTCAAACCGGCCCCTACAGCTTCTGCACCATGCAGATGGCATTTTTTCGGTACGCCTCGCCATTATCCGAACGTGGAACGTTTCGAACGAATCTGAATCCGTCCATTGTAGATATGGAGCGCGGTGCGGTGTAGACTGGGGTATGCATCTTCCTGTGAATCCACCGGTTCTGCCGATGCTCGCCAAGCGAATCGGCGAACTGCCGAGAGCCGGAGCGTGGATTTTCGAGCCGAAATGGGATGGGTTCCGTGCGCTGGTTTTCCGCGACCGCGACGAGATGCTGATCCAGAGCCGCGACGAAAAATCACTGAACCGCTATTTTCCAGAACTACTCGAGCCGCTCCGCTCACAGTTGCCGTCCCGCTGTGTGCTTGACGGGGAAATCGTCGTTGCGCAGGACGGCGTGCTCGACTTCGACGCTTTGCAGCTCCGTATTCATCCCGCCGCCTCGCGGATCAAGCTGCTTTCAAAGCAAATCCCGGCGTCCATTGTATTTTTCGATCTGCTCGGCGAGGGAGAGCGGGATCTGCGCGGCGTGCCGTTCCAAGAGCGCCGGCGCATGCTCGAATCTCTTCTCTCATCTCTGGCGCCCCCGCTTCACCTGACGCCGGCAACCGGCGAATTGAGCACAGCGACCGATTGGTTTCGCCGCTTCGAGGGCGCCGGTCTCGATGGCGTTGTCGCCAAACCGGTAGCGGGAACCTACGAGCCCAATAAACGCGTGATGCTCAAGGTCAAACACGAGCGCGACTGCGATTGTGTCGTCGCCGGGTTTCGCTGGCACAAGAGGGGCGAGCGGAGCGCCGTCGGCTCCCTCCTGCTCGGGCTTTACGATGACAACGGCGCGTTGCAGCATGTCGGCGTCTGCGCGAGCTTCACAGACAAGAAGCGGCGCGAGCTGGTGGAATTCTTGGAGCCTTACCGGAAGAACGCTCGCGCCGCCCACCCTTGGAGCGACTGGGCCGAGCAGGCATCAGGGGATGGTGAGACCGCGCATCGCATGCCTGGCGGCCACAGCCGCTGGAGCGGCGGCAAGGACTTGTCCTGGGAGCCTCTGCGTCCCGAGTTGGTCGTCGAAGTCGCTTACGACCACATGCAGGGCGACCGTTTCCGCCACACCGCACAGTTTCGCCGCTGGCGCACGGACAAGAAGCCGAAGGAGTGCACCTACGCCCAACTCGAAGTCGTTCCACCCGAAGAGCTGGCGGTGATTTTCGCCGGTGGCCGCTGAATTTTGAATCTTGCCAAGTGACGCAATCGCCGCTATCCGGTAGGGCCGGGCTTCAAATCCGCCCCTATGATTACGAATCGCGGTAATTCCGTGACGCAACCAGCTGAAAAAAGTTGACCGCCGCGACTCCTCCCTGGTAATTGCTGGCTATGGATCGTAAGAAACAAATCATCGCGGTCGGAGCGACGGGCCCCGACTTCGAGCCGACCCCGGACCTCTCAACTCCTGCGATTTCGCCAGACCCCTTAACAAGAGAAGGCGGTACCGGCTGGACCATCGTCTGCAAAGCCGGCGATGATTCGGTTGTGAAATTATCGCAACGTGACCATATCCTAGCGCGTATCGACGCCGCTAAGCGTGAAATTCTGGCCGCCGACAGCCTTGTTAAGCTGATGGCTTTTCGGGGCAAGGCGGACGCAATCCGACAGCTCGTTCGAGCATCGAGGGACATGCAGCTCGTCAACTTGGCCAACGAGCTAAAATTGAGGTGCGAAACGCAGCTTGGCGAAATGCTTCAAAAGACACGGCTGAGCAAGGGCGGCAGGCCATCGAAAACCGTTCCTGACAACAGGAATGGTTTTACGCTTCGCGAGCTCGGAATCGACAAGAATCTCTCGTCATGGTGCCGCCGTCTCGCCAAGGCGCCGAAGGACAAATTCGAGCGGGTCATGGCAGAAGCGCGAACCGGCGAATGGGAGCTTACGCGCCGCAGTGTCAAAACATTTCTGCTGGAGAGCCTGCCAAAGAATCTCAAGAGCTACGAAAAAGGCATCGAACCACAATATCGGTGCCCGTCCTGCGGCTTCTCTTGGAGTGGAAAGCCGAAGTGATTTCGAGCGCAGCCTTGTTCTCTCGATACTGAAGCGCCCGCTGATATGCAAAAGCAACCCCCATTGTTGAGTTTCACAAAAGAAGTCAGCGTTAGGCCACACTGATAGACAATCAATAGATCTGCATCATTTATTCGATAAAACTAGGGTTTAGCTGCAGCGTCCATGAATTGTCCGCCCCTTATGCGCGCCGGTTGCGCCATTCACGCGTGGGATCGTTGTCCGGGTCGGGAGTCTCTTGTTGGGGGCGCAACTCTTCGGGCACGTGTCTGAGGTTGACTCGTACGCGTGTCCAGGTTGATGACCTGCCGCGCATGGAGTCGATCAACACGTCATCCACTGCGAGAAGCACGGCTACGTCGGGATGTTTACTCTTCCACCTTTCCAGACCGGCGAGCGCCGCCGCTTTGTCCGGTGAGTTCGCGACTACCAGAAGCGGCATTTTCGTCCGTGGCCTTTTGGTCGGGGATTTCTTCGCCGCGGAGCGGGCGCGCGAAGGCTGCACGCGCGGCGCTTCACCTTCCATCTTGCGAAAGTGGGGTGGCCAGGGCGCGTCGCCGAGGCCCGCTGCTTCGTCTTCCGCGGCAAGTCCAAGCAGTCTTTCGAGAGAACCCGGCGCGGAGTCCATATCCGCGTGCGGATCACCGATTTCCGCGAAACGTTTCGGAATCGTGAGCACGGTGAAATCGGCGGGATCGCAGTCGGGAACATCGTCCCAGTGAAGCGGCGTGGAGACGCGTGCGTCCGGCAGTGGGCGCACGGAATAGGCGGAGCATGTCGTGCGATCTTTTGCGTTCTGGTTATAGTCGAGGAACACCCCGTGGCGTTCCTCCTTCCACCACTTCGAGCTTGCCAGTTCCGGGAGACGTCGCTCGACTGCGCGTGATAACGCGAGCGCGGCGCGGCGCACCTCGACGAACGTCCAGCGCGGCTCGATCCGCACGTTCACGTGCATACCTCGTGAGCCGCTCGTCTTGGGCCAGCCGCGAAGTCCCATCTCCTCGAGAAACGATTTCACCTCGAGAGCCACACGACGCACATCCTCCCATGCGACGCCGGGACCCGGATCGAGATCGACGCGCAGCTCGTCCGGATACTCGAGATCAGTTGAGCGCACAGGGTGGGGATGGAGCTCGATGCAGCCCAAGTTAACGACCCACGCAAGCCCGGCTACGTCATCGACGACGATCTCTTCTGCTTCGCGCCCCGATGGAAATGACAATGTAACCGTTCGCAGCCAGGGCGGCCGCTTCTCCGGCGCGCGTTTCTGATAGAACGCTTCGCCTTCGGCACCGTCGACGAACCGTTTCAGCACCAGCGGACGGTCCCGTATTCCTAGGAGGGCACCCGGCGCGACTGAAAGATAGTAGCGTACGAGATCGAGTTTCGAGAGCTTGGTCTGCCTGGTGAAATACGGCTTGTCGGGATTGGTTACCCGGACTTCGCGTCCATTGATCGACAGAACTTTGGCGGTGTCATGCTTCATCGCTTAGCCCACGGAAAGTAAGGCGTATTCGTCAAACGTGGCCGTGAAACCAATACAACCACGCTACACGAACACGTATACAGGGGCGAGCCTAATCAGCAGATTTTTTCTGCGGGTATGGCAGATCGCGATCGGCGTCCTTGCTTGGAGGTGGGACGCTTCCCGATGAACCATCGAATTCTGCTTCGCCGGAAGAGTGGTGAATCACCGCCCCTTCGCCGGCCTTCGGGCCCCGTTCATCTCCACTATCTCGGGGCGGCAACGTTTATGCCAGCGTACATAGCCTTTCGCTGCCAGGATCAAATCCGCAAGGGTCTGTTTGCCTTCAAAATTCGAGATTGGAATATCGTTCACATAGGTTGAAGTCGGAACGTGTGTCCCAGATCTGAAATCGGCATGATGTGGGCGTTGCTCTTATGCTCCCCAACCTTGTGTGAACCCTGACGGGGATATGTGTGGTGAGGGCCCTACGGAGGTGACAGGATGTAGAATGAGGGCTACCAACGCTAGTCCGGCGCCAGTGCATGTGGCGCGTGGATACGCCGGCAAGAAAAGTTTTCACGATGTCTGAAGACGAGGAACAACAAACCAGGCAATACCTGCTCGCGCGTTTTTGGGAAGCGGCCCTGGGCTTCTGGCGCAAAGGCGGCGGGCAGACGGCCTGGTTGCTGACCTTCACGGTCATCACCATTGCGCTGGTGAATCTCGGCATTCAGTACCGGCTGAACGTATGGCACCGCGGCATGTTCGATGCGCTCGATCAACGCGATGGCAGCGGCGTGCTGTACCAAACCGTAGTCTTTTTCCCTCTGATTTTCGCCGTCGTCGCCGTGGCCGCGGGGGCGACCTACGCGAAAATGACCCTGCAGCGCAGGTGGCGCGATTGGCTCAACGCGCACGTGCTCGATCAGTGGCTCACCAGCGGACGCTACTATCAGCTCAACTTGGTTCCGGGTGATCACAGCAATCCGGAATATCGCGTAGCGGAGGATCTGCGCCTCGGCGTCGAGGCGCCGGTGGAATTTGCCATCGGCGTTTTCTCTGCCGTCAGCTCGGCGATCGTCTTCATCGGCGTGCTTTGGTTCATCGGCGGCGAGCTCGCGATTCCGCTTGGAAATACCGTGCTCCGCTTGCCGGGGTTCCTGGTGATCGCCGCGTTCATCTACGCGCTGCTGGCCAGCGGATCGATGGTCATGATCGCCCGCGGCTTCGTCGTCGTCTCCGAGAATAAAAACCAGGCGGAAGCCGATTACCGCTACGTGTTCACACGCCTGCGCGAAAATGGCGAGAGTATCGCGATGCTCGGCGGCGAGGCTGAAGAGCGCGTCGGCCTCGATGAGGCATTCACTACTGTCCGCAAGCGTTGGCGCGAGCTGATGATGCAGTACATCCGCACGACGGTTGTCTCACAGGCCAGTTACGGCCTCGCGCCGGTCATTCCGATCCTCCTCTGCGCCCCGAAGTACGTCGCCGGCACCATGACCCTAGGCGAAGTCATGCAGGCCGCTTCGGCGTTCATGATCGTGCAGGTCGCCTTCAATTGGCTGGTTGAGAATTATCCACGGCTTGCCGATTGGACCGCGTCGGCGTGCCGGCTTGCCTCCTTGTTGGTTTCGCTCGACCGTTTAGAGCGGGCGGACCGCGAAGAAGCGACCGGCCGAATCGTGCGCAATCCAGCCGAGGATGGAGCGCTGCGGCTGCGCGACCTTTCGGTGACCTTGGACGATGGTAGCGCGGTGGTGAACGAAGCCGATATCGAGATTACCCCCGGCGAGAAGGTGCTGGTCGTCGGCGAATCCGGCACGGGCAAGAGCACGCTGGTGCGGGCGATCGCCGGCTTGTGGCCGTGGGGTACGGGAGAGATCCGCATCAAGTTCGAAGGATTGTTTCTAATGCCGCAGCAGCCCTACGTGCCGCTCGGAACACTGCGCCGCGCGGTGACCTATCCTCTGTCGCCTGAAGACGTTGAGGACGCGTTGGTCCGTAAAACAGTTGAAGAAGTCGGCTTGGGTCATTTTCTCGACCGCCTCGATGAAGACACGGGCTGGGAGCATGTGCTCTCCGGAGGCGAAAAACAGCGGCTTGCGTTCGCCCGTGCCCTCATTCAGCGTCCAATAACGATCGTGATGGACGAGGCGACCGCCGCTCTCGATCCCTTGAGCCAGCAACAGTTGATGCAACTCGTGCTGGAGCGGCTCCCTGAAGCCACCGTCATCAGCGTGGGCCACCGCGCCGAGCTCGAAGCATTTCATACGCGCAAGCTCGTGCTGGAATACCACCCCGAGGGTGCGCGCCTGGTCCGCGATGAATCGCTGCAAAAGAGCTTCGGCCGCTCAGCGCGGTTCCTTTCGAAGCTGCGAGCCCGCAAGAAGCCACGAAAGGGGCGAAATGCCGCCCGCTAAAGTAATCTATGATCTACGAGCTGAGGCTCGAGTTGGACTGGGCAAAGACCGCCGAGGAAAAAGGACCACCGTATCCGGCGCTGTCAATGAGATTCTGGCCGGCGAGATGCGGAAGCTAGTCAGTCTCACGACTGACCTACACGTCGCTTCCCTCGTGTTCCGCCATGGGGCATTCCGCTCGACCCCCTACTTCCATTCTGCTTTTATCCCGATACACTGAAGGATACAGCGGTGACTCGGAAGCGGTTGTTTCTTGCTCCAGCGCCTTTGTAATTTTATTTGAAGGAGCATCGGCAACCGATGCATTGTGCACGCCTTATCGTTTTCGCTGTTGCGCTTTTGATTTCCACGGCCACCCTTGCCGGCATCGCACCCCAGCTACCCCTACCGCAGCACATTACCGCCAGTAAGCTGATACCGCTCACCAGCTCGCAGAAGGAATTCAAGATTATAGACGGCAAGGACCAGGGAAGACTGGTGCCGCTGACGTTTCAGGCTGATCCAACGGATGAAAAAAGATGGAAGCTCAGCTTCGGCGATTACGGGCGTATCTCCCTGCGCAGCAGCTCGGGCGCCCTGATTATGGATCGGCTCGATCTGTTCAACAGCAAGAGCTACGTCATCTACGAACCGGCGCTGCACGTGCTGCCGGCCGAGATCGCCGCCGCCGGCGCCGGTGTGCGCCAGACGGGGTACAAAATGTATAGCATCGAGACCGGCAAGCTCAAACGCACCGGCCGTGTGACCCATTCAGTAAAACGAATTTCACGGTCGCAGTTCAGCACGCCGGCGGGCCTCATCGACGGCTATCACGTCGAGATCGAGCACAAGATGGATATGGAATATCACAGCCAACTGCTGTTGACGGTTGGCCTAGGTTGCCGCTTAGACGAGGGATTGGTGTATGGATCGGCACACTACAAGCTTAGAAAGTTGGGCGGCCTCTTGACGGAAACGAAGACCAGCGCTGCCGCGCTCTCTATGCGGTCGATTTCACCCAGTTACTGATTGGCATCGGTAGCGGCATCAAATCTTGGCCGGCGAAATGCGGGAAGTTAGTCAATACTCACGCCCCACTGCCGCAGCGTGACCCCGCGCGGAGTTGTGAAAAGACTTCCGACCCGTGGGGCAGCTTCTATCTTGCGAAGTGTCTTTGAAAAATCAATGGTGCCTCAGATGGTTTCTGAAGAGGTGTTTTCCAGCCATTCTCGTTACTTTTTAAGTTTCGTGCAGTCGCTTTTGACCGGCTAGAAAACTCCGCGGCTATCGAGGCGTGCTAAATTTTTAGCGATCGGCGCTGAAGGCGCCCAGGCCAATCCTGCCATGAGCTTTTTTGTCACCAGCACCGGGAGCAAGACGGCCAACCTGGGCGGGCTGCGCGGAGCGGATAAGATTTGCCAGGACCTGGCGAGCGCCGTCGGTCTCGGCAACAAGGCCTGGCGCGCCTACTTGAGTGCGGAGAAAGATCCCGACAACGGCAACAAGCCGACCGACGCGCAGCCGCATCGGCACGGGTCCCTGTTCAAATGCTAAAGGCGTCGTGGTCGCCAAGGATCTTGGCGAGCTGCACGCCCGCAAAGGAGACGCGGATGTGTTTCTCGACGAGCGCGGCCAGCGCGTTCCCGGCCAGTGGCCGGATTCACCGAGACCCAACGCGCACGACATTCTGACCGGCTCGACGGCCGATGGTAAGGTCATGGCTGGAAGGACGTGCAACGATTTGGACATCGGAGGCTTCAGACCACCAGGCTCAGGTGGGTCATTCCGACGGCTTGGGCTATGGGCGACCCGACCGGCAGATACGCCATCTGGAACTCGTCGCATGAAAACGGCAGCTGCGCCGATGCCGCTCCGCGCGGAGGAGCTGGCCGATTTACTGCTTCGCGGCAAAATGAGCCGGGCGATTTATCGTGGTCTTTCCGCTCACGCGTTTACACGCGAAAGTGTCTACTCATTCAGGGTCCGACTCTTAAACGAGTGGAACGTTTGGAACGACTGGAACCAGTCGATTCGTAGGCGGAGGGTGGAATTAGCATCGCCGCACGACGTGACCCTCAATGGCTGACCAAGGAAAGAGATTGGGCAGAGACCAGAGAAAGAGACCAGGGTCTACCATTATTATTATAGCAGAACCCCGTCGCGGCTCTTCATAAATCACAGGTAATAGCACCTTTGCTGGACCATGTTGCTTTGCTCTTTACCGCGCATCCCATTTCATTGTTGTAACAGAATTTTTTTTAAGCGGGCGATGGTCTCCGCCGGTTGTGTCATGACCTCTTTGACGATGACTTCCATCTCTTCGCCGCTGATCGGATCGAGCTCGAAGTTGTTTTTCTTGACATCTTCCAGAAAAGCCGGGTCCTTGACCATCTTTCCAAAGGCTTCGCGCAGCATCTTCACCCGATCCGGTGGCGTCCCGGGGGAAGTGAATATCGGCCTGCCCAGAGTGCCGTTGGCGAGGATCACGCTCGCCAGGCGCCGACCAGCCTCGGGTATCTTATAACCGTCCATGACCTCATACAGCGTCGGCACATCGGCCAAGCGCGGATCGCGTTTGAAACCTGTTTGATAGACATTGCGAACGAAGCCCTTCTTTTTCCACGTAATATAAGGCTCGCGCGCGAAAAACGTTTCGATCGTAAAGGTCCGGCACTGTATCTCGTTTCGCTCAATGCCGAGATCGAGCTCCGGCCCGCCCGGATATCCCAGCACGGAGTGGATCTTGAGGGGCGGCATAATATCTTCGAGAAGCCGCGACAGCATATAGTCTGTGCCGGAAGTGCCGGTGCTGCCGCAGCGCGGCGGCTCTTTGGCCTTGCGTATGTCGTCGATCGATTTGTAGGGCGCGTCCGCGCGCATGGTCATCTGGGATTCACTCTTGACCGGTGAGCCAATCCAGACAAACTTTGCCCAGTCATATTTGACCTCCGGCCGCCCCGCGAGCTGGTCCATGTACACTCCCGGTAAGATCGATCCGATGATCGTCAGGCCGTCGGGCTTGGCCACATTGTACATGTAATTGGTGGCAATCTTGTGGCCGGCTCCAGGCATGTTCTGAGTGAGCGCATCCGGATTGCCGGGGATGTGCCTCGGCAAATGGGCGGCAACCGTGCGCGCCCAGATATCATAAAGAGAACCTGCAGTGGTTCCGACCACGACTTTGAGGGTCTTTCCCTTATAGAAGGACTCGCTTTGCGCGTGGCCTAGGGAAACCGAGGCAACGTTTAGAGCGACGAGGAGCAGGAGAAAATATTCGCCTGCGAGAGTCCGTTTTTTCATAACGCCCTCCTGCTCTGAACATAGTTTTTGAATTCAACTCCGAGGTCCAACGAGCTTAGCCAGTCACTAAAAGAGATCAAATCCGCTTTTAGCTCTTATTTTCCCCATAGCGAGGTGAAAAAGCCCTCGTTGATCAACTCCTGCACCAAGCTGTTGTCATAGAACTGCTCCACCTTTGCTTGCTTGGCCTTGGGATTTTTCTTGCCGATCTCATCGGCGGTCACCTGAAACGCCTCGCGCTTGACTAGTGGGATCTTCTCGACGAAATCGTAGGCGTATTGCATGGTGCCCGCGAGCATGGCCGGATCCGTGACCTTAGTGTAGCGGGAAACAATCGCCTTCGATTCCTCTTTGCGCGTGTGCATGAAGTGAACGGCCTTGCCGTAAGCGCGCACGAACGCTTTGGCCTGGGCCCTGCGTTCGCGCAGAAATTTGCCCGTGGTCGTCAGGCCTTGATGCACAAAGGGAATCCCCTCCTTGGCTAAATTGGCCAGCATCTTCATCCCGGCCTGTTGAGCCACCAAGCCCATGGGATAGGACATGGCCGCGGCATAGATGGATTTATTCGACAAGCCCGCGGCCAACTCCGGCAATCCGCCGATCTGGATGATCGGCACGTCGCGGACCGGCTCCAGACCGTATTTTTTGAGAAACATTTGCATCGCAAAGTCCGTGGTCGCGCCAAAGCGCGTAACTCCCACAGGCTTGCCTCTGAGATCTTGAACGCTCTTGATCTCCGGCGCTGCTATCACGTACAGAGCGACGAAATTAACAATCGCGCCGACCGCCACGAGATCGCCCCCCTGAATGCCGGTGTCTATGATCGCCTGACTGTTAGCCGTAGAGATCGCGACTTCCCCGGCCATCATCGCCTGCGCCATAGTCGATGAGGCGGCGATATAAACGAGATTCGCTTCCAAACCCTCCTGCTTGAAGTAGCCGGCATCGTTCATGATCCAGAAGGGGGCTTGTATCGCGGTGATTCCGGAATAGCCGACCACGAGTTTTTGCGCCCGAGACGCGCCAGGAAGACCGAAAATCAGGACAAAGCCAAGAGCAATAACTTTGCAAGGCATTGCTTTCATAATCGCCTCCAATCGGTTCGTTCAAGGTTCAATGTTCCAGGTTCAAGGACGGAATTCCGACCCATCAACTTTGAACTCTTGTTTTCAGGAACTTAACCGACGTTGAGCGCGCCGCCACCGTCGACGAGAAGCGCCACTCCGGTGATGAAGTTGGCCTCATCGGAGGCGAGAAACAGCGCCGCATTGGCCACGTCCCAAGCCGTACCCATCTTGCGGCGCAGCGGTACGCGGGCGTCGCGCTCCGCCGCGACCTGGGCGCGGCTCTTGCCGCTCACGCGGGCGCGCGTGTCGACCGCCATGGGCGTGTCGATCAGGCCGGGCAGGATCACGTTGGCGCGAATACCAAACTCGGCGTTCTGGATGGCGACCTGCTTGGTAAACGCGATCAGCGCCGCCTTGGTCGCCTTGTAGGCGACAAACGGATAGTTCTCGAGCGCGGCCAGCGAAGAGATCATGGTGATGGCGCCCGCGCGCTGCTGTCGCATGATCGGAATGACGTGCTTGCAGGCCATGATCGCGCCGCGCAGATTGATAGCGCTGATGCGGTCGAAGGCCTCCTCGGTGAACTCGAGCAGCGGCGCATCGCCGCCGGCGATGCTGACGCCGACGTTGTAATGCAGAATATCGATGCGGCCCCAGCGCTGCTCCGCCGCCGCCAGGGCGGCGGCAAGGGTCGATTCCCTGGTGACATCGGCCTCGAAGGCGACGCATTCGCCACCGCTCTGCTTGACCATCGACACGGTTTCCTCGGCGGATCGGAGCTCGCGATCGACAGCCATGACTTTGGCGCCTTCCTGCGTAAACCGCAGCACCGTGGCGCGCCCGTTGCCCATCCCCTCGCCCGGGCCCTGACCGGCACCGATGACAACGGCGGTCTTTCCTTCTAGACGCATGAGGGAATCAGGCTACATGAGAACGCTCGAATCGTTCAACCCCAAACATTGGCCCTGGCATCCAGCGCGGCGCCAGTGCGGCTGGGAACGCCAGGCGTAGCTGCGCGCGCGGGCCTTCAGACGTAAGAACTCCCTTCTCGACTAACGCCGAAACAATACGGCGCGCTTGGCGGTCACCGGTGCCGAAGATCTTGGCTACGTCGCCCCGCGGCAGCTCGCCGCGATAGAGCACGGCTTCGAGAACACTTCCCGATTTCGGCGGAAGATGACCCAGTCGGGTCTCTTCCTCAGTCCACAAGATGATGCGGGTGCGCAAACGATCCGGTTGAACGAGCACTATGGCAATTAAAATTCGGAGGAAGTAAATACGTGAGGCCACAGCGCGCGTCTAGACGGCGCCGGCAAGGCGATAGAGTAAGGCTTCCGTTTCCTCGAAGCCGAGACATGCATCGGTGATGCTCTGGCCGTACGTTACGGGGGCATTCTGACGGCCGGCCACAAGGTGGCTCTCGATCATGAGCGCGCGGATCGGTGAATCTTTCAAGGTTTGTATAATCGCATCCGCCACATCGATCTGCCGTGCTGCATCCTTTTCGCTATTGCCGTGGCTGCAGTCCACCATGAGGATCTCTGGAAGCTGGGCGGCGCGAAGCAGGCGAATCGCGCCTTCAATCGAGGCGGCATCGAAATTGGGCCCGGTCTCACTTCCGCCACGGAGCACGAGATGAGCGTAAGGATTGCCGGTGGTTTCCAGAATGGCGGGCGCGCCTTCCTTGGTGAGGGATGGGAAGAGGTGGCGGCTACGTGCGGCGAGTATCGCGTCCACGGCCACCTGGACGTTACCGTCGGTGCGATTTTTTATGCCGACCGGCATCGACAAGCCCGACGCGAGCTCGCGGTGTATCTGGCTCTCCGCGGTGCGGGCGCCGATCGCGCCCCAACTGATGAGATCGGCATAGAACTGACCAAAAGTCGTATCGAGAAACTCAGTGCCGGCAGGAACCCCAAGCTCCAAAATATCAGCCAGCAATCTTCGAGCGAGGCGCAAGCCTTTGTTAATGTGGTAGGACTCATTGAGATCCGGGTCGTTGATGAGGCCCTTCCAGCCGACGACTGTCCGCGGCTTTTCGAAGTAGACGCGCATGACCACGAGTAGCGAATCGGATAGTGCGTCCGCGATTGGTTTGAGCTTGGTTGCGTATTCCAGAGCGGCTTTGGTGTCATGCACCGAGCAAGGCCCGACAACGACGAGAAGCCGGTCATTCTTGCAGTCGAGGATCGCCTCGATCGCGCGGCGCGCCTCGTAGACTGTCGTTGACGCGGCGTCGGTGAGGGGAATCTCTTCGGCGAGTATGGCGGGCGCGAGGAGCGGCCGGGTTTTGACGATACGAAGATCGTCAGTTTTCATAGCGTGGTTTGCAACCTAAGATTTTTCATATCGCGCAGCAGCGTCCTTTGAAAACCCGATGGGCTGCGTATCGAGGAAGAGCGATCGCGCATTTCACCATACAGAGTACTCGACGGCGGGAAATTATGTCAAACAAGCGCCGAGAGCTAAGGCCTTCATGTTGCGCACGACGCCGCGATTAGTCGCCAAGTTTCGCGAGCGGATGATTACGATTTGAGTCGCGGCAATATCTTCTCGCCGAACAAATCGAGCTGGCGCGGATCGGGATCGGCGACGCCGATAATCAGGGTATCGAGGCCGCGAGATAAGAACGCGCCGATCCGATCGACGATGGCGGCAGGCGAGCCGACGAGCGAAGTGTCGGCGACGTCGGCGCGCAGCCGCCCGTAGTAGCGCATGACATAGTCTTCGACAGTCTTGACTGCTTTGGCCTGGTCATCGTTGATCGCCATGAACGTCAGACCGGCTTTGGTGATTTTGTTCGGATCTCGTCCGGCAGTCTTGGCGTAGCCGCTGATCTTTTCCCAGGTCGCCGGGAAATCCGGAATCG
Organism: uncultured delta proteobacterium; assembly: GCA_963745035.1. Classification (GTDB taxonomy): domain Bacteria; phylum Desulfobacterota; class Binatia; order UBA9968; family UBA9968; genus DP-20. The sequence continues at coordinate 428,818 of CAVUVW010000013.1, read as the reverse complement.
CCGAGCTGCCGCAGATAAAACCATCGGCCCAAGTGCCGGCGCGTTTGAGCGCGACCTCGGCGCTGCCGCCGGTCCAGATCGGAGGATGAGGTTTCTGAATGGGGCGCGGTCCCAAGGTCAGATTCTCGACGTTGTAGAATTTGCCCCTGTGGGTGACGTTGTCTTCGGTCCACAGGCGCTTCATAAGCTGCACCTGCTCTACCGCCCGGCTGCCGCGGTGCTCGAACGGAACCTCGACAGCCTTGTAATCGTTCTCACGGCTGCCGAAACCGAGGCCGAGAGTGACGCGGCCATTAGAAATAAAGTCCAAGGTGGCGACGATCTTGGCAACATGGCTTGGATGACGCAGATTGGCGAGCAACACGGAAGTGCCCAGGCGGATTTTCTGCGTCGCTCCGGCTGCCGCAGCGAGAATAGTCAAGGGCTCAAGATTGTCGTACGCAACGCGATCGATGGTCCACATGGAGTGACAGCCCATCTTCTCGCATTGCTTGGCGAAGTTGATGACATTCTCCGGTTTGGTCAGAGGCGCGGCGGTGACCCAGGCGAGTCCGATGTTGGCCATGATGTCTCCTTAACCTGTTCAAATCGTTTAAGACGTTCAAGCAGTTCAATGCGTCGGATCAGAGCAAAATAGACCAACCGTCCGGCCCTTTTCAAGTTTCCCGGGCTGCGATATACGAGAGCAAAAGGAGGAACGACCATGGAAGCTTCCACATTCAAACTGAAAACGCCGCATATCGACGGGGGGCGAAGCCATATCCCGCTGGCGAAGACCGAGCACATGACGATCGGGCTCAACTATTACATCCCTGGACGGAAAAATAAGCTACACACCCATCCAGGCGAAGATCATACGTTTGTCGTGATGGACGGCCAGGCGACTTTCTATAACAAAGACCATCAGCCGACGGTGCTCAACAAAGGCGAAGGTATCATGCTGCCGGAGAACCATTACTACTATTTTCAGAGCACGGGCGATAAACCGCTTGCGCTGTTTCGGGTGAGCGCCAAGAAAGGCAACAAGCCGAAAGTTTTGCGCGTCGACTCGGAAGGCAACAAGAGAACCGATGAAGAAGTCGATTTTGTAGTCGTGGACGGCCAAGTCGTCGATGGGCAATTCTGGGAAATGAAATAGCAGCCGTGAAAATCACCGACATCAGGACGATTCGCCTACGCGCGAGCATTCCCGCCGAAGGTCAGGTTTTCAGCCGCTCGGGCGTGAGAAATACGCGCTCGGCTACTCTCGTCCAGGTCGAAACGAATGAGGGCGTCTCCGGCATCGGCTCTTGCTCCGGCAACGGCGAGCTGATCGAGGTCATCGTCAGTAAAATTCTAAAGCCGTTGCTCGCTCGGCATGGACCCCACAGACATCGGCGCCATCTGGGATACGGCCTACGTGCGCGGCGGGCACAAAGAGTTCGGCACGCGCGGCATCGGCGTCGTGGCGCTGAGCGGCATCGATGTCGCGCTGTGGGATATTCTCGGCAAAGTGCGCGGTGTTCCGGTTTATCAGCTCTTGGGAGGCAAGTGCCGGGACAAAGTTCCTGTCTATGCCACGGCTCTTTATCCTGAAGAACCGACGAAAGTTGCCGCGCGGGCGCGCGCGTTTGCCGACCAGGGCTTCCACGGCGTCAAGATCAAGGTCGGCTTCGACCTCGAGCAAGATATTCGCATCGTGCGCGCGGTACGCGCCGAGCTCGGCAAAGACTTCGTCGTCATGACTGACGCGAACCAGGGTTATACGCTGGACGTGGGACTCGAAGCGGCGGCGGCGTTTGCCGATTGCGGCGCGTTCTGGCTCGAAGAGCCGCTCTTCGTCGAAGATATCGCAGGACATGCAGCGCTGCGCGAGAAGACCAAAGTGCCGATCGCCGTCGGCGAGAATTTGCATACCTACTATGCCTTCGAAAATTTCATTCTCCGCGGCGCGGTGGATTTCATTCAGCCGGACGTCGCCCGCGCGGGCGGTATCACCGAGATCCGTGCGCATCACCGAGCTCGCGGCACGGCACAAGATTCCAGTTTCGTTTCACACCTGGGGCGACGGCGTGGCGCTGGCCGCAAGTGTGCATCTCGCTGCGGCGCTGAAGGATTGCATCGTCATGGAGCTCGACTACACCTATAATCCGCTGCGCGAGGAGTTATTGCGCGAGCCGTTCAAAGTCGAGAAGCGGCTATCTCATCCCACCAGAGCGACCGGGTCTCGGCGTCGAGCTCGATCAAGAAGCGCTCCACCGGTTCGCGTTTTCCGGAGTCGAAGAAATGGCCATCCGCCAGAAAACCTTAGGCGCCGCCTGACAAGCTTGTCTAGTTTCTGATCCGATCCCGCCCAACAACATCGATTGCAAAACTGTCCGCTCGCTCTTGTCGGACGGTGTCGATTGTCGTTGTCTTTAAGGAATAATTGGTAGCGTTTGCGCGAGGGTGTGTCGTACCTCGTAGTGGCATGTCGCTTGCGCCGATCCCGGAGACAATTTTTGCTTCGAGGAGGCTGGCGTGAAAAGACTTCTGTTTCGTTTTTTGTCGCGCAAGTGGCAATCCATGGTGGCGCTGCTGACGGTGGTGACCTTCCTGGCCGGCTCGACGGTTCCGGCGTTGGCGATGGATTCCGCGCGTGGCGGCGCCTTGCCACAGCCGCTGCCGCTCTTTCCGCCGGACAACTGGTGGAACTTGGATATCAGCAACTGGCCGGTGGACGCGAATTCAGCGAGTTTCATTTCCTTCATCAACAACGGCGGCACACGGCGATTGCATCCCGACTTCGGCGGCAACGCGGGCACCGGAAATGCGATCTACGGCATGCCGTACGCTACCGTGACCAATGTCACCAATGCGGATCTCAAGGCGGTGCAGTTTCAATATTCGAGAGAGAGTGACGGCGTCGATCACGCGACCAACACGAGTTTTCCGTTTTACCCGATTCCGCCGGAAGCGATCACTCAGCCGTCATGGGTCGAGGGCGGCGATCCGGGCAACGTCGATCTGCGCAGCAGCCAGGACCGCCACCTGCTGATCGTCGATAAGGATCGCAATCATCTCTACGAGCTTTACAATGTCTACTACAATTCCACTCTAGGAAAATGGTACGCCGGCTCGGGCGCGTTCTTCGACATGAACACCAACAATCGCCGGCCGGATACCTGGACGTCCGCGGACGCCGCCGGACTGGCAATTCTCCCCGGCCTGGTTCGCTACGAGGAAGTCTACGATCCGAACGTGACAGAGATTCGCCATGCTTTTCGGGTGACGGTGCGGGCGACCAATGGTTACGTCTATCCGGCTTCGCATCGGGCCGGTTCGACATCGGGCGCACTGCCCATGGGCGCGCGCTTGCGCCTGAAGGCAAGCGTCGATGTGACGCAGCGAACCAGCGATCCAAACATGCAAAAAATCTTTCGCGCGATGCAGAGCGTACGGCTTGATCGTGGCGGACAATGGCTCGGACATGTACATTACGCGGCACCCACGACACGCGCTGGAACAATGATATTCTGAATCCGGCCTTTAGAAATCTTACGGCAAGCGACTTCGAAGTCATCCAACTCGGCTACAATCCTTCGACTGCCCCTGCCGCAGCGTTAACGTCGGTAAGTGTCAGCCCGTCAAGCGTTGCCGGGGGTCAATCAACAACCGGGACAGTGACTCTCTCGGGTTCAGCGCCGACGGGTGGTGCGGTGGTAAGTTTAGCGAGCGCCAATCCCGCAGCGGCGGTACCGAATTCCGTTACTATTCCCGAGGCTGCGTCGGCGGCAAACTTTACTGTAACTACCTCCGCTGTGAGTTCTACGACGGCCGGCAACATTACCGCCACCTATGCCGGTGTAACCAAGTCGGTAACAGTGACGGTCACTGCTCCTGCGCCCATTGCACCTGCTGTGCTCTCTTCTCTAACGTTGAATCCTAAGACCGTGGTCGGCGGGACGACTTCAGTTGGGACGGTCGCTCTCAACAAAATAACGTCGAGTCCCGTGCTCGTTACTCTTTCGAGCACGAAGCCGACGAAAGCCATTGTTGCGGCCAGCGTGACGGTTCCGGCGGGCGCGAGCTCGGTGGCTTTCAACATTCCTACGACGGCGACCAACAAGAAGATCAATGCGACCATCAGCGCGTCGTGCGGCGGCGTCACGAAGAGCGCGACGTTGACGATGGTCAGAAGGTAAGGTCTTCTTTCCTGCTAAAAAGCCACGTTCGGGTCGCACCGGACGTGGCTTTTTTATTTGGCGCAATAATCTCCGGCGTTCCTCACGACACAACATGGTGACTAAGTTCCCTCAGAAGACCATCCTGTGTTATGAAACGGAGCGCCAGCAAGTGGACGCTTTGGCGTTCTGATATTGGGAGACACAGTCATGAAGAGACTTTTCTTTTTGGTATTAGTTCTTGGTTGGCCTTCTTTTGTGTGCGCGCAAGGGTTGCCAAAAGTCCGCATGGGCTACACCTCGATCAACATTCAAATGACGCCGGTCTACATGATGAAAGATTTGGATCTGCCGCGAAAACATGGTCTCGACGCGGAAGTCCTAATGATTCCGGTTAGCTCGCGGGCGGTTCAAGCGGCGCTGGCCGGCGAAATTCAGTTCATGACGAGCGGGGGAGTGGCTAATATCAATGCCAATATGGCAGGCGGCGATTTCGTCGGGATCACCTCGACGATCAGCACGTTCGTTTTCAAGATTATCGGCCAGCCGGGTATCAAAGATCCGAGCCAGCTCAAGGGGAAACGTGTCTCTATTTCGCGTTTAGGCGGCGCCAGCGATTTCTCTCTGCGTTACGCTCTCGACCGTTGGGGGCTGGTGCCGGATAAGGATGTGGGCATCCTCCAGGTCGGCGGCGAGGGCGAAGCTTTGATGGCGCTGCAGAACAAGGGGGTGGATGCCGCGACCATCTCGGAGCCGTTCACTACGATCGCACAGCGCGAGGGATTCAGCGTTGTCGCCGATCTCAGCCGGTTGAATGCTCCTTACACACTACACGGTATCGGTACACGGAAAAGCTACATTCGCGACCGGCGCGAGATCGTCGTGCGATTTATGAGAGCATACGTCGAAGCGATTCACGCGTTCAAGACGAAGAAAGAACTTGCGCTCAATACCCTCAAGAAATACGCGCGCATGAGCGATGTATCGCTGATGAACGATACCTACGACGACTATGCTCAGAGACTCATACCGGCGGTGCCCTATCCGACCGCACCCGGCATTCAAACCATAATCGATCATCTCGCCAAGACCCGGCCGGAAGCCAAGGGTTTGAAGCCGCAGGATTTTATCGATGCTTCGATCTTGAAAGAAATCGAAGACAGCGGCTTCGTGAAGAAGTTGTACGGTAACTAGCCACTCGTCTTCATCCGGTTCTGCGTTCATTTTCGCGAGCGTTGCCTAAAGCCGCGGAGTTGTTAAGATGATGCGGCTTTTCCATGTACCGCGAAGATACCATTGCAGCGATCGCAACACCGCCCGGCGAAGGCGGTGTCGCAATCATTCGGATCAGCGGCGTTGATGCCGGAGCGATCGCGGAGCGGATCTTTACTCGCCCTAGTAGTAAGAACGGCAGGCTCAAGTCGCACACCCTTCACTACGGCAAAATCCGCGATCCACAAAACGAACGCATTCTCGATGAAGTGCTGCTGACGATTATGCGCAAACCGCGCAGCTACACCGGCGAGGACGTTGTCGAGATTCACTGCCATGGCGGCGCGTATGTTGTGCGAGAGGTCTTGGGACTCGCGCTCAGGCAGGGCGCTCGGCAAGCGGAGCCCGGGGAATTTACCAAACGCGCGTTTCTCAACGGACGGCTGGATCTTGCTCAGGCTGAGGCGGTGCTCGATCTCATCCGCGCGCGCACTGACAAGAGCGCGGGGATGGCGCTCGATCAAGTCAATGGCGTTCTGTCGCAGTGGGTGGTGGAGTTGCGCGAAAGGCTTCTGGACATTTTGGTTCAGGTCGAAGCGGCTATCGATTTTCCGGAAGAAGAAATCGAGCTCCTGCGGCGCTCCGAACTGATCGACAGGATCACGGCCCTGAGCCGAAAAATTAACGATATTTCAAATACTTATGATTGGGGAAGGCTGTTTCGGGAAGGTGCTGCGGTGTGCATTTGCGGCCGCCCGAACGTCGGCAAATCGAGTTTGCTGAATGCTTTGCTTGGCGAAGACCGGGCGATCGTAACGCCGATAGCGGGGACGACCCGCGATGTCATCGAAGAAGCGATCAGCCTCGATGGTTTGCCTGCGCGGCTCTGGGATACTGCCGGCATCCGTGAGAGCGAGGATCAGATCGAGCGTATCGGGGTGGATCTCAGCCGTCATCATGTGAGCAAGGCCGATGCAGTTCTCGTGGTTCTCGATGGCTCACAGCCCCTGGCGACGGATGACAAGTCGTTACTCGATCAGGTGGCGTCGAAAAAAATTCTTGTCGTGATCAACAAAGCGGACTTGCCAACGCGCCTCGCTGTAAACGAGCTTGGGCGGCTCGTAGGCGGGCGCAACGTGCGCTCCGTATCAGCAAAGACCGGCGAAGGAATCGCTGCGCTCAAACAAAGCTTGCGCGATCTCGTCTCTAGATGCGGAAATGGAGACGCCTGTTGTGATCACCAATTTGCGACATCGGAGCGCTCTTGAGCGAAGCCAGTTTGCGCTAAGCCGCGCCGCGACTTCGCTCGGGGAAGGCTATGCGCCTGAGTTTGTTGCGATGGATCTGAACGAGGCCCGCGCTGCGCTCGAAGAAATCACTGGAGTAATTCAGAACGATGATATTTTAGAACGTATTTTTGCAGAATTTTGTATTGGAAAATAGTCTTATAATAAATATCATACATATAATAATAAGCAATTGAAATTGATTTAACAGAAATGTTTCACGTGAAACTATGAGCGACAAAGTTTTCGATGTGATCGTCGTCGGTGCTGGGCATGGCGGTATCGAGGCTTGTTTGGCCTCGGCCCGGATGGGCTGTTCGACGTTGATGTTGACGTTGAATCTAGACCACATCGGCCAAATGTCCTGCAACCCCGCGATCGGCGGAATCGGCAAGGGGCATCTCGTAAAGGAGATCGATGCGCTGGGCGGCGAGATGGGTCGGGCAATCGACGACACGGGAATTCAGTTCCGCGTCCTTAACACAAAGAAGGGGCCGGCGGTGCGTGCATCTCGAGCCCAGGCGGATAAGGCTCTTTATCGTCAGCGGATGAAGCGCGTTTTGGAAAATACCGCTGGTCTGACTCTGCGCCAAGGCAGCGTTGAAAGCCTTGTTGTCGAGGACGGCGAGGTCAAGGGAGTCGAGACGCAGATCGGCGAAAAGTTTTTTGGTCGTAGGGTGATTCTGACGACGGGAACATTTCTGAAGGGGCTCATTCATATCGGCGACAAGAACTATTCTGCGGGCCGTGCGGGGGATTTCGCCGTCCATGGTCTCAGCGAGTCGTTGGTCAAGCTTGGGTTCAAAGTCGGCAGGCTCAAGACCGGAACCTGCCCAAGACTCGATGCGCGCACGATCGATTTCGCCAAGCTCACCGAACAGCCCGGTGATGAAAGCCCGGTGCCGTTCTCGTTTTCGAACTCGACGATTACCCAGAGCCAGGTTCCTTGCCATATTACATATACCAACAAGAAGACCCATGACATCATTCGGAAGGCCATCCATCGCTCGCCAATGTATTCCGGTGTGATCAAGAGCCGCGGACCAAGGTATTGTCCTTCCATTGAGGACAAGATTCATCGCTTCGCCGACAAGGAGCGGCATCAGATATTTCTTGAGCCCGAGGGATTGGACACCGTTGAGATCTATCCCAACGGGCTCTCGACGAGTCTGCCTCTCGACGTGCAGATTGAAATGGTGCGCTCGATCGAAGGTCTCGAGTCCGCGGAGATCATGCGGCCGGGCTACGCCATCGAATACGATTTTTTCGAGCCGACCCAGCTTCAGCCGACGTTGGAGACCAAGGCGGTTCGCGGTCTTTATCATGCCGGTCAGATCAATGGCACAACGGGCTACGAGGAAGCGGCGGCTCAGGGACTTATAGCTGGAATCAATGCGGTGCTTAGCCTGCGCGGCGAAGAACCTTTGGTATTGTCGCGCGAGCAAGCTTATATCGGTGTGTTGATCGACGATTTGGTCACGAAAGGAACCGACGATGAGCCTTATCGCATGTTCACGTCCCGAGCCGAATACCGATTATTATTGCGTGAAGACAATGCCGATCTCCGTCTGACTTCGCTCGGTCATAGGATCGGTTTAGCTAGTCATGAGAGCTTCGCGAGAGTTGATCTCAAACAGAGCGCTGTTCTCGAGTTAGCCTCCTATTTGGAGCGAAGCCAAGCTGTGCCGAGCTCTGAAACGAATTCGCTGCTCGAGTCGTTTCCCTCTGCGCCGCTGCGGAATCAAGTCTCATTAGCACAGCTACTTCGACGGCCGGAACTCTCCCTCGCTCAACTCAGAATCCTTCGCTCTGATATCCCGAGTTTTCCGGTGGACGTCGATGCTCAAGTCGAAATCCAGATCAAATATCAGGGATACGTAACCCGACAGCAGGAAATCGTCGAACGCTTCCAGAAGATGGAGCATGCACGTTTGCCGGAGAATACCGACTACGCACGCATCAGCGGACTCTCCCGTGAGGTCTGTGAGAAGCTGACTAGGATCAAGCCGCGCTCGCTCGGTCAAGCAGCGCGTATCCCGGGAATCACCCCGGCGGCCATTTCACTCCTTTCGTTTTATATCAAGGCAAAAAGCGCTTGAGCTGCTCGGTTCTAGGGTTCTTACGTCTATCGAACGCGCGATCTCTCGGGCCCCAAGTCCGGGCAATCTCCGATCGCAGCACGCACCTAGGCTACCACGTTTCACGTGAAACGGTTTATTTTGCTTTCAATTCCGCTGCGACTGTGGTATCTATTACGGCAGTGGCCTAAACTTTATAACTATCTGATTTTACAGAGATTTTTGTGCATAGGACCATTGCGATTGCGAACCAAAAGGGTGGTGTTGGCAAGACTACGACAGCGATCAATCTGGCAGCCTCGCTCGCCTCGGAAGCGAAACGAACTTTGCTCGTGGACCTCGATCCTCAGGGCAACACGACGACGGGATTGGGCGTTGAGCGGCAATTGGCGGATAGCCTCTACCAAGTGTTGGACGGTACCCGCTTTCTCGGTGAAGTGCTTCGTCAGACGGAGCTGCCCCAGTTGATGTTGATCCCGGCGAGCAAAGATCTCGTCGGCGTCGAAGTCGAGTTGGTGAGTGCCGACCGGAGAGAATATCGCCTCAAAGAAGCGCTGGCGGGCGTTGGCGCTCATTATGACTATGTCTTGCTCGATTGCCCGCCGTCGCTGGGGTTGCTCACTCTCAACGCTCTGACGGCCGCCGACTCGCTGTTGATTCCGATCCAGAGCGAGTACTACGCGCTCGAGGGGCTAAGCGCGATTTTGGAGACGATGAGGCTGGTACAGCAGGGCATGAATTCCACACTCAAGCTCGAAGGGATCGTGATCACGATGTTCGACAGCCGTAATCGGATCTCTCATCAAGTGGTCGAGGACATTCGCGCGCACTTTCCCGACAAGCTGTTTCGCACGATCATTCGCCGCAACGTGCGCCTGAGCGAGAGCCCGAGCTACGGCAAACCGATTTGTCTGTACGATGCCGCCTCTACCGGGGCGCAAGATTATCGAGACTTAGCAAAGGAGTTGATTAGCCGTGGAGAGCACTATGTCGACGCAGAAAAAGGGCTTGGGTAGAGGTCTCAGCGCGCTCATTCCGAGCGCCGCGCAAGCCAGCGACGAAAGTCGCGATCAGCGGGCGACCCTCGAAGTGGCGGTCGACCGCATTACGCCGAGCCCGTTTCAGCCGCGCCGCACCTTCGATGAAGCGAAGATCGAAGAGCTGGCCGCGTCCATTCGCAATCAAGGCATTATTCAACCGCTGGTCGTCCGACCCAAGAACGACGGCTTTGAGTTGATCGCAGGCGAGCGGCGTTGGCGCGCCGCCATGAAGGCTGGGCTCAGCCGAGTGCCGGTCGTGGTGCGCGCCGCGAGCGATCATGAGGCTTTGCAACTTGCCTTGGTCGAAAATCTCCAGCGCGAGGATCTAAACGCCATCGAAGAAGCGAGCGGGTATCGGCGCCTGCAGGAGGAGTTTCAATGGAGCCAAGAAGAGATGGCGGAACGAGTCGGCAAGAGCCGGCCGGCAATCGCTAACTCGCTCCGCCTGCTCGCTTTGCCCCCCGAAGTGCAGCAGGAAGTTACAGCAGGAAATCTGCCTGCGGGACAGGCCCGGGCGTTGCTCGGTCTGCACACCGAAGCCTTAATCGTTTCCGCTTGCCGCGAGGTAATCGCCAAGGGTCTTTCCACCCGCGAAACCGAAAAGATGGTTCGGCTCCTGCTCGTGGGCCGAAAACGCCGCCGCGGCGTGCCCGTGATCGATCCTGATTTGAAGTCTATTGTTGAAAATTTGCAGCGCGCTTTAGGAACACGTGTTCGCCTTATCCCGAAGGCGCGCTCAAGTAAGGGCAAGATAGAAATCGAATATTACGCCTTGGCCGACCTAGAGCGGATTATTCAAACCATCACCAAGACGCCGATGAGTGCTTAGCAGGCTGCAGAGAAAACTCCATAGCAGACTGATTGTTCTGCAGTCACTTCAAGAGGCGTTACTTTCCAGCAAGGCCTTCACTTCACTGGCGTTCGTTACCGGCGCCGAGCAGGTGAAATTTCTGCACACGTAAACAGTGGGTTTGCCGTCGATTTGGGTTTTCCTTTCGAGCAGCGGCGAAATTTGAGCGAGGGAACTACCCGGTGCGGCGAATTGGATGACTTTGTTGGGTAGATAGAGCGAATGGATTGCCGTAATCAATTCCTGCGCAGCCGTTTCGGGCGCATTGCCGACGATCACGATCTCTTGTGCTCCTGTAATATAGAAATCCACGGCGCAAAGCATGTGGGCAAAGCCAAAAGGCTGGCTTTCCATTGCGTCATAGTACGATCGCAGAACTTTCTCGGCGCGGGCACGATAGACTTCCTTGCCGGTGAAGTGATGCAGACGAAGCAGGAGCTGGGTTGCCATCGCGTTCCCAGATGGAACCGACGCGTCAAAAATGGGCTTGGCGCGGCTAATCAGTTGCTCGTGCGACTTCCCCGTGAAGAAAAAGCCGCCGCCGCGCTCGTCCCAAAACTCGCTGAGCATAACGTCCGCAAGCTGGACCGCTCGATCCAAATAGTCCCGATCGAATACAGCTTCGTAGAGATCTAGAAGCCCAATGGCAAGAAACGAATAATCGTCGAGATAGCCGAAAAATTTGGCTTGCCCGTCTTTGTAGGTGTGGAACAAGAACCCGTCCCGGAACATTTTCGCGAAAATAAAGTCGACAGTCTGTTTTGCTGCGTCGATCGCCCCAGGACTGTTCGAGACCTTGATCGCTTCGGCGAGCCCCGAGAGCATCAGCCCATTCCATGCAGTGATAATTTTTTCATCGCGGAACGGCTTGATGCGCTTTTCTCTCTCTCCGAAGAGTTTGCGCTTGGCATTAGCAACAAGCGCTTCGATTTCTGCCGGGTCCCTGCGAAACAGCTTGCTGGCCTGCTCGACGGTGAGAATGGGATGGAGAATGCTCTTACCTTCGAAATTTCCCGGCTCGCCCACGTCGTACACGCGGCAAAAAATCTCGGCGTCTGCTTCACCGAGCACCCGCTTAACTTCATCTTCCGTCCAGACGAAAAACTTTCCTTCTTCGCCTTCGCTGTCGGCATCTTGAGTGGAATAAAAGCCGCCTTCACGGTGAAGCATTTCGCGCAGCAGATAAGCTACCGTTTCATCGACGACCGATTTGAAGAGCGGTTCACGAGTGATCGTATAGGCGTGAGCGTAAATACGCACGAGTTGGGCGTTGTCGTAGAGCATTTTCTCGAAATGGGGAACGAGCCATTTGGCATCGACTGAATAGCGATGAAACCCCCCGCCCAGATGATCGTATATTCCGCCTTGGGCCATTTTCGTGAGCGTATGAACGACCATTTCCAAAAAGCGCGCATCTTTGGAGCGCGAATAATGGCGTAGAAAGAGCTCGTAAACGCCGGGGTTGGGAAATTTGGGCGCCTGTCCCAGACCGCCGTTATCGGCGTCGTAAGCGCGGGCGACCTTATCAGCGCCCTCGGCGATGATCGACTTGGAAAAGTCCTTCGTCGTTTCCTGTGATTCCGACATGCGCTGCAAGGCCGCCAAGATCTGGGTAACGCTTTTCTCGACGTCCTCGGGGCGGTCGCGGTAGGCCTGGGAAACGCCCATCAGAACACGCGGAAAACCCGGCATCCCTTGGCGGTCTTCCGGCGGAAAATAGGTGCCGCCGTAAAAGGGTTTACGATCGGGGGTGAGAAACATCGTCATCGGCCAACCGCCCCGGCCCGTAAGCATCTGCACGGCGTTCATATAGATTTCATCCAGATCGGGACGCTCTTCGCGATCGACTTTGATATTGACGAAGAGCTCGTTCATGAGCGCGGCGATTTTTTCGTTCTCGAACGACTCATGCTCCATCACATGACACCAGTGGCAGGCCGAGTAGCCGATGCTCAGAAGAATCGGTTTGTTTTCCTGCTGGGCCTTCGCGAAAGCTTCTTCGCTCCACGGATACCAGTCGACGGGGTTATGGGCATGCTGCAGCAAATAGGGACTGGTCTCGCGGCTCAGCCGGTTGGTGTGCTTGTGTTCCATGGCGCGTCCGCCTTCCGATAGTTAGTTTCACGCTAACATAAACCGGCAGGTGTCGATACGAACGGCGGAGCAATAAAATGACGATCAGGGAATTTTGATTAGCGCGGATAAGGCAGCGAGGATGAAGCAGCACTGAAAAGCCGGCTTCTCAAGGCGACAGAAAACGACCGCGGCACACGACGTGAAAAGATTAGCGCATCTTCAAGTCCAGGGCGACCGGACCCTTATCCCCTTTTCGCACCTGAAACTGTACTGTGTCGCCCTCGTTCAAGTCCTCAATCTGATTGCGCGGCGCAAGGCTACCGCGATGGAAGAAAACGTCCTCGCTGCCGTCATCGGGCTTGATGAAACCGAAGCCTTTTTGGCGGACAATTTTTTTGATCGTTCCGGTCATTGTTTTTCTCCTCTGCGCCGCGGATTGTTGACATTCGCCGGCGCGCTCTCTAGCGTACTTTCCTAGTCTTCATACAATCAAAGCCGCTTTGAGATCAATTCTCTACTATATTAGCGGGCATGGCTATGGCCACGCGGTTCGCTCCCATCAGGTGATACGCGCGCTGCAAGAAGCGTCGCCGGATATCCGAATTCATGTCCGGACCTCCGCTCCGGATTGGCTTTTTTCCAATCTGCCGAGGCCCGTCCTGTTTACTTGCCAGTCGACCGACGTCGGGGTAATTCAGCCGGACAGTTTGCGCATGGATCTGGCGGCGACGCTGGCAGCGTGCCGAGATCTTCATCATCGCCTGCCGCTCTTGATAGAGCAGGAAATCGACTTCGTCCAAGCACAAAAAATCGACTTGATCGTCGGTGATATACCGCCGGCTTGCTTCGAGATCGCGGCGCGAGCAAAGATTCCGGCAGCGGCGATCACCAACTTTACCTGGGATGTGATCTATCGCGCCTACGCCGGCGCATATCCGGAATTCATTCCGCTCATCGAAAAGATGACGCAATTTTACGGCAAGGCGACGACGGCGCTCACTCTTCCCTATCCGTGCGACATGAGCATGTTTCCCCGTCGCCAACCGATTCCTTGGATCGCGCGACGCTCGTCCCTGACGCAGTCTCAAGCACGGGCGGCGTTCGGCTTGCCGCGCACCGGTACGCTCGTGCTTCTGAGTTTCGGCGGCATCGGCCTCGATGCGTTGCCCCTAAAACGGCTGCATGAAATGACCGAGTTCCATTTCGTGGCAACCGGCGCGGGCCGGTCTCGGAGGACAACTTTCATATCTTAGAGGGCCCGCAGCGGCGCTATGAAGATCTGCTGCGCGCTGTCGATGTCGTCGTCACCAAACCAGGATACGGCATTGTCGCCGATGTGCTCGCGCATCATGTGCCGATTCTCTACACGGAGCGAGGCGAGTTTCCGGAATATCCTTTTCTCGTGCGAGCGTTGAACGATCTCGCGACCGCAGAATTCATTCCTCAGGAGGCGCTGCGATCCGGCAACCTGCGACCGTATCTCGGGCGCCTGCTCGAGAAGGAGCGGAATTGGCAAGCCACCGAACTCGACGGCGCGCAGAAAGCGGCGCAAGACCTTCTGGGACTGCTTGACCACGGCGCCAAGTAGGCGTCTCGCGATTTGACACGGTTTGACGTTTCCTCCAGACTTGCAGGTGATTATGCCCATCGAGAAAGTCATACTGGCCAAGCCCCGCGGTTTTTGCGCCGGAGTCGAGATGGCGATCGAAACCGTCGAGCGCGCGCTCAAGCGCCACGGCGCGCCGATCTACGTGTTTCATGAAATCGTGCATAACCAGCATGTCGTCGCCGATTTCTCCAGGCGCGGTGTCCGCTTCGTGCAATCGATCGCGGAAGTGCCCGCCGGCGCGCGCCTGATATTCAGCGCCCATGGCGTCGCGCCGGATATTTGGCACCAAGCCAAGGAAAAGCATCTCCAGCTCATTATCGACGCGACCTGCCCGTTGGTGGAAAAAGTTCATCGCGAGGTGCGCAAGTTCGCAACACAGGGTTACTGGATAATCCTTGTCGGTCACGAGAAACACGATGAGATCGTCGGCACGAGCGGCGAAGCGCCGGCACGCATTCGCATCGTCGGCAACGCTGACGATGCGCGCGCCGTTCAAGTGCAGAATCCGGAAAAGGTCGTCGCGTTGACCCAAACCACGCTCAGCGTTGATGATACCCGTGAAATCATCGAGATTTTGAAAGAGCGATTTCCCAGGCTCATCACCGCGGCCAAAGAGGATATCTGCTACGCCACCCAAAATCGGCAGGATGCCGTGAAGCAACTCAGTAAGGAGGTCGATCTGGTGCTCGTCATCGGCTCGCGCAATAGCGAGAATTCAAACCAGCTTTGTAATGTCGCCCGAGCCCAGGGCAAGAGCGCTTATCTGATCGACGATCATCGATCGATCGAACCGGAGTGGCTGCGCCGAGTGAAGCGCGTCGGCATCACCTCTGGAGCGTCGGTGCCGGAGCACTTGGTGGAGGAAACAGCGGAATATTTCAAACAGATGGGCGCCGAGATCGGCCACTTGGGGTTTATCGAAGAAAATATCCATTTCGCGCTGCCTCCCGAAGTAGCGCCAGCTGTCTGATGTTTGCTCAGCTATTCCTGACTTAAAAGACCACCATTCATCCTAGAGCGACTACCATTCGCCCATTCGCGAGCGACTCGAGCGCCGAATCATCTGCACTATATTTAGGCGCTTGCTTATTTATTATGCATAGACATGCGCATCGCGCCGGCCATCGCTAATTAAACCACTGATAATGCGTGAATATTTCCCGAGCGGCAGATGGCATAACGGTTGCTCAAATAATCCCAGACTGCGCCGTTAGCTGAGCATTGCTCATTTACTCCAAAGATTTGAGGAGGATCGGCTCGTGACTGCACGCCAAAGAAGCTGGACTGTGCTCCTATGCCTTTTGTTTCTGGTTGGGTTGTTCGCGCCGCGTATTACGTTGGCCCAGGAAACCCCTCAAGGAGGGGTTCCTGCTCCGGCGGTGGTGGCGCCGAGCGATGCTCCCACGCCGGCGCCGGCTGCCCCCGCTACGCCGCCGAAGATCGACAAAGGCGATACCGCGTGGATCCTCACCTCTTCCGCTTTGGTTTTGATGATGACCATTCCCGGGCTTTTTCTCTTCTATGGCGGGTTGGTCCGGCGCAAGAACGTGCTCGGCACCATCATGCACAGCTTCATCATCGTCGGTCTCATCAGCATTCAGTGGGCGCTCTGGGGCTATACCCTGGCCTTTGGCGTGGATGTGGGCGGTATCATCGGCGATTTTAGTTGGCTCGGTTTGAAGGGCGTCGGTGCCGAACCGAACGCCGATTATGCCGCGACGATTCCGCACGGCGCGTTCATGATCTTTCAAATGATGTTCGCGATCATTACCCCGGCATTGATCACCGGCGCATTCGCCGAGCGCATCAAATTCAGCTCCTTTCTCGTCTTCATCCTGCTCTGGGCGACCTTTATTTACGATCCCTTGGCGCATTGGGTTTGGGGCGTCAAAGGATGGATGCGTGAGATGGGCGCGCTGGATTTCGCCGGCGGCACGGTGGTGCACATCAGCTCCGGCGCTTCTGCATTAGTGGCCGCTGTCATGTGCGGCAAGCGCATCGGCTATGGCCAAGAAGCCATGCCGCCCCATAATCTTCCGTTCAGCGTCATTGGCGCCGGCTTACTGTGGGTAGGCTGGTTTGGCTTTAATGCCGGTAGCGCGCTGGCCGCCGACGGCTTGGCAACTTCGGCCTTTGTCGCGACTCACCTCGCTGCAGCTGCTGCAGCGCTTTCCTGGCTCGCTATGGATTGGATCGTCCGCGATAAACCGACGGTTCTGGGGGCTGCCAGCGGCGCCGTAGCCGGGCTGGTTGCGATCACTCCTGGAGCGGGGTTCGTCGGCCCCGGCTCGGCGATCATTATCGGCATCGTCGGCGGTGTTCTCTGCTCGATGGCTTGTAGCTTGAAGCCGAAACTCGGATATGACGACTCCCTCGACGTTGTGGGTGTGCACGGGGTCGGCGGCACCTGGGGAGCGCTTGCGACCGGGCTCTTCGCGTCAAAGGCGATCAATGCTGCTGGAAACGACGGCCTGTTCTTCGGCAACCCGGGACAGCTTTGGGTTCAGTTCGTCTCGGTAGTTGCCACCCTGGTTTTAGCTATTGTGGGGACCTATATCTTGCTTTCAATCGTGAAGGCCATCATGGGGCTGCGCGTGGCTCTTGACGACGAGCGCATGGGCTTGGATTTGAGCCAGCATAACGAGCGGGCCTACGAATAAGAGTGGCTCTGCAATTTAGAATGTGATAACCAATTTTGCGGCGTAGAATTTAACAACCAGTAAGGGAGAGGAGAGCAAAGTAATGTCCGTGAAAGACGCCTTAGAGATGGCGAAGAAAAATAAAGCGGAGATTGTGGATTTGAAGTTTATTGACGTGCCCGGGTTGTGGCAGCATTTTTCCATTCCGGCAACGGAACTATCGGCCGAGGTATTCGAGCAAGGGTTGGGATTCGACGGATCGAGCATCCGAGGGTTTCAGTCGATCAACGAATCCGACATGATTTTGTTGCCGGACGCGGAGACGGCGATGATGGATCCGTTCACCGAGCATTCCACGATCAGCTTTATCTGTAATGTTTTGGACGCCATCACCCGCGAGCCCTACAGCCGCGACCCGCGCTACGTCACCCAGAAAGCCGAGAAGTATCTGAAATCGAGCGGCATGGCCGATATCAGTTACTGGGGCCCCGAGATCGAGTTTTTTATTTTCGACAGTATCCGGTTCGACCAGAACCACCACGAAGGGTACTATCATATCGACTCCGAAGAAGGGTTTTGGAACTCCGGCAAAGAAGGGCCTAACCTAGGCAACAAGATCCGCTACAAAGAAGGCTATTTCCCGGTCTCCCCCAGCGATCAGTACCAGGATCTAAGATCCGAGATGGTGTTAAATTTACAGAAATGCGGCATCACCGTCGAGGTGCACCATCACGAAGTCGCCACCGCCGGCCAGACCGAGATCGACATGCGCTTCGACACCATGACCAAGATGGCCGACAAGGTTTTGCTCTATAAGTACGTCGTCAAGAACACCGCCAGGAAAAGAGGCAAGGTCGTCACGGTCATGCCCAAGCCACTGTTTCAAGACAACGGCTCCGGCATGCACTGCCATCAGAGTCTATGGAAAGGCGGGAAGAATCTTTTTTATGATAAGAAGGGCTACGGGCTCATCAGCGACACGGCGAGATACTACATCGGCGGATTGATCAAACACGCCCATGCGCTGTGCGGCTTTATCGCGCCCACGACCAATTCATACCGGAGACTGGTTCCCGGCTACGAAGCGCCGATCAACCTGGTTTATTCGGCACGAAACCGCAGCGCCTGTGTCAGGATACCGATGTACTCCACCAGCGAGAAGGCCAAGCGGTTAGAGTTCAGGACCCCCGACCCGAGCTGCAATCCGTACTTTGCCTTTCCCGCCATGCTGATGGCGGGGATCGACGGAATACGGAACAAGATCGAGCCGCCCAAGCCGATCGACAAGAACTTATACGAGTTGGAGCCGGAGGAAGCCGCCAAGGTGAAATCGATGCCGGGGTCTTTGGACCAGGCCTTAGATGCATTGGAGAAGGATCATGACTTTTTGCTCAAAGGAGATGTGTTTACCAAAGACGTGATCGAGACCTGGCTCGAGTACAAGAGAAAACATGAGGTCGATGCCATCCGGCTTCGACCCCATCCCTGGGAGTTCGCTCTGTATTTCGATATCTGATGAAGTAACTGGTTGTTGATGGCCGCTCAGCGGAGCGACCACGCCCCACATCGCTTAAAAGGGGACTGATATGAAAAAGATTGAAGCGATTATCAAGCCGTTCAAGCTCGACGAAGTGAAACAACGGCTTACTTCGGCGGGCATCACGGGTATGACGATCACTGAAGTCAAAGGTTTCGGACGGCAAAAAGGTCACACGGAACTCTACCGAGGCGCCGAATACACAGTCGATTTCCTGCCGAAGGTCAAGATCGAAATTCTCGCGCCGGACGACATGGCGCCGAAAATCATCGAAGCGGTGCTGGAATCTGCGCAAACCGGCAAGATCGGCGATGGGAAAATTTTCGTCTCGTCAGTGGAAGAGGTCATTCGCATTCGAACCAATGAGCGGGGTGAAGACGCCATCAGCTAGCTGCCTACCCTTCAGATTTAACAAATACACCGGCAAGACCTCAGGAGGCTTGGATTACAAGCCGCTGAGGTCTTGCCGTATTTTGCGGATTAAAACTCTTCCGTCAGAGATGATTTAATGCCGAGCGCGCCGGGCGACCGGTTTAAGGCGTGTATCGCGGATCGGCTAGATGATAAAGCGGTCTTCAGGGGCGCGATGCTAAGCGCCGCCCCTGAGTGCAAAGGATTATTTTTTCTCTTCGCCCGGCTGTTTTCCCGGTTCAAAGCCGCCGACCTCGTGGTAGACAACCTTCTTTTCCTCTTCGAAAGCTCGCACCGACGGTACTTGACCAGGGAGCCCGAGCCTTTTCCATTGGGCGGCAACCTGGTCGTACATTTCCCGTCGCAGCGCGGTACGCTTTGAGAAGACCGGTAGGTAACGATGCTCCTTGCACGCGTTGATCAGCGCTTTGGAGCCGTAGGGCCGCTTCTCGGGTGGGTTCTGCGTGGGGTCGAGCCATGTGCTCCAGGTATTTCTCAAGATATCGATATCGTCGATTGGATTGCAGCGGCTGCTCATCGCCCAGATGACTTGGTCCATGTCGGTCGGATCGATGTCTTCGTCGACGGCGATGATCCATTTCGTGTAGTAAGCGCCGCCGGGGACTTGAGCCGCCAAAGCCAAGGATTGCGCCGCATGTCCGGCATAGCGCTGCTCGAGAGCGATCACGGTCATGCCGAAGCCGCCCGCGCCGGCGGGATGGGCATACACTCCCTGAATGCCCGGTATGCCGAGTTTTTCCAGATCGTCCCAGATGCGCGCCGAGCGGATAATCGAGAAAAAGCCGCTTTGCTCGTTGGACGGATAATCCGCCATCAGGGCATTGGTCAAAATGGGATTCGTGCGGTAATGCACTGCGGTAATTTCGACCAGCGGGCAGCCAGCCTCGGGCCGGCCATAGTAGCCGGGAAATTCGCCGAATGGGCCTTCACTCTTCACCGAGTTCGGCTTGATGATGCCTTCGACCATGAACTCCGCGTTGGCCGGCAGCAATAGATTTGTCGTCTTGCCCTTGACCACGGGAATCGGCTCGCCCTTGATACCGCCGAGGAACTCATACTCCGAAACGTTCTTCGGAAAAGTCTGCGAGCCGACCACCATGAACAACGGATCAATGCCCCAGGCGGCGGCCACTTCCACCGGCTTTCCTTGCTGCCATGAGCGGGTAATATGCAGGCGCGCGTCTTTTCCCGGCGACAAATAGAGTCCGGTTTCACGCTTGCCCTGAAGCATCATCCGATACGTGCCGACGTTCAAATAGCCGGAGTCGGGGTCACGGGTGATGACGCAGTCCGCCGTTCCGGCGTAGTTGCCGCCGTCCAACGGCCAGTGGCGCGGGATCGGCAACTGGGTCAGATCGATCTGATCACCGGTCAAAGTATTTTGGTAAAAGCCGGCCTGGGACGGCGGCACCTCGCGCGGCGCCATGCGATTTTTGAGTTTGTCTTTGACGCGGCGGATCAGCTCGACCGTCGGCGTGTCCGGCGCTTCCTCCATGGTCAAAGCGATGCGCGGGATACTCGGCCCCAGGATATTCCACAACGAGCGCGCCTTGTACGGGCTTTTTTCGAAGCCTTTGATGTTGTCGAAAAGAATCGCCGGCGAGGGCTTCTGCTTGGCGACGAGATAACCGATGGCGCTCATCTCTTCTTCGCAGCTCACCGCTTCCTTGACCCGCACCAGGTCGCCCAGTCCTTCGACGCGGTCGAGCCACTCGCGCAAATCCTGGATCGGCCCCTTGGATTCGGTCGCTTTTTCTTCTCGTTTAGCCATGGATTTCTCCTTCGATTGCAGATTTGACGATTCTACAGGCGCGCGCTCTTCGGCAAGAGCGATTTGAAATAGGCAAAGGCGTCGTAGGAACGGTACATCATGTTCTCTTTCATGTAGTCGATTTCCGTCTGCGGCATGATCGCGGGCTTGCCGACGCAGCTCGCGATGAACTGCATATAGGCCGTGCGCTCCAGGTAGATCGCGTGAACCGTAGCATATTCCAAGCTATCGCCGCATACAACAATGCCATGGCCTTTGAGCAGCATCGCCGTGCGATCGCCCAAAGTTTGGCAGATCTCTTTGCCGTCCTGAATCGTGTAAATCAGCCGGGGACTGGGAAAGATCGGCGTCTCGGGAGCGAAGACCGCAGCCTGATTGTAGATCGGTAGAATCGGCGTGCCGGCGACCGAGAATGCCGTCGCGACGGTCTGATGCGTGTGCACGACCGAGTTGACGTCCGGCCTGGCATTGTAGATCGCCGCGTGAATCATGGTTTCGCGCGGCGGCGTGGGGATCTTGGTAACCGCGCGTTTATTGCCCGCCTTGGCGTAATTCTGCTCGCAAACCTTCATATATTCGTCGATGTCGACGAGAATAATATGTTTGGGGGCGATTTCGCCGAGTGGCGCCAACACCGGCTTGATAAAAAACTTTCTCGTGCCCGGGATGCGCGCGCTCACGTGACCGTGGTAATCGGCCAAACCCTGGAAAAACATGATGCGGTTGCCCAGGGCGACCTTTTTTTTCAATTCATCGAGATCTTTCTTGCCATTCTTCACCTCAAACCTCCCTTTTCTCTCCATCGTTACAGTGCTTGATGCGCCGGTTCTTGCGCCGCCGTCTCGTGCTCGCGCGCCGTCGACCAGCGGATGTTCATCCAGTTCCATTGATCAGGATAAGCACGCACGGTCCGCTCCAGCCATTGAGTAATGCCTACCATAATCGCCTCGATTTGCGCCCGGCTCTTGCCCGAGCGATCCAGTTCCAACTCGGGCTCGATGATCAGCTTCAGCGTTCCATCGAGCTGGCGAATCATGCACGCCGGGACGATCGCCGCGCCAGTTCTCAATGCTACGGTAGCCGGCCCGCGGCGCGCGATTACCGTCCTACCGAAGAGCGAGACCGCAATCCCCTTGGTCCGGCGGTATTCGTCGGCGATCAGCACCGCCACCTCGTTACGGCGCATGGATTGATGAAGCTCTTCCAGCGCTTTCATCTTGGGCCGCGCACGAATGGTTCTCTGGCCGATCTGCAATCGATATCGGTCCATGAGCTCTGCCAATCGGCTGTCCTTTGGCGGATTCACCAGCACCGAAATTTTGTAGCCATCGACGGCTAGGCGTGATCCCAGGAGAAAGAAATTTCCCAGATGAGCGCTGAGGACCATAACGCCCGCGCCTTTCGCCAGCGCGGCCTCGAGATGCTCGCTTCCGGTCACCGACATCAAGCCGCGCAATTCGTCGTCGGACGCTTCCAGAGCCAGGCCTATTTCGATGCAACTGCGCGAGAAATTTCTCAGCGAACGGCGTGCGATTTCGTCGATGCTAGCGCCGCTCGCTCGTTCACCGAATGCCACAGCAAGATTTTTTGTGGAGCGAGTCCGGAAGTCTCGGCAACAATAGAAGCCGATATCTGCCAGCAGATCGGAGAACCAAAACAGCCACCGGCGCGGCAAAAACCGCACCGCCAGGCACCCCGCTTTGATGCCGATCCAGGTAGCTACATAGAAGACTCTGGCAGTCACCGAGGCGGCCATCAGATTCGCGGTTTCCGCAGATTTTTATCCGATCGAGTGCTCGAAGTACGCCAATCTACGACACTTCCTCGACTGCCGCAAGAGCGGGTCGAAGCGCGTTTAGGCCGAGGTTTTTGTCCAAAAATCTACATGAATACAGTTATTTACGTGTTTTTCTTCGTTTTGGAATGAAGGCGCGCCTGTTTCTATTGGCCAGCCAGTATGATAATTACACTCAACTAAGTGATACCGGTCCAACAACATGAGAATGATCTTGCCGCCGATCAAGGAACGCCGCGTCGTCGACCGTCTGCTCTCAGCGTTTTTCCAGCAATACCGAGCGACTGATTTCCGCAAAGCGATCGGCGCGCTCTGCCGCTTCTATCACCTGAGAAATCCCAAAGTTGAATGGTTTGAGTACATCGACTGGGGCAAGACCGCTGGAAAAACTTATGAAAACGGCCAAATCTATTTAGTGCATCCGGAGAATTGGAAAAAGGGCCGGAAGTACAATTCCGAACGGCGCTGGATCAGCACGGTTTATCATGAGATGGGACATTACGTTTTTTGGGCCGACGCGGAGAACAAGGCCGACATATTTGCATCGCGCATGGTCCGCGGTGTGAACCATCACAGATAGTCGTAACCGCCGTTATCTTATAGCTTCCCCCTCTCACGTCGAGCGATGGATTATAAAGACACATTGAATCTGCCGAAGACTGCGTTTCCGATGCGGGCAAATCTGCCGCAGAACGAGCCCAAGCAGGTAGAAAGATGGGATGGAGAAGAGACTTACTTCAAGGTTCTCGAAGCCAACCGTGGAGAACCGAAGTTCATCCTTCACGACGGACCGCCGTACGCCAACGGCAATATCCACATCGGCCATGCGCTCAACAAGATTCTGAAGGACATTATCGTCAAGTACAGGTCGATGACCGGTCATCGTGCGCCGTACGTCCCCGGTTGGGACTGCCATGGCTTGCCCATCGAACTCCAAGTTGAGAAAAATCTCGGCCGGGCGAAGAAACTCGCCATGAGCAAAGCGGAGATCCGCCGGCTGTGTAGGGAGTACGCTGAAAAATATATTTCGGTGCAGCGCGAAGAGTTCAAGCGCCTGGGCGTATTTGGTGATTGGGAACATCCATACCGCACGCTTGATCCCGCCTATGAGGCGCAGGAAATCCGCGAGCTCGGCAAGATCGTAGAATCAGGCGCGCTCTATCGTCAAAAGAAGCCGGTCTACTGGTGTGCATCGTGTGTGACCGCTCTAGCCGAGGCGGAAGTCGAATACGAAGACCATACCTCGGCGTCGATCTACGTAAAGTTCTCGGTCAAAGATCCAAAAGGCAAGTTTCCTGTCGATTCAACGAGTGGACCTTTCTTTGTCATCTGGACCACTACGCCTTGGACACTGCCGGCCAACCAGGCCATCGCCGTACATCCCAAGTTCATGTACCGGCATGTCAAGACTCCGAAAGGCGAACTGATCCTAAATCAAGAGCTGATCCCGAGCGTGATGAAGGCTCTGGGATTTGAATCGACTGACTACCAGGTGACCGATGGCGCATGGGCCGGGGCCGACCTCGAAGGCATCGTTTGCCGCCATCCCTGGCTCGATCGCGATTCGAAAGTCATTCTCGGCGAATTCGTCACCCAGGATCAAGGCACCGGTGCCGTTCACATCGCGCCCGGCCATGGGCAGGAAGACTACGAGGTCGGCATGCGCTATGCGCTGCCCGTAATGGCGCCGGTGGATCCCGAGGGCAAATTCACCGCCGAAGCCGGGGATCTCAAGGGCGAATCGGTTTTCAAGGCCGACGCTCGAATCATCCAGAAATTGCGCGACGCCGGCACGCTGCTCAAGGAAGATAAACTGGTTCACAGCTATCCGCATTGCTGGCGCTGCAAGAAGCCGGTCATTTTCCGCGCGACGGAACAATGGTTTATCTCGATGGAGAAAGAAGAACTTCGCCGGCACGCACTTAGCGCCATCCATCAGGTTCGCTGGATTCCGCCCTGGGGCAAGGACCGCATTCACGGCATGCTCGAAAGCCGGCCGGACTGGTGTATCTCGCGCCAGCGCTCCTGGGGCGTGCCGATTCCGGCCGTCTATTGCAAAAGTTGCAACGAAGCGGTCCTGAATCAAACTCTGTGCGAGCACGTCGCCGGCATTTTCGAAAAAGAGGGTTCTGACGCGTGGTATATCCGACCCGTCGAGGAATTGCTGCCGAAAGATTTCAAGTGTCCGCAGTGCGGTGGAAAAGATTTTACCCGCGAGGAAGATATTCTCGACGTCTGGTTCGACTCCGGAGTGAGCTGGGCGTCGGTCGTCGAGCGCGATCCGCGCTTGGGTGGCCGGGCCGATCTTTATCTCGAGGGCAGCGACCAGCACCGCGGCTGGTTTCACACAGCGTTGCTCACCTCTTTGGCGACGCGCGAGCGCGCGCCGTACGAGAGCGTCTTGACGCACGGTTTCACCTTGGACGGCAAGGGTCGCAAGATGTCCAAGTCCTTGGGCAATGTGATCGCGCCGCAGGAGATCATCAAAAAGTCGGGCGCCGAGATTCTGCGCCTCTGGGTCGCCGCGGAAGATTTTCGCGAGGACGTGCGCATTTCGGATGAAATTCTCAACCGGTTAATCGAGGCCTATCGCCGACTGCGAAACACTGCGCGGTTTTTGATCAGCAATCTCTACGACTTCGATCCGGAGAAGGATTCGATCGCGACAAACGAGCTCGACGAAATGGACCGTTGGATCTTGCAGCGTACGCAGAGTGTGCTCAGCCGCTGCCGCGAAGCTTATGATGATTATGAATTTCATGCGGTCTATCACACGCTCAACAATTTCTGCAGCGTCGAGCTGAGCGCTCAGTACCTGGACATCGTCAAAGACCGGCTCTACTGCGAGGGGACGAAATCGACCACGCGGCGCGCCGCGCAAACTACGCTTCATCGAATCCTCGATACGTTGGTTCACTTGATGGCGCCGATCGTGTCGTTTACCGCCGAGGAGATCTGGGGCTACATGCCGGACAAAGACCGCCGGCCCGCCAGCGTTTTTCTCTCGCGCATGCCGGATTCTGACAGCAGTTTCGCAGACGCCCGGTTGGCGGAGAAGTGGGATCGTATCTTCCGCGAGCGCGGCGAGGTGCTAAAGGCTCTGGAACAAGCCCGCACTGCCGGAATCATCGGCCATTCGCTTGATGCAAAGACAACCTTCTCGCCGCGCAACGGCGACCGCGGTTCCATTCTGATGGAACTGAGCAGAAACGATCGGCTACGATTGCAGGACCTGCTCATCGTGTCGCAAGTGGGCGCGATAGCGAATACAGCAGACGCCGGCTCAGGCTACGACTCCGACCTTTTGCAGTGCCGGATCGTCGTCAGCAAAGCAGAGGGCGGGAAGTGCGAGCGCTGCTGGAAGTACGATACCGCGGTTGGCGAGAATAAAGACCATCCTACGGTTTGCGCGCGTTGCGCGGCGGTGCTGAAGGCCGGAGCGGCGGCGTGAGCGCCAAATGGAAGATCGTTTCCATTTGGATAACGGTAATCGTTGTCGCCGATCAGCTCACCAAGGCGATCGTCGACCGGACGATGTCGCTGCACGATTCGATTCCGCTCATCGACGGTTTCTTTAATCTCACCTACATCCGCAACACCGGCGCTGCCTTCGGCATTTTTTCCGGTGCCCAGGAAGTTTTTCGCTTGCCGTTCTTGATCGGAGTTTCCATTCTGGCCATCGGCTTCATTGTCGTCATGCTGAAGCGGTTGCGCGCCGGAGAGTCGGGCCTTGCCACGGCGCTAGCGTTTATTCTCGGCGGCGCCATCGGTAATCTGATCGACCGGGTGATTTACGGCGAGGTCATCGATTTTCTCGACGTGTACTGGTCGAACTACCACTGGCCGGCATTCAACGTCGCCGATAGCTTCATCACGATCGGCGTCGGAATTATGCTTTTCTTTCTTTACAAGCATGAAGGCGACGATCCGTTCGCGCGAAAATAGCATTGGAAAAGTGCTCGACATGCCTTGGCGCGGCTGGCCGTTGCTCGCGTTGGTTCTCCTAGCTGGGTGCCAAGGCCTTAACTTTAATAGCGAATCGGTTAAGCCATGGCGCGCGCCGGAGTTAAAACGGGTGCGCAGCCCGGCGGATTTCGAACGCCAAATTCAGCCGCTCATCGACGCCGTCAAACAACCTAAAGTTATCTTCATCGGCGTCTATGGCGGCAGTCTGCCGCCTTGGGAAAACGCCGCTTGGTTTGATCCCCAAATGTGGCCGCCCTACCGCGCCATCGATCTTAAGAACGAGACGGAACTCAATCGTATCGCCTACCACGATTCCTTGATGCACGTGGTTGCGCTCCATATCGGCAAGCTTTTTCCCAACAACCTGACACTGATGATTCAGGGCGATAGCAACGTCGTCAGCGACACTATCGACTTGATCTACGTGCGCGGCGACCGGCTCTTTCTCACCGGCCATAGCTTTGGCGGACGCGTCATTGGCGAGGTCGCGCGCGATCTCGCCAAGAAATCGATCCCCGTGGAAATGGTCGCGTACATTGAAAGCTTTTGGTCGAGCGGCGTGATACCCGCCAACGTGCGCCAAGCTTTCAATTTCTACGTGCCGATATCTTTCGCTGTTTGTCCGGGATTAAACGCGATCAAAGCGGAAGATGAGCGTGTGACGCGGGTCATCAATATTGCGGTTCCCGATCCGATCGGACCGTACAGCGGATTTTGCGCCGAACATCGCAACATCGATAGCGAACCGCGGGCCTGGAAACCGCTGGTTGAATATTTGAAGTTACAGGCAGCGCCGACAACCCAATGACGCTGTGCTTCAGGCTTTCAGAATTACCACGGTCGCGCCCCAACCGCCGGCTTCGAGCGGCGCATCCTGAAAAGACTCGACGTTGGCATGTTTTTCCAGCAGCGCGCGAATGATGTTGCGCTGCACGCCTTTGCCTTTGCCGTGAATCAAGCGTACTTTCGAAAACCCCGCTCGCCGGCACTCGTCTAAATATTCCTCGACAACGCTGGCTACGTCCTTGGGCTGAAAAGCATGAAGGTCGAGTCTATCCTCGATCGGCAAGACTATGGGCTCTTCGCCGGGAAGATCAGGCGGATTCATTTGACAGCGATCTCCGCGGGTTGATTTGCGGGAATCAACGCCGCGGCGCGGCGGCGCTGCCAAAGGAATACCGCGGCAAATAACGCCACCGCTGTTATTCCGGTAGTAATCGTTGGTATAAACGCCAACACCGTGGCGACCGCCAAGAGCGACCACTCCAAAAATTTAGTTTTGAGATAAAAAAAGCCCGTGCTCATGATGGAAAATAGCACGGTGCCAAGCGTTGCCGAAGCGATCGCGCCGATATTTTGTGCCGGCGTCCCGGTCAACAAAATATGCGTGTAGGCGAACAGCAGCGGCATAACGTAAATGATTTTGGCAAATCTAAAGCAGGTCCAGCCGGTCTTCATCGGATCGGACTGTGCGATGGCGGCGGCTGCGAAAGGCCCGAGAGCCACCGGTGGTGTGATATTGGAATCGAGGCTCAGCCAAAAAATCAACAAATGAGCCGGGAGCATCGGCACGCCGAGCTTGATCAACGCGGGCACCGCAACGACCGCGACGATTAAATACGTCGCGGTAATCGGCAATGGCAAACCAAGCACGAGCGTCGCGCAGGCGATCAGCGCGATGGTGATGAGCACGCTCTGACCGGCGAGCTCGACCAGCATGTAAGGAAAGCGAATCACGATCCCGGTGAGCGATAAGACACCGATCAGGACGCCGACGCAACCGGTGAGAGCCGCGACGAACAGACAGTTCTTTCCCGCATCAACCAACGCCTGCCAGATCTGTGGCACACCCATGCGGGTTTCCTGGCGAATCCAACTGACACCGATGGTCGACAACATGCCGTAGAGCGCCGCGACTTGCGGTGAATAGCCGATCATCAGCGCGCCGATCAAAACGGCGATCGGCAAAAACAGATACCAGCCGCGCCCCCAGACTTCGCGAGTGCGCGGCAGCTCCTCCGCCGGTAATCCGCGCAAGCCGAGTTTGCGCGACTCGAAGTAGACCATGACTCCCACGGACACGAAATAGAGAATGCCCGGAATGGCCGCGACCTTGATGATTTCGAGATAGGGAATACCCGTCATCTCCGACATGACGAATGCCCCGGCGCCCATGACCGGCGGCATAATCGCTGCGCCGGTGGAAGCGGCGGCTTCGACTGCTCCCGCGATGTGCGGCGGAAAACCGGCGCGCTTCATGAGCGGAATGGTAATCGGCCCTTTCGTGACGGTTTCCGCGATCGGGCTGCCGCTGATGGTGCCCATGAGCGCGCTCGAAACGACAGAAGCTTGGGCGGGTCCGCCGGCGATCCGGCCGAGGCTTGCAAGGGAGATGTCGACGAAGAATTTTGCCACTCCGGCGCGCTCCAGAAAGGCGCCGAAGGCGACGAAGGGAATAATGAACTCGGCCAGCACCTGCGCCATAATCCCGAAGATTCCATCCGATGTGAGATAGACGTACTCGACAATTCGGCGCGGTGAGTAGCCGCGGTGACCGACGATGTACGGCAAATAATTGCCGAATAAAGCATAGAGAATCGGCACGATGGCGCAGAGTGCCATGTCCAATCCAAGTACCCGCCGCGCTGCCTCGATGGCGACGACCGTCGCGATCACTCCCATGCCGACGTCGAGCGCAGTGTAGTCGCCGGCGCGGTAGGCCATCGCTTCATGTTCGACCATCCAATAGACCACGCTTGCGGTCGCGCCGAGCGCGAGCAGCAAGTCGATGATCGTTGGCCGATCTTCCCGGCCGCGCTTCCAACCCTTATAAAGAAGCAGCGGCACAACCAGGCTGTAGAGCACGGCGATGCCGCGGTAGTACTGCAGCGAGACCACACCCACCGTGGATGCCCAGACATAATAGAGCGCGGTCGCGCCCATCATGATCTTGACGGCGACGTCCCAGGAACCCGAGAGTGTGCGGGTTTTGCTTGGTGTTTCGGCCACGGTCCGCGGCTGCTCCCGAGCTTACTTCGCGCGAAGAGCGTCCGGAATCTGCAGCCCGGCGGCGCGCCAGTGATCCTCGGCGCCCTTGTGAAGCGGAAACGTCACGCCTTGCAGCGCGCGCTGCGGCACCATGTCTTTCGATCCGGCGTGAACTTTCAGCATGTGCGCATTGCCGTCTTTGTTGTAAGCGGCTTCGGCCATCTTTTGCACCAACGGCGCTGCCAGGTCTTTCTGCACGTACCAGATTACCGGAATGCCGACAGTCGATGTATCTTCGGCAATTCCCTTGTACGAATTTGCCGGGAAGACGTAGCGGGCGAAATATGGATATTGCTTGAAAAAGTCGGTCTTGGTCGCCGGCGTGTAAATGTCGATGGCGCGAACGGGCTTCTTCGTCGCCGCTTCCATCGTAACTCGGTCCGGCTCAGGGCCCGGTCCAGAAAAAGGCATCGGCTTTGCCGTCGCTCATCGCCTCGCCAGCTTGCGCGCCCAAAAGCGGAATACGATTGATTTTGTCCCAAACACCGAGCGATCGGAAAACCCGTTCGGCGCTCGCGAAGGTGCCCGAGCCGGGAGTACCGACCGCTACCCGCTTGCCGGCGAGATCTTCCACCGTGCGGATACCGCTGTCGGCAAACGTAATCGCGTGCGCCACGCCGACGAAGACCAGACCAACGGCGCGAAAATTCGTCAATGCTTTCCCTTTGAATTGTTCCTGGCCGAAGAAAGCTTCATGCACGTCCGAAGCGAACGACAGTCCCATCTCGGCTTCGCCGGCATTTACGCGGCGAATATTCTCCACCGAGCCTCCGGTTGCGGTAACGCTGACATCGAGGTTCGGTACGCTTCTCGATAAATAAGTCCCAATGCCGGTGGCGAAAATCCCGAAAACTCCAGCCGGCGGGCCGCCGACGAAATTAACCCGCTCGACTTTCTGGCTGTACGACCGGAGAAATACTGGAAAAGATAAAAACCGCCGTTGCCAGCCACATCATCCTTTTCATGCGAGCCTCCTTTGTTTCGATCACAAGTTTGCCTCTAGAACTCCCCTCGTTCCAAAACTTCTTTGATCTGCTTGAGAAACCGCGCGCCGATGGCGCCGTCGATCGACCCGATGATCGGCCGACAAGGTCGCCGTCATCATAGGTTTGATCGCAAACATGCCATCGTCGGCGACGACCCGCGGCGCGACCTGGCCTACGGCGAGGATCGCGCACTGCGGCGGATTGATGATCGCGATGAAGCTATCGACGCCGAGCATGCCGAGATTCGATACCGTGAACGTGCCGCCTTCATAATCGAGGGGAAAGAGTTTCTTTTTCTGCGCCTTGTCGATGAGCTCTCGAGTCTGGGAAGCGAGCTCCATCAAACTCAAGCGGTCGGCGTTGCGGATGACCGGCACGACCAAACCCTCTTCCAGAGCTACGGCCATGCCGAGATTGATCTCGCGCATGAACGCTCGATGCCTTGATCGGTAAAGCTGGCATTGACGGAAGGAAAGTCTTTCAAGGCCGCCGCGCAGGCGTGGAGAATGAAATCATTGATCGATGGCGCATCTTGACCGCGTCCCTTCCACTCGGTCCGCCGCTTGCTCACCTCGCTCATGTCGATTTCCATGCTTAAGTAAAAATGCGGCGCGCTCTGTTTGCTTTGAGTCATGCGCTCGCCGACGATGCGGCGCATCGGGCTCAACGGCTGGATTTGTTGCGCGCTGCGCAGCGAGTCTGCGGTGCTCCATCCGGCGCAGCGCGCAGTACGTCCTCTGCCAGTATGCTTCCCTCCGGACCGCTACCCTTGAGTGACGTAAGATCGATGCCTTTTTCGCGCGCGATTCTTCTCGCGGCGGGAGAGGCGAGCAAGCGGCCGGGGCTGGAACTGATTGAGACAGCTCGGCTGGTGTGAAGCGATGGCGTCGTGGTCGATGCGCCCTCACCCCTGCCCTCTCCCTGGGGGAGAGGGGGCTTTACAGCTGCTTGCTTACCGCGAGGAGCAGCGCGACCATCCTTCGTTCCCTCGCCCTTTCGGACCGGGCTAGGGTGAAGGCTCTCTGACGCTGTCGCGCTCGCTGCTTCACCCGGCGCAAGGATTAGCGCGATGCGATTTCCGACGGGAATCTCATCGCCTGGTGAAGCGGTCACATTTGCCAAGACACCGGAGCCCGGTGCTTCGATCTCAACAGTTGCCTTATCGGTTTCGATCTCCATGAGCGGTTCACCCTTGGAAACCGATTGCCCTTCTGCCTTGAGCCACTTGAGTAGTGTGCCGGTCTGCTGAGCCACGCCGAGGGCGGGCATGATTACGTTGGTTGCCATAGTCTTGCGCCGAGATGGTTCACGGTGTAGGGCGACCGGCCGATCGCCCCTACGAATTACCTTTCACGCGATCCAATGCTCCTGGATTGTTGAGATTCGATTGCGTCTCGCGCGTCGTCGGCAGTTCGCCGCCGGTGGTAAAATAGTGGGTGCCGGCTACGAGTAGTTTTTCTGACGGAAAGCGCGTGATCACTTCGCAGCCGTCCTTGGTGACGACGACTTCTTCTTCAAGCCGCGCCGCGGACCAGCCGTCGGAAGCCGGCCAATAGGTTTCGAGCGCGAACACCATTCCTTCTTCGATGACTTCGGGGTGATCGAGCGACACCAGGCGGCTGAAGATCGGCTTTTCCCAGATCGACAAGCCGACGCCATGGCCGTATTGCAAAGCGAAAGCGGCTTCTTCATTGGCAAAGCCAAACTCTTCGGCTTTAGGCCAGAGCTTCACGACATCGGCGGTGGTGATCCCCGGTTTGACGATGCTGATGGCGGCGTCCATGTAGTCGCGGCTCCGTTTATAGGCATCGACCATCGCCGGCGAAGCGCTGCCGACGGCGAAGGTGCGGTAGTAGCAGGTGCGGTAGCCGTTGTAGCTGTGCAGGATATCGAAAAACGCGGGATCGCCGGGGCGAAGCACCCGGTCGGTGTAGACATGCGGATGCGGGCTGCAGCGCTCGCCGGAGATCGCGTTCACTCCTTCGACGTGCTCGGAGCCGAGATCGTAGAGCACTTTGCTGACGACGCCGACGCATTCGTTTTCTTTGACGCCTGGCTTCATGAAGCGGTAAAGCTCGTCGTAGGCGGCGTCGACCATCATGGTCGCGCAATTGAGCAGCGTGATCTCGTCTTGGGTTTTTATTTTTCTGCACTTCGTGCATGAGCTGCTGGCCGTCGACGACTTTGATGCCCTGGGCTTGCAGCGCGAACAGCACCGGCAACTCGATCACGTCCACGCCCACGGGCTCGTTCAACAATTTGCGCTTCTCCAGTTCAAGCTTGATCTTCTTGGCAACGTCTTCGGCCATGCCCGAGCCCGGATGAGTCGCGCCGCGCAATGTCGAGATACCGGCGCGCGAGCGTTCGCCGAGCCAGGGGCAATAAATCTGATGATGGCGCGCCGCCGAGCCGAAATCCCAAAGAATCGGCTCGTCGTCTTGCGGCAAAAGCGAGAAGCGCACGAGCTTGTCCATCGCCCAGGTGCCGATATGAGTGGCGGTGATATAGCGGATGTTGTTCATGTCGAAGCAAAGCAGAGAACCGAGCTCCGACTTTTTGAGCGCGGCTTTAATGCGATTCAAACGATCCTGGCGCAAGCCGCTCGATATTCACCCGCTCTTCCCAGTCGACCGCCATCAGGCCGAAGGTTTTCAGGCCCATAGCCTACCTCCTTGTTCCAAGGTTCCAGTCGTTCCAAACGTTCCATCGGAAAACTCCCTTAGAACGATTGGAACCATTGAAACTTTTGGAACGTACTTCGTCTATTTCTTGTTGCATAACTGTCCGCGCCATTTCCGCGACCTTTTCCGGCGTCGGCACGGTTTGATCTTCGAGCACCGGCGAGAACGGCACCGGCACGTCCATCGCGCCCATGCGCTTGACCGGCGCATCGAGATAATAAAACGCGCCGTCGGCGATCGTCGACGCAATTTCCGCGGTGACGCCGTAGCCTTCGTAACCCTCGTCGATGACGATCGCGCGGCTGGTTTTCTTGACCGATTCGATCAATGTCTGTTTGTCGAGCGGCGCGGTTGTCCTGACATCGACGACTTCCGCGCTGATGCCGCTCGCTGCGAGCGATTCCGCCGCCGCCAGCGCGACTTGCACCATGCTGCTCGTGGCCACCAGCGTGATGTCTTTGCCCGCCCGCTTCACGTCGGCGACGCCGAGCGGAATCGTGTATTCCTCCTGCGGCACCGGCCCTTTCAACTGGTACATCATCTTGTCTTCGAAGAAGACCACGGGATTGTCGTCGCGGATAGCGCTTTTGAGCAGACCCTTGGCGTCGTAGGGCGTGGCGGGAACCGCGACTTTCAAGCCGGGAATGTGGCTCACCCAGGCGTGCAGACTCTGGCTGTGCTGCGCGGCCGAACGGCGCGTCGCGCCGAGAGTGGTACGCAAAACCAGCGGCACTTTGAGCTTGCCGCCCGACATGTAGTGGATCTTCGCCGCTTGATTGACCAGCTGATCCATCGTCAAGGTGAGAAAATCACCGAACATGATATCGACGACCGGCCGCATGCCGGTCATGGCGGCGCCGACGCCGATACCGGCGATGCCGGCCTCGGAGATCGGCGAATCGATGACGCGCTTGGGGCCGAATTCCTTGACCAATCCGGACAAGCACTTTGAACGGCGTTCCCGCCTCGGCGACGTCCTCACCGATGATAAACACAGTCGGATCGCGGCGCATTTCTTCGGCGAGCGCTTCGTTGATCGCTTGGCCGAAGGTGATTTCGCGCGTGCTTCGTCCGGCTGGATGGTGAATGCTGAATTCGTGTGTTCACGTTATTCGGGGAGAGGTCGCCAATTTTCAGATTTACATTCCCGATTTTGAATTCCAATCCAAAATCGAAAATCGAAAATCCAAAATGTCTCAGGCGTAGACATGCTGATCGACTTCATCGGCCGGCGGATAGGGCGCGTTGAGCGCGAAATTTACCGCCTCCTTGATTTCCTTGCCGGTTTCGCTTTCGATCTGCGCGAGCAACTTGGCAGCGGCCAACCGGTTTTTCTCCAGCCAATCCGCCAGCAGCTTTAGCGGATCGCGCCGGCTCTTCCATTCTTCTTCTTCCTTCTTGGATCGATAGTAGGCGCGATCGATGTCGCCGACGTGGTGGCCGTGAAAGCGGTAGGTGTTGCAAAGCAAGAAGGCCGGACCGCCGCCGCGGCGGGCACGCTCGATCCCGCGCAAGGCCGCGGCGTGAACTGCGCGGACGTCTTGGCCGTCGAGGCTGTCGCCGTGAATGCCGAAAGCCTGCGCCCGCGCCAGCACTTCGCCGGCGGTGGTCTCGCTGTAGTGGGTGTATTCGTTGTATTGATTATTCTCGCAGACGTAGATCACAGGCAGCTTCCATAGGGACGCCATGTTCATCGATTCGTAAAGAAGTCCCTGCCCGAGGGCGCCGTCGCCGAAAAAACAGACGGCCACCTGATCGCTGCCGCGCATCTTGGCCGACATGCGCCGCGCCGGTGGCCATGCCCGCGCTGCCGCCGACGATCGCATTGGCGCCCAAATTGCCGGTGTCCTGGTCGGCGATATGCATGGAGCCGCCCTTGCCGCGGCAGTAGCCGGCTTCCTTGCCGAGCAGCTCGGCAAACATCCGGTCCAGCGCCGCGCCTTTGGCGATGCAATGGCCGTGGCCGCGGTGGGTGCTGGTGATGTAGTCGTCGCGCCGCAGCGCCTCGCAGACGCCGACCGCAACGGCTTCTTCCCCGATATAGAGATGCGCCAGGCCCGGCATCTTGGCGCCGAGATAGAGTTGGTTGACCTCTTCTTCGAACAACCGGATCTTGAGCATCTGGCGGTAGAAATGAATCCAGCGCTCGTCGTGAAGCTGGCTCGGCTTTGCCGGTACGCGGCCTGGTTAACTTGCGTTTGGCCATTTGATTCGAACCAGTTTTCAATTGGAGTGATGGAGTGTTGGAGTAATGGAGTACTGGGTATTCGGAACCCGCCACTCCTCCACTCCGGTGCTCCATTTACCCATTTTTTATTCCCGCCATTCGCGCCAACGTTTCAAATACTACGGCGAAATCTTTTTCCGCCAGCCCCATGCCACGGGCGGTCGTAAGCATTTGATTGGTGATCGCCGTGGTCGGCAGCGGCACGTCGAGGCTGGCGGCCGAGCTCCAACGCCAGGAGCAAATCTTTTTGCATCATGTTGACGTCGAACCAGGCTTCGTCGGGCATATTCAAAACGAACGGACCGCGATACTTGACCATCGGCGAGGCGATCACGCTGTTGAGCAAAACCTCGACGGCAATTTCGCGGGCGATCCCGCTCTTTTCCGCGAGCAGCACGCCTTCGCTGAAGGCGAGCATCTGCACGGCGAGACTCAGATTGGTCGCGATCTTCATCGAAACGGCCAGACCGTTGGCGCCGACGTGAGTGACTTTGGGACCGATCGCCTGGAGAATCGGCAGGGCTTTCTCGAAGGCTGTGCGATCGCCCGCCGCCATGATCGACAGCTTGCCTTCTTCCAAAGTAATCACGCTGCCCGACACCGGCGCGTCGAGCATGGCGGCGCCTTTGGCTTTGACCTGCTCCGCCAGCGCACGGCTCGCCGCCGGACTGACCGTGCTCATGTCAACGTAGATTTTTCCTTGGGAAAGACCGGCGAGAATGCCGTCAGGGCCGCTGGTGACCGAGTCGAGCGCCTCGGTGTTCGTGACCATCGAAAGCGTGATCTCGGCCGCCGCGGCGACGTCGCGCGGCGTCTCGCCCCACTGCATGCCGGCGTCCAGCAACGACTGCGCCTTTGCTTTGGTGCGGTTGTAACCGATAACGACATGGCCCGCGTCCAGTAATCGCCGAGCCATCCGACTGCCCATGACGCCGAGCCCGACAAAACCGATCGTCGCCGTAAAAAGTCTCCCTTTGGCCGCTGATTCCGACCTTACCTACTCCAAAATGTAGCGGCGCACAAGGCGATTTTCCGCGCGGGTTGCTTGGCGACTCAGACGCGAAAATGCGCAGTCGCCGCCGGGTCAAATGTTCCGTCGTAGAGACAACGATTTTAGGCGGCGCCGCGCGGCGCGACTGCTCGCCAACGAGAAAGTTCAAACTTTGCGCTGGTGCGGGCGTCTTGGCGGTTAGTGAGCTCGACCGCGATCAGAGCTCGCGATGGCTGATCGACGGTCGCTTGTTCCAACGGCAGGCGATTTAAGATTTCCATTAAAGTTTCATATTTGGCGGGTTTGGTGAGGTGGGCGTCGAAGCCGGCGTCTTTGGTGCGCTGGCGATCGAGCTGTTGACCCCAACCGGAGAGCGCGATGAGAAACATGCGCTTTCCCCACGGCTGCTCGCGGATTACGCGCGCGACATCGAAACCGTCGAGCTTCGGCATGGCGATATCCAGCACCGCCACATCGGGGCGAAATTCCGCGGCCGCTTCGACGGCTTCGATGCCATCTTGAGCGACGTGTACCTCGTTGCCGTCCTGGCGCAACAAGCGGGCGAGAATCGCGGCGGATTGGGGAAAATCGTCGGCCACCAGGATGCGGCGGCAGCGGCGCGCCGCGTGGTTGTACGTCTCCTCCCTGGTTTCTACCGGCTCGTGAATCGGCTGCACCGGCAGCACCGGCAGATGCACGATAAATTCGCTGCCGCGATTGATGCCGTCGCTGCGCACCTCGACTTTACCGGCGTGCATTTCGACCAGCCGATGCACCAGCGTGAGACCGAGTCCGAGACCGCCCTCGGAACGCGTGAAGGAGCGGTCGACCTGATAGAAGAGCTCGAAGAGGTGCGGCAGATTCTCCGCGGCGATCCCCACCCCGGTATCTTTGACCCGCACGACGACGGTGTCGCCGGCCTGCTCGACATTCAGCCAAATATGTCCCGGGTCCGGCGTATATTTAGCGGCGTTGTTCAAAAGATTCATGAACACCTGGGTGAGTCTCACCCGGTCGGCGTCGACGTAAATCGAGTTCTGCGACATGGTTACCGTGAGCTCGTGCTGCCGCTGCTCGATCAGCGGCCGGCTCGACTCCACCGCGGCACGAATAATCTCCGCCAAGTTCAGCGACTCCTTGTGCAGGACCAGCTTTTCGCGGGTGATGCGGCTTACGTCGAACAGATCATCGGTCAAGCGGGTCAGGTAATTCACTTGCCGCTCGATGATATCGTGCCCCCAGCTTGGATCTTCGCTGGGAGTGCTCGGGGTCGTTTGCAGCGTGTTGACATTGCGGATCAAAGACAAGGGGTTGCGCAACTCATGGGCCAGGGTCGCGAGAAACTCGTCTTTACGCTGGTCGGCGTCGCGCAGGGCGGCGTCGCTTTCGCGCAAGACGTTGTCCAAGCGCAGCCTCTCGACCGCCAGCCAAGTGCGCTCGGCCACGATATTGACCAGGGTAATTTCCCGTTCGGTCCATTCATGGGATTCGGCGCTGGCGACGACGAGGGCGGAAACCAACGCGCCGTCGCGCAGCAGCGGCGTGAACACCAAGGCGTTGACGCCGGCGTTCCGATGGGATGCGTAAAGCGCCGCCGTTCGTTCGTCGCTGTGCGCGTCGGCGATGGCGATGATCTGCCCCGCGCGCGCCGCGCTGATGATGGCCGGATCCAGGACGCTCAGCGGGTGACCGCCTACCGCCGAGCGCAGGTGGGGATGGTAATCGCGCTGGATGACCAGACGGTCATGTTCGGTGTCGATTTCGAGAAAGCCGCAGCGGCTCGCCTTGAGATGCTCGCCGAGAGCCACGGCAACGGCCCAAAGCAGCTCGTCGGCGTCGGCCGCAAAGCGAATGCCTTCACCGAGATCCAGGAGAAAAAGCGTATCCGCTTCCGCTTGCTTGCGCCGGGTGATATCGCGAACCGCGACGTTGACGCCAAGGAGTTGGCCGCTCTCGGTATGCACCGGGTAGTAGCTGCACAGACAAATGCGGCGTTCCTGGCCGTGTCCTTGGGCGGCGGTTGGGACTTCCTCATCGACCACCGGCTGACCGCGTATCGATGACGCGCCGATAATGGCTCTCCAGGTTGTCGGCAAGCTCGGGCGCCGCTTCGCGGATGGTCTTGCCGATAAAAAACTCCGGCGAGCGACCGTTGATTTCCGCCATGGCGTTGTTGATCGAGACATAGCGCAGATCGCGGTCGACGAAGCAGAGACCCACCGGGGCGGAGGCGTAGATGGTTTGCAAATGGGCCAGGCGCTCGGTGGCTACGCGCTCGTTTTCGCGCATCACCTCCTGAGCGTGGCGGTGGCGCAAACTCAAGATCGCCACGATCCAAATCATCAGCAACGCAAGACCAAGATTGACGAGGTAAATCCAGCCCGGCGCATCGGGAACGGTCGAGGAGATAAAGTAGGCAATGATCATGAGGAACGTGGACGTGCTCGCCGCCACGATTTTTTCCCTGTGATTCGGCAGGGCAACGACCAGCACGAGCCCGGCAATGTAGCAAAAGGGCAGCGCCATGCCCGCCGGCAGCCACAAGTCGGCCGTGAAGATGATCACGAGAAGCAAAGGAACGGTCAACCACCGCAGCCGGCGGGATTGAGCCGAGACGGGCGTGGACCGCTGATCTGCGTTGGCAGGGTTTTTTGACACGTCGTTCACGGTTGCGTCGATTCGGTTCTGGTAAATAAAGAACAGCGGAAAAAAGAGGCCCGAGTGTAGCAAACCACCGGCGCGCGACACAAGGACGATTCGGGGGCGGCAAAGACGAAAATACTCGAAACATTCTGGGCGCCGGTAGGACGCTCTTCAAAGTCGCAGCCCAACTGGTTACGATGCGCCGCCTGCCCCGCTGCTTGACAAGCTCCCCGCCGCAGACGATAGATGACGAAAGGTTAAAAACAAGTCGGGAGCACTGCATGGCGGGCACAAGCGAATACTATCGGAGATTTTCGGGCTCATCTGAAGGCGCTTAGATGAGCGCGGCAAATTGCTGCGAATCCAGCGGGAGATCAACAAAGACACGGAGCTGATGCCTTTGGTGCGCTGGCAATTTCGCGGCCTGGACGAGCGCGAGCGCAAGGCGTTCCTGTTCGAGAACGTCGTCGATTCCAAAGGACGCCGCTACGCGATGCCGGTCACCGTCGGCACCCTGGCGGCGACCACGGAGATCTACGCCATCGGCATGATGTGCGAGCCGGAGCAAATCCACGAGCGCTGGACGCGGGCGCAGATGAATCCCATCGCGCCGGCTCGAGTGGAAAGCGCGCCGGCGCAGGAGGTGGTATGGCAGGGAACGGATCTTTTAAGCGGGCACGGCCTCGACATGATCCCGGTGCCGATCTCGACGCCGGGATTCGATAACGCGCCGTATCTCACATCGGCCAATTGGATTACCAAGGACATCGAAACCGGGATTTACAATATCGGCAACTACCGCAGCCAGATCAAATCGTCGATTCGCACCGGCGGCCTGTTCACTTCCCAGCACATGGGCCAGCACTGGCGCAAGTGCAAAGCCCAAGGCAAGCGCCTCGAGGCGTGCATCGCGATCGGCGTGGTGCCGAGCATCGCCTACGCGGCGACCGCGAAAATTCCCTACGACTTCGACGAATATCGTCTGGCCGGCGGCTTGGCCGGCGCGCCGGTGGAGGTGGTGCAGGCCAAGACCGTCGATTTGCTCGTGCCGGCGACTGCCGAGATCATCATCGAAGGCACCATTCCCACCGACGTGGTCGAGCCCGAGGGCCCTTTCGGCGAATATCCGGGCTACATGGGCCATCGCACCATGTCGCCGTTTCTCGAAGTGAGCTGCATCACGCACCGGCGCGACGCCATCTACACGGCGCTCATGAGCCAGTTTCCGCCGAGCGAATCGAGCAAGATCAAACACACGGGGACGGAAAAAATCATCTACAAGTTTTTGCGCCACGACAGCGGCAACGCAGCGGTGCTCGACGTGGCTATACACGATGAAGTGAGCGGCAGTGGACAGGCGTATTGCGTGATCAAAATGCGGAGTGGGAGCAAGGCCGATGCCTGGCGCGCCTTGAACTCGTCCGCGGGGTTCACCGGCAGCTATGCGAAAGTTTGCGTCGCGGTGGATGAAGACGTCGATATTCACGATCCGGCGATGATCAATTGGGCGATTTGCTATAACATGCGGCCCGACGAAGATGTCGCGATCGTTAAGGGAAAATCTCCCGGGCTCGATCCGTCAACCTATCCGCCGGGAATGGAAAGTGAGGAAAAGCGACCGACTTGGACATCTGCGCTGCTCATCAACGCCGTGCGGCCGTGGCCGTACACGCCGGTGTCGCTGCCCAAGAGCGAATTTATGGAGCGCTCGAAACAGATTTGGGAAGAACTCGAGCTCCCGCCGCTCAAGCCAAGAATGCCGTGGTATGGCTACAGCCTGGGTGCGTGGACGCAGCAGGACGAAGAAGAAGCGGCACTGGCCGTGAGCGGAGAGTACTTCGCAACCGGGACCAAGCAAACCGGCCAACGGAAGAAAACTTAGCACGGGAACAACCCGCAACTCGACGAAGACGATCGGCAAATCTCTCCCTCCAAGAACGGCTTTCTCCCGAATCATTCGGGCGAGACGGCGCTGCGAGTGGCCAAGGCTCTAATCGTGGCGTCCGGAGAAAGTCGAATCCGGAGCGCGCCTCGGAAGGCGTCGATCTAGTTGTTGACTGAGCACTTTTCAAAGCCAAGATTCATCCGCCGTCATGTCTTTCGATTTCACTCACGTTCTTGTCGGCGCCGCGCTCCTGCTCGCGGCGTTTGTCAAAGGCGCGACCGGTCTCGGATTTCCCTTGATCGCCACGCCGATGGTGGCGCTGCTTTTGGACATTCGCACCGCGGTTACGGTATTGATCCTGCCGAATCTCTTCATGGATTCGGCGCAGGTCATCCGCGACGGTATTCCCTACGACGTCTTTCGCCGGTTCTCGAGCCTGATCCTGCCGACGATCATCGGCGTGTTTCTCGGCACCATGGCCCTGGTCAATACTCCGTTGTGGATTTTGAATCTTTGCCTCGCGGTCATGGTGCTCGTATTCGTTGTCTCGAACCTGCTTCGATTCGAGTTCACGATCTCGCCGCGCCGCGAAAAATTTCTTTCGCCGAGCTTTGGTTTTCTCAGCGGTTTTCTGAACGGGCTCACCAACGCCGCCGGCCCGACTTTGGCGATCTATCTCTATAGTCTAAAACTGGACAAGCGCACCTTCGTAAAATCGATCGCGACGATTTTTGTCACCACCAAAGTGAGCCAACTGGTGGCGATCTCGACTTGGAATTTATTCAATCGCGAGACCATCACGTTGTCGGTGCAGGTCTTGCTGTTCACCCTGGCGGGCTTCTATGCCGGCTTGAAGGCGCAGGATCGGGTTAATCAGCGAACCTTCAACCGCGGCCTGCTCATTCTCCTCGCCCTGATCGGCGTGACCCTGCTGCTGCGCGCGCTCACCCAGGAATCTTGAGGCGGTGCATGATGCCGTCCCCGGCTTTGACGTCAGGATTGCTTACAGCGCGGGCGCGTAGAGATTATCCGGCAAGCCGCGGATATATTCGATGGTTTCGTTCAGCGAAATCACGTCGGCGTACTTCATCGCCATGTCGAACAAATTGATCTTATGCGATGCCTGGCCGCGGTCGAAAACGCACTCCTCCACCACAGAAACTTTCATGTTGTAAGAAAAAGCATCGATCACGCTGGCGCGCACGCAGCCGCTGGTGGTCGTGCCGGTGACCAGCACGCTATCGGCGTGGACTTCGTTCAGCATGCTCATCAGCGGCGTGCCGAAAAACGCGCTCGGCTTCTGCTTGCGCACGACGATATCGCCGGCTTGCGGCGCGATTTCGGCGACGATCTCGTTGCCCTTGTCCCAAGTCTCGGTCATGTCTTCCGTCGAGCGGCTGTTCTTCGCCTGCCAGCGCCCAAAGGCTACGCTGTTGGTTCGATCATCGTGGCCGGTGGTATAAAAAGTCGGTAGGTGCTTCCTGCGCGCCTCGGCGAGCAGCTCGCGGATGTGTTGGACGCCGTCCCAACCCTCGGCGCCGCAGCTATTGCGAAAGCGCTTGACCGAATCGAGAATCGGCTCCGGCTTGTCGCCGACGAAATTGTAGTTGACATCGATTACGAGGATCGCCGGGCGCTGGCCGAAGCCTGCGCGCTTGCCGTAGCCGGAAAGGGCAAAAACTTCTTTGTCGCGCGGCGTTAGCGTATCGTCCCAAGTCGCCATTTTAGTTCTCCTTTTCGTTGACTGGTAACTTTGCCTGTTTCAGCGCAACCCGGCGGCGATGTCAAGCAGCGCGGCGCATTGCGTTGACGGGCACCGCGCGCTTCCCTATAAACAGCCCATGACTCGGCAAACCTTTGGCAACGGATTATTATGGCTTCTAGCGCTCATACTTCTCTGCGCCTGTGGCTCTTCGGTTGCGGTTTGGACCGACGGCGAAGTGCCGTTCGTGCGATCGACGCCCGAGGTGATCGACCGGATGCTTGAGATGGCGCGGGTGAAAAGCGGCGACGTGATCTACGATATCGGCAGCGGCGACGGCGCGATCATCATCCGGGCGGCAAAAAAATACGGCGTCAAAGGCGTCGGCATAGAAATCGAT
Organism: uncultured delta proteobacterium; assembly: GCA_963745035.1. GTDB lineage: Bacteria > Desulfobacterota > Binatia > UBA9968 > UBA9968 > DP-20. The sequence goes on along the minus strand of CAVUVW010000013.1, from coordinate 385,822 downwards.
CGGGCATTGGTCGCCAAAGCGCGCGACTTGGCGTTTCGCGAAAAGGTCGAACACCTCGTGGAGTTTCGCGCTCAGGATGCATTCACCGTCGATATATCGCCGGCGACGGTGGTGACTCTCTACATGCTGCCGGACTTTAACGCGAAGCTCCGGCCGATCCTCGACCGCCAGCTGCGCCGCGGCAGCAGAGTGGTTTCCCACGACTACCCCATCGAAGGCTGGGTGCCCGACAAAGTCGAAACCGTCAAAGGCGACTTCGTGCACGATCACACGGTGCTGTTGTTCGAGATCCGCTGAGTGAAAATTTTGCCGGCGGCTAGCACCCCGAGAGTCCATAGAATCGCGCCGGATTGGACTCCAGGATTTTGCTTTTGGCGGCCTCGCTGATGTCCCGGCGCTCGCGTAGCAGCCGCTCGGCGAAACGCTCGCGGTCGCCGTGCGGCATATCCGAGCCGAACAAAATCTGGCCCTCGCCCACCAATTCCAAAACCTGAGGCAAAAGCGCGTCTTCGATCTCGGCGCTGAAATAAAGATTGCCCGTCTTGACGTATTCCATCGGCTGAAGCTTCTGAATCGGCGCGGTGCGGGAAACCACGTTCGCCAAGTTCTTGCCGGAATGTTCGAAGCGATGGTGCAGCCGCTCCAGTATGAAATGAACCCACAGACAGCCGGCTTCGAGATAGACCACCTTCAAGGTCGGAAAGCGATCGAGGATACCGCCGCTCATCATGGACACCAGCCCCATCAGCACCGGCATGGAAAAAGCGATCACGCCGGAGGGATAAATATGAGTGTAGAGATTGTTCATCGACGGGCAGGCCCAGCCGACATGGACGGCGAGGGGCAGCTCCGCTTCGGCGACCGCTTCGTAAAACGGCAGCAGGCCCGGGTCGTCGAGCAAGCGATCGCCGGCGGTGCCTAGAATCATCATCCCTACAGCGCCGAGTTTTTTCGCTTCCTTTACTTGCCGCACGGCGGCGGCGCTATCGTCGAGATTGACGACGCCGACCCACTTGAGACGCTCGTGGCCGCGCGAGAATATCGCCCAGCCAGCGATTGTAGGCGTCGCACATGGCGGTGACGTAGGCGGGATTGCAGCTCAACGGATAGGCGAGAAAAAGCGTCGGGTAGAGAACCTGCAGCCAGATGCCTTCTTCATCCATGATTTTGCAGCCGCTCGCTCAAGTTCGTGAGCTCCATGCTGCCCAGGGTGTCGACCTTGCGCTGGGCGTGGCGCACCGGTTTCCCCTGATAACTCGTCGGCGTCCCGAGATTGTTGCAGCCGCGGCCCGACGCGCCGCGGAAACAGCTGCTCGTCGATCATCCAGTACGCCAGCCCGTCCTCGCTGCCGGGAACCACCTGCGGGCGCATGGATCGAAAGGCGGGATCGAAATACTTGTCGCTGAACGTGACCGGGTTTTCTTCGACATGCCCATCGGCATCAATCACTCTCACCTGGGTACCTCCGTCGTGTTGCTCCAGCTCGTTTATAACAAGCGGGGAAGCGCGGATTCAACCGCGGGAGTGAGGAGGCGAATGCACGCGAGCTTCACCGGTAGAGGGCGTCGATAAAACCGCTCGATTGCATCTGGCGCACGAAGGAATCGTCGAAGAACTTTCGCGGCTCGGCGTCTTTGGCCTTGGGAATTCGAGCGGCGAGATCGTCGAGCACCGATTTCATCGCCTGCGGCGGTGGTGAGCGGGGCGCGCAGCATATATTTTTGCACGTCGATCTCGTAGGACTCCGCGAGCGCCGCCGGATCCGCCGTGCGCAAATACTTGCCCATGACTTTCACAGCGAAATTCTTGTCGCGTTTGGCGCGGGCGATGGCTTCGGTTTGCGCCATCATGTAGCGGCGCACCAGATCGGCGTCCTCGCGAATCAACCGCCCGCGCGTGGTCATGCCGGTGAAAGCATAGGGAACGCCGAGCGAGGCCACGTCGAGCAGCACGCGGTTGCCGAGCTTGAGAGCTTGCGTGATTGCCGGATAAGAAAGAATGCCGGCTTGAATGCGGTTGGTTTGCAGAGCCGTGACCATCGATTCCATGCCGCCGACTTGAACGATGGCGACATCTTTTTCCGGCACCAGGCCGAAATGACGCAGGGCCAGACGAGCGCCGACGTCGATCGAGGTGCCGAATCGCGTAATGCCGAGCGCCTTGCCCTTGAGTTGCTCGGCTTTGTCGATCTCCGGCCGCACCATCAAACTTTGCACCAGGGAATCGAGCGTGGTGCCAACGACGATGACATCGGCCCCGCCGAGCGCGGCGCTTGCCGTGGTGCCGCCGGAAATCTGCAAAAACTGCACTTCGCCGGCGATGAGCGCGTTCATCCCCTCGACGCCGGTCGGGGTCGCGATCACCTCCACGTCCAAGCCGTGCTTGGTGAAAATACCGGCTTCGCGGGCGATCCACGGCGGGCACATCACCGACGAGAGCGAGGTGAACGCCATGCGCACCTTGCGCGCCGGCGGGGCGTCCGCGCTTTCAGCGCGAGCCGCCCACGGGACGGCGCTGAGCGCCAGCAGCAGGCAGGCGATCCAGCGCGACGGCATGCTATTGCCAGCCGTAAAACCGCTTGGCGTTCTCGCCCAGAACTTTTTTCTTGGTCGACTCGGAAATATCTTTGCGCCCGCGGATCGTCGAGACCACATGAGGAAAGATGCCGTCCCAATGCGGATAGTCGGAGGCAAAGATAATCTTGTCGTCGCCGATCCGTTCGGCGACGTAGGGCAAAGTCTCTTCTTCCGGCTCCATGGCGAAAAACCAGTTGCCGTGCTTGACGTATTCGCTCGGTTTGTTTTTGCAAAGGGGCGTTTCGACCTTGCCGCGCTTTTCCCACTCTTCATCCATGCGTTCCATCCAATATGGCACCCAACCGACGCCGCATTCGAGAAAGGCGATGCGCAGTTTGGGAAAGCGCTCGGCGACGCCGCCGTACATCAAGCCCGGCGAACTGAATGAACGTCTCCACCGGCCGGCCGATGGTATGCATGAAAATAAAACTGTCGAAGCGGATCTCGCCCGCCGGGCCCTCGCGCCGGTTGTGGACGCAAAACGGCACGTTGAGGCGCTCGAGCTCTTCATAAAGCGGCCAGAAAGTTTGCGCACCGAGATGCTCCTTCATGCCCTGAGTGGCCACGGCGATCGAAGATAGGCCGAGCTTGGTGACGGCGCGGTTGGCTTCCGCCACCGCCGCTTGCGGATCTTGCAGCGGCACCAGCGCGACGGCCTTAAGACGCGGGGTCTGGCTGCACACCTCGGCGATAAAATCGTTGTAGGCGCGCGCGTAGGCGACAGCGTAGTCGCGCTCGACCATGCTATTCACGGAAAAACTGCTGGTCGGAAACAGCACCGAAACGTCGATGCCCTCGGTGTCCATATCGCGGAGCCGGGTCGGCAGATCGTTTTTTTCCAGTCCGCCGAGCGCGCCGCCCATGTTGGTGTCCATGCCATCGGACGGCAGCAGTCCGCCGGTGCGTTTTGAGTAAGGCTCGGGCAAGCGTTTTCGTATATCAGTATCTTTTTCGACAATGTGGCCGTCGGCATCGATCGTGTTCATGGCAGTCCTCCTTCAGATCTTCGTCGGAATTTTTTCGCTGGCCGGAGCTTAATCGGAGGGCTGCGCCGGTGTCAACAATCGCACGCGTATTCACAACATTGCGCCGATGGAAACGCTTGCTCTTGCAGTCGGATGCTCAAGTGTTTCAGGCGGAAAAGTTTATTCTGAAAGAGCCGCTCGGCGGAGCGGGGTGCACTCCGCCGAGCGGGGAGGGTGATCATGAAGAACGCAGCGTCAGAGAGTGGCTTGTCGGGCAGGGTTCCTGAGGGGCGTGCCGGTCGCAGAGGTTAGTATTCCTTTTGCCGCTGCAGGCGTTGAATCTGCTGGCGGTTGCGGTCGATTTCCGCCTGATTACGGTTGATCTGTTGCTGTTGCTGGTAGTTGGTATTCTCGTGGCCTTGCAACTGATCGCCAACCAACGCGCCGGCGCCCAAACCCAGAGCGCCGCCGATCGCCGCGCCGGCGCCCGGACTGCCCACCGCCGAGCCGATGATCCCGCCAGCCGCGGCGCCGCCGAGCGCACCGATGCCGGCGCCTTTTTCGCGGGTGCTGAGCGGCCCGCCGGCGCAGCCGGCTAGCACGAGGGTGGCCGCGATCACTATTACTCCAGTCGCTTTCATACGTTTTGCCAGGCTTGACATGTCTCCTCCTCTTCGTTGGTACCTAGGACTTTCGCGATTTTCCCTTGCCTTTCGGATGGCCGTTCTTGTGTTTGCCTCGTTCAGGAGAATCGCCTCTTTCACGCCGCTGCCGATCCTCGGCGCGCACCCAACCGCGATCGGGATCCGCCGACCACTGCGTATTGGCATTGTGCCGCCCGCGCTCGCGCGCATGTTCGGCGGCTTTTCTCCGTTCGCCAGCGCCATTTCCGGCTGCGGCGCCGAAACCCGGGCCGGCGAAAGCGCTAAGGAGCACCGCCAAAGTTACGACCGTGAGTGCATGCGCCGGTCTCATCGTTTTCTCCGGTTGTCGGCGTCACGCTTTCTAGTTCTGCGCCGATTCCTTGGCCGCCAGCAATGCGCTGTGCATCGGCTGCAGTTGAACCTTGGAAATATTCGCGTTCAAGCGTCGGACCATCTCCGCGGCGATCCCCAGGATTGCCGCGAAATTGGCTGTTGCCGCGGGAGTCTTGCTCGTGTTGACAGGTATTTTCTTCATAATGATTCCCTCTTTCCTGGTGCGATATAGAGCAACGCCGGTGCCAGCTAAAAAGAGATATGATTTTAATGACTTACGTACGGCCGACGGATTTTTCGCGCGGGTAAAAATGTCCCCTCGTGGGAGAAATTACACGGTGGCAGTCGGCTCTTTGAGAGAGCTTTATGCTGCTCGATGGCCCGTCACTATTTGCCAGTGACGGTAAAAGCTTGAATAGGCCTAGCGGAGCGACTGTAGGGCTTGAATGCGCTCGGAGGTTGCCGGATGGCTCGACAGGACGCCGCCGCCGCTGTCGCCGTTGCGGCGCATCAGCCAAGCGAGAGTGTCGACCATCGTGCGCCTGGAGTAACCCGCGCGCTCGAGCAGCGCCACCGCATGGCGATCGGCTTCGAGCTCCAGCGGGCGGGTGTAATTGTTGCTGATCAGCGTGCCGGCAATCGGCGCAAGCGCACCGCTGCCTGGAATTAACTGTTCCAGCAACGCGGCGCCGATACTCAATCCTGTGCCGATTACCTGGGCTTTTGCCGGGTGGCCGAGGTCCTCGTGGGCGATTTCATGGGCCAAGACGCCGCGCAATTGATCGTCGGTGGCGCGCTTCAACAGACCGGTAGTGACGAAGTAGCGCCCGGCGCCGGCGGTGGCTGCGTTGATCGCCGGATCGTCGACGATCGATACCTCGATCTCCTCCGCCGATATCCGGTGATTGGTTACGCGTAAGAGCGGCAGCATCACCGCGCGGACGCGCGACAGCTGCTGCTCGGCGCGGCCGGCCGCATACGGGCGCCGCGCCGTGGAAGGTTCCCGGTCGTCCGGATGTTCTCGAAATGAAGCCGCGTTCACCGCGGCGCTGAAGACGATGATGGCGGCGAAAGGCGCAAGCAGTTTTGTCGGATTTTTCATCGTTCGCTCCTCGCGTCGGCGTTGAGTTAGACGATTGGCCGGCCGTTTTTTGAATCGAGCAACGGCCATGCCACCAAACTTCCGTGACAATCGCCCGGAGTTTCCACGGCGCCGGCGCCTGCGGCGAGGAAAAAATTCCAAACGGCGGAAAAAACTACTCTTTGGAATACAGGGCGAGTTTGGCGTTGAGCGTTTTCGGGGTGATGCCGAGAATCTGCGCCGCGTGGGTCTTGTTGCCGCCGGTGGCGGTGAGCGCGCGCTCGATGGCTTGACGCTCGGCTTCGGCCAGCGATATCGGCGCGCGGTCGGTCGGCTCGTCGACCACCGCGGTCAGGCAATATTGGCGAAAATCGGCGGCGCTCAAATCCGCTCCCGCCGTCAGCACCGTGAGGCGCTCCATGGCGTTGCGCAATTCGCGAACGTTGCCCGGCCAGCTATGCGCGAGCAGCGCCGGCGCGAAATCGCCGGCCCAAGGGAGAACCGGGCGTTGGTATTTGGCCGCGAAGGACTCGAGGAAATAGCCGGCGAGCAGCGGGATGTCCTCGCCGCGCTCGCGCAGGGAGGGCAGCTCGAGATGAAAGACGTTCAGGCGATAGAAACAGATCCTGGCGGAGCTTTCCTTCTTTCACCGCAGCGGGCGGCTGGCGGTTGGTGGCGGCGACCAGCCGCACCGAGACGGCGATGCTCTTGCTGCCGCCGATGCGGCGGATCTGGTTTTCTTCGAGCACGCGCAAAAACTTAGGCTGAATTTCGAGCGCCATCTCGGTGATCTCGTCGAGGAAGAGCGTGCCGCCGTCGGCTTGCTCGAAGCAGCCGAGATGACGGTCGACGGCGCTGGTGAAGGCGCCCTTCTCATGGCCGAAGAGCTCGCTCTCCATCAAAGTCGGCGAGATCGCCGCGCAATTGAGCGCCAAAAATTCCCCCTCGCGGCGCGGCGACAAGTCGTGCAGGGTGCGCGCCACCAGCTCCTTGCCCGTGCCGCTCTCACCGCTGACCAACACTGCCGCGTCGGTCGCGGCGATCTGGCCGATCTGCTGGTAGAGTCGGCGCATGGGCGCGGACTTGCCGATCAAGGCGCCGTAGGACCCTAGCGGCGACTCGAGCCGTTGGCGCAGCGCGCCCGCCTCGCGCGCCAGGGCGATCTGCTTCAGCCCCTTTTCGAGCACATCGCGAAAGCGCGTGCGGCTCAAGCGGCTTGGGCAGATAATCGTAGGCGCCGAGCTTGATCGCCTGCACGGCCGTATCGATGGTCGCCTGGCCGGTCACGAAGATGATCGCGATCTCCTGCGCGCGCTCGCCGAGCGCGCCGACGAACTCCAGGCCGTTCATCCCCGGCATCATCAGGTCGGTGACGATGGCGTGAGGCAGCGCCTCCTCGCAATGCTTGAGCGCGTCTTTGCCGTCCGCGGCCGCGCTTGCCGTATAGCCCCAACTTTCCAGCAGCGTGATGAGACCGTCGCGCGTGGCGTCGTCGTCGTCGACCACGAGCACGGTTGGTCGGGAGCGCGCCATTATTGCGCCGCCTCCAGGGGTAGGGTCACGCGAAACGTGGCGCCGCCGGTCGCGTCGTTGCGGTCCCGGTAAATCAAAGAGCCGCCGTGCGACTCGACGATCAACTGGCTCAGTGGCAGACCGATGCCGCTACCGCCGGGTTTGGTAGTCTTGCCGAATTCGAATAATTCCGCGCGCCGGTCCGGCGGCACCCCGGGTCCGGCATCGCTGATGTCGACGATCAGTTCCTGACCGTTTTTGTTCGCGCTCACGACGATCTCGCCGCCGTCGGGCTGGGCTTCCATGGCGTTGCGCAGCAAGTTATCAAAACTCTGGCGCAGCCGCGAGGCGTCGCCAAGCACGGGCCAGGGCTTGGGCGCGAGCTCTTTGGCCAAAGAAATCTTCTTCATCGCACACGTCGAGCTGACCGCTTCGAGGCTCGTGTTCGAGCACCTCGGCCAAGTCGATCGACTGGCGCTCCATGGTCACCGGCGCCGAGTAGTCGGTGAAATCGCGCACCAGGCGATCGACCTGGCGCACGCTCGAATCGACGGCCGAGAGCGAGCGCTGCGCTTGCTCGCCGTCGCTCGCCGCCCCGAGCCGGTCGCGCAGCACTTCGAGATGGATCGCCAGGGCGTTGAGCGGCGTTTTCACCTCGTGCGCGAGCGTCCGCGCGGCGATCGCCAGCCGCTGCACCGGCGCGGGCGCGCCGACGCTCCGACGCTGGCGCATGACCAACCGGTCGATCAAATCCAGGCTGGCGCCGACTTCGTCATGGCCGGCGTAGCGCGGCCGGGCCGCGTAGGTGCCGGTTTCGGCCTGGCGCAGGGTGTCGCTGATCAAACGAAACCGCCGAGTGTAGAGCGCGGTGGTCAAAAACGCGCTGAGCAGAGCGACGACGCCGCCCAGAACAAAAAGCAAAATGAACTGGCGCCAGAGTCCGGACAAGAGCCCGGTCCAGTCGGCGGGATTGAGCCAAAGCCGCAAACCGCCTGGGCTGCGCACCCCGGCGGGCATTTGCAGCGGCACCCAGACGTCGTAGTGGTCGAGATCCCCCTGGCGCCGCGAGTTGACGATGGTCTCGCCGCGCCGGAGTTTTTCCAGGATCGCTTCGTCGGCCGGAGTTTTATCGCCGTCAAGGGAGCCGTAGAGCAGCTTGCCCTCGGCATTGACGACCCACATGGCTTCGATGCTCGCGCTGCGATCGAGGAATGCCTGCATCAGACCTTTGACTTCGGCGTGGCGCGGCGGCGTGTAGCGCCGCGCGCCGCCGGTCGGCCTGCTGGAGCTTTGCCCGGGCAGCAGATTGCCGAGAAAGTCCCAAAACGATGAAGAGGATCTTTGGCTCTGCCGCGGTTGCACGACGATCGAGCGCTCGCGCAAGCTGTCCGCCAGGGCGATCTCCACCTGGCGCGCCATCAACAACGCGGTTTGCAGGGTCGCTTCGGTGGTGAGCCGCTGGGCGATCAGCCATATGCCTGCGCCGAGCAGGCCGAAAATCACCGCCACGGTCGCGCAAAAGACCGCCGCTTGTTGCTGGCGCAAACTCATGCGCCGGCTAGGATAGCAGATCGCCGGAAAGCGGCATAGTTTGGTTTTTGCGCGGCACGGGCCAACTTGCGCCCCCTACCCCTTTATTGCATATTGAAGATTCATGCTTCGCGATTCCTATAATCGAGCGCTCAAGGATCTGCGCATCTCGGTGACCGACCGGTGCAACTTCCGCTGCAGTTATTGCATGCCGCTGGACGAGTACGAGTGGATCGACAAGAAGGAAATTCTCACCTTCGAGGAAATCGCCCGTTTAGCTCGGCTTATTCGTGGGCTTGGGGGTCGAGAAAATTCGCCTGACCGGCGGCGAGCCGTTGGTGCGCCAGGATTTGCCGCGGCTCATCGAAAAGCTCTCGGTGATCGCCGGGCTGCAAGACCTCTGTCTCACCACCAACGGCGCGCTGCTCGCCGAACGCATCGGCGCGCTGCGCCAAGCCGGCCTGCGCCGGATCAATATCAGCGTCGATACTCTTGATGCCGATAAGTTCAAGCGCATGACCAAGCGCGGCGATCTGACCAAGGTCCTGGAGGGGATTTTTGCCGCCCAACGGAGCGGACTTGCGCCGATCAAACTCAACGCGGTCGTCGAACGGGGCGTCAACGACGACGATATCCTGCCGCTCGTCGATTTTTCGCGCGCGCATGGCTTCGGCATGCGCTTCATCGAATACATGGACGTCGGCAATTCGAATAATTGGACCTCGAAGAAACTGGTGTCCAAAAAAGAGATCATCGAAACGATTCACGCGCGCTACCCGCTGCGGGAAGTCGGCCGCCATCAGGGCAGCGCGCCGTCGGTCGATTATGAGTTCGTCGACGGCCGCGGCGATATCGGCGTCATCGCTTCGGTGACCGAGCCGTTTTGCTCGAGCTGCACCCGCATCCGGCTCACTGCCGATGGCAAAATCGTAACCTGCCTATTTTCGCAAGCTGGGACATGACGTGAAAGCGCGCCTGCGCGCCGGCGCGTCGGACGCGGAGATCGCCGAATTTCTCGGCAATCTCTGGCGCGGGCGCACCGATCGCTACTCGATGGAGCGCTTGGAAGCCCTCAAATCGTCAAGCTACGATCCCAAAAGCCACCGCAAGATTGAGATGATCTCCCTCGGTGGGTAATTTTTTCTAATCCTTCGGCAGCAGCCCGCGTTCTTGCAAACGCGCGCGCTCTTCCGCCGTCAAACGCTGCACCGGCACGTAGCTGCGGCTTTCGTAGACGCGGGCGCAGCTATCGACGACACTTTCGCTGAACAGCGGACCGAAGCCGTAACTCGAACCGCTGCATTCGGCCGTGGCGCCGGTCTGCGGCTGAATCATGGTTACGGTTTGGCTCGTGCAGCTGGTCAATGCGAATGATGCGAAAGCGAATGCCAGCGAGTGAAGCTTTGCCGTTTTCATTGGTTTACCTCAGATGATCAACGGACGATCCGTGAATTGTGATTAGCATTTTAGACGCGCAAAAGGCCCGGGCGGTGCTCAACGATAGCACGAGGAGAACCGCCGGCATGGGCGTTTTCATGGATCCCCGAGGCATTGGTTGAGCCCAAGATCGGCTCACGCGGCAAAACGCTAGCAAAATGCGCTCATCGGGAAGCGCCGCTGCCCATGGCGTTCAAGCGTCCGCCGTCGACCGGCAGGATCGTATTCGTGATATAGCTCGCTTTGGCCGAAGCCAGGAACACCGCTGCCTCGGCGACGTCTTCGGGCCGGCCAATGCGGCGCAGTGGGATGATATCGTATTCCGGTTTTCTCTGGCCCATGTCTTTTTGCCCAATCGGCGTGCCGACCAGTCCGGAAATGATGCCGTTGACGCGCACCGTCGGCGCCAGATCGGCCGCTGCTTGCCGGGTCAATGAGTTGATCGCGCCCTTGGAGACCGAGTAAGCCGCGCCGCCCGGACTCGAGCGCTCGCCGGAGCCGGCGGAAATATTGATGATGGCGCCGCCGCCGTGCTCTTTCATCATTCTCCCGGCGTGCTGCAGGCACAAAAAATAGCCGGTGAGATTCACGGCCAGGATGCGACTCCACTCTTCGAGGCTGACGTCGAGGACGTCGGCCTTGGAGGAGTGCGCCACGCTGTTCACCAGAATATCGAGCCGGCCGTGATTTTGTTTGACGTGCTCGAACAGCGCCGCGATCTGCTTCGGCTCGGCCACGTCGGCTGCGAAAAAATCGCCGCCGATTTCACCGGCAATTTTCCTAGCGTCGTCTTGGTGGCGCGAATGCACGACCACCGTGGCGCCTTCGCGCGCGAAGGCGCGCGCAGTCGCAAGCCCGATGTTGTGGGTCGAACCGGTGACCAAGGCGATTTTGTCTTTGAGCAGCATGGCGAAAACTCCAACGGCATTAAAAACCGTAGCTACCGCAATCGGCTTCGCCGGGCAAAGCCCGCAAGCGCGCTAATCGTCATAGGTGTATCCGCGGAGAAAAGCGAATCTGTCCATTTGTTGCCGCACGGATGCGATCGCCTCCCGACTCCAGTCGGTGTCGATGCGGGTTTTATGCGGCGATTTGAAGATGATGCTGGCGCAATCCTCGTAGTAGCGTTGCTCGGCGCTTAGGCCGAAAAACGCGCAGAGATCTTCGAGCGCGCCCTGCGGATTTCGAATCAAACTTTCATGTTTGAAATCATACACGACGCCGGGCCCGACTTGCCGCTTGATTTGCTCGACGATCTCGCACATGGAAAAATAGGCTGCGATGGTGTCGGCCAAGGGTTGGCGCCTGATGCGGTTCATCGTGCTGATGTTGTCGTACGGATTGCGGATCACGTGGATGAGCTTGAGATCGACGCCTTTGAGCTTTTCCTGCGCCGCTTTTAGAAGGTCGGGGTTCCTGTGCACGCGCGTGAGACCGGTGGAGTCGCCGATGACCCGCAGCTTGTCAAAGCGACCCTGCCACTGATTGGGCACGGCGTAGGAATAACGCCTCCACTCCCGGCCGATACGCGCAACTTTTCGGGAGTTTTCCAGAATACAAAAAAACATCTGGCGCGGGCTGAATCCATGTCTGAGATATCTGAGCGCGCTCGTCTGGCTCGCGATGATGACGTTGGGATGAGCGTCCATCAAAAAGCCGACCAAACTATGACCGCTGCGCGGATAGCCGATGAACAGGACATAAGTTTTCACATCATCGAAGAGATGGCGTTCCCAGGTAGTATGCCAAAGAGAAGTCAAAAACTGATAGGGAATTCTGACTACGTCCATGGATCGGAGCTCTGGATAGATCGCACCGAAGGTCGGCTGCGAAAACTCGTGAGTGTCCAGCCAGCGACGATGCCACTCCTTTGGCAGACATTCAATTGCGCGCGGTAAATTTTCGCCGGTGCGTTCGATTTGGCGCCGTGGAGAGGGCCGGGGGCAATAAGGTCGGCATGAATGTGGAATTAAATCAGGTCAGGGGCCAAGACTCAGCGCTATACTCGCCGCCGCGCGGTTCGTTTATCGAAGTGTTCGGCGTCGCTCTTCGGCTCGGCCTCACTTCGTTCGGCGGACCGATCGCCCACCTGGGATATTTTCACGACGAATATGTGCGGCGGCGCAAGTGGCTGGACGAGCGGAGCTACGCTGACTTGGTCGCGCTCTGTCAGTTTCTTCCGGGGCCGGCAAGCAGCCAGGTAGGCATGGCGATCGGCATCGCGCGCGCCGGCCTGCCGGGCGCGTTGGCGGCTTGGCTCGGTTTTACTTTGCCGTCGGCGCTGGCGCTCACCTTGTTCGCTTTCGGCATCGCCGCGCTCGGCGCAGGCAGCGCGGGTTGGCTGCACGGTTTAAAGATCGCCGCCGTGGCGGTGGTCGTACAGGCGGTCTGGAGCATGGCGCAGGCGCTCTGCCCCGACCGCGCCCGCGCGACTCTGGCGCTCCTCGCGGCGGTGGCCATCCTGGCTTGGCCGAACGCGGCGGCGCAGATGGGCGTCATCGCCGGCGCGGGAGTGATCGGTTGGCTAGCGCTTCCGCCGACCGGCGCGGGTTCCCGGACGCCCATGCGATTTTCCGTCAGCAAGCGCGTCGCCTACCTGGCATGGGCGAGCTTTTTTATCCTGCTGCTTGGCCTGCCTCTCGTCCGGCAATTCACCTCGAGCCTGGCGCTCGATCTATTCGACAGCTTTTTTCGCGCCGGCTCGCTGGTCTTCGGCGGCGGGCACGTGGTCTTGCCGCTGCTCCAGGCCGAAGTCGTCGGCGCCGGTTGGCTCCATAACGAACAGTTCATCGCCGGCTATGGCGCGGCGCAAGCGGTGCCCGGGCCGTTGTTTACCTTCTCGGCGTACCTCGGCGCGGTGATCGGTGGCTGGGGCGGCGCGTTGCTGGCTCTGATCGCGATCTTCCTGCCATCGTTCCTGTTAATCGCTGGCGCTCTGCCGTTCTGGGACGCGCTACGCAACATGGCGGGAGTCCAATCCGCGCTGAGCGGCATCAATGCGGCCGTCGTCGGCCTCCTGCTGGCGGCTCTCTACCGGCCGATTTGGACCAGTGCAATTCTCGGTGCCGCCGACTTCGCGATCGCGGTCAGCGCTTTCGGGCTTCTGGTGTTCTGGCGCTGGCCGCCCTGGTTGATCGTTGCGCTCGCGGCCGCCGCCGGGGAGCTCGTGGCGCGCGCCTGATCGTCGAGCGCAACCGCGCCATTTGTCTGGGCACAGAGCCGCGTCGCGGCTGCGCAGTCCGGGATCATGTTTTTTGACTTGCGCTTTCCAGCGGTTTTTGTAGGAACGCGACGAGCACCTTGTCGATGCGCTTGCCGTCCATATCGACGACCTCGAAACGCAGGTCGTTCCACTCGAAGGATTCGGACACGGATGGAACGCGGCCCATCTGCGTAAACAGAAATCCGCCCAAGGTTTGGAAGGCGTCTCTTTTCTCGCCCGGCAGATTCTCGAGATGAAAGATCTCTTTGAACTCGTCCACCGACATCATGCCATCGAGGAGCCAGGAACCGTCCTTGCGCTGCACGGCTTTGGGTTCGGCCGGAGCTTTGCCGAAGGGCATATCGCCGGCGATGGCTTCGAGAAGGTCGTGATGGGTCAGCAGTCCTTCGATCCCGCCGTACTCATCGACCACCAAAACAATGTGGCTGCCGGACTTCTTGATGTGATCGAGCACTTGCAAGGCTGGCATGCTCCGGGGTACGAAAGCGGCTTGCTGCATCGCCGCCTTAAGATCGATGCTCCCGTCCGAGAGGAAGCTCGTCAATAAATCCTTCGCCTGCACTACGCCGAGCACGTTGTCCAAGCTGCCGTCGCAGACCGGAAAACGCGAATGGCCGCTGTCGGCCAGTTTGGTGCGAATCGGCTCGACGGAGGCGTTCACATCGAGCCAGACGATCTGTGTGCGCGGGGTCATCAGGCCGCGCGCGCTCTTGTCGCCGAGCTGGAACACGGCTTCGATCATGTCCTCCTCGGTTTCTTCGAAAATGCCGGCGGCGGTTCCCTGGCGCATCAGAAGTCGAATCTCCTCTTCAGTCACGCCGCTCGATTCGTCGAAGCGCTTGCCGAACAGACGGAAAACTAGGTCGGTGGAGGAACTCAGCAGATGAACCGCAGGGGCGCAAACCTTGAGCAAGAGACGCATCGGCGGCGCCATGAACATGGCGATGGATTCCGGATGGCCGAGGGCGAGACGCTTGGGCACCAATTCGCCGAGAATGACCGAAAAATAGGTAATGCCGAGAACCACGATGCCGAGCGCCGCTGTTCGGCTATAAGACGCGATTCCAGGAACGGCGCTCAACTGCGCGGCGAGCCATTCCGTAAGCGCGCCGCCACCGAAGGCGCCGGCGAGAATGCCGACAAGGGTAATGCCGACTTGCACGGTGGAAAGAAACGGGTTGGGAGCATTGGCTAGCTCCAACGCCGCGCGCGCTCGGGCGTTTTTTTTGTCCGCCAACTCCTGCAAGCGCGACTTGCGCGCCGTGACCACGGCGATCTCGGACATGGCGAAGATCCCGTTGGCGATCAAAAGCAGAAATATTACAAAAATTTCAAAGGCGATGTTTGACACGATATGCTCCCAACCGGTTGAGCCCGGCAGCGCACGAGACTGGTCAGAGGGTACCGAATCGACCGGCGTTTGTCTAAACTCCGCGCCGTTGTACAGTCATACGAGGACCAAAGCGGCTGCCGTGGCTTTTGCGAGGCGAAAGCCGGCTGGCGTGAGAGCCGGTGCGAACTGGACAAATCAGGTTCGCTCAGAATATATTTCTTGTAGGAACTGAAGGGGAACAGAAACGAATGCTCAAAGTCATACCGGTTGAAGAAGCGGTGGGCTTGCCCTTGGCCCACGATATCACCGAGATTGTGCCCGGCAAGCACAAGGGACCGGCATTTCGCCGCGGCCATATCGTGCGCGCCGAAGATATTTCCAAGCTCCTCGATGTCGGCAAACGTAATCTTTACGTCATGGAGTTGGAAAAAGACGAGCTCCACGAAGAAGACGCGGCCCGCAGGCTTGCCCAGGCGGCGGCCGGGCCCAATCTCAAACTTAGTGATCCAAGCGAGGGGCGCATTAATTTGATCGCGGAGATTCCCGGCTTGCTCAAAGTAGATGCCGACCTGCTCTATCGATTCAATTCGTTGGGCGACTTAATGCTGGCCACTTTGCCGGGAGACCGTTCCGTCAAGGAAGGCACGGTGGTCGCCGGCACCCGGACAATTCCGGTGGTTGTCAAAGAAGAGTTGGTTCAAAAAGCGGAAGCGTTGTGCAAGGAGAAGCCCATCGTCACGATTTTGCCGATGGCGCAGAAGAAGGTGCATCTGGTCGTCACTGGCAGCGAGGTGTTCACCGGCCGGATCAAAGACGGTTTTGGGCCGATTGTAACGCGAAAAGTCGGCGATCTGGGTTCGACAGTCGAGTCGGTCAAGTTGGCGCCCGATGATCCCGACGTTATCGCCGGCGATATACGAAATGCCCAACAAGCGGGCGCCGATATCATCCTTGTCAGCGGCGGCATGTCCGTGGATCCCGACGATAAGACCCCGGAAGGGATTCGCCGGAGCGGCGCCAAAGTTGAAACCCACGGCTTTCCGGTCTTGCCCGGCTCGATGTTCGTCATGGCCTATCTCGGTGAGACGCCGGTCATGGGGCTTTCGGGCTGCGTGCTGCACGATCCGTTCACGGCCTTTGATGCTCTCCTGCCGCGCTTGCTCGCGGGAGAGAAAATCACGCGCGCCGATATCATGGCGATGGGACATGGCGGTTTGCAGCGCAGGCACGATCACTGATCGAAACGAGCATGGAAAACGGAGGATCGAGGATCGCAATCTGCGGTCTTGGATCCAAGCTTCAAAACCAAACAGGAGAGATTCAATGGATGTTCTACGATCGCTCAAGGAACGCTGTGATCCGAAAAACGCGGCGCTCGTCGTCGTCGACGTACAGAATGATTTTGTCAGCCCCGAAGGCAGCGCCGGCAAGCGCGGCGAAGACGTGAGCGCGGCCCTGACGATCATGCCGCCGCTGCTGCGGCTGATCGATGAAGCGCGTCGGGTGGGTCTGACGGTTGTCTACATCCGGACCACCCACAGCGAGTGGACCGATACCCCGTCGTGGATCTACCGGAGCTCGCAGAAGGGCGGGCTCAGCACCTGCCGCGAAGGCACCTGGGGGGCGGAGTTTTACCAAGGCATTGCGCCGCTGCCGACCGAGCGCGTGGTGGTGAAACATCGCTACAGCGCCTTCATCAACACCGATTTAAATACCGTGCTCAAGGCGCGCAATGTTCAGAGTGTGCTCGTCTGCGGCGTGGCGACCAATGTCTGCGTCGAGACTACGGCCCGAGACGCCTACATGTTCGATTATTACGTGACGATGATCGACGACTGCTCGGCGGCCTACGAGGCCAAGCTGCATCTAGGGACGCTCGAAAACATGCGCCGTCACTTCGGGCTCGTCGCTTCGTCGAATGAGATTATTGACACCTGGAAAGAATTGCCTGCCAAACAAGCCTCGGGACTCTAAGCCGTCACGCCAGACGCATAAAAAAAAGACCCGGTAGGTTCTCCTACTGGGTCTTTTTTGCGTTAAACCTCGCGCCCCGAATTTACTTCATCATATCGGCGTTGATTCTCTCCAGAGCTTCGAGCGGCGGCTGCAGGTCATCCTGGGTCAGCTCCGAAAGCGGGATGTCACAGAGGTTGAGCTCTTCGGCGAACTCTTTGCGATTCGGATTGTAGTAGATCAAGCCGGTCAAGAATTTCCCCTCGGCGATGGAGCCGTGGATCGCCTGGACCGCCTGGGCTTTGTTCGTTGGGTCATAGCCCTTGCCGAGCTTGTGCAAGATGATGCGCGAGCCGTCGTGCATCTCGACCATGTGGTCGGTGCCTTCTTCATAGTCTGCTTCGATATTCTCATAGGGCGGCACAAAGTCGAGGTCATGAATCGGATCGAGATGGCCCTTGACGTATTTCATGCTCTTGGTGGAACCCTCATGATTGTTGAACGTCACGCAAGGACTGATGACATCCAGGATCGCGCTGCCTCGATGCGAGAGCGCGCCTTGGACGAGCGGCGCGAGCTGCTTGCGGTCGCCGGAAAAACTGCGAGCGACGTAGGTGGCGCCCAAGGTGATCGCGAGCTCCGCCAGATCGATGGCAGGGATATCGTTCACCTTGCCGCCCTTCATGACCGAACCGACATCAGCCGTGGCTGAAAATTGCCCTTTGGTCAAACCATAGACGCCGTTGTTCTCGATGATGTAGGTAATATTCACGTTACGCCGCATCATGTGGCAAAAATTGCCCAAACCGATCGCCGAAGTGTCGCCGTCGCCGGAAACGCCGATCGGCAGCAAGGTATGGTTGGCCAAATTGGCGCCGGTCGCAACGGCCGACATTCTGCCATGGACAGCGTTGAAGCCGAACGATTGGCTCAGAAAGTATGCTGGGGTCTTCGATGAGCAACCGATGCCGCTCAGCTTGACGACTTTCCGCGGGTCGATGCTGTTTTCGAAGTAGGCGCGCTGAACCGAGGCCGAAATCGCGTCGTGGCCGCAGCCCTTGCACATGGTCGACGGCGCACCATCGTAGTCTTTTTCAGTAAGATTGAGACGATTGACTTTTGCATCTGCCATTTTGTCTTGTCCTCTACTTTAAGCGGTCTTGGGTTGAGCCGACTGGGCGGCTTCGAAAATCTGGCTGACCACGTCGCCGGCCGTCGTCGGTAGACCATTGTAAATCAAAATGCTGACGATCTTGGCGCCGAGCTCGGGATTCTCGTCTTTGATGATCGCCGCCATCTGCGCGTCGCGGTTTTGCTCCACGAGGTAGATGGTGTCATGCTCGGCGAGAAAATCCATTACTTCGCTGGTGAGCGGCAAAGCGCGGATCAATAGATGATTGGTTTTCAAGCCGCGTGCCTTCAAGCGGTCGCGCGCTTCCCGCACCGGCTCGTAGCTCGAACCGTAACAGATGATGCCGGTCTTTACGCCGCGCTCTTTTTCGACGATCGGCTTAGGAACGAATTTGCGCGCCGATTCGAACTTCTTGCGCAGCCGGTCCAGGATGTACTTGTAGTCGTGCTCGTCTTCGGAGTACTTGGCGTCGGCATCATGTCCTGAGCCGCGCGCGAAGTAAGACGCCATGCGATTCTGGTTGCCGGGCACGGTGCGGTACGGAATGCCGTCGCCGTCCTGGTCGAAGTAGCGGCGAAACTTCTTGCCGGCCTTGGTCCATTCGTCGAGGTCGGTCGCGGACAATCGCTTGCCGAGATCGAAGGGCTCCTGAGTCATCTTGAGCGGCTCGGAAGGCCAGAGGTTCATGCCGAGGTCGAGGTCCATGGCGACGAAAACGGGAGTTTGGAACCGATCGGCATAATTGAAGCTCTGGCGCGCCAGGTCGAAACATGAGTTCATGTCATGGGGAATCAACATGAGATGCCGGGTATCGCCGTGGGACGCGCCGTACATGAGCGAGATGTCGGCTTGCTGGGTTCGAGTCGGTAATCCGGTGGACGGACCGCCGCGTTGAATGATGAAAAATACCGCAGGGATTTCGGCGTAGTATGCGAGACCGATGGTCTCGTTCATAAGCGACACACCGGGCCCTGAGGTCGAGGTCATAGCCCGCGCGCCGGCCCAGCCGGCGCCGACAACCATGCCGGCAGAAGCGATTTCATCTTCCGCCTGGACGATCGCAAAGGTCTTTTTGCCGTCTTTGGGTTTGCGCAGCCTGGGCAAATAATACTCCATCGCTTCGGCGAGCGAGCTCGACGGCGTGATCGGATACCAGCAGATCACCGATGCGCCGCCGTAGATCGCGCCGAGCCCCGCCGCGGTGTTGCCTTCCGTGATGATCTTACCTTTGTTACCGTTGGGAATCGTTTCGAGCCGGGCGATGCTTTGCTTGAAATTTTGCTCTTTGCAGTACTGATAGCCGGCGTCGATACAGATCAGGTTGGATTCGATCACAGCGGGCTTCTTGCCGAAAGTGTCTTCGAGGACCGCCTTGATGACCGACATGTCGATGCCGAAGAGATAAGCCAATGCGCCGACGTAGACCATGTTGCGCTGCTTTGCCCGCAGCGGCGATGCCGGCACGAGCTTGGCTACGAGTTTGTTCGCCGGAAATCCGATATATTGGACACCGTCGCGCTTGAGACTCGCCGCCAGGGGTGTGGAGTCATCGTAGAGAATCACGCCGCCGTCGCGCACGCGGTAAATATCCTTCGCCGCCGTCGCATCGTTAAACATCACCATGACGTCGATCACGTCTTTACGGCTGAGGTAGCCCTCCGCCGAGGCCCGGATCTGGTACCAGGTCGGCAACCCCTGAATGTTCGAAGGGAACATGTTCTTCGAAGAGCAGGGAATGCCCATTTTGAAGATGGCTTTGAACAAAATATTGTTCGACGAGGCGCTGCCTGAACCATTTTCTGTGGCAACGCAAATGTTCAGATCGTTGATTAACGGTGTGTCCAAAATACGGCCTCCTTAAGCTCTTTAGCAGTCCGGTGATTCTACCATATAACCTTGGAAAGACAACGGGTTAGAATCCTACCCGGGGGTATATTGGTCCTCCGAATCGAGATATTCGGCAACCTCTTTCCAAGTGCGGCGAACCTGTTCATCGACGTTGAAGGCACGGGCATATTGCAGAATTTCGGGCATGGAAACCAAGCCGGTCAATTCCCCGCCATCCGCCCTTACCGGCATATTTCGGATGTCGCGCCGGTACATCTCTGCGAGCACGTCGCCGACCAGGGTGGTGCGCGGCATAGTGATAATCGGCGCTGTCATGACTTGGGTGATCCGCGTTTCCCCGGGCGGGATTTCCTTGATCGCAACCCGCTTGAGGACATCGCGTTCGGTAAAAATTCCTGCCGGCTTGCCGGCCATGACGATTACCGCCGTGACGTTCTTCTTGTCCATGACCTCGATGGTTTGCTGTACGCTGGCTTGGTCATCGACCGAGACAATCGCCCCCGCCGCGATATCCCCCAACGTGGTCGTTTCGCTCAGTCCCTGGCCGAGCTCGACGGCGATATTGAGAATGCGCCGCATGGAGACGATGCCGATGATCTTGCCGCGCCGGCCGCGCACGAGAAGATGACGGTACTTGCCGCGATACATCTTGCCGAAGGCTTCGATGATGTGAGTTTCTTCGCGCACGGCGCGCACGGGCGTGGTCATCACGCTGCGAATCGCGCTCTTGCGGGCATCGATGCCGGCGTTGACCACGCGTCTCAAGACGTCCTTTTCCGTGAAGATGCCGATCGGAATATCCTCGTCGGTGACGATGATGCGGCCGACGTCTTCCGCCTCCATGATCCGCATCACGTCGAAGACCGACGCCGAGGCCGGGGCGGTGGTGAGATGGGTGGTCATGATTTCGCTGACTTTGTTAGAAAGCAAGGGAGCCTCCTCGGGAGCAATTTTTTTCGCAAACGGATTTTTCCGCCGCCACACCCAAGCCTATTATAACACTCTGTTTGCCGCGCGCTGCAACTCCTCGCGCAAAGGTTTTCTTGCCGCGGCGAACATTGCGGCTGCGTGCGTCGGCATGTTAGATTTGACCGAGTCGCGAGGCGAGTGGACCATGAGCCGGAGAGAAACGGAATCCGATCACGGATTGGTCACCGAGACCAAGAAAAAGGTCAAGCGCCCGCCGCTCTACAAAGTTTTGCTGCACAACGATGATTACACCACCAAGGAGTTCGTCGTGCAGATCCTTCAGTACGTTTTTCACAAGGAGCAAACCGAAGCGGTGCAAATCATGCTGCACGTTCACAAAAAAGGCATCGGCGTCGCCGGTGTCTACAGTTACGAGATCGCCGAAACCAAGGTGACGCTGGTCGAGAACCTGGCGCGCCAGCATGAATATCCGCTGAAATGCACGATGGAAGAGGCCTAGAATGATCAGCAAGGAACTCGAAGCCACCCTCAACGTTGCTTTAAAAGAAGCAAAAACTCGGCGCCACGAATACGTCAGTCTGGAGCATCTGCTCTACGCCTTGCTGCGCGACAAGGACGGCAAGGCGGCGATCATCGCTTGCGGCGGCGATCTGGAAAAACTCGGCAAATCTCTGGAAGAATATTTCACCGGGCAGATGGAAACGTTGCCCAAGGGCTGGGAGCAACAAGAGCCGCAGCAGACGCTGAGCTTTCACCGCGTGCTGCAGCGCGCGGTGATTCACGCTCAGTCGGCGGAGCGCAAGGAGATCAACGGCGGCAATATGTTGATCGCCATGTACCGCGAGCCCGACTCCTACGCCGTGTATCTGCTCCAAGAGCAGGGCATTACGCGCTTCGACCTGGTGAACTACGTGTCCCACGGCATTTCCAAGGTCGGCGGCGACGAACAACCCGAATCGCCAACCGAAGAAGAGCAGGAAGAAGGCGAGGAGCGTTCGTCCAAGCGCCGGGTCAATCCTCTGGAGGCGTTTACCGTGAATTTGGTCGATAAGTCGGCCCAAGGACACATCGATCCGCTGATCGGGCGCGACGACGAGATCGAGCGGACCATTCACGTGCTTTGCCGGCGGCGCAAGAACAATCCGATCTACGTCGGCGATCCCGGAGTCGGCAAGACCGCCATCGCCGAGGGGTTGGCCATGAAAATTCATCACGGCGAGGTGCCCGACGCGCTCAAAGACGCGGTCATCTACGCGCTCGACATGGGCGCCGTGCTCGCGGGCACGAAGTTTCGCGGTGACTTCGAAGCGCGCTTAAAAGGCGTATTGAAGGGACTCAAGAAGCACCCCAATTCGATTCTGTTTATCGATGAGATCCATACGATCGTCGGCGCCGGCGCGACCAGCGGCGGCTCCATGGACGCCTCGAACATTCTCAAGCCCGCGCTCGCGTCGGGCGAGCTCAAATGCATCGGCTCGACCACGTATCACGACTATAAGAGTTATTTTGAGCGGGATCGCGCGCTCGCGCGGCGATTTCAGAAGATCGAGATACCGGAGCCGAGCCAGGAAGACGCTGTAAAGATCCTCGAAGGCCTGAAACCGCACTACGAAAAGCATCACGGCGTGCATTACAGCGCCGGCGCGATTCGCGCTGCGGTCAAACTTTCCGCCAAGCATATCAATGACCGACGGCTCCCCGACAAAGCGATCGACGTCATCGACGAAATCGGCGCGGCAGTGAAGATCCAGCCCGAGGAAAAGCGGCGCAAGTCGATCGGACCCAAAGACATCGAAAAAATGGTCGCCAAGATCGCCAAGATCCCGCCGCGGAGCGTGTCGAGCTCGGATAAGGAGCAACTGCAAACTTTGGATCGCGACCTGAAGCTCGTCGTCTTTGGCCAAGATGCCGCGATCGGCACTCTGGCAAGCACGATCAAGCTCTCGCGCTCGGGCCTGGGCCATCCGGAGAAGCCGATCGGCTGTTTTCTCTTCGCCGGTCCGACCGGCGTGGGCAAAACGGAGTTGGCCAAACAGCTCGCCAAGATCATGGGCATCGAATTTCTCCGCTTTGACATGAGCGAATACATGGAGAAGCACACGGTGTCGCGGCTGATCGGCGCGCCGCCGGGCTACGTCGGCTTCGATCAGGGCGGCTTGCTCACCGATGCGATCAACCGCAATCCCTACGGGGTTTTGCTGCTCGATGAAATCGAGAAGGCGCACCCCGATCTGTTCAACATCTTGCTGCAGGTCATGGACCACGCGACGTTGACGGACAACAACGGCAAGAAGGCCGACTTTCGCAACATCGTTCTCATCATGACCACCAACGCCGGGGCGAGGGAAATGAGCGGTGCGCCGCTCGGGTTCGGCGCTCTCAGCAACTCCGGCAAGGGCAAGGAAGCGGTGGAGAAAATGTTCAGCCCGGAATTTCGCAACCGCCTGGACGCGATGATTACCTTTAATCCGCTCAGCCAGGAAAACATCGAGCGGGTGGTCGACAAGTTCATCATCGAGCTCGACCAGCAGCTCAACGACCGCAAGGTCTTCTTGCAGCTCACCGTCCGGGCGCGGCGCTGGTTTGCCGAGCGCGGCTACGATCCGACCTTCGGCGCGCGGCCGATGGCGCGGCTCATTCAGAACGAGATCAAGCGCGTCCTCGCCGACGAGATTTTGTTCGGCAAGCTACAAAACGGCGGCAAGGTCGAAGTGGACGAGAGCGCAGGCGAGCTGGTGTTTTCCTACAGCACGACCAATGTTCCAGCGGCGGTCGCGCCGCCGGCGAGTTAACCGTTTTGCTTGATGGAACAAGGGATCGTTGCGCTTTTTCTGATCTTCTTCGCGCTCGAATTCACCGTCGAATTTATCCTCAACGAATTGAACCTCCGCCACGTGCGCGCGCGCCGCGCCGGCGGAGAAATCCCGGATCTTTTTCACGGCAGATTCCATCCTGAGGAATACGGAAAATCGGTTGAGTACACTTTGGCCAAGGGCCGTTTCCAGCGCTGGGTGGAAATTTACGGCCGGCTCGTCGCGCTCGTACTATTATTTTCGGGCTTGTTGGGTTTTTTCGACGAAACGGCCGGACGATGGGCGCGCGAATTTTCCCTGGGTGTTTACGGCCAGGGCGTTCTCTTCTGTCTGGCAGTCGGTCTCTATTTCATAGTTGCCGGGCTGCCTACCGGCGTTTATTCGACTTTCGCTCTGGAAGCCAGGTTCGGCTTCAACAAAACCACTCCCGCACTCTATCTGAGCGACAAGCTCAAAAGCCTGATTCTGGGGCTGGCGATCGGTGTCCCCTTTCTGGTCGTCATTCTCTGGCTTATGCAGGCGAGCGGAGCCTATTGGTGGGTCTGGGCGTTTGTGTTTATCAGCGTTTTTCAGCTGCTGATGATCGTGATCTTCCCGACCTTCATCGCGCCATGGTTCAACAAGTTCGAGCCGCTCAAAGAGGGAGAATTCCGCGAGCGGATTCTGGCGCTGGCCGATCAGGTGGGCTTCAAAACCAGCGGGATTTTTTCCATGGACGGCTCCAAACGCTCGGCTCATTCCAACGCGTATTTCACCGGCATCGGCAAAGCCAAGCGCATCGTCTTGTTCGACACGCTGATCGAGCAGATGACGATGGAACAGGGACTGGCCGTGCTGGCGCACGAGATGGGCCACTATAAAATGAAGCACATCCAGCGCATGCTCGTCGTTCAGACTATTTTCCTATTGATCGGCTTGTACGTGCTGAGCCGGCTGATTGATTTCGAGCCGCTGTACGCCGCTTTCGGCTTGGCGCCGAGCCACCATGCCGCCTTGGTGCTGTTCAGCCTGCTCTCGGGAAGCTTCACGTTTTTTCTCGGGCCGCTGATGAATGTGCTATCGCGCAAGCACGAATACGAAGCCGACCGGTTCGCCGCGCGCACCCTGCGCGACGGCAAGCCGATGGAAGAAGCGCTGATCAATTTGACTGTAAAGAATCTTTCCAACCTGACGCCGCACCCGTGGTACTCGGCCTATCACTATTCCCACCCCTCGCCCTGTGGAGCGCATCAGCGCGATCCGGCAGTTTGCGAGCTGATTCGGCGCAAAGAAGGCGAATAGGCATCGCACGGCAACGCGGGCTTAACGAAACTTGCCAATGGACGGGTTGCTTATCCTGCAAACTCATCCGCGGTTCACACCTCGATTTCATCCGACCTTGTAGGCGGAATACGCACGGTACCCCGAAGGAGTCCTGCCGGTCCGGCGCTTAAAGGGCGCGGTTGAAAGCAGTTACATCGGAGTACCCAAGCAAGATTCACGATCGTGCCGCCCGATGGTTTGAGATGGTTGAAGGCGAGCGGGCATACGTGGGTTTTGAAGTTGCCGGACTCGCGGCGAAAACATCCGGCAATACAACGAAATGCCGGTAGAGACAAAACCATCTCTGTCAGCGAGAATTGAACGATCCAGTCCACACGTTTGTAAAACCAGGTCGGGGTCGGCTCCTTTGCGAGCGACCATACCGAAGAACTCCCGTCATAACCGCGCCACTTATATGGTCAAGGATTTCACAGGCATCGCCAACCTCAGACTCTTCCTTAGCGCTAGGAGGTTTCAAGTGTCAATTGACTGACGCGAAATGCCAAGACGAAATCTGTGCTCATGCTTATCTGTGGTCAGTGGAGGCGCAGATGAACTACCGGATAAGAGCATACCCTTGGGCGGGACAGGAGAGTCATGTAAACATCAGCATACAAGATTGCCTCAACCTGGGAGAATTGAAAGAGATTTTGCACAAAATCAAAGCGCTAACCGAGACAGTCGCAAACTGTAAGCTCTTGATCGATCTTAGTGATGCGCAACTGCGATTAGATCCTTTGGGCATCCGACTTCTCGTTAACGAATGCGCGTCGGATGAATGGTTCCACGGCAGCAAAGTTCGCGCTGGTATCTGCCTCCGAGTCACAGCCGCAGCTTTTATCGTTAGCCGCTTCGCTCGCCAACCGAGGTTTCAAGATTGCAGCCTTTGACAACGCAAAGTTAGCTACCGATTGGCTGGCCGAGGCCATTTGGTAGAAGGCTCTTATTATGTATCTGCTCTTCGAGTTTCTTCGATAGATGTCTTGCTGGTCTTGATGACGTTTTCGCCTTTGCCGCACAACGGCGCTTCTAATCCGCCGCACTGCGGTGGCGGGCGCCTGCGCGTACTTAGATGAGGTCGGCGAGCTTGTAAGAAGCCCGCGATCTGGTGCTGAATCGCGAAAAACTTCCTCCCTTCCTCAACGAACCGTGATCCAAGGGTCTACCGGCCCAGCCGTTCGAGCTGCTCGAGATGGTCGGTCTCCGACGCGAGGATATTTTCCAGGCGGATCGCCAGGCCTTTGTCGCCGTACTCCGCCGCCTGATCGATCCGCTTGGCGTAGTTGGCGATGATTTTACGCTCGGCGGCGATGTTTTGCTGCAACAAGTCCCGCGCCGTACTGATTTCCACCGGCATCGTGGGGCAAATCCGCACTTCGCCGCCGAGCGCGACGATCTTGTCGGCGAGGAACGTGGCGTGGTCGAGCTCGCTGGGCAATTCTTTTTTCAGCAACTCACGGAGCTCGTGACCGAGCATGCCGCGGCCGGAGGCGGCATGATAGACGCTTCGTAATAGCGCTTCGAGTTCGAGGTTAAGATCGTCATTCAATCCGTTGATGAGTTCCTCGCGGCTCATCGTGATCGAATGACCGACGACGTGCCGGACGGGAATGTTGAAACGCCGCTCGATGCGTCGCGGCTGGTCGAGGGCGACCCAGCGCGATCGTTGTAGCGGCAACGTGGAGATGATGATTTCGTCGTACTTTGTCTGTTGATGTTCCAGGACGTTTTCGATGGCCTTGATCGGCGAAGGGTCACCCACTTCGGTGCGCGCGACTTTTGCGCCCACTCGCTCGAGATGATCCTTCGCCGCCTGGGCGGTGCGCGTCGCGATGGTTTCGGCGTCGCCTTCCTGCCAGTCCAGCAAATCCTCTACCGGCGTGGCGGGAACCAGCAGGGCGAACTCCGCCTCGGCATTGTTGGCAACGATCTCTTTGATCACCGCGGTCAGCTCCGGGCTCGCCGCGGTTTGATTAGCCAGGATCAGATAACGCGTCATATCGCACCTCCGAGAAGTTATTAATAGAAAATAGAACGATAGCGTAATCGAGTACAAGCCACTTTTCCGGCAGTTTTGGAATGGCCCACCTCAGCGTGCGTGGCCAACCGGCCCGCTATTGACCTTCACCGGCTGTGGAACGCCGGAATTACCAAGCAACGACGTCGGCTAGCTGTCCGAGATCACGACGGAGCTGCTCGCGCCGAAACAATGTTCGACCGCAAAACCCAAGCAAGCGTGAGCGCAGGAGGGCGTCCGGGGAAAGCTCGTAACGGCGAATCCTATTCGACTCACACCCTGTTGACCGACGTATTTTAGCCGAGAGGTTGTCGTCTCCAGATCCAGAGGGGAGGGCAACAGTCAATAATCTGTCGTTTTCTGTCAAGAAAGCTTTCGGTGAAAACGCTTATATTAGAATCTCTAGGCCGGCTTGCTGTATACGAGTCACACTTCGTCGTTAGAAGATAACGTGCTGCCACCTGTGAGCAGGTGCCGGGCACGCACACGGAAATATGGAGTGTCCATGCAAGTAGAGATCGACGCAGAAGTGGAACTCGCATTTAAAGACTTGCTTGTGAAGCTTTCCACTGAACCGGACGCACAATGCCTGCTTAAAGTAGCAAAAGAACAAGTCTCGTATGAACTGTCACATTCAACCAATGATCTGTGGCAGGTGATTCGGATTGTCCACGAACGAATGGAGCAACTCTTGAAAGCGGCGGTGTTGCACTAATTGTCTAAGCCATCAGTGCATCATCCAGAAATTCAAAGGCTTCGATCACGGAGCGCACCTGGGAAGTAAAGAAAGGTGGTAACCGGAGAGAGTTAGAAATCCACGCCCGCAGGCATAAGCAGTCAAATGCTGGATCAAAACCCAGGTCTACGTCTTGACTCAGCGGTTATCTAGATCCATAGAGCGGTTCTCCTCCATTTCTATTGTTTTTCTATTGTTCCTCAGCGCAAAGGCCTCCCACGATTGAAGCGGCCTAGTTTAGCCGGGAGTTCGTCGTCTCCGGTTCAAGACGGGGCGCAACTGTCAATAATCTGTCGTTTGCTGTCAAGAAAGTTTCGGTGAAAGCGCTTATTTAGAGAATTATGGGTTTTAAGATCAGATTATATCAATGGCCCGAAATCGAGAACGGTTTACTCGTTATCGGAATTGGGCGGGTTGAATTAGGCACTGTCACTCGATCGATGCCGGAACCAGAGGAAGGTCTGTATCGAGTCGCCCAAGAGATCTTCAATGCGCCAAGCACCGTTGGGCCTGTGGAAATTCCGTTTCTCGAGTCCGTTCGGAAAATGATCCTTGACTCTTTAAAAGACGGAACGCCGCAGCTGCGCCGTGTCGCCGATGCATTTGGCCTCACGCCCCGAACTCTGGAACGGCGGCTATACAGAGACGGAGTCGACTTTACCAAATTGCTCGACGACGCACGACGGCGGCTCGCCATGGATCTACTCAGGGATTCGAAAAATAAGCTGACCGATATCGCGCATCATCTGGGTTATTCGGAAGTCAGCTCGTTCAACAGAGCTTTCAAGCGCTGGACCAATTCCACTCCTGCGCGTTTCAGGAAATGGCATCTGCGCCTGGCGCACAAACTCCCGTATTCGGACGGGGAACCTGCAAACGAAACTACTGATCCCGAAGCGCGGTGAAAAGGAGGGATAACTCACCCATGACTGACCGAGAAATCCGAGCAGCGTGGCTAGACTCGTATCCCAAGTGGAACACGGATCCCGATGCTTTACACGTGTGCCGGCTAATGTGCCAGATCATCATCAAACGCGCCCTTACTTCGGCAGGTCTGGGCAGTGTTGAGAACCAGATCATCTGTCTCTGTGCCGACATCGGCATTCCCAGAACGCAATTTGAAGAAGTTAGACGATTAGTTGAGCCGCGCGCCAACGGATAAGTCTGGAATCAGCGATGGCCCGTTCCTTCACCAGATCCTGCCCACGCTGCGGAGGCTATGTCGGAATCACAATGCGGCAGTCGGCGAAGGTCATGCCGGTGCAGGCGGTGGACGGCCGCTGTTTCGATTGCACTTATCGACTGGCGTGGCTTGTGATTCGGGGAAAGCGACTTACCGCTCGGAGCGGGGAAAGAAAACTTGTGAGGTTTACTTAATCACCCTAATCCGCCCGCGCCAGTACGTTCGGAGGAATCGTCAGGCCGATGTCCATCTGGCTTCCACTCTTGAAAGTTAATCTGCGCCACGAGCGGTGGCTTCATCCTGCAAGACTTTCGTTCTGTCGCCTCATGAACAAATTTTTGTCGTTTTCTTCAGGCTTCCGCAATTCGTCGACTTTTTGCTCGGGCAACAACTTACCTGAGGTCATTAAAATTGCGTAAACTTTTCTAGACACGCCGTGGCATACCGGTTGCGTGAGCCGGGAGACTATCGCTTATGGGGAATATTCTCGAACAAATCCTAGCTCATCGCCTTGAACTCACAAAATCTACCCACCGGTCATGGGAAATTAATTGGCCCTTCCTGCTATTTTGGACAAGCTATTTTGGTCTCCTCTTTGGAGGCGTGTTTTACCTGTTAACGTAAAAGGTCGACTAGCTCGGCCCCATCTCAACCCACTCACGTCTCGGCCACCGCCAACCAAATATTTAGCGTCCGACCTGCTTGCAGTCATTTAGTTTTCTGCGGGCTAATCGGCGCTGACACCACCTATAGATCAGAAGCAATCACGTGTACTTCCTGACCTCGGTGGTGAGATGGTATTTTGGTTTAGCGGACTTAGTGTGGGCAGAAAAATTTGCGCCAGTCGCGAAAACTCCCACGCATGGCGGTGCAGACATCTCACGCCACGGCGCGTAATGGATTGACTGCGCGCTCAAAACGATTAGGTGCACGATCAGCCAAACCAGTGAGCGCGTGCATCGGCCTTAGAGCTGCTCGATGATCGGCAAGACGCTCCAGAAACCGGCTTTGAAGCGCTGCCATTGCGTGGTCAGCGGATCGGTGTTCCAGCGCAGGGGCTTGCCATCATCCGCGGCAACCCAGTAGAGGTCGTCGTCCTTATCCAACAGCACCCGGTAGCTGATTTCCGGGCCGGCCCCTTCGTCCAAGTACTCGACCACCTGAGCGGCGAGCACCGGGCTCTCCACATAGAGACCGGCTTCGGTGTTGATAGTGGCCGAGCGAGCGTCGATGTTGTAACTGCCGACGAATACGTCCTTGCGATCGAACACGATCGTCTTCGTATGCACAGCCGTCTTGGAGCCCTGCAGAATCTGCTTTTTCCGCAGAGGGCCCGGTTCCCAGCGCACCTCGTGGATCTCCACACCAGCCCGAATCAGGTCTTTGCGGCTGATGGAATATCCGGCGAAGGCGGGCAGGACATCGTTGGAGGCTAGCGAGTTGGTAACGACGCGGACCCGCACGCCGCGCGCGACCAGTTTCTTGGCGATCTCAACGCCGCGCGCCAAGGGGATGAAGTAGGCCGCTTCGATCAGTAGCTCCTTTTCCAATTGCTCGAGACGGTTGCCCAGCGCCCGCTGCATGACGCGTACGTTAGAATCGTGGATCGCGGACGGATCGTCGAACACGACCCGCCCCGGCGCCCATATGAAGCCGTCGAGGATGGTCGAAAACTCTGCATTGACCTTTGCCAGGTCCTCGCCCAAGGGATGCGGATACCGGACTTTGGCGAGTTGTTCGCGGGTGCGTTGCGCGAGCAGGCGCAGGTCTTCTTCGGTGTAGGGGCGGTGTACCATCGCCGCGGCCGGCACCGACCACTCGCCGTTCCAGAACCGGTCGAACACTTTCGACAGGTCCCGGACAACGGGACCGGCCGCAGCGATATCGAGGTCGCGAAAGTTGAACACCGGATCCACCTCGAAGTAGTGGTCGCTCATGTTGCGCCCGCCGACGATCGCCAGCGCGTTGTCCAGCACTACGAGCTTGTTATGCATTCGATGATTGACGCGATTGAAGTCGGTGAGGAAGCCGAGAACCTGCGAGAAGCGATGCGGAAAGGGGTTGAATATGCGGATCTCGATGTTCGGGTGCGCGTCGAGCGCCGCGAGACTGTCGTCGCGGTCCTCGAGGTTGACATCATCGACCAGGATACGAACCCGCACGCCGCGATCGGCGGCCCGGAGCAGATGTTGGGCAAAGATGCGGCCCGTGGCGTCCCGCTCCCACAGAAAGTACTGGACGTCGAGGGTCTTTTCGGCGAGGTCGGCCAGTGCCACCCGAGCCGTGAACGCCTGCCGTCCTCGACGGATGAGCGCGAATCCCGACTGACCGGGATGCTGCGCGGCAAGCGCGGCGACTTGCTTACCGATGGCTGTCGACTCGTGGTCTGGGAAAGCGGTCGACTCTGTGCGCGGATAGTCCTTCGTCAGAACGGCGCAGCCGACGGCTAGCAGGACGGAAAGCGCCAGCAGCGTCTTGTACAGCGCCCTGCGCTGGCAGGATCGCTTGACGCCTTTGCGTAGTGGTCCCGCTTCAGACCCGTACGTAGTTTTCGTACGGATCATTGGAACCCCAGTTTTTCTTTGCAGCTAGTGCCATCGGTTTTCTTCGCCGGCTCATGCATCGTGATGCCTAGGTAACCACCGCAGCGCGGGCAGGATCTGGCGAAGTAGCGGGCCATGGGCTCAGGCGTAGAGGTAAGCCGTCCAGGCGCTGACCAGTACAATCGTGATCACGAGCCAGAGAAGTGATCGGCGCACGGTCAAATGTCCCTCCCTAAGCGTAAACGATCACGCCCAAAGCGCAGACGGAAACGAAGCCCACCGCGAACTAAAAAATGAATTACCCACTGTCACGGTATACCTCCTGAAAGAGGCGGAGATATATCGCTATTTATCGGAGAACGTCAAGAAGCCAACGTTCCCATACGCGGCCGCCTGACTTTGAGAGCTTTAAAAACCTGCCCCCGATAACGACCAACTCTAATGTTGATGTGCGGCGATTGTTATTTGTCAGGGACGTGGGAGATCCGCGGCGGCGGTAATGAATCCGTCGAGGAAACGAACGAAGAAAACGAGTACCCCTCCTGCCCGGCAAACTGAGCCAGATACGATTAGTGGCGAACCGTTTTGCAGACTGTTTCAGTGGCGGATCGCTCCGAAAAAGGAGCGATCCGCCCTCATCAGGACCTTACAAAATGCTGCTCACGTGTAACGACGAGTGACTATTTCGGCGCTCTGCTCGCGCGTTACTTACTCAGCCCCTTGTTGACCAGAATGGCGACGTCCACCCGGTTTTCCGCCTCACGACCTTTTGTGGTCTTCGCTCCGCTTTTAGTTCCGCCATAGCCCATAGGTATGGTCATGCGCCGTAGTGGAATGTTGTGCTTCGCCGCCAAGTACTGCACGACTGCCTCAGAGCGGTCAAGGCTCAGTTCAAGATTCTTTGAAGACTTGCCGGTCACATCGGTGTAACCTTTGACTTCTATCAGATAATTCTTCGCGCCGGGTGCCTTCGAAGCGAGATCATCCAGTTGCGCCCTCGCCTTATCCGAGAGCTTAGCGCTGTTCGCGGCAAAAGGCACCGTCACAACATTCACAAGCTCATACTGATCGATCTCATCAATTCGCTTGTTGGTGTCTACAACTTCCTTGCTCGTCTGCGCAAGTTTTTGGTCGTTCTCTGAGAGTTTCTTATTTACCGGAGCGGTTTGAGCGTACGCGGTTATCGCCGCCTTGAGGTCAGCTTCCGTGAACTCAATCTCATCGGCCACCAGACGACCTCCAGCACCCTTGCCCTCGACCTCCAGGATGAGGCCGGGCACGAGCACGGTTGCATCCATACGCTTGTCCCGGCGAAATAGCCCCTTACGCTCGACCTCTATTTCGGTTTTGTCGGTTAACGCAACCAACGTATCGGTGCGCGATATGTCGCGTAACAGAAACAGCTCACCATCGCGATTGAGAATGACACCTTTAATTGTGAGTTTCTCGCCATCCTTGATGG
This sequence comes from uncultured delta proteobacterium, assembly GCA_963745035.1. Classification (GTDB taxonomy): domain Bacteria; phylum Desulfobacterota; class Binatia; order UBA9968; family UBA9968; genus DP-20. The sequence goes on along the minus strand of CAVUVW010000013.1, from coordinate 353,268 downwards.
TGCGTTTCTGGCCCGGCTGGAACTGACTGTAGCCGCTGTCCGGAAGGAACACTCCCATGGTCATAATCAGATTCAAGCAGAGCACGAAAACCGTAATTTTCCTTGCATGTCGGTTTTCCATAGTTTGTCTCCTTATTTTTGGTTTTCACCTGTTATACTCGTTATACTCGGCACCATGCACCTCGATCGCGTCGGCCGCGTTGAGTGCTTTACATTCAGCACCTCCTCATCTCGGGTCGGGCCGTCGTCAGCAAGAATCCCATTTACCGTGTGTGCACGTCGAATCGCCTGCTGGAATCAATCTGCCTCGCCAAAGGCAGATGCGCGCCCAATTGTGTGTCTGACTATCAAACTGCTGCAGATGTGTATATTGGACCTTAGTCCAATGGCCGAGCGCACGGTTCCCCACCGGCAGATCATCTACAGTGATGTGGACGCGAAACCGAAGCCGCCAAGGATACCGCCAGGTTTCAAGCCCGCGGATGCGAGTTGCTGTGCATGGAAGGCGTTGATGAGTACGAGCTCTCGGCGCGATTAATTCGCGGTCTTTATTGCTCGGCACAACCGGCTGAGGTCGCTGATCTGCTGGACAAGCTCTTCGCGTCGAGTGGGTTGATCTTTTAGCTGCCCAAGCTCCGGGTGGTGGGGCAATAGTGTGTTGTCCTGGGAATCAAAAGGTATGCGACAAATCCAAGTCGGCCGATTTCTTTGATCGAACGGCCTACATTGGCTTTTAATAGAGTGAAGATTCTGAGCAGAATTTTTGGTCATCAGAAACCAGCATGCGTCGTCAAACCCTTTACCACACCCAAGCATTTGTGATCTAAGTCAGATCAGTGGAACTTCGCAGTCACCCGCTGATGCGATACTACGGTCTGCCAATCTGGCCTCCGCGTTGGAGTCCGATAGACGCCCCTCGGAACAAAATTCTTTCAGGTGAAGTAGGAATCCTGAAACGGGTTTCCTACTCGTCAATGCTAGGTTTTACCTGCCATTTGTACACTGAGTACGAAGGGTTGAACTATCTCGGTACACTTCTCATCGACGATGCCGCTTTCTGCCGCCACATCTACTGTGTACTGCACCACCACAGGGAACACTCTCTCAAAGAAATTGGCTCTTTGGACCTGTCCTACACCCTCTAACAACACCTGAGCCGGAGAGCGCCATTCAAGTCCACGGCCCAAAGGTGCTTAGCCATATCCATTACCGACGATCAACTTCGGAAGTCCTGGGCCGAACACTAGCCCAACGGGCGCAACGAGCCGAATGCCGCCACGATCTGCCGAGCTCATCTGCGATGTACTCATCTATCGCGCGCTGGATGGCGGCGGCGGCGAGACTTCGACGCCCCCGACAGCAACGCCGCGGATCTGAGCGAGTTCGTGTTGCCGGTTGAAAGTTCTATGCCACACGCCAACTTCATTTCCCAGGCTCTATCTCATGGTGTGAACATCAAGTGGCTCGCAGAGTATACCGGCACGTCGGTGGCGATGATCGAGAAGCACTATGGGAAGTACATCAAGAGCGATTCGGGAGAACAGTTGAGACGCGTTTTTCAGGGGGAAACCGGAACCCTGAGTAACAGTGGCGGCGATGAAGTGAACGAAGTCGTTGAAAAGTGGAAATGAATGGTCGGGGCGAGTGGATTTGAACCACCGACTTCACGGTCCCGAACCGTGCGCTCTACCAAGCTGAGCCACGCCCCGATCGGGATAAACTAGCACACCGAAAAGAGAACACAATAGTTTGAAGATCGAGGATGGAGGATCGAGGATCGCGAGCTTCGAACTCTTCTACTGCTGCTGTGTTCGTAGAACCTTTTTAGAGTTGCCCAACGGCTTGGCGCATCTGGCGGATGGTGTCTGCATAGTTCGGTGTTTTGAAGATGCCGGAGCCCGACACGATGACCTCGCCGCCGGCGTCCACGACATGGTCGATATTATCGACCTTGATGCCGCCGTCGACCTCGATGAGGATCGATAATTTGTTCCGATCGATCAGCCGGCGCGCTTCTTCGATCTTGGGTAGAACATCCGGGATAAAAGCCTGCCCGCCGAAGCCCGGGAAGACCGTCATCATCAAGAGCATCTCGATATCGGTCAGGTAATCTTCGACGCTGGTTAACGGCACATCCGGATTCACGGCGAGGGACGGCTTGGCGCCGAGCTCGCGGATCTTGTTCAAGGTCGCGCGCGGGTTGGGCCGGCAGGTATCCGGATGTACGGAAATCCAGTCTGCGCCCGCCTTGATGAACTCCGGTGCGTATTTATCGGGATCGGTGATCATCAGGTGCACGTCGACGGGGATGGTCGTCACTTTGCGCACCCATTCCACGACCACCGGCCCGATGGTGATGTTCGGCACGAAATGGCCGTCCATGACATCGACGTGGAGCCAGTCCGCTCCGCCGGCTTCGACGGCTTGAATCTCGTCTTTGAGTCGGCTGAAGTCGGCGGAGAGGATCGACGGAGCGATTTTGATGGGCTGCATCTAAGAAACCTTTCTCAGGCGCGCGGCGAAAAAGCCGTCGGTGTTGTCCCGCTGCGGCAACGCTTGGAAATACTTGCCGCGCGTCATGTGCCGCGCCTGTGAAGGAAGATAACCTGCGGCCTCCTGCAACTCAAATTCGCGGCGCGCCGCGAGAAACGCCTCCACGTTCCGTTCGTTCTCGTCGGTGGTCAACGTGCAGGTCGAGTACACGAGAACGCCGTCCGGCTTGAGATATCCGGCGACCCGGTCGAGGATCTTTCGCTGCAAGGCGCTCAGGCGCCGAATGTCCCGCTCGTCGCGGTGCCACTTGATTTCCGGATGGCCGCGCAGCGTACCCAGACCGCTGCAGGGCGCGTCGACGAGAATGCGATCATAGGAGGCGTTGCCGAAATCGCCGGCCGCGCTTGCATCGGCATGGACGGCTTGGATCGATTGCAATCCCAAGCGGCCGGCATTTTCCCGGATTCTATCGATACCGCGCGCGGATAAATCGACGGCGATGATTGCGCCTTGATCGCGCTGGAGCTCGGCGATGTAGGTGCTCTTGCCGCCGGGCGCGGCGCAGGCATCCAGAATGCGCTCGCCGGGGCGGGGCGCAAGCAGTTGGACAACGAGCTGCGAGGCCTCGCCTTGGACTTGAAAGAGCCCTGCGGCAAAGCCCGGAAGATTTTCCACTGCGCCGGCCGGAGGAAGCAAGACGCCGTGGGGCGAAAGGGGCGCCGTCTTTGCTTCGATGCCGTTTTCTGAGAGGCGATGCAACAATTGGTCTCTGCCGCACTTAAGAGAGTTTACCCGTAAGGCGAGCGGTGCCCTTTCATTATTGGCGCGCATCAGCGCCGCGGATTCTTTCGCGCCGAATTCCCCGAGCCAGCGCCGTACCAGCCATTCCGGGTGCGAATGCTGAAATGCCAGGGCGGCGACGGAATCGGCACCGGAAATCGCACCGCCAATCTGCTCTTCTCTCAAGAAACTGCGAAGTACGCCGTTGACGAATCCCGCGGCTTTGCGGCCGCCGTAGCTCTTGGCCGATTCGACGGCTTCATTGACTGCGGCATAGGGCGGAATCCGGTCAAGGTACACGAGTTGGTAGCACGTGAGACGGAGCAGGTTTCTGATGCGCGGTTCGGTCTCGGCCAGCGGCCGGCGCAAGTGTCTGCTGAGCCGGGCATCGATCGCGCCGCGCCAACGCAAGGTGCCGTAGGTGAGCTCGGTGAGCAAAGCGCGATCCGATGGACTGAGCTCGGCGCTTCTCAACGCTTGATCGAGCAGAACGTCGGCGTAGGCTTTTCGATTGTCGACTTTGAGGAGAATTTCGCCCGCGAGACGGCGCGCCGATTTCCTCGCGGTTTCATCCGAGGCGGTCACCGGCTTTGATCCTCGCGCCTTTGATAAATTCTGTTCCGGCGAGCCGTTTTTTGTTTTCCAACTGGACTTCGTCGAGGCCGAGGATACCCGAGGATGTCGCGACCCAGAAACCGCCGGCCTCCGCGCGCACGACTTCGCCCGGTTTGCCGCTCGATTGAGCCGATACAATGCCGGCGCGGTGGATCTTGAGCAGCTTGCCGGCAGCGCGGGTAAAACTGCCGGGCCAGGGATCAAAACCGCGCACGCGCCGCTCGATCTCCGCCGCCGATTTGGTCCAGTCGATGAGCCCGTCTTCCTTTTTCAGCATCGGCGCCGGAGTCGCCAGGCGCTCGTCTTGCTCGCGCGCCGCCAGCGTCCCTGCTTTCAGCCCGCGCAGCGTCTCCACCAACAGGCGGGCGCCGATGGGCGTGAGCCTCGATTGCAGCGAGCCGGTGGTTTCGTCGGACGCGAGCGCGAACGCTTCCTGCAGATAAATCGCGCCGGCATCCATCTTTTCGACGAGCTTCATGGTCGTCACGCCGCCTTCCTTGTCGCCGTTGATGATCGTCCACGCCGCCGGCGCGGCGCCGCGATACTTGGGCAGAAGCGAATAATGGACGTTGATGCAGCCATGCGGCGCCAGCTCGAGAATTGTCTTCGGCAGGATGCGGCCGTAGGCGACCACGACGATAATTTCGGGGCGCCAGGCACGCAGCGTTTCTAAAAATTCCGCCGTTCTGATTTTTTCCGGCGCGACCACCGGAATTCCGCGCGCTTCGGCAAGCTTGCGCACCGGCGAAGGCGCCGGTCGTCTGGCCTCGGCCGGAGGGGCGATCGGGTTGGGTGACGACGCCGGCCACCGGGTCGGTTTGGTGCGCCAGCAAATAGTCGAGGGTATCGGCCGCGATCTGGGGCGTTCCCATGAAAACGATCGGCCAAGTCGCGGACATCGGATTGATGGCAAATTAACAGCGGGCGGCGCAGCCGGCGGATCTGAAATGCGCTCAGATCATGACTCGGGGACTTTCATTAGGCGGCTCGACGCCGCTCCGAAGCATTTTCTTTCGCCGGCGGGTGTACAAGTCGCGCTTCAGGCGGCTGATGCGATCGATAAAAAGCTTGCCGTCCAGATGATCGATTTCATGCTGCAGCGCCACGGCCAGCAGTCCCTCGGCTTCGATCTTAACCGGCTTTTCTTTGTCATCGAAAGCGGCAATCTCGACTTGCGCGGCGCGGCGCACTTCGGCGGTGTAATCGACCACGCTGAGACAGCCTTCTTCCCAGACGACCTCGCCCTCGGCGCGGATCACCGTCGGATTGATGAGCTTGTAGACTTGCTTGCCGGGGTTCTCATGATCGATGTCCAAAACGAGGATGCGCTCGGAAACGCCCACCTGCGGCGCGGCCAAGCCGACGCCCGGCGCCGCATACATGGTTTCGAGCATGTCATCGACCAAGGAGGCGGTCTTGCCGTTAAAATTTTTCACCGGCGCGGCGACCTTGCTGAGGATCGGATCGGGATATTTAAGTATTTCCAAAATCGCCATACTTCAAAAAAATTCATAACATACTGTAGGGATCGACATCAACGTGGAGGCGCACGCTGCGCGCCCGCGGCATGAGCTCCCGCGCCCGGCGCGCCAACTTCAACAAGGGCGCGCTCTGCTTGCTGCGGAGCAGGAGCTGCCAGCGGAAACGATTTCTAAGCTTTTCGATCGGCGCCGGCGCCGGCCCGAGAATCTCGACCTGGGCGTCGGTTTTGACGCCGCGGCTTTCAACCGCGCGCAGCTCGCCGGCGAGTTTTTTCGCTTGCGCCTCGACGTTGGCCGCGTTAGGCCCGTCGAGCCTTAGGTTGATCAGCCGGCCGAACGGCGGGTAAGTCGAGGGCGCGGCGAAATTCGCTCTCGGCGCCAAAGAAGGTCTTATAGTCGTGCGCCAGTAGATGGTGGATGGCATAGTGATCGGGCGTGTAAGTCTGGACGATGACGCGGCCCGGATCGTCGCCCCTTCCCGCCCTTCCCGCGACTTGGCTGAGCAACTGAAAAGTCCGCTCGGCGGCGCGAAAGTCGGGAAGATTCAAAGAAAGATCGGCGAGCAGGGCGCACACCAGAGTCACTCCGGAAACGTCGTGGCCTTTGGTGATCATCTGAGTACCGATCAGGACGTCGATCTCGCCCTTTTGCCAGCGGCGAATGATCTCTTCGTGAGCGCCGCGCCGGCCGGTGGTGTCGCGGTCCATGCGCGCCACGCGCGCCTGCGGCAGCAAGCGCCGCAGCGCCTGTTCGACCCGTTCGGTGCCGCTCCCGACCGGGCTAAGAGTCGGGTTCTTGCATTCGGGGCAGATCTCCGTTTTGGGGCGGCGATAGTCACAATGATGGCAAGAAAGTCGATTTTGCTTCAAATGGAGTGTCAGGGTCACGCTGCAGTACGGGCAACGCCACACGTGGCCGCACGAGGTGCACTGAAGAAAATTGGCAAAGCCCCGGCGATTCAAAAAGATCAAGCTTTGCCGTCCGGCCTGAACATTTTCTTGTAACGCCTTGGCAAAGTCATCGGCGATCAGCCGCGTGTCTGCATCGCGGGAGCCCCCCTTGTCGTCCGCGCGCGCGGCAGACGAAGCGGTGAAAAACTGCTGCCGCAGATCGATCGCTTCGACTTTCGGCAGCGGCCGATCGGCCACCCGCCGGCTGATTTCCAGAAGCGTGTAGCGGCCCTGGCGGCAGTTTTCGTAGCTCTCCAGCGCAGGCGTTGCCGAGCCCAAGATTACCGGGCAATTCTGTTGCTTGCCCCGGACCACGGCTACGTCGCGGCCGTGATAGCGCACGCCCTCTTCCTGCTTGTAAGAGGAATCGTGCTCTTCGTCGACGACGATGAGGCCCAAGTCCGGAACCGGCGCGAATACCGCCGAGCGCGCTCCGACAGCGACATCGACCTGGCCCCAGGCGATCTGCCGCCACTGCGTCCAGCGTTGAGCGCTCGTCAGGCCGCTGTGGAGCACGCCAACCCGCTGCGGAAAGCGCTCGTTCAGCTGATCCAGGAGCTGCGGCGTCAGCGAGATCTCCGGAATCAGGATCAAACTCTTGCGGCCGCGATCGCGCACCGCTTCCATGGCGCGGATGTAAACTTCGGTCTTGCCGCTGCCGGTCACTCCGTGGAGTAGGAAAGTCTCAAAGCCGCCGGCGTTCACCCGCGCGACGACGGCCGCGAGGGCGTTCGCCTGTTCTGCGCTCAGATCAAAACGTTCTGCCGTGCCAGGTTCCGCTCCGCCTTGCCGCAACGGCGTCTCTTTGTGCCGCCTCCGTTTGGCCAAGTGCTCACTCAGCTCGATCATGCCCAGGTGTTCCAGGCGCGCCAGCACGCGATTGATCGATTGGCCCGGGAAGCGCCGCGCCAGAGTTGCGAAGCTTACTCTGCCGTCGGCTTGCTCGATCGCCTCGATGATCCGCCTGCCGAGCGCGTCGGCGATAAACATATCGGCGCGCTTCAACAGGATCATTTGGCGGCTTTCCCTGCGGGAATTCGGCGGCAGCATGGTCGCCAAGACCTCGCCGATGGGCGACAGATAGTAATGCGCAATCCATTGGGCGAGCTTGAGCAGATGGCCATCGACGATCGGTCGATCGTCGAGCAGCTCGATGATCGGCTTTGGATCGACCGCCGGTTTGTCGCTCGCGAAATCAAGCACGATGCCGGTGACCGTGCGCCTTTGCAGCGGGATCAGCACCCGGTTGCCCGGCGCGATGTGGGCGTCGAGCGTTTCTGGAACACTGTAAACGAGCGGTTCTTTGAGCGGCGCCGGCACGATCACCCGAACCAACCTTTGCGCCTGCTTCATCGCCGCAGTTCTAACGATCACTCCGGCGAAACGCAACCTGAACGGCTTTGCCGCAATTGGACTATTTTGTTCGCTTTGCTGTCCTGAAGTTTTTTCCGCGACTCTCCCGGGCTCGCAAAAAAATGCGGTAGTACGAACATTTACCGCGATCGGTCGATTTGCTTCGACGCTTGGATAAAGTGGCCGAAGGATTGCTAATTGGGCGCTACAATAATCACAATTGCATATAATTATTATTAATTTATTGACTTGACAGGTCTGGTGATCCATATCCGGACCCGCGCACTTTGCTTCCGACGGGCGATGAATCTCGCAAATAACGTTAAAAAAATCCGCGAAGCCAAAATGCTGAGCAAGGCCGAACTCGCCCGTTTGGCGGGCATTTCACCCTTGACGCTGGACCGAATCGAGAGAGGCAAAGACTGCCGTTTGGCGACCAAGCGCAAGATTCTTCTTGCCTTGGGCTTGACCATCGAGCAGAAGCACACCCTGTTCAAACAGTAGCCATGCTTTCGTTTTTAAAAAACCTGCGCTTTGGATCGTTAAATCCTCTGTCAACCACAGACGGCTACGTCGCTTTCGATATCGGCTCGAGTTCCATCAAGATGGTTGAAGCTAGCGTGGACAAGAACGGCTATCGCATCCTCAACTTGGGAATATTGCCGCTGCCGGAGAACGCCATTCAAAACAATATGGTAGTCGGCGCTGGATCGGTGGTGGAGGTGATTCGCCGGTTAATCCAGGAAAACGGCGTCAAATCGAAGCAGGTAATCTCGGCGGTTCCGGGTCGCGCGGTGATCATGAAGAAAATCCAGATGCCCAAGCAGGAAGCGGCCGAGCTGGAAGCGAATATTGAATTTGAGGCGCAAAACATTATCCCGGACAGCCTGCAGAACGTCAACCTGGACTACCAGGTCGTGCACGAATCGCAAGACGGCAACAAAATGGACGTCCTCCTAGTGGCGGTCAAGAAAGAGATCATCAACAGCTATACCGACGTGATCGAAGAAGCCGGCCTTGCCCCGAGCGTGATGGACGTCGATTATTTCGCCCTGGAAAACATGTTCGAAACCAACTACGGCGCGGACGCGGAAAAGGGTCTCATTGCTTTGATTCACGTCGGCGCCCAATACACCAGCATCACTTTGTTGCAAGACGGGACGGCGATTTTCACCGGCGACCTGTCCCTCGGCGGAGCTTATTTCACGGACAATGTCGCGCGCCAGCTCGGCGTCGCGGTCGAGACCGCCGAAGCGTTCAAGACGACGGGGATGTTGGAAGGACGCCGGGAATTGGACTTCGAGGCGACGCTGCGCCCGACTTCCGAGGAGCTGGCGGAAGAAATCCGCAGAACCGTGAGCCTCTACGGCGCCGTGCCGTCGGAGGATAACGATGGTTTAAAGGCGATCTATTTGAGCGGCGGGGGCGCCAAACTTGCCGGGCTGCGGGCCATGCTCGAAGAGCGCATGGGCGTGGCGGCGCGCTTGAGCGAGCCGTTTCGAGCGTTCCAAGTCCATCGCAGCATCGACCGCAACTATCTGCTCGAGGCCGCACCCTACTTCGCGGTAGGCGCCGGCCTGTCGATCCGGCGGCCAAGCGACCGATGATTCACATCAATCTTCTGCCGATCAAGGAACTCAAGGCCGAGGTTACGCGCCGGCGCGAGATCATCATCGGTGCGGTGGTCTTGGGCGCCGCGATGCTGCTGCTTGCGGGCACGCATCTGTATCAGCATTACCAGCTCGACCGGATTGGAAACGGAGTTGGCCGGGCTGCGCGCCGAGCTCCAGGCGTTGAACGCCAAAGTCAAGGAAGTGGCCGATCTTCAGATGAAGATCAAAGATCTGCGCGGCAAGCAGAAGATCGTCGACGAACTGAACCATAAAAAGAGCGGGCCCGTGCTGGTCATGGCGAGCCTTTCTCAGGCGACGCCCGCCAGTCTCTGGCTCACCGATCTGCGCGAAAGCAGCGGCAGTATCACCATGAATGGCTTGGCGACCGACAATGAAACCGTGGCCAGCTTTCTGCAGTCGCTCACCGCCTCCACTTATTTTGCCGATGTCGGGCTCGTGGAAACCGTGCAAGGGACAGGCTCCAGCGCCGCGCTCAAGAAGTTCACGGCGAAGGCTCAGGCGATCTATCGGCCCGTGCCGTCGGAAGCGATCAAGGCCGCAGCGCCAAAAAAAATCGAGGAGAAAAAAGAGTGAACGAACTGCTCGACAATCTCCTCGAGCGGCCAGGCAAACAGAAGCTCGGCATTCTGATTGTAACGATCGTTCTGATCGCGGCGCTTTATTATAGTTTTCTGTACGGCCCGCGCGCGGACGAGGTGGCAAAGTTGGTCGATAGCGTCGAGATCGCGAAAAACGAAAAAATGATAAAGACCCAGAAATCAGCCGATCTCGGGCGCCTGCGCAAGGACCTGCAGCACCTCGACGCCGAACTTAAGCGGGCGCTCGCCCAGCTGCCGGAAAAGGGCGAGATTCCTAACTTGCTCAAAAATATTTCGGCGAAAGCGCAGCAGGCGGGACTGGATGTCCTGGTATTTCGCCCACGCGCGGAAACCTTTCAGGATTTTTATGCCGAGGTTCCGGTCGATATCACCGTCAAAGGAAATTTCCACAACACCGTCAGTTTTTTTGACGAAGTAGGACGATTGGATCGGCTGGTGAACATCAACAACATCGGCTTTAAGAATCCGACAGTCAACGGCGACCGTATCATGTTGGAAACAACCGGCGTCGCGACGGCATTTCGTTTTCTCAACGATGCCGAACGCAAGAAAGTCGCCGAGGACAAAGCCAAAGCGGCAAAGGCCAAACGATAACATGGGAAGAAGGCGCCAGCTCTTTCTGCTGATTTTGTTCTCCTGCGCGGCGCGTTTCGCGGCGCCAGCCGTCGCCGCGGAGGAGACGATTCGCACGCCGTCGGAGCAGATGAAGGAGACGATCGGCAAGGCCGGCAAAGCGCCGGCGACGATCGGAAAATCCCTCCAGGCTTTGACCGACGGGGCGAAAGAGAAGATCCGGCAAACCTTTGGCGGCAAGGCCGCTCCGGAAACCAAAGCCGATCCCGTCGACCTGACTCTGCCGTCGAAAAGTCCTGAAGCCCCCGCGGCCGCGCTCAAGATGGATCCGTCGCGCCGCGACCCGTTTCAGCCGACGACCCTTCGGGCCAAGACCGACAAGCCGCGCAACCGTGAAAACCTCTCGCCGCTGGAGCGCTTCGAGCTCAGCCAACTCAAGCTCGTCGGCATCGTCTGGGATATCGGGGATCCGCGGGCGATAGTCGAAGACAGCGGCGGGCTCGGCTACGTCGTCAAGGTCGGCACTCCGATCGGCAGCAACGACGGCAAGATAAAGGCGATTTCTCGCAACGAAGTGATCGTGGAAGAAATCTACTCCGACGATTACGGCGCACGCAAGAAACGCGACGTGGGAATGAAGCTCGTAACCGAGTAGGGACCAGAGAACGAGGAAATTACATGGATCGTCGTCAATCGCGACTCAAAATACCTGCGGCAAAAGTCGCCTCGCGCCTCGCCGTAATTTTTCTGGCGGCGTTGAGCGGAGCGGCCGGTTGTGGGACTACCAGTGATGGCCCGTCCAAGGCCGCGATGACGCACTCGCCCTCTCAAGCTGCACCGGCGTCCACGCCCGGGAGCGCCAAGCCGCAGACTTCGATCGCAGCCGGCCAGAGTTTGCAGGAACTGGTGGTGCGCGAAGAGCGCGGCCAGACGATCCTGCTGATGAAGTTTGCCCAGCCGGTGACTCAGTACCGCCATTTTACATTGCCGCAGCCGTCGAGAATCGTTCTGGATATCCTGGGCGACACCGCCGCGGCGGCACCGGCCGACATCTTTCGCATCGACACCGGCATCGCCTCGGTATTGCGTTTGAACGCTGGCGAGAACAGTCTACGCCTCGTGGCGGAAATCGCCGCGGCCAGCATTCCCCCCTACGTGATTTCCCAGGAGGACGGCTGGTTAAAGATCGTCGTCGGCAGCCCCGATCCCAACATCAGCGCGAAGCGCCACGTGGTTTTGGTGCGCGGCGGACAGCGGGTGGACGTGAGCCAGGGCGCTGCGAGCGCCGCCCGCTCGCAGCCGGGCGCGGACGATCGGTCAGTGGAGAAAACTTACACCGGGCAAAAGATTTCCCTAGATTTCAAAGACGCCGATATCAAGAACGTCTTTCGTTTGCTCGCCGAAGTGAGCGGCTTCAACATTGTGGTCACCAGCGATGTGAATCGCAGGGTCACCCTGCGCTTGGTAGAGGTTCCCTGGGACCAGGCGATGGATTTGATCATTACCACCAATGGCTTGGAGAAAGAACAAATCGGCAACGTGGTGCGCATCTCCACCGCGGAGGCGCTGAAAGGCGAAAGGGACAAGCTGATCGCATCGAAGGAATCCAGAGAGAAGCTGGATCCGATGCACACCGTCTATTTCACGCTCAATTACGCCAGGGCCAAAGAGCTTGAGCCGAAAATTCAGCCGCTCATGAGCAAACGGCCGGATAAGGCACTGGTAGTCGACGACCGCAGCAACACCATCATGATCCGCGATATCCAAAAAGCGGTCGAAGACGTCAGCATCCTGGTCGGCAAACTCGACTCGCGGACACCCCAGGTGTTAATCGAATCAAACTTGGTGGAAACCACGCCGACCTTCTCTCGCGCGCTGGGCATGGAGTTGGACGCGATCCTCAACGACGCTCGCGTGGTCGGAAGCTCGCGTTTTCTCGCGGGGGCACCCTTCGCGGGCAGCGCCGCCGCGGCTATCCCGGTGCTGCCGATCCCGAGTTCCGGATTTAGCTTCGGCTATTTCGGCAACAACATTCGCGCGGTGCTGACGGCGGCGGAAAACGAGGGACAGATTAAAGTCATCTCCCGCCCTTCCGTTGTCACCTTGAACAACGTTCCCTCAACGATCAAGAGCGAGCGCGTCCTCCGCATCGTGCTGCCAAGCTCCACGAATATCGCGAGCGGCAGCGGCGCTGCCGCAGGGACAGCCGTGGCAACCGAGAAAGTGCCCGTCGGCATCAATCTAACCGTGATCCCCCAGGTTTCCAGCGACGGCTTCGTTTTGCTGAACATCAAGGTCAAATCGAGCTCGCTTGCCAATTCACCGACCGTCTCGAGCGGTCTCTCGGTAGTACCCTTCGACGAGCTCAACCGTGAAGCCGAGGCCAACGTTTTAGTCCGCGACGGCGAAACAATCGTCATCGGTGGCATTCTCAAAGACAGCGACATCAATTCGCAAAGCGGCGTACCTTATCTCAAAGATATTCCGGTTCTCGGCTGGCTCTTCAAAAACTGGCGGTTCCAGAAAGATTTTGAAGAGCTGGTGGTTTTCATCACGCCGCGGATCGCTTCCGCGGGCTCCGAAAATCTCCCCAGCGCCGAGCAACTCTGGCGCGAGCAGATTCGCAAGACGCAAGGTGAGCAGGCGGCCGGCGCGCCCTCTCAGCCGTAGCGCTGCTGTAATTTCCCAAGAATTAAGTTACGATACCCCCGCATGTTGCGGTATTTCACGGCGGGAGAATCCCATGGCCCTTGTCTGACCATGATTATCGACGGGGTGCCGGCCGGGTTTCCTATAGAAATCGGCAAGATCAATCACGATCTGTGGCGCCGCCAACAAGGCTATGGCCGCGGCGGGCGCATGCTCATCGAAAAAGACGAAGCGCAGGTTCGCTCCGGCATCCGCTGGGGCGAAACCATCGGCGCGCCGATCGCTTTGGGCATTGAGAATCGCGATTGGAAAAACTGGACCAAGAAGATGTCGGCCTTGCCCGAGGATCGCGACGACAAGATCGCGGTGACCAAACCGCGTCCGGGCCATGCCGATCTCAACGGCGTGCTCAAATACGACCGCGCCGACGTGCGCGATATTCTCGAGCGGGCAAGCGCCCGTGAGACCGTGGCGCGCACCGCGGTCGGATCGCTTGCCAAACAGCTCCTTGCGCCCTTTGGCGTCCGCGTCATGGGCTATATCCGCTCGCTCGGCGGCGTGGCGGCGAATCTGAGCGGGCTTTCCTTCGACGAGATTTACGTCCGCTCGGACGAATCGCCCGTGCGCACCGCCGACGGCGCGGCCGAAGCGCAAATGATCGCGCTCATCGAACAGTGCAAAAAGGAAGGCAATACGCTCGGCGGCGTTTTCGAGGTCGTGGCGCTGGGATTGCCGCCGGGCCTGGGTTCGCACACCCAATGGGATCGCAAGCTTGACGGCCGCCTGGCGCAGGCGCTGATGAGCATCCAGGCCATGAAAGGGGTCGAGATCGGCCTGGGTTTCGAGATGGCGCGCAAGCGCGGCTCGCAAGTGCACGACGAGATCTTTTTCGACCCCGGCAAAATGGTCAGCGAAGGCACGCCGCGCATCGTGCCCACCGGATTTTATCGCGGCAGCAACAATTCCGGCGGCACGGAAGGCGGCATGACCAACGGCGCGCCGCTGGTCGTCCGGGTGGCGATGAAGCCGATCTCCACGCTCATGAGCCCGCTACAGTCGGTGGATCTGCGCTCCAAGCAGCCCGCCGACGCCTCGGTGGAGCGCTCGGATGTCTGCGCCGCGCCGGCGGCTGCGGTGGTGGGCGAATCAGTGGTCGCCTTCGAAATCGCCAAGGCGTTTCTGGAAAAATTCGGCGGCGACTCGCTGCGCGAGATCAAGCGCAACTACGAGAACTATCTCGAACAGATCAAAAACTACTAGGCCGAAACCGCAGATGGAAAACATCGCCCTGGTCGGCTTCATGGCGGTGGGAAAGAGCGCCGTCGGGCGCAACCTCGCGCGCAGACTGCGCCGCCGTTTCGTCGATCTGGATGCGCTGATCGAGAAAACCGAGGGATGCAAGATCCGCGAGATTTTCGCGCGCCAGGGGGAAGCGTATTTTCGCGGTTTGGAAAAAAAGATGCTGAACGAGGTGCTTGCCCGGCCGGGCCAAGTGATCGCCACCGGCGGGGGCATCGTCATGGACGAGGAAAATTTGCGCCTGCTCCAGGAAAAATCCCGGCTCATCGGTCTCACCGCTTCGACGGAAGCGCTGCTCAGCCGGGTAGGGAGGAATTCCAAGCGCCCGTTGCTCAAAGGCGGCGATGTGCGCGCGCGCGTCGAGGAGCTGCTGCGCGAGCGCCAGGGCCGCTACGCGCAAGCCAAAATCACTATCGACACCAGCGGCCTGACGATCGATCAGGTGGTCGATAAGATCATCTTCGCTCTCGAGCGGGCGCAGGAAAAGCCATGCAGAGTCTAACGGTCAACCTCGGTGCACGTTCCTACCCGATTCACATCGGCGCGGGGCTCCTGGAGCAGACCGGCGAGCTGCTCCGCCAGGCCGGGCTGCGCGGCAAAGCCGCGATCGTCACCAATCCCGTGGTCGCGCAGCTCTATCTCGATCCGGTGTACGATTCGTTGCGCCACGCCGGCTTCGACGTCGCGCCGGTGCTGGTCCCGGACGGCGAAGAACACAAGAACCTCGCATCGCTGGCGACCATCTACGAGCGCTTGATCGCCGCGCGCTTGGAACGAAAATCCTGCGTGCTCGCGCTCGGCGGCGGCGTCATCGGCGATCTGGCGGGCTTGGCTGCGGCGACGTATCTGCGCGGCATTCCCTACGCGCAGCTGCCGACCACCCTGCTCGCGCAAGTCGATGCGAGCGTCGGCGGCAAGACTGCGGTCAATCACGCGGAAGGCAAAAATCTGATCGGCGCGTTTTATCAACCCAAATTGGTCGTGATCGATATCGCCGTGCTGCGCTCGCTGCCGAAACGGGAATTGCTCGCCGGGCTCGCGGAAGTGATCAAATACGGCATCATCGAGGACCCGCGCCTGTTTTCTCTGCTCGAAAACGCCATGGAGCACATTATCGGGCTCAATCCCCAACTGCTCACACAAATCGTCGCGACCTCCTGCGCGATCAAAGCGCGCGTCGTCGAGATGGACGAGCGCGAGGACGATCATCGCGCGGTACTCAACTTCGGCCACACCGTCGGTCACGCGTTGGAAGCCGCGACCGGCTACCGGCGTTTTCTCCACGGCGAAGCCGTAGCGATCGGCATGATCAAAGCGGCGGCCCTCTCGGTCAGCCAAGGACTGTGCGACGCGGAGAGCCTCAAGCGGATCGCCGCTCTGGTGGAAAAAGCCGGGCTTCCCGTGGCAATTCCCGCCGAGGTTTCGCTTCGCAGCCTCGTTCAGGCGATGGAGATCGATAAAAAAGTCGCGGGCGGCAAGATCAAGTTCGTCATGTGCGAGGGCATCGGCAGGACGCGCTTTCACTGGCTGGCGCCGGAGGAAATTCTCCGCGGTCTGGCCGCGTAGATTGCCGTCCTTATTCACCGGCGCGACAGAGGGAAGCGATGGCAACAAAAAAAATTCTGGTGCTCAACGGCCCCAATCTCAATCTCCTAGGCAGGCGGCAGCCGGAAATCTATGGCAAGACCACGCTGGCGGAAATCGAAAGGCAGGTTCGTGCCCTTGCCGGGGAGCTCGGCGTGGAGATCGATTTCCGCCAGTCCAACTCGGAGGGCGAGCTGGTCACCTGGATTCAGGAAGCGGCGGACCGTTGCGCGGCGCTCGTCATCAATCCGGCGGCGTACACACACACCAGCCTGGCGCTGCGCGACGCGATTTCCGCAGCGGCGATTCCCACCGTCGAAATTCACATCTCGAACATTCACCGGCGCGAAACGTTTCGGCACCATTCCTACATAGCCGAAGTAGCGGTTGGGCAGATCGCCGGATTCGGTGCGGAGAGTTATCTTCTGGGGCTGCGGGCAGCGGCGAGACTAATCCAAGAATAGCGAGCCGGTGTCGAAGTTCTTCGCTTTCATCTCGTCGATCAGTCTCTCCCGCCGGTTTTCGAGCTCGGTAATGCGATTGCGCAGCTCGCTTAGCTCTTTTTGCTTTTCCGAATAGGCCGGCGGCGGATCCAGGGAAAATGGCGGCGAGGTGGCATTGGCGCCGCTCGGCAGGCCCTGGGCCTTGAACTGCGCATCGCGCAGGCGCGACAGCAAATCTTCCTGATGTCCGCGGAACGCTTCTTCGGTGGTAAAGAAGCTCGGCTCCGAGCCCTTGGTGCCGCGGGTGATCAGTGCATACCGTTCGCGGAGCTCCTTCAGTTGCGCGGTGAGCTCTTTGACTTTTTGCTGGTAGGCCTGTTCTTCGTCTGCCCGAGTGGCGGGCGCCTGCTCGTCGGTTGCGGGCGACGGCGCGGACGGTTTCGCCTCAGGCGCTGGGGCTGCGGCGGGGGACGGCACCGTTGCGGCCGGCGGCTTGCTCGGCCGATCCTGGTCGAGGTTGGAAATCGCGCTTCGATCGCTCGGGCCGGCGCGCCGGATGGTTTGCACTTGGTCCTTGCCGATGGCGATCTCACCGCCCATGCCGGAAAACCGGATTGTCGCGCCGTCCTCGCGATAGCTTTGCACGGCCAACTGCCGGCCGTTTTTTAAGACCACGATATACTGCGCGTCGGCGATGGCGCACCAGCCGATCAAGCAAGCCAGGACAAAAACCACCTTGATCATAAAGAAATTGTAGCATGATGACCGTTTCGGGGCACGCAAATCGTTTCGCGCATTTTTCGCGCTCTTTTCCCACTGGGTCAATCGTGATAGCGTGGGTCTCGGAACGGTGGCCCATGAACAAAAGTCCATTGTCGATTTTTACTTTTGGACTTTTCCTTTTTTTGGGCCTGCCGTTCGCGACATGGGCGGCCGAGCCCCGGGTGGAAATCCTCTCGCCCAGCGACGGCAGCCGGATTAGCCAGGATAAAAATTCGATTTTCGTCAGCGGCAAGATAGCGCGCGAGACCGGGCGGTCGGAAAACGTCGATATTTTTCTGGTCATCGACGTCTCCGGCAGCACGGCGATATACGCCGGCGCCGACTTGGGCGACGCGGATCAACCTCCGGAAACCTCCGGGCTCGGCGCGCCGCAGATCTTTATCGGCGGCATGAGCGTCGGCAGACCGTCGCTGCGCAACCCGAGAAACTCCATCCTGGCCGCGGAAGTGGCCGCGGCGCGCCGCCTGCTCGTACAGCTCAACGCCCAGACCACCCGGGTGGGCGTGCTGACTTTCAGCGAAGGGGCGAAGCTCATGCAGCCGCTCACCCATGATTTCGAGCAGGTGCGCCGCGTGCTGACCGAGATTTTGCGCGCCGGACCGTATGGCGGCACCAATATGGTCGAAGGCATTCGCATGGCGACCACCGAGCTTTTCGGTTTGGGCACGAGCGAAAAGCGCGCCGACGCGATCAAAGTTCAGTTTCTTCTGACCGACGGCTTTCCGTCGCTGCCGATCGGCGGCGGCAAACGCGCCACACCCGAGGATACCGCCTTGGCGATCAATGCGGCTCGGCTGGCCGGCAAGGCGGGCATCAAAGTCCACGTCTTTGCGCTCGGTGAAGAAGCGCTCTCCTATCCGCGAGCGGCGCTCGGGATTGCGCGTGAGAGCGGCGGCACTTACACGCCGGTGGTGCGCCCGGTGGACGTGCTCGCCGTGCTCGACAATATCTCGATCGTCGGAGTCGAATACGTGCAGGTGGTCAACCAGACCAGCGGTCAGAAGGCGACCCATCTGCGCCTGGCTGCCGACGGATTTTTTTCATCGGCGGTGCCGGTGGTCGAAGGACGCAATCAAATCGAAGTCTTGGCGCGCGCCAGCGACGGCTCCAACGGGCGTGCTTCGACGACGATTTTTTATCAATCGGGAACGCGCAAGTCGCTGGAGCTCGAAGTGTTTCTCGAGAAGGAAAAAAATCTCCAATTGGAAGTGGACCGTTTAGGCAAAAGCTCCGAGGAAATCCAACGTGAGATCGAGCGCAATCGCCAAGGCGGCGGCGCTCGTCCCGCCCAACTACCGCCACCCACCGACACGCCCGCTCGTTAACGCCGCCCTTAACTCGAATCCGCAGTTGCGCTTCGCGGGGCGCAATCCTCTGTGGTGAAGGCGATATCTTATCGCCGCCGAGCGGGTTGTGATCAATGGGCCCAAAGCGGCATTGCGCTGCGGAATATGGATGGCCAGGTGTGAGACGACTTTGCGGCCGGACTCGAGTGCGGCCTGCGGAATTTCGCTAGCGAACTTTTCTCTCGGCCTCGGCTGCGATGGCGATCTCTGAGGCGCCGGCCCGCTTGATGATCGACATCACCTTCACCGTGTCGCCGAGCAGGACTTCGCGGTCGCCACGCAGGATCACGATCTTGGCGGCGTTGTTGCTCAGCGCATCTTGCAGCGCTTTTTCCAAGCCTTCTTCGGACACGGGCTTTTGATTGACGAAGATCTCGCGCTTGGGCGTAAGGGTTACGGTGATGCCACGCGACTCGGACTGGGTGGCGACCGCTTTCGGCAGGTTCACTTTGCCGCCGGACTCGATCATCGCCGAGCTGGTGATCATGAAGATGATCAGCAGCACGAGGAAGATGTCGGTCAACGGCGTGATGTTGATCTCGGCAACGATCTCGGAGCTCTCGTCGTTGCCGCCGAGTGGAGTCATGGCCATAACAGTTCCTCAGGCGCTCAGGGTCTGCAAGACCTTGCCGACCTGAATGCGAAATAGGCCGTTCAAGGCCGCGATGCGGCTCTGAAAATAGTTGTAAAAAATCAACGCGACGATCGCTACACCGAGGCCGAGGGCGGTGGCCACTAGGGCTTCGGAAATGCCGGCTGCGACCACGGCAAAGCCGCCGGTTCCCGCCACGGCCATGCTTTCGAAGGATTTGATGATGCCGACGACCGTTCCCAACAAGCCGATGAACGGCGCGCTGCTCGCCACCGTGCCCAGGATCCAAAGATGCTTTCTCATTTTTTGTGTTTCCTCGAACAGCGCTTCGGTGGCGGCGCCGCTGGCGGCCTCGGCGCGCGCGCCGGCGTCGCGCTCCAGGACGTTGAGAAAGATGCGGCCGGCAGGGCAATTCGAATTTTGCTTGCAGATGGCGATCGCCAAGTCGCGTTGCCCCTTGCGCGCCGGCTCCAACATCGCGTCCGTGACCCGGACCGTCGCCGAGCCGATATTGCGCAGCGACCAAAGCCGCTCGAAAATCACCGCGACGCTGACGATCGACATGAGAATCAACGGATAGGTGGCGATAGCGCCTTGATGAATAATCTGGATGAGATCGAGACCCGGCTGCGGCTCCATGAAAAAATTCCTTCCGAATGCTTCGGTGATGATTACCGCAAATAAAAACTAATGCAATGAACCCGAATTTCGCGGGTGAGAACGATCTGCCGCCTGGGGCACCATCCTGCCGTCGTGACAGCGAACTCCGGGATAAGGCTCGGCGAGATGAGCGAAGCTCAACCGCGCACGCCGATGCTCACCGTGAACTGCATGCGCAGCGGCGTGTTGGCAAGATCCTTCAAGCTTTCCGGGATCGGCGCAAAAGGCGCCGCGCGCTTCATCGCCTCGACCGCGCTCGCGTTCAGTCGCGCATCGGTGGATTCCAAAATCTCCGACTGCATCAAGCGACCGGCGCGATCGAGGGTAAAGAGAATCGCCACCTTCTGCACTCCCGACACGCCATCGGGATATTTCCAGACCGATTCGACCCGCTTCTTGAGTTGACTGAGATAGCGATTGTAGTCGGCGCTCGACAGTCCTTTAAGGCCGGTCGCGCTGCCGCCGCCCGACCCCGCGCCGGTTCCGCCGCCCGTCATTCCGCTGCCGGCGGCGCTGCCACCAGGTACGCCCAAAGGACCCGTTCCGGAACCTGTGCCCTTGAGCGCTCCGGGAATTTGTGTGCCTTCTTTGAGCGCTTTTATGCCGGCGGGATCGCCGGCGTTCTTGAGCGCCGCGAGGCTTCTTTGGTTCGCTTCCAGATCGGCGGCGGCGCTGCTCGGGAGCTGAGTCGGAGTCTCCTTGGTCGGCAGGTGCACCAACGAGTCGGGCGACGTTTCTTTGACGTTCACGGCTTCCGAGCGAGCATCAGCCAGGACCTTTGGTCCGGGCATGGGAACAGGCTTGGCCGGCGGCGCGGCTTCGACGGGCTTGTCCGCCGGAATCGAGGTTTCCAGTGAGCCGGCGTCAAGCTTGCCGCTTCGCTCCGCGGGCGCGACCGGCGTTCCCAGCTTCGGCGCGGTGCGCGGGCCGCCGGGACCTACGCTCGGCCCGATGCTCTTGGTGGTGGAGGCGCCGTCCCGCACTTCCAGCAACTGCACTGAGATCGGGGTCTCAGGTCGAGGCTTGACGATCGTCAGCGTCGCCGCGCGCAGCGCCAGGAGCAAAAGCAGACTATGAAAAAGTATCGAAGAGACTAGAAATCGACTGCGGAACAGAGGGAGAAGGCTCAGGTCTCCCCCATCGAGTGGAACTCTGCGCGGTCATGTCATTTACCCGGAATCACTGTCTGAATGAATTCCACGGCGGGCGCCGGAAGCTGTTCCGTTTTGGACAAGATTTCAAGACCGACAGCGCTCACGTCGCGGCGCGCCAAGCGGCCGTTTTCAAAGTGCGACCAAAGGTCCGGGATGCCGTCACCGTTGAGATCGCGCTCTTCCTTGACGATGATTTCTCCGTCGCTGCCGGTGTCGTAGTAAGTCCACAGGTCCGCCCGGCCACGGCCGCTTGAATCCTTCTCGACGCGGGCGAGGCGGCCGTTGTCGTACAAAGCGCGGTAGGTCATGGCGCCTTGGCCGCTTTCATCGCGCTCCTCACGCGCAATCCTGTCGCCCTCGTAAAAATAGACTCTGTCCGGCCTTCCCGATTGGCGGGTGTCCACTTCGCGCCGAATCATTTTGCCGTCCTTGAAATAGCTCCACGCATCGACGCGTCCGTCGGCCTGGGTCGCCTCCTCCTGCCGGATAATTTCGTTGGGTCGCTGTGGATCGTAGTAAATCCACAGGTCCGGCACGCCGTCGCCGTTTACGTCCCGCACATCGACGTTCTTGAACGGCTTGGGCGCCGATGCATTCACCGCCGGCTTGGTCAATGCCGCGACGCCGGTCTGATTGGAAGGAGGGCGGGCGAGCGGTGTCTGCGCCGGGGCGGCTTGCGGCGGCGGACTTTTCGCGGCGCCGGACTGCATCTCGGCCGGCTTGGGCTGCGCCGGCACGCCGGCGAGCTGGTTTTCCAACTCTCGCTGGCGCGCCAACTCCTGTTCGATGGCCGCCTCGAGTTGCTGTTCTTTTCTTTGTTCGGTGTGGATCTGATTGTTAATCTGGCCGTAATGCGCATCCGCGGTGACCAGGCCGGTGATGAGGCCGATTACCAAACCGCCGCCGGCGCCGTAGGGACCGAGGAGCGCGCCCCCCATGGCTATCCCTTCCATCGCTTTGGTCCAGGCGTGCTGCCAGCGCTGCGATCCGCTCACCTCCGGCGCTTGCGGGGCGGCGACCGAGCCACCTGAATTCGGCTGGGGATACTGCTGTGGCGAGCCCGGCGGATATTGCACCGCCACAGGCTCGCAGGCGCAAAGCGCGAGCAATGGCAGCAACAAAAAAAAGCGGGATCGAT
The DNA here is from genome assembly GCA_963745035.1 of uncultured delta proteobacterium. Classification (GTDB taxonomy): domain Bacteria; phylum Desulfobacterota; class Binatia; order UBA9968; family UBA9968; genus DP-20. The sequence goes on along the minus strand of CAVUVW010000013.1, from coordinate 331,142 downwards.
TTTTCATTTCGCTCCAGCCGGGAGGGGCAAATCTTACTTTATTTCAACGCGAGACTCTACCCCGGACAAGGCATTGGCGGCGCGGCTCGCCGGCTCTCCCGTGCTTGGTAACGCCCGCTCGACTGCACCGAACGGCTCGGAGAGCCGCGGCGGTTCGGCATTGTCCAATTGCTCCTGCTGGGCGACCGCGCCGTTTTTCAAAACATAGCGAGCGGTGACTTTGCCTTGGTACTTTTGGTCCTCGAGCTGTTCGGCCCGCTCGCCGTTCTCAAAGCGCACCCATACGTCGGCGCGCCGGTCGCCGTTGGTGTCGGCCTCCTGGGCCACGATCGCTCCCTTTTCGTATAAAATTCTCAGATCGAAAAAGCCGTCGGCGTCGGTGTCGCGCTCTTCGCTCGCAAGTTGATTGTCGCGATAAGAATAGAGCGTATCCCACCTACCGGCTCCTTTGCTATCGCGCAATCGATGCGTAAGCCGCCCCTGGGCAAACAGCTCGATCAAGTCCATGCGGCCGCGGCCGCCGGTATCTTCCTCGCGGCGCAGGACTTCGTCGCCGCGAAAGTAAAGCACCCGGCTCACTTTGCCGTCGCCGCGCACGTCTTCTTCCTGTTTTATCAACCGGCCGTCCTGGTAGTAACCCCACAAATCGATTTTTCCCAGGTGTTTTCGATCCAGGTCCTTGCGCACGACCTGGCCGTTTTCAAAGTACGAGAACGTGTCCGGCTTGCCGTCGCCGTTGCTGTCTTCTTCCACCCGGCTGATCTTGCCGTCTTTGTAGTGAACTTTTCGATGGGCCGCTCCGGTTGCCTTGGCGGTCTCCTCACTGCGCACCGGTTGGCCGTTTTCATAATAGATCCACAGATTCGGTTTTCCTGAGCGCTCTGTATCCTGGCCCTTGCGTTCGATTTCGCCCTTCATATTCAAATACAGCCAGGTGTCGACTTGGCCGTCGTTTTTGCTCGCGATTTCCTGACGGGCGGGTTTGCCGGATTCGTAGTAAATGAACACATCGGCTTTGCCGTCGAAGTTAAGATCCTGTTCGACCCGGTCGGTCTGTCCCTGGGCGTTATAAATAATCGCGCGATCGATCTTGCCGTCGCCGTTGGTGTCCTGGGTCTGGCGAATTACGTTGCCGCGCTCGTCGTAGAAGAAGCTTGCCACCGGCTGGGAGTAAACGGCGGTCCCGGCAGACAGCAAAAAAATCGCAGCAGGAAAAATAGCGGCGACAGTTGAAAGAAAATATTTCATCGCTCGCCCGCACGCCGGCGCGCTGCCGCTCACTTGCAAGGAATAGAAATCGATCGCTGGATCGGCCCTCGGCCGGCGGCGCCGGCAGAAGGGTCGGAACGAAGAAATACCGTGTCCGGTTGGTGAATTAAGCCGTTCGCAGAGAGACCGTGGCTTGGACGAAGAGCCGTCAATGGCCGCGGGAGCGCGCGGATAATTTTAGGAGTGGCGGAATCGCTGAACATGGAACACCTCTAGCAAAGCCTCACTCACGCTACGCGACGGCCCAGTTGAAGTCAATGCGGAAAAATCCCCGGCGGACGCTCACAGACGGTCAAAGAATATGCGCGCGGTTTCCCGCAGTGGCTTGCAAATCACCGGTCCTCAGGTACGCTGAATCGCGAATCTAGTCCGAGCTCAGCAGTGGCGCACAACTTCGCGGGACTTACGGCCGGCTTTCTCGATCGCAAGACGTTTTCTGTTTCGGCGCGGGGCTTCGCCTGGCTCGCCTGGGCGGGCATCGTCGCGGCGCTGTTTTATCATTTGGGCGGGGCCGCTTTGTTCGAACCGGACGAAGGACGAAACGCCGAGAAAGCGCGCGAGATCCTCGTGCTGCAAGATTGGCTGACGCCCCATGAAAATTTTCACGCGGTGCTCGACAAGCCGATCTTTTTCTACTGGCTGATCGCGCTTGCCTATCAATTTTTCGGAGTGTCGGAGTGGGCCGCTCGCCTGCCTTCGGCGCTGGCCGCTCTCGGAACCTTGGCGCTCGTCTACCGCTTTGCGCAGGTTTCTTGGGGGCGTTGGACCGCGCTGTGGAGCACGCTGATTCTCCTCACCAGCGTCGAATTTTTCGTTCTGGCCCGGATCGTCATTCTTGACATGACCCTGACGTTTTTTCTCACGCTGGCTTTGTGCGCCTTTTTCGAAGCCGGTCACAGCGGCGATCCGCCGCGCCGCCGGCTCTGGTGCGCGGCGATGTATGTGGCGCTGGGAGCCGCCACCTTGATCAAGGGGCTGATCGGTGTGGCGGTGCCGGGAATGGTGATCCTTTTTTATTTGCTGTTGAGCAAGCAGTGGGCGACGCTCAAACGAATGGCGCTGGTCCCCGGCACCCTGCTGTTTCTCGCCATCGTCTTGGGTTGGTATTTGCCGGCCGAAGCGCGAAACCCCGGTTATCTCCATTACTATCTTTGGGAAGAACACTTCGGCCGCTTCGCCACTGACGATTTTGATCGAGGCGAGCCCTGGTATTATTTTATCGCCGTCGGCTTTGTCGGTTTTTTGCCGTGGACTTTGCTGCTGCCGCTGGCGGCGAAAATGGCGTGGAAGGCCTTCGTCGCCAAAAGACTCGATGACAAGATCCTCTATCTTGTCCTCTGGATCGTCCTACCCTTGCTGCTTTTTTCCCTTTCCAAGTCCAAGTTGCCGCACTACCTTCTGCCGATTTTTCCGGCGCTGGCGCTGCTCACGGCTGCGGCTTTGGCGCGTCTGTACCAGGACGCGCCGACGCAATGGTGCTTTGCGCTATCGCTTACCTGGTGGATCCTATTGCCGGTCGCGCTGTTTTTTGTCGCCGGGTGGTTTTTTCCGGCCGTTTTACCGCGCCAGATTCGTTCCGCCGTGAGCGCGATGGGATTTTCGGTGTGGCTCCTTGCCGCCGTTTCCGCCGTGATGCTGGTGTATACGGTCAAACGCAGCGGCTTCGATCCGCTCCCAAGCCAGGGCCGGCTCTATGCGCTCCAAGCGACGGGCATGGGCGTTTTCCTTGCGCTGGTCGTGCAGATGATTGTCTTGATCTCGCCGAACCGCTCCGCTGAGACGATTATCGCGGCAATCAAGCCGAAGCTCACGCCGTCCACTCAACTAGTGTTCTACGACACCTACTTTGCCGGCGCGCTTTTTTATTTGCGCGGAGAGCGGCCGCTTATGCTGGTCACCCACGAAAACAAAAAAAGAACTTTTTTGGGCAATTTCCACGCCTTGGGCAATCCCGAGGAGTCGCCGACCGCTGCGTCGGGGACGATATTGAGCTTCCAGGAATTCCAAAAGCATTGGCTAACCGCCAAGCACTCCTTGCTGATCATCGTAAAAGAGAAAAACCTACAGCGCATGGCCGGCAACGTCGGCGAGTTGCCGCTGCGCCTGGGCGCGGTCGACGAATATCTTCTGGTAACCAAGCCGTGAGCGCGCGGATTTTTTCTAGCGCTGACGCGCATCGCGCCAAGGCGATCTATTCAAGGGCATCATGGACGATTTGACGACCGCCATAATTCTCGGAATCGTTGAAGGGGTGACCGAGTTTCTGCCGGTTTCGTCCACCGGACATCTGATTATCGCCGGTCACTTGCTGGGCTTCGTCGGCGAAACCGCCGCCAGCTTCGAGGTGGTGATTCAACTGGGCGCGATCCTCGCTGTGGTTTGCTTGTACTGGCGGAGATTTGTGCGCCTGCTGCCGACGCGGCAACGATCTTTGACCAAAGCGCGATCGGCGCTCGACGGCTGGGCCGGACTTTGGCGTCTTGCTCTCGCTACCTGTCCCACGCTGGTCGTGGGCTATTTCACGCAGCACATGATCAAAGAGCAGCTTTTCAATCCCGCGACGGTAACTTGGGCGCTGGGCGTGGGAGGAGTGGCGATTCTGCTCGTGGAGCGATTCAAATCGCGGAAAATTTCCAATGACGCGGACCGGCTCACGTCCGCGCAGGCCTTGGGGATCGGGCTCTTCCAGGTTCTCGCGCTTTGGCCGGGCACGTCGAGAGCCGCCGCCACCATTATCGGCGGCATGCTGGTCGGCTTGGATCGCAAAAGCGCGGCGGAATTTTCTTTTCTGATCGCAGTCCCGGTTTTGTTTGTGGCGAGCGGTTACGAGCTTTTGAAAATGCGTGATCAATTGGCCGCGGCAGACGCCATCGGGCTCGGCGTCGGATTTCTGGTCTCGTTTTTAGTCGCGCTGGTCGCGGTCAAAGGATTTGTCCGATTCCTTCAGCGCGGCAGGCTGACGCCGTTTGCCTGGTATCGGATCATCGTCGCACCGATCTTCTACTATCTCACTCGCGGACTTCAGTTGTAGGAACGAATCGAGCACAATCGGTAGCGTCGGCTGCCGTCCTATCCGTCATCTTTATCGTCGTGGCGGCGCCGGATCCACTCGAAGATCTGATTGCGATAAAAATACGCAATCGCCACGACACCAAGCGAGAGGACCGCAATGAACACAAAGGTGTGATACTCCTCATTGCGAATCGTTGCGCCCTGCATGGTGAGAAGGTAAGTGCCCGGCAGCCGTCCAATGATCGAAACAACCAAAAAGGTACTCAAGCTTCATCCGACTGAGCCCGAGGACGTAACATAAATAGTCTTTGGGGAAGCCGGGAAAGAGAAATAGCACGAAACAAATCAACGTGCCCGTGCGAGTAGTCAGAAAATTAAATTTTTGTAAAACCTCGGCGCGGACAAAACGCTCGACAAAGGGCCGGCCGAGAATACTGGCGAGTTCGAAAGCGACCCACGACCCTAGGGAAAGACCGACGGTCGAGAGCACGAAACCGAAGGTCTCGCCATAAACGAAACCGCCAGCGACCCCAGTGAGCTCACCGGGAAAGGGCGCCGCAATTACCTGCAATACCTGTAACAGGACAAAGACCGCGGGTGAATACGGCCCGAGATGCTGCAAGAATTCGCTTAGCTTGTCTTTGCTCTGGTAGATCCCGTCAAAATCATCAAAGTCTTGTTCCGGCACAAAAACGGTTAACGGTCGCGGAATGTAGCGACTGAAAAAAAACAGCAGCACCACCAAAACAGCAAAGATGATCCCGCGAATAGCTAGCTGGCGACGCTGATTGGTCATCGAAGTTTTTCCGGCGACAAATGACAGAAACACGAACCCACGCGGCAGCGAATCGATCTCTTACGGCGCGTTTTGCATCTCTTTCAAAAGCGCTTCGACTCTTTTCAGCTCTTCGCCGTAGCCGCTCCAGTTTCCCTGTTTGAGAAACTCTTGGGAACGGCGAAAATGGTCCAAAGCTTGGGCGGCGAGATTCTTTTTTTCGAAACCGCCTTGCACTGTGGCGGGACCTCCTTGCGCGACGACCGGCTGCGCGGCGGGCGCGGTTTGCTGCCCGGGCTTGGAGCCGAAAACTCGTTGCAGAGACTGCTCGAAAGTCTCTTCCATGGCGATCTGATTGCCGAAGGCGACGATGACCCGCTTGAGCTCGGGCAACGAGCCCTGGGAGGCGGCCAGGTAGAGCGGTTGCACGTAAAGAAGGGATTTTTCGATCGGTATCGCCAGCAGACTGCCGCGGATCACCTGTGACCCGGCTTGGCTCCACAGGGTGATTTGCTGGGAAATCACGGTGTCTTGATCGATGCGCGCGTCGATCTGCTTGGGACCATAGACGAGCTTTGCCTTGGGAAATTCGAGCGCCGTGAGCTTGCCATAATGCGCGCCGTCGCTGCGCGCCGCGAGCCAGGCGCGCATGTTGTCGCGCCGATTGGGGGTAAACGGCAGCAGCAAGACAAACTCCTCTTTGTTTTCGCCGGGAAGCCGCATGATCGTGTAGTACGGCTCCATGTCGCCCTCGCGGCCGTCTTGCCGCTGACGCGGGATGCTGAGGATATCCTCTTTGTTGAAAAATACCTGGGGATCCTGCACGTGATAGGTCGCGTAGATGTGGGCCTGTATGGAAAACATGTCCTGGGGATAGCGGATATGGGAGCGCAGCTCGGCCGGCATCTGCTCGAGCGGCTTCACCAGTCCGGGAAAGATCTTGGCGTAGGACTGCATGATCGGATCGGCAGGATCGCTCAAATAATAATCCACCGCGCCGTGGTACGCGTCGACAACGACTTTCACCGGATTACGGATATAGTTCGGCCCTTGGCGCTGGAGCGGCTCCGAGTAGGGGAATCGCTCGGATGTCGTGTAGCCGTCGAGGATCCAAAAAAGTCTCCCCTCCTGGCCGATGACGAGATAGGCGTCGCGATCAAAGGTGATAAACGGCGTGATCTTCTTCACGCGATCGTGAATTCTGCGATGATACAGGATGCGGCTCTCGGAGCGCAGATCCTGGGACAGCAAGATCCGAAAGGTCGCGTAGTGCGCGGAGAAGATCAGCCGGCGCCATAAACTGCCGATCGTCACTCCGCCGCGTCCCTGATACTTAACGTAAACGTTCTGGTCGCCGGCGGGGTAGTCAAGCTCCTGCGCGCTGGTTTGCACCAGGACATATTCGTTGGCGAGCTCGCCGTAGTAAATTTCGGGTCTGGTGATTTTCAATCCGGCGGTCGCCACCGGAGGAATGTCCTTGATGAAAAACTCGGGCAGACCGACCGGAGTGACTTGGTTGACGGGACCGAAAACCACGCCGTGCCCGTGGGTGAAGGTGAGATGTTCGTTGATCCAATTGCGGCTTTGCAGGTGCTGGTGCGAAAGCTCGCGCGCCGAGAGCATAATCTGACGGTAGGTGCCGTCGATCACGTAGCGGTCGTTGTCGACGTCGACGAATTTGTAATAGGGGCGGATCTCCTGCAATTGCGCGTAAGTCGAAAGCAGCGGCCGGTGGTCCCACAGACGAATGTTATCGATGGTCGACTCATGGCGCTTCAAGTCCTGCGCCGTAAGGTTTTCTTCGGCGGGAAACTCCTTGCTCTCGAGCTTGTCCAGGCCGAAGGCGAGGCGGGTCGATTTGATGCTGCGCTCGATGAACGGCCGCTCAGCGGCGGCTTCGTTGGGTGCCACGCGGAAGCGCTGCAGCAGCGAAGGATACACATTAATCCCGAGGACATGAACCGCGACCAGCGCAGCGATGCCCACCACCACGGCGCGGTAACCTTCGCGATAGATCTGCGCGACGCACAAAGCGGCGACGGCGAGCGCGCCGACGGTCAGAATCTGCAGCGCCGGCAGGCGCGCGTAAATATCGGCGTAGCCGGCGCCGAAGGCGGCCGCGCGCGAAGCGTAGAGTAATTCGAAGCGATCGAGAAAATATCCGCCTGCCTTCACCATGAGCAACGCGGCAAGCAGGATGAGGAGATGGCGTCTGGCGCGCTCTGTCAGAAAGAGACCGCGGGGCGTATATTCAATGCCACGATAAAGAAGATAGACTGCCGCGGTGGCGACGAAGCTCAGTCCCAAAGCAAACATCGCCCAATGATAAACGGCGAGCCAAGCGGGAAGGCGGAAAACGTAGAAGCCGAGATCCAAGCCAAACTGCGGGTCGGCCAAACGGAACGGCGTCGGATTGAAAAAAAGTAAAAAAAGCTGCCATTTGGTCAGGGCCTGCGGCAGCGCCATGAACGCCACCAGCAACGCGGCCGGCACAAGCAAGCGCCGGAACATCGGGTCGAAGAGCTCCACCGGCGGAAGCTCGATCACATTGTCCCGAGCGCCGAAGCGAAAGCCGAGCGGCGGCTTCGCGGCGGCTTTGAGGTTGATGTAGATCAGCAGCCCTAGCAGGCCGCCGCAGGCAAGTCCCAATACGGCTTTGCCGAGCAATATCTTGGCGAACACCTCGGTGTAGCCGACTTCAAGGAACCACAGCCAGTCGGTATAGAGATCGATCGCTTGGCGAAAGAACAGCAGGAGAGCAACAATTGCGAATAATACAATTCCGCCGAAGCCGCGCATGAAAGGACCCTTTCTCGCTTCAAATGATTTCAAAAACCGCAGCGGATGCTATAGAAAACCAAAGTTTAAGGCAATGGCGCGGGAGTGGTCTTTGGATGCTTCCGTGGAAATAAAAATGGCGCCAGGTTGCAGCTGGCGCCATTTTTTTCGGACTGATTCCGCCGCGCGGTCTATTCCGCGCCGACCTTCGGACGCCACTTGTCGAAGCGGCGCTCGTAACGGTCGATGATGTCGGTCATGATCATGCCGGTGATGGCGAAAACCAAGACGCCGACAAAGACCTTGTCGGTCTGAAAGGTCGCGCCGGCAACGGTGATCATGAAGCCGATACCGGCGGTGGCGGCATAGAGCTCGCCTACCATGACGCCGATCAGAGCGCGGCCGACCGCCAAGCGCAGGCCGGTCAAGATAAACGGGACGGTCGAAGGCAGGACGACGGATCTGAAAATCTGCCATTCCGAGGCGCCGAAGCTGCGCGCCGCTGTGAGCAGGTTGGCCGGTGTGGTCTTGACGCCGTCGCGGGTGTTGATCAACAGCGGAAAGACCGCGCCGAGGAAAATGATGCCGACTTTCGAGAGTATGCCGATGCCGAGCCAAATGATGACCAGCGGCAGCAGCGCGACGCGCGGGGTGGCGTTCATCGCGTTCACGAACGGATCGCACACGTAGGCGAATCTTTTGTACCAGCCGATGGCGATGCCGAACGGGATAGCGAAAATAATCGAGAGGAAATAGCCCCAGAAAAACTCGATGCCGCTCACATAGAGGTCATTCCAAATTTCCCCGGATGCGAAGAGCTGATAGGCGGCCTTAGCGATCAGCGAGGGCGCGCTCATGAACATCGGATTGATGAGCTGGAAGGTGTTTCCGACCAGCTCCCAAATCGTGAGAAAGAGGGTCACCGAAATGGTGCCGAGGATCTTTGCCTCCTGATTGAGATAAAATTTGTAAGCGGCCGACGCTTCGGCGACGCGTACGTCTAATAGTCGTTCCTCTTGTTGCGCGGATTGAGCCATGTAAAGACCCTCCCTATGGAAACTGTTAAAGACCCGTAAAATTATCCAGCCAGCGAACCAGTACCAAAAGGGTGGAACCTTGTCAACAGTGATGGACGGTCGTGCCGTCCAATCGCCGCGTCTGCTGCAACGCTCGCGTTATAACGCTTGCGTTATTCTGGAAAACCTTGACAATCGTTAAAGTCTTAAATATTTTTAATTGGACGAATTCCCGCCTTTTGCAGGAGTCATCATGAAACTTCTATTTATCACCCCGCCGATGGGCAACTGGGCGCCGTGGGGCGACCGCCACTTGGCGGTCAATTCGCTCCATTCTCAAGTCGCCGCATTTATCCGGGAAAAGCAGGCGGCGGAGATTGCGGTGCTCGATTGCCGCGCGCTGGGCCTTGATGACGAGCAGATGCTCGATGAAATCGCGCGGCGCCGCCCCGACATGGTTTTTTTCGGGGCCATGATCGCCGCTGCCGGCGGCGCGGCCCAGCTCAACCGTTTTCACTCGGCTATGAAACGTATCAAGGACCGCTTTCCGGATATCTTAACGGTTGGCGGCGGCTTGATGTATACCGCCGTGCCGCAGAAAATTATGGCGGAAAATCCGCAGCTCGATTTCGCGATCGTCGGCGTCTTCGGCGACAACGAGTATCCGCTGTGGGAGTTGCTCGAGGAGCTTAAAAAGCCGGCGCCCAAACTAAGCGATATCCGCGGGCTTACCTGGCGAAGGAACGGCGAAATCGTTCTCAATCCGCCGCGGCCGGTGATCGACGACCTCGACGCGCTACCGATGCCCGCCTACGACCTTTTTCCGATGGACAAGTATTATGGATACTCCGTCATTCCCAACTATAACGAGGCCGTGACCTCGCGGGGATGCGAAGGAGCGTGTCATTTTTGCTACGAGTGGTGGCTGGTCGATCAGCGCAACCCGCGCGATTTCAGCTCCCATCGCACGCGCGGCGGCCGGGCGGTGGCCGACGAGATGGAGCTGCTCAACAAGAAATATGGCGTCAAGGCGCTGACCTTCATGGACGATGACTTCAACTCGGACCGGCAAAAGATGGTCGACCTGGTCGAAGCCCTCGAAGAGAAAAAGCTCGACATGAGCTGGTTTTGCCTAAGCCGGGCGCAGAATTTTATCCGCGACGCCGACCTCGTGCCGCGGCTTAGAAAAGTCGGCTTATATCAGGTTTTGATCGGCATCGACGGCGGCACCGACGAGGAAATCGCCGAGGCGCGCAAGGGGCCGATGAAAGTCGGCGTCCAGGAGTTAAAAGAATTGATTCATTTCCTGCGCAAGAACGATATCTCGACGATCTCGACTTACTTGAACGGATTTTGGGACGATGACGAGGCCAAGATTCGCCAGCGCGCCAAAGCCGTCGACGAGATCGATCCCGACATCGTCATGATCCAGGTGCTCAATCCGATTCCGGGCTCGCCGATCTACAAGAAAGCGGTGAAGGAGAATTTGATCGAGATCGATAACTTGAGCCTCTACGACCTCGAGCATTGCGTCATGCCGACCAAGCACTTGACCCGCCAGCAGTTGGGCGAGCTCACCGGCTGGGCTTTTCAGTCTTTTTACGGCAAGCCGGGCAGGGTCGAGCGGATCTTGAACGGCTATAGCTCGCCTTACGTCAAGATGAAATTTCTCTCCTTCAAGAACAACGCCGCCAAATACGAGAAGGGCGCCACCGAAGACGCGGTTGCGATCTAAGCGAATTGCGCCCATGGCGGCCCCATCGAACAACCGGCCTCTCGACGGCAAAGTTGTCCTCGTCACCGGCGCAAGCCGCGGCATCGGCGCCGCCGCCGCGGTTCGGCTCGCCGGGGGCGGCGCGGCGGTCGTCATCAATTACCATCAAAACAAAGAAGCCGCGGAAAACGTCCTGCGCCAAGCCGTAGATGCCGGCGGCCGGGGCATGATTTTCCAAGCCGACGTGACCCGGAAAGAAGCGGTCGAAACCATGGTCACGGCCGCGGGACAAACTCTGGGGCCCATCGACGTGCTGGTGAACAACGCCTATTTTCCTTTCGAAGTGGGCGCGCTGCACGATCTCTCCTGGGACAATTTTCACCGCGCGGTCGATCATGAGCTGTCGGCTTTTTTTCATTGCGCACGCGCCTGCCTGCCGGCGATGAAAGAAAAGAAGGCCGGGCGGATCATCGTCGTCAGCACCCGCTTGGCGCAGCAGCCGCTGCCGCGCATGGGCGCCTACGCCGCGGCCAAGTCGGCGCTCGAATCGATGGCGAACACAATGGCCATTGAGCTCGGGCCGTTGGGCATCGCCGTCAACGTCGTCACGCCGGCGTTTACCCTGACGGATGCGTCGATGATCATGCCCGAAGCTTATCGAGAAAGGGTCAAAGAGACGCGGCCGCTGAAAAAGCACCTCTATCCCGAGGACGTGGCCGGCGCCATCGCGTTTTTGGCCGGCGACGAGGCCGCTATGCTCACCGGCAGCAATATCTTGATCACCGGCGGCAGCCATCTGCAGCTTTAAAATAATTGATAATGGATAATTGAGAATTGATAGTGCTGGAACTGAGCCGCCTCTCAGCAGCGTAAGTTTCATTCGCCATTCTCTTTCATTCTCCATTGCTTGCCATGCTTACCGTTGATGAGATTGCTGAGCGATTAAGAGAGATCGTCGGGCCGCGGCGCGTCTCGACCAATCCCATCGACAAAATCAATTATCAGCACACGCTCGCCTACGGCGCTTATCGCGCGCTGCCCGACGTGATCGTGCGCGTCGAGTCGGACCCGGCCGGCAATCATAAAGTCGCCGAGATTTTGCGGTTCGCCAACGAGCACAGAATTCCCATCGTCGCCAAAGGCGGCGTTGGCATGGGCATTAGCTCGCCGCTGAAGGGCGGCCTGCTGCTCGACATGCTCGGCATGGACAAGATCCTCGAAGTGAATGCGACGATGCAGTACGTGATCGCCGAGGGCGGCGCCAGCGTCTACGCAATCCACCACGCGCTCAGGCAGCACGGGCTGATGCTGCCCAATTTCGGCACCTACGGGCCGGCGGTGGTGATCGGCGCGATGATTAATAAGGGCGGCATCGGCTACGGCATGACGCGCTACGGGTGGATCGCCGACATGGTGCTCGGCCTGGAAGTGATTTTGGCCAACGGCGAAACCATTCGCCTGGGCGCCCTGGCCAATCAGGGAACTACCTTCGGGCCGTTTCAAAAATGGATTCATCTGCCGGACCTGCTCGGCCTGTTTACCTTGGCCGCGGGATCGATGGGCATCATCAGCAAAGTGTGCTTGCGTGCCATCCAATGCGAGCGCGAGTGGCTGCACGACTACTGCTATGCGTTTCGCCGCGATCAATTGGCCGAAGTCCAGACCGCTTTGATGGAGCAGGTAAGAGGCGAAGCGGTCTACGACATCCATTTCACCGATCGCTGGCAATATCACTGGCCGATGACAGAGGGCTTGTACGATAAAAGTAAGATTCCCGACGACGGCTGGTTTTTTCTGAAGACCGTCCTGCTGGCGCGCGACGCCGAGGAGCTTGCGTTCAAGGAAAAGCGCATGCGGCGCATTTATCAGCGACGCCGGCGGCGTCGACGTGCCGGAGATCGCGGACAAAGCGATGGGCGCCAAGGCGCAAGAGTTCGGCCTGCACGGCTGGCCCGACTGGCACATCATGGGGCCGGACGGCTGGTGCGGCACGGTGGTGCGCCACACCGGCATGTTTGCGGTCACCTCCAAGATGTATCCGCTGACGTTTCTCAAAGAGATGTACGACCTCGACGAAGCGGCCAAGCGCGAATGCGGGCTCTGGGACGCCGAGCACTCGCCGCAGCACGACAGCTACGTCACCCGCGACTTCGGCATCAAAGAAGAGTACTTCGTTTTTTACAATCCCTACGACGACGAAGACGTCGGCAAGCTGCGCAAGTGGATGGGCATGGTGCAGCAGTTCAGCAACGAACGGGGCGTGGTCTGGACCGCGCCGACCCTCAGCACCAAAGGACCGGCGCCGTACCAGCGGCTCGGCAGCCTCTACGACCTCGTCAAGGAGATCAAGCAATTGGTCGATCCGAACAATATTCTCAATCCCGGAGCTTTGTACTAGCTCCGCAAAGGAGATTTTATGGGACTGGGCAGACAAGATTTTTCCGGCAAAAAGCTTGCGCCGCAGGAAGCCGACGCGGTGATCGCGGATCTGAAAAAGTATTTGCTCGACATCGCCGACCGGTGGCTGATCAAAGGGCGATTTCACGCCGACATGGGCAACGGCGCCTTGCCGATGGAGGCGATTCAAGTCTTCTGGCAAAACTGGTACGGCTTTGTCGCCGAGATCAATAATTTTCACGGCGTCGCTTACCAACGCCACTTGCCGTTTTTCAAGCGCCATCCCGAGCTGCAAAAGCATTTCGCCGCGCACGTGTCCGACGAGATGATGCACCCCAAGCCGCCGGGGCATATCCAGATCGTGCTCGAACAGGGGCGCAACTTCGGCCTCAAGAACGAAGACATGGTCGAGTACGAGATGCTGGCCGAATGCCGCGCGTTTCTCGAATATTATCGTGGGGTGCTCTACGAAGGCACGATGGTCGAGTGGTGGGCGTCGTTCTGCGTCGAAGAAGCGGTGGGGCACTGGGCGCGGTTTTTCGGCGGCGCGCTGCGCAAGGTTTATCACATGCCCGAGGAAAAGATCGTCTATTTCCGCGTCCACGCCGCCGCCGACCTCGAAGAGCATGACGGCGTGATGGCGCATGCCGACCTGGACTGGATGGTTCTCAAAAAAATGCTCGAAGAGGGCAAGGCGGAAACGCGCCCCGGCTTCAATCTGGAGTATTGCCTGCGCATGGGCACGGCGTACTTCGCCTGGTTCTTCGAGGGGGTTTACCAGTACGTCAAAAAGGAAGGGTTTTATAAAGTCTAATCATGGCGGATCAGCACCGCATCACAGGAAGTGTCGCCGCGGCCGCTGATGCGCATCCTCGGCGACTTCGCCAATAGCCGGATTCTCGACGCCGCGCTCGAGTACGATTTTTTTACTTTGATTCGACGAAGGCGCGCGCACTTCATCGGAAGTAGCGCGCGCGGCCGGCACCGATCCGCGCGCCACGCGCATCGTGCTCGACAGCCTGCCGGCGCTCGGGCTGGTGGAGAAGCGCGACGGCCAATATTTTCTGACGCCGACGGCGGAGGTTTTCCTGGTGCGGGGGAAGCCTTCTTACGTCGGCGACTTTCGCCACGTGGCGCTGGCGCTGTGGGACGGCATGGCGCATCTCAAAGAGTCGCTCAAGACCGGCAAGCCGCTCAGCCGCATGGACACCGGGGCGGAATTGCAGGTCTGGGAAAAGCTCGTGCTCGGCATCATCGTCATCGCCGAGCCGGCGGCCAAGGCGCTCTGCGATGTGCTCAAGATCGGCGGCGCGCGCAAGGGCATCAAAGTGCTCGATATCGCCGGCGGCTCGAGCATCTTCGGCATGACGATCTTGGCGCGCGATCCGACGGCGCGGGTCACCCAGCTCGACTGGCCCAACGTCAACGCGGTGGCGAAAAAACTCAATCGCGAGCGCGGCCTCGACGGCAAGATCCGCTTTATCGACGGCGAGCATCACAGCGCGACGCTCGAAACCGATCACTACGATCTGGTCTGGCGAGTAATTTCTGCCGCTTCGAATCGCCCGCGGGCAATCAGAGATTATTCGCCAAGGCCCATTCGGCGTTGAAGCCGGGCGGCATTTTCGTCGTCAACGATTTCGTGCCCAACGAAGAGCGCACCGAGCCGACCTTCGCGTTGCGCTTTTCCGTCTATACGCTGACCCACACTCCGGAAGGAGAGTGCTGGACGTTGTCGGAGTATTCCGACTGGCTGAAAAAAGCCGGATTCGGCGCCATCGCAACGCATGACGATATCCCCCAGACGCTCCCGGGAACGACCCTGATTATGGCGACGAAGTAGCGCCGCGCTTCACCGCTGCCGCGCTCCCGGCCAAAACGACCGGGCACCGGCTTTCGCGCGGCGGGCGATCCTTAATATAGAAAATTTCTCAGGTTTACGGCCGATTTTATGCCCTAGCTTTGCCAAAATCTAGGTGCTAGACTTGCGCCCGTGCTCATCAGAGATCCGGCCGCCAATCTCCTTTCGCAAGAACGCCCGCGCTAGCTCCGCAGCGGGACACATCGATGCAATACCTAGCCATTTGCGAGGACGATCTCTTATTTCAGTTCATGCGCAATGTCGCGGACGAGCAGGGCGAGGTCGTTTATCTGGTGCCCAATGAAGCAGTGGCCCGATCGATCCGGCGCCAGGGCGGCAAGGTGCGCCATGGCGATCTGCTCAAGGAAGAGACCTACAAGAAAATCAAGCTTCACTACGTCGATCAGGCGATCGTGTTCATCCGCGATCGCGGATTTGCAAAAGCGCGTGTGCCGGCTGCTGCGCGAGCTCGACAAAGGGATGTCCATCGTCTCGCTGTCTTCCGCCGGCAACGGCAAGCGGGAGTCCGCCGACCCATTGCTGCGCCATTTGATGCTGCCCGATATCTTCGAGGAATTCTGCGCCTCGCAGCTCCTCGACACGATGAACGTGAAAAAGGTCGAGCGCATCCGCTCGCTGTTCGCCGAAGCCAGCAAGATTCACATTTTGTTGCAGCACGATCCGGACCCCGACGCGATCGGCAGCGCGCTGGCGCTCCGCGAGCTGCTCGGACGCAACCGCGCGACCACACCGATCGTGACCTTCGGCGAAATTACCCGGCCGGAAAACTTGATGATGATTCGCCTGCTCGACATTCAGATCGAGCGGATCAGCCAGCAGGAGTTGCACAAAGAGGGCGCCCGGCTGGCGCTGGTCGACGTGCAGCCGCCCTATTTCGACCAGCCGCTCGGCCGGGTGGATCTCGTGGTCGATCATCATCCCCGGCGCGTGGCGTTCAAAGCCAGGTATGCCGACCTACGCACCGCTTACGGCGCGACCTCGACGATCTTTACCGAATATCTGCGCGCTGCCGGCATGGAGCCGTCCCAGCGGCTGGCGACGGCGCTCGTTTACGGCATCAAGACCGACACGCTGTTTCTGGAGCGCGGCAGCAATCTTGCCGACTTGAGCGCGTTCAACTTTCTCTATCCGCTCGCCAATAAGGCGATGATCGCACGGATCGAGCGGCCGGCATTGCCGCGTGAAGATCTTGAAGCGATGGGGCGCGCCTTGAGCCATCTGCAAGTCGATAACAGCGTCGCGGTGATTCATCTGGGCGAGATCAACCGCGAAGACGTGATCCCGCAGATGGCCGAGTTTTGCCTGCAGATCGAGGGCGTCGATTGGAGCGTGGTTTCCGGTCTGGTGCACAATCGGGTGGTGATCTCGGTGCGCAACGTCGGCTACGTCAAAAGCGCCGGCGAAATCATGAAGAAGCTCTACGACCACATCGGCAGCGCCGGCGGCCATCGAGCCATGGCCAAGGCGGTGGTGCCGCTCGATCGGTTCAAGGAGACATTCGGCGAAGTGAGCGAAAAGGTCATTCGCGACGCCATGCTGCCCTTGATCGTCGACCGCGATCAAATCGAGCTTCAGCTTCACTAAATCGCTGCCGGTTATTGAATCGCATTCTTCCATTCGCGTACAAATTTCCCCATCGCAAAGCCTAGCTTGACAACTCCCGCCTCGCGGGACTAAGGGTTAACAACGACAACATCACACGGAGGTTTTATGCCTAAAATTCGCCATTTGGCCATCCGCACTGAAGATACCGGGAAGCTTGCACAATTTTATATGGATGTGTTCGAGATGCAGATCCTCCACAAGGACAAAAACGAGGGCGGCGTCATCTATCTCACCGACGGCTACTTCAATCTGGCGATTTTGCCGAACCACGAGCAACAGTCGCCCAACGGCCTGTATCACTTCGGCTTCGAAGTCGAGAACGGCGAGAAAATCGTCGAGCGCCTGAAGAAATATAACCCCAACAAGCTGCCCAAACAGCGACCCAACGGCCGGCCCTATGCCGAAACCCGCACCTCGGATATCGACGGCAACTTTTTCGATATCTCCGAGCATGGCTTTTTGACGGTGCAACCCGTCGGCGAAAAAAAGCCGGACTAATCTCTCCGCAATGATCCGTGGCAGCCGATGGAGCTGCCATCGCGTTTTTCTCACCGTTCCTGCGGTGGCGGTCCGTGTCGTCGCGCCGGCTTTGGCGACGGCGCAGACGCTCACCAACTTCGTTTCGAGCAGCAGGACAGGTAAAACGTGACCGCCGTGGGTGGCGCGTGCGAGCGCGGCCTGTTGAAGAAACACGGCCTTGACGTGCAATCTACCGCCATGCCTTCGCTGCCGGTGAAACCGTCATCGAAATCGAGAGTGAAACATGAGAACTGAAAATATCCCCGTGGTCGTGGTCGGCGGCGGCAGCGCCGCGTTCGAGGCGGCGGTAGCGGCGAAACAGGCGGGCGCGCCGAAAGTGGTGATGCTCGAAAAAGCGCCGGAGCCGGAATTCGGCGGCAATGCGCGTTTTTCCCACACCGGTTTTCGCTGGGTATTTTCCGGCGCCGAAGAGATTCGCCAGTTCCTGCCGGACATGGATGACGCCATGTTTGCGAAACTGCATATTCCGGCTTATACCGCCGAACAGTTTCATAGCGACTTGCAGCGCGTGACCCGCGGTCGGATCAATAAAGAATTGTCCGACGTACTCGTTTCTCAGTCGACCGCGGCAATCCATTGGATGCGCGAGGTCGGCATCAAATGGGACATCGACAGCCACGTCATCATCGACGGCCGCTATTATTTCGAGCCGGGAATGGTGATTCACCCGACCGGCGGAGTCGGCGGCGGCCTCGATCAGCTCATGCAGTGGCGCGCGATCGCCACCAAGATGGGTATCGAGTTGCGCTACGAGTCGAAGGTCGCCGCTCTGCTCGGCAACGATCGTCATATCGACGGTGTCAGGGTTTCCGATCCTAATGAAGAATATGAAATTCGCAGCGGCTCGGTGATTCTCTGCGCCGGCGGTTTCCAAGCCAGCGCGGAAAAACGCGCGCGCTATCTCGGGCCTAATGCGGATCTAATGAAGGTGCGCGGCAGCAAGCATGACACGGGCGAAGTTTTAATGATGGCCATCGACCTCGGCGCCAAAACCGCAGGCCATTGGCAGGGCGCGCATGCCACGCCCATCGACGCCACTTTTCCCGATGTCGAGATCAGCAACAAGGCCAACCGTTACGGCTACACCTACGGCATCACGGTGAATTCCCTGGGCCAGCGCTTTTTCGACGAGGGCGAAGCGCGCCATTCGTACACCTACGCCAAGACGGGCTGGGCCGTGTTGGGCCAACCCGGAGCGGTGGCGTACCAAATCTACGATCAGAAGGCGACGCATCTTTTGAACAAGCGTTATTACGAGTTCTCCCATCCGATCGAAGCCGACACGATCGAGGAACTGGCGGCAAAGATCAGCATCGAACCGGCCGTGCTCCATCACACGATTCGAGAGTTCAACGATTCCATCCGCAAGGACATCCCGTTCGACGCCACCAAACTGGACGGCCGCTGCACCGAAGGCATTGCCCCGAAGAAATCCAACTGGGCTGATACCATCGACAAACCGCCGTACTGGGCTTACGCGATTACCGGTGGCATCACGTTCACCTTTGGCGGCTTGCAGATCAATACCCAAGCGCAGGTGCTGAACACATCCAACAATCCGATCCGCGGCCTGTTCGCTTCCGGTGACATTGTCGGATTGTTCTTCCATAACTATCCATCCTGTACCGGTCAGACGCGGAACGTGGTTTTCTCCAGGCTGGCGGGACGAAACGCGGCGGTGCAGGGTCTCTGAGGTTGAGCAGCGAAACCGCGGACGTCTTATGAGCTGAGTGTTCCCGAGGAGGTTCACGATGCCGCCGCAAAAAATCCGCCGTCGGAAACAAAGCCGAGACAGCGCGGTTTGTTTGACCATCCTGGTCATGTTTGTCGGCGCGCAAGGATCGTGGGCGCAGGCAGACAAATCGTTTTTTGAAGGAAAGACGATGCAGCTCCTGGTCGCCAGCGGGCCGGGCGCGACCACGGATATCAGCGCGCGTTTGGTCGGGCGCTACCTGGGTAAACACATACCGGGCAATCCGAATATCATCGTGCAAAATATGCCGGGCGCGGGCGGGGTTGTCGCGGCCAATCATCTTTACAATGTCGCTAAATCCGATGGTCTCACGATCGCGGCCATAAGCCGCGCCAATTACATCGAGCAAATAGTCGGCCGCTCGGAGGTGAAGACCGATTTTCGCAAACTCAGTTGGATCGGCAGCTTCAACAAGTCGCCCATGATGGTCGCCTGCCGTTCGGATACCGAATACAAAACGGCCGCGGCCATCCGCGCCGCGAAAACGCCGCCGCGCTTCGGTCAATCGGGGACCGGCAGCATCAGCTACGTGTTCGCCAACCTGATGGAGAAGATTCTCGACTTGAAGGTCAAAAATGTCACCGGATTCAAGTCCGGGCGCGACACCGACCTGGGGCTGGAGCGCGGTGAAATCGACTGCCGGGCAACATCAGATATTACGGTCATTCGCGAACCCTGGAACCGATGGATTAAGGACAATTATGTCACGTTCGTAGTCCAGCAGGGTCCGGACAAAAGCCCATTGCTGCCGCCGGTCCCGACAATCGTCGAATTGGCGCGGCCGGAGGGGAAACCTTATCTCACGTTAATGAACGTAATGCTCGCCTACACTGAGTTCGACCGACCTTTTGCCGCGCCGCCCGGCGTGCCCAAGGAGCGGCTGCAGATTCTCCGTGATAGCTTCGAGCGCATGCTGAAGGACGGCGAGTTTGCCGCCGACGCAAAAAAACTTTTGGATTGGGACGGCGCGACTTTCCTGAGCGGCGAGCAGCTGCAAAAGAAGATGATCGATACGGTCACCCAGCCGCCCGAGGTCATCAAGCGGGTGAAGGAAATTTTGGCGGAGTCATGAAGACCGCCGTCAGATTTCGATCAGGCCTACACCATTGCGAACGGCGACGTTAGTGCCGTAGCGCTTTGACAGGCGAGCGACACGATCAAGCACGCGCTCGGCTACTTCGCCTTCGGCAAGCAACGGCCTGCCTCTTTGCGGGCGCGGTCTGCCGAAGCCCTGGTCGATGGGATAGATTCTGATTTCCTTGAGCTTGCGCTCTGCGAACTCGCAGATGGCGAACATGTTTTCCCAATAGGCCGGTTCGGCGGGATGGCCCTTTTTCCCGCCGGCGGTTCTGGCGTCGAGAAAGTCGGACGGCGTCGCTCGAAGATCGAGGTCGAACCTTTCGTAGGCGTCCGCCGGGAAAAACCCGACGGTTTCATTTTGAAAGATGAAATTGCCGACGCTGTAGAAAATCGGCTTGCCTTTGTAAATTTCAATGCCCATGGGAAAGTGCGAGCCGTGGCCGACGAAGATGTCGGCGCCTTCGTCGATCGCCTGGTGCGCGAAGCGGGTGACGAAGTCGGCGGTTTCTTCGAGCTCCGCTCGGCTCCCGGCGGTGAGCAAGCTTGCGCCGCCAAACTCGTGGCAGTGAACGCTCACGATCAACCAGTCCGCTTGGCGCCTTGCCTCGCGAATCCAACGCAGGTTATCTTGCAGGTCGCGCTCGTTGGCTTGGGTTTCGATCGAGAAACCCTCGCCGCGCACGTAACGATTGCCTAGCAAGCTCAATTCCGCGGATTTGGCGTCGGGAATCTCCTTATCGCTGTAGAAATGCTTGCGCGCCCGTTCATGGCTTTTCTCGAAGCCGAGCTCACGGCTGATGCGTTCGAGTTGATCGAACGCGGCGCCATCGACGTGGTAGGTGGTTTGAAAGCCGAGGGGATTGATTCCCGGCCGGCCGCGCAGGTCCGGCCGCTGCTCGCCCGCTTGATTCCAAGGTCTGAACGTCGCGGTCGCCGCGACCAGGGCGACGCGGCCGTTGGGCGTGTCCAAATAGGCCGGAGCGCGCGCTTGGGCGAGATTGCGTCCCGTGCCCGCATGAACGATGCCGGCGTCATCCAGGTGTCGAATATTCGCGAGCACGCCGTCTTCGCCGTAGTCGAAGGCATGGTTGTTGGCGCAGGAAACCATATTGATGCCGAGCCACTTCAAATCCTCGAGCAACTTGGGCTCGGTGGTCATGAAGGTGCCCTGGGTGATGCCCGGGGTGCCTTCGTCCCAGGTATGAACGGTGCCTTCGAGATTGGCGAACGCGGCATCGGCGCCGCGCAAGTGTTTCGCGCAAGGCCAGGAATCGTTCCTCTTTGAATGGCGTGAGTTTCCGCGTGAGCATCGTGTCGCCGGCCAGGGCGATCGTGAAGTTGCCCTTGTCAGCTTGATAAATCATAAGGACTCCCGCCGATTTGTTGCCGTTCTTGTCTAGATGTTCACAAAGGTCTGTAAGCCGGTCTGCGCAGGACGATCACACGATTAACACCGACTTCGGCGCATCGTCAACGTGAACTCTACGCGACGCGCGGAATCCCTGGCGAAGACCGCACAAGCGCCTATTACCTTGACATCGCGCCACTTTTTTCATAGAAAAACTTAACAATCTTGATGATTTGACCTGGACCTTAAACCATACCTTTTCGCCAAGACTGGGTATGGTTTTTTTTTAAACGTGTAATAGTTCATGGATCATCCTTATTTGCCGCTGCTGGTTACGTTCGGCATCGCCGCGGTGGTGGTGTTCGCTTTGCTGATGGTGGCCAGCAAAGTTGGCCCGAAGTCCACTAATCCGGCCAAGGCAGAGCCGTTCGAGTCGGGCAATCCGCCCAAAGGCGATGCGCGGATCCGCTTCTCGGTGCGCTTTTATTTGATCGCCATGCTGTTTCTTATTTTCGATCTGGAAGTGGTCTTTTTGTATCCGTGGGCGATTTATTTCCGCCAGTTGGGTATGTTCGGTCTGGTCCAGATGGGAATTTTTCTCATCATTCTCACCGTCGGCTACGTCTATGTTTGGAAAAAGGGAGCCCTGGATTGGGATTGATCGTGCATGTCTGAGAGCCCCCATCTGTCTTACATCCAGGAGCGCCTCGGCTCCAAAGTGCTTGAGGTCATTCAGCCGCAGGGCGACGACGTGTTGATGCTCGATCGAGCCGGCTTGCGCGAGAGCTTTCGGTTTTTGAAGGAAGACCATCAGCTCGACTACGATTTTCTCTCCGACATTACGGCTGTCGATTATTGGCGCAAGAAAGAGCCGCGCTTCGAAGTCGTCTATCAAATTCTTTCGCGCGCCGGACGGAGACGTTTGCGCGTGCGTGTACCCGTACCGGAAAACGATCCGTCCGTCGAGTCGCTCACGCCGCTTTGGCGCGGCGCCAACTTCATGGAACGCGAGGTTTGGGATCTTTTCGGCATTCGCTTCCTCGATCATCCGGATCTCCGCCGCGTTCTGCTTTATGAGGAGTTCGTCGGATTCCCATTGCGCAAAGATTATCCGGTAAACCAGGTCCAACCGCGAGTTCCTGAGCGGCCCGTGGACGGCACCTTTGTGGATGAGCGATCGCACAACAAATTGCTGCGTCTGAAAAAAGCCTTGGGTTCAAAGATTTGACCATTTCAAGCCATGAAAGCTGAAAGCAAAGAGCTCGCGCTCGATACGATGGAATTGCAGATGGGGCCGTCGCATCCGGCGACCCACGGCACCATCAAGTTTGACCTCAAGCTCCGAAGGCGAGAAGGTGCTGAATTGCGATGTCGAGGTCGGCTATCTCCATCGAGGTTTTGACAAGAGCTGCGAGCAAGCGACCTGGACCCAGGTCATTCCGTATACCGACCGGCTGAACTACGCTTCATCGCTGATCAACAACGTCGGCTACGCCTTGGCCGTGGAGAAGCTCATCGGCGCGGAAACGCCGCCGCGCTGCCAGTATATACGCGTCATCGTCAGCGAGCTGGCGCGCATTTACGATCACCTCACCTGCTGCGGCATGGCGTCTTCGGAGCTCGGCGCAATCACAGCCGGCTTCTACATGATCGAAGCGCGCGAGCTGATCATCCGAATTATCGAGAGCCTGACGGGCGCCCGCCTGACCGTCACTTATGTGCGAATCGGCGGATTAAAGCATGACTTGCAGCACGACTTTGCCGAACACGTGGCGCAAAGCTTCAAAACCATTCGCCGGCTCGCTCGACGATTGCGACCGCCTGCTGTCGCGCAATCGGATCTTTCTCGACCGCATGTCGAACGTCGGTGTGATTTCTCAGGAAACGGCTTTGAGCTACTGCCTTACCGGGTCCGATCCTGCGTTCCACCGGCGTGAGCTACGACGTGCGCACGGCTTTTCCCTACTTGGTCTACGATCAGATGGATTTCGAAGTGCCGGTCGGCTCGAAGGGCGATAATTACGATCGGTTCGTCTGCCGCATCGCCGAGCTTCAGCAGAGCATGCGGATCGTCGAGCAGGCGCTCGAAAAACTGCCGGTTGGCCCGGTATGGATCGATGACCCGCGGTTTGTCCTGCCGGAAAAGGAAAAAGTCTATGGCAGCATCGAAGGGTTGATGCACCATTTCAAGATCATCATGGAAGGCATCAAGGTTCCCCCCGGTGAAACCTATTTCGCGGTGGAAGGCGGCAACGGCGAGCTGGGCTTTTATATCGTCAGCGACGGCGGCGGCAGGCCCTATCGCATCCGGGTGCGCCCGCCATGTTTTATCGCCATGGGGGCGTTTCACGAGATGATCCGGGGCTACATGATAGCCGACATCGTGCCGACGTTCGGCATGGTGAACATGATCGGCGGCGAGTGTGACCGTTAGTAATGGTCGAGGATCGAGGATTGAGGAGATCAGAAGGCAGTCGATGGCGATTCTCGATTCTCGATTTCAAGGACAATGGCATTAGAATTCTCACCGGCGGCGATGAAAGAGTTCGAAGCGATCGTCGCGCGCTATCCGAAAAAAGAAGCGGCGATGTTGCCGGTGCTTTATCTCGCGCAGCGAGAGTTCGGCCACATCGGGCCCGAAGCGATCGACTACGTCGCCAGACTCATGGAACAGTCTCCGGCGCGGGTCTATGGCGTGGTGAGCTTTTACACCATGTTCAATATGAAGCCGATCGGCCGCCATCATATTCAGGTCTGCCGCACGCTATCTTGTGCGCTGCGCGGCGCCGAAATGGTCACCTCGATGATCAAAGGAAAGCTGGGCATCGAGCCCGGGCAGACGACGCCGGACGGTCGATTTACGCTGAACGAAGTCGAATGCCTGGCTTCGTGCGGCACGGCGCCGATGATGCAAGTGAATGACGACTACTATGAGAATCTCACCGAGGGGAAGATCAGTGAGATTCTCGATTCACTAAAGTAAAAAGGTTTCACTGCGTTTTAGATACGTGTAGCGACATGGAAAAGATTCTGCTCCGAAATATCGGCATAGCCGACTCGCACACGCTGGGGACATACCGCTCCCGCGGCGGTTACGCGTCCTGGCAGAAAGTTGCCGGCGGCATGAAGCCGGAGCAGTTGATCGAGGAAGTGAAAGCTTCCGGGCTGCGCGGCCGCGGCGGCGCGGGATTTCCGACCGGCATGAAGTGGAGCTTCGTGCCCAAAGACAATCCGAAGCCCAAATATCTCGTGTGCAACGCCGACGAGAGCGAGCCGGGCACCTTCAAGGACCGCCTGCTGATCGAGGAAGATCCGCATGCGACCATCGAAGGCACTTTGATCGCCGCCTTCGCGATCCAGTCGCACACCGCGTTTATTTACGTGCGCGGCGAGCTGGCCTTCGGCGCCACGCGCTTGGAGCGCGCCGTCGAAGAAGCTTATCAGGCGGGCTATATCGGCAAGAATATTCTCGGCTCGGGCTATGACCTGGACGTGATCGTCCACCGCGGCGCGGGCGCTTATATCTGCGGCGAAGAAACCGCGCTGCTCTCGTCCTTGGAAGGCGGGCGCGGCTGGCCCAAAGTTGAAGCCGCCGTTTCCGGCGACCCACGGTCTGTTCGGTTGCCCGACGGTGGTGAACAACGTGGAAACCCTGGCGGCGCTGCCGTGGATTCTCGACCGCGGCGCGGCGGCCTACGCGGCGATCGGCACGGAGAAGAGCAAAGGCACCAAACTCTTCAGCGTCAGCGGCCATATCGCCCGTCCGGGCGTCTACGAGCTGGAGATGGGCTATCCGTTCAAAAAATTTCTCGAGGAAGACTGCGGCGGCGTGCCCAACGGCAAGAAACTCAAAGGCGTGATTCCCGGCGGCGGATCGATGCCGGTGCTGCGGCCCGAGGAGATCGAAAAGGTCAATCTGGACTATGAATCGGTTCAGGCGGCGGGCAGCCTGCTCGGCTCCGGCGGGGTGATCGTCATGGACGAAACCACGTGCATGGTGCGCGCCGCGTGGAACCTTGCCCGCTTTTTCGCGCACGAATCCTGCGGCCAATGCAGCCCGTGCCGCGAAGGCTGCCACTGGATGGAGAAAGATTTTTCATCGCATCGAATACGGCGAGGGTGAACAAGGCGATCTCGATCTGATTTTGAACGTCGAGCGGCAACATCATGGGCAACACGATCTGCCCCTTCGGCGATGCCGCGGCCATGCCCGCCGCGGCGTTCATCAAGAATTTCGCGACGAATTCGAAGCGCACATCGCGGAGAAACGGTGCACGGTGGCGGAATGATGAGTGCTGGAGGATGGAGGATCGAGTGATGAGCATTGCTCCAACGCGATCCTCTATCATCCATCTTCGATCTTCGACTTTTTTCGAACCATGGACCCGGTAAAAATCACCATCGACGGCAAAGAGGTCGTCACCACCAAAGGCAAGACCGTCATTCAGGCGGCGGCCGAAGTGGGCGTGGCGATCCCGCACTATTGCTATCATCCGAAGCTTTCCATCGCCGGCAATTGCCGCATGTGCATGGTCGAGATCGAAAAAATGCCCAAGCTGCAGATCGCCTGCAATACGCAGGTGGCCGAAGGCATGGGCGTCTTAACGCAGAGCCCGAAAGTGCTCGCGGTGCGCAAAGCGGTGCTCGAATTTCTCCTGATCAATCATCCGGTGGACTGCCCGATCTGCGATCAGGCGGGCGAATGCTGGCTGCAAGACTATTACATGCAGCATGATCGCCAGGAGAGCCGCTTCGAGGTCGGCAAGGTTCACGATCGCAAGCGAACGATTTTCGGGCCGAACGTCGTGTTCGACGGCGAGCGCTGCATCAAATGCACGCGCTGCGTGCGCTTCTGCCAGGAAATCACCAAGACCGACGAGCTTACCGTGGTCAACCGCAGCGATCATTCGACGATCGATCTATTTCCGGGCGCCACCCTCGACAATCCGCTGTCGGCCAACGTCGTCGACATTTGCCCGGTCGGCGCGCTCACCGATCGCGATTTTCGTTTCAAAGTCAGGGTCTGGTACCTGCAACAAGACTCCGTCGATTTGTCCGGGCTGCAGCACCGGCTGCAATATCAGCGTCGAGACCTATCAGAACCGCATCGCGCGCTTTAAGCCGCGAGTGAATGAAGCGGTCAACAGCCATTGGCTGTGCGACGAGGGACGTTACTGCTTTCACGATCTGGCCGGCGGCGAGCGCTTGACCACGCCCATGATCCGCCAGGAAGGCGGATTGGTGCCGACGAGTTGGGAAGTTGCGCTGCAAGCGGTGTTTTCCGGCCTCGGCTCGGCGTAAGCCCCTCGCCGGTATTCTCTCCGGACGAAACACCAATGAAGAGGCTTACCTGTTCGCCAAGCTTGTAAAAAAGATTTCCGCCGAGCATGCGCTGGAAGTGTTCTATCAGGAGCGCGAGCTCACGCCGGTGCAAAAGATCCTCATGAGCCCGGATCGTTCGCCCAATTTCCGCGGCGCGCGGGATATGGGCGTGAGCTCGAACGGTGGTTATGATGCGCTTTTGGCCAAGCTCATCGCCGGCAATTTTTCGTCGGCGCCTACGTCGTCGGCGAAGACTTGATCACAACAGAGGCGCAACCCGATAAGGTGCGGGCGGCGCTGGAAAAGCTATCGTTTCTGGTTGTTCAGGACACGCGGCTCAGTGAGACCGCGAAGCTGGCGCATGTGGTTCTGCCCGCGACTCATTTCGGCGAAAAAGAGGGCACCTACACCAATCGGAAGGGGCGCGTGCAAAAACTCAACGCCGCGCTGATCCCGCCCGAAGGCGCGCTCCAGGACAGCGAGATTTTCATTCAACTTTTGGATCTCGGCGGCGAACGCAACGGTTACGCAAGTCCCGCCGAGATTTTCAAAGCGCTGGCGCGGGAAAACCCGTCTACCAAGGGTTGGATTTCGACTCGATCGGCGATCAGGGCATCGAAGTGGGAGTGGCGGCGGCGGAGCATCATGATCGTTGATCTGGCGATTATCGCGACCAAAGCGTTTCTCGTCCTCTTCATGGTCCTCAATCTGGCCGGCATTCTCGGCTGGGTCGAGCGCAAGGGAAGCGCGCTCATTCAAGACCGCATCGGCGCCAACCGCGCGTCGATTTTCGGGTTCGCCGGTCTGGGATTGGTCAATACCTTGATCGCCGATCCGCTCAAGTTTCTCACCAAAGAAGACTTTATCCCGCCGGCGGGCGACAAGTTTCTCCATACCCTGGCGCCGTGCATGGCGCTTATTTACGGCGCTCGTGGCCTTCGCGGTGATTCCCTTCGGCGACGTGCTTTACATCGGCGAGCGCGCGATCAACTTGCAGGTCGCCAACCTGAACATCGGCATCCTCTACATTTTCGCCATGGGCTCGCTCGGCGTGTACGGCATCGTCATCGGCGCCTGGGCTTCGAACAATAAGTTCTCTTTGCTCGGCGGCGTGCGCGGCTCGGCGCAGATGATCTCCTACGAGATCGCGATGGGGCTGTCGGTCATGGGCATCCTCATGGTTTACGGCACTTTGGAATTGCAAGAGATCGTGCGCGGCCAGGGCGCGTTGATGCGCGATCTGCTGCCCGCGAGCCTGCAGCCGGTGTTCGGCTGGCTGCCCGCGTGGGGGATCTTTCTGCAGCCGCTGGCGTTTCTGCTGTTTTTCACCGCCGCCGTGGCGGAGACCAAGCGGATACCGTTCGATCTGCCCGAAGGCGAGTCGGAGCTCGTCGCGGGCTATCACGTCGAATACTCCGGCGGCAAGTTTCTGATGTTTTTTGCCGGAGAGTTCGCCGAGATCGTGACCGCGGCGGGGCTGGTGACGACGCTTTTCTTCGGCGGCTGGCAGGTCCCCTAGCTGCTGCGCGACGGCTTTCATTTTCCCTGGGGCGACCAGTGGCTTTTGCCGCACCTGGCGGTGGTCGGCTTGCAGGTCGGCGCTTTTACTCTCAAGGTGCTGTTTTTTTGCTGGCTGCAGATTCTTTTGCGTTGGAGCGTGCCGCGGTTTCGCTACGATCAAGTCATGCGGCTCGGCTGGAAGATGATGCTGCCGCTAGCGCTGCTCAACGTCGTCGTCACTGCGCTCGTCATCCTTGCCGTGCAGTAAAACCGAAACGCCATGGATGCTTCGACCTTGCTGTTTTTCGCGCTCGCCGGTCTGCTGGTGATTTTTTCGCTGCTCGTGGTCTTGCTGCGCAACGTCGTGCACTGCGCAATGGCGCTGGTCGCCGCGCTGCTGATCATCTCGATTTTCTTCATCACGTTGCAGGCGCCGATGGTCGGCGTGCTGCAGATTCTGGTATACGCCGGCGCCATCATGGTCCTGTTTCTTTTCGTCATCATGTTTTTGAACGTCACGGCGCCCGAAGAGCGCCGCCAACGGTGGCTCGGGTTCTCGGGCTTGCTCGCCTTGCTGCTCGGCGGCGTGCTGGCGTCGATGCTGACGCAAGCAAAAACGGCAGCCGGCCCGGTCGTCCACTGAACCATTCGGCAGCCCGGAGATGCTCGCCAAAAGTCTTTTCGGCGATTTTGTTCTGCCGTTCGAGATCGCCTCGATACTGCTGCTGGTGGCGATCATCGGCGCGGTGGTGCTGGCCAAGCGGGAACGCTGATCTCATGGTGCCGCTCGAGTATTACTTGATTCTGAGCGCTGTGGTGTTCGCCATCGGCGTCATCGGCGTGCTGGCGCGGCGCAATCTCATCGTCGTTTTGATGTCGATCGAGCTGATGCTCAATGCGGTCAATCTGACCTTCATTGCGTTTTCGCGCTTTCTCGGCTCCATGGAAGGGCAGGTGGCGGTTTTCTTCGTCATGGCCGTCGCCGCAGCCGAGGCCGTCATCGGTCTCGCGATCATCATTTCCGTATTCCGCCATCGCCAAAGCCTCGATCCCCAGGAGATGCAACTGCTCAAATGGTGACTCCCGAGACCGGCGTGGCGGCCTCCGATCTTCTGCGCTGGATTCTTTTGATTCCGCTGCGCGGCGAGCGCGGTCAATCTCTTCGCCGGCCGGGCGCTCGGGCGCGGGAGCGCCGGCGCGCTCGCGTGCGCGGCAGTGGGCGCGTCGTTCGCGATCGCGCTTTACGTCTTTTTTCAGTTGCCGGCGGCGGGCGTCTTGCGCGATTGGATCTACACGTGGATCGAGTCGGGCTCTTTCAAAATCGCCTTTTCGCTGCAAGTCGACGCGCTGACGGCGGTCATGCTGCTGATCGTCACCGGCATCGGCTTCCTGATTCACGTCTATTCCCTCGGCTACATGGCGCACGACGACGGCATGGCGCGCTTCTTCGTTTATCTCAATCTCTTCATCTTTTTCATGCTGCTGCTGATCATGGCCGATAATCTGCTGCTGCTGTTCGTCGGCTGGGAGGGCGTCGGGCTTTGCTCCTACCTTTTGATCGGCTTCTGGTACGAGGATCACAACAACACGATTGCGGGAAACAAGGCTTTCATCGTCAACCGGATCGGCGACTTCGGTTTTATCTTGGGCATCCTTCTCCTGGTTACCGAGCTGGGCCGTCAGGGCGTCTGGACCTTGGATTTCGCCGAGCTGCAAAAGCACGCGCAAATGATGAATCCGGCCACGGTCGGCCTGATCACGCTGCTGCTCTTTGTCGGCGCCGCGGGGAAATCGGCGCAGATCCCGCTGTTCGTGTGGCTGCCCGACGCCATGGCCGGGCCGACGCCGGTGAGCGCGTTGATCCACGCCGCTACGATGGTCACCGCCGGCGTCTACATGACCGCGCGGCTGCATTTTCTCTTTGCGCTGGCGCCGGCGACACTGGCCCTCATCGCCTGGATCGGCGCGGCGACGGCGTTTTTCGCCGCGACCATCGCGCTCACGCAAAACGACATCAAAAAAGTTTTGGCCTACTCGACCGTGAGCCAGCTCGGCTACATGTTTCTGGCCGTGGGTCTCGGAGCGTTCAGCGCGGCGATCTTTCATGTTTTCACCCATGCGTTTTTCAAGGCCTGCCTGTTTCTCGGCTCGGGTAGCGTGATTCACGCGCTCGGCGGCGACCAGGACATGCGCCAAATGGGCGGGCTTCGGTCATCCATGCCGACGACGTATTGGACTTACGTGGTCGCGACGCTGGCGATCGCCGGCGTGCCTTTGACGGCGGGATTTTTCTCCAAGGACTTGATTCTCTGGCAGGCCTTCAGCCACGGCGCATACGTTCTCTGGGCCGTCGGCCTTGTCACCGCCGGCTTGACCGCCTTTTACATGTTTCGCCAGCTTTTTCATGGTGTTTCACGGCGAGTGCCGCGCCGACGATCACGCCAAGGCGCATCTGCACGAATCGCCGGCGTCGATGACTTTGCCCTTGATGGTTCTCGCGGTCGGATCGATTTTTGCCGGCTGGTTGGGCGCGCCGGAGTATCTATGGGGTAGCCGGTGGGATCATTGGCTCGAAGCGAATTTTCGGCGCGCCGGAACATCACGGCTCGGTCAGCAGCGAAATC
Source organism: uncultured delta proteobacterium (assembly GCA_963745035.1). Classification (GTDB taxonomy): domain Bacteria; phylum Desulfobacterota; class Binatia; order UBA9968; family UBA9968; genus DP-20. Next base: position 300,527 of record CAVUVW010000013.1, on the reverse strand, counting down.
CTGGTGACTTTGCTGACGCTCGCGGTGGTCGCCGCCGGCATTTACCTCGCCTACGTGAAATATGGCCGGGCGGGCGCAGGGCGCCGAACGAGTCGGAGGGGAACACGCTCTATCGTCTGTCGCTCAACAAATATTATGTCGATGAATTTTATGACCGGGTAATCGTGCGGCCGTTTACCGCCTGCTCGCGCTTCTTTGCCCAGTTCATCGACCCATGGGTGATCGATGGAACCGTGAACGGCGTCGCCGCCGCGGCACGCGGTCTCAGTTGGGCCTGGCGCGGCCTCCAGACCGGCAACGTGCAGCACTACGTCGCCGGCTTTCTGCTCGGCACCCTGGCGCTGCTGGGCTACTACATCGGACAACCGTAACCATGTCGGCTGCATCGGATACTTGAGCTTGTTGCTCGCCCTTCCCGCCGCCGGCGCGGTGCTGCTCGCGCTTGTGCCGCGGCGCTTGACCGGCACGCTGTTTGCTCTCGCGCTGATCGCGAGCGGGGTCACATTTCTCCTATCCGTGCAGATTCTCGCGGGATTCGACGGGAGCAGCGGCGAGATGCAGTTCGTCGAGCGCGTCCCGGTGGATGCCCGCTTTCGGCATCGAATACATCGTCGGCATCGACGGCATCAGTTTGTTTCTCGTTCTGTTGACGACCTTGCTGATGCCGATCGCGATCCTCGCCTCGTGGTCGGTTACAGGAGAGGGTAAAAGAGTATCTGATTTTCATGCTGCTCTTGGAAACCGGCATGCTCGGCGCCTTTGTCGCGCTCGATCTGTTTCTCTTTTACGTCTTCTGGGAAGTGATGCTGGTGCCGATGTATTTTCTGATCGGCGTGTGGGGCGGAACCCGGCGCATCTACGCCGCGCTCAAGTTCGTCATCTACACGATGGCGGGCAGCCTGCTCATGCTGGTGGCGATCATCTACCTGGCCGCGCGCCACGCCGAGGTCCAACAAGCGCTGACCTTCGATCTGCTGAAGCTCTACGGCCTGCGCCTGCCGCTCGAGCAACAGATGTGGCTGTTTGGCGCCTTCGCCTTGTCTTTCGCGATCAAAGTCCCGCTCTTTCCGTTTCATACCTGGCTGCCCGACGCCCACGTGGAGGCGCCGACGGCGGGCTCAGTGATTCTTGCCGGCGTTCTGCTCAAGCTCGGCACGTACGGTTTTCTGCGCTTCGCCATGCCGCTTTTTCCCGACGCGGCCGTCGCGGCGGCGCCGGTCATCATCGCCCTGGCGGTGATCGGCATCATCTACGGCGCCGCCGTGGCGATGATGCAGAGCGACATCAAGAAGCTCGTCGCCTATTCGTCGGTGAGCCACTTGGGATTCGTCATGCTCGGCCTGTTCGCGTTCAACCTGCAGGGCGTGCAGGGCGCGATCTATCAAATGATCAGCCACGGGCTCTCCACCGGCGCGCTGTTTCTCCTGGTCGGCATGATTTACGACCGCCGCCACACGCGCATGATCGACGATTTCGGCGGCTTGTGGAAAGTCATCCCGCTGTTTTCCGTGATCCTTCTCGTCGTCATGTTTTCCTCCGTCGGCTTGCCCGGACTGAACGGCTTCGTGGGCGAGTTCTTGATTTTGCTCGGCGCCTTCGGCGTCACGCCGGGCTGGACCGCGGCGGCCGCCACCGGCGTGATCCTCGGCGCGATTTATATGCTCTGGATGTACCGGCGGGTGGTTTTCGGCCCGCTGACCAACGCGGCAAATAAGAATTTGCGCGATTTAGACGGCCGCGAGCTGTTGCTGCTCGCGCCGATTCTGATTCTGATCGTCGTGATGGGCGTTTACCCGCGGCCGTTTTTGCAGCGCATCGAACCGGCGGCGGCGCTGACCTTGAAAAAAATCACCGCCGCTGCGAATCCGGGGGCGCCGGCCGATCGCGTCAGCCGCGTCGAGCGCAACGACCATGGACGTTAATCTTCTCCCTCTGCTGCCGGCCATTCAGGTGCTGCTCACGGCCCTGATCGTGCTGCTGCGCGATCTTTTCTTCAAAGAGCACGAGCCCAGGGGCTTTCTTGCGTTCATCAGCCTGATCGGGCTCGGGCTCGCCACCGGCGAGGCGATCGCGCTCTGGGGCGCGCAGGAAAGCGCGTTCAGCGACGGCATTGTGTTGGACAACTTCGCGCTTTTCTTCACGCTGATTTTTTTGCTGATCGCCGCGCTGACGATTCTTTCCTCGATTCACTACATCCGGCTGGCCGGCATTCACGAGGGCGAATACTACGCGCTGGTGCTTTTCGCCACCGTCGGCATGATCGTCATGGCCGCGGCCAATGACCTGCTGGTTTTCTTTCTTGGACTGGAGACCATGTCGGTGGCGGTCTACGTGCTGACCGGCATGTGGCGCGGCAGCGCCCGGTCGAGCGAAGCGGCGATGAAATACTTTCTGATGGGCGCCTTTGCCACCGGCTTTCTGCTTTACGGCATCGCGCTTATTTACGGCGCGGCCGGCTCGACCAATCTCGATGTGATCGCGGACTTTTTGGTGGAGGAGCCGAGCGATTGGCCGCTCTATCTGGTCGGCGGCGGCTTTTTGCTGCTGATCGGCTTTGCCTTCAAAGTCGGCGCCGTGCCGTTTCATTTCTGGGTGCCGGATGTCTACGACGGCGCGCCGACCCCGGTCACCGGATTTATGTCGGTGGCCGTGAAGGCGGCGGCATTCGCGGCGTGGGCGCGCATTCTCAGCCACAAGCTTTCGCCGCTCGACAGCGATTGGGTGCTTCCCTTGTGGATCGTCGCCATCGCCACGATGACCCTCGGCAATTTGCTCGCCATCGGCCAAGCGAGCGTGAAGCGCATGCTCGCGTATTCGAGCATCGCTCATGCGGGATATCTGCTGATCGCGATCATCGTCGGCGAGGAATGGGGCGGCATGCCGCTGCTGTTTTACTCCGCCGCCTACGCGCTCATGACTTTCGGCGCGTTCGCGGTGCTCGGCTGCATGGCCGACGGCGACGACCCGCGCGAGACCTACCGCGACTTCGCCGGCTTGGGGTTCAAGCGGCCGTTTCTCGGTCTGGCCATGTCGATTTTCATGTTGTCCCTGGCCGGCTTTCCTCCGCTGGCCGGCTTTGTCGGCAAGTTCTATGTGTTTCGCTCGGCGGTGCTCGCGGGATATTTGGGCCTGGCCGTCATCGGCGTGCTGAACAGCTTGCTTTCCGTGGTTTACTATTTGCGCGTGATCGTCGCGATGTACATGGAAGAAGGTGGCGCGGAAGGCAGAAGTTTCCGGCAATCACCATACGTTTACGTAGCGATCTTCCTGGCGCTCTCCGGCACGATCTATTTCGGCGTGCTTCCCGGCCCCGCGCTCAACTGGAGCCGCGCCGCATTTTCCTCGCTCCAGTAAGCCGGCGATTCGATCGCCGCCGCCGGGTTTCGCGAAAATAAATTCAACACGAAGACACGAAGTTCACGAACATTCCGACTAAGAAGATTGAACCTTACTGCGTGCCTTCGCGGTGAGTTCTAACCGGCCAGATCAGTTCGATTTGGCGAAGAAGCCGATGGCGACCGGGACGTCCGAGGTGCCGGGCAGCCATTCTTCGAACTTGCCCGATTTGACGTAGAGCTGCGCGGAACCGCCGCCGTCGAGATTGAGCAACTCCGTCGCTTCCATTTGCCACTTGGGCTGCATGAACATCTCTTGCAGCTCGGCAAAGTTCAGCCCGCCGATCACCCCGTCGCTGACGCCGATCAGCATGCGCCCTTCTTTATCCATGCCGACGACGCTGCGGCGCGCGTAGCGCCCTAGACCGCTCAAAACCTCCACGGACGCGCTGCGATGCAATAGCAAGGGCCCCGATTGCAGCGCTTCGCCGGTTTGAGCCGGCTGAAATTCATCTCGATGGGTGACAAAGGGCCCCGACTCGCCTAAACCAAAGACACCGGTGTAAAGACCGTGTTTGGAAACTGCCCGGTTGATTTCTTTCTCGGCGGTTTTGAGATACGCCAGCGGCCGGCCTTTCTCGTCGAAGTAATTAGCGTTGATCGCCGCGACGGCGCCGGCTTTCTCCGCAAAAAGTTTTGCATTTGCGGACTTCAGTTGGAATTGGCCGGCATAAAGAACTCGTGGGACGATGAACCGACCGTCGAAACGAAGCAGCTTCAGTTCCATCGCGTAAGCAGGATCAATCCGCTGCATGGTCATCGTGCGGAACTCGACGCCGCGCTGAATCGGCTTCCAGGCGCCCGATTCGGTAATCGCCAGTGAAGCGCCGAGATTCGCCTTCTTCGTGGCCTGTGAGGAGACTTGCCCGGCAGAATAGAGCAGCGCAAGGAGCACACCGAGTGCCGACAAACGTGTGACCATGATTGCCTTCAGGATAGCAAACGAGGACGGAAAGGAAAAACGAGAATCGTTCGGAGTCGGCGCGATTGGCAGGTCGGGTACATTTCTGTTAACTAGAATAGAACAACAGGGGGTGAAGGATGAAAACGTTTGCACAGTTGTCGTTGGCGATCGCCATAGCTGTGGCTATTTGCGCCTGCGGCGACAAAAAGGATTCGGCCGAGAGAGCGGCGGAAGCGCAAAAGGCGATGCAAGAAGGCATGCAAAAAGAAAGAAGCATGATGGAAGGCATGGTCAAGGGCGTTGAGACCGTGGAAAAGAAGGCGGCCGAAGCCAAGGAAGAGACCAAGAAGTAGGGATTTCCGGCTCTTGTTCCCGGCGGACTTGCAGGTCGGCTCATCCAAACTACCAAGCGTTCTTTTTCACCCGCTGAGAGGGACGTAAGTGGTGACGTGAGGGACGGCATCGTCGCGGCCCTGATTGTCGCGGCCGTGCTCATATTGTCAGAGGCGCAAAGCGATCGGGAGACTCCCGTTCGCGGCTTCAGTTTCGCGGTTTGATTTCGAACACGACTCGGTCAAGCTGCGGCGGCGAGTCGCGCAGGCTCAGAATCTGCCGGCGCAGCGCTTCGTCGGTTACCTGCTTGGCCGTGCACGAAAATTTCTCGTCTCTCGCTTTGATCTCGACGGCGGGATTCTTGATCATGTTCTGGCACCAGTGCTTGCCCTCGACCTTGCTCGACGTGGCGTAAAAGTTTCCGTTTAAATAGAGGAAGCGCAGCTCGACCGCCCGAGGCGCTCCGGTTTTCCTCCCGATGGTGGTTAGATCCGCCACCACGCTCGATCCGTCTTTTAGGTTCATGGTGCGGACTATACGTCTCGAATAGCTTCGAGACAAGTTCAACCGCTTCGCCTTGACTCGTTTATTGAGGCGAGGATAAGCTTGGCGCAATTTTGCGATCGAGTTTCACAGGGAGGCGTGATGGCGGCAAAGAAGTCGAGTGGCATAGCAGCGAAGATGATCAAATTCGGCGACGGCATCAGCGCCGTCCGCGCTTTGCCCAAAGCCAAAGGCAAGCGGCCTGCCGTAATCATCCTGCACGAGCGCTACGGTATCGACCAACATACCAAGGATCTCACCGTCAAATTGGCCCAAGCGGGATTTGTCGGTTTAGCGCCCGATCTGTTTCATCGTTTCACCGGCGATCGGGCTGCCGTGCTGCGCGGCGAGCAAAGAGTCGATCTGACCGACGACGGCGCGCTGGAGGATCTCAACGCGGCCGTGGAGTATTTGAAGAAGAGCAAAGAAGTGGACGGCAGCCGCATCGGCATCATCGGTGTTTGCCAGACCGGGCGTCAGCCGGTGCTGCTGGCGGCGAAGCGCAATGATATCGCCGGAGCGGTGGTGCTGTACGGCGCCATCGGCGGCAAAGAATGGCTCGGCAACGAGCTCCGTCCGACGCCGATCGAAGAGCTGATCGCGCAAGTGAATTGCCCGGTGCTCGGCGTCTTTGGCGAAGCGGATCATATTATCTCTATCGATGACGTCGCGCGTTTCCGCAACGCCTTGGAAAAAGCCAAGAAGAATTGCCACATTCGTATCTATGCCGGGGCGCCACACGGTTGGCTCAACGACACCATGCCGGGACGCTATCGCAAGGAAGCGGCGAAGGACGCGTGGGCTTTGATGATGTCGTTTCTGAAAAAATGCTTTGCCGGCGGCTGGGACGAAGAGCGGATCGGTTGCACCTATGAAAGCACTTATTCCAAGAGCTATGATTTCAGCAAAAACGTCAGGCTGGAATAGAGGGACCAGACGATGAAAGCGCTTTGCTGTCGCGCCATCTGTTCGATTCTCCTGTCCGGGCTAGTCGCGCTCCTGGGTTCACCATCGTGGGTTTGTGCTGAACGGATCACCATCGCGACGCCGAGCCGCGGGCTTTTCGAGTTTCCGGTCGTCGTCGCCATGCGGAAGCAATTTTTTAAAGAGGAAGGTCTCGACGTCGACAAGGTGCAGATGCAGCCCGCGCTCGGCGTGAAAGCGCTCATGTCGGGCGACGTCGATTATCTGCTCGCCTGGGGATCGGCCTTGCGCGCCGCGGTGACGGGAGTGCCGATGAAAGCGGTAGTTGGGTTTGCCGGGCGACCGCTTCACGTGCTGATTGCCCGGCCCGAAATCAAGACGCCCAAGGACCTCAAGGGAAAAGTCATCGGCGTGGACTCGGTGGCGGGCACGGTGGATTATCTGTCCCGGGTGGCCGTGCGCCATTTCGGCCTGGAACCGGAGAAAGATGTAACCATCATCGTGACCGGCGAGAGTCCGACGCGGCTCTTGGCGCTGCACTCGGGCGCCATCGATGCCACTCCGATCGACGTCGCCTTTGCGGTCAAAGCTGAAGACGAGGGCTTTCGCCGGTTGGTTTATTTAGGCGATCTCATCGAGCTGCCGCTCTCGGGCATCGCCGTCATGGAAACCAAGCTCCAGAAGCAGCGCGATCAAGTGAGACGGGTGGTCCGCGCCGGTGTGCGCGGGTCGCGTTTCATGAAACAAAATCGCGCCGAAACGATCCAGATGCTGTCGGATTACCTGCGCATCACACCGGCGCAATCGGCCCGAGCTTATGACGCGTCGATCAACTCTTTCACCAACGACGGCATGATCTCCGACAAAGGCGTGCAGCTCGACGTGCAGTTGACCAAAGAGCGCCTCAAGATCACCAAGGATATTCCGCTGAGCCAACTGGTGGATTGGAGTCTGGTGAAGGAGATCAAGTAAGAAAGGTTTCTATACGGGTCAAAATGGAGGCTCGATGTTAAAAGGATCATGCTTATGCGGTGGCGTAAAATATGAGATCGACGGCGAGTTGGGCGCGGTGACCAATTGCCACTGCAGCCTGTGCCGGAAAATGTCGGGATCGGCGTTTTCGAGCGGGGCGACGATTCCCGCGGCTTCGTTCCGGTTTGTCGCCGGAGAAGAGCTACTCAAGGAGTGGGAATCTTCGCCCGGCAATCACCGCGTTTTCTGTGGGAGATGCGGGTCGCCGATTGTAAAAAAGAAAGATAAAGATCCGGAACGCCTCCGTTTTCGGCCCGGGACTTTGGACAGCGATCCTGGCGTGAAGATTTCCAAACATACGCATGTAAGTTCGAGAGCTCCGTGGGTGGAGATCAAGGACGGATTACCGCAGGCGGAATGAGCTAGATGTCAGAAGTCGGTGGTCAGAGGTCAGATTCCGGAAAGAAACGCCTCCAATTTTCTCGCCGCTCCCGTGAAACTTCCGCGCTCCTTTTACGAACAAAATACGATCGACGTCGCTAAGCAGCTTTTGGGAAAGTATCTGGTACGAAAACATCCCGAAGGCGGCGCGGTGGGGCGCATTGTCGAAACCGAGGCTTACGTCGGACCGCAGGATCTCGCGTGCCACGCATCCAAAGGCCGCACGGCGCGCACAGAAGTGATGTTCGGGCCGGCGGGTCATGCCTATGTGTATTTTATTTATGGTTTTTACAACATGCTCAATCTAGTGACGGAGGCAAAGGATTATCCTGCGGCTGTTCTGATTCGCGCGGTCGAGCCGGTGGACGGAATCGAATTGATGAAAGAGCGGCGGCAAAACGGCGCTTTGCGCAATCTCGCCAGCGGACCGGGAAAACTCTGCCAGGCTTTCGCGGTCGATCGGTCGCTCAACGGCGCCGATCTGCGCGGCAATGTCCTTTACGTTGAAGATCGCGGCGAGCCGATTCCAAAGTTTCAAGCTACGCCGCGTATCGGTGTCGACTACGCGGGAAAATGGAAAAGTAAGCCTTATCGGTTTTTGGTCCGTGGGAGCGAGTTTATCTCGAAATTGTAAAGTGGCTTCGGACGCACCCGTTCATTTCTATTTGATGCTCCAATGGCAGATCCGCAGATGGGCAATCGACAATGGCATATCACTGTTGAATCGAGTTCGGCTCGGCTGGAGAGTGTCGGGCCGCTGATTCCCGGTTCATGGAGCCGGCATGACGATGAGCTGGGCCGGCGAATGCCCGGGGAGTTTTTGCTCGATACCGGGGCCTACGGAGCGATGATCGATCTCGATGTTGCCACGGAGCTGCATCTCGCGGACCGCGGTATGCGGGAAATTCATGGCATTCATGGCTATGGCTCGCTCCGCCAATACATGGCGAAGTTGGTATTGCCGGCAAAGGATGTCGACGGCAAGTCCTGCCTATTTGAACAAGTGATGGAATGCGTTGCGGTGCCCGCGCTGGCGGAAAAGAGCCGTGAGAACGATGCACAGGTGATCGGGATACTGGGAAGAAGATTTCTGCAGTCGGCGCATTTGGAAATCGACGGCACCACCGGTCGGATCAGTCTTATCATCCGGCGGCCTTAATCGTGCTAAACTCGAACTTTCATGGCTGACCAACCTGAAAAGGAAATCGAAGACATCGTCGCGGAGCGGCTGCGTGAAGCCGGCCTTAAGTTCGTAACGGAAAAGGCCATCGGCGGATTGGCGCCGGATTTCATCGTCTATGCGCCGGACGGTCGCCAGTTCATCGTCGAAACGCGGCGATGGGATTTTCCCGGCCTGACGACCGAGGCGAGCCGCCAGGCCCAATTCTATCAAGAAGCGGCCAAGGTGGATGGCGCGTTCGTCGTCATCCCCGGGCTCAAGCGGAACCTGCCGGCGAAAGGCGTCGTGAGCGTCGACGGGCTCGTGCCTGCGATACAGGCCGAGATCGAAACCGCGAAAACGCGCACGCACCCGGCGGAAACCACGAAGGTTGAAAGGTTGATCTTCGCCGCCATGCCGTTCGCGCCGCAATACGAAGACGTTTTCTTCGTCGCGATGAGCTATGCCGCCGAGCAGGTTGGGGCGGTGTGCGATCGGGTGGACCGGCGTGAGTTTCAGGGCAACGTGGTCGAGGAGATTCACCGCATGATCCGCAAATCGGTCGCCGTGATCGTCGACCTGTCGGAGTCCAAGCCGAATGTTCTCTACGAGGCCGGCTACGCGCATGCCCTTAAAAAACCTTGCGTGCATATCTGCTCGACTTCCACAGAAAAACTTCCCTTCGACGTCGCGCAATGGAAGACGACAGTGTATCAGCCGGGTCAGACGCATAAACTGCAAAAAGAATTGACCCAGCGCTTGAAGGCTATCCTGGATTGATGGCGCAAGGCGAATGACGGCGGAGTGCAAAAGCATCTACGTCGATCTCGACGACGTGCTGTGCCAGGCGGCGCGCCATTTTCTCGTGATTGTCGAGCGCGAGTTCGGGAAAAGGATCGCGTACGAACAACTAAAAAATTTCGATGTCGGTCACTCATGTGGATTATCCGCCGTGGAGCGCGATGAACTGTATCGCCTCGTCCACAAGCCCGAGGAACTACTCAGCATGATCCCGGTGGACGAAGCGATAGCGGCGCTCAAGGGCTGGGAAGAGCAGGGCTTTGACATCGCGATCGTCACGGGACGACCACCGGACAGCGTGGAGGTTTCACTTGCCTGGTTAGCCAAATATCAAATCTCGCACAGTTCTTTCACGGTGGTGGACAAATACTCGCGCTTCGCAACGAACGACACGAGGGCGATTTCCTTGGTCGAATTGGCAGAGCGTCGCTTTTGCTGGGCAGTGGAGGATTCCCTGCCGATGGCGCGCTATCTCGCCGATCATATGAGACTAAATGTCGCGTTGATCGACCGGCCTTGGAATCAATCCGAAGCTGATGCTGTCGGCATTCAACGCTATCACGACTGGCGAGCGCTGGCGGCAGGCGCCCCGCTGCTAGCGACTCGAAGGGGTGGATTATGAAACGTCAAATCACGATTGCAGCCCTCTTGGTTTGGACGGTCTTGCACGCGTTCGCACACGCAGCCGAACGGATCCGCGCATTACCGCTCTCATCGAAGGCGCAAAAAAGGAAGGCAAGATAATTTTCTGCACTTCGGTGGAAACCGAATTTGCCCGCCTTGACCACCGCGTTCGAGACAAAATATCCGTACATCAAAACGGACATTTTCCGCTCTTCGCACGAGCGGATTTTCAGTCGTTTGAATGTGGAACGAAAGACCGGCAGCTATAACGCCGATGTGCTGAGCGTGGGCGAGTTTGAAACCCATCATGTGCAGAAGCGAGGTTTGTTGATCTCTTACAAGTCGCCGTTGGCGGCGGTTTATCCTGACGGCTTCAAAGACCCCGACGGCTCCTGGACCGATTTCTACGACAACTTGATCGCAACTGCGTACAACACGACGAGGGTCAAGCGCGAGGAGCTGCCCAAAAATTATGAAGACCTGCTCACCCACGCTGGCGACGGCGCATGGTACTGGACAAAAACGAAGACTGCTGGTTCGCCAATATGCTGCATCTGATGGGCGAAAAGAAGGGCATGGAATTCAGGCAGGCGTTTGGCCAAGCAAGAAGTGGCGATACGGTCGGGCCGCTCGCTGATCACGCAATTGTTGGCATCTGCCCCGCGCGGTGTGGCGTGGCATCCTTCACTGCTGGAAAACCCATTTCGATTGCGATAAGTGAATGATCAATCTGAGGATTCAACCCGCGCATGATTTCCGGAGCGCTTGAAGGTTACCTTTGTATCGACGTTAGCGGCCACGTGGCCGGGCCTTACGCGAGCAGCCTGCTGGGCGATCTTGGCTGCGAAGTGATCAAAGTGGAATTGCCCAACGGCGGCGACACGCACCGAGGGCGCAACCCAAAATACGAAGGCTACGGACCCAGCTTCCGCGCGCTTAACCGCAACAAGAAAAGCGTCACCCTCGATCTTCGTCAAAAAAAAGGCGGCGAGATTTTGCTGAAGCTGCTGACGACGGCCGATGTTTTCCTCGAAAACTTCCGTCCCCCCACCCGAGCCAAGCTCGGTCTCGATTACGACGATCTGGCGAAGCTCAATCCGAAATTGATCCATTGCTCGATTTCCGGCTACGGCCAAAGCGGCCCATACCGCGACAAGCCGGGCTTCGATACCATCGGCCAGGCGCTTAGCGGCATGATGAGCCTGGTCACCGATCTCGATGATCCCAAGGTCGCCGGGGTTTCTTTCGTCGATCACACGGCGGGAATTTTCGCCGCAAACGGCATCATGGCTGCGCTTCTGGCGCGAGCGAAAACCGGCAGCGGCCAGTTCATCGACGTGTCCTTGCTGCAGGTGGCGATCGCTTTCATCGAATCTCACGTTGTCGATTATCTCAACGGCGGCGAGGCGGTGTCGCGAGAAAATTTTCCCAAGGGCCGGATCTACAGCCTGCTCGACTGCGCCGGCAAACCTTTCATGGTTCATCTTTCCTCCCATAATCAGGCTTGGGAAGATTTCTTGAGAGCCGGCGAGCTGGAGAGTTTAGTCGGAGACCCGCGCTTCGCTTCGAACAAGCATCGTACCGATCGTCATGAAGAGATCGTGAAGATCTTGCGCGCGCAGTTCCGCACGAAGGCGCGCGAATATTGGCTGGTTCGTCTCGATGCCAATCAGATTCCCAATGCGCCGATCAACACCATCGCCGAAGTTTTCGACCACCCTCAGATCAAGCATCTAGGTATTCCCAAACAGATCAGCCATGCGAAGATGGGCGAGAGCAACCTGGTTGGGAGCCCGATCAACATGTCGGACACGCCGCCGAAGTTTTTTTGCCCCGCGCCGCTGTTGGGAGAACATACCGAGGAAGTGCTGGGGAAATTGGGCTATGACAGCGATGCAGTGAAGGAGTTGAGAGCGAGTGGAGTGATTTAGATTAGTTTCTAGTTCCTAGTTTGAAGGTTCTAGTTGATTCCTCCTGTCCTGAAAACTAGAAACTAGAGACCAGAAACTAGAAACTCCGGAAGGAGAGAAATTATGGATTTCAACGTATCCGCCGATCCGCCCCAGGTGGTGGAATTTAGAAAAGAGGTTGCCGCTTGGATGGCCGAGCAGTTCGAAGGCCACGAACACTTGCGCTGGTCGGCGTCGTGGTCGACGCGCGAGGACGCCGACGAGTATAAATTTCGCCGCGGGCTGGCGGAGAAATTGGGCGCCAAGGGCTGGCTGTTTCCGCTGTATCCGAAAAAATACGGCGGCGCCGATCTAACGGTCGATCATCAGGTGGTGCTCGACACCGAGCTCTTCAAATACGGGCTCAACCTGTCCCATGTGTTCTACACTCTGGCGCGCATCGTCGCGCCGGTGCTGATCCGCTGGGGCACCGACGAGCAGAAAGCTGAATTTTTGCCGCCGATCACAAAGGCCGAAATTTGCGTCTGGCAGGTGCTCACCGAACCCCACGGCGGCAGCGACATCGCCAACTGCCAGACCAAAGCGATTCGCGACGGCGATCACTATGTCGTCAACGGCCAGAAGGTCATGGTCGGCCATCATCTGCCGCCGGATTACCTCTGGACCTTGGTCTGCACCAATCCGCAGGGCAAACGTCATGAAAATCTCGGCTGGCTGCATATCCCGGCGAATCTTCCCGGCGTTACGATCCAGCACATGAATTTGATGATGGGCATCAAGAACGCGGTGTTCTTCGACAACGTGCGCGTGCCGGCGAAATATTTGATCGGAGGCGAGAACAACGGCTGGAAAGTCGCCAGCACCCATATGGAGCTCGAGCACGGCGGCGACGGCCGCATCGCGGTGGATCCGCTCATCGAGCGCGTGGTCGAGTACTGCCGCAGCACGCACATCGACGGCAAACCGATCATCGAAGATCCACGCGTGCGCGATCTGATCGCCGAGATGACCATCGAGTTGAATACGCTGCAGGCGCTTCAACCAGCTCATCTACTGGCGCCGCTTCGCCAAGAAACCGCATCCCTACGGCGGCCCGCAGCAGCGCTACTACCAGCGCATGCTGCGCCTGCGCAACGGCGAACGCCTGCAAGCGATCATGGGCGCGGATGCTCTCGAACAGAACTTATCGGTTCACGAAGTGATCGACTTCGAGTACGCCGTGCGCACCGGCCCCGGCCAATTGCACGGCGGCGGCACTTTGGACACCGATCGTTTGATCTTCGCCCGTCGCCTTGGCCTTGGTCGCCCGACGACGGAGAAGGCGCCGGAAACCGATTAGGCAATAGGCACGAGGCAACAGGCAATAGTTAAGAAATGGAAAGAAACTTTTGCGCACTCTGACAGTTTCCGAACTATTGCCTAATGCCTATTGCCTCCTTACACAAGGAGTTGAACATGGACTTAGCACTTACCGAAACCCAAGAAGAATTCAAAAAAGTGGCGGAAGACTTCGTCAAAGCAGAAGTGCCGGCGCACCAGATGACCCAGTGGTACAAGAACAAGCAGACTTTTCGGCCGGAGCTGATCAAGAAGGCCGCGGAGATCGGCTGGCTTGGCATGATGCTTGCCGGAAGAGTACGGCGGCGCGGGCGTGTCCACGATGGATTGCGCCGTGGTGTTCGAAGCGCTCGGGCACGGACCTGTGCCCGGACCGCTTTTCACTTCCGGCGTGCTGAGCGCGCAGATGATTTTCGAAGCCTGCACCGAAGAACAAAGAAAGATGTTGCTGCCAAAGATTTGCGACGGCTCGGCGATCGTCGTGCCCGCCATCACCGACAAAGCCGCCTACTGGGGGCCCGAAGCGGTGGAGACGCGCCTATCGAAAGCGAACGGCGGCTACCTCATGAACGGCGTCAAGCGCTTCGTCTTCGACGCTGAAGCGGCGACGAACTTTCTTTGCGCCGCGCGCACGGAGGAAGGCAAGGTGGTCTTTCTCCTCGTCAACGCCAAGAGTCCCGGCATTACGATCACGCCGCACGTCGGATTTTTTGTCTCCGTCGCCGAAGTGCGCTTCGATCATGTTCGCGGTCTCGCCGCTAGATTTCCTCGGGTCGAGCGGCGCGAGCTGGTCGACTCTGGAAGCCGCACTGGACAAGTCGCTGCCGATTCTTTCCGCCTATCAAGTCGGCGCCACCCAGGAAGTCTTCGACATCACCTGCGAGTACACCCGCACGCGGGTCGTCTTCGGACAGCCCATCGGCCGCTTCCAGCGGGTGCAGGATCACTGCGTGGATATTTCGATCAACCTCGATATGGCGCGCTGGGCGACTTACGAAGCGATCTGGCGCATCGATAGCGGTATGGATGCCCGCGCCGGCGTGCACGAAGCCAAGGCGACCGCGAGCGACGGTTATTATCACGGCACCAATTACGCGCACATGGTTTGGGCCGGACCGGGAACGGATTACAGCCATCCGATGATGGCGCACAGCGTGCTCGCGCACACGCTCTATCAGTATTTGGGCACGCCGGGGCACCATAAGCGCTTGATGATGGATGCGCTTTATCCGCGGGGCTAGAGGCATCGAAGATGGAGGATTGAGGATGGAGTGGAGGATCGCGTCCTCAGGCTATTGCCATCCTCTATCTTCTATCCTCCATCCTCGACCGTCATGCACCGGATTGAGGCGGCGAGTGTGAATTCGTGGTCTGAGGTCGAGCAGCCAAGAAGGAGAAAACAATGAGGCGAAATTATTTCCGACAAGTAGCTTCGATCGCGGTATTTTCTCTCTTTGCTGTACTCGTCTCACAAGGATGGACAGCGGAAAAACCTCCCTTCTATCAAGGCAAGACGATCAATATCATCATCAACTTCGCAGCCGGCGGCCCCACCGACATCGAGTCAAGAATTTTCGCCAAGCATCTGTCCCGGCATATTCCGGGCCAGCCGGCGGTTACGGTGCAGGCGATGGGCGGAGGCGGCGGGCTCATAGCGGTCAACTATATCGGCGAGGTGGCCAAGCCGGACGGTTTTACGGCGGCGTATTTTACCGGAAGCTTATTCCAGCATCAGGTCAAAGATCCCGCGCTGCGCGTCGATATCGGTAAGTTCGGATTTATTACAGGTGTGCACGGCGTTACGGTGTCTTACATCCGCACCGAAGTGCCACCGGGGATCAAGAAACCCTCGGACTTTGTCAAGGCGCAAAAATTCCGCGCCGCCGGTCTAGGTATCAGCAGTTCGAAGGACGTCCGCTTCCGCTTGTCCTTTGATCTCTTGGGTTTGAAGTATGACTACGTCACCGGCTACAACAACAGCTCCGACGCGCGCCTGGCGGTGCAGCGCGGCGAAGCGCACTATCATGATGAAACTTTGCCGAGCTACCGGACCCAAGTGGAACCGCAAATGGTGAAGACCGGCATGGTGCTGCCGCTCTATTACACCGATCTGGTCGCGCCGAGCGGAGAAATCTTGGTGAGCCGCGATGTGCCGGAGCTGCTCCCGTTCACTCATTTCTATAAGGAAGCGTTCGGCAAACTACCTTCAGGAATCAAATACGAAGCGCTCAAAGCGGCGAATATGTCGAGCACCAACATGACGCGCATGTTCTTGATGCCGCCGAAGGCGCCGCCGGAAACAATCGGAATCTTGAGAAAAGCGTTCGACTCCCTGTCGCGAGACCAGGATTTTCTTCAGGAAGCCATCGCCACCATGCGTTTCCAGCCGCGTTTCGAAGTCGGCGAAGCCGGCGAGCGGCTGTTTCAACGCGCATCGCAGACTTCGCCCGAGGTGGTCACGTTTCTCCGCAAGTATATCGAGGAGGCAAATAAGTAGATCGGGCTAAGTCTTTCATGAAAATAGAGAGCGGGGTTCATCACGTGCCCCGCTCTCTTAATTATCGATCAACGGGGTAGGCCAGATTCCATTACCAGCCGTGTCCCTGGTGATTGCCGAAGTCAGCTATCTCCCCCGGCGACACATACTTAAAATCGAAACTCATCGTCGCCTCTTTTGTCATCGAATTTGATCTGCCCGCGAATCTCGCCGGGGCCGTGTAGCGAGGAATGAACGTTGACGTACGCGGCTTCGTTGCGCAGAGCGCCGAACGAGTTCGTCGAACTCACCAGCATCGATTCCCTGGGCGGTTTGAGCGAGCACCTGATCCCGAGTGATAGTCCCCGTCACAAACCCCTCGGCCGGACATATCGGCGTTAATTTAGGAAACCAGCGCAGGAGCCGGGGAAGCAGCTGTTTGGCAGAGCCACACTACAATACCTCCGACCGTGCTTGGCTGTCCAAAATGGATGTGCGCCTGGGTAACGTTCCCCTCTAAGTCTCTGTAGTTGAGAACGTAGTCGACGATGTCACCTGCCCTCAGCTGTGCACTGAATGATCCCGAGGCTTTCGTAGAAATCGCACCACGCAGTGCGGGCGGAATAACAGGATCAGCTTTAGGATCACCGGCAACAAAATGAACCTCGTTGTACCCCGAGAGTCGCGCGCTGAAGTTTTGTCCCTCAGCAACGCTTGAAACTCCCGTCAAAAGCGCCACTGCAACCATCGATTGCAAAACTAACTTCATACAACCTCCGATCTTTTTTAGAGTTTGTATCCACCTGCTCCTCAGTATCCGGAAAAAGCGATATCAACTGGAAACGTTGTCCGTCAAGCACCCTGTTCGGGTTGGTAGCCGCAGCACCTCAAAAGGCTTTGGCATTGGAGCCAACGGAGGCATATTTAATGAAACGCGCGGAAAGTTTTTCCGGAAGTGCGTGCATTGGAGGCGCAATTCGTTGAGCAGATCGGTTCATGGCTAGCATGCGACGACGCTGCTTTAGAAATTCTCAAGCTCACCTCACCTGGATTGACGCTACGCGAAGCGCATGATATCCGAAATTTTTGGGAGCCTTTTTCTCGCCTGAAGACTGTTCTGCAGGTCATCTGCGCCGCAGACGTTTCAATTCGAGCAACGACGCCAAGGAGAGCCGCGAGCATGAGAACTTTTGGTTGTATTTTGCTGATCTGTCTACTTTTCCCGCCGGAAACATTTTCCCAGGCGCGCAAACCGATGACCATTTCCGAGCTGGTCACGTACAACGGCAAAGACCGCGAGCAGGTTCTTTACGCCGGCGCCAAGAACGAAGGCAAGATCACTTGGTATACTTCGCTGGCGGGCGATTCATACAAGGGCATGGTCAAGTCTTTCGAATCGAAATATCCCGGCGTGAAGATCGAAGCCTACCGCGTCTCCGGCTCGGATATGACGACGCGCTTATACGAGGAATCGAAGGCGAAAAAACATATCGCCGACACGATCGAGACCACCGAAGGGAATCTCATGTTCATGCGCGACGCCTTTCTGTTGCGCCCGTACCATTCTCCGCATTTCGCTTCCTATCCCGAAGACGCCAAGGAGAAAAGCGAGCGCGGCTTGTACTTCTGGGGCATCGCCCGCGAGTCGTATATCGGCTTCGCCTACAACAAGAAGCTGCTTTCGAAGACTGCCGTGCCCAAGAACTATGAAGGCTTGCTCCATCCGGAGCTTAAAGGGAGGATGGGGGTCTCCATCAGCGATCCGAGCTACAAAGTGATCGGCGCGATGCTTCGAACCCGAGGCGTCGAGCTGGTTAAAAAACTCAAGGCCCAGGAGATCGCGTTGCATTCGATCATCCCGCCGGCGCTGCTCGATCTGATCGCGTCCGGCGAAGTTCTCGCCTCCCCCGCGATCTTTCGCAACCACACGTTGAACGCCATCGGCAAGGGCGCTCCCGTCGAATGGGTGCCGATGGATATCGTGCCGACCAATGTCGGCGGCGCCGCCATCGCCGTTCAGCCGCCTCATCCGCACGGTGCTCTGCTCTTGGCCGACTATCTTTTGGGACCCGAAGGCCAAGCGGTTCTGGAAAAGTTTGAATATGGCAGCGCGGCGAAGAACCTCGGTTTCAAGCGCTGGCGCCCCGATCACGGCATCGCCACCGACAAATACGAAAAAGAACTCGAACGGTGGGAGAAGCTCCTGAAAGAAATCAGCCGCAAAGGCTAGAAATTCTCTGGAGCGAAAGTGTAGCCAGATGTTTTCTCTCGTCAGGCGCCGCGCTGCTGGAATTACTCCTGGCGCGGCTCCGCTGCCGCATGGATGCCGGCGATGAAGCCCTGCGTGGTGCAGCGGCCCATCCCGTGCTGGTTGAATCCACCGGCCGACTCCCCGGCGCAATAAAGCCCGGGAATGACTTCTCCGTTCATGTCGATCACCTGGCACTTCGCGTTGATGCGCACGCCCGCGCGGGTGTCGTGCACCACCGGTGTTCCCCAGGCGGCGTAGAATGGTGGAGTTTGAATCTTATATTTGGGCGCCGGCTTGCCGAAGTCGATATCCTCGCCACGCTCTACCATTGAATTGTAGCGCTCCACGGTCGCCTGTAAGATCTCACCCTTCATCGGTTTTGCCTGATACTCGTTCTTGATCGCGCCGGCGAGCTCCGCCAAGGTGTTGCCGGAAAAAAAGTAACCGTCGGGATCGACGTATGGAGGCGCGACCTTCCATCCTTCGCGGGCGACCGCATCCGCGTCGAAGATCGCCCACACCGGACCGGCGCAATAATCAGGCGGTTCGGAATATTCGTTCATCGCCAGCGCCGCATGCGTGAAGTTGTACTTGTTCGGGTCGTATTTTACTTGCGCCGCGTTGCGGTAATCATTCGGCGTGTACGGTGTAATTTGGTGGCCGAGATTGCCGTGTGGAACATCGCCCTTGGTCTCGTCGTAGAAACGTTTGCCGACTTGGTTGACGAGGATCAGGTTCTGCCAATCCTTCACGTTGAAGCCGGCGGCGCGCACAAGGGGAAAAATCGGGCTTTCCGGCTTCCACGTGGTGTAATTGTACTTCGTCGCGAGCGCCCGTTGGGTGCGCATGGTTGCGCCGTTTTCCAGCGTCTGATTGACCAGGCCCCACAAGGACGCGCCGATCGCCATCGCCGCCAGCTCGCCGCTGGCGTCCTGATAACTGTACGGCTCGCCGCCGACTTGGATGACCGGCGTGAGGCGCGGATCGAACATGCGCCGGAAGTGAATGTTGCTCGTGCTTCCCCCGGTGGCGATGATGACGGCCTTTTTCGCCCGTAGATGAAGCGCCGGCTCACTGTTCTCGATGTTTCCGTCCGAACGAAAACTTTTAAGCGGTGTGGCTGCGCCGGGCATGATCCTTGGCGTGTATTGCGCGGTGATACCGACCACGCGCCCGGCGGCTTTTTCCATCGGCGCTTCGCGAATGAGGCTGGTCATTCTGTAGTTCAGCAAAAACCGCACGCCTTTGGCGCGCGCGCTCGCTTCCAGCGGCCGGATCACGCCTGTTCCGGCGGCGGCGTTGGGACTCTCCAGCCCCGCCCCCTTGGTCCAGAACGCATGATTCTCCCGCGGCGCCGAATTTCCCGTGGTCGAAGCGCCATGATTGTCCGGCGCTTTCTCGGTAAACTCGACGCCGTTGGCGAGCAGAAATTCAAAAGTTGGAGCGCAGTGATCGGCAAAGGCGCGCATGACCGCGCGGTCGTTGTAGCGATAATCCGGCGAGCCATTCGGCTGGACAATCGACCAGTCGGTGAGATCCGAAAAGACCGTATCCGGTGCATCTTCTATTCCATATTTTCTCTGCGCGCTCGTGCCACCGCCGAGGGCCATATGGCCGCCGCTGAGTATGGCGTGCCCGCCGACATCGTAATTGGTTTCCACGACGATGACGGAAGCCCCGCCTTCCACAGCCTTGATCGCGGCAGGAAGCCCCGCGGCCCCCGACCCGATCACCAAGACATCGGTTTCCAAGTTCCAATGCGTTCCATGATTCGTTGTTGCCTGCGCCATTGTTCATCCTCGCAAGTTAGTTTCTGCGTGTCCGCTACAGCTCAGTCCCGGATGATTCCGGCAAGCTCGTCCAGATGATATTTCAAAGTTCAGCATTGCTTGCAACAATGGCCGCCCGGGCAATGCCTCGACAACGACTTTGCACAACAGGTAAGCCGCGCACATGCTCTACGCTAGAGCCGATGTGTCCCGGTCGCTGTCTTCTTTATCCGGGAAACCGATATAAGCGAACTTATGACCGAATGGGCAGTGATGTAGATTCGGAACCGCGCGAAATCTCAATCGCCAGCACACCAAAAAGCACCGGGAGTGGCAGCGCCCACCAAGCGAGGACGGCTGCGCTCAGGAGCACATTCGGCACTAGCGGCAAAAATGATGCGATGAGAATTGCCAAGAACACGCGATGCCGCAACAAATATGGTCCGGGATTTTTTACGATTCGGTTTAGCATGATCATCAAGGGAAGGGTCAGCATAGTGCCGTCATAGGAATACAGATGAAAGCTGATGAGCGCGGTCGCCACTACTGCGAGGCCAAAGCGCAGGTCAAACGACTCACTTTCCTCCACCGCGTCTCGCGGCCATGAGCGCAAAGTTAGCACATAAACGAATAGCGAAATCACTAACGTCAAGACATTCGTTGCTTGTGACAACCCAACGAGATCCAATGACACGTACACCAATCCACGCAAATTCATCATGAGCTCCGGCCAGACAACGTGCCCGCGATTGATCATGGGTAGCCACAACGACAGTAACCCCATGAGACCGTTCCAACCTACCATTGCCAGCGAGATTGTGCCGAGCAGCAGCCCCATGAATAAAAATCCGAATATTGCACGCCAGCGGCGATGCAGTACTAAAATCCCGGCCAAGGGCAAAAAGAATTGCGGTTTGTACAGACCGAGGGCCAATCCTGCACCGGCGAGAGCATAGTGTTTGTGCTTGAGGCTCACGAAAATTTCGGCCAGCAGAAGCGTGGTAATAATTGAATCCTGTCCCATTTTGAGCGCCGTCATGGTCGGAAAATACGCGAACGCCATCAAGGCAAGCAAACTACGGTGTCGCGAGTCGATGAAAGGAAAGACCCGGAATAACAGAATCGCAAGCAGGAGGACGTTCATGGCAGTCCAGAGGACGTGGGCGACGGGAAATGGAAACTTGGCAACCCATACGAGAGTCAGCAATTCATACGGAAGATGATTAAACGGCAAAGCACTGTCTCTATGGACGGCAAATTTCTTTTGATACTCTCGTTGGACTTCTAAATTGTAGAGTTGTGATCCATTCCCATCGTGCAGGATCCTGGCGCCGCTGTAGTAAAGCACGAAATCGAAATAGCCGTTCCGAATATCGTCCAACTGAGTCCAGACAACCGCGAGCTGGGTGACCAAGGAGAAAATCAGCAGCGGAACAAAGAGCAGTTTGAAAGCACGGTGGCGCCGATAAACGTTGTCGGAGGAATTCATCGGTTGGGAGATGATTGTAGAATGTTACACGGCTTTGCCAGCGAGAATGCCATCAGCATCATTTCCAGACAACCCGCCGGATCTTCCATGATTAGCATTGGCGACACAGTAGGCTCTTAGGATACTCCGTTTCGCTAATTCGCTCAGTCAATGTTTATACACCGCTTCGGATCGCTTTGTCAGTTTAAACAAGGCGCATTCGGTGACCGGGATCGAGTTCTACGACTCATTCCCACGCTGCGGAGCGTGCCAGCGTACGCCCTCCCTCAACCCGGTCCAGGCTGTCATGCCCCGCGGAATGCCAATTGTCTTGCCCGTGCATTTTGATATATAGCTGGCGTTAGTTCGGCTTGACGACAGTCCGGTAGGAGCGCGGGAGAAATCTTATGTACGCTATGATGATGCGCAATCCAGCCCAGATGTTGTTTCTCTTCACCACCGTCGCGCTCGCCTATCTCGTTCTGCCGCCGTTTTTCTTCATCCTGCACACAAGCTTGGTCACCGATCGCGGTCTGCAGGCTGGCAGTTTTACGATTCAGCACTTCGCGAACATCATCGATTCATTCGGCGACGTTAAAACGCTGCTATGGAATTCGATGGTTTTCTCGATCGGCAGTTCGGCCGTTGCGATTGCCTACGGCACGACGCTCGCCTGGCTTGCCGAGCGAAGCGATGCGCCGTTCCGCAAGCTCGCCTATGTTTCGGCCTATGTGTCGTTCGCGATTCCCGGGATCATTAAGGTCGTCGGCTGGATCATGCTGCTCGGTCCCAAAGCCGGAATTCTCAATGCCGTCGGAACCGCGCTCATCGGCGCGCCATTTTTTAATATCTTCACGCTCGGCGGCATGGTCCTCGTCGAAAGCTTCCTTTGGATTCCGATTGTCTTTCTGCTCATGTCGACGCCCTTTCGCTCCATGGACCCATCGCTGGAAGAGGCTGCCACGACAGCGGGCAGCAGTGGCTGGCAGGTCTTTCGGCGAGTGACTTTTCCGCTCGCCCTGCCGAGCGTGCTGGCGGTTTTGATTCTGACATTTATTCGCTCACTCGAAGCGTTCGAGATTCCGGCGTTGATCGGCATTCCCGCCGGCGTCGAAGTGCTGACCACGAAGATCTATTTGCAGATCAAGGGCGGCCTTATTCCCAAATACGGCGAAGCCAGCGCCTATTCGATCATCCTCATCGTGATGGTCGCTCTCGGTCTCATTCCGTACTACCGCATCACCAGCAAGACCTATAAATTCACGACTATCAGCGGCAAAAACTATCGGCCGCACCGAGTCGCACTCGGCAAATGGCGCTGGCTCGGCGGTTTGCTTATGCTGGTTTTGCCGTTGCTGCAGCTCTTTCCGATCGCGGCAATCGCCTGGTCGTCATTCCTTCCGTTCGCCCAAGTGCCGTCGCGTAAAGCACTGGAGATGCTTACCTTTAACAATTACATCACGGCCTTCAACGACAGCGGTATCATCCGGTCGATCATGAATAGCCTCACGGTCAGCGTGACCTCGGCGACCATCGCCGTTGTCATAACGTTCTTTGCCGCATGGCTGATCGTGCGCGCGTCGATCAAGGCGCGCTGGATCCTGGATCAGATGGCGATGTTGCCGCTCGTCTTCCCCGGCATCGTCATGGGCATCGCCATTCTGAAAATGTACCTGATGCTGCCGATTCCGGTTTACGGCACGATCTGGATCTTGGTGCTGGCGTTCATCGCGCGCTACGTGCCCTATGGAATTCGTTTCAGCCACTCGGCGCTCTTGAGCCTCCACAAAGAGCTCGAAGAGGGCGCCATGGCAAGCGGCGCGAGCTGGTTTCAAATGGTCCGCCACGTCGTCGTGCCGCTGATCATGCCGGCACTCCTGGCCGGGTGGATCTATATTTTCCTCATCACGTTTCGCGAGCTTTCCATCGCCCTGCTGCTCTACTCTCCCGGTTCTCAAGTGGTTGCAGTGACGATCTGGGAGCTCTGGGACAACGGCCATGTTGGGGAACTAGCGGCTTTCAGTCTCGTCATCGCCATCGGCACGATCATCGTCGGCTCGATCTTTCTCAAGCTCGCTCAACGCCACGGCTTGCAGGACTGATCCGTCTCGCGTTTTGGGTTCTGAGTCTCGGATGAACTCGAAGCCTGAGGCTTGGTTTTAATTTTCGTTGGAGGCCTATCGTGGAATTTACGATTATCGACGCCGACGCCCATCATCTCGATGGCGGGGCGTATAAAAAATATTTGCCCGAGAAATTTCGCGCTCGCAGCGGCCCCTACTTTCCGTCCTTCGGCTGGGATATTTTTTTAAACGACACCACCGGCCGGAAGCCGGCCAATCCCGCTGAGTACTGCAAAGATCTCGACGTTGAAAAGATCGGCGACGCGGTAGCGTATCCGAGCAATGCATTGTCGATCGGCTTGGTGCGCGAACTCGATCTCGCCGTCGAGCTGGCCAAAGCTTACAACGATTGGGCTTGCGATTTTTGCAAGGAGAGCGGCGGCCGAGTCAAATACGCGGCGGTGATCGCGCCGCAAGTAATCGCCGAAGCAGCCAAGGAAGTACGCCGGGCAGTCACGAAAAAGGGCGCCGTCGGCGTCATGATGCCGACCTACGTGCAGCAGGGCTTGGACCTCGGCCAGCCGCAGTTCGATCCGATCTACGCCGAAGCCCAGGAACTCGGCGTGCCGATCGGGTTTCATGCCACGGCCCAAGTGGCCGTCGGCAACACGCGCTTTCACAAATATATCGGCGTGCACATGACGTCCCATCCGTTCGAGCAGATGCTCTCGGTGGTTTCGATCATCTCCAATGGAGTGCTCGACCGCTTTCCCAAGCTCAAAGTCGGCTTTCTCGAAGCCGGCGTCGGGTTTTTGCCCTACTGGATGGAGCGCTTCGACGAGAAGTATCTCATCCGCAAGTCCGAAATGGAGCCGCTCAAAATGCTCCCCAGCGAGTACATTAAAGATCATCGCTGTTACTTCACTTGCGAAGGCGAAGAATCCGCACTGCCGCTCGTGATCGAACAGTTCGGTGACGAATGCATGATGTACGCGTCCGACTACCCGCATTGGGACATGGAATGGCCGCACAGCGTGAGCCAGGTCGTGCGCCGCAAAGATATCTCGGATAGGACCAAGCAGAAAATCCTCGCCGACAACGCGAAAGCTTTTTATCGGTTTAGTTAAGCTAAACTCATTGGCGACCATCATCTGAACAAGTGAGAGATCTTCGGCAAGATTTCTCGGCTTCACCTCGAAATGACAGACTAACGACTAAACGAGTTGAACGTCTTGAACAAATTCAAACCAGCGGAGTAACCCCATGTCGGATACTAAATTCATCAACGCCAACATCGACGAAACCGCCGGCATCGCCTGGCTGACCCTTAATCGGCCGGAGAAAAAAAACGCCTTGAGCGTGGCCCTGCTGGCGGAGCTTTCAAGCGTGCTGCGCTCGCTTGCGGAAAATGACAAAATCCGCTGCATCGTCACCGCCGGCGCCGGCGACTCTTATTCGTCGGGCCGCGATCTCTACGACATGAGGGGACAGGACAATCGGCGCCGAACGCGCGGATTCGGCGGGGTCGCCGAGATCGTCGACGTCATGCGCAAGCTGCCGCAGGTAACCGTCGCCAAAGTGCGCGGCTGGTGCCTGGGCGGCGGGCTTGCGATGATCAACGGCCACGACCTCGTTATCAGCGCCGAGTCCGCCAAATACGGCATGCCCGAAGTGATCCGCGGCAGCTATGGCGCCACCGCGACGCCGTCGCTGTTTCACGCCGGCATCCCCTTTAAAAAAGCTTTTTTCATCTCGCTCACCGGGAGGAACTTGACCGGCGTCGAGGCGGAACGCGTCGGGCTCGTGTCCGACGTGGTGCCGGACAAAGATCTCGATGCCTACGTGGACACCTTGGCCACCGAACTCGCCAGCCGCAACGGCGCGACTCTGGAAAACGCCAAGATCGCCGCCTACATGCAAAAAGATCTGCCCTTCGACATGGCATTGCGCGCCGACGATCTGGTGCAGCACCGCTTGCGCTACTACACCAACCCGTTGAGCGACGTCGAAGGTTATCTGCACTCGCAAAAAGGCGGCGCGTCAGTGAAATACGTGAAACCGGAAGATCGCAAGTAAGCCGACAAGTTGTCAACGTGTTTCGCGGGTCATCGTTTGTCCAGAAACGAACGATCACGAGAAAAGAGACCGGTCATTGCCGTCGTACAGCAAGCTAACGAGCGTTGCTGGCGTCTGCGTAGTTCGTCCTGGTGAATTCGGAGAAAGATGATGAATCGGCAGGCATCGCAATTCCTCTTTGTCTATTTGATCGTAGCCGGCGTATTTTGTTTCTTTCTCCAGCCCACGGCCGGCGCCGATCGCGTGCGCATCGGCTTGAGCTCGTTTACCCCGATCAATGCCGCCCTGTGGATTGCCGAAGACAAAGGTCTGTTCAAGAAGCACGGCATCGACTCAGAGGTGGTTTTGATGGGCGGCGCATCGGCTGGCGGCGTCAGCTCACTGATTGCCGGAGATGTGCAGTTTCTCGGCGGTGGAGGCGGCGGGGTAATCAACGCCGCCCTGAGTGGCGCAGATGTGATCATGATCGGCTCCATCGTCAACAAGGGCGTGCAGCGCGTGATGGCGCGCAGCGACCTGCGCCGGCCGGAGGATCTCCGCGGTAAAAAGGTCGGAGTCACCCGCTTCGGCGCCGCGTCGCATCTGGTGCTGCTGATTATGCTGCGCGGCTGGAACATGAACCCGAGCGACGTGCAGATGATTCAGGTCGGCTCCTCGCCGGCGATGATGGCGGCGCTCGAGAAAGGCGGCATCGACGCCGCCGTGCTTACCGAGCCGACTTTTTTCTTTGCCGAGGATCAAGGCTACCGGACCCTCGCCGATCTAGCCGATATGGACATTTACTACTTGCACAGCATGATCGACACGACGCGCGCCTACCTCCGCGCCAACCGCGATCTGGCGTTGCGTTTCATGAGGGGCTACGTTGAGGGCATCGCCTATTTCAAGAAAAACAAGAAGGAAAGCCTCGACGTGCTCGCCAAGAAGCTGCGCACGGCGCCGGGGCAGACCAAGTATCTCGAACGCTCCCACGTTCTCTACACCTCCGGCTACTTCGAAAACGCGCCCTATGTTTCCTTGAAAGGCGTGACTACGCTTTTGGATTTTTACGCCAAAGACAACCCGCGGGCGCGCTCAGCCAATCCGCAAACCTTCTTCGACAACAGTCTGGTCAAAGAGCTGGACGAGAGCGGCTTCATCAAGAAGCTTTACCAATAAGGATTCATCGATGGCTCTGTCTCTTTTCGAACGCGCCGATCCCAGTCACGGCATGCTGGTGGTCGTCGACATGCAGAACGATTTCTGCCACCGCGATGGCGCCGCCTGCAAACGCGGCCGCGACATGGGTTTCGTGCAAAATATGATACCGCGCCTGATCGGCTTGGTCGGCGCCGCGCGCGAGCGGGGTTTCCCGATCTGCTTCGTGCGTACGTCGGGAAATCAATGGACGAACTCTCCGGTGTGGACGGAGTTCAAAAATCCCGAATTGCTCGCTTGTGCCGAAGGAAGCTGGGGCGCCGAGTTTCATGCCGGACTGGAGCCGCACGCGCAGGAGATGGTGGTGACCAAGCACCGTTATAGCGCGTTCATCGGCACCGACTTGGACATGCTGCTGCGCGCCCGCGGCGTAAAAAGTTTGCTCGTCACCGGCGTCGGCACCGGCATGTGCGTTTTTCACACGCTCACCGTCGGCTTTATGTTGGATTACTACATCACGCTGGTAGAAGACTGCTGCGCCACCACCTACGGGCCCCAGGCGCACCATGAGGCGGTGGCGCTGGTGAAAAAACACTACGGCCGGGTGGCGAGCTCACAGGAAGTCATCGACATCTGGCGCGGCAGGTCATAGTACGCACCATTCATCGATCAGGCGGCTCCAGCGATTTCCACAAATACCACGACGCCACCGATCGATAAGGCCGCCAGGCCTGGGCGACTCGCGGCAGTAAATTCTTAGAGCGCCTCTGTTTGCCGTAGAGCACGCTGGCCGCGCGCTGCAATCCAGCGTCGCCGGCGGCGAGCACGTCGAGCCGTTTAAGCGCGAAAATCAGAAACATCTCGGCCGTCCAACGGCCGATGCCGGGGCATTCCGAGAGCGCTTGGATCACCGTCTCATCGTCCTGCGCGACGATTTCATCGAACACCAGCCGTCCCTCGCACACGCGCGCCGCCAACGCCGCGATGTAGCGCGCCTTGGCTTGCGACAGGCCGGCGGCATGGAGCTGTTCGGGCGAAAGTTGCAGAAATCTTTCCGGCGCAAACGGCGGCGGGATCACGGCCGCCAGCCTTTGTTTGATCGCCGCGGCGGCCCTGGTCGAAAGCTGCTGGCTGATGATCGAATTGGCGAGCATGTGAAACGGCGCGTATTCGCGCGCCGCCAGCGGGCAATGCCCGTGAGCGCCGATCAACCGTTTCATGATCGGATCGGCTGCTGCGAGCCGGCGCTCGGCTCTGCGGATCGATCGATCGGTGGCCGGTCCGAGACGGGATTTTTCCAGCGGCATCTCTCGGAGCGCAACCGGGATGCGCTTAACGCAGCACTTGGCGGTCGAACAGATCGCGAATTTCGTCAAGCGACATGCCGAGAATCTCACCGAGCACCGACTCGTTGTCCTCGCCCGTGACATGGGCAAAGCCGGTTCGCGCCGGCGCGGAGTAGGCGGTGCGAACGCTCGGTCCGGCGCGGGTCACCGAGCCAAGCTGCGGATGAAAGACTTCGCGCGCCGAGCCGCGCTCGCGCAAGTGCGGATCGCGGTACAGATCTTCGGCCGTTTGCACCGCCCCTGCGGCGATGCCCGCGCGCTGCAACATCAGCATCAACTGATGCGGCGTGTAGCGCGCCGTCCACTTGCCGATCCAATAATCGAGCTCCTGGCGGTACTGCACCCTGCCGGCCGGCTCACCGAATCTATGATCCGACAACCACTCGCGGTGGCCGGCGAGTTCGCAAAAGCGTACCCACTCCTCCTGCGATTGGATGGCGATCACGCACCAGCGGTCGTCGCCCTTGCACCGGTAACAGCCGTGGGGCGCGATCATCGGGCTGAAATTTCCTCGGGGCTGCGGCTCGCGCCCGTTCACGAGATATTCCAGATACGCCGGCCCGATCATCGACCCCGCGGTTTCCGCTTGCGAGATATCGATGTACTGTCCCCTGCCGGTGCGCGCGCGATAGTGGAGCGCGGCCAAGATCGCCAGCGCGCCGTAGGACGGCGCGACGTAGTCGGGAAATGCCGTCTGGCAGCCGGCGCCGGGCCGCTCGACGTCCGGATCGCGCCAGAGGTACGCCATGCCGCAGTAAGACATGAGAATCGGGCCGAAGCTCACGTACTCGCGTCTGGGCCCGGTCTGCCCGAAAGCCTGCAGGCTGGCCATGATGATCTGCGGACAAATCTCTTTCAGCCGCGCATAGTCGAGGCCCCAGCTTGCCATCACCCGGGCGCTGAAATTTTCCACCACGACATCGGACTTGGCGATCAGCCGGCGTGCCAGCGCCACGCCATCGGGAGCCTTCATGTTGATGGCGATGCGCCTGCGATCGCGATAGCCTTCCAGCTCCGCGGCGAGTTGGAACTTCTGCGTGAGCTGGCGGCCGGCCGCCGCGCCGGGCTCGATGGAAATCACTTCCGCGCCGTGCTCGGCGAGCAGGCCGGCAAGCGCGGGGCCGACGATTCCGGTGGGGAAGCTGACGACGCGGATGCCTTCGAAA
The DNA here is from genome assembly GCA_963745035.1 of uncultured delta proteobacterium. Classification (GTDB taxonomy): domain Bacteria; phylum Desulfobacterota; class Binatia; order UBA9968; family UBA9968; genus DP-20. Next base: position 271,431 of record CAVUVW010000013.1, on the reverse strand, counting down.
AGACTCTTGCCCGTCGCCGGCCCAGTCGCCGCACGTGCGCCGAGCCAACCCGAAGGACGCGCCCACGCGGCATCGATCTCTATCTGGTGCTCGCCCAGAAGCGGCGCGCCGCGCTCGATGCGCCACGGACTTTCGGAAAAATGATAAGGGTCGCCCGGAAACTGATGGCTGCCGAGATGCACATGATCGACCGTCGCCAGGTAATTTCGATGCTGGGTCTGCTCATCGGCCAGAAACGCGCTCGGCGGATTGATCGGCGCGGCGGCCAGGCGCAGGCCCTGAAACTCCTCGAAGAACTGTTTCACGTCGTAGTTGAGAGTGCGCGCTTCGACCAGCCGATCGATCTGCTGGCGCAGCGGAAAGCGGTTCTGCACGTTTTCCAGTTTTGGATCGAGCAGGTCAGGCGGGCGGCCGAGCCATTCGATAAACCGTTTCCAGTGATCCGCCTGATTGACGAAGATGCGCGCGTAGCCGTCGCGGCATTGATAGGTCTCGGCGACGGTCGTCGATTGGCTGTGGCCGGTGCGCTCGGGAATTTCGCCGGTCACGCTGTGGCGCGTGATCACGCGCAGAAACGGGTCGGCGACAAGGACGTCCTGGAGCGAGACTTCGACGTGATCGCCCAAGCCCGTCTGGCGCCGGTTGAACAGCGCCACCAGGGTGCCGAAAGCGGCGTGCACCGAACCCAAATGATAGGCGACGTCGCACGGGCCCATCAGCGGCGCTCTGCCCGGATGGCCGCAGAGGTTCATCAAGCCGCCCATCGCGAAGGCAACGATGTTCGGCGCCCGGAAATCGCGATACGGACCGGATTGGCCGAATCCGCTGATCGACGTCATCACCAGCGCAGGGTTGATCGAGCGCAGCGCGCGATACCCGAGGTCGTGATGGTCGAGGAAGCCGGGCGCTTGGTCTTCGAGCAGCGCATCGGCGTGTCGCGCAAGCTCGCGCAGCGCCCGGCAATCCTCTTGGTCCTTCAGATCGAGAACGATGCCGCGCTTGTTGGTATGGTACGCCGCAAAGGACAAGCTTCGCTCCGGGCCGGGCTGATCGTCTTTGAACGGCGGCTCACCGCGCAGCGGATCGCCGCCGGGCGGTTCGACAAGAATCACTTCCGCGCCCAGGTTGGCGAGCAGCAAACCGCAGTAGCCGCCCATCTTTCCGGTCAAATCCAGGACGCGCAGGCCGGTCAACGCAGCTTCGAAGGTAGAAAGTTCATCCGGCATTTTGACGCCTCATACGCGATGCTCTCAAGCTGGCGAATTATATTGGCAGAACGCCGTGCGAAACAAGAGCGCGGCTTGGATCGTTTGGGGCGGGAGTTTACGGCGGACGCGGTGGCTGCCGCGCAATCAGGCGGAGCAGGGCAGCTACGGCGTCTGCGCGGCCGCGCGCGGTGTGCCGGCAGCCTCGAAGACCTCCACCGCGCCGTATTTCTCCAAAGCCGCCTTGATCCTGCCGGCATCACCCACCGCCACCAGTTGCAGCGTGTCGGGATTCAGATAGGCGCGCGCCACTCGTTGGACATCGTCGGCGCTCACCGCCATGATTTTCGCCGGATAGGCATCCCAATAGTCGGGCGGCAAGCCGTACAGCTTCGAGGTGATGGCAAAACTGAGCATACGCGAGGGCTGCTCGAGCGACAGCGCGAAGCTCGCGACGATCGCCCGCTTGCTCGCGTCGAGTTCGTCCGCCGTCACCTTTTCATCGCGGATGCGCCGGATCTCGTTGAAAAACTCGACGAGCGCGCCTTCCGTGACCTCGGTTCGCATGTTGCCGCCCGCACGCCACGGTCCCGGATAGCGCAGTGCGCTGAAGTCGCTGTACACGCCGTAGGTGTAGCCTTTTTCCTCGCGCAGATTGAGAAACAACCGCGAAGAAGCGCCGCCGCCAAGCACGTAATTCATGACAACCATCGGCATGTAATCCGGGCTGCGCCGCTCGATGGCGATGTTGCCGAGCGCAAGCGAGGTCTGCACCGAGTTGGGCCGGTCGACCAGCAGCACGCGGCGTGACTTGATCGCCGGCGGATTGCTCGGCAGTGCCTGTTTCGCCGAGGTCTGTTTCCAGCCCGCCAAGCGCTTTTCCAACTTCGCGATCAGCTCTTTGGCACGCACGTCGCCGGCAATTCCGAGGACCGCGTTCTGCGGTGCATAGCGCTGGCGGTGCCAGTCGACCAAGGAGACGCGGCTGAGTTTATCCAACGACTCTGGAGTGGCGGAGACCCGCGACGCCGGATGATCGCCGTAGACAGCGCGGTTAAACCGCTCGCCCAATAGGAAGCCGGACGAAGAGCGCTGCTCGCGCAACTGCGCGCGCTGGCGCTGCTTGAATTTTTCCAATTCGTCTGCGGGAAAGCTCGGCTGGAGCAAAACGTCGGCGAAGAGTTCGAACCAATCATCGAAATTATCACTCAAACCCGACGCGCTCACCACCGCTTCCGGCGAGCCGAAGGAGGAGCCGGCGCTGAGCGCGGCACCGAGCCGGTCGGTCTCTTCGGCGATCTGCACGCTGCTACGCGACCTAGTTCCCTCGTTCAACATGACAGCGGTGGCGTTGGCGAGGCCGGCCATCTCACGCGGCTCAAACAGCGCGCCGGCGCCGTTGAGATAGAGCTGCAAAGTTACGAACGGCGCGCGCCGGTCTTCAAGGATCAAGACGGTAAGACCGTTCTTGAGCTTGGCTTCGATTGGACGAGGCAGCTTGACCTGCAGCACCTCGCGCGATACCGGCGCCCGATTCTTGCGCTCTACAACGTTGGGCGAATGACTGGTTTCCTGCGCGCGCAACGCCGGAACTGCGAGCACGACGAGCGCGCAGGTAGCGAGCCAAAAGCGGACTAGGCATGACTTCTTTGAGATTCTCATAGGGCTATTACTTCGCAGTGGTCTTCGGCATGGTGGTCACGACGCTTCGCCGGTTGGGTGTCAAATATTGCTGCGCCACCCGCTGCAAGTCGGCGCGCGTGACGCGCTCGTAGTTACTCCAGACCGAGTTGATCAATTCCGGGTCTTGATAATAGACCGCGAAATGCCCGAGCGAGGTGGCGCGCGACCGGCTGCTGTAAACCCGCTGAGCGCGCTCGCGCCGGAGCTGCATCTGAACTTTCTTGAACTCCCACTCCGCCACCGGCTCGTTTTGCAGCCGAGCAATCTCAAAGTCGAGCAATTTCTCCAGCTCACCGAGATCGGCGTGGGGCCGCGCCATCAAGCTGAACCAGAACAACGACGGCCCGCGCTGTTCACTCGGATCGGCATAGACGCTCAGCGCGATCTCCTTCTCCTTTACGAATTTCTGGTAAAGCCGCGACGATACTCCGCTCGAAAGCACGCGGCCGAGCATGTCGAGCGCATACCAGTCCGGCGTATTGCCGGGAGGAATCTTGTAGACCATGTCCAGCCGCGGAGTTTGCGCAAAGCTGTCTTCGATGATCTTGCGCCGCTCGGCGGTCTGTTCCGGCTCCGAAGTGTCGGGCGGCGCCGGCGGCGCCTGGCCGGGGATCGCTTCGAAGTATTTTTTTACCAGGCCCAGCGCCACCTCGGTCTTGAAGTCGCCGACCAGCGATAGCACGGCATTGTTGGGCGCGTAGTACTTGCGAAAAAATTCCCTCGCGTCATCGATCGTCGCCGCGTTGAGGTCTTCCATCGACCCAATGGTCGAATGCTGGTAAGGAAAGCGATCGTAGGCGAGGCCGATGACCGCTTCGTAGGTTTTCCCGTAGGGTCGATTATCGTAGCTTTGCCGCCGCTCTTCTTGCACCGTAAGGCGCTGGTTATCGAAATTCGCTTGAGTGATGCTCGGCGCGCGCATGCGGTCGGCCTCGAGAAAAATGCCTAGCTCCAGCTGGTTGGCCGGCAAGGTTTCGAAATAATTGGTGCGCTCGCTGTTGGTGGTGCCGTTCGCGCTGCCGCCGTTGTTCTGAATCAGAATGAAGTGCTCGCCTTTGCCGACGTTTTCCGAGCCTTGAAACAGCATGTGCTCGAACAGGTGAGCGAATCCGGTCCGGCCCGGCTGCTCATCGCGCGAGCCGACGTTGTAGGTCACGCAGATTGAAAAAGTCGGCGCGCGGTGATCTTCGGCGAGCAGGACGCGCAGACCATTTTTGAGCTTGAACTCCTTGAACTCGATATCATAGCTGGTCGGCGCTTGCGGCGCCTTTGTCTCTGCAACAGCTGCGGTCATCGCCTTGGCAGGCTCAGCCTGAGGCCTGTTTCTTGCCTGCGCTCCCCAGGTCGACGCGGAAGCTGTAAATGCCGCGACCAGCAAGACCGCCAAAAATGCACGGAACTTACCCGCTGACAATCTCATCCTAAAAATCCTCTGTGTTGCACCCATCAATCCGCGAACGATTAGTTCTAACATCATTCGCTGACGAGGCAAGCCTGACGGCGACATCCATTTGACAGGCAAATCGCAACGACATAAGTGAAAGTCTATCAAAACCAAGCGGTCTGGAGGTCTCGATGAAGAGTTCTTGGGAAACTGTCACGGTCGATAACAGTCCGATGGGCTTGTATTTGAGCCGGCCTGAAGGTTCCGGGCCGTTTCCGGCCATCATCGTCATTCAGAATCAGGACGGCGTCCGGGATTTCACCCAGGAAATGACCCGGAGAGTGGCGCGCGCCGGATACTTCGGCATCGCCCCACAGCTGTATCATCGTGAAGGCGAACCCATGACTCCCGAGCGAACCGCGAGCATCAAGGATTCACGCAACGACACCAACGTGCTGAACGACATCGATGCGACCATCGCATTTCTGCGCGGCTGCGCCGAAGCCGACACGAGGAATCTTGGCATAGTTGGTTTCTGCATGGGCGGGCGCATCGCCTTTTTAATGGCCGCCGCGACCAAGTCGTTCAAAGCCGCCGTAGACTACTACGGTGGCGGCGTCTACGCACAGTGGGGCGATCGCCCAGCGCCTTCGAGCCTCGCCGCCAACGTTTCCTGCCCGATCCAGGGGCATTTCGGCGAGCTCGACAAGAATCCGCCGCCGGATGAGATGCGCCGCCTCGACGGCGAGCTGACAAAACTGGGTAAAGAGCACGAGTTCTTCTTCTACGCCGATTCGCCCCACGGCTTTAACAAGGAGGGCGCCGCCAGCTATCGCCCTGAAGCCGATCGTGCCTCGTGGGCACGGACGTTGGATTTCTTCGCGAAACATTTAAATGCCGCGGGTGCCAAGAAAGCGGCTGTCGGATAATCGCCACGTGAAACTCCGCTCGCATCTCGCCGCCGTTTTTGTCGTTCTGGGTTTGTTCCAGGCTAAATCTTCCGAGTCCTTCGGCGCCGAGCCAAAAGTGCTCAATATCGGCTGGACCGGCGGCTCCGCCTGGACCGCGCTTCCCGATCGCATCGCTGTGGAACGAGGCTTCTTCGAAAAAGAGGGCCTGCGCCCTCGCTACGTGCAGTTTCAGGGGACCAATTTGATGTTGAGCGCGCTCATGGCCAACGAGCTCGACTACGTCACGATCCTGCCGTTTATCGCCGGCGCCGCCACCCGCGGTCTGCCGGTCAAAATCGTCGGCACGACGACAAAATCGAGCGGCTACGCGATAATTTCCCGGCCCGACATCGATAACGTTAAGGCGCTTAAGGGAAAACGAATTGCCATCAACACCTTCGGCAGCTCGGCTGATTTTGCGATCTATCAGTTACTCAGCCGTAATGGCCTCGATCCCAACAAGGACGTCACCTTACAAGCGGTCGCGGGCAGCCCCGACGCCCGCTTTGCCGCGCTGGTCGCGGGCTCCGTCGACGCCACCGTGGTGAACAGTCCGTTCGAGCATCGCGCCGAGCAGAAGGGATTCCGTACCCTATTGTCAGTGCGGGAAACCGCGGAGTTCGTGCGCATTCCGATCGTCGGATTGAGCACCACCCAGCGGAAAATTGATAGAGAGCCGGATGAGATCACGCGCATGTTGCGCGGCCAGCGCGCCGCCATCTTGTTTCTCCAGAGCCAGCGGGAGGCCGGCTGTCGGCCTGCTCGAAAAACTGCTCAAACTCGATCGCGCCGCCGCGGAAAAGTTTTACGGCATCTACCGCGATCAATACAATCCGGACTTGACGGCCCCCGACGCGGTGGTGGAGGAATGGATCGCTGTCGGAACCTTCAGAGCAAAGGAAAAGATCACAGTCAAACCCCAAGTCGTCTACGACTGGACCTTCGCCGAGAAAGCCAAGCGCTGATCGGCATTCGAAAATTTTCTCATCGCGCACTCGCCTTTTTTTCCGGCCATACTGAAACGAGTCGGTTCTCGCGCCATAATAATTCGAATGCGAGGCGGCAACATCCATGGCTAATCAACGGCGCCGGGGAAGCGCGCAGAAGCGGCGGCTTTGGATCGCTGGCGCTGTCTTGCTGCTGCTTTTTGCCGGCGCTGCCGCTTGGAAATGGACCCCGCTGGCCGACCTCATCGATGTCGGCTATCTCGCCCGCTGGGCGAACGCTTGGCGCGAGAGCCCGGCTCGTCACTTTTACCTGCTCGCCGCCTACGTTATTGGCAGCATTCTGATGGTGCCGATTACCTTGCTCATTCTGGTTACCGCGATCGTATTCGGCCCCATGCTCGGATCGGTGTATGCGCTGATCGGCAGCTTGGCGGGGGCGATCGTCACCTACGCCATCGGCTATCTGCTGGGGAAGGATTTCGTCCAGAAGATCGCCGGGCCCAAGTGGTCCTCGCTGGAAGAAAAGATAAGCCAGACCGGCATCATCGCGGTGGCCACCGCCCGATTGCTCCCGGTGGCGCCGTTTACGGTGGTCAACATCGTTTCCGGGGCCTTTAAAGTGCCGGTCGCGCGATTACTTCATCGGATCGATCCTTGGACTCGCCCCGGGAATTTTGATCACCAATCTCTTCGCGCACCAATTCGAGAGCGCCATCCGCAACCCCGGCATCGGTACTTTCCTGCTGTTGCTCGCGCTGATCGTCATCAGCATCATCGGTGGCGTCTGGTTGAAGCGCCGTTTCCAGCAGGCAAAAGCCTGATTCTGCTGCACCAGATGAAAACCCCTTCGAGTTTTTCGATGCCGTTAAAATCCTGGGCCTGGCTTTTCCTGCTCCTGCTGCTGAGCTGCGCCAAAGTGCGTGCCATCGACGAAGTGCCCAAGATTGAGCTCGGCGAGCCATCGTTCTTTCCGACCATCGAAGCGCTTACCGATGCGCCCATCGCTGGCGGCAACAAGGTCGAAATTCTGCAAAATGGCGACGAGCTTTTTCCTGCGATGCTGCGCGACATCAAAAATGCCAAGTCGACGATCACGTTCGCCCAATATCTCTTCAAAAGCGGTTCCCTCGCCAACAAGCTGTTGGAAAGCTTTGCCGAGCGCTGCCGTGCCGGAGTGAAAGTTTTGCTGCTGCTCGACAGCCACGGCAGCAGCGAGGTGCCGGAGGAGCTGACTTCGGTGGTTACGGATGCCGGCTGCAAGCTGGAGTTTTTCCGCCGCGTCCGCGCCCCGCAGGTAGTTCTTCCGTGGAAGCTGCTGCAATACAATTATCGAAATCATCGACGCATCCTTGTGATCGATGGACGCATCGGCTTCACCGGCGGCTACGGCATCTCCGACGACTGGCTGGGCGATGGGCGCACCGAGAAGCACTGGCGCGACACCAACCTGCGCATCGAGGGGCCGGCGGTAAAGTATTTACAAAGCGCTTTCGCCGAAAGCTGGCTGGAAGCGAGCGGGGATCTCATCGGCGGCGACGGGTTTTTTCCCCGCCTGGAAGCACGCGGGAAGATGCCGGCGCAAGTCGTCAAGAGCTCGCCGGTGGGTGGGAGTTTTCAAAACTATCTGCTTTATCTGCTGTCGATCAACTCGGCGCAAAGATCCATTTTGATCACCAATCCGTACTTCATTCCGGATGAGCGCATGATCAAAGCGCTCCTGCAGGCCGTGGAGCGCGGCGTGGTCGTGACCATCCTCGTGCCCGGCAAAATCGATCACAAGATCACTTACCGGGCAAGCCGGCGATATTACGGCGAGATGCTTCTCGGCGGCATCACGATTTATGAATACATGCCCGCTCTTCTGCACTCAAAAACCATGGTCGTGGACGGTGTATGGGCGACCGTCGGCAGCACCAACTTCGACAACCGCTCCTTTGCTTTGAACGAGGAGCTCAACATGACGCTTTACGATCGCGGGTTGGCTGGCGAGCTCGAACGAGCTTTTTGGCAAGACGTCAAACTGTCGCGCAAAATTACCTACAAGGAATGGCAGGATCGAGGGCTCAAGGAAAAATTCTTCGAGCTGTTCACGTTTCCGGTGGAAGAGCAACTATGATCGGCTAAACAAGCGGCCGAGAACGTCGCGATCGTAGGAATCGCCGGAGGGGCCGGACAAGCAACCAGGGCAACACGACCAGAATAATCACCAGCAAGCCAACGCTCAGCAACGCCGGCTCGCGCAGCGCATTTTCAAGCTGCACGCCGAACAACGTCATCGTCACGATTCCCGGAATGCGCCCGACCAGGCTTGCGCAAAAAAAGTCGCGGAAGCGGATGTCCGACGCGCCGACGAACATGTTCACGAGACTGAAGGGACCCACCGGCACCACCCGCAGTCCAAGCACAGTCAAAAATCCATGCTGCTCGGCGCGCTCGACGATGGCCGAAAACCTCTTGCCGGTGACCCGGTGCAGCGAGTCGTGGCCGATCAGCCGGCCGAGAAAGTAACCTTGCGCCGAAGCCAGGAGCCAACCGCTCAAGGCGTAAAGATTTCCCCAAAGCGGGCCGAAGGCGAATACCGTCGCCAGCGTGAGAATCGTAATGGGAAAGAAAACCAGGCTGCCGACAAGGTAGATCACGATCACGAAGAGCGGCGCCGCGGGATGGTCGCGCAGGGATTTTTGCCATTCGAAAATCGTCCCCAGATTCACCCAATCGCGGAGCGGCGTTAAGCGCCAGAGCAGGGGCAGCGCAAGCGCCAGCAATACCAAAGCGATGATCTTCGTTCGGCCGTTGATCCGATCCGCCGTATTCGTCTCGCGCGCCACAGCTTAGAGCGTAATGGTCGCGCCGCGGCTTCGCAATATTGGGGATTTTTATTTTGAGCGGGCGGCGTCACGCCCGCTTCGGAAGGATCGCGGCAGCTCGGCTGCGGAAAATCCGCGCGCCGCGGCGAATCAGGATCAATTCTCTTCGAGTCTTTTTACCCGCTCGATGACTTCGCGCGGCTGATCCATGAGTTCTTTGTAGAGCGCTTGAATTTCCTCGCCGCTAGACGGCTCCATGTCCAAGCGCGACTTCTGCACCTCGGCGATCAGGTCGGCGTCCTTCAACGATTTGGCGTACGCATCCCGCAAGAGTTTCACCCGGTCGGCGCCCACGCCCGGCGGCGCCACCATCGGCCGGCCGAGCTCGTCGCCGGCCAAGACAACCCGCGCCAGGCGCCGCCCGACTTCGGATGTTTTGTATTTATCCATGAGCTCGAAGAGAGTCGGGACCTCCGGCAAGCGCGCGTCGCGCTTGCTGCCGGCCTGCACGAGATGGCGGTCGAAGCCTTTCTTGTCCCAGCTCAAGAAGGGCTCCCGGCTGAAGTGCACGGTGATCCGGGTCGCGCGGCAGACGACTTCGCCGCGCTCCATCGCCAGATCGACTTCGCTGCCGCCTTTGTAGCCGAGCACGCGGGTGAATTTCGCTCCGACCGTTTCTTCCAGGAGCCTGGTGAACAGCGCCGTCTGGTCGGCCGTTCCCGAGCCGCCGCATTTGGGCGGCTCCTTGGCTTTGACGATATCGTCGATCGATTTGTGGGGGGAGTCGGCGCGGATGTAGAGCATCATCTGGCCCTTTTCCTGCGACCCGAGCCAATTGAGCCGGCGCACGTCGAACTTGACCTCGGATTGGCCGACCATCTGCATGAGATAGAGATGCGTCTGAAACATGCCGATGGTCAGACCGTCGGGCTTGGCAACGCCGTAAAGATAATTCGCCGCGACGATCGATCCCGCGCCCGGCATGTTCTGCACGAGCATGTTGGGATTGCCCGGAATATATTTTCCCATGGTCCGGGCCAACAGCCTGCCCCACAAGTCGTAGAGCCCGCCCGGCGCCGAACCGACGACAACGGTGATTGTTTTACCCTGATAGAAATTCGCCTGGGCGGAGACCGATGCTGCGTCGAAAAGGGAAGCTAACGCGGCAAAATAGACCGCACCACAAAGTTTGTGCATGCTCGCCGTCATCAGCGTTGGCGGGCGCGCCGCCGCGCTACCACTCCGTCACGCCAATCCGCTACACGCTCCACGCGCTCGGCCTCAGTACCTTGCCGGGCAGCGCGCCGGTCGGCGCGCCGTTCTCGATCACGACTTCGCCGTTGACGATAGTGTGCGGCACGCCGGCGGCTTTCTGGATCATGCGCGTCTCGTTGCCGGGAAGATCCTGCACGTACTCGGGTTCGAGCGTATTCACCGTCGCGGGATCGAACACCGCCACATCGGCGGCCAAGCCCGGCCGCAGCAGGCCGCGGTCGCCCAATCCGAAGATCGATGCGACCCGAAAGGTCAGCTTGTGCACGGCGTCTTCCAGGCTCATGATGCCGTGATCGCGTACCCAACGGCCGAGGAATGCCGTGCTGTAGCCGAAGCGGGCGTCATAGCCCATGTGCGCTCCGGCATCGGACTGGCCGATCATCACCGACGGATGCTTGAGGATCGCGCATACGGCTTCGGGATCGCCTTGGGTATTGATGTGCACGAAGCGCGCCTTGAGATCTTCTTCGAGGGACAAATCGAGAAAAAAGTCCAAGCCGTCTTTACCCCGCGCCTGGGCGGCTTCCTGCACCGATTTTCTTTCCAGCGATTTGTTTTTGTCGAGATTCACCTGATCGACGAAAATCACGTCCCAACGGCGTGGGAACACCGACGGCGATTGGTCCTCGATCGCTTCGGCGCGCAGTTTTTTTCTGAGCTCCGGGTCGGCGAACATCTGCTTGCGCGCCGGCACCGGGCTGAACATCGCCGCCTTCCAGGTGGGAAATTCATCGAAGCACTGCGCGTCGAGCAAGGTATAGCGGTTTTCAAACGGCTTGGCCTGAGTCATGGCATAGATCGGCAGCCCTTCTTCGGCGAACACGCGCTGCGTGTTGACGAGCATTTCCTGCCAGAAATTGGGCCGGCTCCAACTGTGATTGATGCTCTGCCAGAGCACCGGCCGCCCGGTGCGGCGCGCCATGCCTGCGGCGTAGGCGATGCGCCCGCGCGCGTCGGCGCCGCCGCCGCTGAGTTGCACGACGCCAGAATTCATTTCGCCCAAAACATCGAGCAGGGTCCCCAGCTCGTCGTCCGAAGCGAGTCGGCTCGCCACCGGCTTTCTGTCCTCACGTATATGGCGCGGGTTCTGATTGGTGGAAAACCCGACCGCGCCAGCTTCCATGCCCCGGCGGACGAGCTGTTTCATTTGAGCGACTTCTTCCGCGGTCGCTTGGCGCTCCACCGCTTCTTCGCCCATGACGTAGTGGCGCACCGCGATATGGCCGACCAGTGCGGCGGCGTTGATTCCCAGCCGGACGCCGAGCGCGCCGAGATATTCCCCGGTGGAAGTCCATTTCCATTCGACGCCTTCTTCGAGCACCCGGCGGCTGATTGCTTCCACCCGCACAAAGCTCTTGATGACGGCGTCGCGGTCTTCCGGCTTGGCTGGAGCCAGGCTTAAGCCGCAGTTGCCGACGACCACCGAAGTAACGCCGTGGAAACAAGACGAGGTGCCGAGCGGGTCCCAGAGCAATTGCGCGTCAAGGTGGGTGTGCGGATCGATAAAGCCGGGCGCGACCGCCAAGCCATCGACCTTGAGCGTGCGCCGCGCGTTGCCGTTGAGGCGGCCGATTTCGGCGATCCGGCCGGCGTGGATCGCGATATCGGCATTGTAGCTCGGCATGCCCGAACCGTCATAAATTCTGCCACCCTTCAACACGAGATCGTACATAGTGCGCTCCTTCCGAAGATGATTGCCTGCGGCGCTCAATTGTCACCACTTGAACTTTATTTGAAGTTCGGGATGACCGTCAAGGTTTGGACGCGTGAACGAAGTCAAACTTGCACGCGAATACCCCAGCCCGGCCCTGCGGGCTCATGAATCGAGCCGTCACGGGTAAAAGGCAAGTCTCGCGATCTCTCCATGGCCGGGCCGATCTCATTCTGTGCGCCTCCGATCGCGCAGCCTCAGCGGATCTCCTGCGGGCTCAGCGCCGGCTCGTAGAGCATCTGAATGACGACGCCGTCGGGGTCGGCGCAATAGAACGACGCGCTGCCATCGCGGTGGACTTTGAACGGATGCACGATCGTCACGTTTCGAGAGCGAAACTCGGACTCGAGCTCCTTTACCCGTTCGACGCTTTCGACCAAAAACCCCAGATGGTCAAGCTGCCTCTCCTTGGCGGCTTGAAGCAACGCTTCCGGCGCTTGGTGGAGCGCGACGTTGTCGCAGCCCGAGGAAAGGTAGACATTCTGCGCGTCAGGCTCCCAAACCACGTCCATGCCGAGAATTTCCTGATAGAAATTTTTTGCGCGCGCGACATCGCGCACTTTGAGCGCGACGTGGCGCATGCCCTTAAGTCCGGCGATCCGACCCATGTCGAGACTATAACACAACCGCGGGCGATTGCAGGCCAAGCGCTTCGTGGTTTGGCGCCCGGTCATGCCGGTTCCCGCCATAAATGGCGTTCGACGCGCCGCGGCAACGCTCCGCCATCGCCCGGATATCGCTCAGTTCATTCAACGTCGCTGGCGGAATTTCACAAATTGTGTTCTAAAGAATATTTGGTTCTTCTACCTCATGGCAGCGACGAAAAAAACTCGCAAGATCCGCCCTCACCTCGATATCCTCGAGGATATCAGCACTCTCATCAGCCATTCTCACGACTTGCAGGAAACCCTCGACAGCATCGTCGCCACTGTGGCCGACCGCATGCAGACCGAAGTCTGTTCGATCTACATTCTGGATCGCGACAAAAAGCGCCTCACCTTGCGTGCCACCCGGGGCCTGGACCCGGAATCGGTCGATAAAGTGTCGATGGGCACCGGCGAGGGCTTGACCGGCTTGGTGATCGAGCGGATGAAGCCGGTGATGGTCGCCGATACGCTGGCCCATCCGCGCTACAAATACTTTCCGGAAACCCATGAGGAACACTTTCATTCTTTTTTGGGAGTGCCGCTGATCGAGCGCAAACTGCCTCTCGGAGTCTTGGTCGTCCAAACTTCCCGCCGCCGCGAATTCGCGCGGGATGAGATACGGCTGCTCACGACCATCTCGGCGCAGGCCACGAGCATCATCGTCCAGGCCCGTCTCGTCGACTCGCTCAAAACTAAGGAACAGGAGCGCAAGAGTTTTCAAAAGCGCATGAACGAGGCGATGCGCAAGCTGCGCTCCTACGAAGGCGTGCGCCGCGACAAGGCGGCGAAATCCCGGCAGCACTTTCGCGGCCGCCTGGGCGGCCTGGCGGCTTCGCCGGGCTTTGGCCGGGGCAAAGCTTTCGTGCTCGAGCCGCGCATGGATTTGAGCGCGATCCAAAAGAAAAAAGCGCGCAATCCGGAGCGCGAGCGCGAGCGTTTTCGCGGCGCGGTGGAGCGCGGCATCGAGCAGATCAACGTCGTTAAAAATCGCATGCACCACCTGATCTCCAAGGAGGAAAGCGCGATCTTCGACGTGTATCGATTGATTCTCGAAGATCCCGCCATCATCCAGCAGATCGAAGCGCGCATTGTCGAAGAAGGGAGCGTCGCCGAATATGCCGTCAAGGTCGTCTTCGAGCAGTATCTGAAATCCATCGCCAATATCGACGACGACTATCTGCGCGAGCGCACCACCGACGTAAAAGACGCCGCCCAGCGGCTCCTCGAAAACCTCACCGGCATGCCGGGCCAGCAGTACGCTATTCCGGACGACGCCATCCTGGTGGCCGAGGATCTTTCCCCCGCCGATTTGAGCATGCTCGAGGGCGACAAGTTCCGCGGCATTGCGCTCGCCACCGGCGGCGTGACTTCGCACGCTTCGATCCTGGCCAAGTCTTTCGAGATTCCCAGCGTGGTCGCGATTGAAGATCTCATGGAATCGGTTCATCAGGGCGACATGCTGATCATCGACGGCAACGCCGGCAGCATCCACGTCAATCCCAATCCGGAGGTGATTCGCGAATACGACCGTCTGGGGCGCGACTACGCCGAGCTGAATCGCGAGCTGGGGGGGCTGAAAAACCTGCCGGCTGAAACGACCGACGGCCATCGTGTGTCGCTCTACGCCAATATCGGCTTGTTGAGCGATGTCGCGTTCGCCCAGTTGCACGGCGCCCAGGGCGTCGGGCTTTACCGAACCGAAATCCCGTTTTTATCGCATCGCGATTTTCCCAGCGAAGAGGATCAATTTTCGCTTTACAGCCGAGTGGTCGAAGGCATGGCCGGCAAACCGGTCACCATTCGCACGTTGGATATCGGCGCCGACAAGTATCCCTCGTACATGCGCAGCGTGGCGAGCGAGCCGAACCCGTTTCTGGGCTGGCGCTCGATCCGCATATCGCTCGAAGTGGAGGAGATTTTCAAAACCCAGCTGCGCGCCATTCTCCGCGCCGGTGACCTCGGCCGGGTGCGTATGCTGATCCCGATGATTTCGAGCCTGGAAGAAATCCTGAAAGTGAAAGAAATCCTCGCCGAAGCCAAGAACGAGCTCGAGCGCGAGGGCACGCCCTACGATCGGCAAATGGAGCTCGGCATCATGGTTGAAGTCCCCGCGGCCGTCGCGCTTGCCGAGCGCTTTCTCCGCGAAGTGGATTTTATGAGCATCGGCACCAACGACCTGATCCAATACATTTTGGCCGTCGATCGCAGCAATCGCAAAGTCGCGAGCCTCTACGAACCTTTGCATCCCGCCGTCCTCTCCGCTCTGAGCTCGACCATCGAAGCCGGCAAACGGGAAGGAAAACGGATCGCCATGTGCGGAGAAATGGCCGGCGACCCGCTGAGCGCCTTGCTGCTCTTGGGCATGGGCTTGGAAGAGTTCAGCATGGGCTCCCTGTACGTGCCGGTGGTCAAAAAGGCAATTCGCTCCATCAGCTATCAAACCGCCAAGGCGACCGCCGAGATCGTGCTCGAAATGGACACCATGGGCGAAATCAAGCGCTATCTTTTCAATCAGATGCGCGATCTCGGCATCATTGAACTGCTGGAAATGTATCATTGATGATCTTCCTCTGAATTTTCGAACCCGGGGTTGATTTCCCCCGCGGCACAGGTTACATTAAAGTTCGAACGATCGTTCGAATGATGCAGGAGAGGATCGCCATGACCAAAATCGCGACTTTTGAAGACTGGATCGAATATTTCAAACAGTGGCAAAAAGACATCGGCTACGACCCGGAACTACTCGCCGGCTACAATTTCGAGACCAAGCTGGGCGAGCTGCATGCGCAGGATATCGAGTTCGGCGACTACCGGGGCCAAGCCAAGTGGAATCGGGTGACCCAGATTCCCAATCAATCGATCCGCGACGCCTTGATGAACTTGATCGTCTACCAGGGCGATACCGAGTTTGCCTCCGTCGAACAGCAGAAGAATTTGCTCGACACTGCGCCGACCGAGTACGACCGCCAGGCGCTGGTGCGAGTCAACAGTGAGGAAATGCGCCACGGCTGGCAGATGTGCTACCTGCTGGTGAAATACTTCGGTGATTCCGGCAAATTGGAGGCGCGCAAGCTCCTTGAGCGCCGCGCTTTTCGCGGCGATCGGCTGCTCGGCTCGTTCAACGCGCCGGTCAAGAATTGGCTCGACTTTTTTACTTACACCGAGTTCGTCGATCGCGACGGCAAGTATCAGCTGACCATGCTCTCGCACTCGGCTTTCGCGCCTTTGGCCGAAAGCGTGACCGCCATGCTGAAGGAAGAGTTCTTTCACATGTTCACGGGGCACACGGGTTTGACGCGCATTTTGCGAGCGGGAAAAATTCCAGTCCCGATCGTGCAGAAGTATTTTAACAAATGGCTGTCGACTGCCTACGACTTGTTCGGCACCGATCATTCATCGTCGGCGCACTGGGCCTATACTTGGGGCCTGAAGGGGCGCATCGATGAGCACGAAGCGGCAGTCCCGGCGGAGAAAGAAAAACTCAACGATCTGGCGCGCAGCCATTACATGGCCGAAAGCGCCAAGCTGATCGATCAACTGAATCAGTTGATCCCGGCGGATCAGCCGAAGCTCTATGCCCCCGACCTGAAGTTCAATCGCTCGATCGGCGAGTACGTGGGGAAACCCTACGGGATCAACGGCCAGTTGCTCTCCGCGGAGGCCTACGCGAAGCATGTCGCCGAGGTGCTTCCCACCGAGGCCGACGAAAAGCTCCTGGAGGAGATCATCAAAAGCAAAGACTGGGTGTCACAGATGCAGCTCAACTGAGCAGTCTGTTGCATCTCGGTTTGTGCGCAGGTAATTAGACCCAAGGAGTCACCGGTGAGTCGAGTCTGTCTCGTTTGCCAGAACATCGATTGTAAGTCGCGCGGTGCGGAGCAGCTCATGGGCGAGCTGCAAAAGCGCGTCGCGGCCAAGGGTTTGACCGACGTGGAAGTGAAACCTTACATGTGTTTCGGCGCGTGTCAGGAAGGACCCAATATCGTTCTCTATCCGGAAAAAAACTGGTACGCCAAGGTCAAAGTCGAGGATCTCGACGAGATTACCGAACATCTCGCCGGCGGCCCTCACGTGCAGCGGCTCGACACCATCGACTCATCGCTCAAGGAACTCATCTATCAACTGCTCGACACGGGGGTGGTCTAGTTCATGGAGGGTATTCTTTTCCCTCGCGGCGTGCCGGAAGGACGCGAGGGGCTGGAGCAGTATCGCGCTCGCGGCGGCTACCAGGCCCTGGAAAAGGCGATCAAAGCCTCCAGCGAAGAAGTCATCAAAGTCGTCACCGACGCCGGCCTGCGCGGCCGCGGCGGCGCGGGGTTTCCCACCGGCAAAAAGTGGCAATTCACGCGCGAAGCGCCGGGCGAGCCGCGCTATCTGGTATTGAATGGCGGCGAGGACGAGCCGGGCAGCAAAAAAGACCGGGTGCTGCTCGAAAATCTGCCCCATCTGGTGCTCGAAGGAACCATTCTCGCCGCCTACGCGGTCGGCGCCGACAAGGCCTATCTTTACATCAACGCGCGTTACGACGTCGCGATCAAAATCATCAACGAAGCGCTCGCTGAGGCGAAAACCGCCGGTTATTGGGGCGGCAACGTTCTCGGCAGCGCTTTTTCCGTCGATATCGAAGTCGTGCCCGCACCGCATAACTACGTCGCCGGCGAGGACACCGCTGTGCTCGAGGTTATCGAAGGCAAGAAGCCTTGGCCGCGACAGAAGCCGCCGTTCCCCGTTACCGTTGGTCTATTCGGTAAACCAACGGCCGTAAATAACGTCGAAACGCTCGCCAACGTTGCGCCGATCATGCTCAAAGGCGCCGACTGGTACCGCAAGTTTGGCACGGCGGAAAGCGCCGGAACGATGATTTTTTCGCTCGACGATGACGTCAACCGCCCGGGTGTTTACGAGCTCCCCTTCGGCACGCCGCTGCGCTACTTGATTGAGGAATGCGGCGGCGGCATCAAAGGCGGAAAGAACATCAAAGCGATCATGCCGGCGGCGCCGTCGTCGGCTTTTTTACCGCCGGAAAAGATCGACACCCCGCTCGATCATAATTCCATGCGCGAGGCCGGCTCGGCACTCGGCTGCGGTGTGGTGAAATTGGTTCCTCAAGGGAGCTGCATCGTCGAGGAGCTCGTCAAGATCGCCGATTTCTTCGCCGCCGAATCTTGCGGCCAATGTCCCGCCTGCCGCATGGAAACCAACACCCTGGCGATGCTGATCAAGAAAGTCCAGGGCGGGCAGGGCGGCGTGCCGATTCTCGAGCAGTTCGGAAAAATTCTCGCCTTCAACAAGGGCAAAGGCTTCTGCAACTTAATCGCCATGCCTGGTCCGCCGATCGAGAGCGCGATCAAATTATTCCCGGCGGACTTTGAAGCACACCTCAGCGCCGGCAAGTGTCCGGCCCAGTAAGCCGGCATGCTCGGGACTGCTTCCACTCTTTCTTTCCTCCTCAGCAATCCTGAAATTCTCGGACACAACGTGGTGGTCTCAAGTCGGTTGACGCTGTTCCTCGCCCCTTGATACTATCCGCATCGATCGCCGCACTTCGCAACACTCTTCGGCGCAGTGAAAGGATACACCAATGCGTCTACCGCCCCTCAAGTGGCCCAATAACGCCAAGATCGCGGTCAGCTTCTTCGTCGCGTTCGAGGCTTTCGACAAGTCGTCTCAGTATCGCCGCCACGAAGGCGACAAGCCCGACTTCGCTTCGCTCGCCTACGGCGAGTACGGCGGCAAAGCGGGCATCTGGCGCATCTTGGATGTCCTCAACAGCAACAACGTCAAGGGCACCATCGACACCAACGGCCGTATCGCCGAAGACTTTCCCGATGCGTTGAAAGAATTGCACGATGCCGGTCATGAAGTCGTCGGCCACGGCTGGGTTAACGACACTGCGCTGAGCTCTTTGGACCAGCAGCAGGAAAAGGCGTTGATCCGGCGAACCCTCGACGCCATCGCTTCGGTAACGGGCAGGCGCCCGGTCGGATGGGTCAGCCCGGGACATCGGGTGAACGAATTCACCTTCGGCAACTTCGTCGACGAGGGAATTTATTGGACCGGCGACCTGCCTGGGCCAGATATCCCGCAGCATCGGATGGTCCACGGCAAGCCGCTCGTCATCATGCCGCGGTTGGATTACGCCAACGACTTGAGTCTTTTGTTCACCCACAAGAATCCCGCGCGGGTTTATTTCGACAGCTTCAAGGCAGCTTTCGATTGTCTATACCGGGAAGGCGAAGCGGGCGCGCCCAAGCTCATCGATTGTCTCGTGCATGCGCATATCGGCGGCCGGCCGAACATCATCGGCGTCTTCGAAGAATGCATCCGCTACGCCAAGGGCTTCAAAGATGCCTGGTTCGCCACCAAAGGCGAGATCGCCAAGTACTATCTCGATACGTACGTCAACAAGAAATAGAGAGTCGTCACATGAGTACCAACGGAATCACCGAAAAGTTCCTTGCAGGCCTCAATTCGAAAGACCTTTTGCTCAAACTCACTTGGGATGAATGGCTTGCAGTCCAGCCGCCTTATGCCAACCGTGAGTTCACTCTCACCGATGCGACCGCGCGCTTTCGCCGCAACGGCTACGATTGGGACATGCACGGCACGCTCTTTTCACCGCAAACCGAGACCGATTCGCGCCGCGCTTTCGTTTTCTTCCATGGCGGTGCCGGCAGCGAAAAGATCATGGACCTGACGCCGGACGGAAGACCGGGCCTCGCGCGCGCGCTGGCGGCTCAAGGTTTTAAAGTTTTGGCGCTCACCTATCCGGGCCACTACCCCCCAGGCGGCGTTTGGAAACAACCCGTCTCCGAGCGCAACCCAATCTATCTCATGGATCGTGACTTGTCTGATGACGAGATCCGCGATCGCAACTTAAAATGTACTTTCAATGTCATACTTGCAAGGTGCGGGTCTTCTGACTGACGAGAATCTCGCCGGCCGAGAAATTATCGCCTTCGGCCACTCGACGGGCGGCCCGATGGCCGCGCATCTGACGCGATTTTCCCAGAAGACCAAAGTCGTCGGGATTGTCGGCTTCGGCAGCGGCGGCCCCGACGGCTGGCGCAAGGAATGGCGCGACAAGACCGGCGCGGAAAAGTATGTTGAGAAACCGATTGACCATGTCTCGCGCCGCTCGCCGGATTCCTTCAAGGAATCGGGCTATATCGATCCGGAAGACTTGACGCCCTGGGGCGGCGCCGACGATTACATCCGGCTCGTAAGCCCGCTGCGCTCCCAGATGAAAACCAGCCTCTGCGACAATCAACACAATGCCGCCGTCGGCATTCTCGACGAGTACGTCAAGCGTACCGGCCTGCCGCGCGAAGAATATTTCGATCATTTGCAGGAACCCGATCCGAACTGGCTGAAAACGATCCGCGTGCTCTTAACGGTCGGGGAGAACGACAAAGGCCATTGGGTCCGAGGCGACAAGCTCGAAAACAAACGGGAGATGTTCATGGGCGCCAAGTACGCAGCCGCGAGCCCGCGGTGCCCACGTCGTTTTGATCCCGCGCTACGGCCACGTCGGCTACTCGGAGCTGCACAACGAGAAGATCGCTTACCTTTGGCTCTGGGCCTACAAATCGAACTACTTCGATTAACTGCTCTCTTTCTAGAAGGAGATTTCGATGCGGTCAAAATTGTTTACCAGCACAATGCTCTTGCTCGCTATTTTTATGTCGGGCTCAACTCTGCTTGCGGCGCAAAGCAAAACCTTGTCGAGGGCCGACCTGGCGCTTTACAAGGGCAATGATCGCGAAAAAATCTTGCTCGAAGGTGCGAAGAAAGAAGGGCAACTTACTTTTTATACCTCGAACACCTGGGTCGCAGGGCCTGTTTCTCAGGAGTTTGAGAAAAAATACCCGTTCATCAAAGCAAACGTCTGGCGGAGCGACTCCAAAGCGTTGCTGAAACGCCTGACCGAAGAACACGCTGCCGGCAAGTACCTCGCCGATGTCGTGGAAACCAGCCCCGAATACGTGACGCTGTTAGTGCGAAGCGCCTTACTGCAAGACCACTTTTCACCCGAACTCGGCGCTTATGACGATGAGGCGAAAGTGAAGGGGAAGAACGGCGTGCTCGCCTGGACCAACCGTGAGATCTATATCAGCCTGGGTTACAACACAAAATTAATTTCACCCGCCGAGGCGCCAAAGACGCTCAAAGACTATCTCGATCCCAAATGGAAAGGAAAGATGTCGATCGCCGGAACCACTACCGGCACGCAGTGGATCGGGGCGATATTGGACGCGATGGGCCGCGAGTTCTTGGAAAAACTGAGCGCTCAGGAAATTAACGTGCAGAATATGTCGGGCGCGGCGCTTTCGGGTCTGGTGGCCTCGGGTGAAGTGCCGATCTCGCCGACGATCTTCAACTCGAATATTTTTACCCACAAAGAGAAAAATGCGCCGGTCGAATGGCGGGCCATCGATCCGGTTATCGCCGGCGTGGGCTCCTCCGGTATGATTACCAACGCGCCTCACCCGTACGCAGCATTGCTCTTCCTCGACTACCTGCACTCGAAATTGGGCCAGCAGGTCGCCATGAAAGGCGGCCTAAGCTCGGCGCGTACCGACATCGGCTCGCTGGAGCAGAAGTTCAAAAAGATCTACACGGAGAGCAGGTATCCCCCCGAGGAGTTGGAAAAGAAGTTCACCGAGTGGGAAGGCCTCATGCGCAAGCTTTTCATCCGCCAGCGCTGACATCGATGGCTCACACGATCTTAATTACCGGCGCCAACGGGTTTATCGGCTCGCACGTTACCCGGCTGATGGAATCCCTCGGTCACAACGTCGTGCCGATGGATGTCGTGCCGCGTTCGCCGGACCTTTCCCTCCTCGGCATCAAGACCAGCAGCCATATCATGAATGTCACCGACCCTGCCGCTTTCCGCGCGCTCTGTGCCCGGGAAAAGCCGACGCATGTCTTTCACGCAGCGCACCCGCCGAGAACGGAAACGCCGGAGGTTCTGAATTACTGCTATCACGCCATGACGAACATCCTGGAAGCGGTCAAGGATTTGGGAATTACACGTGTCGTGTATTCAAGCTCCGCTTCGATCTACGGCCAGTTGAAAAAGCCTGAAGGCGGCTTGGTCAAGGAAGACGATGCGGTGACGATTTATCCGACCTATTTCTATCGGGCGTCAAAAACGGTCTCCGAGTGGATGGGCGATTTTTATAAAGAAAAGCACGGCGTGGACTTCGTCGCGCTGAGATACTCTTCGGTCTACGGCCCGGGCCTTTACCGGAGCATTCCCCTGGAGCTCAAAAAAGGCGTGCTGGGCCAAAGCTGCCGGCCTTTTCTCACCCGCCCGCTCGACGATTTGATTTATGTCGATGACGTCGCCGACGCCGTGAGCTGCGCCCTTTTCGCCAGCAAGCCGCTCAGCCGTGCCTACAATATCGGACTCGACCGCGCCTACACTAACGACGATCTCACACGGGCCATCAAGAAAGCACTGCCGGATCTGCCATTTGAGATTGGCCAGCACCCCAATGCCGCCGAGGTTGCGCCGCATCGCATGCGCAGCCCGCTCGATATTTCTTTGGCGAAGAAGGATCTCGGCTGGTCGCCGAAAATCTACCTCGACGAAGGCATTGCGCGCCTTTCCGCATGGCTAGTGGCGCACAAACAAGAGTTGCGCTTGTAATATCGTCTCGATAAGAAATATTCACTCGCAGCAGTGGCGGCGAATTTGTTTCCAGTGGGACGTTTAATGCGTCAGCGTTTCATGGGAAAAAGATAGTTTACCCGCTGAGCAACAATCAAAGGAGCAAGACATACCATGGCAACCCGTCCATTACCCTATCCGAGTTTGATTCTGTACAACGGCAAGATCCGTACTTTTACAAACGAAACTTCGACCTGCGAAGCTTTGGCGTGCGCGGGATCGAGGATCGTCGCCACGGGCAAGTCCGACGATATTCGCCGTCTCGCCGGTCCCGATACCGAGACGATCGACCTCAAAGGACGCACTGCGATTCCCGGCCTGACGGATACTCATGTGCATCTTTCCGAGAAAGGCACGGCGGAGATGGAACTCGTTGACTGCCGCGATTTCTATGTCGACGTGAACTCCGTTGCTGACATTCTGCAGCGCCTCGGCAACGCCGCCGCGACAGCGCCCGAAAGGTTCATGGATCGTCGCCCACGGCAGTCCGATGCAGGACTTCCGCATCAACGATAAGCGCTTTCCCGACAAGCACGATCTCGATCGCGCCGTGACGGATCATCCGATGTCTATTTCATTCGGAGCGCATGTGACCATCGCCAACACTCTTGCCCTGGCTGCGGCGAAGATCACCCGCGATACACCCGATCCCGCGGGCGGGCACATCCGGCATGATGCACAGACCGGCGAACCGACCGGCGAGCTGCACGAGCGCGCCCAGTTGATCGTAAAAAAAGTCGCCCCGGAATTTAACTATCTGCAGTTGAAAGACGGGATCGTCTTCGCGTTGAATCAATGTTTACAAAGAGGCGTGACCACGGTGCACGATATCGTCCGCTACGCCGAACCGGTGCGCGCCTATCAGGAGATCTACAAGGAAGGCCGCATGCACGCCCGCGTCAGCATCTTGCCCCGGGTGATCGAATCCATGATCGAGTCCAAGAGCCTTACCGAGCTCGGTCTTATCACCGGCTTCGGCAACGATTGGCTGCGCATCGGCGGAGTCAAGATGAGCATCGACGGCGGCATCACCGGCCGCAATGCCTGTTTCCACGAACCGTACGAGAACGACGAGCACAACCACGGGATTATAAGAATTCAGCAGGACGAGTTGAATCACACCGTACAAGTTTGCCACGACGCCGGCCTGCGCTGCTGTGTTCATGCGATCGGCGACAAAGCCTTCGACATGGCGCTCGACGCCTATGAAAACGCCATCGAACACTCGCCGCGCAAAGACCACCGCCACCGCATCGAGCATATGGGCAACTGGCTCGCCACGCCGAAATTGATGCAGCGCATGGTCCGGTCGAACATCGTTGCCATTCCCAACATCGCCTTTGCCTACTACATCGGCGACGCGATTCTGGACTGCGTCGGCGAGAAGCGCCTCACCAAGGCATTTCCCTTTCACACGCTTCTTAAAAACGGCGTCATCATCGCCGGCGGCTCGGACTCGCCCGGCTACTGGCCGGTCGATCCACTGCGCGACATCGCGACCGCCGCGTCGCGCAGAATGCGCTGGGGCGATGTATGGATTCCGGAGGAAAGAATCAGCGTCAGCGAAGCCTTCGCCATGCATACCACCACGGCTTCATGGGTGGGATTCGAAGAAAACGACAAGGGCACTCTCGAAATCGGCAAGCTCGCCGATATCGCTGTGCTCGCCGAGGATCCGTTCGCGGTGGCGCCGGAAAAAATCAGAGAATTGAATGTCGAGATGACACTGGTCGGCGGCGAGGTCAAGTACCAGGCGTAACAGGAAAGGGCGCTCAGCCGCCCCGCGCAACGCTCACGAATGGCCGATTGCCCTGCCGCTCGGAGAGCAAATTGATCTTCTTACGCTGCTTGTAAACGTGGATGCAGAGCTCTTCGATCGTCGTGAGCGGCCCTTCGCCTGGCTTGCGCCCCGGTTGGGACGGCTCCCACTGGACGGTGATCGACTGGATCTTCTCGGATTGATCCTGCCAGGAAACCCGCAGCAGCCGGCCGCCCATCCGGTCCACGTAGTTGCCCGCGAGTCGCAGAATCTGCGATAAACTCAGCAGGTCCGGCGGGCCGGCGAAAGGCTTTTCGTTGTGCTCGGCCTTCGGCCTCGAGCGCGCGCACGTCCTCCGGGGAGTAAACTTTTTCCAGATCCATCGCCATCGACGCGCCCCGGTTCCATGCCTGGACGACCAGATCGTCTCCATGGGTTTTGACTTCGAGCGCCTTGAGCTGCATCCCTTCGAGACTCTGACCGATGCAGCGCAGAATCGCCGAGTAGCGCATCTTCTTCGCGCCGGTTTCGGCCGCGGTCACGGTAGGAGTCGTCATGCGCCGCGGAATCAGCAACGACTATGCCAGTAAGTTTAGTGGATTACCGTGCCGCTTTTCCGAAGTTTACCACCCCGAACGCGCACTTTTGTGCGCGTTCGAAAACAAACTCGTCAGCGCCCGCCGCGGCTGTTTGAACCCCCGATGCCGCACGAACGAGTCACTTTCTTGAGAACGAAGCACTTGACCGGTCGCCCTGAGCCAAGTCGAAGAGCTCCGTAGAGTATTCCATAGTCTACGAGTGAAGGATCTGCCTTGGATTGATCTACTCACCGTGTGCGACTGGCGATCGCGATCCGCTCAGCGTCGGGAGAGCGCTGTCTTTACAACCGAAGGATTGCGCTGCGGCAATTGGACGCAAATTCCGCGCGGCGGAAGTCACACCTTGGTGGGACTCAACGAATCTTCATTTCCGCGGCGATGATTTTTTCATCAGGCCGCGGCGTCCAGACGACGTTGCGCGCTACGCCGTAGATTTCCGCCAGCGTGTAAAGCGGAATGAACGGCGCATCTTCCATGAGAATGCGTCCCGCCTGTTGCAGGATCGCCACGCGTTTCTTTGGATCGCCGGTTTTTTGCTCCTCATCGATGAGCTTGTCGAATTCAGGATTTTTGTACTGTATGCGCGGGCTGACGCCCGAGCGGAAGTATTGATCGTAAACGGTGTCCGCGTCGGCGGCGGGCCTGCCGACGTAGTAAAAACCCAGCTTGCCGCCGTTGACTCCTTCCTTGCCCCAAAAAATTACGAACTCCTGAGACACCAGCTCGGTCCTCACGCCGGCTTTCGCCAGTTGGTCGGCGATCACCTGGCATACTTCCTTCGCTTTGGGATAGCGGTCGGGAGAGAAATAGAGCTTGATGTCGAGTCCGCCGGCGAAGCCCGCCTTATCGAGCAGCTCCTTGGCCTTTTTGGGATCGTAAGGATAGCGTTTCATTTTGGGATCGAAGCCGATCACGTTCGATCCCAAGGGCCCGTTCATGATGTAGCCGTTGCCCTCGTAAATGTGCTTGATGATCACCGCCGGATCGACGGCGTAGCTCAGCGCTTGCCGGACCATCTTGTTGTCGAACGGCTTGTGGGTCACGTTCATCGCCAAAAAATACATGCGCACGCCTTCGACCTTTTCGGCGCGCACGCGCGGGTGCTTGTCGAAGCGCGAGATCTCCTCCACCGGCACGTTGTTGGTGACATCGCCCTGCCCGGCGAGCAGGCCGGCGACACGCCCGGCGTCTTCTTTGACGCGCCGGATGACGATCTCCTTGACCGCCGTTTTGTCGCGCCAGTAATGGTCGTGGCGGGTGAGCACCAGATTGCCGTCGCGCTGCCAGCTCACGAAGCGATAGGCGCCGGTGCCCACCGGTTTTTGCTCGCCGGCATCGCCGCCCTGGGCTTCCATGGCGCTCTTGCTGAGCATGAAGCGGTTGTGCAATCGGTCGAGAAACACGGCGTTGGGCACCTCGGTGGTGAACGCGACGGTGTGTTCATCGAGCGCCTGCATTTCCGTCAAGTCGCGAAAATTTTCTTTTTGCAGACTCGGCTTGTCGTTCTTCATCCGGTTGATGGAGTAGATCACGTCCTGCGCCGTGAACGGGCTGCCGTCGTGAAAACGAACATTCTTGCGCAGCTTGAACACCCAGCGCTTGCCCTGAAACTGCCACGACTCGGCGAGCACGCCGAAATATTCCCGCTTCGCGTAATTCACCTCCACCAGCGGTTCGATCATGTTATGCCAGATGCCGTAGTGCGGGCTCGAGCTGTGCGCGTAGGGATGGAGCGTATCGAGGCTGATGCTGCTGAGAATCGTCAGCCGTTCGCGCGACGCCGCGTAGCTCGCGCGCACGAGCGAATTGCCGAGCAGCGCGCCCAAGCCCGCGAGCGCGCCTCCGTTTGAGAAAATCCCTGCGCTTGATGCCGCGTTTCCGTGAACTCATTTCATCCTCCAGATCGTCAGCCGTGAACTTTCAAATCGCGTTCCGCGTCCTTCTAGCATGGAGTATCCGTGCGGCGAGATAAGACCCATGACATTGTCGCTCGAGGGGCGCCCCTGGAACAGTCCACTTGGCTCTCCCAGGCACGCGCGCATTGCCTTTGCTCCGGAAGGATTGCACCTCGAGCGCAATTTTTCCACGAACAATCCTTGCTAGCGGATTTTCATCTCCGACGCGAGCACCTTTTCCTCCGGGTGGGCTTTCCAGACCACGTTGCGCGCCACACCGTAGATTTCCGCCAAGGTGTACAGCGGCACCAGGGCCGCCTCTTCCATCAGGATGCGGCCCACCTGCTGCAACAGCGCGACGCGCTTCTTTTGATCGCCGGTCCTGCGCTGCTCGTCGATCAGCCGGTCGACTTCGGCGTTTTGAAAGCTTACCCGCTTGGTTCTGCCGGAGCGGTAGTATTGATCATAAACCGTGTCGGCGTCGATCGCCGGCCGGCCGACATAATAGAAGGGAATTTTGCCGCCGTTGACGCCATCCGAACCCCAGAAGATGGCAAATTCCTGCGACACCAGCTCGACTTTGATGCCCGCCTTGGCCAGTTGATCGGCGACCACCTGGCAGACCTCGCGCGCTTTGGGGTAGCGGTCCGGCGAGAAGTGCAGCTTGACCTCCAGGCCGTTGGCGAAGCCGGCCTGGGCCAAAAGCTCCCTGGCCTTTTTCGGATCGAGCGGATAGCGCTTGATCTTGGCATCGTAGCCGATCACGTTGCTGCCGAGCGGTCCGTTCATCACGTAGCCGTTGCCTTCGTAGATATGTCGGATCACCGCGGTCGGATCGACCGCATAGTTGAACGCCTGGCGCACCAGCTTGTTGTCGAACGGTTTGTGGGTCACGTTCATCGCCAGGAAATACATGCGCAGCCCCTCGACCTTTTCCGCGCGCACCCGCGGGTGTTTTTCCAGCCGCGCGATCTCCTCCACCGGAACATTGTTGATCACGTCGCCCTGGCCGGCCAGCAGGCCGGACATCCGCGCCGCGTCTTCGCCGACTTTCTTGAGAACAATCTCTTTGATCGCCGCCTTCGGCCCCCAGTAATCGTCGTTGCGCGTCATCACCAGATTGCCGTCGCGCTGCCAGCTCACGAATTTGTAGGGCCCGGTGCCGACGGCGTATTGATCGGCGTCGTCGCCGTATTTTTCCGCGGCGCTCTTGCTGACGATAAAGCGGTTTTGTAGACGATCCAGCAGCACCGCATTGGGCGCCGCGGTGGTGAAAACCACGGTATAATCGTCAAGCGCTTGGACCTCGGTCAGATCGTCGAAGTTGGACTTCTGCAAACTGCGCTTGTCATTGCGCATGCGATTCACCGAGTGAATCACGTCATGGGCGGTGAACGGCGCGCCGTTGTGAAACCGAATCCCTTTTCTGAGGCGAAACGTCCATGCGTTTCCTTGGAACTTCCACGACTCGGCGAGCACGCCGTAATAATCCTTGCGCGCGTAGTTGACCTCGACCAGCGGCTCGATCATGTGCTGCCAGATGCCGTACTGAGGTCCGGAGCTGTGAGCGTAGGGATGAAGAGCGTCCAGGCCGATGCTGCTGAGAATCATCAGCCGGTCCTTGGATGCGGCCCAGGCAAGGCGCGGCCACGCGGCGCTCGTAAGCGCGCCGAGACCGGCGAGCGCGCCGCGCTGCAAAAACGTTCTGCGTTTGATCCCACGCTCATCCACACCCATCGACGCCCTCCTCGTCGAGAATCGGCAACTTCCGGGAAACTGAGCAAAAGCTATCCGGAATCTATTTCAGCGTCTCGGCGCGCCTCTATTTGATCTTCATGTCCCAACCGAGAATTTTTTCGTCCGGGCGCTTTTTCCAGACGACGTTTCGCGCCACGCCGTAGATATCGGCGAGATTATAAAGCGGCACGAAGAGGGCTTCGTCCATGATCATCTTGCCCGCCCGGTGCAGAATGGCGACGCGCTTTTTTTGGTCCGCGGTCTTCTGCTGTTCCTCGACCAGCTTGTCGAGGTCCGGATTGCTGTAATTGGTCCGTTTCGTCGTGCCGGTGCGAAAATACTGATCATAGAGCGTATCGGCGTCGGTGAGCGTGCCGCGGCCGATGTAATAAAAAGGCAGCCGGCCGCCGTTGACCCCCTGCTTGTCCCAGAACAGCGCCCATTCCTGAGAAATCAACTCGACGCGGAAACCGCCCTTGACCATTTGCGCCGCGACCACCTGGCACACTTCTCTGTCCTTTGGATAGCGCCCGGCGGAGTAATACAGTTGGATGTCGCAGCCGTCGGGAAAGCCGGCCTGCGCCAGCAGCTCCCTGGCCTTCTTCGGATCGTACGGGTAGCGCTTCAACTTGGGATCGGCGCCGATGACGTTGGCGCCCACCGGGCCGTTGCACGGATAGCCGATGCCGTCGAAAATATTTTTCACGATGGACGGCGCGTCGATGGAATAGTTGGCCGCCTGGCGCACGAGCTTATTGTCCCAGGGCTTATGCGCCATGTTGAACGCTAGAAAGAACATGCGCAGGCCTTCGACCTGATCGATCCGCACCCGCGGGTGCTTTTGCAGCCGCGCCACTTCATGCACCGGGATGTTGTTGACGAAATCGGCTTGGCCGGACTCCAACGCCGCCAGGCGCGCCGCGTCCTCGGTCACTTTTTTGAAGACCACTTCTTTGATCGCCGCCTTGCCGCCCCAATAATCGTCGTTGCGGGTAAAGACCATGTTGCCGCCGCGCTGATAACTGACGAATTTGTAGGGGCCGGTGCCGATCGCATTTTCGTAGAGCTTATCGCCGAACTTGTCGCCGGCGACTTTGCTGAGAATGAACCGGTTCTCCAGCCGGTCGAGAAAGATCGCCAGCGGCTGCTTGGTCACGATAATCACCGTCTGGTCGTCCGGCGTCTGGACTTCCGTTACGTCCTTGAAGTTGGGCGCTTGCAGGCTGCCGCCCTTTTCATCGCGCATTTTTTCAATCGAGAACGCCACGTCCTTGCGACGTCAGCGGCGCGCCGTTATGAAACTTGACGCCCTTTCTCAGTTTGAACGTCCACCGGTTGCCTTGAAATTGCCACGACTCGGCGAGCACGCCGACATAGTCCTTTTTGTCGTAATCGAGCTCGATCAGCGGCTCCATCACGTGCTGCCAGTTGCCGTAGATCGGGCTGGAGCTGTGATTGTAGGGATGAATCGAGTCGGCGACGCTGCTGTGAAAAATCGTCACCCGGTCGCGCGAAGCGGCGAAGCTCTCGCGGCTAAAATAGGGCGCGACGAAAGCGCCCGTCCCGAGCATCAGGCTCTTCTTCAGAAAATTGCGCCGGGTTACGTCGATCTTGGTTTTTGCCATAAAGTTCTCCCGTTAAAAGTTTGCTGTTTCTCCGTCTTCATCTCTGACGCCGCAGTTTTGGATCGAAGATGTCTCTCAAGCCGTCCCCCAGCAAGTTGATGCCGAACACCGTGACGAAAATCGCCAGGCCGGGAAAGATCGTGAGCCAGGGCGCGCGGTTGATATAGCTCCTGCCTTCGCTCAACATCGAGCCCCAAGTGGGAATGTGCACCGGCACGCCCAATCCGAGAAAGCTCAAGCTCGCTTCCGTGATGATCACGATCGCCATGCCGAAAGTCGCGATGACCGTGACGCTGGCGAAGGTGTTGGGCACCACATGGCGGAAAAGCACATACCAATCCTGACCGCCCAACGCCTTGGCGGCGGTCACGAAATCGCGTTCCTTGATCGACAACACTTCGCCGCGCACCACCCGGCAGTATTGCACCCAGCGGCTGAGCATCAGGGCCATGATCAAATTGCCGACCCCTTGCCCGAGAAATGCCATGATCGCGATCGCGATCAACAAAAACGGAAACGCGAGAAAGATCTCCGAGACCTTGCTGACGATCTCATCGGGCGTGCGGCCAAAATAGCCGGCCACGGCGCCGAGGGTGCAGCCGACCAGCCCTGCGAAGATAACCGTGGCGGCGCCGACCATGAGCGAGATGCGCGAGCCGTAGATGATCCTGCTGAGCATGTCGCGACCGAGATTGTCGGTGCCGAGAAAGTATGCCGGCGAACCGTTTTCCGCCCAGCGCGGCGGCCGCAGCCGGTCCTCCAAAGTCTGCGCCTGGGGATCGCGCGGCGCCAGCAGCGGCGCGGCCACTCCGCAGATAAAAAGCGCCAGCAGAATCGCGCCGCCGACCCAGATTTTGAGGTAGCGCATCGAGAGCATCAGAATTTGATCCTCGGGTCGATCCAGCTATAGAGCACGTCGACCGCCAGGTTCACGACGAAATACGTGATCGCGAACATCAAGATCAGCACTTGGGTGAGCTTGTAATCGCGCGCCGAAATCGACTGGATCAACAGATCGCCGATGCCGGGATAGGAGAAAACCGTTTCGGTGATCACCGAGCCGCTGAGTAGCGCGCCGAGTTGCAGGCCGAGTATGGTGACGATGGTGATCAGGGCATTGCGCAGAATGTGGCGCCAGATCACGTTCTTTTCGCTCAAGCCCTTGGCGCGCGCCGTGATCACATAATCCTGGCGCATCACTTCCAGCACGCTCGACCGCGAGATGCGGGTCACGATCGCCGCCAGCGCTGACCCAAGAGTGACCGCCGGCATCAGCAGATGCTGCATGCGCGCTCCAGAAAGCGGTCAAATTTCCCGGTCACCAGGCTGTCGATCAGATAAAGCCCGGTGATCGGCTTGATTTCGACGCCGTACTCGATGCGCCCGGCGACCGGCAAGCAAATTGAGCTGCCCGCCGAGAAAGTAAATCAACATGATGCCGAGCCAGAAATTCGGCAGCGACACGCCGATCAGCGCCACGCTCATGCCGGCGTGATCGAGCAGCGAATTGTGCTTGATCGCGGAATAGACGCCCAGCGGCACCGAAATCAGAATCGCAACGCACAAACTGGCAAAGGCGAGCTCGAGGGTCGCGGGCAAGCGCTCGGCGATCAGCTTTATGACCGGCTCGTTGAATTTGAGCGACCGGCCGAAGTCCCCGGTGAGCGCACGGGTGAGAAAATCCCAGTACTGCACCATGAGCGGCCGGTCCAATCCCCACTCGCGCCGCGTGCGCTCGATATCGGCCGGAGTCGCGTCATCGCCCAAGAGCAGCGACACCGGATCTCCCGGCGCGATGTGCATCAGGAGAAAAATTAAAAAGGAGATCCCCAGGAGTACCGGGACCGCCCCAACGATCCTGCGCACGAGCCTGTTCATGCGAACTGGAAATTACCAAGTAGAGAAAACACTGTCATTGGGCTTTGCAACCGCGCCTGGAAGAAATTTCACTGCCCCAATTGGCCGAACGATCGGTCCAAAACTTTCAGCGCGTGATCGATCTGATCTTTGTTGACGTTGAGCGGCGGCGCGACACGCAGGACGTTGCCGTAGGTGCCGCCCTTGCCGAGCAGCAGGCCATCGCGCCTGGTCAGTTCCATCACGCGCTTGGTGCTCTCGACGTCGGGCTTTTTCTTTTCGCCGACCAGCTCCATGCCCTGCATGAGCCCCATGCCGCGCACGTCGCCGATGACCGGATACTTCTGCTGCAGCGCGTTGAGGCCGTCGCGCAAGCCGGTTGCCCATGATGCGGGCGTTGTCGACCAAATTTTCCTCTTCGACCACTTCGATAGTCGCGCGCGCCGCGGTGCAGGTAACCGGATTGCCGCCGAAGGTGGAGATTGTGTTGCCCTTCATGCTGTCGGCGACCTCCGGAACGGCGATGGTTGCGCCGATGGGCACGCCGTTGGCCATGCCCTTGGCGAAGGTCATGATGTCGGGATCGACGCCCCAGTGCTCGATGCCGAACATCTTGCCGCCGGTGCGTCCCCAGCCGGTCTGCACCTCGTCGGCGATGAACAAGCCGCCGTATTTGCGAATGATGCCGACGATCTCCTGAAAATATTCTTTGGGCGGCACGATGAAGCCGCCGACGCCTTGAATCGGCTCGGCGAGAAACGCCGCCACCCGCCCCTGCGAAGTCATCGTTTGAATCGCCTCTTCGGCGTCCTTGGCGCATTTCAAGTCGCAGCTCGGATAGGTGAGACCGAACGGACAGCGGTAGCAGTACGCGTTGGCGATATGGTGCACGCCCGGCACCACGTTGGGCATCAGACGCCAGCTCGACTGCGCCGACAGACTCAGCGCGAGATACGAGCGCCCGCTGTAGCTGTGGCGCAAGGTGATAATGTCCTGGCACTTGGTGTAGATCTGCGCCAGCAACACCGCGGTTTCGTTGGCCTCGGTGCCGCTGTTGGTGAAGAAGGATTTCTCCAGCCGTCCCGGCGTGATTTGCGCAAGCTTCTCCGCCAGCCGCACCTGCGGCTCGTTGGCGTAGAGCGTCGACATGTGCTGCACTTTGTGGGTTTGCTCGTCGATCGCTCGAGTGACTTTGTCGTTGCAGTGGCCGACGCTGACCGTGAGAATGCCGCCGAAGAAGTCCAGATACTCGTTGCCGTCGGCGTCGTAGACGTATTGATCCTTGGCGTGATCGACGACCAGCGGCTCGTCGTAGTAGGTCGCCACGCACGAGAAGAGATATTTCTGCTGCTTTTCGATGATTTCTTTTTTGTCCACGTTTTTCCCGTCGCTTAGCTTTGGAACCGGGCGTTCACCAGGGGAATCTTTTCGTCCGGCCGCGGCTTCCAGACAAGATCCTTGCGCACGGCGTAAATGTCGGCGGTGTTGTAGAGTGGAATGACCGGACAATCCTCGTGCAGGATGCGGCCCATTTGGCGCAGCAGCTCTTCGCGCTTGGCGCTGTCGAAGGTCTCGCTCTGCTGATCGAAGAGCCGGTCGAAATCGGGATTGCGATAGGCCAATCGCTTCCCGCGGCCCGAGCGAAAATAACGGATGTAAAACGCTTCCGGATCGGTGATCGAGCCGCGCCCGAACATGTACATGCCGTACTTGCCGGCGTTGAAATCGGTTTCATAGATGGCGTATTCCGGTGTCTTGATGTTGCACTTGATGCCGGCCTTGGCCATCTGGTTCGTGATCGCCTGGGCGGTTTCTCTATCTTTTTGATAGCGCCCCGAGTGCGTGTAGAAATCGACGCTCACGCCTTCGGCATAGCCGGCCTCCGCCAACAATTGCTTGGCTTTCTCCGGATCGTAGGGATAATTCGCCAGATCCGCGTCGTAGCCCAAGCACTGCGGCCCGAGCAGCCCTTTGAGCCCATAGACCTGGTCCTCATGCACGTGCTTGATGATCGCTTCCTGATCGACGGCGTAGTTAAAGGCTTGGCGGACCAGTTTGTTGTCGAAGGGCTTATGCGCCGGGTTGAGCCCGATATAAAGGTTTCTCAATCCGCGCACCATCTCGACTCGAACGCGCGAGTTGCGCTTGAGGCGATCGACGTCGTGAATCGGCACCTGATTGATCACGTCGGCTTGTCCCGATTCGATCGCCGCGACACGCGCCGCGTCTTCCTTGATCGGGCGCCAAACAATTTCGCGAATGCTTGGAGCTTTGCCCCAATATTTGTCGTTGCGGCGCATGGTGAAATTAACGCCGCGCTGCCAGCTCACGAAGCGATAGGGCCCGGTGCCGATGGCTTGCTCGTCCATCTTTTCACCGAGGCGCTCGGCCGCCTTGTGGCTCAAGACAACCCGGTTGTAAAGCAGTCCGAGGAGCGCGACCTTCGGCCGGTCCGTGACGATCACGAGCGTCTGATCGTCGGGCACCTTGATGTCCTTGATGTCGCTTAGATTGGGCGCCTGTAAAACGCTGCCCTTGTCCTTCATGATCCGCTCGTAGGAATAGGCGACGTCTTTTCCGGTGAACGGCGTGCCGTCATGAAAGGAGACGTTCTTGCGCAATTTGAACGTCCACTGATTGCCCTTGGGACTCCACGACTCCGCGAGCTCCGAGGAGAAATTCCTGCGCTCGTAATCGGTATCGACCAAGGTCTCCATCACGTGGCCCCAGAGGCCGTAGAGCGGCGAGTCGCTGTGGCCGTAGGGATTGATGCTGTCGACGCCGACGCTCATGGCGACAACTAAACGCTCCGGCGCCGCGGCCGCCCAGGCGAATCGACTGCCAGCCGCGCAGGCGCCGGCGGCTAACAATGCCACCGCAGAAAGCTTCTCCGCGTGATAGAAAAATCATGTTTGCGGAACACGCTTTTTTTCCCCTTGACTAGTGGCGCCGCAAGAATTCCAAGATCGGCGGATGGCCCTTTTCCGGCATCTCGCGCAGATAGCCGTGCCTGCCGCCCTCGACCAGGAACAGCTCCGCTCCGGGGATTTTTTCCGCGAGCACCCTGGCGGATTCCACGTGGCTGCCCGTGCCGCCCTCATGGATGTCCTGGCTGCCGACGATCACCAGCGTCGGCGCTTTGATATTGTGGATCAGATGGGTGGTCTCATGGCATTGCCGCGCGACCACGTGGCGCAGATAGCATTTTAACGGCGGCACTTCGTCGACGATCAGCTCCTGATATTTTTTGACGATATCGGGGTGCTCTTTCATGAACTGGTCGCTGAACATGAAGCCCGGCCCCCAGTGGTCGCTCTGATATTTTTCGTAGCCCTTCTCGATCATTTCCAACGCCGCGTCCAGGGGCACGCCGCGCGGATAGTCTTCGAGCTTGTCGCTATACTTCCCCGAGCCGGGGCCCGACAGCACCAGGCTGCGCACCTTTTCGGGATAATCGAGGGCGATCCACTGGCACACGCGCGCCCCCATCGAATGGCCCATCATGTGGGCCTTTTGGATGCCGAGCGCAGCCATCAAACCGACGCAGTCCTTGGCGAACAGCCGGGTCGTGTAGTGCATATCCGGCTTATCGCTCCGCCCAAGGCCGCGATGATCGTAGATCACGACCTGATAATGCTTGGCGAACTCCGGCACCTGCGAGACGCGCCAGGGAGCGAGGCTGATGCCCGTGCCGGCGACCAGCACGAGCGGATCGCCCGCGCCGTAAACCTCGTAGTACAAATTCACGTCGTCGACTTTGACTTTTCCGCTCTTGACCGGCTTGAGATCTTCCAAGGCTCCCCCAAATCCGCCGCCGCAGGCGGCGGCCAGGATTTATTGTGACGTGACGCTACCGAATCGGAATATCAGTGTCAATATAACCGGATTGACAGCCTGGCAGTGTTCGCTGGGACTTGGTGAATTCCGCCGGCCCCGAGCCCCGCCGCTCGGAATGAGTAACACGCCACGAACCTACAAAGAAATGTTCCGGCGCAAGCGGAATTCTTACGATGTAAAAAAAGGACCCGATGGCAACAAGGCCATCGAGTCCTTTGATTCGATTGCGTAGCAGATCTTAGGACTTCAGCGTCTTGTTGAAATGATCGACGGTGCGCTGCCAGGCGAGTTTGGCGGCAGCTTCGTCGTAACGCGGCGTCGTGTCATTGTGAAAACCGTGGTTGGTTTTCGGATAGACATGCGCCTCGTGTTTGATGCCGTTCGCCTTGAGGGCTGCTTCGTAGGCTGGCCAAGTAGCATTGACATTGGGATCTTGCTCGGCAAAGTGAAGCATCAGAGAAGCCTTGATCTTCGGTACGTCCTCAATCGCTGGCGCGCGTCCATAGAAGGGAGCCCCGGCAGCAAGCTGTGGAATCCGAGCCGCCAGTATGTTGACCCTAGCACCGCCGCCGCAGAAGCCCACGGCACCGAGCTTGCCGGTGGACTGTGGATGCTTGAGCATAAACTCGCCTGCGGCGACGAAGTCTTCGACCAATTTCCCGTCGTCGAGTTGCTTCTGCATGGCGAGCGCTTTCTCATCGGCCTCGGCGCCGTACTTATCGACGCTCGGATATCCGCCGAGCGGCCAGATCGCGTCCGGTCCGAAAGCCATGAAGCCGACAACCGCCAAGCGCCGTACGACATCTTCGATGTAAGGATTGAGGCCGCGGTTTTCGTGAATCACGACCACCACCGGAAACTTATCGCCGCTCGTTGGACGCGCCAACAATCCTCGCATCTGTCCGTCGGTCGAGTTTCCCTTGGGCGAGGGATACATCGCGTACTCGGCTCTGATGCGCTTGTCGTCCTTTGGCACTTGCTGGGCGAGGGCATAGTTGGGCCGGAGCATGTCCCAGAGGGCCGTCGCGGTCATGCCGCCAACCGCAAATTTGGCCGCGCCATCGAGGAACTCGCGGCGGCTAATTCCGCCGTGGATATATCTGTGAAAAAGCCCGAGTAGCTGCGGATCGAAATCACTCGCCTTTTTTCTTTCCATACGGTTGCCTCCTTACCGGGTAAATTTGGCGGAACGCTATCCGAAACAAGCCCCCCAGATCAATACGACTTTGGATGCAAGTGGCTACGGACAGCTCAGGTTCGTCGCGGCCCTTGGCTTTTTGCGATCTGCAACTTGCAATTAGACTCGGGCGCGCGCTAGGCGGCGCGTTTTCCCGGTCCATACACAATCTTCCCCGACCTTGCCCCAGTGTGATGGCCGTTATCGACCACGATGGCGCCGTTGACCAGCACGTAATCGATGCCCTTCGGATACTGCTTCGGATTCTCGTAGGTCGCCATGTCGGCGACTTGATCAGGATCGAGCACGACGACGTCGCCCCAGTAGCCTTCGCGCAGCAAGCCGCGATCCTTGAGGCCGAGCACCTGCGCCGGCATGGAAGTCATCTTGCGCACCGCGTCTTCCAGGCGCAGGACTTTTTCCTCGCGCGTGTATTTGCCGAGCACGCGCGGATTGGTGCCGAAGCTGCGCGGGTGCGGCTTGCCGGGATATTTGAGATTGAGCGCGCTGCCGTCCGAGCCGATCGATATCCACGGCACGCGCATGACCGCTTTCACGTCGTCTTCGTTCATCGTGTGGTGCACGCCGTGAATGAAGCTGCCTTCCTCGTAGATCAGATCGAAGACCGTGCTCACCGGGTCCTGCTCGCGGATTTTGGCGATCTCGGCGATGGTCATGCCTTCGAATTTCTTGAGCGGCTCGGCGTCGACGCGCGCTGCGACGATGCCTTCGAAGCCGCCGTGCTCGTCGACGTACTGATTGAACTCCTTGTCGTGAATCACGCGCTCGCGGAACTCCGGGCTCATGAATTGCGCGATCGTCTCATTCACCGGGGCGTCCTGCACCCAGCGCGGGAACAGGCGGCGCCAGGGATGCTGCATGGCGGTGTACGGATACTGGTTGGCGGTGATATCCAAGCCTTCACGGCGCGCCTCTTCGAGCTGCTCGATCACCTGGCGAATCCGCCCCCAGTTTGCTTTGGCGCGCATCTTCAAATGATAGACGTGGACGGGGATCTGCGCTTCACGCGCCACCCGCAGCATCTTGGCGAGCTCTTCCATGATGTCGAAGCCCTCGCTGCCGACGTGCACGCCGTAGTAGCCGCCGTAGCGTTTGACGACTTTCGCCATCTCGACCACTTCATCGGGATTCTCCGGTCCCTTGGCGTGCCAAGCTGCCGTAAGACCGAGAGCGCCTTCCTCCATCGCTTGTGCGACTAGCCGATTCATTTTCTCCTGCTCGGCGGCGTTCGCCGGGCGTTCTTCGAAGCCGCACACCACGCGCTTCACCTGCTGCGGTGAAACACCCGACGCGACGTTGATCGACGTACCGCCGCGCATCACTGTATTGAAGTAGCCGGTAAACGTCGTCCAATCGGTTTCGATACCGTTGCGCTTGCGATGCTCGGCCCGGTACTCTTCCAAAATCGGTCCTTCGAGCGGCGCCACCGTCTGGCTTTCGCCGATGATATCGAGGGTCACTCCTTGGCGCACTTTGCTCTCGGCGTTGCCGTCGGCGATCACCGGCTGGTCGCTGTGGGTGTGCATGTCGATATAGCCCGGCGTGACGACAAGATTCTTCGCCGAGATGGCGCGCTTTCCCGCTTCCGGACGGATCTTGCCGATGCTCGCGATCTTGCCGTCTTTGATCGCCACATCGCCGTAGAACCACGGGTTGCCGGTGCCGTCGATCAGCCTTCCGCCGTGAATGACAATGTCGAATTCCGCCATAATTTTCTCCTCACTGGCTTTCTTGTGTCGGCTATATCACCGCGCTGATGGCGCGACAAGGCAGGGTTGAATTTCGCGCTGGCAAGACATCGCGGTCTCGCCTGTGATAGTAATCGCCCACGAGGAGGGGAGATGATTCGACCGGAGTTTCGAAAGATCTTGATGGATCAACGCGGCGCGGCGGTGATCCTCTGGTGTTTCTTCGTCATTTCGATCCCGATCTATATCGTCATCGCGCGCAGTCTCTTGGGCAATCCCAATCTCGGCACCAACCCGGCCATTGCCGAGCCGGCACGAATCATTTTCTGGCTGCTTACGTTGGTCGATCTCGGCTACTATGCCTATTGGAAAACGCGCAGCCTGTCGGCGCAAGCGATATTGCAAAACGCGAAGTCAACCAAACTCTTCCGGGCCCTGGAAGAATTTCAAGGACCTCAAGAGGAATGTGTCGCTTACGTGGTTTCGACCTACGTCACACGCAAGGTCGTTGTCTTTGCCATCATCGAAGCCATTGCAGTGTACGGCTTTATCTTGGCTTTTCTCGGCCGCTACGTCCTGGATCAATATTCGCTCTCGACGATCAGCCTGATATTGTTGATCGTCGAATTTCCCTCTGCGAAATCGCTGGAGGATTTGGTTCGAGCCGTGGAGCAATCACCGCCCGAAATGGCCGCCTGAAACTTTTCGGCCGCGCACTGCCGGATCATTCATCAAAACCGTTCCTCTGCGCTTTACGCAAATTGCCGACGATTTGCTCGCGGCTCTCCCGCGAATTAGGGATCTAAAAAGATTTCTTCCTGGTCGAAATGATCCGGTTCCTTTCGATCTGCGGCTTTGCGGGCTAGATTCTTAGCGATGAGTTTGGTCTTGTTTGACGCACGCCTATGTTTTCAATCTTCGACGTGCCACTTGCCGCGCTTGGTCGCATGGCGCAGCGCCGATTGCAGTTTCTTGACGAAAATGCGGCGCGGGATTTCCTTGGCGCCGAGACGCTGCATGTGCTCGGTCGTCATCTGCGAATCGATGAAATGAAATCCCCAGCTTTTCAACTTCTCCACCAGTACCGCGAGCGCCACCTTGGACGCGTCGGTCTTGTGGTGAAACATCGATTCGCCAAAGAAGGCTTTCCCCAACGAGACGCCGTACAGGCCGCCGACGAGTTTTCCTTCGAACCAGGCTTCCACCGAGTGGGCATAGCCCAAACCGTGCAGCTTGATGTACGCCTCCTGCATTTCCGGCGTGATCCAGGTGCCGCGCTGGTCCTCCCGCGGCACGGTGGCGCAGGCTGCGATCACGTCTTCGAAAACGCGGTCGAAGCTGATGTGAAAAATCTGCCGCCGCAGCGTCTTGCGCAAGCTGCGTGAGGCTCTGAATTGATCGACGTCGAGGACGAAGCGGGGATCGGGCGACCACCAGAGGATCGGTTGGTCTTCGGAGTACCACGGGAAAATCCCGACCCGGTAAGCCTCGATCAGCCGCTCGCTCGAAAGATCGCCGCCGACTGCGATCAAGCCGCTCGGGTCGGCATAATCGGGCGGCGGAAAAACCAGATCATCGACAAGACGAAATACCGGCATGACGTTAAATCCTGGGCGCTATTTTAGCCCCCCGGCAGGATTTTGCATACGATTGCGCAGCTTGCAAAGAGGCCGGTGAAAGGCCTATCCTTCAAGCGGGGATCAATTTATGTTCAAGCGCATCGATCACGTCGCCATCCATGTTGCCGATCTGGACCGCTCGATCCGCTTCTATGAACGGCACTTCGGCTTCAAGCATTATTTTCAACACGCGGCGGGCAGCGGCGCCCAGATCGCCTATCTCAGACTGGGCGATACCGTGCTGGAGTTGACCCATCACTTTGACGGCGCCATGACCGGTTTTCACTTCTGCCTGGAAACGAGCGAGTTCGATGACACGGTGGCGCAACTCCAGCGCGACGGGGTTAAATTGATTCGCGCGCCCCACGAGACCGCGGCCCGCGAGCTGCGCGAATCCGGCTGGCGGCGCGTGGTCTTCGCCGGCCCCGACGAAGAACAGATCGAGCTGAGGGGATAAAAATCAGGTTCAGGTTGCGAGTTAATAACCCGAAATCGGGAACAGTCGGAGACGGTAATCATGCCAACAAATGAATCCACGACTATCCAAATCACCTGCCCGTGCTGCGATGCGATATTGACTGTTGATCCTGCACTCGGCGCGGTCCTCGACCATAAACTTCCGGCGAAGCCCCAACTCGCCGTGCAACTCAAGGACGCGGTAAGCTTCGTCAAGGAGGAAGCCTCCCGGCGCGACGAAAAGTATCAAAAGATCGCGGAGGCGGAGAAAAATAAATCGAAAGTTCTCGAAGCCAAGTTTCAGGAGCTGTTCAAGAAAGCCAAAGAAGAGCCGATCACCAAACCGCTCAAGGACATCGATCTGGACTGAACCTGATCGATCCCCCCCTAGATCTTTTCACCCGGAAGGAAAATCATGCGCGCCGCGCTCTTCGAGAAGGCCGGCGAGCCGCTGCGCCAAGTTGACCTGCCCATCCCCACACCGGGACACAATCAGCTTCTGCTGCGCGTCGGCGCCTGCGCCGTGTGCCGCACCGACCTTCACATCGTCGATGGCGAGCTCGCGCATCCTAAACAGCCGTTGATCCCCGGCCACGAGATCGTCGGCACGGTGGTCGAGCTGGGCAAGGGCGTCAGCCGCTTTCATCGTGGCGATCGGATCGGCGTTCCGTGGGTAGGCTCGACTTGCGGCGCATGTTCCTACTGTCGAAACGATCAAGAAAACCTTTGCGACCTGGCCAAGTTTACCGGCTACACCTTGGACGGCGGCTATGCCGAGTACACGGTCGCCGAGGAGCGTTATTGTTTTCCGATTCCCGATTCGTACAGCGATGCCGCAGGCCGCGCCGTTGCTGTGCGCCGGCTTGATCGGCTATCGCAGCCTCGTTAAAGCCGGCAGCGGCAAACGCTTGGGATTGTATGGCTTCGGCGCCGCCGCCCACATCGTCGCGCAAGTGGCATGCTATCAACAGCGCGAGATCTTCGCTTTTACCAAGCCGGGCGACTTCGAAGGGCAACGCTTCGCGCGCGATCTCGGCGCGGTCTGGGCCGGTGGATCGAACGAATTACCGCCGGGGAAGCTCGACGCCGCAATCATTTTCGCGCCGGTCGGCGAGCTCGTGCCGCAGGCGCTCAAAGCCGTTAGGAAAGGTGGAGTCGTCGTCTGCGCCGGTATCCATATGAGCGACATTCCGGCCTTTCCCTATACGACCTTGTGGGAAGAGCGCTCGGTGTGCTCGGTCGCCAATCTCACCCGCCGCGACGGCGAAGAATTCATGGCCCTGGCGCCGAAAGTCCCGGTGCGCACCGAAGTGGAAACCTTTCGCTTGGAAGAGGCGAATACGGCGCTCAATCGACTACGCGCAGGAAAAATTCGCGGCGCAGCGGTACTCATGGCATAAATCAAAGTCCTCGAGTGCGGGAGGACGGTCCGATAGAGGTCGCCCCAAGTGATTCATCTTAGCGCTTACGATTCTGTTATAGGCTTGGCGCTGGCGATCCTAAATCGTCGTCCCTTGGTCGGTGACGTGACTCGGAAGAAGCGAATCCTCGGGATCTCGTCGCATTTCAGCGTCTAGTCCGCTGTCTGCAGCGGCTGAATCACTTCTCGCGCCAATATCTCGACTTGTTCCCGCCAGCCGTCAAACGGCCCGCACGGTCTCATCACGAACTTGGTGGCGCCGGCGGCGATGTAAGTTTCAACTTTCATTCTCACTTCATCGGCCGTGCCGAACGCCGCGAATTCGCCGATGGGAATATCGGCGCGCGGGCGAATAGAGCGTCCGGCGACTTCGAAAGCTTTCGCGGAATTTTCCGCAAAGTAGAACGGTATCAGCACGCCGTAATGGTCTTCCGGCACTTGCCGGCCGGCCGCGGCGGCATGGGCGCGAATCGATTTGATGCCGGATTCCACTTCCGCCGGCGAAACCGAAGACACGAGCCAGCCGTCGCCCAAGCGTCCGGTGCGCCGCAGCGCCGCCTCGCTGCGCCCGCCGATCCAGATCGGCGGACCGCTTTTCTGCCAGGGACGCGGCATGACCGTTACATCCTCGACGGCGAAGAACTTGCCGTGAAATGTCACGCTCTCTTCCGTCCACAGCCGGCGCATCAAGGTGATCATCTCGTCAGTGCGCGCGGCGCGTTCTTTCCGGCTCACGCCGAGCGCTTGCAAGTCTTTCGACTCCTCGCCGCCGAGCCCGACGGCGGGAAACAAGCGGCCTTTGGATAGGAAATCGAGGGTGGCTAATTCTTTGGCGAGGACGATCGGATTGCGCGTCGGCAGGACCAGCGTACTGGTACCGAGCTTCATCTTGCGCAAGCGGCCGGCGATGAAAGAAAGAAACGCAACGGGTTCGAGAATCAGCGCGCTCGACACCAGGCGATCACTCACCCACAACGAGTCGATGTCGAGCGTCTCGAGATAATCGATCAGACTGAGGATCGCTTCGGGGTCCGCGCTCGGAAGCGGCCACTGGCCGACGGCGATGCCGATGCGCACCTTCATCGATGCTCTATTTCTCGTAAAGCTTCTTGATAAACCCGCTCTTGTCCAGCTCCTCGACGAAGCTTGCGTCGATGAACTCTTCCGGCTTGTGCTTCCAGACCTCGGGACGAGTGGCGGCGACGTATTCGTAGCTGGTTTTCATGCCTTTGATGTTCGGATAGGGTGCGGCGAGCCGGTGCTTGGCGAATAGCTCCCAGGACTCCTGCGCCAACGGCTCGTCGTCGAGGCGCAGCATCTTCTTGATCACTTTCTTCGCCAGCTCCGGCTCCTGCTTGAACCGGGCGATGCCTTCGATATGCGCGCGCATGTAGCGCATCACCAAGTCGCGGTCCTGCTTGATTTGCGTGCGCGTGGTGGCGATCTCGCTCCACGGATAATCGACGTCTTTGAAAAAATCCCAGAGAATGTGGAAGCCTGAGCGCTGCGCCAGGATGAAGGTCGGATGGGAAAGCGTCGCCGCGTGGATGCTTCCCTGCTTCAACGAAATCAGCCGCTCCGGATCGGCGCCGATCTGCCGGAGCGCGAAATCCTTATCGGGATTGAGTCCCTCTTTGCCGCGCCAGGTGGCGCACCAGGAAATCGCCGAGCGAGCCGAAGGTCGTCACGCCGATCGTTTTGCCTTTCAGATCCTCCGCTCGCTTGATGTCGGGCCGGACCATCAGATACTGAATCACTCCCGGCATGGTGTGGCCGAGAATCACCATGTCGGAGCCGGCCAGCACGGCGTTCATCACGGCCGGGGTCGCGATCGGCGAAATCGCCACGCTGCCGGCGATCAGCGCTCTGGACGCGATGCCGGAGCCGCTCATCACCACGGGCTCGGCGTCCAGACCATGCTTCTCGTAAATTTTCGCTTCCTTGGTGAAGAAAATAATGATGTTGCCCATGCTGATCGCGGGCACGCCGACCTGGATTCTTTTGAGCGAACGCGCCTGCGCAAATAGGATCGATGGAATCCCGAGCGCGCACACGATCAGCGCCAGCAGCAAGCGTTTTGCATTCATAGGCGAGCCTCCGAGCGCGAGAACATTCTTCTTGGCATTTAGTCCCCGCCCCTGCGCCTTGTCAATGCGGTTACGCGGCGTTGACAAATGCCGGGCGATTGAAATAAGTCAGCATCATGCTGCCCAATCTGCCACGCGAAAATTTGCTGGACCTGTGCCGGCGGATGTTCGTCATCCGCCACTTTGAAGAGAATCTCGTGCCGCTGCACGACAAGGGCGTGTTCGGCGGCCACTATCATTTGTACGTCGGTCAGGAAGGAACGGGCGTGCCGGCGATTTCCTGCCTCCGCGCCGACGACTATCTCTTCACCACGCACAGAAACCACGGCCATCTGCTCGCCCGCGGGGTCGAGCCGAAAAAGCTCTTCGCCGAAATCCTCGGCCGCGCCGACGGACTCAACAAAGGAAAAGGCGGTTCGTTTCATTCGGTCGCGCCGTCGTTGGGCTTTCTGCACAGCTCGGGTGTCGTCGCCGGCATCATTCCGCTTTCGACCGGCACCGCCTACGCCGCCAAGGCGCAGAAAAACGGCCGCGTAACCGTCTGCCTGTTCGGTGACGGCTCATTGGAAGAAGGCGCCGCGCCGGAAGCCTTTAACCTAGCCTCGCTGCTCAAGTTGCCGGTCCTGTTTCTCTGCGAGAACAACGGCAAGTATGGCGCCGGCCGCGCCGTCGCCGCGGCGCAATCCTCGTCGATGGCGGCCTATCCACTCACCGATTTACCGAAGGCGTACAAGATTCCGGCGCAGCAGATCGACGGCTTGGATGCCGGTCTCGTCCACACGACAATTTCCCAAGCCGTGAACAAAATCCGCGGCGGCGAAGGCCCGCAGTTTGTCGAA
The DNA here is from genome assembly GCA_963745035.1 of uncultured delta proteobacterium. Lineage (GTDB taxonomy): Bacteria > Desulfobacterota > Binatia > UBA9968 > UBA9968 > DP-20. The sequence continues at coordinate 226,527 of CAVUVW010000013.1, read as the reverse complement.
GCGCAGACCGTACGCTACCCCGGCAGCGAGACCAATTGGCCTACGGTGCCGCGTGCGACCGACACTTCGCTCGCCTGGGACGTAAGCAGCGTGCCGGAGAAAGCGCGCGAGTGGTACCGTTCGTGCGATCCCTTGTTGATTTATATCCGCGAGCTGGTCGAAGGCGGCAAGGCGGGCAAAGATGAGATCGCCGCCATCGAGCGCCAGGTCAAATCCGATATCGCCGCGGCTGTCGAGTTCGCGGTGAATAGCCCCTATCCAAAGCCGGAAACGGCCGAGAGAGATTTTTTCGCTTGAGAGCCGATTATGCGCGAACTCGCCTACTACGAAGCCAAATTCGAAGCGCTGGAAGAAATCATGGCGGCCGATCAGAGAGTCCATCTGATCAACGGCACCTTTTTAAGCCTCAGCCCGCACCGCCATGTTTACCAGAATCTCAAGAATAAATACGGCGAGCGCATGATCTCGCCGCCGATCTCCGAGCTCGGCTTTTGCGGACTCGCCACGGGCGCGGCCATGGCGGGACTGCGGCCGATCGTCGATCTCAGCACCGGCAGCTTTATCTATGAAGCGTGGCCGCAAGTCGCCAACGAGGCGGCGAATGCCTATTCGATGTCCGGCGGACAGACCAAGGTGCCGGTGGTTTTTCACTTGTTTCACGGTCTGCGCGGCGGTGGCGCCGCGCAGCACTCCGGCAGCCCGCAGTCGATGCTCTGGAACGTTCCCGGATTGGAGATAGCCATTCCGTCTTCGCCGCGCGACGTGAAAGGCTTGCTGAAAACCGCTGTCGCCAGCGACAACCCGACGATCTTCGTCGACCATACCCGGCTCCTGGACACGCGCGGGGAAATGCCCGATGACGACAAGCCGATACCCTTCGGCGTGGCGGACGTGAAGCGTCAAGGCGGCGATGTGACTTTGATCGCAACCTCGTACACGGTTCAGGTCGCGCTTCAGGCCGCCGCCAAGCTCGCCAAAGAGGGTATCGAAGTCGAAGTGGTCGACCCGCGCACCCTTGTGCCTTTCGATCTGTCCACCATCCTCACCTCGATCGACAAGACCCATCGCGTCGTCATCGCCGACGAAACCCACCAGAGCTGCGGCGTTGCGGCGGAAATTGCTGCGCGCATCGCCGAGAGCGGCTTCGACAAACTGAAGACGCGCATTCGCCGCGTCTCGACTTTGGACGTGCCGGTGCCCTACAGCCCGCCGCTCGAAGCGCACATCGGCCCGTCCGAATCGCGCATCATGGACGCCATACGGGCGGCGATGGCGTAAAAATAGTTTTCTGGTTTCGGGTTTCTAATTTCGAGTTAACAGGCCGCACGACTGCCTCGCCAGCTTCACGGTTTTCGCCGCCAATGCCCAAAAAGAAACAGTATCCCAAAGAACTGGTCGACCTGCTGCGCCGGATGTGGCTCATCCGCGCCTTCGAAGAAAAAGCCTCGGTGCTTTATGCGGAGCGGCAGATCGTGGGCCTGCTTCATCTCGGCATCGGCCAGGAAGCGGTCGCCGTCGGCGCGTGCAGTTCGCTGCGTCGTGACGATTACGTTTATGGCGGCCATCGCTCGCACGGCCACGCCATCGCCAAAGGCGCGGATATCAATCGGCTGATGGCCGAGATCGCCGGGCGCGCGACCGGTTACTGCGGGGGCAAGGGCGGCTCCATGCATATCGTCGCCAAAGAATGCGGCTTCATCACCGCCACCGGCGTGGTCGGCGGCACGATCCCGCTCGCGCTCGGCGCCGCATTTGCCGCCAAGGAAAGAAAGAAAAAACAAGTCGCCGTGGTTTTTTTCGGAGACGGCGCGGGACAAGCCGGACCGTTTCATGAATCGCTGAATATCGCGAGTCTTTGGCAACTCCCGGTAATCTTCATCTGCGAGAACAACGGCTACGCGGAGTTCACACCGCTTTCCGCGCACACCAAAATCGCGCGCCTTGCGCAGCACGCAAAAACTTACGCGATCTCCGCTACCACCGTGGACGGCAACGATCTCTTCGCCGTGCGCGATGCCATGGCCAAAGCCGTGACCGCCTGCCGCGCCGGCAAAGGACCGGCTTTCATCGAGTGCTTGACCCATCGTATGCGCGGTCATTATGAAGGCGACCCGGCGAAATATCGCGAGCTGTCCGAGCTTGCTGATTGGAAAAAGAAAGATCCCATTGCCCGCGCCGCGCGCGTGTTGCTGAAAATGAACCTGCTCAAGGACAAGGATCTCAGGGCGATCGAGCACGAAGCCCGCGGCCTGGTTGAAAAAGCCGCCGCCTTCGCTCTGTCCTCCCCGTGGCCCGAGGCAAGGGAAGTGGACACCCAGGTGACTGCGTAGATTGTAGGGCATGGTGCGCCGTGCCGTAATTATCATGGCCGAGCAAACTTTCTTAGACGCGATCCGAGGCGGCCTTGCCGAAGAAATGCGTCGCGACTCGTCAGTGTACGTTTTCGGCGAAGACGTGTCGCTCGGCGGGCCGTTCGGCGTCACGAAAGGACTGGCGGAGAAATTCGGCGTTAACCGCATGGTGAATACCCCGATCAGCGAAGGCACCGTCATGGGACTTGCGATCGGCGCCGCAACAGCGGGTCTCAGATCCGTCGTGGAGATCATGTTCATTGATTTCATCACTCTGGCGATGGATCAGTTGGTGAACCACGCCGCAAAGTTGCACTACATGTCCGGCGGCCAACTGAAGATTCCACTGACGGTGCGCGTCCAGTGCGGCATCAGCGGCGCCATGGGTGCGCATCATTCGCAGAGCCTGGAGGCCTGGCTCGCGCATGTACCCGGCTTGAAAGTGGTCATGCCCGCCAATCCTGCCGACGCCAAAGGCTTGTTGAAAGAGGCAATTCGCGACGACAATCCCGCAATCTTCGTCGAGCATCGCGGCCTTTACTGGTCGAAAGGGGATGTTCCAAGCGGCGATCATGTCGTGCCGATCGGGCGCGCCGCGTGCGTCCGGTCCGGGGATCGTATGTCGATCGTCGCTCTGGCCAGCATGGTCGCTCCTGCGCTGGCGGCAGCTGATGAATTGGCCGCCGAAGGAATCTCCGCCGAAGTCATCGACCCGCGCAGCATCTCACCTTTGGATGTCGACACGATTGCCAACTCCGTCAAAAAAACCGGTCATTTGATCGTCGTCCACGAGGCCGTCGAACAGGGCGGCATCGGCGCGGAAATCATCGCACGGCTGCAACAAGAAATTTTCTACTATCTCGATAGCCCGATCCGTCGGGTCGCCGCTCCCTTCGCGCCGGTGCCCGCCGGCTCGACCCTGGAAAAAGAATTTCTCCCCGGCAAAGAGCGCATCGTCGCGGCGGCGCGCGCAGTGATCGCCCGCCGCTGATTGGGTTTGAATTGACAGCACGCCTCGGCTTGCCATAAGTTTGCCTCGGCTATCTAAGACCAACATCTCCTCAACCGTCGAGGGAAAAATGAACGGACGATCCTTCGCGCTCGCATGGTTGCTGGCCGTCGCCTCCCTGCTTTCACTCTCATATCCCGCCGGCGCGCAAACCGTCGAAGAGCTGCTCGACAAAATCAATCGTCTACCCGCGACGGAACGCCAGCAAAGATTGATCGACGGGGCGCGCAAGGAAGGCGAGCTGGTCTGGTACTCGACCATGAACCGCGAGAACTCTCAGGAATTGATCAATCTGTTTCAAAAGGATCATCCTTACGTTCGGGTGAAACTCTTGAACGGCAGCGCAGTCCAGACGATGACTCGTGTCAACTCCGAGTACAGCGCCAAGTCTTATCTTTTCGACATCACTCATATCCGCGGACTGTTTCTATTCCCGCTGCGCAAGCGGCAAATTATTGCTGCCTATCGTTCGCCGTTCCGCGACGCGCTTCGCCCCGGCTACAAGGACAACGAGGGCTACTTCAACTCCATCTTCACTCAGGGACAATTGTTTCTGGCCAACCGAAACTTGCTCAAGCCGCAGGATTATCCGAAGTCGATCGAAGACTTGCTCGCCGCCAAATGGAGAGGACAACTGGGCATGGATGACGAGTCCTACGACTGGATCGCGGCGCTGATGGACTACTATGGTGAAGAACGCGGCAAACAGATCGCGGAGCAGCTCGGCCGCCAGCAACTCAATCTGCGCAAAGGCAACACTTTGCTCGGCCAACTCGTAGCTGCCGGCGAGATTCCCCTGATGGTGGACGGTTACAATCACACCGGCTATCTCTTGAGGTCAAAGGGCGCGCCGATCGAGATTCTTTTCCCCGAGCCCTACGTTGTCGCCAAAACTCCCACGGGAGTGTGGATCGGCGCGCGCGCGCCGCATCCGCACGCCGCGGCGCTGTTCGTCGATTTCCTGCTCTCGAAACGCGGCCAGGAGGTGATGGCCGCGCAAGGGCGCTGGGTCAGCCATCGTGACGTAAAATATTTGGTCGATCCCGGCAACCGGCGCGTACAGACGGTATCGCCGATCAAATGGGGCGAGCGCGCCGCGGAGCTGGTCGAGCTGTTCGATAAGCTGATCCTGCGCAAAGGCAGTTAATTCACAGCAGCCGCGGAGGAAAGAATGATTCACATCGATTCCGATACCCACTTCACGCCCCTCGACGCATTCGCCGACTTGGACCCGAAGTATAGCGAGCAAGGGCCGCGCGTTGTGGCTTTGCCGACGGGGCGATATCGAATCGATTACCCGGCGCGCGTACCGCACGTGCCGGCGCACATCAAACCGCTGCGGGTAAACGGCCGCCCAAGATCCGACTTCGAGATCGAGCCGCGACTCGAGGCGATGGCTCAGGACGGCTTCGACATGCAGGTGTTGATCCCGAACAACTCGCCCTTTTATTACGACGTCGACGCGATTATGGGCGCCAACGTGAGTCGCGCCTACAATAAATCGATCTCGCGAGTCCTGAAAAGATACCCGAACAAGTTCGTCGGCATCGCCGCCGCGCCGCTGCAAGACATCAAGCTCGCCATCGGAGAAGCGGAACACGCCATCAAGGAGCTGGGCCTTCACTCCGTCATCGTTTACCAGAACGTCAATGGTCAAGACCTGGATCGCGAGTTTCTCTGGCCGTTTTACGAGGCGGTGGAAAGAATGGGAGCGCCGCTCTCGGTCCATGGCGTCGATAGCGGTCCGCTACTCGGTGTCGAGCGGTTCGCCCGGTACAATCTCGACGTGTGCCTGGGTTTCCCGTTCGAAGTCTTTACGGCGATTTCAGCGCTGATCTTCAGCGGCGTACTTGATCGCTTTCCCGCTCTTAAATTCGGATTTTTTGAGGTCGGCATCGGCTGGATTCCGTGGCTCCTCGACCGTTTGGAAATGGCTTACGATGCCAGACCGGCGGCGCGCGAGAAAACCAAGCGACGCCCGAGAGAGTGCTTCGATCATTTCTATTTTTCTTTCGGTGCGGAAGATTCGACTTTGCCTGATGTTGTCAAACGCATCGGCAGCTCACGTTTGATGATCGGCAGCGACTATCCGCATCCCGACGGCACATCGCCCAAAACCATCGCCATGTTGCGCGCACGCGAAGGACTCACCCAAGCAGATATCGACAACCTGCTCGGCGGCACTGCCGCAGAATTCTTCGGCTTGCTGCAACTGTAAGCAAACTTGACAGTTCCCAGCGCCGCGACAAGCTCGGACATCGATGATTCGGTCATCGTGGTTTTCTTACTTCGATTCTTCGCATGGTGGGGTAGTAAGAAAGCGACTGGACATTCTCAACCCATGTTCCCTGATACCGAAAATTGAGATCACCGCCGATATTCTGTCAACGATGGCAGGGTAGTGACAGGCGCTCGCTGTCAAAAATTCCGCTCAACTCAGTGACTGCCGCTATAAATCAAAGAAACTCGCCGGTCCACCTGCAGAGATCAACAGCGTGGTCACTGGCACATGACTTGCTGCAGCGACGAGTAACGAGTACGCGGAGGCCAGAGTGAACACCGACTCTAAAACCAACTCTAAAGTAATTTCGATTGATCGCCACGTTCTACGCGCTGTCAAATGCGAAAAGTGCGGCGCCAAGATGTATCCTCAATCGATGCTCGAATCCCATTTATCGCGCCATCGCCGGCGCCAGCGCTGGTTCAATGCCGAGATAAGAAAGTTGCGGCATACCTTCTCTCATATGCGCGATATAGCCTAAGCTGTGCTGCGAACTTCCCGAATGGGAAGCTCTCCTCAACGAGCCCGCGCACGCCCCCGCGCGGGCTCGTCCTCCCTTGTGCAGATAATTTGATTGATCGTTACTCGAAAAACGCGCCTTCGATCAGCACCGGCTTAGCGGCGCCCTGCTCGTGGGTCCTTCCCGGAATCGCCGAGCCGTCCGGGTTGAGGCGCTGATCCGCCTTATCGGAGCCGGCGCCGATGCGCGTCATCACCAGCGGTTCGACGCCCGAGTTGCGAAACTGGTAGTAACAGCCGGCGGGTAGGACGATCGCTTGATGCTTCGTTGCATTGATTACGCCTTTACCGTCCCGACCGGTGTTGAATTGCGCCGTACCCTGCAGGACCAAGAAGATGTGGTCTTCTTTCGTGTGCGCGTGCAGCGCGTTTTCGCCGATGCCGGGCGCGTAGCAATGGATCCGCAGGGTCATTAAATCGGTCTCGGCGAGCAGATCCCGCGTATGTCCCTCTTTGACGAGCTGAGTTTTCAGCTGCACGACCTTCGCTTGCCTTTCTTCCATAGAGCCTCCTCGACCAAAATATTGAAACCTCGGAGATCTTAGGACGGCGTCACGCCTGAGCGCAAGCCGGTTGATCGGCGGCTGCAACATCCTCGGCGATCGCTGTGGCGTTGCAAATCTTCGCGCACTTCGCTTATCTGAAAGCTCCGAGGAAAAAACCGCACTTGACGCCTCTATTCGCTGAACTCGTCGCCATCAGCTCCGCCATCGGCTGGGCTACGGATTCGGTTCTGGTCCGCTTCGGCCTGCGAAAATCAAATATTTTCGCCGCCATGTTGGTGAGCTACCTGGTTTCCGTGAGCTGCATGTGGACGTATCTCATCGCCACCACATCGCTCGAATTTCTCGCCTCGCCGGCGATGATTTACTATCTCATCAGCGGGTGCATGCAGCCGCTGTTTGCCCGGGCGCTTTTTTACGAGGGCATCACGCGCATCGGCGTCGCTCGCGCCGGGCCGCTGCGCGGAATCGAGCCGCTCTTTGCCGGCGCGATCGCCGTCATCTTCTTTCACGAGGAGCCGGGTTGGTCGGTCTTGTTCGGCACGATTCTCATCGTCGCCAGCCTCTGGCTCATTTCGGGCAGACAGGAAAGCGACAAGCAATGGCACCTCGTATACGCCCTGCTGCCGATCGGCGCGGCGCTCATTTCCGCGGTCTCCCAGAGTCTTCGCAAGCAGGCGCTGCACATCATTCCCGATCCCTTTGTCGCCGTGGCGGTCGTGACGACCGTTTCCCTGATCCTGCTGCTCGGCTTCGTCTTGGCGACCGGCAGAGGAGAACAATTGAAAATGAAGCGCGAGGGATTTGTCTATTTCCTTTGCGCCGCGCTCGTCGCTTCGGCAGCGCAGGTGGCTAACTTCATCGCGCTCGCGCGCGGCGAGCTTTCCGTGATCATACCGCTGCTCAATACGACGCCGCTTTTCACGGTGCTTTTCAGCGCCTTGTTCTTGCGCGCGGTGGAAACCATCAACCTGCGCATCGTGCTGGGCGCGGTTTTGATGGTTGCCGGCGTCGTCCTGATCACTTCGCGTTAGGCCGCCTTGACCGGTCCCACCCTAATTGATAGCCAAAGAACTTGCCGTCCCGATATTGCGGAACAAGGAGAGCGTTCATGGATAGCCGCGCATTTGCCCAGTCGATCGAGAAGCAGGTCGCCGACTTCTGCCGGAGCCTGGATGACAAACTGCCGGCGTACAGCTTCATCCCGCTCACCACCGACGAGATGCGCATCAAAGTCATGCAAAGCCGCTTGTTCAATGAAATCCGCGCCGGCGAGATCTTCGGCGGATGGTTGAAGAGCACGCCCGAGCTCGACGTGAAGAAAACTCTGGCAGAGGCGACTCACGAGGAATATGAGCATGCCGGCTTTCTCGAAGAAGCGCTGCGTGGCAAAGGCGCAACGCCGTACGATTACCGACCGCTGCCGGGGCAGATGGCCATGTTCAATGCGTTCGAAGGACTGACCGACACGGTCGAGCGGATCGCGGCCTTTCCCATGGCCGGCGAAGGCGTTGCCGATTACTTGATCGCCAAGAGTCTCAACGCCGGCACCGTGCCGAGTTGGGTGACAGCACCCTATCAACGCATCCACGAAGACGAAGAGGAGCACGGCAATTACCCGTTCGAAATCCTCGTCAAATACGCGACCACGGCGGAAAAACAAGAGCGCGCCGCCCGCGCCGTCGCGATGAGCCTGGTGCTCCGGCGGGCATATTTCGAGAATCTAGATCGATGGGTATTCGACGGAACGCCCTTCTAAAATGCTCCCGTGTTTTCTTTGCGGGCCAAATCACCCGATCGTTTTGCTCGCGGCGTAATTGAGGCAGCCCCACATCGCAGCGCTGAGCACATTACAGGACATTCCGGCCGTCTTTGCCCAAAGAATAGACAGTGCTTCAAGGCACTCGCGTTGCTCTAGAGAGCTCTCATGAATTCTATGCTGGAGAACTGGAGTAATCTTATGTTGGCCGAAAACTCGGATATTCTTCACTACATCTTAATTGTGTTGATCTTCGCGCTTCTAATCGTCCGGATGACGCGCAAAGAAGGCGGCCAAAAGAAAGACTTCGCCATTCTTGCCTTTAAGAAGTGTCCCCAGTGCACCGCGCAGCTACCGCTCTCTGCGCTGGTTTGCGATGACTGCGATTATAATTTTCTCTCCAGCTCGATCCTGCGGCATAAGCTGCTGCCCGCGTCGGGAGAACCCATGGCCAGCGCAGCACCGCAACAATCTTTCGCTTACCGAGCCGGAATGTAATATTTGAATCGACGGCGACGTGCCGCTCCGAACCGCCGGACTCGATCATCCCGAGCCACCCGGCCTTAATGTTCCCAAGCGCAGATTGAATTTCCAGGCGCCGCCCGTGTGAGGTCACACGAGACAGCGCCTGGATCAAAGATAAAATCACCACTCGACGTAGGTATTCGCCCGGCGTTTAGTAAATGATCGAGCCGCGCTCGAGCTGATCCTTGCGCCGTTCGTATTCGCGCCGGCTAATTCGTTCGCGACGGTAATCGTCTTCCAGCCGATCCATCTGCCGCTTCGCATTAATTTCGTAACCGGCACCGGTAGCCAAAACACCGGTAGCCGCTCCAGCAGCAAATTCGCAGCCGGTCAGAACCAAATTTCCTAGCAATAACAGTATGGCCATCGGTCTCATGATACTTTCCTCCTCTCAAACTCCTGACCCGACATTAGAGCAACCGCCGGACCAGTAGAAAATCCGCGAAAGAATCAATGAGTTACGAACTTCGAACTAACGACGGCACGGTAGTAATGGAAGATGCCGGTAGAAATTACCCGTTGAGGGCAGCTTTGAGCTAAAATCTTACTATTGTTCTGCCGCAACCCGAAAGGTTCGGTGCTGCGCTTTCATGATTGCGGCAAAGGCCTCAAACCTTTTGAAAAAGACAAACAGGATCAAAAAGAGTTCGCGAGAACAAGTTGCGCGTTCTCCCGCCCGCGGCGATCGGCGTAGCGATTGGTCGATCAGAGGATTACATCGACCGGCACTTACTTGCTGTACAGCGATTTAATAAAACCGCTCTTATCCAGTTCCGCGACGAAGCTCGGATCGGTAAACTCCTCCGGCTTATGACTCCAGACATCGTTGCGTGTCATCGCGACGTATTCGAAGCTGATTTTCATCCCCGGATGATTGGGATAGGGCGTGGGAAGAAACATTTTTGAAAAGATGTCGTAAGATTCACTGACCAACTCATCATCCGGCGTTTTCAGGTACTTTTTGATGACCTTGATGCCGAAATCACGGTTGGTCTTGAAGAGCGCGATGCCTTCCAGGTGCGCCTTCATGTAGTTCGTGATCAGCTCCCGATCGCTTTTGATCGCGGCCCGGCGCGTGGTGATTTCCATCCACGGGTAGTCGAGTTCCTTGGCCGAATCCCAAAGCATGCTGTAGCCCATCTTCCGCGCTAAGCCATAGCCGGGATGAGACACCGCCGTCGCCTCGACGGCGCCGGCTTTGAGCGCCATGACGCGCTCGGTATCGCTGCCGCCGGTTGTGATCAGAGTGATGTCGCGATCCGGATTGAGGCCCTTTTTCTTAGCGATCGAGCGCACCAAAAAATCCGTGAGCGACCCCAGGCTCGAGACGCCGATCTTTTTGCCTTTCAAATCCTCCGGTCGTTTGATCTCAGGCCGCACCATCAAAGCATGAACCACCGCGGGCATGGTGTGCGCCAGGATCGCCATATCGGCACCGGCGAGATTGGCCGCGATGACCGTCGGCGTGGCGATCGGAATAATGTCCAAATTGCCGCTGATCAGCGCCTTTGAGCCGATGCCCGACCCCATCACCGTGATCACTTCACCCTCCAGCCCGTACTTCTCCAACAGCTTACCTTCTTTGATGACGAAGGTGATGATGTTGCCCATGCCGACCGACGGCACGCCGACGCGAATTTTCTTAAGCGGTTTTTGCTGAGAAAAACCGGGTTGCGCAAAAAGCACGCAGAGCACGCCAAACAGTGCCGCGAAGAGGAGCTTGTATCGAGTCATGAACCGCCTCCCTGTCCTGAGACGATTGGAACGATTTGAACGGCTTGAACGTTTTGAACTAGCATTCCGGGTTATACCATCTGCATGTACACATCGACCAGCGCTGGCCGCTTTTCCTCTTTGATGACCTTGATCGCGCGCTCGACCGCGGGCCGAATCTTTTCCGGCTCGGTGATCGGTCCCTCACCGTGCAGACTGAAGGAGCGCGCAAGATTACCGAAGTCCACCGCAGGCTTCGCCATCTCCATGCCGACAAGCTTGTTCTCCACCGGCCGGCTGCGGTGGATCGCAACCTTTTCCTGATGCTCGACGTCATTATAGTAAACCCGGTTGTTGGTCATGACGGTCAAAAGCGGCACGCCCATGTTGGCCGCCGTCCACATGGCGCTCGGCGTGTAGAGCATCTCCCCGTCGCGCTGCAGGTTGACGCAAATTTTGCCGGTGCCGCGATAAGGCAGCGACGCGCCTACGGATGCCGCCGGACCGTAGCCCAAACCGCCGCCGCCGTAGCCGCCGAGAAACAGCCCGGGCTTGTCCCAGGTCCATAGTCGGCTCGGCCAGCCCCGAAAAGCGCCCGCGACCAGCAGCCAATCTTCTTTTTTGAGCGCTTCCCAGATTTCCCAGGCCAATCGCGGCGGTGAAATCGGCTTTTCATCCCAGCGCTTCTTGAGATCGGCCTGCCAGCGCGCGTGAATTTCCTCGTGCTGCGCCGCCAGCGCTTTGCGCCGATCCTCGACCACGCTCTTGGAAAATTTCCCCTGCTTTCTGATCTCTTCGGCAAGAGCGGGTAGAAACACTTTTGTGTTCGCGACGATCGGCACATCCACCGGCGCCAATTCCTGAAAATCACTGGTCCAGCTGCGCACCACGATGTCCTTGAGGGACACATTGATCACTTTGCAGCCGGGTTTGGTCGCCGGAACGTTGGCGTGCGTGTTGGGATCCGAGCGCACCAGGGCGCCATAAAGATCCGTCACGTCCAGGCCCATGATGACGTCGGCATTGGCGATCAGCTCGCGATTTTTGCCGGTGAGATTGAACGCATGCGTGTTGGGAAAATTGAGCCGCGCGCCGAGATCGACCACGGGAATCGACAGCAGATCGGCCAGAGCCACCAGGCTCATCACCGCATCGTTGTTGCGGCCGACGTAATCGGCCAGAATCACCGGATTCTGCGCGGCTGCCAGCAGCTCTGCCGCTTCCTTGATGGCGTCGTAGTCCGCTTGCAGCGGCGCCGCCGGACGAAATTTTTTCGGATCCGGCAAAGGAATTTCCTTTTCGATCGGCGGCTTCCTGATCGGTCACGTCGAAGCAGAGATAGACCGGTCCGCCCGGATCGCTCATGGCGATCTTATAGCCGCGCATGATCGAGGAGGGAAACGCCTCGATGCCCACCGGCTGGTCGTCCCATTTCACGAAGTCGCGCACCAGATTGCCCTGCACCTGGGCCGTATGGATCCAATCGATCCACGGGCGCCGTTTGCTCGAGTTCATCGGACCCGTGCCGCCCATCACCATCACCGGGGTGTGGTCGCACCACGCGTTGTAGATCGCCATCGACGCGTGCTGCAGGCCGACGACGTTGTGCACGATCGCCGGCATGATCTTGCCCGTCGCTTTGAAGTAACCGTGCGCCACCGCCACGGCGATCTCTTCGTGGCAGCAAAGGACCATTTCCGGGTTAGGCGTGCGGCCGCTTTCGTAATTGACCAGCGAATCGTGAATGCCGCGAAAGCTCGAGCCGGGATTAAGAGCAACATATTCGATGCCGAGAACTTTGAGCAGATCGACAACCAGATCGGAACCGTAGCGAGCAGGCATAAAACCTCCTATTTAAGTCGCGAACGTTCAGTTCACCACCAACGACGCGAGATGTAGGGGCGGGTTTCAAACCCGCTCCTACGAATGCGTGACCTTCGTGCTCTTCGTGTCCTTCGTGGTGAAAATAGACTGTTCCCTGTCTGCAGAAACTCCAAAAAAAGGCGCGCTGTCAGACTATTTTTCGTCCGCCAGCGCGCCATTGGGTCATGCGACCGATTTGCCGCCCCTACTGCACGGGATGCGGAATATCGATGTCGTAGAGATTCTTCACGTTGGTGTAAACCAGTTTCTTGCGAATATCCGCCGGCAGATGGCCGAGATCGCGGTCGATGAACTTCTTCGAATCCGGCCAGGTCGAGTTGCCGTGCGGATAGTCGTTGGACCACATGCAATTGTCTTGTCCCCAATGCTCGAAATTGTGCCCAGCCACCGTGTCTCTAAAAAACGTCCCGAAGATCTGCGTTTTGAAATACTCGCTCGGATTCTTGGAAAACGGCGGCGGGTTCACCTTCTTGAAACGGTTGTAGTAGTAATCCCACTGCTGCAGCATGAACGGCATCCAGCCGATCTCGTTCTCGACGCTGACGAATCTTAACTTGGGATAGCGCTCGAACACACCGTAAAAGATCAATTCGAAATACGCGTCGATAATCTCCTTGAGCTTCAGATTGACGCTGCCCCGATAAGCTTCAACTCCGGTCCGCTTATTCCCGAACACGGACTCCTTGTGGTAACCGTGTCCGGTCAGAATGTGCAAATGTACGGGAATTGCCAAGTCCTGTGACGCCGCCCAGAACTTGTTGTAGTGTTCCGAGTGAAACGGCAAATCCGGGTGCGGCGCCTGCCAGATGATCGAGCCCTTTATGCCGGCCTTGGCACAGCGCTCGAGTTCCTTTACAGCCGCATCGATATCGTAGACGGAGATCGCGGCGATCCCGATCAAGCGCTTCGGCGAGGCATTGCAATATTCAATCAACCAGTCGTTGTAGGCCCGGAAGGAGACTTCCTGGAGCTTCGCGTCGTCCATCGCGAAGTGGGGCAACAGATAGGTTGGGAAGAGCACTTCGGCGCTAAGACCGTCGGTTTCCATTTCCTTAATACGCTGCGTTGGGTCCGATCCTCCCGGATGGGTTTGAAAACTACTGCCGACTTCCAACTTTGGAAACCGCGGCACCTTTTCCCTGAAAGCCTGCGGCGCCCGCTCGGCCAAAATCTCCGAGGGCTCCATCACGTGAGAGTCCGAAGAAATCAAAACCTCAAAACCCGCATTGTTGCCGTTGCCAGCCATACTCTTTTCCTCCTTGCTCCGCTTTTGCCATTCGGCTATACGGCAGGTCTACCACCATCAATGTCAGAGCGTCAAGATTGCCGGGCAATGGAGTGTTGAAGTACTGGGATCTGGGTTTAGCATCACTCCATTACTCCATCACTTCAGTTCTCCAGTCCCTAGAAAAGTCCTTCTTTCTCCAGCTTTCGCACAATCCGGTCGTCGATGATGTCTTCGACCTTGAGCTTGCGGATCGGCTCGCTGCTTTTGCCGAGCAACCGCACCACATTGCGCAGTCCGTCAGCGTTCGGATAGATCTTTTTGTCGAAAAGCGTCCGCATCACTTCGTAGCCCGCCTGCGCATCCTCGACCTTCGATAGACGCAGCTCTCTCGTGAGAGTTTTCACCACGGCGGCCTTGTTGGCGGGGTTGTTGGTATACGCGATCGCCTCGACCATCGCGCGCAATGTGCGCTCGGGAATCTCCGGCGTGCGGTCGATCAGACTGCGTTTGGCGATCATGCCGAGCCCCTGGTAGGGAATGCCCAGCTTCATCAAATCCGCGAGCATGCGGTAGCCCTGTCGCTCCAGTAGCGCGCCGTAGGAGTAACCGAGATAGCCGCCGTCGATGATATTCTGCGTGATCGCCTGCGCCAGCACCGACTGATCGCCGATGATGCGGAATTGAATGTTGTCCCGCTCCGGATTGAGCCCCCAATGCTCGAGCGCAAGCATCGAAAACATCCACACCCCACCGCCGATGCTCTGCACGCCGATTTTCTTCCCCTTTAGATCTGCGGGACTCTTGATGCTCGGACTGACCATAAACGTGCCGTCGAGCTTGTTGATCAAGCCGGCAATGTAAGCCAGATCAAGCCCGCCCGCCATCGCGCCGATGGAAGTTCCGGTCGCCGAACCGACGTGGAAATGGGTTTCGCCCCCGGCCAGCGCCGACATGCCGACCTGCGCGTTGCGCACGTTGACGATGGTCGGATCGATGCCGTACTTCTGAAAAATCCCCGCGTCCCGCGCCACCCACAGTATGCCGCTGCGTTCGTTCAAACCGCCGAAAGTGTAGACCACTTTGTACGGAGCGGAGGCCGCTATTGACTCTACTGGCGCAATCATCACGTAGACGATCAACGCGAAGACGCTGCCGCGAACGATCGCTTGCTTCATCACTCCTCCTTATCGGTGCGACTTTTTGTACTCCCGCGTCGGCGCGCTTTGCAAGGGCACTTACAGCACGAGTGGATCAGCGGACATGGTGAAAGTGGCGCCGATTGCTTCGGTCGGCGCGGTTCGGCTGGGGAAATGACCTCCACGCAAGCAGTCAGCGAATTCGCTGCCGGCTGTAGGTGAAATCTGTCGGGAAAATAACGCCTGTCGAGCTTTCGAAATGTCGATGGTCGCTTTCTCCCCCAGAAACCGGCCTTTTCTGGGACCTTTTCGTGGATTGTCTCTATGGCACGACACTTGCCACCTTGACGAACGCAGGATGTATCATCCTTAAGATTTGTAGAGGACCGCAAATGAACGTACGAAGAACAATTCGATCTCTCGCCTTAACGGCGATACCTCTTATCTTAGCTTCCGCATGCACCGCGGAGCCCGATCGCGTTTTGTTACGGCGACATGCGGGAGACAACTATTGTCACATGAAAGTAGAAACGCAGGGCGATCCGAAAACGCCAGGCGAGCGCGAGGTCGTCGATTATTACGGGCCGTGCGATGAACGGCCTTCGTCAAGAAAATAAACGTTCATAGCGCACCGGCGCTCTCAAACGCCGGCGGATCTACGGACCGACCAAAGAAATTCTTCTGGGCCAACGAATAGATCATCCGCCGTTTGAATCGGCGTGCTTCGCGACAAAGTGATCCCAAGCGCGCTCGACCGATGTCGGCTTGAAAGTCCGTTTGGCGATCTTCTCGGCTTCGTCCCGTTCCATGAACATCGGCGTGCCGAGTTTCATCGCCTCAGTTTGCAGCCTTGCCGACTCTTCTAAGAACAGCGCCAGCATGCAAACCTCGCGAATCGACTGGCCGACGACCACCGCGCCATGCCCGCGCAGCATCAGCGCCTTCGCGTTGCCGAGAAGCTTCGCCATGTCCCCCGCCCGCGCCGGCGACTCGACCTGTCCCGTTCCCGTATACAGCGGCACGCCTTCGTAGAAAATCGCGCTGTAGTTGTGCATCGGCCGAATCGTCCGGCCGACCACGCTCAGCAAAACCACTGCCGGTGAGTGAAAATGAAAAACCGCTTTCACGTCCGGACGAGCTTTGTAGATCGCCTGGTGCAAGGAAGACTGCGGCACGGGCTTTTCGAAGTCGACAAAAAATAGTTCGTCTCTCTGAACCAAAGCCGGACTCTTGCGCGGCATGAACAGCATCTCGTTGCCGTCGTTGCTCCTCTGGCTAAGATGCGCAAAGGCATCGCTCAACCCCTCGCGATAAATGATCCGCAGCGCTGTAATAAAATCGTTTTTGTCCGTGTTATGGCTTGCGTCAATCATTGCCTCGTGCCTTCCTTCCTGCGAGCTGTGAAATATATCGATACTCGAGCAAAATCCCAATTATTGACTGGTCGAGACGCGCTTGATGGCCGCTTTAGCGTCGCTGGCTATCTTGGTCGCCCTGCTGCTGTTGTACCCCTTGTTCGCGAACTCGCTCAATAGCCGGCGGTAGGAGGCGAGCGCGCCGGCGCGATCGCCGGCCTGCTCCTGCAGCTGAGCCAGGACGAAGAGGAAATTGAACAGCGAAGGGGCTCCGTCACTCCCCGCGAGATCGTCCTCCGGGAACAGCCAGCGAAACAACGAGAGGTGCTCGGCGGGCGGCAGAGCAGCGAGGAGAGGTGTCAGGCGATCGCTGGTCACGACGTCGAAGTAGTAGATACCCCAGAGCTTCCCCCTGAATGTACCAGGTCCCCATCCTTTCGGCCGCGTTTCGCCGTTAATGCGCATCTCGTTTGCGACTCTGATTGCCTCCTTTTTCCGCTCCGGATCCTCGATCCAGACATTCGTATAAGTCCGTAGCAACGCGGAGATCTGCAGCGACCGTACATACTCACGTTCGCGCCGGGATTCGACGGCTGCCGAGAAGTGTTGCTTTGCCTCGTCGAGGGCTGTAACCGAGCGGCCCCTTCTCAGGATTTCGAAGCCCCACATGGCGTGAGCATAGACGTTGCGCGGATCGATCTCGAGGGCGCGGCGATAGTGCTGCGCGGGCTCAAGCCCACCGATTCCGGCACGCTCCCGCAGATAGTCTGCCCAACCCATGTGGGCCAAAAGATTCGCCAGTCGCTCACCTTTCGCCTCAGACGTGCCGCGCGACAGCACCGGCAATGTCCGGCTCACGAGTTCCTCGAAATAACTCCTGTTGCCACGAAAGTAATTGAACCCTACGTCTCGGAGCAACTTCATGGCCAGCCGCTCCTGCGCCTCAAACACTTGGCTGGACCCAGGGGCGATGGCGTTGGCTTGCTCCAGGAGATTCCACGCGCCGGCAAAGTCCCCGGCCTCGGCTCTAACCTGACTCTGCTTCTCGAGTTTCGCTACCTGGCGTCCTCGCTCACGGTGCTCGAGATAGCGGGGCAGGCCGATCCACGCCCCGACGATAATGACAAGCATCACAGCAACAGTCGGTACCAGTCGTCGAGGCTGGAGCATGCGCCGCCACCAAGGCGCGCTCATGCGGGCGACTGCGGCGGCGACCTCGGCCGTGACATTTCCCTGCGGATGCAGAATCGTCACCGCGCGCAAGAAAACAGGGATGGCCTCTTTGGGCACAGGCTCGACCACGACCGGAAGTACGTATCCGGCCGGATGCGCCCATTTCTGCTCGGCGAATTTGAGTTCGGTCAGCGTGTAGCGCCCCGGTGAGACCGACTCGCGGCTGATGAGGAAAATGAAAAGATCGCTCTCTTCGATCGCAGTTCGTATGCGCGCATCGAAAGACTCGCCCGGCGGCAGCGACGTGCGGTCGCGAAACACGCTGTAGCCATCCCCTTTGAGCGATAGCTCGATCTGGGCCGCCGCTTCGCTCTGCTCAGAAGCGTACGAAAGGAAAATCCTGCTCATCGCGCCAGCTCCCACTGTGCACAAGCGTCTGGCGCGAAGGAAAAACGGTCTTCGAGGCTCAAGTCACAACCCGCTATAACTCCTATTGGCACATTCATCAGTTCGAAAATGCGCATGCGCGCCTCAGAGCAGCGGTGTCGCGCACGAGGTCGCTCATCGCCTCGCCACAATTCGCGCCCGCCAGCGTGGACATGCCCACCCTGCGCATTGCGCACGTTGACGATGGTCGGGCCGTGCTTGTGAAAAATCCCCGCATCCCGCGCCACCCAAAGTATGCCGCTGCGATCGTTCAATCCGCCGAAGGTATAGACCACTTTGTAGGGCGCCGCGGCCGCATCGACCCTGGAAGGCAATAAAGTAGTAAAGAGCAATAGCTCGAGAACAGCGAATCGAAAATAGCTGCGTTTCATCGTTCCTCCATAGTCGATTGGGCTTTTTTCCACTCCCCCAGCCAAAATTGCAAGGCATTGGCTCTCAACAGAGACGTTGCGGCGAAAAACGTTGATTCTTTATTCCACCTCACTATACTCGGTCCAGGAAACTCGTTTCAGTAGGCGCGGGCTTTGCTTCATGCATCGCTTTTATTTCGCCATCATTGCCGCCTTCGCAGTAATCGGCAACGCGTGCTCGTCAACGTATATTGTCCGCTGCAAGGAAGGCTACCACCTAGCGGTTCACGACTCGCTATACTTTGGCACAACCAAACCCGATGGCGTCGTCTCCTCAGAGGATTGGGCGAGGTTCCTGGAAAGCACGGTCACTCCGCTCTTTCCTCAAGGCCTCACTTCCTCACGCGCGTCGGGCCAGTGGCGCGGCGTCGACGGTGAAATCGTTCGAGAGGATTCTCACGTGCTTCAGCTGCTTAATCCCGACGACGAACGGACCGAGAAAGGCATTCGAGAATTGGTCGACAAGTACAAGCGCCAATTTCAGCAGGAGGCTGTACTGCGCACAACTTCTCATACGTGCGTGTCGTTCTAGTCAGTTCATTCGAACTGAAACAACGTATACCGCGCAGCACCAGCGCCTTTGCATTTCTCAGCTTCGCCATCGGTCGGCCTAGGCCGGCGACTCGACCGCCCCATTCCAGTGTCCAGATTCGCCCACTATGAGTTGCCCGTCTGCGGGTTTTCAAAGCCCTGGAGCGTGCCCTCGGGTGTTCTGACTACGTGTTTCAGCGGGGCACCCGAAAGATAGCGGCGCGTGTTGTCGCCTCTTTATGCGAGTTCATCGAGTAATAGCTTTGCCTGTTTCAAGTCGGCGGTGTCAAACCCTTCCGTGAACCAGCCGTAAACCTCGGCCAAGAGCCTTCTGGCATCATCTTTCTTGCCCTGCTGTTGCCACAGACGACTCAAGCTCATCGCCGCGCGCAGCTCCAGCGACTTGGCGCTTTGGCTGCGCGAGATTTTCAATGCATTCTGAAAGCAGGTTTCAGCCTCTTGCTCGCCCGCCTGAAGCTCGCCCTTCAGCCGATGTAGTTCTGCCTCGTAATACCACCCTCCGTTTGTGTGCGCCCAAGCCAGTGCCTCGGACAGCACAGTCAATCCCTCCTCTGCCTGCTGCACTTTCCCGTATATCTTGGCCAGTAGCGCGAGATAATGCGGCCGAGCCAATTCTGCGCCCGTAGTTCTATAGGCGAACAGACCCTGGCGCATCTGTGCAATGCCTTCTTCTACCATCTGTCCTTGCTCGGCCAGTGCCCAACCGCGCAGGATAGTCCCCTGCGTCAACCAGTAAGGAAACCCGTGCTCGTTAGACAGCGCCAATAGTGCCTCTGCCCGCTCTCGGACTGCTTCTCGCTCTCGTCGAAATTCATGGAGCCAGGCAGCATAGCCCAGGACCTCAGCTAAGCTAAGAGGATGAGACAGTTCCTGGGCCAGAGTTAGCGCATCGTGACTTCTCTTCAGGGCTTGGTCCGGATAGCCAAGCAACCACAGAGCCAAGGCTCCAAAGTCCCGGCAGCACACCCCGGGGTCATGCCCACCATAGAGAAAGGCCAGAGAGTGGTGCCGCTGGGAATCATAGAGAGCAATTCCATGTTCCGAGTGCGCTCGGGCCAGAGCCAACTGTCCAAACCAGAACGAGGTGGCCCACAGCGCGTGGTGGGCCTGTAAAAGGAGAACGGGGTCTGGCACGTGCTGGGCCAGACTGAAGAGTTGCGTGCCTAGTTCTCTCGCCGTTTGTAAGTCTCCCCGCTGTAGACGAAGTAGCCAGAGTCCCCACAGCACGGGGAAGAGTTGCGAGGTCTCCCCTAGCTGTCGGCACAATTCGCGCGCCCGGGTATACACAGGTTCGATTTCCGGCGCGCCGAACCCTTTGGATGACTGGAGCGCCGGACCAAGTGCGACCAGCAGATCCAGTTCCTGCCTCTCACGTTCCGCGCTCGCCGGCAGCGTCTCGACGACTTCCAGTCCCCTCATGAAGTAGGCCACCGCGTCTGCGTTCGCTGAGCGCATGAACGCTTTGGTCCCTGCCTCTCGAGCGTAGGTAACGGCCTTTCCCCAAAGCTCTCCTCGAAACGCATGATGGGCGAGCAGTTCGACATGTTCGGCCAAACGGTCGGCATAGAGCTTTTCCACCGCTTGGACGATGCGAGCGTGGAGCGTGCGCCGCCGGTCTTGGAGTAGACTCCCGTAGGCTACCTCATGCGTGAGGGCGTGCTTGAAGGTGTATTCGGGCTCGGGGAAAAGACTCGTTTCATAGAGAAACTCTCCAGTCTGGAGGCGCGCGAGCCTACGGCACAAGTCCTCTTCGGACAAATCCGCAATTGCTTGGAGCAGAACAAAGGGCACATCCTTGCCAATGACCGCGGCGGACTGAAGCAGCCGCTTGTCCTCAGCGGGCAGCCGATCGATGCGCGCCGCCAGCACCGCTTGCACAGTCGCGGGCACCTGAATACTCTCAACGGATTTGGCCACGCGATAGACACCTCGTTCACCTTCGAGCGCTTTGGTTTCCACCAGCGTTCGCACGCTCTCTTCCAAGAAGAACGGATTGCCCTCGGTGCGCGTAATCAAGAGTTGTTTGAGGGGATGAAAACTCGGATCGTTCCCCAGCAAGCTATGAAGCAATTCTTCAGCGCTCTCAGGTGGTAGGGGATCAATCCGCAGTTGGCTGTAGTAAGTCTTGCTCCCCCAGCCATGTTGGTATTCCGGACGATAATTCACCAGCAGGAGCAGCCGCCCCGTCGGTAGACTTTCCACCAGGCTGTCGAGAACGCCTTTGGGTCTCCGAATCGAGCCAGTGAAGATCCTCAAACACAAGCAGCAATGGCTGCGCTTGGCTCTCGCGAAACAAGAGACGTTTACAAGCATCCAGCGTTCGCTGGCGCTTTTGCGGGGGATCGAGAGCCTGCCATTGTTGGTCCTCGACGGGAATATCCAGCAGGGCGAGAAAAGCCGGCAGCGTCGGTTTCAGCGATTCATCCAGGGTGAGGAGCTTTCCAGTGACCTTCTCGCGAATCTCGCGCTGGTTGTCCCGGTCATGGATTTTGAAATAAGCTTTAAGAAGGTCGATCAGAGGAAGATAGGGCGTGGCCTTGCCATAGGAGACCGAGCCGGATTCGACGATCAACCAGCCCTCGTGCGATGCGAGTGGATGAATTCGAAGAACAGCCGCGACTTTCCCAAACCAGGCTCTCCAACAACCGCAACCACCTGACCGTGAGCGCTGCTTGCTCTGCTCCAGGGCTTTGCGAAGTTGCTCGATTTCTGCATCGCGCCCGACAAAGCGAGTGAGGCCGCGCGCGGCTGCCGCTTGCAACCGCGTCCGCGCGACGCCAGCGCCGGTAACTTCATAAACTTCCACCGGCTCGGTTATTCCCTTGACGTGACCGGGCCGAGCGGCTTCACCTGCACGTAGCCTTCGGCTAAGCGCAGAGCGTCCGCCGTCATCAAAACCGATCCCGGCGTCGCCATCTGCTCCATGCGCGCAGCCAAATGCACCGTCTGGCCGATCGCCGTGTAGTCCATCTTCAAGTCGTTGCCGATGGCACCGACCACCACTTCGCCGGAATTCAAACCGACTCTGATTTGAATCGGAACACCCTCCGTCCGCCGCACTCCGTCAGCATAGCGCTTCACCGACTCCTGCATTCTGCAGCGCCGCATAGCAGGCGCGCACCGCGTGATCTTCATGGGCCAGCGGCGCGCCGAACAGCGCCATGATGCCGTCGCCCATTAAATTGCTGACTGTCCCCTCGTAGCGGTGCACCGCTTCCATCATGTGCTCGATCACAGGATCGAGCAGTTTGCGCGCCTCCTCAGGATCGCGGTCGGCGAGCAGCTCCATCGAGCCTTTCATGTCGGCGAACAGCACCGTGACCTGCTTGCGCTCGCCTTCGAGAGCGCTTTTGGAAGTGAGAATCTTTTCGGCGAGATGCTTGGGGGTGTAGGACTCGGGAGACGCGAAACTGCGGCTGGCAACTGGCTGCCGAGCAGCCAACGGCTGCCCGCACCTCCAGCAGAACTTTCATCGCCGGGATCGTTGAGTGCCGCAGTTAGCGCAGGCGACGCGCAACGACGCGCCGCACTCCGCGCAGAACGCCGGCCTTCGTCGATTCTCGTGCTTGACACTTCGGGCAACGCATCAACCCAATTCCTTCAACTCCGCCTCCGCCTCTTTCCAACCACAATCCCATTTCCATCTCGCGCATCATTGCGACGCCATTGGTGAGATGCGTCCTTCGCTTGCTGCGTAATTACCGGTTCGCCGATACAGTTTGCCCAGACCGACGTGGCAATGCGCGATGAGCGGGCGCATGCCGAGTTCTTCAGCGAGGGCGAGAGCTTGGCGATAGTGGTTTTCCGCCTTCCCGATATCAAGGGGATCTTCGCGCGCCGCGATCTCGCCGAGGAGCCGAAGAGTGTACGCCTCGTATCCTCTCTCTTTGTGCTGACGGGCGAGACCCAGGGCGCGCTGTGCGGCGGCACGGGCATCCGCTTCCCGCCCGGCCAGCAGATACGCTTCGCTCAGCCAGATGGTCCGCAGCGATTGGCCCTCCAAGTTCCGCCCATGACGGGGCGCTCGACGGCCTCCTCCAGGAGGGGAATTGCCTCAGCACTGCGCCCGGAGAGCGCATAGGCGTAGCCTAGAGCAGAACCCACTGCGTGAAAGAGAAGCGGGCTGTCCACTCCCTGACAGACCTCCAGGGCGTGCTCGAGTGCAAGAGTTGCCTGGTGAAGATCCCCCCGCCTGAGGTGCAGATGACCCATCCCTCGATACATCATGGTAACGCTGTAAGGATGGCCGACCGCCTCCGCTATGTGGATCGCCTCCGTGCATCGGGCGATGGCTTCGACAAACTCCCCGCGCTCGGCCAGCGCTAAGGCTAGCGAGGCCCGCGAGTTCGCGAAGGGGAGGCCGATCCCACCAAAGCGCTCACGAACCACTGGGCTGTCAAGGGGCACTAAGTTGCGCCCCAGCGCCTCTACTGCTTTAGGATAATTGCCCAAGTAATAGTAGGCCGATCCCAAAATGATAGTCGCCACAACCTCCAGACCGTAGTCGTCTAGGGTTCTGGCCATTGCGATTGCACGTTCACAGGCCGTGACGGCTTGTTCGTACTCACCCTGCGCCGAGAGCAGTCTCGCTATGTACACATTAACCCGCGCCAACCGGCGTTCATCTCCTAGAGCATTTGCCAGGGCTTCGGCTGCGCGCAGGTGTTCAAGAACCCTCTCGCCTTCCCCGAGCGCCGCCAGCGAGATACGGAGGTTGAAGTGAAGATCGATGGCCTGCTCACGCGTCTCGCGATCGTCAGGCAGATGCGCCAGGGCGGTAAGCGCTTGCTCGAAGTATGATGCCGCTTCTCGAATCGCCGAGCGGGCGTCCGCCTTGGCGCCGGCCTGCCGGAGATAGGTCAGCGCTTTTCCCCATACCTCTCCCCGCGCTGCGTGATGCGCGAGCCGCTCGACCTGCTCGATCAGCCGATCAGGATATAGCGCCTCGATGGCTTCCACGATCCGCGCGTGCAGAGCGCGCTGGCGCTCGTGGAGAAGGCTTCCGTACGCCACTTCGTGGGTGAGCGCGTGCTTGAAAGTGTATTCCAGATCAGGAAACAGACTGGTCTCGTAAAGGAACTCCGCCGCTTGGAGGTGGGTAAGGCCGCGACGGAGTTCCTCGTCAGATAATTCAGTGATGGCCTGCAGGAGGGAGAAGGGAACATCCTTGCCGATGACCGCGGCTGATTGCAGGAGCTGCTTTTCCTCAGGCGGCAGCCGGTCAATGCGCGCGGCCAGCACGGCTTGAACCGTAGCCGGCACCTGGGTGCTCTCGACCTTTTTCTCCAGATGATAATTCCCTCGCTCACCCGCCAGAACTTTTGTCTCCACCAAGGTCCGAACGCTCTCCTCCAGGAAAAAAGGGTTCCCCTCTGTTCGTTCGATCAAAAGCTGCTTGAGGGACTGAAGTCCGTGGTCATTGCCCAGAACTGAATTGAGAATCTCCCCCGCGCTCTCAGGCGGCAGCGGATCAAGCCGCAGTTGGGTGTAGTAAGTCTTGTTAGCCCAACCATGCTGGTATTCCGGACGATAGTTGACCAGGAGGAGCAGCCTGCTCGTCGGCAGACTTTCCACCAAGCTCTCCAGCATCGCCTGGGTCTCGGAGTCGATCCAGTGCAGATCCTCGAATAGCAGGATCAGCGGCTGGACCTGACTCTCTCGAAGCAAGAGCCGCTTGACGGCGCCAAGAGTCTGCTGACGGCGTTGGGAAGGATCGAGTGCCTGCCACAGCGGGTCATCGACCGGCACATCTAAAAGTGCCAGGAAGGCCGGTAGCGTGGACTCCAGAGATTTATCCAGCGTGAGCAGCTTGCCGGTCACCTTCTCGCGAATCTCGCGCTGATCGTCGCGATCCTGAATTTTAAAGTAGGCTTTGAGGAGATCGATGACCGGCAAATAGGGTGTGGCTTTTCCATATGAAACTGACCCGCTTTCGAGGATCAGCCATCCTTGCGTCCGATGGGAATGGGTGAACTCGAAGAACAGCCGTGACTTACCAAGACCAGGTTCTCCTACGACACCGACCACCTGACCATGGTCTGAGCGCGCTTGTTCAAGTGCTTTTCGAAGCTGCTCGGTTTCAGCATCGCGTCCGACAAAGCGAGTGAGTCCACGCGCGGCTGCCGCTTGCAGGCGAGAGCGCGCGGCGCCAACTCCGGTAACCTCATAAACTTCCACCGGCTCAGTTAATCCCTTGACGCTGACCGGGCCGAGCGGCTTCACCTGCACGTAGCCTTCGGCTAAGCGCAGAGCGTCCGGCGTCATCAAAACCGAGCCCGGCGTCGCCATCTGTTCCATGCGCGAAGCGAGATGCACCGTCTGGCCGATCGCCGTGTAGTCCATCTTCAAGTCGTTGCCGATGGCACCGACCACCACTTCGCCGGAATTCAAACCCACTCTGATTTGAATCGGCACACCCTCTGTCCGCCGCACTCCGTCAGCATATCGATTCACCGACTCCTGCATTCTGAGCGCCGCATAGCAGGCGCGCACCGCGTGATCTTCGTGGGCGAGCGGCGCGCCAAACAGCGCCATGATGCCGTCGCCCATTAAATTGCTGACTGTTCCCTCGTATCGATGCACCGCTTCCATCATGTGCTCGATCACAGGATCAAGCAGTTTGCGCGCCTCCTCCGGATCGCGGTCGGCGAGCAGCTCCATCGAGCCCTTCATGTCGGCGAACAGCACCGTGACCTGCTTGCGCTCGCCTTCGAGCGCGCTCTTGGAAGTGAGAATCTTTTCGGCGAGATGCTTGGGCGTGTAGGTTTCAGGTGATGCGAATTTCGTCGAAGCGCACTGCTGCGACGAGCGACGCGCCGCACTGGCCGCAGAATTTGTTTGCGGGAGGATTTGCACGCTCCACAAGCAGGCGCATGCCGATTCTAGCCGCGCTCCGCACTCGCCGCAGAACTTTACACCGGCAGGATTTTCATGCTGGCAGCGAGGACAATGCATGCAGAGTCTCGGACTAACTCATTGAGGCACACACGGTTTAGCAAAATTGCTTTTTACTCCCGACCCGATGAATGTTTCAAGACGAGCTTGGGATACTGCGAAGTTATTCGGATCGTGTTGCGAGCGATCTAGGCGCAGCCGAGTCGCCCATCATCGAGTTTCCAGACTGCGGGTTTTCAAAGCCTTGGAGGGTTCCATCGGGTGTTCGGACGACGTGTTTCAGCGGCGCACCCGAAAGATAGCGGCGCGTATTGTCGCGCACGAGGTCGCTCATCCGCCGCCACAATTCGCGCCCGCCGTTCCCGCCGACATGGGGCGTCATCAGCACGTTGGGGAGATCCCAGAGCGGGCTGTCCGCGGGCAACGGTTCTTTGGCGAAAGCGTCGAGCCCGGCCCCCATGATGCGACCTTCGGCCAGCGCGCGGGCCAAAGCCGCCTCGTCCACCACCTTGCCGCGGGAGATGTTTACGAACATCGCCGTCTCTTTCATGAGCGCGATCCTTTCGGCGCTCAAAAATCCCTGAGTGCCCGCGTCGAGCGGCATCGCGACCATGACCACGTCGGCGCTGGGAAGCACCTCGTCCACCTTTTCCCGCGGCACCACGCGGTCGATCTCGGGCACGGCGGGAGCGGACGCGCGGGTGACGCAGATCACTTCCATGTCGAAAGCCTTGGCCTTGCGCGCGATGTCCTGGCCGATGCGCCCCATGCCTAGGATCAGCATGCGCGCGCCATCCGGCGCCATCATGTAGCGAGGCAGGGCTTGCCTCGCATAATCGCGACGCGCGCGCAGCGGCTCGAACCGGCGAAAGCCGCGCATCACGCCGAGCATCAGCGCGATGGCGTGCCCGGCCAGCACCCGCTGGCTCACGTCGCCTGAATTGGTGACCCAAACACCGTCAGGCAGCCCCGCTTTCAGCGCGATATCGATGCCGACGGTGGTGAACTGAATCCATTTCAATGCGCGGCCCTTGTCACGCACGAGCTTGGCGAACTCTGGTGTGAATGCGGAGTTGTAAACCTGGAAAATCTCCGCACCCTCGAGCGCAGCGGCAAGGGTTTCAAGATTATTGGCCTTCACCGCCTCGATTTCGGGAAATTCCCGCAGAAAAGCTTCGTCCACCACATCGTGGGAAGCATGTACGAATTGGGCAAATCGAACTGTCATTTGGCACTTCTACTCGGTCTTGCTACGCCGGAACATGCTCGTGGAGCACTAGATCCGAACTACGCTACTTCTCAAACGCCGACTTCTTGAACTCCGTCCGCATCTCCGATTGCAACCGTCCCAGCCGGTACTTCTGCCAGTCGATGAATTTTCCTGATTCGGACAATGCCGGATGGACCTCCTGAATCTTGCGCCACATTTCCTGGCAGATGAAGCGATAGTCGGGATGGCCCTGGGGCATGGTGCGGAGCTCGCACATATGCAAGCGCTTCGCGCAAGTTCATTTTCATGTACCAGCGGATCTTGTACGCGAAAGGCACGACGTACTGAGCTTCGCTCGGCAGATCGGCGTAAATGCGCTCGTACAAATCCGCCGCACGTTTCATGCAATCGTCGAACTCGTTCTTGAAGCCGGCCTCTTCGATCTCCGGCGGCGTGTCGTAGCCGTGCACGGTGGTGAAGTCCTGGCGCTCCTGCGTGAGAATCCGGTGGCGGTGAAGATCGCGGTAGAGGCCGAGATTTCCGAGGATGTCGAACGTGTAATAGACGTTCTCGAACGCGCGGCTGAGCTTGTCGCGGCGATGGCGCCGTTTGGCGAAATGCTCGGCGAGAATCTGCCGTCGCTGATCGGCGCTCATCGCTGCGGCGATCTGGCGGAGCTGTTCCAGCGGATGTCGCGCATGAGCGTAAAGAATCGCCGCGATGACTTTTCCTTCCGCGTCGGCGTCGTAGTCGATCAGCGCAACCGGTTCGCTGACGGCGTCGTGCGTAGCGGGCGCGTACCGAGCACGCCAGCGCCTTCGCCGCCGCACTTGTGCCGGCGAGATATTCGTTCAACTGCGCGCGCTTGACGAACGACGGAATGAGCTGATTCAGCTCGCCGTGCATCGCGGCGCCCAGCTCCTTCGCCTCGCTCAACTCGTGCGAGTAAAACTTGCTGATCAGATACTCGAACGCCTGGCCGACGCCGAACATGCCGACGTTGGTCGAGTGTCGCCGCCGGCAGATAACTGCGCAGCACGTCGCAGGCATGCGCGCGCACGGTGGCGCGATAGGCGGTCTCCGCCCAGCGCCGCAGCCGATCATCTTTCTTCGCATCGGCGTACGCGAGAGCTTTCCCGTTGCTCGGATCGCGCACTTCCAGTTGCTCGATGGGCAGTGCCTTGGCAATCGACGCCAGCATCGGCTCCATCTGCTGCGAGTAGGTGTCGAAGAGCAGATTCATCGTTTCGAGGTAAGCGTCGCGATGGCGCGACGCCATGATCTTCGGCTCGCGGTAGAACAGATAATTTCCGGCAGCGTCCTTCTGATCGAAGCGCACGTAGCGCGTCGATTTCTCCAGCGGCGCGATGCCGATGCGCGCGTCTTCGAGCAGCTTGGCGGCGACGTTGGAAATGTTCTCGCAGGCGAGATGGGCGCCGCCCAACTGCGCGACCGAATCGTCGCCGTAGCCGACCAGCACGCGCTCGTAAAACGCCCGCGCTTTCTTCAAAGCCGCGCTGTCGTTCGAGGCATTCGTTTGGGCGCCGAGCAAATCCGTCAAGCCCAGCTCGGGATCGCCGAGAAATTCATCCAAGAAAGTCCGCCGCAGACTCTTGGTCGAGCGGCTGTAGCGCGAGAACAGCGCGCCGGCGACTTCCTGCGGCAGCTTGAGGCCGAAGGTCGAGCGATCGAGATTGGTAAAAAACGGCGCCAGGCGAGCCTGTTCTTCGGCAGTGAACTCCGCGGTCATGCTTGAACGGTCCTCGGGTCAGAATGGGATTGGCCCATTCTATTCAGTTCTCGGACAATGACAAGGCAGACCGCGGCGCTGCGACGGTGCCGGCGCATTTTTTAAGGCATGCACACCGCGTCGACCAGCGAATGCAGCAGACGCCCGTTTTTCGCCGACAGCCGGATGACCGGCTCGAGTAAGGCCGGCCGATAAATGGCAAAACCAATCAGCGTGTTCAATGCCAAGCGCGAGCGAAAGGCGCGCCGGCAGGCGCGCTCGTAGCCGGCCAAACTATGCACGGCAAGATCTCCTTGGCGCAACGCGAGATCGATCGTTTTCGCCGCCAGCAAACCGCTGCGCAGGGCGAAATAGATGCCCTCTCCGGTCACCGGCTCCGACACACGCGCCGCGTCGCCGACGAGCAGCGCGCCGTCGGCGGCCGAGCGGCGCGGCGGAAAATAAACCGGATAGATGGAGCGCAACTCGGAGGCGCGTTCGCTCCGTTGAAGAATATCTGCCAAACGAGGATTCCGCGGCAACACTTCGGCGAATAAGTATTCCGCGCCGCGCTCGCGCGGCAGTCTGCGCTTGTCGACGGCCAGGCAAAGATTGACCGTACCGTCGCCGAGCCCGACGACGCCGGCGTAGCCGCCGGGAAACAGATGGATCTCGACCTTGTCGCCGATCGCGCCGGAAAAGAGCAATCGGCTCTGAAAGCCGATGGCACGTCCCTCCGTGGTGGACCGCCGGTACAGACCGAGCTGCCGCGCCACCCAGGAATTGCGCCCGTCGGCGCCGATCAGGATCTTTGCTCGCCAGCTCTCTTCGCCGTCGGCGCTCAAGCGCCACCCCTCCGGCGCGCGCCAGAGTTTGTCGATCCGCAGTCCTTGATAAATCGTCACGCCCAGGGCCTTGGCCCTCTGCAACAGCGCTTGATCCAGATGCGCGCGGCGCAGGCCCAGGCCGGACTCAGTTCCATGCTCGCGCTGTGCGAATTCCACCTCGGCTGCCCGGCCTGAAAAGGTCGTGATGCGAAACCCGCTCACGGTGCCGTGGGGCAGCGCGAGCACTTGCTCTTCGACGCCGAGATCGCGAAAAAGCGGCCGATTGATCGGATTGATGAAATCGCCGCAGAGTTTTTCCCGCGGAAAGTATTTTTTGTCGAGCAGCGCGACTTCGTAGCCGCGCCGCGCCAGGCCGATGGCCGCGGCCGATCCGGCGGGGCCGGCGCCGACGATGACGACGTCGCAAATTTTCATGATCGCCCTTCGAGCGAAATCACGCCGAGCACGCGAAACGGCAGCGCCCGCTCGACGCGGAACGTGCCGATGTCCGCGCGGCGTATCAGCTCGCGCCATTCGGCGAGGGTGCAGGCGCGCCGCACCGAGAGCGGCGCGTCGACCCGGGTCATCTGGTTGCGCGTGAGCGCGCGTGTCAGTAAACGAATGCCGTGGTAGGCGAGCGGATGGCGCACCAGATCGGCGACGATGATCGCTCGGCGCGCGAGCGGCGCCCAGGCGCGCAGCAGGCTGACGATCTGTTCGTCGGTGAAATGATGGAGCAGTTGCGAAGCCAGGATGAAATCGAAAGCTCCGGCGCGAAACGGCGGCGCCAGGGCGTCGCCTTGAACGACGGCGATCTCGGGCAAGTTTCTCGTCTGGTCCACCGCCTGTTCGACGGTGATCGCGTCACGCTCCAGGCCGCTGATCCGCGCGGCGATGCCCCGGCGCCGCGCCCACCGGGCGATTGCCGCGGCGACGTCGCCGCTGCCGGCGCCGACGTCGAGCAGCCGGAAGCGATCGATCTTCTGTTCTTCGACAAGACGGGCCACGCCGCTGATCACGTTGCGATAGCAACCGAGATAACGGTTGATGATGCGCAGATTGCCCAGATCGCCGGCGAGCAGGTCTCGCGGCTGCCCGGGAAGATCCATCATCTCCTTCTCCGCGCTGCGCTTCATGCCGCGTCGCCGCGCGCGACGACCAGCGCCGAGTTCTTCGAGCCAAAACCGATGCAGTTGCACAGCGCGACTTCCGTCGGGCGCTCGATGCCGCGATTCGGAATGTAGTTGAGATCGCATTCCGGATCGGCTTCGGCGTAATTTACCGTCGGCGGGAGAAAACCGCGGTTCATCGCCAGGATCGCCGCCACCACGCCCGCGGCGCCCGAAGCTCCCTGCGGATGACCGATCATCGACTTGATCGAGCTCATCGGCACGTCGCGGGCGCGCGCGCCGAAGCAGAGCTTCGCCGCCAGGGTCTCAGTCTTGTCGTTCAACTGAGTCGAGGTGCCGTGCAACGCCACGTAGCCGATCTCCGTCTTGTCGCAGGTTCGCGTCCTCGATCGCCAGGCTCATCGCCCGCGCCGGCTCGATGCCGTTCGGATCGAGGCGCACGCGGTGGTGCGCGTCGCAGGTCGAGGCGTAGCCGAGAATTTCGCCGGAGATCCGCGCGCCCCGTTCGAGCGCCTGCTCGCGCTCCTCGAGAACCAGAATCCACGCGCCCTCGCCGAGCACAAAGCCGTCGCGCGTGCGATCGAAGGGCCGGGAAGCGCTCTCCGGATCGTGATTGCGCGACGACGAAACCACGCCCATCACGCAAAATCCTTGCATGACGCCGGGCGTAATCGTCGCGTCGGCGCCGCCGGTGATGAGATGATCCGCCAGACCGAAACGAATCATGTTGAAAGCGTAGCCCAATGCGTCCGTCGAGCTGGTGCAGCCGGTGGAAATCAAGTGGCTCGGGCCGCGGAAACCAAAGCGCAGCGAAATTTCGCTCGACAAGCTGCCCGGCGTCGAGCTGGAAATGTTGTAGGCGCTCACTCGCGTCACCTGATCGGCGAAATAGCGCCGGTACTGCGCCTCCATGAAATCGGGCGCGCCGCCGCCGCTGCCGATGACGACGCCCCAGGATTGCTGCTCCGCGACGGTCATGCGCGCCGCGCAAACGCGCCCGCCGTGCAACGCTTCGGCACTGGCCGCGATCAGCAGCGGCACGACGCGGCCGAGCCGGCGCATGTCGCGCTCGCCGACGAAATCTTCCATCGGAAAATCTTTCACCTCGGCCGCCACCCGGCAGTCGAGCCGCCCGGGATCGAAGCATGAGATCGCGCCGATGCCGCTCGCGCCGGCGCACAGCGCCGCGCCATAGGCCTCGATGCCGATGCCGTTGGGCGCCACCGCGCCCAAACCGGTGACCACCACGCGCCGCGGCGACGGATGGTGTCTTTGCGTTTTCATTTTCACTCTTTGTCGTTGCAATAGCATCATTTCCGAGCATAACATCCACGTGCATGCCGGGTAAGATGGACGCCAAAGTAGCGTGTAGATGAAATCGATGATCACCGGAGCGAAGTTCCATCGGCCACGTTACGTGACGGGCTGCTCGCCACAGCTGAAAACTCGGTTCCGTTTAAATATCCCAACCAGCGCGAGGCGCTCGAAGCCCCTTATGCCGCTCTGACCGATCTTCGCCCGATTAACGGAGCCATGGACTTCAAAGATCAAGTGATCCTGATCACGGGAGCCTCCAGCGGCATCGGCAGGCAGCTCGCCCTTGATCTGGCGGCGCGCGGCGCCATCGTTGCCGGCTGCGGCCGTTCCATCGCGCGGCTCAAAGAAACGCTGAAAGAAGTCCGCCGCGCGAGCCCGTCCTCGACGATGATCGGCTGCGACGTGAGCGATGCCGAGCAGGTGCGCGGCATGGTTGCGAAGATCCTCGCCGACTTCGGCAAGATCGACGTGCTGATCAACAATGCCGGCGTCGGCATGCGCAGGCCGTTCATGGAAACCGACCTCACGACCGTCGAAGAGATCATGCGCATCAATTATCTCGGTGCGGTGTACTGCGCCCATGAAGTGCTGCCCTCCATGATCGCGCGGCGCGATGGGCAGATCGTCAACATTTCTTCCGGCGCCGGCCTTATCGGCACCCTCAACATGGCGGCCTATTGTGCCTCCAAGTTCGCCCTCAACGGCTGGTCGGAAAGCCTCTATCATGAGCTGAAACCCTTGGGCGTCCACGTTTCGATCGTCTGTCCGGGTCCGGTGGAGACCGGCTTCAATCACCGCTTTCGCGACAGCGAGCCCAAATCGCCCACCGGCGCGATCGTGCCCACGGAAACGGTTGCCCGCGCGGTGATTCAGGTCCTTGAAAACAAGCGCTTCGAAGTGGTCCTGCCGCATTGGCTGGCGCTCATGTCTTCGCTCAGGCGCCATGCGCCGAACATTTTCCGCGCTCTCGCCCAACGGCGCTTCCGCCGCCACGTCGTCATATCGAAAAAAATTCCCGGCGGTGCTGACTCGCTATAAAAATCTTGTTAGAGCTTTCTGGATCCGCAGGAGACAACCTATGCCGGCACGACGAATCGTCATTGTAGCTTTTGCCCTGTTCTTGATGAGCACTCCCGCCGGTGCGCAGCTCGGACCGAAGGAGGGGCTCGATCTGGCGCCGACCGATCTGAACCGCGTCAAAGTGGGCCAGGCGGCGCCCGATTTCAGCCTCGAAGCCGCCGACGGCAAAGCGATCACGTTGTCGGATTTTCGCGGCAAGAAAAGCGTCGTGCTGGTTTTCTATCGCGGCTACTGGTGACCAGCTTGTGTCGCTCAGCTCGGCGAGCTGAAAAGTTTATTGACCAAAAAGCAGAAGGAAAATACCCAGATTCTCGCGGTGAGCGTCGACTCGCACGCGGACTCGAAAAAATTCGGTGACATGCTGCGCAAGCGCTTCGACGGCGAATTCGATTTTCCGCTGCTCGAAGACAAAGATCACAAAGTCATCGACCGCTACGGCATCTTCAACCCCGACGGCCGCGGCTGGCCCCATCCCGCGACCTACGTCATCGACCCCAAGGGAATCGTGCGCTGGAAATTTATCGAAGTCGATTACAACAAGCGGGCAACCAACGAGCAGATTCGTCGCGAGCTGACGAAAATCAATTAAGCGCGGTCCAACCCTCTATCGCTCAATCACGCGATCCGGCATCGGCAACTTCACTGCGGCAGACCGGCGGCCGCATCGGCGGCAATCAGCCAGGTCAACTGCCCACGGGCCGGCATGACCTGCGCCGCCGGGTAGCTCGAAGCGTTGGCCGAGCCGAGAATTTCCTTGACGATGGCGGCCTTGCTCGCGCCGGCAACCAGAAACGCAACGTGCACCGCGGCGTTGATCACGGGCAAGGTCAAGGTCAAGCGATGCGAGCGCAATTTGTCCACGTACACCGCGGCGACCCAATGTTCGGTTTCCTTCAGCGCCGAGCTGCCGGGAAAGAGCGATGCCGTATGGCCGTCTTCGCCCAAACCGAGCAAGACGAGGTCGAAGCGCGGCAGTCCCGCGCTAAAAAATTTTCTCAGCTCCGATTCGTAGGCGGCGGCCGCCGCAACCGGCTCTGTCTCGCCCTGCATACGGTGAATATTTTCCGGCGGCAGTTGGATGCGATCGAGCAGATGCTCTCGCGTCATGCGGAAGTTGCTATCGGGATGGTCCGGGGGCACACAGCGTTCGTCCCCCCAGAAAAGATGCACGCGCGGCCAATCGACGCGATCGCGGAACTCTGCGGCGAGAAGAGAATAGAGCGCCGCCGGCGTCGAGCCGCCGGAAAGCGCGACGGCAAACCGCCCCGCGCGGGCGACCGTTTCGCCGGCGCGCGCGATGAATTGCTCGGCGCCTTGGCGCGCGAGCGCGGCGGCGTCCGGGCAAACGATGATTTCAGGTTTCGTCATCGGATAGAAACGCCGCGTAATAGGCGGCGCCGCGCAGCGCCGCCCGCTCGTTCAGCACGACCTGTACCGGCACGGCCCTGAGGAGATCGGTATAGCGTCCTTTGTCGGTGAAGGCGCGCATGAACGTGCCGTCCTTGAGCTTGGAAACGATCTTCGGCGCGATCCCGCCGCCGACGTAAAGGCCGCGCACCGACTTGGCGCGCAGCGCCAGATTGCCGGCCTCGGCGCCGTACGCCGACACGAACAAATCGAGCGCCTGGACGCAGATCTCGAACTCGTTGGCCAGGGCCGCCTGCGAGATCACCGCGCCGGCGTCCTCGCCGGCGGCGAACCTCTCCGCCAGCGCCGCCGGCTCGGCCATGCCGCGCGCTTCTTTCAAGAAATGATAAATGTTGACGAGCCCCGGCCCGGAAATCACCCGCTCGTAGCTCACGTGGCCGAAGCGCGCCGTCAAGTAGCGCAGCAGCTCGATTTCGATTTCGTTGCGCGGAGCGTAATCGCCGTGGCCGCCCTCAGAGGCGAGCGGATGAAAGTGATGCCCGTCGTCGTAAAGGATCGACTGCCCGAGGCCGGTGCCGGCGGCGATCAACGCCTTGTTGCCGGCGTGACGCATCTCCCCTTCGTTGAGAGTCAAAAAGTCGTCGTCCTCCAGCGTGAAAAGACCAAAAGCGCTGGCTTCGAGATCATTGAGCAAATGGACGGCTTGGAGCTTCAGCGCCCGGCGTAATTGCTCGGTATCGATGATCCAGGGGAGGTTGGTGGTTTTCACCCGGCCATCGACCACCGGACCGGCGATGCCGAAGCACGCCGCCTCGATGCGCCGGCTGTCGCCGAACTCTTTCAAAATCGGCGTCAGGCCGGAGTATCTGCTTGCTCTGGAAAGTGCGCGCCGATTCGGCGTGAAGCTTCTCGCCGAGCACCGAGAACAGCGCGAGATTGGTCTTCGTGCCGCCGATGTCGCCCGCGAGAACTAGATTTCTAACCGCCATGTCGAGCCTGTCTCGATAAAATATCTACGGCCGACGCCAGCGCCGCCCGTCCCGCGCCAGGAACTCATCGGCTTCCTTGGGTCCCCAAGAGCCCGCGTCATAGTTTGGGAAATTTCGCGGCCGGCTGAGATTCCAGACTTGGATGATCGGATCCATCAGCGACCAAGCGAGTTCCACCCAATCGTGGCGCGTGAACAGCGTGGAATCGCCCTCGATGCAATCCTCGAGCAACGTTTCATACGCCTCGGGCGGGCTGTTGCCGAAAGATTCCTCGTAGTTGAAGTCGAGGCTCAACGGGCGGATCACCATGTCGTGGCCGGGCGGCTTAACCTCGAACGTGAGCGACACGCCCTCGTCGGGTTGAATGCGCAGCACCAACACGTTGGGGCTCACGTCCTCGACGGCGTGCGCTTTGAAAAGCAGCATCGGCGGGCGTTTGAACTGAATGGCGATCTCGGTCACGCGCTTGGGCATGCGTTTGCCCGAGCGCAGGTAAAAAGGCACGCCCTCCCAGCGCCAATTATCGATGAAGAGCCGGACCGCCGCGTAGGTCACGTTGGCGGAATTTTTCGCCACTCCGGGTTCCTGCCGGTAGCCCGGGACTTCCTGTCCGTCCATCCGGCCGGCGCCGTACTGGCCGCGCACCGCCGCCGCGGCGACCTCTTCGGACACTACCGGGCGCACCGACTTGAGCAGCTTGCCCTTTTCGTCGCGCACCGCGTCGGCGTCGAGTCCCACCGGCGGCTCCATCGCGGTCATGCACAAGAGCTGGAGCAGATGGTTTTGAAACATGTCGCGCACCACGCCGGCCTGCTCGTAGTAGCCGCCGCGGTTTTCCACTCCTACCGATTCCGCCGCGGTGATCTGCACGTGATCGATGTAGCGCCGGTTCCAGATCGGCTCGAACACGGCATTGGCCAAGCGAAAGACCATGATGTTCTGCACGGTCTCTTTGCCGAGATAGTGATCGATGCGGTAGATTCGCCGCTCGTCGAAAACCTCGTGAATCCGGTGATTGAGCTCGCGCGCGGTCTGGAGATCGGCGCCGAACGGTTTTTCGATGACCACCCGGCTGCGTGTCTCGCCATCGCTTTCCTTATTTGCCAATCCGGCCGTGGCGATGCGCTCCGCGGTGACGCCGTAGAGATCCGGCGGGATCGCCAGGTAAAACACCCGCGCCGGCAAGACCCGGCTGCCGCGATCGAAGCCGTCGAGGAACTCTTTCAAAGTTTGAAAGCCGTCGGTGTCGTCATAGCCGCCGCGCACGTAGTAGAGCGTGTCCGCGAATTGCTGCCACACCGCTTCGTCTTGCAAGCCGGTGCGGGAGAATTCCTTGACGTCTTCGCGCATCTTCTCGCGAAACGCCTCGTGGGTCATTTCGCTGCGCGCATAGCCGACCACCGCGAAGCGCTCCGGCAAACGCTTTTCCAGGGCGAGATTGTAGAGCGCCGGGATCAGCTTGCGCTTGGTGAGATCGCCGGACGCGCCGAAAATCACCAGCACGCAGGCGTGCGGTCTCTTTGTCGGACCGCGTCCGTCGCCGAGATATTCGTGGGGATCAGGAGTCATGCCGCCTAGCCTCGCTTGACCGTATGGCCGCCGAATTCGTTGCGCAAGGCAGCCACGACCTTGGCCGAAAAAGAGTCGTCCTGGCGCGACGCGAAGCGGGCAAACAACGAGAGCATGAGCACCGGCGCCGGCACGCTCTTGTCGATCGCTTCCTCGACCGTCCAGCGCCCCTCGCCGGAATCTTCGACGTACCCTTTGATCGCATCGAGCTTGGCATCTTTCGCAAAAGCGTTCTCGGCCAACTCTAGCAGCCAGGAGCGCACCACGCTGCCCTGATTCCACAGGTGGGCGATTTTCGCCAGATCGAGGTCGAAGCGCGAGGCCTTCAACAATTCGAAGCCCTCGCCGTAAGCCTGCATCATACCGTACTCGATGCCGTTGTGAATCATCTTGACGAAATGGCCGGCGCCGCTCGGTCCGACGTGCAGATAGCCGTCCGGCGGCGCCAGCGCCGTAAAGATCGGCGCCAGCCGCTCGACCGCATCGGTCTCGCCGCCGACCATCATGCAGTAGCCGTTTTCCAAGCCCCAGATGCCGCCGCTGGTCCCCGCGTCGATGAAGCGCAGGCGCTGCGCGGACAACTTGGCGGCGCGGCGGATCGAATCTTTGTAGTTGGAGTTGCCGCCGTCGACGATGATATCGCCCTCGTTGGAGAGCGGCAGCAGTTGCTCGATGGTTTGATCCACCGCGTCGCCCGACGGCACCATGAGCCAGATCGCCCGCGGCAAAGTAAGCTGTTTGACGAAGTCGGCGAGCGAATGGGCGCCGACCGCGCCCTTGTCGACTACCCGTTGAATCGCCTCCGCGCTGCGATCGTAGCTGATCACCCGATGGCCGGCGCGCACCAGCCTCTCCGACATGTTAGCGCCCATGCGGCCGAGCCCGATCATGCCCAGTTCCATGCTTTTCTCCTTCGTCGGATCGTCATCGCCGACAAACTATTCGCGCAGCGCGCCGAGCAAACGCTGCAGCCCTCCGGCCGTATCACTGCCGAGATTTATCCGGAGCACGCGTCGGCGGCGTTGTTTGAGCGCCGCCAGATCGCCCAATGCCTGAGCCTGGATCAAAGCGTCGAACGTGTAGTTGGTTTCCGGCACGGCTAAATTATCCGCCGGCTGATCGACGATCTGCAAGACCAGCACCGATCTCGAGCCGCCCTTATGGAGCTGGCCGGTCGAATGGAGAAAGCGCGGCCCAAAGCCAAGAGTGGTCGCCGCGCCGAGTCGCTCTTGCAGCGCGGCGCAAATATTTTGCAGCTCTGCGCCGTTTTCCCCGGCCGGTTGAATGTATGCCTGCACGGCGACATAGTCGCGCGCCTTTTTCTTTCCCATCCACGACGTCAGCGCCGTGCGCAAGGCCGCGCCATCCGCGGCGGCAACTTCCTCTTTGCGCTTGGCGCCGGCCTTGGCGCCCTCGCTCATTGCTTTTTTGGCCAGGTCTTTGGCGAGCTGCACGTCGGGCTGATTGAAGGGATGGATGCCGATGGCCGCGCCCGCCGCCGCCACCGCGAGCTCCCAGCGGAAAAACTCCTGGCCGAGATCGTTTTTGTCGCGCACGTCGATGCGCAGTACCGGATGGCCGTTGGCCTGGAGCGCCGCCAGGCGACGATCGAGGTCGTGGTTTTCGTCGCCGGCAAAGCGGAGACAAATAAACAGGCGATCATCACCGTAGCGATCCGGCGAGGCCAAATGCTCGCCGGCAACCGGCACGATGCCCTTGCGCTCCTTGCCGGTGCTCTCGGCGATGAGCTGCTCTGCCCAGGAGGGAAACGCGGCGAGCGACGGCGAACAGAGAAAAGTCACTTTGTCGCGCTTGGCTAGGGTGAGCTCGCCCAACGCCGCGCCGAGAGTCAAACCGGGATTTTCGCCGTCAGTCGCGCGGCAGGCATCGCTCATCTGCCGCGCCCGTGTCAGCAGCGCGTCGAGATCGACGCCGATCAAAGCCGCGGGCACCAAACCGAATACCGTGAGCGCCGAGTAGCGGCCGCCGACGTCCTCCGGAGCGCTGAACGTTGCCCGGAAATTCCTCTCCTTGGCGAGGGTTTCGAGCGGTGTGCCGGGATCGGTGATCGCCGCGAAGTTGCCGCCGGGATCGCTTTTCAACTGCTTCAGGCGCTCCCAGAAGTAAAAGAAAAACGAATTGGTTTCCGTGGTCGTGCCCGACTTGCTCGACACGACAAACAGCGTGTGCGCCGGATCGATGCGCGCTTCCACGGTCTTCACCGCCGCCGGATGCGTGCTGTCGAGCACTTGCAGCTCGGGATAGCCCGGCGCATTGCCGAAGGTTTGCTGAAACACTTCCGGCGCCAGGCTCGACCCGCCCATGCCGAGGATCACGATGTGCTTGATGCCGTCGGCTTTGACCTGCTCGGCGAAGGAGCGCAAATCGGCGGCCTGTTTTTCCATGGTCGAAGGCAATTCGAGCCAGCCCAGGCGATCGGTCAGCTCCGGCTGCGGCTCGCTCGACCACAGGGTGTGGTCCTTTTCCCACACGCCGCTTGGCGAACCGGCTCTCGCGCCATCCTTTGAGCCGCCGCTCCACGCGGCGCTGATATTTTCCCAAATGCAGTTCCAAGCCGTCGAGCTCCGCGCCGGCCATCGCCTGGCGCTTTTTTTCGAGCGCAGCCATCAACTGATCGAACGACGCGGCAAAAGCGCTCACGCCGTCTTCCTGGAGCTTTTCGGTTATCGCGTTGAGATGGATGCCGAGCTGTGACAGACGTCCCAGCGCCTCTTCCGCCTCGGCCAAGTTTTCTTTCACGGTCGGGCCGGGAACCTTGCCGTGATCGCGGAACGCATTCAAGGTCTCGGGCGGCAGCGTATTGACGGTTTCCGGGCCGATCAGATTTTCGACGTAAAGCGCGTCGGAGTATGCCGGGTTCTTGGTTCCCGTGCTCGCCCACAACGGGCGCTGCACGCGCGCGCCGCGCTGGCGCAGGGCCGCGAAGCCCTCGCCGTGAAAGATTTCCAGAAAGCGCCGGTAGACGAGTTTCGAATTGGCGATGGCGATCTTGCCGAGCAGCGCCTTTGCCTCGGGTGTGCCGTTGGCTTCCAGTGCTTTGTCGACCATCGTGTCGACGCGGCTGACGAAGAACGACGCCACCGAGGCAATCTTGGACGGATCGGCGGCGCGCTCCAGGCCTTTGGCGTAAGCGCGCGCCACCGCCTCGTAGTGGTCCATCGAGAACATCAGAGTGACGTTGATGTTGATCCCCTCGGCGATTAGCTCCTCGATGGCGGGAATGCCGGCCGGAGTAGCCGGCACCTTGATCATGACATTGGGCCGGTCCACCGCCGCGCGCAGGCGCTTGGCTTCCTGGATCGTGCCCGCGGTGTCGTGCGCCAGATGGGGCGACACCTCCAGGCTCACGTAACCGTCGTCGCCGCGGGTCGCGTCATAGACCGGGCGCAGCACGTCGGCGGTTTGCTGGATGTCTTCGATGGCCAGCCGCTCGTAGAGCTTACCGATCTCGATTTGCGGGTTGGCGGCGAGAATTTCGCGCAGCGCATCATCGTAGTCGGTGCTCCCGGCCATGGCTTTTTCGAAGATCGTCGGATTGCTGGTGACGCCGCCGAGACCGTCCTCCTCGACCATGCGTTTGAGCTCGCCGCTGCGCAGCAGATTGCGCCGGATAAAATCCAGCCAGATGGACTGACCTTGCTCTCTCAGCTCTTTCAAAGAATTCATCGCGCTGCTCCCTTTTGTCCGCTCTTGCCGTAGCGCCGCTCCAGACTTGCGATTTTCTCCACTCGGCGGCGATGGCGCTCCTCTGCGGTAAATTTCGCCGCCAGGAAATTCTCCACCAATTCGCGCGCCAGCTCGACGCCGATCACCCGCGCGCCGAGCACCAGCAAATTGGCGTCGTCGTGCTCCACCCCTTGGCGAGCCGA
This sequence comes from uncultured delta proteobacterium, assembly GCA_963745035.1. Taxonomy (GTDB): domain Bacteria; phylum Desulfobacterota; class Binatia; order UBA9968; family UBA9968; genus DP-20. Next base: position 185,679 of record CAVUVW010000013.1, on the reverse strand, counting down.
ATAGGTGTCGTGGCACAGCCCGGCGCGAATGCCGGGAACTTTATTCGCCGCCACCGAAGCGCCGACGCCGCTGCCGCAGATCAGCACGCCGCGCTCCGCCCGGCCGTCCAGTAAAACCTTCGCCACCGCCTCGGCGAAGTCCGGGTAATCCACCGGATCGGCATTGCCGGTGCCCTGATCGATCACCTCGTGCCCCCGCTTGCGCAGGTGCTCGGCAAGGACTTGCTTCAACGCAAAGCCGGCATGGTCAGCGCCGATGGCGATGCGCATGTCACTTTCCCAACAGCGCAGCCGCGCGCTCGACGACGTGATTCACGGTAAAGCCGAATTTTTCCATCACCACGTTGCCCGGCGCCGAGGCGCCAAACCGCTCCACGCCGATAATATCGCCGCCGTCGCCGACGTAGCGGTGCCAGCCCAGGGGCAGCGCCGCTTCCACCGCGAGGCGCGCGCGCACGGTCTTCGGCAACACGGTTTCACGGTAGGGCTGCGGCTGCTGGTCGAAGAGCTCCCAACTGGGCATCGCCACGACCCGTGCGCGAACATTTTTCTCCGCCAGCTTTTCCTTCGCGCCCACGACTAAAGAAAGCTCAGATCCCGTGCCGATCAGGATCACGTCCGGTTTGCCGCCGGGAGCGTCGACCAAAATGTACGCGCCCTTGCGCAAGCCGTCCGCCGGCGCCAGTTGGCTGCGATCCAGGGTCGGCACGTTCTGTCTGCTGAGCACCAGCGCGACCGGACAGGAGCGGCTTTCGAGCGCCACCTGCCATGCTACCGCGGTTTCATTGGCGTCGCCCGGACGGATGACAATTAACCGCGGGATCGTGCGTAGCGCCGCCAGTTGCTCCACCGGCTGGTGCGTCGGTCCGTCCTCGCCGACGCCGATGCTGTCGTGGGTGAAAACATAAATCACCCCGAGCTCCATCAGCGCCGCCAGGCGGATCGACGGGCGCAGATAATCGGAGAAAATCAAAAACGTCGAGCCGAAGGGAATGACGCCGCCGTGCGCCGCCATACCGTTCAGCGCCGCGCCCATGCCGTGCTCGCGCACGCCGAAGTGGACGTTGCGACCGGCATAATCCCAGCCTCCGCCCACCGCGCCCTGCTGGTCGGTGGCGGTCCGCTCCGGGCTTTCAAAATCGCCGAGCTTCGGCAACACGGTGAAGGTCGATGGGTTCAAATCGGCCGAGCCGCCGATCAACTGCGGCAGTTTGGTCGCAACCGCGGCGAGAATTTTCCCCGACGCGGCGCGCGTCGCCAGCCCTTTGGCGTCGGCGGGAAAGCTCGGCAGCGATTCTTCCCAGCCGGCGGGCAACTTGCCGCTCGTGACCTGCTCGAATTCCTTGGCGACCTCTGGGAATTTGTCGCTGTACGCTTTGAAGCGCTCCTTCCAGCCCGCTTCGGCTTTTTGCCCCGCGGCGACCGCCTCGCGAAAACACGCCAAGGCATCATCGGGCAGATAAAACGGCGGCTCCACCGGCCAGCCGAGTTTTTCCTTGGTCGCTTTGACTTCGGCGGCACCGAGCGGCGAGCCGTGCGCCTCGAAGCTGTCCTGTTTGCCCGGCGAGCCGAAGCCGATGTGGGTGCGCAGCAAGATCAGCGACGGCCGCGCGCGCTCGCCGCGCGCCGCGCCGAGCGCGTGCTCGATGGCGCCGACGTCGTTGCCGTCGTCGACCGCTACCGTATGCCAGCCGTAGGCCTCGAAACGCTTGGCGCAATCTTCGGTGAAGCTCAGATCGGCCGCGCCGGCAAGCGAGATCCGATTGTTGTCGTAAATATAGATGAGCTTGCCGAGTTTGAGATGGCCGGCGAGGCTCGCCGCTTCCGATGCCACGCCTTCCATCAAGTCGCCGTCGCTGACGATCCCGTAGGTGAAGTGATCGACGATGTCGAAACCCGGGCGGTTGTAGCGCGCCGCCAGGTGCGCTTCCGCAATCGCCATGCCGACGCCGTTACCGAAGCCCTGGCCAAGCGGGCCGGTGGTCGTCTCCACCCCCGGCGTGAGCTCGCGCTCGGGATGGCCGGGCGTGCGGCTCCCCCACTGGCGAAATTGCTTGATCTGTTCGAGCGGCAGATCGTAGCCGGTGAGATGGAGCATGCTGTAAAGCAGCATCGATCCATGTCCCGCCGAGAGCACGAAGCGGTCGCGATCCGGCCAATCGGGATTTGTCGGGTTGTGTTTGAGAAAACGCGTCCATAAAACGTACGCCGCCGGCGCAAGGCCCATGGGCGCCCCGGGATGGCCCGAGTTGGCCTGCTGCACAGCGTCCATCGACAGGGCGCGGATGGCGTTGATGCACAACTGATCGATCGCTTGACTCATAATTCTGCCTGTCTCACCGGGCGCGCCGGCGCAAGGGTTGGGTTGATAAAAATACTTCTAGCACTTTCGCGCCGCGAGGTCAGCAGCGCGTCGATCATTTAATACAGCGCGGGGAAGATGAGTGTGGCAGCGAATGTCGTCGTCAAACCGGTGAGAAACCGACGCTAAGACAAACGAGCGTCCTCTTCATCGCGGCTCGCAACGCCGGATCGCTCAACGCCCGCAAACGGTCCAGATCGGCGGCGCAATCTACATCGAACCACTCCGGCAGCAAAGTAAAATCGATGCCGATGCGGACAAGCCGCTCGGTAGTTTCGGCCAGGACTTGATTGTGGCTCCAAGTCATGGCGGAAAAGATCTGCGGCGCCGGTCTGTTCATGCCGATGAGATAATACCCGCCGTCCCGGCTCGGCCCCAGAACCACCCGATGTCGATCGACCGCCAGGCGCGCAAACGCTCGATCGAAAAACTCCAGCGGCACCGGCGGCAGGTCGCCGCCGATGAGCAGCGCATGGCGGTGCCCGCGGCGCCACAGCTCGGCAAGAACGTTTTCCATGCGTGCGCCGAGATCATCGCCGCGCTGCGGAAAACATTGATAGCGCGGCGGCGCCAGGCTCGCCATCATCGAAGCGGCGTCTTCCGGCGCAAAAGCGAGATACAGATCGGCGTTTCGAAGCGCCGTCAGATGCTCGAGCTGATCCAGCAGCAGCGCGCGGCAGAGCTCGGCCGCCTGTTCCGCCGTGAGCGGCGGCGCCAGGCGGGTTTTCACCAGCCCGGGCACCGGCGCTTTGGCCATGACGGCCAGGGCGTCAACGCGTGTCGGCATAGAATTGCTTCAAGCGCGCGGGCGAGACCCCGGCGAGATAGAGAAGCTTGAGCGTCCACATCCGGACGATGGTCCGCCACACGCCGTCGTTCTCCCAGCGCCGCGCCGAAGTGACCACCCGGCTGCGCAGACAGGCGACCGCGCCCATGCGCTTGAGCGCGCGGCAGAGCGCGATGTCTTCCATCAACGGGATGTCGGGATAGCCGCCCATGCGCAAAAAAATTTCGCGCCGCAGAAAGATTGCCTGATCCCCGGTGCCGACTTTCGTGACGCGCGAACGATAGTTGATCAGCGCGCCGACGAGCTTGAGCATCCGGTGGCTTCCTTCGAGCTCGACGTCAAAGCGCCCGCCGAGACAGCGCGGATCGTTGAGCGCCGCGGCGATGTCCGAGAAAGCCGAATCCGGCAATCGGGTGTCGGCGTGCAGAAACAGCAAGACCTCGCCGCTCGCACGCGCCGCGCCGCGGTTCATCTGCCTGGCACGGCCGCGTTCCGCGGACAAAACCTGACCGCCGGACCGGGCCGCGATGTCGCGGGTGCGATCGACGCTGCCGCCATCGACGACGATGACTTCATAAGGCGCGAGCGCCGCCAGCGCGCCCAGCGTCGCCGCGATGGTCGCTTCTTCGTTGAGAACAGGAACGATGACCGAGATCTTCATCGCCGAGCGCTGTTGGTTCGCCCTACAACTTCGTGCTCTTCGTGCCTTTTTGGTGAATCATCCGGTTCCGATTCCATCTCTCTCTACTTGGGGATCTCGACGCCGTTTAGCCGCCAATCATAATCATGCGCCAGACCGCCGCTGTATTTTTCCAAGGCGTCGGCGAGCCGGGGATTGGCATACTGCTGCCAATGCTCCATCAAACCTTCCGCGTCGCCGCCGAAATCTTCTTGAAACCAAACGTAGATGCTCGAGACCTGGAGCCGGCCCTTTTGAATCGCGACGCCGCGCGGATGGTTGATAAACTCCCGCGCGCCGCGTTCGAGCAGAGCCTCGGTATTGTCGGCGGTGTATGCTTCGGCTTGCAGGTTGGGACAGCCCAGGCTCGCGCAGTTGAGCGCGTAGTGAAGCCGACTGTCTTTCCAGATCGGCCGCAGGATGCGGTGCTCGATATCGTCGAGGGAGAGCCTCTCGCCTTCGACCGAGAATAGTTTCGCGCCCCAGGGCCCGCGCGCCAAAAGTCCCGGTGAAATATTGATGTCGCGGATCGAAGCCACCGGAAAACGGCTCAAGATCACGTCCACGGTCGCGGCGTTGTACACATTGATCCAGTACGCCTGTTGTTCGGCGCGGCTGTAGTTCGAGACGGCGACCGCCTGCATGGCCTGCAGGTAGCCTTTCAGAATTTTGCGATCTTCCACCGTGACCGCATGGTAGCGCACGCGGTAAATGCCCGACGGATCGGCCGTGACGACATACTGCTTGAGAAACCGGTCCCAGTCGCCATGGTTGATTTTTTGCCGGCTCGCCGGATCGTGCTTTTGCCAGCGCGCCCAGAGCTCCGCCTTCGGCGCCGCCCGCGCCGAAGCGCCATATAAAATCGTTATGATCGCCAGAAATAGAATGGATGCTCTTCGCAGCGAAAACTTCTCACTCCTCACCCTTCACTCCTCGCTTTCTTCATCGTCGCCACTCCAACCATTTGCCGAAAACTTTCTTCACCGCCGGCGTCAGCTTGGCGCGCATGTAGGCGTCGCCGATTTTGCGCAGCACTTCGGCCTGCGTGGGATACGGATGAATGGTCGAGGATAGCACACCGATCCCCTGCTTGGCGCCGATCGCCAGGGTCAACTCACTGATCATTTCACCGGCATGGCGGGCTACGATGGTCGCACCAAGAATTTTGCCGGACTTTTTATCGTAGTGCACCCGCGCAAAGCCGTCGCTTTCGCCGTCGAGAACAGCTCGGTCCACGCGACTTAAGTACTCTGTAATCGTCTCCACAGAGAAGCCCGCGTTGCGCGCGTCTTTCTCGTAATAACCGACGTGCGCGATCTCCGGATCGGTGTAAGTGCACCATGGAATGATGAGGTCCGTCACCTTGCGCCGCGCCATGAACAGCGCGTTGGCGATGACGATGCGCGCCATCGCGTCGGCGGCGTGGGTGAACTGGTAGCGCGAGCAGACATCGCCGGCGGCGAAAATGCGCCGGTTAGTCGTGCGCAGCCGTGCGTCCACCTCGATGCCGCGAGCGTTGTAACGCACTCCTGCCTCGTCCAAACCGAGATTCTCCAGATTCGGCGTGCGCCCGATGGCAACGAGAATGGCATCGCAGTCGATCTCCAAAGCCCGATCGCCGGCGCTCAGCGACAAACTCTTCGTATTCCCTTCGGCTCTTACTTGTTGAACCTTCGCGGCGGTAAGAACGCGCACGCCGTCTTTCTCGATCTGCCGGCGCACGATCGTTGCCGCGTCGCGATCCTCTTTGGGCAGAATCTCTGAGCCGTCGGTGATCAACGCGACTTCGCTGCCAAAGCGCTGAAAGCTCTGCGCCAGCTCGCAGCCGATGGGACCGGCGCCGATGACCGCGAAACGTCGAGGCAATTCCGTCAGCGTGAAAATCGTTTCGTTGGTATAGAATCCGCTCTCGCTCAGACCTGGGATCGCCGCCTCGGCCGCGCGCGCGCCGCTCGCGATCACGGCGCGAGCGAATTGCAGCTTCTTGCCGTCGACTTCGATGGCGTTCGGACCTGCAAAGCGGCCGTTGCCGAGAAACACGTCGACGCCGAGCTTGGTGAAACGTTCGACCGAATCGTGCTCGCTGATCCCGGCGCGGAGTTTGCGCATCCGCTCCATGGCGGCGCCAAAGTCGAATTCGGCTTCGCCCGCCGATTTCACGCCGAATGCGGCGCCGTTGCCGGCGTCGTGCGCCGCGCGCGCCGCGCGAATCACCCCTTTCGACGGCACGCAGCCGACGTTCAGGCAATCGCCGCCCAAGAGATTGCGCTCGATCAGCGCCACTTTCGCGCCAAGACCGGCGGCGCCCGCGGCGCTCACCAATCCCGCCGTGCCGCCGCCGATCACGACCAGATTGTACCTTCCCGACGGCGACGGGTTGACCCGCCCCGTTGGATGGCAATTTTCGACCAATTGTCTGTCATGCGCATCGCCGGCGAGCACCATCTTGTCGAATCGTATCGGTTGAAAGTTTTCATCGAGGCGGGGTTTTTCCGAGCCCACACTGCCTTCCTGCGCCTGCTCGGCCTCCCGCAAAGCTTTGCGTGCGATCCGCGTCACGATCACGACGACGGCAACGGTGGCGGCCAAACCAACGTATTTCAGCATCTCTCGATAGAAATCGGCCGTCGCATCTGGTTGTCCGGCGATGGCGTCGCGCGCCGCCGCGCCGATGTACACAAAGAGAAATGTCGCCGGCAGCATGCCCAGCAGATTGGCCAGAACGTACGAGCCGGCGCGAACGGCGGTCAGGCCGAGAAAATAGTTCAGCAAAACAAATGGGAAAACCGGGCTCAGACGCGTGAGCAGCACCATTTTGAAACCTTGGCCGCCGATTGCGTGGTCGAGCGAGCGAAACTTCGGATTCGCTGTGGCCCAGGTGGCCACTTTTTCCCGCAAGAAAGTGCGCGCCAGTAAAAACGCACAGAGCGCGCCGAGATTGGCGCCCAGCACGGCGACGACAAAGCCGGTCTTTAGGCCGAACAATGTTCCCGCGCCGATCGTGATTGCGCTCCCCGGGATGAAAAGCACCGTGCAAAGAACATATACCAACACCACCGCTACCGGGCCGATGGCGCCCAGCGATTTCACATAGCTCTCAAATTCCATGAACCATTGGCGCACGGGCAGGAGCACGGCGCCGGCAACGATCGCAGCCAGCACAAGAACGATGACGATCGCCTTTTTCATGCAGTTTGCCTGGCGTGGATGTTCGATTAGCCGTGGACAGGGCTCGATGCCGGGAGGATCCAACGAAGCGGCGGCAACCGAGAGCAGAGCCGATCTCCGGCGTTCCCGGATCATCATTGCGCCAGATAGAAACTCACTCAAATACCGCCGGCCCGCCTAAGATCCTCGATCGCTCGGCTAGACCAGCGCGCCGCCGCAGCTGCTGCCGGCGCCGGCGGTGCAGGCGTAGCAATGGTCGCCGACGGTGATCGGCCGGCCGGCGAGTTGGTCGAGCGCCAGCGCGCCGATGGTGAGTCTGCCGGCGCCGTCCGCCAGCGGCAGATCGAGCATCTGGTTGAAGTCGCAGTCATAAACCGAGCCGTCCCAGCCGATGCTGATGAGGTTGCGGCACATCACCTGATCCAAAGTCGCGGCATTGAAATTTTCGGCCAACAATTCTCGGTAGCGCTCGTACTCGCCGCGCAGCTTGAGATGGGTGGCGTAGCGGGTGATCGGCATATTGCTGAGGCAAAAAAGCCGGTTGAAAAAGATGCCGAATTGCTCGGCAAGTATTCTTCGGTAATCTTGCTCGAGCTTTTCTTGCGGCGGCGGCAGGTGCGGTCCGACCGGGTTATAAACGAGATTGAGCGTTAACCCCGTGTCCGGATGGCCGTAACCCTGCTCGTTGAGGAGTTGCAGGGCGCGGATGCTCGCATCGAAAGTGCCCTTGCCGCGCTGTTTATCGACGTTCTCTTCGGAATAACACGGCAGCGAACAAACCAATTCGACATCGTGTTCTCTGAAAAACTCCGGCAAATATTCCATGCCGGCTCAAAGATCACCGTCAAGTTGCAGCGGTCCATCACGTGGCGTCCGAGCTTGCGCGCGGCCGAGACCAAACGCGCAAAATCAGGGTGAAGCTCAGGCGCGCCGCCGGTGATGTCCAGAGTCGGAATGCCGCTGCGCGCGAGAAAGCGCAGCACTGCGTCCACGTTCTCCCGGCTCATCATCTCCTTGCGCGTCGGCCCCGACTCGACGTGGCAGTGAATGCAGGCGAGATTGCAGTAGCGCCCGAGATTCACCTGCAGCACATCGACTCCACGCCGCGTAAGATCGCCGCCCGCCCGACGAAGTTTTTCAGCAAACGGTTCCACGGAAACTTTCTCGTTCGAATCCGCGATGCTCTACCTTCGACCTTCGATTCTTGACTTGCTCTACGCGCAGCAACTCGACCCCGGGCCGCAAACACTGCTCGATAACGCCGTGACCTTAAACTCCGCTCCCTTGGTCTCGCGCGGTGAGCGCCTGTGATCGCGCGCGCAGTCGAACACCCCGGCGCTTTCCAAGGCGACTTCCTGGCGCGGCGGGACGAGGATGAACTGGCCGGCATAGGGTGGCTGAGAATAGAGCGTAAACGTCTTGTCGCAAACCGCCGTGCGCGCGCCGCGCTCCAGCGTGTGGCCGTCATCGTCGACAACCTGCTTCCACGGACCGCGATAGACGACCGCCTGGTTGCGCTCGATGCACGGACCTTCCTTACCCTTGTGGGCGGTCACCGTGATCGCGCGAAACTCGATGCCTTCGACGATCCGATAAGGTTCGGTGCTCAACTCCTCGATGCGGATACCGTGGAACTTGGCTTCTTCGAAGGCGCGGAGAAATTCTTCCTCTTGGAAAGCGCCTGACACGCAGGCGCTCCAGAGATTTGGATCTTTCGCCAAATGCTCCGGCACCGGCTCGTCGCTGACGATGTCGGAGATCGCCACGCGACCGCCGCGCCTGAGCACGCGGTACATCTCGGCAAACAACTGTTTCTTGTCTTCCGGTCGAACGAGATTGAGCACGCAGTTGGAAACGATCACATCGATGGATTCGTCGGGGATCAAGAGGCTGCTCGCGCCGGATGCGGTTTTCGAATTCTTCGAAACGGCGCCAAATCGCCGACTGACCGCACCGGATTTTGCTGTAAATAGTGATCGAGCTAGTTCCAGATTGGTTTTGAGATCTTGAATCTTGCCGCGGCGAAATTCGACGTTGTGATAGCCGAGCTGATCGCCGATGGACTTTTGATACTTGCGCGCCAAATCGAGCATCGGCGGATTGAAGTCGACGCCGATCACTTTGCCCTGAGCGCCGGCGATCTGCGCGATGATGTAGCACGCCTTGCCGCTGCCCGATCCGAGATCGAGTACAGTTTCGCCCGCACGCACGTAGCGCGAGGGATCGCCGCAGCCGTAATCTTTTTCGATGATCTCTTTGGGAATGACTTTGAGAAGCGCCTGGTCGTAGCTCATCGGCAAGCAGAGACAAGCTTCGACTTCCGCGGCAGCGTTGGCGTAACGTTGCAGCACGGCCGTTTCCCGACTTGTTGCGCTCCCATCATCGCTTTTTCCTGTGACGCCGATGATTCGATCCTCGTCCATAGGAACCTCCCGGGCGCGGTCGCAACCTGCCCGGAAAGAAAATCATCTTCAATGGGTTCGTGCAACCCGCGGATCGACGCCCGCGCGCGTGCGCGCGTCGCCGGGCAGAAAGAGGTTCGGCTCGCCCGCTGGCCGAAGGCTTATTTCTTCTGGTCCATTTTCATCTTGTCGTCGTCCGACATTCCCATCTTTCCCGACTTCTCTCCTTTCATTTTCTCTTTCGTCGCGTCCTTGCCTTCTTTCATCATGCCCTTGTCGTCCTTCATCCCCTTTTCCATCATGCCTTTCTCGTCTTTCATCATGTCCTTTTCCGCGGCAGGCATGGCCGGCGGCATGACGAGCGCGCTTCCGACAAGCAACGCGGGAATCCACAGATAAGTTTTGTTTTTCATGGCGATTCTCCATTTTCTTTTTGAGGATTTTAAGTGATCTGCGGCAATCGTTACTGCTATCAACGCGTTTGGGGCCCAAAAGTTCCCGGAAGTCGGCGCCGAGACGAGTTCTCTTACGCGCCCGAGGATTCTTCCAGCAACTCGACAATCTGCTGCTCGGTCTGCCGATAGCCGCCTTCACCGACGCGCAGATAGCGGATCACTCCGCGCTTGTCGATAAGATACATGGCCGGCCAGTAGCGGTTGTTGTAGCGCTTCCACGTAGTGAAATCGTTGTCGATAGCGACGGGGTACGAAATGGCGTGGTCACGAATATAGCGCTGCACGTTGGCGAGCACCCGCTCGTAGCTGAACTCCGGCGCATGCACGGCGATAATCACCAGCCCTTTATCCGCGTACTTCTGATGCCACGTTTTGACGTAAGGCTCGACGTTGCGGCAGTTAGAACAACCGAAGGTCCAAAACTCCACTAGCACAACTTTACCCTTCAACTCCGCAAGCTTAAGTGGCTTGGAGTTGAGCCAGCTGTGCCCGCTGATCTCCGGGGCGAGCTTGCCCACTTCTGCCCCGGCAAGAGCGACACCCATTGACGTCACGATCACCAGCGCGCTGAGCATTTTTTTCATCGTATTCATGGCAGGATGGTCCTTTGGATGCTCCTGAGAGCATTTAAGTTTCCAACGACGCGGGATGGTAAAAAGTTCCGGGAGACGGTGAGGCCTTGCGTTGACTGCGCCGCGGGGTGGCGGGAACTTGCAGATGCGGCAAAACGTTATGCTACTTAGACAGAAACGGCACAATTCGTTAATATCCGCCCGTGATCAGGGAGCGAAAAGCCGCAGGCGGCGGGCGCGATGCTGTCGCAAACGAGGCCATGACTCACCTCGACCATTTGTACCGGGTGGCATTTCATCTGGCGAGAGATCCAGCCGACGCCGAGGATTTGGTCCAAGAAACGTTTGTTCGCGCTCTCGCGGCGCACGAGCAGTTCGACCCCGGAACCAATTTGAAAGCGTGGTTGACCAAGATCCTGCACAATTTCTTTTTTGATCATTATCGCCAAAGAAAACGCTGGACCTCGGCAGAGGAAGGGGCGGAGGGCGAGGTCGAATTTCGGGAGCCCCTGCAGGATTTGCGCCCAGGGCCGGAGAGCAACGTGCTGCGGAAAGAACTCGATGATCAAATCACGACTGTGCTGCAAAAAATTCCCGAAGAGTTTCGCGCGCCCATCATTTTGGTCGACATGGGTGATTTCTCCTACGAAGAAGTTGCGGCAATACTCTCGTGTCCGATCGGCACCGTTCGCTCGCGGCTTTCGCGAGGCAGAAAACTGATGCGGCAATACCTTGAAATCTACGTCGGCAGTGAGGCGAGGAGCGCGACCAAAAAATGACTTGTGACGAGGCGCAAGACCTGATCACGGCGCTGGTCGATCGAGAGCTGCTCGATCCCGAGCGGACTTCGTTGGAATCTCATCTTCGGGAATGTCCGGACTGCCGCTTGGCCGTGGAGCAAGAACAGTTTCTCAAACAGGCGATTCGCGGGCGCGCGCAGCGCATGAGCGCGCCTCATGCGCTGCGGGATAGAATTCTCGCGGACCACCGTGTCTTCCCGGAGAAATCCCATCCTCGCCGGCGCGATCGCGCTTGGCTGACGCCGGGTTTTGCGCACTCCGGCTCTTGCTGCCGCGCTCATACTGGCTCTCGCCTTGCCGGCGTTTCTCCTGCTCAAACCAAAAAGCGAGCCTATCGCCGCTGCCGCGGTGGAAGCCTATGATCATCCTTGCCAAGGATGACCTTGCCGCGCCCGGCACGGAAAAGCCGGATGAAATTGTCGAACGGTTGGTTCGCGAGGTCAGCGGCCACTTCCATCCGATGGGCTATGATCTTACGCGCTCTGCATTTGCAGCCTGTGGCCGGCACGGTGCGGGAAATTCAAGGCCGCAAAGTCCTCGTCGTCATCTACCAAGGCCAAGGCGGTACGCTTTTATGCTACACGTTTGTCGGGTCGGACGCCGATGCGCCACCCAACTCCGCTAAATTCTTTGAACCGGCCAAAAAGATGAACCTCTACGCTTTCTCGCGCGGGCCGGTCAACGCGGTGCTGCACCGCGAAGGTGAAGTGATTTGTATTTTGGCTTCGGAAATGCCGATGGCTGAGCTGCTGGAACTGACTCGGTCCAAGGCCAGAGCGAGCTAAATCCCGCCGATTAGGCGGGCTCGTCGGCCTGCATCAGATACGCTTCGATGAATTGATCGATGTCGCCGTCGAGCACCGCGTCGGCATTGCCGACCTCGACATCGGTGCGATGGTCTTTGACCATGCGGTAGGGAGCGAGGACGTAGGAACGGATCTGGCTGCCAAAACCGATGTCCTTCTTGGTTTTGTGGTAGCTCTCCATTTTTTCTTTTTGCTTTTTGATCTCGAGCTCGTAGAGGCGCGATTTCAAAATCTTCATCGCCATGGCGCGGTTTTTATGCTGCGAACGCTCGTTTTGACAGGCGACAACGATGTTGGTGGGAAGATGGGTAAGCCGCACCGCAGAATCTGTTTTATTGACATGCTGCCCGCCCGCGCCGCTGGAGCGATAGGTATCGACCCGCAGGTCGGCTTCGTTGATTTCGACTTTGATGTCGTCGTCCACTTCCGGGTAAACGAACACCGATGCGAACGAAGTATGGCGCCGTGAGTTGGCGTCGAAAGGAGAGATGCGCACCAGCCGATGAATGCCCGCTTCGGCTTTGAGATAGCCGTAGGCATAGTCGCCCGCCACATTGAAGGTCACGCTTTTCGCGCCGGCTTCTTCACCCGGCTGATAATCGAGAATTTCTTTCTTGTAGCCGCGCCGGTCGCACCAGCGAAGATACATGCGCAGAAGAATCTCCGCCCAGTCCTGCGCCTCTGTGCCGCCGGCGCCCGGATGGAGGGTGACAATGGCATTGCGCCGGTCGTCCGGCCCGCCGAGCAGTTGGGTCAGCTCGGTCTGCGCCATCTCGTTGCCAACCGTGGCGACTTTCGCCGCCGCCTCGTTAAGCGCATCCTCGCTCTTTTCCTCCTTGTGGACATCGAGAAAAAAGCGCGCCTCTTCGAGATCGCCCTGATGTTTCGCCCAGGCGTCGATCACGCTTTTGAGGGAGGACTGCTCCCTCAGAATGCCCTGGGCCTTTTCGGCGTCATTCCAAAAATCTGGCTGGCTGGTGAGTTGGCTCAGCTCCGCGATGCGCTTCTGCTTGCCGTCAACGTCAAAGACGCCTCCGCAAAAGCTCGAGCCGCTCTTCGAGATGGATAAGTTGCTCCGTGGTTTCTTCCAACATCGATGCTCTTTCTCGCGCCGCTGCGCGAACCTTGGGAAATCAGAATCGGCGCTATGGCCGCTCGGAATTATACCTGTAATAACTCCCGCTCACAAAGCGCGCGGCGGATTTTATTCTCTAACCGTTTCATCGCCCGCGCGTCCTTGGCCGAGCGCTCGTGGTCATAGCCCAGCAAATGAACGATGCCGTGGATGAGCAAAGTGACGATTTCCTCGTGTTCGGTGCGGCCGCGCTGCGTTGCCTGCTCCCGCGCCTTGTCGACCGAAATAACGACATCCCCGAGCAGCCGGCCGGCCGCCGACGGGGCGCCGTCGATCGGAAACGACAATACATCGGTGGGATAGTCCTTTTCGCGATACGCAGCATTGAGCCGGCGCATCTCGGCATTGCCGACCAGCGCCAGGCTCAACTCGGCATCTTTCCGTCCCACCGAGTCAAGTATTGCCTGAGCAATTTTCTTGAGCGGTCGAGTCGGAACCCTCTTGCCGGCGCCCCGGCGCGCGACTTCCACGGACATGGCTGGATCATATCGTTTCAGCCGCGCACTTTCGAATGCGCGACACGAAATTCCGATTGCCGCACCGCCGTTTAATTGACTTGCCGAAGTCGATTTGCTACTAGATTTGAAGTCCGGTTCCTGAGGAGGATTAAGATGACTTACATCATTGCTGAACCCTGCATTGACGTGAAGGATACCGCGTGCGTTGACGTCTGTCCGGTCGATTGCATCCACCCGACCAAAAACGAGACCGAAGAATTCGAAAAAGAAAAAAAGCTCTACATCGATCCTGAGGAGTGCATCGACTGTGGGGCTTGCGAGCCGGTCTGCCCCGTCGAAGCGATCTTTGAGGAGGCGGCTACTCCGGACAAGTGGAAACAGTTCATTCAGATCGACGCCGACTGGTTCAAGAAAAAGAAAGGCTAATCGCAGACCGCATCGCAGGCCAAAAAAGGGCTGAGGACATCCTCAGCCCTTTTTTATTTGGACAAACAGACCGTCATGCTCCTAGTTCACTTTCATTCGAAACGGCACAGAATTCGATAAAGCTCATCACCCACACAAAACCTCTTCATTGGGGCGCTCGCCTTGACCCGTCGGCCGGCTCTGTTGTAGGCCAGTCGTTAGGAACGGAGAAGACACCATGGTTTTGGTTCTGAAAAACGATCAGATGGAAAACTTGTTGCCGATGGCCGAAGAGATCGACGCCATCGAGTCGGCGTTCCGCGAGCTCGGCCAGGGCAAGGCGATGAACGCGCCGCGCGCGCGTCTGCGAACGCCCTGGAAGGAAGAAGGCGGGCAATACTATTTCAACAACATCATGGGACTTGTGCCGGGCGTCAAGTCCATGGCGCTGCGCATCGATTCGAGCTTTTCCAAGCAGATCGAGGTCGACGGCAGCAAGCGGCGCGTCTACCCCGGTGATTTCATCGGCCTTGTCATGCTCTTCGACATGGACACCTGCGAGATCCTCGCGCTGATGGACGATCATTTTATTTCCACCATGCGCGTCGGCGCCACCAGCGCGGTGGCGAGTAAGTATCTCGCGCGCAAGGACGCGAAAGTCATGGCGCTCCTGGGTTCCGGGGAACAAGCCAAGACGCAATTGACCGCCCATGCTGTCGTTCGACAGCTCAGCAAAGTCAAAGTCTACAGTCCGACAAAGGCGAACCGCGAGCGCTTCGCCAAGCAAATGAGCGAGGAGACCGGCATCGAGGTGGTTGCCGGTCAATTCGGCGGAAGAGGCGATTCGCGACAGCGACATCGTCACCGCCGCGACCAATACGGTTGATCCGGTCATCCAGGGTAAGTTCGTGCAGCCGGGCATGCACCTGAACAGCATCGTCGGCGGCGACGGCTTTCTCCCGCGCAAGGAATTGGATGACGAAGCCGTGATGAAGGCCAACCTTATCGTCGTCGGCTACAAGCCGCAGATCTTTCTCGACAAACAGGCCGAATTCCATGATCGCATCGAGCGCGGTCTTGTGAAAGCCGAAGACCTGCACGAGCTCGGCGATCTGGTGAACGGCAATTGCCGCAGCCGCAAGGACGATCGGGAAGTCACGTTTTTCAAAAACAACACCGGCATGGGCATCCAGTTCGCGGCCACGGCGCGAAAAATGTACGAAAAGGCCAAGGAGAAAGGATCTAGGCGCGGAATTGCCGCTCGACCTGTTCATGACCAAGCGCGGCGACAAGTTGTATTCGCCGTAATGCGCCCAACTCTTCCGCGCAGTCTAAACAGGTTCAAGTCTCAGGAACACGAACCCTATGAAAATTTTGTGGTTACTTACCGTTTGTTTATTTCTGTTCTACTCGACCCCTGCGGCCGCCGCCGAACCTTCGATGATTGAAGGCGCTAAAAAGGAAGGCGCGCTGGTCTTCTACACGACCATGGACATCCAGAACAGCAAACCGCTGCTGGATGCGTTCAACAAAAAATATCCCTTTATCAGAGCCGATCTTGTTCGCCTTGGCGGCACGGCGATGGTGAGTCGAATTCTTACCGAAGCGCAGGCGGGCGCCAGCAAATTCGATGTGGCCCTGGGCATTTCACCTTCGTTGACGCCCATGCGCGAGAAAAATTTGATCGCGCCCTACGTATCGACGGAAGCGGCGCAACTCTACGACGATCTTTACGATCCCAAAGGCTACTGGACAACGGTTTACTTGAATACTCTGGTCCTCGGCTACAACAGCAAAGTCGTTTCGCGCAACGATCTGCCGAAAACCTATGACGATCTGCTCAAGCCGCAGTACAAGCAAAAGTTTATCATCGACATCGAGAACCACGACGTCTTCGTCGCGTTGACCCAGGAATGGGGCCAGGAAAAGGCACTCGCTTATTTTAGAGGTTTGGCCAAGCAGGAGCCGGTATTTTTGCGCGGCAACACCAATCGCGCCAATTTCGTCAGTGTCGGCGAACGCTCCATGACTTTTGTCTATGCCCAGGTGATCGAGCGCATGAAGCAGACGGGTGCCCCGGTGGATTGGATTCCACTGGAACCGGTCGCGGTGGAGCTTAACGTGGCGATGATGTCGGCAAAGGCGGCTCATCCCAACTCGTCGAAACTATTCATCGACTATTTGGTTTCGAAAGATGGTCAGGAATTTTTGAAAACCTTTCGCCGCATCGGCCCGCGCAAAGACGTAAAGCCCGATCCGCCGAAACTCTTCGAAGGCTTTCGCCGAAGGGTGGTGACTCCGGATAACTACAAAAATTTGCGGGAAATAACTAAACTGCACAACGACGCGTTAGGCGTGCGATAGCAGCAGGAGGATGTGTCATGAGAGAATGGGAAGCGTTTATTTCCGAAGAGGAACGCAAGATCTACGAGAAGGCCGGCTATAAAGGCAAAGAGAAGTTCGGCGTCAACCCGGCCTTGCTGATCATCGATGTGATCACGGGCTTCACGGGCACGAAACCGATGCCGGTGATGGATGCCATCGATGAATTTCCCACGAGCTGCGGCCAGGTCGCCTGGGACGCACTGCCGAAAATCCAGCAACTACTTCATGCCTGTCGCGACGCCGAAGTGCCAGTGATCTATTCGACCAGCGATCCCGACTTCAAAGCCGCTTTCGGCAACGCCACCAAGCGCGGCGTCGACGCCACCGACTTTGAAAAGCTCGCGGTGCAATTTCCCGAGATGATCAAGCCGAACGATAAAGAATTCATCGTGCGCAAAGCGCGCGCCAGCGCCTTCTTCGGTACGCACCTGATCACCTATCTCGTGCGCAAGAACATCGATTGCCTGCTCGTCACCGGCACCAGCACCTGCGGCTGCGTGCGCGGCACCGTGCTCGACGGCTACTCCTTCGGTTATCCGGTTTTTCTGGTTGAAGAATGTGTTTTCGACCGCTCGCGCACTTCGCATCTGGTGAACCTCTTCGAGATGAACGCCAAATACGCGTCGGTGATCCAGCTTCGCCGAAGCCTCGACTACGTGGCAAGATCAAGACAATGGAAGGCAGAAAAGCGATCGCGAGTTAGATTGTAAATAACTTTCAATGCAATCTACCCTTCATCGTCATTCCCGCGGACGCGGGAATCCAGGCTAATCTGTCAATCCTGGCTTCCGGCTGGCTTGGCCGGAATGACGTAGATAAGCGGTCAAGAGCCAGAATCTTTAAATAGTTTAGCGGAGGTCGATAATGGCAACCGAAGCCCCGTTCGCCGACAAAGAATATGTGGATCGCTTCCAGCGGGCGCAGGCGTTGATGGAACGTGACGGTCTCGACGCCTTGGTCGTGTCTGAGAAAAACAACTACTGGTACTTCAGCGGTCTCATCAGTTATCAGCTCGATCACATCCAGCGGCCGCAGATCTGCATTCTCCCGAAAAGCGGCAAGCCGCTGCTGCTCGTCTACGGCAATGACAAGGCGAAAGCCAAAGCCTTGCCCTGGGTTGGCGAGGTGCGCGCCTATACGGACGTGCCGTTTCCCGAAGAAATGATCGGCGGTTGTTTGAAGGAAATGGGGCTTGGTGAGTCGAAGCTGGGCTTCGAGCTCGGCGACGATCAACGTCTTGGGTTTCCGGTCAACTATCTCACTCGACTGACTGAAGCTTTGCCGAAAGCGCAGATCGAAGACGGCACGGCGGCGCTGACCGAAATGCGCCTTATCAAGAGCCCGCAGGAAATCGAGTTCATGCGCAAAGCATGCGATATTTCGGTCAAAGCCTATGATCGCTGCCTGCCGCAACTGAAAGCCCGGCATGACCCGGCGCGAAGTCGCGGATCGGCTTTACATCTCGATGATCGAAGAAGGCGCCCATCCGCGCCATCCCGGTTTTCTCATGCTCAACTCGTCCACCCGCTACGACGATCGGCGCTACAACAAAGGCGATCGAATGATCGCCGACTTCGGTGCCTGCTATGAAGGTTACTACGGTGACGTCACGCGTATGACGATTTTCGGCGAGCCGACCGACGAGCACAAAAAGGATCACGAGACCGCCTGCGACGTCATCGAGCTCTGTTTTGGATCGATGCAGCCTGGCACCCCGATAGCGGAAGTTTCGCGAGTGGCCAATCGAGAATTGCTCAAGCGCGGCTATCAGGCGGTCGACAGTCCAAAGCGCATTGGCCACGGTATCGGCATGTCGAGAGCCGAGCCGCCGTCACTCAACGAAGTGGAAACCGAGCTTTATCGCCCCGGAATGGTCCTCGCCTTGGAGCCTAAAGTGCGCTCCGAAAAGAGCGCGGTGCATCTCGAAGAAGATGTGCTGATCACTGAGAAAGGCCCGGAGTTTTTGACCACCGGCTGCCGTGACTTGAGCACGGTTCAGTAGTCATGGATGCAAGAGGCATTCTCTATCTCTCCAACGAGGACGTGAAGAAAGTCCTCGACCTCCGCCGCGCTATTGAAATCACCGAGCAGGCGCTGCGCGATCACAGCGAAGGGCGCGTCATCTGGTCGACACCGGAAGATTTAGCGATCAAGCCGGAGCAAGGCTGGCAGTCCTGGGTCACCGGCTGCGCGCTCGCAACCGAGCCCGTCGCCGGTTTTCGTATTCGCTCGATCAAAGCCGCGGGCGGCAGCCGCGACGTCTCGCGCCCGCCGCGCGGTCCGCGCCGTATCCTCATCCTTTCCGATCGCGAGGGCGGAGAGATCCGCGCCATCATGGACGAAGATTGGTGCCACGCAGTACGCACCGCCGCGGCAGCCACTGTCGCCATGCGTGTGCTTGCGCGCAAAGGCGCTGCAATCATGGCGATGCTCGGCGCCGGCGATACGGCGCGCGCCGCCGTGCCGGTGATGGCCAAAGCTTTCCAGCTAAAGGAAATCCGCGTCACTTCGCGGACGCAGGAATCGCGCCAGAGCTATGCGCAAGGAAGTCGGCGAAGAATATGGCCTGAATGTCCGCCCGGTCGAATCGACGGAAGCAAGCGTCTGCAGCGGCGCCGATTTGGTCGTTTCCGCGACGACGACGTCGACGCCTTTCGTAAAAGACGCCTGGCTCGGCGAAGGAATCACGGTTTACTCCATCGGCAAGCACCAGGAGATGGAGAGCGACGTTTACAAAAAAGCCGACAAGTTCGTGGTCGACAGTTGGCTGCACTGCAAGAACAAATCCGACATGCAGCGCATGCTGAAAGAAAATTTCCTGAGCGAAAAGGATCTCTACGCCGAGCTGCCGGATTTACTCGCGGGGAAGAAGCCGGCGCGCGAAAGCGAGCGCGAGCGTATCTTCATCCGCGCCATCGGCTTGGTCAACCAGGACATCGCGCTGGCAAATCACATCTACCAATCCGCCCTCGACAGAGGCGCAGGAACGGTCCTGCCCTACTAATCCATATCGACCTTAACGCCGTTCTTGGCGCATTCCTCTGCGTACATTTTCTTCATCGACTCGTCCACTTCCTCGAACTCGATCTGCTCGACGCCTTTCTCTTCTTTCTGCACCGCGGTGTTGGCGTGGAGCGCAACGAATTTACAGGGCTGATTGCCGGTATTGTAGTGCTGGTGCCAAGTGCCGGCCGGCGGTGAGATGCACGTGCCTTCGTGCCAGTCGTATCTTTCCGGCTTCTCGCCTTCGTTCCACATCAACGTGTAGCCGGTCGAGTCGAGCAGAAAAACGTGCGCGCCGGGGCCGTGGCGATGGGCTTTCTTGTAGCGGCCGACGGGAAACTGCGAGACGTGCGCCAACATCGCGCTGCCGGACATATGAATGTACATGTTGCGCGTGCCTTTGCCGCGCTTCTCGCGCGGCACGAGATTGATCTTTCGGATATCGGGAATGAAGTTGGAGTGCAGAATGCCGCCGTAATATTCGGTGAAGTACTTACCATCCTTGGAGAAGAATTCAGGATCGCCCGGATCGAAGCGGTCCTTGAACATATAATTGGTATTGAAAATAAATTCCGGGTCACGGAACAGCTCGAACGCCACCGGCTGGCTCGTCAGCGCAAAGTAGCGGCAGGGCTCCGAGCCGCTCGCGTTATGGTGCTGGTGCCAAGCGTTGAGCGGGATCGCGAACGTGCTGCCGCGCTCCCACTCGAAAACTCGCTTCGGCGTGCCATCGTACCAGACGCTGGTCGCGCCTCGTCCTGCCGCGACGGTGATAATTTCCTCATAGAGCTGGCGCTGCGGCTTCATGCTCTTGCCCGGCGCGATCTCGGCGATGTAGGCGTCGGCGACCATTTGATCGGAGAACGTACAGATCGCTCCGTGGCAATCCTTACGCTTCCAGTATTCCAACTTCTCCGTGCGCACATCCTGCACGAACGCGCCGCCGATGATCGGCACGCCTTCGGATTCGATCCATTTTTTGTAGGGGCTGTACTTGTCCATCATGAATTGGACGTAGGGATGAACTTCGAATTCTTTTACGGGAGTCGCCATGGCCGGTACCTCCTTCTCTCGATTGCTCGTTCGACGTTACCGCTCGACCGGAATGACTGTCAACGAGTGGAGCGGAAGGTTCAAGTGACAAGACAACCAATTCGCATGAACTTGAGGGCTGCGCCCGCTTGGTCGCCGAGATTTCTCGCCGGCTTTTCGTATCAACCACCAAAAATCTCGATCTTCTTGACAAGAAAATTTCACTACGATAGATGAAACAAAAGTTTCATGGCCGCGATCAAAGAGATCCTGACCAAAGTCAAATCACTCAACGGGGCGCAGCGCAGGCTTGGGAATTATCTGCAAAACGATAGCTCCGCCCTGCTGCTTTCCAACGTCAACGATTTGGCCCAGGCGGTAGGTGTCAGCAAGGCGACGGTGGTGCGCTTCGCCAAGACGTTAGGATACTCGGGTTTCCCCGAGCTCAAGCGCGATATTCAGAAAGAAATGCGCCGCAAGCTGCGCGCCGCGGACCGAATGAAAGAAACCTTCGCCGAGCTCGGCGACGATGAAAACATTTTCGCCAGGCTGATCAAGCGCGATATTCAGCTGCTTCAGGAAACATTGCGGGCGGCGTCCTTCACCGATTTCCAAGAAGCCGTGGAAGTGATATTAAAAGCGCGCAAGGTTTTTCTGATCGGCCTCAACGCATCGACGGCGCTGGCTTACATTCTTTATTTTAGGCTCGTGCGCGTTAAAAAAGACGCGCACTGGATCTTTTTGACGGGCGGCACTTCGCTGGTGGAGCAACTGTCATTCATGGAACCGGCGGACGTTTTGGTCGCCATCGATTTTCTCGAGGTGCCGCGCGAAGTGCAAACCGCCTTGCAGCACGCCAAGAAAATCGGCGCGCCGATTCTCGGCATCACCGATTTTCCCAGCTCGCCCATCGCCAAGGCGGCCAACGTCTGTCTTTATGCGAAGCGCGGGCTACATTCCTCGGTCAACTCGCTCACGCCGGCGTTTTCGCTTGTGAATGCTCTGGCGATTGCCGTCGGCTGGGCGAAGAAAGCGGACTCGATCAAAGCGTTGACGGATCTCGATACATTATTGGAAGAACGCGGGCTGTAAACCGGCCCAAACAAAAAGGAGAAAAAATATGGCGACAAAATTGAAATTCGGACTGCTGTTACCTCACTTTTGCGAATATGGTTCGACCGAACTCTGCATCGAGGGGTCGAAAAAGGCCGAGGCCTATGGCTTCGACTCGGTTTGGGTCAGAGATCATTTGGTCTTTGAGCCGCACGGCATGGAAGGCGAGGATAATACCCATATCGAAGGGTTGCTCGTCCTCGCGGCGATCTCATCCGTCTGTAAAAAACTAATTCTTGGGCACCGGCACGGTGATCTCGCATCGCCATCCGATTCATCTAGCACAGTCCATGGCCGGCTTGAGCACCATGTGCGAAAACCTAATCATGGGCTTGGGTCTCGGCACCTTTCCCCATGAATTCGAAGCAGCGGGATACAAAAAGGTCACCTTGCAGGATCGCGCCAACATGGCGAAGATCAATGCGGAGCTTTGTCGCCGCTTCTGGAAGGGTGAAAAGATCACCTACAAGGACGATTATTACGATTTCAAAGACGTCGAGCTCAAACCGACACCGAAGAAGCCGATTCCGATCTGGTACGGCGGCGGTACGCCGGCGTCTGTCCGCCGCGCGGCGGATTACTGCGACGGCTGGATGCCCGGCCGTATTCCGACGGCGACGTTCAACAAGATGGTCAAATATCTCGAAGAGCAATGCAAAGCCAACGGCCGCCCGATGGTGACCACCGGCGCGATCCCGATCACCAGCCTCGACAAGAATCGAGACGTTGCGCTCAGCAAAGTTAACGTCAAAGGTCTGATCAATGAAGGCAATCAGCCCGCGAAGAAAACGTGGGTGAGACCCAAGTCCGGCACTTTTTCTACCGTCGAGGATATCGAAGGGCTTGCTCATGGCCGGCACTCCAGCGGATGTCGCCCGCGACACCAAACGCTACGAAGAAGCCGGCCTCAATCATATCGTGTTCGATCTTCGCTTCCGCTACGCTGATTGGTATCAGCAGATCGATTTGTTGGGTCAGGAAGTTCTGCCGGCGGTGAGGGCGTAAAGCGCGCAGTTTCAAGCCGTTCAGACGGTTCCGTGGTTCCGTTCAGGCGTTCTGAACGCTTGAACGAGCTAGAAACCGAACGGAACGCAGATTGAACTTTCAGGAGTTCGACTATGCGTACTGAAAAAGTTAATTTTTATAGCGAAGGCATAAAGCTCGCTGGCGTTCTGTATTTGCCCGACTCGGATAAGGGCAAACCGTTTGCCGGCATCGTCCAAGGCCCGGGATTTCTCGGGCTCAAAGACGCCAAGCACTACATCATGATGTTCGAAAAGCTCTGCGCCGCGGGCTACGCCTGTCTTTGTTTCGACTACCGCGGCTGGGGCGACAGCGAAGGCAACGAGCGCGGCTGGGTTATGCCCAAATGGCAGGCCGAAGATATTCGCAGCGCGCTCAGTTATCTGCGAAACCCGTTCCGGACATCGACCCCGATCGCCTCGCCACCTATGGCTCCGGCGGCACCGGCGGCGGCAACGCTGTCTATGTCGCGGCCATCGACTCGCGGGTTAAATGCTGCGTCAGCTATCTCGGCGTCAGCAGCGGCAGGGAATGGCTCCACTCCATGCGCCGCGAGTACGAATGGGTCGATTATCTAAAAAGCATCGAAGAAGACCGCAAGCAGCGGGCGTTGACCGGCAAAGGCGCCATGGTCAGCGCGCGCGAAGGCGGCATCATGGTGCAAACCCCGGAGCGCCAGACGACGACGATCAAAAAAGACGTCGCGGATAAAATTCCCGATGCCATGCCGCTCGCCTGCGCCGAGGCGATTTTGGAATACAGCCCTATCGACGTCGTCCACAAGATTTCGCCGCGCGGCGTGCTGTTCATCGCCGTCGAAGGCGACGCCGTGACGCCGGAACAGCAATCGTTCGATCTCTACGAAAAGGCCGGCGAGCCGAAAAAACTGGTTCTCTACAAAAAGACCACGCACTACGGCATCTACAACGATTACTTCGACGACGTCGCCGCCAACGTGGTGGACTGGTACAACCGCCACCTCAAGTACGACAAGGTCGCAATTACCGAAAAGCAATAGGAGCTTCCATGAATAAGATTTCCTTTGGCGTCAGAGTGCCGAATTCCGGGCCGCTCTCGAGCATCGAAAATATCGTCAACGCCGCCAAGGCAGCCGAAGACATGGACTTCGACGCGCTCTGGGTTCACGACCACGTGGTCTGGAGCTACCGAGATGCACCGCCATCATATTTCTTCCGGCGCCTTCGAAGCGATTACCGATACCCAGGAAGCGAATTTTTTCGAAGCCACGACGATGCTTTCGTATCTGGCGGCGGAGACGAAAAAGATCGTTCTGGGCGTGGCGTGCCTGGTCATGCCCTGCCGCAACCCGATTTACGCGGCGAAGCAGTATTCGACCCTGGATCATCTCGCCCAGGGGCGTTTGCTGGTCGGCGTCGGTCTGGGTTCCAAGGCAACGCGGGAGTCGGACGAGTTCGGCGTGTTCGGCGTTCCGTACGAGCGGCGCGGCGATCGCACCGACGAATACATCGAAGCGATGAAAGCGATTTGGACCCAGCCGCTCGCTTCCTATAAGGGCGATTTTATTGAGTTCAAAAACGCCGAAGTGTATCCGAAGCCGTTTCAGAAACCCCATCCGCCTGTCTGGGTCGGCGGCTGGATGAAGCTCGCCGCCAAACGCGCCGGCAAGTACGGCGAAGGCTGGATCCCCGGCTGGCTGTCGCCGAAGGAAATGAAAGTCGGCTGCGATATCCTGAATCAAACCGCGCGCGACAACGGCCGCGATCCGTCGAAGATCACGATCGCCGTCGAAAAACTCGCGACCATCGCCAAGACGCGCGAAGAAGGCCTGCAATCTCGCGATGCCGACCCTCAAAACCAGCAGCGAGAGCTACGAGCGCGACATCGACAGCATGCAGTTTGCCCTCGACCGCCATATCTTCGGTTCGGTCGACGATGTGCGCCGGCGCGTCGATGAATTCATCGAAAGCGGCGTGCAGCACTTCGAGCTCAAGATCATCTATCCGACCATGGATAGCTTGAACCGGCAGATGGAGCTCTGGGCGGAGAATATTCTGCCGAAGTATAACTAACAGGAAATGGAGTGTTGGAGTACTGGAGTGATGGAGTAATGCCAATTCTAACCCGAAGAACCCCAGTACTCCAACTCATTCTTGCTTATGAATCTTTCATTTCAACTCAACGGCAAATCCTGGCAGGTCGACTGCGAGCCGCAGGAAACCCTCGCCGAAGTGCTGCGCAACACGCTCAATCTGAACGGCACCAAAGTCTCCTGCGAAGTGCAGGTTTGTGGCGCGTGCACGGTGCTTGATCGACGGCGCTCCGGTAAGCGCCTGCACTTACTTGGCCTATGAAGCGCGCGGCAAAAACGTCACGACCATCGAAGGTTTGGAGAAGCCTGACGGCACGCTCCATCCGCTGCAGCAAGCATTCATCGATGAGTTCGCCTTTCAATGCGGCTACTGCACGCCGGGCATGATCATGTCGGCCAAAGCCCTGCTGGACGAAAATCCCAAGCCGACCCGCGACGAAATCATCCATCACATGGACGGCAACATCTGCCGCTGCACCGGCTACGTGCCGATCGTCGCTGCCATTGAGCGCGCCGCCGACATGATGTCGAAGGAGTCGAAAAAGTGAGCGCCGAGAAGAAAACCGATTTTCACATCGTCAATCATTCGATTCCGCGCCGCGACGGCCGGGTGAAGGTCACCGGCAAAGCTCAATACGTTGCCGATCTAGAAGCTTATCGGCATGGCCTACGCGAAAGTGCTGCGCAGCCCTTTTGCGCACGCGAAAATTATTTCCATCGACAAAGCGCGCGCGGAGGCGCATCCCGGAGTCTATTGCGTGGTCACCGGCTTCGATCTCGACGGATTGAATCCGTATTTCGGCCACGCCGTCAAAGATCATCCCCTGTTGGCGATCGAGAAAGTCCGTTACGCCGGCGAGCCGGTGGCCGCCGTGGTGGCGGTCAACGAACGTGATCGCCTTTGAAGCGTTGGAATTCATCGAGGTCAACTACGAAGAGCTGAAAGGCGTCTTCACGCCGGAAGAAGCGATGGCCAAGGACGCGCCGCTCTTGCATGAAAAGAAATTCGAAGCCGGCGCGCTGCGCGGCTTCGAGGGAGAAGTGACCGCGGGCAAGGGAACGAATATATGCCAAACTCACAAAATACAGTGGGGTGATGTCGAGAAAGCGTTCAAGGAAGCTGCTTCGGTCGTCGAGGGCAATTATTATTTTCCCATGACCTACGCCTACGCGATGGAGCCTTATGTATCGGTCGCCGATGTCAGTGACCAAGGCGTGACGATTTATTCATCGGCGCAGCATCCTTTTATGGTGCGCCACGATTTGAAATCCATTTTCAATCTACCGGTGAGCAAAGTGCGTCTGATCGTCCCCTTTGTCGGCGGTGGTTACGGCAGCAAGTCGTACACGAAAGTCGAGCCGTTGACCGCGGCCTGCTCCTGGAAAGCCAAACGGCCGGTGAAGCTGCAGCTCACCGTCGAAGAAGCGATGCTCACGACGCGCAGCGACGATGCCTACACCTGGATGCGCACGGCTGCGGACAAGGACGGCAAGATCATCGCCCGCCAGGCGAAGATCGTCATGAACACGGGCGCCTACGCTGAGAACAGCCCGCTAGTGGTAGAGAAATCTACCAACCGTTGTGTCGGACCCTACGCGATACCCAACGTCCTGATCGAAAATTCGTCTCTCTACACCAATACCGTGCCCGCCAGTTCCTACCGCGGTTTCGGCTGCGCCCAGGTCACCTTGCCGGGTGAATCGCAGATCGATGAGCTGGCGGCAAAGATCGGCAAAGATCCTTATGAATTTCGTTTGGCCAATGCGGCCAAGCCTGGAGAGGAATTTTTCCCCGGCATGCGGCCTTTTGACGGCACGCTCAAACAAGACTTGGATACCGCCGCGAAAGCTGTCGGGTGGGGAACGCCTTTGCCCAAGGGGCATGGCCGCACCGTTGCCGTGTCCGGCAGCGATGCCGGCGCCTATCCGCTTACCTCGACCGCAGTGCGCGTTCACGCCGACGGCTCCGTCACGATCATGACCGGCAGCACGGAATTGGGACAGGGAAGCCACACGGTATTGCCGCAGATCGCGGCGGAAGCGCTGGGAGTTCCGTACGAGAGTGTCAACGTGGTTTCTTCCGACACCGCGATTACCCCTTACGATCGCTCTACCGGCGCCAGCCGCACGACGACACTAATGGGCAGCGCGGTGTTGGAAGCGAGCCAGGAGGCCATCCAGCAAATGGTCGTCATGGCGGCCGACGTGCTGAAAGTCAAGGTCGAAGACATTCAAACCGTGCGCGGCGGTGTGCGCTGCGGCGAGGTCCAGCTCAATTGGTCTCAGGTGATTAGTAAATTTTATGCGCTGCCCGACGGCGAGGTGATCGGCCGGTCCTATATAAGAAAATCCGGCAAGTTCGCCGCGCTGCCGGTTTTTTGGGAAGCTGCAGCCACGGGCTGCGAAATTTCCGTGGATGAAGAAACCGGAAAAATCACCATGGAAAAGCTTTCCACTGTCGGTGACGTAGGCCTCGCGATTAACCCGGCGCTGGCCGAAGGCCAGGATATCGGCGCCGCAACGATGGGCATGGGCATCGGTCTTTTTGAAGAGCTCGTGTACGATGGCTCGCAGTTAATGAATGGTTCGATTCTTGATTACCGCCTGCCGCGGTTTTCCGACTTGCCCAAGCAAGTAGAGCTTCATCTCGTGCAAAACCAGGACGGTGTCGGTCCCTACGGTGCCAAAGGCGGCGGCGAAGCGTCATTGAACTCCATGGCCGCCAACATCGCCAACGCCGTCGACCGCGCCGTCGGCGTGCGCATCCGCCAGGCGCCGCTTACACCGGAGCGCGTGTGGCGCGCGCTTAAAGAGAAAAAAGTTCAAGGTTCAAAAGTTTAAAAGTTCAACGACTGAATCCGGAAACTGCAGGACCTTGAACCATTGAACGTTTGAACCGTTGAACGAGAATTACTTATGATGCCCTTAAGACGCTTTAGCATCCATCAACCCAAGACGGTTACCGAAGCTTCGCAGATGCTCGCCGAATTCGGCGAGAAAGCTCGCCTTTATGCCGGCGGCACCGAGCTTTTGCTGGCCATGAAACACGATCTTTTGCGTTACGAGCACCTGATCGACGTGAAAACCATTCCGGATCTGGACAAAATCGAAAGCAAAAACGGGGCGCTCGTGATCGGCAGCACCGCAAGCCACAGAGCCATCGAGCGATCGGCGCTAGTGCGGCAAAGTTTGCCGGTGTTCGCCGATATGGAAACCCATGTCGCCAATGTACGCGTTCGAGCCAGCGGCACACTTGGTGGCAATCTCTGTTTCGCCGAGCCGCACTCCGACCCCGCAACCTTGCTCACGGCTCTCGGCGCCAAAGCGCACGTGCACGGCAAATCCGGAAATCGCAGTTTGGGCGTTGACGAACTTATCACCGGCGCCTACGAAACGTCGTTGAAGGCCGATGAGCTGCTCGCCGCTGTTGAGATTCCAGTGTTAAGCAAGTCGCAACGCGCTGCCTATCTGAAATTCCAGCTCAAGGAGCGACCGACCCTCGGCCTGGCACTGGTGCTCGATATCGAAGGCGACACCATTAAAAAAGCAACCGCCGTCGTCGGCAGCGTGAGCGTGGTGCCGACCCAATCGGACCAAGCCAATCAACTGCTCTGCGGTTCGAGAAAGCAAGTCGAGAAACAACTGGCCGATGCAGGTGAAACGCTCGCTCAGGCGGCTGACCCGGTTGACGATCTCGAGGGCGGCGCCGATTACAAGCGTCACTTGATCGGCGTATTCTTGCGCAGAGCGGTCATCAAAGCGATGTCCTAAGATTTTCAGTCCCTGTAACGTAAGCGCGCGCGATAGACATCACTCATTTTTCACTGATCCTCGCCGGCTAGACTTAACATCCGCGTGCCACTGCGCGGTATCGCGCATACCGAGCCGAATTTTCTCTGGCGTAAACTTCAAAACAGGTCGCGTTGTGTAATTTGCTGCATCTTTTTTCCATTCCAGGATCGATCTCATTCAAGCAATCAAACTTGGCCCGCTCTGCGATCACAGATATCGTCGTTACACTCCTCGCTTATACCGAATCGCTTTTTCCCGGAGGTGGTCACATGGACAAAATCGGGGAATTCGCCGCAAGGTTATTTCTGGAGCTTAGACCCGCTCTCGAGTGGGCGATCAGGAACTGGGCGATCACGTCGATTGCACTCGTACTACTCATCTATTGGGCGAGCAAACAAAACCGCATCGATCGTCACCAGTTATAGCGCCATCGTCATTTTTCACCTCGCCCAAAAGATCTCTCGAACCTCGGTGCGGTTTGCTGCGCCACTTGCAATCTCGTTGACGGCGTAGCTCCGCGTACGTTACTGTCCCAAAGAAAACATCCGATTGCGTTCGCACAGGGGCGAGGGAACCATGGCAGGCGAGAAAACCGTCGACAGCATTACGTTCCGGATTCGGCATACCATGATGCTCGTGAGCAATCTTGATCGCAGCATGGATTTCTACACTCGGTTGTTGGGCATGGACGTCCAGCGCATACGCTTGGTTCCTGACAAGAACGAGCGTGTCGGATATCTAGGATATGGCTCGGAAGACGAATATCCCGGATTGGAGCTCATCGAAACGGGCGGGCCGAAGCAGAACAGGGAAATGCCAAAGTGGTACGGACATGTCGCCCTTTACGTGTCTGATCTCTACAAGCTAAGTGAAAAACTGAAAGCCGAAGGCGTGAAGTTTACATTGGGTCCTGAACCGAATCGGCCGGGCAGCAAGGATCATGTCGCGTTCATTCAGGATCCCGATGGCTACACTCTCGAGTTGACAGAGCGTCACTCGACGAGCGGCCCGCCGGTCAAGATCAGCTGACCTCACTCCAAGAACCATCATCGACCGTTTCGCTCACTTGACGAACAGCGCTTCATATCGTCGCGTGTAGTCCGCGAGTTTTTCCGCCAACTCCACGGCGCGCCTTGTTTCTTGAGCAAGTGCGGACGGTACCAATAGGCGACGATCTGCAAGTCGAATTCTCCCGCCGCGATTTCGATTGAGGACTCACCGCGTATATGCAAGTCTCTCGACGAGCGAATCATCGTTTCAGGAGGACTCCAATGCGCTACGAACTGTACTATCAACCGTCCATCCAAGGCCGGGGCGAGTTCGTTCGGCTCGCGCTCGAAGACGCCGGCGCGGATTATATCGACGTCGCGCGCGACCCGAACTTTGGCCGGCCCGGGATCATGAAATTTCTCGAAGACCCGTCGCTGGAGCATCCGCCGTTTGCGCCGCCGTTTCTCAAAGCCGGGAAGATCCTCATCTCCCAAACTGCCAATATTCTCCAGTTTCTCGCGCCGCGTCTGGACCTCGTGCCGAAAAGCGAGACAAGCCGTCTCTGGGCGCACCAGTTGCAGCTCACTGTAGCCGATTGGCTGTACGAATCCGGCCAGACGCACCACCCGGTCGCCAACATGCTGTACTACGAGGAGCAGAAGGACGAGGCGAAAAAGCGCGCGGTGAACTTCACCGCCAACCGCATCCCCAAGTTCTTGGGCTATTTCGAAAGAGTGCTCAAGATGAACCGCAAAGGCGGCGACTTCGTGTTCGGCAAGAAGACTTCTTACGTCGATCTCTCACTTTTCCAGATGATCGAGGGATTGCGCTACGCATTTCGCAAGACGATGGCGCGGCTCGAACCGGGCCATCCCAAACTGGTGACGTTGCACGATCGCGTTCGGGTACGTCCGCGCATCGCCGCATATCTTGCATCGCCGCGCCGGCTGCCGTTCAACGAGCAAGGCATCTTCCGCCACTATCCCGAATTAGAAGAGCAATAACCGCGGATCGCATGCAGCGCGGTCCATTCTCGCTCATCGATTCGCCGGCATGGCGTTTGGCGATCCGAACCTTTAGTATCAAAGTAAACTCGATCGGGGGGAATCGGCGATGGACTCACTATTTAAACGGATACGGCTGACGCTGCTCGCGCTGGGGACGGGAGTTTTTCTGGCGCAGGCGGCCTGGGCGCATCATGGCTGGGGTTGGGCGACCGCCGAAGAATTCCAACTCACCGGCGAGATTGCGGCCGTGCGGCTGGGCAATCCTCACGGCGAGCTGACACTGAACGTCAAGGGCGAGAAGTGGATCGTCGAAGTGGGCCAGCCTTGGCGCAACGACAATGCGGGACTCACGCCGAAGATGCTGAGCAAAGGACAAGTCATCACAGCACACGGCCATCGCTCGGCCAAGAAAGGCGAGCGCTTGATGAAGGCCGAGCGCGTGGTGATCAACGGCAAGAGCTACAATCTCTACCCCGACCGCCAGTCCTGAAGCAGTCGCGCCGGCGCGCAGATGATCGAAGATTGGGCCGCGGCGCTGGAAGCAACGGCGCTCGCAACGGGGCTCCGCAACTCGGTCTGGAGCTATCCCCTTGTCAACGCCGCTCACATCCTCGGCGTTGCGCTGCTAGTCGGCTCGATCGTGCCGCTTGATCTGCGTCTTCTTGGCGCGTGGCGCTCCGCGCCGCTCGCGCCTTTGTGGAACATCCTCACCCGCACCGCCGGCGCCGGTTTTCTCCTCGCGATCATCTTTGGCATGCTGCTGTTCATCACCCGCGCCACCGAGTACATCGCTTCCAATCTCTTTCTCGCCAAGATGGCCGTTGTCATCATCGGAACGGGCAACGTTATGGCATTGCGTATGCCGCCGCCACCGTCTGACGCTTCGGAAATTGCATCGGCGCACGCGATGCCGCCGCTGCGGCTGCGCCTTGCCGCAGGAGTATCGCTTACTGCATGGCTAACGGCGATGACGTTAGGACGTCTGGTCGGCTATTTCTGAACCCCTTGTCCGACCGGGCAGAAGGCCGATACCCCGCGGTTATCCCGTTCCGTGCGGTGACTTTGCGTGATGGCGAAGTACCAACTGTTGCGGCCGCTTACACACGCATCAATACTGGCGCAACTTGCGTCCCAGTAGCTGACTGGATGGCCGATGCGTACAGTTCGACCTGCCGCCGGTAAGCCGGCTCGTTACCACGAAGCTCTTCGTCGGATTTGAAATCTATCACCGTCCAGCCATCGCTGTGCTCGAAGGCGAGGTCGACGACACCTTCGATGAGTATTCCGTCAGGACCGCGCCAGACGACCGGCACTTCACGACGACAGCAGCCTCTCTGCGCGGCGCTGCGCGCTTGGTCGAAAAGCGGCTGCGCCAGAGCCGCGAGGGCAGCATTCGCCGCGGCATCGATTTCTTCTTCGGCAGCGCCGAGGATACGGCCATGGATGGCCGTAATGCGTCGGATCGTGTCGTCATCGCCATCGAGCGGCACGCTCGCAAGCACCGCATGTATCAGCGCGCCGAAACGTTTGCCTGAAGGCCGGTTGTCCGCGCGCACGATCTCGACAATTTCAACAGCCGGAATCTTTGGGTCCGCCGCCTGCGCGCCGCCTGTTTTTGCCTGCTGCGTTACCGTGCGCACTGCGAGCGCGCTCTGACTTCCGGTTGTCAGGGTTTCCTGACGCGCTTCGCGCCAAGACTTGTAAGCCGCAAGACCGGATTCGACGATGTCCGGCGCGACGTCCTTCACGATCAGCTCGGGCCGTCGAATACCAAGCGGCACCTCGGGGCCAAGTTTGAGAGCGCGTGGATCCCACCAGACGACCGAAAATTCGCCGGCCTTGGAATCATCTGTATTGCGCACGTGAAGGCCAGGAGAAACCGTGCTCGTTCCAGCACTGCCGGCCGGGCGAATCAACACCGAGTCCTTGGATTTGAACTCGACGCAGCCGGACGCCTGAATCTGCTGTCGCCGCGTTTTCATCGGCGGATAGATCGCCGTGTTCAGGGACTGGATCCAGCCTGCTCTCTCCTCATCACCGACTGCCGGAACTATGAGCAGGTCGCGCGCTCTCGTCGCGGCGACGTACGCGACCCGCACACCCTCCGCTTCGTCGCGCTGGAGCTCCTCGTCTTCGTGCTGCAGCAGATCGGCAGGAGTGCAGCCGGCCAAGGCGGATCGCGCATACGCGGCGCTCGGAATCGATCGTGCGGCTTGCGACGGAAGCCCGGATTCGAGCCGTCATATCGGCCAGGATCACGATCGGAAACTCCAGCCCCTTCGCTTTGTGAACGGTCATCAGCCGCACGCCGTCACTGCCTTCCTCTAGGATCGGCGCTTCTCCGGCCTCACCGCTCTCGGCCTGCTGTCGCAGCTCGTCGATGAATCCCCGAAACGAAATCCCACCTTCCGCCTCATAGCGGCGCGCCAGCTCGGCAACGTGACCAACGTTGGCGAGCACCTGCTCGCCACCATGCTCCAGCGCAAAGCCGACGTGCGCGCGGGTGGCACCGAGCAGTGTTGCGATCGTGGTCGCGACCGGCACCCGATTGCGCGCGCGATGGAGCGCTTGCAGCAGCTTGAGAGCCTCGACGATCGGAACGAGGTTTTCGGGAAACTCCTTGGGAATTCTGAACGGATGAAAATGGCCGACCCGATGGCGATACTCCAGCAGCTCTTCGTCGCCGATCGCGAACAGCGATCCGCGCAAGACGGCAAATACCGACAGCTCGTCTTCCGGCCATTCGATTGCGGCCAGGGCCGCGCGTAAAGTCTCGACTTCCGCGCGATTGTGAAAAGATCTCCCGCCGACCAGCAGATGGGCAATGCCGCGCGCTTCGAGGGCCTCGACGTAAGGCCGCGTCATGTCCTCTTGGAAGCTGATGAAGCGGCGGAACAGCAGGCAGATGTGGCGCGCCTGGATCGGGACGAGATGCTCCGTCTCGCCGGGTCTGAAGGCGAGAGCCGCAGTCGGCGCCAGCGATGATCTTCACCGCTGCCGGCCGCTCGGCGACCTTCCAGCCGCTCTCGCTGATAAGCCAATCGATGAATGCGCCGACGGCGTCCGGGAGCGATTTCTCGATCGCGACATTGGAGAGCCTGCGGTAACCGTACGGCTCGGGCACGGGCAGCGTGACGACGGAGGGCTGTTCTTTGGACTCGGGGCGAAATGGCTCGAGCGGCACATAAGCCGCCTGCAAGCCGTCGCCATCGCCGGTCATCACCGGCGCGAAGGCGGCGTTAATGACGCGCTGGATATTTGGCCGCGCGCGAAAACTGGTGCGCAACGTTACTCGTTTGGCGCCAGCCCCCTGCAGCATGTCGTAAACGCCGCGATAAATATCGACGTCGGCGCGGCGGAAACGATAGATCGATTGTTTGGGGTCGCCGACCAAAAAGAGCTTCCCCGGAACCGGACGAGTGCGGCGCCAGTTCGTAGCACCGGGATCGCCGGCCGCGAGAAGCAACAGGATCTCCGCTTGCAGCGGATCGGTGTCCTGGAACTCGTCGACGAAGATTCGCTTGAATCGCTGCTGGAAGCTCGAGCGCACCTCCGGATTATCGCGGATGAGATCTCTCGTCTTGAGCAGGAGATCGAGAAAATCGAGGGCGCCGGCTTTGGCTTTCGCCGTTTCGTACGCGCTCACCGCGCCGCTCAGCTCCTGGCGCAGCGCCGCGGCTAGATCGGCGTTGGCGTCCTGATCGAATGCTGCCAGAGCACTTGCCAATTCCTCGCGCGCCTGCAACACATCCGAGCGCAGGACGCCGGTGCGGTAATTCTTGCCGCTCCCCTTGCGCGCCTCCCTGAAATCTCGATTGCGGCCGAGCTCGATGAGGCCCGCCTCCAAACGATCGTAGTCGCGGGCCGCGACCAATTCACATCGGCGGATCTCCTCCGCGAGCTTCCTGGCGGCCCAGCTATCCATGTACAGAGTGTCATTGGTGGCACCGGGCGATTCGAGCATTGCAGTGAAGCTATTTAAAAGTTCCACCAGCTCATCGATGCGCGGCCCGCGCTCGAATGGTGGGCGCTGCCACTCCCCCTCGAAGTCACGCCACTGGGTCAGCTCCCAACCCGCTCGCCGCAAGCGGTCCAACGGTCCGTTGTCGCTCTCGCCGTAAGCGCCGAACCCGCCAAACACCGGCCGCACCAGGGAGCGCTTCACACCTTCGGATGGATCGGCAAGCTGACGTTCGAGCCACTGATGGAAGCCGTCATCATACATGCGCGCGGCTTGCGGCTCGGTGAGTACTTTGAATAGAGGATCGATGCGCGCTTCCACCGGGCGCTCGCGCAGGAGATCGGCGCAAAACCCGTGGATGGTGCTGACCTGCGCCTCCTCGAGCCTGCCGAGGGCGCGATCGAGCCGCTCGCGTTCGGCGGACCCGCTGGCAGACGCTTCTCGGGCTTCTTCGAGCGCTTCGCGGAGCCGCAGCTTCAGCTCGCCGGCGGCTTTTTCCGTGAAAGTCACGGCGACGATCTCGGTCACTTCGGCGCGGCCGGTTTGAATGACGCGCACCATACGGCGCACCAGCTCAGTCGTCTTCCCGGTGCCGGCGGCGGCTTCGACGATGATCGTGTCGTCGAGGGCCGTGGCAATTTGCTCGCGATCGGCGTGATCGGCAAGAGCCGTCATCGGCGTGACCTCAGCTCGATCAAATCGGCGATCTGCTCGCGTGATTTGCGGCGCGCGCGGCGCTCCTGATTCGGACCGCAGACGAGGAAAAAGTCGCAAAAGCTGCACGCCTTCTCCGCCGGCGCTGGCGGCAGCATGCCGAGATCCACGGCGCGATCGATAATTTCCAGCGCTTCGATGCCCATGCTCCGGGTACGCTCGTTGATCGGAACATTATGCTCGGTGAATCCGCCCGCGGTGGTGCAATAGGAAAACCGCGCGCTTTCCACGGTGCAGCCGGTGGCCGCCTCAACCGCCAAGCTATAGATCACCGGCTGGAGTTGCTGCCCGTGGCCGATGATCGATCCCGGCTCCGAGCGGTTCTTGGAAGTCTTGTGGTCGGTGATTCTCAGAATATTCGTGCCCGGCCTGCGCTCGACGAGATCGACCGAGCCGCGCAGAATGAAGCGTTCTGCAACGGTGACCGGCTCGCGCCGGCTGTTGGGGTCGCGCTCAGGCGACTCAGGCAGACCGAAGCCAAACTCGAACAACCACGGCTCCCAACCGGTGCCGGCGGCAAGCTCGCGCGCCCAGATGTGGAGATCGGTGCGAATGCTCGCAATTTCGTCCTGCCAGACGCGCTCGACGGCGGGCGCGAGCCGCTCGAAGTAATCCGCCGCGACACGCGCGAGGGTGGCATCGAGCACCTCGAGCACTGCGTCCATCGACTTCGTCGCGACCAGCAGCTTCCGTTCCTGCAAGGCGCGAAAGAACTCCGCGAGAACCTCATGAAACAAGCGTCCCTTTGTCAGCGGATCCATGCGCTGGAGCGGCTCGGGCTGTTCCATCGCGTGGAAGCGGTAGAGCGCCGACAGCAGGAAACGGTAGGGACAGTACGCGTAATTCTGCAATGCGGAGACCGAATAAGGCCGCGCGCTGAGCCGCTGCGTCTGCAGAAACGGTTTCGTCGCCTCGGTCACCCGCACCAGACCGTCGTAGGCCGACCAGGCCTTACGTGCGCGCGCCCAGCGCTCGCTTGCCGAGCGCCGCGCGCAATCGTTCAGCAGGAGCATGTAATGCGCGCGGCCTTTTACGTCGTCCTCGCTGCGCATCAACGTCCGCAGCACCGACAGATCGTGCTCGCAATCGTCGATGGCATCTTCGGGTCGCGCCGGCGCCGGCCACGCGAGGCTGGCATTCGCTTCTTCCGAGGCTTCGAGCTCGAGGTTCTGATGGTCGGGTATGCGGCCGGTCACGGCGCGCATGACTTCCAGCGCATAGAACGAAGGCACCCGCGCGCGCGCCTCGGCCGTCTCGATGCGCGGAAACGAGACATACAACCGCTCGGTAGCAGCGCCGGCCGCGAGGCGGAGCAAGAGCCGCTCGTTGGCGGCGCGATCGTCTTGCACGGCGAGCTGGTCGCCGAGCGCGCGCCGAAGATCGTCCAGGAGAAGCGGATCCTCGCGGAGCTTTTGCGGAAAGAGCCGCTCCGCCAAGCCCGGCACGAAGGCGACGCGGAACGCGCGGCCGCGGAGCTGGTCGGGATTGCAAATGAACACCCGGCCATAGCGCTGCGCGGGCGGCTCGATTTCCAGCGCTCCCAAGCGATCGGCAAGCACGTCGCGTACTTCGGCCAAGGTCACCGGCCCAACGACGGCCATCGGGCGAAGATCGGCCAGCACGCGCAGCACCAACTCCGCGCGCCGGAGCACGCGCGGCGTAAACTCTTCAAGGAGCCGTATCCAATCGCCCCATACAGCATCCTTCGGCCAGGCGGACATTTCCTCGATGAGCGGCAGCGCGAATCCACGCAGATGGGCAAGATTTTGCCGCTCGCGCTCCAGATGCGCGATGCGCGGCGCGTCCGGCTGCTCGGCTGCCAGCTCGCGAATTCTCACCTCGTACTCTGCCGCGAGTCCGTCCAGCCGCCGCGCCCAGCGCGCGCTGCCGCCGATCACGGCGGACTCCACCAGCAGGCTTTCCCATTTCCATGGCGCGCGCAGGGTTCCGGCCACCACGGACTGTGCGCCTTCGACATCGCCGGCCGATCCCTGCTCTTTCTCGTCTTCGCCGTCGCCGTTGCTCGATTCGTCGGGTAGCCGTTCTGACAGGACGCCGAAAACGTCGTCGCGTGATGCGACCCACGCCGAATCGCCAGGCATGGAACCCCTGCCGGTATCGTCGAGCGCTGGTACCTGGCCGAGTGAAAGATATTCTGCAAAGCGTTTGGCAGAAAAATTCTCGGCGGCGCAACTGACCATGGCGAGAAAAGCGCGGCCGGTAGGTTCGGGCCGGCGGGTGCCGCGCTCGAAGTACGCGGGGATACCGGCGCGTGCAAGCGCGTGTTCGAGCACGCCAAGATATTGCTGGGGCGAGCGGATGACGATTGCTATCTCGTCGAAGCGAACGCCGCCTTTGGCTTCTTTAAGAATCCGCCGCGCGATCTCGACGCATTCCCGGTCCTCTCCGGGCGCAGAAAACCATACAAGCTCACCGCTGCGCCTGCGCTCGGGCGGAGGATCTTTCGAGAAGAGATACTGCGCCAGTTGGGTGAGATCGTTCTGCACGGCCGGATCGATCGCGCGCATTCGTACGCCGCGGCGCTCCAGCCGGCCAACGGTGGAGAGATCGCCCGCCGGGACCGTAATCATCCCCTGCGGCGATTGCTGGACCAAGGCCCAGAGAAATTGCGCTTCAACTTCAGACTCGAAGGGAACATCGAGCAGCAGCAACGGCATCGGCGGCCAGCCGGTGAGAGCCGAGCGCAGTGCCCGGGTCGCTGCTTCGAATAACGCAGCGCGGTCGCTGGCGCCGGCCTCGTTCAGCAGGAGATCGACATGATCGAGCAAAGCGGCAAGATCAGTTCCGCTCCGCGGCAGCTTGCCTAAATCGCCAATCGATAGAGCGGCAAGCCGCAAATCCAGCAAAGTGCGCGCCAGCGCCTTAGGAAATCCCGGCGTGTCGGCGACCGGTGAAAAATACCGGAGCGCATCATCGTTCCGGACCTCGAAGACCGCCCGGGTCGCAACCGCTTCGTGCCCCAGCGGTGTCGTGGGAGCATGTTCGCGGGAAGCCAATTCCAAGATGGCGAGTCGGGCCGCGAGCTGCGTGTAAGAGAGTCGATGAAGTCCGAATGTCGCGCCTGCTTCGAGCGAAACTGCGCGCGCGAGATCATCGACCGAGCCGCGCGAGGCCCCAACGAGAAGCACCTCGGTGCCGGGTTCGAACTGGGCAAGAAACCGCCGTGCCTCGCTCAGGCGAGTTGCCGCCGATGCTGATTGAACAGCGGTGAGATTTGCAGAGCTTGCTTCCGGCATCGCGGACATAACACACTCGAGCATTGCCGATGGAAAGGAAAATAACTTAACACACTCGGGTTGGCTCTTCACGCATGACGGAAAGCGCGCGTCGCAGAAAGGCGGCTAATCCGGGTGCGGTTACTCCTCGCAGCATCAATCTGCTACCATCCAGCTTGACTCATCGCGGCGGGCGGAGTTATACGTGCCGAGTTTATCGTGGTAAGCAGACAACACTTTAATTTTTGGAGGAACAATTAGATGGAATGGAATGAAGCACTCCCCCTGCTCCAAGAAAATCACACCGGCGTCGCGATCAGCGTGACGCCGAAAGGC
Organism: uncultured delta proteobacterium; assembly: GCA_963745035.1. GTDB lineage: Bacteria > Desulfobacterota > Binatia > UBA9968 > UBA9968 > DP-20. The sequence goes on along the minus strand of CAVUVW010000013.1, from coordinate 146,987 downwards.
CGTGCGCAGTCGACCATCGTCTCGACGGCGGTGCTCGACGGCAAGGTCGGATTCGCCTCGCGGGGATGGACGGTGAAGGTCAAGAACATTCAGCGGACAGGGCGGGCGACAGTCACAGTCGTCAAGCTCGACACGCGGCGCTACGTCACCGTCGAAGGTCCGGCGTCCATCGAGCCCTGGCAAAACACGCCGGCGCACCTCAAGCGGCTAAAAGATCTCTACACGTCTATGGGCCGGGCGCCCAAGGGCACAGACGAGGAATTCGCCGAGCAGATGCGTAAGGAAGAGCGCAACATAGTTCTTGTCACACCCGAGCGCATCTACGGCAGCCTCCGATCCGGCGCCTAGCGTGCCGCGCGGCGATGGATCGATAGGATTAAACCGCGCGGTCAACCCTGATCGGGATTCGGCTAGTTCCGAACGGCCGGAGTCAGATGCTGCTGCTCATCACACAGCGCCCTATTCTTTTGCATAATCGGTGGTCAGCCACCGCTCAGGACGCATGCGGATAAGTACGTTGTCGCTATGCGTCGGTAAATTTCGCGTTTCCTCGACATAGCGATCGCCCATTTTTTGTCCCAGGTAGCGGCGGGCGAGCGGGCGCAGATCGCGCTCGATATCCGCCGCTTCAGTGGAAACGATGGCGCCCTCCACACTCACGTATTTGTACGGTGGGTTCTCCGTTTGGGCGCAGAGGCTGAATCGCCCCGCTCGCGCAAGCAGCCGTCCCTTCTGCGATTCCCTGCCGGTCATTATTCGCAAATCTCCTCCCGGGTCATAGGCATACCAGATCGGCACCGTGAGCGGTCCTCTGCCTTCGTCGGAAATACTGATGACGCCGACGTGAACATCGGCGAGAAACGCCTCGCGCTCTTGTTGCGTCATGATCAGCGACATTTTGTCCTCCATGATCAAACAGATCGTCGCGTGGAGACATACATTACCGTAGGTGACTAAAATCTAACTACTCGATTGTTGCCAAGTCAATTAGGCAGCGCACGCATCCGGGGATGAACGAGCAGTGATCGATTCACTCAGAAGGCGTCACATAAAAACGATCGAAATGCCGCGCGCTAAATAAGTAAATAGAGGGATAGGGTTGCCCATAGTCGTTGGGAGGGATTGAAGAATGACCCTCGATCTGGAGTTCGCCGCGGACGCCGCCAAGAATCGGGTGCAGAACGGTTCCTGCGGCGGTTTGGACCAGTCACCCCGCGCGCATCTTGAGCAGCGTCGGGATATCCATGGTTTCCTGATAGAGACGCAGGTCTTTTTGTTTGCTCTGCACGGCGAGCATGGCCATGCGGTCGGCGAGCTCGTTTCCTTCGTTGCCGGCGTGGCCGGCGACGTGGGTAAGTGTGAGCTTGTCTTTGATACGGCCGTAGATCGTGTAACAGGCCTGGATGATTTCCAGGTTCTTGATCTCGCCGCCGGATTTTTTCCAGCCTTTCTTCTCCCAGCTTGACGCCCAGGTGCGAACGCAATTGATGGAGTACGCCGAGTCGCTGCACACCTCGACGGTTTTGCCGGCGTCGATCTCTGCTTCGGCCATGCGCAGCGCGTGATAGAGAGCATTCAGCTCGGCGGTGTTGTTGGTGCCCATCGGGTTGTACAGGCCGTACCATAACTCCGCGAGTTTGCCGGCTCGATACACTACGATGCCGGAGCCGGCGTTGCCGGGATTGGGCTCGCAGGCGCCGTCGCAATAGATGGTGACATCGAATTGGTGAGCGTTATGCGGGGCAGCGCGGTTATTTGCGCGTGCACCGGCTTTTTGATCGCTTGACGTTCTGTTCGGAACGTTTGCGGCGCCGCCGCGCGCAAACGCTTCCTCCGCTTCCGCACGGGTCGGGAAGGACTTGAAGCGCGCGCCGACAAACTTATCCACGGCGCGCTGGGTCGTTGCCCAGTCGGTGAATACGCCGGTCTGCCGTCCCGACCAAACCACGTAAAATTTTTGCGCCATGCCGAGTTCGATGCGCCTCCGGTTCTTGCGAGTTTCGTCTGAAGAAATTTTTCACCGCAGAGGCACAGAGTTCGCTGAGTTCGGAGCAATGTCTATCAAAAACTTTTACTCGGCGCCCTCAGCGGCTCTGCGGTGCAATCTCCGATCCTTGGTTCTTGCTGACGAAGCTTGTGATAATTTCGCGTCGGCCCGGACGCGTCGACTCAGGTACCTCAGAAGGTTCGGTAATGACCTTGCCCTTCCGGCGGAGGTTCGGCAAAGGCGACGAACTCGGGCTGATCGTCGAAGGGACGCGATAGGATATGCAGCAGGGTCTCGAAAGGCGCGTAATCGCCGCGCTCCACTGCGGCGCTCAAGGCTTCCTCGACGCGATGGTTGCGCGGAATGAACGCTGGATTGACGCGGCGCATCGCCTGCGCTCGCTCCGAAGGCGCCATCGCGTCGCGCGCAAGCCGCGCGCGCCAGTGTTCGCTCCAGAGATCGTAAGCGGAGGGATCGGCAAACAGCGCGCGGATCGGTTCCTCCCGACCCAAGGCCGCATCGGCGAGGTAACGGAAAGCCAACGTGTGGTCGACGTTTCTGCCATCCATCGCGGTCAGAAATCCCGTGGCGAGGTTTAGATCGGCCTCCTCTTCACCAGATCAGCCCGAGCTTGGCACGCATGCCCTTTAGCCAGTGACGTTCGTATTGTTCCGAAAAGGCATTGACCGCTTCAGTGGCCCGCGCGACCGCCCGCTTGCCATCGGTATCGATGAGAGGCAGGAGGGTCTCGGCAAAGCGCGCAATATTCCATTGCGCGATCTTCGGCTGACTGGCGTAGGCATAGCGGCCGCGAGTGTCGATGGAGCTGAACACTGTGGCCGGATCGTAGTGATCCATGAAGGCGCAGGGGCCGTAGTCGATGGTCTCTCCGGAGATCGCCATGTTGTCGGTGTTCATCACACCGTGGATGAACCCCACATGCATCCAGCTCGCGACCAGGGCGGCCTGACTGTCGCGCACGCGCTCGAGCAATGCCACATAGGGATTGGCGTGTTCCCTTAGTTCGGGGTAGTGGCGATCGATCACGTAGTCGGCCAGGCGGCGCACCTTGTCCTGCTCGCCGCGCGCGGCGAAAAATTGGAAAGTGCCGACACGGATGTGGCTCGCGGCAACGCGCGTCAAAACCGCACCCGGCAGCGCAGTCTCGCGAAAGACTGGCTCGCCCGTGATGACGGCGGCGAGCGCCCGCGTCGTCGGAATGCCGAGCGCGTGCATCGCTTCGCCGAGCAAATATTCACGGAGCACCGGCCCGAGCGCTGCTCGGCCGTCGCCGGCGCGCGAAAAGGGGGTGGGGCCCGAGCCTTTGAGCTGAATGTCACGGCGGCGTCCGTGACGGTCGATCACCTCGCCGAGGAGCAGCGCCCGGCCGTCGCCGAGTTGGGGCACGAACCCGCCGAACTGATGGCCGGCGTACGCTTGAGCCAGCGGCGCCGCGCCTTCGGGGGTTTCATTGCCCGCAAAGATCCGCGCGCCTTCCTCGGAATCGAGAGCGCCGGCGTCCAGCGCGAGTTCTTCGGCCAACTCACGGTTGAGCTTGACGAGCCGGGGCCGCGCGACTTGCGTTGCCTTCCAGCTTACGTAGAAATCCTCAAGCTCGCGCGCGTAGGTATTGTCAAAGGCGAATCGGGCGGCGGGATGGTTTTCAGAAACGGGGATCATGGCGTGATTTCTTGATAGGGATTGTTAATCCTGATGCTTAGTAGTGTACCAAGCCGCGATGAAATTCAAAACATTTGCGATTGAAGCATGCGGCGATTCCCAGTTAGTCAAGTGGGTGACCGCTCTCGGCGTCCACACATTCGTTAACCAGCCTTCTTTGGCCGATAGAAACTCGATGGCATTTTTGTAGAAAACATTCGCCGCCTTTTCCTCTCCCAATGTTTCCAGAACCAAGGTGTAGTCATCGTCTTGATACGGCCTCGGCGCGCGCGTGGACGGCAGGTCGGTGCCGAACATGAGCGCCCGCGGACTGGCGGCGTAAAGGTCCGTCAGCGCGCCGCGCACGTCAAAATCCACTCGACCGAAACCGGTGGCTTTGACTCGCACGCCCTTCTCCGCGAGCTTGAGGAGGGTGGGGAAACCCGCCTTGGAGAGACCGAGATGATCGATGCTGACGGCCGGCAACGAAGCCAGCGTATCGAAAAGATCGGCAAGCTCGCTGGAGTCGACGTACAACTCTGTATGCCAGCCGACCAGCTTATGAACGCGGCGCGCAAAATTTTCCAGGTGGCGAATATCTTCCGAACCGCCACGCTTGACGTTGAAACGGACGGCGCGAACGCCCGCGCTATTGAGCTCCTGTAATTCCTGATCCGAAACGGTTTGCGGCACCTGGGTGACACCGACAAAGGTTGGGCCGAGGACCTTCAACGCGTGGAACAGGTACGATTGATCGAAAGCCTGGAAAGACCCGGACACCACCGCGCCGCCGCAGAGATCGACCGCTTTTACGCGCGCCAAATAATCCTCGCTGGTAAACGCGTCGGGCATGAATCCTTGGTTGGGCACGACCGGAAAGTTCTTGTCGATGATATGAAAATGGCAATCGAAATATTTTTGCTTCATGAATTCTCCTCTTAAATTATGGCTGACTGCCGAATGCGCTTACGCGGTTCCGAATTTCGGGTTCCGGTTAACTCGAGACGCGAAACTTTCTACGGCCATAGCTCTTTGCTTGCCAGTTCCGCTCCCTCGACCAGAGCCTTGAGCTTTGCCCATTGGATCGATGAATGGACTTTGGCGCTGAAGGGGCCTTGGGAAAAGCCGCAATCGGTGCCGGCAAGCACGTTTTCCCGCCCGACGAGCTTGGCAAGCCGCACGATGCGCTGCGCCACCAGCTCGGGATGCTCGATCAAATTGGTCGCATGGGTGACCACGCCTGGGATGAGCACTGCCCCTTCGGGTGGCTTGACGTCCTGCCACACTATCCATTCATGCTCATGGCGCACGTTTGCTGCTTCGAACAGATAGGCGCCGGCTTTGACCTTCAGGAAGAGCGGCTGGATGTGCTTGATCGGAATGTCTGTGGTGTGGGGTCCATGCCAGCTGCCCCAGCAGATATGGTAGCGGACGCGCTCGCGCGGAATGTCCGCGAGCGCATAGTTAGTCGCTTCGATGCGCGCTTCGCAAAATTTTTGAAATTCCCTCAGATCGATGTCGGGTAACAGTTGGTCCCAGCGCGCGGTGATCCATGGATCGTCCAACTGAACGAGAAATCCGGCGTCGACGATCGCCTTGTACTCCTGCTTGAGCGCGTCGGCGATGGCATAAAGGTAAGCTTCCTGGCTCGGGTAGTATTCGTTTCGGCGGTCGGTCTCGACGGTAATCGGCGCGGCGACCGGCATGAATGCTTCTGTCACGCTTACGCCCGCGAGCGCCGTCTTGAAGTTGGCGATATCGATCCGGAGCAGAGTCGGATCATAGGTGATCGGGCCGGTACACACCCATTTCACACTCGTGGGACGGTGAGGCTGCGTAAGGCGATCGTACTCGCGATAGAAGTCGGCGAAGTCCCGGCGGTCCTTGCCGCGCGAGACGCCGGACTCCCCGGGATTGCCCGGGCGGCGTTCAAACCCGCCCAGCCGTTCGTTGATGTAAATCGCGAACCCCGACTTGCCGAACTCCCCGTCGCTGACGACGTCGATGCCGACTTCGGACTGCCTGCGTACGATCTCCGATACGCCCTTGCGCAAGCTCTCGGCAAAGCTTCCCTGATCGTAAGTTTCGTTATTGACCCTGGCCCGCATGGCATCGATAATCTCCACCGGTCGGGTGAGGCTGCCGACATGAGTGGTGAGAATTCTTTCCGCGCTGCGCTTCATAGATTCATGTGTTCACCGCCTTTTCAAAGCGGCCCTTTCTTCGATATTCAAAGATCGCGGGGACTTGGTATCGAGTCTTACATACTACGAATCCGTATCGCGCATAATAGCCGTCTTTTGTGTGATGCGGCGCTGAAAAAAACAGGGTAGATCGTATCGACTTGGTCAAGATGGACATCGATGGATTTGAGAAATCAGCGCTGCTTAGTCTCGCCGAAACCTTGCGGCGCGACCGCCCCGTGGTTGTTTTCGAGCTGACGATCAACCCAAAGCAGCCGGGGCTGTTTTCGAGCGCAGCGCACCTCCGGGACGTATTCCCAAAGGATTATGACTTTCTTGTGTTCAGCCAATGGGATTTCTACACCGGCTTCTACGAGCTTGCGGACCTAACGAGTATGGCGCGCTTTGACGGAAAATCCATGTATAACGCGGTGGCCCAACCCAAAGAAAAGAAAGACCAGATTGCATTCAGGGCTGCGATGCCCAGGCCTAAAAGTATACGGTAAATGCCGAGACCCTGTGGCGGGCGCGCCAAGACTCCACCTGTAGAATTCCTACGGTTTCCAGCCTGCTTGGCTTAGCTCGCTGTCCGCTTTTTTTGCGAAGCTGAAATCGTAGGCGCGCTCGATGGGAACTTCCTTGCTGACTTTGAGGACTTCGCGCACGATGTCGAGATCGTTTTTCTGGGTTTCTTCGTCGACCACGCCGTTGGTGGTGAAAGTTCCGATCATGCCGTCGTAAGTGCGCGCGGCCAATTGCCTGTCTAGCTCCGAAAATTTCATCATCGTGTCCATGGCGACCTCGCGGTTCTGTTTGACCAGACGCAGCGATTTGAGCAGAGCGCGCATGAATCCATGCATCACCTTGGGTTTCGCTTTGATGAATTGGTCGTTGGTGGCCACCGTGCCCCAGGAGTTTTTCACCTCTTTGCCCAGGTACAAGATCTCTTTCATGCCTTGATCGAAGGCGGCGAAGCGCTCCTCGGAGCTCAATAGCCCCGCATCGACGACTCCCGACTGCAGCGCCGCAAGGCGCTGGCCCGGCGGCAGCGCGAGGAAAGTCAGGTCCTTGTTCGCGTCGATGCCGTACTTCGGCGCAACTTTTTTCAACATGAAAGTCGCCACTGCGGCGATCCCGGTGACGGCGACCTTCTTACCCTTAAGTTCTTTAAATGATCCGTACTGCGGCCGGACCATCAGCCACTGCAGCACCTGATCGTTGACGGCGAGCACCGTTTTGAGCGGCGCATTGCCCTGAGTGACGGCGACCAGGGCGCTGCTGCCGGAACCGGTGAAATCCATTTCGCCGGCGAGTACGGCTTGCAGGCCCGGCGTAGATGCCATGACGACGATATTGAGATCGATTCCTTCCTCCCTCATGTAGCCGCGCTCTTTGGCGAGGGGAAAGATGATGAACTGAAACGACTTGGACGGCAGGGTGACGTTGACTCGATCGAGAGCGAAGACCGATTTTCCGGGAAGCAGCAACAAGCCGATCAACAGCGACGAAATCATCGGCGGAATGATTTTTTTCATCGTTCGTCCCCTCCTGGAAATAGGCTATTGAGCAGGCACCGAAAGCAATCCACGGCCCACATTATAAAAGCCGATTTTCTAAGTCGAGGGGATTTGAGAATTTATGGAGAATAGACTTGATGCAGCGGCTGATTGGGATTCACCCGCGTCCGTTTTCCCGCATCGCTGCCATGCGCTCGATCCCCCGCGTATTTGCTGATTCGTCGCTCAGAGGAAGCGTCATCGGCAACAACTTACGAAAAAATTTGCGTGGCTCGGCATTTCGTCTCGGCATTTCCCGGAAGCGCCACGAACACCGGGGTTGAAGCGATGTCTCGCAAAAATTCATGTTGGCGCATCAAAACCCGAATTGCAGACCCGGGCTCTTCGGGCATTTCTCAGCTCGCTCCGCCGATCAGCCGAGCGTCGTCGGAGCGCACATATCCTGGAGGATTGCCGCTCCGGGACCGCACTTCGAGCCAGCCGTCTTTGGAGCCGACGACGTTGATTCTCGTCCCTCGCTCAATTTGCGAGATTACGCGCGCAGATGAGGACGGATCTTCGTAGACTGACGTCGGCCGGGTGGTCTCGTAAACTCCCGTGGTTGGCGTCTGTCGAGCTGACGTCGGCTGTGGTAGCGACGCAGCGGGTGCGCGCGATGCAACTCTACCGGAAACGGGAGACCGATTCGCGGCGATGGCCGCTTGACGGGTGGCGCCGAGGCCCTGCTGAGCGAGCGTGAGCTCCTTTTCGGTTTTCTCGAGCTTGCTTTTCGTTTCGGCGAGCTGGCTGGAAGTCTCTTCGAGCTTCTGCCGCGCTTGCGCGAGCTGTCCTTCCTGGCTCTGGATCATGAGATCCTTCGCTTGAAGTTGCTTTACGTTGGCCTCAGCGCGCAACGGATCGCTGCGCTGCAAGTAGCCGCCGGCCACGAAAGCGAGCACGGCGACGACGAGCATGGCGCCGGTCCAGAGAAACTTCGCCGGAACCGCCGGCATTCTACGATGAGCTGCGGCGCGTCTCGGCGGGGACGACGGCTCGTCGCGCTTCAGCCACGGAGGAGCCGGCTCGGACGAGAAATCGGCCTTGCAATAAAAGCATTTCGCGGCGTCTTCCGCGATACTGTTGGCACAATGCGGGCAAAGCCGCGTCGCCGCAGTGGATTCTCCGATCATACGACGTCCTCCTTGGCGCATCGGCTTGACGGACGGCGCCACCAGAGAGGTTTGACGTTCGGGCGCCGCGTTTGTGAACAGCGAACCAGGCGATCTTTACTTCAATGCAATATTCAACAGCCAAGCTAACCTGAGCCCCGCTTGCGTCATTCTTGTGCGGACGATTGGGCGGGCCTTTTCGACGTAGTCGTCGGAGATTTCGCTGGATGGTCCGATGTTGTAGCCGTGGGAGCGGACGAGCACCAACGATTCGTTGGTCCACTGTACGGGGTCGCCGGACTGCCATTTTCGCCGTTCCTCGTCACGGAGGTCCGCCGTTAGGCGCATGGCGATTTCCTCTTCGGTGCCAATTTCCAGGTCGACCAAGTCTCGGTCCCAAAAGAAGTGCAGATTGGTCGACCGGCCCTGGTAAGACACAGGGAACTCCGTACCGCCCCGGTCTATGATCCTGCCGGCGTGCAGCGGTTGGTGCATATCGCCCACCAGATGGGCGATGTAGTAAAGCGAGAGTCTCCTTGCCATTGTCGGCGCATTCTTGTCGGCTACGATCTCTGAAAACCAGCGGAGCGCTTCGACCATGCAGTTTCGCTCCGGGCAATCGCGCGCTTGGTCGTAGCCGGCGGCCGTCTCAGGAATGCTGACGTAGTGGAGGGGATCGAAGTCGCGTATGCTGCGCCCTTCATGATCCGGCCAGATTGCCGCGTCCGCCAAGGTCATGTTTGCGGGAAAAATCTTTTCCATCTCCGCGCGCGCCTCGGCGGTGAGGTGCGCCTGGGCGATCAACCCGACGATCCGATGACCTTTGTCGAACCAGGAAAAGGCCGGCGTGATCGTCCACAGCTGGAAAGCGAGAAACGCCGAGAGCGAAGCGAGCGCGAGCGAAGTGAGCGAGCGTGCTGTCATGAGCTGAGTTGCCGAATCTGTATCGAATTCACAATCGACGACGGGCGCAGATCAGATTCGGGATTCGGGGGAGTCGGGCGATCATGGGTTTGCGTACATCGGTTTTCGGTCGCGCAGCGCGAGCCAGCCGCGGGCGATCCGGTAGATGAGCCAAAGACCGACGCCTATGAAAGCCGCAATCGCGAGCGGAATGCCGATGAAGCTAGCGAAGAGCATGGCGGCGACGAGAAACCAAAGCAGCGCGAACCAGAAGGTGCGAATCTGCCAGCGAAAGTGCGACTCGAGGAACGTCCCTCGCGCCTCCGCTCTCTTCAGGTAGTTGATGACCACGGCGCCGATGGACGGCAGACCGAAAACAAAGGCGCCGACGATCGTCGCCGCGGTCGTGATGCCGATAAAAAGACTGAGCGCGTGCAGCGCATAGACGACGTGCGCCACGGTAACGAGAGACGGTGCCGGTTCGGCGCCGATTTCGATCGTTTCCGACATGAGTTTTCCTCCAGAATCAGGCTCGGCTTGATCCAACATGCCGTGCCTCGGAAGCGCACGTTCCTTGGCGCCAGCAGGCTTTGGAATCCAATTGTAAGGGCGCCTGAGGTTGTTGCAAGAGTGTGTAACGGGATGATTCATTGATTGTGGGTAGTGATTGTCTTCGATGTCCCATCGATTCGTCTGATGCCGGCGCTGGCGAAATTTATTCTGCTCTATGCCGCGATGTACGCGGCGTTCGGCGTCGCTTCGCCGTTTCTGCCGGCCTTTTTGACCGCGCGTGGGCTGGCTCCCGAGCAGCTTGGACTCGTGCTCGGCGCGGGCACGGCCGTGCGGCTCGTCACTTCGCCGCTTGCGGGCCGCATCGGCGACTTGATCCAGGGACTTCGGGTCGTGCTCGTCGTCTGCATTGCGCTTGCCGCCGGAGTGACTGGTGGTTATCTCGGCGCGCATGGATTTTGGGCTTTGCTCGTCATGAGCCTGCTGCATGCCGCCGCGCTGGCGCCGATCACCATCCTGGCCGACGCATTGGCGCTGGGAGCCGCTGTTCCGCCGCCGCGCAGCGGTCGCAACGGATTCGAATACGGCTGGGTGCGCGGCACCGGCTCGGCTGTCTTCATCGCCGGCACTTTGCTGTCCGGACAGGCGGTGGACGCATTTGGTCTCGAAGTGATCATCGTCTTGCAGGCATCGCTGCTGAGCGCGGCAGCGTTTGCCGCATTGTGGGTACCCGAGTTAACTCACGATCACCCAGCCGCCGCCGCGCGCTCGCCTGCCGGCGGTGTTCTTCTTCTGCTTCGGCTGCCGCGATTTCGCAGCCTTGTCCTTGTGGCGGCGCTCATCCTCGGCAGCCACGCAATGCATGATGCCTTCGCGGTGATCCGCTGGACCGCCGCGGGCATCAGTCCAATTACCGCGAGCTTGCTTTGGTCGGAGTCGGTCGCCGCGGAAGTTCTCGTGTTCTTCGTCATTGGTCCGACGTTGGTGACGCGCCTCACCCCGGCCGGCGCGCTCGCGGTCGCGGCGCTGGCCGGCATGCTGCGCTGGACGGTGGCGGCGCAGACCACCGATGCGATCGCCCTTGCGCTGGTGCAGCCGCTGCACGGCATTACTTTCGCGCTGCTGCATCTCGCCTGCATGCGTCTTATCGCTCGCATCGTACCGCGAGGCCTCGAAGGAACAGCCCAGGCGATCTACGGCACCGTCGGCATTGGCGCAGCCGTGGCCTTGGTTACATTTGCCTCGGGCATGCTTTACGCGCGCCTGGGCGCCCAAGGATTCTGGATCATGGCCGGCTTGTGCGCGCTTGCCCTGCCGCTTACGTGGAAGCTGAGAGAAACTGCTTAGGATGAAAAATGGAGCGCGATGCATCGCCTTCAAAAACGCAAGTTCGGTTTATGTAGCGGATCTCGGAAACACTCGCCCTGTTTACGTGCTCTAATTGCTCCACAATCGCTTGGCACTACATGACGCGCGATTTTCCCAAATCGTCAATCCGCTACGAAGGAGTGAGTGCACGAGCAAGCCTCTTCACGTTGTCGAGAGTTTCCATTCGCTGCATCAGGTTGATCAATTCATCGGTCGATCTATCTGAGAGCAGGAGGTTCGCGTTGCCACGAAATTTTTCGATTACTTCGTTCTCCGTCATGGGATTTTCAGGATGGCCTTTGGCGAGTTTGGCGGTGAAGCTGTGGCGCACGCCGTTTTTGAGCTCGACGGTTACTGGGCAATAGGGGCCAGGCTCGGGAATGCTTTCATCGCAAATAACGGTGACTTTGCCGAGCGCTTCCTGAACCTTGGGCTGGTTGACCTTCTCGTCGGTGAACGTTACCAGCTCGAGCTTGCCATCCAGGATGCACATGGCGACGACATAGTTGATGGCGAATTTGCCGCGCAAGCCGGTTTTGACTTCGGGCGCGTAGTGGCGCGCGTAGCGGAGCGGCGGAATATTGACTTCCATGCGCGCCACGTCTTCGTAGCGGATGCCGTGCTCGTGCTTCAAATGCAGCGCGGCGTCGGCGGCGAGAAACTGCGGCGCGCTGCAGGGGTGCCATTTGAGGCCCAGGCCGGGCGATTCGAGAAAATAGGGCTTGCCGATATTTTCTATCATCTTTTCGTAATCGCACTCGCCGGGACCGAAGAATGTATCGCAAAAGCCGCGCGGCGCTTCGAGGATTGCCGTATCGGCGGTGAAGCCCGCGGCGGCGAGCAGCGCGGCTTCGGCGCCGTTGCGCGCGGCGTTGCCAGCGTGAAACGGTTTGACCATCGAGCCTTGCTGGCGATGGATGCCGCCGGCGGCAGAAGCGGCGATGCCGAGGGCAACTTTCAATTTTTCCGCATCCAGTTTCAATAAACTCGCGCAGGCGACGGCGGCACCGAGGCTGCCCCATACCGGCGTGCTGTGAAATCCGCGGTCTTGCACGTTAGGGCAATTCGCTGCAAGTTTACAGATGACCTCGATGCCGAGCACGTAGGCTTTGAGCAACTCTTCTCCGGACGCGTCGATGTGTTCGCCGAGACTTAGCGCCGCGCCGAGCAACATGCTGGTCGGATGGCCGACGTGAATGAACGCGTCCCAATCGTCGAAATCGAGCGCATGAGCGAGCAGGCCGTTGGCGAAGGCCGCCGTCGAGACCGATGCCTTTTGCGGCGCGCCCCACACCGATGCTTCCTGCGAGGCGCCGAGTTTGGCGCAGTAATCGAGCGCGATCTTCGCGGCCGGTTGGTCGACGCCGGCGAGCGCCACGCCGAAGGTGTCGAGAATATGCAGCTTGGCGTTGGCGCGCGTCGTTGGGGAAATCGCGGCAAACTCTGTGTCCGTAACGAACTCAGCCAATTTATCGGTGACTGCCGGGGGCGTCGCCATCTTGTGCTCCTGCGAATTGGGATATAAGAAAGCTTCTTATCCGATCCAAAAGGCAACAGGCAACAGCAAAGCGCGAGGCTTGAGGCGAAGGCGTGAGGAAAGGCAAGAAGACAAGAAAGAGAAAGTAGGAGAAGAAGAATGACAGGATGTTTGGAAGGCATCAGAGTTTTGGAGCTTGGGGAATTTTATTTCCGGACCGTACGGCGCGATGTTGCTCGCGGATCTCGGCGCGGAGGTGATCAAGGTCGAAAATCCCAAGGGCGGGGACCCGTTTCGCGGTTGGGATTTCGGCGGCGATCAACCGAATTTCTGGGCATACAATCGCGGCAAGAAAAGCGTCACCCTCAATCTGCAAACGCCGGAGGGAAAGGAAATTTTCTACGGCCTGGTCAAAGACGCCGACGTGGTGATGGACAACTACCGCCCCGGCGTCACCCAGAAACTCGGCATCGACTTCGACAGCTTGAAAAAAATCAACCCGAAAATCGTTTGCTGCTCGATTACCGGCACCGGTCCGTCCGGGCCTTACGTGAAGCGACCGGCCTATGACACGGTCGGCCAGGGCATGGGCGGCATGATGAGCGTGTTGATGGACCCGCAAAATCCCAAACCGGTGGGCCCCGCGTACGCCGACTGTCTGAGCGGCATGTTTTCCGCGTTAGGCGTTCTCGGTGCGTTGATGGCGCGCAACCGGACCGGCAAAGGACAACAGGTGGATGCCACCATGGTCGGCTCGATCCTAGCGTTCCTGAACGCGCCGGCGACGGAGACGCTCGCGCACGGCCGTGTGCCCGGGCCGTACACCCGGCCGCGCCAGTCGCAGACCTACGCCTTTGCGTGCGCCGACGGCGCCATGCTGGCGATTCACTTATCGTCGCCGCAAAAATTCTGGGAAGGTTTGTGCAAGTCGGTCGATCATCCCGAGATGATCGAAGACCCGCGTTTCAAGACCCGGCCGGACCGGCGCGCCAATTACGATGAACTCAACAAGACGTTTGCGGTGTTTTTCAAGGAAAAGCCTCGCGCGCACTGGATCGAGCGGCTGGAAGCTAACGACGTGCCGCACACGCCGGTTTATAATTTGAAGGAAGTCTTCGACGATCCGCAGGTGCGGCACATGGGCATGGAGATCGCAATCGAGCGCAGCGACAAGCCGACCATCCGCACGGTGAAATTTCCTCTGAGCTACAGCGAGACTCCGTCGGCGCATCCCACGCCGCCGCCCGAGCTCGGCGAGGACAACGACGAGTTCCTTAAATCTTTGGGCTATGACGAAAACAAGATCGCGGAGTTCAAGGACAAAGGTGTGATCTGATTCGTGCACATTTGCGTAAGGGGGGAATCGCCCGACGGTTGGTGACGAAAACCACTATCGAGGAGCAAGGATGAACGGTTGTCTGGAAGGCATCAAAGTCTTGGAGCTGGGAAATTTTATCTCGGGGCCCTACGGCGCGATGCTGCTCGCCGACATGGGCGCGGAAGTGATCAAAATCGAGAATCCCAAGGGCGGCGATCCGTTTCGTGGTTGGGATTTGGGCGGCGATCAGCCGAATTTCTGGGCGTACAATCGAGGCAAGAAGAGCATCACTTTGAATTTGCAGACTCCCGAAGGAAAAGAAATCTTTTTGGCGTTGGCCAACAAAGCCGATGTGGTTCTCGACAACTACCGGCCCGGCGTCATGAAGAAACTTGGCATCGATTACGATACCGTCAGCAAAACCAATCCGGGCGTCATTTATCTCTCGATCACCGGCACCGGGCCCGACCGGGCCGTATGTGAAGCGGCCGGCTTACGACACCGTCGGCCAAGGGCTCGGCGGCATGCTGAGTTTGTTGATGGACGCGAAAGATCCACGTCCGATCGGGCCGAACTACGCCGACAGCTTGAGCGGCATGTTTGCCTGCATCGGTGTGCTTGGCGCAATCGCCGCTCGAGCGAAAACCGGTAAAGGACAGCAGGTCGACACGACCATGGCCGGTTCGACTCTCGCATTCTTGATCGCACCGGCCACCGATGCGCTCGCTACCGGAAGGATACCTGGACCGTACACACGGCCGATGCAGTCGCAGACCTACGCGTTCAGCGGTTCGGACGGCTTGCCGTTCGCCATTCATCTCTCCTCCCCGCAAAAATTCTGGGAAGGTTTGTGCAATGCCGCGGGCCATCCCGAGCTGATCGACGACCCGCGCTTCAATACGCGGCCGAACCGGCGGAAGAACTACAACGAGCTCGCCGGAGTCTTCGCGGAATTTTTTAGAGAGAAGCCGCGCGCGTATTGGATGGAGCAGCTCGAAGCCAACGACGTGCCGCACACGCCGGTTTATAATTTGCAGGAAGTGTTCCAGGATCCGCAGATTAAACATATGGGTTTGGAAATCACGATCGAGCGCAAGGAGAAACCGACGATCCGAACCGTGGCTTTTCCCAACGAATACAGCGACACGAAAAATCCCCATCCGCTCCCGCCCCCCGAGCTCGGAGAGCACAACGGCGAATATCTCAAGCCGCTCGGTTACAGCGATCAGAAACTCGCGGAACTCAAGGAGCAGGGGATTATTTAGCTCGTCATTTGCTCTTTCTGCCGGTAGCAAGTTCTCGGAGACTCTGACTTCGAACGAAATTTGCGGACTGCAGGGAGATAGTCATTTTGGTGCGCGATTCATTCTTGTAAATAGGAGTCTCGGATGACGGTAATCAGAAAAGCCACTGTCGGGGACGCGCGCGAGCTCGCGCTTCTCCTACGGGGAATCGGCTGGTTCGATGCCTTCAACGGCGGCGAGCTGAACGCGTTGACCGAGCAGGTGAGGGCGCGCTTGGAGCAATGCCTGGTGGATGACAGCCATCTGGTTTTGGTCGCTGAGGATACCGATGGAAAGATCGTGGCCTACGGCTCGGTACACTGGCTGCCGTATCTCTTCATGCCTGGGCCGGAAGGATATGTTTCGGAATTGTTCGTCAGTGCGGCGGCGCGCGGGCGAGGCATCGGGCGGGAACTGCTCGGCGCAGTTGAAAAAGAAGCGCGAGTGCGAGGCTGCCAACGTCTCTCGTTGACCAACCTGCGTAATCGGGAGTCGTATCAGCGGCAGTTCTACAGCAAAGCCGGCTGGCGCGAGCGCAGCGAGGCGGTCAATTTTATTTATCCGCTGTCTTGATGCGGAGCTCTCGCCAGCATCGGACCAATTGAGCGGATCGTTCATCTCGTAGAATGTCATTCTGAGCCGTAGGCGAAGAATCTGCTTTAGTAAGCTGTGAGATGCTGCGCTTTTGCTCGGCATGACATCCGGGTGATTTGGTAACATTGGACTCAGTCATCGTTGAGGATGATGAATCAAGGCAACCTCTTCTAGAAAATCGAGCGGGCCTCACTCACGATTCGGTTTCCAGCTCCCTTGCCAGAAAATCCGCTGTGAGCGTCCAAGCGGCCTCGGCCAGCTTGGGATCGTAGCAGTCGCCGTCGGCCATGGCGAAGCCGTGACCGACGCGATGAAAGAAGTGCCAGTCGAGCGGCTGGCCGTTGGCTTGCAAGCTCGCCATCAATTTTTGCTGCACCTCTATGCTGGCGACGTGGTCATGGGCGCCGAAAAAAATCTGCGACGGGCATTTGAAATCCTTCACCGCTTCGTTGGGATGGCGCGGTCTTAGTTGGCTCGGCCCCTCGTCGCGCACCGACGGATAGTAGCCGACGAAGGCGCGCACGCTCGGGGTCGCGGCGACAAAGTGAATGCCGATGCGCCCGCCCATGCAGTAACCGACCACGGCGCAGCGTTTGGCATCGACTTCCGGACGGCTCGTCAGGTAGCGCCACGAGGTGTTCAGGATCTCGCAAAACTGGCTGTCGGTGGTTTTCTTTTGCGCTTCATGGACGCCGTCGGATTCGCCGAGCATTTTGTAAAGGTCGGGGACCAACGTCGTATAGCCGAGCTTGGCGAAGTTGCAGACGTTGACCTTCATGTTGCCGGTGACGCCGTAATGATGATGCACGATCATCACGCCAGGTCCCGGTTCTTTGCGGTCCGCATGAGCCAGGTAGCCGGGCACGCCGTCTTTGTCGGCAGTCAAGTCGCGATTGATAATTTTCATGATTCCGCCTCCAGCGAGGTGTTTGAGTTCCGGTTATAACGATCGGCGTGAAAACTCAAACGCCACCGGCTAATTCCAGCCGTTTGCTATCGTAAAAGAAATGCATGTGCTCGATCTCGACATCCAGACCGATGCGCTCGCCAGCGCGGAACTGTCCTTCCCGGCCGGCGCGCGCCACTACGTCGATGCCGCGGCATTTAACGTGCAGAAAGCGGTCCGATCCGAGATCCTCGATCAGCTCGATCTCCCCGCCGAGCCAGCCTTTCTCCGCGTCAGCCGGGGTGAAATCCTCAGGGCGTACGCCGATCGTCACAGGCTTGCCGGCGAATTGTGCCAAGACGCTTTTCATGCGATCGGTCAATTTTAAATCCAGACCGCCGACATGAAAGATCACGCCCGCGGCGTCCAGTTGCCCCTCGAAAAAATTCATCTGTGGGCTGCCGACGAAGCGCGCCACCATGACATTAGCCGGCCGGTGATAGATCTCCGACGGCGCGCCGATCTGCTGAATTATGCCGCGGTCGAGAACCACGATCTTCTCGCCCAAGGTGAGCGCTTCGGCCTGATCGTGGGTGACGAAAACGATTGTCGCACCGAGGCGGCGGTGCAGCCGCGCCAACTCGACACGCATGGTCGCGCGCAGCGCGGCGTCGAGATTCGACAGCGGCTCGTCGAAGAGAAAAATTTTCGGCCGGCGTACGATCGCCCGGCCGAGCGCGACGCGCTGGCGCTGGCCACCGCTCAGCGCCTGCGGCCGGCGCTCTAACAGACTTTCGATTTCCAGGAGCTGGGCGGCCTCCCGCACTTTTGCGGCGATCTCCGTTGCCGGAACGCCGCGCAAGCGCAAGGAGAAGGCGAGATTGTCGAACACCGTCATGTGCGGATAAAGCGCGTAGCTTTGAAACACGAAAGCGATGTCGCGCTTTTGCGGCGGCTGGTAGTCGATCCGTGCACCGTCGATCGAAATTTCGCCGCTGCTGGGCTGTTCGAGTCCGGCAATCAGCCGCAGCACGGTCGATTTGCCGCAGCCCGAGGGGCCGAGCAGGATGCAAAACTCGCCATCGGCCACCTCGAAGGAAATATCTTTCAGGACTTCGTTGGCACCGAACCGTTTGGCGAGTCTGTTTACGACCAGCGCTGCGATAGAACCTCCCGAAAACGAGAATAAGTTTTTGTCATTGACGTGCCATGCTAACCTTTTACGGCGCCGGCCGACAGACCGCGCACGATGCCGCGCTGAAAAATTAACGTCAGCAGGATCAGCGGAATGGTCGCGATTGTCGAAGCGGCGGAAATTTCGCCCCACGGCATGGTGTATTCTCCGGGAAAAAGCGCGATGCCGACCGGCAAAGTCTGCACGGTCGGATCGGTCATGATGATCAGCGCGAAAAAGAATTCGTTCCAGGCGTGGATAAAAACCAGCAGCGCAGCGGTGAAGATGCCCGGCGCGGCAAGCGGCAAAACGACTTTGTAGAGCACCTGAAGACGGCTGCAGCCGTCGATCAACGCCGCCTCCTCGATCTCGTTGGGCACTTCGCGAAAGAATGTCGTGAGAATCCAGATCGCCAGCGGCAGAGACAGCGCGATATAGGCGGCGACCAGGCCGTGGTAGGTGTTGAGCCACGCCAGGCGATCGAGGATCTTCCACACCGGCCCGGCAATGGCGATCTGCGGGAACATGGAAATGGCCAGCAACAGAAGCAGGTAGAAACGGGTCCACGGCAAGTCAAAGCGGGCGATGGCGTAGGCCGCGAGCGAAGCGACGCATGATCGTTACCAGGGTCGCCGAACCGGCAACCAGAACGCTGTTGACCAGATAGTGAAGCAAACCGTACTCGCGCAGGGCGGACTCGTAGAAGCTCAAATGAAACGATGGAATCCACACCGGGGGAATCGCCGCCAGTTCGGCGCTGGTCTTGAGCGAAGTCAAAACAAACCAAAGAAACGGCAGCAGGCAATACAGCGTGATGAGCGCGGCGAACAGCACAATCGCGGTAGTGCGCTTCATTAATTTGCCTCACGCAACCGGCTCGACGAGAGCGCGCGCAAATAAACCAGTGCCAGCGCCAGCGACAACAAAAATACGGTCACGGCGATCGCCGAGCCGTAGCCGACCATGCCTTCGGCGAAAGTCTTTTTGTAGCCGTAAAACTGCAGCACATTGGTTGCGTCCGCCGGTCCGCCTTGGGTCATGACGAAGACCAGATCGAACACGCGCAAGGAGTCGATGGTGCGAAACAGCAGAGCGAGAAGCAGCGCGGGAGTGAGCAGCGGCAGGGTCACGTGGCGAAACTGCTGCCAAGCCGAGGCGCCGTCCACCTGCGCCGCCTCGTAGAGATCGTCGGAGATGCCCTGGAGACCGGCGAGCAGGATCAACGCGGCAAACGGTGTGGTCTTCCAAATTTCTGCGATCATGATCGCAACCAGAGCGAGCTCCGGATCGGCCAACGGGGCGAGATAACGGGAAACGTCGCCGCCGAAAAGAGCGAAGTTCACCAGCCCGTAGCGGTCGTTGAAGATGAAACGCCACATCTGCGACGCGACCACGGTGGGAATCGCCCAAGGGATCAGCACAACCGCGCGCAGCAGCCCGCGGCCGCGAAAGGTTTGGTTCAATACCAGCGCGATCCCAAGTCCCAAGACCAGCTCGATGGGAATCGTCACCGCGATGAACAGCAAAGTCGTCCGGAACGCGTCGCGCGCGACCAAGTCGGTGACGAGATCCGTGTAATTCTCGAGCCCGACCATTTTCTGACCGAGCCAGGGCAGAGTCAGAATCAGGCGATAGAAACTCCAGCGAAACGACTCGAAGATCGGAAAAAGCGAAAACAGACCGACAAAGAAGAAACTCGGCAGCAAGAACAACAGCGCTGTGCGCGAGGAGTGTTTCATGATTGCGGCTGGTCGCGCACCAGTTCGAGGACGCGGTTCATGTCGCGCGCCGCCAATCCGGCACGGCGGTCGATCGACGTGCTCGGCAACGCCAGCGCCGTGCTGAAATAGCGCTGCATGATATTCGAGAGCGGCACATAAACCGGCGTCGTGGGCCGCGGCACCGCCTGGTCGAATGTCTCCAGGAGCGGCTTCAACTGGGGAATCTTTTTTTGGATCTCCGGGTTATCGTAAAGCGCGCTGCGCGTGGGCGCGCGGCCAGTGGCAAGGGCGATGCGCTGCTGCACTTCGCTGCCGGTCAGAAAGGCCGCCAGGCGCCAAGCCAGATCGGGTTTGGTAGAAAAGCGGCTGACGCCGATCTGCCAGCCGCCCAAGGCAGCGGCGCCAGTGCCGGGAGAGAAACCGGGCAGAGGCATCATGCCGACCCGGCCGGCGATTTTCGATTTCTCGACGATCGTTGGCGGCCGCCCAGGCGTAAGGCCAGTTGCGGTGAAAAATCGCCTGTCCCTGCGTGAAGAGCGCGAGCGACTCGGGCTCTTCGTAGGCGAGCACGCCGCGATGGGCGATCTCTCCGACAATTCGATCGCGCACGAAGCGCACCGCTGCCAGCGCGGCCGGTTGGTGGAGGGCGCTCGTCATGCTCGCTTCGTCCCACAGCGCGCCGCCGTTGCCGACGAATGTATTCCATCATGTTGCAGACGAGACCCTCGTATTGCTTGAACTGGGCGGAGAATCCGACCAGGCGCGGATCTTTTTCGTGGGCGAGAATGGTCTTTGCGTGCTCGACCAATTGCGGCCAAGTGCGCGGCGGCTGCAAACGATATTTTTCCAAAAGGTCCTTGCGGTAATAGAGCAGGCCGGCGTCGATGAACAGCGGCAAGCCGAAGAGCTGGCCGCGATATTCGTTGGCCGACAGCGGGGCGGCCAGAAACTTTTGCCGTTCGGCGGCGCCAAGATAACGGTCCAGCGGCAGCGCCCAGCCGGCCGATGCGAACTCGGCAGGCCAAATGACGTCCATCACGAAGACGTCCAGACGCGTATCGCGATTGCGCAGTTTCTGCGTGAGCAGATCGTGCAGTTGCGTCGAAGATTGCGGCCCGATCTCGCGAGACCACTTTGACGCCGGGATTTTGCCGCTCGAAATCCGCGATCGCCTGTTGCCAAACTTCGGGGGCCTCCGATTTCCAAGTGACAAAGCGCAGTTCGATCTGCGCATGCGCCGGCGCGCCGCTCAAACCGCACAGAAGCGCGAGACCACGAAAAAAGTTTTTTGTGAACATCGCTGAAAAATTCCGTGAGCTTCTCATTCGGTCGTCAGCCTCGACGCCAGCAGCGGCGCGGCACAAACATATTCTATGAAATTGCCCGGAGGAAAAAAGTAGGTATAGCGAAAATTCGCAACGGCGGATCTCACAGCCGCCAATTCAACCACTCCGCGATGCCTCGCCCCATGATCCATTCGAGATCGGCGCCGGAAAGAAACTTCATCTCTTCGGTAAAAAGGGTCACGACTTGCCGGTACGGGCAGGGAAGATGCGAGAGATCGGTTCCCCAAAAACAGCGCCGCGGGCCAAAAGCATCGACCACGCGCCGAACCAGCGGATGAAGCGACGGAAACGGATAAGGCTCATCGACGTAGCAAGGCAGCGCGGAGACTTTGACCGCGACGTTTTTCAGCCGCGCAAGCCGGATCACATTGTCCACCGCCGGCTCGAGCGGTTTGCCGCGCAATACCGAGTTGAGGCCCATGTGGTCGATCACCAGGCGCAAGCCCGGATGGCGCTCGGCGATCTCGCCGAGCTTCGGCACGTCGTTGGGCGCCAAGGCCATGACCGGAACATCATGGCGCTCGGCGGCTTTCCAGAACCAGTCGGCGGTGCCGTCGTTGATCCACTCGCCGGATTGGCCACGGTTGAAAACCATGCGCATGCCGAGCATGTGCGGCTGCTCTTTCCAGGTCGCGATCAGCTCGCGGCTCTCCGGCTTGGTCAGCGACAACCTGCCCATGACGGCAAAGCGCTCGGGATGCAGCCGCGCGGCTTCGAGCGAAGTATCGTTGCGGTCATCCTCCCAAGTCGGCGGCACGAGCACGCAGCGCGCCACGCCGGCCCCGTCCATCTCGCGCAAAAGCTCGTCGTGCGCCGAGCGGAACCGGGCGGTGCGGCTTGGAAGCGTTCTTTGTCGCGTAGGGTTTCTCCGGTGTCTCGGGGGCCCAGATGTGAACTTGTGAATCGATGATGATCATGCACGATTCATAGGCGCGCTTTCCTGTGGCGTCAAGGGAAAATATTTCTCCCCGGCGGTCGAAATTTCCGCCATAACTACAAACGAGAATCGTAGGGTGCGCTTGCGCACCGTACCGAGTCGTTGACGGCGAATGCACAGAATGGTGCGCAAGCGCACCCTACGAATTCGATAGATTGCCGAAAACTTTCTCCGCGGCCGCTTCGCCGGTGCGGACGCAATCGGCGATGCCGACGCCGTGGTAGGCGCTGCCGGCGAGGGCGAGGGTAGGAAATTTGCTCAGGCAGCTCTCGATCCGTTCGATGCGCGCCTGGTGGCCGACGTGGTATTGCGGCATCGAATTCGGATGGCGCCAGATGCGCGAGAACAGCGGCTCGCGCCGTGACGCCGAGCAGGCTGGCGAGTTCGGCGCGGACATTTTTCTCCATCGTCGCATCGTCGGCAGCGAACAGTTCCGGCTGCAGCGCGCCGCCGACGAAAGCGCGGAGCAGAATATGATCTTGCGGCGCGCGACCGGGATATTTGAAGCTGCTGAACGTGCACGCCATGATTTTGCGTTTCTCGATTGCCGGCACGACGAAACCAAAGCCGTCCGGCTGCGTGGAAAATCCTCGCGCCGGTACGCGAGACTGACTGTCGCCGTGGAAGCATAGGATATTTGCTCGAGATCCGCCGCGGCATCGCGCGCGATGGCGTTCAGAATCGTTGCTGTCTGGAACGCCGGTGTGGCGAGAATCACTGCGTCGGCGCCGAGCGCGGTGCGCTCTCCGAGGATGATTTGCCATTGCCTTTTTGCTTCACTGCGCTCCAAGCGCAGAGACCGGCGCGTTGAAGCGCAGGCTGCCTTCGGGCAGGCGCTTGGCGATGGCGTCGACGAGTTCCTGCATTCCTCCGGCCAAAGTGACGAACAAGCTCCAACGCGCGCCGCTGCCGGCTTCCGCGCGGGCGGCGCTGCTCGGACCACATCGCCCAGATGACGCTTCGGTGTCGGCGTTCCATTTCTTTGAACCGGGGCATGGTCGCGGCCAAGACTGAGCCGGTCCGGGTCCGAAGCATAGATGCCGCCGACGAGCGGCTGGGCGACGCGCTCCAGCGCTTCCCGGCCGAAGCGCCGCCGGACAAAGGCGCCGAGGCTTTCGTCGCCCTCCGGTTTGCCGCGCGGCAACAAGAGCTCCGCTGGCCATGCGCAGCTTGCCGCTCCACGAAAACAACGGGGTTTGCAGCAAGGGCCAGAGGCGAGTGGGCGCCAGCAAAAAAAAACCTTCGGGCAGCGCTTCGAGCGCGCCGCGATGGACGACATAAATTTTCTGATGAGCGGATTGCGTCGAGACCAGCCGCGGCGTCAAACCAAGACGCTCGCAGAGGCGGAGCGCTGAGGGCTTTTCCGTGATGAACGAATCCGGCCCGCCTTCGACGAGAAAATCGCCGACCCGCTCGGTGGCGATGGAGCCGCCGAGGCGGGATGAGGCTTCGAGGAGCAGAACTTCGACTAGGATCGCTCGCGATTGAGCTCAGCGACGCGATGAGCGGCTGCGAGCCCGGCGATGCCGCCGCCGATGACGATGATTCGGGTCATGACGAGACAGCTCGAGGACAGAGAATCGATGATCGAGGAGCGTTTCCATCCTCCATCCTCTATCCTCCGTCCTCGGCTCGTACCCTCGCTTCAATCACGCTGGCGATCATGCGCACAAACGTCGGATGATCGTTGGGGCAGCTCGCGCGCACCAAATTCATACGCAAATCCTCGGCGATCTTGCGTCGCCTCGATGTCGAGATCGTAGAGCACCTCGACGTGGTCGCAGACAAACCCGATCGGCGCAATGACGACGTCCCGCGCGCCCTCGGCGGCGAGTTTGCGGAGGGTTTCATTGACATCCGGCTCCAGCCACGGATCGTCCGGTTTGCCGCTGCGGCTCTGATAAGCGAGCGACCAATTCCGGCGGCTGAGTTTATCCGCGATCATGCGCGCGCTGGTATTCAATTGCTCGACGTAGGGCGAGCGCGCCGCCATGGCGGCCGGCAAGCTGTGCGCCGTGAAGATCAGCGGCGTGGAGTCGCTTCGTTCGACTGCGACTTTGGCGAAGGCGATTTGTAGCAACTCCACCCAGGTTTGAATGAACAGCGGATGATCGTGCCAGCCGCCGCAGTAATCGATCGCCGGCGCGCCGGCGCCGATCTCGGCGCGCGCGTCGGCGATATTTTTCTGATAGCGCTCCCAGCTCGCTTCGGTACGGTGCGACGAGAGAATGAACCCCAACGCTCTTTTTACGCCGGCATTTCTCATTTGCTCGAGGGTTTCGGCGAAGAAGGGCGCGGAGTTGCGCATGCCGACGTAAACCGGGAGCGGCGTGCCTTCGTCGTTCAGCAATTTTTGCAGCGCCTTGGCTTGGCGAAAAGTAATCTCGTTGAGCGGCGACTTGCCGCCGACGGCTTCATAATGATGGGCGACCTCGTCGAGGCGCTCGGGCGGGATCGGAATCCCTCTGGTCACGCGGTCGAGAAACGGTCGGATCTCCTCGGGCGCGGTCGGGCCGCCGAAAGCGATGAGCAGTACGGCGTCGTAGGACTGAGCCACAGGACTAATGCCGGAGTGATGGAGTAATGGAGTGGTGGAGTAATGGCATACGCAACTTAGCTGTCATCGAAGTTGGCTTTCGCAATACTCCATTACTCCAGTACTCCATTACTCCAACCCTTCACCTCGCGCTGAGCTCGTGCACCGCGTCGACGAGGGCGATGACGTGATCGACCGGCGTTTCCGGCAATACGCCGTGGCCGAGATTGAAAACATGGCCGGGCCGCCCGGCGGCGCGTCGCAAGATTTCCGCGGCGCGCGTCTTGATTTCCTTGGGCGCGGCGAACAGCGCCACCGGATCGAGATTGCCCTGAACGGCAACGTCGTGGCCGACTGCCGCCCAGCCGTCGTCGAGGTTCACCCGCCAGTCCAAGCCGATCACGTCGCCGCCGGCGGCGCGGAGCTGCTTCAACGCTCCGGCCGTGCCGGTACTGAAGTTGATCACCGGTACTCCCGGGGTGACCGCGTCGATCACGGCTTTGGTGTACGGCATGGCGAAGCGCTCATAGTCGGCGGGCGTGAGGCAGCCGGCCCAGCTATCGAAGAGCTGAACCGCTTGTGCGCCGGCGGCGATCTGGCAATTCAAATATTCGCTGACCAGCCGCGCAAGTTGTTCCATCAAGCGCTGCCAAGCATCCGGCGCGGCATAAAACAGTTTCTTGGTGTGCGCGTAATTGCGCGAGCCGCCGCCCTCGATTAAATAAGACGCCAGGGTAAACGGCGCGCCGGCGAAACCGATCAGCGGCACTTTGTCGTTGAGCGCCGCGCGGGTTTTCTTCACCGCGTCGTAGACGAAGGAAAGCTCCTGAGCCGGGTCGAAGCTTTTCAACGCGTCGATATCTTGGGCGCCGCGCACCGGGCGGTGAATCACCGGCCCGTCGCCCTTGGAATATTCCAAACCCACTCCCAGCGGCTCGAGGATCAGCAAAATATCCGCGAACAGGATCGCCGCATCGACGCCCAGCCGCTCCACCGGCGCGACGGTAATCTCCGCCGCCAGATCCGGCCGTTTGCACAGCTCGAGAAAGTCGTACTGCGCGCGCAGGCGTGCGGTAATCTTCCATGTAGCGCCCGGCCTGGCGCATCAGCCAGATCGGCGTATACGAAGTCGGCTCGCGGCGACAGGCGGCGAGAAAAGGATGCTGGGTCGCGGTCATGAAGTCTCGGAGCGAACGCCAGAACAGTAGGAAGCTTTGCGCGGGAAATCAACCGGAGCGGTGGCGCGGCGTGGCTGCGCCGACGGCGTCTTCGCCGAATTTGCGGCGCAGCTCGTCGATGCCTTTGTAGAGCTTCTCGAACGAATCGCGCCGCGCGCGGTCAAACAGCGGCTCCTGCCAGCCGCGGCTTTGGAGCGCGCTGGCGCTCACGCCCAATAGCCGCACGGCGCCGCCGCGCTGGAGATTTTGCCGCAGCAACTCGCTTGCGACCGAGAAAATTTCCTTGTCGAAGCAGGTCGGCGACGCCAGGGTGCGCGAGCGCGTCACGGTATGAAAATTGGGGTAGCGGATTTTGACGGTCAAGCAGCGGGCGAAAAGTTTTTCGCGGCGCAGGCGGGCGCCGACTTCTTCGACCAGCTCCCAGAGGACTTTTTCCATCTGCGCGACGGTTCTGGCCGGCTGTTCCAGAGTCGTCTCATTGCCGATGGAATGATCGTGGCGATGGCCGCGTTCTGAGAGCTTCGAGATCCAAGTAGCGCCCCGCCAGCTCGTCACGGCGCAAGAGGTCGCCGATGGTCTTGATTCCTTTTTGATTGAGCGCCGTGTGGGTTTTCGGACCGACTCCGGGAATCATCTCGACGGACAACGGCGCAAGAAAATCCTTTTCCGAGCCGGCGGGCACGTAGACGAGCCCGTGCGGCTTGGCGAGGGTCGCCGCGATTTTCGCGACCACTTTGCTCGTCGAAAGGCCGCCGGAGGACGGTAAGCCGAGCTCGCTTGCGACGCGGCGAATGATCGCGTCGGCGGTCTTGAGCGGCGGGCCGAAAAGCCGGTCGGTGCCGCTCAGGTCGATGAGACCTTCGTCGATCGAGAGCGCATGAACCTCGGGCGAGTACTGCTCGAGGATCGCAAACACCTTGCCCGAGAATTCAACGTAGAGGCGGCGGCGGTTGGGCAGAAAGACGCCGTGAGGGCAAAGCTTCCTGGCTTGAAAACCCGGCATCGCCGAGCGCACGCCGAATTTGCGCGCCTCGTAGGAGGCCGAGGTGACCACGCCCCGGCCGCTGCGGCCGCCGACGATGACCGCTTTGCCTTGCAACGTGGGATCGAGCGCCTGCTCGACGGATGCGTAGAACGCGTCCATGTCGATGTGCAGATACCAGCTCATGATGGCTGCCTGAACCGAGAATGGAGGATCGAAGATAGAGGATCGCCATCCTCGATCATCGATGCTCTATCTTCGACCTGCATTGCGCTTGCCACGATCAGCGCGCGTAGAGCGAGTTGATGAAGCCCGAGGCTTCGAGTTTTTGCACGAACGAATTGTCGTAAAAATCTTCCGGTTTGACTTGCTGGGCCTTCGGGCTTTTTGCCACGTCCAGGACGGCTTTGACCTCTTCTCTGGTCATCAGCGGGACGCGCTGAAAAGCGCTCGCGTATTCCTCGTAGATTCCCTCGAGCGTTTGTCGGTTGTCGGTCTTGAGAAACTTGCCCATCGCCTTGAACGCCGTCTCTTTGTCGCGCTTGATGATGGCGATGGATTCCGTATAGGCGCGTAGGAACCGAGTGATCGAGTCCGGTTTCTGCTGAATGACCTTGCGCGTCGTGGCGACGCCGACAAAAATGAACGGAATGTTAAGGTCGGTGACGTTGAGGATCTGCTTCAAGCCCAATTCTTGCGCTTGAAACGTCGTCGGCGCTGATATCAGGCCGGCTTGAGCATTGCCGGATTTGAGCATCGTCACCAGCGCTGGCATGCTGCCGGCGTAGAGGATTTTGACGTCTTTGTCCGGCGTCAGATTGAAGCGTCGCAAAACCATGCGGGTAGCGTAATCGGTCGAGGCCGCGGGTTGGGTGGCCGCGACGATTTTTCCTTTGAGGTCGTTGATCGACTGGATCGACGCATCCCCGTAGAGCCTGAAGATGAAGCGTGGCACGGTGCTGGCGACGTAGATCGTGTCGGCGCCTTCCAGCGCCATATCGATAGCTTGATTGCCGACGAGACCGATTTCTTCGCTGCCGGCGGCCATAGCTTGGACGGCGGTGGTCGCCGCGAGGTAATTGAGATTGTGCTGCAAGCCGTGCTTGGCGAACAAACCGAGTTCTTGCGATACCCAAATCGGCGCCATGGAGCCGCCGAGGGCGTTGTAGACGATGCGTAGGTTCGGCGCTTCTGCCGCTGAAAGCTCAGCCACCGGATGGGATGTGCTCGCGATTGTCAGAGCGGCAGTAATAAGGAGTTGGACAATTCTTGCTGCGAACTTCATAGCTACCTCGGGTCGATGACGAGATTAGTGAGCTGTGTTGCTTTATGTCAAGCGCAAAGATCCGTTGATACGATCTCGCCTGGATTCCCGCTAAAAGCATGCGGGAATGACGGACGGGGAATGGAATCGTAATCGGCGATTAGCATCAAAGGGCCGGGGACATCCATACTCACTTCGGAAAATTCAATCCATCGGATCAATCGATACGTCTTTGACCTCTTACGGCCGAAAAAATGATCGCCAGCGCCGTGAAAAAGTTAAGCACATAAATCGTCGTGCTGAACGCATCCATAAACACCTCGGGCGCGGCGCGCCAGTTCTCGGGATTGCCGATTTGAGCGCTGCTAAAGCCGGCGCCCGCGACGAGGTGGCCAAAGAGAGTGGCCGAGAGCGCCACACCCATGGCGCCGCCGGCGCGGGCAGTGGTCGCGATTATCCCCGCCGCGGCACCGATTCTCTCGGGGGTGACGGCGCCGAGGATCGAACTCTGGTTGGGCGCGTTGAAGAGCGCCCAACCGACGCCCCAGATCAACAATGGAACCATAATTCTCAGCAGCGACGCTTGAATATCCAGCGAGGCCAGGAAGAACTGTGCGATCGCAACGATGGCACAACCAATGGTGCAGAGCAGGCGAGACCCCAAGCGATCGGAGAGCGCGCCTGCGATGGGCGCCATGACCATGATAACCACAGAGTCGACGACGATGATCCAACCGATCTGGGATGGCGAGTAGCCCAAGAGATACTGGAGGTAGAACGGCAAAAGAAAGTTAATCGCCGACAAGGTGCCGGCGATTAAGAACAAACTCAAAATTCCCGCGCTGAACAGGCGATCACGGAACATTTGTAACGCTAGAATCGGCGTCTTGGCTTTGGCTTCAGTGCGCAGAAAAAAAAACAATCCAACCATAGAAAGCGCCAAACTTATCAGAAAGGCCGGGTGGCGCCATCCCACCCGCGGAAGTTGGTCAATGGCGTAGATGAATAATCCGTTGGTTAAAAGCAAAAGTATTGCGCCGGAGATATCGACGGCGATCTTTTCTCGAGCTTTGCTTTCCGGCACGACCTTCCAGGCGAGGTAGGCGCCCCAAATGCTGAAGGGCATATTGATATAAAAGATCCAGCGCCAGCCGATGGAATCGATGAGAAATCCTCCCAGCGACGGTCCGGTCAAAAAGCCGATGTGAAAGGCGGTAGAGGTCAAACCGAGCGCCCGCCCGCGGTCGGCCTGCGGCAAATTGACCGACACGATCGCCCGGCCATTGGCCGCGATGATCGACCCGCCGATGGCCTGCACGGCGCGAAAGAAAATCAATTGCCCGGTGGTTTGTGCAAGGCCGCACAGCGCCGAGGCTGAAACGAAAATGAGAAAGCCCAGGCTGTAAAACCTACGTCGGCCGAAAAGATCGCCGAGGCGGCCCATTGTGATGATGAGGCCGATCAGGACAAGATCGTAGACGAGAATGGTCCATTGAATCGTCGTGAACTCGCTGCGAAAGCTCGTGGTCAAGGTCGGAAGTGCGACGGTGATGGCGCGCAGATCGAGACCGACGATGATCTGTCCTATGCATACGCTCAGCAGGATCAAGCGTGAAGCGCGCTTCGTTGCAGGGTCATTTACCGATTCCATGAACTCGAGTTGTCGATTCTCCTGCTGCAAAGTAACAACACGGTTTGCTCGATGAGATTCCCACTATGCCATGGTGAAATGCAGGCTCAAGCAGATCGACACCACAACCTGAATCAGGTGAAACTCGAAATCAGTCCTTGCGGCCGCCGCGTAGCGCGGAACACAAGATCGCCAGCAGCGCAAAGACATTTAAGAAATGCGCGGTGAAGCTGAAGGCGTTGAGAAATTGCTGAGGCTGGGCGCTCCAGCTCTCCGGCGACTCGATCTGTTCGGGCGTGAGTCCGCTGGCGCTCAAGCGCATAGGTCATGATCGCGCCCGACAAGCGCGATGCCGATGGCGCCGCCGACCCGCGCGGTGGTGACAGTCATGCCGGAGGCGGCGCCGACTTGGTCGCGCGTCACCGCGCTCATGATCGCGCTTTGATTGGGCGAATTGAACAACGCCCAGCCGAGACCGATGAGAACCTGAGGCAGGACCAAGTCAAAGATCGAGGAAGAGAGCGTGAGACGAGCCGATCAAATATTGTCCGAGAACGACGATGGCCGCGCCGACGCTGCAAAGCAGGCGGGAACCGAAGCGGTCCGACAACCAACCGGCCAGCGGGGCAAACAAGATGATCACCGCCGAGCTGCCGATGAGCAGCCAGCCCATCTGCGTCGGCGTAAAATCCATCAGGTTTTGCAGATAAAAAGGCAGCAGCACGGTGATCCCGGACTGGGTCGAAGTGATGAAGAACAGGCTCAAGTTGGAAAAGGTAAAGAGCCGGTTGCGAAAAAGCGCCAGGCTCAAGATCGGCGTTGGCGCGCGTCTTTCGGTATGCACGAAAAGCGCGAGGCTCGCCAGCGAGACGAGGAAAAAGGAAAATACCACGGCATGGCCGAGGCCGAGATGAGGCAATTGATTGAGCGCATAGACGAAGCCGATGTTGGCGAGCAGCAAATACATGGCGCCGAGCCAATCGACTTTGACGGCGGCCGCGCTTTTCTCCCGTTCTTTCAGCACCCGCGCGGCAAAGTAAGCGCAGCCCAGGCCGATGGGCATAGTTGCAAAAAAAATCCAGCGCCAACCGATGGTGTCGATAATCAACCCGCCCAGCGTCGGCCCGGCGAAATAGCCGACGTGATACGCCGTCGAGGTGATTCCCAGCGCCTTGCCCCGTTCTGACGGCAGTGAGTTGATCGAAACGAGCGCGCGTCCGTTGGCCAGGATGACGGCTCCGCCGATCCCTTGAAGCACGCGCGCGGCGATCAGTTGCGCCGAGGTTTGCGCCAGGCCGCAGAAGGCCGAGCTGAGCACGAAGATCAGAAAGCCGACAATGTAGATCCATTTTCGGCCGAAGAGATCGCCAAGCCGCCCCAAAGTCAGGACCAGCCCGATGACCGCCAGGTCATACACCAACAATACCCACTGGATGAACGACAGATCGGCGTGAAAGACATGGGTAAGGGTCGGCAGGGCCACCTGGATCGCGCGGTGATTGATGGCGACCAGAACCAATCCGAGAGACACCTGGTAGAGCACCAGGCGCGCATGGGCTTTCGGATCGCTGGACGGAGGGTCGGCCATGATACAAAAAAAGAGGGAGCGCGCTCGGCTTGGCGGCGCGGCTCCCTCCGATCAAAGTTCGCGGAGTTCTCTAAGAAGATTCGGGCAAGGTCTCTTGGAGCTCCCGGCGCAACCGTTCCTTAGCGCGCTGGCGCCGGAGCGTCTTCTTGCTCGTGATGATCTTTCCCGGACGAGGAAGCTCCTTGCGCACTCTGGCCAGCCCCGCCGGAATCTTCTTTGCC
The DNA here is from genome assembly GCA_963745035.1 of uncultured delta proteobacterium. GTDB lineage: Bacteria > Desulfobacterota > Binatia > UBA9968 > UBA9968 > DP-20. The sequence goes on along the minus strand of CAVUVW010000013.1, from coordinate 115,577 downwards.
GACGGTGTCAATGAATCGTCCTCTGCTCGTGCTCGTACGCGTCATGGAAGACGGCGGCGCTCCGCGGTGGAAGCTTAACTCGTCGGTTTCCGCCTCGACTTCGACCCGATCGCCATCTTTGAATTCGCCGCCGAGAATCTTAACCGCCAGCGGATCCTGAATCAATCGTCTGGATCGCGCGCTTGAGCGGACGGGCGCCGTAGACCGGATCGTAGCCCTTCTCCGCGATCAGCTCCTTAGCGCCGTCCGTGAGCTCGAGCGAGATCTTCCGGCTCGCAAGATTCTTGCGCAGGCGCTTGAGCTGGATTTCGACGATCGCGGCGATCTCGCCCCGGCCAAGATTGTTGAAAATGATCGTCTCGTCGACGCGGTTCAAAAACTCGGGCTTGAACGACTCGCGCAAGGCTGCGGTGACCAGCCGCTCCATTTCTCTTACGATCCTTGGCAGCGAGCTCTTGAATGTGCTGGCTGCCGAGGTTCGATGTCATGATGATGACCGTGTTCTTGAAATCCACCGTGCGGCCCTGTCCGTCGGTCATGCGGCCGTCTTCGAGAATCTGCAAAAGCGCATTGAAAACGTCCGGGTGCGCCTTTTCGATCTCGTCGAACAGCACAACCGAATACGGCCGTCGGCGCACGGCTTCGGTCAAATAGCCGCCTTCTTCATAGCCGACGTAGCCGGGAGGCGCGCCGATCAGCCGCGAGACCGAGTGCTTCTCCATGAACTCCGACATGTCGAGGCGCACCATCGCCTGCTCATCGTCGAAGAGAAATTCCGCCAGCGCCCGGCACAGCTCGGTTTTTCCGACGCCGGTCGGACCGAGAAAGATGAACGAGCCGATGGGCCGGTTCTCGTCCTGCAAGCCGGCGCGGGCGCGGCGCACGGCGTTGGCTACCGCGTGAATCGCGCTCTCCTGGCCGATCACCCGGAGCTTCAGCCGCTCTTCCATCTTGAGCAGTTTTTGAATCTCGCCCTCGAGCATCTTCGAAACCGGAATGCCGGTCCATTTGGCGACGACTTCGGCGACGTCCTCGGCGTCGACTTCTTCCTTGAGCATCTTTTGGTTCTTCTGCAGCTCGGCGAGCTTCTGGTTCGCCTCTTCAAGATCCTTCTGAAGCTGGGTGAGAGTGCCGTAGCGCAGCTCCGCGGCGCGATTCAAGATCACCCTCGCGCTGCGCCTTTTGCTCGTCGACCTTGGTCGCCTCGATTTTTTCCTTGAGCGAGCGAATCCGCTGGATCGACTCCTTTTCGTTTTGCCAGTGGGCTTTGAGAGCGCTGGAGGTCTCTTTCAGATTCTCGATCTCGCGCTCGAGCTGGGCCAGCCGCTGCCGGGAGGCTTTGTCCTCCTCGCGCTTGAGCGCCTGCTTTTCGATCTCGAGCTGGAGAATTTTTCGCTCCACTTCGTCGATCTCGATCGGCATGCTGTCGATCTCGATGCGCAGGCGCGACGCCGCCTCATCGATCAGATCGATGGCCTTGTCCGGCAGGAACCGGTCGCTGATATAGCGCTGGGACAAAGTCGCGGCGCCGATGATCGCGCCGTCGGTGATGCGCACGCCGTGATGCACTTCGTAGCGTTCCTTCAAGCCGCGCAGGATCGCGATGGTATCCTCGACCGAAGGCTCGCCGACATAGACTTGCTGGAAGCGCCGTTCCAGCGCCGGATCTTTCTCGACGCGCTTACGGTATTCGTCCAAGGTCGTCGCGCCGACGCAGCGCAGCTCGCCGCGGGCGAGCGCGGGCTTGAGCATGTTCGAGGCGTCCATGGCGCCTTCGGCGGCGCCGGCGCCGACCAGAGTGTGGAGCTCGTCGATGAAAAGGACGATCTGGCCGCTCGCCTCAGTGACTTCTTTGAGCACGGCTTTGAGCCGGTCCTCGAATTCGCCGCGAAACTTTGCGCCGGCGACCAGCGCGCCGAGATCGAGGGCGATCAGGCGCTTTTCTTTCAGCCCCTCAGGCACGTCGCCGTTGACGATGCGCAGCGCCAGTCCTTCGACGATCGCGGTTTTCCCGACGCCGGGCTCGCCGATCAGCACCGGATTATTCTTGGTCCGGCGCGACAGCACCTGGATCACCCGGCGAATCTCATCGTCGCGGCCGATCACCGGATCGAGTTTTCCTTTGCGCGCCAGATCGGTCAAGTCGCGGCCATATTTTTCCAGAGCCTGATATTTTTCTTCCGGATTCGGGATCGGTAATCCTCTGCGCGCCGCGAATGCTCGACCAAGCGCGTTGCAGAATCTTCTCGCGGGAGGCGCCGAGCTCTTTGAGGACTTTGCCCGCTTCGCCGCTGTCTTGCACCATCGCGAGCAGCAGATGCTCGGTGGAGACGTATTCGTCCTTGAGCGCTTCGGCCTCGGACTCGGCGCTTTCGATAACTTTTTTCAAGCGCGGCGCTGATGTAAGTTTGGCCGGCCGCGCCGGTGACTTGCGGCAAGCGATCCAGAGCTTTTTGCAATCGCTCGGTTACCGTGCTCGAGCGGCACGCCGAGTTTTTGCAGCAGCGCGAAGACCACTCCCTCTTTCTGTCCCAGCAACGCGAACAGCAAATGCTCTACGTCGATGGCCTGGTGGTTGCGCTTTTCGGCGAGCCCTTGAGCTTGCTGCAGTGCTTCTTGTGATTTTGTCGTCAGTTTATCTAGACCGCATTTTACTGTTTTCACCGTGCTGCCAGAAAGCTAAGCATCGTTTCTCGAGCTGTCAAGAAAATGAAAAGGCACGAAATCGCCGGGAAATTAGCCGGCGCGAGCGGCGCAAGAGCCGCTGCTCAATCGAGGTTAGGGAGAAACGGCGGTTTCGGTCAGGACTCTTTGTCTTCGAGTTTGAAGGACTGAAAGAACTGCGATTCCGCCGGGCGCGGCGGCTCAACCGGTGAAGCGCCGGAAGCGCCATTCGAAGAACTTTCCAGCAGCACGATGCCTTGATTGTTGACCATCGCGAACGGGTACTCGCCGGGAGTCAGCCGGAGTGTAGCGCATCTTCTTGATATGGACTGTCCGCTCGCAATGGCCGTCCGATTCGCTGGTCTTTAAAACCAACACGCCGGATGCGAGAAATTGCTCGATATGAACTGCGTCGGTCCCTGGCTCGACGTGGCGTGGCTGGTGAACAGCGTGGTCATGTTGAGTTGGGTCTGAATGAACTGAATGAGCGCGCGGGCGTGGACTTGAACCGGGGTTGCTGGGTTGGTCGGGTAGGAGGAGCGGCGTAATCGGATCGACGATCAGGATGGTGGCGCCCAAGCTTTTCGCGTAATTGCCCAGGTCGGCGACCATCTTCTGCGGATCGATGCCTTTCTCGGCCGCGCTGCTGCTCGCGGCGTCCAGAATCACCAAACTCTTGCCTTGAATATGCGGCTGAAGGTCCCAAGAAAAAGACGCCGCCGACTCCGAGAATCTCGGCACGGGCGCTCGTCGACCGTGACGTACACCGCTTTTTCGCCTTTGGCGAGGCCGCTTACCAAAAACTGCAAGCAAGCGATGGTCTTGCCGGTACCGGTATCGCCGGTCAAGAGATAACTGCGGCCCTTTATAAAACCGCCGCCGAGCAAACTGTCGAGCCCGGCAATGCCGGTGGAAATGCGCGCGAGGTCCATTGCGATTTAAAGCGACTCCGGCCGGCGGCTGGATGACGATTCCTTGTCTCTTGGCGATATCGAATTCGAGTTGCATCGGCTTGACGGCGGTACAACGCATTTTTTCGACGATCAAACTGCGCGCAAGGCCTCCATCCTTCCAGATCATCTCCAAGACGATGGCGCCGGCGACAAGATACTCCTCGATGCCGTGCATGCTGCGTTCGCCGGTGCGCGGCACCGCGTAGGAAGTCAAAATGTTGGTGGTCTGTGTTGAGGAGCGCAATAGTTTGATCAATAAGCGGGTCTGATCCTGAATGCGGGCATTGGTATCGCGCAGGAGCACGAACGGGCCCGCCGGATCGAGCACCATACGCTTGGCGCCGATCTGGTTGACGAATGAAGCGAGATCGCCGACGGCTTTTTGCACGTCGATCTGCCGCTCTTTACCGGAGCTCAAATACGTTCCAGCGTTCAAGATCGCCATTTCCTTGTTCTCGACGCGCGGCTCAAGATCCCAGCCCAGAGAGGCGGCTTGCTCGAGCACGTCCATGGGGCTTTCGTCGGCGCTCACGTAGATGCCTTTTTCGCCGTGCTTGAGCCCCTCGACGAGAAACTGCAAGGCAAATATCGTCTTGCCGGTTCCCGGTTCTCCAGTGACCAGAATCGAACGACCTTTCGGCAGCCCGCCTTCGATGAACCGGTCAAGCCCCACGATTCCCGTCGGCACCCGTTCGGTTTGCAACATGATCATCCTTCCGCGCGCCACTCCGGCGCGCTCTCCAGTTTGCTGAATCAACGGCCGTGCGCTTCGAAGCTTTCGCCCGAACCGGTGCCTTGTCCGCTCAAAAATTCTTTAGGATCGCCACCGCCGCTTCCAGCCAAAGCCGGTGTGCCACCGGCGCTGGCTCGCAAACGAGCCCGGCGGAGGCACCGCGCCTTCGCCGCCGTCGAACGCAAAGACATCGTCTTCACGATGGTTTGACCGGGGCGCATCGAAAACGAATTCGCGCGCCGCGCGCGGCTCGCTGGTTTCCTTCGATCCCAGCGCGCGGCGCAAGGCGTCGATTTCCTGGCGCAAGCTCTGCTCAAGCCCACGCGCCTTGGCTTGGAGTTCCTCCGTCGCCCATTCCTTCTGACTGAGCTCCGCCTGCAGCAGGGCAAGCTGAGCTTGAAACTCGGTGCGCATGCGCTCGGCTTCGGCCTCGACGGAGTTTTCCTCGCGAGACGGCGGCGGAGCTTCGAGCTGCGCGAGTCGCTCGTGCAGTTGATCGAGCTGGGCTTTGACGCGGACCAGTTCGTCGTTGCGGTCCTGGAGAATCTGATTTCTCTCCTGGGCTTCCTGGCGCAGCCGAGCGATCTCGTCGCTTAACACTGGCGCGGAACCGCTTTGGGCGGCCTGCTCCGCGACTTCGCCGGCGCTCTTTGGCGCTTCGTGATCCTCAGTTTTCATCGCAGTGTGCTCCTCGCGTGGGATTCCATGGAATGCGGTCCGGGCGTCGCGCTGTTGCGCCGCGCCGCTTTCTTCGAGATTTTCGATCTGCTCGGCGTTCGCCTCGCCCGCGCTCGCCTGTTGTCGCGCGCTCTCCTCCGATAACCGGTCGGCGGCGGCTTTCAAGTCGGCAATCTCGGCGCCGCGGCACTCGGCCAGCAGCTGTTTTTCCGCCAATTGCATTTGCAGCTCGGCAATCTTCGTCTCGAGCCGTTCCTCATCTTGGTCTTTAGCCGACAGCCGCGCGTCGCTTTCTTTTTCGTAATCGCACCGCAGCGCCTCACGCGCGTCCTCGATGCTCTCGATGGCGCGGTCGCGCTCCTCGATTTCGCGCCGGCTGTTCGCCAGCTCCTGATGGATCGTTTGGAGTTTGGCGTGGAGCGCCAACTCGACGGCGGTGACGGCTTCCCGGCGTCCGATCAAAGTCCGCTCTTGAGCCGCGACTTGATGCCGGAGCGCTTCGATCTCGTCTTCGTGCCAATGCCGCGCGTCGTCGCGCCGCCGGACCTCGGCGGCAAGCTCGTTATTGGCGGCTTCCAGCTCCGCCATCCGCTGCTCGAATGCCGTCGCCCGATCCAGTGCGGCGCGCAGCCGTTCGTCGCCGGACGAAACCAGGACACGTCTTTCTTCCAGTTCCTTTTGCGTATTTTCGGCGGCGCCGCGCTCCGCGCGCAACTGCTCTTCGAGCGATTCTATCCGTTGGCGCAAATCGTGCTCACCGGCGAGCGCTTTTTTTTGCGCGGCGAGAGCTTCCTCGCTCGCGGCTAGGGCCGCGCGCAAACCCGCCACGTCTCGTTGATATTCCTCCTGCAGCCGCGCGATCTTATCGCCGGTCAGCGCCTGGGCTCGTTGAACGTGAAGCTCCATGGAGCGCGTTTGCGCCAGCAAGCTCTCGATCTCGTTCAGCAGCACGATGAGCGGATCGCTTCTCGGGAATGTCGGCAAGTCCATCAAACTTTCAAGAAAGGGCGCGGGCTATTCCGCGGCGACCAAGCTCCAGGCTTTAGCCAAAAACATGCCATCATTCAACCAGCGAGTGTCGTTAATTCAAGTATTTAGAAACGTACAAAAGCCTTTTCATCAGCCGCCCCCGAGAGCTGAAGAAGTCGGGACAATCCGGGCGATTCCTGGACAATTTTGTCTTGAAGACGCTGATCGGCGCTCCTTGAGTAAGCTTCATTGTCTAAGTTTTGGTTGAAAACCCGAGCGCGCGCATGCCTCGTCCAGCGCGCCGCGCGGGTTTGAAATGATCTCCGGCTGCCGATACTATTTCGCTCTATGTCGGGTCCGTTCCGAGCCAATATCGCGGCGATGGCGGGCTATGTTCCCGGTGAACAACCCCAGGAAACGGGATTTATCAAACTTAACACCAATGAAAATCCCTACCCGCCGTCGCCCCGAGTCGGCGCGGCGCTGAGAAAAGCGATCGATGCCTCGCTCAGGCTCTACCCCGAGCCGCTAAGCGACACGCTCCGAGCGGCGGCCGCAGTGGTGTACGGCGTCGAACCGTCGAATATCATCGCGGGAAACGGCTCCGATGAGCTGCTCTCGATCGTGCTGCGCTGCTTTGTCGAGGCGGGCGATCGGGTTGCCTTGCCGCATCCGACCTACTCGCTTTACGACACGTTGATCGAAATCCAGAACGGCGTTCGCGCCGCAGTAAACTATCCGGCGGATTTTTCCTTGCCCGCCGGCTTGGCGGCGCAAAATGCGGCGCTCACGTTTCTCTGCAATCCCAATGCGCCGTCGGGCACCCTCGTGTCGCTGGCCGAGGTCGAAAGGCTGGCGCGTTCGGTGTCCGGCATTCTCGTCGTCGATGAAGCCTACGTCGATTTCGCCGAGAGCGAAGGAGCGTCGGCGATCCCGTTGATTCGCCGGCTCGACAATCTGATCGTGCTCAGAACTTTTTCCAAGTCGTTTTCCCTGGCCGGCTTGCGCATCGGGTTGGCGTTCGCGCCGGCGGAGATCATCGCCGGCATGATGAAGGTGAAGGATTCCTACAATCTCAATCGCTTGAGCCTGACGGCGGCGACCGCGGCGTTACAGGACCTGCCGTGGATGGCGCGCAACGCGCGGCGGATTCAAAAGAGCCGGAAAAAGCTTTCTGCGGCGCTCCGGCGGATGGGCTACGAGGTGTACCCGTCGCACGCCAATTTTGTCCTGGCGCGGAAAAACGGCGCGAGCCTCAAACCGGTTTACGAGGAGCTCAAGCGGCGCCGCATCCTGGTGCGTTATTTCGACACGCCCGAGTTGCGGGATTGTCTGCGCGTCACGGTCGGCGCGCCCAAGGAAATTCAGACTTTGATAGACCAAATGGCCGCGCTCGGAGCTTGAGCGCTCAACGGAAAAGGAGTCGAGCCATGACGGGAATCAAAATCACGGAGCTGGATCATATCGTGCTCAACGTCGCCGACATCGAGCGCTCGCTGGCGTTTTACACCGGCGTTCTCGGCCTGCGCGGCGAACGGATCGAAGAATTTCGCGCCGGCAAAGTCGGCTTTCCGTCGGTGCGCATCAGCGAGGGAACGATTATCGATCTGTTTCCGACCAAGCAGGCAAGCGTTCCAGACGGCGGCGCAAAGAACAGCGGCAACCTCAACCATTTCTGCATGGTCGTCGGGGCGGCGGATTTCGCCGGCATCACGGATTATCTTGCCGCCCGCCAAATCGCGATCCGGGAAGGACCGATTTCGCGCTGGGGCGCGCGCGGCCGGGCGACTTCGGTGTATTTTCTCGATCCCGACGGCAACGAAGTCGAGATACGAGCGTACTGAGGAAATGGAGTGATGGATTATTGGAGTACTGGAGTGTTGGGCAGAACAACAACGAATATTTTCTACCCCGCTATTCCATCACTCCGTTCCATCCGCGCTAGCGCGCTTCGCTCTGTTTGACCGAGTTCACCCGCTCGACTTTGATTTTCACGATGCGCCTTCCTTCCATATCGACGATGGTCAGTTTGTAGCCGTTGTCTTCGACCCATTCGCCGGCGCGCGGGATGCGTCTCAGCCTGGCGAGCATGAAGCCCGCCAGGGTGTGGAAATCCGGCGATTCCTCGAACGGCAGCGTGAAGTCGGCCTTTAGGTCTTTGAGCAACGCCGAGCCTTGAATCACCATGGAACCGTCGGGAAGGCGCTCCACCGGGCCGCGCTCTTCACGGTCGTACTCGTCGCGGATCTCGCCGACGATCTCCTCGACCAAGTCTTCCAGGGTGGCGAGCCCCTCGACTTCGCCAAATTCATTGACCACCAAAGCCATCGCCAATCGGCGGCGCTGCAACTGTTTCAGCAGCTCGCTGATCGGCAGGGTGCTCGGCACGAAGAACGACGGATGCAGATGGTCGCGAATCCGAAAGTCGCTGTTTTCGACCAAGGCCTTGAAAACATCCTTGTTGTAAAGAATGCCGATGATCTTATCGAGCTCGCCCTCGTAAACCGGGATGCGCGAGAAGCCGCTTTCGATGAAGCTTTTGGCCGCTTCGCTGAGGGAGACGTGGGCTTCGATGGCGTGGATCTCGGTGCGCGGGACCATGACCGCCTTGACCGGCGTGTCGGCAAACTCAAAAACACTGTGGATCAGCTCTTGTTCGGTTTCGTTGAAAATCCCCTTGGCGGCGCCCTCACGGATCAACGACTTGACTTCCTCCACGGAAATAAAGCTTGCGCTTTCGACGTCTTTGCCGCCGAAAATCCGGAGCACGCTGTTGCTCGAAGCGGTGAGCGTCTTCACGAAAACGGCCGTCGCGCGGGCCAGCAAGTCGATGGGCCGGGCGACCAGGCAGGCGATCTGTTCGGAGTATTTCAGCGCCAGGGACTTGGGCACGAGCTCGCCGAGCACCAGCGACAGATAGGCGATCGGCACGACCACGATCAACAGCGCGATTGCTTCGGCCCAGCGCGCGGCCAGAGGAAAGGGCAGCGCGGCAATCTGCGGTTTGAGATGATCGATGGCCGCGGCGCCGCCGATGGCGGAAGCCAGGGTACCGACCAGGGTTACACCGATTTGCACTGTGGCGAGAAAACGATCGGGGTCGTTTTTGAGCCGCGCGACCACGGCGGCGGATTGGACGCCCTTTTCCACCAGCGCGTCGATGCGGCTCTTGCGCATCGCGATCACGGCGATTTCCGACGCGGCGAAAAAGCCGTTGGCGAAGATCAACGCGATGATCAGAAACGCCTCAAGCCAAAAATTTTCCAGAGTCATGATTTCGTCTCCTGGGATTTCACAGGTCAAAGGACCGGCAAAAACAGGGCGGTGTGCTGCGGACCAAGAGATGAGGGGCGGGGACGGCCAATAATCGAGAGCGAACGGTGAAATTTGACGATTTGCCCGAATTGTATCGCCCGCCCGGCAAAAGGCAAGCTGCCTCGTTTACGCTTTGCGCGGTTTGCAGTAGGATGACCGCCGGAGATTTGCCGCATGGCCGAAAACGAACGATACGCCTCGCTCCAAGGCACGATCAGCCGGATCACCTACCAGCACCCGGAAACGCATTATACCGTCGCGCGTCTCGATGAAGACGGCGGACCGGGCGTCACCGTTGTCGGGACGATTTTTCCGGTGGCGGAAGGCGAAGAAATTCAAAGTCTCCGGCGTGTGGAAACGCCATGCGCGCTACGGCCTGCAGTTCCAGGTGCATCAATGGGAGAAGATCGATCCGGCGACCCTCGAAGGCATCGAAAAGTATCTCGGCTCCGGCATGATCAAAGGCATCGGCCCGACTTACGCGAAACGATTGGTGGCGGCTTTCGGTCTCGACACGCTCCGCGTGTTGTCCGAACAGCCTCTGCGGATTCTCGACGTCGACGGCATCGGCGAAGCCCGCGCGCGGCGCATCATGCAAGCCTGGCAAGCCCAGCGCGGCATGCAGGACGTCATGGTGTTTCTGCAGGGCCACGGCGTCGGCGCTTCCTTGGCGCTGAGAATCTACCGGGTCTTCGGCGCCGCGACCGATCGATCAAGTGCGCGAGAATCCCTACGCGCTGGCGCGGCAGGTGCACGGCATCGGCTTTCTGCTGGCCGACCGGCTCGCCGATCAGATCGGCATCCGCGGTGATTTTCCGCTGCGCGTGCAAGCCGGCGTGCTGCACATTTGCGCGAAATGGCCGAGCGCGGCCACTGTTTTGCCGAGCTCGCGTCGCTCAAGCGCAATGCCGCCGCGCTGCTCAACATCGACGAAGATCCGGTCGAAGCGGCGGTATTCGAAACTGGCCGCCAGGGGCGACTTGGTTCTTCATGAAGCCGAGGGCGGCGCCACCCAGGTTTATCTTGAAGAGCTCTATCACGCCGAGCGGCGCGTGGCGGCGGCATTCGGCGCCTTGTTGGCGACGCCGTCGACGATCCAACGCGAAAAAATCCCGAGCCCCTGGGATCGCTCGACGGGCGCGGCGCGCGGCGCCATCGATTTGATCAGCCCGGAATTGTTCGCGCCTTCGGCGGTGACGCTTGGACGCGGATCAAGCGCGCGCCACCGAGCAAGCGCTGCGTGAAAAAGTACTGGTCATCACCGGCGGCCCGGGAACGGGCAAGACCACGTTGTTGACCGCGCTTTTGACGATCTTGCGCCGCGCCGAAGTCAGCTTTGTCCTGGCGGCGCCGACCGGGCGCGCCGCCAAGCGCATGGCCGAAAGCGCCGGCGAAGAAGCGATGACGATTCATCGTCTGCTCGAATTCAATCCGCGCGAAGGCGGCTTTCAGCGCACCGAGGATAATCCTCTGGAAGCGGACTTCGTCATCGTCGATGAAGCGTCGATGGTGGATCTCGCCCTGATGGATCATCTGCTGCGCGCGGTCGATCCGCATAGCCATCTGATTCTCGTCGGCGACGTCGATCAGTTGCCGTCGGTGGGGCCGGGCAGCGTGCTCCGCGATCTGATCGATTCCGGCGCGGTTCCCAAAGTCGTGCTGCGGCGCATCTTTCGCCAGGACCGCGAGAGCCTGATCGTCGTCAACGCGCACCGCATTCTCGAAGGTCAGTCGCTGGTCTGGGGCGACGGCGCGCGACAGGCGCGATTTCTGTTTTTATCGCGCGCGAATCGGAAGAAGAGATTCTCGCCACGGTCAAGGAGCTCGTGCGCGAAAGCATCCCGCGTTCCTTGCAGCTTGGACGCGCACGAAGTGGCGCAGACGATCCAAGTGCTGACGCCGATGCACCGCGGGCTTTCTGGGCACGATCAATCTCAACCGCGAGCTGCAGGGCCTGCTCAATCCGACGGGCCAGATCCTCGAACGCGGCGGCTTTGCGCTGCGCGCCGGCGACAAGGTCATGCAGCTGCGCAATAATTATGACAAGGGAGTTTTCAACGGCGACCTCGGCCGGATCGCCTCCATCGACCGGGAGGACGGCGGGGTGAAGGTCGACTTTTTCGACAAGCTGGTGGCCTACGACTCCGATGAGCTCGACGAGATCGGCCTGGCCTACGCCACGTCAGTGCACAAAAGCCAGGGTAGCGAGTATCCGGCGGTGGTGATTCCGCTCCATACTTCGCATTATTTGCTGCTGCACCGCAGCATTCTCTACACGGCGGTCACGCGCGGCAAAAAGCTCGTGGTTTTGGTCGGCAGCAAAAGGGCGCTGGCGATGGCGATCCGAAACCTGCGGGTGGAGAAAAGAAATACCGGCCTGGGAGAGAAGCTGGCCGAGCTGGTAAAACACGGCCGTCTGGTTTGATGCTAGTGGAACAAGCGGCCGAGCTTTTCGCCGACGTGGCGGATGCCGAGTTTGTCGAGGCAAGTCCAGAGGACGGCTTGGTTGCTGTTCACCACCGGCTTGCCTAGATCGCGCTCCAGATCGTCGATCGCTTCGATCATCCGCGTGTTGGTGCAGCTGAGAAAGTAGCCGTCGGCGTCGGCGCGGGTGTTTTCCTTGACGACTTTTTTCCATTCTTCCGGCGTGACTTTCGCATAGGCGTGGCTTTCCAAGCCGAGTCCCAGCTCGTGGACGACTGTGTAACCCGCCTCGGCCAGATAGTTCACCTCGTGCTCGTTGGTCGCTTTGACGTACGGGCTGATCAACACGAGTTTTTTGATGCCAACCTTATCAAAAGCGCGCGTGATCGCTTGCGCGGTCGAGATGGTCGGACAGCCGCTCGCCTGTTTCGATGATATCGACGATGGCGGCCTCGTGCGCCAAGCCCTTCTCCATGGAATTTGCGGTGCAATGGAAAACGATCATCGCCGGCCGCACGTCGGAAAGCGCCTCGGCGGCTTCGATGAGCGACGATTTCAATTCCTCGAGCGGCTTGCGAAACTTGCCGGCCATGCGCAGCCGGGCGATGTGCGCGCTGACTTCGGGCGGCAGATAGCGATGAAATTGCGGCTCGGTCAGGCTGTTGGCCGACGGGATAATCAGTCCGATGCGCGGCTCGGAGTTCATAGCCCTGCGGCTCCCAGGCTATAAAACCTGCGCGCGTTGCCATGCAGGAAGGCCGCTTTGTCGGCGTCGCTGATCTCTCTATTTTCGAGAAACTCGTTGATCTCGTGTTTGCAGAACTCGTTGTTGACTTCGTGCGGATAGTCGCTGGAAAACACCCAGGGCTTGTTGCCGATGCGTTTGATCGCGTGGGCGATATCGGGCTCTTCGCCTTCGCAGCCGATGAAGATCTGTCCCGCTTCGACGTGGCGCGCGATGTATTCGCTCACTTTTTCCTTGGGCCGAAGCTCGAGAAAGCGCTTGCGCGGGTCGTGCTGAATATGGGTTTCCCAGGAGCGGTCGAAACGCTCCAGGCAGAGCAAGAACCAGGCGACGCCGCCTTCCATGAAGCCGAATTTCACGTTCGGAAATTTGTCGAACACGCCGTTGAAAATCATGCCGCCGAAGGAAATCATTTGGCCGAAGGGGTGGCCCAGCGAGTGCACCGGCGCGTAGGGCGTCAGGTCATCGAGTCCGAGGTTTTCGTGAGCGCCGCCATGGACGCTGAGGGCGCAGCCGAGGCGGTCGGCCTCTTCGTAGATCGGCCAGTAGCGCGAGTCGCCGAGATTGGCCTGAATGCCCGTCGACGGCAGCATGGCGCCGCACATGCCGAGATCTTTAACGATTCTTCTGAGCTCTTCCACCGCGGCCTGCGGCTCCTGCAGCGGAATTAAACCCATGCCCTTAAAACGCGGGCTGCGCTTCAAATAAGTATCGTAAAGCCAATCATTGTACGCTCGGCCCACGTCGATGGCCCAATCGCGGCTGACGATCTTGCCGTAGGCGAGACCCAGGGTCGTGTAGAGCACGGTGGCTTCGATGCCGACGTCTTCCAAAAAGGCCACCCAGCCGTCGGGGCCGACCTTGTTAAATGCGCCCGGTTGAAAATCGTGCAAGTTGGACGAGTGCAGGTGATCCAACGGCGGAAAGGGATTGAAGAAACTGTGGGTGTCGTACTTGTCGCGATAGGGCTGGGGCATGTAGTTGATGATTTCCTTGCATTCTTCGATCACGTGGCCGTCGCCGTCGATAATCGTGTGGCCGTTAAACGCCATGGCTGGTCCTCCTGACGGGTCGTTAATTTCTAAGTCATCAACAAGGGCGCCTTTTGTCAAGACGGTTATCCGGGCGCAGCCTTGCTTGCGCGGCTATCGACAAGCATCGGTTGGTGGCGCTCGTTGTAACGAAGATTACTGGACCGTTGCGGTGACCGTCAATCCGGTTTCGCTGCTGCTCGCGCGATTGTAATAGCCGAGAATCTGGCGCGTGATCTCGTGCAGGTTGGCGATCGGGCCGCCCAGTGAGACGGGCTGGCCGTTGGGGACAATGAGCTCGCTCGCTGCGTCGGTAAAATCGATCGCGCCGGGACGGTCGACGGAAAAATAGCTGATGCGCGGAATTAAGCGGAGTTGAATCTGGCCGTCCGCCAACGTCGTGGCCTGGACGCGCAGCGAGGTGCCGACGTCGGTGAAGACGATGCGCCGCTCGATGGCGCCGCTGCCGAGCGCATGATTGTAGTAATAGGCGATCTCTGCCTGGGGCACGCGGGTGACGACCGTCAGTATCGATTCGCCGCCGTCGAGCACCAGGGTAAAAATACCGCTCGACCGCTGCACGGTGGTCTGCCGGTCGGTGCCGGCGATGCGGCCGGAAGGGTGAACCGTGCCGCGGCGAACGATCACGCTTCCCGAGCCTTGCAATGCTTCCTGGTTGCTCGTGGCGGTCTGGCGGGTTTCCAAAACGACCTTGATGTTGCGGCGGGATTGCGCCTCAGAAACTGCGCCATAGCCGGCGGTCAAGACGGCGAGGATCACAAGATTGAAGGACAGCAATGATTTCAGAGGCCGCACGGCGAGGGCTTTAACGATTGGCCGGTAGGAACGAGGAATCGAACACTCGTGTCAAATCGAAGTCCGCCGGGACCGGACGTTCCTGACGGAGGAGGTCGACGTAGCCGCGCGCCACCTTAAGATTGAGGCGGCCATCCTTGTTGAGGATACGCACCAAGGTCGCATAGGTATTTTCGGCTTCCTGCGGAGTTACTTTGAATTTGTCGATGATCATCTTCGTGCTTTCGTCGCGATTGGCGCGCAGCCACGCAATCGAATCCATCACCGCCGCCACGGTACGGCGCACCGACTCGCGGTTGGTTTTGATCTCGTTTTGCGAGGTCACCAGGCCGACGTACGGAATATCCGCCAGCTCGCCCAGCTGCATGAATTTCTTGTAGCCGAGAGAAACCGCTTTGTCATCGAATGGCGGCGTCAGTACCGTGGCGGCGACGCGGTTGGCCGTCAGCGCGCGAAAGCTATCCGCGGTTCCTCCGGTGCTGATTGTGCTCACGTCTTTCGGATTGATTTCGTATTTCTTCAAAAATGCGTTGAAGTAGTAGTAGGGCGCGGTGCGAACTCCGGAGAGCGCGACGGTCTTGCCGGCGAGATCCTGAGGCTTGTGGATATCTTTGCTCGTCACCAGCACCCACGGCGAAGTGTCGGAAAAGCTGATGACGATGACCAGAGGCAGACCGGCGACCGCCGCGGAAATACCGGCCGAGACGGAGGTCAAATAGTTGATGTTACCCGCGACGACCGCCTGGGG
The DNA here is from genome assembly GCA_963745035.1 of uncultured delta proteobacterium. GTDB lineage: Bacteria > Desulfobacterota > Binatia > UBA9968 > UBA9968 > DP-20. The sequence goes on along the minus strand of CAVUVW010000013.1, from coordinate 100,501 downwards.
TTGGATCGTGGTGCCCATCTGAATGTATTCGGACTCGATGCCGTGCTTTTTGTAGATCCCTTTTTCCTGGGCGATGTAATAGGGCATGTAGGAAAAAGCGAGAGAGGGAAAGCCGATGCGAATTTTATAAGTTGCCTCCGCTCCCTGCGCCAGGCGCGGAACCAAACCGAATGCCGTCAAGAGAGCGATGAGAATCAACCGTCCCGCTCGCATGTCGTATCTCCTCACGCCGTTGCCGCTTTTGCCAAGCTTCCGCTCCAGCTCCGCCGCGCGTTCTTGAGCGCGCTCGGCTGGGGCAGGTTTTTCAGTTGGAAAAATTCGACGGCGTTCTTGCTCAGCAACCGCTCCTTCTGCGCAAACGACAGATCCGCTCCGTCGACCACATCCTTCACCGAATAGGGAAAGTGACAATCCCAGTGGCAGTAGTCCGAGGCGTACATGACGGTGTTCTCGCCGTTGGCGGCGAAGACGCGGTCGAGGCCGGTCTCTTCGGACTCGCAGGTAAGCGTCACTTGCTCGCCGCGGATGATGTCGCTCGGCCGGCGCTTGAGGTCGGGCATCTGCGGCGCGAGCTTTTCGATATGCTCGTCGAAGCGCTCGGCCCAGAACGGCAGCCAGCCGGCGCCGCCCTCCATGAATCCGACACGCAATTTCGGATAGCGGTCGAAGACGCCCTCGCCGATCATGTGCATCATGGCGATCATCAGCTCAAACGGAAAAGCAGTCATGTGCACGTAGGCGTATTTGCGAAAGCGCTCGCTGCCCGCGCCCATGACGCCGGAGACGCCGAGGACGCCGTCGTGGCCGGTCTGCGGATGGACGCTGAGCGGCATGCCGATCGATTGAGCGCAATCGTAGATCGGATCGAACATGCGATCGCCCATGTTGTTTAATCCGTAGACGTTGGTCGGCAGCATCGCGGTGATCGCGCCGGCTTTTTTGAGATATTCCAGCTCTTCCACCGCAGCCGGTGGGTCCTGGCAAGGAATCAAACCGACAGCGAGCAAACGCTTCGGGTCGGCGGAGCAATATTCGATCAGCCACTCGTTTACCGCGCGGCAAAGCACGGCGGCGAGTTCCTTGTTCATCAAACCGTTCACCGTGAGCGCGATCTGCGTGCCGAAGAGAATCGCGACGTCGATGCCTTCCTCGTCCATGTCTTTCAGCCGAGCGCGGGGATCGACCATCCCATCGCGATAGCCGCGCGCCTTCTCGGTCATCGGCCCTGAGACGCCGGGAGCCAACCCTTGCGACGCCGACCACAGACGGCCTTCGAGCAAAATGCGCGAGTTGCCCTCGTTGTCCTTCAACCGAACCGGCGCCTGCGAGCGCCACTTTTCCGGCATTCTCCTGGCGAGATCGACGTTGCCTTCGTACACATGGCCGTCGGCATCGATGACCAGCACATTGTCGAAATTGTCCATGACTTTTCCTCCGCTTTGAGTTGCGCTTTGTCAGCACCAAACGCTTGAGAAGTACCACAGCGAAACTCGCAAGGGCAACCGAAACGCCGCTCTGCTACCAAGGGAGGCGAGTACTCTCGTGTATTAGCTGCTGCAAGGTTGTTACGGTTCACGCGTCAGTGATTTGAAACCGGGGCGGTGATCCGATATTCAAGCAAGAGTGATCGCGGATGTTTTAACCGACTGTCTGCGAGGCAAGCAGGTCGGCCGTGCTGAAGCACTGGCACTTGCCCGCATCGAAGGCGATGAGCTGGCGATTTTGCTTGCGGCTGCGGCACGACTTCGCAATCAACATAAAGGGCGCATCGTCACTTTCTCTCCCAAGGTTTTCGTCCCGTTGACTAATCTCTGCCGCGATTTTTGCGGCTATTGCACGTTTCGTAAGGCGCCGGATGAGGCGGGCGCCAAGACCATGACCATCGACGAAGTTCTGCGCGTCGTCAATCAGGGAAGGCTGCTCGGCTGCACCGAAGTGCTTTTTAGCCTCGGCGATAAGCCGGAAGCGATTTATCCGGAAATGAAAGCGTTCCTAACCGAGCGCGGCCACCAGCGCACGCTCGATTATTTGCTCGAGGCTTGCCGCGCGGTTTTAGACGAAACCGGATTGTTGCCGCACTCGAATCCCGGGGTGATGGGGCGGGGTGATTTGCAGCGTCTCAAGGAAGTCAACCCGAGCATGGGACTCATGCTCGAAAGCGTGAGCGAGCGGTTGCTGCTTCCCGGCGCGGCTCATGACAACGCGCCGGACAAAAAGCCGGCGGTGCGGCTGCGCACGTTGGAGCTGGCGGGAGAGCTGCGCCTGCCGTTTACCACGGGTATTCTCATCGGCATCGGCGAGAATTGGGAGGAGCGGATCGATTCTTTGCTCGCGATTCGCGCGCTGCACGAACGCTACGGCCACATTCAAGAAGTGATCGTGCAGAACTTTCGCGCCAAGCCGACGATTCCCATGCGCGCTCATCCCGACGCGACGCGCGACGACATGTCGAAGACAGTAGCGCTCGCGCGCTTGATCCTCGGCGGCGAGATGAACATCCAGGCGCCGCCCAATCTGACGCCGGAAGGTTACGAGTTGTATTTAGAAGCCGGAATCAACGACTGGGGCGGCGTTTCGCCGCTGACGCCGGATTATATCAATCCCGAAGCGCCGTGGCCGACGCTGCAATTGCTGCAAGAGAAAAGTGCGCAAGCGGGTTTCGAACTGAGAGCGCGTTTGCCGATTTATCCGGAATTTATTCACCAGGGTGAAAAATATCTGCCCCATTCACTCATTCCTTCCGTGGAACGCCTTTGTGGCGCCGACGGCTTGGTAAAAGAAAACGGACCGCTCCGGGAATTGCCAATACTCTCATTACACCAACACTCCGTCGCTTTCAGGGCCTTCCTGATGATCGTCGCTCTTAGCGGCGGCACCGGCGGCGCCAAGCTCGTCGAGGGCCTGGCCGCGATCGTTGATCCCGCCGATCTGACAATCATCTGCAATACCGGCGACGACTGCGTCTTTCACGGCCTGCATATCTCGCCCGACATCGACACGATCACCTACACGCTGGCCGGTCTGAGCGACACCGAAAAAGGTTGGGGCATCAAGGGCGATACCTTCACCGTGCTGGAGCAACTGCGCCGTTTGGGTAACGACGCTTGGTTCAACCTCGGTGATCAGGATCTGGCGACGCACATCACACGCACGCGGCTTTTGAACGAAGGGCGAAAACTTTCCGAGGTCACCGAGCAGATTCGCCGCGCGCTCCGCGTCGCCGCGAGAATCTTGCCGATGTCCGATGAGCGTGTCGAAACCCGGGTGAAGATTGCGACGGGCGAGCTTTCTTTTCAAGAATTCTTCGTCAGGGAACGCTGGGCGCCCGACGTTCTAGCCGTCCGCTTCGCCGGCGTGGAACAGAGCCGGCCCGCGCCCGGCGTGCTCGACGCGATTCACCGCGCCGAAGCGATCATTGTTTGTCCAAGCAATCCGATCACCAGCATCGGCCCGATCCTCGCCGTGCCCGGAGTTCGCGCGGCGCTCGAACAAACCGAAGCGCCGGCGGTGGGCGTGAGCCCGATGATCGGCGCGGCGGCGATCTCAGGTCCGGCCGATAAATTGATGCGCGCGAGCGGCTGGCGAGCATCGGCGTTCGGCGTCGCTGATTTCTATCGCGGTTTTCTCGATAAGCTTCTGATCGCGGCGGAGGACGAGAGCATCGCCGCGGAGATCGAAAGTCTCGGCATCAAAACCCGCGGCACAAACATCCGCATGACATCGCTTGCCGACAAGCGGCGCCTCGCCGGCGAGGTCTTGGCGTGGGCGCGAAAATAGTCTAAAAAAATTCTTTCTGGACCACGCATGAATATCGCCGCCCTCATGCCCGTGAAGGGCTTTCGCAACGCCAAGCAGCGCCTCACGCCGGTCTTGAGCGGCGCGGCGCGCGAGCTGCTTGCCGAGACCATGTTCCGCGATGTGCTGCGGCAGGTGAGAACGGCGCGGGGATTGGCGGGGACTTTCGTGGTGACCGGAGACGACAAGGTGGCGGGCATCGCCGCGCTCGCCGGCGCGGAAGTGATTCGCGAGCGCGTCGAGAACGGCGAGACCGCGGCGGTCGACTTTGCCCGGCAGGAGTTGCAGCGCGCCGGCTGCGAAGCGGTGCTCATCCTGCCCGGCGACATGCCGCTCGTGGGAGCCGCCGATATCGAGCAGATCCTCGCGCAAGTCCCGCACGATGCGGCGCCGCCGTTTGCGCTGCTGGTCCCGTCCCACGACCGCAAGGGCACCAACGCGCTCTTATTGGCGCCGCCCGATGTCATTCCGCTGCGCTTCGGCTACGACAGCTTTACGTTCCATCTGAGCCAGGTGACCGCCCAGGGCTTGCCGATGCGCTTTTACGAAAACGAACACATCGCGCTCGATATCGACGAGCCCAAAGATCTCGAACGATTTCTCGCCTACGAAGCGACGCCCGGCGAGTCGGTGCGGGTGGCGCGCGCTCTCCTGGCCGAGCATGCTGCGCTCGGCGTTCCGCGCGGCGAAAGCCTATGAAGCGGCTCGAGCTGATCGGCGTCGAGGGTATCGGCGAGGTCCGCGCCGGCGATTCTATCGGCGAGCTCATTTGCGCGGCCTGCGCTCGCCAGAAAATCGAGCTCGCCGAGCATGACGTTTTGGTAATCGCCCAAAAAATCGTTTCCAAGGCGGAAGGGCGGATGGCGCATCTCGCCGAGGTCACGGCTTCGGCGCGGGCGAAGGAGTTGGCCGCCGAGCTCGACAAAGAACCCGAGCTGGTCGAGGTGATTCTGGCCGAGAGCCGGGACGTGATTCGCACCGGCGGGCGGGCGCTGATCGTGGAAACGCACCACGGCTTTGTCTGCGCCAACGCGGGCGTCGATCAATCCAATGTCGGCTTGCGGCAGGTGGCTCTGCTGCCCAAAGACCCGGATCGCTCGGCGCGGGAAATTCGCGCCGTGATCGCGCAGCACACCGGCAAAAAGCCGGCGGTGATCATCAGCGACAGCTTCGGCAGGGCCTGGCGGCTGGGCACCGTTGACGTCGCGATCGGCGTGGCGGGCATGAGCCCCGTCAAAGATGAGCGCGGGTTGGAAGACCGCTACGGCTACCGGCTCAAGGCCGCGGTGGCGGCCATCGCCGATGAGTTTGCCGCGGCGGCGGAATTGGTTATGGGCAAGCGCGACGGCGTGCCGGTGGTGGTCGCGCGCGGATACGACATCGAAACAAAGGAGGATGGATCGGCGCGGGAGCTTCTTCGCCCCGAGGCGGAGGATCTTTTTCGCTAGTTCGAGAAATCATCATGGATCAGTTTAGCGTGGCAATCGTCGGCGGAACGGGCAATCTGGGCAGCGCGTTGGCGCTGCGCCTGGGCGCGCCGGGAGTGAAGATCATCATCGGCTCGCGCGATGCCGAGAAGGCTAGCAACGCCGTTGAAACGTTGAAACCAAAACTGCGAGCCGGCGAAATAGCCGGCACAACGAACAAGGAAGCGGTCAAAGAGGCCAACTTCGTCGTCATCGCCGTGCCCTACGAGGGGCACGCGCAGATGGTATCGGATCTCAAAGGACAATTGGCGGGGAAGATCGTGATCGACACCGTCGTGCCGCTCAACAAAGTGAAACCGTTCGTGCCGCCGGCCGGCTCAGCGCTCCAGGAAGCGCAGCAGATTTTGGCCGACGAGGCGCCGGTTGTCGGCGCGCTGCACAATATTTCCGCCGTCGACTTAGGCGACGTGGACGCGCCGCTGGGAGACGTGCTGGTCTGCGGCGACAACGCCGAAGCCAAGCAAAAAGTCATGGAGATCATCACGCGCATCGGCGCGACCGCTTACGACGGCGGGCCGGCGAGCAACGCCTACGTGATCGAAGGACTTACGGGCGTTATTATTGCGCTCAACCGAAAGTACAAGTCGAAGCACGGTAGCATCAAAATTACCGGCATCGGCGGCCATTAGCACGGCTGCGCCTCTGCTCGCCTTGGCGGTAAAACTTACCACCGCTCTAACATTTTTGTCTGCGCGAATGGCACGAAAACCGGACGCGCATATAGAATTGCTCCAAGCAGTCCCTTCCGTTGGCACACCCGCAATTCTGGCTCGTGTATTGCCTATGGGTCGCCATATGGCAAATACGAAGTGTCTTTTCCACTGCGTAGTTATTCTTGGTTTGTTGCTATTTCTCCACGGCTGCGCCGCGGTGGGGCTGACCTTACTTGGCGTCGGCGCCGGGGTTACGACTGGCACGTCGGTCGCCTACACGTTGGATGGCATAGCTTATCGCACATTTACGGCGTCCTTGCCGCAAGTGGAAAGCGCCACGCGGACAGCTCTGAACCGCATGGGTATCCAGGTCGAAGCCACCTCGAAGATCGACCAGGGTAAAGCAATCAAGGCCGTGTCCAACGATCGCGACATTGAGATCGAGTTGGAGATGGTCAGTCCGAAAACCACTCGCATTCGCACCGTGGCGAAGCAGGGGATCTTCTTCAAAGATCGCGCAACCGCCACCGAGATCATTATTCAGACCGAGAAGGCTTTGGGAATCGGCTAAAAACTGGGGAGGAGCGTCATGAAGGTTTCAGCGATCGCATTGACAGTCGGTTTGATAGCGGGCGCACCGGGCTTGAGCCCCGCCCAGACGGCGGCGGATTTGAATGGTCAGGTGACGACAATGAACGAGCTGACGACCAATCCCGGTCAAACCAACGTCGTCGGCAAGATCAGCGGCGACTTCAATCCGTTTCTCGGCGCCGATGCGAATGGCGTTGTGACCGGCCTACGCAACGGGACGCCGATCACGCTCACGTCGTTGACGCCCAATCCGACGCCGGGGTTGCCGCCGATCCCGACCACGACGGTGATCACGCCGCCGACGGGCCAGATGGGCTACGGCAACGTTTATATTTCCCTGGCCCTTGCCAAACAGCAGTTGAGTACGCTGGGAATCACTCAGCCCACACCCCAGCAGCTGCAGGCTGCCCTTACCGGCGGAACGATTACGCAGACTGGCGCCAACGGGGCGATCACCACCACGAATTTACAAGGCGTTCTGGCGATGCGCAGCCAGAACATGGGCTGGGGTCAAATCGCCCAGCGACTCGGTACCAAACTTGGTCCCGTGATGTCGAGCATGAAGAGCGCAAATAAGAACTTTTCCACGGCGTCTACCGCCTCGGCTAAAGGAGCCGGGTCAACCCCCGGCGTCCAGAGTGGGAATTCGACAAGCGGCATCGTTTCCGCCGGCGGCAAAGCCCATGGCAACTCGGCACACGGGATTTCCACCGGAAAAGGCTCTGGCGAAGGCATTGTCAGCGCGGCTGGAAAAGGCAGCGGCAACGCCTATGGACATAGCAACCGGGGCAGCATCGTAAGTGCTTCGGGCAACTCGGCGGGCGCGAGCAGCGGCATTGTGTCGGCCGGGGGTAACGGCAAAGGCGTTAATAACGGCAAAGGACACAGCAAGTAATTTCTCGCGAGGGCAAAGGCTATGAATCAATCCAGACGAGCATTCCTGATATTTACCTATGCCGCGGTAGGGTCGCTTTTCCATAACCGATTCGCTCAAGCGCGCGCCGAAGCGCGGCCGGGACACTTCCTTCCTGAGGAGAGACGGCTGATTGAACAGTATTACCGGCGCGGCAAGAAATCGAAGGCAAAGGGACTGCCGCCCGGCCTCGCCAAGCGCGGCGGCAATCTGCCTCCGGGCTTACAAAAGAAGCTCGAGAAGAACGGCGAGTTGCCGCCAGGCTTGCAAAAACGTCTTGAACCGCTGCCGGTCGATTTAGATCGCCAGCTACCGCGCTTGCCGGAATCCTGGGAACGGGTAATCGTCGAGCGCGACGTGATTCTTATCGACCGCCGCACCAACCGGATTCTCGACATCATCGAAGACGTACTGGCGCTGGCGACCGGCCAGTAAAGGCCGGTTCCTATCCGCCACGCCGTTCCTCCTCATTTTCGCTTGCCGGTTTCCTCATTCTTTCCTGCGAGTTAGCGTCTCTTGGCCGGGCCTCCAAAGGCTGTTAACCTTTCTTATCCAACGGCGTCTAAACTGTTGTAAGGCGTAGGAATTCTCAGCGCGAACGCAAATGGCTAACGAGCAAGAACTGCGCGACGAAGAACTGGTGGCGTTAAGTCAGCAAGGGCGGCGGGATTGCTTTGAGGTCCTGGTGCGTCGATACATGGAAAAGGCTTTTCATATCGCTTTCAATTTCACACGCAACACCGAAACCGCCAAGGATTTGTCCCAGGATGCTTTCGTGCGCGCCTACGCCAACTTGAAACAGTTTGACGGAAGATCGACCTTTTATACGTGGTTTTATCGCATCGTCGTCAACCTTTGTTTGGATCATGCGCGGCGGCAGCGGCGGGTCGTTTGGGAATCGCTCGATCAAGTGAGCGAGGAATCCGGTGAACCGCGGCAGTTCGCCGACTCGACTTTTGCGCCGGAGCAGCACGCGATCGCCGGCGAGGCCAAGCGCAGGGTGAACAAGACGCTGGAGACGATGCCCAAGAAACAGCGCACCGCCTTCCTGCTCAGAAACGATCAGGGTTTGTCGATTGCGGACGTCGCGAAAGTCATGAAAACTACCGAAGGAACGGTTCGGGTGTATCTCCATCGCGCCGTGGCGGCGCTGCGCCAGAGTTTGTTGGAATTCGTTTAGGGGGAAGCTATGACTATCAGCACGCCGCTGAAAGGCGCCTGCAAGCAATACGAAGAGGACCTCGTTCTTCACTATTACGGCGAGAACGCCGAGAGCGAACGAGTCCGCGTGGAGCGCCATCTTGCTGAGTGCGATTCCTGCCGGCATTTTCTTGCCGATTTACGACGGCTGTTGCCGCAGATCGCGCGGACCGAGGAGTTGCCGCCGTCTTTCTGGGACAGTTACTATCGGGAGACGGTGGCGAAACTGGCGGAGCATGACGAAAGAAAATCTTGGTGGCGTTCCTTGTTCGTGCCGACGCGGAGCTGGATGGTGCCGGCGTTCGGCACCGTGACGGCGGCGGTGCTGGTCATCGGCTTGCTGTTTGGACAGGATAATTTGGGATTGTTCGTCGAGCCGCGAGCGGAAAGAATTCCGCAGGAGATTTTGGCCGACGAAAATCAGCTCGAGTTTTTCAAGTCGATGGACATTTTAGAAGCACTCGGCGGACTCGAGTCTCAAGATGAGCCCAAGAGCGACGCCGCGACCGGCGGTACGCGACAGGTGCGCGGATTCAGCCACGTCGCCTAACTCGAAATGCAATGAAAACGCGAAAGATCACAGCTTGGCTTTTTGGATCGTTCTTGTTGCTGGCAGCGCACCACGCGTCCGCGGCCAACGATGACTGGCGCAATCTCTCACCCAGAGAGAAGGATCGGGTTTTGCGCAACTATCAGCGTTGGCAAAATTTACCGTCGCAAGACAAGGAACACCTGCGCGAGGAGTGGAATCGCTGGCAGCGCCTGCCGGAGGAGCGGCGCGACCGGCTGAAGGAACGCTACAACGATCAGCGCCGCAATCGCGGCCGGGATCGCGATCGCGACTGAGTTCGCTTCGGGCTTCTCCGCCTAGCCTTCTAATTCGTATTCCATCTCTGCTGCGGCGCAACATCGGCGCCGCGCACCGCCGCGCACCCGCACATCCCATCCACCGCCAGTTCTTTCGAATCCGCAGCTGTCTTGCCGCGCTGCCAACGTAACTTCTCCTGTCGCAAGGCGCGATCTTGATCGTCTAAAGCAACAGAGAGGAGTCTGACGAAGTTCGGCGTTATCCGAAAGCCAATGGTGCAGAGAAAGGAGGAACCATGAAAACCATCGCGTTACTTGCCCTGCTGGCAGTGGGAATGGTGACTGCGGCAGGATGTCACTGGGGCCATCACCGCCATCATCGTTACAACGACAATTATAACCGCCGCTAATTCCCGCGTCGAGCCGCTCTGTTCTCCGCACAGAGCGGCTCGGCGCATTCAAATCGCCTCGCGCTTTCCCATCGCGTAATAGGCCGCGCAGTTGTCCCAGAGAATCTTGCGCTTGTCGTCGTCGCTGATCGGCAACTCTAAAAAATGATTCACCGCCTCGGGATATTTCGAATCGCCGTGAGGATAGTCGGTGGAGAAGACGATGCCGCTGCCGTCCAGATGCTCGATCACGTGTTTGACCGTGGCCTCGTCGGGCTCCGCGGAAACCACGCACTGGCGCTTAAAATATTCGCTCGGTGCTAGATTCAAGTCCGGCGCCCAGACATCGCCTTCGAGGCGCCAGCCCTCGTCCAAACGCCAGAGTAGCCACGGGAGCCAACTGCAATTAGCTTCGAGAAAAGCAACGCGGAGCCGCGGATAGCGCGCCAATACCCCGCCGCCGCAAAAGCTTCCGAGCGCCATCATTTGCTCCAGCGGTTGTCCGTAAACGCGGCGCAGCATCAGATTGGGCTCCATCCGCGCCGCCGCGGGATTTTTGCCGGTGCCGGTGGACTCGTGAAATCCCAGTGAGAGGTCCAAATCTTCGAGCGCTTCCCAGAGCGGCTCGTAGTACGGATCGTGCCACTGGTGCGGCACCAGCGGATTGGCGCGTAGGAACACGGCGCGAAAGCCGAGCTGCTCGGCGCAGCGGCGCGCCTCGCTCACCGCGTCGTTCATGTCGTAGGGCGAGATCATGCCGGCACCGATTAGGCGCCGCGGCTCGGTTTTGCAAAAATCATAAAGCCAATCGTTGTAAGCGCGGGCGATCGCCGCGGCGAATGCCGCGTCCATATCGTCCACCACCAGAGCGCGCAGGCCGCGGGTCGGATAGAGCACGGCGATGTCGATGCCTTCGGTGTCCATGGCTTCCAACTGCACGTCGGCCGACCAGCCGCGCGCCGCGTCGGACCGATAAAGGAGTTGGTTCTTTTCAAAATTTTCGCCGCGCGCCGTATCGTTTTGCCGGGTGGTGGTGCGCGCCCACTCGCGGCCGTCCGGATAGACCATACGCAGGTCCCTGACGTTGGCGCTGGTGACGCCGCGCGGCGCCCGATGTTTGAATTTACCGTCGATGTAGCGCTCCCAAAGATCCACGGGCTCCATGACGTGCATGTCGCTGTCGAGAATTTTGAAGCCGTTTTTCGCCACGTCAATGCCTCCTGGCAGTTAAACCGATGAGCTTAAATTGAGTTGATCGGGTAGACGGTGATTAGTCCTTCTCTTTTCTGCTGTCGGATTGATATCTAAAAACCCGTGTTCTGACAAATCGAAATAGTTTCCGTCTGGATCTGAAGCTCGAGTTTCCGCGTACTCGCGATCTTTGGCAGCTTTGACAACCCGATTTTTTCTCTTGGCCGTTGTTTTCTCCAGATCGTCAATCTGAAAAACGAAGTGATAAAAGACTGTTTCGACAATTCTGATCATAGTTCGGAAGAATGGCTAAATTGAAATAGCCATCTGAAAGTATAAACGCTCCTTCGAACACCAAAGCAGCGGCTTCTCACGCACCACGGTGTGCGTTTCTTCACGACTAGCAAGCACAGTGTACGCCCAGTTCTCGCGTAGATCCGCCAATGACACTCGTCCGCGTCACTTCGAATCGAGGCTTCAATATATCCATGCACCTCAACGGTTCTTATTGAAGCTTTGCGCACGGCTATTGTATAAGCGAACTATGAAAAACCTGAACGTGATACTAAGCTCGTGTATCCTGAGCATCCTTTTGAACTTGAACTCTGCGGGCGCCGCAGGGATTAAGATCACAATTGTTCATGCAACCATAAACCCGAGCATCACGCCGCTGTGGATAACCGCGGAGCAAGGTTTCTTCACCAAATACGGCATCGATCCCGAAATCGTATTCGTGAGGAGTACGTCGATCATGTTGGCCGGTTTGCCTCCAATCGAATACCGGTGGCGTATGGCGGCGGTGGAGGAATTCTTGGCGTCGAGGCCAGCGCTACCGGTCTCAAAATCGTCGCAACGTTCATTGGCAGGGTAATGAACGATTTAGTCGCCGCTCCGGCTATCAAGCAGGCGCAAGATTTGCGCGGCAAGACCATTGGTGTTCAAAGTATCGGCGGCACAAACTGGGTAATCGCGAATCTATGGCTGGAGCATCTGGGACTCGACCCACGTCGAGACAAAATCCAGATCGTGCCGGCCGGAGAGCAATCCGTGCGTGTGCTGGGGATGGAAGTGGGAAGAATGGATGCTTCTGCTCTAGGGACGGCCTACAGTCGCTCTCTCAAGAACAAGGGATTCAATATCTTGGGTGATTCTATGAACGTGAAAGTGCCGCTCACAGGATCAGATGTTGTTGCCACGAAGATTCTTATGGACGAGCGTCCCGAGTTGCTAGAGAACATTCTCAAAGCTCTGATTGAAGGAATGGGCTTTTTCGTTAATCCACGCAACAAAGCCGCGGTATTGAAAACGATGATGACTCGTCTCAGGCTTGCGGATCCAGCAGCCGCTGAAGAGGGCTATATGCATCTTGCCCGCAGCATTGAAACCAAGCCCTACCCATCCGTGCCGGGCTTGGAAAACCTGCAAAAATTCATGAAGACGCAAGATCCTCGTGTCGGCGGCCTGAAAGCTGAAACGTTAAACGAGCCGCGCTTCATTCGAAAACTCGATGAAAGTGGATTCCTTGACAAAGTTTTTAAGACAGCTTCTTCTCAATAGCGCGACCTACCGAGACATTCATGCAAGCGAAAGAGGGCCATTTGGCGGAAGCCGCAATTTCTCCCCTTGCGGGGATCAAGGTATTGGACTTCACGCATGTTCTTGCCGGGCCTTTTTGTAGCCGTTTGCTGGCGGATTTTGGCGCTGACGTCGTGCGCGTTGAAAGTACGAAACACCCGGATCGTTGGGGTAAGGGTATTATTAAACCGGGCTTCGAAACTAAACAGGATCGCCAAGCATCCTATCTCAACACCAATCGAAGCAAACGGTCCATTTGTATTGACCTCAAGAATACCAATGGGCGCGATTTGGCGGCGCGCCTCGCCTCCGTTGCCGATGTTGTTTTGGAAAACTTTAGCGCTGGAGTCATGGAACGGCTGGGGCTCGACTATGAAAGCCTAAAGGGCAAAAACCCTCGGCTGATTCACGCTAGCATGTCCGGGTATGGGCACAGCGGGCCGCGACGCGATTGGACCAGCATGAACTTTAACCTTCAAGGCTACAGCGGCCTAATGATGCTTACTGGATCGGAAAGTGATCCGCCGATCGGGATTTCAAATTCATGGAACGATTATGTCGGCGGCCTCCATGCTTGTTTCGCGATCCTTCAGGCCTTGCAGAAACGCTCAAAGACAGGTCTCGGGAGCAGGCTGGACATCAGCCAGTTCGAATGCAGCGTTGCGACTTTAGGGGCGATGCTGCTTTACAGCGGAGTCAGCAAGAAGCCTCCTGAACGGCTCGGAAACCGATCTCCGCGCTTCTGTCCGCAGGGGGTCTACCGGTGTGCGGGCAACGATCAATGGTGCGCGATCAGTATCCAAAACGATGATCAATGGCGAGCGCTGCTCCAACTTATGGATAATCCTGGTTGGGGCACCGATAGCCGCTTTGCTACGGCCACAGAGAGATTTCATTTCTCACGACGAGATCGATAACAAAATCCGGGAATGGACTGAGACCCAAGCGGCTACGGAACTCGAAAGCCGACTTAAACAAGTCGGCATCCCAGCCGAACGTATGCGCCGCATACAAGACGTAATGGACAGCGACGACCGCTCCGAGGTTTATCGGAGCATGCCTGAGCGCAGGCTTGGTTCAATGTGTATGACTTGGCTGCCGTTTTCCTTCTCAACAGGACCGTGGCCAGGCCCCACATCGGCGCCGAGTCTAGGAGAACACACCCATGAAGTTCTGAAAGGCTGGCTCGAACTTGCGGATGAAGAGATTAAAGCTCTCGATGTTCAATCCGCTCTCGTATGAGTGAAGCAACCGACACGCTGATTACACCGGAACTGCGGGCGTGGGTAGGTAAGACAACGCCGTTGAAACCTTTGGAATCGGTCACGGGGTCAACAGTACGCCGTTATGTCGATGCGACCGGCGACAGTAATCCCCTGTGGTTCGACGACGCCTTCGCGAGATCTGAAGGATATCGGGGATGCATTTTGCCGCCGCTCCTGGTCGGGTGGCTGCCCTTCAGTATTAAACGTCGGGATACTGACATGGGGTTTGACGCGGCCGACCTACGGCATCATCTGCCGCTTCCGAAATCCTACACCAACGTCCGAAATGCGCGAAACGTCAGTGTCGAATTCGAGTGGGGGCGGCCGGTCATTCTCGGCGAGCAGCTTTTCACCGAAAGCTCGATCACGGACATTTCAGCTCGTGAGGGTAAAAGGGGATGGGGTATCTACGTCACCCAAGAGAATCGTATTTTGGATTATTCTCGCGAGATAGTTCTCCGCCGGAGACAGACAATTGTGCTTCTTCCAGAAGCGAAGTTTACTGATACGAGCGATAAAGGCACCTAGTCCATGGCAAGAATACTTGAACTCACCTCGTTTTCTGGCGCTTACGCCACCCGGTTGTTGGTCGAGGCGGGTCATGACGTAGTTCGGTTAGAGTCCAAAGAGGGGGATGAGGTACGGCGGACCGGTCCTTTTCTTAGGAATACTTTCGATTTGGAATACGGCGCGTTTCATCACTACTTAAATGCAGGCAAACGCAGCTTGTGCATCGATTTCAGTAAACCGCTGGCGAACGAAGTCCTGAAAAGGATTCTTGAAACGGCTGACATCGTCATGTTCGATACTCCGTCGGCCCTGGAAGATTACCTTGCTCTATATCCTCATCCCAATCTCGTAGTGATCAAGATCGAAGAAGAAAAATCAGAGATTGGTGCGTTCGCGCGTTCGGGTCTAATGTCGCTCACAGGCCAGCCTGGTGAAGAACCGCGGCTTTTGGGTGGAAAGGTAAGCGTGAGTGCCGCGGGCCTCTATGCCGCGATCGCCGCTATGCTCGGCCTTCTTCAACGAGATCTTACCGGCCAGGGACAAACCGCGACTGTCTCTGCCATTCAGTGCCTTGCGAGCTTCATGGAACAAGCGATGCTGGAGTACACGTTTCTCGGGGTCGGAACCGAACGAAAGGGTAATCGTGGCAGAATCACAGCACTGTCGGGCGCGCTCAAATGCAAAGACGGGCATTTCGTGATCAGCCAAGTCCATGGCGTCGAGAGCTGGAAGCGCTTCGTAGATTGGATGCAGGACCCGGTGCTGAGCGCGGATCCTTCCCTCGCACAGGAAGAGAAACAAGAAGCTGGTCAAGACTTTATTCTGAACCGTGTCGAAGCATGGGCTTCCCAATTCAATAGGGCAGAGTTGGTGGAGGAAGCCCAAAGACGCCACATGCCGGCTTCGCCGGTCGCAACGCCTTTGGATCTTGTCGAGGATCCGCAACTACTTGCTCGAGGCTTCTTGAGCGAACTTCATCATTCAGAATTGGGCACGATTCCGTTCCCAAACGGTGCTGTCGCAGCCGCCTTGGGTCGCCGCCTTACGCCTGCACCCAAAATCGGCCAACACAATAACGAAATCCTCTCAGAGTTGGGATACAGCCGAACGGAACTCGATCATGCAGATCTATTTTGAAGATCTCACGTGTGGGAGTGCTCTTCCGTCGCGGCAATACGGACCGCTGACGGTGGCGGATACAGTGCGTTGGGCGGGGCTGCAGGAGAATTGGTCGCAGCTTCATTTCGACCGCGATTACGTGCGCGAGCATAATGGCATGCGAACATTCATCGCCAGTGGAGCCTATCGCGAAGCGCTCCTCTTCCGGATGTTGACCGATTGGGTTGGGCCAAAAGGACAACTGAAGAAGATCAATTTGAGGCACACATATTCAACATTTGAGGGTGACAGCATTTCTTATGGCGGCACAATTACGGAAATGTCGCCAAGTTCGGCCGATCCTTGGATACGCTGCGAAATCGAAGGGAAGAACCAGGACGGTAGACAGATTCTTACCGGGTCGTGCGTCTTAATAGTTCCTGCCAGGAACCCGCCCAGTACACGCGGCGAGAGCTAACGTGAACAGTACAACCGGCCAATTTGCGATTGCTGGAATCGGCGAGACTGCAGTAGGCAGGCTTCCCGACAGAAGTGCTCTAAGCCTCAGGCTCGAAGCTTCGGTTGCCGCAATTCAGGACGCTGGCTTAGACAAACGAGACATCGACGGAATTATCGCCACGCAGATGCGGAGCAATCCGCAGCCCAACTATTCCGCTCTTTTGGCGGAACGATTGGGAATCACGCCAGCGTACGTGACCGATATCGCTCTCGGCGGCGCTGCGGCCGCGAGCATGATCGTGAATGCGGCAGCCTCGATCGCGGCCGGCCTTTGCTCCACGGTCCTGTGCGTAGGCGGGGATAGCCGATCGTCCAATCGGGGAAGATTGAAACCGCGCGAGCGGTCACCTGCCGACACCGAAGACGTGAGGAATCTGTTTGGCGCGGGGGCAGCGCCGATCCAATACGCTTTGGCGGCAAGACGGCATATGCATGAGTATGGCACTTCTTCGCGGCAGTTCGGGGCCGTGGCCGTCGCATGTCGGCATCATGCGAGCATGAATCCCGCCGCCCAGATGCGTAAACGCATTACGATCGAGGATCACCAGAACTCGCCAATGATTGCGGACCCCTACAGATTGCTTGATTGTTCGTTGGTGTCGGATGGAGCCGCGGCATTGGTCGTCACACGGGGCGATCGCGCGCGAGATTGTAAGCAGCCGCCTATATTCATCCTGGGCTCCGGCTATTCGTGCGAACATAGCGAAATCGTTTCCAGCCGCAGCATGACCGAAACCGCCGCGCGCGGGGCAGCGCGGCAGGCCTTCGAAATGGCCGGAGTCGCGCCCGCCGACGTGGATGTTGCCGAGCTCTATGATTGCTTTACCGCCGTTGTTCTCGTCACCTTGGAGGACTACGGATTTTGCAAAAAGGGCGAAGGTGGATCTTTTGTCGAGGACGGGAGGATTCAGCTTGGCGGAGCACTGCCGGTAAACACGCACGGCGGACTTCTTTCGCACGCTCATATCGGCGGGATCAGTCATTTGACCGAAGCGGTGGCTCAACTCCGTCACCAAGCCGGTTCCCGGCAGGTGTCTGATGCCAAAATAGCGCTTGCGAATGGTCAGTGCGGCGAACTCGGCATTCACGTTACGCTTCTGTTTGGTAATTCTAGCTGTCTGAATTGCGCCTATGCCGGTCTTATCAGATCCTGATTGGGAGCCATTTTGGGCGGGTTGCGCACGTGGAGTGCTCTTGATCCAGCGTTGCGCGCGCTGCGGTCATTTCCGCTATCCACCGAGTCCGATTTGTCACTCCTGTTTATCTCCCGATCACCTGTGGGTCGAGGCTTCTGGTAAGGGGACATTGTTCAGCTTTGTCATCGCGCATCGTGCACTGGATCCGTATTGGAAAGGAGAATTGCCCTACCTAGTGGGCGTGATCGAACTTGCGGAAGGCCCCCGAATGCTCAGTAATCTTACCAGCGTGCGGGTCGATCAAATTGAGATCGGCATGCCTTTGACGGTTGCCTTCGAATCCATCACGGAGGAAATCGTCGTGCCCAGATTCAAGCCAAGCCCAGAATGACGAAACATTCACCGTCCGATAGGTGTTAAAACCGATGAAACAAATTTCATTGTGGATCGTTGCGATCGCCTTTCTAAACCCACAGTTTGCAATCAGCCAGGAAAGAAAACTTGAACCTTTCATCGCTGCCTACGCCTCAGTCACTGCCAATCGGGCTCCCCTGTGGATTGCACGTGATACGGGTCTCTTCGAAAAGTACGGATTGGATGTAAAACTTGTTAGCATCGCTGGCGGCAATGTCATCCTGAGCGCGCTATTGACCGGCGGTGTGCATTTGATTACTGCCGCCGGACCGCAGGTTGTTGCCTCAGTTGCGCAAGGCGCGCCAATTACGATCGTGTCGACGAATGGCGGATCAAATTTTCAGTTGGTTGCTCGCCCGTCAATCAAAACTCTTCAGGATCTCCGCGGAAAAATTGTGGGCGGTAGCCGCATCGGTGCAGGCCCTGACTTCGTGCTGCGGCGTATCCTCAACAACGCGGGGTTGGTGCCAGGTAAAGACGTGTATTTAATCGCAACCGGACTCAGCGAATCCGAAAAAAGAATTCTGATCATGTTGCAAGGGAAACTCGATGCGACCCTGGGCGAGCCTGATAAAGTATTTCAGCTGATGGAATTGAAAGGGGAGAAAATGACCGTGTTGGGCGACTTGCGCGACTTTGGTATTCCGATCCCGGGCAGTGAATTCGTCACGACCAGGGATTTTGTGAGAGACCATCGCGCCCGATTGAAAAACTTCCTGATGGCTTATAGCGAAGCGATTTCCTTGGGAAGAAAAAACAAGGATTTGGTTTATCAGGCTTTCAAGAAGTACATGCGGATCGAAGATCCCAAGCTCTTGGACTTCACCTATAAAGTGCAATTTCTTCAAAGCATACCGGCGAAGCCTTATCCGCGAGAAGACGCAATCCAGGTAGCGATCGAGGATCTCTCTCCAACCACTCCCAAGCTGAAAGAGATGAAAGTTGCCGATTTCATCGATGTAACGCCCATGAAAGAAATTGAAAACGTGGGATTCTTCGAACGAATCCAACGATAACCGATCTCAGACTAATGCCGCATCATGCTCATTCCTGCGAAAAGCAATCTGGTTGGCTCAATTGGAGGACTTTAAGTGCTCAGGAGGACCTTTTCGACTTGCCGGCACGGTTTACACTCTGAGGAACCTTCTGAAGCGACTTGATTCCATCCGGTTAGCGTCGCCGTTCGGTTCGAGTGATTTCGAAACCGATGAGACTGATTGCAATTTGCGTAGAAACTCCAAAAAAGTGAGCGCCAGACGGGAAAGATGCTTATCTTTATGATGGATAATGTAAACGGGATATTGAAGATCGATGCCGTGAATCTTCTTGGTTGTCAGGAGCCCAACGTTTGATTCCAGCTCAACGGCGGATCTCGGCATGATCGTTATGCCAAAACCCGCAGCCAGTGCCCCCTTAATGGCTTCGCGGGATCCCAACGTAACATAATTCGTAATCACGACTCCCTTTCGGTGAAGAGCGTCGTCGATAAATTTAGCGACGCGCCGGTGTAAGGCAGCAGGAAAGGTTCCGAGAGAATGTCCTGGGGAAGCAGCTTGTCCTTTTTCGCAAGACGGTGGTCGGGCGTGAGCACTACCAACAATTCTTCGTCGTAATAATGTTCTCGCAGGATAAATTTTGATGTGACATCTCCACCGACGATCGCAAGGTCGACCTCATTATCCAACACCCACTGTTCCACTTGACGGCTGAGCGCTGTCTTCACCAGAATATTTGTTTCCGGATACTGTTTCTTGAACAGCGCAAAAGCGAGAGGGAAAGTAGTCGAGCTAGGAACCCTGCTCGCTCCGACCACCAGATTTCCGACCTTGATTCCACGCAGGTCTTCGAGATCGCTCTCGAGACTGGAAATCCAGCCCAGCATTCGCTTGGCGTACGCCAATACGAGTTGACCCTCATTGGTCAGGTGCGTATTCCGCCGCAACCTATCGAATAACTTTACGCCGAGGTCGTGCTCGAGTTTTTTGATCTGGATGGAAATCGACGGCTGCGTCATGCCGAGCACACCCGCTGCTTTAGAGAAGTTCTTGTGCTCGGCGACCGACAAAAAAATTTTTAGCCGATGAAGGCTAATATCTACAGCCATAAAGAACCATTTATGATAGCGATAAAACTAATATATTTGACGATATATTCAAGCCATAGTAGGAAAGCAATGAGAAAGATAAAGCGATAAGGAGAAGACGATGAACCAGGCCAGCGCAGGACTGCCGCAGATATCGTTGAAGGAGCGTGATCGACGCTATGCTTTGATTCGACGGGAATTGAGAAATGCAAATGTCGATTGCGCGGTCGTTACCGGCACTAATCTGTTTTACATCACCAACGGAATTCCCGGTGAAATGTTCGGTTTGCTTCCCGCCACGGACGATCTTCCGACCGTGGTGATCAATTTCCGCCAACTGGCCGATATTTCCGTCGATGTATTGCTCGACATGCAAGAGTGGATTCGGGACATCCGGGGCGGTGTGGACGGCTCACAGATCATTGCGAGGATGAAGGAGCTCAAGCTGGATAAAGGAACGCTGGGGTTGGCCGGATATGCCAGCATCAATCACGCGTTCTACGCGCAGCTTCAAAAAGCTTTCCCGGAGGCGAAGTTTGTCGACGTATCCGGCATTTTTACCAATGCCAGAACCATCAAAAGCGAAGAGGAAATCGCCATGATCGACATGGCGAACCGGATTTTCGACCGGGCGGTGGAGAGAGTTTGCGAAGTCGCAAGGCCGGGAATGCTGGGCCGGCGGCTGCTGCAGGAAGGCATCAATGCGATGTGGGCGGCTGGCGGTGATATGCATTCAAGTTTCAACCTGCATTTGGGTCCCGTTCCGAAGCAGAATCCTGTGCTCATGCAAATTTGTCTTGATCGAGCGATACAAAAAGGAGATATCGGAACGCTCACAGCCCACGCCGAATATCATCACTACGCCGGCCACAGCGATCACCAGTTCTCGGTCGGCGAGCCGAAACCGCTCCATCGGGATCTATTCAAAGCAGTGCTCGATGTCAGAGAGAAAGTTCTCGGCGCCGTCCGGGAGGGCGTATCCCATTTGGACCTGGTGGAAACATACCGCAAAGCCGTGACGGAGACCGGATTTCGATCCTCGCCCCATTCGCAGACTCATCAATACGGCATCGACGTTCCGGAATTTCCGGGACCGGCCTTCAACATTCCGGATCCTTCGAAGGAACAACTGAGCAAGACTCTCGGCTTGGGATTCAGAGGAAGTAATTTCATGCTAAAAGCGGGCATGGTTTACAGCATCTCGCCGACTTTGCTGGCCGATTCCAGCGACGATACCATGTTGGCCGGCACCACCGTCATCGTTACCGAAAACGGCTATCGCGAATTGGGCGATCGAAAACTCGAACTGTCTGTTTGTGCATAGCAAATAGAGGGATCTGTCCATGATCCAACAATGCCGTTTGCTTGCAGCGTCCTTGTTAGCTTTGGGCATCCTCGTTTGGGTTTCAACCTCGATGGCACAGACCGCTCCGGATCCCAAGGTTCTCGAAGCCGCTAAAAAAGAGGCTGAAGTAATCTGGTACACGACTTTGACGCTCGACATGAGCAAAGAGGTGATGGACCGCTTCAACAAAAAGTATCCGTTCATAAAACCTACACTCTACAGGACCGCCGGCGGCCCGCTATTGAACCGTATTTTATCGGAAGCGAGAACGGGTGGGCGAACCTGGGACGTCGCAGTGGGTCCGGGATTGATGGTTGTGCCTCTGATGGAGAGAAAACTGCTGGCGACCTACCGATCTCCGGAGGCAACGATGATTTACGACGATCTCGTGGACAAGGATGGATACTGGGCGTCTTTCTATACGCTTAGTTTTGTTCTGGGTTACAACACAAAATTGATCAGAAAAGAGGATCTACCCAAGACTTACGAAGATTTGTTGCAGCCAAAATGGAAAGGTTCGCAAATTTCGCTAGATGTTGAAGCCTACGAAATGCTTCAGGGATTGATAGCGGTGTGGGGAAGGTCGAAGGCAATCTCGTATTTCAAGAGCTTGGCTGCGCAACACCCAAGGGTTCAGCGGGGTAGCACGCACAGAGCCACATTGGCCGCCGCGGGTGAATTCCCGCTTGTCGTGGCTTTTAACCAGACTTGCCAGCGCATGATCATGCGCGGAGCGCCCATTGATTGGATACCTTTGGAGCCGGCGGTCGTCCGGGTAAACCCAACCGTACTGGCGGCGAATGCGCCGCACCCGAACGCGGCCAAGCTTTTCATCGACTTTGTGCTTTCCAAGGAAGGTCAACAGATGATGCAGGGGTTTGGCGGAGTTCCGGTCCGCAAAGATGTCGAGCCGGACCCGCCGCGACTTTTTCGCGGTTACAGATGGGTGATCGCGCATCCTAGGGATTATAAGAACTACGAAGAGATCGTAAAGCTTTACAACGAGATATTTAGCATTCATTGAAACGAACATTGGTGCTGCAAGGGGCGGCGATCGAGACTGCGCGAGTCGCGAAACGACACTTTTCTGTCGCTGCAGAACAAGGCAATCATTTCGGACGACGGCATCAACTTTCCCTTCGGCGCGGCCGAGTACCGGCGACGCGGCTGATGTTCTCAAAGAGCGTAACGGGAGGGATGCGCTTCTTGGCGGGCCAGGATGGATAAGTGCGTTGTGTTTTCCAACGCGGGATGCGACTGCAGGTAATCGATGGAAGACAAAATCAATAACACACCGGTTTTGATCGTCGGCGCCGGTCCGGTTGGATTGGCGCTAGCTCTGGAACTGGGTCTGCGCGGAATTCACTGTCTGATCGTTGAACAGCGGGACGGCAAGGTTACGTTGCCCAAGATGAATACGGTCAGTACCCGCACGATGGAGTTCTGCCGGCGCTGGGGCGTCGCCACGAAAGTCAAGCAAGCGGGCATCGGCGAAGACTATCCCCTGGACATTCGGTTCATCACCAGCATGGCCGGCTACGAGCTATTGCGCTTTTGCTACCCAACCTATCGCGAGCGCGGCAGACTCGATTACACCCCGGAAGGCAACTGTGTCTGCTCGCAGCTCTGGTTCGACCCGATACTGCTCGAGCGCGTGCGTTCGTTTCCCCACGTCGAGGTGCGCCTACGCACCCGCTTGGAATCGCTCTCGCAAAGCGAGCAAGACGTAACTGCGGAGTTGGTCGATCTCGAGTCCAATCAGCGGCAAACCGTCCGCGCGTCGTACTTGGTCGGCTGCGACGGCGCCGATAGCCCGGTGCGAGAAATATCGGGCATCAAATTGGACGGCGATCCGCGTCTCAATTCCAACCTCAACATATTTTTCAGCTGCCCCGAGTTCGTTTCCATGCAACACGGCAGGCCGGCCCAGATGCACCGCATCGTCGGCGCCGAAGGCATGTGGGGCAACATGCACGCCTTGGACGGCAAGGGATTGTGGCGCATGACGGTGCAACTGAAAGGCGACTCTCAACCACCCATTGAGTCGATCATCCGCAGAGTTGCGGGGCGCGACGTGCAGTTCGAAGTTCTGGCGGTCTACAAATGGGATCGCCGTAAAATGATCGCGCAGGGTTATCGAAGCGGCCGGGTGTTTTTAGCTGGCGACGCGGCGCACCAGATGTCGACCACTGGCGGGTTCGGCATGAATACCGGCATCGGCGATGCGGTGGATCTCGGATGGAAGCTACAGGCTGCGCTACAAGGATGGGGCGGACCGACCTTGCTGGACAGTTACGAAGCGGAGCGCAAACCCGTCGCCCTTTATAATCTTGACGAAGCCACCGATATGTTTTGGAAGACCAAGGCGCTCTTGCCGGGCGATGAGACGATTTCCGAGGATTCGGCTAAAGGAAAGACCTTGCGTGAGCTGTTCGCGAAAACATTGGTCGAGAGCAACGTACAGCGCCAATTCGACGTAGAGGGAGTTGCTTTAGGTTACCGCTACGATGCCTCGCCCCTCATTGTGCCGGACGGCACACCCCCGCCGCCGGATGACGTACAGGTTTATACCCCCACCGCGCGCCCCGGCTCCCGAGCGCCGCATGCTTGGCTCGAGGACGGCCGCTCCACGTTAGATCTATTCGGCGATGGTTTTTGCCTTTTGCGCTTCGATGCCGCCGCGGATGTAACTGGACTCATGGCCGCGGCGCGGGACGTGGCGTTGCCGCTCACCGTGTATGATTTCGACGAAGTGCCTGTGGCGAGCCTGTATCAACGCAAGCTGGTCTTGGTCCGGCCCGACGGACATGTAGGATGGCGAGCGGATTCTGCGCCACAAGACGCCCGCAGTTTGGTTGATCGTGTGCGTGGAACGCAACGTTAGATAGGCTTACCGGAGGATTTGCGGATGAGAGAGCAGATCAAAAAACTGGATGCCGAGTACGGCTTCAATTTGACCGAGGCGGAAGTCGACTCGATTGTCCGTCAGGCGGAAAGAGCCGACGAGCTACTTCGGCAACTCCGAGTACTGGATTTCCCGGAAAGTGCTCCGCTGATGAAGATCGACCGGCAGGAAAGCCATGACCGAAAATGACCTTTTAGATCTAACCATCGCCCGCGCGGCGGAGCAGATTCGTGAGCGTCGCCTGTCGCCGGTCGAATTAACCGAGCGGTACTTGGCGCGCATCGAGAAGCTCAACCCCGTCCTTAATGCCTATCAGACACTCACGGCTGAGGCCGCCCTAGCCGATGCCGCAGCGGCGGAAAAGGAAATCGCCGCGGGCGGATACCGTGGTTCGCTTCACGGCATCACGGTTTCGATCAAGGACAATCTAGCGACGCGAGGGGTGAAGACCACGGCTGGCTCAAAGATTCTCGCTGATTGGATTCCCGACTTCGATGCAACGGTCGTCGCATCACTCAAGGAAGCCGGAGCGATCATCTTGGGAAAGACCAACATGCACGAGTGGGCGGCGGGAGGAACGACCATCAATCCCTATTTCGGCGCCACATACAATCCGTGGGATCGATCGAGAATCCCCGGCGGCTCGAGCGGTGGTTCTGCCGCTGCAGTCGCGGCGGATCTTTGCCTGGCGTCAATTGGAACTGACAATGCCGGCTCGGTGCGGAACCCGGCAGCGATGTGCGGTGTCGTCGGCTTGAAGCCGACCTACGGCCGGCTGAGTGTCTTCGGCGGCGTTCCTGGAACCGGAGGTTACTCGACCAATCATTTCGGTGTTTTTACCAAGACTGTCGAAGACTCGGCGATCGTACTGCAAGCGATCGCCGGCAGGGACGACAAGGATCCGCTCAGCTCCACTGCGCCGGTGGCAAATTATTCCACCGAACTGAAGAGCGGTGTGTGGAGTAAAAAATTTGGTCTGGTCGCCGATTATTTCGATGGTCTGGTGACCGGCGAATCCGAGCGGCTTTTCAAGCAAGCGATCGAATCGCTCGAAGCGCTCGGTATGAAAGCCGAGCGAGTTGCGATTCCGCACGCGTCGCTGATCCCGGCGGTGCAGATGGCGACCAGCCGCGTGGAGAATGCCTCGGCGCACGAGGAATATCTGCGAACGCGCTCGCGCGATTACAGTCCGGACATTCTTTACCGGCATATTCATGCACTGACGATCCCGGCGACCATCTACCTCGCCGCACAAAAAGTCAGACGCGTCCTGTGCGACGAGTTTGCCGCCGCGTTCAAATCCGTGAGTGTCATTGTCACGCCGGTGTCGATCCCTGCGCCGACCATCGACGAATGTCGGCGGGGTTTCGCCATCATCGATGGGAAAAAGGTTACTTTTCAGGATATCCGCGGCAGCTACTGGGGGCTGAGCACGATTCCTTTCAACGTCACCGGTCTGCCGGCGCTTTGCGTGTGCTGCGGTTTCGCTTCCAATGGTTTGCCGCTAGCGATTCAGATCGCTGCTGCGCCATTCGACGAGGCAACAGTGCTTCAAGTGGCTCACGCTTACGAACAAAGCCAGCGCTGGCATCACCTGAAACCAAACTTGTCATGACCCATGAAACCTTTGGCACGCCTTAGATGGCTAGGAGACAGTGATGGCTTACCGTGATCTGAGAGAATTTTTGAGTCGTCTGGAGGAAGCGGGTGAATTGGCCCACATTGCTGTGGAAGTCGACCCGATGCACGAACTCGCTGCAGTTTGCAGAAAGGCGCTTAACGACAGCGGGCCCGCCCTATGCTTTGATCGGGTGAAGGGCCAGCGTATGCCGCTCATATCCAATATCGTGGCAACTCGCGCGCGCTTTGCCATGGCCTTGGAGACTTCACCGGAGAATCTGGCCGACGAGCTGACGAAACGGATGGATAGAAAAATCGCCCCTGTCATGGTCAAAGACGGGCCTTGCAAAGAAAACGTCATCTCGGGCAAGGAAGTGAACTTATACGATTTGCCGATCCCTGTGTGGAGCGAGCGGGACGGAGGCCCATTTCTGACTCTCCCCTGCGACATCAGCAAAGATCCGGAAACCGGCATACGAAACGCTGCAATCTACCGCTCTCAGGTGTTCGGCCGAAACACGATCGGGATTCACGGCTCAGCCTATCGGCATCTTTTTCGCCATTGGGCCAAGGCGGGAAAGGACAAGCCGTTTCCTTTAGCCATCGCGATGGGCTGCGACCCCACCGTGCACATCGCATCAGCGACGCCCCTGCCGGTCGACTATGATGAGCTCGCTCTCGCCGGCGGATTGCGCGGTGAGCCGGTAGAGCTGGTGCCGTGCGAGACGATTCCATTGGAGGTGCCGGCCAGTGCCGAGATTGTCTTAGAGGGGCACATCAAAGCAGATGGTGAAACCCGGCCAGAGGGGCCGTTTGGTGATTGGTTGGGCTACTATGACGGCCAAAGCCCGTCGCCGATCATGGAAGTCACGACCATTACCTATCGCGATCAGCCGATCATGCTAGCGTCTTTTGAGGGCCGCCCACCCCATGATAGCGCCGTTATCAACAGCGTGATGTTTGAGCATGAGTTGCGCCGAGCGGTGTCACTGCCCGGGCTCAAACAGATCCACGTCCATGATGCTGGCGGGCTCACCGCGGTTGCCTCCCTAGAAAATCGCAGCGAGGGTTACGCCCGCCAAATGGCTTTGGCATTGTTGGGCACCTGGGCCGGTCGCCATATCAAAGTTCTGATTCTCATTGATGCTGACCTCGATCCCGGTAACCCCATCGACGTGAACTGGGCACTGTCGACTCGCTTCCAACCTGATCGTGACATTCAAGTTCTTCATAATTTGGTCGGCAGCCGACTTGACCCCTCGACCCATCACCACTCGACTTCGAAGATCATTATTGACGCTACAAAAAATGAGACGCATGACCAGACGACGGAATGCTGGCCCCACAAGGACGTTTGGCAACAAGTCCTTGCCGACTGGGCACGCTACGGCGTCTCTGCTAGACGCCAGCGCGGCTGATCGACAGCGAAATTTGCCTTTTTACCAAAAACGGAGCTCACGAACATGGAAGTGATTGCATTTGGATTCAACTCGGGGCGGGCGGACGTTAAATTGAAAAATTTGCAGCGCTCTCTCTTGGGCATTATTCTAGCCTTGCCGCTAGTTCTCGTGCACGTATCGGCTGCCCCGGCTCAGCCGCTGAAAAAAGTTTATTTGGGCATTCCTTTGTCGGTTGTTCTGATGGGAAGTTTTTTTGTTGCCAAGGAGCAGGGCTATTACAAGCAAGAAGCACTCGACGTGGATTTTGTCGTGATCACAGGCGCCGGAGTGGTCCAGGCGCTGATCGGCGGCGACCTTCAATTTGCGATTTCGGCAGGTGCCGGACTTGTACCGATTCTCCGTGGAATTCCCCTCCGGTTCATATTTACCTCTTTTAACCGGCCGATCTTTTGGATCTACAGCAAACCGGAAATTCAATCTGTTGAAGGGCTCAAAGGAAAGCGGCTCGGTATTTCTAGTTTCGGCAGCGGCCCTGACGTCCTCTTGCATAGCTTTTTTAAGAAATACGGTCTGGATCGCGGCCGGGACGTTACGATGATGGCCGTCGGATCGAATTCTGCGCGGGTAACGGCTCTGAAAACGGGCGTTCTGGATGCGGCGGTTCTGCCGATCGAAGGCGCGTTCGCAGCCAGGGATGCTGGTTTTCGCGAGCTCGCGTCGTTTATAAAAGAGGATGACCTCGTTGACGTCCTAGGCAGCATCGTGACGAATCAGAAGCTGCTCGAAACCGACCCCGGCTTGGTCGAGAGATTTATCAGAGCGAGCCTGAAGGGATTTCTTTACTATCGTGATAACCGCTCCGGGTCCGTTCCCATTCTCGCGAGGATTTTGAAAACCAAGCCCGATGAGGCGGCGCGGATCTACGATACCGTGATTCCCGCGACCACCAAGGACGGAACCGTGGACGCCGTGTTACAAAGAAAAGCTTTGGAATATGTCCTCGACCGGCTTGGCATGAAGGAGCCCCCTCCTTTGGATCGAATTTACAATTATTCTATCACGAAGAATGCTTTCGCCGAGTTGCAGGCGAAGGGATGGCGGGCGCAGTGAAGTCCTGGAAATAGAGTGGCCTAAGGAGAAAAGAAAAATGCTCGTGCGTTTACTATCAGTTAGTGCTCTATGTCTCCTATCGTTATCTGCTTTAAGAAATCCGACGGAGGCAAGGACCGTCAACGTGGCGATTCCATGTTATTGTTTTCAATACCTGCCGTTCTTTATAGCCAAAGATCGCGGTTATTACCGGGAAGAAGACTTGGAGGTGCAGCTCGTTGTAATGGGCGGCGGTATTGGGCTCCGCGCTCTTATTGCCGGTAATGTCGAGCTCGCGGCAACCGGTGAGCCCGCCGTGCTTTCAGCCTATCTCGGTGGGGCGCGGTTGCAAATTCTCTTTAGCAGCTACTATCGGCCCTTGTTGTGGCTTTACGCCGACCCTAAATTCAAGAGTGTTGCGGATCTCAAGGGCAGAAAGATCGCGGTTTCCAGCATTGGCTCAGCAAGTGACACCTTAACACGGGATGTTTTGAAAAAGCGCGGCATCGAGGGTGGCAGGGAGATTACGATGTTGGCGCTGGGCTCGCCGGAGGCCCGCTACATGGCGTTGAAGACTGGAAACGTCGACGCGGCCGTGCTTTCCGAAGGGTCAAAATTCATCGCTGACGAGAACGGCTTGCGCGAGCTGATTTCTTATCTTAAAGAAGATGTTTTTCTACTTTCTGGCAGTGTCGGCGCACGCGAAGCATTCATCAATAGCGATCAACCCCTAATCGAAAAGTCTCTGCGCGCCACCATCAAAGGACAACTCTACACGTAACAGAACCGCGCCGGTGCGCTTCCCTATGTAGCCAAGACGCTGAAAGTCAAAGAGGATTACGCTCAAAAAATCTTTGATCTCTCGCTGCCGGGATTTACTCGTGGAGGGGTTGTCGACGACAGTTTGCAAAGAGAAGCTTATCGCCAGGCAGTGGAGCGCCTGGCAATCAAAGAGCCCCCTTCGCTTGATCGTGTTTTCAATTACGGCTTGACGAAAAAACTTCTTGCCGAAATCGAAGCGAAAGGTTGGAGGCCGTGAGTTCCATCGGTACGTAGGGCTCCCGTGATTTTGAGACACTTTGGAATGGTGTCGACATATCTCCGCAATATGCGATCCTTTGGTCCATTCGAGTTATCATGAAAATATTTTGGAAACAGCCTGGTGGCAAACATGTCTTGGTGTGGAGCTTGTATAGAAATTTAATGTTCGTGACAACAAACCTGTGTCTTATCTTTATGTCCTTCGTGAAATCTATCGTAGTTTTGTCACTCGCCGTTATCTTATTTAGCGATCCTCTTCTAGGGCAAGAGCAAAAGAAGGTTGTTATCGGAGTCACGAACCTCCGAAGCATCAATATTTTTCCGCTTATAATTGCTAAGGAGTTTGGGTATTTCAAAGCCGAGGGCTTCGCCGAACAATTAGTAAGTATGAATTCTGACTTGTCGGTGAAGGCGCTCGTAACTGGTGACGTGAGCTACGCCACTAGCACAACCAGTATTGCCAGGGCGGCAGCTGTTGGGTTTCCTGTAAAGATTCTGGCAAGTTTCTTCAATGGATCGGACTACAGCATCGTTGTTAATCCGGGGATTAAAAGCGCGAACGATTTGAAGGGAAAAATCGTTGCCGTTACACGGTTCGGCTCTGCCGTCGATTCCGATCTTCGCGTAGGTTTGAAACATCTCGGCTTGGATTCCCTTCGAGATGTTAAGGTTATTCCCGTGGGCGCGGGCGATTTCAGGTTGGTGGCGCTTCTTTCGGGTCGGGTCGACGCCACCATTCTTAATGGAGTGGAAACCCTCGCCGCAGTCGAACAGGGAATGAAAGTCCTCATCGCTACCGGACATCTCACTCGGCAGACACTTACGGGTTTGGGGACATCTACCGTAAGGATCCAGAAAAACCGTGAAGAGGTAAGTAAGGTAACCAAGGTTGTCCTTCGCGCGCTTGCTGATTTCAAAGACGACAAAGAAAGAATCAAGCCGCTTTTTATTCGTACGATGAGGATCAAGCCCGAACAGTTTGAATGGCTCTACAAAAGGAGCCTTGACGTATTCAGTAGCGACGGATCGCTCTCGGAGGAAGATGTGCGAGCGGCGTACGATAGCGCGCGACAAGGCGCCGCCAATCCGCCGCCGGTCCGGCTATCCGATCTCTTCGATCTGTCAAATTTGAAAACGGCGCAGGCTAAATAGTCCGACGCTTTTCCCGCAGTTTGAGAAAGGCAGGCCACGGGATCAGAGTTGATCTGATTTCTTCAAAGATGCGTATGGCGTATTCGTCAGGGGGAGTGCAGCTATGAAAAGATGGGAAGCCTTGCAAATCTTCAAAAAGGTGCGGGGCGAGGCAGTCGTCGTCAACGGCGCAGGCGGAATGAACGAAGAGATACGCACGGTAAACCCCAGCGAGCTGAACCTCTACTCGCCGATTCCTTATCCCACGTCGATGGGTTTAGGTTTGGCAATGGCCCTTCCCAAACAGAAAGTGGTTGTGATGGACGGCGATGGTTCGGCGCTTTCGGGAATGACGGCTCTGCCCGTGGTCGCCAATACGGCGCCGGCAAATCTTGTCCAGGTGGTGTGGGATAACGGTGCATATCTTTCACCCGGAACAACGTCGACCCGCAAGCATCACGGACCGTTCCCTACCCCAACGGCGGGATGCACTGACCTTGAAGGACTCGCGCGTGCTTCCGGTTTTCGAAACACTTGCACGGTCAATACGATGGCCGAGTTTGAAAACGCCATTACAGAAGCGCTGTCCAAGGACGGTCTACGCTACATCGTTGCGAAGGTGGATAAAGACCCGATGCCACAAATGACCTCCAAGACGCTTACCACGATCGAGCAGGCAATAACGTTTCGCCGGGCGCTGATTAATCGCGGTTGGCTCAGTCCGGAGCATGCGGGCATGTCCCGGGGAAAATCGGCGCCCGTGGATAACCGCGCGGGGAGGTCCCTTATTTCTATTCCTGATATCCGCGTGGAACCGGAAACCGGGTCGCGAGCGTCGCTTGAGAAGGCTCGAATTATCTACTTAAGTTTGCGTGAAGCAGGGATAGACTTTATTGTTTATGTTCCAGATAGCGCGAACTATCTAATACAGCGACTGGCAAGTGAAGATCCCCAAGTGACGAGTATCGCGGTCACAAGGGAAGACGATGGCCTGGCTATAGCCATGGGTGCTTTCATGGGCGGTCGCAACCCTGTCACTATTATGGAAGCTTCAGGACTGGGACTTTGCAGCTTGGTCCTTGCTGTTCTTGCCCACGAGCAACGGATGGCAACTCTCATATTATACGCCCACCATTTTGCCTTGGGAGAGTCTCGAGATTCCCATGCTTGCACTAGGTGGGTGACCGAACCAATATTCGACGCATTGCGAATCCCGCATGTGACGCTTATGGATATTAAGGATGCCCCGGTTACAGTAAAGCAGACTTGGCGGACGGTGAAGGGGCAGATGTGTCCGGTGGCGATAGGTTTGCCTCTCCATGTGCTTTGGGACGAGTAGCGCAAGCGCCGTGGCAGAGTCCTGGCGAGGAATTACCCACGATTATAAAGCGAGGATTATCTCATGCTAAGGATCGACGCTGACGCACATGTTCTAGAAACCGAAAAAACCTGGGAATACATGGAAGGCGCTGATCGGAAATTTCGCCCCCAGGTCGTCGTTTCCACCGATCGGTTCGCCGCATGATGAATATTGGCTGGTCGATGGCACGCTGCGACTGAAATCGCGCAATGTCGGCAAAAACACGCCGATGGAATCGCGCGAGTTGCGCGATCCGAGTGCGCGCTTGAAACACATGGATGAGCTCGGTGTCGATGTCCAGGTGATTTTTCCGACGATGTTTATCATTCCGCTGACGGCGCGGCCCGAAATCGAGCTGGCCTTGGGCCGCAGCTATAATCGTTGGATGGCGGACATCTGGAAACAGGCGAAAGAGCGCCTGCGCTGGGCCGCTGTATTGCCGCTGTTGAGCATGGACAAAGTGTTCGAGGAAGCAAAGTTCGCCAAAGAGAACGGCGCCTGCGGTATTTTCCTGCGCGGCTCGGAGTGCGAAAGACTTCTAAGCGATAGTTATTTCTTTCCACTTTACGATGCCGCGAGCCGTTTGGATCTTCCGATCTGCATTCATTCGGGCACCGGTAGCTCCGGGTTGTACGATTATTTTCGTTACGAGACCATCGGCTTTTCGAAATTCAAATTGGTGATCGTCGGCGCGTTCCACAACATGATCATGGATGGGATTCCGGAGCGTTTTCCAAAACTCAAAGTCGCTTTTCTCGAAGCCGGCGCGCAGTGGCTCCCTTACGTGCTCAATGATCTGGGCAAACGCTACAAGCTGCAAGGTCGAGAGCTGAATGCGAAAGAGCTGCTGCGTCAAAGTCGATTTTATGTCGGCTGCGAGAGCAGCGACGACCTTCCGTACATCATGGAAATCGCTGGAGAAGACAACCTGGTGATCGGCACGGATTACGGCCACGCCGACAGCGCGTCCGAGCTCAGAGCTCTCGACGGCGTTCTGCAAAACTCTAAGTTCAGTTCATCCGTTGCCGAAAAAATCGTCGGCGGCAACGCCAAGGCGCTCTACAGCTTGTGATGGTTTTCAAGTGAACCGCGACCCATTTTCAGCTGCTTGTTAGATATTTCCATGAAGCTTCTTATCACCGGCGGAGCCGGCAAAGTCGGCCAAGGGATCGTTCGCGAGCTGCTGAATAACCCCGCTTACGAAATCACCGTCCTCGATCGCACGCCGGGGCCGGAGCGCGGCCCGGTCAAATATTTGCTTGGAGACATCCAGGATCTCGGCCAAGTCATGGAAGCCATGGCCGGCGCCGAAGCGGTCATCCATCTCGCGGCGATCCATAATCCGAACATCGCCACCACCACGGTGACTTATCAGACCAACGTCGTCGGCACGTTCAACGTCCATCACGCCGCTTTCCGTCTCGGCGTCAAGCGGGTGGTCTCGGCCAGCAGCAATGCCATCGTCGGCTGGAGCTACAGCGAGCGCTTCCTGCCCGACTATCTGCCGATCGATGAAGACCATCCGCTGCGGCCCGAAGACGTCTACGGTCTATCCAAAGAGATCGGCGAAACCATCGCGCGCTCCTACGCGCGCAAAGGTCTGGAAACCGTGATGCTGCGGCCAAGCGGCGTGGTCACGCCGGAAGAGCTCGAAAAGATAAAAAAAGACGGCGGGCGCAAACCAACGGGTTTTTATGCCTACAGTTATATCGACGCGCGCGATTTGGCCGTTGCTTTTCGGCTGGCGGTCGAGCGCCCGATTCCGAGCGGCACTATTTTATTTGTCGTCGCCGACGACAGCACGGTGGCTGAACCGCTCTGCGATCTATATCCGCGAATCATGCCGGCCATCGGCGACAAAGCGCGCAATCTAACCGGCAGCAAAGGCGCGTATTCCAACGCCCGCGCAAAAAAATTGCTCGGCTGGCAGCCGGTTCATTCTTGGCGCTAAAGGATCAAGTTATATGCGACATTTCGAGCTAGTGGAGCCCAGCACTCTCAAAGAGGCTTGCGCGCTTCTCAGTGACAACGAGGAAGCTAAAGTTATCGCCGGCGGTACGGCGCTTTTGACCTTGATCAAGCACGGCATCTTTGTCCCAAAGACGCTCGTCAATTTAAAAAAAATCAAAGCCGCGAGCGATATCAGCTATGACGCGCAAACAGGATTGCGCGTCGGCGCGCTGGCGGCGATCTACGATATCGAGGCGTCGCCGTTGGTGCGGCAACATTATCCGGTGCTCGCCGACGCGTGCCATGTGGTGGCGAACATCCGCATTCGCAACATGGCCACCATCGGCGGCAATCTGGCGCATGGCGATTATCAATCCGATCCGCCCACGGTGCTGGTGGCGCTGGACGCCGTGGTCGAACTTATTGAGCCGCGCGGGAACCCGGCGGATGAAATTGTCCGATTTTTTGAAAGGCAGTTACGAGACCGCTCTGGAACCGGGTGAATTGGTTTCGGCGTTGATCGTCCCGCCGGCCGATCGTCTACGTGGAACTTACACCAAGTTTACCACCGGTTCTTCCGAAGAGCGGCCGTGCGTCGGTGTTGCCGCATTGACGACTATGGAGAAAGGCGTTTGCGCTGAACTTCGCCTCGTGGTCGGCGCGGTATCGCCGAAACCGGTGCGTTTAGAAAAAGCCGAATCGATGGCGCGGGGTGAGAAACTCACACCTGAGTTGATCGAGCGGATCGCGTCGGACGCGAGCTCTCGGGTCGAGCCGATCGACGACTTGCGTGGAACTGCTGGATTACAAGCGCCACTTGGTCCATGTGCTGGTGCGCCGGGCGCTCGGCGCTGCGGCGTAACACTAAGAAGGGAACCATAAAGATGTCTCTGGTCGGTACGGATGTCACGATGGTGGGCGGGTTGGCCAAGGTCACCGGAGCGATCAACTATGCCCCGGACCTTGTTCTGCCGCAGCATGCTTTACGCGAAGGCGCTGCGAAGCCCTTGCCCGCACGCGAAACTCCTGCGCGTCGACGCAAGCAAGGCGGAAAAACTTGCCGGTGTCGTAGCCGTTGTCACGCGCGACGATTTGGCCGGCTTGAATCCTTATTTCGGCCCTGTGGTCGATGATCAACCGGTCGTCGCTACCGATCGAGTGCGTCATGTCGGTGAAGTTGTCGCGCTCGTAGCGGCGAAGAGCCGGGAGATTGCGGAAGAGGCTTTGGATCTGATCGAAGTCGATTACGAAGAGTTACCGGCGGTGTTCGATCTTCTCGAAGCCGCCAAGCCCGGCGCGCCGGTGCTGCATGCGCAGCGCAACGAGACCAACGCGGGCGTGCACCGCGAGGAATTCAATTTCGAGTTGGGCGGCAATGTTTGCAGTGTATTTCGGGTGGAAGACGGCAACATCGAAAAAGGATTTCAAGAAGCGGAAGAGATTTTTGAAAATACCTACACGCTACCGCCGGTGCAGCACGGCCATATAGAACCCCATGCCGCCACGGCCTACTGGGAGCCGGGCGGCAAGTTGGTCATTCATTCCGCGACGCAAAACCCC
The DNA here is from genome assembly GCA_963745035.1 of uncultured delta proteobacterium. Lineage (GTDB taxonomy): Bacteria > Desulfobacterota > Binatia > UBA9968 > UBA9968 > DP-20. Next base: position 65,474 of record CAVUVW010000013.1, on the reverse strand, counting down.
TCCGGCGTGCAAGAGCAACTGGCGCAGATCTTCAAATTGCCGGAAAATCAGGTGCGCGTCATCGTTCCACCGCTCGGCGGCGGTTATGGCGGCAAGACCCATGCGCGGCTGGAGCCGCCACTTGCATTGCTGGCGCGCAAAGCGCGCCGTCCCGTGCAGTGGGTGTTGACCCGCGACGAGGTCTTTCTCACCGGCAGACGGTACGGCGCGGTGGTGAAAATCAAAACCGGAGTTAAAAGAGACGGCACCATCGTGGCGCGCAAGGTCGAGTCTTTTTATGAAATCGGCGCCTACGCGCTCAATGGGCCGGTCAACGCTAAAACCGGCTGTTATGTATCGAGCGGACCTTACAATATTCCCAACCGAAGTTTGTCGACCTATTCCGTCTACACCAATTTGCCGCCGACCGGTCCGTTTCGCGGCGTCGGCGTTTCGCATGTGTGTTGGGCTTATGAGTCGGAGATGGACGATATCGCGCGCCGGCTCGGCATCGATCCGTTGCGAATTGCGTCTGCGACATCTTGTGAAAGAGGGGGATGTATTTGTCACCGGCGAAAAACTGGTTTCCGTAGGCATCACCGAGTGCTTGGAGCGCACCGCCCGCGCTATCGGATGGAACGGCAAGGAAGAACAGTCGACCGCCGCCGGCCGGACAAAACGTGGTCCGCGGCAAAGGGCTTGCGGTCACGATTAAAAGCACGACCACGCCGACGACTTCTTCGGCTAACGTGCGTCTTAACGCCGATGGTTCGGCTATTCTTCTCACCAGCAGCGTCGACATGGGCCAAGGGGCGTTGACTTCGCTGGCGCAGATCGTCGGCGACGAGTTGGGATTGCCCTTTGAAAAAGTCTCCGTGAGCTTCCCGGATACCGATCTTACGCCCTACGATAAGTCGTCGAGCTCGAGCCGCACGACCTTTCATATGGGGCAAGCGGCGCAGAAGGCGGCCCGCGAGATCAAAAACCAGTTGCTCGAAGTCGGCGCGAAGAAACTCGAAGCGCGCGTCGAGGATTTGGAATTGCGCGATGGCGCCGTGTGGGTGCGCGGCGTACCCGATAAACGGTTATCGATCACGGAGATTTTCAAGGCACGCTTCGGATCATCCGTGGGCAGCATGTTTGGCGGCCATTGTTTTAAGACCGAAGGCGGGTTGAACCCGAAGACCGGAAAAGGGAAGGCCGCGGCATTCTGGTTCTTCTCGGCCTGCGGTGTTGAAGTTGAAGTCGATAGTGAGACCGGCAAAGTGCGGATTTTGCGCATCGTGGCAACGGCGGACGCGGGCAAGGCGATTCATCCCAAACAATGCGAACTGCAAAACGAAGGTTCGATGTTGTCCGGTATGGGATCGGCGCTTTTTGAAGAGATGGTCTATGACAACGGCCAGCCGATCAACAGCAGTTTTTTGGAGTACATGCTGCCGTCCATGGAAGATCATCCGCTGAATTTTCATTCGATCACGGTCGAAACGCCCCATCCCGACGGCCCCTTCGGCGCCAAAGGTATGGGCGAAGCGGCGTTGCCGCCGGTGGCGCCGGCCATCGGCAATGCCATTGCCAATGCGCTCGGTGGAATTCGCATAAGAGATTTGCCGATAAAGCCGGACAAGATCGTTGCTATGCTCAATGCAGAAAAAAGGGGGAGCTAACTTGCCGATCACGATCTCAGACGACGATTAACGGGGTAGAGCAAGAGTTCACAGTGAGGCCGAATCAGACGCTGTTGGAGTGCTTGCGCGATGATCTTTCGCTCAAGGGTTCCGTCGAAGGCTGCGGCGTAGGTGTCTGCGGTTCTTGCACGGTCTTGGTCGATGGCCGGCCAGTGAGCTCTTGTCTCATGCTTGCCGCAAACGCCGAGAGCAGAAACATAATCACCATCGAAGGTCTGTCACACGACGGCGAGCTCGATCCGGTGCAACAGGCATTTCTCAAGCATCAAGCTTTTCAGTGCGGCTATTGCACGCCCGGTATGATCATGGCTGTGAAAGGATTGCTTGCGAACCATCCTCATCCGACTGAGGAACAGACGCGTGACTATCTGTCGGGAAACTTGTGCCGCTGCGGGACCTACAGCGAGGTTTTAGCTGCGGTGAAAGAATTGGCGCAACAATAAGATTGGTCGATGGAGATTGGCAAGGCCGAAGGCTTGCCGGCGCGCAGTAACGTCAACGGTTACGGCCAATTGAAAGGAGCTCTGTCATGACAAGTCCAGTGCGAATCTATGCAGGCACTCAAGAAGGCTTATTTGTCTGGCGTTCCAAGAACGGTTCCTGGGAGAACGTCGCGGTTTCCTTCGAGACCGGCACCATCGATGCCATCGATGGGTTACGAAGCCGGCCCAACGTCGTCTATCTAGGTGTCACGCAGGACGGCTTGTATCGAACTGATGATGCGGGCAAGAATTGGCGGCGCGTATTCGAAGGCAACGTGCGCGCCGTGACGGTAGACCCTACCGATGAGCGCGTCGTATATGTCGGCGTCGAGCCCATCCATCTCTATCGATCTGAAGATGACGGTAAAAGTTGGGAGGAGCTTGTTGGCGTCCAGGCCTTGCCGTCGCAGGTGAAAGCAAAATGGAGCTATCCGCGGCCACCGCACCGCGAGCATGTGCGCCATATTTTCGTCCATCCCGATGACCCAAACATTCTTCACGTGTGCTTGGAGCATGGCGGGATTATTCGCAGCTTCGATCGTGGCGAGAGCTGGGAGGATGTCAGCGCCGGCATCGATTATTTGGACATTCATCACATCAGCAGCGCGCCAGGACGCAAAGATCTGTATTTTGTCGCCAGCGCTCGAGGGTTCTTCAAAACGAATGATCCGGCGCAAGGATGGCAGCGAGCAGAAAACGGGTTTACGCGCGATTATTTTCATGATTTTGTTTTTTTGCCGGGCGCCACTCCGACGATGCTGGTTGCGGCGGCAGACAAGTCGCCTGGTTATTGGGATCGTCCGGAGCGCGCCCAGGGCGCGATCTTCCGCAGCCGCGATCTCGCCGAAAGCTGGGAGCGTGTAGGCACGGGAAAATGGTTGCCGGACGAAATGAAGCAGATGGTCTGGGCGTTGACGCAGCATCCGGAAAATCCCTCGATTGTTTATGCCGGCCTCGGCGCCGTGTCACGCGGGCGTTCGGCGGACGCCACACAAAAAGGACATGGGGACATCCTGGTAAGCAAAGACCAGGGAGACAATTGGGAGAGGCTACCAATGGATTTGCCGGCGGACCGCGTGCTCTTCGTAGCGTCGGATAATTGATCAGGGTGATCGCATACTGCAACCGCTTCCGCACGATCCTGCAGGAGGACGCAGAGTTTTCGGCATCTCCGTGCAAATCACCTTCGGCGTTGATCGAGAACAGTCCCGAACTCTTGCCGCAGTCTCGCAATCTTCCGTTCAGGTCAAAATGGCGAGAAGTCTTATTAGAAGTCTTAAAAGTGACAGACGCATCACGTTAACGTGAATGAGACGTATAAGAGCGGTTCTTTACACTGTTCCGGTACCGCCACGAATTCCCAATGGTGTAAAGAACCAGCGCGAAACCTCACACCAGTCGGGCTCTAAGTCGAACTAGATACAGCGTGCTGCGACCAGATAGGACGAGACAAATGTTCAGAGCAATCGTCGAAGCGAGGCATAGTTATGAGCTTGGATCTAACCAAACATTCGGCCTACATCGATAAGACGCCCTATGAAGTGTGGCAAGAAACGGAAGGCGTGCCTGTTTACAAAGGCCTTGCCATCGATGACGTGAGAACGGTTGCCGTTGAACCGTGGAAACGCAAACGCGCTTTAGGCGCATTTATTAATTTGATCGGGTGCCGGGCGTAGTTGTGACGCTTACGCGTGCGAGATCCCTGCCCAAGGTCAAACCACGCCCGAACGTTACCTTTTTGAAGAGTTGATCTACGTGGTGAAGGGGCGCGGCGCAACGAGCGTTTGGAACGAAGACGGGCCGCAAGCACACGTTCGAATGGCAGGAGGGCAGCATGTTCTCGCCGCCCCTCAACACCTGGCGCCAGCATTTCAACGTCCAAGGTGATGAGCCGGCAAGATTCGTGGCACTGACGGATGCGCCTGTCATGATCAATCGGTTTCGTAATCTGGACTTTATTTTCAATAACTCATTCGCTTTTTCCGATCGGTTCAGCGGCGAAGAAGGATACTTCAGCGGCAAAGGCAGAGATCGTTGAAGGCCACCGCACCTGGGATTCAAACTTCATCGCGGATGTTCCAGGATTTAAGCTCATCGACCACAGCGCCCGCGGCCAGGGAGCGAGCGGCATTCTGTTGCATTTCTCAGCGAACACCATCAGCGCTCACATCGAAGAATATCCGGTGGGAACGTACCCGAGGGCTCATTGGCATGGGCCGGGCGCGCACATCGTGATTCTTTCGGGAGAAGGATACTCGTTATTGTGGGAGCCGGGAAAGCCGCGCACGCGCATCGACTGGCGGCCGGGCACGCTCTTCGTGCCGCCGGCCAAATGGTTTCATCAGCATTTCAATCCTGGAAAAGAACCGGCCCGCTATCTGGCTCTGAAGCCGTGGGGTTTTACTTATCAGGTGGAAGATCTGGTGAAGACCCTGGAAGTCGAATCGGCGGGCGGAACGCAGATCGATTACAAAGATCAAGACCCCGAGATTCATCAGACCTTTGTCTAGTGAATGCGCGAAGCGAGGGGTCGAGGTGCGGCTTAAAATTCTGAGTTGCGCAACGATCAATCGAGCGAGGAAACAACGATGAATGTCAAAATGAATGGCGACGAAGCCAAAGCTTACGTCGACGGAATTTATCGGCAAGTCGCCGACCGCTGGCAGGCAACGAGTCAGCAGCTCGCAATTTATGAAAGGTCTGGTCGCGGGAAAACTTTCTAAAGACACTTTCCGTCTGTTCTTCAAGAACTGGGCGGCGTACACGATCGAGATCAATACCCTCGAGGCGGCGTCTTATCACAAACACATCCACTTCTTTCGTAAACACCGCGATTTGATGGCGGCCATGGCGGAAAAATTGGCCGATGAGCTAATCCATCCGAAACCGCCGGGCCATATTCACGTGGTCGTACAAACAGCCAAAGCGCTGGGCATCAGCGAGGATGAAGTTTTCCTTTCTCCGATGCTCGCCGAGTTCCGCGCCAAAATCGATTACTTCCGGGCCATGGTCTGGGAAGGGCACGGTGGCGGAGTTCTATGCCGCGGGCGCGACCGAGGAGCAGTTCGGTCATTGGGCGGGCGAAGTGTTCACGGCTCTAACGACCCACTACGGGCTGACCCCGGAGCAGGCGGTGTATTTTTCTCTTCATGAGGAAGCCGATACGCGGGAGCATGAGGGTGGCGTTATGGGACATGGAGACTTCCGCAAAATGGTGTTACGGCGTCTCTTGGAGGACGGCGCTGAGGTGAGGCCCGGCTATACGCTCGAATATTGCGCTCTGAGCTGCATCGATTTGCATGGCGCGATTCTCGATGCCTGCATGAATGCAGCCGCCAGAGGAGAGCGATGAGTCTACGTCCAGCACTCCTGCGAAGAATCCTCGCGGCATTTGTCCTTGCGTTGGCAATTCCTTTCGGCATTTGCGCGCAGGAAGGCGTGGTGGTCAGTTATGACGGCCACGCCGGCTTTCAAGGCCCGTTGTGGGCCGCCAAGGATTTGGAGCTGTTCAGGAAACATGGCTTGAAAGCCGAGTTGGTGCTGATTGCCGGCAGCGCGCGCGGCATGGCGGCCTTGATCTCCGGAAGCAGCGATTTCGCGCAGGGCTCGGCGAGCGCGCCGATTCCCATCCGTCTGCGCGGCGGCGACATCACCATTGTCGCGGCGGCGCTCAACAGATTTCCGTTCAGCGTCGTGGCGCAAAAAGAAATTCGCAAGCCCTCGGACCTGATCGGCAAGAAAATCGGCATTCTCAACTTCGGTGGTTCCACCGATCTGGCGATCACGCTCGCTCTCAAAGAATGGAATATCCCGCGGCAAGCGGTCACGATCTTCGCCAGTGGCGGCGCGCCGGAGCGGCTTGCGGCATTGTCCACGCGCGCGATCGACGCGACGGTACTGTCGCCGCCGGAGACCATAGTCGCGTCTCGCCTGGGCATGAATATTCTCGCTCACCTGAGCGATTTGAAGGCGGCCTTTCCTCAGACCGTGATCACGGTGCGGCGCTCCTTTCTGGAGAAAAATCGGGAAACGGTAAAGCGGTTCGTGCGCGCCTACAGCGAAGCGATCTACGATTTCAAAACCGACAAAGCAAAAGCGATAGCCGTGTACGCGAAGCGCCTCAAGCAGCAAGACTCGAAAGTCCTCGACGCGACTTATGATTATTTCGCGCCGAAGTTTTCTTTTCCGCCGCGGATCGAGCGCGACGGCATCCGCAATGCGCTTGAGTTGGTGAGCGACCGGGACCGTGAAGCGAAGGGTGAAATCAATGTGGAGCAGTTTATCGATGAACGTGTGATCGACGAATTGGAAAGGGAAGGATTTTTTAAAAAACTGCGCTAGGACGAAGTTAACAATGGATTTGACGGCAACAGCAGCTTACTCGAATGAGACGCCTTACGATCTGTGGCAGGAGACGGAGAAAATTCCGATCGTGCGCGGTCATTGCGTGGAAGATCTCACCGCAATTCCGGTGGCACCCTGGAAGCGCACTGGGGTTAGCGGATCGTTCGTCAACCTCGTAGGGTCGGGGCGTACCTGTGGCGCCTATGTACTTGAGCTGCCTCCCCGAAGCGAAACCCGGCCGCAGCGCTTTCTCTTTGAGCAGTTGATTTACGTCGTCAAAGGTCGAGGTGCCACAAGTGTTTGGCATCAGGGAGGGGCAAAACAGACCTTCGAGTGGCAAGAGGGCAGCCTTTTTTCCCCGCCCCTAAACGCCTGGCACCAGCACTTCAACGCGCAGGGAAACGAGACCGCTCGCTTAGTCGCGCTGACCGACGCGCCCCAGATGATCAACCGTTTCCGCAATATCGACTTCATTTTCGGCAACGGCTTCGAATTTCGCGACAGGTTCAACGGCGAAGAAGGCTACTACAACGGAAAGGGAAGAGAAGTCGCGAGCCACCGGACGTGGGAGTCCAATCTTATCGCGGACGTGAGAGACTTTGGACTCAGGGATCGAAGTTTGAGAGGTCAGGGAGCCACGGGAATCCGGCTCCACCTGGCCTGTAATACGATGAGCGCTCACCTCGAGCAGTATCCGTCCGGTACTTACCCGAGAGGCCATCGGCATGGACCGGGCGCGCACATCGTGATTCTTTCCGGCGAAGGATATTCCTTTCTTTGGGAGGAAGGGCGGCCTCGCATCCGGATCGATTGGCGTCCAAATAGTCTTTTCGTGCCACCCGCCAATTGGTTTCATCAGCATTTCAATCCCTCCACTGACTCGGTTCGTTATCTCGCTTTGAAGCCGTGGGGTTTCACTTACAAAGTCGAAGATCTCTCGAAGACGGATCAAGACATCAAGTCGGGAGGAACTCAGATCGAGTACAAAGATCAAGACCCCGAGGTTCATCGAACCTTTCTCGCCGAGTGCAAAAGAAAAGGCACTCAATCGAGAGTAGCAATCTGAGCGGTCCATTGATTCATCGGTTGATCTCGGAGAAGCGCAATGGAAGAACCTAAGATTTCCACCAGACCGATCGCTGAAAACCAAAGTACGTACAGGAGTTGGGTAGCGAGTGAACAAATTCCGCTCATCGAGGGATTTTTTCTTGAAGATATTCGGAAAGCTCCACTCGAGCCGTGGGCGCGCACCGGGGGATTAGCTTGTCGGATTTGTCTTACAGGAACCGGCGAGACCAATGACGCTTACATCTGCGAAATTCCCCCGGGACAGGCTCTCAAGCCGCAACGACACCTGTTCGAAGAATTGATCTATGTTGTGAGCGGACGCGGCGCGACCACGATATGGAACCATCCGGGGTCCAAGCACACGTTTGAATGGCAGGAAGGCTCGGTTTTTTCTCCACCTTTAAATAGTTGGTACCAGCATTTCAACGGCAACGGCAGCGAGCCCGCGCGCTATCTCGCCGTGACGAGCGCGCCGTGCATGATGAACCTGCTGCACAACACGGATTTTATATTCAATTGCGACTACGTTTTTACGGATCGTTTCAACTCGCAGACGGACTATTTCAGCAATCCTGGCACCTGGTATGCGGGAAGAACGTGGCAGACGAACTTCGTTGCCGATGTAAAGAATCTGAAATTGCTCGACTGGAAGGAAAGGGGCGGCGGCGGCTCTCAGGTTCGCCTCGAGCTTTCCGAGAATACGTTGTGTGGTCACGTTTCGGAATTTGCAGTGGGCTCGTACAAGAAAGCGCATTTTCACGGACCTGGCGCGCACGTCATTATCTTGAGTGGCCAAGGATATTCTCTCATGTGGCCACAAGGCCAGCCGATCAAGCGCTACGACTGGAAGCCCGGAAGCCTGATAGTCCCTCCAGGCAATTGGTATCACCAGCACTTCAATGCGGGAGCAGAACCTGTTCGGTATTTGGCTCTGCGTTGGGGCAGCCAGAAGTACCACGAGATGTGGGGCGAAGGAAAAGGCAAAGTAGATATCGACGTCAAGTTAGGCGGCAACCAGATCGAGTATGAGGATGAAGATCCCATCGTGCCGAAAATGTTTCAGGAGGCTTGTGACAAAGCCGGCGTTGAAAACTTGATGGAGAAATACTATAAAAGATCCGCGTAGCGACCAAGACTGTTTTCGAACCGAGTACCCGTTTCAACACACAAGGTATTTTGGATTCGAATAGAGAAGTTCAACGCCGGTGAAAATTAGGAGGAGCCCTAGTTCATCGGTCGTTAAGCGGCGCGCCTGTTACGTCCTCAGCGCATAGATGGCGCAGTGAGGTGATGGTTGAATAAAAGCCAGGACAATCGATAGCCGATGAGGGAGAATTTCAATGACGAAGATCAAAGGCTTCATCGATGCGGATGGACATGTTGTAGAGAGCGATGCGGAACTTTTGCAATTTTTGCCGGCGCCTTTCAAAAGTCGGGAAGACCTGTTGGCGTTTCCGTTTTTTCCAACTCTGGACGGTTTTCACCGCCAGGCGCGAAGAGTCGCTGACGGCAAGGGCCGCTATATCGCAAAAGGCAGCTTGAAGGAGTGGCAGGAGTTTCTCGACGAAGATCAAATCGCTTGGTCGGTATTGTATCCGACCGCGGGACTGACGTTCGGTCTGGTCAGAGACAAGGATTGGGCCTGCGCGGTTGCCGACCGGTTATAACAATTATTTATACGAAACTTTCACCAAGCCGGAAAAACGACTGAAAGGGATGGCTTTGATCCCGCTTCAATCGATTCCTGACGCGGTTAAGGAATTGAAACGCGCCGTCAATGAACTTGGATTCGTGGGCGCTGTTCTTCCGGCGGTCGGGTTGCGCCAGCCCCTTGGCGATGAGAGATATTTTCCGGTCTATGAGACGGCGCAGGAACTTGGCGCGCTGCTGGCCGTTCATGCCGCGCCCACACAGGGCATCGGCGTCGATTCCTTCGATCGGCTGATCGAGGTTCGCGCTCTCAGTCATGGTTTTGGCCAAATGATTCAGATGACCAGCATGATCTACAACGGAGTGTACGATAAGTTTCCCAAACTCAACGTGGCGTACGCCGAAGCGGGTTGCGGTTGGGTGCCGTATTTGATGGAGCGGCTGGATTTGGAATACGAACATCGCAATACCCAGGTCCCAGCATGCAAAAAACTCCCTTCCGAACACCTCAAGAGCGGCCGGATCTTCATTCACTGCGAGCTGGAAGATCGCGGCATCGCGACAGATCGCCGATTTGTTTCGCGACGATATCCTATTTTGCGCGACGGATTTTCCTCATGAGCCGCGTTCGGAGTTTCGCGAGAATATCGAGAGATTCATGGCGCGCGAGGATGTCCGCGCCGAGACCAAACAAAAGATCTGTTTCGAGAATCCAAAACGCATGTATCCGTTGGCCTTTCAGTAGATGGACATGAGAAAAGCGGTCCATGAGAACGGCTTGAACTCTACCATGCATAGCATGTGTTGAAGGTAAGGAGGGTCTATGATCACCACGAAGGGCGTTTACCATATCGGCATTCCGGTAAACGACGTGGAACGCGCAGTGAAATTTTACACCGAGATTTTGGGAATGACGATCGCCAAGCTTAATCGCGACGACATGGGCGATCACTTGAATCGCGCCGATCTTCGCTCGGGCGATTCCATGGTGGTGCTTTTTCAGCGGCCAAAGCCGATCGAAAAAGACGCCGTGAAAGAAGACGGCGCGACCCACCAAGCTTTCATGGTCTCGCCGGAAGATTTCGAGCTCGCGGCAAAGAAGATGAAAGATTGGGGCGTGAAAGTCTATGACATCCCGACCGTCGATCGCCCCACCGGACAGAGGTTTTTATTTCTTCGACCCCGATGGCAATCTCCTCCAACTCTACGCGCCGCCGAAAACGCCAATCCGCGTCGTGAAACAACTTCAAGGTCGTCGGCAAGCCGCTGCCGCGGCTGGATGGTCCCGACAGCGTCACCGGCCGCGCCATTTACACCGTAGATGTCGCCCTGCCGGAGATGCTCCACGCCAAGTTATTTCGCAGCTCCGTTCCGCACGCCAAGATTCGCCGCCTCGATGTGAGCCGCGCGCGGGCGCTGAACGGCGTCGCGGCGGTTCTCACCGCCGGCGACGTACCGGCGAAGCGCTTCGGCTTCGGCGTTCAGGACGAACAGCTTCTCGCCGGCGACAAGGTGCGCTACGTCGGTGATGTCATCGCCGCGGTTGCGGCCGTCGACGAAGCAACCGCGGAGCAGGCGCTCGATCTTATCGAATGCGATTACGAAGAGCTGCCCGCCGCGCTCACCGTCGATGAGGCGCTGCGCAGAAAACGCGCCCTTGGTTCACGAGCAGTTAAGCTCCTATCGGCTCAATACCGTCCTCGGCGCGCGACTGGCATCCGGTTATTCGGAACCAACATCGCCCACCAGACGTCTTTCTCGAAAGGCGACATCGATCAAGGCTTTGCCGAAGCCGACGAGATCTTCGATCGACACCTTCCGCTCGCAGCAAGTGCAGCATTGTTCGCTCGAGCCGCACGCGGTAGTCGCGCACTGGAACGGCGATCGCCTGACGCTCTGGACCAGCACGCAAAAAGTTTTTCTTGTGCGCTCCGGCTTGGCGGAATTGTTCGATTTGCCGGAAGATAAAATTCGCGTCATCGGCAGCAAAGTCGGCGCCGGTTTCGGCGGCAAGAACGCCATGCGCCTGGAACCCTATGCCGCCGCGCTCGCGCTCAAAACCGGCAAACCGGTGCGTCTCGTCAACAGCCGAGCCGAAGAATTTTTTGCCGCCGCCGGTTCGGTGCCGGCAATGGTGCGGGTCAAAACCGGCGTCAAAAAAGACGGCACGATCACGGCGCGCGCGATGGAATTTACCTGGGACACCGGCGCCTATGCCGAGGGACTGGCCGGCAGCAATCGCGCGCTCAAAGACGGCGTCGGGCCGTACAAGATTCCCAACATTCGCGTCAGCTCGACTTTGGTCTATACCAACAAACTGCGCGGCTGCCCTTTTCGCGGCCTCGGCATACCCGAAGCGGTCTGGGCCGGCGAATCGCAGATGGATATGATTTCGCAAAAGCTCGGCATCGATCCCGTCGCGCTCCGGCTGAAAAACTGTCTTGAGACCGGCGACGAAACTCCGGCCGGCGATCGCGCCAACCATATCGCGCTGCGCGAGTGTCTGCTGAAGGTCGGTGCTGAGCTCAAGCGCTGGAAGAAGCGCGCGCCGGCGAATCATGGCTTCGGCGTCGCGCTGCTGCACAAGTCGCCGACCACTTCCGCCTCCTCTTCCAACGCGCGCGTGCGCATCGCTGGCGATGGCAAGGTCGAACTGTTTATCGGCGCCACCGACGTCGGCGGCGGCACCGGCACGAGCCTCGGACAGATCGTTGCCGAAGAATTGGACGTGCCGCTCAGCGCAGTTCGCGTCGTCATCGCCGACACCGAGTTGACGCCGTTCGATCACGGCACCTATTCGAGCCGCGTGACGCCGTATGTCGGCGCCGCGGTAAAGCTCGCCGCTGCTCGACGCGCGCCGGCAAATCGTGGCGAAAGCAGCGCAACTTTGGAATTTGCCGATTGAAGCAGATTCGCTTCACCAACGGAAAAGTCAGCGCTGACGGCCAGCGGCCGTTGACTTTGGACCGCAGTTCTTGGAGCAATCGCGAACAGCAGAAATCGTCGGCGTCGGCGCCAGTCAAAGCAAACGGCTGTGGGCCGAAGATGCGTCGAAGCAAACAAAAGACGCCAGCGCGCCAGGCTGGCCCTTTGGCGCGCAGGCGGTCGAAGTGGCGGTGGATCGCGAAACCGGTGTGATCAAGCTCATCCGCGTCGCCTCGGCGCACGACGTCGGCAGAGCCATCAACCCTCTGGCGGTCACCAGCCAGATCGAAGGCGGCATCATGATGGGACTCGGCTACGCGCTCTCGGAGGGTTTGCTGTTCGACGAAGGAAAGATCACCAACGCCAGCTTCGCCGACTACAAAATCCCGACCATGCGCGATATCCCGGCGGCGACGCCGATTATCGTCGAAAAGAATTATGATTCGGAGCCCTACGGCGCCAAAGGCGTTGGGGAAATGTCCGTGTTCGGCATCGCGCCGGCGGTCGCCAATGCGGTCGCGCGCTTGACCGGCGTGCGCATCAAGGATCTGCCGATGTCGGCTGAGAAACTGCGCGAGCAGCTCAAAGAATCGAGAGGAGAAATGAATGGTGCTTCCGGAAAAAACCGAGCCGCTGCACGAAGGCAATCTGCCGCGGCCTTATGATGACGTCAGGCAATGGCTCGAGCTCGTCGAATCGATGGGCGAGCTCAAGCGCATCGACGGCGCCGATTGGGACCTGGAGATCGGCACCATGGCGGAGCTGATTTACCGCGAGCGCACGGGCACGATCCCGGCGCTGCTGTTCGATCAGATCAAAGGCTACTCCACAAGGCTTTCGCATTCTCTTCGGCCAGCAAACTTCCTATCGCCGTCTCGCGCTTATGGCCGGCTTGCCGATGGACAGCGTGGGACTGAAGCTCGTCAGCCGATTCAAAGAAAAACTCAACAAGCTTCAACCGATGCCGCCGCGGATCGTGAAGACCGGACCGGTGTTTGAAAACACGATGTCGGGCGACGCCGTCGACGTGCTCAAATTCCCCGTGCCGAAAGTCCATGAGCTCGACGGCGGCCGATTTATCGGCACGGCCTGCATCGCCGTCACGCGCGATCCGGAAGAAGGCTGGCTCAACCTCGGCACTTATCGCGCCATGGTGCACGACGAGAAATCGGTGGGACTTTTCATGTCGTCGGCCGGGAAGCACGGACGCATGCACATGGAGAAATATTTCAAGCAAGGCAAACCTTGCCCGGTTGTTTTATGCGTCGGCCAGGACCCGCTGCTGCTTCTGGCGGCGGGTAATCCAATCGAGCTGGGTTATTCCGAGTACGACTATTGCGGCGGCATCCGAGGCCGACCCTACGATCTCGTCGAAGGTCCAGTCACCGGCCTGCCTTTTCCGGCCCATGCCGAAATCGCCATCGAAGGATTTCTGCATCCGGGCGACATCAAACCCGACGGACCCTTCGGCGAATGGCTCGGCTATTACGGCACGCGAATGGAAGACACGCCGGTGCTGCGCATCGAGCGCATCTATTACCGCAACGATCCGATCCTCTGCGTCGCGCGTCCGGGCCGTCCGCCGACCGATTATTCGCTCTCCAAGGGAATGATTCGCGCCGCGCAACTTTGGGATCGGGTGGAAAAAGCCGGCCTGCCCAACGTCAAAGGCGTGTGGTCGCTCGAATCCGGCATCGGCAGTCTGTTCAACGTGATTTCGATCAAACAAGCCTATCCCGGCCATTCGCGCCAAGCGCTCTTCCTCGCGTCACAGTCTCTCGGCGGCGCCTACAACGGACGCTTCGTCGTCGTAGTGGACGAAGACATCGATCCGACGAGCGAGTTCGACGTGCTCTGGGCAATGGCGACAAGGTGCGACCCCGATCAAGCCGTCGAAATCATCCGCCGCGCCGCGAGCGGCTCGCTCGACGTCTGCATTCCGCCCGAGAACAAAGGCCACAGCTCGCGCTGTCTGATCGACGCCTGCATGCCCTACGACCGGCGGCATCAGTTTCCACCCATCGCTGAATCGAGCGAAGAATTGAAAAACCAAGTCCGAGCAAAATGGCGTGAGACCATCTATGGATAAGCACTTGTTGCTACCAACTCGCCACAGCAAAATTTCCCCCTTTGGAAAAGGGGATCAGGGGATTTCTTCATGCAGCAAAGTCGCTACGAAGATTCACGAAAATCTCCCCTAAGTCAAATGTTTTTCCAAGAGGGAACTTCGGATCCTTCGCGCTCTTCGTGGTCAATAATCCCCTCCCGACATTTCGCATTCTGCTGCGGCTAATTCTCTTCTCGCTGCCATCGCTCCCCGCGCAAGAACCGCTGCGCGCCGGCACCATCTTCAGCGCCACGCAGGCGCCGCTCTGGGCCGCGAAAGAAGGCCGCTACTTCGAGAAGTACGGCATCAAGAATCTCGAAGTCATCCAGTTTTCCGGCGGCCAGCCGGTGACGCGCGCCTTGATCGGCGGCGACATTCAGATCAGCACCACCGGCGGCGCCGCAGTGGTCAACGCCCGGCTCAAAGGCGCGGACACGGTCATCATCGCCAGAACCGTCGGCGTATTTCCCTATACGCTCTACGTCGGCAAAGATATTCGCGACGCATCCGAATTGAAAGGTAAAAGAGTCGCGGTGAGCACCGTCGGCGGCTCGGGTTACGTGGCGATGCAATATGCGCTCAGAAAACTGGGTCTCGATCCCGACAAAGATGTTGCCATGTTGCAGGTCGGCGACTTCGGCACGCGCTTGGCGTCGCTGGCAGCGGGAACGGTCCAAGGAACGTTGCTGCTTCCGCCGTTCACGTTGCGGGCGCGCGAGCTCGGACTGCGGCCGCTCTACGATCTGGTGGGCAGCGGCATTCAATACCCGATCAACCAGATCACGGCGCGCCAATCCTTTATCAAGTCGCAGCGCGAAACAGTGAAGAATTTCATGAAGGGCATTTGTCGCGGGTCTGGCGCGGTTTCGCACCGATCGTGAATTCGGCACCAGAGTGTTGGGCAAAAATCTGCGGGAAACCGATCCCAAGATTCTTCAGGAGACCTATGATTTTTGGCTGAAAGTATTTCCTCAGACTTCCTCATCCGGGCCCGGAAGATGCGACGGTGTTTCTCGAATTCATGCAGGTGAAAGAACAGCGCGATTGGCGTGAATTCGTCGATACGAGCGTGATGGATGAATTGGATCGGGAAGGATTTCTAAGCAGCGTCTATAAATAGCCAAGGGGGTTTCATGAGGCGCGCCGCAAGCATCCTAGTGGCTCTGAGTGTGCCGTTATTTTTTGGCGCCGGCCTCGCCCAAGACCTCGCCAAAGCCAAGCAAGAAGGCAGAGTCGTTTTTACACCTCATGGGGACCGAGCGATGCCGACTATGTCGTCAAAGCTTTCGAGAAAAAATATGCGCCGCTGAAAGTCGAAACCGTCAGGGCAAGCAGCGAGAGAACACTGACCCGTCTCTTGAGCGAGCACCGCGCCAACAAATTTCTCGGCGACGTCGTGGCGGTCAGCGGCATTCAATCGGGAATCTTGAAAGAGAAAGGCTCGCTCGACCGGTATCAATCCAGCGAAGCCGCGAATTTTCCCGCCGATTGGCGCGATTCGGATGGTTTCGGCATGGGATTGCATCAGACGATCTATGTCATCGGCTATAACAGCAGGCTCGTTTCCGCCGAAGTTGCTCCCAAGAATTATGAAGATTTGCTCCACCCTCGCTGGAAAGGACAGCTCGGTTGGGACGCCGAAGAGTATTATCTGTTCGGCGCGCTCATGAAGGCGCGGGGAAAAGACAAAGGCTTGGAGTTTTGGCGCCGGCTCGCCGATCAACAGATAAATTTTCGCAAGGGCTACACTCTTGATCAGCGAGCTGGTATCGGCGGGCGAGTTTCCTGTGGCGGTATCGCTGTACCAGCATAGAGTCGATGAATACGCAGAGAAAGGCGCGCCGCTCCAGTGGGTGGCGCCGAATCCGCTGGTCGGCGGCGATCCCAACAAGATTTCTCTACTCAAAAACGCGCCGCGACCCAACGCGGCCAAAGTATTTATCGACTTCATGCTATCGGCGGAAGGTCAAAAGCTGCTGCAGGACAAAGGTCGCAGTCCGGGAAGGATCGGCATGGGCTCTAAGAATCCGCGTCTCAAAGGCGCGAAGACTTTTACCATGCACGTGAGCTCCGAAGAGTACGAGCAGCTCGGCAAAGAGTTCAACCGAGTTTTCAAACTTCATTAGCATGTCCTTGATATTATCCATGACCTGCGGTCCATATGACCGCGCCCGAGCGCTGATCGACGGGACGGTCAAGCCGGAAGGTATCGATCTGGAATTCTCGTCAACAAAAGCCCGGGACGGCAGACGAAGATCGACGGCAAGGAATTCGATGTCGCCGAGTTCTATACCGGCACCTACGTCGCCGATCTCCACTATAGAACCCTCGGCTACACGGCGATTCCGATTTTCGTCAAACGCATGTTTCGCCATTCCTATATCTACATCAACAAGCGCGCCGGCATCCGGTCGCCTGCCGATCTGAACGGCAAGCGCATCGGCGTACAGAATTGGCTGACGACGACCGCGGTTTGGGCAAGAGGGCTGCTCGAAGACGAATACGGTCTCGATCCGAAATCGGTGACCTGGGTGGCAGACCGTGTTTCGGGCGTCGGCGATTGGAAGCCGCCCGCTTGGTTGAAAATAGAAATCGTTCCGAAAGAGCAAAAGCAATTCGATCTACTCGCCGGCGGTGCGCATCGATGCGGCGATCACCACCGGGACCTGGGCGCCGAACGTTCATCCCGATGTCGATTTTCTGTTTCCGAACTACGCAGACCTGGAGCGTGACTATTTCAAGCGCACAGGTTTCTTTCCGATCATGCACACTCTATTGATAAAAAACTCCGTTCTGGAAAAAGATCCATGGGTTGCCATGAGCATGTACAACGCCTGGCAGGAGTCGAAAAAGAAATGCTACGAGTGGCTCGAGTGGCAACGGGTGCATCAGACCGCGCTCTGGTACCGCGCTTTGTGGGAGGAAGAGCAAGCTATCGCCGGCCAAGATTCATACCTCTGGGGATTTCGGAAAACCAAACGGGAGGTGAACAAACTGCTCGAGTACTGCCATCGCCAGGGTATTACGGCGCGTAAGTTCGACCCGGAAGAAATGTTTCATCCGAGTACTCTAGGGACGTGACAATGGTTCGGCGTTCCCGCAAATAGGCAGAGAGAAAGGACCGCATCGTTAAGAATGTCCCCACAATTTGGCAACGTAACATCGCGTAGAAAGCACCGTGTTGGACGGGTTTTTCACGACAATCCGGACGGAAGCAAGTTCTCATCCAGGAGGAGTCATGCTCGGTAGGATCTTTGGCAAAGGCAAATGGTTTAATAGTTTTCTTGTAGGCGCCTGTATTGTCCCGGTTGTAGCGGCGAGCGCGCAGAGTGACTTTCCCATCGGCTATTCCTCGCTCGGGGGCACCTACGGGTTCATTCCGCTGATCGAGGAGCAGAAACTTCTAGAGCAGGAAGGAATCCGACCGACATTTGTCTACATCGGCGGTCCGCAGATCTCTCAGGCGCTGATCGCGGGAGACATTCGCATGGCCATCGTCGCCGGCGCCAGCCCGGTTCGCGCGGCGGCTCATGGCGCGGACGTGCGCTTTATCGGCGGGGTCACGGACAAGGAAAACATTCACGGTGATCGCCGATCAAATATTACTAAACCGGCTGAACTCAAAGGTACCCGCATGGCGATCGACGACTTCGGCGATTACACGGATTTTCGCGCTCGCAAAGTCTTGGAGCGCTCGGTCTTGAAGCGCAAAAAGATGTGGTTCTCCTGCAGATCGGCGGGCAGACGGGCCGTTTTGCGGCGCTTCGAACGGGTCAAGTTCAATCAACCTTCGTGGCGCCGCCATTGACGTTGATCGCGAAGAAGGCGGGCTTCCGCTCATTGATCGACCTGGCCGACCTGGGTTTTCCGTCGACCTCTGCTTCCATCGTCATCATGAAGTCGACGGCTGAGCGACAGGAAAAAGAAGTCTATGGGGTGCTGCGCGCTATCGCCCGAGCGCTGCGCCTGTTCAAGAATAATCGGGAGGCGGCGATCCGCAGTCTGGCGCGCTTCATGAAGGTGAACGATGCCGAAGCGCTCGACGAGATGTTTCGCAGCCACGCCAAAATCTTTCAAGATATCCCTGCGCCGGCGATAGCCGGCATCAAAATGGTCAAGGACTTTCTCGGCCAGAACGATCCCAAAGTGGCTAAATTGAACGTCGACGAGATCATCGACACGCGCTTCGTCGAAAAGCTCAAGCGGGAATTGCCATCCAAGTAGACCGTAAAACTCGCCCGGCTATCCTCAGCCTGCGATGGGATCGCCTGTGCTCCGATCACGCGATTCGGCCAGGTTAGTTGTCGTTGTGGCTTTCGATCAAAACTGTAGGCGGCTTGAGGATTGACGATAGGCATCGTTTTTCTCATAGGAAGAGAGCAGTCATGGAAAATCTACCGAAGCCATCGCGGACAGATTCCGGCCTTCATCCCTCTTTGCGGAAACACGCTCGTGCTGATCGCGCAAGAGTATACTTTCTCTTCGTTGAGCTTCTTGACATCAAACTGCCCTTTCAATAAGGCTGGGCTAAGTTTTTGTAACCGTCGGTTATAATAATGAACCAACCGGGCGAAGGGTCGGCTCGCGAGTATGAGTGAAGGCCGGCCTCCCACCGCAGAAGTGTTGTCGGCGTGGCGACCCCGCGCGTCAAGGGGAGTGCACAAGGTCTCGAGGCGACTAAAGGGACAGCCGGTTTAAAACTCAAAAGCCGAAGGCGCGGGATAAAATAATGGCTAATAGTTCTGCATCCAAACCGGTGAAACAAACCGAGAAGCCGCTGTCGTCTCTATCCAAGGGGCTCCAGTTGTTGCTCAAGCTCAAAGAGTTAGGCCGGCCGCTCGGACTCAGCGAAGCCGCGCGGCTACTCGGGTTCAATAAGTCGACGACCTTCCGGGTGCTCGCCACCCTGGAACGGTACGGATTTCTCGAGCGCGATGACACGCAGCGGAGTTATAAAATCGGCGTCAACGCCTTTTCAGTAGGCGCCGGCTATTTGAATGTGGACCGGCGCGCAAAGATGCGCGCCGTGATGCGCCAACTCGTCTCGGAAAGCGGCCATACGGTAACTATGAGCGTTCTCGACGGAGTTTCGGTTATCTTTGTCGAGCGACTGGACGGAACCAGCAGGGTGAGAGTCACCGTCGAGGTGGGCTCTAGTGCCGCCGCCTACGCGAGCGCGTCCGGGAAGGTTTTGCTCGCCGAGCTTGGCGATCTCGAGGTTAAACGAAGATTCAGAGGCGCGCGGCTGAGACGCTTGACGAGCACGACGATAACCTCGTTCGAGCGATTTTTAGCCGAGCTTGCCAACGTTCGGCTGCGGGGCTTCGCAACCAGCAACGAGGAGAGCACCAAGGGACTCTGCGCCATCTCGGTACCGTTGAGAAATCACGACCGGGTTTGTGTCGCAGCCCTGACGGTCGCCTTCCCATCAGGCTCGTTGACCAAAAGGGAGCAAGGCATGCTTGGGGAAAAATTGCGTCTGGCCGCGAGCGAAATAGATAAACTGGGGCTCGATGAAGAGATCATGTTGAGGGTCGCGAGCTAAGGTGCACCCCCGAGGAACGGCGGAGACGAGAGTTTCCCTTGGTCCCGTGGGTACAAAGGAATCCAGGGAAATAGAAGCGTCGTGTTTGCAACAGCGGAGGGATTTGTCGATGGCCATGTCAGGTGAACAGTTTGTCGAATGGTTGGATCGCGAGCTGGAGCCGCTGCGTCGTGAAGCATCGTCATCTATCTATTTCGAAGCATGGTGCAGTGGCAAGTTGAGCAAGGAGCAAGTTTTTGAATTGATGAAGCAACGCTATGCTTACCTCCGTGAGATCCCGCATATTCTCGCGGCGTGGATTCAGAACTGTCCGTATGTCGACGTGCAGCAGAAGTATATCGCCTATTTGCACGAGGAAGCGCCGCATCCGGAATACCTCGTGGAATTCGCGAAAGAGATGGGGCGCGACCCCGAGGAGATGCGTCAAGCTGTTTTGATACCGGAATTTACTACGCCTTATTTCTACTACTGGCTCTCACGCGGCCACATCGTGGAAGTCGCCGCCGCCAACAACTTCGGTAACGAACGGACCAACACGCGCCGGGGCCGGGGCATGCACGAAGCGACGGTGAAGTACTATCCGTATCCTTCACTGATCAAGTTCTTCGAAGATCACGCAGAAGAAGAAGGCGACCATGCCAACCTCGGTGTTTACGTCTTGCAGAAGTACGCGACGACCGACGAGCTGCAATACAAGGCGGCAGCCGCGGCCAAGAAATCCTTGCAGCTAAAGATTCTCGGCCAGAATGCGCTATGCGATCGCTTTATCAAAAACTGGCAGGGCGCTGCTTCGTAGAGAATTCCGAGGATCCGACTCCGGCAACGCCCATGTTTCGAACGGCTCAAAGACTGGCGTGGCTCCCTGTTCTCGTCGCCCTTGGCGCGCTGCCATTTCGCGCCGACGCGGCCACGCCGCTTGCCGACTTTCCGATCGGCTACTCATCCAACGGCGGTACCTATGGCTTTATCGGTCTCATTCAACAGCAACGCCTGCTGGAGCAGCAGGGCATCCGCGCGCAGTTTGTCTATATCGGCGGACCGCAGATCACCCAAGCGTTTGTTGCCGGCGATGTGCAGATGATGATTGTCGCCGCGGCCAGTCCGATTCGAGCGGCGGCTCAGGGCGCTGAAGTGAAATTTGTCGGTGGCGTGATGGATAAAGAAGTCCTCACGCTGATAACGAGCCCGGAGATCAAATCACCCGCCGATATGAAAGGCGCGAAATTGGCCATCGATCGCTTGGGCGACTACACCGAGTTTCTTGCGCGCGCGGTGCTCGGGAAGCTGAACCTTACGCCCGAGAAAGATGTCGCCTTGATTCAGATCGGCGCTCAAACCTCGCGTTTTGCCGCGCTGAAGAGCGGCGTGGTGCAGGCGACCTTTGTCGCGCCGCCATTGACTCTTCTCGCGAAACAAGCGGGGCTGAATTTATTGGTCGATCTGGCAAGCCTCGGAATCCCCTCCTCCGCCGCCTCCTTCGTGGTGCTGCGCAGCACTCAGCAGCGGCGCGGCAACGAAGTCTATAAAGTTCTATCGGCCATGGGAAAAGGTCTCCGGATTTACAAATCCAACAAAGACGCGGCGATAAAGGGACTAGCCCAGTTCATGCAGCTCAAGGATTCGGCCGCACTCGAGGAGACCTGGAGGGTTCACGGGCCCCTATACAAGGATGTTCCATCTCCCGCGGTCGACGGTGTCCGGGTAGTCAAGGACTTCCTCGGCAAATCGGATCCCAACGTGGCCAAGCTGGTAACCGATAATCTGATCGATGCGCAATATGTAAGTCAGCTGGAGAAGGAAATCGGCAAATGAGCACTCGCTACGGGCGAGGATCTGTAGTTTGGAGGAAAGTCTATGACTGTGCGTTTTCCCATTTCCGGTGAGATCGGCGGCGACCTGGTCGGCATGGCGCTCGCCGAATTGCGTCTATGCAAGGTAGATCGGAAGGAAACGGTCGTGCTCTTCACCGACACGAGAACCAATCCGAATTATGTCGCCGCGTTCTTGGCTGCCGGTAAGGAGCTTGCCGGAAGCATCTTCGAAGTTAAAGTTCCGTTCTTGCCCGAGGCGGAAGGCAAGAGCATCAATCTTGCGCCGGTACTCACGGTGCTAAAGAGCGCCGACTTTGTCATCGACCTGTCCACCGGCAGCACGCTTTACATCTATGGCGAAGGATTGGGCGCGGTCCTCGCCGGCGGCACGAGGGTCCTTCAGGTCAAGGCGAACGAGGATCAGCTGCGCCGCTGCTTTCCCACGGACGACGTGCGCCAAAGAACAATAAAAGGCGCGAGATGGCTCGACGGCGCGACCGAAATACGGCTTGCGTCCAAAGCGGGTTCAGACCTGACCATGCGCAAGCGCGGCCGTCCGGCGCTAACCCAGCTCGGCATCAGCGATGAGAAAGGCCGATGGGACAGTTGGCCCTCGGGCTTTCTTTATTGCGCGCCGGAAGAAGAATCTGCGAACGGCATGTTGGTTCTCGACGTCGGCGATTTGATGGTCATGCTGGGCCGTTACGTCACCGAACCGGTGCGCATCGAAGTCGTCAACGGCGTGATCAAACGCATCGACGGCGGCGTGGACGCGGTCTTGTTACAAGACCACATGGAGCAAGCGCGGGACCCTGAAGCCTACATTATCTCTCACATCGGCTGGGGCACCGATCACCGCGCGCGTTGGTCGGAGATCGCCCAGCGCGGCACTGAAGAGGGCGCCCGCGAGGTCAGATCGACCTACGGCAACGTGCAGATCGCCTTTGGCGCGAACTATCGCTTGGGCGGCAAGAACAAGACCATGGCGCACGAAGATTTGATCCTACGCCGCGCGAAATTCGAGCTCGATGGCAAAACCATCGTAGACGATGGACGCATCATCCCCGAAGAAATCAGATGACAGTCAGGGAAGACAGAAAGGAAGTCTTATGGCAATGTCCGGCGATGAATTTGTCGAATGGTTGGATCGCGAGCTCGAACCGCTCCGGCGCGAGGTTATCGCGTCTCCATATTATGACGCTTGGTGCAGCGGCAAACTGAGCAAAGAGCAGCTTTTTCAGATCATGGGCCAATGGTATGCCTATCTCAAACATATCCCCTCGATCTTATGCTCCTGGATTCAACGCTGCCCCGATCCGGACTTGGGGCTGAAATACATAGCCTACACCCACGAAGAAGCGCCTCATCCGGAGTATTTGTCGAATTCGCCAAAGAGATCGGCCGAGACCCGGACGAGATGCGCCGTATGGAGCTCATTCCCGAGTTCACCACGCCCTATTTTTACTACTGGCTTTCACGCGGCCATATCGTCGAGATCGCGGCGGCGAACAATTTCGGCAACGAGCGCACCAACACGCGCGCCGGCAATCGCATGTACGAAGCCACGAAGAAATATTATCCCTACCCTTCGCTGTTGCGCTTCTACGGCGAGCACGCCGAGGAGGAAGACGATCACGCCAATCTGGGCGCCTACGTCTTGAAACATTATGCGACCACCGATGAGTTGCAGCAAAAGGCGACCGCCGCCGCGAAAAAATCCCTGCAGCTGAAAGTCATCGGTACCAACGGTCTCTACGAGCGGTTCATGAAAAATTGACGGGAGTCGAGCGATTATGCCGATATCCTTCTACATCAAGAGCAGCGACGCGCTGCTCCACTGCGCCATGTGGACGCCGGCAAAGAGCCGCGACGAAGGCATCGTGTTCTGCCATGGCTGGGGCGGTGGCACGCCCTATGACGACTTGCTTGCAATGTTGGCCGGCCGCGGCTACACGGTGCTGCGTTTCGAACAGCGCGGCTACGGCAGCTCCACCGGCCAGCGGATTTGAGTCTATGGCCGGTCGACATGGCCGCCTGCGCCGCCGCGATGACGGCAAATCGTCAATAAAGTCTGGGCCATGGGCCAATCCACGGGCGGGACCATGGCGCTGGTTGCCGCAACCCAATACAACTGTTTCGCCGGAGCAGTTTCGATCGCGCCGTTCTGCAGCCTGACGCGAATCCTCGAAGACAACGCCAACGCGCGCGCGATCCTGGAAGCCCGCTTCGGTCCGCTTCAGGAAAGACATTTCCGCGCCGCCGACGCGATGGAGATCGTGGGCGGACTCAAAAAACCGGTCTTGATCGTTCAAGGCACCGCAGACGCTTCAGTGCCGCACGGGCACGGCAAGCTTCTATACGAGAAGCTGCAATCCGTGGCGCAGCATCGATCTGTGGAGGGCGGCAATCATCATCTGAACAATGTGGACCGCGCGCCGATCCTCGCCGATATCGTAAATTGGTTGGAGGGACAGCACTGAGGAAAACGCGGAAATGCAACTGACAACGGGAGTTTCGGGACATGAAGACGCTTGGAAAAACTTTTCGTTCGCTTCGATTTATCTATTGTCGCTTTTGTTGCCAGAGCCGATGGCAAGAATATCGTGATCGCGACCTCTTCGGTGGTTTTGACCAATACGCCGATTTGGGTCGGCATCGAGCGAAAGTTTTTCGAGGATGCCGGTTTGCGGGTCGAATACGTCGTCATGCGTTCAGACCTCGCCGTCAAAGGGCTGATCACCGGCGACGTCGACTACATGCAAAGCTCTTCGAGCGTTTTACGCGCCGCGGTGGCGGGCGCGCCGTTAGTCACGATCCTGGGTGTCTACAATCGAACCTTCTTCGATCTTGTCGCCCGCCCGGAGATCAAATCTTTCAACGACTTGCGCGGCAAGCCTGTCGGAATCAGCCGCTACGGCGCGTCTACGGAATACGCGGTTCGGTTCGCGCTCAAAGCGAACAATATCGATCCCGATAAGGACGTAAAGTTGTTGGCCATCGGCAGCGGCACGGACGCGGCGCGCATTTCGGCGCTCGAAGCGAAAATCGTTGCGGCGGCAGTGCTGCAAGTGCCATCCAACTTGATCGCCCACAAGCTCGGCCAGAAACCATTTTGCCGCTGGGCGATTACATGGAAACACTTTTTGCCGGTTTGGGGATGAGCCAGAAGAAACTTCAAACCGACCGCGAAGAGGCGAACAGGTCGTGCGAGCGGTCGGGAGATCATTGGACTACATGGCGCGCTATCCCGTCGAGACCAAAGCGATCATCCAGAAAAACCTGCGCGGTATCGAGGCCAGCGCGGTGGAACACATTTATGAGCTTGTGGTCAAGCATGCGACGAGGAATGGTATCGCTTCCAAAAAGGCGTTGGAGAACTCGCTTCTCGGCAGTCAATTCGAGGGCAAGCCGGTCAACTTCGATAAGCTCGTCGATTTTTCCATCGCGCGGGAAGTCAACTAAGCCGAGGAATATCGGTTGTTAATCAGTTTGCGATTGTAAGGATGACGACCTGTTGACGAAGCCACCGGCTTCAACCTAAATCGTAATGGGTGATCCTAATGGAACAGACGGGAGTCAACAATGGCGCGAGCTAAGGTGACGCGAAAAGAAATCCTGCTGCGGCTTTCCGGCTTTCTCGAGGAGAAGGACATCGTTGTCGCGGCGCTCGCCGGAACGACCAATGAATGCTTCCACACCATGCATCGTCCGATGAACTTGTACCTGGTCGGCATGGGCATGGTCACGCCGGTCTCTTTCGGGTTGGCCAGGGCCTTGCCTCATCGACGAATCATCGCTCTCGATACCGACGGCAGCCAGCTCTTGTCGCCGAGCATTCTTGCGGTGGTGGGCACGTACAAGCCGAAGAATCTTTGCATCGTCGTGTTCGACAACGAGCATCTCTATGGCAGCCGCGGCGGGCCGGCGAGCCAGACCGCCCACGGAACGGAGCTGTCCGTTCTAGCGAAGGGAGCCGGGCTCGCGGCTTGCGCTACCGTGGAGAGCGTTGACGCGTTCGCCGGCGAGTTTTCGAAGTTTATTTCTCAGGGCGGCCCTGCGGAGATCGTGTGCAAGGTCGAGCCGGGTTATGAGCGCGGCGCCGGGCCGAACTTCAGCGGCCAAGAAAACAAGTTTCGTTTCGTGCGCCTCATCGAGGAAACAGAGGGCATCAAAATTCTAGAAGGTGCGATATGAGGAAACGCAATGAAACCTGAGGCGGCCAAACTTACGCTCGATTCGCTGATCGGTTCGGGAATCAATTTTGCCGCATGCCTGCCGGATTCCGCCTTCAAAAAACTCTATGAGCCTTTGAGTGAACAGTCGCAGGTCGAATACATCCAGGTCGCCAACGAGGGAGACGGCGTCGGTGTGTGCATGGGCGCTTGGCTGGGCGGCAAGAAGCCGGTCATGATCATGGAAAACACCGGCTTCGCTGTCACTCCCTATGCATTGATGCGCGGCCCGATTCCCTTCGGAGTGCCGATGCTGCTCTTGATCGCTCACCGGGGCGGCTTTCACGATCAAAGATGGTTTTCCGTCCCAGTGGGCTGGGGCACTGCGCCGCTGCTCGATGCGATGCGTATCAGCTACGAATTTGTCAGTCGTGCGGAGGATATTCGGACTGCCATCGCCGGTGCCGTGAAGTCGATGAATTCCATCCAGGCGCCGGTGGCGATCATTCTCGGCGGCGGAACTTTGTTTTGAACGGTTCTTTGTCTGTGAATGCAAAAAGACTCGGACCTGCCTACGAAGGCGTATGAGGTAAAAGAAAATGATGGCCTATCCTTACGACGATACGCGGATCATCTTGGCGTTGCAGATCGACCACTCGCGGGTAGCCGGCCACTTTGCCGCGCACTGGGGGAATCAAGCGTTCGATAGGCCGCAGCCGTATTCATCGGTGGTGTTGGCCGCCCACGAGCACGATAGCGGCTGGTGGGAGTGGGAAATGTAGCCGTCGAACTTGAACGACAAGGGCTATCCGCTCGATTACCACGATGGCAGCCTAAAATATCTTGGCCAGCTTCGCCTGGATTTTTACAAGAATTCGGTGGACCGAGTGCTGACGCGCGATCCCTACGCGGCGATGCTCATGGCCATGCACGGCGTCGCGCTGATGAACGCCGGCTACGGCAAGTACGCCTATCCGCCGGACCGCACGTCGGACCCGCGGGTCAAAGCTTACGTCGATCATCAGGAAGACCTGCGCCTTGGACTACTCGCCCAATTGCGCCAATCCGCCGAGTTCAAAAGCCACTGTTCCGAGGAGCAGATCTGGACGAACTATGAATACATGGAAGTCTTCGATCAGCTCGCTCAGTTCGTTTGCAATCGCTATCCGCTCAACAGCAAAGCGCGCAAGCTCGGTCCGAGCAACACGCTGAATGACGTCGACGTGCCGACTCGACACGGCAAACCGGCGGTGAAAATTGAGGTCGACACCGTCGGCCCGAACAAGGCTGTGCTGCGCCCGTATCCCTTTGACATCGATCCGCTGCCGGTTTCATTCAGCGCGCGGCTGGTGCCCAATCGGGTTTATAAGGACGGCGAGGAGTTTCTCGACGAATTTTACCGCGCGGAAAAGATCACGATTGAGCATACCCTCGCCTCGGCGTGATGGCGCGGACGCGGCGAGATGAAACCGGCGGCTTTTGCTTACCATGATCCTACCAGCCTCGATGAAGCGCTGAATCTGATGTCGCAGTTCGGCGACGGGCCCGCCGCTCGCCGCGGCCAGAGCCTGGTGCCGCTGATGAATTTTCGCCTGCTCCGGCCCGCTCATCTCGATCGATTTAAACCGCATCGGTGAACTGGATTATCTCAGAGTACAAGATGGCGTGTTGCGCATCGGCGCGACCATGCGGCAACGGCAGCTTGAGCGGTCGCCGGAGGTCGCAGAAGGTTGGCCGCTGCTCCGCGAGGCGGCGGGTTTCATCGGCCACATCCAGATCCGCAACCGGGGTACGATCGGCGGCAGCTTGGCTCATGCTTTTCCTTCCGCCGAGCTGCCAGTCGCGATGGTGAGCCTCGATGCATCGATGGTGCTGGCTTCCCGAGACGAACGGCGGAGGGTTCGCGCCGAGGAATTTTTTGTCTCCTATATGACCACGGCACTGGAGCCGGAAGAGTTGCTGACCGAGATCATCGTGCCGGCTGCCGGCGCATACCGGCTGGTCCTATCAGGAAGTGAGCCGCCGTCACGGCGATTTTGCGTTGGCAGGGGCGGCAGCAGTCATCGCTTTGGATGCCGAAGGGAAGATCCGCCATGCGCGGCTCACTCTCACGGGAGCGAAGCCGCTTCCTGCCCGTCGCATCAGAGGAATTTCTGATGGGAGAGAAGCCATCAGCGCCGCTTTCATGGAGGCAGCGCGGCGGGCGACCGAAAACATGGAGCAAGATGCGGACATCCATGCGAGCGCCGAGTACCGGCGCAGCGCCTGTGAAGCGTTGGCACGCCGCGCTCTTGTCCAGGCGGCAGACCGCGCGGCCGTATCGGTACGAGGCCCTTCGCGATGAAGGATCGACAGGTGCGCTTGACGATCAACGGCCGCGAGTACACGCGGTGACGTGGAGCCGCGCAAGCTTTTCACCGATTTCCTGCGCGACGATCTGGGGCTCACCGGCACCCACGTGGGCTGCGAGCACGGCGTGTGCGGCGCCTGCACGATTCTGTTCAACGGCGAGCCGGTGCGCTCATGTCTGCTGTTCGCCGTGCAAGCCAATGGCGCGAGTTGAAAACCATCGAAGGATTGGCGCCGAGCGCAACCGAGCTTCATCCGCTGCAAGAAAAATTTTGGGAGCTGCATGGCCTGCAGTGCGGTTTTTGCACGCCGGGGATCCTGCTGACGGCGGAGGCGCTCTTGAGAGAAATTCCCGATCCGAGCGAGGAGGAAATCCGCGAATGGATCAGCGGCAATTTATGCCGCTGCACGGGTTATCAAAATATCGTCGCGGCGATCCAGGAAGCGGCGAAAACCATGAACGCAAAAAGCTGTCTAACGCGCTCACGGTCTGCAATATCCGGCACGGCACAAAACTGATGATCCAAGAGCAAGGTCGACATATTCACCGCAAACCCGAGACTCCAGACCCGAAACTCGAGACTGATTTTTATGCCGTACATCGGCTCAAGAGTTAAACGCAAAGAAGACCTGAGGCTTCTCCGCGGCATCGGCAAATATGTCGGCGATATTCATCGCCCCGGCATGGTGCATGCAGCGATCTTGCGCAGCACTCATGCTCACGCGCGGATCGTCAAGATAGACGCAGCCGCCGCGCTCGACATCCCCGGAGTCATCGGCGTGCTCACCGCGCCGATATGCCGGGAGTGAAAACTATTCCCATGCGCACCGGCGTTATTCCCGGGCTGGAGCGCTCGCAACAAACGCCGATTGCGACGAACAAAGTGCGCTACGTCGGCGATCCCGGTCGCCGTGGTCGTCGCGGAGAACCGTTACATCGCCGAGGACGCCCTCGAATTGATCGACGTTGAATACGCGCGCTGGGCGCCGTCACCGACGCGCGCGCAGAGCATGCAGCCCGGAGCGCCGCAGCTCCATGACGCGACGCCAAACAACATCGCGGCCAACTTTCAAGTCAATGTCGGCGACGTCGATGGCGCTTTGGCGGCGATGCGACCTGATCGTTCGAGGAGGAATTCTCGACCCAACGCCATTCCGCCGTGCCGCTGGAGAATCGCGGCTTGGTCGCCGAGTGGGACGAGGGGCGCGGTCTTTTGACCATGTGGGGACCGACCAAGATGACCCATACCAATTGGCGCATTCTCTCCGAGCTCATCGGTCTGCCGCAGAGCTGCATCCATTTCATCGAGCCGGAAGTCGGCGGCGGCTTTGGCGCGCGCGGCGAATTCTATCCCGAAGATTTTCTGATTCCCTTTGCCGCGATGCATTTTCGCAAACCGATTTGCTGGATCGAAGACCGCTCGGAAAACCTCAAGGCGATGAATCAGTCGCGCCAGCAAAATCACCGAGTCAAAATCGGCGTGAAGAAAGACGGCACGATCATGGCGATGGACGCCGAGATTCTCTTCGACATGGGCGGCTACACGCGCACCCACGGCGGCGTCCCCGCCATCGCCGCATCGGCCATGCTGCGCGGCCCGTTTCGGGTAAAAAATTATCGCTGCAACGTTTTTTGCGTTCTGACCAACAAGACACCGGTCGGCACCTACCGCAGCCCGGGACGCTACGAAGCGAATTTCGTCCGCGAACGGCTAATGGATATGATCGCGCATCGTTTGAAGCTCGATCCCGCTGACGTGCGACGGCGCAATCTGATTCGCCATGAAGAAATGCCCTATGATCTGGGCAAGCATCCTTTTCACTATATGGTTTATGACACCGGCGATTTGCCGGGCCAGTTCGAGCGCGCGCTTGGAGCGCTTCGGCTATGAAAAGTCTCAAGACCACCTGCGCCGCCGCAAAGCACGAAGGCCGCGCCGTCGGCGTCGGCATCGGCTGCTTCGTCGAAACCAGCGGCATCGGGCCATGGGAGTATGCCCGGGTCGAAGATCGACAATGCCGGCAAGGTCGTTCTTTATTCCGGCTGCAACTCGGTCGGCCAAGGCATCGCGACGGCGCTGAGCCAGATCGTTGCCGATGAGCTGCAAGTTTCCATCGATGAATGTGCGCGTCGTGCACGGCGACACGGCGAAGGTTCCTTACGGCAACGGCAGCAACGCCAGCCGTTCGACGGTGATGGCGGGCAGCGCCGCCGTCGGCGCGTCGCGCAAAGTCAAAGACAAGCTCCTGCGGTCTGGCATCGGCTAGTTTGGAAATTGATGCCGCCGACCTGATCCTTAGCGACGGTCGCGTCGTCTGCCCGCGGCGCGCCGGAGCGGTCTCTCAGCTTTACCGATCTCGCGCGCTTGGCGCTGCCCGGTCCGGCGCTTAAAAGCGGCATGACGCCGGGCATTTCCGAGGAAGATTTTTTCGCCACCGATAAGCGGCCATTTCCTTACGGCGTGCATGTCGCGGCGGTGGAAGTCGATACCAGAAACCGGCAAGATCAAGATCCTGGACTATCTGGTGACCGAAGACGTCGGCCGCAAGATCAATCCCATGATTATCGAAGGACAAATGGCCGGCGGTCTGGCTCAAGGAATCGGCGGCGCGATGTTGGAAGAATTCGTTTACGACGAAGACGGCCAACCGCTGGCGACGAACTTCATGGATTATCTGCTGCCGACGGCGATGGAGATGCCCAAAGCGCAGTTGATCTCGACCGAAGATTTTCCCAGTCCGCACAATCCGCTCGGGGTCAAAGGAGCGGGCGAAGGCGGCATCACCGCGGCGGGCGCGGCGTTGGCAAATGCCGTGTCGAATGCCTTGGGTGTCGAAGTGAAAAATTGCCGCTCAAGACCGGACTATGTTCTGCAGTTGGTAAAAGAGCAGCGAGGCGAAGCTAATTGATTTTAGGAGTAAATTCTACCGATGACGGATTCGCAAATTATCGATGTTCATGCCCATGTCTATCCCGCGGGCTGCTTCACCGAAGTGATCAAGAGCCGGACGGACTTCAAGCTCATCGACAACCCGCGCGGGCAGTCGCTCCTCTACCGCGGCAGCCACGTCATGTCGATGCCGCCGGAGCAGGACGATTTGCCTAACGATTAGCTTCGATGGATGAAGCCGGCATCGGTATGGCGATACTTTCTGTCGGCGCGCTGAATGTTGGTTGGGCCGGCTCCGGCGATGCCGCGGCGGCGCGTTTTGTCAACGACGGGCTTGCCGCGGTTTGCCGGCAATATCCAAGTCGTTTTCGCTTCGTCGCCGTCCTGCCGTGCACGAAGCGCTAACGAGATGGTGCAACGAGTTGGATCGCGCTCTTGGTATGGGCGCGCGCGGCGTCGGCATCGCGACCAATGTCGGCGATTTCCAATTGCAAGCGCCCGAGCTCCGACACTTTTGGCAAGAGATGAGCCGCCGCAAGTTGATGGTGCTGGTGCATCCGACCTATCCCTGCGACGCGCCGCAAAACGATCCGGGAACTTTTCTTTCCGTTGGATATCCGGGCGAAACGGCGATGGCGGCGACCAAGCTCGCTCTCTCCGGGACTCTCGAAGAGTGCCCTGACGTGAAAATCGTTTGGTCGCACCTCGGCGGGAGTTTGGCGATGATCTTGGACCGCATCGATCGCGGCTACCAACGTTTTTCGAATTGCCCGCACCCGCCCAGTTATTATTTACGCCGCTGTTACTTCGACACCGCGTGTACTCATGGTCCGGCGTTGGCGTGCGCGCGCGCGACGTGGGGCGTCGACACGATTGGTTTTCGGCACGGATGTGCCGCATGTGGCGAACGCCGAGAAGGATACTGTCGCCGCATTAAAAAATACCGGATGGTCGGCGTCTGAGCTTGATGATATTTTTGGCGGGACGGTACGACGGAAATTGCATGGAATGTAGACGGCGTCATTGATTCGAAATGGATAGCGGAGGATATAAGTTTATGATGGTCTGTCCCTATGACGACGAACGACTGCTGCTGATCTTACAAGTCGATCATTCGAAGGTCGCCGGCTGGTTCGCTGCCCATTGGGGCAACGACTCTTTTGCGCGCCCTTCGCCTTACGCGGCCATGGTCTTGGCCGCGCAGGAGCACGACACCGGCTGGTGGGACTGGGAGATCAAGCCGCAGCTCAACAGCGAAGGTTTGCCGCCGGATTATATTGGCAGCATCAAGCATCTTGGCGGCAAAGTGTGGCTGGATTTCTACCGCCACGGCATCGATCGTCTAGCCGAGCAGGATCCCTACGCGGGCTATATCGTTTCTCTGCACGCCGACGGTTTGCTGACCCAGGGGCGCGGGTCTGCTCCCGTATATGCCGGACTTTACCGTTTATCCCGAGGTCAAAGAATTTCTCGCCGAGCAGGAGAGCTATCGCGCGAACTGCTCAGGCAATTGCAGAAGCTCCGAGGAATATCGCGGTCACGTTTCCGACGAACAATTCTGGACGAATTTCAAATTGATGGAAGTCTACGATCAGATGGCGCAGTTCGTCTGCAATCGCTATCCGTTCAACAGCACCGCAGCGCAAGAATGGTCCGAGCAATACCATGAGCAATATGCCTATGCCGACCCGGCCGGGAAAAGCGGACGCGATTCTGACTTTCACCATCGAGGATGAAAGCCGCGCCGTCGTCACGCCTTATCCATTCGATGTCGATCCGTTAGTCGTCTCTTTTCAGGGCCGCGTGGTACCCAAGCGCCGCTACGAAAGTCAGCACGAATTTCTCAAGGAATATTATGGCGCCGAACGGCTGGCGATCGACTATTCGCTCCATTCGACGTAATGGCGATGCGGAGATTCGGATGGTTCGCCGGCACGGAGTGCAGTGGTTTCGGAGATCTGGATTCCGAAGAAAGCGGGAATCTACGAGAAATATCGTCCAGATCCCTAGGTGATATGTTTCAACAGCCTATGCCTACGGCTATATCTGAGCAAACCATTTACCTCCATCGCAGCTAAATCTCCTGGTTGTTTCTCGTTGGCATCCGTGAAGAGATCTTACGTTTCAATACATCTAAAGGAAAAAAGGAGACATCTTAAAGTCCATCCTCAACGATCACGATCTTTAGCTTGGCTTGACTGAACTTGGGGGAGCCAGACGGAATGGGTACCTTGCACCGCAGAAAACGAAGACAAAAAAAATAACTTCGCGGATTGGCTTTTATGGGCTTGCCGCTATGTTGACGCCACGACCCCTTTATCTGACATTTAGCGCTGACGCGCAGCTAAACATAATTAATCTTGGGCTACCTCTTTCTAGCGATCTGGCGACGTAAAATGTCAATTTAATAGTATCGCAGCTCGACTCGATTCCCTTCGAAATCTCTGACGTAAATCGAATAACCATCGCCTCGCGCGCCGGACGCGCTTTTTCGCTTCTCCTTCGACAGTTACGCCCTGTTCTTGAAGGCTGGCCGCTACTTTGCTCAAATCCGTGGGCGCAATCGTCAAGCAATAATGATCCAAGTTGCGCGGGCCGTCGCCGACGGGTTCTTCATTGGGCCGTGGAAACAGATCGATGATCATGCCGTCATGAACTCGGACACTGGGAAAGAACACTTTGCCGGCGCGGAACTCCTCGATCCGGTAGGGCTCCAGGCCGAGAACGTCGACGTAAAATTTCAACTGCCGCTCGACGTCCTTGCATCTGATGACGATGTGATCGATTTCCAGAATTTTGATTCCCACCGATGATTTTTGCGACATAAAAGCCTTCCTCCGCGCCGACGGCGCCGCTTAGGTGTCTAAGGTACTCGCCGCGAACTGCTTTTCCAAAGGGACCACCGTGCGCACCAAGCCTTGCTCGAGGTTGTATTGATTGAACCTGTCGATGGTCTCTTTGTTGGCGCGCATCCCGTATTTGAATGGATCGCCCCAGGTCTTCATCTGTTCTTGCATCTTCTCCCGCAGGTTGACCAAGGTGAACCCCGCCATGTCGCTCAAGATGTCGTCATAAGCGACTTTCTTCGCTTGCTCGAAGGCGGCGTAGATTTTTCCGGCAAGATCGGGATATTTCCGGTCGAGAGCTTCGCTCATGACGATCAGATGCATGGGCGCGTAAATCCCGGTTTCCCGAAAGACATTGCGATCCCGTTCCACATAATCGGGAAAGAGCCGTTTCACCTTCGGGCTATTTTCGAGGGTATGAAAAAGTTTGACGTCGGAAATATCCGTGATGATGGCGTCGACCTCGCCGTCGGTGAGCCGATCGACAGGATTCTTATCGCCCTTGGCGATCTCGATCTGAACTTTGTCGTCATGAATCGGGAAAATGTCGTCGCGCAGGGAAAGCCATTTTAGCTTGGACGGATCGACGCCGTGTTGGTGTTTCAACAATCCCCGGATCCAGATGTCGACGACGATCCGGTACTGACCGGTTGCGACTCTTTTCCCTTCGAGATCCTTTGGCGAGTTGATCCCGGCATCGGTTCTGCAGAAGATATATTGATAAGCGGGTTTTCGCTTGGGAAATACCGGAAGGCCGATAAATTTCCATCCCGCCTCGAGCGCCGGCAGAAAGTATCCCCAGTTGAGCTCCCAAAGGTCGAAGTCGCCGGTTCGTAGTTGCGGCACATCGGTAAAAACCATCGATGAGGTCTTGAAGGGCTTAAGAGTCACTCCTTCCACGGTGACTCTGCCGTCCAACAGCGGTTGGACGATGTCGTAGCGCATGAGCGGAAATTTTAGTTCCATTACTTCTCCTTTGATGAATTGAATAACTTATCGAGACGTTTTTTCGGAGTCCAACTCCTTCAATAGGCTGGTATCCCAAAAGTCGGTGGTTTTGGCTTCTTTCGCCTTGGGACTGGCATAGGCGACAATATCGAGCGAGGACTGAATCGCTTCCGCCGTCGGATGCAGGCTGAGCTCGAGGTGCGGCATGGTCACCTCGTACATGTGCTCGGCGAGACTGCGGTCGGGCATCTTGAGATATTTTTGCAAAACGAGGACGGATTTCTCTCTGTTTGTCTGGGCGTAGCGGGCGGCCTCCCGGTACGCTCTGAGAAACATTTTTACGACCGGCCGTTTCGTCGATAACATCGCTTTAGTCGTATTGACTCCGCCGTTCAAGCTGGGGATCCGCGATCGACGTGAGAACTTTAAGACCCACTCGTCTCGGCCTGAACTTCCCACGGCGGAAAAAGAACCGTGCGCTGCCGTCGCGCCGCCGACCGTCGCTTGGATGCGTTCTTGGTCACCCGCGCCCACGGGAATGATTTTGACGTCTTTCTCCGGTGAAAGTCCCAACGAGGTGATCGCTCGAATCAGAGAGGCATAAGCGAGATCGCGGCCGCGACTCGAGCCCATAATCGCGCCCTTCAGTGCTGCGGCGTTTTTTATCTCCGGCCGAACCGCAAAAGCGAAGGCGAGGGAATTGAGTGTAGTGCCGATTTTTACGAGATCGGCGCCTTCGAGTAGCGCGCTATAGATACCGGTATCCGAACCGAGAGCGATGTCCACAGACTGGCTCATCAGCGCCGGAACGAGCTGCTGTCCGCCTCTCAAGTATATGATTTCGGCATCCAAGCCGTGCTGCTTGAGAATGCCCGACTCCATAGCGATCCAACCGACGACAAAACCCGGTGCGAACGATGGATAGCCGATGCGAATTTTCTGCATTTGCGCCGACGCATTTGTCGTCAAGGCAAACCAGCAGCCGATGCCCTAACAGCAAGAGTTTTGCAGCATTTCGCTTTTGTTGCTTTGGCAAGGAGACCGCTTGGTACTTCATTACACCCTCGTTGAAAGAAAAACTTGAGCTCACGAACTGTTGTAAATCCGTATATCATCACTTGCGTTGATTTGTCGATTGAGCCAAGTCTAGATCTTGTCTAGCCGAGAGAATCGCGAATTTGCGCTTAAAATCGGTAAGCATTTGACAGTCTTCGACATGCGATGTTAGGAAAACCAAAAGTTTGAGAAATCTCTCTGAGCTTTCGGATGGTCTATAGATCACGGAGATAACTTCCATGATGACCCAAGAAGAGAATGATTTACTGACGCAGACCGATCGCGGCACGCCGATGGGGGAGTTGATGCGGCGCTACTGGCAGCCGGTGGCGCTGTCCGAAGAGCTGCCCGAAGGGGGCGCGCCGATACCGGTAAAGATCATGGGCGAAGAGTTGGTTTTGTACCGCGATGAGCAGGGGAAGCTGGGATTGTTGGGGATCCATTGTCCGCATCGGGGCGCGGACTTGAGTTATGGGCGAGTGGAAGAGGGCGGACTGCGGTGCATTTATCATGGTTGGCTATTCGATAAGCAGGGGAAATGTTTGGATCAGCCGTGGGAGCCCGGCGGAGGAGAGCATCGTGACCAGATTCGCACACGGCCTATCCATGCCATGAGCAGGCGGGAGGAATATTCGCGTATATGGGGCCGGGAGAACCGCCGCTGTTTCCGAATTATGAATTTCTCATGGCGCCGGCAGAGCGGACCTATGCGGACAAATTATTTCACGAGGCGAATTACTTGCAGATGAACGAAGGCAGCTTCGACATTCCTCATCTCAGTTTTCTTCATTACACCTACTACAATCAAGGCATCACCGGTCGAAGACCGAATGGCAGTGAAACGTTGAGCGAAGAGCTCAACCGCCGCGGTGCAGCGCCAGGTCGCGAGACGATAGATGTCGAAGTGACGGAATATGGTTTGCGGAACATTCGCATCCGGCGCGACCGTCGGTCCTGACGAATATCATCTGCAGGTCAACGAATTCGTGCTGCCCAATCTGATCGCGTTTCCCGGCGGCTTGGGAACCTACGGCATCAACTGGCATGTGCCGATCGATGACCGGCACCACTGGAAGTACACCTTCATATTTTCTCGCGTGAAACCCCTGGGAAAGGAAATGGTTCAAGCGCAACGCACCGGAATGACTTCGGATTTTCACTCCACGCGCAACAAATCGAATCGCTATGGGCAGGATCGCGAGTCGATGAAAAAAGAATGGTTTTGCGGCATCGCGCGCAATTTCGGCGCGCAGGATTTGTGTGTGATCGAAGGCGCCGGCTATATCCAGGACCGCACTCAGGAGCATCTTGCGTCGAGCGACATGCCCATCGTGGTCGCGCGCAAGCTGCGCATCAAAGCGATTCGGGACTTGCAGGAGGGCAGGGAGCCGAAGAACGTGGTGCGGGATGCGAAGATGAATCGATTCAGGATCGTGTCGGCCAGCCAGACACTTTCGAGCTCAACGAATTGGAAAGATCACGTTAGGCGCTTGGAGTCAGGAGGTATAGGGAATCACTGAGCCATCCGGAAAAGTAGGCAGTCATACACTTAGAGCCAGAGAGCAAGGCATTTTTTACGAATGCTACGTTCGGGCTGACGAAATGACGATAGGGATGCTCCAAAAGCATGATGTCTGCTCGAAGATTGACACCCTTAACATTTAGTTCGCTTATGATCCGCTGTTTACGGTCGCGCTCGATGACAAAATCGGGCAGGACGGCAATGCCAATTCCGCTGCGCACCGCTTCTTGAATGCTCTCCCAGTTACTGACGCGCATCACCACATTGATCTCTTTCAACCCAGCTGCTTCGAGCAGTCTTTCAACCATTCTGGTGTATTCGCGGCCGGGGAGCGATATGACGAAGGGCGCGGTTTTGAGATCCTTGATCGTAATCTCGCTCTTCGTTCGCAAAGAACTCTTCGGCGATACGGCGAAGCAGAGCCGTTCGCTTCTTAACACTTTGACTTTAAGATGTTCCGGCTTTCGGTCCGATAGTACGATCGCAAAATCGACGCCGGACTGGCGCACGGCTTCATAAAGGAGCGAGCGGGATTGCGTCAAAGTCGAGATCTTGAGCTTGGGTGAGCTTTGCAAGAGCTTACAAATGATCGGTATCAAGAGCCGGGTGCCGATCGCGCTTATCGTGCCGATTCTTACTTCTCCAGAAATTCCTGACGAGAACTCCTGGAGATAACGCTCCAGGTCTCCCGTCGTGTTGACCAGCTGCCGGCTAAAATCGAGAATAGTGCGGCCGACGTCGGTCAACTTTGGCGGCCGCTTGGACCGATCAAAAAGCGTCAATCCGATTCGCTCTTCCAACAGCCGTACCTGAGTGCTCACCGCCGATTGGGACAAGTGCAGCTTTTCGGCGGCATTACTGAAACCGTTTTCCTCATATACGGCAAGAAACGCACGCAAATGGTCGGTGGAAAGAGATATCATAGAATCGAATACTAATATCAACATATTGCGTTTGACAGATAATGGCAACGTGGATAGTAAACGGAGTTGTTCGGCATACCGTTTCAAATCGTAAGCTCGAGGAAACTCGCCGATGTTGTCTCCGTTTGTACTGCACCAACCGCGCTCTTTACCGGACGCGCTAAAGCTTTTGTCGGAACATGCCGGTGACATCAACGTTTTAGCGGGAGGCAGCGAGCTTCTCCTCCTGCTAAAAATGGGATTGATCAAAGCGAATCATATCGTCGATATCAAGAAAATCCCCGGGTTGGATCGGTTGGAGTTCAACTCGCAGAGCAATACGCTCCATGTCGGACCGCTGGTCACGCATCGGGCTTTGGAAAAGTCGCAGCTCATCGAGCAGCACTTCCCTTTGCTGGCCGAGATGGAGCGCGACCTTGCCAATGTGCGCATTCGAAACGTCGGTACTTTGGCCGGCAATCTGTGTTTCGCCGAGCCGCACGCCGATCCCGGCGCATTGCTCGCGGCCTATGACGCAGTCGTCACTCTGGGCAACTCCGAAGGTGAGCGGCGCGTCGCGATCAAAGATTTTTTTACGGATTATTACGAAACCGCTCTCAAAAAAGACGAACTGCTCACCGATATTGAGATCCCTAAGCTGGCGGACAACTTTCGCGGCGATTATTTGAGGTTCTGTCCGGGTGAGTGGCCGATGGTGACGGTAGCCCTACTGACTCGTTGGACCGGCGGGACTTGCGCGGAAGCACGTTTGGGATTGGGCTGCGTCGGCCCGAAACCCCTGCGAGTCACGGAGTTCGAGGAAGCGACGCGCGGAAGATCCGCTGAGGAACTCGCCGGCAAGGCCGATGAATTCGGAGCGCTCGCGGCGCGAGGTTGCGACCCTCTGGCCGATATCTGGGGCTCGGCGGAATACAAAAGGCAGATCGTGAAGAATCTGGTTAGGGAAGGATTGCGGCGTCAGTGTCCGGGGAGAGAGAACGATGAGTGAAGGTCTCGTTCCCATAAAGTTTCGCGTCAATGGCCGGCAAAATGAAATAGAGGTGCGGCCGCAAGAATTGCTGATCGATTTTGTGCGCGAGCTATTGGCATTGACCGGGACAAAAAGATCCTGCGACATGGAGGTCTGCGGCACGTGCACGGTGTTATTGGATGGGAAAGCCGTGAGCTCCTGTTCGCTGTTCGCTTTTGAGCTCGACGGCAAAGACTTGACGACGATCGAAGGTTTGGAAGGTCCGGAGGGCTTGCATCCGCTGCAAAAGGCCTTCATCCAGTGCGGGGGTTTCCAGTGCGGTTTTTGTACTCCCGGAATGATCTTGCTGGCAAAGAGCTTGCTCGCGGAGAACCCGGATCCGACTCGGGAACAAATTTGCGCTTATATGGATGCGAACATCTGCCGCTGCACCGGCTATCAGATGATCGTCGAGTCGATCTTGCATGCGGCAAAAGAAATGAAGAGCGCGGGCAGTTAACTCGTGCTCTCAGATCAGGAGAAGAGTATGTCGGTGGCCGTTGGCAAAAACATCGAACGCGTGGATGGCTACGGGAAAGTTACCGGCAAAGCCGCCTACACGGGCGATCTCAGTATCCCCGGCATGATTCACGGGAAAGTCCTTCGCAGCCCGCATGCCCATGCGCGCGTGGTTAGGATCGATGGCGGCAAGGCTGAGCAAATGCCTGGGGTGCTGGCGGTTCTCACCCGCGAGAATTGTCAGGTGGCGACGCCTTACATTGGCGCCATGATCAAGGATCAATGTTTGGTCGCGTTCGATAAAGTCCGTTATGCCGGCGATATTGTCGCCGCCGTCGCCGCGACCGACGAGAGCATCGCCGAAAAAGCGCTTGACCTCATCGAAGTCGAGTATGAAGAGTTGCCGGCGGTCACGACGGTCGAAGAAGCGCTTGCGGAAAAAGCCCCGTTGATTCATGAAACCGTCCGGCGGGCGCGACCGCCGCAGTACGGCCGCGGCGCTTCCTATATTCTGCATGACCGGACTAACATCTGTCATCATTTCCGCTATGAGCGCGGCGACATCGAGGAGGGCTTCAAAGCCGCCGATTTCATTTTCGAAGATACCTTCTATTTTCCCAGCGCGCACCACTATCCGATGGAGAGCAACGTCAGCGTCGCCAATTTTGATAAAGACGGCGTGACGATCTGGGCATCGACTCAAGGTCCTTTCGGGCTGCGCCAGGAAGTCGCGCGAGTCTTTGGTCTGCCGTTGAGCGATATTCGCGTCCTCGTCCCCTATGTCGGCGGCGGATACGGCGGGGCCAAGGGACTGGTGCCGTCGATCATCGGGGTGGCGTTGTCCCGATTGGCGCGGCGACCGGTGCGGGTCAATTTCAGCGCCGAGGAAAATTTCAAGACGATCTGCCAGCCGCGCGCAAAAATCACCATGAAGTCAGGGGTCAAAAAAGACGGCACGTTCATCGCGCGACGCTGCGAACTATTTCTCAATGCCGGGGCGTATGTGAATAGCACGCCGTCCGTGGCGGAGAAGGCCGGCTATCGGGGACACGGGCCTTACCGCCTTCCCTATGTTTTGACCGATGCCTATGCGGTCTACACGAACACCGTGCCGACCGGATCTTTTCGCGGCTTCGGCGGGCCGCAAGTGGCCTTCTCTTACGAGTCCCACGTGGACATGATCGCGCAACGCATGAAGCTCGACCCGCTCGAGCTCAGAAGGAAGAATCTTTTGACCAAGGGCGAAGATTTCGCGGCGGGCGACACGCCGACCGACTGCGATCTCAAAGGCGCACTGGCCCAAGTTGCCGACGCGATCGGATGGGGAAAACAGGATCAAGCGCATACCCCAAGCGGTGTCAAACGCGGCAAAGGACTTGCCTGTGCGCTCAAGGATGGCGGCGGAACCAAAAAAGCCGCCCACGCAAACGTCAAAATACTGAATGACGGAAGCATCGCGGTGATTTCCGGGTCGGTGGAAATCGGCCAAGGCGTTCAGACGGTCATGCAGCAAATCGTCGCCGAAGAATTCTCGATAACAGCCGATAGGGTTCGAGTCGATGAGATCGATACGCGCTACACTCCGTTCGATACGGCGACCAACGCGAGCAGCGCGACGGCGCTGATGGGATCGGCGGTGCTCAGCGCGGCCATCGACGCGCGCGAGCAACTGCTCCAATCCACGGCGGCGCGTTTGGGCGCGCCTCGCGCCGAGGTGAAGTTCGCGAACGGCGCGATTTTATGTCGCGAGCAACGCCTGGAGCTCAGCGATGCCATGCGCCTCTGTTTTGGCGAGAGCGGCGGTGAAATTGTCGGCCGCGGCTTTTTTCAACTTCCCACCGACGCGAACGTGCCGCTCGGCTCGCCGACGCCTTTTTGGGAAATCGGCTTCGGCGCTGCCGAGGTCGAAGTCGACGAGAACACCGGAGCGGTGAGGGTGATCCAATACATTTCGCTTACCGATGCCGGAAAAATAATCCACCCGGTGCAGTGCCGCGGCCAAGATGAAGGCGCGGCGATTTTTGGTTTAGGGCAAGCGCTCTTTGAAGACATGGTTTATGAAAATGGCCGGCTGATGAATCCCAATTTGGTCGACTATCGGCTGCCGCGATTTAGAGATCTCCCGGCGCTGTTCAAAACCATCATATTGGAGGAGGGCGGCGGGCGCGGACCCTACGGCGCCAAGGGCATGGGCGAAGGCGGCATCCTCGCAGTCGCTCCGGCGATCTGCAATGCCGTCTACAACGCCACGGGAGTTCGTATTACCGAAGTGCCGATCAAGACTGAAAAATTGCTGCAAGCCCTGCAGGCACGTTCTGATTCTCCGGAGCAGCGGTAAGGAATTACCACCATGGCCCTGCAATTGACCGCCGGTTTTTCGAGCAATCTCCGGGTTCGTCCGTTGATGGATGGAACCGTCAAGCCGCACAACATCGATCTCCAATTCGTCGTGAGCCCGGCATCGGAACTCTTCTATCGAAATCTCAAGTTCGAAGAGTTCGATGTTATGGAAATGTCGATAGCGTGCGCGCTGATGGCGATGGAACGCAGCGACGGCGCGCGCTGGGCCTGGCGGGCGCTCCCGGTGTTTCTGAGCAAGAGTTTTTTGTTCATCAATCTTTACGCCAATACGGCGGCAGCGATCCAGTCGCTGGCTGACTTGAAAGGCAAACGCATCGGTGCGCCGGATTACCCCATGGACGCCATTTTATGGCTTTGCATCATGCTCAAAGAACTCCATGGCATCGATGCGAAAGATATCGCCTGGTACAACGGCCGCGCCAAGCGCGTCAGCCACGGGGCGGTTCTGGGACTGGACAAAAATCCGCCCGCCGGGGTCAAGCTCGAATGGATAGCGGAAACCGATACCTTGGATCTCATGCTCGACCGTCAACGAGCTCGATGCGGCGCTGCTCATTCCTTCGTCATTCCAGCGCATAGGAGATTTCGAGACCATCGACCGTTACGGCGGCGTGCCGGTGGCCGGCAATCCGAAATTTTTAAATCTGTTCAAGGATCGCGGCCGCGCTGTGGTTACGGAATATTTCCGCAGGACCGGAGTCATACCGCCGAATCACATCATCGTTGTCAAAGAAAGTCTGCTGCGGGAACACCCCTGGGTAGCGCTGGAGCTCTACAAGGCATTTCAGCGCGCAAAAGAGGTGGCCTACGAGCGTGCCCGCGAGTTAGCCTCGACGGTGCTATTATTTGGCAGCAGCGATGTCGAACAGCAGGCGGCTATTTTCGGCGAAGACCCGTACCAGCTCGGCGTCCGCGCCAATCGCAAGATGCTCGACATCGCGGTGCAAGGTTGTTTAAGCCAGGGGTTGATCAGAAAGAAGTTCTCCGCTGAAGAAGTCTTTCATCAGACAACGCTCGACACGTGAGGCCCGACTAGCGGAAAGGAGACTACCTCCATGATGACCCAAGAAGAGAATGATTTACTGACGCAGACCGATCGCGGCACGCCGATGGGGGAGTTGATGCGGCGCTACTGGCAGCCGGTGGCGCTGTCCGAAGAGCTGCCCGAAGGGGGCGCGCCGATACCTGTCAAGATCATGGGCGAAGAGTTGGTTTTGTACCGCGATGAACAGGGAAAGCTGGGA
Source organism: uncultured delta proteobacterium (assembly GCA_963745035.1). GTDB lineage: Bacteria > Desulfobacterota > Binatia > UBA9968 > UBA9968 > DP-20. The sequence continues at coordinate 22,095 of CAVUVW010000013.1, read as the reverse complement.
TTGTTGGGGATCCATTGTCCGCATCGGGGCGCGGACTTGAGTTATGGGCGAGTGGAAGAGGGCGGACTGCGGTGCATTTATCATGGTTGGCTGTTCGATAAGCAGGGGAGATGTTTGGACCAGCCGTGGGAGCCTGGGGGAGGAGAGCATCGGCGAGCAGATCCAGCACACGGCCTATCCGTGTCATGAGCAGGCGGGAGGGATATTCGCGTACATGGGACCTGGGGAGCCGCCGCTGTTTCCGAATTATGAATTTCTCATGGCGCCGGCAGAGCGGACCTATGCGGACAAGTTTTTTCACGAAGCGAATTACTTGCAGATGAACGAAGGCAGCTTCGACATTCCTCATCTCAGTTTTCTTCATTACACCTACTACAACAGCGGCCTCTCCAACATGAAACCGAACGGCACTGAGATCCTGACGAAACCTCTCAACAAGCGCGGTGCGGCCCCGGGTCTCGAGATGATGGATGCGGAGCTGACCGACTATGGCGTGCGAAATTTTCGGATTCGGCGCGACCGTGGTCCTGACGAATATCATCTCCAGGTCAATGAATTCGTGCTACCCAATTTTATCGCATTCCCCAGCCCGATGGGGAGTTACGGCATCAATTGGCATGTGCCCGATCGATGATCGGCACCACTGGAAGTTCACCTGGGTTTTTGACCGGCAGCAAGCACTCGATAAGGAAGGCACCCGCAGGATGCGCACCGAGATGACGCCGGACTTCAGGTCGATGCGCAACAAATCGAATCGCTATGAACAGGATCGCGAGTCGATGAAAAAGGAATGGTATTGCGGCATCGCGCGCAACTTCGGCGCGCAAGATCTGTGCGTGATTGAAGGAGCCGGCTATATCCAGGACCGCACCCAGGAGCATCTCGCCTCGAGCGATATGCCGATCGTGGTCGCGCGCAAACTGCGCATCAAGGCGATTCGCGACCTACAGGAGGGCCGGGAGCCGAAGAACGTCGTGCGCGATCCGAAGATGAACCAGTTTCGGATCGTCTCCACCAGCGAAGTCGTGCCGGGCGATAAGAACTGGAGAGATTACGTGAAGACCGAAGTCGAGACCAGAGTACAAATGAACGGAGCATCATGAAGGAAGCGGTCAGACAGATCAGCGAGCAATATCGATTGGGACTGAACGAGGAAGAGATCCAGCGCATCGCGCAACAGGCCGAGGAAGCCAACGTGCTGTTCCAGCAGCTTTTCATCGACGGACTGGACGGAGTCATGCCGCTGCCGATGGTTTCTCGCAAACAGGTAAAGAGATGACCGAAAGAGATCTCGAGGGGATGACGATCACCGAACTCGCTCCCCAAATACGCAGCAAGAAAGTCTCGCCTGTCGAATTGACCGAGCTTTGTCTCAAGCGGATTAGCCGGCTCAATCCTTTGCTGGTCGCGTACACAACGGTAACCGAAGACTTGGCGCGCGCTCAAGCGCAAGCGGCTGAAAGCCAGATCGGCCGCGGCGAATATCTTGGCCCGCTTCATGGCATGCCGATTTCCGTCAAGGAAAATATTTGCATCCAGGGAGTGAGAACGACAGCCGGATCTAAAACTCTTGCCGAGTGGGTGCCCGACCATGACGCGACGATCGTCGAACGGATCAAAAACAGCCGGCGCGGTGGTTTTAGGCAAGACCAATATGCACGAGTGGGCCGCCGGCGGAACCACGATCAATCCGTTCTACGGCACCACTCGCAATCCATGGGACACGAGCAGAGTTGCCGCCGGATCGAGCGGCGGCTCGGGCGCTGCCGTCGCCGCGAGTCTGTGCCTGGCTTCACTCGGAACCGATAACGGCGGCTCCGTGCGGAACCCTGCGTCGGTATGCGGCGTGGTCGGTCTCAAGCCGACGTTCGGCCGGTTGAGCCATTTCGGTGGCGTCGACGGCAGCGGCGGTTATTCCACGGATCACTTCGGGATACTGTCCAAGACAGTGTCGGATTGTAGCATCGTGTTACAGGCCATCGCGGGGTACGATCCGAAGGATCCACGCTGTGCCGATGAGCCGGTTCCGGATTATTCCAAGTTCATCGGCGCGCCGGCCAAAGGACTGAAGATCGGTTTGATCGAAAACTATTTTGACGATCTGATGGTGCACGACGTTCGAAGCGGCATTCGATGGCGCGTTGGACCAACTGCAGACGCTCGGAGCCAAGGTTGAGACCGTACGGATTCCGCACATGGAGCTGATGTCGCCGGTATGGGCTTGCATTACCCGTTCCGAGAACGCATCCGCCCACGTTCCCTATTTGAAAACGCGGCCGCGCGATTACAGCCCCGGCCTGTTGAGTCAAATCGTGAGCTCGATGCTCATTCCCGCCGGCACCTATATGACGGCGCAGCGAGTGCGGCGGCTGCTTTGTGACGAGTTTGACGAGGCGCTCAGCCAGGTCGATGTCCTGGTGACGCCTACCAGCCCGATGGCCGCTCCGGCCATCGAAGAATGCAAGCAAGGGTTCGTCATTGCCGACGGCAAGAAGATCAGCCTGCGCGACACCGGAGTAAACTTCCGGTCTATGGGTACCGCGCCCTTCAATGTGACGGGGCTTCCCGCGCTGAGCGTATGCTGCGGCTTTACCGCCAACGGACTGCCTATTGGTTTGCAGATTGTCGGGAGAGCCTTTGGCGAAGGCACTGTGCTTCAGGTTGCCAACGCTTATGAAGCAGCGACAGAGTGGAAGCATAAAAGACCGTCGTTATCGTAGTGTTTCGATGAGCTCGACAAATACATTCCGGAGATCACTGCCATGATGACCCAAGAAGAGAATGATTTACTGACGCAGACCGATCGCGGCACGCCGATGGGAGAGTTGATGCGGCGCTACTGGCAGCCCGTCGCGCTGTCCGAAGAGCTGCCCGAAGGGGGCGCGCCGATACCGGTAAAGATCATGGGCGAAGAGTTGGTTTTGTACCGCGATGAGCAGGGGAAAGCTGGGATTGCTGGGGATCCATTGTCCGCATCGGGGCGCGGACTTGAGTTATGGGCGAGTGGAAGAGGGCGGACTGCGGTGCATCTATCATGGTTGGCTATTCGATAAGCAGGGGAGATGTTTGGACCAGCCGTGGGAGCCCGGGGGAGGAGAGCATCGGAGCAGATCCAGCAACACCGCCTATCCGTGCCACGAGCAGGCGGGAGGAATATTCGCATACATGGGGCCGGGAGCGCCGCCGTGTTTTCCCAACTACGAGTTTCTCACGGCGCCGCAAGGTCACACCTGCGCGATAAAACTTTTTCACGAGGCGAATTACTTGCAGATGAATGAGGGCAGTTTCGATATCCCTCACTTGAGCTTCCTGCATTATAACTATTTGAATGACGGCGGTACGGCCGGGCGTGGCGGCAATGGGGCGAGCGCGCCGGATCGAGACCTTTGCGCGCGCGGCGCGGCGCCGGGACTCGAGACCACGGATGCCGAGTTGACGGAATACGGCGTGAGGAATTGCCGAATTCGTCCGCTTCCCGGCGGCAACGAATATCACCTTCGAATCAACGAGTTTGTCTTGCCCAATTTCATCGCATTTCCCGGCAATGCCGGGACCTACGGCATCAACTGGCATGTGCCGATCGACGATACGCATCACTGGAAATGGACCTGGACTTTCGACAGAGAAAATCCTCTGGATCAAGAGACGATCCGAAAACAACACACGGAGCTAACCTCCGACTACAGGTCGGTGCGCAATAAGGCCAACCGTTACCTGCAGGATCGCGAATCGATGAAGCGCGAAACTTTTACCGGTATCGGCTACAACTTCGACGCGCAGGATCTTTGCGTGATCGAAGGCGCCGGACCGATTCAAGACCGCACCCGGGAACATTTGGTTTCGAGCGACATGTCCATCGTGGTCGCGCGCAAGGTGCGCATCAAAGCGATCCGCGATTTGCAGGAAGGCCGCGAGCCGAAAAACGTTGTGAGAGATCCGCAACTCAATCAGTTTCGGATCTTGTCGACGCGAGCGGTCGTGCCTGGTTCCAAGGATTGGAAGGACTTCGCCAAAGAAATGGAAGCCAAGGTGCGCGTCTAAACGCGCGGCGAAGAAATTTTGGATCGACCCTAAAACGATCGGGAGGATAGGATGAGCACGCTTACCGCTGGAATGGCTTCGTCGCACGCCGCGACGGTGGTCGAGCCGACAAAATGGGACAAGGGCCGTGCCGCGAACCGCGAAAATTACCAGCGCCGTTACGGGACGGAACCGGCCCTTCACCCGAAAGCTCTGCAGGAAACCTTGGACGTGCGGGAATCGCGCTACAAATGGATCAGAGACGGCCTCGACTTCTTGAGAGCCAAACTGCAGGAAACGCGGCCTGACGCAGTGATCCTCGTCGGCGACGATCAAGATGAAAACTTCTCCGAGGAAAATTGGCCGCAGCTGAGCCTCTACGTCGGCGCGGAGTTTTACTCGACTCTCAGAGAAGGCGGTAAGCGAGAGCGCGGGCCAAAGTACCAGGCTCATGCGGAGCTGGCTAAGGACCTACTGCAGGGTCTGGTCGAGAGAGACTTCGACATTTCTTACTCCAAGTCTTTTCCGGACTCGGAGCTGCGGTCCCACGCGCACTGTCAGATCCTCGACCGCATCCTGCCTGAAGCCAATATTCCGGTGATCCCGATGTTCGTCAATGCGACGCATCCGCCCATCGTCAGCCCGCGGCGATGTTATAGTGTTGGCCAAGCGCTGCGAGAGATTATCGACAAACGGCCGGGCAACGAGCGTGTGGTGATCTTTGCCTCCGGTGGAATTTCCCATTTTCCCGCGGGCTTTCCATGGCGGCACTATAAAGGATCTTTTACCTGGGGTTCCATCAGCGAGGAATTTGATCGCCAGATCATGGAGCAAATGGCGCGAGGTGAAGGCAGCATGCTCGCTCAGCTCACTTCGGAAGACCTGATCAACAACGGCAACGATGAAATGCGCAGTTGGATCATTGCACTCGGCGCCATCGGCCGGGCGCGTCCGGACCTCTTGAACTATCAGGCTCTATATAGTGCGGGCACGGCCATGGGAGTGGGCTATTGGAACCTCGCTGGCGATGGGGCAAAGGACCCACAAATCCATTTGGGATGAGTGCGGGAGGGCACATAGGCGGGTTACGGAATAAACCGCCTGACTTGGACTTGTCGGAAAAACGAATTGCTTAGCATCGATGGTTGTCGGTCGGGGATAGTCAGAAGTTAATTCAAGGTAACGGTAGCTGGCTTAGCGAAGTGGCAAGAATCTGTGATGCAATTGGCGGTAGAGGTATTGAGCCAGTTGCTTTAATAGTTCGAACGCGAAAGGAGCGAATAGATGGCCAAGGCATTTTCAGACATGCGGCAGTTTCTCAACTATCTGGGTGAGATGGGGCACTTAATCAGAGTCGAGAAAGAGGTCGAAACACGATACGAAATCGCGGCGTATATTCGAAAGACCAGCGACCAACAGGGACCGGGACTTCTGTTCGAGAATGTCAAAGGTCATGACATGCAGGTCGCTGGAGGATTATTCGCCACAATTCAAGGCGCAGCCCATGCGCTTCAATGCGGTGTTGATGAAATAAGCAAGACAATGATCGATGGCATCCAAAATCCGATCCCACCGCGCATGGTGGATAGCGGTCCTTGCCAGGAGGTCGTCTATGAGGGAGACAACGTCGATCTTTACAAGCTTCCTATCCCACTTTACTCGGAGAAAGACAGCGCCCCCTACATTACGATGGGAGTGACCATCAGCAAGGATCCAGAAACCGGTATTCGCAACATGGGACTTTATCGCAATGAACTCAAGGGCAAGAACCGTCTCGGAATTTCCGCTCAAACCGTCCGGGTACATCTTGCGAAAGCCGAGCGTAAGGGAAAAGGAGTTCCCGTCGCTATCGCTCTCGGCGTCGATCCGGCGCTGCTCATTGCGGCGGGCTACAAGGCTCCCTACGGAGTCGATGAACTTAACATGGCCGGCGGATTGCGCGGCGCGCCGGTTGAGCTTGTCAAAGCGAAAACCTGTGACCTGGAGGTCCCGGCGACTGCGGAGATCGTCATCGAAGGAATCGCTTTGCCAAACGTCCGAGAGATGGAAGGTCCATTCGGCGAATACCCGGGATATTATAATCCGGCCATACCGAAACCGATCGTTCAAGTTACCGCCATCACCCATCGGCAAAAACCGATTTTTCTGGCGGGTCTTACAGGAATGCCGACAACTGAAAACCACATCTTGAAACAAATCTGCTTGGAACCGATGCTGACATGGGATCTGCGACAAAAGTTTCCCGGCGTCAAAGAGGTTCATCTCCCGGCAGCCGGCGCACAAGCGCTTCTCGCTGTGGTCTCGATGAGGCCGACTTCGAAGTTCGAAGCACGCAACGTTATTAGCTACATGTTGAGCAATAAACCTTCGGTAAAGAGCGTGATCGCAGTCGAAGACGATATCGACATACGAAATATCGAGCAGGTCGTGTGGGCAACGATGACTCGATTTCAACCCGCGGAGGACGTCATCATATTGTCCAATCTCACGGAGATTGCGCTCGATCCGTCCGGACCCAGGGGAGGCGCAAGCGCCAGCGGCACATCCGACGGGTTGGCGCCTGAATTGACTTCCAGCGGCATGGGCATTGATGCGACCCGGCCCTTCGGAAGAGAGTTTCCTGAGCTCGTCAAGGTGCCGGGCGTTGAGAAAGTTCCTGATTTCATCAGGCCGGCGCAGAAGATTAACTAGACAAGGAAGAATCAAGCACAGGAACGGATTTGATTTTATGGCTGTTTCCGAACCTTGAGTGTAGCTCGCGAGTCGCAAATGGCTTCGCACGCATCTGCTTCGTTCATGAGCAAGTATGAGCCTTTGGATGAGATACATTTTTTATCCAAGGCCAGTGATGATTGTTTGACGCCGGAGGACCCCGTATGAGGCGCGCGCAAAGAGCTGGTTTGACAGTAGTGATTTCTGCAGTGGTGAGCTTGCAGCTCATCTTCAGCGGTTTGGCGGTTGCCGCGGAACAACCTTCGAAGCCGCGCCCGGTGCAACAACTGGTCGACGGCGCCCGCAAAGAAGGCCAGGTGAATCTTTTCTTGGTGACATCGCTTACCGACCGCGGCGCGAAGGAACTCAATCAAGCTTTCAATAAACGCTTTGGCCTGAACGTAAAGTTCAACAGCACGTTGGGCGACGCGTCACGGCAGTTTTCCCAAACCGTTCAGGAACTGAAGATGGGCTTGCCATCGAGCTTCGATGGCATGTACGTGAGCGAAACTTTTGTCTTCCAAATGCTCGCTGAAGGCGCCGTTGAACGGGTCGAGGGCTGGGAGGAGCTATTGAAGGAAATCTCGCCCGAAGCCTACGCCGTTCGAGATAAAGTCAGTCCGTTGGATTTGAACGGCTACGCTTTTGCCTGGGGCACTCGAGCCAAGGTCATGAACTACAATACGGATTTGATCGCCGCCAAAGACCTGCCAAAAACCCGCGTCGAAATGGGCGATGCGAAATATGCCGGCATGTACTTCATGCCGCCGTTTATCACGGATGCCGAATATGGAATTCTCGTCTATCCCAAGGACAAGTGGCTCGAGGTCGTGCGCACCTGGGGCAAGTCGAAGCCGACGATTCTTGCCTACGACGCGGGCTTACAAAGAATGCTCTTGGGCGAGTTCAAGTTTGCCCAGAGTAACGACTACTACGTGTTTAAATATAAAAGCAGAGATCCCAAAACGCCCATGGGTCTAGCCTTCTACAACGATCTAACGCCGCTCACTTACGCCTGGCACGTGGTTAGAAAAGGCGCCAAGAGTCCCAACGCCGCAAAGCTGTTCGCATTATGGGCGACAACTTCAGAGGCCAATCGGATCTTTGAAAATCTCGACTACGCGGCAACGGGAAACCTGCTCTTGAAGACGGGGCCGATGTCGCGCCAGATTAGCCAGGCCTTGGACAAGGAGAATATCAAACCGGTCAGTTGGTGGGATAGCAAGAAGAATCAAGACTTACTGCGATGGTACGCAACCGACGAGGGCCGGGCATACAGCCGCGAGCTCTCCGCAGCTCAGACCGGAAGGAAATAAGTGTGAAAGCTCCTTCCGGTCGCACTTATGGTTGACGAAAGCATCGCCATCAGAGGGATCCGTTCGACCCATTGGACGGAGGCGGCAGGCGAATTTGTGAGTGTGCGTCTGCCGCTTTTTTTTGCGTGGTTTGGCTGTGGGGTGGTGCTGTTGCTGGTGTTGTTCGTGGTGTGGATGAGCTTTGTGGCGGGAGTGCCGACGCAGCCGGACATGACGTTGCAGAATTACGTGGATGCGTTCGACGGATATTTGTTTCGGCGGGTGATCCCGAACACGGCGATGGTGGGATTGGGGACGGTGGCGGTGGTGTTGTTTTTCAGTGTTCCCTTAGCCTGGTTGTTGCATCGGACCGATGTGCCGTATCGGGAGTTGTGGATCACGTTGATCGCGGTGGCGGTGATCGTGCCGGGGTTTTTGAAGGCGATGGGGTGGGTGATGTTGCTCAGTCCGAAGATTGGGCTGATCAACAAGTTTTTGATGTACGTGTTTGGGATGAGCCAGGCGCCGTTGGCGATCGACAACGTGTGGGGAGTGGCGTTTGTGCAGGGGTTGATGCTGACGCCGACGATGTTTTTTTTGTTGGCGGGGCCGATGCGGTCGATGGATCCTGCGCTGGAGGAAGCGGCGCAGGTGAGCGGGGCGACGGTATGGCGGACGATGTGGTGGGTGAGTTTGCCGGTGTTGTGGCCGGCGATCTTGGGCGGAGCGATCTACACGTTCATGACGGCGATATCGATATTCGAGGTGGCGGCGTTGTTGGGCGGCATCGGTAAGACTCCCGTCCTCGCCACCGAACTGTTCCTGAATGTACGGCCGCTTCAAACCGAGTCTATGATTCCCCGTTACGGAATGTCCGGGGTGTACGGGTTGATGATCGCGGTGCCGAGTTTTGTGGCGCTTTATTATTATCTGCGCGTGATCGAGCGGGGGCATCGGTATGTGGTGGTGACGGGGAAGGGGTACCGGCCGAGGGACTTTGAGTTGGGGCGCGGGCGGATGATGGCTTCGGGGTTTGTCGGATTGTATTTGCTTTTGGCGGTGGTGTTGCCGTTGGTGGTGTTGGTATGGGCGTCTCTATTGCCGCGCTTGATGATGCCGTCAGTCGAAGCGCTATCGTTGGTGAGCTTGCGTTGGTACCACGGGATCATGGACGTGATCGGCGGGGTGAATGTGATTGTGAATACGATCATATTGACGATCGTCACGCCGATAGTGGTGCTGTTTTTCAGTTTCATGATTTCCTGGGTGGTGGTGCGGATGCGGGTCAAGGGGAGAAAAGTCATCGATACGATTGCCATGCTGCCGCACGCGATACCGGGGTTGGGGTTTGCGTTTGCGTTGACGGTGGTGGCGATCGTGGCGGCGAAGTGGCTGCCGTGGCTGCCTTTGTACCAAACGATTGGGATCATCATTTTGGCCAATGTGGTCAATCGGCTGTCGTACGTGACGCGGATCACCAATGCGGCGCTGTTGCAGGTGGGGCGGGAGTTGGAGGAGTCGGCGCAGGTATGCGGCGCGCGGCGCTTGGGGACGATGTGGTGGGTGGTGGCGCCGTTGGTGCGCTCGTCGTTGGTGTTCGGCGGATTGTGGACCGGACTATTGGTGTTTCGCGAAGTCTCCATGCCCCTGATGCTTGCCGGACCGAAAACTCAAGTGCTTTCTGTGCGCGTTTGGCAAACCTGGGACCAGGGCCACTTCAGTGAGGCTTCGGCTTTAGGCGTGCTCATGGTGCTCGTGATGGGTGTCATCGCCACTCTCGCTCAGCGGCAATGGGGTTGGAGGTTCGCCGAGGGCTCGCGTTAATTGTACCATGCGTCAGTCATATTCAATGTTCATCCTGGAGGTGTTTCATGAGACGAACGGTTAGGCGTGCGATGCTTTCTGTGATAGTCGTCGCCGGTTTATTCGGGCCGGTTTCCAAGTCCGGCGCGCAGGCGCCGCCAACTCTGCAGCAGTTGATCGAGGGCGCGCGTAAGGAGGGTCAGCTCAACTGGTACCCGGTATCCTCCCTGGGCACCGACGGCGCAAAAGCGATATCACAGGTATTCAACAAGCGGTTCGGATTGAACCTGCGCATCAATGCCGATGTCTCGGGGAATATCTCCACGGTGTTCTCCAAAGCGATCGTTGAAAGCAAAAGTGGAATTCCTCCGACGTTCGACGTGTTATATGGCCCCGATCACCGAGCGTTCGAAGTGAAGGAAGCCGACGGTTTGGAACGGGTCGACAATTGGGAAGCGATATTGAAAGAAATCTCACCGGAGGCTTACGCGGTGCGGCAGAAAGTCAGCCCTTTGGATATCGCGGGGTATGCTTTCCTCTGGGCAAATCGGATCAAATGCTTGAACTACAATACGGATCTGATTACCGAAGCGGAGCTTCCTCAAACCATCGCCGATTTGGGCAATCCAAAATACAAGGGTGCGTTCTCGCTGTCGCCCTTCGTGACCGACGCTGAATTCGGCACGTTGATTTACCCCAGGGACAAGTGGATGGAGATTGTCCGGACCTGGGGCGCGTTGAATCCCGCAATCATGACGTACGAGGCGGGCGTGCAGCGGATGTTGTTGGGCGAGTTCAAATTCCTACCGTCCAATGGCGAATATATTTTCGAGGTCAAAGGAAAAAATCCCAAGGCGCCGATCGGCGTCAGTTTCTTCAAAGATCTCACCGCCAACTCGTATGTGTTTCACATGGTTCGCAAGAACGCCAAGAACCCGAATGCGGCGAAACTCTTTACTCTGTGGACGACGACGCCTGAGGCCAACCGGTTTTTTGAAGTCGATTACATCACCAGTCCCAATCTCGTTTTGGGCACCGGGCCGATTTCAAAACAGCTCAATACCCTAATGAAGGAAAAAAATATCAAACCGGTGAGCTGGTTCGACAGCAAGGAGGGCCTGGAAAAGCTCCTTTGGTATTATCGAACCGAGGAAGGCAAGCGCTACGTCGCTGAAATGGCCAAGGCGCGCACCGGCCGACGCTAAACGCGTGATGAGAATGGGCGCATGAGGAACGATCCCGCCGCGGAAGGTGCTGTCTCAGTAGCATGGTCTAACAAGAGCCAAGGGCTCGCGGAGGCGGCAGGCGAATTTGTGAGCGTGCGTCTGCCGCTTTTTTTTGCGTGGTTTGGCTGTGGGGTGGTGCTGTTGCTGGTGTTGTTCGTGGTGTGGATGAGCTTTGTGGCGGGAGTGCCGACGCAGCCGGACATGACGTTGCAGAATTACGTGGATGCGTTCGACGGATATTTGTTTCGGCGGGTGATCCCGAACACGGCGATGGTGGGATTGGGGACGGTGGCGGTGGTGTTGTTTTTCAGTGTTCCCTTAGCCTGGTTGTTGCATCGGACCGATGTGCCGTATCGGGAGTTGTGGATCACGTTGATCGCGGTGGCGGTGATCGTGCCGGGGTTTTTGAAGGCGATGGGGTGGGTGATGTTGCTCAGTCCGAAGATTGGGCTGATCAACAAGTTTTTGATGTACGTGTTTGGGATGAGCCAGGCGCCGTTGGCGATCGACAACGTGTGGGGAGTGGCGTTTGTGCAGGGGTTGATGCTGACGCCGACGATGTTTTTTTTGTTGGCGGGGCCGATGCGGTCGATGGATCCTGCGCTGGAGGAAGCGGCGCAGGTGAGCGGGGCGACGGTATGGCGGACGATGTGGTGGGTGAGTTTGCCGGTGTTGTGGCCGGCGATTTTGGGCGGAGCGATCTACACGTTCATGACGGCGATATCGATATTCGAAGTGGCGGCGTTGTTGGGCGGCATCGGTAAGACTCCCGTCCTCGCCACCGAACTATTCCTGAATACCAATCCGATTGGCGATGCGGCCGGTATTCCTCGTTACGGGATGTCCGGGAGTGTACGGGTTGATGATCGCGGTGCCGAGTTTTGTGGCGCTTTATTATTATCTGCGCGTGATCGAGCGGGGGCATCGGTATGTGGTGGTGACGGGGAAGGGGTACCGGCCGAGGGACTTTGAGTTGGGGCGCGGGCGGATGATGGCTTCGGCGTTTGTCGGATTGTATTTACTGTTGGCGGTGGTGTTGCCGTTGGTGGTGTTGGTGTGGGCGTCTTTGCTCCCGCATTTGGCGATGCCTTCCGCTGAAGCGTTATCGTTGGTGAGCTTGCGTTGGTACCACGGGATCATGGACGTGATCGGCGGGGTGGACGTCATTGTGAATACGATCGTATTGACGATCGTCACGCCGATAGTGGTGCTGTTTTTCAGTTTCATGATTTCCTGGGTGGTGGTGCGGATGCGGGTCAAGGGGAGAAAAGTCATCGATACGATTGCCATGCTGCCGCACGCGATACCGGGGCTGGGGTTTGCGTTTGCGTTGACGGTGGTGGCGATCGTGGCGGCGAAGTGGCTGCCGTGGCTACCTTTGTACCAAACGCTTGGGATCATCATTTTGGCCAATGTGGTCAATCGGCTGTCGTACGTGACGCGGATCACCAACGCGGCATTGTTGCAGGTGGGGCGGGAGTTGGAGGAGTCGGCGCAGGTATGCGGGGCGCGGCGCTTGGGGACGATGTGGTGGGTGGTGGCGCCGCTGGTGCGCTCGTCGTTGGTGTTCGGCGGATTGTGGACCGGGCTATTGGTGTTTCGTGAAGTCTCCATGCCCCTGATGCTTGCCGGACCTGAAAATCAAGTCTTATCAGTTCGGATCTGGGCCAAGTGGGAAAGCGGCGGTCTCAATGAAGCCTCCGCGCTGGGAGTTGTCATGGTGTTGGTCATGAGCGCAATCATTCTCCTCGCCCAACACCTTACGGGTCAAAAGATTGCCCAGACAGAGCAACAAACAAGAATTTGAAGCGAAGGCAAGCGTGCAACAGAGATTTCGGAAGCAAAAGAGAACCGCGCTTAGGGAGGAAGTTTTTCATGACTTCTCCGGTTAAATCTTGGATCACCGCAGGCTTGTGGGGACTCTTTGCCGTCGCGGGATCGATGCCGTCTACGGCGCATGCGGCGAGCGCCCAAGGGGCCGGGCTGAAGGCGCTCGTCGAAGGAGCCCGCAAAGAGGGCCGGTTGAACGTGACTGTCGTGACCAGCCAGGGCGCCAAAGGAGGAGAAGCTCTCGGGGAAGCGTTTAAACGACGGTTTGGTTTGGGTGATATGAAGATCACCTTCGATCTCAACCAGGGCACCGCGGGCGATGCGCATAAGGCCATAGCCGAGCATCAATCAGGCATTCCGCCAACCTTCGATGCGATGTATTTCGTCGACGAAGCCGTACTCCTCCTAAAAGATGCCGGAGCTATCAATCGAATCGACAATTGGCAATCGATTCTGGCGGAGATTGCCCCGGAGGCCCACAAGGTGAGGGATAAACTCAGCCCTGCACCTTTTGACGGCTACGCGTTTACATGGGCCACTCGAACCAACGCGCTCTTGTACAATCCGAAACTGATTGCCAGGGAGGAGCTGCCCAAGACACTGACAGAGTACGGCAACCCTAAATACAAGGGAAAATACTCGGTGCCTCCTTGGATCACGAGAGCGATCATCGGCACTCTCAAGTATGACAAGGACGAATGGTTGAACGTCGTCAGGTCGTGGGGGCGAAACAAAGGCCACATGCTCGCTTTCAACGCCGGCATCGATCGATTGCTCCTGGGCGAATTGGCCTTCCTATCGGCCAACGCCTACTATTATTACGCGGAGAAAGATCGCGATCCTAAGGCACCTATCGGGCTTTCGTTTTTCGAGGATTTAACAACCCTGCATCGCGCCATGAACGTCGTGCTGGAAGGGGCGCGGCATCCCAATGCGGCGAAGCTGTTTACCCTATGGTCTATCGGCGAGGAGGCTAGCCTGGTGTTTCAAAAATATTCCTATGCGCCCAACGTGTACTTGGGAAAAAAGGGACCGCTGTCCACTGCGATCGTGAGCGAATTGGAGAAACGAAACATCAAGCCGATCACCTGGTTCGATAGTCCCCAGACCGTGAAAGAGTTCCTTTGGTATGAAACCCCCGAAGGGAAAAAATACGCGCAAGCGATAGACCGGGCGCAGCGCGAGGGCAAGTGATTTGTGGCGTGTGGCGATGTCCCGGCGGATTCTCAAAAATCGAGGAGAAACCGGCCGTGGCGAGGGACGTTATGAGAGATTCGAAGCGACATCTTAGAGCATTAGTCGCGGCCACCCTGGCAACCACCTTTCTCCTGGCGCTGGGCGCAGGCCGTAGTCGTGCCCAAGGCAAACCAGCTGCGGACAGCCGCGTAACCGTAAGTCAATCGATGAAGCAACTGGTAGAGGGCGCGCGTCGGGAAGGGCGCCTTACCTTGTCACTGGTTTCGAGTCAGGGCGCGAAAGGTGGTAAAGCGCTGGCCGATGCTTTCAAGCGACGGTTCGGTCTGGACAATATGAGCATCAGTATCGATCTCAGCAGAGGCTCTGCCGGAGACGCGCACAAAGCGATAGCGGAGCACGAAGCCGGTATCACCCCAAGCTTCGATGTCCGGTACTTTGTGGATGAAGCAGTGCTTCTGCTAAAGGAGGGTCGCGCGATAAAACGAATCGATAACTGGGAAATGCTCTTGAAGGAGATCAATCCGAAGGCTTACGAGGTCAGGAACAAACTGAGTCCCGCGCCTTTCGATGGATTTGGCTTCACGTTTGCCACGCGAACCGACGCGCTCCTCTACAATCCCAAGCGAATCTCTGAAAAGGACCTGCCAAAAACACGCATAGAGTACGGGCATGCGAAATACAAAGGGATGTACTCGCTGCCGCCGTGGATTACGACAGCCATGTTTGGAATCCTGAAATATGACAAGAACGAGTGGCTCGATACCGTCAGATCCTGGGGACGGAACAAAGGGCATATGCTTGCTTTTGCCGCCGGAATCGAGCGGCTGCTACTGGGTGAATTGTCATTCTTGTATGCCAACGCCTACTATTACTTTGAACAAAAAGCCTTGGATGCAAATGCGCCCATCGGGCTTTCTTTTTTCCAGGATATAACGAATCTGCATCGGGCTATGAATGTCGTGCTCGAAGGAACGCGCCATCCCAACGCCGCCAGCTTGTTTACTTTGTGGTCGACGAGCGAAGAGGCCAGTCAGCTCTTTCAGGAGCACGCATCTCACCCGAACATCTATCTCGGCACAGGGCGGATATCCAATGGTGAGTTGAGCGAATTACAAAAGCGCCGCATCGATCCGATCACTTGGTTTGACAGCCCGAAGAACCTATCGGCGTTTCTTTGGTATGAAACTCCGGAAGGGAAAAACTACGGACAAGCGTTAGACCGCGCCCAGCGAGAGGGCAAGTAAGGAAACATCTCAGTTTGGCAATGGAAAGAGTTCAGTCACTACAGCGGTTCGAAGCGACGGCATGGACGAGCCGAGTTTGGGAGAAATTCGCCGGCGGAAACGCGGCGGCTTATTTTTTTGCATGGCTTATCTGTATCGCTGTCTTAGCCGTTTCTTTGATCATCTTCTGGGCGAGCTTCAACCCCGGGCGGCCGTTCGAGCTGCGCCTGGGACTGGACAACTATATCAAGACACTGGATCGCGCGCTTTTTACCCAGGTGATCCCCAACACCATTCTAGTCGGCTTGGGGACAGTGATCACCGTCCTGTTTTTTGGTTTCCCGCTGGCATGGTTGCTCAATCGGACCAACATGCCGATGCGGGCTTTCTGCATCAGTCTGATCGCGGTCAGTGTGATTGTTCCTGGTTTGGTTAAAGCGATGGGATGGATTATATTGCTTAGCCCTCAAGTGGGCCTCATCAACCAGTTTCTGATGGGCGTCTTTCAGCTTGAACAAGCTCCCTTCGATATCAACAGTATCGGCGGCATCGCTTTTATCCAAGGTCTGATGCTGACTCCCACGTTGTTTTTTTTGTTGTCCGGCCCCATGCGATCCATGGACCCGGCTTTGGAAGAAGCCGCGGCTGTTGCCGGTGCGAGCGCGTGGAGGAGCGCGCGTTGGATTACCTTGGCGCTTCTGCGGCCGGCTGTTTTGGGCGGTATTATTTACACGTTCATGACGGCCATCGCTATCTTTGAGGTGGCCGCTCTGCTCGGCGGATTTGCCGATCGCCCCGTGCTGGCTACCAGGCTTTACGTAGCCGTGCGGCCGCCGGCGGGTTTTGCGGCGGTCAATTATGGTATCGCCGGCGTCTACGGTTTGCTCATCACCGGGCCGAGTTTGTTGGCTTTGTATTTTTACTTTCGCACCTTGCAGCAGTCCCATCGCTATGCGGTGGTCACCGGTAAAGGGTACCGGCCAAAAACCTACGACCTGGGCAAGTTTCGCTACGTCGGTTTGCTATTTGTGCTCTTGTACATGAGCTTGGCGGTATTTTTACCGTTGCTGGTGTTGGTGTGGTTATCGTTGCTTCCCTCCGTGCGCATGCCGTCTTCCCAGGCGCTATCTCTAGTGAGTTTGCAATGGTACGAAGATATTTTTTTTCTCATCGGCGGATTTGAAGTGGTGCGGAACACATTGGTGTTGGTGGTGACGACTTCGGTTTTGGTGCTGTTCTTCAGCTTCATGGTTTCCTGGGTGGTGGTTCGTACGCGCCTTCCCGGTAGGCGAGCACTAGACACGATCGCGATGCTTCCCCATGCGATCCCGGGACTCGCGTTTGCCTTCGGGCTGTTGATCCTAGGGATTCTGGCAGTCAGGTGGTTTCCTTGGCTGCCCTTTTACAATACGGTCTGGATCATGGTGGCGGCAAACGTGTTGAATCGGCTCTCCTACGGCACGCGGATCACCAACGCAGCGTTCATTCAGATTGGCCAGGAACTGGAAGACGCGGCGGCGGTTTGCGGAGCGCGGAAGTGGATGACCATGCTGCGGGTAATTGTCCCGCTTGTCGGTTCTGCGCTGGCATTTGCGGGGCTATGGACCGCTCTACTCGTCTTCCGGGAGGTGAGCATACCGTTGTTGTTGCTTGGACCCAATAATAAAGTGCTGGCCACGCAAATCTGGGTGTTATGGGAGAGCGGGCATGTCGCTCAGGCATCGGCTGTGAGCGTCGTGCTCATTTCTGTGATGGCGGTGCTGCTTCTGGTTATTCAAAGACTGACCGGAAGGATCGGTGCAGGGCAGCAGATCGCATGATTCTGAACGGCGCAGTTGTCATTGGGTCTTTTCGGAAATTCACGGGCCGCGACAGTAGATTATCGTAAACAGGAAAAGGTTGTCTGTATGCTAAAAGTCGTAAACCTGAAGAAATCTTACACTTCGGAGGCCGGAAAAGTCGGGGCCGTGGAAGGCGTCGACTTCGAGGTGCAAGCGGGAGAAGTCTTTGCGTTACTCGGACCGTCTGGCTGCGGTAAAACCACGACGTTGCGATGTATCGCCGGGCTTGAAACTCCCGACGGCGGCGAAATCTGGATCGGCGACAGGCCCATATACAATGGCCAAACGAAATTGATCGTTCCGATTCACCGGCGCGGTGTCGGCATGGTGTTTCAATCTTACGCCATTTGGCCGCACATGACCGTGTTCGATAATGTCGCTTTTCCGCTGGTGCGCGGCGGCTTTCGGGTTTCCAAAAGCGAAGTGAAGGAGCGCGTCAATAACGCGCTCCGCTTGGTCCAAATGGATGGGCTCGGCGATCGTCCTGCTCCTCTTCTCAGCGGCGGACAACAGCAAAGGGTCGCGTTGGCCCGCGCTCTGGTGTACGAGCCGGCGGTGCTGCTTTTGGACGAGCCGCTCAGTAACTTGGATGCCAAGTTGCGCCAGGGGATGCGACTTGAGCTAAGAGAGCTGGTGACCCGGTTGCATGTCACGACCATTTTTGTGACCCATGACCAGGAAGAAGCTCTGGTGCTCGCCGATCGCATTGCGGTGATGCAAGACGGATTGTTGAAACAGATCGGGAGTTCGAGAGATATCTACTTGCGACCGACCAATGGGTTTGTGGCCCAGTTTGTCGGCGAGGCCAATATCATCTCGGGTCAGGTTGAAACGGTTCCGACCAACGGCGGCATGGGCGTCGTCCAGAGTCCGATCGGGGCGTTGTCGTGCTGGCTGCCGAAAACGACGGGAGTCAATGAAAAGGTCACGATCATGTTTCGTCCGGAATCTCCCGTCCTGCACACCGAAGAACGCCGCGGTGTTCAGAATGTCTTCGTTGGTTCTGTAAAGCGAGTTGTTTTTGTCGGCAGCCGGCTTCACTGCGAGATCGAGATCGGCTCGGTCCTGATCAGAGGAGAAATGCCGTCTTGGTTCGAAATCAACGCCGGTCAACAGATCAATGTGGAGCTTCCCCCTACGCGTTTGCAAATATCGCAAGCGTAGTTCCGTATCTGCTATCGATTGACTTTAGAGCCGATCATGTCACGCGACCCTGTCGGGGCGTGTTTGTTGAACTTGTTCGCGATGAATATTCTACCGAGCGGGCAGCAGCGCAGAGGAGTTGCTAATGTTGGACCTAACGATCGCCTTTTCTAAAAATCCCAGGCTCACCCCGTTAATAGAGGGAGTCATTACTCCAGAAAATATAAACCTCAATTTTGTCCAGATTCATCCGGCGGAACTTTTCTTTCGCAATCTCAAGTTCGATGAGTTCGATGTGACCGAGATGTCCATCTCCGACTTTTTGATCGCCAGGGAAAAGAGCGATGGCTCAAAATGGCGATGGAGCGCTTTGCCGGTATTTCTGCTCAAAGCTTTTCTGTGGCTCAACCTGTACGTGAACGAGCAGTCGCAAATCAAGGGCGCGGCTGACCTTAAAGGTAAGCGAATCGGCATACCGGACTATCAAATGACCGCGGCCCTCTGGATGCGCATAGTTTTAGAAGAACTCTACGATATCAAACCTCGCGACGTGGATTGGTACATTGGCAGAACGAAAGACGTGAGCCATGGCGTTTTGTTGGGATTGGATAAAGATCCTCCTCCCGGTATTTCTCTTCATTGGCTGGACGAAAGCCAAACGCTCGACGTGATGTTGAATGAAGGGCAAATCGACGGGGCATGGGGCTTTGCTCCACATTATGACCGAGGAACGGAAAATTTCAGAAATATCGATCGCTACGGAGGTACTCCGATTATCGGTAACCCGAGAATTCGTCGCCTGTTTTCTGATGGCGGCAGAAGCATAATTACCGACTACCACAAAAAGACCGAAATCATGCCGGTTAACCACATGGTGGTTGTAAAACAGCACATATTGGACAAGCATCCCTGGGTGGCGCTCGAGCTCTATAAGGCCTTTAGCCGATCCAAGGAGCTGGCGTTCGAGCAAGCGCACACTGCCGGCGCCGGGTACTTCTTCTTTGTCGAGGAGCTCGTCAAGCACCAGGCCGCGCTCTTCGGAAAAGACCCGTATCCACTGGGCATTCGCGCCAACGAGAGAATGTTGGACATTCTGACGCAGGCCTCGTTTAAGGAAGGGCTGACGAAAAAATTGGCGCGTGTCGAAGAAATCTTTTATCCAACTACATTAGACACCTAAGTTTCCAACCACAGCGTAAGACAAAAGGGGCGGGGCGGATCAGGTATCGAACAAGTTCGTTCAAATGATGTCCGTGACCGCGGAAGAATATGCAAAAAAGAAAGAAGATCGACGAATTTGTGCTCGCCACTAGTGAGGATCAGTAATTCGTTTCGAAATTAGCAGAAAAAACATCTGTTGTTGTGTTCGTGCTCATGCTGATTTCTTTAAAACGACTGACTCCGACAGATCCGGTTCAGTTGCTTGCTTCTGTTGTCGGCCACCTTTGAGGCGATTAAGATCGAACCACCGTTTTTGGACATTGCGCGCCGTCCAAGGCTGGTCGGTGTCCTTTCCCCGGCGGATCTTTTTTTCATTAAACTCAACTGCCATTTGTTCGATAGTTTAATCCTCGTGCGCGCGCTTCGTTAAAAGCGCTGCGATGAAGGTCTTCTAACGATTCAGGTTTAGTTCCACTCCTCTCGAGCAGCCAGTCCACCATCGCCCGGTTCCATGGTTTATGCGATGCGCTCGGGAATCCCTGCTCGGTAAAATGTTTCGCAATCCATACCGCAGTTCTACCCTCTTGGCTAAGCTCCGCCGCTATTTGCCGCAATGAAAAATAGTTAGCTGGAGTTCGGATTGGTTTGAGATTCATCTTGCGTAGCATCACAAGTATTTGGCTCAAACCGATATTTACGATTTGGCCAGTGGAAGTCTTTCCGGCTGCAAGATGTTGCTTTATCTGTAACGTGGTCAGGTTTTGCCCATGGAGCTCGCGAATCAAAATGTACCGGCCGAAACCGCGCCATATGGCTAGAGACGTTTGGCTGCCGGTTTTCCAGACGATTGTCGCGTCGATCCGTTCTTTGGTTGCTCTAACGAGGATCTGATCGATGAGGCAGCGCAGAATCTCTTTTCGATCTTGGTTGGAGACGCCGGGATCATGCCAGAACGCCGGCACGTCGCTCGCGAGGCGGCAGAGCTCGTTTAACTCCTCATCAGTTTCCATGTCTTGGCTTTTCGCCTGCTGAATGGCGACCTTCCGCTCGAAATTTTCTTTTTCTACAAGGATTGCCTCGAATTTCTCGACCGCATGATCATAGACTCTCTGGTGCTTGCCATAGCTTCGATCGACTAGCTCCTGGGCCTTGCGCAGTTCGATGCTCAAGCCGTTCGCGCTCAGATTCAGTCCAGTCAAGCCGCGTCCGTTTTGGCGCCGAGTCTCCTCCAACGCTGCCTGCAACATCTCAAGCGGTGGGGATTCGAGCATTTTGAAAACCCTTGCAAGCACATTCGTCTCGAATTCACAGCTGGTAAATCGTGTGCACGGTTCAGTATTCCAGCCGCACATATAGGTCCAGCTATCAAGGCGGTCATAAGTTACCGCTAACGCATTGTTGCATACGGCGCAGCGGAGTAATCCCTGAAGGATGGCCGGCCCGCGGCCGGGACGGCGGCGAGCCTCAAAACGATTCTTGCTCAAAATTGATTTGATCTCCTCTTGTTGCTCTTGGGTCATATACGCCGGATGATGGTTAAAATGTTTTATCCACCGTTCCTCGGGAACTTTGATTCGCTGTGATTGGCCATTGGCGAGGACTGGCGCCGCGGGGTTTCGATTGTGTTCTTCCATAAACGTACAGACCGGTGTAGGCGGGATGTAACAGAATGTTTCTCACCCGTCCGATACCCGCTTCTTTGAACGACACATGGTCACGTTGCCTGAATGGTATTTGCACCCCGGCTTTTCTTAGCGCGACGACCGTTTTACGGATCGATCGGGTTTGAAAAAACGTATCGATGATCGTCCGGATTGTGTCCTTGGTCTCGGGGTCGTAGTCATACCGGCCGTCTGGGCCTTTGATCCAACCGACGGGCAACACCGAAACCATCTTGCCTTGCTTGGCTTTGGTGATTCTCGCCTGGCTCAGGAGTCTCACACGCTGGCGGTTTTCGTGCGAGGCGAGCATGGCCCCGATTTGCGAGAAAAGGATGTCGTTTGAATCATTCGGATCAACAAATCGCCCTTCCGTGTAGATTATTGTATTGTTCTCTGCGGCAATCTGGCGAAAGAGTTCAAAGTCGAGTAGTTTCCGTGACAACCTAGAGATGGTGACGCAAAAGACCGCTCCGACCTCGCCGGCTGCCATCATCATTTGCAGCCGCCGCCACCCGGTCCGCCCCTCACTCGAGGAGCCCGTGATTCCCAAATCTTCATCGATGATTTGAATCTTGGAATCCGGCCATCCGTAGGAGCGCGCAACTGCCGTCAAGCCTCGTTGGAATTCGGTGCTGCCGACGTTATCGCGAACCTGCTTCTCGCTGGACTGCCTGATATAAACGATCGCGAGCCGGCGCAATTGATCATGTGTGATCAGTGGATGGCTGTATTAATAGGTTCGTTGTTGTTCATCTGTTCTACGTTGCCTTCTTGGTTAATATCCTCGCCACTATTTGGGCCAGTAGTTTTTGAGCTGCTTGAATTTCCGGGCGGCAGATGGCCGGAGGTGACTTCCAACGGTTGTCTTCGGAATCGATCCGCCGTCTGATGGACAAGACGGTCCTTCTAATGGCCTTAAGTACTTCGAGGTCGATAGCGTGTGTCGGGTGTTTTTCATGTTTGTCGGTATCCGGTTCTACGGA
>CAVUVW010000012.1:0-79500 GCA_963745035.1 uncultured delta proteobacterium | reverse complement strand
TTCTATGGTGGGTATGAAAAAAATCACCCTTGCTGTGTTATGGGTTCTTGCATCGCCCATCATAGCCGCTGGCGACGATTTCAGTAGGCGAGAACTAGAGGTCAGGAATTTTGAGGAGAACGATCGCCGAAATCCGCCCAAACCAGGCGCGATTTTATTTACCGGTAGCTCGTCGATCGAACATTGGAAGAGCTTGGCTGTGGATTTCGAACCACATTATGTACTAAGTCGAGGTTTTCAGGGAGGCGGAATCTCTGATGTAACGTACTTTTCTAGGCGTATTATCGTGCCGTACAAGCCCAAGATGATCGTATTCTATGCTGGCGAAAATGATCTGGTAAAGGGTAGGTCTCCGGAGAGAGTACTTACCGATTTTGACTTTTTTATGAAAAAGCTCCGAATGGAACTTCCGGATGTCACAACGGGTTTTGTTTCGATCAAGCCCAGTCCGGGTCGGGCTTGGCTTTTAGATCGGATAAGGACTTCAAACAGATTAATTGAGCAATACACAACCGAGCACAAACGTATTAGATACATTGACGTTTTCACACCAATGATCGATAAGACGGGAACGATTCGGAAAGAGCTGTTCGATACAAACAACAGCGTGCACATGAATAAAACCGGGTATCAAGTCTGGAGATCCATAATTGCTGTTCATTTGAACAACTCCGAGGTTCCATTTGAATCTGTTTGTGGAAAACATTTGCCCGTGATCAACCATCACGGCGAAACTCACCATCTGGCATCATGCGTAAACTACACGCCGAGTATGAGACGTGGACTCCAACTCGGCGGCCATGTTGGTAGACCATAATACGCATCCAGAGCAGGAGACACCTTTTTTAAGACCATTCGAACCCCCAACCCCCAGATCCGTAGTTAGGCCCCAGCCATAATCACAGCGAACATGCGCAGTTCTCTTTCTTCTTTGCCTGGATGAGCTCGCGCATCTCCGTCCGCTTCACTTTGATAAACGGCCTGTCGCCGAGGGTAGGGTAGACGTGGTTTCGAAGCACCGCCTCATATTCCCGGTAGGTGCTTTCTTTGATCGATCCCTTCGCCACGTTCTCGAGCCACCAGTCCCCGTATTCCCGGAACGAGCGGCGCTCGATCACCTGATCGACCTTTTTCGCGCCAAGGATCTTCGCCAGCTGCAGCTGAGCGGCTTCCTTGTTAGCCATGGTTTCCCAGTGCCGCCGGCCCTGGGTATCGCGCCAATCGACAACCCACTTCCCCCGGCGTTTCTTCACGCATGCCCATCACTCACCGCCTTTCTTGGCTCTCTTGAGATGCTGGGCGATGAGCTCTTCCAATATGTCGTTGGCGTCGCACTTGCGCTTGATGCACTCGATCTGCAGGGCTTCCCAAAGATCACCGCGCAAGGTCGTAGTTACTTTGATTCTCATAGGTTTTTCTCCCTTCTGAATACGGCGATACGTACAGCCTTATTAAACCTTCCCGAACCTGATCCAACACTATCCGATATCGCCAAATCGATAGCGCGCCGCCTTCGAAGAGCAGGTCGATCACATCATCGAGAAGTTTCTCGGCTTGCACGGGATCGCCGCCGGCCGCATCGAGAAAGATAAAGGCGATATCGTCGAGCTTACGCAGCTCACTTAAAGTCAGGGGCGATTTTTGGCGGGCGTTGAACGATGGCGCGGAGATGCGTTTGACTAGTGAGCGGCCTGTTTGGTAGGGACTTCATATATCCTTTCAAATTGGGGTCGGCTGGCTTGTCCCGGGAAAGATTCGCCAGTATCGGCCCCTTTTTTATTTGCACACCTCGTTTTTACTCGCCATAGTCCGCGCTAGCTCTCTTTCACGTCATCTCGCGGAATAAGCGCCGACCGTTTGCCGTCTTCATCGCTGGAAGCTTGCCCGTGCGCTCGTAATGCCGCACCGTTTCTGAACTCTTTCCAAGAATACGAGTTGCATTGGTGACCATCAGAAGCCTCATTTTTTCTCCAAAACCATTTTAATTTATAGTAAGGTAAGGCAACTCGGGCCTTCTTGAATAGCCCCACTGTCTGTAATTAGACATGCCCGTTTTATCTTGAAAGATACTCGGCCCTAGATTCTCGGCGCGTCATCATCTCGAACTCGAACGTAAGGAATGCTACAAGATGAGCCGGACTGACCAGGGACTGCGTGCAAATGGCAGTGCCAAGGTCGCAGCTTCCAGTTGAGTTCTTGGCGGAGTGAGGGTGGTGGCTAACCCTTCCATCGAGCGAACGGCTTTCCGGTGAGCGCCGCGCGCCTCTAGCCGCCGCTCATTGTCAAACGTTAGACAGGACAGGAGGAGAGAGATGGCTCTGCAGCATCCAAACATGACGGTGGCGCATCGGCAGTTGACCGCGAAGGAGCGCCAGTTGATCGAGAAGCCGGTGCTCGTTCACGTTGGCGTCGTTTTGCCAGACGGGACACCTCATGTATCGGCGATGTGGGTGGATATGGACGGTGAGGATATCCTTCTCAACACAGCGGAGGGACGGACCAAGGCCAACGCCCTTCGCCTCGGGAGCCCCGTCGCGCTCAGTGTCCTTGATCCTGAAAACCCCTACCGCAACCTCGGCCTGCGTGGCCGTGTGGTCCAGGTCATTAGTGAAGAGCAGGGCGCCGGCGAGGGGATCAACCGCCTCGCCAAGAAGTATCTTGGAGTGGAAGAATACCCGTATCGCGCCCCGGGAGAGCGACGGGTGCAGTTCCGGCTGCGGCCCGAGGTCGTCAGCGGTTGGGGCAAAGACTAGCTTGAGCGGTTTTGCAGGCAATTAGGCAGTGCCACTAAAAACATGGTGCGGAGGCCCAAATGAAAACTAATTTGAAATTCATTTTGATAATCGGGGTCGCAGCCATTCTATCAAGTATCAGCCTCGTCGATGCGGCTTTTCATTGTTCTTCTGTTAGATGCCTGATTAGCGCAATCAACGCGGCAAATGCTACTGGCAAAGCCGATACAATCAAGTTGGAGGCTGGTGTCTATAGTTTGCAAGCAGCGGCTGGGACAAACATTGACGGCCCGAATGGATTACCTTCTATTACAACGGCGATCACGATTGTAGGGAAAGATCCTAATAAGACGATCATCGAACGAGATCCGACGTTGGGAGTCCCTGAATTTCGAATAGTTCACGTCGGGGAATCGGGAAATCTCAGCCTTAGTGATCTTACGATTAAGGGTGGCTTTTTAGGTGGCTTTTCAGGTGATATTGGCGTTGCCGGAGGTCCCGGGGTATATAACAGGGGAACCACAGCGATTACTAACAGCATCATTGAAGAAAATGTCTCTGATCGTAACGCGGGGGGCGGTATTCTCAATATCGGTGGTACTGTGATCGTCGCGAACAGCATCATTGCTGACAACCTTGTTATCGAGGGGGGACTCGGCGGTGGAGTTGCGAACTTTGCCGGCATGCTGACGGTTACAAACAGCACGATCGCGAATAACACTGCCGACGAGGCCGGAGGTGGCGGCATCCTGAATAGAGGCGGTTTCGTAACCGTTCGGGACAGTTCTATTATTGGGAATGAAACAGGGACTTTTGGTTTTGGCGGTGGCATTGCGAATGATGCGAATGGAACCATGCTAATTGTCAACAGTACTATAGGTGAAAATGTCGCTGGCTTCGGCGGCGGCGGCGGCATTAATAGTGAAGAGGGAACGATCATCATTGTCAATAGCACCATTGCTGGTAACGTCAATAAGGCGGCTGAAGAGCAGTTCAATGTCGGGGGCATCGTTAACATCTTTAGTTTAGGTACAATTGTGTTACGAAATAGCATCATAGCCGGGAATACCGGCTTTCTCGACCCCGAGTTTCCCGTACCTTCAGCTCCAGACTGTGGTGGCTCCATTACATCGCTCGGCAACAACTTGATAGGCGATCCGACTAACTGTAACGTCAATCTTCTGGCCAGCGACCTCACCGGCGATCCTGGGCTTGGCACCTTCGCGGACGACGGTACTCCAGGCAACGGGCACTTCCCGCTTCTTGCCAACAGTCAGGCAATAAATGCGGGTGACGACGATTTCTGCCCGAACCGCGATCAGATCGGCAACAAACGCAAAAAACCTTGCGATATTGGAGCAGTTGAGGCTGTCAAAAGGCGCGCCAAGTGACCGCTCAAGCGCATGTGTTAACCCCACTGGATAGGTAAGCTGATGGACGCGCTGGCCGCGGAGCTTGGGCAGCTAAAAAAATCAACGGATCCGACGCGCAGAGCTTGTCCAGCAGATCAGCGACCTCAGCCGGTTGTGCCGAGCGATAAAGACCGGCGAAAACTCATCGTTCGAAGATCGTTAATCACCCCGACAGCAAATCACTGGCAAGCTCCATTTCTGGCGTCGCTTGGTGGGAAGAGGTAATTAACCATTGTTCTAAAGCTTGTTCCAATTATACCGTCAATAAAAGCAAGCGTGCCTGCGAAGAAATACTGTTGATGGAAAATCAGATAAAGAAACGCGACGAGAACGCCAAAAAAAGTGACCGCCAAAAACCAGAATAGATACCAGCCCATCTTTATTCTTTGGAGAATGACTAAAACTTCAGCCTGTTGGGAGCCTAGGCAGCCGCGGCTGGTTCGTTATTGAGGATAGCAATGCCAGGAAAGCGGCTGACTGAATGAGCGCGCGAGAAGGAAACCGACAAAAACGCATTTGTACCTCTTTGGTTAGTGGGATCTGGAAGGCGCGATTCCCAGAACCAAGAAGGTACTGATTTCGCCAGGCAACCCCGCTGCCGTATTCCGACGTTTCTCGGAACTTAGGCCAGTGGCTTTGCGTTCCCATCCTTTCGGGATGGTTGCCCTTAACAGGCTTCCGATTTCTATTTGGATGCCGGTGAGTTAAGGGGCAATTCGAATGCCAGCCGGGGTTCGCTCTTTTTTCCCGTGCTTTCTTGTAGATTCCCCAAAGCTGCCGAACAAAGACGGACACAAGCCAATTCTCCTGGACAATCTTTTAACGCGACGAGTCGTTTAGGACTTGGTGATTTCCAACGCCATCGGTTGCCGTCGGCGAGCGCAGCGCGTGCGAAATGACGCGCCGGAGCGGCCGACCAGTTTCGACACGGTACGCACGATATTAAGGTCTGGCAGTAAGAGGACCATGCCACTCAAGTCCCTCGAATCTTTATTCCAGAGTGAGGACGCGCGCCTCTTCACCTGGTCAACGAAGCCTGGCGGCAGAATCGGCTCTTTTGCGTGCGGTGCGAAAGCTCGAAAATTTATCGCAAGAGGCCTGTCAAATATTTGACTATCCTCGACGAGCTTTTTATTATTTCTTTAGCCGTGGATGTACTGCGGCGCGATGGTGAGCACGTGCTGAACGAGATTAGTTATTATTATGAGGGCTGGGCAGTTGGCTGAATGCCCCGGACATTGGGAATGGCGTGGCGCAGACAAGATGGAGTGGGTTGAAGGCCGCATGCCCCCTGAAGAAGCCATTTTGGAAGATTTTTTGGCGCTCGTCCAATACGGAGGCAAACCGGTGCAGGCTCAACGAGTATAGGAGTCCATGCGTGAGCAACACAGGTGAGGTGAGCAAACGGAAGGGTAATCTAGGACCAATGCCACCCAGAGAAGTACAGCCACATACCATAGGTACGCCTATGCGCATTACCAACTTGAAGCTTCATTCCGACGACTATCATAACGTATTATCGGCCACAGTCGGAGATTTCGACTTGTGGTTTCGCTTTGGCAGGGATGAGACAATCCGTGAATCGGTCGATCCCTTCGTTGCCGCCGCGCTCCTTCCTGCCATGCTGTATGGCACAGACATCGAAGTAGAGGGTGCCTATGCCGTCTCTGAGCCGCTCCTTAATAATCTAGCTGAATTGCAGGAAGTGTTCTCCTGCTGGAGCAAACTGTTCCGGGTTGTTCGCATACATTGCATGACTTCACCAGTAGCACCGGCCCGCAATCGCGTTGGAACATTTTTCTCTGGTGGGCTGGACTCGCATTTCACATTTTTGCGTCATCGCGATTCTGTGACAAATTTAATCGTGATCAATGGCTTCGATTTCGAAATGCCGCCCGAGGTGTTTTCGAAGGTCCTCGCCCGCGTCGACGACTTTGGAAAGGCCTGTGGTGTTACGACCACGCCAGTTGAGACGAATTTTTTAGCCTACGAGCGCCACCACAAGCTATTACACACGACGACATTCGGTTCGTGTCTCGGCATGATAATTCTTGCTCTTGAGTATGCGCGTGTGTACATACCGTCAAGCCACACGTACCGGGAGCTCTCGGCGGAAGGTTCGCATCCGTTGACGGACCGCTTTTGGTCAAATGGGGCCACGCAGATAATCCACGACGGAGCGGGCCACGGCAGAGTCGACAAGATTCGAGCGTGTGCACACGAGCAACAGATTTTGGATTCACTCATGGTCTGCTGGAATAACCCGAATGAGAACTGCGGCCACTGCTCGAAATGTCTGCGCACCATGGTGACTCTACGTCTACTCCACCTATCGTCCAAGTCAGTTCCGAGAATGGAGTCAGGGAAGTCGCTTCGCGGTATGCATGTCACCCAGCGCATAGACCTGGAGTTTGTCCAAGAGAATTTAGATCTTGCAAAAGACCGGGGAGACAAAGACCTCATCCGGCGGCTGAGTGCAATCATCCGCAACTTCTATGTGCGGGAGTTTATGATTGATTTCGATCGGGTTGTGCTGTCCGGTGCACTGTTAAAATTATACAGGTATAGCCGCTCACATAAAGACAGAACTGGATTTAGCACCAGGTGACGTTGTCAACTTATTGCTGACAACGTCATCCTGAGATGGAGGCGAACACCATGAGCTATCACCTGCTTGTTACTTGGCGAACCGCCAGCGGCGACTAGATGCTCTTGGGCTGGACTTCTGCTTCGCGTTGCCGCTCGAGATTGTGCTGGATGATGCCTTCCATTGTCCTGAACACGCGGGCAAGGGTCTGCTCAAGGTCTTGGCAAGGATTAGGATTTCGTTCGGCGGCTCCTGAGTGAATCCCCAGCTAACGGTTATGGCTCCGTCAGCGTGGTCTTGCCGCTCTTCTTGATCAGGAATAAAGAATCGTGTCCCACCCCACGGCAGCCGGCGGTCTTTGTTGAAGGAGGCCCCAAGCAGATTTCCGGCTGGTGATCCATCAGGCTGAAGCTATAACCGCGCTCGTTCTTCTTGACCAGCTTATCGATGAAGGTGATAGGGTGAATCAGTTTCGTCATGGTCCATCGATCCCGTGATTTAGTCGGCGGTCACTGTGTTGGATTCATGCCCCATTGCGGCAGTCATGACGTCCACCGTTCTCGCCGCAGCCGCTGGGAACGCTTGTGGAGCAGTCGCATAAACGCACGCCTGTTTCGCTGCCGTGATTGCCACTCCCGCTATTGGGTAACTCCAAGTGGAACGTAGATTTCTGCATCTTTTTTGGTCGCTGATTCGACGGTAAACTCGCTGGTGACAATTCGTCCAGCAGTTCGTGAAGGCGGATGATGCCAACCTTGCGGAGCAACGCCTTTGCCCGCCTGAGCGCGTAGCCGTCCATGCGCATGGCGCCGATCAATACCGCCCATGCTTGCCGCGCGGTGACTTGATGTTGACCGGTGCCTTGCAGAACGGATTAGCGCATCGTTGAGACTGGCCGTTTAACTGCGTTAACGCAGTCGTGGCGCATGCTGCATGCTCGCCATGGTCAATCCCCTCAATCAGGCTTGCGAGCCGTTAACGCGGTCATAGGGTGTTGCTCCTTCGGGTGCATTTTCTATGACACTGAACCTGCGGAAGTATTGTACCTTCCCGCGTTCTCGAGCAACCGCGCAACCCTCGCCAAGCCCTTGATAAGTACCGGAAGATTTCCGACCCGGTTGAGTTCTCTTTTCCAATCGTTCAACTTCCGCGCACGTGGCGAAATGACTCAGCGCCTCTTGCGATAGCCGCCTTCCCCAAATTTATTTTGCCGAAGTTTGGACATTCATTGACAATATGGTGTATCAAATGATACAAGCTGGTATGTCTCCCAAACAAATATTGGCAATCAGAAAATCATTGAAGCTTACTCAACAACAGCTCGCTGATAGAATCGGAGCGCAGCGTCACACCGTTGCGCGTTGGGAAATTGGAATGAACGAGCCAAAAGGCGCTTATCTCAAGGCATTGAATGAAATAGCAGTGAAATCAAAACGAAAAGGAGGAAACTGATGAAAGAAACCTCCGAAAGAGTAAACGAGCGCCACGGCGGAAAACAGCCTCAGATGCTCGGCTTTGGCCTGGCGTTGCGGCGAATTTTGAGAGGGCCGGATGCGACCATTTAATAGTGAAGAAGCTAAAAAGTTCATGGCTGAGGCTGGAGATGATTTTGAATCGAAGGCGCGGCGCTTGATCAGGGATGATCACGCTGCAATCAGGGAAATTAAGACGGCAGCCGAACTATCTGAGGCGCTCGGCACCATTGCAGCAGCGGTGTTGCAACAGGAAATAACATCAACGGAGGCGAATAACGCCTTGGCACTACTTGGGGGGATGCTCCGTGCAGTGAGGAGCCCGATAAAACAAAAGCTAGAAGGAGGGATTCGATGCAAGAAACCTTTGAACGAGTAACCGAGCGCGTGTCGCGAAACTTGCGCGGCGGTTTCTTTAATCGTTCGCCTCGCTTTTATTAAACCGCAGCACGGCAATTTTAAGGTGAGCAATCTTCTCGGCTATGTCGATCACGTTGAGGATTTACGCCCATTCGGTTCGTGACAAAAAGAACGACGTGCAGGAACTCGCGTCGAGCATTCTTTCATGAAAATCTGGCGCGCGTAACCAAGCCTGATTCGGTAGTAAAGGGAGAATGAAAAATGGACGACAGCATAACTAAACAGAACGATCGACCGGATCGGCTTTTTAAAGCTATTGTCGCGATATGCTTAATTTTCATTGCGATAGCTTGCACAGTGTATTCTGTGGACACCTACAAGCGCCGTGCGCATGAGCAGAAGACGTGGGACTACTGCGTTGAGCTCGTTTCTGCAGAGACCCAAAAGTCCCGCTGGCCAGAACAGTACGCAGCCACAAAAGAAGCCGTGATATGGACGGCGGTTAACACGTGCGTTAGGACAGGTGAGTTATGATTTTTGTCCAATGTGTCCATGATGTGTCCATCGCGCTAATTCATTTCACCTTTTCTCAAGAATGTTATACGCACTAAATATCTGATTTTCCTGCTAAGACAATCTGATAAAAACTCACATGAACTGCTGCTCGCTCCTACGGATCTGGGGGTTGGGGGTTCGAATCCCTCCGGGCGCGCCAAATGAAATCAATGACTTCGCCGTTCCCAGTTTGTCTTCTGTCGAATTGTTTCCACTTTTTGTTTCCAAACTGATTTTTTCTAAGCGGTGACCCAGGGGCTTCGGTTCGGGGGCCAAATTTCAGGGCCGGACGCCCCCGACGTTCTTGCCAGCAGTTTTCTGGCCGCGCTGAGGATTCCATTTCCGTAACTTTTGAAGCAATGCTGAAAAGCTTTCTAAAGCCCGTGTTTCTGAAGCATTCATCGAAACCAATGGAGTCGTAGTGCCCCCAATGCATGGCTGGTTGCTCGTCTCGAAAATGTTGTTTTGCCAGATATTGGAACAGTCTTTAGTGCCGTCCAACAGATCAAAGCCGTTCCGAATAGCTATATTGTTTTCGATCGTATTGGAGCCCGTAAAAACGAAAATGCCAAAATTTTCATTCGTGACCACGTTCCGAGTCAGCCGATTTCCACTTCCCGCTATCCCAAAACCTTCATCAGTCACGGAGATGTCGTCAGGCACGCCCGCATCCACATTTTGAATCAAGAGATTGTTTTCTCCGTCGACGACGTACCCCGCATGATGGGATGTCGCATAATTGCCGATTAGCTGATTCCCCTCTCCGCCGGTATAAAAACCGGCTCCGAAGTTACTAATAATGGCCCTGTTTTGTTGCAGGATATTATTATTCCCAATAACAAAGACGCCGGTGTCTGGTGTCTGGAAAAAAGTGTTGTTGGCCAGAAAATTATTATTACTCAGCACCCAAATGCCTATACCAAACCCATCCATACTCTCGTACGTGATCAGAACGTTTTGAACGGTGTGTCTGCCTTCACCCTCTACTCTCACGCAACGGTCGTCGTCGAGCGGCCCGCCGTTCGTCCCGGCCAGTATGCACTGGATCGTGCCATTTCTAAGCTGAGCCCGCCTTCCATCCAGGATGATGGGCCCAACATATAAACGATTGTTCAGGTCCAGCACCGCTCGGTCCCGGATAGTAATTGGGGCCGTTGCGTTGCTGCAGTCAAGATCGCCACTAAGCGTGTATATTTTTCCCGTTAGAGTACTGCCGCAGGTGACGGGATCGTTGGAACGATGAGACTGCAACTCCGGTGAGTCGGCTGTTGCTGAGGGGGCCGAAGCGGCTGAGGCAAAATCTATAGCAAGAAAGAGAAGAAAAGCGATAAACGAGTTTTTCATAGCACCCATAAATACGCCTTTCTTCGAAAAATTTCCATTAGGGCTGAAGTTTCCGGTGTCAAAGTAGCGAGCCCTGCTCAGCACTACTCGGACTGAAAAAGTTCTCCTTCAAAGCTTGGTGGGATTCGGATCAGAAGCGCGGTGCCGCTAGCCGCTCAGGGATTCGGTCGCAAGGGTTCTCTCTTCTTTACTGTGAGGTAGCGGAGAGTGCACTTTTGATATGCTCGCATTCCGGCGGGCGCGCTCTGCAGCGCGCGGGTTCTGTTAAAGCGCTTGCTGTTATCCATAGATGATAACTCCCACAATCACAGCGATATCCAACGCGATCCAGCCAATGCATGGCAAATAGATGTTCTTGTCTTGCTTCTGTATTCCGTACCAGAACCACAGGATGGCGGAAAGCAGATAGGCGCTCCAGGTAAATATAGACACCCCGGCCGCTTGATGCCCAACCCATATGGTCAGGACCTGTGGAATGGTCATCAGCAGGGTGAAAACAGACATGCCTCCTAACACGCGACGCAGTCCTGCCTCCGGGCTGGAAGTGTGAACGTCGGAGCTCGTTGGATTTGGGTGCATGGCCATCTCCTCAAAGTGAGTTGCCGCCATTCTCAATGACCGAGCATCTTCTCTTTTTCGGTCTTCATGCAATAGTTCTAAAAAGCGTCGCGTGAATAATCCGGACTGCGACACGGTGAAACTCTTTGCGTGCTGACTTTCAAAGAAATCTGATGCTTCACGCCGTCGAGAATCACAACGCCATCTCCGGTTTCCACCCGGATGAACTGATCCAACGTGTGAGTCTCCTCGCCGATCTCCTCTTGGGTCGAAGGCTCATCAAAACGAGCTGGGGTTTTTCTCGTATATATAACAGCGCATGAAATCCTGGTTTTTGGCGTATCGTCTTCGATGTTTGTTACGTAACCTTTCATAAGTGGACCTCCTTCTTCAACGTATAATCATAGCTGACCAATCAAGCTACGTGATGAACTTTTCTCAATCATGTGCGAGCAGCCAAATGCTGGTGCTAATCAAAACGGAACAGTGGATCGTCAATCTATCTTGTTGCGAGAAAGTGCAGGTGATAGTGGTGAACTGGATATTCCCCTGCACACCGCCACGATCAGGCCGCGCCCGAAGAGGTGACCATGAGTTCGACCGCACAGCAGACACGACGCAGTGACTCCGGACCGACGGGACGTGTCCAGCCAGCCGACGGCAGGCCTGGAGAAGCGAAAGATACCAGGCAGGCGACGATGCCGCCAAGCAAAACCTGGTGGTGGTTCTTGGGCATTTTGCTCGCCAATTACCTGCTGATGAGATTCTTTCTTCCGGGTCCGGAAGCGCCGCTCATTGTGCCTTATACGCTCTTCAAGGAGGAAGCCGGCAAGGGTAACGTCGAAGCGATCTACAGTCAGGGTGAGTCGATCACGGGCCGCTTCGCAGCGCCGGTTACTTACCCGGTGGTGGAAGAAAAGAGCGCCGCGCCGGGTGGCGACGGCCAAACGGTGGACAAAAAGACTGCGGCACCCAGCGGCGAACCCAAAACGGAGGGCCAGCGCGGTGCGGCGCGACTCGGCCCTCCAAAAACATCGAGTAACTTCACGACTACGCTGCCCTCGTTCGTAGACCCCGGCTTGGAAGCGTTTTTGATCGACAATGGCGTGGAGATCAGCGCCAAACCGATCGAAGAAGGCGGCAGCCCGTTAGCGACGCTCCTTTTCGGATTTGGTCCGGCCCTGCTCCTCATTGGTTTTTACGTCTGGATGTTTCGGAGGGCGGCACAGCAGGGCGGCGGGATCGGCGGCGGACTCATGGGCATCGGCAAGAGCAAAGCGCGCCGCTACGATCAGGAGAAAGATACGAAGGTCACCTTCAATGATGTTGCCGGCATCGACGAAGCCGAGAACGAGCTGGTCGAGATCGTCGATTTTCTCAGAGATCCCAAGAAGTACACCCGCCTGGGCGGAGCCGCTCCGAAAGGCGTGCTCCTGGTGGGCGCGCCGGGCACAGGAAAGACATTGCTGGCAAAGGCGGTCGCGGGAGAGGCCGGCGTGCCGTTCTTCTCGATGAGCGCCGCGGAGTTCGTGGAAATGATCGTCGGCGTGGGCGCGGCACGAGTGCGGGATCTTTTCAAGCAAGCACGCGAGCACGCGCCCGCGATCGTTTTCATCGACGAGCTGGACGCCATCGGCCGCGCGCGCGGGCAGGTGGCGATCGGCGGCTCGAGCGAGCAGGAGCAGACGTTGAATCAGATTCTAACCGAAATGGACGGCTTCTCCAGCCGGGAAGGCATCATCGTGCTGGCAGCGACCAATCAGCCGGACGTCCTCGACAAAGCGCTCTTGCGGCCGGGACGCTTCGACCGTCGCGTGGTGGTGAATCTGCCGGATAAGACCGGACGCGAGGCGATCCTCACAGTGCACACCCGAGGCGTGCCGCTGGCGAAAGACACAAGTTTAGAAGAGATCGCCGCCGCGACGCCGGGGTTCTCTGGCGCCGACCTGAAGAACTTGGTCAACGAGGCGGCGCTGCTGGCGGCGCGACGCGAGCAGAACGAGGTCCGTCACAAGGATTTCCTGGACGCGCTGGAGAAGATCGTGCTTGGACCGGAACGCCCGCTTCTCTTGACCCGCGCCGACAAAGAGCGCATCGCCTACCACGAGGGCGGGCACGCCATCCTCGGTTTGGTCGTTCCTGGGGCCGACCCGGTAAACCGGGTGACCATCGTGCCGCGCGGGCAGGCTCTCGGCGTAACCTATCAGCGTCCGGACAGCGACCGCTACAATTATCCGGAAGCCTATCTACGCGCGCGCATCGTCGGAATGCTCGGAGGTCGCGCGGCGGAGGAGATCGTCTACGGCACCAAGACGACCGGCGCTGAAAGCGATATCGAGCAAGCCACCGGGCTGGCCCGCCGGATGGTCACGCGCTGGGGCATGAGCGACCGGCTCGGGTTAGTGCAGCTCGCGCCGCGGGATAACCCCTACCTTGGCGGCGCCGGCGGTTACGGAGGCTCGAGGCCATTTAGCGAGGATACGGCTGAAGCCATCGATAGCGAAGTGCTCAGGATCATCAACGAGAGCCACGAAGAGGCCAAGCGCCTGTTGACCGTGCACCGCCAACAACTCGACGCGCTCGCGGAAGCGTTGGTGGCGCGCGAAACTCTCAACGAGCAGGAGATCCTCGATGTGACGGGGCTGCCGCCCGCGCCGGCGCTGGAGACCGGGATGTTGCCCGTTACTCATGACGGCAACGGGAGCGCTGGTCGACTCTCGTGAGAACCCGGCGTCGCGGCCATATGGCAAATCATGCCCTGGCGGCCGAAGCCATTGAACCAGTCAACGAACCCAAACTTCCGCCCTATCTTTGAGGAGGTCGTTATGGAAAAAACTCTCGGTCCGTTTGCGCCCTATGCCTACGCGCTATTGCGGATCATCGCCGGGTTGTTGTTCGTGTGTCACGGCGGGCAAAAAATCTTCGGCTGGTTCGGCGGCCAGCCGGTTCCGCTCGGTTCGCTGTTCGGTCTGGCAGGAATGATCGAAATAGTTCTCGGCCTGCTTATTACCATCGGTCTTTTCACCGCCATCGCGGCCTTCATCGCCAGCGGCGAAATGGCTGTCGCTTATTTCATCGGCCATTTTCCGAAAAGTTTTTGGCCCCTCGAAAACGCCGGCGAGCCGGCGGTGCTGTTCTGCTTCATATTTTTATACATGGCGACCCAGAGTTCGGGGATCTGGAGCGTCGATGCAGCACGGGGCCGGTGATGTGCGCAGAGCCGCGAAGCCGGAAAGCTTGGGAGCAGATCCGAAGCACGAAATCCGGACCTCGAAGCACTCTTAAACGACAAAAATACCAGTGTTTCAAACAATGTAAGTCTGGTTTTCATATTCGATAATGGGATAGCATTTGTCGGATACGGTCTCATTTGAATACACATAGATGAGAACGCCCACTTCGCCAGTAACGGTCTCGCTGGTATGAGGTGCGGTCTTGGTCCGACGGGAGGCTAGGCCGAGGCACCGTGCCGGTTCATTAATGGATGGCCGCGAAGTTTCACGACGCGAGTAGACTAATTTTGCTGTTCTAATTCAACGAAAAAGCGTGTGTCAGAAATGCCACAAGCATTTGAGGCGGTTTTTTTATTGTGGATCGTAGTTCCTTAGCCGACCGCATGACGTTATGAGAGAAGTTCCGAAGCTGCTCGCTCCGGCGCCGGAGGGCCTCGGATTTTTTCCAAAGGTCAGTGGAAAATTTGAGCTGCGCCAGCAAATCTGCGCGAGCCTGCTTGTCCATAGTTAACCCCGTATGACAGTCAGGCGATGAGGTCAATGGGGTTTTGAACATTTCTCACGACTCGGTTGGAGATCCACCGCAGTTGTTCTGCTTCTCCTTGCAGAGACATTCGTTGCACATCTGGTGCGTCCGCGGCTCTTCCCTCAACGTCAGATAATTCTCGGTTGGCCATTGCGAGCAATTCGAGCATGAGTGCCAAGTCGCGGCGGTGATCTGCCGTCTGTATTCTTTTTCCATGGACCACTCCTAAGACTTTCGGCGTATCCCATCTTATTTCAAGAAACCGCCGATTCAAGGGGTTTCCGTTGGAGGCAGATAAATTTTCTGCGACCTTTAATCCCACCCGCAATTTCTTCTAACCGCGTCCGCGCGGATAAAGGCGTCGGCATTCTCGCTTATTCGATTGATGATGTTGCGATAGACCTATGAGCAACTGCAAATGAGCCCATCAACCCCTGCCCTGATCCAAATCCTCGCCTTTATAGAAGCCTGCCGCCTCGCGCAATCGCGCCGGAGTGGAAGAACGTGACGAAAACGATCAAAAAGTTTTTGAATAAAGAGCCCGTGGATGTGACGAGGGTTTATGAGAACGCTGCGAGAGAGGGGGAGATGGTTAATTTTTTTAATGATGCATCAAGATGACGGGCGGCACCGCCTCATCGACCATTTCGCCGAAGGCAAAACGCCACAAGAATTTCTTCAGGTTCTTAAAGCCGATTGATTAAGCTGTTAAGCTGTTCGAAAGGAGATTTCTGCAGTGGAACAAAACGAGAAAAGTCAAAAAAAGCGAAGGCCACAAAAAGTGCGCGCGAAGGAGGATAATACAATGGTGGATTTTACGGGAGACCAACCGATGGGTTCCAGCTCTCAAGGAGAGCAGAGTTTTCCCGACGAGTGGATTTCCATCGCGGCTTATTACATCTGGAAAAATGACGGACAGCCTGAAGGGCGGGACGCTGAATACTGGGAAAGAGCTAAGGCGGAGCTAACGCAGCTCCAGAAGGAGGGTAATCTGCCGGTGGGTCTGCGCACGTTAGATGAAGAGCGCTAGAAAAATGCCGGGAGTACATTTTCGAAACCCTGGAGGAAATTCCTTAGTACAAGGAGCATATTATAGCCAGAAGAATAAATATTTTTGTGGAAAAGCATGATTTCGAATTTTAACCAATGAATGAAGATAAAAATAAACAAGCTGAAGAGAAGGTCACCGAAGAAGAAAATAAGAAGAGCACGCTTGAATGCAGGTGCCATATCACACGCCGAAACACACAACGATCAAAAAATCCTCGGCTGAATATAAGCTTTCCCGTCCCAGCCGTTCTTCTCCCTAAACTCCTGAAGGTACTGCTCTACCAAAAATTGCGCTTCCTGCTCCGAAATAAGCCCATGCGTCCGGGCAGACGCAATAGTCTTCCCCCAAATGCGAGATTCGATTTCCGTCCGATTCACGTGGCCTCCGAGTTGGAAAATCCTGATTATTTAGCATGTGCCGCTCGGAAAGCCAAACGCAAAAGATTTCTTAAGACGTTACAGTCTCGCTAGGGTCGTACGGCAACTCAAGTTGTCCTATCTCACCTATCGGTTTGCCGATGCTCTTTTGCAACAGGATGTAGATTTTCCGGCAAAGGTCGGAGCCTTTGTACCAGCAATGTTTGGCCGAACTGGAAAACCTCAGAAGTTCAGCGACTTCTCAAGCCGCGCTGTTGAGCTAAATTTTAAAGTAAGCCTTCAGTTGAGGATCTCTATGCCGGCGGGCTTTTGGCTCAGACAAAAACACTCCGGCTTAACCACGATTTATCGGGTTTAGGGAAGGGAAACTGTGTCTGGGATGCAGGGATGTAGGAAA
The DNA here is from genome assembly GCA_963745035.1 of uncultured delta proteobacterium. GTDB lineage: Bacteria > Desulfobacterota > Binatia > UBA9968 > UBA9968 > DP-20. The sequence goes on along the minus strand of CAVUVW010000012.1, from coordinate 62,896 downwards.
ACTAGTCTAGATATGCGTCACATTTGGGGAGTCCGCGTTCCAACGCTGCAGGCGGGGGCGGGGACCAGGTCGACCAAGGATGTAAGTGTATCAACTTCAAACCTTGAAACATCGGTTTTACCGAACCCCTACAATGCATCAGCTCGCCGACTGACGACGAGCTGATGAAACGTCGCCTAGTATTATCCAAATGCGAGAAGCTCCGGGCGATTCTTCGGCGTAAGTCTCAGAGGGCCCGGGTAGGAACTTACCACCAGCTGGGTCCTCGATCGTATTCCCGCCAACTGTAACGATCTCGATTATAGCGATCCCGATCGCCGTAGCGCCGCTCGTATCTGTTGAGATCCTGGTTAAGGTCGCGTTGATTCTCCTCCACCTCACGACGGCTGTTCCGTAAGTTTTCGCGGGACTCGCGGATTTCCGCTTTATCCCGGGCGAGCTCCTCTTTGCTGGCTTTTGCCCGGCGATCCCGTTGATACTCCCGCCGGTCATCCCTCAACTCGTCGCGATTTTGTTCCAGCTCCCGCTGGCTCTCACGAAGCTCCCGTCGCTCCTGCTGGATCTCGTTTTTGAGAGCTCGACGGTTGGGTCGGCGATCGTCGGCCGCGCCGACGTGCGGCAGCATCAACAGAGCGCCCGCCAGTAATCCGGTCCAGGCAATGTTTTGATATCTCGCCATAAATAACTCCTTCACGCAAAAAATATCATTGTGTGTTTAGATGGCGGAGGCGCAAAGCGCCTCCGCCTCCGTCTCGAATTGTTCTAAGAAGTGGACCCTTCCCTGATCGTGCCGCGCCACGCCCCAGTTTCCTGACCGCGGTGCTCGATGAATTCTTTGAAGTGCTCCAGATCATTTTCGACGCGTCTGGAGACCAGGCCGAGTGCATCGCCGGTATTTTCAACAAATCCTTTAGGATCGTAGGAAATTTCTAACGCGACCTTGGTCCGGTCAGTTCCCAGTCTCGCGAAATCTACCTGCCCTGACGTGTACTCGCCAGACTCGGATTTCCATGCGATGCGATGATCGGGGACTTGCTCGATGATCTTGGCGGTCCATTCTTTTTCTTTGCCGCCGATGCTGGCCCGCCAATGAAGCCGCTGATCGTCTAACTGGCGGACTTCCTTGACCCCTTCCATGAATCTGGGAAATTCTTCAAACTGCGTCCATTGATTGTAGACATGGCTGAGGGGGCAATCTACTTCAATCGATTTGTGAATTCGTTCCATAGACCCTCCTATGGTTTCGTTTGTATCTACTACTATAAGAATGAGCAAGCCCTATGCCCGTCCCAATCGACTATTTTCGTTGAGTATTTTCGATGTAAGCTGGCGTCACTGTCGGTGAAAATCATATCTACGTCCAGGCTCAGACCTCCAGGTCGCCGATCTCTCGAATTGAGCGTCCGGCATTCGCTTGAAGCAAGGACAGGATGCGTGTGCGACAGGAGCAGTCCGTGAATAAGAGCGCGCCGATGAATTTTTCAGCGCGAAACCGAATCACGACAAAAATCGCGCTTTCCGCTTGATTGTTAGAATAAGCGTCCGTGAGCACACCGACTTCACCCCTGAGAAGCTTCCTGTCGCGTCCCATGCCCGTCCATACGGGAGGCCACTCGCGAAGAAATCTGCGGACATATTGACGAAGTTTCATTTTCCACCTGCACGCCGCTCGACTAACAAGTCGGCAAGACCAATGCCAGCAGCGAGGAGAATTTGGCTGGAAAAAACTTTACTATTTTGCGAGAGTTATCAATCTGAGGTCGGGGTTCTCGACGTACAAACCTCGCGGCGGATGAATTTTCCCTCTGCCGGAGGAGGAATTTTCCGTGAGCATCTACGAAGAAAGCACGCGTCGGCGAAGCTCATTAAACTGTAATTGTGAAAGCTGCATTACCGAAAGATGGCTAAGGCCGCTGACAAACGACTACGCGATTTCGATCTGAGCGCCGCGGTCGCAGAGAAAGTCTTCGGTTGGAAAGACGTGCGCAAAGTGGCGGGCGGGCTCGTCGGCAAGAAGCAAGACAAGTTGGGGCGCTGGCGTTCAGCGAAGGTACCAGACTATGCGCGCGACGCCGGGCAAGGTTATGCGATCGATCAAAGAATGAAGCAGTTGAGCAGAGCAACGCAGTATGCCAAGGAGCTCACGAGAATCGCCAAGACCAAGAACCTCCCGCCAGACTGGGCGACGCCCGAGCTAAGAGCTCGGGCCGCGCTTCAAGTAATGCGGCTAAAGATTGTGAAATAATTAGGCTTCCACAGGCGGTGGCTTTCCGCTGGCGCACCGATTATCTTGAAGTGAGAGGCTCGGGGGATCAACGAGGAGCTCGATCGAGATTTTCGCTGTGCAAGGCTTTGACACAAACCAGCTTGGCGGCCACAGTGCTGCGCTACGTTTCAGTGGCGTTACCCTCCGTATGCGCAAGATGACGGCGCGGCAAACTAGGGTGGCGGCGCCGGTAACGATCGGCGGACGGCAGCTCTCACTTTCCAACCTGGACAAGATCTTGTATCCGAAGACCGGCTTTACCAAAGGCCAGGTCATCGACTACTACAGCGCGATCGCGCGCACCATCCTGCCTCATCTCACAGATCGGCCGATTACCATGAAACGATTCCCGGACGGAGTCGCCGGCGAGCATTTCTACGAAAAGGCCGCGCCGTCGTTCACGCCGAAGTGGATGAAGACATTCGCGATCGCGCGCACCAGCGTCAGCGCCGTCGTAAATTACACTATAATCAACGACCTGCCGAGTCTCATCTGGTCGGCCAACCTGGCGAACCTCGAACTGCATCCGTTTCTCGCGAGAGTGCCGCACATCGAGCGGCCCACTATGATCGTGTTTGATCTCGATCCGGGAGACGGCGCGGATATTTTGCGATCGGGCGAGGTCGCTTTCATTCTGAAAGACGTGCTCGACCGACTGGGCCTCAAGTGCTTCGTCAAAGTCTCCGGCTCCAAGGGCATCCACCTGCACGTGCCACTGAATACCGCCGTGACCTACGAGGCCACCCAGCCGTTTGCGAACAGCGTCGCGCAGCTGCTGGCGAGCGAGCATCCCGAGCTGGTGGTTTCCGAAATGGCCAAGGCGAAGCGCAGAGGGAAAGTCTTCGTCGACTGGAGCCAGAACTCGGAGCACAAATCGACCGTGGCGGTCTATTCCTTGCGGGCGAGAGAAGACGGGCCGTTCGTCGCCATGCCGATCACGTGGGAGGAGCTGCGCGCAGCGATGCAGAAAGGGGACGCCGGCGCGCTTCTCTACACGCCCGGCGACGCGCTCAAAAGAATCAGCAAGATCGGCGATGTGTTCGCTCCGCTGCTGAAACTCAAACAAAAACTGCCGGAGCCGTTCCTGAAGCTGATGAAGGCGCCGAGCCCATCCAAGGGGCTCGATCTCTATCGACAAAAGCGCGATTTCACGAAAACGCCGGAACCGGCGCCGACGGCGCCCCGATCGAGCCGCGCAGGAGGCGGCAATCTTTTTGTCGTCCAAAAGCACGCGGCCACTCGCCTACATTACGATTTTCGCCTGGAAATGGCAGGCACGCTCAAGTCCTGGGCGGTGCCGAAGGGGCCGCCTTACGAACGCAGCGAACGGCGCCTCGCAATGGCGACCGAAGATCACCCGATGGCCTACGCGGATTTCGAAGGCGTGATTCCCAAGGGCGAATACGGCGGCGGCACGGTCATGGTGTGGGACATCGGAACCTATGAGCTGATGGACGGTGATTATCCGAAAGGCAAGCTCCACTTCCACTTGAATGGAAAAAAACTGAAAGGCGAGTGGATTCTGGTAAAAGGCCACGATCGCGGCGGCAAAGACAAGGACAATACCTGGTTCATGATCAAGGGCGGCGAGTCGATGGCGCGGGTGAGCCAGCAAACCGACGACTCCTCCGCGCTCACCGGCCGAGCTATGGCGGAGATCGCCGCCGCCCGCGATGCGGTGTGGCACAGCAATCGGGACGCCGCCGATCAACTGCATTCGGCTTCGCTGCCTGAGGCCAAGGTAAAGTTTATCGAACCGATGCTTGCGCGCGCCGCGGCAGCATTGCCTGAAAGCCGCGATGAATGGATTTACGAGGTCAAGCTCGACGGCTATCGCTGTCTCGCCGGAAAACAAGGGTCGGATGTAAAGCTCTGGTCGCGCCGCGGACATCTCATCACGAGGCAGTTTCGCGGGATCGCCGCGGCGTGCGAGCGGCTTCCCGCCGACACCTTGCTCGACGGCGAAATCGTCGCGCTCGACGAAAGCGGCCGGATATCGTTCAATCTGCTGCAGCATCATCGCGCCAAGGCGTCGGCGCTGCGCTTTTATGCGTTCGACGCGTTGATCGTCGCCGGCCGGAGTTTGCTCACTCTGCCGCTCGAGCAGAGGCGCGCCGCGTTGATGGACGCGCTGGCCGCCGAAGAAAAAAATTCTTCTGCGCTTGCGGCGTCGGAAAGCCTCGATGCGCCGCCGGCCGAGTTGACCCGCGTCATCCGCGAGTTCGGACTCGAAGGCATCGTCGCCAAGCGCAAAGAGTCGCTCTATGAGCCGGGAAAGCGCAGCGGCGCCTGGCTCAAATACAAGATCAACAAAAGCCAGGAATTCGTGATCGGCGGCTACACCGTCGGCAATCCCTTCGATGCGCTGGTCGTCGGCTATTATGACGGAAGTGATTTGCGCTACGTCGGCAAGGTCAGGAACGGCTTCGTTTCCAATCTGCGCCGTGAAGTCATGAAACAATTGAAGCCGTTGGAGACCGACGCTTGCCCGTTCGTCAATTTGCCGGAAAAAAAACGCACGCCGTGGGCGCTGACCAAAGAAGGGATGAAAAATTGCGTCTGGCTACGGCCCGAGAAAGTAGTGCAATGCGAGTTTACCGAGTGGACGCCGGACGGTCACCTGCGCCAAGTGAGTTTTTTGACGCTGCGAGACGACAAAAACGCGCGTGACGTGGCGCGCGAGAGATGAGGCATCGGCAGATAGACGGCAAACCTCGCGGGAAAAGCCGGCACTTTCACGATCTGCGTCTCAGCCGCGCAAATCAATTGTGCCGTGCAGTCCATTTTCGCCCGCCGCAGGGATTGCGCCGCGCGGCGGGCAATCATTTTTAATCATCGATCGCGGAGTTTTGCTCGCGCCTAGCGGTTTTTGTGTGGACCCGTTTCTTTTGGCTCGCGCGCATGTTTCAATAATTTCGCGGCGCGGAGTTCTGATTCGATGGCAAAGACGGTTCTCATCGTCGACGACAACGATCACCTACGGGACATTCTTGCCTCGATCTTGCGTTTTTCCGGCTATGAAACCGTCGAAGCGGGGACCGGTGGCGAGGCGATCCGCCAGGCGCTCGGCGCAAAGCCGAGTCTTATTCTGCTGGACCTCGATCTACCCGACATCAGAGGCCTCGATGTGGCGAAAAAAATGAAGGCCACAAAAGCGATCGCGCACATCCCGATCGTTGCCTGCAGCGCTTCGAGCGGCCGGGAGTGGAGGGACGAGGCGCTCCGGGCGGGCATGGTGGAATATCTGCAAAAACCGATTCATTTCAGCGCGATGAAAGAGATCATCGACAAGTTCATTCTTACCGCGGAAAAACCGTGAGCATGGTCGAACGACGTTTTAGTCTTCCTTGAATTTCCAGTGTGAAAACGTTTTCACGGCTGAATGGTGGACCGTCTCCCGATGGTTCTCGGGGAACGCTGCGGTCCAGACCGAGGTAGGAGTCCGATTTTCTCGAGAGGGTCATGTACACGCCGGCGCGCATCGAAGACTATGCCATCATCGGCGACTGCCATACGGCGGCGCTGGTCTCCCGCGGCGGCTCCATCGATTGGTTGTGCTTCCCGCGTTTCGACTCCCCTGCCTGCTTCGCGGCGCTTTTGGGCAACGAGGAGCACGGGCGCTGGCTCATCGCGCCGGCGGGCGAGATCCGGCAAGCTCGGCGCCGCTATCGCGACGGCACCTTGGTGCTGGAAACGGAGTTCACGACCGCGGAGGGCGCGGTCAAGCTGATCGATTGCATGCCGCCGCGCAGCGGAGAGCCGGATCTGGTGCGTCTCGTCGTCGGCGTCCGCGGCCGGGTGCGGATGCGCATGGAGCTGATCGTCCGCTTTGACTACGGCTCGATCATTCCCTGGGTGCGCCGCGCCAGCTACGGCATCCGCGCCGTCGCGGGCCCGGACACGCTGATGCTGCAAAGCGGCGTGGAGCTGCGCAACGAAAACTTTGTCACCTCGGCGGAATTTACGGTATGCGCGGGCGAGACCATGCCCTTTGTGCTGATGTGGCATCGCTCTCACGAGCCGGCGCCTCAGTTCGTCGACGCCGAGAAAACCGTGGCGCAAACCGAGCAGTGGTGGCGCAAGTGGTCCGATCGCTGCACCTACGAGGGACCTTGGCGCGAAGCGGTCGTGCAGTCGCTGATCGTGCTCAAAGCGCTCACTTACGCTCCGACCGGCGGCATCGTCGCTGCGCCGACGACCTCGCTGCCCGAGTGGGTGGGCGGGGTGAGAAATTGGGACTACCGCTACTGTTGGGTGCGCGACGCGACTTTCACGCTTTACGCTTTGCTGCTCGGCGGCTACTTGGACGAGGCGTGCGCCTGGCGCGAGTGGCTGCTGCGCGCGGTGGCCGGCAAACCGTCGCAGCTCAACCTCATGTATGGCTTGTCCGGCGAGCGCAGGCTCACGGAGCTCGTGCTCGGCTGGCTGCCGGGTTACGAGAATTCCGCGCCCGTGCGCATCGGCAACGCCGCCAGCGAGCAGTTCCAGCTCGACGTGTACGGCGAGCTGATGGACGCGATGCATCTGGCGCGGCGCAGCGGATTGGCGCCGGACGACAACGCCTGGCGGGTCGAGCGGGCGCTCACCGAGTACCTCGAGTCGGTTTGGCACGAACCGGACAACGGCATCTGGGAAATGCGCGGACCCAAGCGCCACTTTACTCACTCGAAAATCATGGCTTGGGTAGCGCTGGATCGCATGGTCAAGGCGGTGGAGCAGTTTGGTTTGCAGGGTCCGGTCGAACGCTGGCGCAAGCTGCGCGAAGCGATTCATCAGGAGGTTTGCAGCGCGGGTTTCGATCGCGATCGCCAGAGCTTTGTGCAGTACTACGGCGGCAAGGAGCTCGATGCCAGCCTGCTGATGATTCCCCTGGTCGGCTTTTTACCGCCAGACGATCCGCGCGTTCAAGGCACGGTGGCCGCCGTGGAGCGCGATCTGCTGGCCGACTGCTTCGTGCTGCGCTATCGCACCAAACCGGAAACCGACGGCTTGCCGCCCGGCGAGGCCGCCTTTCTCGCTTGCACTTTTTGGCTCGCCGACAACTTCGCGCTCTTGGGCCGCCGCCAAGACGCTGTCGCGCTGTTCGAGCGCTTGCTTAGCCTGCGCAACGATGTCGGTCTGCTTGCCGAAGAGTACGACCCTGCGGCCAAACGGCTGCTCGGAAACTTTCCGCAGGCGTTTAGCCATATCGCTCTAGTCAATACCGCTTTCAATCTTTCCGCCGTCCGCGGGCCGGCGAGCGATCGACGTCATAGCTAACCAAAGGGCGCGGTATATTGTCTTGTCCGTGTCACAGGGCGAAGGTCTGCTGTTGCAGAGTTGGGACAAATGGGCCGAGCGTTGATCGACCACGCGCGGGCCGGCCGACGAGCACGCGCCCGCTGCTTATGAGAGCGCCAGGACTGGGTTGGGCGCGCTCGCCATCGCGTTGATCCAAGCGTCCGCGCTCGGGGCTACCGAACAGAGTTTGGCCTGCTCCTTGCTGGGTTTGCTCTCCGATTCTAAACCTCAGCACCCGATGTATCCCACCCAGACGATCACGCGCTATGCTCCTCATCTTTATCCTGGAGCGGCAAGCGAGAAGAGAACGAGCCGCCGAGAGATGCTCGTGCAGTTCCCGTCCTACAGCAGGCCGCCCGCGCTGGCGCATTGCGGTGCCGTGAATGGTCCGGCGCGCCGCGCGCAAGTTTATTTTCAAGCAAGATGATCTCTGACGCGGCTCCGGCTCGACCTATGCGCGCGCACACCCGTCTATTCCTGCGCGTGTTTCTCGGCCTTCACCTGCGGCCCGGCGACGGCGGGAGAAACGCCGCAACAACCGAAAAATTTCTCGGATTCCTAAGAAACAGCAGGGAAAATTTATTCTCACGTGGAGGAGGAAGAACATGACGAATCGAGTTTACGTCGGCAGCTTGCCCTACGCGACCACCGACGCCAAATTGGAGGAAATCTTCTCGCAGTACGGCACGGTGGCGTCGGCGAGAATCATCACCGACAGGCTCACCGGCCGTTCCAAGGGCTTCGGCTTTGTCGAGATGAGCTCCAGCAGCGAGGCACAAGCAGCCATTCAGGCGCTGAACGGCAGCCAGTTGGACGGGCGCAGCCTGACGGTAAACGAAGCGCGTCCGCAAGAGCGCCGGCCGCCCCTCGAAGTCGATCATCGCGGTGCCGCCGACCGGCGCGACGGCAACTGGCGCAACGAGCGCCGGCGCTGGTAGGCTGCTTCCGACATTTTCGCGCGCGGTGAATTAACGGAGCTACGAAGAGTAGGGGCGGGTTTCAAACCCGCCCCCTACGAGGTTGATCTGTGGTGTGAGAGAGAGCGGCGGCATTCAGCTCGCGCTCGGTTGGATTTCCGTCCTGTCGTCGCGATGGCGCGCGGGCGCCTGGCGCTCGAGGGCGTGCTCCAGTGCCTCATCGACGGTGTTGAGAAACTCGAAGCGAATGCCGTCGGTGGCTGACGGGGGAATATCTTCCAGGTCGCGCTGATTGAGCGCCGGCAGCAGCACGGTGGTGATGCCGGCGCGCTTGGCCGCCAGCACTTTTTCCTTGATGCCGCCGACCGGCAGCACCAGACCGCGGAGACTGATCTCCCCGGTCATGGCAACGTCGTTGCGCACGCGCTCGCCGAGTAGCAGCGATACCAGCGCGGTGAACAAGGTAACCCCGGCGCTCGGCCCGTCCTTGGGAATCGCTCCTGCGGGAATATGCACGTGAATATCCTGCTTGCGCAGCAGGTTGGCGGCGATGCCGAGCGAAGCGGCGCGCGCTTTCACCAGGCTGTGCGCCGCCTGCGCGCTTTCTTTCATGACCTCGCCCAATTGGCCGGTGAGCTGGAGCCTTCCCTCGCCGTCCATCTTGGTCGCTTCGATGAATAGAATGTCGCCGCCCACCGGCGTCCATGCCAGTCCGGTGGCCACGCCGGGCAAGCTCGTGCGCAGCGCCACTTCATTGAAAAACTTGGCCGGTCCGAGATAGTCGCGCACCGCGTCTTTCCGAACGACGACTTTTTCGCCGTGCCCTTCGGCTACCCGGGTGGCAACGCCGCGGCATACCGAGCCGATCTCGCGTTCGAGTTGGCGCACCCCGGCCTCGCGGGTATAGCCCCGGATGATCTCGCGAATCGCCTCGGGCTCGAAGGAAATCTGCTCTTCCTTCAATCCATTCTCGGCGACCTGCCGGGGAACCAAATAATTGGTCGCGATCGCCAGCTTATCCTCCTCGATGTAGCCGGAGAGCTGCAAAATCTCCATGCGGTCGCGCAGCGGCCCGGGGATGGTGTCGAGCACGTTGGCGGTGGCGATGAACATCACTTTGCTCAGATCAAAATCGACGCCGAGATAATGGTCTTGAAACGACGTGTTCTGCGCCGGATCCAGGACTTCGAGCAGCGCCGCCGACGGGTCGCCGTGAAAGCTTGCGCCGAGCTTGTCGATCTCGTCGAGCATGAACACCGGATTGTTGGCGCCCGCCTTGCGAATTCCCTGGATGATGTTTCCCGGCAGAGAGCCGATGTAAGTGCGCCGGTGACCGCGGATGTCGGCCTCGTCGTGCACGCCGCCGAGACTTTGGCGGACAAACTTGCGGTTCATGGCGCGCGCGATGCTCTGGCCGAGCGAGGTCTTGCCCACGCCCGGAGGGCCGACGAAGCACAGGATCGGACTCTTGCCCTGCGGATTGAGCTTGCGCACGGCAAGGAACTCGACGATGCGCTTTTTGATTTTTTCCAGATCGTAGTGATCGGCATCGAGGATCTCGCGCGCCCGCGGCAGATCGATCTGCTCCTCGCTGCTGACGCTCCAGGGCAGCTCCGCCATCCAGTCGAGATAGGTGCGGATCATCGAGCGCTCCGCCGCCATCTCGGGCATGCGCTCGAAGCGGCTGAGCTCGCGCAAGACTTCGGTCTCCACCTGCGCCGGCATTTTGGCGTCCTGGATTTTCTTGCGCAGCTCCTCAACTTCGGCGTTCTCGCCGCCGTCCTCGCCGAGCTCTTTCTGGATCGCCTTCAACTGCTCGCGCAGGAAATACTGGCGCTGCGCTTTGTCGAGGGAGCCCTTGGTCTCTTCGCCGATCTTTTTGCTGAGCTCGAGCAGCGAAATTTGGCGCGCGAGCCTTTCGGAGACTTTCTGCGAGCGCTGCTCGGGATCGAACGTCTCGAGCAATTCCTGCTTCTCTTCGAGGCTCAAATCCATAGTGCTGGCGATGATGTCGATCAGCGCGAGCGGATTATCGATGCGCTCGATGGCGGTCTTGAGCTCCATCATCGGCTCGGGGAGAAGAGTCAGCGCCCGGCCCGCTTCCTGGCGCAAGTTGAGAATGCGTGCCTGAAACTCCTCGGAGCGCGGCGCGTTCTCCGCGACCATGGTGACCCGGGCGACCAAATACGGATCGGTCTCGATAAATTCCGCGATCTCGAAGCGCTGCCGGCCCTGGACGATGATCTGGCGCTGGCCGTCGGGCAGATTGTATATGCGCAGCACGTCGGCGGCGGTGCCGACCGAATAGAGCTGTGCCGGCTGGGGCTGCTCAGCAGCCGGATCGCGCTGGGCGATAAAGCCCACCTGAATTTGCCGGCGCACGGCCTCCTCGATGATTTGCAGGCTCGTCGGGCGGCCGACGACCAGCGGCATCACCGTTGACGGAAACAGCACCGCCTGGCGCAGCGGCAGGATCAACAGCGCTCCAGCGGGAACATTGATGCGGCGAGTGGGCTTGGTCGTCTCTTGTTCGTTTTTTTGTTCTTGGGCTGTCATAGTTTTTTTCTCAGCTCGATGATCAGTAGACCGTTCTGAAGGGTGGTTTTTTCAAGCGTCAGGGAATATCCGGTCGCAAAAGGTCCGACCACCCGTTCGAAGCGCCCGAGCGGAATCTCCCAGACTTTCAGCTCGCCGTCCGCGCAGCATGGCGGCAGCGGCCGATCTCCCGAGACCGCCAGATGATTTTCATGAACCCGAACCTCGATGCCGTTCGCCTCCACCCCCGGCACGGCGACGATGACCCAAAGGACGTCCTCGGTTTCAACGATATTTACGGGCGGCTCCCAAGACGAGCTTCGGCCGTGCGAAGCGCGATATTGCGAGTTGACGGCGATCTGGATGAAATTCCGCTGAAATCGCTCAGCCTGGCGGAGGAGCGCGTTGGCACGCTGCCAAGCTAACAGCTCCCAATCTTGGGATGACATGGAGGTCCTCAATTCGTCAAAATAGAATTTGGCACTCTTAGAAGTTAGGAATCGAACTAGGAGTTGTCAAGGAAAGCAGCCAAAAGTGATGAAAAAACATAATGATGCGCGCAAAGCTCAGGCGTGTAAGTGAGCAAGTTGCGAGCCAGCGGCAACGGGGGCGTGCGTTCGAGGCATGCGAGTCGCTTGCGTAGTCAATAATCCACGGGGGTCAATAAACGCGCGCCTGGCTGCAGGCTCGCGTTTATCCGCGCCAGAAGACGTCCTTTGCGCGCAAGCAGACAGCGGATTAGCGCATCCCACAAGTGAGATTGTAGGCGGGATGCTTGTTGCGCGTCTGGCACAGAAACAGCGGCTGCGCCGTTCGACCCAGGCAGCCAATCGGGCATGTAAGTTGCGACTTAATTGCAGTGATCTGAGGCCAGAACGACGGAGAGTGCTGCATGCGCGGTTTCATCATGGCGATGATGGCAGTCTGGGCGCTCGCAGCCACGCCGGATGCAAACTTTGCGGCAGAGTTCGGCGGCAAGAAAACAAAAATAATCAACAGCGACGGCCAAGAGATCGGTGAAGCGACCGTAACCGAAAGCTCGAGCGGCGTGTTGATTCGTCTTCAGCTTCAGCGCCACCCGGCAAAGATCGCGGCCGGCGCTCACGCCTTTCACATCCACGAGGTCGGCGAATGCGCGCCGCCTTTCAAATCCGCCGGCGCGCACTGGAACCCCACGAAGAAAAAGCACGGCTTTCTCGACAAGCAGGGCGCCCACGTGGGCGATCTGCCGAATATTCACGTGCCGGAAAACAGCCCATTGACCGTCGAGATGGTGATCCCTCAACTGAGTCTGTCGGGCGGCAAGACGAGCCTCATCGACGCCGACGGCTTTGCGCTCGTGATTCACCAAGGAGCCGACGACTACAGGAGCGATCCGGCGGGCGATTCCGGAGATCGCATCGCGTGCGCGGCGGTGGAGGGCTCGAAGAAGTAGCCCGCGACGGCGGCGCGTAGTGTCGGGCCAAGAGAAGCGCTGTTCGAGAACAACGCAAGGAGCTTCAGTTCCACTGGTTTGAAAATACGAAAAAGGAGGACCAACTATGTTCGTAGAGAATTATCGCCGTGAGAACGCCGAATCGATCATGGCGGGAGGCGAAGCCACGCCGGTCCCGTATCCGCGCATCTCCGCTGAAGACTGGCGCGTCTGGACCACATTTCTCCCGGTCCGCTCGCATAACTTGGATAAAATCGCCGCATCCAAGCTCAGCGCGACATCGTTGGATGAAGGCATACCGCTCCAGGTGGCGGTCGAAGTGCAGAAGGCCACCAGGCATTTCGACAAGGTCGAGATCTGGCGCAAGAACCAGATTGAAAAAGACCCGATCGCCGTCGGCGTGCTCGGCCAAGAGCGCTTCTTGATCGCGCGCTGGGGCATGGAAAAGCTGATTCCCTTCGAAGCGATCAAAAAGTCCATGCCGCTGATCCTGGCTTGGAAGTTTGCCACCAGTCCGATGGGCGTGCTCGTGGAACTTACCGGCCTGGGTTTGTTAGCTTGGAACACGCTGCTTTAGCGCAGCCGACCGCACCGACGTGGTGAGCGGCGATCCTGTCGCTGCTCACCACGTCACGGACTTTCAGTAAAAAGAAAAATGGCTGCGATGACGGCAGCCTCAGGGCTGCCGATCGTCGCGGAGAGTTGGAGTATGGCCGTCACCGCCACTGATCCGATCAAAATCATTTTCGCCGTTCTCTTGCCTCCTGTCGGCACTTTCCTCGAAGTCGGCCTGACCGGTCATTTCTGGTTGAATATCGTTCTCACGCTGCTCGGTTATGTCCCCGGCATCGTGCATGCCTTGTACGTGATTTTGAAGCACTGACGTCCCCAAAGCGCGCGAAGGTTTTCGTACCGTGCGCTTGCGCTGATTTGTCATTCCCCGCGGACCAGGTTTGTTCTCGCTTTTCGCGAGTATGTGCGACCGGAGGTCGAGAGCGTGTTGGGCAGGAGCCAGCGATTAATTCTTCTTCACTTCCGCGGCGGAGTTGGGATCGCCCGGCCGCAAATAGTAAAGCGAGATGACCAGAACCAGGATCAGAATCGTCAGCAGTCCGAGCTCGATCATGGCATTGTAGAATAACTGTCCGCTCTCCTTGACCATCTTCGGCAGCTCGGCGGTGAGCACCAGAATGCGCCGTGTGACCGCGATCAAGCTCACCACCAGGAATGGGCCGGGTTGCAAGATGCGCTGGCGGAATGAAACCTGGACCGTGTAGAGAACCTCCGCGAAAATAATAATCAGCAGGATCCGGTCGAGCAACATCACGATGTTTTCGGAGAGAACTCCGCCAAAGAGATACTGAGCGAAGAACGCGAACTCCGCGACGAGGAGCGCCACGGCGACGGCGGCGAGCAGGAAGCCGAGGCCGACATAGATAACGTCTTCGACGAGATCGAAAAACGTGGACAGCCAGTCACGCAGTGAGACTTTGGAAGCGATGGCCTTTCTCCGGGGCGGAGCGATGGAGCCGCTAACCGCGCAACGCGCAGAAGTGAAACGCAACCGATGTGCCAGGAGCTTTAAGACGACTCCGAACGCAAGCGGGAGACAGTTCTAATCTGTTCTAATCTGTCCTCTACCAATGGCATGATTTCGGCGCGCCAAATTCTAGGCGTACCTGCCTGGTATTGAGATTGCACAGTATTGGCTTAGCAAAAAACGAAGGGAGACTCACAATGGCGCAAGGGAGCTATAAAGCCAAAAAATTTAACCTCAGTGGCTTGAAAGGCATTTCTGATGAGACGTTAAAAATGCACTTCGGCCTCTACGAAGGCTATGTCAAGAACGTCAACTTACTGTTGGAGCAAATCGGGGCGATCACCCACAAAAAGCAGCCGTCGGGGCAAGATCCGGCGTATGCCGAGCTCACCCGGCGCTTGGGCTTCGAGTTTGGCGGCATGGTGCTGCACGAATACTACTTCGAGAACCTGGCGCCGAAGGGAAACGGCAGCCCGTCGCGGGATCTCAAGCGCGTCATCGAGAAATGTTTCGAGAGCTTCGAGAACTGGCAGAAAGCGTTTTCCGCCGTCGGTGAAATGCGCGGCGTCGGCTGGGCGATTCTCTATCAGGACCCGGTGACCGAGCAGCTCTCCAATCACTGGATCGCGCTGCACCAGGACGGCGTGCCGTCGGGTTTCAAGCCCATCCTGGTGATGGACGTGTGGGAGCACGCGTTCTTGCTCGACTATAAACCGGCCGAGCGGGGGAAATACATCGAAGCGTTTTTCGCCAACATCGATTGGGACGCGGTGCAACGCCGGCTCAGTACCGCCGCCGCGGTACGCGCGGTTGCGTAAGCGGCAAATACGCTCTATCGCGCCGGAACCACCACCGTGAAGGCGGCGACCGTCACCTCGGGTACGAATCGCCCGTCTTCGCGGCGGGTGGCCGGCGTGAGCGTATGATGAAACCGAGCCGACTGGCCCGGCTTGAGCTCGTCTGGTATGCGCACGAGCGCTATTTGGCCCGGCGAGTCTTGCCCCGGCTTGAATTCGTTCTCCCAGAGCCAGTGATACTGCACGAGGATCTCGACGTCACGGACGATGTGCGGCGAGCGATTGGCCACCACGCCGCTCACAGCGGAAGAGGTGGCATGCAAGCTCTCGATGGCTACGGTCCTGGCGGCTTCCGCTGAATCCAAAACCGTTTGCGCTCGAGCCGCGGTGGCGCTGATCGGAACCGTCAGCGCCACCAGCGCGACGAGCAGCCAAGATTGGCTTCGGCGCATGACTTCTCCGCGTGTCACCAGTGCAATTTAGGAGTGAACTTCCCGGGCAAAATATACCATCGCCTTTTTCAAAACATCGCGCTCCTCCTTGACCAGCTCGAGTTCACGCCGCAGCCGTGAGATCTCGTCGGTGCCGTTGCGTCCTTTGGCTCCGCCGACTTGGCTTGCGCCGTTCCCGAATTGCTCCTTCCATTTATAAAGCTGGTTTCGATGAATACCCAATTGCCGAGCGATATCGGCCGGCGACTTGTCGGAGCTTGCCATCGTCCGCACCGCTTCGCGCTTGAATTCCAGCGTAAATCTCTTCCGTTTCGCCATATATTCCTCCTTCAATGTCTGTGATTTAGTACTGAAATTAAAGCCCGCTACGTTCGCACGCCGGGCATTAAATAAAATATGCCATCAT
This sequence comes from uncultured delta proteobacterium, assembly GCA_963745035.1. Taxonomy (GTDB): domain Bacteria; phylum Desulfobacterota; class Binatia; order UBA9968; family UBA9968; genus DP-20. The sequence goes on along the minus strand of CAVUVW010000012.1, from coordinate 47,268 downwards.
GCCGCAATAGGTGCTGGGAACAATCATGATATCCGCAAAGCATGTGCCAGCAGAGCGACAGCTTTTGCCAGCGGCCCGGAAGTAATTCATCAACACGCTAAGCGGCGCCAGTCATGGCAGATCCAATTCGCAAGGTGTCGCAGATCCAGCACTGTTCGACGGCTACTGTCGCGCGAGCGTGACAGTTGATCGCTTCGCGAGATCACGCTTGACGTGACCGCGTTGGCATGGCCCGGCGCTTGCTGTCACAAATACTAGTAGCAGGCACTTCGAATCGGTCACCCAGCCGCTTGCACAAGCGGTTGCACCCCGCCGTGCAATATCTCTCTGAAGGAGAAAACAAACATGTTTGAAGACAAAGTCGAGCACAAGGATTTAGCGAAGTTGCCCGCTGAATACCGCGATCTCTTGGGCCGCGTTCTCACCATTCAAGCGGATTGCGAAATTGGCGGCCCACATCTCTACGTGAAAGATATGCTGCCCGGCGCTCCGGGCAAAGTGAACCAGCTCGTGGTGGCGCGCACGGCGGCGGAAGAAATGGACCACTATAGAAAATTTGCCCGCATTGCCGGAGATCTCGGAGTCGATACTTCGTTCTTGCTGAGTATTCCGAATCAGAAACGCTATCTCGAAGCTTTCCGGGGAGTGATCGAGACATGGGAGGATTTCGCCGTGTTCGGCTTTTTGATCGACCGGGTTGGGCGCTTCCAACTCGAGGAGTTTCTTGATTGCAGCTATTTGCCGCTCCAACGAGTGCTGCCGGAGATCCTCAAAGAGGAAATGGCGCACATCGGTTTCGGCACCAATCAAACCGCCGAGTGGGCTGACCAAGGCGACGAGCAGCGCGAGCGCATCCAGCGGAGCGTCGACTTTTGGTACATTCAGGCGCTGGACATGTTCGGTCGATCCGATTCCGAGCGCTCCAACCGCTACGTTCACTGGGGCCTTAAACGGCGCAGCAACACGCAAGCGCGCTGGGAGTTCAAGAAAGAAGTGGATCCACTGATTCAGAAGATGGGCTTGATCGTTCCCGACCCAGTGGAAGGGCGCAAGTATCTTTAAGCGCTGCGGGTTAAGTCTCTTCTCTGGATGGTTTTGACATCCCTCGTCGCTTCTACGACTGCGCACTAACCGGCGCGCTTCTGAGGCTCGTATTCACCCAAGGTGACGTCGATCTGCCGCTCCTGGCGGTCGCGCAGGATTGTGAGTTTTACCGCCGTGCCCGGCGGCGTGCTCGCAATGCGATTGCGCAACGTGTTGCCATCGGTCACCGCTTCTCCTTGAAATCCGACGATCACGTCGCCCGGGCGCAGACCGGCGCGCGCCGCCGGGCCTTGCGGCGCCAGCGAAGCAATGACTACGCCCTTGGGTTCTTTGAGACCCAAGTCGGCCGCCTGCTCCGGCGTCACGGGCTGAATCGCTACTCCCAACTGGCCGCGGCGCACCTTGCCGGTCGCGATCAGTTGGTCCAAGACTGTGCGCGCCATATTCGAGGGCACGGCAAAGCCGATGCCGATGCTGCCGCCGGAGGTGGAGAGGATTTGTGAATTGATGCCCACCAGCTCGCCTTCGGTGTTGACCAGCGCGCCGCCCGAATTGCCCTGGTTGATGGGTGCGTCAGTCTGCAAAAAATCTTCGAAGCTGCCGTCGCTGAGGCCGGTCGATCGGCCTTTAGCGCTGATGATGCCGGCCGTGACAGTTTGGCCGATGCCGAGCGGATTGCCGATCGCGAGGACGACGTCGCCGACTCGCACCCGGTCGGAATCGGCGAGATTCAGAGCCGATAATTCCTTGGCGTCGATTTTCAGCACCGCGAGGTCGCTCGGCGGATCCGAGCCGATCACCTTGGCGTCGTAGGCGCGATTGTTTTGAAGCTCGACTTTGATCGCTTCCGCGCCGTCGACCACGTGATGGTTGGTGAGGATCGTACCGTCGGTTTTTACGACCACGCCGGAACCCAAGCCCATCTGCACCGACGGCCCGCGCGATTGCGCGCCGCCGAAAAAATCGCGCAACGCCGGATTGTTGAAAAACGGGTGCTGGCGCGGCGCGCGGGTGCGCCGCGCGGCGCGAATGGTGACCACGCCGGCGCCGACGCGCTCCACCGCATCGGCATAGGAAGCCACCGCCGGCGAGCGCCCGTCTCGGTCCGCCGTTTTTGCGGGCGCGGGCGGCGGAGGCGAAGATTCCTTGGGCGTTTCCTTGACGTCGCACCCGAGCAGAGAAAAGACTGCGAGCGCTACAACCAGGCTCGTCTGTTTCATGGGGTATCTTCACTCTCTTACTGCAGATACCGCGAAGCACCGAAAGCCTGATCACTCACGGCACATAGCTCGGCACTCCGCGCAAGTTCCGCTGCAATGAAAATTATTCCGCCGCTTTGACGGCTAGGGGTTAATGTTTCTCGTGGATAGCGAAGCGAAATTCCCGTCGCCTGGATTCCGGTTTCATTGTGCGCGGGGAGTAGCCGCTTATCTCGCCGCGCCTAGCGATTGCGCGGCGAGATAAAAGACAGGAGCTGCAAGTTGTCCGGATTGACGAACTCGCCCTCGACGCGCACCTGATCGCCGCGGCGCAAGCCGCGAAAGCTATCGACATCCGCCGGCCGGGCATTGTACGGCACCGAGACGGTTACCATTCTGCCGCCCCGCGGCATGATTTCGAAAGTGCCGAGACCGTGATCCACTCGCTCCACGATTCCTTCGACAACGTCGGGTCGGGAACGAGGGGAACTCGAGCGCGCGAGGGAAGGTCCTGAGCGCGCTTGCACCGGTTCGAGGACCCGGATGGTTTCGACGTAGGCGTGGTCTCGCGGCGCGGCGCGGAAGGCGATGCGATCGCCGGCCTCGAGATTATCCACCGAATAGTCCCAGCCATGGTAAACCACGCGGGTTCGATTGATTTCATAGGCGAGGATCTGAGGACGGCGGTCGTCGGCGACGACATGGATTTCGCGCCGGCCGCGATCGATGCGATCGATCTCTCCAGCAATTTCTCCCTGGAGCAGCCGCGTGTCTTCGACTGCCTGCCCGCGCGCGTTGCCGGAACGAACTTGGTCCAGCGTAGGCCGCACCACCTGATCCATGGGAGCACACGCGGCGAGCGTCAGCGTACTGATCGCCAGCGCCCACGAAAAAGCTCGATTTGCCAACTTCATGATCGCAGCCTCCTTCTACTTGCTCTGAAGATCTACCAAAGAATGTGCCAGGGGCGGCGCTGGATAAAAGCACATGGTTTCGCCTTCACGCGGCAGCACGATCGAGTGAATGCGAAGGATGATTCCGTACAGTTGGCAGACGGCGAGAGGCAAAGCGCTGACACGTTGGCTCGCCGTAACTTTCCGCACCGAATGGCCGGAGCATGACATTTCCAGCAGGTTGCTGAAAAATTCTCGGCACGCTCGATAAAGCTTAGGAAGGAGCGAAATAGAACTTGAATCACTGCGGATCTCATTCGAGCCTGCTTGCGGAGAGACATCTTAATGTTTCGAACGGTTCGACGTAGCTCGCCATAAGCAGACGAGGGTTTGGGCCGAGGAACGGAGAACTCCAAGCAGCGGGTATCAGAGGTGGTCGAAGAGCTCTGTCTAGCAACCTGGTAGTGGTATAACTGTTGCGCTAGCCGTGGAAGAGTTGTTTGCCGGTGTGGAGTGTTGAATCGGGAATACGATGCCGTGGTTGTCGGCGCGGGACCCAACGGGCTTGCCGCCGCGATCGTCATGGCGCAAGCGGGAAAGTCGGTCGCTCTTTTCGAAGCCAACGAAACCATCGGCGGCGGCGCACGCTCGGCGGAAATCACGCTGCCCGGGTTTGTGCACGACCTTTGTTCCGCGGTCTATCCGCTTGCCATCGGCTCGCCTTTTTTCCGCTCGTTGCCGCTGGCGCGGCATGGCTTGGAATGGATCGAGCCGCCGGCAGCTCTGGCTCATCCGTTCGACGACGGCTCGGCGCTGCTGGTAGAACGCTCGGTAGAGACGACCGCTTCGAGCCTGGGCATGGACGGGGCGCGCTATCGCGCGCTCTTCGGAGCACTCGTGGCGCAATGGGACAGCCTCTCGGAAACACTGCTGGGGCCGCCGCACTGGCCGAAAGATCCGCTGGCGCTGGCGCGCTTCGGATGGTCGGCGCTCCAGCCGGCACGGCGCTTCGCCGAACAGCGTTTCGGGAACCCTCGGGCACAATGTCTTTTTGCCGGTCTGGCGGCGCACTCGATGCTGCCGCTGGAGGAGTGGGCGTCGGCCGCGTTCGGCCTGGTTCTCGGCGCCACCGCGCATGCGCTCGGTTGGCCGATCGCGCGGGGCGGGGCGCAAAAACTCGCCGATGCGCTCGCTTCCTATTTTCGCTCTCTGGGCGGCGAGGTCTTTCTCCATCATCCGGTGCGCGCGCTCGCCGAGCTGCCGCGCGCGCGGGTCATCCTCTGCGACGTGACGCCGCGCCAGCTACTAAAAATCGCCCGCGCGCAATTACCATCGCGCTTCCGCGACATGCTCAAGAAGTATCGCTACGGCATGGGCGCCTTTAAGCTCGATTGGGCGCTATCCGGCCCCGTTCCGTGGCGCGCGGGCGAGTGCCGACGCGCCGCCACTGTGCATCTGGGGGGAAGTCTCGACGAGATCGCCCGCTCGGAGCGCTTGGCATGGCGCGGTTTTCATTCCGATAAACCGTTCGTATTACTGGTCCAGCCGTCGCTGTTCGACGCATCGCGGGCGCCGGCGGGAAAGCACACGCTGTGGGCCTACTGCCATGTGCCGAACGGCTCGAGGTTCGATATGACGGAGCGCATCGAAAGCCAAATCGACCGCTTTGCTCCCGGGTTTCGCGATACGATTCTCGCCCGCGCCGTTTCTCCGCCAGCCGAGCTGGAGCGGCGCAACGCCAATCTCGTGGGCGGCGATATCAACGGCGGCGCGCCGCTCCTCGGACAATTGTTTTTTCGCCCGACCCGCCGTCTGTATGCGACTCCGGCGCCGGGACTTTACCTGTGCTCGGCGGCGACGCCGCCGGGCGGCGGCGTGCACGGCATGTGTGGCTACTTCGCCGCGCGCAAGGCGTTGCGAGAAATGGCGTGAAACGTCGGCAAGGCGGGCGGCGAGTTGCTCGCTATTTTTTCCTTGGCGCCGCTCTCTTTTCGCGCGGCGCTTGCGGCGCGTCCGGATCTGGCCGCTCGCGGCCGGTGGTCCAGGCGGGAGGATCGCTTGTCGGAAATGAGTCTTCCAGTGTTTGATCGACGGTCTCGTCAGAAATCTCACCGTCGGTTTCTTGCCCGGATTGGCTCGAAGCGCGGCGCGCGTCGACCAGGCGATTCCAATATTCGCGCGGCATCTCCGCTTTTGCGGCGTAAAGATTATCTTTGGTCGCCGTCATGTCGCCGGTTGCCGTAATCGGCTCGGCCGCGGGGTCGCGCAGGTCGAGATAGACAGCGCCCTGGCGCAGCCGCTGGTCGACGGCGATGATGGGGATTTGGGCCAATTCGTCGGCGCTAAAGTCAGCGAGGCGCTCGGTGAGCTCCTTTATATCTGCGGCGGAACGAAGCCCTTGCTCCCGGCGATTTTCCGGGTGTTTTTTTTGCCGCTGCGGTTTTGAGTCTCTCTTCGGTTTCGCCATGGATCACCTCTAACAGGCTGTTGAAAAAGGCCCACCTGCTCGTTGCGCTCGATCGCCTCGCTCCGAATTCGTGTTCGTGTAGCGTGTTCGTGCTCGTGCGGTTTCCTCGGTCACGTTTTCACGAACACGATCACGGTTCTCGCGCGCCTGCTAATGCCGAATGGTCAGGACCCGTGCACCAGTTGATATTCGAGCTTATCGGTTTCCAGTTCTTCACCGAGCTCGCCCAAATCGGGGCCGTCGACCAAGCTCCGCACGTGAGGGAAAATCTCGTTCTCCTCCGCTGTGAAATGCAGTTGAACCTCGGCCATCAGGGTCTGAAAGGTATTCTCGAATTCGGGCCCATCCTGGCTTTCCAGATCGCGTAGCAATTCTTTGATCAAGCCATGCTGAGTCTTGGCGTCCTCCACAAGATCTTTCAAGATCTCCTGCCGCTGATACTCCGGATAGAAGATCGACTCTTCCATATGGGCGTGGGTCTCGAGCTCGCTTTTGATGCTGTCGAAAAGGCGTCTCATGTCGGTGTAGGTTCTGGCGTCGGCGAACAGATCCGAGATGCGCTGATGATCTTGCTTCAATAGCTCCAACGCGTTCATACTCTTTCCCCTTTCACTTGATACAATGCTGGCTTCGTTAGCCTTTGCGCTGCGACTTGTTTGCATCAAAAGCGTGCTCACGCTCGCGGTTCAGATCGCCGGATCGTCGCTCCGGTGAAAATGATTCTCCATGCAGGCGCGCGCAAATGTGCTCCGGCCGCGAAACTTCGGTGCGGCATCGCCCAAGAAAATGCGTCGGATGGGTGCATGCGCACAGCGTCCCCGAGGGCGCGGCCTCCTCGGTCGATCGGCGGTTGTCGTTCTCGACTGCGTTTCCGTCCGCCGGAGCAAGCTCATTGTTGCGTTCAGCGGCGCGGTCCGCCAGACGGGTGAGCGCGGAATGGGCAATCGGTGAACGGCTTTCCATGCCGCGCCGCAGCGTGTCGCCGGACGGGCCGCGGGTTTTGGGCAACGCTTGATTGACCAGCGCCAGAGTTTCAGCCATGAGGTTCGGGAACAAGCCGTTCGCCAAGCTCAGCAGGCGGGCCTGGGGAGTGATCACGATCTCGGCCCGGCCGTAGCGGCAGGCTTCGATGATGCGCCGCGCCGCCGCGTCGGCGGCGGTGGAAAGCAGCGGCGAAGCGTTGGCGATGGCGAATAGTGCATATTCCTTTTTATGCTGCCCTTTGAAGTAAGCGTTAAAATGAGAGCCGGTGCGCATCAGTCCCGGACACACCGTGGTGACGTAAATACCGTCTTTCAGCAGCTCCGCGCGCATGCCTTCGGAAAGGCCGACTAAGGCGAACTTGCTCGCCGCGTAGGGCAGCAGATGCGGCACCGCGACCTTGCCGCCGATGGAGGCAATGTTGACGATCCGGCCCTGGCCGCGAGCTTTCATATGCGGCGTGATTTCGCGCATCAGATAGAGCGGACCCCAGAAATGAACGCGGAGGGCGCTTTCATAATCGTCAACACCCATGTTCTCGACCGGTCCAACTTGGATTGTCCCGGCGTTGTTGACCAGCACGTCGATCCGGCCAGCGTCGGCGATGATCGAGGCCACGGCATCGCGCACTTGGCGGTGCTCGCTAACGTCGCAGACGACCGTGGTCACGCGGACGCCGCGCCGGCGTAGCTCGTCCGCCGATTGCGCCAGGTTGCGCTCGTCACGCGCCAGCAGGACGAGGTTTGCGCCCTCCGCGCCGAAGGCGCGCGCCAGCTCCAGGCCCAAACCGCGCGACGCGCCGGAAATCACCACAATCTTGCCAGCGAAATCGATGCGCCGTCTGGCGCGCGCGACCAGCACGGCAGTAGCCGCGGCCGCGCCTCCGAAGAGCGCGGGCCCTGCGAGGCGCGCAAGTATCGATCGAGATCGATTCTTCATGGAACTCCCCGGCGATCGCCGCCAACGACGATTCCCGTCCTTGCGTTTGGCCGGCGGAGGATGATCAGACGGTCCATAGTTGGTTTGGCGACGTGCTCGGCCCAGACGATTCTAAACTGATTTTTCTATGGTTACGCGGAGAGTGAAGGGCGACCTAGTGCGCTCGCGCCCACGCGAATCGCGGTGCACCCCACGCCAGTCAGCGCTTGGGCTCGGACGGCGTGGAAATTTCCTGAAGCGTTTCGCCCGCGAGCTCGCGGTCGCCGACGTGGACTGCAATGTCCCCGAGGCTCACGATACCCACGAGGCGCTTGTCCTGATTCAATACCGGCAGACGGCGAATCTGTCGCGCTTCCATCAAGCTCACCGCTTCTTCGACCTCTTGATCTTCCAGACAATAGACGATTTCCGTGGACATGATCTCCGAGACTTTGGTCTTGGTCGGATCTTTCCCCTCGGCGGTCGCGCGCACCGTGATGTCGCGATCGCTCAGCATGCCGCGCAGGCGGTCGCCGTCGCAAACCGGAATCATGCCGATGTCCAGCTGTTTCATTTTTGAAGCTGCGTCCCTGAGCGGCGCGTCGCTGGCGACGACTTCGACGTCGCGGGTCATGACCTCTCTCAATTCCATACTTGGGCTCCTTATAAAAATAAAAGAAGATAAATAGCGCTCGTTAGTTGCTAAACAAATTTCTAAGGCGCGAGCGCGGTGCGGGATATGTTGACCGTTAAACGCAACCGTTATGCCACGAAGCGCCTGCACGTCGGCCCGCGCTTTTTCGCGGCAGCAGGCGCGAGGATTGCATCGATACCATTTCAAAAATTGCAATCGAAGAGGCGGTATCATTTCCGGCACAAGTTCCTGTAATCCCTTCCCAGTGTATCGAAAGGAATGAGATCGGCGGATGCGCGCCGCGAAGGGAATCTTCGAATTCTGAAGGAGCAACCATGGCGACTAGAAAGAAGAATGGGGCCGGCGGCGACACCGGCGCGCTACTATCGATGGGACAGACGGTCACCGTTGTGATCGGCTATCCGGACGGCGGCAGTGAGACAATCCATCGGGGCACCGTCATCGGAGCCTCGGGACCGCTTGTGAAAATTAAGAAAGAAGAGAAAGAGACCGTTGTAAATACGACGAGCTTCTATTTCATAAAAGCGGCGATCGAGGAGTAAACAAATAGAGGAATATAGTAGCGCGCGAATCCCATGGATCGCGGCGCGGAACCGTTCCCTGTAAACGGCTCGGCTCCTGCCACACGATCGTAATCGCCGAAGAAGAAAGCGCTTCGGTTTAGCTCAGCGCCGCGTGCGGGACCATTCCTTTTCAAGCGGATGGGCGCGCGCGCTGCCCCGTTCTTGCCGTCCGCTCCGAAGTGATTCGCCCGAGCGCATGGTCGATGCGCTCGAGTTTGCCGTTGTACCAGCCGAACAATTCCGCGAGCAGCTCGCTGCGCCGCCGTTGAGCGCAAAGGTCTTTCCATTCGGTATTGGCATCGACCTCAAGCTGCTGCGCGCGAATGTGTTCGAGCGTTCTCAGGACGTTGTCTCGTCGATTTTCCAACCGGGTTAGCACATTCACCTGCATGGTCTCCTCTGTTTTATTTTATTACCCGTACCGAAATTAAAATAAACCTATTACATTACTTTCGCTGCGAGACGGAGTCGCACGGAGTCTAAACACTAAAGCCCGACTGGAGAATTTATGAACGGTGCTAAAAGAGTGAGCAAAATCAATACCGTTCATGATTTTCACCGAAGTCAGCGCAATCGTGTCGTTGCCGATCCCGATACCGTCTCAATTAAGCGACTAAATAAATATTTTTGTCGCGAAAGTGAGACAGCGCGCAAATAGAAAAATTCTTCACTCGTGCTGTCGCGGTTGAAGCTGCTGGAAAATTCCCTCAGAACTCCGCCGGGATATCAGTCGAGTGTCTGATTTTTTCGTAGGCGTTCTCCCGACATTTTCTTGTGTTTCAACATTATACGAAGAAAAAACAGGCCTCGTCCGCCGGGTGAGAGAGCGCCAGCAAAAACTTTTTGTTAAGGTTTAAAGTATTTTTCCAAGCGCATGAGCCAACTCTGACGAATCCGCCAGATGTGGCCGAAAGAAAGTCGGTTGCGGAGCGGCTTGAATGCTCTTCTACTTTCCCCTGCGATTCAGAGTAAATAGGCCAGTTGTGGCCGACTCACTGCCAAGCACTTTCGAGCACTCGCTCAAGCTTCGCTGACATCATTGCGTTGCGTTGTTATTAACTCGCAGTTTAGTGACAAACTTTTTTAATCGGACCGTGGCACCTTGCTTGCGTTATGTACAGTGCTTAAAGGCCTGAGTATGCATCGCGAGTGGTACGTAATTTACAGTAAGTCGCGCAAAGAGGAGCAAGTGCAATTGCACTTGGGCTTGAAGGGAATAGAATGTTTTTTTCCTCGTCTTCAGCTTCCCGGACGGAGTGCGGCAAAGCGCGCTATCGCACCATTGTTTCCGAATTATTTGTTTGTGCGGTTGGATCTTTCTTCTGAAGCTCATTACGTGACGTGGTCGCCTGGAGTTAAAAGAATTGTCAGTTGCAGCGACACGCCGATCCCCGTTGATGAGAGTGTCGTGAGCTTCCTCAGAGAGCGCGCGGACGCGGCGGGAATCATCCGCGCCCAATCACGCTTAAGTACTGGACAGCAGGTGGAAATCAGCGGTGGTCCGTTCAATGGTTTTATAGGGATTATCGAGAACCCGCCCAATGCAAACGGGCGGGTGCGGGTTTTGTTAAAACTTTTAAGCCGACAGATCAGCGTCAAGCTCAACGTTGAGTTTATCCGCAATCAGTCGGTTGCCATAGCGCCAGCGATGGCCGCGCCAGCGGCGTAGAAGTGATTTTTCCCGCGAGCTGGTCGTCGCGTGGCTCAATGCTTTCGGTTTGGTTGGATAGGGAAAGTACCCGATGGGCGGAGCTATGTCTTCGGCATAGCTTGGCTCGTGGAGCAGTTATGAGAATCCAGAAAAAAGAAATTGCGGCACTGTGCGCTGTGATGATCGCATTGGCACTGGGATGCGGCGGGGTCGGCCAACAACCGCCGCCGGCCGGCACTCCGCCGGGGCCAGGCGATTCCACTTCCGCTGCGAACGAAATCAACAAGGCGTTAGCGCTGTCGGCCGCGCAATCCAGCAATTCGACGATGGATTATCGCATCGGTCCCGAGGATCTGATCCAGGTGACCATCTATAACATTCCCGAGCAGGAGGCCCGCGCAACTCCCCGCATGGTTATGCTTCGGGTAAGTCACGAAGGCGTCGTCGTCGTGCCTCTGGTCGGTGAAGTCAATGTCAAAGGGAAAACCATCGCGCAAGTTCAGGAAGAGCTGAGCAAGCGCTACACCAAATACATCCGCAACCCCCAGGTCGGCGTGATGGTGACGGAGTACCGCCAGCGGGCTTCCGTCATGGGCGCGGTGCAAAAGCCTGGCGTATTCGAGCTGAGCGGCCCCAAGACGGTGATCGATATGCTGGCGCTCGCCGGCGGGGTAACCGAGCGCGCCGGCAATCAAGTCCATGTGTATCGCCAGGATGAAAAAGGCGAGCGGCAAACTTTGATCGTCGATCTCATGATGCTCGCCAACAACACCGGTGTGATCGCGGACAATACCCAGGCGGTCAACATGGTGGTGCAGGCGGGCGATGTGGTGAATGTGCCTCAGTCCGGCATGTTTTTCGTCGACGGCGCGGTGGGCAAGCCGGGGTCGTACCCGCTTGGGCGCAACTACACGTTGAGCCAAGCACTTGCCACCGCCGGCGGGGCCATCATGGACCTGGCGGATTACTCGGCGGTCACCATCAACCGGCGTGCGGCCGGCGGCCAAATCAATACGATTTCGGTAGATCTCGATGCTGTCTTGGCGGGGAAGGCAAAAGATCCTCAAGTGATGCCCGACGACGTCCTTCTGGTGCCGATGAGCGGGTTTAAATATTTCGTCAGGCGTTTCGTCGGCACGATCATCTCGGGAGGTTCGGTTACATCGTTTAGATAATGAACGCTGGCTGTAAGGTAGATCCATGAACGAACTCACGCGACAATACTCAGATGCCCTGGCGGGAAGGGGAACGACCCGATCGGCGCCGCCGGCGGATGAGGTGGTTTATTACTACTCCGATCAAGGGGAACAAACCCACCTACGCCACTACTGGAAGATCCTGCTCAAGCGCATCCGGCCGATGGCGGCGGTTTTTATCGATGTGATGATCATCGGCGCAATCATTACACTTGCATCGCCGACGCTCTATACGGCGCGCTCGACCTTGCAGATCGAGCCGCAAAATCCCAGCGTCACCGGGGTTCCCGGCGTAGCCCAAGGAATGCCCGGGCAGTACAACATCGGGCCGTACGATTACTATCAGACGCAATTCGCTTTGCTCAAAAGCGAGCCGTTGCGCGCGCGCGTGATCAGGGACTTGAAGCTGGAGGACAACCCGGCGTTCACCGGCAAGGCGGATGGTCCGAGTCTGCTCAAGTCGGTGTCCAATCTGATCGGCGCCGGCCTCAATTATATCCAGAGCGGCTTCGACTGGCTGAGCGGCGAGACCAAAACGCCACCGACTCGGCGCGCCCCGACCTACGAGCTTGGAGTCAGCCCGGGCTGGGTGGGCCGTTATTCGCGCTTTTTGAAGGTCGAGCCGGTGCGCAACACCCGCCTGGTGGAAGTAAGTTTCTCCACCCCCGACGCCAAGCTGTCGCAGGATCTGGCCAACGGCCATGCCGCCGCTTTTATCCAGATGATTTTGGAAAATCGGTTCAGTCTCACCAAGGAAGCCAAAGACTTTCTGAGCGCCAGACTTGCCGAGCTGCGGGAAAAAGTCCAGACGGCGGAGCAAAAGCTCAACGCATTTCGCCAGCAGCACGGCGTCGTGTCGTTCGACAAAGGGGAAAACATCGCCGTCGAGCGGCTGGTGGAGCTCAATCGGGTGCTCACCAAAGCCAGATCCGACCGCATCGAAGCCGAGTCGCTCTACCAGATGACGCGCAGCAAAGACACCGACTATCTCAGCCAGGTGTTGAGCAATCCGCTGATCCAGCAGATCAAAGGCAATCTCGCCACCCTGGAGACGGATAAGGGCCGGCTACTCAGCATTTTCACCGCCGAGCATCCGCGCGTCCAGGAAATCAACCAGCAGATCATCGAAGCGCGCCGGGGCCTGCGCGCCGAAATTAGCAATATCGTGCGCGGCATCGAATCGTCCTATGCGGCGGCGCGGGCGCGCGAAGAGTCGCTCGAAAAAGAAGCCAAGAGCCAGCAGTCCACCGCGCTCAGCCTCAAGGAGGTGGGGGTCGATTACGCCGTGCTCAACGAAGAGGTCGTGGTCAACCGCGGCCTGTATGAAAACGTCCTGAAGCGCCTGCATGAGACCAATGTCGCCAATGATCTCGCGGCTTCGAATATGCAAATCATGCAGCGGGCCGAGCTGCCGACCGCTGCCGTCATCGCCCAATTGGACGCGCAACATGGCGCTGTCGGCGATCCTCGGGTTTATCTTGGCCCTGGCGGTGGGTTTTTTCCTGGAATACATGGATTCCACGGTCAATACGCCACAAAACGTTTGGGCCGCCGTATCGCTCACGACTCTCGGTGTCGTGCCCCATCTGAAATCGCTGCCGGGAAAGTACCGGTCCGGACCGGCTGCAGCGCCCGGTCCCCAAATATTTGGAATCTTCCGCCGGTTCGAGCGATAACATGCCGAAGGAGCTGGTGATGGCGCGCGATCAGCTCTCGCTCACCGCGGAATCGTATCGGACCATTCGTACGGCGCTGATGCTATCCAAGGCCGAGCATCCGCCCAAAGTGATCTTGCTCACGAGTCCTTCCGCTGGGGAAGGCAAAACCGTGACGACGGTCAATCTCGGCGCCGCGTTGGCCCAAAGCGGTCAAAGCGTGGTGGTCGTCGATGCCGACCTGCGCAAGGGGCGGTGCCATAAGTTGGTCAATATGCCGAACCAGAGCGGTCTCGCCAACGTCCTCGCCGGCCAAACCGCGCTGCGCAGCGCCATGAAAGAGACCTCGATAAAAAATTTCTACCTGCTGCCGCGCGGCGTATTGCCGCCTAACCCGGCGGATCTCTTGATGTCCCGCAAAATGCAGGAGGTACTGAACGACCTGCGCAACTCTTTCGATTTCGTGTTGATCGATTCACCGCCGGCGATCGCGGTGAGCGATGCCGCCGTCGTCTCGGCGTTCTGCGATGGCGTACTCATGGTTTTTCACGGCCAGAAAACCACGGCCCAGGCGGCGCGCCAGGCGGTGGAGCGGCTCGACAGTATCAACGCGACGCTATTGGGCGTGGTGCTGAACGGTGTGGATATTCGCAATCCCGACTACGTCGACTACCGGTCGTACTATCCGACTTACTATGCCTCCATGCAGGAAGAGCTGCAGGAGAATGGGAATCGGAATCGACACCACGGCGAAGATAGCTGGGCGTTCAGCGGGGCGAAAGACGACGAGGTCATCGGCAAGGTCGATGATCTCGATCACTTGATGGGAGACCTGGGATTTAAGCAACACCGTGAGGAAGGAAGCGCGCCATCGTCCCGCCGGGGCAATGGCGCGGGCGCGCCGAGCGGCGTCGTGCCACGCCCATTTTTGGATCGGATGGCCGCCGAGCTGAGCGACCCGCTCGGTCCCAAATCATCTGGGATAGTAAACGACCGAGTGGTGGCGCTCGGTGAATCCATGGAGACTTTTCCGATGGCGCGGATCTGGGAGTTGACCCAGCTCGTCAGTCACGAAATCGTCGAACGCGAGCACAGGGTGAGATTTCTCCGCAGGATGTCGCAGGAAATTCGCGCCTTGTCTTCGCACTAGGATGAAGTGTGGCGCAACGCTTATGATCGACGAGCTGAACGATCGGCTGGTCAATAGTGATTTGGATCTGCGGGCGGCATAGCGCGGAGTTGCACAAAGCATGGCACAGGTAAGCGTCATCATCCCAACTTACAATCGACCGGGATTCCTCGCCGGAGCGCGTGAAAAGCGTTTTGGCTCAGAGCTTCAAGGATCTGGAGATCCTCGTGGTCGACGACTGCGGCAGCGATGATGCGGCGGCAGTCGTCAAAAGCTTTGGCCGCGCGGAGGTCCGTTATCTCAGACACAATGGCCGTCGCGGCGCAGCCGCGGCGCGCAATACCGGGATTCTGCAGTCGAGCGGTGAATACATCGCTTTTCTCGACGACGACGACGAGTGGTATCCGGAGAAACTTGCTCGCCAGATGGACGCCATGCTTGTCAGTCCTGCGCAAGTTGGTGGAATCTATACCGGATATTACATCGTGAACCGGGATGACGGTCAGATCCGCGGCCAGATCGTGCCCACCGAGCGCGGCGACATCTACCCCGCGCTTCTGGCCGGCAACTGCGTCGGCAGCACCTCTTGTATGCTGTTGCGGCGTTCCTGCTTCGATGAGATCGGTTTTTTCGATGAACGGTTGCCGAGTTTTGAGGACTACGATTTGTGGTTGCGGGCGGCGCGGAAGTACCGCTTCGAATGTGT
This sequence comes from uncultured delta proteobacterium, assembly GCA_963745035.1. Classification (GTDB taxonomy): domain Bacteria; phylum Desulfobacterota; class Binatia; order UBA9968; family UBA9968; genus DP-20. Next base: position 32,211 of record CAVUVW010000012.1, on the reverse strand, counting down.
CCGCCAACCGTTGCTCAAGTATTTCGTTCATGGCGATAAGGTTTGGACCAACGCCGAAGCTTTGACCCTGGGCCTGGAGCTGATGCTAAGAAAATACGGTTATGCGGCAGCCTTCCGGAAGAAATGCGGCACCTACTATCTCGCCCTCGGCGTGCAGCACTGCGAAGCCAACCGCTTCAACGCCGGGTGCAGGGCTCTGATGCGGGCGGCACGGCTCAATCCGCTGGCGATGCAATCGTACGGGTATTTGGCTCTGGCGCTGCTAGGCGGCGAGAATTTTCGCCGGGCGCGCCGGGTGCAGGCGCGCCTGCGTCTGGCGCGCGGGCAACGGACTGAATTCGGCATGGGCATCGCTGAAAACGCGTAAGGTCAGCGTGCTCGCGCATTCGTAATTCGATGACAGGCCCGATGACTGACGAGCTAAACGCAGATTTCGTCAATTTCAGTATAAGCTAAGAGTCCTGCCGTTTGTCCATCGTGCCATTTGATCGGCACGTCCGATGGTGCAACCCTTGTTACCCTTAGTTACGATTGCGATTCCGACCTATAACCGGGCGGATTTCTATTTGCCGCAAGCGCTGCAATGCGCCTTGAATCAAACCTATGCAAACCTGGAGATCATCGTATCCGATAATTGTTCGACGGACGGCACGAAAGCTCTTGTGACCAGCATCGGCGATTCGCGCCTGAGGTACTTTAGACACGAGCGCAACATCGGGGCTAACAACAACTTCAATTTTTGCTTCGAGCAGGCAAAAGGAAGCTATGTATTATTACTTCACGATGATGACATGATCGATCCCGATTTTGTCGCTTCCTGCATTGATGCCGCTAAGGGGCTCACCGAGGCGGGTATCATTCGCACCGGGACGCGACTGATCAACTCCCAAGGCAAAGTGGTGAGCGAAATACCCAATCGAGCGGCTGGACTGCCGACGGATGCCTTCTTTCGAGCTTGGTTGTCCGGTAAGACCGCACTTTATCTTTGCAGCACGCTATTTAACACGAAGAGATTAAGAGAGATCGGCGGCTTTAGATCCAAACACAACTGCTACGAGGATGGCATGGCCGAGTTCCGGCTTATCGCTACATACGGGAGAGTCGATGTACCGGAGGTGAAGGCGAGCGTCCGGTATCATGAAGGCCAACAAGCTTTTGGCAGAAGCATTGACGAGTGGTGCGAGGACTCCGTCGCCCTGCTCGACCTCATGTGCGAATTGGTTCCGGACAGCCAAGCTCAACTGCGACGCGAGGGGTTGCGATTTTTCGCCGCGGCAAACTATCGTAGGGCCAGTGCGATGAAGTCGCCGCTTAAACGCATTGCCGCCTACGCAAAGGTGTTCCGTTATTTTGGATATTTCCCTTCGCTTGGTCGTTTCCTAAGTATTTTTTACGGAACGCGCCCCTACGTGGCGCTACGCTTCTTGAAGAGAAAGCTCACGCTCGCGTCTTCTTAATCCGCACTGATTGTTGAAAAAGCCGCGATTCGCAGCCTGCTCAAAATCTCTCAGATCGGGCATTATCATGTTTGCCGTCGCTAGCAGGTTGCAAAGGACATCGCTCGAAATCGACCAGCTCCAATGCAAAACAAGCACTTGTGGAAACCTTCCAAATTCGTGCTGACGCCGAGCGGCTGGAAAGCTACTAGAAACACAAAAGAGCTGAATCGTGGGACCCGTTTTACCGCCGACATACTAGCTCGGGTATACGAAGGCGCTATTAAACGTCACGCATCCGGCGTGCTACTGGATCTGGGCTGCGGCAAGGTGCCTCTATATCAAATTTACAGGGATTACGTTTCCGATAACATCTGTGTTGACTGGGAAAGCACCAGCCACAAGAGTCCTTTTCTGGATCATTCGTTCGACCTAAATCACGGAATTTCGCTGCCGAGCGAAACGTTTGACACGATTTTAGCTACGGATGTTTTGGAGCATGTGTCGAATCCAGACTTACTGTGGCGCGAGATGGCCAGGGTACTAAAGCCGCGTGGGAAAATTATCCTCGGGGTGCCGTTTCTTTACTGGATTCACGAGGAACCGCACGATTACTATCGATTCACAAAATACAGGCTACAAATGTTTTGTGAGCAAAATGGCCTAACGGTAGTATCGTTGGAGCCTTATGGCGGGGCCCCCGAAGTCATCGGCGACGTCATCGCCAAGAATATTACTTTTTCCAGGATTCTTTCGGCCTGTCATTTCTTTCTGTGCGACGTTTTTATACGATCCAGCATCGGACAGAAAATCTCTAGAGCGACAGCACAAAAATTCCCGCTTTTTTATTGTGTAGTAGCTGAAAAATCAGGCACGCGCCCCGCTTGACGTCATTGGTCTCTCATTGACGAAACAGCGCGCCTAAGTCGCCGTCATGACCGAACTAAAAAGTAATATTTGTATAGTTCTACCTCGCGCATACGCGAGCCCATATTCGCAAACGTTCGTACGGGCTCATATTGAGAGACTATCGCCGATCGTAACCTATTTGGAGCGCTTCCCAGTCGACGTGGCTGGTGAAGCGCCGCGTGAAGCATGTGACGACACCGCAATGAAGCTCAAACATACTGTAAAGATGTCGGTGCATCGCTATCTCTTGAATCCCGCAAAGAAGACTTCCCTACGCAAATTTTTCAGAATGCATAACGTAGATGTAGTTCTGGCGGAATTCGGTGTAACGGGAGTCGGAGTGTTGCAAACATGCCGGGAGCTGAATCTTCCTCTGGTCGTGCATTTTCACGGCTACGATGCATACATACGTCAGGTGCTCGACCGATACGGCGCGGCGTACAGGAAACTGTTTGCCTATGCTCACGGCATAATCGCCGTGTCGATGCAAATGATCGATCAGCTCGTTCAATTAGGCGCGCCGAGACAGAAGGTCTTCTACAACCCTTATGGGGTGGACATTGCCAAGTTCAAACCAGCTTCTCTCACGTCCCGGCCACAAGCTCTCGCGGTGGGCCGCTTCGTGGAAAAAAAGGCCCCCTATCTGACGATTCTCGCGTTCCAGAAAGTACTGGAGCGCTTACCCGACGCCAAGCTCATCATGGTGGGAGACGGACCGTTGCAAGATGTTTGTCGGCAACTCGTCAGGGCGTTACATATCGAACATGCGGTTGCTCTTAAAGGCGCCGTCGATCATGAGCAGGTAGCGCAGTTGATGCAAGACTCGCGTATTTTTGTTCAGCATTCATTGGTGCCGCAATCGGGAGACTCGGAAGGGACGCCGGTGGGAATTCTCGAGGCGGGCGCCGCCGGTCTGCCGGTCGTAAGCACTATGCACGCAGGCATTGTGGACACTGTGGTACATGGCCGAACCGGCTTTTTGGTAAAAGAAGGCGATATCGACGCGATGGCCGAATACATGTCTCAACTGTTAATAAATCCTGAGCTGGCGCTGGATATGGGAAAAAGTGCCCGAGAACATATTAGCCGAAACTTCAATATGGAGGATAGCATAAGTAACTTGCGAGCGATTATCGACAAATGCGCGGGTAGGGAACTCGCGCCTCGACCAGCGCAAGTTTCGGCCATTCAGAGCGCATGAGAGCGAGACGGTTGTAGGTCGCTGGTCCGAGCAGATACGAAAATTGCCATGCCCCAAGTCAGCGTGATCATTCCGACCTGCAATCGGCCAACACTGCTGCCGGTTGCCATTCGCAGCGTTCTTGGCCAGACGTTTCGCGATCTTGAGCTTGTGGTCGTGGACGATGCGTCCGACGACTGCGTGATTGAGATCGTCAACGCCTTCAAAGACGAAAGAGTCCGCTTGATCCGGCATGACAGCCGTCGAGGGGGAGCGGCCGCACGCAATACCGGGATTCGCAATTCCTGCGGTGAGTACATCGCTTTTTTGGACGACGATGATGAATGGTATCCGGAGAAGCTGGCTCGTCAAATGGATCTCATGCTCCGAGCCCAACCCGAAGTTGCCGCCATTTACACGGGCTACCTCGTGGTGGATCGAGACAGCGAAAGAATATGTGGTCGAATGACTCCGAGCCATCGAGGCAATCTTCGCGATCAGCTTCTGGAGAGCAATCCTATCGGCGGAACTTCTTCAATGCTGCTCAGGAGATCTTGTCTGGACAAGGTGGGTTTGTTCGATGAGACTTTGCCTAGTTTTCAGGATCGAGATTTATGGATACGAATATCTCGAGAGTTTCATTTTGATTACGTACAAGAACCGCTGCTCAATTATTTCGTCCACGCCGAAAAGGTGTGGACCAACCTGGAAGCCCTGACTCGAGGATTGGAGATCATGCTTGGGAAATATGGCTCGTTTCCGGCTTTCCGGAAGCAATGCAGCAGCCGCTCTTTCGAGTTCGGAGTGCGCTTTTGCAAAGCGGGCCAAACGCGAAGGGCGAGACGGTGGCTCTTGAAGTCCATCGGGTTGTATCCTTACCGAATTCAGCCGTATCTGTATTTGATTCTTACGCTGTGCGGCCGGAGAGTTTTCGCGATGGCCAGAGAAAACAAAACCAAATATTTTGCGTACCTCGGCGCGTCCGGTCTCGGACGATGAGATCTTATCAATGCCTAAAGTCAGCGTCGTCATTCCCACTCATAATAGGGCGTCTTTTCTTCGGTCGGCGATTCAGAGCGTTCTGAATCAAACATTCCAGGACTTTGAAATCATTGTGGTGGATGACGCTTCCGAAGATGAAACGCCCGAGGTCATCCGAAGTTTTACCGACCCGCGGATCCAGTACGTACGCCACGAGACCAATAAGGGTCAAGGTGTGACGAGAAATAACGGAATCAACCGAGTCTCGGGGGAATTGATCGCACTTCTTGACGACGATGATGAATGGCTACCGCAGAAGCTGGAAAAGCAAGTCTCCTTGCTCGATAGCAGTCCCGCCAAAGTTGGCTTGGTTTACACCGGGTTCTACAGAGCGATGTGTCGACGACGCGGGTTGTCAACCGATTCATTCCTGAAAAACGCGGGTACGCCTTCGCCGCCATGTGTCAACAAAATTGGATTGGGACGTGCTCCACCGTACTTATACGAAGGGCTTGTCTGGAGAAGATCGGATTGTTCGATGAAAGGCTCGCCGCTTCGGCCGACTATGATATGTGGCTGCGGATCTCAAAAGAATTCGAAGTGGAGTATATTACCGAGCCTTTGGTATTCTACAGCCTTCACGAGAATAGGATCTCGACGAATCACCAATCGAAGGTCCGAGGTCTTGAAGAGTTGCTAATGAAACATGCGGCGCACTTTGTCGCGGACGCCAAGAGCTACAGCAGCCGCTATTCCAATTTAGGGGTAATTTATTGTTTCAGCGGTAATACGAGAAAAGGGCGCGGTGCACTGTTGCGCGCGATAAGTCTGTATCCCTTCGAGATCAGACACTACTACAACTTGTGTTTGTCCTTTCTTGGCGTCGGTAACTTTCGGAGAATCAAAAAATTGAGAGATTCCCTTTCTAGCGCAACTCGCTAATCGGTAAAACAATGGCCTATCTGATTCTCTCACGTCCGCAGGTCGGGGGACGGCAGCATTGCGAAACAGTCGTCCGCTAATAGGCGTAGACCCCGTTCAGGCGCCTGCGGCCAGTTGGGTAATCCGCTACACGTTCTATGCATTCATCTTTTCACTGCCGTTCGAGGAGGCCTATATAGCCGGAGGAACAACGTCGTTACCGAAGTTACTTGGCATTGCCTTGGCGGCATTCGCGTTGTTTCAGCCGCGCGTGTGCTATGAATTTCCACCGAAAGCATTTTGGTGGCTTGTCATCTACCTGTTTATTCATGGGCTTTGGGCTTTATACCTGATCTTGTTTCCACCAAACGTACCGGACTTTTCGAGCGCGGTCGTCTCGTCAGTATTCAGATTCGTTCAATTTCTCGGCCTTTTCTGGATTTCTTACAATTTGCTGAAGCAAGAGCGAATCGTCAACGGAGCATTCTGGGCTCTGTCTGCGGCTGCCATTCTTCTGGCGGTGCTTCAGCTTCTGGGTGTCACGAGCGAGGTGACAGGTGCCGCAAGCGCGGTGGCAAAAGGCGCGGGGCGCGTGACTGCTTTTGAGGGTAATCCAAACAGTCTTGCCGCAGTCTTATCACTCGGGCTACTCGCCCTCTTCGGGCTTGCGTATGGCCGCACAAAGAATGACTGGAAAGCGCGCTTGATTTTCTGGTTTGGCGCCGGAATCCTTGCTGTAGCGATCGTACAAACCGGGTCTCGGGGACCGCTTGTGGCGGTTTTGGTAAGCTTGGCGGTCTTTTTTCTAAAGGGGAAGAATTTAGCGACGAAGCTCAAGTTTGGGGTAATCGCCTTGGCGGGAGTCTTGTTCTTAGCCATGCTCTCTTATCACAATGAAGCCGTGCGCGTTCGTTGGGAAAAAACGTTTTATGACGAAAACTTGGCTGGTCGCGACAAGATCTATCCCGCGGCTATCGGCATGATTCTGGAAAGTCCGCTAATCGGGTGGGGTCCAATTAATCATTTTTGGGAGCTAGGACCTCGTGTCGGGCACCCGTTCAGGGACGAGCACAACGTTTATCTCTGGATCCTTGCAGAGGTAGGGCTGGTAGGAGCTATCCCGTTTTTTATCGCACTCTGGCTGTGTTGGCGGTCCGCATGGAGCGCGCGTAATGGTGTTCAAGGAATTTTCCCGGTCATGATGGTGCTTTTTATCTTGACTGCCGGCATGAGCGGAACGAACCATAATCGTAAATACTACTGGGTAATCTTATCCCATGCATTAGCCGCCGGCGCCGCGTACGCTGGGCTGCGTAAAACATGGAATCCGGTTCCTCTGTCCCGAAACCCAGCGCCTCCAGTTCCAAGCTATGTCGCGATTCGGAATAGACCGAGGGTCGTCAGATTTGCACGCCCCTCCCGCCGCTCGTGATAGAATTCCGGCTTCCAAATCTTTTTAAACGTTAAACTCCTTTATCCTCCTTCGAGAGTATAGCGCGTCCTAACACCGACCGGCGGTACGCGCGCGATACCATCGAAGCCTAGTCCCGGCGGGTTTTACGAGTCTTCCTTAAAGTTATCTTTTCAAACCATTCATGAACATTCTTTTCTTGGCTCCCGACTTTCCTAAACCAGGTTCGCCGATTGGAGGTGTCTTTAATCAAAGAAGTGTCGCTGCTTTGAAGGAGATTGGCGAGCACGTGGAAGTTTTAGTTCCTCGTCCTTATGCGCTTCCATTGCTCTCGTCTTTGGTCCCGCGCTGGAAGATATATGCTTCGACACCCGCCTTTGAAGTAAGAAAAGGGATTGCTATACATCGACCCGCCTATCCGCAAATCCCACGCATTGGGGGGGCTCTCTGGGTAGACGCGGTTGCATTCCGTTTTTCTCGGGCGGTGGCAAAACAAATCTATGAGCGTAGACCATTCGATGCGATCCTCTCGTTTGATCTGATAGCAGCGGGAGGGCTTGCTTGGAGAATCGGACGCGAACTGGGGGTTCCGGCAAGTGGCTGGGCTACCGGAGGCGATGTCCGGTTTCCGCCGGACTCTTCCTACGGTAGAGCGTTGCGTCGCACGCTGCAAAACCTGGACATTGTCTTTTACCAAAGCGGTGAACTTTTGACGAGAGCCGCCGACGTTTTGGGTATGGACGCCAATCGGATGCCTCGCGATCGGCATATAATCTTACCCCGAGGGATGGTTCGCCTCCGCGGCTTCCAAAGCAAACGCGAGCAAGATCAGAACAGACTTGGGCATCAGCGAAGAGCAGGTGCTGGTTGTGAGCGTGGGAAGAATTTCTCGGGAAAAGGGAATCTTTGAGTTGATCGATGCGGTCTTCTTGCCGCCGCACGAGAGCCGGCGATTGTTTGTGTCGTGGTCGGTTCGAATCCCGCCTTTGATGAGACGCGCAAGGTGCAGCAGTATTTAGATCAATTTCCCGACATAAAGCACCGGATCAGGCTGCTGCCGGCTTGCAGTGAGGACCAAGTGTGGGAATATCTTTCCAGCGCCGATATTTTTGCATTTACAAGCCGCCATGAAGGCATGCCGAACAGCTTGCTAGAGGCAATGGCCATGGGAGTGCCCTCTATTGCCTTTGCAATCCCTCCGGTGTTGGAAATCGACGGCGGTACAGGCGCATGCGTCGTAGTCCCGGCGATGAATTCAACATTGTTTGCAGAAGCCTTGGTGAAGCTTGCCGGGTCGCTAAATAGCCGTGTTCAGATAGGAAAGAGAGGAAGACAAAGAGTCACCGATCATTTTACAGCACGGAAGAGCATGGCCGAAGTTGTGCGGCTTTTCCGCGGGCTACTTGAAAGTCGCAAAGTGAATTCGGGCAACCGATGGGCGGTATGAATTTTCGAAGAGCTACGCAAAGGTAGTGCGCTCATGAATTCTAACAGTGCTCTAGTGTATCCTGTCCCGACTATCAAAATCGATCCAGCACGTCTGCTAGCGGATCTCAGCAGTATGGAAGATCAGATTTGGACTCACCAAAACCGCTATCAGCCCGACATAGAACATTGGGATGGCATCTCGCTCTATTCAGTAGGAGGCGATATGCGCGATCTCCGTTGCGCCGATCGCCTACCGGTTTATAAAACGCCTGCAGGAGAGCGCTGCCCCATACATTTGCAATGAGCTTTTGCCCCAGTTCCGTGCGCCATGGTTCCGTGTGGTGTACTATCGGCTCAAAGCAGGAACGAAAATAGGCGAACATCGAGATCTGGGCGAAAACCGTAGCACAGCGGGTTTAGTTCGGATTCACATCCCAGTCGTAACCAACGACAAGGTCATAATGTATGTCGGCGGCCAGCCGTATCATTTTCCTGTCGGCACCGCATGGTATTTCGATGCTACGGCTCGGCACCGGGTTGAGAATAACGGTGACCACGATCGAATCCATCTGGTCGTTGATCTCAAGGTATGCCCGGGCTTGGAAACGATTCTGAAGCCTCTTAAACGACCGATCGCCTGCGCTTGCGATATCTTGGGACGCTTTTCTATGTAAAGCTTGGCCAAACCTTTTTGAAATTCATCTGGACCAGTGAAGGACGCGCGCGGATACGAGCCAGAGCAGCACAGGTTTTTCGCCGAAACTCTACGTCGACGAATGGGTAATAGGTTTAGGGCGTCGTGCCATTGGTGCGCCGCTAAGGGTATCGTGCATCGCTTACCGCATGGATATCTCGAGGAAATTGATTGTCAACGCCGATGGATTTGGTTTTGGGCCAGGCGCTACTCAGGGAATCATAGATGCGATCAGGGAAGGATATTTTATCTCCAGTGTGAGCGTCAACGCCAATTTTCCTGACGTCGAACGGATTCGCGATCTCGTATCGGAGTTCCCTCACATAAGCATAGGCGTTCATCTCAACCCGATGGCGGGCAAGCCCTGTCTGCCGGCTCACCAAGTTCCTTCTCTAGTCGGACGCGACGGATACCTGCAAAATGAAAAATTCCCGAAGCTTTTGCGAAACGGGAATGTTTCCTTAACTGAATTGGAAGCTGAATTCGATGCTCAAATCGGCAGGGTGAAAGAATTGGCAGGGACTCGGCTCACGCATCTCGACTCTCAAGGGAATCGGCACCTGGACTATTTTGATCTTTTTTTGAAAGTTGCGCGCAAGTGGGGCATTCACCGGATGCGCAACAATGCATCGTTAATTTGTCTAGAATCCCGCCGACCTCGTCATGCGCGGCTCCAAATATACTTACGGCAACCCCATGTGTGGCTTGCGCATTCGTACCGAAAGTATCAGATGTCTCGAGCGCGCGCGCGCAGGCATGCGCATGGCGGACAAATTAGTGACCGTCGGTTATGCTGGAGTTGGCAACAAGTCAAAGTTTGATAGCTGGGCAAATGTCTTGAAGAATTTGCCCAGCGGCACCTATGAGATTTACTGCCATCCCGCCTATCCGGACGAGACGCTTCGTCATTGGTCATACTACCGTAATGAGCGCGCGGAAGAACTGGCTATTCTCCGCAACAAGGAACTTCGGAATGCGGCGCTCGCTGCAGGCGTGCAAATTGTCAGCTTTGACGCGATCTGAGAAGCGGCGGTGATCCACGATTGGAAGATGGAGGTCTACTGGCGGCTGCCGGTGTTTGTTCAGGAAGCGGCCCTCACCTTCTATGCTGGTCACCTCGATAAGATCTACTACGGAGACGGCTATGAGGAGTGGCGGCGCTGGTATCAGCGCTGTCGAAGTTGGTCTCGAGATGAAGCTCAGGCTTGGCAGAACGAGCAACTCCGCTTGCTGATTGAGCTGGCGGCGACTCGCGTTCCATATTATCGAAGTCGCTGGCACGGTCTGGAACTGGCATTCGGTCCGCTCGGCAGCCCAACTCAACCTGTTGCCGACTTTAGATAAGCAATCCATTCGTCAAAACGAGTTACAGTTTCTTGTCGAAGGAGTCTGTCCCAAATCGCTTTGGGTGGAAAAAACCAGCGGTACGACCGGAACCTCACTGACCATCTATTGGCCGAAAGCGATGGTGTCAAAGTGGTGGGCTGTGACCGAGACGATGGTCAGGAACGTCGCCGGTCTCGCGCAGCATATGCCACGAGCGATGATGGGCGGTCGGCCGATCATCAGAGGCAGTGCCAAACAACCACCCTACTGGCGCTACAATCGACGATGGAAGCAGTTATATCTTTCGAGTTACCACGTATCCCGCCGGACAGCGCTCCGGCGTATGTCACAGCGCTCCGTGAGTATGGATCGAAATGGATAACCGGTTATGGGTCCGCAATCGCCGCGCTGGCAACGAGCGCCTTGGAAGCAGGGCTTGCGCCCGTCCCTTTGCGAGCTGCCATTGTCAGTGGTGACACGCTGCTTCCCCAGATGCGCGCCGTGATCGAGGAATTTTTTCAATGCAAATGCTTCGATCACTATGGCCAAGCGGAAGGGGTGGCGATGGCGATGGAATGTCCGAACGGACGCATGCATGTTTTGCCGACAGTCGGCATCGTTGAAATCTTGCGTTCGGACGGATCGGCTTGCGAGCCGGGTGAAATCGGAGAACTCGTGGCTACGGGACTTCTCAACGATGTCATGCCTCTCATTCGATACCGGCTCGGAGACTATGGTGCCTATGCCGAGGAACAGACGTGCGAGTGCGGCAACCCTCAAGCCATTCTTGCGAACATAGAGGGCAGAGTCGACGACTACCTTGTTACCGGGGACCAGCGGAGAATCGGCCGGCTGTCTACAGCCATAAAGCGGAGCCCGACGATTCACTCGGCGCAAATCGTTCAAGACCGGCCGGGCCATGCCTATCTCCTGGTGCGTCCCGGAAATGGATACCGGCCGAAAGACGCGGCCGCGGTTCACGACGATATTATCGAGCGGATCGGCGACCTGGACTTGCAGGTCGTAGAAGTATCCGAAATCCCAAAGACGCCCACGGGCAAGACGGCTCTGGTCGTGCGTCTTACCGAGCGTTCCCAAATGCGGTCTGCATATGACAACATCCTTCAGCGCTGAAGCGTCTCTTCCTACTCCGGCAGAATTCGCAGATAAGCATCTGGAGGCGCAGTGTTCCGTCGAGCCCGCTCTTCTAGGCGTCGAAGTGCTGGTGATCACTTCGGGCCATGAAGCAACAGATCACAGGGTCTATGGCAAGCACGCATTGAGTCTCAAGAGATTCGGGCGCCAACGTCACTGTTGTCGGTGCTCTGGAGCATGGCGTGCCCGGAAACGTTCCGATCATAGCAGTGTCGAAGTCGGCTTCCCGGCTCGCGCGCTTTCTTTGCCAGCCCTGGCGTTGTCTATGGGCGGCGCGCAATCTTCGCGCCGACATCGTTCATTTTCATGATCCCGAGATGCTTGTTACGCTTCCCGTAGCCAAGCTGTGGTGGCGACGAGCCAAATTCGTTTACGACGTGCACGAGGATTTTGCGAATCTCATGCTGATTCGGGATTGGCTTCCGGGATGGATCAAACCGCTGGTCAAAAAACTGACCGATACGGTGGAAAAAGGGCTTGCCTTGCTCGCAGATGCAATTGTCGGAGTCACTCCGCCACTTGCCGATAAATTTACAAACAAGGAGAAAATCGTCGCGTACAATTACATCTCGCGGAAATTTTTTGACGCAGCGGCAAAACTCACTATCCAGCCGAACAAGCGCGAATTTGATCTGGTTCATTTAGGCACCCTGAATCTGCGCCGCGCTGGTTTCCTGATCGAGGTTATTGAGGAGGTCCATCGTATTCATCCCGCAGCGCGGAGCTTGGTCATCGGGGTCTCCCCGGAGATTCAAGAAGCCATGCGCCAGCGGCTCCCGAACGGCTGCACATTGATTGGGAAAGTTCCCCACGGGCAAATTCCACAAATATTAGGCAATGCGAAGATCGGATTGGACGTGCATCCGTGGCTCGGGCCTCATCTGGAGGTAGCAGTGCCGGTCAAGGTCTGTGAATACATGGCGGCCGGATGCGCTGTAGTTACCTCTTATATGCCGGTTCTAAAGAAAGTTTTGGAAGAGGCCGGTGTCGGTTCGAATGACCTCCGCGTCATCGATGGAGGAAATCCGAGCGATTATGCGCAAGCCGTTGTTCGGATGCTCGAGATGATTGAGAAAGGCGCGGATCCGGGAGCCAGGCTTCGGAAGGCTGCACTCGGACACTTGGTGTGGGAAAAAGAAGCGGTAAAAATCGCAGAGCTTTACCGCCGGCTCTTGGGGAAACCATGCGTTGCTTGATCATCAATGCCGACGGCTACGGGTTCACCGCCGGAATTACCCGCGCCATAGAAGAGTGTATAGAATTTGGCACCGTGCGCAGCCTGTCAGCCAACGTCAATTTTCAGCACGCCGATAAGCTTGCAGAGCTTGTGAAGAAGCATCCTGAGCTGTCCGTCGGCTGTCACATCAACCCGGTGGTCGGCAAGCCGGTATTGCCCGCGCATAAAGTCGCTACTTTGCTGAATGACAGCGGCGAGTTTCTTTATGAGGATTTTATCCGCCAGTTCATGGCAAAGCGTATTCGGCTCGACGAGCTTGGCGCCGAAATGACCGCGCAGGTAGAAAAGGCGCGCGATCTAGCGGGACCAACTTTTTCTCACGTGGATTTTCACATGGGTTACCATCGGTTGCCGCGGCTCTACGGGTTATTTTTGCAAATCGCCGAAAAGCTCGGCGCCGGCAGAATTCGGACCCACGTCTATGAAGTCGGAATGGAAAGCCGCATTCCAAGATTCCGGCATCTGATGCATCTTATCGGAAAGCCCAGCCGGCTCCCGAAGTTCGCTTGGAATTATCTATTGCGAGCGAAAGCTCTGCACCGTCGACTCACTATGCCCGATCGGCGCGTGGAGATTACTCACATGACTAGCCGCCCCGATCGCATTAGCGTTGAAAATTATTTAGCAATGCTGAAACATCTGCCGCGGGGCATCAATGAATTCGTCGCCCACCCGGGATACATAGACGGTGATTTGAAGCGCTGGTCGAGCTATATCGAACCGAGAACTCGGGAGCTCCAGGTTCTACTTGACCCTCGATTCCGACAGGGACTTGCTAGTGGCGATGTTAAGCTCATGGGGTACCGCGATATTGCAACACATCCGGCACGCGCGGTTAAACCCGTGTCCCGGATCGGGTTGAGACTGTTTTCGCGCGCCTCCCACCGAGTCGAGTGACTGGTCGGTAAGATCCACAACAATTGACTCGGACTTTCGCCGGTGACGTTAACCAATCGAAAAGCACAGAGTTGTCACTCATCACCAATGAAAACCGTTCGCTGCCAATAAAGCACAGCTATTTGCAGAGTTTAATGCATGCAGATAAACCGCCAACCCATATCTGATTTGCCCAAGCTTGCTTGGTTAGCGCTCTTGGACTTCGCTGCCCATAAGTTGACGGTCTTTCACGGCACTGCAGTTGAATACCGGGACAATTGGATCGTTGAGGGTGTATGGGACGGCGACTTTGGTTGTGGCGATTTTCATCGGAGTGAAAACTTTTTCGGCAGCGGTTTGCGAGTTGAAAGCGGCAGCGTCTATTTCGTTCCTTCTTCAGCATTGGTGGATCGACTGCTTTACTGCATCGACGATGGCCGAATGTTGGTGTCCAACAGCTTGATCCTTTTATTGGCGTTTACCGGTGCGACATTGGACAATACGCATAACTATTCGACAGAGGCCAATAGCATTCTGAAGGGCATACGGCGCTATCATAAAGGCTACCCAGTCGTACACCCAACAATACGAGAATTCTTTCAGGTCTTTCACGAAAATATTGTTGTAAAAAACGGCAACATCCTTTTTGAGGCCCGAACCAAGGCCCACAGCATCGGTTCTTTCACCGAGTACTACGGCCTCCTTCGCGAAACTCTTAAACGGATCAGAGCGAATTGCGAAAGCCCCGCCCGAAGGATTGGATTGGAGGCTTTTACGACTTTGTCTTCGGGATATGACTCCACCGCCGTGTCGACTTTAGTCAAGGATATCGGCGTACAAAAATCCTTCGTCAGCCCGAGATCGAGTTCACCTGTTCCGAGTTGGGTCAGCGAGTCGTTTGCGCTCGATGATGGACGTCCTATTGCTCAGACATTGAAATTAGAAGCAATCGATCTTCATCATCGCGCGATAGCGCAGCGCGGAGACTGAACCGTACTTCTATGCCGTAGATCCGACGCACGCCGAGACTGTTTTTCATATGATGGCGTCGCACATCGAACGAAATTGCTCTGCGGCGGTGGTGTTTACGGGCTACCATGGTGACAAAGTCTGGGATCTCAATTTGCCTTCGAAGTACATAAACGATGAAATCATACGCGGTGACGTCTCCGGCCTAAGGCTTACGGAAGTGCGCTTAAAGAGCGGTTTCATCAATCTTCCCGTTCCATTTATCCATGCGAGAAGCGTTGAAAGCATTCATAGAATTTCTCGTTCTAGTGAAATGGCGCCGTGGAGATTAAATACTTCGTATGATCGGCCCATTCCCCGTCGCATAGCGGAGTCCGCCGGCATCCCTCGTGAGCTGTTTGGGATGCGTAAGAAAATGGTGACTCAATCTCCACCTTACCCGAGCAACGCTGTTCTCCGAAAGGAGTTTCGGGATTTTGTGCGGCAACATGCTCATATGCCTCTTGGTGTGATCAATGCGCACAGGCTTCTCAACAAAACAATTTATCTCGTCTGTCGGGTGTTTTCGTACGCCCAATATTTTCTCCGATTCAAGACTTTGTCGGTTTCGCCAACGAGCTCCACTGATTTAAAGACGAAAAGCTATCGCTTGGGTAAAAGCGTTGATGTTTCCCGCATGCTATTTTTCTGGTCGGTGGATCTCCTCCGCAGAAAGACAGCCGAGTGTCTCGAAAAGAACATGGCTATTCGGAATGCCAGGCAGCAATGTGGCGGGCAAAGAATTAGCAGCTAGTTGATTGATGTTGCGGCGGCAGTTTGCGAAGACGATCACGCACTTCCAGAGTAGCCGGCCAAAGCCAGAGCTAATCATGATGAGGCGAAATCACTTGCTGGGATGGATGCTAGTCACGGGCAACAGTCCTATGCAGGAGCAGCGGCGAGTACTTAACAACGGGTTGGACGGATTCAGTGGCGATTTTGGCAACAAACAAGATGATATGGGCCAGCGATGGGATTGCTTTTGGGGTGTGGAAACCTGAAGCTCCTTTGCCGCTAACTTCATGGTCCTTTCATGAGGGCGACGATTATCTGTGCTTCGTTGAGGGAGTGTTCTACGAAGATTATTGCGGCCATGAGCCGTTACACGGTGATGATCCTAAGCTGGCGGACTTATTGGTCCAAAATTATAAGAGTGAAAAAGAGCTCGCCATTGCCGCGCTCAATGGATGTTTCTCGGGATTTCTTTTCCACCGGCAATCGTCAACATTGGCGACGTTCGTGGATCGATTGGGTGTTCGGGCTTTGTATTGGTCCTGTGATCAGGATCTCGTTGTCTCGTCAAACCTATCTGCGTTCAAACGGCTGAAGGTGCTGAAGCTCGATGATGACGCGGCATTTCAATTTTTGACAATTGGGTTTCCGATTGGAGAGCGAACGCTGCTGCGGAACGTCAGTATACAACTGCCGTGCACTGATTAATACATATAAGGCTGGTGCAAACACATCGGCGCGCTACTGGAAAGTGCCGGCGCGGGCGACGGGATTGGAGTTGAAAGAGACAGTGACATCGATTGTCACTTCCATGGAGGAGTTCGCCAGTCGTATTCAGAAGAGAACTCGTGGAAAAACCCTGGCTCTTGGATTGACGGGCGGTCACGACTCGAGGCTGATTCTATCAGCGTTGGCGTCGCAGCAGCTTTCTTTTCAGGCATTTCGATGGCGTGAAAATAACTTCAATGATCATGTGGTGCAACGTTTGTGTTTACTGACGGACGTTTCATTATTGGAGAAATCTTTTCCAGCCACGGACATGCAGGAGATTAAAGAGAACGTCTTTGTCTACTCGGATGGCCATTCAATGGATGATTGGGGTTTTGCTGTACTCGCAAAGACATGTGCCGAGCACGAAATCGAGTATCTATTATTGGGTTTCGCGGGAGGACCGATTAGTGGAGGGTTGACAATTCCGGAACCTGAGCAGTTCGACGATATTGTAGCTCTGGCAAGCTATGAGTTGAAAGGTCAAATGGAGCAATTGAGCTTTGAAGAGGCTCAGACTTTGCTGATCGACGCATCCTATGACCGCACGGAAAGAGCGAAGGCTGAGTGGAATGCTAGTTTCGATTCCGAGAAGGCATGCTCAACTTTTTCAGACACGGTAATTTGGCAGAGAACAGCTAATAGAAACCGGAAGAGGATCCGTAACGCTATGGTTCCCGCTTTGCAGTATACTCAGCTAATCTTGCCTTATTTGGATAATGCAGTACTGGACGCCTATTTCCGCGCACCCATTGAGCATCTGACGAGCCAAAGAGCGCACTGTTACGCAGGTTATTACCGCTTCAAGGAATTTGGTGAGTACCCGGCGAGTGGTTTTCCTATTCCGCTGAAATGGGAAGCGCGATTGCCCATTGTGTTGCGCACGGCGCGTGGATTTCGAGATTGCATCCAAGGCTTAAGATCGCGCGTCAAACAAAACCAATTTAATAGCGGAAATGAAAGGGTAAAAGAGTACGTTAATAGGATTAGCAACTGTCCGATTTTCGATGTAAAGCATTTTCGGAAAGCGCTTTCAGAAAACAGACTTGCCCGCAAATCCGTTTTCAAAATGCACACACTGGCAAAGTTTTTTGAGACATATGTCGAGGCATCAAAATAATAGGACGAGTGTCCAACCGGCGCGTTCAGGAAGCGAGCCAGTCGTTGATTGAAGATCAAGCCCAAAATTCTCTCGCACGGGAGCAGAGCGAATCGAGTGATTTCATACGAATCACCGGGACTTAGCTGCATTGCCACCGGACGTTTTACACGAGCCGGGTATGGGTCCAACATCTCTTCGACCGTAGCGGTAACGTCCACGGCGCTGCGGCCCGATTCGATCATGGCATCCTTGATTCTCTGATTCATGGGCCACGGCCAAAGGGGAGTGTCGGTCAAGCTCCATCTATGTAGCGATGACAGAGAGTCGCCCCGTGCGAAGAAGTAAATACGTTGTCGACCGAATCCGGAGTAGGGCCTTCGGAAACAGAATTCTTTTTCCAATTAGAGCCGTACTGAGAATTGGCACCTCCAATGCCGGTGAGTTTTCTAGCAATCAGGTTAATTCCTGTGCCGCTTGCCAGGTTATTGAGGGAAAATCGTTGTGTAGTGGGGTTTGTGCCGGGTTCAATGATAGACAACTGTATCTGCCACCTCGACGGAATCGACTTTCGTCACAAAGATAGCTTGTGAGGGAGCAAAGCGATCACCGCCGCGCACATAGGCGATGCTGCCCAAAAGTTTAGTACGAGCATTTTTATCGCCTGTTAAGGCATCTATGCCGAAGATGCCGTAAGGTTGATCTACGGCGTAGTCGGTGTAGGTCCCAGCTCCTCTGCCGGTCCATGGTTTCCCATAGTAATCAAGAAGGACATAAGTTTGTTTCATCCGTTCGCCACTCCAGGTACCGATGCAGTTTTCGCATGTCATGTTGTAATTGTTATAGGCAAGCGTGTAAGTCATCTTTGGACCGACGACGTGAGAGCCTTCCCATCGGCCCCAGGCGCGGCGGATGGTGGTGTAGTTTCCACCTTGAGAGGCGGAAAATATTTTCCGCGCCAACTCCCCATCCGGCCACGTCTTCAAGAAGATTGTGAGTTCCCCCGTGAATACCAAAGATGTGGGTGTTGTTATCGGCGGCGTCCCAAGCGGCGACTCTTCTTATAATGTTATGGTTAGAGCGGCTCTAGCTGGATAACGGTACTTTTACTATGATGTGCGTTGAAACCTTCAAGTACGAAATAATCGTTGTGCCGGAGACGGACCGGTTCGTTAACAGACCTTCCATCAATCGAAGCCTTACCATCGTTCAATGCTCTGACTGTTATGGGCATGCTGGCCGCGCCGCTGAGATTCTGAGGCGGATTGATCATGGAATCCGAGCCCGTGTATTTTCCGTCCAAAAGACAGAGCGTGTAGCCGGGTTTGGCGCGCGGCCAGAAATCGGCGATTTTGAAAGGTTGCGAAGCGGAGACGCCGCTGCCCGTGCCTGCAGGAGAAGCATAATGAGTGCAGGTCGAGTCGGCGCCTGAGGAGCTTGGATTCGCGAAAGTCCAAGCCAAGCCTAAAATCACAAAAGAGAACGCGGAAAGGAGTTGTGCTCTCATGCTTTTACTAATTACATCACAACCGCATTTGTTGCTACCCGCGTGACGCAATTCGATCGTTATTCGATTGCACAGATAGTTCTGCTAAGAGGAAGACGATATTCATGGGTTACGCAGTTCTGTTGCACAGGAGGTTTCGCGGAATTTTGCTTGATCTGGGCAGGTCGTCGAAACCCATTCGGGCATCAAAGATAGAATGCTGCCTAGCGAATGTTCTGAAACGGGATCGAATGATAACGCGAACCGCAGCGCCGTACAGCGCTGCGGTTCGCCTGATCAAGATTCGCTTCTCGTCAGTAGCTCACTCCAAGTTCGAGGCGGCAGTCGGGATGCTTGGCACGTTGACGACAGAGGTGGAGGTTTTGCAGCTACTCGGAATCGTACCAAAGATACTTTCCATCAGATCTGGTTAGGGTCTTGCCCGCGCCGCCGAAGATCGCATCGGGGTTTTTGCCCGCGAGATCAAGAGCCGCGCGGATACGTTGGTCCATCGGCCAGGGCCACAGCTGGTTGATTGTGAGCACGCCGTTTTCATAGCGTTTAAGCACATGCGTGCGCCGTGCCTTCGAGTTACTGACTTCCGTTCCAGCTGTATTATGGCCGCAGATGCGGAACTGGCGTAATATCTATGCGATTCAGGTATTGTCCAGAGCTGACCGATACTGGATGAGCGTACCGCCGATCTGCGTGTTGTTGGTGAGGTAGCAATTTGTGCACGGCTGCCGCGTTGCAAGAGACCAGTGTTGTGGTCGAGCTGCTTCGCTGTAAGAAACGACATCTTGTAGATCGCGATTAGTACCGTGAGGTACGTGCGACCATTCTGTGCCAATCAACCGGGAAGCGCGTACGATAGTCGCCGGCATCCGCAGATATACGCTATCGAACCCGAAACTTTGTGTTGGTGCCTTCATTTGCCGATCCACGGATTGCCTGAACCGGACGTTAAGATTGTCTCGGCTGGTCTGCTTCCAGGTGCCAATGACGTTTTCGAGCATGTTGGCCAGTCGCTGTTATAGGCAAACTGTATAGGCATCTTCAGGCCGGTTAGGCTTAGTAGTCTTTCTCGAACATTGCCCCAGGGCGCCGGATGGTAGTGTTAGTTTCCACCTTGAGAGATCGCGAAAATTTTTCTGCCCGTACCAAAGCCACACGACGTCTTCAAGGGTGTTGTGGGTCCACTTCCGGTTATTCCGAATACCCTTTCATTTTTGGTTGTCGGTCGGCGTTCCATGCGCAGACGCGCCGGATGATATTATTGTCCGCACCGCCGCCGATGACTAACGACCGAAATATGTTGAATCGCTCGCGTTAAAACCTTCGAGAATCCACCAGTCGTTGTTACTAAGAAGCGACCGGCTTGCGTATGCCTCTCGACCGTTGATGCGAACTTTGCCATCGTTTATAGCCGCAATGGTGATCGGCGCGAGGCGGTGCCGCTTAAGCCCGTCGGGCGGATGTAATCATCGAACCGAGCCGGTATATGCCCGTCCAATAGACAGAGCGTGTCGCCCGGCTTGGCCAAAGGCCAGAAATTAGCAATCTTGAAAGGCTGTGACACAGATGAGCCATTTCCGGTGCCGGTAGGAGAGGCGTAGTGCGTACAAGCAGATGCCGCATGCGAAGCATTCGGCATGAAAACTAAAAGGAGCGCCAGGAAAACGGCTGACTGAATGAGCGCGCGAGAAGGAAACCGACAAAAATGCATTTGTACCTCTTTGGTTAGTGGGATCTGGAAGGCGCGATTCCAGAACCAAGAAGGTACTGATTTCGCCAGGCAACCCTGCTGCCGTATTCCGACGTTTCTCGGAACTTAGGCCAGTGGCTTTGCGTCCCATCCTTTCGGATGGTTTGCCCTTAACAGGCTCCCGATTTCTATTTCGATGTCGGTGCGTGGGGGAGCAATTCAAATGCCAGCGGGCGGTTCTCTCTTTTTTTCCGTGCTTTCTTGTAGATTCCCCAAAGCTGCCGAACAAAGACGGACACAAGCCAATTCTCTTGGACAATGTTCTAACGCGACATCGTTTGAGGACTTGGTGATGAACCGGCAATCCAACGCAGTCGGTTGCCGTCGGCGAAGCGTAGCGCGTGCACAATGACGCGCCGGAGCGGCCGACCAGTTACGACACGGTAGGCACGATATTAAGGTCCTGGCAGTAAGAGGACCGATGCCACTAAAGTCCCTGGAATCTTTATTCCGGAGTGAGAGACGCGCGCATCTCCACCTGGTCAACGAAGCCTGGCGGCAGAATCGGCGCTTTTGCGTGCGGTGCGAAAGCTCGAAAATTTATCGCCTGGCGGACAAACGTTATCGCTGCGCGCGCTGTGGCTACACGTTTCATGATTTCACGCGGCGCTGGATCGGCGAGTTAAATCTGACGGCGCGGCAATGGCTCTGGATCGTCAAGCTGTTCGAGCTCGAAATTCCGCCGGCGCAGCTCGCTAAAGAAGTCGGCATCAGTTATCCGACCGCGCTCAAGGCGATCTATTTGATCCGGCGCGCCATCGCGCAGGCGAGCGGCGAGCAGGGATCGGCGACGACCGGCGCGGGCACCACGCCGCCGCTTGAGGGAGGCTCGCCGGACGAAGCGGGCCGCATGTTCGGTTTCGTCGAACGAGGAGGAAAGATTCAGGTTTCTCCGGTCGTGGGCCTGAGCGTCGAGACTGTGCTGCGTGAGCAGCCCAGATTCATCAAGCAGGGGCCGATTGTTTTTACCGGCTCTTACGGCGAGTATGACGGTCTCCTTCTGTGGCGCGTTCGACTGCCGGCGGCAGCGTCAAGAAGCCTGCCTAAAGGCAAGTCCAGCCTCGACGGTCTGAGTGGCTTTTGGGGCTTTGCCCGGTCGCGGCTTAGCAGGTTTCATCGCAGCTCGGACCAGGACCTGTATTATTTTTTGACCGAGCTGGCGTTTCGCTATGAACACCGCGACGAGGAGCTGTTCGATCACCTGGTGACCCTTGTCACACAGCTAATGCCAACGATTAACGCTGAGCCCTGAAACAGCTTTTTGGACAGTCTCCGCGCACAATAAATGTTTATCGGGATGTCAAAAGACCTGCCGATCATATCCGTGGTGATTCCGTGCCGTAATGAGCGCGGCCACATCGAGGCATGCGTGCGTTCCGTGCTGGGGCAGCGTGCCGTGCCGGGTAAGCTCGAAGTCATCGTCGCCGACGGCATGTCCGACGACGGCACGCGGGAGATTCTTGCCCGGCTCGCGCGCGAGGATGGGCGGTTGCGGGTAATCGATAATCCCGGCCGGATCGTGTCCACTGGCTTAAACGCAGCCATTCGCGCGGCGCGAGGCGAGGTGGTACCTTCGCATGGATGTGCACACTGAGTACGCGAGCGATTATATTTGCGCATGCTTGACGGTACTGCACCAGACCGGCGCTGATAACGTGGGTGGTCCTGCACGCACGGAGGCAACAAATTACGTGCAGGCGGCGATCTGTGCCGCGTATCACTCTCCTTTTTCCGTGGGTGGAGCACGATTCCACGATGTCGAATATGAAGGCTACGTAGACACCGTGACGTACGGTTGCTGGCGGCGCGAAGTTTTTGACCGTATCGGTTTTTTCGACGAAGACCTTGTGCGCAACCAAGATGATGAATTTAACCTCCGACTGACACGAGCAGGTGGAAAGATCTGGCAATCGCCGCGAATCCGGAGCTGGTATCGACCTCGCCCATCTCTGCATGCTCTCTGCCGGCAGTACATGCAGTATGGTTACTGGAAAGTCCGGGTCATCCAGAAGCACAAAATTCCGGCTTCGTGGCGCCATCTGGCACCAGGTATTTTTGTTCTTGCATTATTTGCCCTGGCGATAGCGAGTCCATGGTCGTGGCTCGCAGCTTGGGGCTGGACACTATTGACGGGCACCTATGCAATCTGCAACGCTGGCGCTTCATTGCTGACGGCGGCGCGTCACGGTTGGAAGCTATTGCCGATTCTTCCTCTTGTTTTCGCCTGCTACCATTTTGCCTACGGCTTTGGCTTTCTCCGCGGCGTTGTCGATTTTATCGTTCTTCGGCGGAAACCGTCGGTTCATTTCACGCGCTTGACGCGTTCGCCAGCGAAGTCTTACGAAAACGCAACGAGATGATTGAGCCGGAAAGAAAGTAGCTTATGGATCGTCCGACCAGCAAAAGCATCGCGTGCATCGGCGCCGGTTATTGGGGCCAAAATCTTATTCGCAACTTTAGCGAGCTGGGCGCCCTGCACATGATCTGTGACTCGGATCCGGACAGAATAAGTAAGTTCAGGTCCCTCTATCCCGATGTCGCGTTTAGCGACTGCGTCGATGCGGTATTGCGGGATACGCAGGTGACGGGCGTAGCGATTGCCACGCCCGCCGAGACGCACGAGACTTTGGTGCGTCAAGCGCTATTGGCCGGAAAGGACGTGTTCGTTGAAAAGCCGCTCTGTCTTTCCGTATCCGAAGGAAGGAAATTGATCGCGCTTGCGGCTGAAGAAAAACGCATACTGATGGTTGGC
The DNA here is from genome assembly GCA_963745035.1 of uncultured delta proteobacterium. Taxonomy (GTDB): domain Bacteria; phylum Desulfobacterota; class Binatia; order UBA9968; family UBA9968; genus DP-20. The sequence continues at coordinate 9,047 of CAVUVW010000012.1, read as the reverse complement.
CATCTGCTTTGGTATCACCCCGCGATTGTGAAATTGAAACAGCTCATCGAAGCAGGTGAACTCGGCCGCATCCGTTACATTTATTCGAATCGTCTGAACTTGGGAAAAATCCGCAGGGAAGAGAATATCCTCTGGTCTTTTGCTCCGCACGACATTTCCGTCATTCTCGGCTTGGTGGAAGAAATGCCGGTTTGCGTTGATGCACAAGGCGGGAATTATCTTCATGATCAAATCGCCGACGTTACGGTGAGCCTGCTGTCCTTTCCCAGCGGCATCAAAGCGCACGTGTTTGTGTCCTGGCTGCATCCCTACAAAGAGCAAAAGCTCATTGTAGTCGGGGAGCGTCAAATGGCGGTCTTTGATGACGTGGAACAGGAAAATAAATTGACTCTTTATCCGCATGTCATCTCGTGGAAAGGCTCGATTCCTGTTCCCAATAAGGCTACAGCCCGCCCGGTGCCGGTCGACTCTGGCGAGCCGCTGCGCGCTGAATGCGGGCATTTTCTAGAGTGCATGCAAACGCGCCAAAATCCGCGCACCGACGGCCATGAGGGTCTTCGAGTCTTGACGGTCTTGCAGCAATGTCAGGACGCGCTTCAGATGCCGGGATCCAAGACTGGGCAAGTCGGTCGGCGTCCCAATTATTCCGTGCATGAATCGGCGTTCATCGACGAGAACGTGGAGATTGGCGAAGGCACGACCATCTGGCATGTCTCGCATATCTTGCGCAATTCCCGGATCGGAAGGGACTGCCGGATCGGTCAGAACGTCGTGGTCGGGCCGAATGTCACCGTCGGCGACGGAGTGAAAATCCAAAATAACGTGTCGGTATACGAAGGAGTCACGCTCGAGGACGGCGTATTCTGCGGCCCATCGGCGGTGTTTACCAATGTTTACAATCCGCGAAGCGAGATAAGCCGGATGGAGGAGCTGCGTCCTACGTTAGTCCGGCACGGCGCGACTTTGGGAGCCAATTGCACCGTCGTATGTGGCGTGACGATCGGCCGATATGCTTTTGTCGGCGCCGGCGCCGTCGTCACCCGAGACGTTCCCGATTTCGCTCTCGTTATGGGTAACCCGGCACGGATCGCGGGATGGATGTGCGCGTGCGGCAATCGCCTCGAGCACAATGGAAGTCAAAGCCAAGTCGTTTGTCGGGCCTGTCAAAAACAATACCGTAAAGTCGGCGAGGAGGTTCGCGCAGCATGATGAAAGTGCCACTTCTGGACCTGCAAGCTCAGTACGCCCCGATTCGGTGGGAAACCCGGCAGGCCATCGATCGCGTCTGTGATTCACAAAAATTCATCCTCGGGCCTGAAGTCAGCGCCCTGGAACAGGAGATTGCGGACTTTTGCGGAGTCGCCCATGCCGTCGGAGTATCTTCGGGAACCGATGCCTTATTGATCGCATTGATGGCGGCCGGCATCGATCCGGGAGACGAAGTCATCACCAGCCCTTTCACGTTTTTTGCCACGGCCGGCGTTATCGCCAGGCTCGGCGCCAAACCGGTCTTCGTCGACATCCAGGAAAACAGCTTCAATTTGGACCCGGCGCAGATCGAGGCCAAAGTCACGGAGCGAACCAAGGCGATTCTGCCGGTGCACCTATTTGGCCGCTGCGCGGAAATGCCGCGTCTCTTGGAAATCGCCCGCAGTAAAAATCTGCTGGTCATCGAAGACGCCGCGCAAGCGATCGGCGCTCATGACGAGAGCGGGACGCGGGCGGGAGCCTTCGGCCACGCCGGATGCTTTTCTTTTTTTCCCAGCAAAAATCTCGGAGCTTTCGGCGACGGCGGCATGGTAGTCACGAATGACAAAGACATGGCCATGAAGCTTTCGATTCTGCGCGTTCATGGGGGAGAACCCAAGTACCACCATGCTGTCATCGGGGGGAACTTCCGGCTGGACGCGCTCCAGGCGGCCGTGTTGCGAGTCAAATTGAAATATCTTTCGTTATGGACTCAGGCGCGCAAGGTCAATGCGGCGCGATATCGGAATCTGTTTGCGCAAGGCGGTCTGCTCGGAAAGATCACGCTCCCGGAAGACGCTCCGGGCCATATTTATAATCAATTTGTCGTTCGCTGTCCGGACCGGGACGCGTTAAAGGCTTTTTTGCGGCGGCAGGGCGTTGAAACCGAAATTTATTATCCGATTCCGCTCCACCTGCAAAAATGTTTCGAATACCTTGGGTATAAAGAAGGGGACTTTCCGCGCGCGGAAGCTGCTGCCCTGGATGCTTTGGCGCTCCCCATCTACCCAGAGCTTACGGAAGAGCAACAAAGCTACGTCGTCGAGCAGATCGGCGCATTTTACGGCGCGAAACCATCGGCTTTGGATCCTGAAGCGTCGGCACGCCAGGCATCCTGATCTGCAAGGCATGAGTGCTGATCCATTTTTGTGGTGTTATAGGCGTTCTGTTACAATGAGCCGAATTGGTTAAGGTCGTGAGTAGAAACCATTCCACAGGTTACGACAGTCCGGACGCGGCGGCCGCTGAAGAGGCCAGAATCCGGGAAGTTTATTCAAAACGAAAGGACACCGCCGTCTATTCCGGACTCTATTCATGCTTCAATCCGGGCCACCTTTTTATGATACAGGAGCGGGAGAGGCGAACCCTGGGGCTGTTGCAGCAGCATGGCTATGAGGACTTGAAATCGAAAAAGCTGCTCGAAATCGGTTGCGGTGAAGGTCACTGGCTTCGCGACTTCATTAAATGGGGAGCGCGGCCCGAAAATGTGGCGGGAATCGACTTGTTGGAGGATCGGGTTGTCGAGAGCCGGCAGTTATGTCCACCGGAGATTAAAATCGAGCGCGGGAATGCAGCCAAACTGGAATTTGTCGATGAAAGTTTTGATCTGGTCCTCCAATCGACGGTTTTTACCTCAATCCTGGATTCATCGTTAAGACAACAGATCGCACGGGAGATGATGCGCGTGGTCAAGCGGACGGGTCTCATTCTTTGGTACGATTATCGCGTGAACAATCCGCGAAACAGCGATGTCCGCGGGGTTAAACGACGTGAGATAGCTCAGTTGTTTCCGGGATGCCGTATCGAGCTCGAGCGAATCACGCTGCTCCCCCCGTTGACCCGTTTGCTGGCGCCGTATTCCCACTTGGCTTGTTATTTACTGGGAAAGCTTTCACCGCTTTGTACTCACTACCTGGGTGTGATCCGGAAAGGATAAGGCTTCGCCGACTGATAAGGTTTTTGCTTTTAGTTTTGGAGAAGAATCCATGCCAACCTATATTTTAGGTGTTTCGGCATTCTATCATGATAGTGCCGCCTGCTTACTGCGCGACGGCGCAATTGTCGCGGCCGCGCAAGAAGAGCGCTTCACACGGAAAAAGTTCGACGCCCGCTTCCCGGCTAACGCCGTACGCTACTGCTTGAGCGAGGGCGGCATATCCCTGGCCGATCTCAAATATTTTATCTTCTACGACAAGCCGCTGATTAAATTCGAGCGGCTGTTGGAAACCTACGTTGCCTTTTCTCCCAAAGGCATCCAGTCTTTTCTTGCCGCCATGCCGGTCTGGATGAAAGAAAAGCTTCTGCTCAAGAGCGTTTTGCAAAACGAGTTGATCTCCACGGACGGGGTTAAAAAAAAGGACGGCCTGCCGCCGATTCTATTCGGCGAGCACCACGAGTCCCATGCCGCCTCGGCGTTCTATCCTTCACCGTTTAAAAACGCCGCGGTACTTTGCATGGACGGGGTCGGCGAATGGGCCACCACTTCGGCCTGGCTCGGCGACGGCAACGCTCTCACGCCCCTCTGGGAAATCAACTTCCCGCACTCGCTGGGGCTGCTTTATTCGGCTTTTACCTACTACACGGGGTTTCGAGTCAACTCCGGGGAATACAAAGTCATGGGTCTCGCGCCGTACGGCAAGCCCGTCTATGTAAAAGCGATCTACGATAATTTGATCGATTTAAAAGACGACGGCACTTTTCGGCTCAAGATCGACTATTTCAATTATTGCACCGGGCTCACCATGACCAACGGTAAATTCGACGAGCTGTTCGGCGGCCCGCCGCGAAAGCCCGAGACGTTGCTCACCCAGCGCGACATGGATCTTGCCCGCTCCATCCAGGAAGTCACCGAAGAGGTCGTGCTTCGCCTGGCGAGGACCCTCCACCGCGAGACCGGCGCCGAGAATCTCTGCCTGGCCGGAGGCGTGGCCTTAAATTGTGTGGCCAATGGAAGGATCCTGCGTGAAGGGCCGTTTAAGGAACTCTGGATTCAGCCCTCGGCCGGCGATGCCGGAGGCGCCGTGGGCGCCGCGCTTACCGCCTGGCACCGGCTTGAGGACAAGCCGCGAATCGCCGAGAGAACAAAAGACACCATGCAGGGAAGTTACTTAGGTCCCTCCTACACCAACGAAGAGATCGAAGAGTTTCTGCGACAAAAACAAGCCCCCTACGAAAAGCTGACCGACGAGATCCTTTTCGACCGGCTGGCCCAAGAGCTGGCCGAAGAGAAGGTCGTCGGCTGGTTCCAGGGCAGAATGGAGTTCGGCCCGCGGGCTTTGGGCGCCCGGAGCATCCTCGGGGACGCGCGCAGTCCCAAGATGCAATCGGTCATGAATCTCAAGATCAAATACCGAGAATCGTTCCGTCCCTTCGCCCCCTCCGTGCTCCGCGAACGCGTCGCCGACTACTTCGAGATGGATGCGGACAGCCCCTATATGCTCCTGGTGGCTCCGGTGGTGGAAAAGCGCCGCATCGTTCCCACCAAGGAGCAACAGGCGCTCTGGGGCATCGATCTACTGAACGTTCCCAAATCCGATATCCCGGCTGCTACCCACGTGGACTACTCGGCGCGCATCCAGACGGTGCACCAAGACACCAATCCGCGCTACTATAAGTTACTCAAAGCCTTCGAATCCAAGACCGGCTGCGGGCTGTTGGTCAATACTTCGTTTAACGTTCGAAGCGAGCCCATCGTTTGCTCGCCGGAAGACGCCTATCGCTGCTTCATGCGCACCGCCATCGATGTCCTGGTGTTGGAAAACTGTCTTCTCTACAAGGAGGAGCAGAAACCTTTGGAAGGCGACGGCGATTGGCAAAAGGAATTCGAGCTGGACTAGCCCGAGCTCAGTGTCGTGTACGGGAGCCGTGACCGTGAACGGGCACGAACACGAGCACGTAGAATGAACACGGGGGAGAGGGAGACGCTCGGATAAATTCCACTCAGGGAAAGCCATGAAAGAGGAGACGACGAATCAGCAGCTGCGTTCCTTCGGCTTTACCGTGGGCGGCATCTTTGCGTTGATCGCATTATGGCCGCTGATTATCCGCGGCGACGAACCACGCTGGTGGGCGGCGGGCGCGGCGGGATGTCTTCTGCTACCTGCTGCCGTGTTGCCCAGGAGCCTAACGTGGATTTACAAAGGCTGGATGTTGCTGGGTCATGTTCTGGGGTGGATCAATACGAGAATTATTCTGGGTTTCATTTTCTACGTTCTCGTGACGCCGACTGGCATAGTCCGGCGGTGGTTGGGCAAAGATCCCATGGGTCGGCGTTTGAGACCGGACCTCGACAGCTATCGTGTTACCCGTACGCCGCGGCCAGCGTCGCATCTAACGAAACAGTATTAAGTGCGGCTGATAACTTTACACGTCGAGTCGCTGTGGACACGGTTTTTTCATTAACTGGGAGATACGGATGATGCGCTTTGAATACCATCTGGTTGCGGAGTGGCCACCGCTCGCCTGGTTAGCCCACTGTATCGCATCTGAGCCCGTAATCACCGTTTATCACGGAGCCAGGGTCGAAGTTCGAGATAGCTGGTTTTGTGAGGCGGTGTGGGATGGCGAATACGAAGCTGGGCGACTTCGACTTAACAGACCTCATATTTGGGTCAGGTGGGCGAGCGCGCGACGGGCACGTTGTTTTCGTCTCCTCAGGGACCACGGTGGATCGTCTGCAAGCGCTGGCGCATGACGGCGGGGTTTGGATTTCAAACTCCCTGGCATGTCTCTTGGCAGTAACTAATACTGCCCTCGATCCTCACTCTCTCGGATACTATGAACATCTCGGGTCGATCGTTCACGGTCTCAGTAAGTATGAACGCAGACTGGATGTTTCCGCCGGCTCGGTTCAATTCACGTATTTCCACAATCTGAAATGGGATGGCACAGCGTTAGTTGAGGTAAAAAAGCCAGACAAGGCGCGCGACTTCACTACATTCACAAGCTATCGCGATTTTCTGTCAACCTCTCTTGGTAGGGTTACCGCCAATGTTTCGGCCAATGGCCGGGAGCATCCTTATCGGCTGCTTGGCACCTCTCGTCGGGCTATGACTCGGCGGCCGTTACGGCGTTGGCCCGATCGCATGGATTACGCGAGGCGATTTCGTTTACAGAATCGCGGCAGGGAATGGCAGATGATGGAAGACATATCGCCGACCGGTTTGGTATACAACTGACTCTGATATCGCGCGATGCTTGGCAGTCGCGGCATCTGGCTGAGGTACCTTTTATCGCTGCCGATGCCAAAGGAGAGGACGTATATTTAGGTGGCGCGGAGCATAAGCTCCTCGGGTGCGTTCTTTTAACCGGCCACTATGCAGGTGCGCTGTGGCAAAAGGAATCCGGCGCGGTAGACCCGGAAATTGTTCGTAAGGATCGGTCGGGAACATCCCTGACCGAGTACCGTTTGTGGGCAGGGTTTATTCACTTTCCAATTGGCTACATGGGAGCGCGGCAAGCCGCGGAGATCAATAGGATAACCAAGTCACCCGAAATGGCGCCATGGGACGTTCCGGGTTATAGCAAACCGATTCCCCGTCGGATTGTGCAGGAGGCGGGGATCCCCGGAAACCTCTTCGGTGTTTCGAAAAACGCCGCGTCAGTCCTTTTTGACGCGCGCATCGATAGCCTGACATCAGCAACCTGCAACGAATATTACACGTGGTTACGTCGGGACTCGAAGGGAAAACGATTATACACAGGATGTCGGCTTCTGGAGCGGTTCCAATGGCCGTATAGGATTGTGTCGCGAGTGGTTCGTAAAGCTGCCCGAATGGCACCGAAGCCGTTGCGGTCGAGTGGCGAACAGTTGACTCGCCGGTTAGAGGACCTGGAACGTAACCTCAACCTTTTTAGGCACACGTTTCCTTGGGCGATTGAGAAAGCCAAAGAGCGTTACAGCGCCTATCATAAGCGCAGTAACGAATTAATGGATACACGAGAGCTAAACGCAAGATTACTTGGCAGGAGGGTCAAAACGGAACGGTGAAATAAGAATCACCTCGGAACAAGCGCGCAGCGACTGAGAGCACGATTTACGAACGAGTTATCCGATTTCTCGTCTTTCTTTCGATCCGCAGCTTAGCGCGGATATAGAGCACTCCAATGATCGATGTTGCCTTCCATCATCAGTTTATCCTGTCAACTGATGCATCCGCCCGCAAAGATGGCTGGGACGGTTACTGTTGCGGCGGTTACCACCTTAGCGCTCATCCATCACTACCTGTAAATACCGTCCTGGATAAAGACGGAAACGAAGTTGGTTATGTGTTGGGATGGGCCATCGATCAATCCGGGAGGCTGATCAAGACGCCAGTTCAACTCTCCTTTCCTGTGAGCGCACAGGCTGCCGAAAGCCTGGAAAAGTTTATTTACAGCTTCGGCGGCCGCTATGCCTTTGTGATCTTGACCGCGGATCTGAAACGTCTTTACCTCGACGCCGGGGGCACTCTGAGCGCGGTCTTTTCCGAACAAAGGAAAATGGCCGGATCTACCGTTGCAGTTCTTGTCTTGGACGAGCCCGATCACCCTCTTTGGTCAGCGCGTTTAGGGGAGTTCCCGGACAATAAGCCCAATCAATATTGGCCGGCCGGGACTACGTTGGACCCCGATATCAGCAGACTCCTGCCGAACCATTATCTTGATCTCGTAAATTGGCGAGCTATTCGTCACTATCCCAAATCTACGCTCAAGGAGATTTCCGAGAAAGATTTGCCCGACTGCATTGAAAAAATAGTCGGCGTATTGCGAAGACACATCTTGAGCGTTCTGGAAAACACGCATCGGCTCTACATGCCCTTGACCGCGGGACAGGATTCGCGGATGTTGCTTGCCTGCTCGAGAGCCTGGAGAGATAAGATTGAATATGTCACTTTTGATTATCGTCCTTGGCGCAGAGAGCGAAGTGACCGGGTTGACGTTTACGCATCTCAGCGTCTCGCGAAGCGCTTTGGACTACATCAATCGTTGATTCCCATCTCCGCGAAATTGCCGGCGGGCACCGAGTTGCAATATCTGCATCGGATCGGGTTTGCCGGCGGAGCGGGTAAGTCGCGGGATTTTTTCGCGGCTTGCCGCGAGCATTTAGACCTGTCCGGGGCCTGGCTTACCGGCTTCGCAGGAGAGGTTGGACGAGCTTTCTACTCAAGGGCAACGGACAGCGAGACGCAAAAAATGTCTCCCGCGGAATTACTTCATAGGATGAAGCTACCGGCATCGGATCGATTGCAGGAGGCTATTCGAGCCTGGCTTCGCGACTTACCGGATTTCCCGCTCTCGACATTGCTCGACTTCGTATATCTCGAGCACCGGCTGGGATGCTGGGCCGCGCCTCACCTGTACGGTGCCGCCCCGTTCGCCGTCAACCTGACTCCTTTCAGCCATCGCGACATCTTCGACACCATGCTTCACCTGCCGTCTTCCTACCGGCGCGGCAAAGCTCTGGGCAGTGACATCATCTCTGCGACGTGGCCCGAGCTGATGAGCGTGCCGTACAATGACTATCCTGGGATACGACGGTTGATTGGGCCAGCCAGTTGGGTGGGCGCCACAAAACGGAAAGCGCGCACGGCGATCAAACGTATGTTGGTTCCTGGTTGAGGCAAGTCGATTTATCATCGGTATATTGTTGATCTTTGAGCGAGGTGCCTCATGGGTGAATTCCTACTAGAGCTTTGGTCGTTCATGAGGGAGCGGAAAAAATTCTGGCTCCTGCCGATTATCGTCTGTGTAGTATTGCTGGGAAGCCTGATCGTCTTTACTTCGGGCTCTGCCGTCGCGCCGTTTGTCTACACGCTTTT
>CAVUVW010000011.1:0-327223 GCA_963745035.1 uncultured delta proteobacterium | reverse complement strand
GTACAACCGGATACCGACAAACATGAAAAACACCCGACACACGCTATCGACCTCGAAGTACTTAAAGCTATTAAAAGGACCGTCTTGGCCATCAAAAAGCGGATCGATGCCGAAGGCAACGTTGATCAGCCCAGACCAGCCGCCGGAAATCCAAGCAGCTCAAAAACTAATAGCCCAAATAGTGGCGAGGATCTTAACCGAGAGGCAACGAGAACTAGATGAAAAACGATGAACCTGTAATCAGACTCATCCACTGATCACACATGATCATTTGCGCCGGCTCGCGATCATTTATATCAGGCAGTCCAGCGAGCAGCAGGTTCGCGACAACGTCGGCAGCACCGAATTCCAACGAGGCTTGGCGGGGGTTGCGCGCTCCTACGGATGGCCGGATTCCAAGATTCAAATCATCGATGAAGATTTGGGAATCACGGGTTCCTCGAGTGAGGGGCGGACCGGGTGGCGGCGGCTGCAAATGATGATGGCAGCCGGCGAGGTCGGAGCGGTCTTTTGCGTCACCATCTCTAGGTTGTCACGGAAACTACTCGACTTTGAACTCTTTCGCCGGATCGCCGCAGAGAACAATATAATAATCCACACGGAAGGGCGATTTGTTGATCCGAATGATTCAAACGACATTCTTTTCTCGCAACTTGGGGCCATGCTCGCCTCGCACGAAAACAGCCAGCGCGTGAGACTCCTGAGCCAGGCGAGAATCACCAAAGCCAAGCAAGGTGAGATGGTTTCGGTGTTGCCCGTCGGTTGGATTGAAGGCCCAGACGGCCGGTATGACTACGACCCCGAGACCAAGGACACAATGCGGACGATCATCGATACGTTTTTTCAAACCCGATCGATCCGTAAAACGGTCGTCGCGCTAAGAAAAGCCGGAGTGCAAATACCATTCAGGCACGGTGAACGCGTGTCGTTCAAAGAAGCGGGTATCGGACGGGTGAGAAACATTCTTTTACATCCCGCCTACACCGGTCTGTACGTTTATGGAAGAACACAATCGAAACCCCGCGGGCCAGTCCTCGCCAATGGCCAATCACAGCGAATCAAAGTTCCCGAGGAACGGTGGATAAAACATTTTAACCATCATCCGGCGTACATGACCCAAGAGCAACAAGAGGAGATCAAATCTATTTTGAGCAGTAATCGCTTTGAGGCTCGCCGCCGTCCCGGCCGCGGGCCCGCCATCCTTCAGGGATTACTCCGCTGCGCCGTATGCAACAATGCGTTAGCGGTAACTTATGACCGCCTTGATAGCTGGACCTATATGTGCGGCTGGAATACTGAACCGTGTACACGATTTACCAGCTGTGAATTCGAGACGAACGTGCTTGCAAGGGTTTTCAAAATGCTCGAATCCCCACCGCTTGAGATGTTGCAGGCAGCGTTGGAGGAGACTCGGCGCCAAAACGGACGCGCCTTGACTGGACTGAATCTGAGCGCGAACGGCTCGAGCTAGAACTGCGCAAGGCCCAGGAGCTAGTCGATCGAAGCTATGGCAAACACCAGAGAGTCTATGATCATGCGGTCGATAAATTCGAGGCGATCCTAGTAGAAAAAGAAAATTTCGAGCGGAAGGTCGCCATTCAACAGGCGAAAAGCCAAGAGATGGAAACTGATGACGAGTTAGAAGAGCTCTGCCGCCTCGCGAGCGATGTGCCGGCGTTCTGGCATCATCCCGGGGTCTCCAACCAAGATCGAAAAGAGATCCTGCGCTGCCTCATCGATCAGATCCTCGTAAGAGCAACCAAAGAAAGGATCGATGCGACAATCGTGTGGAAAACCGGCAGCCAAACGTCTCTAGCCATATGGCGTGGTTTCGGCCGGTACCATTTGATTCGCGAGCTCCACGACCAAAATCTCACGGTTCCGGAGATCAGACAGCGGCTCGCAACAGGTGAAAATTCCACCGGCCAGATAACTGTACTGTGCCTGGGTCAGATTCGTGCCATCTTGCGTAAGCTGGGGCTCCAGCCGCATCGACACTCGGGGGAAATTCGTTCCTTACGGGAAAAAGCAGCTGAGCTTAGTCGCGAGGGGCGGCCATACGAGTGGATTGCGAAAGAATTTAACGACCATGGTTTTCCGAGTCCGTCGGGAAAGCCGTGGTCACGCTTTATGGTGGAATGGCTACTTCATACGGCTGAGAAAAACTCCGAGCCGTTGGAAGAGCTTCACCGCAGGGCGATTTTAGACGCGCTTGCGCGCGGCCTCGACTATGAAGAAATGGCCATTGAGTTTAACGAAAGAAAACTCCGCCGGGGAAACAATTATCGTCAACCTTGGACCGCCAAGTATCTCTGCTTGAGGTGGGGTAGACTTAGGCGACGTCAGCAAAAACGTGAGCAGGAAGAATCCGCAAACCCGGCCCTGCCACAGCTCACCATTCTAAAGAAATCAGCATGAGCACGAAGAGAGCGCCAAAATCGGCCGCTAGGGTCGCGGATCCGAGCGAGCAGGAAGAATGGGGCCTGCTACTGAGCGAGGACTCTCGACCATCACATCTTAGTTGCTTGACAAAGCTAGTTTAGTGCTGTATAAAACTAAATATAGTTTAATGAGCAGCAGGAGCAGTCCAATGGAAGCGAAATATTTAATTAACACTTGGGTCGGACCAGACAATTCACGTCTGATGCGTAATCAAACGTCTATGAGGCTCTCGGTGCACGTGGCCGCGAAAATCTCCGCTCTTTGCGAGATGTTTCCGCAGAGGACGAAGACCCAAATTATCAATGACCTCTTGTCGACGGCCTTGGAAGAACTGGAGGGTTCCCTCGAAGACACCCATCCATGGGAAGAGAGCGAAGAACGCCTAGAGAATCTCTCCACGCAGAAAACGAACTACCAGGCATTGGTTAAAAAACATTTAGAGGAAATCGAGGCGAGCGATCGTGGCGCAGCCGTCGAAGTAACGCCCGCTGGGCGTAGACGGGCGGCAAAATGAAACCAACGCAGATCAGAGCGAAAGAAGGACGAAGCACCCGACCAGACGCGAGCAGCACCGCGCCCTGCCGGCGGCGACCACCAGACAGCGGCGAACATCGACGATGTTCTCCGCCAGATTATCCGCGAAGAACTTGCGGCGAGGTATGAAGAATGACCGCAAGAGAATTCGAATCCCTGGTCGGTCATCCGGGCGGCAGAACCAAGCATCGGATAATGAGGCTTCCGGAAGTTAAAGCCATCACAGGCCTGTCTCGAAGCACCATCTATTTCCGCATGGCGTTGGGAACGTTTCCGAAGCAGGTTTGCTTGGGTGGCCGCGCGGTCGGCTGGTTGGAAGATGAAATCCAAGATTGGTTACACCAACAAATCCAAGCGAGCCGGCGAGCGGACCGCGCGGATTCATCGTGGCATTAATTCGGCTCGAAAGTTTTCTCTCGGCGAGAGCACTGTTAGTTACCACCCGTTTCGAATCTGCGCCCTGGCGGACGTGACGAGCAATCGAATCCAAATCGATTACGGTTCGCCAACCGCCAGTAATTCGCCACCCGCTTTCAGTCCGTCCAGGTAATCCGCCCAAGCCTGCATCATCTTGCGTCGTTCCGGCAGATGCTCGGCGAAATTATAAGCGGCACTTACCTGGTTACGCTCGGCATGCGCAAGCTGACGTTCGATCGCTTGATGATTCCAGCCTTGTTCATGCAGCAACGTTGAAGCCATGCTGCGGAATCCATGGCCAGTCATCTCGTCCTTCATGTAACCCATTCGCCGGAGAGCGGCGAGAACCGCATTCTCGCTCATCGGCCGCTCGTGCGTTCTCGCGCTGGGAAAAACATACCGAGGCATGATTCGATCGTGAGGGAAACACTCGGTTCGTGAGCGGCTCAAGTTCACGCAGAATGTCTACCGCTTGGCGCGCCAATGGAACGATATGCTGCTCTCCCATCTTCATCCGCTCTGCGGGGATGCGCCATTCGGCCTTTTCGAGATCAAACTCCGGCCATTGCGCACTGGCGCAATTCGCCTGGCCGGACAAACACCAGCGGCGCCAACCGAAGTGCGCATTTGGTCACGAAATATCCCTGGTAAGCGTCGATAGCCCTGAAGCAGTTCCGCAATACGCTTTCGGCTCGATGATAGAGGCGTGATGCTTTTCTTTTGGCGGCGGGAGCGCGCCTCGGAGATCACCGGTCGGATCGCGCTCGGCTCGACCCGTTGCGACAGCATAGCGAAAAACTTGCCCGCAATTCTGCATCGCTCTATGGGTTGTCTCCAATGCACCCGCGACTTTCAATGCGACGCAGCACAGTTAAGATTTCGGGCGCCTTGATTTCCCCGATGGGCCGCTTGCCCAGCCAAGGGAATATGTCTCTTTCCAGCCGCCGCAAGATGCGGTCGGCATGGCTTGAAACCCACCCTGCGTGAAAACTTCTCGTACCATTCACGTGCGATCGCCTCGAAGCTCTCAGCGCCAGCTTGGGCAATCTTTTCTGCCCTGCGCGCTTCGCCAGGATCGATGCCGTTCGCGAGCTGCTGGCGAGCAGAGTCGCGCTTGCCGCGGGCCGCCTTCAAGCCAACGTCCGGGATACACGCCCAAGGCAAGCCGCTTCTCTTTTCCCGCAAAACGATATTTCCAACGCCAATACTTGCCGCCGGTAGTGCTGACTTCGAGATAAAGCCCGCCGCTGTCGAACAGTTTGAAGGTTTTGGCCCGAGGCTTAGCCGAGCGAATCTTTATGTCGGTCAAGCGGCATCTGGGGGCATCTCACTTTCTCAGGTCGACCATGATGCCCCCAAAAATGCCCCCAGATTGGGGGCAGCTGTAGCGGGACAGCATCGGACCTATGCCGGACACCATATCATCAGTAAGCTTATTGAATTACAACGTTTTTATGGAAGGTGACGGAAGTAGGCTGGAAGCTAAATTGGTGGAGGCGGGGGGAATCGAACCCCCGTCCGAAGGTTTTCCATCAGATATGACTACATGCTTAGCCGCTGTTTTGCTCTCGCTCTTCGAGCCCCCAACGGCTGGGTTTCTTTGAGCTATCCGGTTTGGATCTCGGCCTCATCCCCTCCGGCAGGAGAATCGGCCCATCCCACTGAATGACGTCTTATCCAACCCCGTGGGAGAAAGCCGGTAAGACGCTAACTGCGATTAGGCAGCTAGGGAGTATTCGAAATTATCTGCGTTTAAAGCAGTCTGTTTGTTTAACGGGTGAACAGTACCCCGGCATGCCACTCTGACTTCCCACCTCCGTCGAACCCATATCGCCCCCATGACAATAGTTTACAGTTTCAAGTTGCGAGTTTCTAGTTACCGGCCAAACGCGTCCCTTTACACCACTGCGCAGTTGCCCAACTAGAAACTAGAAAACCGGGAAGCTAGAAAGTCAGTGCCTTGCCTTGATCGATCGCTCGACTTCGCGCTGCGCCACTTTGCGGCGCAGGGTTTCGCGCTTGTCGTAAAGCTTCTTGCCGCGGGCGAGGCCCAGCTCGACCTTGGCTCGGCCGTTTTTGAAGTAGATTTTGAGCGGAATCAAGGTCAGGCCGCGCTCCTTGGTCTTGCCGGTCAGCCGCTCGATTTCGCGGCCGTGGAGCAGCAGTTTTCGTGTCCGCGTCGGTTCGTGGTTGAATTGGTTGGCGCCGGCGTACGGGCTGATGTGCGTATTGACCAAAAAGGCTTCACCTTTTTGAATGCGCGCGTAGCTGTCCACCAAGTTGGCCTTGCCGTCGCGCAGCGACTTGACTTCGCTGCCGACGAGAATCAGCCCGGCCTCGTAGGTCTCGTCGATGAAGTAATTGTGCCGCGCCTGGCGGTTGACGCAGACGACCTGTTCGCCGCTTGCGGCAATTTTCTTACCTGCCATTTTTGCTTTTCTCGTCCGGCGTGATCAGACCGCTCGAGGTGATGAGCTTGAGCGCCTCTTCCATGGTCATGTTGAGCGGCGTCACCTCGCTGCTCGGCAGCAGCAGAAAAAAACCCGAGGTGGGGTTGGGCGTCGTCGGCACGAACACATTGACGAGCGGCGCGTTGATTTTGTCCTCCAAATGATGCCACGCCCGGCCCATGGCGAAACCGACGGTGAAAACTCCGGCACGCGGGTACTCGATCATCACGACCTGGCGCTCCGCGTTCGACTGGCCGAGAAAGGTCTGAACCAGTTTCTGCACGGCGGTGTAGACGCCGCGAAACACCGGAATCTGAATGAATAGATTTTCCCAGGCCGCGAGAAACCGCCGGGTGGCGACGCCGGTGGTGAGCACTCCGAGAAAAAGAATCAGCAGCAAGGTGACGACGGCGCCGAGTTTGGGAATGACAAAAGGCAGATAGGAATTCGGATGCACGGCGTCGGGCAGCACATCGAGCACACTGTCAAGCAGACTGATCACCCAGCCGATAAACCAGAGCGTAATCGCGACCGGCAGAAAAACCAGCAGGCCGGAGAGAAAGTAGCGCCGCAGGCTCTCGCTCCAGCGCGCTCTTATCTTTCCGCTCGTATCTTCGCTTGTCGGCGGCATGTTGTTCACGAACGGGCAAGCACCCGATTATCGATCAGCCGCGCCTTGCCGATGCGTACCGACAAGGCGAGCACCGCCGGATCATCGATTCGTTCCAGCTCGTCGAGCGTCTCCGCGTCGCAGAGCTTCACATACTCGACTTGGGCCAGCGGCTCCTTTTCGAGCTCGGCCAAGGCGCTGCGAACCAACGCCGCGGCAGATTTTTCGCCGCGCTTGGAATAAACGCTCGGCTTTGCAGAGCGCCCGCGACAGGCACACCGCCGCCGCCCGTTCCGCGGTGTTGAGATAAGCGTTGCGCGAGCTCATCGCCAGACCGTCGGGCTCGCGCACGATCGGGTGGCCAACGATTTCAATGCCCATGTTCAAGTCTCGAACCAGCCGGCGAACCACCAGCAGTTGCTGATAATCCTTTTCGCCAAAAATCGCGACGTGCGGCTGCACGATGTGAAACAGCTTGGCAACGACCGTCGCAACGCCGCGAAAATGTCCCGGCCGGAGTGCGCCGCAAAGCGGCAACGCTGAGCCGCTCCACCTCCACGCGAGTCTGCGCTCCTTGGGGATACATTTCTCCGAGCGAAGGGTAAAACAGCGCGTCCACGCCTTCTTGTTCCAGCAGCTCGCAGTCGCTCTCGAAATCGCGCGGATAGGCGGCAAAGTCCTCGCCGGGGCCGAACTGCGTCGGATTGACAAAGATCGACACCACCAGCCGATCGCCGCGCGCTTTGGCGTCGCGCACCAGACAAATATGACCGCCATGCAAAAAGCCCATCGTCGGCACAAAGCCGACGCGGCGCCCGGCGCGGCGCTGCGCTTCGCTCCACTCGCGCATAGCCTCGATTCTTTCAATGATGCGCATAATTGATGCTGGAGTAAGTGGAGGGCCGATCCCATCACTCCACTACTCCGATACTCCACTCCTACTTAAACGAGTGCTCCTCCGTCGGGAACTTGCGCTCCTTTACCTCGGCGATGAAACTTTTCACGGCGCCGCTCGCCATTATTTTCAGATCGGCGTACTGCTTGACGAACTTCGGGATGAAATCATCGAACAAACCGAGCATATCGTGCAGCACCAGCACCTGGCCGTCGCAATTGACGCCCGCGCCGATGCCGATGGTGGGAATTGTAAGTTGCTCGGTGATCTCGCGCGCCAACTCGAGCGGCATGCCTTCCAAAACTACGGCAAACGCCCCGGCGGACTCGACGGCGAGAGCATCGCGCATGACCGCCTTGCGCTGCTCCTGGTCTCTTCCTTGTACTTTGTAGCCGCCAAAACGATGCACCGACTGGGGCGTCAAGCCGATATGACCCATGACCGGAATGCCGGCATCGACGATGGCCCGAATGGTGTCTTGAACGCTCACGCCGCCTTCCAGCTTGATCGCTTCCGCTCCGCCTTCCTTGAGAAATCGACCGGCATTGTGCAGCGCCTGATCCTTGCCGGCTTGAAAGGAAAGAAACGGCATGTCGCCGATCACCAGCGCGCGCTTGCGGCCGCGCGCGACGATGCGCGTGTGATAGATCATCTCGTCCATCGTCACCGCCAAAGTATTGGGATTCCCCTGGATGACGCAGCCCAGGGAATCGCCGACGAGCAGCATCTCCACTCCCGCCTCATCGAGAATGCGGGCGAAAGAATAATCGTACGCCGTGAGGCAGGTAATCGTTTCGCCGCGCTGCTTCATTTTCACGATATGCGGCACGGTGATCTTATCGCCCATGACGATCCTCCAAACAAAAAAGCCTTCCGGACCGATCCGGAAGGCCAAGGAGGACGGAAGAAGCCGCCGGCCTCTTCCCGCTTACCGTCTTTGCCGCCCGTCTCGGTCCAGGCTACCCGGATCCAAGCGGTATGTAGTGCTGCGTCCCCGAACCCATGTTGTTGATTTCCTTGATCAAGTCAGCCCGATGGTTGCTGCTTGAGACGAAATCAATCTCCGAAGTATTGACCACCAGCAAGGGCGTCTCGTCGTAATGAAAGAAAAACTGATTGTACGCCTGAGACACCTCGCTCAAGTATTCGAAGGTGACGCCTCGCTCGAATTTTTTATCCCTTTTTTTGACCCGTTTGTAAAGCACCTCGGGGCGAGCCTGGAGATAGACCACCAGATCGGGTCTGGGCACCCGGGTGTTCAACAGCGCGTAGATTTGCTGGTAAAGGCTCAGCTCCTCGGCGCTTAGGGTAAGCGTCGCAAAAATCTGGTCTTTGGCGAACAGATAGTCCGCCACGGTGTTCTGGTTGAAGAGATTCTGCTGCGCCAGCTCGATCTGCTGCTGGTAGCGATTGAGAAGAAAAAACGTTTGGTTCTGAAAGGCATAATTCTCTCGGGACTTGTAGAACTTCGGCAAAAACGGATTGTCCTCGACCCGCTCGAATACGGTTCGCGCCTGAAACTCACCGGCGAGCATCTTGGCGAGGCTGGTTTTGCCGACGCCGATGGGCCCCTCGACAACGATATACTTCGCTTTCATCCGGATTGAGGCGAATCTACACGCTGACCGGAAACTTGTCCAGGTTGTGATATAGTCGCGGAAGAATGCAAACGCTGCGCGAAAAGATCGGCCAGATGATTATGGTCGGCTGCCGGGGCGAGAGCATTAGCCGCGAAGAACGACTGGTTTTTGCGGACTACCAATTCGGCGGCTTCATTCTTTTTCGCCGCAACTGCTGCGCGCCGCGGCAGATCCTCTCTTTATGCCGCGATCTTTGGGACGGCGCGGATCGGCCGCCGTTTATCGCCATCGACGAGGAAGGCGGGAACGTTCACCGCCTGCCGCCGTCGTTCAGCCACTTCCCCGCCGCTGCGCTGATCGGCGTGCGCGGCGATCCTGATCTCGCCTATCGCACCGGCCGGGCAACCGCCGCAGAGCTGGCGCTAGCCGGGATCAATCTCAATTTCGCGCCGGTGCTCGACGTAAATTCGCATCCGAGCAATCCGGTCATCGGCGCGCGCGCATTCGGCGCCGATCCGCAGGCGGTCATCGCGATGGCCTTGGCCTGGAGCCGCGGCTTGCGACAGGGCGGTGTGATTCCCTGCGGCAAACATTTCCCCGGTCATGGCGATACCGATGAAGACTCGCACCTGGCGCTGCCTGTGGTCGGAAAATCGCTTGCGGCGCTCGAAGCGGTGGAGTTACCGCCCTTCGTTGCGGCATGCCGGGACGGCATCGAAGCGCTGATGACCGCCCACGTGAAATTTACGGCGCTTGATCCGAACCAAGTGGCGACGCTCTCCGAGCCGGTCGTCACCGGACTGTTGCGCCACCAGCTCGGCTACGGCGGCGTGGTCTTCAGCGACGATATGGAGATGAAAGCCGTGAGCGATCACGCCAAGCCGGGCCAAGCCGCCGCTCTGGCGCTTCGCGCCGGCGTCGATGTGATGTTGTTTTGCCACGATTTGGCGAAGGCGGTGGAGGCCGCGGAGGCGCTGTGCGCCGAGGCCGAGCGCGAAGCGCCGCTGCGGGCGCAAGTCGAAGCGAGCTGTCGGCGCATCGGCGCACTCAAAGAACGCTATCTGAAAGAATTTAGCGGCGCAGAAGAAGACGAGCTGGAGAATCGGCTGGAGCAGCTCGACCACCGCAGGCTCATCGACGAAATTCACGGCAGCTTGTAAGCGCTGTAGGCGATCAGCCGCTTGATGTCCTGATGCAGCTCACCTTCCCATTTCTCGACGAGAATATCGGCCGGACACTTGCCCTGGAACAGCAGCGGCTTGAGCGGGTTTAAATAAATCGTCTCATCGTCGCCGTTTTTGTTGAGCGATTGCTGGCGCCGCAAACCCTCCCAGCCGATCTGAAAAAGCTCCTTGGCCAAATCGAGAAGGGAGTAACGGCGAAAGCGCGCCGACAGCGCGTTCTTGTGGGAATCGAGATAGGTTTCCATCCGCTCGTCCCAAGTCCAGCCCTTTACCAGGTCCCAGGCGGCGGTCAGACAGTCGGAGTCGTAAAAAACTCCTTTGGTCAACGCCGACAGCGCCGGCATCAACTCCGGCGGCTGGCTGTCCACCGAGCGAATTTCGATGTAGCGCTTGATGCGCGTCTCGGGAAACAAAGTGGTCAGATGATCGGACCAGTCTTCCAGAGTCGCCCGCTCGCCCTCATGTCCGTTGGCCAAGAACTGGCGGAAGGTCATGTGGGTCATGTCGATATAATCATGATGGCGGATGATGAAGTACATCGGCACGTCCAAGGCGTACTCGACGTAGTGGGCGAACGACGCGTCGGGCGAGAAGGCAAACTTGAGCAATCCGGACCGGCTCCGGTCCGTGTCGGTCCAGATATGCTCGCGGAAGCTCCGATAGCCGTTCAATTGACCTTCGCAGATCGGCGAGTTGGCGAACATCGCGATCAGCAGCGGCGCCAACCCCATGCCGGTGCGGAACTTGGCCATCGCGTCTTTCTCGTCGAGAAAATCGATGTTGGCCTGCACCGTCGCCGTCTGCTTCATCATGCGCTGGCCGAGGGCGCCGACCTTGGGCATGTAAGGACCCATGATACGGTAGCGCTTTTTCGGTACCCACTGGATCTCCTCGATCCGGCTCACCGGCTGCATGCCGAGGCCGAGAAACACGATGTCGAGCGGCTCAGCCACCTCGAGCAGCTCGCGGATATGCTGAGTGAACTCGCCGTAGGTGCAGTGAATGCTCTCACAGGGCTCGCCGCTCAGCTCGATCTGCCCGCCCGGTTCCAGCGTGATCTGAGCTTTATCGCGGCTAAGCGCGATGATGTTGCCGTCCTGCTCCTCGGGCTGCCAGCCGTAGCGCTCGATCAGCTCGCGCAGGATGCGATCGACGCCGCGCGGACCGAAGTAAGGGATCGCCTTGCCGGTCGACCGGTCGATGCCGACTTTTTCGTATTCCGTGCCGACGCGCCACTGCTCCCGCGGTTTGCCCGCGTTGTGGAAATAGGCTTCCAGCTCGTAATTTTTTTCAATGACCGACATGGCTGCGAATATTCTGCTGGTAGGGCGGATGAATCACGCCCTTTTCCGTGATGATCGCCGACACGAGCTCCTGCGCGGTGACGTCGAAGGCCGGGTTGAATACGTGAATTCCTTTGGGTGCCAGCGCTTTGCCGAAAATGTGCGACACCTCCTTGGGATCGCGCTGCTCGATGGGAATTTCCTTGCCCGAAGGGCAGTCGAGGTCGATCGAGGAGGTCGGTCCGGCGACGTAGAAGGGAATCGAGTGCCGGCGCGCCAGCACGGCGAGAGTGTAGGTGCCGATCTTGTTGGCCACGTCGCCGTTGGCCGCCACCCGGTCGCAGCCGACCACGATCGCGTCCACTTTTCCGCTTTGCATCAAGTAGCCCGCCATACTATCCGTGATCAGCGTCGCAGGTATCTTTTCCTTTTTGAGCTCCCATGCCGTCAGTCTAGCACCTTGCAAGAACGGCCGCGTCTCGTTGACAAAAACTTCAAATACCTTTCCGCTCTCCTTGAGCGCCCGCAACACCCCCAGCGCCGTGCCGTAGCCCGCGGTGGCAAGGGCGCCAGCGTTGCAATGCGTCATGATCTGTTTGGCATTGCGCAGCAGCGACACGCCGTGCTTGCCGAGTTGGCGGTTGGCGGCGATATCCTCTTTGTAAATCTTTTGCGCCTCTTCTTTAAGGGCGCGCTTGACGGCATCCACGCCCCGGCTCCGATGATGGAGATAGACTTGCCGCATGCGCTGCAGCGCCCAAAACAAATTTATCGCCGTGGGCCGGGTCTTTCCTAGGGTGGCGAGAATCTTTTCAAAAGATCGGTCGAAGCCGTTGGCCGGCGCCTTGAGGGCTCCCAATGCCGCGCCCATGGCCGCCGCCACGCCGATGGCCGGCGCGCCGCGAATCACCATTGCGCGGATCGCCTCGGCGACTTGCAGATAATCGCGGCACACGCGATAGACTTCGCGATGCGGCAGCAGGCGCTGGTCGAGCATGATGACTCGATCGTTTTTCCATTCGATGGTCTTGACCGCCATAATATTTCTAATCGAGCGGAGACCGAGTATATTAGTTGGCCAAAGGAAGCGTCAAGGCCAGCTCGTGGATTTCTACCAGTTCCTCGGATACTTTTCCGGTCTCCTTTTCATCAAGTCTGAAATGGACCCGACCTCGCTTTTGCGCACCGCCGCGTTGGTGCACTTGCTCGACGCGATTCTGTGCTGCGTCATTGCCAACTCTAGCGGCCGGAGCAAGACCGCCTGGACGATCGCCGGCGCGCTCGCCGGGATTTGGGCCTTGGGAATTTTGTTTTTGCTGCCGGCAAAAAACCAGATAAAAAACTCGACGCCGAGCTGAATGTCGATACGCCAACCAGAAAACAATTAACCACGGAGGCGCGAAGAGCACGAAGGTTCCAGGCATTTCTTGGGGCGGGTTTCAAACCGGCCCCTACATCGAACCCTTCGTATCCTTCGTGCCGTCGTGGTGAGTATCTGTTTCCGATTTGGTTGCGATCTCACCCATCCTCGGCCACCACAAATGCCAGCCCGTGTCCTTTGGTGTGGGTGATCGAGAGCGCCCAGCGGCGGATGCCGAGCTCATTGGCGAGCCTTGCCGTCTTGTCGTGCAAGACGATTTCCGGTTTGCCGCTGCGCGCGCGCGCAACTTCGATGTCGAGCCAGCGCACCTTGGCGCCCCAGCCGCGGCCGAGCGCCTTCATGACCGCTTCCTTGGCGGCAAAACGGCCGGCATAGCTTTCGTACTTGCCGCGCCGTTTCTTCTCACAATAGGCGATCTCTTTTTCCGTGTAGACCCGCTCGCGGAAGCGCTTGCCGATGCGCGGGTCTTTTAGGGCCGCCTGGATCCGATCCACCTCGGCCAGATCGACGCCGGTGCTGATAATCATGATCGAGCCTCCGGAGCTGTCCACGCCAAACCGCGGCGCTCGCTTCAACCCCTTGCGATCAGATACTTGGCGCAGCCTCGATCGGTTTCTTCCGAGACCGCAAACCATTCAAGGAAACGCCGTTGAAAGCGCTATCATAGCACTCGCGGGCAGCCACTTCACAGCGGCGGCAAGGATGATTACATTTCTACGATCCACGCGAGGTACACCCGATGAAAAACTCAGCGCTGCGAAAAGTTGAAAACATCGAGGCCGGCGAAAACCGCGATTATTCCGCTGCGAAAGTCGCCGACCGTGACGACGTCTTGCTCGATGCCTATTCGCAAGCCGTCGTGCGCGCCGCCGAAAAGATCAGCCCTTCGGTGGTGTTCATCGAAGTCCGAAAAGCCCAGTCCGAGCCGCGCGCCGGCCGCCAAGCCCGCGGCAGCGGCTCGGGCTTTGTCTTTACCCCGGACGGTTTCATCCTGACCAACAGCCACGTGGTGCACGGCGCCGGCAAGGTGACCGTCACGTTGAGCGATGGACGGAGCTTTGACGCGACCATCGTCGGCGACGATCCGAGCGCCGATCTGGCGGTCCTGCGTATTTCCGCGGGGCGATTACTGGCCGCGCCGCTCGGCGACTCGGAGAAACTCCGCCCCGGGCAGCTCGCCATCGCCATCGGTAATCCGTACGGTTTTCAGTACAGCGTCACCGCCGGCGTCATCAGCGCCCTCGGCCGCTCGCTCCGCTCCGAATCAGGCCGGCTGATCGACAACGTGCTGCAGACCGATGCCGCGCTCAATCCGGGCAATTCGGGCGGGCCGCTGGTCAATTCGCTCGGCGAGGTGATCGGCGTGAATACCGCCGTCATTCTGCCCGCTCAAGGACTTTGCTTCGCCGTGGCAATCAATACCGCAAAGTTCATCGCCGGCCAGCTAATCATGCACGGCCGCATTCGCCGCGCCTTTCTCGGCGTCGGTGGGCAAAACGTCGCCATTCCGCGCTTCCTCGTGCGCGCGCACAAACTGGCGGCGGAAGCCGGCGTACTCGTCATCGGCGTCGAGAAACAGAGCCCGGCGGAGCGCGCCGGCATCGTGGAGGGCGACGTGATCGTCGGTCTCGACGTTGCGCCCGTGCGCAGCGTCGACGACCTGCACAAACTCCTGACCGACTCGCGCATCGGCGCGCCCTGTCGTCTCGCGCTGCTGCGGCGTTCGCAAAAGATCGAGTTGCCGTGGTGCCCGAAGAAGTTGCGAGTTAGATCTTTGCCGATAAAACCGGCTGGCGCAGTAGCGGCGCCTAGATGCGCCACGCACGTCAATGAATTTAGCTCACGCTTTCGTCAGCAACATTGTGCCTGTTGGCGCCCGTCGGTGACGGGATTCGTTGAGTGCCGCACCGGCATTGCCACGCGCGTCACCGCAAACGCTGTTGGAGCGCGCTTTACGGTGGCGTTGCTCCAGGGGATTTGCTAGCATGGGCATCATTTTTCGAAAGGAAAACTCCGCAGTGCCAAATATTCTACGCCGGTTGTTGGTCATCTCACTCGCGCTCGCCTGTCTGGGTCTTCCCGCCCTGGCGCGGGCGCAAAAAGGCACGATCAAGATCGCCGTCCAAGCGCCGCTGTCCGGAGAGCAGGCCGCCATCGGCGAACATATTAAACTAGGCGCGCAGCTAGCGGTCGAAGAAGCCGCCAAGGGGTTCAAGGCGCTCGGCTATGACTTGGTGCTGGTCCCTTACGACGACCAGGCGAAACCCGAAGTCGGCGTGGCCAACGCGCGCAACATCGTCGCCGATGCGAACGTGCTCGTCATGGTCGGTCATTTCAATTCCGGCGTTGCCCTGCCCTCATCCGAAGTCTACAAAGACGCCATGCTGGCGATGATTTCGCCGGCGAACACGGCGACCGAGATCACCGATCGCGGCTATCCGAACGTGAACCGGGTTTGCGGCAGGGACGACGTTCAGGGGCCGGTCGGGGCGCGCTTCACGGCCCAGGATCTCAAACTCAAGTCGGTCTACATCATTCACGACAAGACGCTTTACGGCCAGGGTGTCGCGGAGAATTTTCGCATCGAGGCCAAGAAGCTCGGCCTCAACGTCCTCGGCTTTGAAGGCACCGAAGAGCGCGCCAATTTTTCTCCGATGATCATTCCGCTGAAAGCCAAAAATCCGGGCCTGGTTTATTTCGGCGGCATCTATCATCAAGGCGGACTCTTATTAAAACAGCTGCGCGAAAAAGGCGTCAACGCCAAATTCATGGGACCGGACGGTTTGGACTCCGCGGAGATGGTGAAGATCGCCGGCTCGGCGGCGACGGGCAGCTACTATACCAGTGTCGCCGGTCCGCCGGCCGCGTATCCGGAGGCCGCGGCGTTCGCGACGAAGTTCAAGCAGCGCTTCGGCAAGGACGTCGAGTCGTTCGGCATGTACGGCTATGACGCGGCCCTGGTCGGCATCCGCGCCACGGAACAGTGGATCAAAGCCAACGGCGGCAAGAAGCCGAGCCGCGCCGATGTCAGCGCCGCGGTGCGCAAGCTCAAAAATTTCAAAGGCATCACCGGATCGGTGGAATTCGACAACAAGGGCGATCCGGTAAAAGCCAAATACTTCGTCCTGCAGTTCGAAAAACCGGCTTATCCGGGCAAAGTCGTCAAAGTCATCGAGCAGCAAGCGCCGGCCGCCGTCGCCAAGAAGTCGTAAGCCGGCGCCAACCCATCGAGATCGAGGATGGAGGATCGAAAATGATTCGCCGTCCTCGATTTTCCATCTTCCATCCCCGGTCGAGTTTCAAAAACCGGTCATGAGAAAAAAACTGCGCGTCGCCCTGCTCTTCGGCGGCAAATCCGCCGAGCATGAAATCTCTCTGATCTCGGCGCGAAATATTTATCGCGCCATGGACCGGAAGAAGTATGACGTGCTCGCGGTGGCCATCGACAAGCAAGGACGCTGGCGCCTCGATAGACAGGCCGGCCTGCTGCGCGCCGACGCGCCGCCGGCAGTCGACTTCACGGGCGCGAAAGACATCGCGGCGGTTCAGCCCGGCGCCAGCGCATCGCCGCTGGTGCGGGGCCGCGGCGCGGGGCTGGGCGCGATCGATGTCGTCTTTCCCGTGCTGCATGGCCCGTTCGGCGAAGACGGCACGATTCAAGGTTTGCTGAAGCTTGCCGATATCCCGTTTGTCGGCGCCGGCGTCCTGGGCTCCGCCGTGGGCATGGACAAAGACGTCATGAAACGGCTGCTGCGCGACGCCAGGATTCCCATTGCGAAATTCCTCGTATTTCAGCGCGTCGACCAGGGCGCAATCCGCTTCGGTCAAGTCAGCAAAGCCCTCGGCCTGCCGCTGTTCGTCAAACCGGCGAACCTGGGCTCCTCGGTCGGCATCAGCAAGGTCCAGCGCAAAAGTGAATTCGCCGCCGCCGTGAGAAAAGCTTTTCGCTACGACAACAAGATCATTATCGAGGAAGGCATCGCCGGCCGGGAAATCGAATGCTCAGTGCTCGGCAACGAGAAGCCGGTGGCGTCGCTGCCGGGCGAGATCGTCGTCCGGCACGAATTCTATTCTTACGATGCAAAATATCTCGACGATCAGGGCGCGCGTCTGGAGATTCCCGCCAAACTGCCGGCGCGGATCGTCAAGACGATCCAACGGCTTGCGGTAAAAACTTATCGGACGCTGTGCTGCGAAGGAATGGCACGGGTGGATTTCTTTGTGCGGCCCAACGGCCAGGTGCTGGTCAACGAGATCAACACGATTCCCGGATTCACGACCATCAGCATGTACCCCAAGATGTGGCAAGCGAGCGGCTTGAGTTATTCCCGCCTGATCGATCGTCTGATCAGCTTGGCGCTCGAAAGAGCCCGCAAAGAAAATAGACTAAGCACATCGAAATAGCGCGCGCCTTCTCAAGAATTACGCGCCTTGAGAGATTCGGCAGCTGGCATTCTGAGCCGCAGGCAAGAATCTGGCTTTTTCATGAAGATGGTTCGAAAAGCAGATGTTTCGTCCGAAGTTTGACCCTGAGTCGCGATACGACGGACTCCCAACCGTGACGCAGCTCGCAGGTGTTTCAGCGAGGTGGGAGCCGGCGCCGATCGGCGCCGGCTCCCGAATTAGTTTCAGGTGGGCAGCTCGAAAACGCGCTCAATCGAGTCAATCCATCTGGCGGCGCAAGAACGTCGGGATGTCGTACTTGTCGTCTTCATCCTGATTGCTGTTGAACTCGAAGTTGTTCTTGTTGAGCATCACGGTCTCGACCTCTTCGCTGCCGCTTTTTTTGCGCTGCCACGTCGGCGTGTCGAGATCGTCGACGATCGTGCCCAGATGGACCACCTTCTTGTTTTTCTGCGCCGCGGCGATGTTCGCCACGTGGGCGACGCCCGCCAGCGGCGAACGCGAAGCCGCCGGCGCCGGCTTCTTCTCTTCCCGCGCTTCGCCGAAGCCGGTGGCAATGACCGTGATGCGAATCTCGTCGGTCAGGCTCTCGTCGATCACCGCGCCGAAGATGATGTTGGCGTCGTCGTGCGCTTCTTCTTGAATCATCGACGCCGCCTCGTTCACTTCATGCAGGCACAGATCGGGGCCGCCGGTGATGTTGATCAACACGCCGCGCGCGCCTTGGATCGAGATGTCTTCGAGCAGCGGGCTCGAGATCGCCTTCTGCGCCGCTTCGATGGCGCGATTCTCGCCCGAAGCCGAAGAAGCGCCCATCAGCGCCAGACCCATCTCGGCCATGACCGTCCGCACGTCGGCAAAATCGAGATTGATCAGCCCCGGAGTGATGATCAGGTCCGAGATGCCGCGCACTGCTTGCAAAAGCACGTCGTCGGCCTTGTGGAACGCCTCGAGCATGGTCGTGGTCTTGGCGGCGATGCTCAACAGGCGCTGGTTGGGAATCACGATCAAAGTATCGACGCTGGCCTTGAGTTCCTCGATGCCTTCTTCGGCCTGGCGCATGCGCTTCTTGCCTTCGAAGATAAACGGCTTGGTCACCACGCCCACGGTCAAGGCGCCGACTTCGCGCGCCACCCGCGCGAGCACCGGCGCGCCGCCGGTGCCGGTGCCGCCGCCCATTCCCGCGGTGATGAAGATCATGTCCGAGCCTTCGAGAAACTCTTTGATCTTCTCCTGGTCTTCCAACGCCGCGCGCCGGCCGATCTCCGGATTGGCTCCCGCGCCCAATCCCTTGGTGACCATGCCGCCGAGTTGAATCCGCACCGGCGCCTGGCTCGCTTCCAGCGATTGCGCGTCGGTGTTTGCCACCATGAAATCGACCCCGCCGAGCTTGGCGCCGATCATCGTGTTGACCGCGTTGCCGCCGCCCCCGCCGATGCCGATGACCTTGATGCGCGCGGTCAAACTGTTTTGCTCCACAATCTCAAACATAATCTTTCCTCCTCCAGAAAGAGTTTATAAAACCTGTCTCCGATTAAAAGAACTCGCTGAGCCAATCCGACATCCGATGCTTGACCTTGGAAAGAATTTTGTCCTCGCGCGCGCGGTAGACGCCGCGCTCCTGCCGTTTCATGCCGTGCAGGACCAGCCCCACGCCGGTGGCGTAGGTCGGGTTGCCGATGATATCGATGAGCCCGCGCACGCGCGCCGGCACCCCCAGCCGCACGGGCAAACCGAAAGAGCGCTCCGCCATTTCCACCGCCCCCGGCAGGAGCATGGAGCCGCCGGTGATCACGATGCCCGAGGTCAGAGCGCCTTCGAAGCCGGACTTGGCGACTTCCTTTCGCACCAGCTCGAAGATCTCGTCGAGCCGCGGCTCGATGATCTCGCAGAGAATCTGCCGCGAGACGCTGCTCGGGCCTTTGCCCGCCACGCTCGGCACGTCGACCCGCTCGGCGTCGTTGACCATCGACGCGCGCGCGCAGCCGTGGCGCTGCTTGATGCGCTCGGCGTCGTTGAACGGCGTGCGCAGCCCGGCGGCGATATCGTTGGTGACGTGATTGCCGCCGAGGCCGACCACCGCCGTGTGCTTGACCGTGCCGTCGTGATAGATAGCGATGTCGGTGGTGCCGCCGCCGACGTCGATCAGCACCACGCCGAGCTCGCGCTCTTCGTCGGTGAGCACGGCTTCGGCCGCGGCCAGCGGCGCCAGCACCATCTCGGCGACGTTGAGGCCGGTGCGGTTGCAGCACTTGACGATATTTTGCGCCGAGGTCGCGGCGCCGGTCACGATATGAACCTTGGCTTCGAGGCGCACGCCGGACATGCCGAGCGGCTCGCGAATGCCGTCCTGATCGTCGATGATGTAGTCCTGCGGCAGCACGTGGATCACGTCGCGGTCCATCGGGATTGCCACCGCTCGTGCCGCGTCGATCACCCGCTCCAGATCGCGCTGCGTCACTTCCTTGTTTTTCACCGCCACGATGCCGTGGCTGTTGAAGGCCCTGATGTGCCCGCCGGAGATGCTCGTGAACACGCTGTGGATCTCGCATCCCGCCATCAGCCCCGCCTCTTCGATCGCTTTCTTGACCGAGTTTACGGTGCCTTCGATGTTGATCACCACCCCCTTGCGCAGCCCTTGCGAGGGATGAAATCCGACGCCGATGATTTCGACGCCGTTTTCGGTCATCTCGCCGATCACGGCACAGACCTTGGACGTGCCGATGTCCAATCCGACTACGATGCTGTTTTTCTTGCCCATGGCTCCGTTGTTGTCGCTTTGATCTCTGCTTATCTTTCTACCTTGCGCAGGCGCGCGACCACTTGGTCGCGAAAACTCATGTCCAAAGACGCCAAGCGTTCCTCGTTGCCCTTCCACAGCTCCAGCAGCCGTTCCATTCGAAGGAGCTTCTCTTCCCAGTTTCCCCAGCCCATGTGCAGCGCGATGGGATATGCCGTCGTGTACACCACCAGTCGGTCCGGTTTGGCGAAATGAATTTCCGACAGCGAATGCGAGCGCTGCACCATCATTTCGCTGAGGCGAAGCGCGTCTTGAATGCGTTTGCGCGTCGTGGGGTCCGGCGCCGCGAACTGCTCGGCGCGCAGTCCGGTGAGCAGCGGGAATTTGACGTTTTCACCCGGGCCGACTTCTTTGAAGACCATGCCGTCCGCGTCGACATAGTAGAGTTTGCGCAGCGCGACGATCGCTTTCGGCGTGCGCTCCTCGACGTCGATGATCACCCGGCGCGGAAATTCGCGCCGGACAGCAACCCGGCGCACCCAAGGATGGCGGCTGATTTTCTTCTCGATCGCCTCCAGGTCGATGCTCCAGATGCTCATGCCGCGGCGTAAGCCGGCCATGGCGACGACTTGGTCGCCGCTCACCTTGTCGATGCCGCGCACTTGAATCTCGCGCACCGAAAAATACGGGCTCTCCAGGACGAAATCGCGCAACGAGGACGCCGCGATCCTGATCGGGTCACTGATTCGATACACCGCCAGCGCGAGCAACACGAGGCCGACGACGTATCCCGCGCGCGCGAACGTCCGATGCCAGCGCCGCTCGTCTCGTTTCCGATTGTCGCGGTGATAGACTTTTAGCTGCATTTGGTTTTCACTGCGCCGGCCATTCGCCCAAAAACTTCACTTCCGCCACCAGCTCCACGCCGAAGCGCCGGCCAACTTCCGCGCGCGCCAGCTCCATCAGCTCGCGCACCTCCGCAGCCTTGGCGCCGCCGAAATTGACGAAGAAATTCGCGTGGCGCTCGGAAATCTGACAGCCGCCGATGCGCTTGCCTTTGAGACCGGCGGCCTCGATCAGCCGCCCGGCAAAGTCTCCCGGCGGATTGCGAAACATCGACCCTGAATTGGGAAAGCCCGAAGGTTGGCTGCCTTTTCTCTTGCTCGTGAGCTCGCGCACCTTGGAATCGACCCACCGCGCCTCACCCTTCCGCAAGCCGAGCTCCACGCGCGTCACCACCATGCCCGCCGGCAGATGCGAATCGCGATAGCTGAAGGTCATCTGCGCGCGCGCAAGTCGCAGCGCCTGTCCGGCGCGCGTCATGCCTTCGATCCCGGCGACGACTTTTTCGAACTCCGAGCCATAGGCGCCGGCGTTCATGTACAAGGCGCCGCCGACGGTACCGGGAATGCCTTCGGCGAACTCCAAGCCGGTGTATCCTTTGCGCGCAGCTTCGCGCACGAGTTGCGTGACCGCGTAGGCCGCGCCGACGCTGACCGCGGCGCCCGCGCCGGTGTCGCGCCAGGCGATATTTTTGAATTCACCGGCCAAGCGTACCACCGCGCCGCGCACGCCGCGGTCGCTGATCAAGACGTTGCTGCCGTTGCCGAGCAGCATGGACTTCGATGGCGCCGCGCTCGAAGGCGCGCAGCACATCGGCCAACGCCGCTTCATCGCCGACTTCGATGAAGTAATCCGCCGGCCCGCCGATCTTCATCGACGTGTAGCGCGCCAGCGGCTCGGCGAACTTGACCTTCACGCCGGAAATCTGCTTCAGCTCCCCCGCCAGCGGCGACTCGGTCTTTTGCTTCACTCATTGCCAACATCACAAATCCATTGGAGTAATGGAGTGATAGAGTAGTGGAGAGTTGGACCATTCCCGTCTTCCATCACTCCATTACTCCAGCACTCCATCACTCCAATCCCGTGCTTCATTTCAGCGCCTCGACCAGCTCGTCGCCGATCTTGTATATGTCGCCGGCGCCCAACGTTAACGCCACGTCGCCGCCGGCGAGCTCGCCGAGCGAGGCGCGCGACGATTTCGTTCTTGTCGGGAATGAACTCCACGTCGAGGTGGCCCTTGCGCTTGATTGCCTGGTAGAGCGCGTCGCCGGTCGCGCCGGGAATCGGGTCTTCGCCGGCGGGATAGATCTCGGTCAGCACAAGCCGGTCGGCGCCCTCGAAGGCGGTGAGGAATTCATCGAACAAGTCCTTGGTCCGCGTGAAACGGTGCGGCTGAAAAATCACCGTCAGTGGCCGCTTCCAGCAATCACGAATGGCGCCGATGGTGGCGCGAATCTCGGTCGGGTGGTGGCCGTAGTCGTCGATCACCAGCACGCCGCGCGGCTCGCCCTTCACTTCGAACCGGCGATGAATTCCGGTGAACTGATCGAGCGCCTGGGCGACCTGCCCAAAGGGAATTTCCAGCTCGTGCGCGACCGCGACCGCCGCCAATGCGTTGGTAGCGCTGTGCCGGCCGGGCAGATGCAAGCGCAGTTTGCCCAGCGCCTTGCCCCGGTGGGTAACCGCGAATTCGACGCCCGCGGCCGTGGGAGTCAGCTCTCCGGCCGAGAAATCCGCCTCCGGCGACAGGCCGTAAGTCGTAAAGCGTTTGCGCACCTTGGCGATAATGCCGCGCACGTGGGAGTCGTCGACGCACAGCACCGCCAGTCCATAGAAGGGAATCTTGTTGATGAAAGCGAGAAAGCTTTCATCGAGCCGCTCCATGGTCTGGTGGAAATCCATGTGCTCCTTGTCGATATTGGTGACCACCGCGATGATCGGCGACAACAAGAGAAAGCTGCCGTCGCTTTCGTCCGCTTCGGCGACCAGAATCTCTCCCTGGCCCATCTTCGCGTTGGTGCCGAACATGCGCACCCGCCCGCCGATCACCATCGTCGGATCGAGGCCGGCGGCGCTCAACACCGCGGCGATCATCGAAGTGGTGGTCGTCTTGCCGTGGCTGCCGGCCACCGCGACGCCGTATTTCATGCGCATCAGCTCGGCCAGCATCTCGGCGCGCGGGACGACCGGAATATGGCGCCGGCGCGCCTCGAGCACTTCCGGATTGGAATACTTGACCGCCGTCGAGATCACGACCACCGACGGCTCGCCCGCGAGATTTTCCTCTTCGTGGCCGACGAACACGCGCGCGCCGAGCGAGCGCAGCCGGCGCGTGGCCTCGCTCTCGTGCAGGTCCGAGCCGGTCACGACGTACCCCGAGTTCAGCAAGACTTCCGCGATGCCGCTCATGCCGATGCCGCCGATGCCGACGAAATGGATCTTGTGCTTCTTCTGCAGCATGAAATTCCGCCACCGCCAAACCGCTATGCCCGCTACCAACGCGTAACACTCATCGACGATCCGTGCCGCCGCCTCGGGCCGCCCGGCGGCGCGCGCCGCCGCGGCCATCCGGCCGAGCCGGCCGCGATCAGCGCAATATGCGCGAATTTTTTGCGCCAGCATCTGTGCCGTCCAATTCCTGATCGAGAATCATCTCCGCGGCGCCGCGCTCTTGGAGCGCCTGCGCGTTACCGCGCTGGTGGTCGTAAATCGCGTACGGATAAGGCACGAGAATCGCCGCTTTGCCGAAGGCGGTGAGCTCTGCGACGGTGGTCGCGCCCGACGCGGCAAACCACCAGATCCGCGCGCGCGTAAGCCTCGTCCATGGCGTCGATGAACGGCGTCACTTCGGCCTCGAAGGGCAGCGCCGCATACGCCTGCTTGCATCGCCGCGTAGTCCAAGGCTCCGGTTTGATGGGTGAGCGAAATTTCATCCTTGAGATCGACCAGGTTCTTGAGCGCTTCCACCAACGCGTAATTGATCCGCCGCGCCCCCGCGCTGCCGCCGAAGACGAGCAGCGCAAACTTAGCTGCGCTGGCGACCGCCGGAAGTCTTTGCCAGCGCACCGGGTTGCCGCTCTCGACCACGCGCGCGCCGGCGAAAAATACGCCGCTCTGCGGATAGGAAGTAAACACGCGGTGGACCAGCCGGCCGAGCAGCTTGTTGGTAAATCCCGGCCGGAGATTCTGCTCCATGATCGCGCAGCGCATGCCGGCCAGTTTGGCGGCGAGCAGCACCGGCCCCGAGGCGTAGCCGCCGAGCCCGATGACGCAGTCGGGGCGAAACTCTCTGAGAATCGTCCACGAGCGGAGCAAGCTCGCCGGCACGCCCCACGCAGCGTCGAGCCAGCCGCGCAGGCCGCGCCCCTTGATTCCTCTGACCGTCAACGTTTCCAGTGTGAATCCTTCCTTGGGCAGCACGCGAGACTCGATTCCTTGCGCCGTGCCGATAAACAAGATCTCGGTTTTCGGGTCGCGCCTTTGAAATTCGCGCGCCACCGCCAGGCCGGGAAACAAATGCCCGCCGGTTCCCCCGCCGGCGAGAACCACGCGCATCTAGGTCCTCCGGCGCGAGAGCCCCAGCAAAATTCCCGCCTCCATCAAGTTGATCATCATCGCCGAGCCGCCGTAGCTGATAAACGGCAGCACCAAGCCCTTGGTCGGCATCAAGCCCATGACCACGCCCATGTGAATGAGCGCCTGCAGGCCGAGCAGCACGGTCAGGCCGAACGCCAGATATTGATCGAACGGCTCCTCGATCTTTGCGGTAAGGCGCAAGCCGCGCGCGATGATCACGCCGAAGAGCGCGAGCACGGCCAGGGCGCCCAGCAAACCCAACTCCTCGCCGATCACCGAGTAGACGAAATCGGTGTGCGCCTCGGGCAAATACAAAAGCTTCTGGCGGCTCTCGCCGAGGCCGCGGCCGAGCCACTGACCGGAGCCGAAAGCGATCAGCGACTGCACGACATGAAAGCCGCTGCCGGCGGGGTCGCTCCAAGGATCCAAAAACGACAGCAGCCGGCGCAGGCGGTATTCGGCCGTCATCGCCACGTACGCCAGCGCCGGCAGCGCCAACAGCCCGGTGGCGAGCAGATGGCTCACGCGCACGCCGCCGATGAACAGCATGGAATAAAGCACCATGGTCAGAATCAGCGCGGTGCCGAAATCGGGCTCGAGCAGGAGCAGGCCGGCGAAGGCGCCGCTGACGATCAAATGCGGCAAGACGCCGACGGCGAAAGTGCGGATCCTTTCCTCTTTCTTGGCCATCGAGTGAGCCAGATAGACGACCACCGACAGTTTGGCCAATTCGGAAGGCTGAAACGCGAAGCCGGGAAACATGATCCAGCGGCGCGCGCCGCCGCGGCTCACGCCGATGCCGGGAATCAAAACCAGCACGAGAATGATAAAGCTCAGCGCGAGCAGCGGATAGGCGAAACGGCGCAGCAGCGCCGCAGGCGCCATCGAGCAGACAATCAAAACCGCGACCCCGGCGCCCATGGCGATGAGCTGCTTGCGAAAAAAGTAAGTGCCGTCGCCGTAGCGTTCCTGCGAATGAAGGTAGCTGGTGCTCAACACCATGGTCATGCCCAAAGCCAGCAGCCCGACGACCGCGAGCAGTATCCATTTATCGACCGCCAAACCGTCTCTCATAATCCCCGCACAAGATCCTTAAAAACTCTGCCGCGCTCGGCGTAGTTACGAAACTGGTCGAAGCTCGAGCAGGCGGGCGAGAGCAGTACCACATCGCCGGCGCGGGCATGCGCCGCCGCGTCGCGCACCGCGGCGCCGATATCGTCGACCGCGACCGTTTCGGTGAGCGCTCCCAAGGCGCGCGCGATTTTGTCCCGGGCTTCGCCGAACAAGATCAGGCGGCGCACTCTGGCTTGAATGCCCTCCGCCAGCGGCGCGTAATCGCCGCCTTTGTCGACGCCGCCGGCGAGCAAGATCACCGGGCCGGCAAAGCTCGCCAGCGATTTCACCACCGCGCCGACGTTGGTGCCTTTCGAATCGTTGTAATAGCGCACGCCGTCTTTGTTCCGGACAAACTCGAGGCGATGCTCGAGGCCGGGAAATTGTTCCAGCGTCTCTTGAATAGCCGCGCTCGCCACCCCGGCGCATTGCGCCGCCGCGACCGCGGCCATCATGTTTTCCCGATTGTGCACGCCCTGGAGCTTTGCGCGGCCGAGCGGGAAATGCTGTTCGCGCGCGCCGTCGCGCCAGACGATCGAATCGCCGGCCGAAAAAACGCCCGTCGGCGTCTCGGCAAAGCCGAAAGAGACGACCTGCGCGCGGATGCGATCACGCATTTCCCAAACCAGTGGATCGTCGCGGTTGAGGATCGCCACGTCCGCCCCCGTCTGCGCCAAGAAGATGCGCTCCTTGGCGGCCCGATATGCCGCGAAATCGGCATAGCGGTCCAGATGGTCCTCGGTGACATTGAGCAAAACGGCGATGCGCGGGCGAAACGCGGCGGTCCACTCCAGCTGAAAGCTGCTCACTTCGACCACGCCCCAGTGCCAATCTTCCGCCAGCGCGCCGATAAACGGCGCGCCGAGATTGCCGCCGAGAAAAACCTTTTGTCCGCTCTTTTGAATCATCTGCCCGATCAGAGTCGTCGTCGTGCTTTTTCCGTTGGTGCCGGTGATCGCCGCCACCGGCGCGTTGAAAAATCGATACGCGAGCTCGATTTCACTGAGCACCGGTATACCCCTGGCGAGCGCCCCTTCGAGCAGCAGATTTTCCGGCGCCACGCCTGGGCTCGGAACCACGCCGTCGACCCCTTCCAGCCACACCGCATCCTCGCCGCCCAAACGGTAGTCGACTGCGAGCCCGCCCAGGCTCTCGATTTCCGGCCGGAGCTCCTCCGCGCGGCGCCGATCACTAACCAGCACGGCGGCGCCCCGCCGCGCGAGAAAGCGCGCGCACTCGCCGCCGGTGCGCGCGAGCCCGATCACCAAAAATTTTTTCCCTCGAAGCTCCATCGCCGGCCGACGTCTTCATCGCAGTTTCAGTGTGCTGAGTCCGATGACCGCGCAGATAAAAGAGAGAATCCAGAAACGCACGATGATTTGCGGCTCCTTCCAGCCCTTGAGCTCGTAATGGTGGTGAATCGGCGCCATCAGAAACACCCGCTTGCGGCGCATCTTGTAGGACACCACCTGAAAAATGACCGACAAGGCTTCCATGACGAACACGCCGCCGACGATGATCAACAGGATTTCGTTCTTGGTCATCACCGCGACTACGCCGAGAGCCGCGCCTAGCGAAAGCGAGCCGACGTCGCCCATGAACATCTGCGCCGGATAGGCGTTGTACCAGAGAAAGCCGAGCCCGGCGGCCACCACAGCGGCGCAGAACACGCTCAACTCGCCCACCCCCGCGACGTAGGGAATCTGCAGATACTCGGCGAGCTTCAAGTGGCCGGTGACGTAGGCGATGACCGCGTAGGTGCCCGCGGCAATCATCACCGGACCGATGGCGAGCCCGTCCAGACCGTCGGTCAAGTTGACCGCATTCGAGGTGCATACGATGACCAGCATGGCGAAAGGCACGTAGAACATGCCGAGATCGAAGCGAAAGGTCTTGATGAAGGGCACGGCAATTTCGGTGCTGAAGCGCGGCTGAAGATACAGCGCGAGCGCGACTACGAAGGCGACCAAAAACTGCCCGAGCAGCTTGCCGCGCGGCGACAGCCCCTTGCTGTTCTTGCGCGTGAGCTTCAAGTAATCGTCGGCGAAGCCGACCACGCCGGTGCCCAGCGTAGCGATCAAAGCGAGCAGGACGTAACGGTTGGCGATATCCGCCATGATCAACGTCGAAAAAAACAGCGCCAGGATGATCAGTGCGCCGCCCATGGTCGGGGTGCCGGCTTTGATCGCGTGCGACGCCGGGCCGTCGTCGCGAATCTGCTGGCCGATCTGTCTTTGGGTCAACGTGCGAATCAACCAGGGCCCCAGGAGAAACGAGATCAGCAGCGCCAGCAGCGCGGCCATCGCCGCGCGAAAGGTGATGTAGCGAAAAACATTGAAGCCGGAATAGCTCGCCGAAAGCGGAAAAGACAGGTAGTAAAGCAAGCTCAATCTCCTATGCCTTTCCGCGCCGGAGCGCCTCCAGCACGCGCTCCATTTTCATGCCGCGCGATCCCTTGAAGAGCAGCCAATCGCCGCGCTTCACGCGCTCGGCCAAATGAGCCGCCAGCTCCGCGTGATCTTTGCCGACAATGATTTGTTCGGGGCGCATGCCGGCTCGCACGGCGCCGCTGCGCACCGCGGGCGCTTGCGCGCCGAGAAGATACAACCCGTCGATCGCCGCCGCGGCCGCGGCCTTGCCCAGCAACCGATGCTCTCTCGCGCTGTGGCGGCCGAGCTCGAACATGTCGCCGAGCACGGCGATGCGCCGCCCGCGGCACGGGACTTCGGCCAAAGTCAGCAGCGCCGCCTTCATCGACGCCGGGTTGGCGTTGTAGGCGTCGTTGATGATGCCGATGCCGCGCCAATCTTCGATCTGCATGCGCATGGAAAAAGGCTTGGCGCGCGCCAAGCCGCGGCGCACGGCGGCAAGCTTGACGCCGGCCGCGAGCGTCAAAGCCGCCGCGCCGAGGGCGTTGGAAATATTGTGCCGGCCGAGGTAATGAAGCCGCACGTTTGCCCGCGCCCGTCGCGCTTGCAGCGCAATCTCCACTCCGCCGGCGCCGCGCATGCGCCAGGAGCGCGCACGCACCGCGCCGCGTCTTCCGTAGGTGATTTTCTTGCCCGTGAACCGGGCCGCGAGCTTGCGCACCCGTTCATCATCGAGATTGACGGCGATCGCGCCGCCGCGGCGGACGTTTCGATAGAGCGCGCCCTTTTCCCGCGCCACGCCGGCCAAACTGTCGAGGCCTTCGAGATGGGCGGCGGCCACCGAAGTAATGATACCGAAGTCCGGATCGGCGATCTCGGCCAGGCGCTGAATTTCGCCCGGGTGGTTGGTGCCAAGCTCGACGACCGCCACTTTGTCGCGCTGCCGCAGGCGCAAGAGTGTCAAAGGCAAGCCGACGAGATTGTTGAAATTGCCTTGGGTCTTCAAGACCCTGCCGCGCAGCCGCTCGCCTTGGAAAGAACCTTCTTCGAGGATCGCCGCAACCATTTCCTTCGTCGTCGTTTTGCCGTTGGAGCCGGTGATCGCCAATACTTTGGGGCCGAATCGCTCGCGCCGGTAATGCGCGAGATCGCCGAGCGCGCGCAGCGTATCGGGAACTTTGATCACGCGTCGCCGCTGCCACATACCCCCGCGACAGCGCGCGCTGGGCGATCACGCAGGCGGCGCCGCGCCCGAGCGCATCCGGAATGAAACGGTGGCCGTCGTGGCGCTCGCCCTTCAACGCGACGAAAACCGAACCGCTTTTTACCTGGGTCGAATCGGTCACCACTTCTCCGTAGCGCGTCCGGCTTCCTTTGCGCACGATCTTACCGCCCGTGGCCGCGAGAATTTCTGTCCGGCTCCATCCCATTCTCCGGCCGTTTATGCGCTTGCCCGCTGAGCCGCTTCGCGCGCCGCTTCCCGATCGTCGAAATGAACCTTGTTGACGCCCAAAATCTGATAGTCTTCATGTCCTTTGCCGGCGATCAGCACGAGATCTCCCGCCGTCGCCGCGCCGATGGCGATGCCGATCGCCTTGCGCCGGTCGGCCTCGACGACATAAGCGGCGGATTCGCCACGACTGATTCGAGAGCCGAGACTCGCGCCGCCGAGCTTTGCCAAGCCGGCTCCTTTTACTCCCGCCTCAACTTCGGCGAGGATCGCCAGCGGCTCCTCGGTGCGCGGATTATCGGAAGTGAGCACGACCAAGTCGCTCAACCGCGCGGCGATTTCGCCCATCAACGGCCGCTTGCCGCGGTCGCGGTCGCCGCCGCAGCCAAAAACGCAGATCAGCTTCTCTCGGGTCAACGGCCGCACCGCGCCAAGCACTTTTTCGAGCGCGTCAGGCGAATGCGCATAATCGACCAGAATGGTGATGCCGCGATCGTTGGCCACTTTCTCCAGCCGTCCGGGAACTGCCTGGAGGCGGTTGATGCCTTCAGCTATGGTCGCGGCGTCGATTCCCAGCGCCCGCCCCACGCCCACCGCGCCGAGAATATTTTGCAGATTGGCCGCGCCGATCAGCGGCGAAGCAAACCGGATCGTTTGCTCGCGCGCCTGGATCTCGCCGCGCAGGCCGCCCACGTCCCTCTCGACCTTCAGCGGATGCACGTCCCACTCGCGCCCTTCGCCGTAACTCCACAGATCGAGCGCGCTGGCACGAAGCTGGTCGAGCAACTGGCGGCCGCGCGGATCGTCGCCGTAGATCACCGCCGCTTTGCGCCGCTTGGAGCTGGCGCACAGATAGTCGGTGAACAGACTCGCCTTGGCCGAAAAATATTCTTCCATGTCCTTGTGGTAGTCGAGATGATCGCGCGAAAGATTGGTAAACACGCCGACGTCGAAATCCACGCCGCGCACCCGTTGCTGGGCGAGCGCGTGAGAGGAAACTTCCATGGCGACCGACTGGACTCCGGCCGCCGCCATCTCCGCCAACAGCGCCTGCACGTCGGGCGACTCGGGAGTGGTGTGGTGCGCAGGCAGCGCGCGTCCCGAGTGGCGATAGTTGATCGTGCCGATCACGCCCGGCTTCATTGCCGCGGCACCGCACAGCGATTCGATCAGGTACGTGAGCGTGGTTTTCCCGTTGGTGCCGGTCACGCCGACAAGCCGGAGCTTGGTGCTGGGCCGCCCGTAGAAATGCGCCGCCCAAAGCCCCATCGCGCGGCGCACGTCGCGCACCCGCACGGCCGCCGCCGGGCGCGGCCAATCGCCGTCGCGCGAGAAAACCACAGCGGCCGCGCCGCGCCGGACCGCATCCGCAATAAACTCATGGCCGTCGGCTTTTTCGCCCGGCGCCGCAAAAAAAATGTCACCGGCCTTTACCTTGCGCGAGTCGTAGCAAAGGCCCTGCACTTCTTGATCGAGATCTCCCTCGGCATTTTCAATTGCATCGACGGCAAGAAAGTCCCTGATCCGCATCGCCGCTAGCCTTGCAAGCTCAAGAGCAAGACTCCATCTTCATTCCAGCGGTCGCCGGCCGCGGGCGTCTGTTTGATCACGTAACCGCTTCCCTGCAGCCGCACTTTCACTCGCAACGTTTGCGCCTTCTCCAGAACTTCGCGCAGACTCAAGCCGACAAAATCCGGCGCCGCTTCCGCCCCCGCATCGGCCGCTTCGGACCGGGGCCGCTTGGCGGCTTGGCGCAGCGCGGGCTCCGGTTGCGCCGGCGCCGCGGGAATCGGTGCCGCCTTTTGCGGCGCGACCGCGAGATGGCGCAGCGCCCCCTGGGCGATATTGCGAAACACCGGCGCCGCGACCACGCCGCCGTAGACGTTCACCTCGGGCTCGTCGATGAGCACGAGAGCGACCAGGCGCGGCTGATTCGCCGGCACGAAGCCGACGAACGAGGCGACGCGCTTCTTGGCCGCGTAGCCGCCGTTGACAGGATCGGCCTTCTGCGCCGTTCCGGTCTTGCCCGCGACGTCGAAGCCATCGATGTTGGCCATCATTCCGGTGCCGCCTTCCGTGGTCACGTCCCGCAGCATCGAGGCCAGGAGGGTCGCGGTGTTTTGCGAAATCACGCGCCGGACCACGCGCGGTTCGTTTTCCACCACGACCTCGCCCCGTGAATTGACGGCGCGCCGCATCACGTAGGGACGCATGAGAAATCCGCCGTTGGCAATCGCCGCATACGCCATCACGAGCTGCATCGGCGTCGTCGACAGCCCCTGGCCGAAGCCATGAGTTGCCAGATCGACGCCGGACCACTTGTCCGGCCGGCGCAGCAAGCCCGACACTTCCCCCGGCACGTCGATGCCGGTGGGTTCGCCGAAACCGAATTTTTCGATGTACTTGAAAAATCTATCCCGCTTGAGCTTCTCGGCGACTTTGGTGAAGCCGATGTTGCTCGAGACTTGAAGTATCTTCGAAAACGGCAGCCAGCCGTGCGGATGGGTGTCGTGGATGATCTTTCCCGCGAACGGATATTTGCCCATCTCGCAGTAAAACAGATCGTCCTTGCCGACGATGCCTTCTTCCAGCGCCGCCGCGGCGAGGATCGTCTTGAAGGTCGAGCCGGGCTCGAAACTATCGGTCACCGCGCGGTTTCGTCTTTGCTCGGCGCTCTGTTTCGCATACTGGTTGGGATCGAAGGACGGATAATTCGCCAGCGCGAGGACTTCTCCGGTAAACGGCTCGACCACCACCGCCACGCCGGCTTTGGCGCGATATTTGAGGATCGACGCTTCGAGCTCCTTCTCGGCCATGTGCTGGATCGAGGTATCGAGGGTCAAATGAATGTCGCTGCCCGGCGGAATCTGCAATCCTTCGACCCCTTGCACCAGCACGCGCCGGCCGAGCGCGTCGCGCTCGGTTATCGAAGAGCCGGTTTCGCCGCGCACATACTCGTTGTACTTGAGCTCCAGACCTTCCAATCCTTCGGAGTCGCGACCGACAAAGCCGATCAGCTGGCCGGCGAGCTGGCCCTGCGGGTAGTGGCGGTTGGGCTCGTAGAACATGCCGATGCCCTCGGCATTGAGCGCCTGCACCTTTTCGGCTTCGGCCGACGACACCTGTCGCCGCACCCAAACGAACGGTTTCTCCGCGGTGATTTTCTCCCTCACTTCGGACGCGCGCATATGGAGAATCCGTGCCAAGCTTTGCGCCAATTTGTCCGGCTCTTGAATGCGATGGGGACGCGCATAGACCGATTGGGATTCCATGCTCAATGCCAGGGGCTCGCCGGCGCGATCGAAAACGGCGCCGCGCTTGGGCAAGACGATCCATTCTTTCAGATGCTGTCGCTGACCGAGCCGCATGAGCTTGTCGCCCTGCAAGACCTGGAGCTGAATCGCGCGCCCGGCGATAAGCAGAAACAGCGCCAGGAACAAAATTTTTGCAATCGCCAACCGACGGTGACTGCGTCGTGGGGCTCGCCTCATGGCAGGACGATCACCTGGCCTTTCTCGGGCTGTCGCAGAGACAATCGGCGGCGCGCCAGGGACTCCAGCCGTTCCGGCGAGGTCATGGTAGCCAGTTCAATTTTCAATTCGCGGTTCTCCTGCTCCAAGCGGCCTTGCAGCTTGCTCGTGGTCGAGAGCACATAACCCAAATGAACGACTTGCAGACGCAGCCAGACGTGGAGCCAAACCAGCGCCATCAGGACGACCAAAAGCCCGGCGATCCAGAAAATACTTTGCCGCCGCGCGGCGCGCGGCGTGCGCGCCGGCCGCTCCCCCCGGCTGCCGGCGACGGCGCGCGATGGCGCGCTTGCAGTCGAGGCCATGGAAATCTCTACACCCGCTCCACCGCGCGCAGCTTCGCCGACCGCGCGCGCGGGTTGATGCGAATTTCGTGGGCGGACGGCACCATCGGCTTCTTGGTCACTGGGATCACTTTCTGGCTCCAACCGCACTCGCAACGCAGCGCACGCGGTGGGCAGAGACAAGCGCGGCTCCACTTGCGAAACGCTCTCTTCACGATTCGATCTTCGAGCGAATGAAACGAAATCACCGCCATTCTTCCCTTCGGCAGCAGGGTTTCGAAACCGGTTTCTAAAAAGCGTTCGAGATGCTCAAGCTCCTGGTTGACCGCGATGCGCAGCGCTTGAAAGACTTGCGTCGCCGGATGGTGGTCGCGTCGTCCGCCGCGCCGGGCGCCTTGTACAATCGTAACAATTTCCTCCGTCGTTTGAATCGGCCGCCGTCTTCTTTGCTCGACAATCGCCCGAGCGATCCGGCGCGCGCGCGGCTCCTCGCCGTAGTCGCGAAAGATGCGCTCCAGCTCGGCGGCGTCGGAGGAATTCACGATCGCGCGCGCGTCCAGCGTTTGGCGCCGATCCATGCGCATGTCGAGCGGGCCGGGCGCGCGGAAGCTGAAGCCCCTTTCGGGCGCGTCGATCTGATGGGAAGAAATGCCCAAGTCCAAGATCACTCCATCGACACCCGGCCAGCGAAGCTCGGCCAGAATGTCCCGCGCGTTCGCGAAGCTCGCCTGGCGCGCGATCAACCGGCTCTCGAAGCGGCGCAGCCGCTCGCGCGCCGCCGCAATCGCTTCGTCGTCCCGGTCCAATCCCAAAACTTGCCCGTCGGGGCTGCTCCTGACGAGAATTTCTTCGCTGTGGCCGCCGCCGCCCAAGGTGCCGTCCAAATAGCGTTTGCCCGGCGCCGGCCGCAGCAACTCGACCGCCTCTTGAACCAGCACGGAGACATGCGCGAACACCGCTTCAGTGACTGGTCCCGTCACCCTCCCAGTCGTCATCGAAGCTTTCGATAGCGTCTTCCAACGAGGTATAGTCCTCGAAGAAACGATCCATGCCGACGACTTTAAAAATATCGCGCAAAAAGGGGCTCATCCCCGCGAGCTTCAGATCACCGTTGAGATTGCGCAAAAGCTTCAACCGTTCGAGGAGCAGGCCGATGCTCAAGTAGTTGATATGGTCCACCGACTTGAGATTGAGAACGACCTTGATCCGCTCCTTTTCGATCAATGATCCGATCGCCTCTTTGATGCGAATCATCTCACGAAAATCGATATCGCCGGTGACGTCGATCACCGAGATATCCTGAATAGGTTTTCGCGCCAGCATTCGTTCAGCTCCTTTCGCCGACTCAGTCGCTGCCTTCGTCATTACAGTCCCAGGTCGCCGAGAAAATCGGAATCTTGCATCAGTTTGTCTTCCGCTTCGGCGAAAATTTTCTGCCACGCCTCGCGATCCAGCACGCGAAACTTTTCCAGCGCCGAAACCAACACGACATCGCGCTTGAGATCGGCGTACTTACGCAATCCCGGCGGAATCAAAATGCGCCCATGCGTGTCCAAACTGCACTCGCAGGCCGATCCGAGATAGTAATTCTGAAACCGGACCAGGCGCGGATCGAATTTGGGCTTCTTGCGAACATCGTCTTCAAACCTGATCCAAGCGTCGATCGGATAAACGTCCAAACAGCGCTGGCCGTCGATGACGAAGTTGGTCATCACGATGCGCTCGTCGCCCTTGCCCACGAGCACGTCGCGGAATTTGGCGGGAATGCTCAGCCTTCCTTTGTTGTCGAGCGTATGCTCAAAGCTGCCACGAAACATAGTTTCAGTTTAGTCTATGGCCGGAAGTAGCGCCCTTTATCCCACTCTTTCCCACTAGGCGCCACTTATAACTTGCTCTCCCCCACCTGTCAATAAAAATGAGTTGGAATTTACGAGCTTTTCTTAAAATTTGACGGCGCTGGGATCTGCGGGGTGAGACCGGCGATCCACCCGCGTTAGGTTGGCCGGAAATGCTAGCTCCGAAAGACAGCTTTGTCCGGAGTCACGGCCCAATGGACTACCGGGAATCAAAAACCGTTGGAGGTGATTCTGTGGAGCGAGAGTAGCTCTTTAACCAGAGGGTGGGCTAAAGTGGATCGGTAAGCCGGATTCTGTCGTGGCTTGTAACAGAGCCACAGCGATCATTCATCTTGCCCCTTGATTGCTCAAGAGGTCCAGCGGCCACACCCGAGGGCTATGGGCGGACCACCCAGCCCTCCTATTTGGCCTTGCTCCAGGCGGGGTTTGCCATGC
Organism: uncultured delta proteobacterium; assembly: GCA_963745035.1. Lineage (GTDB taxonomy): Bacteria > Desulfobacterota > Binatia > UBA9968 > UBA9968 > DP-20. The sequence goes on along the minus strand of CAVUVW010000011.1, from coordinate 291,847 downwards.
GTTCGCCATCACTGGCGAACCGGTGAGCTCTTACCTCGCCATTTCAACCTTACCGTCCGCCGAGGCGGAAGGCGGTATATTTTCTGTGGTACTTTCCCCCGATCACTCGGAGCCGTCGTTAACGGCCGCCCTGTCCTGAGGAGTCCGGACTTTCCTCTCCCCGTGGGTGAGCACAGGAAGCGATCGCTTGATCCACTTTAGCCCGCGTTGGCGCGCCGGATTGTTGGTCACTCGCGATTGGCTAACCGGTCGGCCAATGTGTTTGATCTTTCGGCGCACCTACATACTACGACACGACTCCGACCGGCGCAATAATCCTTGGCACGGTCGAAAAGTGCTTTTCCGCTCCATGGACTCGTTATCTTCGAAGATGGCTGCGCAGCGAGCGCGTTTTCGCTCGCGCCGCATCCGTCAACCATCAAGATGGAAGTTCGTTTGCGATGTGACCATTACCGCGGAACGCGGGTGGCGGCGCGGTGAGTTAGGCGAAAGAGGAAGCCGCAGCGGGGCTCGGCCGGCGAACCGCTCGATGTGAGGACGCGCTAAGCCGACGTTCGTTCCTCGGTCGGCTTGACGAAAAGAATTCTCTGACAGCTCGGGCACAGATGAAGTTTTTCGTTCCTGATGATTTCGTTCCACAACTGCGGCGGGATATTCATGAAACAGCCCTGGCATATCCCCGCGCTTACTTCCACCACCGCTGTGCCGCCCCGGCGCGAGAAGATCAACTCATAGCGCGAAATCAAATCTCCGGTCACCTGTGAAGCGATGCTTTGCCGCCGCGTGGCCGCTTCGGAAACCGCTTCGTCGATGCCGTGAATTTGCGCTTGCAGCTCGGCTTGCTTGGTGCGCCACTCCTTCTTGCATGGCCGCCATTTCGGCTTCTTTCGTTTGAATTTGCGCTTTGACGATATCGATCTCTTGCATGATCCGAATGAGGTCTTCTTCGAGCTCGCCGTTGGCCTGCCGCATCAAATCGATCTCGCGTTGCAGCGCCTGCAGCTCTTTGATGTTTTTGATGCGATTCATGCGCATCCGTTTGTCCATCGCCTTCTTGCCTTCATCCTGAAAAAATCGATCCTTCTCCAGACGCAACTTTTCTTTTTCGGAAAAGGCCGCGCCCAACGCCCCGATTTCGCGCTTCTTGACGCCGATCTCTTTTTCCTTGGCCGCGAGCTCGCCGAGCAATTCCTGTTTACGGTCCCTCTGTTCTTTTATTTCCCTGTCCACGGTCTGCAAAGACGCTAGAATCTCGATTTGTGCTAACAACTTCGGCTCCCCCATGCGAAAAAAAATGCACCCATTTGGGTGCATTTTTGGAAAGAATGCTGGTGATGGAAAATAAATTTGACTCTTGTCTTATTCACTCCGGATTGGATCCTTCAGAAATACCTATCTGGATTTGTTTCGCTTGTCAAAGCTGTTTTGTCTTGCCGCGACACCCTTCTCCCGGAGCCCTTACAATCCGAGCTTGCCGGGGTTCAAGACGTTGTTGGGATCAAGGAGGTGTTTTATGTTACGCATTACTTCGAGTCCATAGCCATGCTCTTCGGCCATGAGTGGAGCCAGTTTTATACCCACCCCGTGTGTGTATTCCATGGATCCGTCCATGCGCTGCGCCAAGCGCAGCAATTCCTCGATGGTCTCTTCCAGGACCAGCCGGGCCTCGGGAATCGCGCTCTCGTCGGCGCCCAGGCGCAGCGAAAAAAGCTCGGGCTGCACCCAAAGCCCGCTCTCTTGCAGGCGCACGCCACGCCGCCGGGTGATTTCTTGCGCCGCGCGCCGGTAAGCAAGAACCTTGGAGGCCGGCAGCGCGACATGAACCCAATCGCGATAGACGCCGTCGCGCCCACGCTCTCGGCGCCGGCGGCGGTTACGGGCAAATTGGCGCGCGATCTCGTGGCGCTCGCGCCAGAACTGCTCCGGCTCCGCCTCGTCCAGCTCCATCCCTCGATGCGCCGAGCAAATCTTGGCCGCGAGCGACCGTTCCACCGTCACCAGTTCCTGGTTGCCTTCGAAAACCAAATAGAGCAACGCGCCAGGCTCGTGCTTGTCCGCGTCGTCGCCAAAATCCAACAGCGCCGGGCGCACCCGCTCCGCGAACATCTGCTGGATCGCCGCGTAACCGGCCTCGAACGACGAAAACAGGCAACCGAGGAAGAGTCGCGCCGCCGGTTTCGGAAAGATCCGAATGCTCGCTTCGGTAATGATGCCGAAACAGCCTTCGCCGCCGATGAGCAGCGCGTTCAGCTGCAGTCCCGCGGAATGCTTCGACACCGGGCGCGTGCGCAGAATCTCGCCGTTCGGCAGCACCGCCTCCAGGCCCAACACCTGCTCGCCCATCGAGCCATAGATGCCGGCGCGATAGCCGACGCTGTTTGTCGAGATGGCTCCCCCGACGGTCGCGACCGGAACCGTCCAGGGATCATGGCCGAGGATGAAACCCGCGTCGTTGAGTTTTTGATCTAAAGATTCCAAGACCGCGCCGGCCTGGACGCGCGCCGAGCGCGCCGGCGCATCGATGTCGAGTACCTGATTCATGTCGCGCAGATCGACGGCGACGCACGGCCGGATCGATAATGCTCCGCCCATGAGACCGGAACCGCCGCCGAACGGCACCAAAGCGATTTTCTCCCCGTTGGCAAACTGCACGACCCGGCGCACCTCGTCGGTGGACTGGGGACGCACCGCGCATAGCGGCGCATGCACGGCCGGCTGGTGCCGCGGATCCATCCGTCCTTCGCTCAAGGCATCCCAGGACAACTCGTCGAGCAAGTCGGGGTCGGTGGAAATCCGCGCGCTGTCGAGCACCGCCGAGAGTTTCTTGATGACTTCGTTCATGGAGAGACGCACGAATCATAGCGCAATCGCCCCAGGCGAGAAAGCGCCACTTTCGTTTCTGAAATTTGAGATTTGCAATCTGCGCTGCCGCGCACGCGGCTAAAGCAAGGTGCCGCGCAGCACAAATGCAGCAATGCTGAAATAGATCACCAGGCCGGTGACGTCGACCAGAGTCGCTACGAACGGCGCAGATGCGCTCGCCGGATCGAAACCCAAAGCGCGGAGAATAAAGGGCAGGATCGAACCGGCCACCGAGCCCCACAGCACCACCCCAACCAAGCTGAAAGCGACCGTCAGCGCCACCAGGAAATAATGCTCGCCGTAGGCATCGAAAAGTCCCTGCCACAAGAGAATGCGCAGGAGTCCGATGACGGCCAGAATCGCGCCCAAGCCCAGGCCGGTGATTACCTCGCGGCGAATCACCAGCCACCAATCGCGCAGACGCACTTCGCCGAGCGCCATGGCGCGAATCACGAGAGTCGTTGCCTGGGAGCCCGAATTGCCGCCGCTGCTGATGATCAGCGGAACAAAAAGCGCGAGCACCACCGCCCGGGTGATTTCCGCCTCAAATTGGCCCATGGCCGTCGCCGTCAGCATCTCGCCCAAAAAGAGCGCCGCCAGCCAGCCGGCGCGCTTGCGGATCATCCGCGCCAAGGGAACTTCCAGGTAGGGCTCCTCGAGGGTTTGCACGCCGCCGAGTTTTTGGATGTCTTCGGTCGCTTCTTCCTGAACGACGTCGACGATGTCGTTCAGGTTGACCACGCCCTTGATTCGTCCCGCCGCGTCGACCACCGGCATCATCAGCAGGCGATGGCGCATGAACAGTTTGCTGAGCGCCTCTTGATCCAAATCCTCCGGCGCAGAGATGACGTCTTTGCGCATGACGTCGCGTACCAGCTTGTCGCCGGGAGCGACCAGCAGATCGCGGAAGGAAACCACGCCATGGAGCCGCTCTTCGGCGTCGACGACGAAGACGTAATACACCGTTTTCTCCCGGCCGCGGGCGTCCCTGCGCAGATAGCTGATCGCCTCGTCGACGGTCATGTCGGCGCGCAGGCGGGAGTAGCGCGTGTTCATCAACCCACCGGCTTCGTCCTCGGCGTAGTCGAGCAGTCCCTTGATTTCTCTTCGGACCGGATCGTCGAGGAGCGCGAGAATACTCTCGCGCTGTTCACTGGGAGCTTCCTGAATCAGGTCGGCGGCATCATCAGGAGCGAGCATGCGCATCCACAGACGCCGCTCACCCGACGGCAGCGCCAGCAAAAGCTGCGCCCGTTCGCGCGTGCCAAGTTGTAGAAAAAAGTCGTCGGCCGCATCGCGTGATAAAAACTCAAACCCTTCGACCCGCTCCTCGAGGGAGAGCACCGGCCAGGTGTCGTACAGTTCCGCGGGCGTGAAGCTTTTTTCCGCCATGACTCAAACGGTCCCGGAAAGCAAAAGGCAAACGATTCCAATTGGTAGCACACGAGGCAAACAGTACAACCGCGCGGGAGGCGGAACGCGGACGGCAACAAAAACTTAATCAGACGGGAAAATACAGTTGCCGTTGGCGTCCGGACAGATCGAGGCGGCGGTGGTGAGCGGCACGCCGTGCATGCCCGACAAATGATCAATCATGCCGATCCGACTGACGAAAGCCTCGTTGTGAAACACACAGAAATACGGCGATGTAACGACCACGGTCGGCGGCACATAGTAAAAACCGGCACTGGGTAAAATAACGATCGTCGGATGGCGGATTGCGCCGCGCCGATGAAACGGCCGGTGCGGCTTGATCCCGCCGTGGGGTGAGGAATTGGCAGGGGTACGACTTGGCTGGAGGATCGCATGGCTTTGCCCGGCCGCCGCCGCGGTTGGCAGGGAAACCAGCCAGGTGAGTATGATCGCGAGAATCATCAACGCCTTCATTTTGCCTCCCGATTTGGCCGAGCGCAATCGGAACGTCGGCCGCCTTCCGAGCTTTTCGCCCGGTTATTAGACGCTCGAAGCACAATTTCATTGCGCCTCCCCTGCCGCAATGCTTGCGCATTTGTGCCGCTGGCCCCCCAGGGAGTAAGGTCGCGCGAAGCATGGTCGCCATTCTCCTCGCTCTTTTTGCCTCCTTTTGCTTCGCCGTGTCGATGATCCTCATTAACCGCGGCGTGCTGGCTATCGACTACTTTCGCGGCTTGCTTACGAACCTCGGCATTAATGCGCTCTTCCTTTGGCTTTACGTTTTCCTGTTTATCGACCGCATCGACCTCTGGATCCCGGCCAACCTCATTTTCGTACTGGTCGGCGTTTTTGTTCCCGGCGTCGCGCGATTTTTCATTTTTAGAGGCATGGAGCGGCTCGGCGCATCCATTACTTCTTGTTTGACCAACAGCACGCCGCTTTTCGCGACGCTGTTCGCCATGATGTTTCTCGCCGAGCGCCCCACGGCCACGAATTTGCTCGGAACATTGCTGATCGTCTTGGGTATCGTTGCGCTTTCCTGGAAGGGCGTGACCAAGACCTGGCAAACGCGCGATCTGTTGTTTCCGGTTACCGCGGCGTTTCTTTTCGCCGCCCGCGACAATCTGGTGCGCCTGGGCCTGTTGCAGATCGAGTCGCCGATCGTCGGCGCCGGAATCGCCGCGACGACTTCGTTCGCGACGATGTCGGTCATCTATCTTGCGTTTGAAGAAAAAAAACCGCTCGGCAGCTCCGTTCGGCGTGGTGTGGAGCTTTTTGCCGGTGCAGGATTCATGAATTTTCTCTCTTATGTTTTCGCCTACACCGCGCTCAGCATGGAACGGGTCTCTCTCATGTCGCCGTTGATCAACGGCTCCTCGCTGTTCATATTGCCGCTCTCGGCGCTTTTTCTGAAGGACGTCGAAAAACTGACGCCGCGAAAAATCGCGGCAGTGCTGCTCGTGATCTTGGGTGTGTTTTTGATCTCGTGGGAGAAATTTTAACTGCGGGGCTGCAGCCGGCCTTTCGCGACCTTTTTAGGAAGACGAAGCTTCCGATCCGTCCGGCGGCGCCGGATTGGAGCTTAGTGCATAGTCGGACCGCGGTCGTCGTCCTTGCCGCCTGGGTGAAGATGAAAACGGCGCTTCAGGCGGGCGAGTCGGCGGCGGTCGAGATAGTCTTTGAGCCAATCCGAGGGATTGCCGCCGCGAAGGTAGAGATAGCCGAAGACCATGCCGCCGAGGTGGGCCAGATGGGCGATGCCGCTTTGGCCCGCCGTGATCGAAGAGTAAAGCGCGATGGCGCCGATGATCCAGACGAAGTGCTTCATCTTGATCGGAAACAGAAAATAGAAGTAGATGATGCGATTGGGATAGATCAAGGCGTAAGCGAGGAGAATGCCGTACACTCCCGCCGACGCGCCGATGCTGGGGCCCATTTGCCCGGGAACGAAGAGCGTGTTCAAGACGCCGCCGCCGATCACGGAGATGAAATAGTAGCGGAGAAAAAAGCCGCTGCCCCAGCGCCGCTCGAGATCGCAGCCGAACATCCAGACCGCGAGCATGTTGAACAGGATATGAAAAATCCCGCCGTGCAGGAACTGGTAGGTGAAGAGTTGCCAGAGATAGAATTCCCCGAGCACGAGCGGCGGAACCAGGCCGAAGTAAAGCTCGAGCCGGTAGTCGGTCCCCGCGCTGACCAGGGTTTGCAGGACGAAGACGGCGGTATTCGCGATCAGCAGAAACTTGACGGCGGGCGTCATGGCGCCGGGACCGAATGTCATCTGTCGCGTCTGGTACTGCATTGCGTTTCAGTCTAGCCGTTCGCCAGCGCGGTTTAAAGACGGCGCGGACAAAACTACCCCCCCAAATACGCCTGGCGCACCAAGTCGTTGCCGGCCAGCTCGCTTGCGGCGCCTTCGAGAATGACCGCCCCGGTCTCCAGCACGTAGCCCCGATGCGAGATCGCCAGCGCCATGGCGGCATTTTGCTCGACCAGCAACACCGTAACGCCGGCTTCATTGATCGCCCGGATGTTTTCCAGAATCTGCTCGACGATCCGCGGCGCCAGACCCATGGACGGTTCGTCAAGCAGCAGCAGTTTGGGCCCGGCCATAAGCGCGCGGCCGATGGCAAGCATCTGCTGCTCGCCGCCCGAGAGAGTTCCGGCGTATTGCTTCTGACGCTCTTTCAAGCGCGGAAACTTTTCAAAAACCAGATCGAGGGCAGCCTGGAGGCCGCCCTGGCCGCGCGCGTACGCGCCGATCTTGAGATTCTCCAGCACGGTAAAACGCGGGAAGACTTTCCTCCCTTCGGGAACGTGCGCGACGCCGCGGCGCACGATTTCATGGGCCTCCAACGTTTCGAGCGCCGCGCCGTCGAGCTCGACAGAACCGCGCGCCGGCCGCAAGAGTCCGGACAGCGTCTTCAACGTCGTGGTTTTGCCCGCGCCGTTGGCGCCGAGCAAGGTCACGAGCTCGCCGCGCCCGACTTGGAACGACAGACCTTTCACCGCGTGAATGGCACCGTAGTACACGTGAATGCCGCTAACTTTGAGCATGCTCCGCCCATGAGCCTTGGCCGAGATAGGCTTCGATCACGCGCGGGTCGCGGCGCACCTCTTCGGGCCGGCCCTCGGCGATTTTCTCGCCGTAATCCAGCACATGAACCCGGTCCGAGATCCCCATCACGACCCGCATGTTATGCTCGATCAGGAGCATCGCCTTGACGTACTTACCGATGAGCTCCTGGAAAAGCGCCATGAGCGAGCGCGCCTCGGAGCTGTTCATGCCGGCCGTCGGCTCGTCGAGCAGCAGGAGCTGCGGCGCGGCGGCCAGCGCCCGCGCGATCTCCAGCCGGCGCTGCTCGCCGTAGGACAGTTGCCGCGCCCATTCGTCGGCGCGCTTGGCGAGACCGGTGAGCTCGATCAACTCCAGCGCGCGCCGGCGCGCCTGTTGCTCTTGACGATGAAATCCCCTCGAGCCCAAGAGAATCGCCGGCACGCTCGTGTGCAGGTGAGAGTGCATGCCGACCAAGACGTTGTCGAGGACCGTCATGTGCGCAAAGAGCCGGATATTCTGAAAGGTTCGGCTGATCCCTGAGGCGGTGATTCTGTCTGGCTTTAATCCGACCAGCGAGCGTTCCTGAAAAACCACCTCCCCGCAGTCCGGACGATACAATCCGGTGAGAATATTGAACAACGTGGTTTTGCCGGCGCCGTTGGGGCCGATCAGCGAGGCGATCATGCCGTCTTCGAGATCGAGGCTTACGCCGGTGAGCGCTTGCAGGCCGCCGAAGCGTTTGGAGACGCCGCGCAGTTCCAGCAAAGCCATATCAATCTTTGCGCTTTCGCGCGTGCGGCAGCACGCCTTGGGGCCGGAAGATCATCATCAAAATCAGAATCAAACCGAACACCATGCGCTCATACTTGGCGGGCTCGAACTGCGCCGGCAGTTGGCTCAAGGAGTAGCTGCCGAGCCAAGGAATCACGAGCTCGGCGCCCGACTGGCGCAGCCCGTTGAGCCACAGCGACAAACCTTTGAGCAACTGCAAGTTGAGGATCGTCACTCCGGCGGCGCCGAGGATCGCGCCCGGAATCGAGCCCATGCCGCCGAGGATCACCATGGCAAGCACGCCGATCGATTCCATGAAGGTAAAACTTTCCGGGTTGATGAAGACCTGCTTGGCGGCAAACAGCACGCCGACGGCCGAAGCGAACGAGGCGCCGACCGCAAAACCGAGCAACTTCATGCGCACCACCGGCACGCCCATCGCCGCCGCGGCGATTTCGTCCTCGCGAATCGCTTTCCACGCCCGTCCCACGCGCGAGTTTTCCAGACGGCGCGTCACCAGAATGATCACGCCGACGATGATGAGAATAAGAAAATAGAAATAAAGCGGGTAAAGGGTCGCCGGCGGCGCTTGGATGCCGAGGAGCTCGAGCGCCGGCTCGAAAAACAGCGGCGGCTTGGTGATCGGGGCGATGCCTCGGGGACCGTTGGTCAAATTGACCGGTTTGTCGAGGTTGTTTACCAGCGCGCGCACGACTTCGGCAAAACCAAGGGTGACGATGGCGAGATAATCGCCGCGCAGGCGCAGCACCGGCAGGCCCAGCAACGCGCCGGTCAGCGCGCCGACTACGACGCTCAGCAGGAGAAAAACGAAAAACCAGTTGGGCGACAGCGGAAACCATCCGCCCGGAATAAAGGCGTTGGCCTGGGGTGAGCCGAAGATCGCCCAGAGGTAGGCGCCGATGGCGAAGAAGGCAACGAATCCGAGATTGAGCAAGCCGACGAAGCCGACGACGATGTTGAGACCCAGGGCCAGCGCGACGAAGATGCCGATCTGTATGGCGATCTCCAGATAGTAGCCGTTGACAGCGCCCAACACCGGAAGGAGCACGAAAAGCAACAGCGCGCCGAGAACGACTTTTGCCGCGCGCGGCGCGTCGACGTAGTAGAGCAGCAGCAGCGAAGCTTGGAACGCGAGAAAGGCCAGGACCGACTGCGGGAAAAAAAACACAAGCGCGCAACTGGCGGCGATGTAGCCGCACAGAGCCGCCGCTGCCGGAGCGCCGCTCACGCCTTGCTCTCCCGCACCGTCTCGCCGAGCAATCCCTTGGGCCGGAAGATCAGAATCAAAATCAAAACCAGGAAGGCGACGACGTCCTTGTACTCGGCCCCGAAGGTGCCGTCGGTAATCAAAGACAAATACGAAGCCGCGAACGCTTCCAGCAGACCCAGCATCATGCCGCCCACCATCGCGCCGGGAATATTGCCGATGCCGCCGAGCACCGCGGCGGTGAACGCTTTCATGCCGGGAATAAAGCCGCTGTAGGGATTGACCAGGCTATAGTGAATGCCGAACAGCACGCCGGCTAGGCCGCCAAGTGCGCCGCCGACGAAAAACGTGAGCGCGATGACGCGTTTGACCGGCACACCCATCAGCGAAGCCGTATCCGGATCCTGCGCCACGGCGCGAATGGCCATGCCGAGCTTGGTGCGGTTGACGAAAAAATAGAGCGCAAACAGGGTGCCCAGCGCAGTGGCGATCACCAGCAGCGATTTGACCGGAATGACCAGATTTTCGCCGAGCGGCACGGCGCGGTCGAGAAAATCCAAACTGGGGTAATTCAAGTAAAACGTATTGCGCCACAGACTTTCGAAGAGCCGCAGCGCGTCCTGCAGAAAAAACGACGCGCCGATCGCGGAAATCAGCGCCACCAAACGGGGCCCGCCCAGCAGCGGCCGATACGCCACCCGCTCGAGTGCCATCGCGGCGCATCCGCTGATGATCATGGCGGCGCCGATGACCAGCGTTAAGATCACCGCCGGATGAAGCGTGCCGAGAAAGCCCGCGCTTTGCAGCAGCAGCATCACTTCGACGCCGACGAACGCGCCTAGCACAAAGATCTCGCTATGGGCGAAGTTGATGAACTCGAGGACGCCGTACACCATTGTATAGCCGAGCGCGATCAACGCGTACATGAAGCCCAGAACGAGACCGTCCAAGAGTACTTGCGGGAGGATTTCCAGTGCGAGTTCCAAGAGCGCTGCGGACCTTTCAAGGTTCGCCATGCTAACAAATAGTTGCCGCGCTCGCCACAGTTGGAGCTCGTTTCCGCGGGGAAGGTTGCGCTTTTGAACGTGGCAGGAATGATTGGGAAACTCATAGGGATCGCGTATAATTCCCGGCCACGGAATCGAAAATGTCTGGCGCAGTGACATCGCCGAGCGTGGCCTTGCCGTCTTCGCACAAAATCAAGAAAGCCGCGTGGATCGCCCTTGCGCTCGTCGGCGTCCCACTCGCCGCGCTCGTCGTCGTGCCCCATTTCGTCGATCTCGGACTCTTCAAGCGCACCTATCTGCCGCGCATCGAAGAGACGCTCCAACGCCGCGTCGACGTCGGCGAGGTCCGGCTGAGCCTCTTCCCGACGCCGTCGATCCGTTTATCCAACTTCAAGGTTTTCGACAGTCCGTCGGCGGCGCCGGGCAATATCTTTTTCTTCGCGCCGCAGATGCGGCTGCGGCTGGGTTTTTGGCCGCTCTTGAAGGGCCGCTTCGAAGTTTCCGAATTGGTGCTCGACAAGCCCAGCTTCAACCTGGTCAAGCAAGCAGACGGCACGTTCAATTATGCCGATATCGCCGGCAAAAAAACTGTGGCGGGCCAGCGCCGCGAGGCCAGAAAGCCCGCCGAAGCGCCGCGGCCGGCGGACGGCGCGCCTGTACCGTTCATCATTCCCGGCAACCTGAGCATCCGCGACGGCCAACTCAATCTGATCGGCAAGGATCGGTCCGCCGTCACCTTCAAAAACATCGAGCTTTCGCTCCGCGACGCTTCGAGCGGCGCTCCGTTTCCGTTTCGCGCATCGTTTAGTTATCCCGGCTTGAAAACCGTCGCGCTCGCCGGCGAGATTCTTTATCAAGAGGAAAAGGCGCTCCTCCAGCTAAAAAACAATCAACTCAAAGTCCATGACTTGACCTTGCCGCTTGCGGGCAGCGTGAGCAACCTGTCCACGGCGCCGCGGCTCAATCTCGACCTGCGAAGCGAGGATGTCGATGCCCAACCGGTATTTCAAATCCTTTCGGTATTCGGGCTCGCGCCGAGAGACACCGAAGTGTCCGGCCCGATGAATCTGCAGATGAGCGTCACCGGGCCGTCGACTCAGTTGGTGAGCCACGTTCGCGGTCTTTTCAAGGATATAAAAGTGCGCGGCAAGCGCGCCTTCCGCGGCACTCTGAGGGGCGAAATTTCGCTGCGCCTGCCGATGGGCGGCGGCGCCGCCGGCAATCGGATGCAGGGGAACGGCAGGCTCGCCGCACGCGACGGCGAGCTCACCAACGTCGACTTGATACGAAAGATCGAGCGCGCCACGGGCATGATCGGCCTGTCCAAGGACGAACAGCGCCAGGCGACGACGTTTCAGACCATGGAAGCGGACTTCATCATCGGCGGCGGCTACGCGGAGTTTACCCGCCTCTATCTCGTGAACTCGCAGATGGAAGTCACCGGCAACGGCACGCTGACGATCGAGCGGCCGGCGCTGAACTTGGCGATCAGCGCCGCCCTTTCACAGCGCGCTTCGAGCCGCGCCGGCGGCGGGAGGGTTACGGCTTTTTTCAAAGACAGGCAGGGCCGAATGGTGGTGCCGCTGAAAGTTGTCGGGCCGGTGGAGAATCCATCGGTGGATCTGAACGCCGGCAAGCTCGCCGAAACCGGCTTGCCGCAAAATGTCGAAAAAGGCGTCGGCTCGTTTTTCCGGCAGCTGTTTCGCAGTCGCTAAGCGCTGTAGTTTCGGCGGATTGCGAAAAAACCTCGCAGGCTGCTCAAAAAGATTCCGAGGCGAGGCGCACGATCAAACGATCTTTCGACTCCGCTCAGGACATGCTGGAGGCGTACATCGGCAGTACGTTGACGCGAGGCGATTGAGCGCACCCTTCGATGCTGCTCAGGGCAATCGGCGTATGGGTCTTTTTCAGCAGCCTGTTAGCGCCGCGGCAACTCAAGCGCCTGGACGAGCGCTTGCAGATTTTTCCCTTCCAGGCTGCGCGCCGCGGCTTGCTCGGTTTCTAGCAGGATCTCGTCGATCAGCTTTTCTTGGTCGTCGCGCTTGCCCTGGATTCTGCCGTTCGCGGCGCCGCGCACGCAATCGATGATTTCCTTGATGCCGATGGTCGCCGGATCACGGCCGAGAACGAAGGAATCATCGTCGGCCAAAGGCAAAAGGAGTTTCCGTTCGGTGAACAGCCTCAGGAGCTCCTTAACGACTCCGGCGGGAACACGCAGCTCGGCGGCAACATTGGCGACGGTGAGCGGCTGCTGTCCATGGCGAAAACTTTGCCCGACCCGAAGCATCATCAACAACGCGAGCTTCTCCCGGCCGGCGGCGCTCTGCGCCAATGCATCCCGGTCGCCGAAAAAATAATGAATATGCTGGTGCGCATAAGTCACCTGCGCGCCCAGCAAGACGATTACCCAGCCGACGTGAAGCCACAGAAGAAAGAGCAGGAGAATCGCAAAGCTCGAATAAACGACGTAGTAGCGGGTCGAGGAAGCAACAAAGACCGCGAACCCCCAGCCGACGGTTTGCCAGAGAATCGCGGCAACCAGTCCGCCGAGGAGCGCCGAGCGCAGCCGCACGCGGGTGTTCGGTATGAACATGTAAACAAAGGTAAACGCGCCCCAGAGAGTCAGATAGGGCACCAGGCGCAGCAACGCGAGGATCATCACTCCCAATGCCTGGAGCGACAGGAGCGCCTGCACGATGGCGTTGTTCTGAAGCGTCGCCGTGATCGTCACGGCGGCAAAGATCAGCACCGGCCCCACCAGGATGGCGCTCAGATAATCGCTGAAGCGGCGCGCGAGTTTCCGCGGCGCTTTTACCCGCCAGATGTGATTGAACGCCTCCTCGATGGTGCCCATCAAGGACAAAACGGTAATGAACAACGTTACCAAGCCTACGCTGCCGAGCGCCCCGGCGCTCATTTTATTGACGAAGCCGATCAGGTGCGCCGTGATCTCCTGGCCTCTTTCGCCGAGCGGCGCGAGCGCCTCGACCAGCGCCGGCTCCATGCGGTTGTGCACCCCGAACGCTTTGAGCAGCGAGAAAACCACCGCCAGCAGCGGCGCGAGCGAAAGTAATGTCTTGAACGCCAACGCCATCGCCTGGAGCTTCACCAGATTATGAATGAAATCGCGCGCCACCCAGACAACGATTTTTAGCGACGATTGGAGCAGCCGTTTGAAGCGCGTAAGCTCGGACAACTCCGCGTCGAGGAGCTGATCGAACAACTTCACGCGCATCTTCTTCACGCGCATCTTCACGAGCGACCGTCCGCGCTCTTTTATCGATGGACCCATGATAGCTGGTTGGCAATGGTATTTGCGGCGAGTTTAACAGCTTTGACGGCGACGACAAAGTCGCGGTCCGGAGAACCGATGCGGGCAATGACTAAGGGATTTCCTACCCGACACGGCGTCAGATTGACAACGCCGCGCGCCCGTCGCTATTCTCGCCGCGAAGAAATGACCGACTCTCGAATGGAACTCCTCGGCGGCGCTCTCACTGCGTCCAATGCAGCGCCGCCGCGGCTGCGCCGCGATCTCAACCTTCCGGCGCTCGTTGCGCTGAGTTTTTTCTGCGTCGCCGGCGGCGCCTATGGCTTGGAAGACGCGGTCGGCGCCGCCGGACCTGCAATCGTGTTGTTGGGCCTGATCGTGTTGCCGTGGATCTGGAGCTTGCCCACCGCGCTCATGACCGCGGAGCTGTCGACCGCCATGCCGGAGGAAGGCGGTTACGTCGCGTGGGTCGAGCGCGCTTTCGGCAGATTTTGGGGCTTTCAGGAAGGCTGGCTGAGCTGGCTCTGCAGCTTCGCCGACAACGCGCTCTATCCGGTGATGTTCGTCGACTATCTCGCCTATCTCCGCGGCGACATGGCGCCGGCCGAGCGCTGGTTGATCGGCGCGTCGCTGATCGGCGTCATCACTTGGCTCAACATACGCGGCATCCGCCTGGTCGGAATCAGCTTGATGATTTTCCTGTTGATCGTTCTGGCGCCGTTCGCCGCACTGGTGGCGCTGGGGCTTCCCCAGGTTCACGCCGCCAATTGGTTCCTGCAAAACGACTCGGTCGACTGGACCCTGCTGCTCGGCATCTTGTTGTGGAATACTTCGGGTTGGGACAATGCCGGCTGCTGCGCCGCGGAAGTCGCCGATCCGAGCCGAGCCTATCCCCGCGCCATGCTCATCACCGTGGCGATCGTCACCGTCGTGTACTTGCTGCCGGTGGCGGTGGGGGTTGGCGTCGACACCGAGTTTCGCGAGCTGGAAGGAAGGATATTTTCCCGTCGTCGCGGCGCAAATCGGCGGACCGTGGTTGGGCACCTGGCTTACCTTGGCGGCGTTGGTGAGCGCGGCGGGCCTCCTCAACGCGCTTTTGTGCACCTCCGCCCGGGTGCCCTACGCGATGGCGCGGCGCTGCATGTTGCCGCGCTGGCTCGACGGATTACACGCCCGCCACGGCACGCCGTGGAAGTCGATTCTGATCAACAGCGCCGGAGTCGCGCTGCTGATTCCATTTTCTTTTCAGGAATTGATCGAGCTCGATATGTTTCTTTACGCGGCAGCCTTGATTCTTGAGTTTGCCGCCCTGATCCGGCTGCGCGTGCGCGAGCCCGATATGCCTCGCCCGTATCGTATTCCGCTCGGTCTTGCCGGCCTGGTCGCGCTCAGCGCTCCGCCGGTCGTGCTTTGCCTCATCAGCATCGCGCTTTCGAGCGCGATGACGCGCTACGCAAGCCTTGCCGGCATTGCCGTCGGTCTGCTTGTCTATCGCCGGCAGTCGAAATTTCGGGCCGCATCAGTTTCGTGAGTTAAACTTCACCGGTTCTTCGCTCGCTTCTCTTGCAACGGCTTACTAAATGACGGGGCTTTGAAAGCAAGTCGCTGTCAGGTGATTCGATCGGCTTGCCGCAATTGGGGCAAGCGCGCCGTCGACGTTGAGCGAGTATCCGCATTTCGAACAACGGCGGCGCGAAATAAAGCCGGGCTTCTTCGCCATCGGCGCATCGGTCCAGTAAATTAAAGACAGTCGTTGACGTCATGCCGCTGATGATCGCTCGGCAACAGGTGACGCCAGGTGGGCATGTTTCAGCATCAAGTAGACGATCAACAGCGCTGGCGCCAACCAAAAATAATAGAAATCGCTAACTGCCTGAACTTTCGGAGCCAAATAAGAGAAATCCGCAGCGCAATAAGTAACAGCGGCTGCCGTGCCATACCACGGCATCGTGCGCTCCCGGATCCATGCGGTGCATTGGCGGCAATAAGATCACCTGATCGAACGTCCACGTATGAGCCGCGGTTACAAATGAGACGAGCACAATGAGCGGTAACCCTTGTTCCCAGTTCCAGTGGTTCTTGTGGCGATGCCGATAGACTAAAGCCCAACAACACCGATTCTGGTCGATAGGTAATCGACCATCCAGCTATCGATCGACAAGAAAATTTTTACGGTATTGCGCAAAGTCGGCGCCGGCAAGTCTAGCGGCAAAGGTATGGACGCTGTGCGATAAGCTCGAAAAAGTGGGAGTAGACCGCGGGATCAAAAAACAGCGGCAGCGCGGCAGCGACCAATCCCGCCAACAAAGCGCCATTTAAGATCGGCCTCTGTGCTTGGTGCCAGATCCACAGAACGAGAACGATCCAAAACAGATAAATAAAGTGCGGTTTTACGGCAACGATCGCCAATACCGCACCCGCAGCAAAATGCTGCTGTCGTCGCGGGAGACTGATAAAGGCCGTTAAACCTAGAAGAATCACGGGAGACATCTGGCCGAACAACAAAACCAAGATGGTCGGGAAATAAGTCAACGCAAGAAGCCAGGGCGCGCGCGAATATTTGTCGGAGCCGCTGTAAATTCGCCAGAGTGTATTAGATGAAAACAACACTGCGGCAATGCTGATGGCCAGCCATAGCAATTGGCTCAACGAGTAGGGGAAAAAACCAAAGGGCACCGCAAAGGCCCAAGGGGGGATTCCACATAACCAACGGCTCCGCGGCTTCTACGCCTGCTTTTTGCTGTACTTCAAGAAGATGGTTTGGCAAATAGGGGTTTTCCTCATTCATTAAGGAGCAAACGCGCCCGCCGCCCAGTACGCGATGAAGTCCATTGATGCGCCGGAAGCAGCGGGCTCCGAGACAACAGCAAGCGAGCGCCGGTCAACAACACCAGGATTAGGGAAATGGCGACCCATGCACAGTGTGCCGGTCCTAGAAGTCGCCTTCGGCAGGGTGCCGAGACTGTCAATGTGTCATGGTTAGAGATCTCGGACCGTGACATAACAGCAGTAGCCAAGGAGAGATTCATGGCATCGCGGCCTCATTCGAGCGCAGTCCTTTTCGCTCCCGGCAAAAGATCAAGTAGTTGATCAGTAGCGCCGGTGCCAACCAAAAATACCAGAGTTCTTGCGACAGCCAAAACCTAAGTAAAAAATGGCAGCCGTTGATCGCCATATAGACGCGCGCCGACAGGTACCTATGCCACACTACGGGGCTTCGGCTCATCCATGCCGCCGCCTGCATGATTGCCGGCAGAAAAACGACGTGATCGTAAGTCCAAACAAATATACTGGTACTGACGGACACCACACAAAGAAGCGGCAGCTGCTCACGCCAGAGCCACTGGTGTCTGTGCTTCGTCCAATGATAGATCGACCATCCAGCGGCAATGACCGTCGGCGCGATCTGCAGCCAAGTCTCCCCTGTCCCGAAAAATATTCGAATGACGTTGCGCAGCGTCGGCGCTGGCCAATCCATGGGCTTGTCAATTCCAGGAGCGCCGTACAACACAAGATATTTCGAATAAATTTCGGGATCGAACAAAAGAGGCAGGAGGAGCGCCCCGAGACCAAACAAAGCCGCCGAGAACAGTAGCCGGCGCGGACGCCTGTCGAAAATCCAGAACAGAAGAACGATCCAAAATAAATAGAGAACGTGCGGCTTGATCGAAAGAAGTACCAACGAAGCACCCCACGCCCAATACTTTTGTTTTCGCTCGCCATGCAGAAACAGTGCTAATCCGGCAAGCGTTAGCGGCGTGATTTGACCGATAACGAGAACAAAGACCACGGGCACAAAGGTCAGTGCCAGGACCCAAGAGAACCTTGACGCCGAGTCGGCGTCGTTATAGATGCGCCAGAGAACTTGCGCCGAAATCAATATCAGCCAAACGTGCAGGACAAGCCAGAACATCTGTCCGGTGGTGAAGTCCGCGATGCCGAAGGGTAGAACAAGCGGCAGCGCCCAAGGCGGATTCCACATGATCAGAGGTTGAACGCCACCCCATCCGGCGGTCCGCTGCAAGACAATCAGTTCGTCCGGCGAGTAAGGATTGCCGCCCTCGATAAAAAGGCGAGCTGCTGACCAGTATTCAACGAAGTCGCGAGTCGATGCGCGCTCAGCTACCGGCAAATCCTGAGCGGAGAGCTCCGCCGGGCCGAGCGCCACCAAGAGCAAGCATATCATCCAGGCACAAACGCGCGGGCAAATCGCGTGGAACGCCCACGACAATGGCACGCGGAGCTGTAAGAGAAATGCCAAGGCGCTTTGGCTACTCGCTATTCGCAACGTTGGAAAAGCTTTCGAGGGACCGCACCGGGTCGATTCGCGCCAGAATGGAATTCTCGATTGATCTTGTCAACTCTGCTGTATGCCATAGCGGCGCGCAAAGAGATAATAGACTATAGCGATGGAAACCAGGATCACGGTCCAGAGGACGCCGAAGGCGGCGAGCTCCCCCACCTGTGCGTTTTCCCACAGCTCGAAGATCGCGACCGAAACGACCGGCGTCTGCGGGCTTACGAGCAGGACCGACATGGAAAGCTCTTTGGCCGATAGCAGAAAGATGAAGACCCAGCCGCCGAGAAACGACGGTGTCATCAGGGGAAGAATGATTTTCCGCATGCAGTTGGACCAGGATGCGCCCGATGTGTAAGCGGCCTCCTCCAACTCCTTATGGAGCTGCAACAACCCTGAATGGGTATAACGGATGCCGTACGGGATATAGCGCGTAACGAATGCGATCAACAGAATCCACAAAGTGCCGTAGACGGGAATCGGCACGAACAAATAGAAACGCAAAATGGCGAGCCCCATGACGATGCCGGGAAAGAGCAGCGGCAGCGTCGTCAAGAGATCGAGCAGCCAGCGCCCGCGCATTTTGGTTCTGACCAACAGCCAGGACGCGAGCAAGGTCAGCACCATCACCGCGCTGGCGCTGCCGAGTCCGAGCAGAATGCTGTTCTTGATCGAGTCGATGATCTTGGGGAAATGCAGCGCCGTGAAATAGTTCTTCAAGGTGAAGCGGTCGATCGCTTCGAATGAAGGCTGGATGTAGAACGGCAAGAGTGACGCCCAGACGATGATCAAAAAAGGCAGAACCAGGAGCACCGTGGCATAGGTGATCAAAACGAGCGCCGCAAGATAGCGCCAGCGCCCAAGTTGAATAACTGTGGGGCGGTAGCCTTTGCCGGTCACGGTTTGAAAGCGGTCGCCCTCGCGCGTCACGCGAAAATAGAGATAGAGCGTGCCCGCTACCACCAGCATGAGGAGCACGGAAAACGCGCCGGCGCTGCCGTACTGCGGCGGCAACTTTTGCGCGTCGATATAGATCGAAGTAGTGAGCACGCGCACGTCGCCCGGCAGTCCGACCAACGCCGGGATCTCGAACGCTTCAAAGGAGCGGATGAAGATGAGCAGCAACACCGAGAAAAAAGCCGGCAGCATCAAGCGCAGCGACACCCGGCGCATGGTCTGCCAAATGCGCGCTCCGCAAACGGCAGATGCCTCTTCGAGCGAGGGATCCATCGAACGAAAGGCCGCCGCCAGCATGAGAAAAACAAACGGCGACCAGAGCAAGGACTCGATGAAAATCATGCCGGCGAGCGAATAAATGTTGATCACCGGTCCGGCTTGGTTGAGCAGCGCCTTCAACCAATAGTTGACCGGCCCGGCTTTCCCGAGCAGCAAGAGCCAGCCGATGGTATACAAAATAAATGGCGTGCCGAACGAAGCGAAAGCGGTAAAATAGCCCAGGCCGCGCAGCGGCGTGTCCGTGCGCGTGACGATCCACGCGATGGTGCCGCCGACTGCCGTCGCCAAGAGCGCGCTTCCGACAGAGAAGTAAACGGTGTTCAGAAACGGTCCGAGAACCCGCAGCTCGCTTATGAGGTTTCTGTAGTATTGAAACGTGAACTGATCGATCTCGCCGGTGAGCTTGGTCGTGAACAGACTGGTTTGGATGACGGAGTAGAGCGGCGGCAACACCAGATAAGCCGTCACCAGAGATACACCGATCATCACCAAGACGGCGACATCGAAATGCCGGGAAGCGCCGAGTCCGAGGAAGCGCCGCGCCGAGCGCGCGCCGCCGCCGGTAATCGTAGGCCTCGCTAGTTGTTTGTCTGGCCACAGCGCTCACATTCTCCTATTTCACGAAGACGTTGTTGAAGTAGTCCACCCACTCGTTGCCCTTGTCGTATTGCGCGTCGGGATTGATGTAGTACGCTCGCTTGAAACGCCCGCCGCCGGGTTTGAGATCCGCTTGCTTGGCCGGGACTTTCGGATGAGACGGCAGATAGTTCGACTGCTGAAAAACCTTCTGCCCTTTCTCCGAAATTGCAAAGTCGATGAACAGCATCGCCGCGTG
Source organism: uncultured delta proteobacterium (assembly GCA_963745035.1). GTDB lineage: Bacteria > Desulfobacterota > Binatia > UBA9968 > UBA9968 > DP-20. The sequence continues at coordinate 271,869 of CAVUVW010000011.1, read as the reverse complement.
CGGGTGCGGCGAATTTTTTGCCAACGCGATGGTCTGGATGGTCGCCGTCACTGGCTCGTGCGGAATCCAATCCACCGGAGCGCCGGCGGTCTTGCTGATATACGCATGGTGGTTGAAAATTTGCAGCGCCAGCGGATACTCTCCGGCGATCGTCAGATCCAAGACCTGCCGGTTGCTTGCGGTCGTTTTGGCGATGTTCTGCGCTCGCAGTTTCTGCAGATAGGCTTTGCCCGCTTCCGCTCCCATGGTGTTGAGAATCGTGCCCGTGAAGATCGGCGCGCCCGAGCCGCGGCTCGTCGACCACATCATCTGCCCTTTCCAGCGCGGGTTCAGAAGATCTTCATAGGTCTTCGGCGCTTCCGCTGGTTTGATCATCTTCGTATTGTACCCGCTGGCGAAAAAATAGAGATTGGTCGAACCCCAAAAGCTCTGTGGGTCTTTCAGCTCGGCGGGATATTCGCCGAGCACAGGTGAATGAAAGCGCTGCAGCAGATTGGCGCGCCGCACCATCGTCGGCGACACCGTCCCGTCGATAATATCGACCTCGTACCGCTTCGCTTGGTACTCGGCCATCATCTTTTGGACGAGGCGCTCGGAGTTGCCGCGGAAGAACTCCACCTGGAGAAACGGATACTCTTTTTCGAAGGCTTCTTTGACCGGCCGCACGACCTGATCGACGATCAGCGTAGTGTAGAGCGAAACCTTGCCTTCTTTTTTGGCGCCTTCGATGAGGATTTTCTGTCGATCGGCGCGGTTCATGAGCGCGACTTCTTCGACGGTTGCGGCGTAAACCAAACGAGAAGCTGAGATCGCACCCAGCATCATTGCAACAGACAGGAAGAAAAGCCCGAATCTCGACTTGGCCATACGCATATCTCCTCGCGCGCGAAAGCGCTTGCCCATCAGAGCGAAGCTATTCTCAGTCGCCTTACTCTGTCAAGATGACTCACGCTCAGCTCGTAGTTTATTTTCAGTCCCGCAATGAGGCTCAAGACAGAAAATTCCTCGCTTCCGCTCGGAATGACAACTAAGCAAGTGATCTATCACCTCGAACGAAGTGAGAGACCTTTCCCAAACTCACCAGTCAGCGCATGAAATTATTTTCGAAATATTCAACCCAGGCGTTGCCCTCGTTGAATTGCGCGTCGGGCGTGAAATACAGCGCGCGCTTGAAGCGTCCGCCGCCGGGCTTGAGATCCGCCTGCTTGGCGGGAATTTTTGGATGGGACGGCAAATAGTTGACGGCTTGAAAAACTCGCTGGCCCTTCTCCGACAAAATAAAATCGAGAAGCAGCATCGTCGCGTGCGGATGAGGCGCGCGCGTCACCGGCGAGATGGTGTTGATCGTCGCCGAAGCTGGCTCCAGGGCCTGCCAGTCGACCGGTGCGCCGGCGGATTTGCTGATATGGGCGTGGTGATTGAAAATGTGGACGGCGATCGGATACTCCCCCGCAATGACGAGATCGAGCAGTTGCCGGTTGCTCGCCGTCGTTTTGGCAACGTTTTGGGCTTTTAGTTTTTGTAGATAGGCTTTGCCCTTCTCTTGTCCCATGGTCTGCAAAACGTTGCCGATGAACATGGGCGCGCCCGAGCCGCGGCTCGTCGACCACATCATCTGGCCCTTCCAGCGCGGATTGAGAAGGTCTTCATAGGTCTTGGGAACTTCGTTGGGCTTCACCATGCGCGTGTTGTATCCGAGCGAGAAGAAATAGACGTTGCTCACCGCCCAGTATCCCTGCGAGTCCTTGAGCTCCGCCGGATACTCTCCCAGGTACGGCGAATAGAAGCGCTGCAAATACCCGCCCTTCTTCACCATCGGCGCGGTCACGGTGCCGTCGACGATATCGACCTCGTAGCGTTTTCCCTGATACTCGGCGAACATTTTTTGCACCAGCCGCTCGGAGTTGCCGCGAAAAAATTCCACTTGCAGAAATGGATACTCCTTCTCGAAAGCCTCTTTGACGGGGCGCACGACCTGATCGACGATCAAGGACGTATACCAGGAGATCTTGCCTTCCTTCTTGGCGCCTTCGATCAGAACTTTTTGCCGGTCCGGTTTATTGTAAAGCGCGATTTCCTCGACGGATGCGGCGCGCGAGGGCGCTGCGACAAACGCGCCGGCAATCAATACAATCAGCGCGGTAACGGATATCGTTGCATAGTTCACGAAGAATCTCCTGTCCAAGTTTACTGCCAGAGTTTTTTTATAAACCCGCTTTTCTCCAGCTCGTCGATGTAACTCGTATCCATGAACTCAGCCGGCCGGCGACCCTTGGCTTTTGGGTTGCTCTCTCCTACAAGCTGAAGCGCATTTTGCACGGCCTTGACCGTAAGAATCGGAACTTTCTTGATGTATTTCGACGAGAATAAATCGTACGTCGCGGAAAGTACCTCCGGATCCTGAATGCCGCCGTACCTTCGCAGGGCTTTGATGCTGACTTCCTTGTCCGTCAGGAGCCGGTGCGTTCCTTCAAGATAAGCCCGCATATATCTCAGCACGCGCTCGCGATTGGCGTTGGCATAAGCCCGGCTCACGGCGATCGTTGTGGTCGGCACTTCGATTCCCGATTCAGACAGATCATAGAGCGATTTGAGTCCCAACTTCTCGGCGAAAAAGGATGTAGGGAAGGAAAGCATACCGGCGGCGATACGTTTTTGCTGGATCGCCGGCACGAAATCCGAAAGCCTGCCGATCTGTACCAGGCTTACGTCCTTGCCTGGCTCCAGCTTCCACTGTTCCAAAATCGGCCTTAGCGCCAGATCGGTCAGGGAGCCGAAGCGGGTGACGCCGATCGATTTTCCTTTCAGGTCCGCAGGGCCGGCGATACTCGGGTGCGCGATCACTTTCATGAGATGGGTTTCGATGGAGTTAGCGAGCAGGATCAAGTCCGAACCGCCTACCGAAGATTGCAGAGTGACGATTCCAGAGGTGCTGGTGAAGTCGAGTTGGCCCGCTGTGTGAACGTGAACCATCTGAACGCCTTGGACGTAAATCAGCTCGGCGTCGAAACCATACTTCTCGAAGATCCCTGCTTCTTTGGTGACGAAGAGCGGATACATGCTCGCGCTCGGCGATGGGTAGCCCACGCGGATCTTGGTCAAACTAGCGGACGCAGCGTGCCCATGCGGCAGTCGAAGGACCATGCTGAGGAAGAACACCAAAACCAAAAACATCAGACGCGGCATCGAGATGGTCCTCCTCCAAGTGGAATGAATGGATTTTGATCTATTTGATGATGGTCTCGGCAAACTTACCCGCCGGCACTCTAACCTTGGTGTATTTGTCTTCGAGGTGATTGCGCATGCGATGATAGTCCTGAATCGTCAACGCGTCCTTGGCCGCGCTGACACCAAGCGCATTCAACCATTTCGTATCGACGTCGAGCCGGCGCGTGCCGTTTTCCATAAGCTTGCCGTACCACTCTTGACCGTCTCGGCTGAGAAACCAGTTGATGAATACCTTGGTGGCGTTGGCATGGGGTGCATTTTTGACAATACCGATGACGCCGAAGCTATTGCTTGCCGGCAATCCCTCTTTCGGCGGCGGCACCGTTTTCAACGGCAAACCCGCAGTGACGAAAGGATCGGCCTGGCTTCGTCCGATGCCGAAAGCCACCGCGACTTTGCCCTTGGCGAGTGAATCGGTAAGCTGCCGTAAATCACGCGTGATGAATAGATCCTGTTGAACCAGTTTCTTGAGGAATTCTTCGCCTTTGAGATCCCACATGAAAGACCAGATCGATTGTCCGGAGCTCGGCACGCGCGGATCGCTGAAGCCGATCTTGCCCTTCCATTTTGGATTGAGATAGTCGTCGAACGAGCGGAAGTCTTCGGGCTTGGCGAGGGTGGTGTTGTACCATACCCCGTGCGTGCTCACATCGGCGAGAAACGAGTAAAGGAACCGGTTGGTGCTCAGATTGTCTTCCCAGATATGCCCGCCCCACCACTGCTTGGGGTCCTTCACTTCCGGCAGGACGAATAGCGGCTCGAGCGGCTCCAGCATATCGTCGTGAGCTAGGCCAAGCGCCGTGCCGGTACCCACGATCAATGCGTCGAAAAAACGCACACCGGCTTTTTGCTCCGCCGCGATCCGGCTCGCGTTGCGCGGCCCCGGATTGGGAACGAGCTCAGCTTCGAAACCGAGCTTTTGCTTGATGACGATCTCCATTTCTTTGCGCAGCTCGGCGGCCGGTGGAATGGCGATGACAATCTTGCCATCCTTCTTGGCGGCTTCGAGAACTTTGTCCCATTCCGGCGGGCGCTTCGCATCCGCGGCAAAAAGCGACGCAGGATACGCAAGCGCGAGTATGAGAACGCTAAGGACCCCGAGAGGCCTTTTGCACATGCCGCTCTCCTTAATTTACCCCATGCCTCTACCGTGACTGCTCTCTTAACAACTTAGTGATAGTGACGCAAACAATTTTCAGACTGTCGCCTGATAATGCGGTTGACGCGCCGAATCGTCAGATGATAATCCCGGGAAATACATCAGACGTTTTTGGAGCGAAAAAGAATGCCGCGAATCAGAATCATCTCCACCGGCGGAACGATAGCCAATACCGGCCGCGGTCTCATCAGCATCGATGAAGTGCTAAAAGACATTCCGCAGGCGCGCGCGTTGGCAGATTTCGAAGTTACCGAGGCAACCCGCGTGAGAAGCGGAGCCCTGCAATTGCCTCACTGGTATGATCTCGTGCGAATGGCAAACGGCGCCGCCGAAGACCCGCGAGTCGATGCAATCATCGTCACCCACGGAACCTTTACTACGGAAGAGACCGCTTACTTTCTCCATTTGACCGTTCGGACACAAAAACCGGTGGTGGTCGTCGCTTCGCAGCGCAAACACGATGAGGTCGGCAACGACGGCGATCGCAACATGCTCGATGCGATCCGCCTCACCCTTTGCCCTGAAGCTCGCGGCAAGGGCGTTCTGGTCACCTTGCACGAGGAGATCCATTCCGCCCGCGAGGTTGTAAAAACCAATCAGCGCCCCGGAGGATTTGATTCCTTGGGCCGCGGCATCCTCGGGCATATTGAGGAAGATCAAGTGAGCTTCTACTATGCGCCGACTCGCCGGCACACATTTCGCTCCGAGTTCGATATGCGCGAGATCCGCGAGTTGCCGAGGGTCGATGTGATCGCAGCGTACGTCGGCGGCGATGATGTCGCCGCGCAGGCCTGCGTCGCCGCCGGAGCGCAAGGGCTGGTCATCAGCGGCTACGCCTACAACGGCCGCCCTTCCGCCGATCAACTCGCGGGAATCGAAAAAATCGCCGGTTCAGGAATTCCGGTCGTCCTCTCCAACCGCGGCGGCCGCGGACGCATCCCGGTTAACTGGGACGATCCGTTCATCCAGGGCGACAGTTTGGTCCCCCACAAAGCGCGCATCCTGCTCATGCTGGGCCTGACGAAAACCAAGGATCCGCGCGAACTGCAAAGAATGTTTAACGAGTACTGATAGTCGCCTACTTATGAACTTATGATCACGCGCCTCGTCATTCAAAAAAGAGAACCATTTGCCGGCGGTCACGAGTTTCCGATTACCGGAGCCTACGAGAAGCTCGTCGGCAAGCTTTACGGCGAAGTCGCTCCGCAGCACCGGCTGAACCGGACGCATCGTCAATCTCGACAAGGCGCCACGCAATCGGCGCGGCCGCGTCGAGTACTCGAGCGACCTCTTCATCTTGAAACCGCTGGACATGGCGCGCAGCAACGGAAAAATTTTCTTCGACGCGCCCAACCGCGGCGGCAAACGCATTCTCGCTTTTCTCAACGATGCACCGGAAGCCAATGATCCGAGCACGCTCGCAGACGCCGGCAACGGCTTTCTCATGCGCGAGGGCTACACCATCGTCTGGTGCGGCTGGCAGGGCGATTTGCTGCCGCTCAAAAATTGGCTGGTGCTGAAGGTTCCAGCCGCGGCGAACGGCGACAAGCCGATCGTCGCACAAACCCGCACGGAGATCGTCGTCGATGAGAAAGGCATCAAGTCTCACCCGCTGAGCGGCGACGCGCGGGTCAAGAGCTACCCAGCGGCGTCGTTAGATAAATCACGAGCGAGGTTGACGGTGCGCGAGAAATCGTATGGTAAACGACTTCCCGTGCCGGAAGCGGAGTGGAAATTCGCTGAGTGCATCAAAGATCCACGGAGCGGCAAGGAAACCGTCAAGCCCAGTGCCGGTCATCTCTTTGTCGCCGGGGGTTTCAAACCCGGTCACATTTACGAATTCATCTATCCGGCAAAAAACCCGCTGGTGCTCGGATTAGGGTTCGCGGTCGCGCGCGATCTGATTTCCTTTTTGCGCTACGAAAAGAAAGATCGCGCAGGCAAATCGAATCCGCTCATCGCCCGTGGAAAGAAAAACAGCATCAGCCATGCCTACGCGTGGGGACGCTCACAAAGCGGCCGTTACCTGCGCGACCTCGTCTATCACGGCTTCAACGAAGACGAAGCCCATCGCAAAGTCTTCGACGCTGTCGCGCCGCACGTCGCCGGCGGCGGCAGGTTGTTCTTGAACTACGAATTCGCTCGTCCGGTTACCTCGTCGCAGCAACACACCAACCAGCTCGACCCTGAGCTCTTTCCGCACGCCTACAGCATTATCAAAGATGCGCAGACCGGCAGACGCGACGGGATTCTCAAGCGACCGAGAACCGACCCGCTGATTTTTCACACGCAAACTTCGACGGAGTACTGGCAGAAACGTGGTTGCCTGGCGCACACCGACGGCCGAGGGAACGACTTGCGCCTGCCGGATAATGTTCGACTTTACGTCATCGCCAGCGCCCAGCATAACAGCCCGTTCGGCTCCGAGCCGGTGAAGGACGACAGTCAACTGCCGATCAATCCGCTGCCCGCCGGCGACGTTTTACGTGCGCTCTTGGTCGCTCTCGACCAGTGGGTCACTCACGGAATCGAGCCGCCGCCGAGCAGGTATCCAACCGTGCGTGAACGCACCCTGGTTTCGCCAAAGCGGAACGGCACCGGCTTTCCGAAGATTCCCGGCGTGCGCTTCGCGGCACTGCACAACCGGCAACTCTTTCTCGACTACGGTCCAGGTATCGCGGCGCGGCAAAATATCCGTTCATCCGCCGCAAGCGATCGGTCGAGGCGGCTTACACGATACTTGTTCCCAAAGTCGATGCCGATGGCAATGATCTCGCGGGTATTCGCCTGCCGGCCGTACAAGTCCCGATCGGCACCTTCACCGGCTGGAACCTGCGGCCGCGCGGACTGGCCGAAGGCGAGCTAGCGGGCTTGACTCGGCTCCTTCATTCGCTTCGCGAAGACAAAGGCCGAGCGACGCCGAACTGGCGATCCGCGGCTATCGATCGAGGAACGTTATAGCAATCGCAACGATTATGTCGAGAAAATCAGCCGCGCGGCAAGAATCCTCGTTGAGCAACGCTACCTATTAGCGGAAGACGCCGAGCGCATGATTGCCGAAGCAAAGAAGAGCAGATTAATGCTGGTAAAGAAACCTTAGAAAATCGACTGCGAAGTGCGGAAAACAGATTCTTCGTCGCAAAGCTCTTCAGAATGACACGTCGGGACATCACCCAGCGACTCAGTAGAGGCGCCAGGGTTTCATCTTCAGTCTGAACGACTCTTACTGTTGCCTGTGCCTCTTGCCTGATGCCGCTACTCATTTTTGCTCGTACAGCTTCTTGATAAAGCCGCTCTTGTCCAATTCGGAGATAAAGCTCGCGTCGACGAACTCTTCCGGTTTGTGATTGCGGATATCGGGCCGCGTTTGCGCGACGTAATCGTAGGTCGGCTCCAATCCTTTGGTGATCGGGTAGGGCGCTGCGATAAAATCCTGCTTGAACATATTGTACGAGCCCTCTAAAAACTCCGCATCAGTCGTTCTTACGTACTTGGTCAGGACTTTCAGGGCGAACTCTTTATTCTGCTTGTGAAACGCGATGCCTTCGACATGGGAGCGCACCATGCGCATCACGGTGTCGCGATCTTCGCGAATGGTTTTCCGGCGGGTGACAACGGACGTGGTCGGAAAGGTGATCTCCTTTCTGGCATCGATCAGAACGCGGTATCCTTTTCGTTCCGCCTGAATGTCGGCCGGATAGGTGACGTCGGCGCCGTCGATGGCGCCGCTGAGCAAAGCCTGCAGCCGCTCGGCGTTGGTGCCGATGGAAAGCCAGGCAATCTCACGGTCGGGATTGATACCGTGCTTGCGCAGCGCGTAACGGAACAGAAAGTCGCCGAGGGAGCCGATGCTCGAGGTCGCAACCTTCTTGCCGCGCAGATCCTCGGGCTTTCTGATCTCCGGTTTGACCAGCAGTTTGCTGCTCGCGACGGCAATGGTGTGGGCGACATTTACCATGTCCGCGCCGTTGAGGTTTGCCAGCATGACCTGCGGCAGCGCCACCGGTGCGGCGAACAAACTGCCGCCCAGCATCGCCTGCGAGCTCTGTCCCGAACCACGCAGTAAAACGATCTCCACGGAGAGTCCGTTCTTCTCATAGATCTTCGCTTCCTTGGCGATCCAGGGAATCCACATGGAGGCAGAAAGGGCTGTTTGTCCCCAGTTGATTTTCTTGAGCGCCGGTTCCTGCGCCGCGCTATGTGTCGCTGCGCCGATGAGAACACTGATCCACAGCACCAACCGAATACATCGCGCCATTCCTTAGTCGCTCAGTCCCTCACGTCGAGTTACACGTCGGGGTCGGGTCTAAAACCCGCCTCTACCCCTATTTTCGCTTCGTACAGCTTCTTGATAAAGCCGCTCTTGTCCAGCTCGGCGATGAAGCTCGCGTCGACGAACTCCTCGGGTTTGCGATTGCGGATTTCCGGCCGCGTCTGCGCGACGTAGTCGTAGGTCGCTTCCAATCCTTTTGTAATCGGATAGGGAACCGAGATGAAATCCTGCTTGAAGGTTTCGTAAGAATTCTCCAGAGTATCGCGATCGTTTATTCTCAATTGCTTGCTCAGGACTCGGATGCTGAAGTCTTTGTTGTTCTTGAAATACGCAATGCCTTCGACGTGCGCTTTGACCATGCGCATCACGGTGTCGCGGTCTTCGACGATATTCTTGCGCCGGGTTACGATCGACATGGACGGATAAACCACCTCTTTTCGCGCGTCGAACAAAACGCGAAACCCTTTACGCTCCGCTTGGGCGTCGAAGGGATAAGATACTTCGGTAGCGTCCACCGCGCCCGTAAACAGCGCCTGCAGACGTTCCGGCGGCGTCCCGATGGAAAGCCAGATAATTTCCCGGTTGGGATCCAGGCCGTGCTTGCGCAATAAATGCTTGAAAAGGAAATCTCCAAGAGAGCCCAGACTCGAAGTGGCGACCCGTTTGCCGCGCAGATCTTCCGGCCTCTTAATCTCCGGCTTGACCAGCATCTTGGTCTGAACGCCGGGCACGGTATGCGCCACGTTGATCAAGTCGGCGCCGCTGAGATCGGCGAGCATCACGGTAGGGAGCGCGACGGGTGAGGCGAAGATACTGCCGCCCAGGAGCGCCGCCGAAGTCTGCCCCGACCCGCGCAGCAGAATCAGCTCGACGTCCAGGCCGTGCTTCTCGTATATTTTGGCTTCCTTGGCGATCCAAGGAATCCAGTTCCCCGCTGACAGGGATGTAACGCCCCAATTGATCTTTTTTAACGGCTTGTCCTGCGGCCACCCGGACGATGAATTGGCGAGACTAGAAAGTACCGCGGCAATGACTAAAAGACGCAAGCACGAACTTGGCACGAATTTATCCTATTCTTGCTATTGCCTGTTGCCTAACGCCTGTTGCCTTCTTCTCACTTCTGCTCGTAGAGCTTCTTGATAAATCCGCTCTTGTCCAGTTCGGCGACCAGGCTCGGGTCCATGAACTCTTCCGGTTTGCGGCCGCGGATTTCCGGCCGGCTGGCGGCGACGTATTCATAGGTCGCCTCCAAGCCTTTCATGATCGGATAGGGCACGGATATGAAATCCTGCTTAAAAATTTCGTACGAGCTCTCCAACAGCTCTTGATCGTTGTTTCTAAGATACTTGCTCAATACTTTGATGCTGAAGTCCTTATGCGTTTTGAAGTAGGCGATTCCCTCGATGTGAGACCTGAGCATGCGCATCACGGTATCGCGATCGTCCTGCAGCGTTTTGCGCCGGGTCACCACGGACATCGAAGGATAGACCACTTCTTTCCTCGCATCCCAGAGGATCCGGTATCCCATGCGCACGCCGCGAGCATCATCGGGATGCGATAGGTCCGCGGCATCCACCCGCCCCGCCGCCAATGCCTGGAGACGCTCGCCCGGGGTACCGATGGAAAGCCACGTCACATCGCGAATCGGGTCCATGCCATGCTTGCGGATGATGTACTTGAACAGGAAATCGCCGAGCGAGCCTAAACTCGAAGTCGCAATCCTCTTGCCCTTGATGTCTTCGGGCCTCCTGATCTCCTGCTTGACGAGCAGCTTGCTCTGAACGCCAGGAACCGTGTGAGCGATATTGACCAGATCGGCGCCGCCGAGATTCGCCATCATCACCTGAGGAACCGCGACTGGCGCGGCGAAGAGACTGCCGCCGAGAATCGCCGCCGACGTTTGGCCCGAGCCTTTGACCAGAATCAACTCGACGTCGAGACCGTGCTTTTCGTAGATCTTCGCTTCCTTGGCGATCCATGGAATCCAATTGGAAGCGGATAAGGAGGTCACGCCCCAACTGATTTTCTTGAGCGGCTTGTCTTGGCCCTGTGCCGGCAGAAACGAACCGGCCAAACCCGCCAGCAGCACAACCCAAAATATTCTGCCTGCGCGTCGCATGTTCATGGCTGCCTCCGAATCTGCTTTCGTCGCGCTAATTCTAACGTCGAATCGCAAAGGGCTTGGCAAAGCCGCTATCTTCGATTCGCTTGAGAAAACTATGATCGTAGAACTCCTCGGGATTCGCGCTCGCCGCCTTGGGATTCCGCGTGCCGAGAAAATGCAGGACCGCTTTCACACCGGCAGGGCTGGCGTAGGGCATCACAGGCATCATCTCGACATAGTAGTCGTATCCCTCTTCGGCGCGCGCCCGCTCGCTGATGCGCATGTATTTCATGATGCCCGCCATGGTCTTTTCTTTTTGGGTTCGGAAGAAATGCAGCGACTCGATGTAGCCCTTCAGAAAACCTTCCATCGCAGCGGGGTGAGCCTTGATGTAGGAGCCGATGCCGGCAATAGACGTCCCTGAATATTCGATGTCGGTTTTGCGCAGATCGGCGAGCTCACGGAACCCCTGCTGTTTGGCCACCGTGCTGTAAGGCGGCGGCAATACCGTCCCGGCGACGACACCACGCACCAAAGCATTGAAACGCCCCTGCTGGCTGTCGGCCACGGAAATGAAGATGACGTCTTTATCGGGGACGAGCCCGTGTTTTTGCAAATACAAACGCAAGGCGGTATCCGCCGACGCCCCGGTTCGAGTGCCCGTGACAATCTTGCCTTTGAGGTCCTGAGGCATTTTCACATCAGGCGCGACCAAGACCGAATAGTCGAGTTTGCTCGATTGCATGGCCAACATGGTGATGTCGATGCCGCCAACGCGCGCGCCCACCGTCGCGGTCGACCCCGCGGCCAGCAGCTGCACGGAATTCGAGGTAAGCGCCGCAATGGAATTCATCCCCCCGCCGAAATAGATCGGCTCCAGATCGACGCCATGCTTGGCAAAAAGCCCATGCTGCGCGCCGATCGGGATTACGCTCGAATTGACCGAGATCGATCCCAGCGCAACCCGGATCTTTTCGCGCGTTTGCGTGGAGCCAATCTCCGGCGAAAGTAATAAGCCAATAAGGACTAATATACCGAACGAGTCACGATAGAGTTCCTTCCTCGTTTGAACTGTTGCCGGTTGCCTATTGCCTATTGCCTTCTGACTATTCTTCATACTGTTCCTTCAACTTCGCCACCACCGCCGGGTCTGCCAAGGTTGTCGTATCACCCAACGCGCGCCGGTCGGCAATATCACGGAGCAGCCGGCGCATGATTTTACCGCTGCGCGTCTTCGGCAACTCCGCCGTAAAAAGAATCTCGTCGGGCCGGGCGATCGGACCGATCTTCTTCGCGACATGAGCTTTGAGTTCATCGATGAGAGCATCACTGCCGTTGACGCCACCTTTCAACGAAACGAAAGCACAGATCGCCTGGCCCTTGATGTCGTGCGCTTTACCGATCACCGCGGATTCCGCGACTTTCTGATGATCCACAAGGGCGCTCTCGACCTCCATCGTGCTGATACGATGGCCGGCCACGTTCATGACATCATCGACCCGGCCAAGCAGCCAAAAATAGCCGTCCTTATCGCGCTTGCAGCCGTCGCCGGCGAAATATTTTCCCGGGAAGCGGCTCCAGTAAGTTTGCACGAAGCGATCGGGATCGCCGTAAATCGTCCGCATCATCGCCGGCCAAGGTTTGGTCAGCACCAGGTAACCGCCGCCGCCTTTGGGAACCGACTTGCCGCTTTCATCGACGATATCGGCTTCAATACCGGGTAAAGGCATGGTCGCCGACCCCGGCTTCAACTTGGTGATGGCCGGAAGCGGCGAAATTAGCGGGTGACCCGTTTCCGTCTGCCACCAGGTATCCATCACCGGGCAGCGCCCGCCGCCGATATACTTGTGATACCACACCCATGCCTCAGGGTTGATTGGCTCGCCGACGCTGCCAAGCAGCCGTAGAGATTCCAAATCGTGCTTGCCGGGGAACTCCGTCCCCCAACGCATGAAAGTTCGAATCGCTGTCGGGGCGGTATGGAAAATCGTCACGCCGTATTTTTCCACGATGCGCCAGAGGCGGTCCTTGTCGGGCCAGTCGGGCGTACCCTCGTACATCACTTGCGTAACGCCATTGGCCATGGGGCCGTAAACGATGTGCGTATGGCCGGTCACCCAGCCGATGTCCGCCGCGCACCAGAAGACGTCGTCTTCCTTCATGTCGAAGATCCACTTATTGACCAGAGTGACTCCGGTAAGATAGCCGCCGGTGGTGTGGACAATGCCTTTGGGTTTACCCGTAGTGCCGCTGGTATAGAGGATGTAGAGCATGTCCTCGCTATCCATCGGCTCCGGCTCGCACCATAGCGGCGCATCGTCCATCATATCGTGCCACCAGTGATCGCGGCCATATTTCATGTGCGCGCCGGACTCTTCGCCGACTCGCTTGACGACTACGCAATGCTCGATCGAAGGCGTATCGCGAAGCGCCTCGTCGGCATTTTTCTTGAGCGGCACTATGGAACCACGCCGGTAACCGCCGTCTGCGGTGACGAGCACTTTTGCTTGAGCATCATTAATACGGTCGCGCAGGGCCTCCGCGCTAAATCCGCCGAAGACCACGCTGTGCGGCGCGCCGATGCGATTGCACGCGTGCATGGCGATCACCAGCTCGGGAATCATGCCCATATAAAGGCAGACGCGGTCGCCTTTCTTGACGCCGAGTTTCTTTAGATACGTTGGCAAACTTGTTTACCTCGCGCCAGACATCGCGATAAGTCAGCACGCGCTCATCGCCCGGCTCTCCTTCCCAAATAATCGCCGCTTTGTTCTTGCGACTCGTTTGGACATGGCGATCGAGGCAATTGTACGAGGCATTCAGCTTGCCGCCGATAAACCACTTTGCCCAGGGCGAGTTCCACTCCAGAACTTTCTTCCACGGCTTGAACCAGTGAAGCTCTTTAGCCGCCTTGGCCCAGAAGGCTTGGGGATTTTTGCGCGCGGTGTTGAACGCGCCTGCGCTTTTCATGTTGGCGTTTTTTTTGAATTCCCTGGGCGGCGGGAAACTTCGCTTCTCGTTGAGCAACACCTCGATCGCTTTGTCTGCCATGATGCGCGCCTCCTTCGAAAAAATTCACCCGCTGCAAAAACGCTACGAATTCTATTTGAGCATCCGGAGGTTGGCAAGAGCCGCAGCCGCAAGAGTCTCGGCTCTAGTGTATAAAGTCTCGCGTTTCGAGATCGTGCATCGGTTGACGAATCACGGCGACACGCGATAGTGGACATCTAGCTTGTTTGGAAGGACGCGCTATGAGCAAAATCACAGTCATAACCGGAGGAGCCGGAGGAATCGGACGTGCCGTCGCCAATCGTTTCGTTGGAGAAAAACAAACCGTCGTCATTCTCGACGTCAATGCCGAAGCCGCCAATGAAGTCGCCGCCGAGTTTTACAAGCGCGGCATGCCACTGTCGTTCTCGCGCGTCGATGTAACTCAAGAATTCGAAGTGCAAACGGCCTTCGACAAGATCATCCGCGAACACGGCCGCATCGACGCTTTGATCAACGTCGCCGGCGGCAGCATGCACAGGCATCCGCTCGATGAGTTTCCGCTTGCCCACTGGCAAACGGTCATCGACGCCAACCTCACCTCGACTTTTCTCTGCTCCCGGGCAGTGACGCCGCTGATGAAGAGGCAGAAATCCGGTGCCATCGTGAACATCTCGTCCGATATTGCTTTCAGCGGCGATGCCGGCCGCTCGGCTTACGCGGCGGCCAAGGCGGGCATCCTCGGCCTCACGCGCTCGCTGGCGCTCGAGCTCGCGACCAGCGGCGTGCGCGTCAACGCCGTCGCCCCTGGACGGATCGAGACGCCGCGAGTAAGAGCGAGCTACACCGACGCCGAGTGGGAAGCCGCAGCGAAACGCATCCCCATCGGCCACGCCGGCCAGCCGGAGGACGTGGCGGAAGCGGTCGCCTATTTAGCAAGCGACGCGGCCAAGCATGTAACGGGGCAAACGATTCATGTAAACGGCGGGCGGATCATGACGTAGCCGTGGGAAACCAGAGACGCTATCGCAAGACTACAAATGATTTGCATGTCATGGTGAGCGCAAGCGAAGCATCTGCTTTTTCCGACAACTTGCCTAAAGCAGATTCTTCGCGCGCCGCTCAGAATGACATTCTGAGATAGCTTCTCAAGACAAATAAATGAATGAGAACCAAAAAACGGAAGAAATCGACGACACTCCCGCCGTCAGCGCATTTGAAATGAAACAGAAAACCTTTATCTCGCGGCTTTTCTCGCAGCGATCACTTCGAGCATCTTGTCGTCGTTGGTATATTTGAAATCCCAGGTCTTTCTCGCGCGGGCTTCCTCCTGCTCGGCGCTTTCGAGTAGCTCGACGTCTTCTTTGGTGACGACCGTTGCGGCTTTTTTTTGGAACGTATCGATCAGGGCCTCGATTCGCTCTTCCATCTCGCCGCTCGACAGACCCGGTTTTGTTTTGAGGTACTCGTTGACCACCTTCATACCGCGCTCGGCGTCTTGCTTGGCGACGCCGACCAGACCGACGCTGGCGTTGCGCGACCAGCCGGCGACGAAAATCCCTTCGAGGGCTTTTTGCGCCGCGGGATCGTAAGGCTGATAAGCCGCCGGATTGGGATCGCCCGGCAGCTTCTCGGGATTGGTCACGAAGGCGCCGCGCGAGAACGGCAGACCGAGCCCGGCATCGACCTGATCGCCGATCGCGTAGATGACGCAATCGACGTCGATTCTCCGGCTTTTGCCGCTTCCTTTCGCGACGGTCTTGCCGTCCTGCAAAACCATCTCGTTCTCTTCCGCCTCGAGCGCGACCACGCGGCCTTGATCGTTGGCGATCACTTTAGTCGGCGAGCAGAGATAGCGAAACGTGATGCGCCGCCCTTCGGCGGGCTCGCCCTGCTTGACGAACTTTTGCGTGATCTCCTCGACGTCTTGCCCTACCGCTGCGAGCTGCGGCGCAATGCGCTCGATTTCCCGTTTCATGTCGGCGTTGTCGAGATACTGCTCGACGTACTCGAATTCATTGTCGTCATAGGCCTTTTCCAGCGGCCCGCGCCGGGCGACGACGACAACTTGATCGATTTTTTTCAAATTGAGCAGCCAGTTGGCGATATCGACCATGACGTTGCCCATGCCGATGATGGCGACCCGCCTGCCGATCTCGAAAGTCTGCTCGCTAAACGGCGGCAGCGAATTGTAGTAGTAGACGACGTCTTTGGCATGATAGACGCCGAGATTGTCCTCGCCCTCGATGCCCAGTTTCTTGGTGCCCTGCGCCCCTGCGGTAACGACGATGGCGCCAAAGCCCATGCCTCTCAAATCGTCGAGGGTTACCGCCTGGTTCCGCCCGACGGTGACGTGGCCCAGATAAAAGACCTTCGGATCGGCGAGAATACGCTTGAATTGTTTTCGCAGCCCGGTCTTCATCTTTTCCTTATCGACGAAGATGCCGTATTCAGCCAGACCGCCGGGCTTGATATCGCGGTTGAGCAAGACGACGCGATGTCCCGCTTCGGTGAGCTTGCGCGTGCCGTAGATTCCGGCGGGCCCCGCGCCGACCACAACGACTAAGTGCTGTTCCGACATAGTCCTACCTACCTCAGTGCCAAGAAATTTCTCTCACCGCTGAAAGAATTATGAAAGAAGACGAGCGGGGAAGCAAAAGGAGGGATTCTATTGAAGTTCCCTTTTGCCTTCGTATTCCAATTCGGTGCCGCGGGAATCTTTATGGGTAAAAGAAACCAACTCCCAGGAGCCGTCGCCGAGGGGGCCTTTAAGGATGTAGGAGTTTTCGTCTCTCCCGAGCACGCGATAGTAACATGCCAGCTCGCCATGCCAGCGATCGACGCATGCTTCCACTTCGATTGTTCGCGTTCCGAGCGTAAACCGGGTAGGACTCTCTTGTCCTTTGGAGTCGGATTGGGACTCTACTTTGATCTTCATGTGCGACTCATCCTTGCCCGCATCGTGCAGGACCGCAATATAACGCAAAAATAATAGATTTTAAAGGAGCGCCATGGACACCGTCAGCGGCTTAAAACGAGACATCATCAGTGCCTGCCGGATTCTTTCGTATAAAACACTCGTTGAAGGCTTCGGCCACGTCAGCGCCCGCATCCCCGGCACCGAGCTTTTCATCATGACTCCGCGCATCGGCTTGGCTCTGATCGACGAATCCGACCTGCTGACCCTAAATTTTCGCGGCGAAGTGGTCGAAGGCCACCGGCAAACGCCATCCGAGAGCTGGCTTCATACCGCGGTCATGAAATCCATGCCGCGGGTCCATGCGATCGCGCGAATTCACGCCCGAGTGGCGAATATATTTTCCGTGACGGATTGCAGCCTTGAGCCGGTGCACAACCACGGGAGTTTCTTTGCCGGCGGCGTCCCGGTCTTTCACACGCCGGACCTGATAACGACTGAACAATTGGGCAACCAAGTGGCTCAGGCGCTGGGCGATAAGCCCGCCATTCTGCTGCGCGGCAATGGCCAGGTCACGGTAGGGCGAACCATTCCCGAAGCGGTGATGATGGCGATCTATTTAGAGGAAGCGGCCGAAATACTTTACGGCGCTCTCCAGATCGGCAAGCCGATCCCGCTTACCCCTGACGAATCAAAGCAGCGCCAGATCGAGGCGCTGCCCCCCGTCGATATGGAACGCGCGTGGAATTTCTTCAAACACCGAGTTGAGAATACCAGAAGATGACGCGCACAAGGTTTTTCGAAGCGCGCCACTGCGCACAAAAAAACGGCGCCCGGATTAGATCCGGGCGCCGTGTGTAAAGCGAGCCTGAACGCGGCTATTTGCCGGCCATTTCAAAGTTTACTTTTGCGTCGTCCTTCGCTTTGACGGTAACCTTCTGCGTGTTCTTACCGAGCTTCTCGTGCCATACTTCGACCGTGTATGACCCAGCCGGAACATCGGTCATCTTGAAAGCACCCGAGTTGTCGGTCACCGCGACATACGGAGTCGGCGCCGAGACCAGCCAGCCGTGCATCCAGCCATGCACGTCGCATTTGACTTCGATGACCTCAGGCTTGTCGATCTTAACGTCCAGGGTTTTCTTGAACTTCGGCATCGCCTGATTAAACGGGCTGTTCGCCTTGCTGTAAGAATGCACGTTGTGGAGAATGCCGTCCGGGTTCACGATTTCGACGGTGCTTCCCGCGGGAAAGGCCAGCACGTGGGGCTGATACTCGCAGCCCTTTTGATCCAACTTTACCTTTTGAGTCGCAATCTTTTTGCCCTTTTGAATATCCGTGATCGTGACCACGGCATTTGCCAAATTGCCGTTATTGACGACCAGCGATTGGTCCATCTTGGGAGACTTGTCGCAAACTTCCTTATCCTTTCCCACGTCGAGCTTTTTCGGCGCCGGCGCATTACCTTTGAACTTTACCGTTCCTGAAATGCTGCCGCCGTCTTTGACATCGCCGGCTTGATAGGCTGCCACGCCGCTAACCGGCACCGCCATCAGCGCCGTCGATAAAACTAAAGAGCCCAATTTTCTCATGATTTTCCTCCTTCGCTTTTAACGACCCATCACCATTCTGACGAAACCAAGCGCCGCGTTATTCACTATTTCGCTGGTTTAACTTTGACTGCTGCCGCGGCTGGCGCTGGAGCCGTGCCGTTTCGGCCAAGAGTGACCAAATAATCGCGCAACGCCTGAATCTGCAAATCCTCTTTGCCGCCGAGAACGTCATCGGGGCCGCCTGGATAAAATGACGGCATCTTCGTCCCTGGTTGAATTTTTTGCGGATCCTTTATCCACTTGATGATCCAGTTGGGATTGAGACGCTGGCGTGCCATGGCCAGATCGGGCGCCCAGCCTTCTTTGGGGCCTTCCGGAGTGCGCCCGCCCTGCACATGGCAGCTAAAGCAATTGAAATAGTCCTTCGATACGAGAATTTTCGCGGCGTCGATATGCTCCCGGTGGAATCTTTCCGTCATCGATGTAGGCATACGGAATATCCACTTTGGAAAGACCATTGAAATAGCTCACCAGCTGATTCGTATGGTCGTCGGAAAGACCGAAAGTCGGCATCCGAATCTCCAACCAGGGCCGCAGGGTGATCGGCGCCTTGAGAAATCCAAAAAACCACGGCGACTGGACTTTTTCTCCTTCACCGTTGAGCGGCGGCGGCGCAGATGCCTCGTTATCCTTGTAGTACTTTCTAACAAACCCGCCTCGGTTTTCAATCTCATGGCAGCCGACGCAGTTATATTGCTGCATCAAGCGCCGCCCTTCGACAACTTGCTCCACGCGCAGTCCCTGGTCGGCCAAGTAGCGCTGGGCGACTTTTCGCTCGCGGAACCCGCCGAGCAAGATACGCAACGCCTTGATGTCCTCATCGGCCAAATTGAACTGCGGCATGAGCTGCTCGACCCGCTCCGTCGCGTAGCCGCGCGGCGACTTGAGTTTATGGTACGTCCAATCGTCCCAGGTATGCTTCACATCGGTTCGGTTACCGAAAGAAAGCTCCTCGACCGTTTTCGAGCCGAAAGTAGTCAGCTCCGCGCCGATGCGCGACTCCTTCTCCATGCCCTTGATCTCGTGACAGCCGAAACAGCCCCACCGCCGCACCAGCCGACTCGCCGCGCTTGATATTGGCCGGATCGGCGAGTTTTTCTTCAATGCCCGCTATCGGCTCCGCCTTTGACCCCAGCGTCGTAAGATAAGTCAGTAATCGCTCCGGCTTCCTCGTCAGTCAGACGGAGGCTCGGCATGCGCGTGTCCGGCTGAAAGCCGCGCGGATCTTTGATCCAGTGATAAATCCACTGCGGTCCGCTTTTCGCCGCGATGTCTTTCAGATTGGGCACCAGGTCCTTTTCTTTGCCGAGCGGCGTGGAAAACTCGCCGTCGGCAAAGCCGTGACAGCCCTTGCAGCCGATCGTTTCCACGAGTTTCTTTCCCTGCGCGCCGCCGCGTTGGCGTCGCCCTCGCGGAAAGAAGCGGGCATGGGATGCTCTTTAGTCCACTTGTCGCCTTCTTCCTTCGATTGCGACCAAATATACGACGCGATCGCCAGCGCCTCGTCCTGCTTGAGCTCGAAATTCGGCATGCGCGTTTTCGGACGGAACTTGTGCGGATTCTCGATCCAGCGCACCATCCAGCTCGGATCGACTTTGGCGCTGATTTTGAGCAGGCTCGGCGCGATCTTCGGAATGTTTTCGTATCCTTTCACCAAGTGGCAGCCCGTGCAGCCCACCTGCTCGAAGAGCCGCTGCCCTTCGGCCAGCAGCGGCGCGTCCTCGGCGAACTTCTGCACGTCGAGATGGCAGGACGTGCAGCTCGATTGCGCCTTATCGCCGCGCAGCAGCGGAAACTCCCAGAGATGAACTTCGCCGTGCGCCTGCTTGACGCTGTTGACGGCTACGCCCTGGCCTTCGTGGCAGCCGGTGCAGCCGAATTTCTCCGGCGGGTGAGCGTTATCCGCCAGTAGCACTTCGCGGCGCGGATGAGTTCTGTAGGGATGGGGCTCCTTTTCGAATCCCGGCCGGTTGATCGCCAGGTGACAGGTGACGCAGCGGTCCACGCGCGCCACCGGCTGATCGAAGCGGTTGCGATCGAATTCATCCAGAGAGACCTGCTGAATGCTCGGGATCTTCGGCAAGGTCAGGGGTCCGAGCTTGAGGGTCGCATTGTCCATCACCCGAACCCATTTATCGCGCTCCGCCGAGAGCTTAGTGAGCTCGTCCTCGATCTCCTTGGCGCCGGACTGAATTGTTTTGATTTCTTCCTTGAGCTGATTGCGCTTGGCGCGCGCCGGTTCGAGCTCCTTTTCGAGTTGGAGCTCGGCGTTTGTCGAGCTCGGCGATGATCTCGAGATACGGTTTCGGATCACGCTTTTGCTGGACCGCGTGGTCGTGCTCGTACCAGGCTTCTTCGAGCTCGCTCTTTACGTCCTTGACCTTTTGATCGATCTCTTGAAACCTGACCGTGGCGCGCTGTTCTTCGCTTTCCAGCGCCCTGAGCTTTTTGCCCAAATCGCCGTTGTCGAGATTGGAGCGGAACGCCGCGAGTTTTTTCGAAAGCTCCTGGTAATTGGCGTCGGCTTGAAGCTTCTTGTCCTCTTCTTCGTAGGCCGCCTTGGCCTTGTTGTAATCGAGCCGGTAGAACCTCGCCTGCACGCTTTTCCACGGCCGGCGCGTGAAGTTATCGTCCCAGAAAGCCCAAAAGGATCAGACGCCACCAACAGAGCGATGCCGATAACAAAGATGCTGCCGTAGGATTTTTTCTCTTCTTTTTGGTCGATGCCTCGCTCCGCCATCCCGACTCCCTTACGCTGCTTTGCGCTCGAGCGCGCGTCCCAGGGAAAAAATCCCGAGACCGATCAACGTCGAGCACGATTTCTTCAGCCATGGAAGAATTTTTCATGACGCCCACATAGAGCGCGTAGCCGATATCCGCGAGCCCCAAGGCCTGGAGAATCTTCGCCACGTAGAACATTTAGATATTGATCCAGGGAGTCGACTAAGAACGTACTTGACGTTAAAGACCAGCCGCAGAAACATTTTGACCGGCAGCGACATCATGAGCACGATCAAGAGGCCGACGATGGTAAAGCGCACCATGCCCCAGCGCTCGAGGAAATCTTTGCCCTTCACTTTCAAGCACGAAATAGTAAAAGCCGATCATTCCCACGACAAAATAGACGCCGATGGCAAAACAGGCCGAAGGCCGCCGACAGCCAGTAATCGCGAAAGCCGAGCAGATACGGCAAATCGACGTTGGTCAGCGCCACGACCTTGTGCGGGTCCCAGCGCTGCCACGGCCAGAACAGGTTCCATCCCGGGCCGCGAAAGAACGTGCCGATGATGATCATGACGATCCAGAGAATGTGGAAGCCGAAGATAGAACGTGAGGATCTCCCACTTTCGATCCTTGAAGCAGTAGTAGCCGTTGCCGCGCGGATTGATGTCGATGTACGGGATCACCATCAATCCGACGATGATGAGACTCGGCAGCACCACGCCGGCGTGCCAGGGATCGAAGTACACCAGCATTTCCTGCAAACCGAGAAAGTACCACGGCGCCTTCGACGGATTGGGCGTGCGCGTCGGATTGGCCGGCTCTTCCAACGGCGCGTCGATCGTGATCGACCACAGCGACAACGCGACCATGATGAACAGCGCGCAGAGAAACTCCATGCGCACCAGGTGCGGCCAGGTATGGACCTTATCGTCGAGCGGGAGCTTTTTTTCGCGGGCGGCCTCTGCCATGTGCCTTCCTCGATCGGGTAATTGCTAGAGCGACGGACCGGAGAAACCGTCGCGGCGGATGCGCCAGAAATGCACGGCCATCAAGATGCTGGCGACGAGCGGGATGAAGATGCAGTGCAGGATGTAGAAGCGCAGCAGCGTGTGCGGCCCGATCTCGCCGCCGCCAAATAAGAAAGCGCGCGCATCATAGATCGGATTGGCGCCGACGAACTCGGCGAACGGTCCCTCATAGCCCAGCAACGGAGTGGCGCGCGCCATGTTGGAGCCGACGGTGACGGCCCAGATGGCGAGCTGATCCCACGGCAGCAGGTAGCCGGTGAAGCTCAAAAGCAAGCGTCAGCACCAGCAGCAAGCACGCCGACGATCCAGTTGAACTCGCGCGGCGGCTTGTAGGAGCCGGTGAGGAAGACCCGAAACATATGCAGCCAGACGAACACGATCATCGCGTGCGCCGCCCAGCGGTGCATGTTGCGCATGAGCATGCCGAAGGGCATGTCGAACTCGAGATACTTCATGTCGGCGTAGGCGTATTCCGCCACCGGGCGGTAGTAGAACATCAGGTAGATGCCGGTCACGGCGGTGATGAGAAACATGAGAAAGGTGAGGCCGCCCATGCACCAGGTAAAGCGCATGCGCACCGCGTGGCGCCGCACCTTGGCGGGATGAAGATGCAGAAAGACGTTGGCCGTCACCATCATCACGCGGTTGCGCGGCGTGTCCTCGTAGCCGTGGCGAAAGATCGACTTCCAGACGTGGCTCTCGACGATATCGCTTTTGATTTTATCGATAAGGCTCATTGTTTTATCCGTTAGACTTTGAGGATGCTCTCGGCATGCTGCTCGTCGGGCTCGCCCCCCGGCCCCATTTTGAATACTTTACTCTTATCGACGACCAACTGGCCGTCCTCACCGACGGTGATCTGGAACCGGTCGAGCGGCCGCGGCGCCGGCCCTTCGAAGTTCAGGCCGGACTTGAAGAAGCCGCTGCCGTGGCAGGGGCACTTGAACTTGTTCTCCGAGGCGAGCCAGCGCGGCGTGCAGCCCAGGTGGGTGCATTTGGCGAAGATCGCATAGAAGCCGGTGTCCTCGCGCACGATCCAGACGCGCTGGTCCTGCTTGTATTTTTCGCTGACCTCGCCCGAGCGCGTAATCGCCCGGCAGACCGGCCTTAAAAGTAGCTGGCGGTTGGAATAATACCCGCGGGAATGCTGATCGGAGAAATCCGAACAGAGCTCAGCCCGCCAAAGATACCGAAGCCGCCCCACCCGAGGCGTGTAAAAAAATCCCGCCGCGACCAGATACCGCGTTTTTCTTTCTCAGGCTCTGCCATAATTGCCTATCCTTTAATCCAGCTAATCAGGGCGCCCCAGACTACAAAAATGATCCCGCCAAGCATCAACACCAACCCTACCGGACCGAACACAAACGACAAGCCCGCTCCCAAAACGAATATCAACACTCCGGTGCCCAGTGGATTGAACGGCGCCGGAGCCGAACCTGCCGCCGCGCTGCTTTCGTCGCCGGCCTTGTGGATGAACTCCTCGCGGATCAGGGCGAACGCAAGCTCTTTGAGATCTTCGCGTCGCTCAGGGTCGGCGCCCTGAATCAGACGGCCAAGCTCTTGAGCTAACCTTTCGATCTCTTGTTCACGCGCTTCGGGCGCTGGTTTGGCAGGATCGGATGTCACATGAGATTAGAGTCGTTGATTATTATAGAAATTTTTCAATGTCAACAAACCGCGGTCGAAAACGGCGCTCACCGAGCCAGCAAAACCACCGCAGTCGCGGCCAAGCCCTTTGCCGGCGCCCGCCCAGCCGAGCTTCTCGGTAGTCGTTGCCTTGATATTGATCCGGCCTTCCGCAACCCTGCACAGGCGCGCGACGCTTTGCCGCATTCGCCCATAATAGGGCGCCAGCTTCGGGCGCTGGGCAACCAAGGTCACGTCCGCGTTGATGATCTTGAACCGCCGGCGGCGCATGATGCGCAAGGTTTCCTTCAGTAGTTTGCCGCTCGCGATATCTTTGTAGCGCGGGTCGCTGTCAGGAAAATGCGCGCCGATATCGCCATCGCCGAGCGCGCCCAAGAATGGCGTTGATCAGCGCGTGCAGCACGGCATCGGCGTCGGAATGGCCGGCCAGGCCGCGATCGTGCGGGATCTCGACGCCGCCGAGAATCAGTTTTCGCCCGCGCTGAAAACGGTGCACGTCGAAGCCATGTCCGATGCGAATATCCATTGCCGCGGCCGAAGAATGCGCCGCTCGTATCATCACTCCAACAGCCTCGACATGCAATATAAGCGAAAACCGAGCGGCAAAATAGACGGCGCAGGCCGTCTGGAGTTGGCCCGTGCCCTGAGCTATAATCCGCGGCAAGCTCATCGCCATGCGATCTCAAGTGCTGCTCATCTGCCTCTTGTTGTTTGTTGCCCTGCCTCTCTACACGGTGCTTTCCGGGCAGGCGCCGTTGGGCCGCGATTTTCGCACCGCCGATCGCTCCAGCGCCGGCCTTGCGCCGCGCGCGGAGAATACTCCCGAAGCGATCGTGCAGGTTTACCACGCCCGCGCGCTCAACTGGCGCGGTATCTTCGGCGTTCATACGTGGATCGCGACCAAACCCGAGAACGCGGCGGAGTATCTGGTTCATCAAGTGATCGGCTGGCGCCTGTACCGCGGTCTTTCGTCGGTGGTTTCCGCGCCCGGCATTCCCGATGCCCGCTGGTTCGGCAACGAGCCGACTTTGGTGGCCGAGCTAAGCGGCGATGAAGCCGCCGGGGCCATACCAAAAATACTCGAAGCCGTGGCGAGTTATCCCTACGCCAACGAGTACAAGGTCTGGCCCGGTCCGAATAGCAATACGTTTATGGCCTACATCGGCCGCCAGACGCCCGAGCTGCGCATGGATTTGCCGGCGACGGCGATCGGCAAGGACTATCCGATCAACGGCTCGCTGCTCGATTGCACGCCCAGCGGCACCGGTTATCAGGTTTCGATGCTGGGTCTCCTCGGCGTGGCGATGGGCCGCGAAGAGGGCTTCGAGCTCAATTTGCTCGGGTTGAATTTCGGCATCGACTTCGCCAAACCGGCCCTTCGACTGCCGTTCATCGGCCGTATCGGCGTCAGCGAGCACTGAGCAGATTTTCTTAGCCTGACGATCTATCTCTCGAATGGCGGAAACTCCACCGTCTTCGCGTTTGGTCCGCGCCGCGCTTTTCGTCGCCGCCGTCTGGACCGTGGCCACATGGATTTTCCTCGTCGACAACAATCTTTTTTCCCAACGCGAGCGCTTCCAAGAGTCGGATTTTATCATGACTTTTTACGTCGCCGGGCAGTTGGTGCTGGCCGGGCGGGGCGCTGAGCTGTATCCCGAGCCGGACGCAAAATCCTTTGTAAACTCTCCATTCGACAAAGCCGCTCACGAGTTCCTGCCGCATTTACCCAAAGGATCCACCGGCGCCTACATGTACACGCCGCTCGTCGCCGGCTTTTTTGCGCCGCTGAGCCTGGCCGGACCAAATTATTCATTGCTGATCTGGCAAGCGCTTTCCGTCCTCGCGCTGGCCTTTTCCTGCTGGCTCCTCGCCCAGGTTACATCGGGAAAACCCGGCGAGATTTTTTTTCTTGCCTCCTTGTACTTCCCCGTCTTCCTCACGCTTTGGGCCGGGCAGCTCGGTCTCGCGTTCGGAGTCGCGCCGCTTTGCGCCGGCTACTTCTTGCTGCTGCGCCAATGGCCGCTCGCCGCGGGGTTTGTCTGGTCGCTCCTGCTGCTTAAGCCGCAGTATTTTCTCGCCGCCGCTTTCGTCGCGCTCGTGCTCGCGCTCACGGGCCGCTATCGCACGTTTGCCGGAATGGCGCTGGGAGTGATCGTTCTACTGGGCTTGACGGTCATGTTCTTTTCGCCGGAGCTGACCTTGCGCTGGCTGCAAAGCCATCGCGTGAGCGATTCGATCTTTTCCAGCGGCTTGCACGGCATCCCGACGCACCTCATCACCGGTCTTGCCGGCCAATCTGATGATTCTCTTCCCGCCCGAGCTGAGAGCGGCGGTCAAATGGCCGCTTTATCTAGGCGCCGCGCTGCTTTGGCTGGTGGGATTCGGCTACGCTCTGAAGCTCGCGCGCGCCAAGCTTGCCGATGGAACATGGATCTCGCTCGCGCTCATCATCGGGGTTTTGCTTTGCTCGCTCACCCTGCCGCACCTCCTTTATTACGATCTCTGCGTTTTGCTCCCGGCGGGCGTCCTCTTGCTGGCAAATCACGGTCCCGTGCCCAAGCAAATTGTTTCTCACGATCTTGCTCTCGCCGGCTGGGTGGCGGTGAGCGTGTTCCTGCCGATTCTTCTCGTCTTCGCAGGGTGGAAGATCGTTCCACTCGTTCTGGAGCTGATCCTCCTGGTTCTATTCGTCGGGTTACTCGCGCGACTCCAGCAGCTTTGGCCATCCGCGGACTGCGTCTCGCCGTCCAGTCCAAAGCTTTAACCGATCGGCGGAATCAATTGAAATCATCCCGGCGCGCCGGCCAGAGACTGATCAGCGCGCCGGCGAATGCCACGACCGCGGCGGTGAGAAATGCGTAACGGTACCCGCGCAGGAACGCGGCAAGCACGAGCCCATCGAAACCGGCACCTGAACCGACCGCGAGGCTCTGCAATGACGCGGCTCCCGTCGAGCTCAATAAAGAATAGCTGACGATCATGGTGGCCAGGGTGGCGCCGATGGAGTAACCGAGGCTGCGCACGATCGATAACACCGACGATCCCACGCCCAGCCGGTGCCGCGGCACCGAGCTCATGAGCAGATTATTGTTCGGAGTTTGAAAAATTCCCATTCCTACGCCCATCAGGCCCAATCCGAAGACGACTTCCATCGCGCTCGAATCGGGGGCAAGGAAACTGAGAGAAATCAGCGCTACGCCATTCACCGCGAGACCGGCGGCGCAGAGACGCTCGGGCGCGAATTTTTCCGACATCCAGCCGGTGAGCGGCGCCAGCAGCGCCATCGCCACCGACGTCGGCGCCACGAGAATCCCAGTGCGCAGCGGATCGAGGCCCATGCCGAGCTGCAGAACAAATGGCATCAGCAAGTTGCTGACGCTCATCGTGATGAAGCTCAACCATCGCGCCGCGTTGCCGAGGGTGAACGCGGGAATACGAAAAATCGCGAGATCGAGCAGCGGGTAGTCGATGCGTTTTTCCCACCAGATGAAAAATCCCAGCACGCCGGCCCCGCCGAGAGCCACGCTGCACGACTAAGGCATCCTGCCACTCTCCTTTTTGCGCCAAAGCCAGGGCCGTCAGAAGCGCCGAAATGGCTAACGCGAAACTGAGCGCGCCGACAAAATCGAACGGCTCCTTTCTTTGATTCGAGCCGCGAAAACTCTCCGGCGGCAGCAGCGCGCGCGCCGCGGCAAAGCCCGCCAATGCCAGGGTGCCGGACAGAAAGAAATTGGAGCGCCAACCGAAAGCATGAGTAAGCAGGCCGCCAATCACCGGGCCCAGCGAATATCCTAGCGCGGAAATCGTGCCGCCGGCGATACCCATCGCCCGGCCGCGCTCCTCCGGCGGAAACAGCGCCGTGACCAAGGCAAAGTTGTTCGCCATGATCAGCGCGCTGCCGGCGGCTTGAAGCGCGCGGCAAAAAATTAGCTGCCCCGCGCCTTGGGCGGCCCCCGCGGCGAATGAGCTCAGCGAGTACAAAATAAATCCGCCGAGAAATAACTTTCCCAGACCGAACAGGTCGGACATTCTTCCGCAAGGCAGGTAAAGCGACGCCGTGATCAGAGCGTAAACGAGCGCCATCCAACTCGCCAGCGCGAGCTCGGCGTTGAACTCCCGGATGATCAAAGGCAAAGCAATGCTCAATTGTCCGGTGTCCAAGGTGACGATCAAAGTCGCCACCGAAGCAACCGACAGCGACCACCAGCGACTGCGGCCGGGTGATGATGATGATTCTTGTGGCGGCGCCATCTGCGATTAACGAAGGATGCGGGCGTCAAAGTCGCAAGGTTCGAGGTTCAAAGCCGGAGAAGCGGCTGTCCAAATGGCTCAAATTGTCATTTCGCCCGTAGGGATAAATCTTGCTCGGGTTCTCTTATTTTTTTGTCACCGGCCAATAACGTCCCTTGCGCTTGATCATCGTCAAAGAAACTCCATACAATTTTTTCAACACATCGCCCTTGAGAACGCTGCCGGTCGGCCCCGAATAGAGCACCTTACCGGCGTTCAGCACCAGCGTTTTACGAAACAGCGGCAGGATCTCTTCGATATGATGCGTCACATAGATAAGCGCCGGAATTCTCTTCTGCCGGCCGATTTTGCTCAGCGCCGCGAGAAATTTTTCCCGAGCGCCCGGGTCCATGCCGGCGCACGGCTCATCGAGTATGATCAGATAGGGTTTAGTCATGCGCGCCCGCGCAATGAGAACTTTTTGCTGCTCGCCTTGCGACAGTGTGCCGAACGACTGTTCGCCGACGTGCTCGCAACCGAGCTCTTTCAAATATTGCCGCGCGCAAGTGTAATCGTAACGGCTCGCCTCGCCCCAGGTTCCACCGACATAACCGATCTGGGCGAATTTCCCGGAAACCACGGTGTTCAGAGCTTTTTCATGGATTGGGATTTCGCCCGCCAACGAAGCGGTTACCCAACCGATGCTTTTTCGCAGTTCGGGAAGATGGGTCAGCGTCTTGCCTTTGCGGTAAACTTCGCCGCCGCGGTTCGGCCAAAGATAGCCGCTGGCAATTTTGACGAGCGTCGTTTTGCCCGAGCCATTGGGACCGAGAATCGCCCAGTGCTCGCCGGGTTGAACCACCCAGTTGATCGACTCGAGAATCTGCTTGCCGTTCGCTTCGTGGGAGACGTTACGAAGTTCGAGGGCGGGAGTTATTTTCACTCGGGAGTTGAGTCCTTCGCTGCGTTCTCTACCTCTTAGACCAAAACCGCCTCGGAATAAAGTTTTCCGAGATACTAGGTCGGTTTGTCGTCGACCGAGGACTTCAAAAAGGGATCACGGGAGATTGGCAAACCAGATCACGGAACGACCTCTCCTGCTTTGATCAACTCGACGACGGTTTGCGTTCGCAGGTCGATCGCGGCCACTTCATCCGTGCTCTCGCAGCCGACGAAAGCCAACTCGCTATCTGAGGTGAAAGCGAGATGCGCCGGGGCGGCGCCGACTGGGAGTCGTGCTCGTGTTTCGTGATCGTGGGCGTCAATCAGGCAGATGCTCGATTCACCTGTGTTCGACACCACTATCCACTTTCCATCTGGACTGATGGCGAAGAAGTGTGGATAAATCCCGACACGGATCGTGGCGACAACGCGATGATCGCCGCAATCCCATACCGTCAGATCGTCGGACGCAAAATTGGCGACATAGCCGTAGCGCCCGTCCGGGCTGAGCGCGGGAAGATGCGCGCCTTTGCCGGCGGGAATCGTCGCCACGACTTCATGATCGCTCGTCCTGACGACCGTCACGTCATTCGAAACCGTGTTGGCCACATAGGCGTAGCGGCTCTCCGGGTCGAAGGCGATGTGCCCGGGTCCGAGACCGACTGTGATCTCGCCGGCCACGGAGTAATTCAAACCGTCAATGACTGTTACCGTGTGTGAGCCGGAGTTGGGTTGATAGGCCCAACGGCTATCAGGGGAAACGGCGATGTCGTGCGGCGCGAGCCCGACTGGAACTTTTGCGCGAAATTCCCCGTCGCTTCCGAGCACGGTCACATTCCGGTCCGGCCCGCTCGGCAAATAGACCGACTTGCCATTTGCAGCCACGCACGGAAGCAGCGGCCGCCTTCCCGTTGAAACCGTCGCAAGCGTTTGATCGGTCGTCGTATCGATAATCGTGACGTCGTTGGAGCCGCTGTTGGCGACGTAAAGCCGTTTGCCGTCATGAGACAATTCCAAATGCGACGGATCGTCGCCGGATGAGATATGCCTTTGCACCTGTCGCGTCGAGGCGTCGATGACCGCGATCCGATTGTCACTCGTATTGGTATAGACGCGCCCGTCAGCGTGGCTCACCACTGAATGCGCGCCGCGAAGGCCCAAACGCGGGGTCGAGCCGTCGGGCCGAAGGACAAGCGTGAAGCTTTCGCCGTCTCGTTCCAGCCCGATTCGATAACCGCGCTCCAACATCGAGATATACTGGCGCACGGGTAACTCGCCGACTCGCGCCCGCACGACGGCGTCTTGGCCGCGCAATAAAACGAATTGATCCTTGAGCCGGCCTACCTGCTGGTCGGGCGTGAGATCGGCAAAGTCCAGATTAACAATTTCTGGCGACATCGAGGTTATTGAATCAATTAATGGGTCGGGCGTCCAATTTCGAGTCCGCCTGGATTCCCGCTTAAGACATGCGGAAATGACGGACTTCGGATAGCCGATTTACTTAATGCAGCGAGCTGCGGAGAATCGACCCAATACTCCACTACTCCATCACTCCACATCTTCCCGCTTACTGCTTGAACCGGCTGAACACCTGCTCGGCGTTCTTCTGAAAAATCTTTTCTTTGTCCTCCGTCTTCAGCCACGGGATGCTTTCGATGTTCGGCCGCACGTCGTCGTACCACTTGCCGGTGCGCGGATCGGTCTTGGAGCCGGCGCCGGGCCGCTCGGTGCCGAAGAGGCAGCGCTCCGGCCCGACGATGCGAAAAAGCAGCTTCAGCGACTCGACGTTGTAAAGCGCGGTATCGAAGTAGAGCTGCTTCAGCCGCTGATCAAAAGTTTCGGTATCGTTCGGGCCGCGGAGCTGCGAGCGCCAGCGCCCGACTTGATAGGGCACCGAGCCCCCGCCATGGGAAATGATCAATTTCAATTTGGGAAAATCTTGAAAAACCTTGGAATCGACGAGCGAGAGAATCGCGATGCTCTCTTCGGTGATGAAATGGCCGTGAAACGACTCGCGCGGGTTCTTGCAGCTCGCCGCGTGCACGAGTCCGGGAATGTCCATCTTCACCATCTTTTCGTAAAGCGGGTACCAGTATTCATTGCCCATGGCCGGCGTTTGCCCGTCGCCTTCGCCCGGGTCCGGATTGATCATAATGCCGACAAATCCCAGATCGTTGATGCAGCGATCGATCTCATCGAACGTGTTGGTGACCGGCACGCCGCCGTTTTGCGGCAGACCGCCGATGGCGCGAAATTTCTTGGGCTCCATCTTGACCTGCAGCGCGAGCGCATCGTTCACCGCCTCGCAGTACCAGTGCACGATCTTTTCCGGCTTGGCCGAATGCATCATCGTATAAGGCCGCGGGGAGATAAAGGCGTAATCCGTTCCCACTTCGCCCAAGACTTCCGAATGGCGGTGGCCGTGCCACTTCGCTTCCTGGATATGCTTTTCCGTCACCACCGCGCCGCGCGGCCGGTGGAATCCAGCGCTGTTGATCAGCCCCGCCTGAAAGGTCTGTAGCTGCTCGCCGGCAACGATATGATTATGAACGTCAATGATCATGGAGAGATCCTTTCTCTGCGAATTGCTCCCTTCCTATCAAAAAGTTGCAATGGGCGGCAAGGCGGAAAAGATTGGAGTGTTGGAGTACTGGAGTGGTGGAGTGTTGGTTCCGGATTGGATTCCCCAATACTCCATTACTCCAACACTCCATCACCTCATTCCGTTTTCCTTGGCGGCCGCAGCATCAGGCTCAGCACCGCCGAAGTCGCCAAAGCCGCGCCGAAGATCGCGAACGAGAGGCCATAGCCGCCGGTGATGTCGAACAAGAAACCAAAAAACGGCGGGCCCAAAGCAGCGAGGAAGTGCGATATCAGCAACCCCATGCCGCGAATTTTTCCGAGCGAGCGGCGGCCGAAATAGTTGGCCCACAGGAGATCGGGCAAGACCATATTGCCGCCTAGGCCGATGCCGTAGAGAAAAAATCCCGCATAGAGACAAATCAGACTGCTGGTCGAGATTGCCAGTGCGAGACCGATGCCCTTGAACGACAAAGCGCAGCATGGCCGCGATGCGCGGGTCGATGCGCTCGGCGACCAATCCCCAGACGAGCGGCGAAGCGAGCTGCATCGACGCAATCACGCTCATCACGGTGGCGGCTACGACCGGCGAATGACCGATATCGGTGACGTAGGGATAGACGTGCAGGTTGAGCCCCGTCACGCCGACGCTGGAAATACCGAACGTGATGACGAGCAACCAGAACGCGCTCGTGCGCGCGGCTTCAGCGCGAGTCCAGAGCGTGTCCGGATCGTTGCGCCGAGAACTCATGCCCGGTTCTTTTGCCACGCGCGAACGGATCGGTATCTGTTATCGGCTCAGCGGCCCCGTCGGGACGAAGCCCCATATCCTCGGGCGTGCGCCGCACCACGAGCAGCGCCGGCAAGCACCAGCAAAGCCATCGTGAGCACGCCGAACACCATCCAGGTCTGTCGCCAGCCGACCGACACCAGGAGCCAGGCCGCCAGGATCGGCATGCACACCTTGGCGAAACCGACGCCCATGCTCGTGAACGCAAAGGCGCGCCCGCGCATGCGCACGAACCATTGCGCGACGACCACGTTGACGACCATGTAGCCCATCAACACGTCGCCAAACGTTATCAAGGTCAAGCGAACCGCCGTGAATTGAACGAAATTCTCGATGTAGCCAAGAAACAAAAAACCGACGCCCGCGATCGCCGCCCCGCTCACCATGAGCCAGCGCCCGCCGTAGCGGTCCACCAGTGTCCCGACCAGCGGCGCCAAGCAGGCCGCGATGATGCCCTCGCCCGAGCGCAACAAAGAAAACACGCCGCGCGAGATGCCCAGCTCCGCGGTCAAAGGTTTGAGAAATATGCTGAGCGTGCTGGCGAGCGCGAATGATGAAGCGACATTGGCGAGAAAGCCGACGCCGACGATGTACCAGCCGTAAAAAATACCGGGATTCTTGAATCGCTGTTCACTCCGAGCTGCCGTCTCCACATCATCGGTGTAGCAGGGATACATCTGCACATGCAATTGAATCACTGGCCCGGCTGAGACGAACCTGCTGTAACAAGGCGGCCGTCATCGTTTGGATTTGTTCGCCCTTTCGCCGCTCGCGGCGAGGGATGCGTCGCGCAGCCGATCGACAAAAAAACAAGATGGCGAAGATGAACTTTTTCACGTCCACGGCGTCTAAATCTCCGATTGTCACCGCGGCTCTGTAGTGCGAAACAAAGACTTTTGCGCTAGCCTTGAGACGAGCGCGGCGGTCCGAGGAATTTTATGAGCAAACTTCTGGCGATTTTCGGCATGATTCTGTTACTCGGGTCAACGACTCATGCTCAGCAGGCAAATGATCGGCCCAGGCCGCCGTCCATAACGGTCAGCGGAGAAGCCGTGATTTCCGCCGAACCGGACCAGGCCGAGATCGACATCGGAGTGGTTACCCAAGCCCGCACCGCTCCCGAAGCCTCCAAAGAAAACGCCGAAAGATTTGCGCGCGTGCTCGCCGAAGTCAAAAAGCAGCTCGGCAAAAGCGACGAGGTAAAAACCAGCGGCTATTCCCTCGCGCCGAACTACCGCTACCCGCAGGGCGGGAAACCCGAGATTGTCGGCTACACCGCCAGCAACACGCTGCGCATCAAGACGACGAACTTGAACCTCGTCGGCCAGTTGATCGATGGCGCCATGCAAGCCGGCGCCAACAATGTTCAGAGGCTGGTGTTTACTTTGAAAGATGAACTGTCGGCGCAGCTCGAAGCGTTAAAGACGGCAACGGCGAAAGCCAAGGCCAAAGCCGAAGCGATCGCTTCCTCGCTGGGATTGAAGATCGTCCGCATCACCGCCGTCAATGAAGGCGAGCGCGCGGTGCAACCGGTTTTCCGTCAGGCCATGGCGGCGCGAGCCGAAGCCGCCTCGGCGCCGACGCCGATCGAACCGGGAACCGTCGAGATACGCTCGACTGTCGCCATGACGGTCGAGGTCAGCGATAAGTAATCGATTGCTTAACCGGTTAACTGAACACCGGCTTTTCTTTGACGTAGTGCTCCCGCATCGCCGGCCGGTAGCGTTCCATGAGAACTCGGTTTAGCTCGAGCGGCGGCTTCTGATCGGGCGGCAGCAGCGGCCGATATTCCGTATCGCCGATTTCTTCTTTGAACGTTTCCTTCGCTTGCGCGACGAGCTTCGGGTCCGAGAACAGATCCACCGCCGCGCCGGCCATGGCCTTGGCGCCCGCCACCGCCCCTTTGTGCGCGATGGAAGTTGCCAGCGACACTCCCGCCGACCAGTGATGATACGACACGCCGGGAATATTAGAGGGAAAAGTGATGAGCCCCGTGGGCACCACCCAGGAAACTTCTCCCGAATCGTTGGCAGATACGGACTGAACGCACTCCTTGAGCGGGGTGATCTTCGCCGGCATGCCGGTCGGCTTGATTTTCAATTTCGCCTGCAGCTCGTGAACCATGCCTTGCTCGCTTTCCGACCACTGCGGCATGCCGATTTGCTCGACGTTCTTTTGGATGATTTCTCCGAGCGTGCGGTTTGCCCGCGTCGGCCACACCGCGCTCAAAACATTGACTGAATAGCTCGTGTCGGTCATGAGCGCGGCGCCTTCGGCGACGCGCTTCGCTCTTTCAAACAGGGCGCGGGTTTTCTCGGCTGTCGCCTCGCGGAAAAACCACCAGATCGATGAACGGTTGGGAATAACGTTGGGCTGGTCGCCCCCGTTGGTGATCACCCGATGGCTCCTTTGCGTCGGCTCCAAGTGTTCGCGCAGCTTGTCCCAGCCGATATCCATCAACACCACGGCATCCAAAGCATCTTTGGCATTCCACGGCGCCGTAGCGGCATGGGCCGATTGCCCTTTGAAGGTAAACTCGGCGGAGATGAGCGCATACTGGCGCAGGCCGTAAACGCTGCCGAACTCCTTGCCGATGTGATCGTGGAGCGCCACGTCGACATTTTGGAAATGGCCGTCGCGCACGAAATAAGGCCGGCTCACCAGTTGCTCCTCGGCCGGCGCGCCGAATACTTTCAGAGTGCCTTTCAGACCGAATTGATCCATCGCTTTTTTGATCGCGAAAGCCGCCCCGATCATCACTGCGCCGTTGACGTTATGTCCCTCTGTATGTCCGGGCGCGCCGTCGACGATCGGCGTCGGCTCGGTCACGCCCGCCTTTTGCGAACAGGCCGGCGTCGCGTCGAACTCGGTATGCAGCGCGATCACCGGTTTGCCCGAGCCATAACTCGCCACGAAACCGGTCGGCATGCCCGACAGGTTTCTTTCGACCTCGAACCCGGCTTTTTCCAGCAAGTCCATCATCATCTTCGAGGTCTCGAATTCCTGCATGCCAAGCTCAGCGAAGTAAAAAATATTGTCGCACAACAGCGCGATCGCCTCGCGGTTGCGCTCGACGGTATCAAAGACAAACTGCTTTCGGATCGCTCATAAGCGAACTCCTAGAAGAATGGAGTGGTGGAGTATTGGAGTGATGGAGTGTTGGTTCCAAGCCCGAAACTTGCGCAACCTACTCGACCTTGCGCAGCGCCCGACTCCGAAACCCATCACTCCACATGCTTCATCACTCCAACACTCCAATTTTACTCACTCGACCCTACCCTTCATACCGCCCCGGATCTTTATAATAGTTCTTGTAGTACCACTCCGCGATATCACCGCTCGTCGTGCGCCACACGCCTTCGTGCGAGCACATATAGTCCAGCGCCTTGTCGAGATAGTTGATGCGGAACGGCATGCCGATGACGAACGGATGAAGCGGCAGGCAGAGC
Source organism: uncultured delta proteobacterium (assembly GCA_963745035.1). GTDB lineage: Bacteria > Desulfobacterota > Binatia > UBA9968 > UBA9968 > DP-20. The sequence goes on along the minus strand of CAVUVW010000011.1, from coordinate 236,197 downwards.
ACGCGCCCGCCCGAGGCGCTGTCTTTGTAGAGCGTGTCGAAGTGGTCGCACACCATGCGGTAGTATTGCTCCGGCGTGTGGTTCTCGCGGATAAAGACGCGAATATCGTTGACGCCCAACTCGTAAGGCACGACGATCATCCGGCCGCTCTTGACGCGCATCGGCGTCGGCTGCTCGTCGTTGCCCCAGTCGCAGACGTATTCGAATCCCTCCGCCGCGAGGTGATCTGGAGTATCAGCGGTCTCGCCCAGCCCCGGACCGAGCCAGCCCTTCGGCGCCTTGCCGGTGCCCTTGGTGATGATCTCTTTGACTTTGTGAATGATCGAGCGCTCTTCCTCCGGCTTGTAATCGAGCATCGAAACGCTGTTGGTCATGCCGTGGCCGAGCCATTCCCATTTTCGTTTATTGCCCTCCTCGATGATCGGCGGATGCTGCTCGCACACTTCGGCATTGAGAAGAACGCTGGCGCGGATGCCATACTTATCGAGCACGTCCATGATGCGAAACACGCCCACGCGCGAGCCGTAATCGCGCAAGGTGTAGCCCGGCACGTCCGGCGTATGATTGCTGCCCGAGCCGCGGATCGGCATGTCGAAGTGAAAGTATTCGATGTTCGGCGCCACCCAGAGCGCGATACGCCCATGATCGGGCCATTCGATCTTCGGCCGGCGAATAATCGGTGAATAATCGTAGCGGCGATTTTCCATGCAGCTTTGAGCTCCTGTCGACGAGAATTTGAATCTTACTAGTCGATCCGAATACCCTATGCCAGCGTCATCAATGAGCCGTCAACTCGCGACTACGAATTCGCTTGACACTTTGTTACGGCCTTTGCTAAAGGCCAGCACATGCAACTTCCCGCTCGATCTGGACGGTCGATTCTGCCACTCCGTCCGGCGGGGATGATCACTCCTTCCCTCGGTCAGCGCTCGAATCTTGAGTAACGCGAGAGCGTCGATCGAGATCATAGCTCCGGAAACGACAGTTTTCGCTCGTAGCATCAGATTCCAATCTGCATCGAGGAGGTGCTTATGGCTGATCTCACGGAAGAGCAAAAGAAGTCGTATTGGCGTTACAACATCACCCTGACGACCATCCTGCTGATCATCTGGTTCGTCGTCACCTATCTGATTTCGGGTCTTTGGGCCGGCTGGCTAAATCAATTTTCCTTCTGGGGATTCCCGCTCGGTTACTACATGGCGGCACAGGGCTCGCTGGCGATCTTCGTCATCGAGATTGCGGTGTACGCCTATTTGATGAACAAGCTCGATCTTCAGTACGGCATCCGAGAGGAGGGATAAACCATGAGCCTAGCTAAAATTTTCGGTCTCTATACGATCTCTTTCCTGGGCGTGACTGTCCTCATCGGCATCGCCGAACAACTCTTCGGTTTGTCGCCGCAGTGGATCGGCTGGATCTTCATGGGTCTCTCGCTGGGCATCTACGTCGTCATCGGCATCATCACTCGCACTTCGAATCCCGATCAATACTACGTCGCCGGACGCGGCGTTCCGGCCGTGTTCAACGGCATGGCGACGGGCTCGGACTGGATGTCCGCCGCTTCATTTATCTCCATGGCGGGCGCGCTTGTCCGCCCAGGGATTCGCCGGTCTTGCCTATGTCATGGGCTGGACCGGCGGCTATCTCTTGCTCGCGGTATTTTTGGGACCCTACCTGCGGCAATTCGGCGCCTACACGATTCCGGACTTTCTCGGCGCCCGCTATGGCGGCAATTTCGCGCGCATCATCGGCGTCGTCGCCGCGATCGCCTGCTCCTTCACTTACCTGATCGCTCAGGTCACCGGCGTCGGATTGATCGTGTCGCGCTTCATCGGATTGGATTTCAACATCGGCGTTTTCGTCGGTCTGATCGGCGTGCTGTTTTGTTCGGTGCTCGGCGGCATGAAGTCGGTCACCTGGACCCAGGTGGCGCAGTACATCATTCTGATCGTCTCCTATCTGGTTCCGGTGGTCTACCTTTCCTACCAGCTGTTCGCGATTCCGATCCCCGAGCTCACCTACGGCAGGCTGTCTGCAGACGAACAACGCCAAAGCGATCGAGATCACGCGCGACGCCAAGGAGAAGGAGACGCGCGCGTTGTGGAAAAAAGACGCCGACGAGGCCAACGCCAAGATCAAGATGGGCAATCTCAATGACGACGGAGGCCGACAAGCTTAGAGCCGCCGCGAAAACCGCCACCCAGCAGGCAACCGCTCCGGCCGCCAGCGACGACGCCAAAATCGGCCGGTACCTGACGGTGCCGAGCGGAGTGGGCATGTGGAATTTCCTTGCGCTGACGTTCTGCTTGATGGTCGGCACCGCGGGGCTGCCGCACATCCTGACGCGCTACTACACCACGCCTTCGGTGCGCGAAGCGCGCACCTCGGTGGCTTGGTCGCTGTTTTTTATCTTCCTGCTTTATTTCACCGCGCCGGCTTATGCCGCCTTCGCCCGCTTCGTGATCTACGCCAAACTGGTCGGCACGCAGATCGCGGAGCTGCCGCGCTGGGTCACGCTTGTGGCAGCCGGCCGGCCTCTTCGAAGTCATCGACAAGAACGGCGACGGCATCGTGCAGTGGGCGGACTTCGTCGTGAAGTCCACCGACTTCGTCGTTCTCTCGATGCCTGAGGTCGCCGGGCTTGCCGTTCGTGATCACGGGATTGGTGATGGCCGGCGGTTTGGCGGCGGCGCTATCCACGGCGGATGGCCTCTTGCTGACCATCGCCAACGCGTTCTCCCATGATCTGTATTACAACGTCATCGATCCGCACGGCGTCGCTGACCAAGCGACTGACCATCACCAAGATACTCCTGGTCGTAACCGCTCTGATCGCCGCCTGGGTCGCCACTTTTCGCATCGCCATCATCGTCGAGCTGGTGGCATGGGCTTTCAGTTTGGCCGGCGCTTCTTTTTTCCCGGCGCTGGTCATGGGCATCTGGTGGAAGCGGGCGAACAAGACCGGCGCCTGCGTCGGCATGATCGCCGGCTTGGCCGTAACCGCCTACTACATGATCGGCAGCCGTTTCTACGGCGTCTCCTGGTTTGGCACTCAGACCATCGCTTCGGCGGTTTTCGGACTGCCTGTCGGCTTCATCACCATCTGGCTGGTTTCGCTGATGACCGAAGCGCCGCCGCAGCAAGTGCAGGATCTTGTCGCCAGCGTGCGCTATCCCAAGAGCGGCCAGGCCGTCACGGGCGATCCGTTGGGACGCGATCTGCCCGCTGGCGCCCACTAACGTTTTCATATCCGGACGGGAAGATTGCCAAGTCGATCTTCTCGTCCGGTCGGTCGCTGCGTAGTGATCGATCCGCTTTCTCAGATTGTATTTCTTGGCCGTTTCCTCTGTTTCATGGCCTTCTTTTATCTGGCGCTGCACAAACTCGTCGCGCGCTTGAGCCAAAAACCCAAGCAGCAAGCTGCTATGGTTTTTCGGCGTGCTCACGGCGCCGCTGATCCGCCCCGTCCGAGCTTTGCTCGGGCCAGGCAGTTCGGAGAGCGAGCTTCTCTCCAAGTCGCTGCTTTTCTACGGATTGTTGTGGCTCTGCTTCATCGTCATGGGCAGGATGCTCACTCCGGTCGCGCTAACGCGGGCGTCGCGGCGCCAATTCGTGCCTTTCGCGTTCTTCGTGGTTCATCCGGCATTCGCCGCTCTAGCTAAGGTCGAATATCCCGACACGTCGACGAATCCAGGGCCCCGCCATGGCCGACCAGAATGCCACCCAGCTCGACAGTACTCTCACGCTGGCGGTCAAAAATCTCATTAAAGCAGCGCCGGTATTCATCGCGGCAGATGCCAGCGTCGGCGACGCCGCGCGGCAGATGCAGCGTGCGCGTATTGGCTCGGTCCTCGTCTCAACCGAGCCGCCGGGCATTGTTACCGACCGCGACCTGCGCGGCCGCGTCCTGGCCTCGGGCTTAGGGCCGGAAACCCCGGTGACGGCCATCATGACACGCCCGATCAAGACCATCGACTCCGATAGGCTCGCCTTCAGCGCGTTGCGTTTGATGGTCGAGGAGAACATCCATCACTTGCCTGTGGTTGAAGAAGGAAAAATTGTCGGCGTCATCAGCTCCACTGATTTGTTGTTTCATCAGACCAACAACCCGGTCTATCTGCGCGGTGTCATCGACGGGCTCGGCGAGCGGCAGCATCGGCAGCTATGCGTCGGCGATCGGCGCCCTCGCCGAAGCGCTTTTTCAGAGCGGGCTCGGCGCCTTGCAGATTGCCGAGATCGTCTCCAGTCTTAACGATGCTCTCAGTCAGACGGCTGGTGGGGCTTGCCGAGCAAGCGTTGGGCCCGCCGCCGGCACCGTACGCTTGGATCGTTTTCGGCTCGGAAGGGCGCATGGAGCAAACATTGCTCACCGACCAGGACAACGCGGTCGTTTTCCAGCGAAGATACCGACAGAACCGAGAGTACTTTGGGGCGCTTTCGAAACGGGTGGTTGATGGACTGATTCAGGCCGGCTTTCCGCCTTGCGCCGGACGGGTTCATGGCCACCAACTGGTGCAAGCCGCTCTTCGAATGGCGGCAACTTTTCACGCAATGGATTCGCCTGCCCGAACCGCAGGCGCTGCTCGACGCCGCTATCTTTTTCGACTTCCGCCCCGTCGCCGGCAGCCTTTCGCTCGATTCCTTGGAAGAAACTATCGCGCCCGCCAAAGACGAGCGGCGTTTTCTCGCCCACATGCTGAACGGAGCGCTCGCGTTTCGCCCGCCACTCGGCTTCTTTAACCGGCTGCGCGCGACAAATGGCGAGATTGACATCAAAATGGGCGGTATCGCTCCGATCGTCTCCATCGCGCGTGTCATGGGTTGGCAGCCGGATCGCGCGAACGCTCCACTTTGGAGCGACTTTCTCTTGCCGGTCGTGCGGACAGCGTTGATCAGCTCCGAGAGCGCGCGTTCCCTGAGCGAAATCTTCCCGTTCCTTCTGCGCCTGCGGCTCGGCGCGCAGCTCGCCGAATACAACAATCGCGTCACCATCGACAACCGCATCGACCCCGCGATGATTTCTCCAGTTCGAGCGCAAGCAACTTCGCGACGCCTTTATCATCGTGAAACGGATTCAGGAGGATCTTCGCGCCGCCTGGCGGCTGGATCTCTAGGCTTAAGGCAGCCAGCGAAACCGCGCGACCACCGGGATGTGATCCGACGGTTGTTCAGCGGAAGGCAGTATGGTTTGTGCATCGATGGCGGCCTGTCGGCCGGCCGGGCAGCGATTGGGGGGAATGAAAAAGATAATCGATCATCTTGGCCTCGCCATTGAAGCTGCAGGTGTTCATTGCCGCGCGATCACGGTGAGCGAAGCGAAAGCCGGTTGCTTCGATGACCGCCACGACTTCACTGCCGGGGGTAACATTCAGATCGCCCGCGATAAGCCAGCCGTCCGCGGTTGCGGCGATCTCTTCATACGCGCGCAATAATTGAGTCGACTTGCCGTAAACCTTGCTGATTTTCCCGCGCCGTCCCCGGCGGATCCCAGGTCAGATGGGTATTGATGATGCCGAGACGATGGCCCGAGATGCCATAGTGTGACTATCTGAGCGATGTTTCCTCTGTCCCCCATCCCACCATCCGGAGCAAAGACGACAACGGTTTCTTCTTTGAGCGAAGCGAGATCCTCCCGATAAAAAATTGCGCAGCCCTCGGGGCTCCCGCCGCGTTTGCGCGCATAACGGCTAGCATATCCGCGCGAGCACAAACGGGCATTGATCGCAGCCAGGGTTTCCGGTTCGACTTCCTGGAGGCACAGGATATCTGCTTCGAGACTTGCGATCGCTTGAACAAGCGCGGGAATACGCCATGCCGGACTCAAGACCATCGCCGGCGAGCGAGGGTAACGCGCGCGCTGGATGTACGCGCTGGCGAGAACATTGTAGGTCGCGACGACCAATGAGGTCCCGGCTTCCATACGGACTACTAATAGATCAGCTTTGACAAACTGAAAACTAAGCCCCTAGCGCTCACAACAAAAAAGGGGACGAAACAAACGTTTCGCCCCCTCTGCCAATCGTGGACTTACGACTACAGGAACTTTCCCACTAGAAATTGGTTGATCTCCTCGGAGCCCTTGAGCGGCTTGCCGTCGATCACGAGCACGGGCACCGTTTTGGCTCCGGTCAGGGCGATGAGCTCGCTTTCATATTCGGGATTCTCCCGAATATCCTTCTTGACGATTTGATCTTCGCAGTGAAGATTCGTCATGCAGTTCAGCACCGTCTGCGAAACACCGCATTCGTTGTAGAAATAAAGTTCCAGCGCCATATTATCCGTTGTTGATTTTTTGCGCCTCGGCCAACAGCTCTTTGGGGTTGCGTTCACCGGCGGGCGTTACCGATTTCGAGTAGCGAACGATTCCCTGCTTATCAATGATTACCGTCGCCCGGTCCGTAATCCCTTTATCCTCTAGAAAAACGCCATATTTCTTCGCCATCTCCCCCTTGGGATGAAAATCCTGCAGTAGGGGGAAAGAAATCCCGCCGCACGATTTCGCCCAATTATCGTGAGAGAATCTGCTATCGATGCTCACACCCATAACTTGGGTGTCACAGGCTTTGAACTCTTCCTTGAGAGCTTCCAGAGCCGGAATCTCGCGGGTTCAAGTGGGTGTCCAATCCAGCGGATAGAACACCAGCATGACGTTTTTCTTGTTCTTGAACTGGCCCAACGTGAACTTGGTTCCGCCCAAATGACTGACTAATTCGAAATCCGGCGCTTCCTTGCCGACTTCAATCATGATGATTTCTCCTCACTAAAAATTAAGCGCTCGGATGAACGCTCAATTTTAGTATAGAGGCTGAGCGCCGGAATTCAACGCGGGCGGAAAATAACGAGGCGGCAGCTCGAAACCGGCGGCGTAGACCGGCCTTCGAGCTGCCATCTGGCTTGACCTATTTCGCCGCGGCGAGGGCGGCGTCGTAATTGGGATGCTCGCCGATGGTGGGGACATATTCGACGTGTTTGAGCTTGTTGTCCGGCCCGACGACGAAAACCGCGCGCGCGAGCACGCGATCGAGCGGACCGCCGGAAATCAGCAGGCCGTAATTCTTGCCGAAGGAACCTTCGCGATGATCGCTTGCCGTGATGACTTTGTCGGCATTGGCGGCACCGCACCAGCGCTTTTGCGCAAACGGCAAATCCATGCTGACGACAACGACTTCGACGTTGGGCAGCTTGCTCGCTTCCTCGTTAAACCTTTTTGCCTCCAGATCGCAGACCGGTGTGTCAAGCGACGGCACGGTGGCGATGATGCGAGTCTTGCCTGCCCCGCTCGCCAAAGTGTAGTCACTCATGTCAGCGCTCTTCTGCACCTTGAAGTCGGGCGCGCCTTGACCCGCCTTCACTTCGTTGCCCAAAAGCGTCAAGGTAGCATCCTTGAATTTTACTGTAGCCATGATGTTCCTCCTTTAGATTAGTTGATGGTTCCAGCTCGACACCCTTTTAACACTTACCAATGAACTATCAAGGGCAAGAACACACACTTAACACGCCGTCTAAGGTAGCTCGAAATCGGTCCGCAGATGATCCCAGGTCGAAATACGAGAAAGGCGCTGCAAGACCGTTGTGGTTGGCGGTAGGATCGGAAAATCTCGACGGTCCATTCGTGCGAGCGCTGTGCCGGCTTTGATCCACAAGCTATGCGACACCTCCTCTGAGTGAGTGAGCGCACTTTGGGCGGCCGGCAGGACCGCAACATAGAAGCGAGTGTCGAAGCGCATGGAATAAATCTCGGGCGTCACCCAATGGTCGAAGTACTTCGTCTTGGTGAGATCGCAGAATAAATTTTCCGACTGCAGAAAGTCGCCGAAATCGACCTCTCCCGCAACGATCGCCCGGCGCGCAAGCTCGATGCGCCGGTTCTCCGTAGGATTGTTGAATTGAATCGCTTCACCCTTCTCGTTGACGCAGAGCAACACGCCGACTTCCTCGAACAACTCGCGCACAACCGCCACCCAGTGCCCGACCGCTTCATCCGCCTCATGGTGGCCGCCAAGAATCTTTTGCGCCTGCGCACCCGAAATGCCGCGGCAGCGCTCGATGATTTTTGGCGAATAGTCCGTTGTGTGAACGGTGCCGCCCGGAAAGACGTAAAAGCCGCCGAGAAAGCGCATCTCTTCGGGCCGGCGCGTCAAGAGAACCTCGAAGCCGCTGTTCGTCATCGGGCCGAAGCAGTACGACGGTCGAAGCAAAGCGCGGACGAACCATCTTTAAACATAAATCCGAAATCCGAATATCGAAATCCGAAACAAAGTTGGAAGCAATAAGTCAAAATCGGAAGAAATTTTCAAAATAAATCCGATTTCAGACTCGTTTCAGATTTCTGGTTTTCGGTCATTCGGATTTGTTTCGGATTTCGAATTTCGTGCTTCGAATTTGATTCTCCTACCTTCGCGTCTTTGCGCCTTTGCGCGATAAATCCGAGAAGTTCCTCGCTTCTACTTCCTGCCGATTTCCCGGAGCAGCTTCTCCCATTTCTCGTTTTCTTTCTCGTACTGCGCCGCGGTCATTCCCGCTTCGGCGTAGTAGCGCTGGAAACTCGGCTTGTTCATCGCGCTGTCCAGGCCGTACTTGCCGAGGAATTTCTGTCCTTCCGGGCTGAGCAGAAAATCGCTGAATAGCAGTCCCGCGTGCGGGCGCGGCGCATTGGCAGGCACGGCCACGCCGCCGGCGTTGGTCGGCACGAATTCCATCGGCACCCACTTGATCGGCGCTCCTTTGGCAATCGATACTCTTGAATGACTGAGAAAAACCGTCGGCGACACACCCAGCTCGCCGGAAATCACCATGTCGAGAATCGCTCGTCCGGATACCGAATGCAGCGTGATCTGCTGCGCTTTCAGTTTCTGCACGAACTCGGCGCCTTTGCTCGCAATCATTGCGCCGATGACGCGCGCGCCGGTGTCCGTCGTGGCAAAGCCGATCTTGCCGCGCAGCTCGGGTTTGAGCAGATCTTCGAAGCCCTTCGGCACTGCGTTTCCCTGGACGGAATTTGTATTATACGCGAGACCGATATACGACTCGCGATCGGTCGCCCAATAGACCAACTCTTTTTCGGCTTTTTCCTTTGCCTCGTCCGGATACTGCGCCAGGTGCGGCGAAAAGTACGGCGCCAGCAGCTTGTACTCCTGCATCACCTTGAGCACGGGGAACGTGGTTTCGATCACGTCGACGAGGAAGCGCTTCGCTTGAGCCTCTTGCAGCACTCGCTGAATGATCGCGTCGCTGTCACCGCGGTAAACTTCGAGCTTCAGGCCCGGGTACTTCGCCTCGAACACCTTGGGCGCATCGCTGTTCGGCCCGCCGGTAAGCGAGGTGTACCACATCAACCGGCCTTCTTTTTTCGCGCCTTCGTAGAGCACTTTTTCCCGGTCCGGTTTGTTATAGGCCGCGAGCTCGGCCATCGACACCGGCTTCCCGGCCTGCGCCGAAGTGGATGCCGTCCATGCGAAAAGAGCGAGTAAACCCATCAAGAGCACATTCATTGTCGTCTCCTCGATACGAACTTCGAATTGTTAAATAACACCGATGTGCGGTGAAGACCAACCGCGCCTACTCGGCGTGCTCTTTATTGAACGGGTGGCAATTTCTAGCAGAGTAAATGGATAGACTTGGGCGAATCGGAGTAAATGGATCTGCAGACTATCGTTCTACCGGCTCCATGCCGTGCCGGCGCATCAATTCCAACTCATCTTCACGACTAGGCGGAACCTCTCGCGCCCACAGTGTCTGAAGCTCTTCAAAGTAGGCATCCATCGCCGGCGCGTGCATGACCAGCAGCCGCGCCTGTGTCGCACCGGCGTTACCGAACGTATGAGAGACGCCGCCCGGCACCAGCACGAATGTGTCAGGGCGTCCGATGGTTGTCGTTTCTCCCAGGGAAAACTCCACCTCGCCGTCGAGCACGTAGAATGCCTCCTCGCAGTTCGTATGAATATGCGGCGGCGGCTTTCTGCCTCCCGGAGGCAGCGTGCGCTCCATCAGGGAAAACGCACCGTTGGTGCTCGACCTTGTGGCTTTGAAGAACATCATGCTGCCGCGCGCGGAAAATACCGTGCCCTGACCTGCCTCAAGAACCGTAGCCTGATCTCGCATGGCATCTCCTACTACCTCAAAACCCGAAATTCGAATTTCGAAATCCGAAACAAAGACAGACAAATCCAAAACGCGGGCAAATTCCAAACGCGGAATCAGAAATCAGCACCGTTTGGAACATTCCATTTTTTTTGACCATTCGAATTTGTTTCGGATTTCGGATTTCGTGCTTCGACTTTTTGCTACACTTTGAGTCGCAGAACATTGTATGCGCTCACGGGTCGATGAAAACCTTTCAGAGTTAATTCACCGGCAGATTCAGCCTCTACCACGTCTTCCACCTTGCCGAGCAAGCGCTGCGGAACCAAGATTTCTCCCGGCTTCGCCTCACCGCAAAGACGAGCAGCCAAATTCGGGACGCTTCCTATCGCGCCGTACTCCCAGCGCCCTTCGAATCCGATGGCGCCGATGGTGGCGTACCCCTGGGCGATGCCGACGCCGAAGTCAAGATCGTGGCCAAGCTTGCGCCATTTGACCGTCAGTTCTTTCACCTGCGCGCGCATCGCCAGCGCCATTTGCACCGCCCGCTCCGCCGGGTTATCGACCGGCACCGGATCGTTGAAGAAAATCATCATGCCGTCGCCGGCGAAGTGCTCGACGGTCCCCTCGTACTCGTCGATCAATTTTCCCATCGCCGCGTGATACTCATGCAAGATGTCCATCACTTCTTCCGGCTCGGCGCTCTCAGCGAAGGCGGTAAACCCGCGCAGATCCAAGTAAACGACGGTCAGATCTCGCCTGTGCGTTTTCAGCGGATCCTCGGCCCCGCCGTTGACGATCATCTCCGCAAGCTGCGGCGAGAAGAATTGTTTCAGTCGCTCCAAACGTTCCAGCTGTTCCCCTTGTTCCTGAACACGCCCCTCTAACCTTTGATTCCACTCGGCAAGCTGCGTGGATTGGGTTCGCACGGTATCGTGCAGCTCCTTGATTCTAAGCAGCGACTTGACGCGGGCAAGCAGTTCAGTTTGATTGATCGGCTTGCTGAGAAAATCATCAGCGCCGGCATCGATCCCCTTAACTCGCTCCTCGGCGGGATCGAGCGCCGTTACCATGACGACCGGCAGCATCGCCGTCGCGGAGTTTTCACGGATCTTGCGGCACACCTCGTAGCCGCTCATCTCCGGCATGACGACGTCGAGCAAGACCAAGTCCGGCTGCTCGGCATCGAGCTTGATCAAAGCCTCGCGTCCGGAATCCGCGGTGATGACGCCGTAGCCCTTCACGACCAACAGATCCGCGAGAAGTTTTACATTCCGCGGCGTGTCATCGACCACGAGAATTTTGGGAGGTGTATTCATTCAATAATATCGAAATCCGAATCTCGAAATCCGAATCAAATTACAATCAAATGCATGTCAAACGAAGAAAATTCAAAACTTCGAACTCCGAATTAGATCCTTCGGGGCCTTCTGAATTTCAAAGATCTATTCGCTTTTACGAAGAATAGCGCCGAATATATTCATTAACTCGGTCGCCTCCCCGATGAGCTCAACCCTATATTTCTCCAGAGTCGGATTGTCGACGATTTCAATCAAGCGCAACCAATAACGAGTTTCCTTAGCTTCCTTGCGGCAGATTCGGATTCTCATCAGGAAGTCCTTCTTGCCGATAGATTCATTCGCTTCTATGTAATTTGCGCCAATGGAGCCGGACGATCGAACGACTTGCTTAGAATCTTCAATATTCGCTATGGTTTTCGGAATTTGCCGAACAAATGTCCGCACATTTTTGGCGAACTCAAGGGTCCGATCTTCCAGATCATATTTTCTTGGTGGCTTCGTTTTGGCTGTGCCTAGCCCGACGGTTTCCATTTGTATCTTATGCTAGCGAATCTTTAGCTGCAGTTTTGTATTTTCTGTTATTTAAGCATTGGAAATTTGTTTCGGATTTCGAAATTCGTGCTTCGGATTTACTTGTGTACTGAAAGCACTCTTTCAATTTCCCCGATAAAATCTTTCAGACTGATCGGCTTGGTCTGGTAGCCGTCGAATCCCTCCGCCAGCATAGTCGTCCTGTTGTGCGTCATCGCCGACGCGGTGATCGCGATGACCGGAATGCTTGTTGTGCCGGGGTCGGCCTTGAGCTGTTTCATCGCCGTGATGCCATCCATGCCCGGCAGTTGGATGTCCATAAGAATGAGGTCCGGACCTTTCTCTACAATGAGTTTAAGCCCTTCCTCCGCCGTTTCGCTTTCGATGGTCCTATAACCCTTGACCTGGAGTACATCCCGGGCAAGCTTCCGGTTCTTTTCATTATCCTCGACGATCAAAATCAGTTCATTAGCCATAGGATTTTCGGATTTTCTCTCGCAAAGGCGCAAAGACGCAAAGTTTAGAAATCCTCGATTCCGTTTGCAGTGCGCGTTATGCCCCGCTTCATCAGCGCCTCACCAAAGTTAAGAAGGAATCCCAGTTTACAGCCTGTTAGCCGCAGATAAGTCAGGAGCTGTTTCTTGTGGGCCTCGCTGACTTGCTCAATTGATTTTAGCTCTATGATAATCTTGTCTTCGACCACCAAGTCGGCGCGGAACGCCTCTTCGAATATCATCTGTTTGTAGTGGATCGGTATCGGAACCTGCCGTCTCACTGAGAGATCACGTCGTCCTAATTCGTAGGCCATAATGACTTCGTACACGCTTTCGAGCAAACCCGGCCCAAGCTCCCGATGTACTGCAATCGCTGCATCGACAACGATTCTTCCGATATCATTCTCCGTCATAACTTAGCGCCTTTGCGTTTGCGAGATAATACTCCGATCCGGATCCGGAGATCTCTCGCTAAGTCGCCAAGACGCAAAGTTTAGAAAAACAAACGCAGACAAATTTCATCTCCCACCTCCTTTAACTTAGCGCCTTTGCGCCTTTGCGAGATAATTTTCTTATCCGATCGGCAGCGTGAAAGTGAACGTGCTGCCTTTGCCGACTTCGCTCTCGACCCAAATTTTGCCGCCGTGCATTTCGACAAAGCGCTTCGTCAGCGTGAGCCCCAGACCCGTGCCTTCGCGCTTGTGGGCGTAGTTGCTGCCGACTTGCCGGAATTCTTCGAAGATCGCTTCTTGATCCTCCTTGGCAATGCCGATGCCGCTGTCGGAAATCGAAATGATCGCGCTGTGGTCGCCCAAATGTGCATCGACTTTGACCTGCCCGCCCTCCGGCGTGAACTTGACCGCATTGGAGAGAATGTTGACGAGAATCTGTTTGACCTTCCGCTCGTCGCCGGTGAAGTCCCCGAGCCGGTCGTCGATGGCGCGATCGAGCTTGATGCCGTGCCGGCTGGCGCGCTCGCGCACGAGCAGGAGCGCGTTCTCGATGGCGTCCGGCAGATAAAACGTCGTCACCTCCAACTCCATGCGCCCCGCTTCGATTTTGGATAGATCCAGAATGTCGTTGATCAGCGACAGCAAATGGCGCCCGGAGGACAGAATGTCGTCGGTATATTCGGCTTGCTTCTCGTTCAACTCGCCGAACAATCTCTCCTGCAATACTTCCGAAAAGCCGATGATCGCGTTGAGCGGCGTGCGCAGCTCATGCGACACGTTGGCGAGAAATTCCGACTTGTGCCGGTTGGCCGCCTCGATCTCCCGGCCCTTTTCTTCGATCTCGCGGAACAGCCGCGCGTTGTGGATCGCCAGAGCCGACTGCGTCGCGAAAGTTTGCAGGAGCTTAACCACCTCCGGTTCAAACTCCCCAACCCGCCGCCGCCACACGCGTCAGTCCACCCATGATCTGCTGCTCGCGCAGGATCGGCACCGTGAGTAGTGAGCGGTAACCCAATCGATTCAGTACGGGTCTTACCCTTGAGACCGCTCGTTGCTGCTCTTCGGACGTATCCAGGATCTGCACCGGCGCGCGCGTGCTCGCCGCTTGCCCGGTTGCGCCTTCCCCGAGACGGATGCGCGCCGTCCTAAGCACTTCAACTGCCTCGGCTTCCATGTGGTGGCTCGCCCTCAAATTAAACTCCTGGGCCGCCTCGTCATATTCGTAAATAACGCCGCAATCGGTCCCCGACAGTTCGACGGCCCGCGCGACGATGGTTTCCAGCACAGTTTCAAGATCGAGGGTCGAGCTTACTGCTTGCCCGACCTCGCTCAGTGCCTTCATTTCCTCCATGGACTCCACCAATTCGCGCGTCCGTTCCTGCAACTCTTGGAACAGCCGCACGTTCTCGATGGCAATCACGGCCTGGTCGGCGAAGGTTCTTAGAAGCGCGATCTGCTTTTCGCTAAAAGGTCGAACCGTTGTTGCGACGAATCAGAATCGCGCCGATCGCAGTTCCTTCACGAAGCAGGGGCGCTGCCAGAACCGTGCGGATGCCGAGACTTCTAACGAGAGCCGAGGCTTCGGGAAATCCATCTGTCTTCCGGCACGCCTCAATGTCATGAATATGTATCATTTGCCGGTCGATCATCGCTCTAGCCGGAATAACGACCACGAATCAAGTGGTCGAGACTCGATCGCGCCGGATATCGGCATGTTGCCATAATTCGCCACGATCCGTATGAGTCGCCCTCAATTCGTAATGATCGCGGCATCCGTGGCGTCACACAGCCTCGCGGCATTTTCGGCCATCACATCCAACACCGGCTGGATATCCGTTGGCGAGCTGGCGATCACGCGCAATATCTCGCTCGTCGCCGTCTGCTGTTCCAGCGCCTCGGTGAGTTGGCGATTGCGAGTATCGAGTTCTTTGAACAGCCGGACGTTCTCGATCGCGATCACAGCTTGGTCGGCGAACGTTTCCAGGAGCTTTATGTGTTTCTCCGTAAAAGGCCGAACCTCCTGCCTGCGAATCACGATCGAGCCGATGGGTTCGCCCTGGCGAAGCAGAGGCGTGCCCAGAACGGTACGGGCTCCCGCGATCCGTTGCAGATGCCTGGCCTCCGGGTACTCTGTCTCGTTCTCCACGGAGACATCGTGCACATGAATCGTTTTTCGATCCACCATTGCCCGCCCGCCTACGAAGCCACGGCTGATGGGCAGCGGGTCAGGCGCAACAGGAATATCACCAAATCGGGCTGCCAAGTGGGCCCGGCCGTCCGCCTGCCGATAAATCAGAGCGTCACTCGCCTCACAAAGCCGCGCCGCATTCTCCGCGACTACATCCAGTACGGGCTGAATATCCGTCGGCGAGCTCGCGATCACACGCAAGATCTCACTCGTTGCCGTCTGCTGCTCCAGCTTCGGTAATCTGGCGATTACGTTCCTCTAGCTCTTTGAACAGCCGCACGTTCTCGATGGCGATGACCGCCTGGTCGGCAAATGTTTCAATGAGAGCGATCTGCTTTTCTGTGAACGGCTTTACTTCCCGTCTCCACATGCCAAGCGCACCGATCGGATTGCCCTCCTTTAACAGTGGCACAGCCAGCACGGTGCGATAGCTGAGCTGCCGTTGATGAGGGATGAAGACATATTCAGGATCAGCTTCGATGTCGTGAATATGTCTAACCTCTCGACTCATGATCGCTCGACCTACAGCAGTTTCTCGGGACGGAGGTGTTGGAAATCGCTCTTTGCCGATTTTGAACTGTTCGGGCGTCATACCGTGCTGCGCATCGAACGTGACCAAGCCGTCTTCGAAGCGGTGTGCCGAGCCGAAGGATGCTTCGCACAGCCTGGTGGCGCTTTGCACGATCGCATCGAAGACCGGCTGCACGTCGGTCGGCGAGCCGCTGATGACCCGAGCACCTCACTCGTGGCCGTCTGCTGCTCCAGCGCCTCAGTAAGATCTCGATTGCGTTGTTGGAGTTCCTGGAATAACCGGACGTTCTCGATGGCGATGACCGCTTGGCTAGCGAATGTTTCAAGAAGTTTGATCTGTTTATCAGTGAAAGGGCGAACTTCGGTGCGGCGGATCATGATTGCGCCTGCTGACACGCCTTCACGCAGCAATGGAGTAGCCAGTATCGTGCGCGAACCGGTAGTTATGTGACGGGGCTTGGAGTCCGGATATTCGGATCGAGTTCCGCAGCAATGTCGTGAACATGAATCGTTTTCCGATCGATCATCGCTCTTCCAGGAGGCGATCCACTCGTGTCAGGAAAAGCTTCTCCAATAGGCCGGGCCAATGGAATCGATCCATACCGCGCCGCAGGTCGAGTAACACCCTCATCTCGGCGGAAGATCACGGCATCTGGCGCTTCGCACAAGCGAGCCGCACTCTCAGCCACCGCATCCAGCACCGGCTGAATGTCCGTCGGCGAGCTGGCGATGACGCCTAAGATTTCACTCGTGGCGGTTTGCTGCTCCAAAGATTCTTTGAGTTCGTTGAACAACCGCACGTTTTCGAGTGCGATGACTGCCTGATCAGCAAATGTCTCAAGAAGTTTGATCTGCGCGGGAGTGAAGGGACGCACTTCGTTGCGACGCGCGGCCAAGTACCCCAATGAATTCTCCTTGCTGGAGAAGTGGAACAACCAAATAGGTACGAAGCCGGTGGAACCCAGTGAAGGGAATTCGTTCTGCGCGCGAACGTCGGGAATATGAAGCGCGCCGTGCTCGTCGATCCAGCGATACTGCGGCTCATCCACGCTGATCTCCGGACGACCAGTTGGGATGGACCCAAAATGCGCCCGCACTTTCATCGTGTCGCGCCCCCGCAATCGCAGTACCACATCATGGATCCCGCAAACCTTTGCCGCGCTCTGGACGATCGCATCGAGCACAGGCTGCACGTCCGTCGGCGAGCGGCTGATGATGCTAAGCACCTCGGCCGTCGCGGTCTGATGCTCCAGCGCCTCGCGCAATTCCGCGTTGCGCTCCTGGATTTCCTTGAACAGCCGCACGTTCTCGATCGCGATGACGGCTTGCCTGCGAACGTTTCAAGAAGTTGATCTGTCGGTCGGAGAAAGGACGAACTTCCGTGCGCCTGATATTGATCAGACCTATCGGCGTCCCCTCTCGGAGCATCGGTGTGCTTAGAAGGGTCCGTGTTCCAGAGGATGAATCATAACCAGACCCTTCCTGAAGATCGTGAATATGTATTGTTTCTCGCGTAAGAATCGCGCGGCTGAATGGGTTTTCTACGCTTGTGGTTCGAAACTCCGGGGCTGGGAGAGTTCCAAATGACGCCACCAATCGATGGCCGTCGCCTTCCACGAGGCGAATCTGCGCATCAGTCGCCTCGCATAGCCGGGCGGCATTTTCCGCGACCGTGTCCAACACTGGCTGGATATCCGTCGGCGAGCTGGCGATGACGCCTAAGATTTCACTCGTCGCAGTTTGCTGTTCCAAAGATTCCTTGAGTTCTTGGAATAGTCGAACGTTTTCGATGGCGATGACCGCCTGGTCGGCGAAGGTCTCGAGCAGCCTGATCTGCGCCGGGGTGAAGGGGCGCACCTCGGTGCGACGTGCGCCCAGTAATCCAATGAGTTCCCCCTGCTGACGAAGGGGAGCAGCCAAGAAGGTGCGAAAACCCCCGACAACACCCAACGTTGGAAAATCGTTCTGCGCGGCGCGGACGTCGGGAACGTGGAGCGTGCCGTGCTCGCGCATCCAGTTATACCGTGGCGTCATCAACGCTGATCTCATCGCGGCCGGTATGGTATGTGCCAAAATGAGCCCGCGCGTTCATCATCTCCTGCTCGCGCAACCCCAGCACCACGTCATCGATCCCGCAAACCTTCGCGCGCGCTCTCGACGATCGCGTCGAGGACCGGCTGCACGTCCGTCGGCGAGCGGCTGATTATGCCTAGCACCTCGGACGTTGCGGTCTGATGCTCCAGCGCCTCGCGCAATTCCGCATTGCGCTCCTGGATCTCCTTGAACAGCCGGACGTTCTCGATGGCGATCACTGCCTGAGCGGCGAAAGTTTTGAGTAGCTTGATTTGCTTGTCCGAGAAGGGCTGGACTTCGGTTCGGCGAATCATGAATCACTCCTATGGGAACGCCCTCTCGCAGTAGCGGCGTAGCAAGGACGGTGCGCGTTCCAAAGCGTTCCTGGAATACTCTCGAGGCTGGGAACTCGTTCTCCATTTCTGTCGCTAGGTCGTGGACGTGAACGGTCCTGCGCTCGATAATCGCGCGGCCATTGACGATCTCCCGACTGATGCCCTTGTCTACTCCCAATTCCACATGCGGTATTTGGCCATAACATGCTGCAACTCGGATGACCTTCACCGTCGAGTACGACGAATTTGCGCATCGTTCGCTTCGCACAACCGTGCTGCGCTCTCGAGCAACAGCGTCCAGCACCGGCTTAAGATCCGTCGGTGAACTGGCGATCACGCCCAGGATCTCACTCGTCGCTGTCTGCTGCTCCAACGATTCCTTGAGTTCTTGGAACAGCCGCACGTTTTCGATGGCGATGACTGCCTGTGCGGCAAAGGTTTGCACCAAGGCTATCTGCTTGTCCGTGAAGGCTCTCACTTCGCGCCGCCACGTGGTCATGACTCCGACAAGGGCGCCTTCGCGTAGCATTGGAACGGACAATACCGTCCGGATATTCTCCCTTTGGTATACCTCGATCTGCGGGGGTGAGAACTCGGGATCCGTCAGCAGATCGGACACATGAACAGTCCTCCGCTCCAGCGCCGCCAGTCGAGTCGGAGTCTCACGACTGGGGTTTCGTTTGCCCTTGAGGAATTCGGCAAATTCCCTTGTGGCGCCGTGCTGAGCGACGACATCTAGCGCTTCGCCGTCGTAGAGAGCTACGTGTGCGATGTTGGATTCGCACAATCGGGTGACGTTCGCCAAGATCGTTTGAAAGACCGGTTCAAGGTCGGTCGGTGAACTGCTGATCACCTCCAGCACCTCGCCGGTGGCGGTCTGCTGTTCCAAAGTCTCCGTCAGTTGCCGATTGCGCGCCTGTTGTTCATGAATAAGCCGGGCGTTCTCGATCGCGATTACCGCTTGATCAGCGAAGGTCTCGAGTAGCTTGATTTGCTTGTCTGTAAACGGGCGCACTTCCATGCGGCGAATGTTAATGACGCCAATCGGCACACCGTCGCGCATAAGCGGTGTGGCCAGCGCAGTTCTAATGCCGGTAGCCTTTTGGATAGTCCGATATTCTGGGAACTCTGTTTCAATCTCTGCCGCGATGTCATGGATGTGAATCGTCTCCCGATCGATGATAGCTCGGCCCACGGGAGTCCCACGAGTAATGCCCCGGATTCCAATAGCTGTTGCCGTTGGCATTGCTCCATATACCGCCACCCGTTGCTGAACATCACCCTCAACGCGAAAAATCACAGCATCCTTGGCATCACACAACCGAGCAGCACTCTCGGCAATCGTATCCATCACCGACTGAAGATCCGCCGGCGCGCGCGCGATCATGCGCAGAATTTCGCTGGTCGCGGCCTGCTGCTCTGCGCTCTCGTCACGCTCCCGCCGTAACTCCTTGTTCTCGCGAACAAGCTTAGCGTTGGCCCCCTTAGGAGCGGGACTGCGCTTTTTTGATGGTAGTCGCTTAGTAGGAGGCATCCTCTACATCCCGGAAGTTCCAAATCCGAAATCCGAATATCGAAATCCGAAACAATCAGCGATCAAGCAACTCTCAAACTCGGCAAATCCAAAACACTGAGTCTGAATAGTCGTTGTTTGAAATTTCGTTTTTTTAAACATTGAAAATTGTTTCGAATTTCGGATTTCGTGCTTCGATATTTTGATTCGCGTCTTTGCGCCAGAATACTCTTCTCGGATTCTCGACTTTTCTTCGCCAAGTCGGCAAGTGACGGCCGAGCCCCGTTATCCGAGCGAGTGTGAGGGATCTAAGAAAGATTTCTCCCTTCGGTCGAAAGGACAATTGGGTTATCTTGGCGCCTTTGCGTCTTTGCGCGAGTAATCTTTTCCGATCTGGATCTTCTCCCGCCAGTGCTTCGGATCTGAATTCGCTCAGGGTTCTAAAAATCCTTCCGGCGGAGCGGAATAAACATCGGATGTGACTCTGATCACACCGGGTACATTTTTCACTATATTTACAAGCTGATGTTCCGAGCCCTGATTGACTCTACCCTTGACGTGGATATGGCCACTATCGGCACGAACCTCGAGGGATGATACTCGTAAATCGGGCGATCCGAATAACGCGGCATAGACCCGAGAACCAAGCGCGAGATCCTTCAAAGCCTGATCGGAAGCGGGAGTCGGCTGATATCCTTCGAGCTTCGCTGCCTCTAAAATCACACGCGTCGCCCCCTCTCGGCTCATCGTGCTCATATTGAGTATAAGGTCAAACGAGTCGGATCACGCCAATCCGCGCCGAACATCGCCATGAGCCGGCGGCTGCGCGCCTTGTCCACCTCTTCTAGATAACGGCGCGCTGCGGCATCACTCAGATTTTGCCGCGCGCGAATTTGTTGGATGCGAAATTCGACTGGCGCGGTCAAGAGTACTCTCAGCGCGTGCCCAATATCAGGCAAAAGCTCGTGACCCAAGTGGCCGTGGTACACCAGTTTTCCCTCCTGAGCCAGTTCGCAGAGCGCAGCTTGAAGAACAAGCCGGTAGGGTCGCAAATCTTGCAGCAGACGCTCCCACCAGTGAGGGCCTTTGTCGATGATCTCGTTGAGTTTTGCCTCGGGTATGCCATAGCGCCGACTCGCCTCAACGAGCACGTCACGCCCTACACATCGATAACCAAGAGCCGTAGCGAGAGATTCCGCCAATTCCTGACCTTCGCCGGACGCGCCCTGATAGATTGTGATGATCGGCATATGTCCACCTCACTCCATTTTCCGAGAAAACACTCTGCTGATTCCGGAGTATGTTCCCGCCAACTCACCACACCCGACTAAATCCGAAATCCGAATATCGAAATCCGAAACAAACTCGAAAGCCAAATAAATCAAAATCGGAAAATCCAAAACCTCGAATCCGGTCTGGCTCGTTTTGAATTTGTAGTTTTTGGATCATTTGAATTTGTTTCGGATTTCGGATTTCGCTATTCGAAATTTTCCCTCTCTCTGCTTCGCCCCTTACTCCTGACCACTGACTCCTTACTGGGAAGGGATCGGAAGCGTGAATGTGAACTTGCTGCCCTTGCCGATTTCGCTCTCCACCCAGATCCTTCCCCCGTGCAGCTCGACAAACTTCTTGGCCAAGGTTAACCCCAGTCCCGTCCCCTCGCTCTTGTGCGCGTAGTCGGCCCCCACCTGACGAAATTCCTCGAAGATCTTTGGCTGGTCCTCCGGCGCGATCCCGATGCCGGTGTCGCTGACCGAGATTTCCACCGCGCCGTTGGCCTGCTGGGCGTTAATGCCGATCCGTCCCCCCTCCGGCGTGAACTTGACGGCGTTGGATAGCAGATTGAGAAGTATCTGCTTGATCTTGCGCTCGTCACCAACGTAGTCGCCAAGACGGTCGTCAACGCTTACATCGAGCGTGATGCCGTGCTTGGTGGCCCTCTCGCGCACAAAGGTGCGCGCATTGTCGATGGCCAGGGGAAGGTCGAAGGCGGCCAGCTTCCAGTTCCATGCGGCCGGCCTCGACCTTGGAGAGATCGAGTATCTCGTTGATAAGAGATAAGAGATGGCGCCCGGAGGTGAGAATGTCCTCGGTGTACTCGGCTTGTTTCTCGTTCAGCTCGCCGAACAGTCGCTCCCCTAAGACTTCGGAGAAGCCGATGATCGCGTTTAACGGCGTGCGCAGCTCATGGGACATGTTGGCGAGGAATTCCGACTTGTGCCGGTTGGCGGCCTCGATCTGCCGGCTCTTGTCCTCGATCTCGCGGAACAGCCGGGCGTTTTGGATCGCTAAGACGGACTGGGTGGCGAAGGTTTTCAAAAGCTCGATGACTTCGGGGCGAAACTCGCCGGTCGCTTTTCGCCGTACCACCAAGCCGCCGATGATGCGGTCTTCCCGTAGCAACGGTACGGCCAGGCTGGCACGGAAGCCGAACCGCTCGAGCAACTGCCGCATGCGCGGCGCGTAAGTGCGCTCTTCGAGGATATTGGGGATTTGTATGGGTTCACGCTTGACGCCGCCCGGCCCACTAACCCGTCTCCCAAGTGCGGCGGATTTGCGCGAAGTGCGTTGATGAGTTCTTCGTCCATCTGATGGGTGGCGCGCAACAGAAACTCTTCCGAGGATTCGTCGTATTCGTAAATCGCCCCACCGTCGGTGCCGCTCAACTGAACCGCATGGGAAACGATTCTCGTCAGCACAATTTCAAGGTCGAGAGTCGAGCTGACCGTTTGACCGACCTCACCTAGAGCCTTCAGTTCACCGACCGAGCGCGCCAACTCCTGCGTTCTCGCCTGCAGTTCCTTAAACAGTCGCACGTTCTCGATGGCAATCACGGCCTGGTCAGCGAAAGTCTTGAGGAGCGCGATTTGCTTCTCCGAGAATGGCCGCGATTCGAGCCGACGAATCATAATGTAGCCTATGGCAATCCCTTCGCGGAGCAACGGGGCGGCAAGCAAGGTATTGATATGGACCTCATGGCTCAGTGCCCAGGTTACGGGAAATTCCCTTTCAACGACCGGATCGAAAGTATCCGGAATATGTACGACTTCTCGATCGAGGATAGCTCTCCCTCCCGCCAAACCCCGAACGATCGGCCTGCCCTCATGGACCCTCGGACTCGGGATCGATCCATACTGGGCGGCAAATCGAACTCTGTCTGCTTCGACGAGCCACATCTGAGCGTCCACGGCGTCGCACAATCGCGCAGCATTCTCAGCGACAACGTCCAGCACCGGCTGAATATCCGTCGGCGAACTGGCGATGACGCCGAGGATCTCGCTGGTTGCAGTTTGCTGTTCCAACGATTCCTTGAGTTCCTGGAACAGCCGAACGTTCTCGATGGCGATGACGGCTTGTGCTGCAAAGGTTTCAAGCAGTTTGATTTGCTTCTCGGTGAACGGGCGGACCTCCATGCGGCGGATATGAATCGTCCCGATGGGAATTCCCTCGCGCAGCAACGGCGTAGCGAGCACGGTCCGAACGCCGAACTTCTGCGAAACGCTGCGGGAGGTCGTCTTCTGGTTCTGCTGCCAAATCATGAATGTGAAGTGTCTGCCGGTCAATTATGGTTCGGCCGGGTATAGATCGACGATCCATTAGCGGAATACCTGAACCCTCACCCGGCCGTCCCGGCAATGGCCCGTAATTCGCCACTGGTCGGAGCTCGTCGCCATCAATGCGATGAATGACCGCGTCGGTTGCATCACATAGCCGGGCAGCGTTCTCAGCGACAACGTCGAGCACTGGCTGGATATCGGTCGGCGAACTGGCGATGACACCTAAGATTTCGCTCGTCGCGGTTTGCTGCTCCAACGCCTCGGTCAGTTCCTTGAACAGCCGGACATTCTCAATGTGCGATGACGGCCTGGTCGGCGAAAGTTTCGAGGAGCTTGATTTGCGCCGGGGTGAAGGGACGCACCTCCATACGACGGGCGTTCAATAGTCCAATAAGTTCGCCTTGCTGACGAAGGGGAGCGGACAAGAAAGTACGCCAGCCGCTGGGATCCCTAACGTCGGAAAATCGTTCCGCGCTTGGACGTCGGGAATGTGGAGCGTGCCATGCTCGCGCATCCAGCGAATCTGTGGGGCATCAATACTGATCTCGACCTGGCCAATGGGTATGGGACCAAAATGAGCTCGCGGAACCATGAACATTATTTTCGTTGAGTCGCAGCACCACGTCATCGATTCCACAAACCCTTGCCGCGCTCTCGACGATGGCGTCGAGGACCGGCTGCACGTCGGTCGGCGAGCGGCTGATGATGCCGAGCACCTCGGCCGTCGCCGTCTGATGCTCCAGGGCTTCGCGCAATTCCGCGTTGCGCTCCTGGATCTCCTTGAACAACCGCACGTTCTCGATGGCGATCACGGCCTGCTCGGCGAATGTTTCGAGCAGTGTGATTTGTGTTGTCCGAGAAAGGACGCACTTCCATGCGTCGGATTTGATCACGCCAATTGGCGTTCCCTCTCTGATCATCGGCGCGCTAAGAAACGTCCGGAGCCCGTCGTCTTAAAGCGTGCCTGTCGGGGAATTCGTCCTTGATCGTTCCTGAAGGTCATGAATATGGAAGGTCTGTCGCTTAAGAATCGCTCGGCCGCCGGGATTTAGTCGGGCGATCGGGGACAAATTCTGGCGCTTGGAGAGTAGCCGATAGGATGCGCACTAGTCGAATCACTGTCGATCTCGAACGAGTCGAATCTGGGCATCGTCGCCTCGCAGAGCCGGGCGGCATTCTTGGCGACGGTGTCCAACACCGGCTGGATATCTGTCGGCGAGCTGGCGATGACACCGCAAGATTTCGCTCGTCGCCGTCTGCTGCTCCAACGCCTCGGCAGTTCCGTTGAGCTCTTGCAATTCCTTGAACAGCCGCACGTTTTCGATGGCGATCACCGCCTGATCGGCGAAGGTTTCGAGAAGTTTGATCTGCTTGCGGTGAAGGGACGCACTTCCATGCGGCGAATCATGATAACGCCGATTGCGATCGCCCTCGCGCAGTAGCGGCGTGCGACAGACAGTCCGAATCCAGCTCGCTGGCGAAGCCTCGGACGTCAGGAAATTCGTCTCAGCGCTCCGCTGCAGGTCATCGATATGAATGGTTTGCCGGTCCATCATGGCGCGGCCGCGGATATCGACTGCGATCGATGGGTACGAACTCTGCTCGGCGGCATCGGGATTGAACCGAATGAGCGCCACAGACGAAGTTCGTCACCCTCGACGCAGCGAAGATCATGCGCATCGGTCGCCTCGCACAGTCGCGCCGCATTCTCGGCAACTGACTCCAACACCGGCTGGATATCCGTCGGCGAGCTGGCGATGACACCCAAGATTTCACTCGTCGCCGTCTGCTGCTCCAATGACTCCTTGAGTTCTTGGAACAGCCGCACGTTCTCGATGGCGATCACCGCCTGATCGGCGAAGGTTTCGAGCAGTTTGATCTGCGCCGGGGTGAAGGGGCGCACCTCGGTGCGACGTGCGTTGAGTGTTCCAATGAGTTCCCCCTGCTGACGAAGGGGAACGAACAAAAAGGTGCGGGCAGCCGCTGCGGAACCTACATTGGGAAATCGTTCTGCGCGCGGACGTCGGGAATGTGGAGCGTGCCATGCTCGCGCATCCAGCGATACTGTGGCTCATCAATACTGATCTCGACGCGGCCGATGGGTACGGGACCAAAATGAGCCCGCGGAACCATATTGTTCCCCTCGCGGAGTCGCAGCACCACGTCATCGATCCCACAAACCCGCGCCGCGCTCTCGACGATGGCGTCGAGCACCGGCTGCACGTCCGTCGGCGAGCGGCTGATGATGCCGAGCACCTCGGCCGTTGCGGTTTGATGCTCCAGCGCTTCGCGCAATTCCGCGTTGCGCTCGCCGAGTTCCTTAAATAAGCGCACGTTCTCGATCGCGATCACGGCTTGATCAGCGAAGGTTTTGAGAAGAGCAATCTCCTTATTGGTAAACGGTTGGACTTGTTTGCGACGAATGTGGATCGCGCCGATAGCGTTACCTTCTCGCATCAGGGGCACGGCCAGCACGGTTCCAACCGCGGTGCGACTATGTGTATCAACAATCCCGGGGAACTCTTTCGCTACCTGATCGTGCATATTCTCGACGTGGATTATCTCTCGGTCTACTACGGCCCGGCCACCGGGATTGTGGCGATCGATCGGTCGTTCCAGCGCGACATCTGGTACCGGTCCATAGTGTGCGGCCAAGCGCAGCACATTTCCATCAACGAGTCGCATGGCGGCATCTTCGGCGCCGCACACGCGTGCGGCACACTCTGTGATCGTGTCCAACACCGGCTGTAGATCGGTCGGCGAGCTGGCGATGACGCCCAAGATCTCACTCGTCGCGGTTTGCTGTTCCAACGACTCCTTGAGTTCTTGGAACAGCCGCACGTTCTCGATGGCGATCACGGCCTGGTCGGCAAAGGTTTTGACCAGCTCGATCTGCCGTTCGGTAAACGGTTCGACAAACATCGCGCCAGATCGTGAGGCTACCGATATTCGCTCCTTCGCGCAGCAGCGGTACGGCGAGCAATGTTCGCGTACCCATTTGCCGCACGAGATTGAGATGCACTCCGGTCTCCGCTTGAACATCGAGTATATGGACCGGTTTGCCACCGAGAAGCGCCCGAGCCGCAGGGAGTTCCGGACTGGCCGGCAGGGGGTTGGCACGGAGTGTGGCGATCATTTCCGGTGTCTCGCCATAGTGGGCCACGACACGATAGAACTCATCCCCGTATTGCCGGACATGCCCCCTGGTTGCCCCGGAGAGCCGAACGGCGTTCGCGATCAGCGTGTCGAGGACCGGTTGCAGCTCGGTCGGTGAGGAAGCGATGACTCGCAGGACTTCACTTGTCGCGGTCTGCTGCTCCAGAGCTTCGGTCAGTTCACGGTTGCGAGACTGCTGCTCATCAATCAGCCGAGCATTCTCAATCGCGATAACGGCCTGGTCGGCGAAGGTTTCGAGCAGTTTGATGTGACGATCTGCAAAAGGCCGAACCTCCGTGCGGCGAATATGAATGACGCCAATAACGTTTCCTTCATGTAATAAGGGTGCCGCAAGGGCAGTCCGAACTCCCACGGCTATGCCGCGGGTCGTAGCGCGGGGAAAATCAATGGCGGCTTTCACGAGATCGTGCACATGGATAGTTTGCCGGTCGACCACCGCTCTCCCAGCAGGAGTGTCACGATCGATGACATGCCCGCTACCCTCAGTCACCACCGTGGGTATCGGACCGAAGTGCGCAGCGAGCACTAAAACGTTGCCACTCACTCGCCACACAAGTGCGTCATCCGCGCTGCACAGTCGAGCGGCGCTTTCGGCGATCGTATCCAAGACTGACTGCAGATCGGACGGCGAGCTGGCGATCATGCGCAAGATATCGCTAGTCGCCGCCTGCTGCTCCGCGGCCTCGCGCATTTCCCGCCCCTGCGCGGCGATCGTCTTCTTCAGTTTCGAGACCGAATCCGCCGAGGACGCCGCGCGCGGCTTTGGATTGGTTTTCTTCGCCGCTTTTTTGGTTGTCTTGGCCATAAGAGCTAAAGACTCTGTCGTGTTTGCCGTGGCAGATGATTCACCACAGAGACACGGAGTTCACAGAGTTCGAAATATTTTTTAACGAGAAACCTCTTTTCTCCGCGCCCTCCGCGCCTCGGCGGTGAGATATCCTAATTCTTCTTCAGCGCGACTTACTCCTTACCCTTCACCCGGAATGAATCGGCAGCGTGAACGTAAAAGTACTGCCTTTCCCCACTTCACTGTCCACCCAGATCTTTCCCCCATGCAGCTCGACAAACTTCTTGGCCAAGGTTAATCCCAGTCCGGTCCCCTCCACCTTGTGCGCATAGTCGGACCCCACCTGGCGAAACTCCTCGAACACCTTCGGCTGGTCCTCCGCGGCAATCCCAACGCCGGTGTCACTGACTGAGATTTCCACCGAGCCGTCCGTCTGCCTGGCGTCTATTCCGATCCGTCCCCCCTCGGGCGTGAACTTGACCGCGTTGGATAGCAGATTGAGCAGTATCTGCTTGATCTTGCGCTCGTCACCGAGGAAATCCCCAAGCCGGTCGTCCACCGCGACATCGAGCGCGATGCCGTGCTTGGTGGCGCGCTCGCGCACGAAGGTGCGCGCATTGTCTATGGCCAGGGGTAGGTCAAAGGTGGCCAGCTCCAGTTCCATGCGCCCGGCTTCGACCTTGGAGAGATCGAGAATCTCGTTGATAAGAGACAAGAGATGGCGGCCGGAGGTGAGAATGTCGTCGGTGTACTCGGCTTGTTTCTCGTTCAGCTCGCCGAATAGTCGCTCCCCTAAGACTTCGGAGAAGCCGATGATGGCGTTGAGCGGGGTTCGAAGCTCATGGGACATGTTGGCGAGGAACTCCGACTTGTGGCGGTTGGCGGCTTCGATCTGGCGGCTCTTGTCCTCGATCTCGCGAAACAGCCGGGCGTTTTGGATCGCCAATACGGACTGGGTGGCGAAGGTTTTCAAAAGCTCGATCACTTCGGGGCGAAACTCGCCGGTGGATTTTCGCCGTACCACCAAGCCGCCGATGATGCGGTCTTCGCGCAGCAAGGGAACGGCCAGGCTGGCACGAAAGCCAAAACGTTCGAGCAACTGGCGCATGCGCGGGGCGTAGGCGCGCTCTTCGAGGATATTGGGGACCTCGACCGGTTCCCGGCTGACCGCCGCTCTTCCAATGACTCCGTCTCCCAGCCGGGGCGGATTGGCGCGGAGCGCAGTGATGAGTTCCTCTTCCATGTGATCGGTGGCGCGCAGGTGAAACTCTTCGGAGGGCTCGTCGTATTCGTAAATCGCTCCGCCGTCGGTGCCGCTCAACTGGACCGCATGGGAGACGATTCTCGTCAGCACGGCTTCGAGGTCGAGAGTGGAGCTGACTACCTGGCTGACTTCGCCGAGGGCTTTGAGCTCGCCTACCGAGCGTGTCAATTCGTTGGTTCGCTCATCCAATTCTTTGAACAAGCGGACGTTCTCGATGGCGATCACGGCCTGGTCGGCGAAGGTTTCAAGAAGCTTGATCTGCGCCGGGGTGAAGGGGCGCACTTCGGTGCGACGCGCGATCAGTCTCCAATGAGTTCCCCCTGCTGACGAAGGGGAGCGGCTAAGAAGGTGCGCGCAGCCGCTGGTACCCGACCGTCGGAAAATCGTTCTGCGCGCGAACATCGGGAATGTGGAGCGTGCCGTGCTCGCGCATCCAGCGAAACTGTGGCTCATCAATACTGATCTCGACGCGGCCAATGGGTATGGGACCAAAATGAGCCCGCGGAACCATAGCGTTCCCCTCGCGGAGTCGCAACACCACGTCATCAATCCCGCAAACCCGCGCGGCGCTCTCGACGATGGCGTCGAGCACCGGCTGCACGTCCGTGGGCGAGCGGCTGATGATGCCGAGCACCTCGGCGGTCGCCGTCTGATGCTCCAGGGCCTCGCGCAATTCTGCGTTGCGCTCCTGGATTTCCTTGAACAGCCGCACGTTCTCGATCGCGATCACGGCTTGGTCGGCAAAGGTTTCGAGCAGTTTGATTTGTTTGTCGGTGAACGGACGAACTTCCGTGCGCCGAATCGTGATTACACCGATCGGAACGCCCTTCGCGGAGCAGCGGCGTGGCAAGCATGGTCCGAATCCCCAGAGCTGCTGAGCGACCTGCCGTCGGGGAACTCGGTTTCGAGCTCTGCAGCGAGATCGTGAACATGGATGGTCTGTCGGTCAAGTATTGCTCGGCCGCTAGACGTGCCACGACTGATGGCAGGCTCGTCAGCGCCGAGGGCTGGGCAGTGATCCATAGGTAGCCACTAGTCGCAGTATGTCACCCTCGACACGAGTAATCTGAGCATCGCTTGCGTCGCACAGCCGGGCGGCATTTTCCGCGACGGTATCCAGCACTGGCTGAATATCCGTCGGCGAGCTGGCGATGACGCCCAAGATTTCGCTCGTCGCCGTCTGCTGCTCCAACGACTTCCTTGAGCTCTTGGAACAGCCGCACGTTCTCGATGGCGATCACCGCCTGGTCGGCGAAGGTTTCGAGCAGCTGATCTGCTTCTCGGAGAAAGGACGAACCTCCATTCGGCGGATTGAGATTGTTCCGATAGGCTTCCCTTCCCGGAGCATCGGTGTAACAAGAGATGTCCGATGCCGAGCTGTTTCGTGGATCTGCGTCCTTCCGGAAACTCGTCCTCCATCTCTGCCGCAAGATCAGTGAATATGAATTGTCTGCTCGGTCAAGAATCGCTCGGCCGCTGACTGTTCCTCGTGGCTGATGGGACATCTGATTCCGACGTCGGGCAATCAGTCCCAAAGTGGGCGACGCGACTGGAGAGTATCGCCTTCAACGAGGGAATTGGGCATCCTTGCCTCGCATAGCCGCGCGGCATTCTCTGCAACCACATCCAACACTGGCTGGATGTCGGTCGGCGAACTGGCGATGACGCCCAAGATCTCGCTCGTCGCGGTTTGCTGCTCCAACGCCTCGGTCAGTTCCTTGAACAGCCGGACATTCTCAAGTGCGATGACCGCCTGGTCGGCGAAAGTTTCGAGGAGCTTGATCTGCGCCGGCGTGAAGGGGCACACCTCGGTGCGACGTGCGGTCAGCGATCCAGTGGTCTCTCCGTGCTGATGGAGGGGAGCCATCAAGAAGGTGCGAAATCCGCCGACCGCACCGAGCATAGGAAAATCGTTCTGCGAGGCGCGGACGTCGGGAAGGTGGAGAGTACCGTGCTCGCGTATCCAGCGGAACTCTGACCGATCAAAGCTTATCTCGACCAGCCCAACGGGGATTGGACCAAAATGAGCACGGATAACCATCCTATCTCCGTCCCGAAGTCGCAGCACCACGTCATCAATCCCGCAAACCCGAGCGGCGCTCTCGACGATGGCGTCGAGCACCGGCTGCACGTCAGTCGGCGAGCGGCTGATGATGCCGAGCACCTCGGCCGTTGCGGTCTGATGCTCCAGCGCCTCGCGCAATTCTGCGTTGCGCTCTTGGATTTCCTTGAACAGGCGAACATTCTCAATCGCGATCACCGCCTGGTCGGCGAAGGTTTTAAGAAGCGTAATTTGTTTGTCAGTGAAAGGTCTAACCTCCGGCCGGCGAATGACAAGCGAGCCGATAGCTACGCCTTCACGTAATAGCGGCGTGGCAACGATGGTACGCGTACCCGTAACCTCGGCTCTGGCTCTGGTATCCGAAAACTCTGTTGCAAGCTCTGCCGCAAGGTCATCCACGCGAATCGTTTGCCGGTCGATAACCGCTCGCCCCGAAGGTGTTCTGCGAGTCAGGGGTAGCGGTATTGGGGGAGCTGGCATTGGTCCATACACCGCAACGGGGCTGAGGAGGTCTCCATCGACGCGAAAAATCTCTGCATCCGTTGCCTCACATAGCCTAGCAGCATTTTCCGCCACGACATCCAGCACGGGCTGAACATCAGTCGGCGAACTGGCGATGACCCCCAAGATCTCACTCGTCGCTGTCTGCTGTTCCAACGCCTCCTTGAGTTCTTGGAACAACCGCACGTTCTCGATGGCGATCACGGCTTGGTCGGCGAAGGTTTTAAGAAGGGTTACATGCTTGTCGGTGAACGGGCCCACCTCCGCGTGCCAGACGGTGATTGCACCGACTGCGCTCTCGCCGCGAAGCATCGGCACCGAAAGAACGCTGCGAAAACCGGCGGTGTGAGAAACACGAGATCTGTCAGCATCGCTGTGCCATTCGAGATCGCTCTGGACGTCGGGGACATTTATCACCGCCCGCTCCAGGATGGCTCTGCCTGTGAATAGCTCGCGATTTGGCTTTGATGGAAAAAGGCGCTCGGAGAGCTCACGAGCCGTGGAAGGATAGTTGCGTTCGGCAACCATGTGAATCAACTCGCCATCGAACTGGTAAACAGAACTGAAGAGAGCCCCGCACAGTCGCATTGAGCTCTCGGCTATGGTGCTGAAGACCGGCTGCACATCGGTCGGCGAGCTACTGATAACGGAAAGGATCTCTCCTGTTGCTGTCCGCTGCTCGAGAGCCTCGGTCAGTTCGCGATTTCGTAATTGGAGCTCCTGAAATAAACGCACGTTCTCGATGGCGATTACGGCCTGGTCGGCAAAAGTTTCAACGAGTTTGATCTGCCTCTCCGTGAAGGGTTGGACTTTCAGCCGGCGGATATGGATTAGCCCGATCGGCTCGCCTTCCCGCAGCAGCGGCACAGCCAACGCTGTGCGAACCCCCAAAGCTATCCCTCTCTCCCTTGCGCCAGGAAACTGGTCCTCGGCGGCGGCGAGGTCGTGAACATGGAGTGTCCGACCCTCTTGTATCGCTCGCCCAGCGAAGCCGCCACGTTCAATGGGATCAAGACGGCCCAACTGCCGCGCCATCGGAATCGAGCCAAAATGGGCAGCAACGCGCAAGGCACCACCTTCGACCCGCCGGATAACAGCATCGTCCGCGCCACAAAGCTGAGCAGCATTTTCTGCAATGGTGTCCAGCACCGGCTGGATATTCGTCGGCGAGCTTGCGATGACACCTAAGATTTCACTCGTCGCAGTTTGCTGTTCCAACGATTCTTTTAGTTCTTGGAACAACCGCACGTTCTCGATGGCGATTGCTGCCTGATCAGCGAAAGTTTCAAGCAGCTTGATCTGCGCCGGTGTGAAGGGGCGTACCTCGATGCGACGCGCGACCAGTCCCCCAACGAGTTGCCCTTGCTGGCGAAGAGGAACACCTAACCAGGTGCGCCAGTCAGCTAACGGAACCCGATGTCGGGATAATAGTTCTGCTCCCGGCGGTCGGGAATATGCAGGGTCCCATGCTCGCGCATCCAGCGAAACCGTGGCTCATCGATACTCATCTCGACGCGGCTACTCGGTATGGGTATGGGACCAAAATGAGCCCGTAAAACCATAGCGTCGCTCTCGTGGAGCCGTAGTACCACATCGTCAATCCCACAAACCCGTGCCGCGCTTTCGACGATGGCATCGAGGACAGGCTGCACGTCAGTCGGCGAGCGGCTGATGATGCCGAGCACTTCGGAAGTTGCGGTCTGGTGCTCCAGTGCTTCCCTGAGTTCGGCGTTGGAGCACTCCAACTCAGTCGTCTTGGTTTTTACTTCCTCAAAGAGATTGATGTTATCGACCGCAACACCAATTTGATCGCACATGGACTGGATCAGGCGGATTTCTTCGAGCGTCAATTTTCTTGGCGCCTTGCCGATGCAATTGATGGTTCCCAGAAACCGTTCTTTGGCTTTGATCGGAAAGAGCGCGAAGAAGCAGGCACCGAGTTGGCGCATAGAATTTGACTGGGACAGCTCCTGATAACGCAGATCGGCCCTTACGTCCTCGAAGATCATGTACTCACCGGTTTCAGCAACCCGGCCGGTTAGTCCTCGGCCGCGGCGAAATGCGCTTGGACTGGTTTGCACTTGCGGTATGCCAAACAACGCTCGCAGATTTAAGGTTTCGGTCTTGCGATCGTAAAGGAAACACATCGCACGGAATCGAAATTGAAAATCTCGGTAATTTTCTTGACGACCTCATCCAGTACAGGCTGTGATCTCTAAATGACCGGCTGGCGGCAGCGGTCACATCGTGCAGGGCGGCAAGATCACGGTTGCGCGATTCACGCTCCTGGAACAGCCGCGCGTTCTCGATGGCGATCACCGCCTGGTCGGCAAACGTTTTGAGAAGCGCAATCTGGCTGTCCAAGAACGGGCGCACTTGGAACCGGCGAATGAGAATAGTGCCGAGAGCAATACCCTCACGAAGCAGCGGCACCGCAAGGAGAGTACGACTTTCACCGATGCCAAAGGCAGCGCCACGTCTGAACCCTTGATCTTCCGCTGCACGAATGTCGTGAATATGGACCGTCTCCCGGTCGATCACCGCGCGGCCAGCCACGATTTCTCGTGTGATGGGCCGAGTCTTCCGCGGTTTGGCGTGATCCGTAGGATGCCGCGAGGCGCAAAACATCCCCATCGACCTGTGGATCTGCGCATCATCGGCTGCGCAGAGCCGCGCGGCATTTTCAGCCACCGTATCCAGCACCGGCTGAAGATCCGTCGGCGAGCTGGCGATCACGCGCAGGATCTCGCTCGTGGCCGCCTGCTGCTCCCGCGCCTCGGCAAGCTCGCGCTTTAGCGACTCAATAATCTGCGGCGATTTGGCCCGGGCTTTTTTCACAGCCGGCGGGCGCGGCTTTGCCATAGTGTTTTTGTGTCCCTTTTTTGTACTTGCAGCCATAGGGGCGAAAAAAAGTGGAAAGAATTGCCGCCGGCTGCGCGAGGAGGGAACGGAGCGGTATTGGCGCAATAACCACTTACCAGCGGTCTGCTGTCTTTTACGCCAGGTAATCGGCGGGCGTCAAGGAAGGATTGGGAAAGGGCTTTGACGGGGACACTGGTTGGGCAGGCGCCCGAGTGATGGGCAGACCGACTATTTCGTGACACGCTTTTCGAAATAGCTTAAACTAACTCGAATCGTTATTTTATCTGTGCACTAACATACTGTTCAATAACCATTATGAAAACCATTCAGGTCCCCGATTTTGATTCGCTCCCTGCTACCGACAAAGAGCTGGAAAGCTGGACTCTGTCTTGGCAGCCGGACGGTCGATGCGATAGTTTCACCAGAGAGGCGATCCTCGCCTGCGCGCCGGCAACTTCCGGCGTATACGGGCTTTTCAACTTTAATTGCCAGCTTTTTATCGGCGAGTCGGCAAATATCCAGGAAGTCTTGTTACGCCTCGAAAGCGGATCCGACTTTCACGCGCAGCACTTGCGGCCGACCGGTTTTACCTTTGAGCCCTGCGCAGTGGAACTACGCAAGGCCAAGGCGTCCGAACTGATCGCAAGATTCCGCCCGGTGCTGCAAACCCTAGCCGATCTACGGAAAAGGGCCCCGGCAGCCGATCCGATCACGTTGGAGGAAGTTCAGGTTGTTCGGGAATCAGAAAGCGACTTCGATCCTCACGAATTTCGCTTTCTTGGCGAAAAGCGCCCCAAAGTTCGCCGATTTCACTTTGACCGCACGCGGCGCTCTGCATTGGCGGTGGCGTTAGTTGCAGCCGCAACGATGCTTTTTTATTTTAGACCTGCCGGCAATGAGTCAAATCCGGCTAATCCGATGGCCGAACAACCGTCGCAACGAACTTCGATCGTGCAGTCTCCGGTTTCGCGTCAGATAAAAGCCGGTTCAAAACCGCAAAATGCCCCTTCGCGCGACGCGGCTCGCACGCCCGGAAAACAAAACGTCGATCCAATACTTGCGGCCCCGAATATTCCTGCCAATGCCTCGGGCCTGAACGATACTGTGAGATTGGCCGCGACTAAGGCTACAAGCGTTGATGAGATGGACGTTCGAATGCTTCGGGCGAAGACGACCCCGGCGGGCGGTCAGGCAAGCGGCAGTTTTGGCAAAAAATGGTCGGTGCAGATTTCCGCCGCGCCGGCGAAAGATGTTGCGGACAAATTGGCGCAGCGGTTAATCGCCCAGGGCTATAACGGCTACGTGGCCCAGGCCGAGGTGAAAGGACAAACTTATTATCGCGTACGCGTCGGACCCTTCGACGCGCGCGAAGAAGCTGAATCAGCGCGCCAGTCCTTGGCGCGCCAAGAGGACTACCGAGACGCCTATCTTACCGGTGATTAGCCGAACGGTGAACTTCATTCCTGGCTTCTATTGCTACGTTCATGCTCCTCTCGCTTTTCTCCTAGTTGATCTTCCGTAACGTGGCGCACAGCGTCCTGTCGCTGTAAAAAACATCACCGCCTTTTGGTCGATCGTGGGATCGGAGTAACGGGCGGGCGCCGCACGTGAAATCCTCGATGCTGTGGAACGATACTCCGTGCGTAGCAGCATGGCGGATAGAGGAGATATGGCTGGAATGGCTGGCGATAGAGCTGGTAGTGCATCACATGCAGTTCATAATACGGATCAACTTGTTGCAAATACGCCAAGTACTGTTGCCACTGTAGATAATGTTGGTACTGGAGGTCCCCATACGGGCCATTGTAGTAAGGCCCATATGGCTGCGCCTCTGCTGTGCGATAGCTGGCTCCAATTAAAACGAACAATACGAGCGCCGACAAGAAAGTTTTCATTGGATTGCTTCCCTTCGCGATCGTGACATCGGACAGGCCTAGTAAAACACAAAGGGGCATGGTGTACCATGCCCCTTTTGTTACTCCGATAACCGAATTGCCGAATTGTCAGTGATGCGCGGCTTGTTCGTCCAAGGACAGATTAACGTGGTGGTGCGACTTGGACACCGGGCCGATGCCCTTGATGATCGTCTGCCAGTGATTGCCTTCATCCTCGCTGTAGAAAACATCGCCGTCGGTCGTTCCGGCGAAGATCGCGTAGCCGCCGTTCCACACGTCCATCGCCATGCCTTCGATGTTGGCGCGGATGTGATCCGGCAACCCGCCCGTTAAGATGTCCCAGGTCTTGCCGCCGTCGCGGCTGCGCGCGATGCGCGCGTCGGCAGTGTGCAGTTTTCTCCAGGTGCCGGGTCCGGTCTTGGCGCCGGCGACAAACAGCAAGTTCGGATCGCCGGGATGGACGAAGAACGGATCGACGTAGCCGATGCGAAAATCTCTCGGCGTCATGCTCTTCCAGCTCGCGCCGCCGTCGCTGCTGACGCAAAAGCCTGCCGCCGTTTCCGGACCGCAGTTGGTCGTCGGCGCGGTGCCGTAGAGCTTGCTCGGATCGTTGGTCGGAATCAGCACCCGGTGCGCGTCGGGATTGATATTATCGATGGTCGTCCAGGTCTTGCCGCCGTCGGTGCTTTTGAGAAAGCCGCCGACTTCCACTGCCACGTGGATGATGTTCGGATCCTTCGGATGAAACGTGATGCTCTTCACGTGCGCGAGATGCGGCGGGCCCGGGAAAGTCCACTTTTCCACGCCCGGCACTTGGCGCACACCCGGCAGCTCGGTCCAGCTTTTCCCGAGATCGTCGCTGTAATACAGATGCGCCGGCTGGGTGCCCGCATACACGCGCGGCTTGCCATCGACCATCTGCGTCGCTAGAGAATAAATCTCCTTGTCGCCGATGCCGTTATCGCGCCGCTCCCAAGTTTTTCCCAGATCCGAGCTGGCGTAGATCTCACAACTGTAAGTCCCGCCGAAAAGCGTCTTCGTCGTGGGCTCGAAGATGATCGAGCTGAAGTGCTTGCCCGGAACCATGGTTCCGTCCCCCTGCCACGAGCCGCCTTGTTTTTGAAACGCGAAGATACCGTCGACGGTACCGACGAGCAACTTATCCTTTGCCGTCTCACCTTGAGTGAGCGACTGACCTCCGGGTGACAAACATACAAACATGGCCGTCCTCCTTTCCTGCTATCGATGCCCCGTTAGTAGTTAATGAAGTTTACAGTTTGGATCACTCTACTTAAGATCTTGCCGTCTCGTCAAGACGAGCGATTTCGCTTCCTGTGGCGGCACTCACACTTAGTTTTCTCGTCGGAACGTGCCCAGTGACAACAAGCACAGCCTGTCATCTCGAACGGACGTGAGAGATCTCTCTTAACCTGCAGTGGAATCACAGCGCCGCCTTCCTCAGGAGGTTGGCAAGGATCTAGAAACTTCTGACAAGCGTGCATGCACTCGTCCAAGATGCCTCAACGAACCTTTTTTCAAGCTGCTCCGTCTAATCCAGCCAGTAAAGAATCATCGTTCAGGCGGAGGTCGCCGATGCCCACAAGAACTTTCTTCGCTCCTCCCGTCACGTTTTGTGCCGCGCGACCCGCGCTACTACCAGATCGCAGTTCTGGCTTCTCTCTTAGTCTACGGCGTCGGCTGGCTGAGCTTCGACACCGACATGGCCGAGATCGCGATCCTGCTCGGCTCGGTCCTGACCACACAATTCCTTTGCAATAGATTCATCGCCGCGACGCCCTTCGATCCGCGCAGCGCGCTGATCTCGGGAATATCTCTTTGTCTTTTGCTGCGCAGCAACAGCGTGCCGCTGCTGATCGCGACAGCCGTGGTGACGATCGCCAGCAAGTTTGTGATCAAGTGGAATCACAAACACATCTTCAATCCCACCAACTTCGGCATCGTCGCGATGATTGCGCTCAGCGGCGACGTGTGGGTTTCGCCGGCGCAGTGGGGCAGCAAGCTTCAATTTGGCTTTCTGATGGCGTGCCTGGGCGGCATGGTCGTGCATCGCGCGCTGCGCAGCGATGTGAGCTGCGCATTCATTCTTTCCTACGCCGCGATCCTCTTCGGCCGAGCCTACTGGCTCGGTGATCCGCTGGCGATTCCGCTGAAGCAATTGCAGAGCGGCGCGCTCTTACTCTTCACTTTCTTCATGATTTCCGATCCCAAGACGACGCCCGATGCGCGCGCCGGCAGAATCTTGTTTGCCGTACTCGTCGCCGCCGGCGCCGCCTACGTGCAGTTTGTCCTCTACCGCACCAACGGCCTGCTTTGGTCGCTGGCGCTCTGCTCGCTGCTGACTCCATTCATCGATTACTGGCTGCCCGGAACGAAATACAAATGGAGCAATCCCAACACTGGAAACAAAGGAGACATTCCCGATGAAGAGAGTCGCCTGGTTCTTCGCCCTGTCCCTCGGCCTGTTGGCTAAACCGGATTCAGCGCACAGCTTCTGCGGCTTTTACGTCGCCAAGGCCGATACGAAGATTTTCAACAAGGCGTCGCAAGTCGTGCTCGCCCGCCACGACGACAAGACTGTCATCACCATGGTGAACGACTTCAAAGGCGATCCGAAGGAATTCGCCGTCGTCATCCCGGTGCCGACGCTCATCGAAAAGGGCCAGATCAACGTCGGCGACAAGAAAGTCATCGATCATCTCGACGCCTACACCTCGCCGCGCTTGGTCGAATACTTCGACGGCAGCCCGTGCCAGCTCGCGCTCCTGGAGCGGCGCATGAGCCGCGATGCAGCGATGCCGTCTTCCGCCGTCAGCGGGCCGCCGTGCCGAAGCCCTCGGCGTCACGGTTCAAGCGCAATACACGGTGGGCGAGTACGACATCGTCATTCTCTCGGCGAAGCAGGGACAGGGACTCGAAACCTGGCTCAAGGAGAACGGCTATCGCCTGCCGCGCGGCGCGTCGGAAGTTCTCGGCAGCTACATCAAGCAAAAAATGCACTTCTTCGTCGCCAAGGTGAATCTCCAGGAGCAGTCCAAGCTCGGCTTCAGCTATCTGCGTCCGATCCAGGTGGCCTTCGAATCGCCGAAGTTCATGCTGCCGCTGCGCCTCGGGACATTAAACGCCGATGGCTATCAGGAGCTTTTCATCTACACGTTGACGCAAAAGGGCCGCGTTGAGCCGACCAATTATCGATCGATCAAATTGCCCACTGGATATGGATCTACCCGTCTACATCAAGACACGCTTCAAAGACTTCTACCGTGATATGTTCGATCAGCAGGTCAAAAAAGCCGACATGCGCGCCGTCTTTACCGAGTACGCGTGGGACATGAACTGGTGCGATCCGTGCGCCGCCGACCCGTTATCCGTGGAGGAATTGCGCAGTCTGGGTGTTTTTTGGCTCAAGAACGACGGACCCGTGTTCGTTCCCGGTCAGGGCCGCCGTCCTGCACCGCCGGTCGGCGACGCCCGCAATGTTTTCGTGACGCGCATGCACGTGCGCTACGACGCGCAGCGCTTTCCCGAAGACCTCGTGCTCCAGGAAACCGCGGACCGCAATAACTTTCAGGCGCGCTACGTGCTGCGTCATCCATGGCAGGGCGAAGAGGCATCCTGTCCCGCGACCGACGACTACCGCCGCGAAGTCTTGCGGCGCCGGGAGAACGAAGCGCGCCAATTGGCCGAGCTCACCGGCTGGGACCTCGCCGGCATCCGCGCGCAAATGAATCTTCGGACCGCGACTAACGACGGCGGCGAAAAGTGGTGGCAGAAACTCTGGCCGCGGTAATTCGTCGCTACGTAGGGGCGACCGGCCGGTCGCCCCTACATTTCACACAACGTCGATTCCTTGACGCAGGAATCCGCCCGCAGTAAGTTGCGCGCCATGGAGGAGGATTCCGATGACTCGCGCGCGCACATCCGCTGAAAGACAGACGGAAATAAACTTTCACGCCTCCGGCTTCCTCGTCAAAGTAGAAGGTTCTTGGACGGAGCCGGCTCTCGCTCAGTTTCGCCATTTCCTGAATCTTCGCCGTTTGTCGCCGTCGGCACATGAGTTGGACGATGCGCTCGGCGCCGCCAAAGAAAAATATTTCGACGGCCAAAACCGTTTGTATGTTTGTGCCGCGCAACCGTGTTGCAGCAAAATTGGTTTCGACACTTCGGACGCGGCGATTGATCGTCTGAGCCGCGAAGTCGGCTTACCAATCTCTAAAACCGGCTGCCAGGGACCATGCAAGCAAGCCCCGATCGTTTCTCTTCGCATCGGCGCGCGCAGCGAGATGTTCGCGCACGTGACCACTGAGGACGATTGGCGCGCGGTGCTCGGCTTTGTCAAAGCGGCGGTCCGTGCCGGTTCTCTGTTGATCGATCCCGGGGACGCCGAGGACTATCTCCACGATCCGGTGCACGATCACGGCAAACCCAGCGCTCATTTGAAGCCGTTGCGATTCCTGCTCGGTCATTTCCGCGGCGAGGGCCGTTACGCGATGACCGAGTACGCGTTTCACAAGGAAGTGATCGGCTCCTTCGAGGCGGGCGGTCGTTTCATCGCATTGCGGATGGACGCGTCTTACCCGCTTGCCGACGGCCGCAAAGATGTTCACAAAGCTTTGGTCATCGTCGGCTCGGAGCCGTCTTCGGGAAATATAACCGCACACGCCTTCACCGACGGCGGCATCGTGCGCGAATACGCTATCGCCCGTTCCGCGCAAGCTCTCGAATTTGCCGATCTCGCGCCCGGACATGCCAATCAGTGGAAACGCGCTCGCAAAATCCTCACACCAACACCTGAAGGCTTCGAAGAAAACTTGGAAGTCGACGGCGGGCAGGGTTTCGTACCCTACTACACGATTCCCATGCGCAGGGTCATATCGTGAGACCACGAATTTGCGGTCCAGAAGTTGCCTGAGCTTCCCGGACCGAATAAATCATCGATCCGAACGTCTTCATTAGTGGGCAGCAAAAAAGTAAGTGCACAAGGAGTATCCATGCAATTCGCCGTAAAAAATCCCGCACTGCTGATCGCCGGCACAATCATCATCGCGCTTCTGGCAACTCAGGAGTGGGCAACCGCGCAGGTCAAAACCCGGATTTCGATCGCCACCGGCGGCACCGGCGGGGTGTATTACCCGCTCGGCGGCGGTCTTGCGGCGCTGATCTCGAAGCACATTCCCAATACCGAAGCGACGGCCGAGGTAACCACCGCGTCCGTGGACAATGTAAAGCTCTTGCACGGCAACCGGGTGGGCCTGGCGTTCTGCCTGCCTGACACCGCTTTGGAAGGTTTCAATGGACAACTCAAGGGCTTTAAGGAAAAAGCCAATATACGCACCTTGCTGTCGCTTTATTCCAACTTCATGCACATCGTCGCCATCGACGGCGCGGGCATCAAATCCGTCGCCGATCTCAAAGGCAAACGGGTTTCCACCGGAGCGCCCGGCTCAGGAACTGAGATCAAGGCGCTGCGGGTCTTGGAAGCTTACGGTCTGGGGCCGAAGGATTTTACGAGCCAGGAACGCCTTGGCGCGAGCGAATCTGCCGGCGCGCTCAAGGATCGCAAGATCGACGCATTTTTTTGGGACGGCGGCTTACCGACCGGCGCGGTGCTCGATCTTGCCGCAACGCCGGGGATCAAGATGTCGATGATTCCCCACGGCGACGCGGTTCCGAAGATGGTCGGGAAGTACGGACCGCTCTATTTTGTCGCCAACGTGCCCAAAGGTACGTACAAAGGTGTCGATGAAGTTGTGCCTGTCGCGGGAGCGACTAATTTGTTGATCGCCAACGAAAAGATGGATGAAAACCTCGCTTATCAAATTACCAAGCTCACTCTTGAGCACACCGCCGATCTGGTCGCCGTGCACAAAGCCGCGAGCGAAATCAGCCTGAAAAACGCCGTAATCGGATCGCCTCTGCCTTTCCATCCGGGCGCGCTTCGTTACTTCAAGGAAAAAGGAGTGAAGGTGCCGGCACCGAAATGATTGGCATCAAAGTCAATCTCGTCTGCGAAAAGCGCTGGTTGCCCGCGCAGCTCTTTTTGTTGCTTGCCGCGCTTGCAGCCATACCTCCCGCTGGCGCGAGCGCGGCATCGCTCTGCATACAGGTCCAGAAGAATGGATTACCCTGGCGCACGATACGGGTCAGCTCCGGCAGTGAAGTGCGTTTGAGCTTTCAGCATTCGATCTACGGCAGTCGGGTGGAGGAGCTTTTTCATTTGGCACCTGATGCCTTTCATCTCACCGAGCTACGTTATGCAGAGCGTCGGTTGGCGGAATTCTATGGCTATGAAGATGCCAACCACAAAAACAATATGTGGGTTGTGCGACCTCGGCCTGCGGCGACTTCGTCGCTCAGCTTGCGTACGAGCGCCGCTGCATCACTGTCCCTGTTTTTCGACCAGGAGCAAAACTCCCTCGAACTCGTCATGCCGCCAGACAGTACGCTGCACTTGACGATCACTCACTGTAAAGATCCCCAAAATGGCTGAAGAGGTCGTCGACCAGTCTCGCCTCGAGGCCGCCCAGCAGTTCATCGAGCAAGAAGAAGGACCCCGCCGCCAACTCGGGGGCATGGTCGCCAAACTCGCCGCGCTGCTGGCCGTCGCCATGTCGCTGTTGTTTCTTTACTGGGCCTGGGCGACGGTCACCGCGCAGGTGCTGCGGCTGGTATTTCTTGGGTTCGCCCTGGTTCTCACTTTCCTGGTCTATCCGGCC
Organism: uncultured delta proteobacterium; assembly: GCA_963745035.1. Classification (GTDB taxonomy): domain Bacteria; phylum Desulfobacterota; class Binatia; order UBA9968; family UBA9968; genus DP-20. The sequence goes on along the minus strand of CAVUVW010000011.1, from coordinate 193,860 downwards.
CGACGCCGGTCCCGGCAAAACGGCGTGCCGTGGTACGACTGGCTTCTAATTGTTGCCAGTATCGCCGCCGTCGCCTATCCGCTGTGGGATTTCGAGGAATTCATTTATCGAGCGGCGCTGCCGACGTCAGAGGATCAGGTTTTTGGCGGTCTGACCATTATACTGGTCCTCGAAACAACGCGCCGCACGACCGGCTGGATCCTTCCCGCCGTCGCCATCGCATTCCTTGCCTACGCCTGGCTCGGTCCCTATTTGCCGCCGCCCTGGACACATCAGGGATACGCTCTCGACCGTTTGGTGGGTCACATGTACATCACGCTCGAAGGCATTTTCGGCGTGCCGCTCGACGTGGCCGCGACTTTTATCATCCTATTTACGATCTATGGGGCAGTCCTGGAATTCTCCAAGGCCGGTGAGTTTTACGTCAACTTTTCACTGGCCGCCACGGGCGGCAAGCCGGCCGCCGCCGGACGCACCGTGACGCTTGCCTCATTTCTACTTGGCGGTCCGTCGGGCTCCGGTGTAGCGACAACGGTTACTCTCACCTCTGTATCGTGGCCGCTTTTGTCCAAAGCCGGCTACGATAGGGAATCGGCTGGCGGCCTTCTCTCTGCCGGCGGCATCGGCGCGATTATTTCGCCGCCGGTGCTCGGCGCCGCGGCTTTCCTCATCGCCGAGTTTCTGAGGATTTCCTATCTCGAAGTGCTCGCCATGGCGGCGATCCCGACCCTACTCTACTACTGGTCGATTTTCATGATGGTGGAGCTCGACGCGCGCAAATTCGGCGCCCAACCGATAAGCATCGAAGGCGAAACCGCCTGGAGTCTGACGCGCAAGTACGGTTATCATTTCGTTTCTCTGGTCGCGATCGTGGCCTTTATGATGTGGGGCTACACGGCGATCCTATCCGTCGCCTATGCGATCGTGCTCGCCGTGGCGCTGAGTTTCCTCAGGCGTGATACCGCATTGACGCCGCCGCGCTTGTGGCGCACGTTCGAGAAAGGCTCGACCGACGTGCTGTCCGTCGCTTCCACCTGCGCCACGGCGGGCATCATCGTCGGCGTGGTAACTCTCACCGGCCTCGGTCTAAAATTTTCCCTGATCATTCTGACCTTGGCGGGCAACAACCTTTTTCTCACGGTTCTCTACACAGCCTTGGCGTTGTGGGTCCTCGGCCTGGCGGTGCCGGTGACCGCGTCCTACATCATCGCGGCTGTGATTACGGCGCCAGCCATGATCAAGCTCGGCATCCCGGAATATGCCGCGCACATGTTTATTTTTTATTATGCCGTGCTCTCGGAAGTCTCGCCGCCGACCGCGCTGGCGCCGTTTGCCGCCGCCGCGATCACCGGCGGCAGCGCGTACAAGACGACGATGATGGCGTGGAAGTATACGGCGCCGGCATTTCTGGTGCCGCTCATGTTCACGCTTCACCCCGACGGCATCGGGCTACTGCTCAAAGGTGCTTGGGGCAATATCCTCTGGACTGCGCTTACCGCGCTGGTGGGACTTAGCGCCCTGGCTGCAGGGCTTACCGGTTGGTTGCTCGCCAAAACGAATCCGCTGGAGCGAGGTCTGCTGATCGGGGCGGGCTTGATTCTGGCCTACCCAGGACTGACACAGGATGCGATCGGCCTGGGACTCTTTGGCCTTGCGCTTCTAATGCAGTATCGGGGCAAGCTAGCTGGACGATAGCGTTTACGGTCGTTTAAGGGCGGTTCCAATCCGAGTCACTTTGGATCAGCAGGCCTCTGATAAAAAGTTGTAAACGCTCACGCTCTTTCTCCTGCCAGCGGAGAAACTCCATGCCAGCAATCCCCACGTTGATAGCACGCACGAGAGCCGCTTCGACCATCACCGGCCGGGTCATGCCCGTGATTGCCAGCTCGATTTTCACTATCATGCCAGCGGCAAGATCTGCATCCGTGGCAACACTGCATCCACCCATGGAAAGGTTGAGCAGCATTCCTGGGGTCTGGACACCGTCCGGTCCGGTGATCGTGACCGGAAATTTCATTTCCATGCGTTGGTATTCACGACGATCTTCCGCAACTCTGCGGTATCGGACGCCGGGCTGGAAAGCTCGGAAGCGCTCGGAGCAGAGTTGGCACCTAAACGGGTAGACGTAAAAGAGACTGAGGAATTTCTCTAGACCGGCGCGCGAAACACGCCGGACAAAGTCGCGGGCGCACTTTGGGCATTTTATTGCCGCCATCGGTTTAGTGTCTCGCCGAACTGTCTAAATTTTCTCGGCTGCGAAGGATCATTCGGTCAGTAACTTTTTCATGAGTTCGGCGATCTCGCGCGGCTGGGCAACGATTTCTTTGGCGAGTTTTTCGAGTTCCTCGCCGTACTCCGGATCGGCCACAAACTTTCGCGCCTTTACTTCGGCGAGAAAACCAGGGTCGCTCATCGTCTTCTTGAAACCATCGCGCAGAACGTTCATTCGATCGGCCGGCAGGCCCGGCGGCGCGATGAACGGCCGGCCGATATCGCCTGAAGCCAATACAGCCGAGACCAGGGCGCGCGTGTTCGCCGGCGTCTTGTACTCGTTCATCAGCTCATGGATGGTCGGCACATCTGGCATTTTCGCGTCGCGCTTGCGCCCGGTTTGCATCAGAATGCGCACCCGATTTTCCTTCCGCCACGTGGTAAACGGCTCGCGTGCGAAGAAGGTCGGGATGCTGAGCGCCCGGCACACGACCTCGCCGCGCTCGAACGCGAGGTCCTGCTCGGCGCCGCCCTTGTAGCCCATCACTACGGTAAATTTCGCGCCCATGGCATCTTCCAGCAGTTTGGGAATAAAGTGGCCGCTCGTGCCCGTGCTGGTGGCCGAACACTTCGGCGCTTCCTTGGCTTTGCGCACGTCCTCGATGGATTTAAACGGCGTGTTGGTGTTCATGTAGAAAAGCCACGGCGTGCTCTCGGTTGATCCGACCCAGCCAAATTTCGCCCAATCGAATTGCACTTCCTTTTTGCCGACGACTTGGTCGAGATAGAGCGAAGGTCCGATGGATCCGAGAGTCAAACCGTCCGGCTTGGCGACGTTGTAAACATGATTGGCGGCGATCATCGATCCCGCGCCGGGCATATTCTGCACGATGACCGCCGGATTGCCGGGAATATGCTTGCCCATGTGCGCGGCCAACAGTCGCGCCCAAATGTCGTAACCGTCGCCGGAAAGATAACCGACGATGATCGTGATCGTCTTGCCTTGGTAAAACGGCGCCTGCGCCTGCGCGCCGGCGACCGAGAGGAGAATTACCGCGAAACTGATTAGCAATTTTCTCATTGCCCCCTCGAATCCAGAATCCGACTCACGCCTGTTGCCTGTTGCCTATTGCCTTCTTCAAGATCCCAGCAATTTTTTTAGCCGCTCCACCACGTCGGCGGGCTGCCGGCTCACTTCCTGGGCGAGTCCTGCTAGATCTTCGCCGCTCACCGGACGCAATTCCCAGCCCCGTTTCTTGGCCTCTTCGAGCAAGTCGGGCTCCTGCAGCGTCTTGGCGTACGCATCGCGCAGAATTTTCAGGCGATCCGGCGGCAAGCTGGGCGTGGAGACAATCGGCCACGAACCGAAACCGCCCGCGCCCAGAGCAACCACGGCGAGGCGGCGATTGGCGTCAGGCAGTTTGTCTTTTTCCATGTATTCCCAGAGCGTCGGCACTTCGGGAATCTTCCCATGACGCTTTCGCGAAGTTTGAATCATGATGCGCACGAAGCCGCTCTTGTGCCAGTTCAGAAACGGCTGCCGGCCGAAGAAGGCGGCCACGGTGATCGCGCGGCACTGCACTTCGCCGCGCTCCAGGGCGAGATCCTGCTCCGCCCCGCCCGGATAACCCGTGACGATTTGAAACTTGAGATTGAGCGTCTCCTCGAGCAGGCGCGGTATCAAGTGCCCGCTCGTGCCGACGCCGGTGGCGGAACACTTCGGTCCGTCTTTCGCTTTGCGAATATCCTCGATCGACTTGAACGGCGCATCCGAGCGCATGAACAATAGCGTTCCGTTATGCTCGGGAGTGCCGATCCAGGAATACTTCGCCCAATCGAATTTCACTTCGTTGCTGCCCGTGATCTGCGGCAGATAAAGTCCGGGTGCAATGGAGCCCAAAGTGAGGCCATCCGGCTTGGCGATGTTGTAAACGTGATTGGCCGCCACCATGGAGCCGGCCCCCGGCATATTCTGCACAACAAACGTCGGATTGCCGGGAATATGTTTTCCCATGTGGCGCGCATAGGCGCGCGCCCATAGATCGTGGGTGTCGCCGGATTGATAGCCGACGACGATGCGGATCGTCTTTCCCTGATAGAACGATGCCTGTCCCCAAACCGGCCCTGTGGCCGCCAGACTAAGGAGCAGAAGAGCTAACGCTTGAATTGCTTTTGATCTCACAATTTGCAGAGCCTCGTTTTGAATCGCGCCATCTTAGATCGTACCGCCTGGGTGGGGCAAGAGGTGTACTCATCGCGCAATGAAACAGCGGAGCGATTGGAGCATTGGAGAAAGAACCTCGCTCCAATAAGCGGGTGTGCGAACTTCCGATAGCGGGCGCGCAGAGCGCGCGCCCGCAGATGGTAACTTAGTTTTTGGCCGGCGCTGGCTTCTTGCCGATGGTCGAGAGCAGCTCGCTATAAGGAACGACCCTGCCGTGGACCGATACGATCCGGTCGACGTCGAGGCCGAGGCGTCGAACGTTGGACTCCAGATTGACCGCTTGTGGATTGGGAACCTTGGGCGGCTCGGCTCCAGGTGCGAGCGGCGTATACACATCGGCTTCGATGAGCAGTTTTTCTTTGCGCAAGTAAGCCATGATGATGCCATCGTGATGCGGATTACCGACGATCTGATAAAGTTCCACCGAGCGCGTGCCATCGGTCAACACCATGTTGTCGCCCATGGTTTGAAACACTGGTTTCTTTTTCGATTTGGCCAAGCGATCAGGCGCCAATGTCCAGGAGTTCAACGCCGCCCGCTCGAAATAGGGCCGATTAACTTCGTGGGTTACGATGGTAACGCCCTCAGCCGCGTAGGTACGGACACCGGAAGCGTGGTCGAAATGATGGTGCGTGTTAACTAAATACTTGATCGGCTTGCTCGGCACTAACTTCTTTACTTCGCCTAAGACAGCCAGAGAACGCGGCTCCCCGTGAGGCGCCTCGACCACAATGAGATAGTCCTTCATCTCGATCAGGGCGCTGTTGTTGTTAACGCCGGTGATGTACCACACCCCGTCCGCCACCTTTTCCGATTTCACCGGCACGGGTTCATTTCGAACATGGGCGGGGACCTCGATATCCGCCGGCGGATTGGCTCTGACGGCGGTCACCGTCAAATCCAATGTCGGCTTATCATCCTGGTACTGAATGATCTTGGTCGGAAACTTGACGCCGGCAAAATCGCGATAAGGACCGTAGTAAGTCACAACCTTCATGTCGCCGACGATCGGGTGGCCGTAGGACGAATTCGACTCGCTCGATGGCGTTCTGCTCATTCACGTAGGCGACCACCTTGTGTTTGCCTCGGTCGGTAAATGAAATAACCGTCATCGGCCGTCCTTCGATCGTCTTCTTGGTAACGGCGGCGCTATTGGCAAATGCGGCGCGGAGCAAGCCGTGAGGCGAGATCACGATCTCGTGCGCCCGCTGAGGGGCTTCGAAAAGCCTCGGCAGCATATCCTTGCCCGCCACGTTCCAGGCGTGATCGCCGCTGACTGCGATGTTAACTTGCTGCTCAGGTCCGACGGTCGGGCCTTCGGCGCGTCATGCGCACCACTTGATCGCGCATCGCTCCGCGCAGTGAAATCGTAAACCCGCGTGAAACTCTTGACAAAAAACCTGGGCCACGGCGCGGCCGGGCTGGACGTTCTGGCCGAGGTTATACATGGTGCCGTTGGCGGTGAACTGAAACGTCTTGGTCGTGGATACATCCAGCGCATCGGCGATACGCTGAAGGTCGGTTTCCTGCGCTTGGCGTTAGAGCCCATGAGCGCGCACAGCGCCAGCGCCACAACAACTCGCTTCATCATACCTTGGCCCCCCTGTTTTTCAGTCGATTCAAGCTCGAGAACAGGCCACCCGCTGCTTCCCACGTTTCGCCGTTCGAAAAAGCGCAAGTGCCACAGGCACGCTCGCGCTAGGGACATCCCTACTCCTTTTTCGCCGCCGGCCCTTTGCCGATCGCCTTCATCAACTCGCCATAAGGAACGATCATGCCATGCAAGGGCAGGATGCGCTCGACGTCGAGACCCAGACGTCGAACGTTGGCTTCTAAATTGACGCTGAAAGGATCCGGCGTCTTTGGCGCCGCGCCCGGGCGTATAGGCGTCCGCTTCGATCAAGAGTCTTTCTTTGCGCAGGTAAGCCATGATCAAACCGTCATGATGAGCGTTGCCGACCATCTGGTAAAGCTCCACCGATCGCGTTCCGTCGGTGAGCACCATGTTGTCGCCCATCGTCTGGAACACTGGTTTCTTCTTCGACTTGGCCAGACGGTCGGGTCCATAATTCCAGGAATTGAGGGCCGCGCGCTCGAAGTAAGGGCGGTTCAGCTCATGGGTGACGATCGTCACGCCTTCCGCGGCGTAAGCCGCGCACGCCGGAGGAATGATCGAAATGATGGTGCGTATTGACGAGATATTTGATCGGCTTGTTGGGCACGAGTTTTTTGGCTTCGGCCATGACCGCCATCGACCGCGGGTCGCCCTGCGGCCCTTCGACGACGATCAGGTAATCTTTCATCTCGATCAGCGCGCTGTGATGCGAGCCGCCGGTGATGTACCAAACTCCCTCGGCCGCCTTCTCGGATTTTACCGGCGGCCGGGTTGGTGCGGACGTCTTCGCGGGACTTCGACCGCCAGCGGCGGATTGGCCCTGACCGCAGTGACGGTCAGGTCCAAAGTCACGTTACCTTCCTGGTATTGAACTATTTTGCTCGGGAATTTGACGCCGGCGAAATCCCGGTACGGGCCATAGTGAGTCACGACCTTCATATCGCCAGCGACCGGATGGCCATACCAGGACTCGACTGTCTCGATGGCGTTTTGGTCGTTGGCGTAGGCGATCACCTTCTGCTTGTTGTCACTGAAAGTAATCACCGTCATCGAACGGCCGTCGATGTTCTTTTTACTGACCGCAGCTTTGTTGGCGAAAGCGCCGCGCACGACACCATGCGGCGAGATCACAATCTGATGCGCGCGGTCCGAAGCTTCCCAGACTCGCGGCGCCGCAACTTTGCCGGTCGTTCCAGGCGTGATCGCCGTGCACCAATGACACCGTGCTCTGATCACCTTCGATGGGCTGCCCGCCGCCGCCGAGCGGCGGCACTTCACCTTGCGTGCGCACCATTTCATCGCGCATGGCGCCGGCCGTGAAATCATAGATTCGCGTCAAACTCTTCACATAATACCGGGGAAAGGCCGCCACGGGGCTCGCGGCTCTGGCCCACTGAAAACATTCGACCATTTCCCGTGAACTGAAACGTCTTGGTTGTCGAGACATCCAGAGCGTCGGCAATCTGTTGTAGATCGGAGCCCGACGCGGTCGCCCTTGGACCGCACACGCTCACCAGCACGACCGCGAGAGCAAACTTCTTCAACATACCTGTGCCTCCTCCGTTGCACTTAATCATTGGATCATCGGCTGCCTTCTTTTGGCGCGCAGCCTACCTGATGAACTTCCTGGCTGTCAAATGCCAGAGGGAAAAAATGAACCGAGCGGAAACTTGCACGGCCGCGCTGAACGCGCGCGAACGTGGCTAGTAGTGTGAAAGTCAAATGGTCAATGCAAGGCTGGGGTCGAAAGCCTCTTCTCTCAGCATGAATCTTAACGGAAGGATATCCGAAACGGCTTGAACGATTGGAACGGCTGGAACGTTTTGAACGTTATCTTTATTAGTGCAGATACCCGCTGCCGCCGCCCTCGGCCTCCGCCATCGCGAGATTATGACGCACGGCATCTAGATGCGGATGAATTTCCAGCGCCCGGCGAAAGCACACCGCCGCCTCGCGGAACTGGTTCAACGACATGTGGCAAAGGCCTTGCCCTGAGGCCGCGCCGAAATGATGCGGATTGCGCGCGAGAGTCTCGCGGCAATCGGCCACCGCCGCGGTGAAGTCATGTCGCATATAGCGCACCGTCGCGCGCTTGTTCCAGCCTTCGGCGAAACCGGGAGTCATGGCGATCACGCGGGCAAAGAGATCTTCCGCGTCCGCCAAGCGATTCTGCTGCATCGCGTCGACGCCGGCGCGAAACAGCCGGTCGGTCTCCGGATCGTCCGAGCGGCACCAGACACGCCAAAGAATCGCCTCTGCCGTAGCCGCGAGCTCGGCGTCATCGCCCCTGAGCGCCTCGAGTGCTTCGATTTCGTTGGTTGGGTACACCGCGTTTCTCCAACAGGGGCGACATCGCGCGAGGCGGACTTTCCTTTCCGCCAAGCGGGTTGAAACCCGCTCTCCAAACAATCAACCGTTCTTTCCAATCCACTCCGCGGTTTTTTTCACGACATCGTCCAACACTTCGTCGTCAGACCTGCCTAAACTTTTCAATACGTGAAACGAATGATCGCCGCCTTTCACGACGAATAATTCGGCGCGATCCGCGAGCTTGCTGCAAAGCGGCTTGAGCAGTTTGAGATCGGCCAGAGCATCGCGCGAGCCTTGGAGAAAAAGCATCGGAACGTCGATATCGGCAAGGTGCTCGCCGCGCTCCGCGCCGGGTCTTCCCGCCGCATGCAGCGGAAAGCCGAAAAAAATCAACCCGCGCACGTCTTCGAGAGGCTGGCGCGCCGCCGCCAACGAGCTCATGCGCCCGCCCATCGACTTGCCGCCGACAAATATCGGCAGATCGCCGGCGACTTTTCTGGCCACAAGCAGCGCGGCGAGTACGGTGTCGACCAGCACTGCCTCGGAATCGGGCCGCTTCACGCGCTTTTCCATGTAGGGGAATTGATAGCGCAGTGTGGCCACTCCCGCCGCCGCCAGCTTGACGGCGGCTTGTTCCAGGAAACGATGGCGCATGCCCGCGCCCGCGCCGTGCGCCAGAACCAGCAGCGCTTGCGCCGCTTCGGGCTTCAGGAGCAAACCCGAGACGGCACCGGCTTTCTCATTTACGCCAAATTGAATTTCTTTTCCTGCGCTCGTACCCATGAGTATTTCACATCCGGTTTAGAATCGCAGGACTCCAGCCTGCTTTTTGTGCTCGTTCCATCCCGCTAGCAGATACCAGATAATCATCAGCGCGGCCACCGCCGATATCCCTCCGGGCCAGCCGAAATTGTTGGGGAGAAAAATGGCATCGCCCAGTTGCCGAATAAGATCTGTGCGCGCCAGCGACTGGCGCATGATCGATGCGCCCGCGGCAAAAAAAAGCAGCGCAACCCAGAGCTTCACGTGGCCCTCGCCGGCGCGCCAGATCGAGCCGGCGCCGCAGCCACCGGCCAAGACCATGCCGATGCCGAAAAGAAAACCACCGACCGACGCGCCAAACCAAAACGCCGGGAAAACCCACTCGGATGCGTCCTTCAAATCGGTGGCCTTGAGAATCGCGAAGCCGATCATCGCGAGCGCAAGCGCCAGCGCCGCCGCGCGCGCGTGCTCGCCGGCGCCGCTCATGAACGGCTCGCGAAAGGCATGGACCAGGCAAAAGCGCGAGCGTTGAAGGACGACGCCGAAGGCAAGACCGAAGTACAAAAACACCGCCAGCCGCGTGTGGCCCAATTGGTGATATGCAAATCCCGCGGCCAAGACAGCGGCAAAGACGAACAAGCCGGCGCACGGTTGCAGCGTGAAAGCCGCGGCGAGCGGCGCCGGACGCGGCGGTGCTTCGCAAGCCGACGGAAACGGCAACTTGCCGGCTTCGATCGCTTTTGCGTTTTCGCGAATAAGATAGCGCGTGCCGGCGAAGGCGCCGAGCGCCAAGCCGATCATCATCGCTGCGCCACTCGCCGAGAGCGCCGCCAGCGCGCTAAAAAAGCCGCCGATATTGCAGCCGAATGCCAGCATCGCGCCGCAGCCCATGAGCAAGCCGCCAAGCGCGCCCTTGAGCAATTCGGTGGGCGGCGCGGCGCGCAAGGCAAATTCCCGGCTCAGAAGCGCGGTGGCCAAACCGCCGGCGAGCAGGCCGAAATTCAGCACCGAACCGGAATAAAGATGCGGCGACAACAGATCGGCTTGCGCCGTGACGCCGAGCGACTGAAAAAACCAATCACCCCAATTGCGCAGACCGTCCGACGCGGTCCACGGCCGGTCGAAGGCAAAGAGAAAAACGCTCAGCATCGCCACCGCCAGCGCCGACGGCACGACCGGCCAGGGGCGCCCAAATATTTTATCGTATTGCTCGTGGAGAAAGGAGCCAAAGGCCGGCGATTGGGGTGTCATGACGACGGTTGCAAGCACGGCTGACCGAGATCCGCCGAAAATAGAGGATAGAGGATGGAAGATCGAAAAAACCATCCTCCATCCTCGACCCCATCACAGCTTAGGACAACCGCACCTCCGCCTGCCCGGTATAGTCCTTGCCCGTCGTATCGGAGAACGTCACGGTTAGCTTTCCCGGTCGATCGACTTTCAGCGGAAAAGTGAAGCTCGGATTCTGGCTCACTCCCTGGGTCAACTCGGCGCGCATGATTTCCTTGCCGTTGAACGCCGCCGTCATGGCGTGAATGAAATGATAATTCTTAGGGATGATTTTTGTCTGCTTATCACGCTGCACGATTTCCATCGGATGGATGACCAGGGTGCGCACGCGAATCACGTCGCCCTGCTTGATCGACGATGGCAGTCGGATACTGACTCTTCCTACTTCCGCCATTGCTCAACTCGGTTGGCTAAAAATCAATCTCGTGTTCGGTCCGAACGTTTCGAACATTTTGAACAACTTGAACGTTTTGAACCCGGTTATTAGCCGGACGGCGGTAGATCGCAGCCGCTGATCGTCACGCGCACCGGTTTACTGACCGCGTAGAGCGTCCCGTCGCTCATCTCGACGATGGCGCGCACATCCGTGCTCGTTGCCAGGCGAACGCTGGTGGCGACCGCCGCTCTGCCCGACTCGCTCGTGAGAGAAAACTTCGCCAGCATCGGCCGGCGGTTCTTATCGGAAACAATATAAATATGATTCGCGCGCGGCGCGCCTGTCACGGGAAAGTCGGCGTCCACCGAGATCGCCACGTTGCCGCCGTCTTCGGCGATGGCGGGCAAGGTCATTTTAATTCTGCCATCCCCCGAGTTGAACTTACGATCGCCGAACAGCCGCTTCAACGTTGCTTCCACCGGCTCGTCCGCAAGCGGCCAGCCGAGCCCCTGCCCTTGGGCAGACGCGGCCCCTGGCTCAATAAACTCCCGCCAAGTTGCGCCAAGAGCGCCAACCATTGCCGCCAGTCTCAAAAACAAGCGGCGCGACAATTTAACACTGCACATTTTGGCTGGATCGTCTGTCATCTGTGCTTGTGAATCTAATCAATCCCTCAGGCGCAATCAACATCTGCATGCTTGCAAGCATTCACGGCGACAAAAATTATTGACAGGCGACCCGTGGTAGGAGTATCTACGGGCAATTCCATCGACTTTTCATCTGCAACAGCGAGGTGCGTAGTATGCGACAGATCAGCCGGCGCGGCTTTCTAAAAGCCTCGGGCGCGAGCATGACGTTGCTTGGACTCGGCGGTGTTCCAGCCTTCGCCGCCGAAGCGAAGCGCAGAGTGATCGTCATTGGCGGAGGCTGGGGGGGTGCGTCGGCGGCCAAGTACTTGCGCCTGCACGATTCCAGCCTTGAGGTAACCCTGCTTGAACCGAATAAGGAATTCATTTCCTGCCCATTCAGCAATCTGGTCGTGGCCGGCGTGGAGAATCTGAAAACGCTAACCATGAACTACAACGGCCTGCGTAAACACGGCGTGAGGATTCGCCACGAAGCAGCGAGCGCCATCGATCCGGACAAGAAGCAGGTGCGCGTCGGCAAGGATTCGCTCGCCTACGATCGGCTGATCGTTTCGCCTGGCATCGATTTTCTCTGGGACCAAGTCGAAGGCCTCGAGCAAGCTAAAGATACGGTACTGCACGCCTGGAAAGCCGGGCCGCAGACGGTGCAGCTCGCCAAACAACTCGAATCGATGAGCGACGGCGGCGTGGTGGTCATGACCGTACCGCCGGTGGCTTACCGTTGCCCGCCGGGTCCTTACGAGCGGGCTTCAATGATCGCCTGGTTCTTGCAGACCAAAAAGCCCAAGTCGAAGTTGATCGTGCTCGATGCCAATAAGGACATCGTTTCCAAGACCGGGCTCTTCAAGGCGGTATTCAAAGACTATCCGAACCTCGAGTATCGCCCGGCGCAGAAGGTCGAAAAAATCGATGTCGGCGCTAGGGAAGTCACGACCGACATCGGCGACAAAGTGAACTACGATGTCATCAACCTGATTCCGCCGCAGCGCGCCAACAGCATCGCGGTGGACGCCGATCTGGTCGGCGCCGACAAGCGCTGGTGCGAAGTCGACCACGTCACGTATGAGTCGGTGAAGCAGAAAAACATTCACGTCATCGGCGATGCGACTATCGGGCTGCCCGTGCCCAAGTCCGGCAATATCGCCAATGCCATGGGAAAAATCAGCGCCACTGCGGTGGTGAGTCTGCTCAAAGGGAAGGAACCGCCGGTGCTGGCGCCCGGCAACACCTGCTATAGTTGGGTCAACGACAAAGAAGCCATCGCCGTGGTGAATGCGTACAAAATCGACAAGGGCAAGGTCGTGCAGATCGAGCAGAAGCTCACGCCGGGCAAAAGCGTCGCCGTCGCGCAGAATTCGCTCGCATGGCGCGCCAGCATCTGGAACGACGTCTTGGGATGAGCGAGGACAATCATGAGAAGCCCACTCAAAGTCGACTCTAGCTACGCTGGTGGCGGGAATTTTTATCGGCGTATCCGCCGCTGACGCCGGGCCGCTCGATTCGCCTGGCGCGCAAAAAGCGATGGTCTGCAGCGCATGCCATGGCTTCGGCGGCAACCCGCCCAGCAAGACGGTCCCGGCCCTGGCCGGCATGGACAAGGCGTATTTCAAGCAGACGATCACCGCGTATGCCGAAGGTAAACGGCAGTCGCCGGAAATGGAACCCTACGCGAAGTATGTCTTAGAGTTCGGCGTCGACGAAATCGCCGACTATTTCGCCGCCCAGAAGAAAGCCGCGCCGGCCAAGGCCAAGACCGCGCCAAAATGACGCTGCAAGGAAAACTACACCTTGTAAAAATCGCATTCATAGCGGCGTCGTTATTCGCAGTAAACGCCGCGGACGCGGGTTCGATTACCGGCGCAGTAAAGTTTATCGACACCGCCCCTAAGCTGCCCTCCGTTAAAGTCACCAAGGACCAGGATTACTGCGGCGATACGTTGCCCAATGAAACCTATCTCGTGGATCCAAACGGCGGATTGAAAAACGTCGTCGTTTTCCTCGAGGTCCTGCAAGCGGCAACGCCCGTCGATCCGCAAAGAGACAACATCATTGAAAATACCGGCTGCCAGTATGTGCCCCGCGTCCTCGCCATGAGAAAAGGCGAGCGTCTAAGAGTCAGAAACAACGATCCCAAGCTCCATATTCCCCACTCCTACTTGAATGAAAAGACCGTGTTCATGCTTTCCCTGCCGTTCAAGAACACCATTTTGGATGCGACTCAAAAGATTCGCGACGCGGGAATTCTCAAACTCGTCTGCGACACCCATGCCTGGATGCTAGGCTTTGTCCACGTTTTCGATCACTCTTTTTTTGCGGTCACAGACGACAAAGGCGCATTTACCATATCCAATGTCCCTCCGGGCAACTACACACTGAAAGCTTGGCATGAACACGCAGGCGTGCGCAGTCAAGAAATCGTAGTTTCCGATACCGCCGACATTCGCGCCTATTTTGATTTTTAGGGAAATAGAAAAACAGGTCTTCTATTTGCCGTAGAATTGGGGTCGAACTCAGTCCTTAGCTCTGCTCTTCATTGACGTTTTTAATCATGACGTCGAGTAGTGTAGTTTCGAGCAAGAGCAGCGGCCGCCAAAAGCGCGGCAAATTCACCGAGCGCATCGCTGGCGGCGGCGGTAAGCCAAAAATAAAGCGGCGGATTGTGCCAGACAAAAGCCGCCGAAGGCCAGCATCTCTCATCTGCCGGACACCACAATCTCGCGCCATTGAGGCGTAGTAAGTCTCGTCCCCAATTATTGAGGCTACCGTCGGTGGCCGGTTTTTATCGGATTCGGCGGATGCTTTCCACCAACGCTTCGATCAGCGCGCCTGATTGCTTTTCCGCATCAGTATTCGCCACTCAGCAGCCGTGGGATGCCCCGAGAGTGCTTATCGGATCGCCTAGACGACGTCGTCGTTTTCTTGCAATTCATGCCCCTTACCAAGGATTACTTGCATTGTCATGGTTTCAGATATAAACGATCCGGCACCTATGAACGTTATTTTGGAGATACCAATCCGCGACTATCATCTCTGCTTGTCCCGGCTGCCTCTTAACGCACCCGAATATCACATATTGCAAAATGGCGTCGTCGAACGGAACGAAACAGGCGATGAGGTGGTTCACATCTTGTGCGATCAGAGCAGCGCGCAGGCGATACTCAAACTTTTTGCTATACATTGCCCCGAAGTTCTGGATCGGATTAGGCAACTGCCCGCAAACGATCGGTCGTAAGTTCATCTCCTTTCTCTTTGTCGGCTCAGGGCCTATATAGCGGCGTCAAGCTATCATGCTCTCATGGATTACAAGTTGGAAAATTCTAAATTGCTGGCTCCATCGTGGATGTCGATTCCCCGAAACAGAAACTGAGTCAAGCTGGGTTTCGGAGTAAGCACTTCGAGTTTCAGGACCATACCGGAATCGTTCCAGGCGGGATCTGGTGAAGTAGCGGACCCTTCTTGTTTAGCCAAGAGCCCAGTTCAGGCACAGCCCGAGAAGTCGCGATGGTGAGCCAGAGAACGCGCCACGAACGGATCACTGGCCCCGCTCTCCGAACAGCCGTTGTATATTGCCGTTATTGAACTGGCGTCAAGGAAACTGTTTTCTGTAGACGAGCTGTAATTGCTTAGGACTAAGGAGGGTTGCCACTTCACTGATTGGCGACGAAGTGAAGAATCACAGGCAGCGCTGGCGTACCTATTCTGGGTTTAGTTGATTCCTGACGATCGTCGCTTCGCTTAGCAGTGCTTCCCGATCGGACTCAGATGAGAAGCATTGTTCCATCGCGCTGATCAATTCGTCGACGTCGTAAGGCTTCAGCAATACCGTCGCCGCGCCCGCGAGAATTGCGCGCTTTGCGACCTCTGTACTCATATAACCGGTGGTAACGATCACAGGAATTCTCTTAGTCAGCGGATCGGCTTTAAGGCTTAGTATTAGTTTATCACCGGTAACATCGGGTAATCCGAAATCCATGACGATCACATCGGGACTTGTCGCGCTCGCCCGTTCCAAGGCTTCCAGCCCTGTCCCGGCTTGAAAGACCAAGTAGCCCGAGCGACTGAGGACGATCTTTAGGAGCTCCCGGCAGTCCGGATGGTCTTCGATGATCAGTATCTTTTTACTGCGCATACGTCTTCGATCCGTTAGCCGCCTCCGTTGGCGGTCACATCCCTTCCTGCAACGAGCTGAAGCGGGTAAACCGAATGTCGTTCATGGCCTGCCTTTGTCTCCGCTTGTAACTCTGAATACAGAGCGTGTAAACGTCAGTAGCCGTTAGATGTTCAACCATTCGATCGCCCTGAATGGTCATATATTCAATATCAATGATCGGCCTGGCCTCTGTGGAAGCAATATTGGAAAGAATCAATAAGTGCCCTGTTTTATCGGCAATGTAAGTTCCTATAACCGACAAGATTTCGGATAAGTAAATAAATTTTCGGGTGGCCGACAGATGATCGCATTTCTCCTCTGCCTCGCGTTGTAGTTGCTCTATGTCTTTTCGGCAGTAATGCAACGTAACCGGCGTTAAAGCCGGAGGCGATTGATAACCGGCATCGACCACAAAGAGGCCGTCTTCACATTTGATTGAAAACGTCTTGAGACCGCGCAGGTCCAGATCCTGACCGATCGTTCCCAAAGCTTTTGAAGTAAAATTGCTATCCATTGCTGCCGTCCCGACGGATCGTAAAGCAGATGCGGTGCCATCCTGTCGGGGATGAATCTATGGGTCAGCGAGGGAAGGAATGTGCCTTGAAGTTCCGAATCTTCAACTTTGCTATCGGATTACCGGCATCATTTAACTGAGTGCCATGTCATCAGTGACAACCCAGCGGGCCGACGTGACGATCGCGCCAATTAGGCGGCTCTCGTCGATCCGGCACATCTCCATCGGCACCGGTTTGAGTGTTTCTCGATCTGCGGCCGTTTTAGGCAAGGCGTTGTCTGCCTTGCCTGGGAGGGAAGAGATTTTTTGAATTCTTCTAAGCCTGGATCCTGATGGATAACTTAGTTATTACCACCAGGTGCGCCCCGGATGACCGACTACCGGTCGGTCCTCCGAAGGTTCGATCCATGCAGTACGCTTGATTTTTGCGCGAGTTGCGCTCAAACGAGTGGAAGCGGGGCACCGTCGTGTGCGAACCTAGCGATGGCTGGGGCTCTTGCCAGATAGTTCCGTAAGCGGTCGAACGAGCTGCTATCGGATACTGAAAAGTGAGGGTTTGCTGCCCTGAATCAATTCGCGATTCTCTTCGCTGATCGATTCATGCCGCAGTTACTATAATCAATTTGCTTCACACACAAAATTTCGGATAGGCTCTCTATCGGTCCATGACGAGAGCCGAGTCGTATGGCAAATTGATTAAAAGGCAACGCCTTTAAGAAGTTCACTTTCTTCCTCGCATTTTCGAGTTTCTTCATTTCGGCGGGGGTTAAGTGTTCCTTAACAGGTTCGTAAATAGCAACTACTCGTGGAAAGTCCTTTTCATGCCAAGCCGTATCTACCTCTCAGACGCAAGCGCTGCAAATCCCACTCTAGCAACAAGTCTTGAAATCTCCGAATTGCACCGCGGCTGTTTTTTCAAAACATGCGTGGTCTCCTGATAATGCAGGCGTTGCGTACTCTTTGACAAGTTTAGCCAGTTCTTTTACAAACTTTTTTACTGATTCCGGCGTCGTTACTTGATAAGGATAGTAGCGCTCGGCCACTTCAGGCTTTGTCACATATAAAATATCGCCTATTGCAAACGATCTCTCTAACGAGTGTCTTTCAACATGAGTGATTGTTCACCAATTTCAACGGTTAGCTCAAAGGATGAGCGACCGTGATAAATATTCACAAATACATTCTTCGATTCATACCGTACAAATGTCACGTCTCGTTTTACGCACGAAAAGGCGAACTCTTCGACTATAAACATAAATTCAGATGTTGCCGCTTCAAGAAAACCTAAGCTGGCTCTTTAACGGGAGATTCAGATCTCAGCATTGTTCGTTCTCCTACCGACTTCTTGGAGGATTACCAGTACCTAGTTTGTGGGTTGTAACTCCAGCCACGATTTTCTAATAAATTTCTCCGGCTCGAAGAAACCCTGTGTTTGTTTTCCAGTGATCCTGTAATCCGGATCGACCGATGCGTCTCGGATTGGCTGTCCTTGAGCCATCGCTTCCCGCAAGAGCTTCGAATTCTCCTGCCAATTAGCTTGTGGAGTTGCTCGATCGGCCCAATCAAGCGCAGTCTCACCTGACTTTAAAGAGGCCGGATCAAGATCGTCAAGCTTACCTACGACGAGTTTGGCTTTTCTCGCACCTCTGATACCACTTCCTATCCCGGTTAAGCCCGGGACGGCAAGTCCGACGAGATCTCCTGCTAAAGAAGCAAGATTGTCGCCAAAATTATCACAGTCATTCAGAATATTATCGGCAAGGATTCGATATGCACCATAGCCAACGAATATCAGGTCAATGTAGGTATCTGGGGAAATTACTTGGACTATATTCCCAGATGGATCTACGAAGTTCAGAGGGGAGTTAAGTACATACGGATATAGGTTGACGCTGTCACCTATAGGACCTACCGGATCCGGTTGAAGGAATCTTCCAATATGAGAATCATAAATCCTCGCGCGATACGAATATAAGCCTGTTTCAACATCAAACTCCCGGCTCGTATACGTGTACGGCTGAACAAGGTTCGCGATCCAATTGCGACTCGATCTTGCCGAATGACGAGTATGTATATCGCTGGGCAACCGTTCCAGTTTGGTTCGTCAGCTCCGTGATCGAACCCAATCCGTCCGCATGGTAGTGAAACGACTGGCCACCCTTCTCCATGATCAGCGGTTCGTCGATGCCGGCGCCGTGGGTGTAGCGGGCTATAATGGCGTTGGAGCCATTGAGTTCGAGCAGGATGTCTTCGTTGTCATAGACGTATTTAGTGACCGCTGTTGTGCCGGCGATCACTTCCTTTTCAACTCTTCTCCCCACCCCGTCATAGCGATAGTTGGCCGTATTATTGGGCGACACGACCCGAACGAGTTTGTTTTCCGCGTCGTACTCGTAGCTCGTAACAGCGCCGCCGGACTTCGCGGTCTTGCGCGTCATATTGCCGTTGTTGTCGTACTGGTAGATGAAGTTGGCGTCTTCCAATAGTTGGTTCGCCGTATTAAAAGTCGACGCGCCGTTCTGGTTGGAGTTGTTCCGATTACCGACAGCGTCATAGTTAAATGTCTCGAGCGGGTTTGTCGGCAAAGGGTTGAGCGACTGCGTCAAGCGGTTTAGCGTGTCGTAAGTATAGTCGTGTGTACCGTCGCGGTTGGTCTTGCTCTTTCGATTGCCGACTTTGTCGTACGTATACGTAAACGAATTGACGGAAACGGCTCCCAACTGGTGACTCAATTGTGTCAGTTGAGAAGCCAGATCGTACGTATAAGTTGTCACGACGCCGTTGGCGTGTGTCATCGAAGCTCGCCGGCTGAGCGCGTCGTAGGTAAACGTCGTAGTCTGAGATTTATTGTTGGTGATCGAAGTCAACCGGTTCAACGCGTCGTATGCGTAGGTTGTCAGGCCGGTCGGGTCGATCATCGAGACGCGGTTGCCGTTGAGGTCGTAGGCGTAGATGGGATCAAGGTCGTCTAACGACGCAGCTCGGGCTTCGTGGACCAAACCATCGGAGGTAAACGCTTCTGACGCGCTTCCGCGGCTAGCCGCGCTGGTTTGAGGAAAAGGCTTGCTTTTTCCCGCCGCGACCATGGCGAGATATAGGTTTGCCGGAGTTTCATTGGTCGATGAATGGAAATCACGGATTAAACCGGTAAAAGCCCGTTGGCGCGGGTGGTTGAAATTCTCAATGGTTGAGGTATCCGACTTAACTACCGAATGGTCTTGCTCCACGCGATCGCCGGCAGCATCCGCGCGCATGACCGGACTCTGTTCGGCTTCCGGCACCAGCATCGCGATTTGTTGCTGGATATGAACTGTGCCATTTTGACCAGCCGGACTACCTGATGCTCCGAGAGCGCTGACGTTGGAGAAATTGAAGCCGCCGTTATTCTGATAGTAGATCGCTATTCGGCCTCCGCCCCCACCACCGCCGACTTGAGTCGCTTGGCTGCCGTTAGCACTTACGGATCCTATGCCAGAGATCGTTCCTGCGTCGATCCGTATCGCTCCACCACTGCCACCGGACGCGCTTCCGCCGATATCCGTAGGCCCGCCATTAGATAGAATGAGGCCGTCCAAGACGAGTGTTCCTACCGCAATGCGAATGAGTCCGCCGCCATTTCCTCCCGGCACGCCAACCGCCCCTCCGCCGCTGCCTGGTTCGTTCGGATTCTGAGGATTTCCGTACACCGGATTCGGACTACTTCCACCACCCAAACCACCGTAACTTCCACCGCTGACCGAGCCGCTCCCCTGCTGAAATCCGAAAGTCATCCCATTATTCGGAAACGGATTGCCCGAACGCCCAGCGGCTAAGAAACCACGACCGGATACGCCGATCCGACTGGTGGAATCGATCACGAGACTATCGGCATGGAGATCCACCTTGAATGTTGCGGTTCCCGTTGTCGCAAGGTGCGTGAGAGCCGCATTGCCGGTCAGCGCGATAGACTCGGCAATGATCCGATTACCCGCGGCAAACTCTCCACTCGTGGCAATCTCCAGGGCACCTGTTAAATTCAGCGTACTGTCGAGCTTCGCCCGCGCGCCGCGGCGCACACGAAAATTCGTCAAGGTTAAAGTGGACGTAGGCGAGCCGAGTACCGGTGTGGAAAGCGATGGCGCGGGGACACCGTTGTTGTCGACAACAAGCTCGCCGCTCTCTCGTGCTGGTCCCTGCAGATATACCGTTCCCGCACCGGCGTTCGTCGCGTTGGGTCCTGTCGCACCAAACACCGCGACGTTTCCAAGGTTAAAGCCCGCAGCGTTCTGGTAGTAGACCGCTACTCGCCCGCCGCTGCCCCCTCCTCCGGTCGTCCCTCCGCCGGGAGTCCCATTCGCGCTGATAGAGCCGCTGCCGGAAATCGTCCCTGCATCGATCCGTATACCTCCACCGCTTCCTCCAGACGCGCTACCGCCTGCGTCCACCAAACCGCCATTGGCTCGTATCGCGCCATTCAATGAAAGCGTCTGCGCGACGATCCGAATCAGCCCGCCGCCATTGCCACCGGGCACACCAACCGCTCCACCGCCGCTGCCCGGTTCATTGGGATTTCTAAAATCCCCGTACACCGGATTCGCAATGCTGCTTCCTCCCGAACCGCTCAAGCCACCATAGCTGCCACCGCTCAAGTCGAGGCTCCCCGGTTGAAATCCGAGTGTCATCCCGCGCGAAGTGAGATTTCCAGGCCGACCCGCCGCCAAGAAGCCCAAACCTGTCGCGTCGATTCGGCTCGTGGCATCGATAGCAATATCGCGAGAGCTCAAGTCTACTTTGAACGTCGATGTTGCTGTTGTCGCGAGATGTGTGAGAACAGCGTTGGAACTGAGAGTCGTAGTGTCAGATATAATTCGATTGCCCGCTGCAAACTCCGCGGTCGTGATCTCCAGGGCCCCAGCTAGGCTTAGCGTTGCCTCCAATTTCGCTCGCGCGCCGCGGCGCACGCGGAAATTCGTCAAAGCCAGTGTCGACGCAGCCGCGCCGAGAATCGGTGTCGAAAGCGAGGGCGTCGCTGTATTGTTGTTGTCGGCGACGAGCTCACCGTTCTCTCGTGATGGCCCCCGCAAGTAGACTGTCCCCGCACCGCCATTTGTCGCATTGGGACCGCTGACACCAAACGTGCCGACGTTCGCAAAATTGAACCCAGCAGCGTTCTGGTAGTAGATTGCTATTCGTCCGCCACTGCCGCCTCCTCCGGTCGTTCCTCCGCCGGGGCTCCCATTCGCGCTGATCGAGCCGCTGCCAGAAATCGTCCCCACATCGATTCTGATTCCACCGCCGCTGCCGCCAGAAGCGCTACCACCTATATCTACCAAACCGCCATTCGCTCGTATCGCGCCGTTCAATGACAGCGTCTGCGCGACGATCCGAATCAGCCCGCCGCCATTGCCACCGGGCACACCAACCGCTCCACCGCCGCTGCCCGGTTCATTGGGATTTCTAAAATCCCCGTACACTGGGTTCGCAATACTGCTTCCTCCCGAGCCGCCTACCCCGCCATAACTGCCGCCACTCAGGTCAAAACTCCCTGGTTGAAAGCCGACCGTCATCCCGCGCGAAGTCAGATTTCCCGGACGTCCCGCCGCCAAGAAGCCCAACCCTGTAACATCAATTCGGCTGGTGAGGTCGACCTGGATAGCACCAGTTACAGTGATATCCAGCTTACCGCCTGAGCTCGCTGTGGTGGGACTGTGTCTAAGGACCGCTCCGTTGACTAGGATCAGATTTGCAAACGTATGAGAACCGTCAACGGTCAATATCCGACCATTCACTTGCAGCGTTTTGCCTTCGAATTGCGAATCCGTTGCGCTGATCGTGGTGTCAACATTGATGGGGACAGTCGTTCCGGTCAGCGCCGACTCAGTGCTTGACGTAGTCGAAATCAACCGGTTCGCAGCGTCGTATTGATTGACAACGCCGATCGTTGGGTTCACGACGGTAAGAAGATTGCCAACCGAATCATAGGAATACGTCGTCACTTGATCACCGGATTCGATCGTCGTCGGGGGACGCGTCTTGTTGGTCAGACGACTTAACGCGTCGTAATTGAACGCGATCGTCTGACCGTTTCGGTTCGTGGTGCTGGTTAAATTCCCGTTGCCGTCGTAGACGAACGTCTCGGTTAACCCCAGCGGATTCGTCGCGGAGATGAGGCGATCCAGGCCGTCGTAGGTGAACGTGGTGATCTGATTCTTCGCATCTCGGACCTGAGACAGATTCCCTTTCGGATCGTAGCCGTACTGCGTCGTTTTCAGGTCGGCGTCCAAGACTGTGACGAGGCGATTGCGCGGATCGTAAGTAAACTGCGTTACCCGGTTCTCGGCGTCGGTAGACGTTATGACGTTGCCCGAGCCGTCATAGGCAAGAGTCGTAACATCGCCCTTGGGATTGGTGGCCGTGAGGAGATTCCCGCGCGAGTCATAAGTAAAGCTGGTCGTCGTTTGTACAGGAGTCCCGACGGCGGCAATGACCGAGAGTAGCAAGCCGCGAGAGTTGTACGTCATTTGCGCGCGATTGTTGAGCGCGTCGATGATCTCAGTGGGGTTTCCTTTTACGTCGTAGTTGATCGTAGTGACGCTCCCCTTCGGGTCGCGAATCGTCTTGACCTGATTGAAGGCCGGCTCGTAGGTAAACGTCGTCGTCGCGCCTACGGGATCGGTCGATGTAAGCAGGTTGCCTTTGGCGTCATAGGTCATCGTAACCACTGCGCCGTTGGGCCGGGTGATTCGCGTCGGCAAGCCGTTGGCGTCGCGGATCGTTGTCGTGGTCTGTCCGAGAGCGTCGGTCTGCGAGATTACTTGACCCAGGTTGTCGACCGTAAACCTGCTCGGATTGCCGCGACCGTCGGTAAGCGAAGCAGTCGCGTTCGAGCTGGTTGTAATCGGCGCGGGGTTTGTCGGTGTGCCCTGACCGCCCGGAGTATCGACTAAACCGCGAAGCTTGCTGGGAACTAACGCGCGAGTCTCTCCGCCTGGTCGCGTCGACTGAGAAAATCTACCCGCGAAGTCGTAGGCGTAAATTGTACTCAGCCCTCGCTCATTGTTCGCCTGAACGAGACGGCCTTTGCCGTCATAGGCATAAGCCTTGAAGCTCGTGTCAGGGTTAGTGATCCGAGTCAGATTTCCGGCGGGGTCATACTGAACAAGTGTTTGTCGTCCGGCTGGATCGGTAATCCGCTGGAGCCGTGCTCCGCTGTAGGCTAGCGTCGTCACCAAACCAACCGGGTCGGTAACCGTGATCAGTCTTCCATCGCCATCGTAGCCAAAGGTCGTCGTGTTGGCGTTCCGATCGATAACCGAAGTCTGTAATCCTTGCGCGTTAAAATTGATTTTGCTTCCGTCTTTAAACGTTCGCGTGTAGCTATCGTCGGAATTTTTCACCAGAGTGGAAAAGTCCCGAGCGGGTGAAGTGAATGTAGTGGGACCGCCGGTGAAAAAGAGCGCGGTGCCGTCGCCACTTGTAAGCAGGACGCCGCCGGCAGTCTGAACGTGGAGTTGCTGTAAATCGGTGATCGCCCAACCCGCGCCCAAGGCGCTGGCGCTTCGATTGACGACAATCACGTTTCCAGTGGAAATTCCGCCGACGGAGGAATTGAGATAGTTGCTGAATACCGTCGCCTCGAAGGGATAACGGCCGGTCGCTAAATTCGTCGCGTCAAACTGAACCGAAAGGCGTGATGTGGAGTCGGCATCCTCGGGTAGAGAACTGCTGTTGGTGAAGATTTCTCCCCCCTGCTGCACTCCACCAACCTTGAGCCTGGTTGAAAATGTATTCGGGACCCCGGCGCGAACGCCGAGAGTACTGTCCAACGAAATGATCGGTCGTGGATCCGCGGTCACTGAGCTGTACGTGAGTGAAAGACTCCGGTTCTGGCCAAGGGAGCGGTACGACGGCAAAGCGTGTGCAACGAACAAGCTGCCTTCTTCCAGATTGGCCTCGGATCCTATCGAGGTTCGACAGGAACCACAGTAATTGTCGCCCTGGCTCGGATTTGATGTCGTGCTCGTCGCCAACGGAAAATGCCACGCGCTTGCCGTCACACCGCCTTCGACCGTGATGATGCTTTGGCCGTCGGCCGACACGGCGCTCTTGCCGACGATATTGAACTTGCCGGTATCGGGACTCAGCGACCAGAGATTGAGATCGTTGTTCGGCACCATGCCGTCTGCATTCGGAAACGTAATCCGCGCCGGCGGATTGAAGCGGATGCCGGCCGGCTGAATCGTCACCGCCATGCCGGGGCGCAACTCTTCCGGACGCGATTCGGGCCGGCCATAATCGGGCACGGGATTGATCGAGAGCTTGCCAGTAAAAGGCGTGCCGTCAGGATTTGTCGCCGAGCCGCCGATGATTTCCAACTCGACGCCGGGAAGACTCGGGTTGCTGACGACCGTATTGAACGTCGGACTGACTTGGACTTCCGCGTCGACGTCGACGTCCGGCAAAGAGATAGCGCCAGAAAGATCGTTGAGCACACCGTCGATGAGCTCGACCGCAACCGCGATAATTGCATAAACGCCGAGGTTGGCTTCGCGGCCGTTGACGATGAGCTGCTGAGTGCCCGAGGGAATTCCCGTGATGGTAAAGAATCCGTCCGGACCGGTAAAAGCGGTATGGCCGCTCGATCTGAGCGTGACTCTTACATTCGCGAGCGGCGTGTTGTTGAGATTGTGCACCAAGCCGCGCACGCCGGTACTTCCTCCTGGTGGAGGCTGCGGCACGGTGATGGTGATCGTTTCGGAAGCGATATTGCTTCCCGAGCGGGCAGTGAAGGTAAGCTGATAACTGCCCACCTGGGTCGTCCCCGGTCTGAAAGTAAACACACCCGTGCTTGCGTTGAACGTCGCGTTCTGCATGAGCGGCAGTGGCGCGACAAAAAGGCTTACCGGACCACCGTTCGGGTTGGTCGCGGTGACCGTGAAGGTGAGGGTCCCACCTAGATTGATCGTCTTGTTGCCGATGGGATTCAGAATCAAGCTGGCACTGATTGTCGCGGTCGTCTGCGAAACCCCGGTAGCGTTGGATGGATCTCGGACCGTCAGTGTGACTGTGTATGTCCCGGGTGCCGAATAGGTATGGGCGGAACTAGGACCCGATCCCGTGCCGCCATCGCCAAAGTTCCAGGAGAAAGTCAGAGGGTCGCCGTCAGAATCGCTACCAGTCCCGTTGAATTGAACCGACAAGCCGACATTACCTGTGTAGGGACCGCCCGCGTTGGCGATAGGCGCTCGATTGGCGCTGACCGCGGTGATGACCACCGTTGAGGGGGCGCTGGTCAATTGGCCGTCGTCCACGACGAGTCGGAGAATGTACTGACCGGCCACGGGCGGGGTGAATGTTGGGTCGGCGGTGGTTGCGCTAGTGAGAGTAATGTTGCTTCCGGCTGGCTGCGACACGATCGTCCATAAATTTGTCAACGGCGCGCCTTCGGGATCACTGCTCTGGGTGCCGTTGAGGGTAACGAGTTGGCCGACGGATACGCTCTGATTGGGGCCCGCGTTGGCGACCGGCGGCGCGTTGGGAAACTCAAAAGCGCCGGCGTCAAACGCCGGCGTGCGGTCCGCGTTGCCGTCTGCGGGTCGAACGCTTTCGATCACAAAGTCCGCTTCGAAGATCGGATTGTAGGACGGATTGAATCCGAGCGTGCGTGGGTCCATGCCTACATCGATAGCGAGAGAATTCGGCTTAAGGCTGAAATCATCGTCCCCGGTGTTAGGCAAGCCATCCGCTCCATGTAAATTACCGAACAGGTTTTCTGCTAACTCGCATCCCGGCAGCGCGCCGACACCCGCCCCCTCACTCCCGCTCGGTGTATAATTGCTTGAATCTGTCGCATCGAGCACCTGCGACGAGATCTGTCCCTGCGTATTGCCGCAGACGAGATTATTCAAAAGTTTGATTCCGGCAGGCTGCGGAACAGTCGACCCTTCTCTTCGTACACCAAATCGTCCGCCCGTCGTTCCCGACGCCGTACCGTTGCGATTGATAATATTGTTGGCAAGCGTGATCGTATGGTTGCGCGCCACCTCGACGCCGTTCCACTGATTGCCGTAAATCGTATTGTTGATGAGGTAATGCGGACCGCCGTCGGCATCGATAAGGGTAATACCGCTGCGTCCGTTGTTGTAGATAAGGTTGTTGACGATCAACGTGCCGGGATTGCCGCGGGCGATGGTAATGCCCCCGTTACAGGAGCTGCTGCCGTTGCGGAAGATGCGATTGAGCTCGATGTGGATATCTTGATTCTGATTGTTGCCGCCCATAAGCGAAATCGCCTGTCCCCCGGTGCCAGTAATGGTGAGCCCGCGGATCGTGATGAACTTGGACTGCTGCAGGCGGATCGCGTAATTGCCTGTACATGCACCCGACGCGCCGGTTAGCATCACCTGACCAGGTTGAGTGGCTGGGTCCGCCTCGATGATGATGCGGTCAATTTCGGTGGCGCCTTGGAAATCGTTCTTGCCGCTGATCGAGAGTTGCTCAGGATATGTGCCGGCCTGGATACGAATGACGTCGCCTGGACCGGCGGCGTTGATGGCAGCCTGAATCGTGGTGAAACAGGGAGACTGACCGGCGCATGCAGGATCGCTGCGGCTGACGTGGAGGATGACTATCTGTTGGGCGGCGAGAGGAACAGGCGAAATAATCGAACTCAACAGTAGCGTCAGAGAAGCTAAACCTAGGAGTCTGTTCATAGAAGCATCCACTTCAGCAAACGACTATGCCGATTACATGGCCCTACCTGGGAATAAAGTTGTCGGCCTATACCAAATCGAAATGGCTGGGTCAAATGATGCCTAGATTGCCTCCTTTCTCATTAAATGTGGCTTGCGCTTTTGGCCGCTATTTGAAACTGACGGCCAACGGCAACAGCTTATTGCCATAAAAGTATTCGCTTGCCAGACCGATCTCATCGATCTTGCGGTTTCCAATAAGCGCTTGCAGTAAAGCTAGCCTGGTGTCTACGATGCCGCGAGGTCCGAATATGACCGGGAGCACAACGAGGATGACACAAGAGCAAAATGCTCGGTTGACGCAAACCGAACGCGGCACACCGTGTGGAGAATTGATGCGCCGCTTTTGGCAGCCGGCCGCATTGTCGGCGGAACTGGCCCCCGACAAACCGTTGCCGGTGACATTGCTCGGCGAAGAGCTGGTTCTATTTCGCGACGGCGGAGGGAATCCTGCGCTCATCGGCCGTTACTGCGCGCATCAAGGCGTCGACATGATTTATGGGCGGGTCGAGGAAGACGGAATCCGCTGCATGTATCATGGCTGGCTTTTCGATGCTTGCGGCAAGGTCATTGTGCGCGGCGCTTGGGTGGAAGGGGGCGAGAAGCGGATGGAAGTAGGACAACCGGCATATCCCTGCACCGAAATTAGCGGGGTGATTTTGACTTACATGGGACCGGGCGAAACTCCGGGCTTGCCGGTCCATGAATTTTTCCTCAGTCCACCGACGCGTGTCGCACTCACAAAAGTTCTCCGCGCCGATAATTTCCTGCAGGGAGTTCTCGGACCGCCGCTCGACGGCGCCAAGTTTGTCGCGCCGAATCTCGTGACCTATCCGGAATCGCCATCGGGCGGAGAAATCTGCGTGCGCTGGCACGTGCCGGTCGATGACGCTTCCCATGTGGAATTTACTCTTCGCTATCTCGAGAATTCGCCGATCACGGGTGACCCGGTGGGTTTAGCGCGTCAGGTCTTGCTCAAAGCGATGGAAGAAACTGCACTCAGTGGGGCTTGTCGGGATCAACCGTAAGACGTTCTTAGATCCCAGACTTTGTTTCGGCGAGCAGCCGGCCGAGGCTGACGATCACTTCTTCGATATCGTCGAGAGAATTCCAGCGCGGCGAGCCGCCGAGGTGCGGCGTGATGATGACATTAGGAAATTTCAGCAGGGGATCGTTGGCGTCGCCGGGCTCTTCGTAGAACGTGTCGAGTCCGTAGCCGCCAAGCCGTCCGGATGCGAGCGATTGACGCAACGCCTTGCGGTCAACGAGATTGGGCTGAGAGACGTTGATCAAAAAAGCACCCGGCTTGAGTGCGGAGAATTCTTTGCTTCCCATGAATCCGACCGTCGCCGGACTGCGCGGCAGGTGCAAGCTCACACAGTCCGAGCCGGCGAGTAGCTCTTCCAGCGGACAGTAAGTCGCTTGATATTGTTGTTCGACTTCTTCGGGCAGCCGAGTTCGCTGCGTGTAGACGATGCGCATGCCGAGCGCGAGCGCGCGCAGCGCCAGCTCCCGGCCGATCTCTCCCAGACCGATGATGCCAAGTTGCTTACGGTAGAGCGTCACCATGTTGGGGATGCGGGCCCAGTTCCCGTTTGGCGTGTGGGTTCGGTCGTAAGTCGTGGGCTCATAACCGGCTTTCTTGAGCTGCTCGACGCTGATCAAATTCGCGTTCTGTGTGAGTTGGCGCGCCAGACCGAGCATCAACGTGAGTCCCTGCTCCGCTGTCGAGATGTTGGCACGCCGCCGAATCGTAAGCACTTTTACGCCTCCCCTTGCGCACGCGGCTCTATCGATGTTGCGAGTGGTGAAGCCGTACTTCTGCACGTAGCGTAGAGAATGTCCCGCCGCTGCGAGTTCTTTGTCGCCGACGGTGAGCTCTTCAACCACGATCACGCTCGCGTCTTCGGCATTGGCCAGCAGCTCCGCTTGATTGTCCACGAGGTGAACGTCGGTCGGGAAGATATTCGGGGCTTGCGCGCGAATGCCTTCGCACCAGCCAAGGAAATCAGGCGTGTCGTGCTTACAGAAATGGGCGAAGGCGTCGAAACGCTCCTTGGGCGCGCTCGGGTCGAGGACAACCTGAATGAGGCGGAGAAAGCTATCGTTTTCGACGACGAACTTCATTTTACAAAACGGTTCAAAGTTCAAGGTCTGATGCGGTTCCCGACGTTGAACTTTCGAACCTGGAACTTTTGAACTTCTTCTTATTCAGGGCTCTGAATCGACTCGCAGGGCTTTCAAAAAACGCGTGAGCATATTGTAGGCGCCGATCAGCATGGTCAGCTCGACGATTTGACGCTCGCTAAAATGATTCCTCAGGTCCACGAAAACGGTATTGGGTACATCGATCCCGCGCGTCATCGCATCCGTGTACGCGAGCAGCGCGCGCTGCCGATCGTCGAAAAGTTTCGACGGCTGCCAATTCCCGATGGCGCTGACCTGTTCCGGCGTCAATCCCTCCTTCAACGCGTAAGCGGGGCCGTGGGCGCGCTGCACATATTCCACCTCGTTCAATATCGCGACACGAATGACCGCGAGCTCGCGGCATTGCCCGTCGATCTCGGTGCCGTAGCGTACGGCCTGATTCAGATCGAACCAGGCATTGGCCAGCGCCGGACTGTGCAGCATCAACCGATAAATATTGATCAGCCGGCCGCCGCGCGCGCCTTTGATTTTGGCGATCGACTCGGCCAGCTCGGGATGGTCACTCTCTTCGATCAGCGCGACTCGTGCCACGGGTTACCTCGAATAAATCAGCTCGTTCAAGCAGTCAAGCCGTTCAAATCGTCCAAGCCGTCGGATCAAGTTCCCACCTCTCCGGGCTTGGCGGTTTTCAATTGACGCATAGCTAATAAGTAAAAACGCCGGTGATGCGGGTCAGACACTGCGCCGTTGCAAGCGTAGGGAAAAGCCGGGGCGCTGGATGAACACGCTGCGGCGGTCTTCCTGCTTGGAAAGCTCGGCGACCAGATTCAACACGGGATTGCGACCGTTCGTGTAGGTCCGCGCTGGGCCGGCGGCGTGCATGCGCTCGACGTCTTCCTTGCTGCTGAAAAAGCGCAGCAAAACTTCTTCGTCGCTGACTCCCGGGCCGCCGTATTTGCGGCGCAGATCCTGGAGCGAATCCGTCGGATGCGGCCGCTCGGCGATTTCTTTCGCGCGCGGCCGATTCAGAACTTTTTCCTTGACGTTCGGATCCATGAGCGCGGCGCCTTCCTTGCCCCAGATTCCCATGGCGTATTCGATGGTCTGATCGGTGACCTCCTTGTAGCGCTCGCCGACGATGACGTTGATCGCCGCCTGGCTGCCGACGAACTGCGACAGCGGCGTCACCATGATCGGATAGCCGAACTCGGCGCGCACCTGCGCCGCCTCTTCCAGGGTTTGATCTAGCTTGTGCTCCATGCCGACCCGGCGGAGCTGGTAGCGCAGATTCGAGATCATGCCGCCGGGAATCTGATGAACGTACTGGCCGTAGTCGTACTCAGGAGTCTTGCCGATCGGCAGATTGTCCTGCTTCGCGCAGACAGTTAGGAACTTGGAAGCATCGCGCAGCGGTTTTTCATCGAGCAGGGTATTGTACCCCAGCGCGCGGGCGTTCATGGCGACGTTGAACACCGAGGGATTCGACGAACCGTCGGCGAGCGGCGGCACCGCGGCGTTGATATTCATCATACCCGCTTTGATCGCTTCCAGGCAGCAGAGCGTGCCCAGCCCGGTCGTGCAGTGGGTGTGCAATTCGACGGTCTTGCCCGCGGCGGCGGCCAGCACGGCAGGCACCACGGTCTTGGTCCTCTCGGGAGTCAAGATCCCGCCGGGGTCTTTGAAAATCACGCGGTAAACGTCCAGAGCGAAGGCGTCGCGAATCTTTGCTGCGAAATATTCGTCGGTGTGGCGCGGCGACACGGTATAAATAAGATTGATGATCGGTTTCAGCCCGGCATTCTTCGCCTGCTTGACGCGCCAAGCCCAATCGGCCGGATCGTTCCACGAATCCGAGATGCGCACTTCGGTGACGCCGACGTTGGCCATGCAGGTGTCATAGAGCTGGTGCAGCGCGTCGGGGTAGATCGCGAAGCCGCTGCGCGTACCGTGGATGAGCCGGAGCGGGGTTTTTTTGAATTTCGGAATGATCAGCCGATAGCGCTCCCAGGGATCCTCGCGCAGCTCTTTCACGCACTTCGGCATTTCCACCGGGCCGCCGAGCTCGATGGCCTCGAAGCCCGCATCATCCATTTGTGCGGCGACCGGAACCATCATGCCGGTGCGCATGTTGTAAGCCCACAGGCTCTGCTGACCGTCGCGGAGGGTCGTATCCACAAAACGAACGTCAGTCATGGTTGTTTTATAACCTAAAGAGTATCCTGGTGAAACTGATCGAGACTGAATGCGTCATTCGAAAAATGTTTTGCGCTGCCCGCAGATGTTGGACTGTTACGCACTCTTGGCTCGCACCAATACATCGATCTCGCAATCCAAGATTTGCAATAACGACACGAGCTGGTCGACGGATTTGCTGTAATTGGTTTGATCCAATAGCCGATAAAACTGTGTCGCGGATGTGCCGAGCCGGCGAATGATCTCACGCTTGGCGAGCGGGCTCGCGGCGACCCGCCTCTGCGCTTCGAGAGTCAATTTGTAAAGCAACTGATCTCGCAAGTAATTGGGATCGTTGTTGTACTCCAAAACCTGTTCGACATGGATTGTTCCCGTCCCGCCCGACGCCAATTCATAGCTAAATCCTTCGCTGCCGATCTCCTTGTCTACACGAACCTGTTTGACTGGGTTATCGGATGTCGGCGCGGGCACGGACTTGCTGAAGGGAAAGACGTATGTTCGTGAAGAAGTTTTGACCTCAAATGTCTTGCGCCTGTTATTGAACGTCACTGAACGAATCTTCATAGCATTCCTTCCGATTCGAGCATTTCGATCAAATTGATAATACGTCTCGACGCGCGGCCTTTCATGGCTTTCTTGTTGGCGAGGTCCCATTTGACCATCAGCTTACCGTCCCGATAAACGTGGACATGTCTGGGTGGGTGATCTCCTTTCCACCAAACAAAAACAAAACCACCACGCCGTAGCTTGCCCATCGCTACGGAATGCTACCTCAGGCGGTAACACCTGTCAAAGAGGTGTCGTCAGCAAATGTTGTTATGTACGCTGCGGCGAGTTTCTCCTAGTACTTGCGAAAACGACTAGCCTGTACGGTAGGTTGCCCAGCGGCTTTGAAATAGCCGGATTCTAATTCATTTGAACTTTGGAAAGACCTCAGTTGACATCAACTCCAGCGTCCGGCGCACATCGGGCATCGGCACACCGCCGAAGTTGACCATGGCGATCACGTGACTGACGCCGATTTCTTCGTATTCGCGAAGGATCGCGCAAGCGCCGTCGGGGTTGGTAAAAAGCGCTAGCTGGTCTCTCTTGATGGTATCGAAGTCGGGCACCCTGGCGCCCGGGCGCCGGTATTTTTTCAGATAGTCAACGACGCGCGCGAAGTACGGACGAGCCGAATCGACCGCGTCTTGTTCGCTGGGGTGGAGGTAAATATGGAGGGCGACCATGATGTCCGGCTTTTCCTTATGGCCGGCGCGAACGAACGAATCCATAAACAGCTCGTTCTTTTGTTTGACCTCCGACAGGGACGTAGAGCGCACGAATGGAATTCCCATAATGGGGAAGCCCAACTCGCCCGCGCGAATCAAAGTTTCGTCGCTCGACGCGGCGATCCACGTCGGCGGCAAGGGTTTTTGCACGGGCTTCATGTACAACGAGCCGTTCTCGATCTGATAGTGTTTCCCCTGGTGGGAAAACTCCTCCTGCGTCCAGGCTTTCAAGATTACATCAAAAGTTTCCCAATATTTTTCTCTTGCCTCCTCCATCGTCATACCGAAAATCTTGTATTCGTGCGGTGAGAAGCCGCTGCCGATGGCGAAGTTCAGCCGCCCGCCGCAGAGATTATCCGCCAGCGCGTATTCCTCAGCGACAAGAAGCGGATGGTGCAAGGGTAAAACGCTGACCGCCGGGCCCAGCCGGATTCTTTTTGTCCGCTGGCCCAACGCCGCGATCAACATCGGCGGCGACACGCAGGTGCCGTGCCAGTAGATGTGATGCTCGCCGAGCCAGAAGGAGTCGAAGCCGAGTTCTTCGGCCCACTCGCCGATGGTCAGAACCTCTTCGTAATATTTCTGATTGGAACGGCCGAGGTCAGGGTGATTGTCTCCGAAAATGAAAATGCCAAATTTCATGTTGGTCGTTTACTACTCCAGGAAAAATTTAATCGCAACACGGAGTCAAAGCTGAAAAGGAGGAATCTCTTGCTTGTGCTCGAAATGACGGCGGCGAAACAGTCGTACTACTCACAAACTCGTCGCGGCGGCGCCGTTCCTACTTCTGCGCGGCGAAGAGGCCGAAGCGCATACTGCCGATCTGATATGCGAGCCAGATGCGAAAAACCGTTTTGGCAAAAACGCGATTTGTGAAATGCCGGTTGGAGAGCAGGCGGCGAAACGATGAATCGCCGAGGAAGCGCCGGACGACGCGCGACGCGCAGATGCTCCAGGTTTTTCTTGCACGGAAGGTCAGGTCGGAAAAATGAATGTCGTGGAAGTTCGCGTCCTCGAGCATACGGAGATATTCCGCCGCTGAGGCCATGCTGGGCAGGCGCCCCTCCCGGCAAATAGGATCGAGGAGGTACTTTGCCTCCCACCGTGCTGGGTGGTCGCGGGTCAACCACGCCGCCACTACGCAGCGGCCGCCCGGACGCAAGAGGCGATGCGCTTCGGCAAAGAAGCGCGCTTTGTCCGGCATATGCTCGGAGCTTTCGATGGCCGTCACCACGTCGAAGGTTTGCGAAGGCAGGCCGCTTTCCAGGGCGTCACCGCAGAGCAACTGAATATTCGAATTGCCGGCGGCAGCGGATCTTCCGTGCAAGAACTGCTTTTCCGAAATCGTGATGCCGGTTACAGCAGCGCCAAACTCCCGCTGCCATAAGATGGCCGCGGCGCCGTAACCGCAGCCGAGATCGCAAACCCGGTCGCCGGGTTTCATTCCCGCTTGATTCGCGACGAGTCGGGTCAGATTGCCGGCTGCTTCTTCGGCCGATTCTTTTCCCGTAATCCAATATCCATGGTGAAGGCTCGTTCCCCAGAAGCTGCGGTAAAGATCGTCGAGCTCATCGTAGTGCGCCGCGACGGCGGCGGTGTCGGCAACTTCGGCGCGCGGAACGATCATGAATGTTGTTTACTCGCGCCTCACGGCTCAGCGCCGGCCGTAGAGTTTTTCGACGAAGCCGCTTTTTCGCAGCTCGTCGACGAAGCGGAGTTCGACCATGTCCTCGGCCTTGAATTTCCCGGCGCGCGGGTCGGTCAAGGCTTGAACATCGAGAGTTTGTTTCAATCCTTCGATGGTCGGGTAGGTGTCTTCGACGAGCAGCTCGGAGTTGGCCGCATGAGCGCCTTCGAGGACCTCTCTCGGCAACCCGCGGGTGTACTTCTGCATGATTTTGATCGATTCATCTTTGCGGGTCTTGAAGAAGTGAATCGACTCGGCCATCGTCCAGACCACGCGGCGGACTTCGTCGGGGTTTTCGCGGATTTTCCGGCGCATGGCGACGGTGCAGTTGAACTGAAAGGGCACGTTCAGTTTCGCCATGTCGATGATCACTTTGAGGCCCATCTTCTCGCCCTGGATTCTTTCGCCGTCGGTGACGACAGTGAAATCGGCTTGGCCCTGAGTGACCGCCGCGAGGCGGGCGGGCGCACCGCCGACGGTGATCGCTTTGATGTCTTTGTAGGGTATGCCGACTTTGGTGAGCGCAAGACGCATGGCGAAATCGGCCGAGGTGCCGGGAATGTGCACCGCGGCCGAGCGGCCTTTAAGCATTTCCGGCGATTTGATATTGGCGTTGCCGATGATGAAGTAGGGAAGCGTGTTCATCTGGCTCTGGATGATCGCGACGTCGCCGCCGGCGAGCTTGGCGTTGATTACCGCCGTTCCCACCGCGCCGCTGTAGCTGAGATCGCCGGCGATCAGGCTTTGTATTCCGCGCACGCTGCCGTTGATGAAGATCGTATCGAGATCGAGGCCGTGTTTCTTGAAGATGCCCGCTTCTTTGGCGATCCAGTAGATCACCGAGGAATTGGTCGAATCCGAGATATAGGCGATGTAGCTCTTGGCTTCCGCCGGTCGGCTTCCCGACATATATGAGACGGCGAAGGTGAGAACGACAAGCGAAAACTGTCGAAGTTTCATAACCAAACCCTCCATGGCGATGGGTGTTTCGTGGGCACGGACAGGCTTATATCATCGATCGCGTTTCGGACAAGAGCTTTTGGAGATGGCTATCTCAAGCTCTTCCAGTATTTCGCAGTGAGGAGAAGTCCAACGGCGCAGGGTAGAGCCGCGGTGATGTACATCCAGTTATAGCCGGCAAGATCGACGACCAGGCCGCTCAGCATCGCTCCGGTGCCGTTGCTCAAAGGAAACGCCACGGAGAAACTCGCCATGGCGCGGCCGCGCCTTTCGGCTGGCGCTTGTTCCATCGCCAGCGCGAGAATTCTCGCTCCGCCGATCGCCGATCCCATGAAGTAAAGCGCTCCGCCCAACATGACACCGGCAAGATTGCCGGCGAACGGCATCATCAGCAGCGCGGCGGATTCGAGTACGTAGGCGACGATGAGCGAGCGGCCGGCGCCGATCTTATCCGAGACCCGACCAAGAAGCGGGCGCGCCAGCATGCTGGTGACTCCGGTTGCAACGAAGTACCAGCCGAAGTGATCGATCGCCAACTCGCGGGCATAGAGCACGACGAAGCTCGAGAAACAGGGAAGCGAGACATGCAAGGTGAACATCAAGGTTGCGGCGAGCAAGATATGGCGATCGAATACGTTCAAAATTTCGCGCCACCACGGTTCGGAGGATGCCGTGACGGATTGACGAGGCGCCTTGGGAACGGCGCGCGATAAGGCGATCGCCGCGCCGGCGCCGAGCAGCACCAGCGACATGGCGAAGAGAAATGTCGCATCGAAGCCGCCGAACGGAGCATCGATGATCCAAAGCGCTACGGCCGGAAACAGAATCGTCGCGCTGGATTGCACGCCTCCGTAGTATCCCGACGCTTCGCCGCGGCGCGCTGCGGGCGCAATCGTCGCGAGCAAGGTGTAGCCGCCGGTATTCATTCCCGACCAGCCGATGCCGCGCAAGCCATTGGCGAGCATCAGCGCGGCGACGAATGGCAGGAAGCAAAGCGAAATGCTCAGTGTCTGCAAACACAAGCCCAGGATCATCATCCCGGTGACGCTCCACCGATCCGCCCAATAGCCGAGGATAGGGCGGGATATCACGCTGGCAACGCCGAAGGATGCGATTACCAAACCAACGTGAAACGGTGAGCCGCCCAGTTGAGTGATATAGAGCGGAAAGGTGGGCTGGAGAATGAAGTGCTGCGCGTAGCCGAGAAATTCGGCGAGGCAGAGGAGCGAAAAGCCGCGGGTCCAGATCGAATCTTGGCGATCGCTCGTCATCGCTGGTTTTCTCAGCGCAGTCTGTCCGCTTTGATTACGACGAAGATCAAGCCCAATGCCTGAATCGCGGCCATGATGTAGAACATGCCCGCATAACCCGCCGCTTCCACCGCGCTGCCGACGATCAATGAACCGATGCCGTAGCTCAACGGATAGGCGACGGAGAAACTCGCCATTTGCTTGCCGCGGCGCTGCGGATGCGGCGCGCTCGACTGCCAGCGCCAGGGTCGTCGAGCTGCCGATCGCGTTGCCGAGCATGTAGAGCGTGCCGCACACGATCATGCCGACGAGATTGGACACGAAGGCGATCAGGAGCAGGCTTACGAGTTGCAGACCGAAACCGACGCCGACCGATAGATTCGCGGCCGATTTTGTCGGAAAGCCGCCCGAGCATGGGCCGGCCGAGCAAGCTCGTGAAGCCGATGACAATAAAAAACGGTCCGAAGTCGATGATGCCGAGCTCTTGCGCATAGAGCACGCTGAAGTTGGTGATGGAAGGGAGGGAAATATTCAGCCAGGCGAGCATCACCGACGGCAGTAAGATCTCCGGCTCGATGAAACGGAAAATCTCGCGCCACCAGCGGCGCGCCGGATCGAGAGCGGCGCTCGAGCGCGCGATCTTCGGCATCTGGAGGGTCATGACCGCGCCGAGCACTGCGCCAGCGAGAGAAAATAGCGCGGTCGCGACGAACACCACTCCGAAGCCGCCGAACGAAGCGTGCAGCAACCAGAGAGCGAAGGCGGGAAACAAGATCGACGACGAGCTTTGCACGCCGCTGTAAAGACCGGAGGCCTCGCCGCGGCGTGACTCGGGCGCGATATGGGCGAGCAGCGAGTAGCCGCCGGTGTTGAGCCCGCCCCATCCAATGCCACGCAGGCCATTGGCGAGCATCGCCATGCTGACGAAGGGAATAAAGCAGATAAGAATGCTCGCGCCCTGAAAAACCAGTCCGGAGATCATGACCTTCGCTTCGCTCCAGCGATCGCACCAATGACCGACTAAAGGACGGACAATGACGCTTGACGCTGCGAAGCACGCGAGCACCATGCCGACGACAAAGGGCGAGCCGCCGAGCTGGGTGACGTAGAGAGGCAGAACCGGGGAGAGCATGGCATGCTGCGCATAGCCCAGAAACTGCGCGCTACAGAGCAGAAGGAAAGTTTTGTTCCAGAGGGTGTCGGAGCGCTCGGTGGTCATGGGCGCGGTCTTGAAGGCCACCGTGTTCGTGACCGTGTTCGTGTCAGGACTCGACCACGATCACGTCGCACGAGCACGATCGAGAAAAGTGCTGGCGAAGCGGACAAACTTTCTCTAAGCCATTGGGTGATTAGCCCTCGCAATTCTTTCTCCTCTACTTCAGGCGCGCACGGTTGGCCATCGTAACCAGCAAACCGCCGGCGGCAATGCCCGCGGCGACAAGATACATCCAAAAAAAGCCGATCGATTGCACCAAACTGCCGCAGATCAAGCGCGCCGACGCCGTTGCTTAGAGGCAAGGCGATGGAGAACGTCGCCATGGCTCGCCTCGTCGTTCGGGTTTGGCCTGCTCCATGGCGATGGCCAAGGTGGTCGAGCTGCTCATGGCCAATCCCACCATATAGAGCGCGCCTGAAATCATCAAAGCGATGAGCTCGGAAGCATAGGCGAGCGTCAGTAGTGCGATAGTTTGGAGAACAAAACACGCGAGCAAGGCGCGGCGCCGGCCGATCCTGTCGGAAACCTTGCCCAACAGCGGACGAGCAGAGGATGCTGGTGATGCCGCTTACGACGTAGAACCAACCGATGTTGTCGATGCCGAGCTCGCGCGCATAGAGCACCAAAAAACTCGCCACCGCAGGGAAAGTCACATGGGAGCCGAACGAAAGCACCGAGGCGAGAATGATCTCGCGATCCAGGACATTCAAAATTTCCTGCCACCAAGGCCCCGTCTCCGCGACGATTCGGCTCTGGTGAATTTTCTTAGGCGCCGCGCCGGAAGAGTTGCGCGCTAATGGCGGCGCCGAGCGCAGCGAAAGCAATGGCTGCGGTGAAAACCACATCGAAACCGCCGAAAGGCGCGTCGATGAGCCACAGCGCGACAGCGGGAAAGCAGGATTGTGCCGCTCGCCTGCACGCCGCTATAGTAACCTGATGCCTCGCCGCGGCGGTGCGGCGGCGCGCTCAGCGCGAGCAAGGAATAACCGGCGGCGCTCATCGCCGCCCAGCCGATGCCGCGCAGCGCATTGGCGAACATGGTCGCTTCGGGATGCGGGATGAAACAGATCAGCACCGCGAGCGACAGCAGTGACAGGCCGCAAACCGACACTCCGGCCTCGGACCATTGGTCGGCCCAGCCGCCGATAAGCGGACGAAAGACGACGCTTGTCACCGCGAAGCAGGCAAGCACCAAGCCGACCTGAAACGGTGTTCCTCCGAGCGCGGTGATGTAAAGCGGAAAAGTGGGTTGCAGCAGGGCGTGCTGCGCCGAGCCAAAAAACTGCGCGCCGCACAGCAGGACAAATGCCGGCGTCCAAAGCGGCGGAGATTTTTCCACGGTCATTGGGAAAGAAAATTGCCGAATCGATTCTTTGCGCGGGCCTGTCGAGCTGCGGACGAGGCGAGGACTGCAAAGCGTGCCCAAACTAACACGAAGAGGCGGTGGAAGCGAGTTGTGTTCGACCGCCTTGGCCAGAAGCTTACACAGCAGTCAAGCAGTCAAGCGTGCGATGCGCGAAGCGCGGTTGATCGCGATCTCACACGCCGAAGATGTGACAGGCCGGATGAGCCGTGAGAAGATGGGCGAATTTTTTGTGACCAGGCGGATCAGGCTTTGAGCGCGCCAAGCAAAGTAGGCTTCAACGATTTTCCACCGGCTCGAGCCCACTTTTTGTGATGGCGTCGGCAGCTTCGCGGGAAGCCAGAAATTGAATCACTGCGCGGGCCGCGTCCGCATCGCCGGTGCTTTGCGCAACGCCGGCCGAGAACACGGAGACTTTCTGCACCTCCGCCGGCAGCGGCGTGATGTGCGCGATGCCGGGCACGGGTAGAAGCTCGCTGATCTGCTGGAAGCCGATCTCCGCCTCGCCGCGCGCGATCACCGCGCCGACGCGCTCGCCACCGCCGATGAGCCGGCTCTTACCCATCACTTGGTCGGCTATGCCCAAGCGCTGATAGAGCTCGGTGGTGACATATTCGCCGCTGACGCTGGCAGAGTATGCGATGGATTTCGCTTCCAACAGCGCGCGCTTCAGCGCCTCGACCGAGCTCAAGTCCGGCTTTGGCGCTCCGGCGCGCACCGCCATGCCGATGGCGGAGCGCGCGATGGGAGTACGGCTCTCGGCTTCGATCAGGCCCTCGTGGATAAACCCAACCAGCACGGCATCCGCGACGATGACGACGTCAACGGGCTCGCCGCGCCGCAGCCGATTCGGGATCGAGCTCTCGCCGGTGCCGATGGACGTCGCCGCGGTCACGAGTTTCTTCTTCGTCATCTCCTCTAGCTTGGGGATGAGCTCGAGATATGCGGCGGTAAAGGCGCCGGAGGTCATGACGCTGATGGTATCTGTTCTCGTGCTCAAGGTTCGATCTCTACAAGGCGATGCGATCGTTGCGCTGCCTTCTTATCTCTTAAAGCCGGCGCGTGATCAAGCCTGTGAACACGGCGGCCAAGGGATGGTATGAGCTGGCTTACCTGAAAGTGGCGAGCAGCCTCAGACGTCCATAGCTGGCGTTGGGCGATGAACCACCGTCGCGACAGAGTCACCGCTCGGTCCAGCGCATCTGCACCTGGATGAGATATCGAAATGACGCGCGTCAACTCATGTTATTTGGCGGAAGATCTCTTGAGATAGTCCGCCAATTCGCTGGCGTGCTTTTCCGTCTCCGCGAGAATCCCCAGCAGGACATGCCGCGTTACCAAATCCTGATCGCCGATTTGGCGAATCAAGGCGGTGTATACTTCGATCTGCTGTCTTTCGAGCAGCAGATCTTCGGTAACCATCTCCGCCAGAGTCGTCGCCTGGTCCGGCGTGATTCCGACATTCGCCGCTTTCGAGGAAATTTCTTTGGGGTCGTAGATCGGCACCCCGCCGAGCTGCTGCACCCGATCCGCCAGGCGGTTGGCATGATCCAGCTCCTGGGTCGCATGAGCGCCGAATTCCGTCTTCATGCCCGGCGATAACAGCGAGACGGCCATATACTGGTGCTGCATGTATTGCAGATAGCTCATAATTTCTGTGGAGCGGAGCCCGTTCAGGGCCTGAACGATGTTCTCCGGGTCCGCTTTGTATTCTCGAGTTATCGCCCCTTGCCGAATAGCCTGTTGAACTTCGCCAGCGCTATTTTTCTGATTTGTCATAATTCCTCCTTCGATGAGTCTCGTCACGCGGCGACTCTGTTTGCCAACGTCTATTCAAAATTGAGCAAGAACGATACCGGCCGCCGATTGCCCATTTTTCAAGATCTTTGATGCGCGGTAAAGTCGGAGTTGTAGGCGGAATCAGGACAGCAGAAGGCGCAGAAGTCTCGGTATAACCGGGCTTGAAAGTTGTGGATCGGCGGCAGTGGCGACCGAGTGTTTCCTGACCTTGGTACCTCGGCAGGTTCGACTGTTCCGTTCTTGAGACTTCGTTATAGCCGGAGCTTGCACAGTGACCCTCGCGTCTACTAGATTGGCGCCATGGATAACACCAAATACGAAGTAGACGAGCGCGACGTCGAGTATCAGCGCCAGGGAGACAAGCCTTGGCTGGCGCGTATCTACCAACCTAGAGGAGCGGGGCCGTTCCCGACGATCGTCGACGTGCACGGCGGCGCGTGGCACAACGGCGACCGAACGAACAACGCCGGCATCGATCGAGCACTGGCGGCCAGAGGAATCGTCGTCGCAGCCGTCGACTTCCGCCAGCCGCCGGAGGCTGGTTATCCCGCTTCGATCTGCGACGTGAATCTGGCGACGCGCTGGCTCAAGGCGCATGCCGAGGAATTCAAAGGAACGACGACCGTCGGCGCCTTTGGTAATTCCAGCGGCGGACATCAAGTCGTGCTGAGCGCGATGCGGCCGCGGCATCCCGCCTATTCGGCGCTGGCGCTGCCCGATCATCCTGAGCTTGACGCCAGTCTGGCTTACGTGATCGCCGGCTGGCCGGTGATCTGCCCGCTCTATCGCTTCCGCTTCGCCAAGGAATTCGACCGCCAGGAACACATCAAAGCGCACATCGACTACTGGCGCACGGAAGCAGCGATGGCCGAAGGCAGCCCGCAGACAATCGTCGAGCAGAACGAGCCGATCAACTTGCCGCCGATCCTCATGCTGCTGAAGGCGAATGACAAGAACCATCCGCTGGAAATGCAGGAGCGCTTCATCGCGTCTTATAAAAAGCGCGGCGGCCCGATCGAGGCGCACACCTTTGATGGCTTGCCCGAGCACCGCATGGTGCCCTCGCCCAGCGAGCCGGAAACGATGCGCGTAATCGACACGATCACTGCGTTTATTCGACGGCAAACTGCCTAGACGGTCGGTCGTCGACGGCTTCGCGTTTGCAGAGTCGCGCGAATAGGCTTTTTATTTGTGGTGAGGCTTTCGAACCGTACATCTCAACCCTGACGCTGCGCCCTCGAGACCGCGAAAATATCCCACACGGCCATAAACATCGCGGCGATCACCGGGCCGATCACAAAGCCGTTGATACCGAAAATCGCCATGCCGCCAAGGGTGGCGATCAGCACGACGTAGTCGGGCATCTTGGTGTCTTTGCCGACCAGAATCGGGCGAAGGACATTATCAACCAGACCGATGACGAGCACGCCGAAGGCGATGAGAACAATGCCCTGCCACGTCGCGCCGGTCACTAAAAAATAAATCGCCACCGGCAGCCAGACGAGCGCGCTGCCGACCGCGGGCAGCAAGGATAGAAACGCCATCACCACCGCCCAGAGCACCGGCGCGTGAACGCCCAAGAACCAGAAAATCAGGCCGCCCAACGCGCCCTGCGCGATCGCCACCACGACGTTGCCTTTAACCGTGGCGCGTATCACGGTAGTGAACTTATTGAAGAGCTCGCGCTGTTGATCCGGATACAAGGGAATTGCGGTCCTGATGCGCCGGGTAAGATAATCGCCGTCGCGCAGCAGAAAAAAAAGCAGGTACAAAACGATGCACAGGTTCACGAGCAGGTCGAAGGTGTTCTGGCCGATGTTGATGGCCTTGGCCGCGACGAACTGACCGCCGTACATCAAAGCGGTAGAGAATCTTTCTTGCATCGCGTTAAGGTTCAATAATCCGAAACGCTCCAAAATATCTCTGATCCACCCCGGCATTGCGCTAAAAATTTGCTCAAAATACCGGCCAAAATTGAGCTCTCCCGACGAAAATCTTCCGTAGACAGAGATCG
This sequence comes from uncultured delta proteobacterium, assembly GCA_963745035.1. GTDB lineage: Bacteria > Desulfobacterota > Binatia > UBA9968 > UBA9968 > DP-20. The sequence goes on along the minus strand of CAVUVW010000011.1, from coordinate 151,129 downwards.
CTTCCTGCACCAATAGCCCGCCGATCAGCAGGATCGGCAGGATTACGATGAGCAGGACGATGACCACGGTCGCAAGCGCCGCAAGCGTGCGACGCTGTCCCAGATACTTCATCTGCCGTCGACAGAGCGGCGCGAAGACGATCGCCAAGATCGTTCCCCACAAAACCGCGCCGAAGAACGGCCAGAGAATCCACGCGAACGCGAACGACACCGCAACGACGAGCAGAAGAAAAGCCTTGTCTTCGAGTCCAGGCAAGTTGGTTGGGTTTGAGGTATTCATAGTGTCTTGAGAGCGAAATGGCGAGGATTGACCCCGAGCTTGGATTGAGCGCGCCGTGACGCGGCGCGCAAAATCGTATTATCAAGCTTTAGTAGTGATTAATAGAACACGCAGCTCATGTTCTAGTTCGCGCCGAGAAGGCAAATCTGAATTTCATCATGCTCGGTTATATCCAAAAATCTGGTGCTCAAAAGGAGCGGCAACGAGGTTTCGGTGAAAAGCTGACGAGCAAGACACGGAACGAAGCACACGCACAAGACTATTCAAAAAGAAATCCATTGACACAGCCGTTCCACCGGCTTAGATTTTGCGCCGTCCGATACCGGGAATACCAATTTTGCAGTCCGGGAGCCCGCCCATGCTCAAATCATCGTTCTGGTTGATTGTCATTGCCCTGCTGACACTTGTTTCCGCAAGACCAATCTCGGCGCAGGAGCGGATGCGCATCGCGTGGGCGGGAAGCTCGCCGTCGAACACACCGATTTGGGTCGCCGATCAGAAGGGCTTTCTGAAGAAGAATGGCCTGCAAGCCGAAGTGATCGCCATCAGCGCCAGCACCATCGTCATCCAAGCGCTGCTCACCGGCGAGGTAGATTTCATCATCGCGCCGTCGGCGACGTTGGTGACCTCTCGTTTGGCCGGCGCGGACACGGTCATGGTGTCGACCAATTTGCCGCTGTTCATCGATCACATCGTATCGCTGGCGGACATCACGAGCATCGAACAGCTCAAGGGCAAGACCGGCGGCGTCAATCGCCTCGGCACCACTTCGGACATGACTTTGCGACTCGCCCTACGCCGCTTCGGTATCGATCCGGAAAAGGACACCAAGATCATTGCCACCGGGGAAAACCCGCAACGTCTCGCGGCGCTCACGCGCAACATCACGCAGTTCACCTTGCTCGCCGAGCCGCTGGTGCGCGAAGCCGAGAAGATGGGCTTCAGGGACCTGATCGACATCGGAACTCTCAAGATTCCCTACCACGTTAACGCCGTCGTCACGCGCGAGAAGACCGTCAAGGAACGGCGCCCGTTCGTTGCCAAAGTCGTCCGCGCCTTCACCGAAGCGCTCCATTTCATCAAGACCAACAAGGAAGAGACCAAAGCGCTGATCGGCAAGAATCTCAAGACCAACGACCCGGAAGGATTGGAGCGCGCTTATCGCGCCTACAACGGCGCATTCCCAGAGGTTCCTTACCCAAACGCCGAAGGAGTGAAGACGCTCCTCGACGACATCGCCCCACGCACACCCAAAGCGGCAACGGCCGACCCAAAAAGTTTCGTCGATATGAGCTTGGTCCAGGAGCTGGAAGCGTCGGGGTTTATCAAGCAGCTATACAAAAGATGAGACCCACAGGCTAATTTCAGAATGTCCCCTTTCTCATTTCCTGAAAATGTGTGGGCCTTAAGGAGAATTTTTTTCCGGTATTGAACTGAACGACGCTTGTGTTGGATGAGACGTAAGATTGGTTTGATGGAGAATTCAGTTCAATCCTGGCGCTAACGCCGCGCTCAGCCCGCGCGTCATGCGGCGGCTTGAAGCGGAAAGTTAGACACCACACAATGCGAAACCGACACGCGGCCACGCCCAAGCGATAAGAAGATTATCCGTTCGCTTCGTTTACTAGGATGGATGGATCACAGCTACTCCAATTTGCGCAAACTAGTCCGTCGAAAATCTACCCTGCCGGCACTATCCCACGCACTGCCCAAGCCTTTGCACGAAGGCTAATCGATCCATGAGGGCGATTACCAAGAATGTCCGCGCGTAGTCGCTCCTTCAATAACTGTCGGCGATCCTCAGACAGACTGCTGATATAAAGTTTAGGCGGTCCCTGCGCATCTGACTGAATGCGCCACAAATCCTCGAAGGAAGGAAACTCCATAGGAATAACCAGAGGTCCTGTTTCAACATTCGCAAAACCAGCGGCGCTCCACAAATCTGAAAGCGCGCTTGGCGATCCATAACGGCTATTCCCAGTTCGTTTGGCTTCTGGGTCAATTGCAATGGCCGCATCCCAGAATCTTTCGGCTAACTCCATGCCTCCACTGTTGTCCCATACACAAGTTGCAACAGTTCCGCGCGTTCTTTGTGACGCGCCTCATTTCTCTTGCTGCCGCGTCCGCAGCCGAGACAAATTGAATCATCAACGAAGATACGCAGCAGTCGAAAGAGCCATTGTCATAGGAAAGTTTCTGAGCATCCCCGATTTCAAAGGAAACGTGCGAACGTGTATTGTGTGTACGGGCATATTCTAAGTAGCCTACTGAAGGGTCGATGCCGATAACTGTTGCGGCTTTTGTTGTATCAGCAATGGTGTTTGTGAGTGAACCCGTACCACAGCCTACATCTAACACCCGATCCCCTTCTTTGATACCTCCTATAAATTCGATGAATAGAGGAGCAAGAGTTTTACTCCAGCCTCCCATCCCGGCCTGGTACTTATTGGCATCCGTATGCAGGTTGGGTTCCATAGTCGCCTCCCTAAACGTGTCGATGGTTAATGAGGTCTAACTATTAAGTGAGCCGCGCCGCCGTAGGCGGCGACAAATGCCGGTCGGCTTATCTCGGCGACAGCTTGGACAATAAAAGTTCAAATTGCGTGGAATATCCATCAGCTCACCTGGATTGTCAACGTTAGAGTTTTTCGCTAAAAAGCCGACCGGCACGGCAGCTTATCTGCCTAACGAATCGGCGGCCTATTCGGCCAGACCATCACAAAAACAGCCATGTAGGATTGAACTGAACGACGCTTCAGTTGGATGAGACGTAAGATTGGTTTGATGGAGAATTCAGTTCAATCCTAGCATTGCCGCTTGGTTTTCTTCGCTCACTCGATCACTTTATCCGCCCTGCCAGCACGGCTAAGACGCCCCGTAGAGGGTATCCCAATACATGAGCTCGTAGGCCTGGAGTAACCGAGCCGCCCGTTGGATCAGGCTCGGCTCGATGCCTCGATCGAGTCCCTGCTGAATAACTTTCAGAGCGTCGGCTTCAAATGTAGTTGGAGGAGAGGCGAAGAGATCAAAAAAAGCGACTTCCTTCTCGCCCATACCGAAACGCTCTTTCAGAATCCGGCTCAGGCGGCCACAGTTCTGACCCCACGCTGGAAAATTGACCAGGTAGGCAGCAGCAATCTCGGCGTCAGAGGCATAGAGCGCAAGCCACGCCATGTAGCAGGTGTAGGCATGAGCGCCAGCCGCTGGCTCGTGCTTGCTCAGTTGAGCTTCGCTTAGGCCGAGGGCATTGACGAACGTTAGCAAGCCATCCCAGGCAGCTCTTTCACCCTGCAGGATTCCGAGAAAGAAATCACGGCTCGGAGCGCTACCGAAGCGGCTAAGCAAATAAGCGACGCTTTTGAGATCACTCGCTATGATGCTGTACTGCTCGCCGGCAAAAAGACGGAGCTTCTCCCGCTCAATCTGCCCTTCCTCCAGAGCCTTCACGTAAGGATGCCCCAGAAGCCGTTCCGTGACGGGCTGCAAATCTTGCCGAATCCCTTCTAACAGAGCCTTGGCACCGATCATAATGCGCTCCTTATTTTATCACTCTGTCCGCCCGCGCAGGAAAAGGGCCGGGCAGCACGGACCGTAGCACTCCAGGGTCATCGACGTGAAATTGAATTGATGGAGAATACAGTTCAATCTTGGCGTCACTTCATCACTTTACCCGCCCGCGCCACGAGACCGTAACTTACGATCTCAAAAAGTTGTCGGGCAAAAGATCCGGTTGATTCGCGCTATTCTAGCCGAGGCCGTCGATCCAACGCCGGTTCCTAAACCTTAATCTTTTCGGCTTCCAGGTGTGTTGACACTTTCGTCCTTCTCCCCAACGGGATCTTCCGAGAGTCTTCTCTTTTCGCACGATGTACACAACTGCGTCTCGCCCATACAAATACAACAACCAAAGTCATTCTTAATGGGGCCATCTAGTCTTGTACACGAATGTCCGCACTTAGTTCCGACATCAAGGCCAGGCGCATTTTTATCCATAAAGTTTCCCCTTAAAAGAGAGATTCAACCAATATACGAACTCTACACCCAGCGCACCCACCGAGTAAATTATAATCATAATCCGGCGCGATGATGTATTGATCCCACGTTTTAGCCCAAGGGGAGATTTCCCGGCAGAGTCTTTGTTTATCCTGGGCGATGAGCCTCGAAGATCTGGCTGAATTCGAATCGCTACGAAACTCGGATTTACGATACGAAGGCAACAGATATTCGTCGACTGGGAGGACCAGATTTAGCCTGAGATTGAACTGAACGACGCTTCAATGTTGATGCCACGCGAGATTGCGTTGATGGAGAATGCAGTTCAATCCTGGCGCTAACGCCAAGGCTGAGCAGGCACGGCCCGCGAATCTTGGCAAAGTGACAGTCATTCTCCAAGCAAGTCGCAGCGCCAAACATCGCTGCATAGGCGCTAAAGGCGACAAAATACCAAAATACTGACATTTGAAGCGCTGGCATATCTTGTGCTGCTAGGCTTCTTCCATGCACAACACGGCTAAAAAAATATTGATCGTCGATGGCAACGAAAAGTTTCGAGAATCGCTTCGAGGGTTTTTCAATGGTTTGGGCCACGAAGTTGTCGAAGCGGCTACGGGTCCAGAGGGCCTCGACAAGGCTTTCAGCCTTCGTCCTGATCTGATCATGATGGACATACGTTTGCCCGGGTTAAATGGAGATGAAGTAACGGTGCAATTAAAGAGGAATATGTCCACTCGCAATATCCCGGTGGTCTTAAATAGCGGGTGGACCACCGACTTCAACGTTGAAGAACGTGCCGACCGCGCGCTTAATGCCGGCGCTGCAGAGATCTTGTACAAGCCGTTACAATTGCCACTGCTACGGGATGTCCTGCGGACCCATTTGCTGGCTTCCTAAGTAGGAACTCGCCCACCAACATCTAGGAGAAAAATTCATCAACGCAACTCACAAAGGTCATAGGATCCTCGTGTCCTCCTCGCGACTGGCCCCGCGTCAGTGGAAGCTATGCCTTACAATAATTTGGAGCGAAGATGGTAAAGGGATAACTAGTAAGTTAACTGTTAATCGAACGTTTCGTCTACGAGAAGAAGCGGAAATGGACGGTCTTAGATTCGCAAAGAAATGGATCGATGATGGAAAACCGGATCTGTCACTCGTCCCGGACGCCGAACGTTCATCGCGGGTGACGATTCCGCCGAATGTGCTGGCGCGGGCGGGGAGAGAGGACACTTTGGATATGGGCGCTTCGGATAGAGTGATCAAGTAACCACGGGCGACTGATGCCTGTTTGGCAGATATTCCAAGTCCCGACCAAACGTACTGAGTAACCACCAACCATCCATGGGATAGCCGCACTCTAATCAGTAAAGATTTCTAGTCCACACATTTTCTGCCTCCTCTCTCTCGCTGCGCGTTCTAAACATCTAAGTTTTCCATTCGCGAGAACGGGAAATGTCGCATGTATAAGGCCCATCGCCGCATAACGCGAAATGGCATCTTAGCGCTCCCGCCTCTGGTCTTTCGGCACGTGCGGCGACTTACACTGAGGACACATGCGAACGTCAATGTGTTTCAGGCGAGATTGCGTTGATGGAGAATTCAGTTCAATCCTGGCATCGTCGCATGGTTGTTTAATAAACTGGTTCCTAAGATCTACCCAAACGGGTGAGGGGTCACTCGCAAAGTGTTCGGCGCTCGATGATAACGGCACGGAGGGCGTCTAAGTTGAGAGGAGTTCGAGGTATGTTACGATGCGGGACTCAAAGAAAAATAAAAAGCAGGGTGCCTGCTTAAATAGATCGGTTTTGCATTAACCGCGCCATTTTTGCTTTTAAGGTGCTCTTAGCGGTTTGAGATTTATACCACAAGAGCGATCGATCAACGAATACAATCGCCACAAGTTCGCTAGAATAAACATCCGGGATCGCGCGTCCATGCTCATTTAATCGTTGCTGTAATGCTTGAAGCGTAACAAGCAAACCGTGATCGGTATCATAAAAGCCGATCATATAGTTCATGATATTATTATTCTTGCTTGAAAATGGCTCCTCGCCAATTATTTCTCTGCCGCAGTTTTCCAAAAGCTTTTGAACCTCCGGATTCATTGTTTTCGAAATGAATTCCCGTCTTTCATCTGCAAACAGATTCGGCGCCATCAATGCCAACACCAAGAGTTGTAAAAATAGGAGCGCCGAGAAGATTTTTTTCATAAACTACTTTATTTGTTTTATTTCTCTTTTTAAGGCCATCCCGGTTAAAAACGACTGACCCTACACACAAGTCGCGCTTCGTAGGGCTGAGTAGGTGAATTCACATCCTTTTTAGTCTGGCAATCCATATGCCAGCACAACCGCGTGAAATTTAGTGAACAAACCTTTCACAATGTTTGGATAAGCAGACACTCAGAGTTAGAGTCGGTAGGAAATTTACTCACATCCCTTTAATGAGTAGCCCGAGGCGGTGGGCCTCCAACGGCGGATCGATGAATTTTCTTGTACGGACAGAGGTCACCGTCACCTCCGTTTCTCTGAGAAACAGCGGAGGTGAAACAGTTTTTTGCGAGGCGCTTTCAGCTTGGCGGCAGGGTTGGCGCGCCTAGAATTCAACTAAACGACGCTTCAGTTTGATCGTGTAAAAAATTTGGGAAGGAAGAAAATGCTTTATTGGAGGGCTTTAACCCGATCGGAATCGAGCATTTACGAGAAGCCCTTGGGTACGCTCTATCTTCGCTTTTTCGAATGCGGCTCCAACATGAACGACGCTTCAGGTTGATCTAAGGCGAGACTGATTAGATGGAGAATTCAGTTCAATCCTAGCGTCGCCGGGTGGTTACTTGATCACCTTATCCGCCCGCGACAACACTTTTTGTGGAATCGTCAGACCGATCTGCTTTGCGGTTTTAAGATTGATCGCCAGCTCGAACTTTGCAGGTTGTTCGACAGGCAAGTCCGCAGGCTTCGTACCTTTGAGAATTTTGTCCACGTAATATGCGACACGCCGGTAGCTGTCCGCGAGGTCCGCCCCATAGTATATGAGCCCCCCTTCATCTACATATTCTCTTCTACTGTATACAGACGGTAACCGGCTCTGTAACGCAAACTCGACAATCCGTTTTCGGTTAGTATGAAAGAGCAGGCTCCCGGTCACATAGAGCCCATCGGGGCGCTCCTTGTTTAGCGCAGCGAATATCCTTTCGAAATCGCCCACAGCTCGTGCCTCCCAAGACCGAATATCCAAACCCAACCCATGTGCCGCGATTGGGAGATCCTCATTCACCTCGCGTAGGAAGTCTGAACCTGCCGCCGGATCGTAGAGAACCGCGACACGGGCCACCTTGGGAAGAGCTTCTTTGAGCAACTCCAGCCGTTTTCCGCCTAGCTCTAAGCCAAGGTTCGTAATGCCGGTGACGTTGCCGCCGGGACGGGCAAGGCTTTTGATATAGCCTGCCTCGACAGGATCGGCCCCACCACCTGTCATTACGATGGGAATCGTCTTCGTCGCTTTAATGGCCGCCCGGACCGTCGGCTCGCCTCCTGCTGCCACGATGACATCAACCTTGAGACGGACCAGTTCGGCCAGAAGCTCAGGGTAGCGATCACGCTTCCCCTCCGCATATCGGTAGTCGATGACGACGTTCTTTCCTTCTATGTAGCCAAGCTCCCGCAGAGCCAGTCGAACTGGCTCGGACCGCGTGGACTCCGTAGCCGGGTCTCTCGATGCTAGATACCCTATCCGAGGTACCTTCTTCGCCTGCTGCTGCGCCTCGGCTATGACTGCAACAGCGAGCAGCATGGCTGCAACCAGGATTGATGACCAACTCGTTTTTTCATTTCGCGCCTCGTTCGTGACAAGACTTATCACGGACACGGAAGCTGAGAAAAGTGTTATTTACGGCAGAAGGAAAACCGATTCATCGAGGGAGAAAAGGCTAATTTGGACGTAGGATTGAACTGAACGACGCACCATTAATCTGGCAAGATTGGCTTGATGGAGAAATCAGTTCAATCTCAGGAATAACCGAGTCACTCAGCAGCGCAACGTATTTGCCGCGTCCGCAGCAATGATTGGCTGGGCCGCAATATGCTTCACCGTTGCTCCCTACTGGGATGCCCGGCCGCGGACTGCCCGCCAGTCCCGCAGGAAGATCCGGAATGAAGTTGAGCACGAGTGCGGACACTACAGCATCGCATCGCGCCGGTTCAACTAAAAGGTGGCGAGCATCGCCGACGTCGAAGCGAACTCTGGGATCTCGAACCTGCTCGCGCGCGAGGCCAAGATAGCCCTCCGAAGGGGCGATACCATAACTTCGGAGGGACTTGCGCAACGCAGAATCGTTTCAGTCAGCGCTCCCGTACCGCATCCGACATCAAGCCACCGAGCAGCAGGCGGAACCGCAAGCCACCCGACGAACTCGCGAGCCGCCCGTCGGCTCCAACGACCTACGTAGGGCTCATACGCTTGGCCACTCGCCCAGACGCTCTTCTCCATCGATGTGTCCTTTGAGCGTAGTATCGACACCACCTGTTAAGTGAGCTGTCGTAGTAAACGCCGGTCGACTTCTCCTGTGACGGGTCCATCAGTCAAATCGCTTTGGCTGGAGAACGCTAGTGTACCGGCGGAGAATTCAATTCAGTTAAAAGGATAACGCAAGGCGCGACGCCGCTTTTTGGCGATCAGTTTCTCACCGACCCGGCAGCTCAACCGATCTCTCTGACGGGAGGTTCACGAATGGACTTTGCATAAGGTACTGAAATCGGACTTCCCGGGTAAAGGCGCCGGGTGTCGGCACGTTTATGCGGGCACGCATTGCCCAGGTCCCCTCCCGTGTTCCGAAGATCGCGTACGGAATATCGGCACCCAGACTAAGAATGCTTGTTGACATTTGCCAAACAACTTTCTCGGGAGCTTGGCCGGCGGGTGCGTCGGGCGGCGTAAACTCCACGAGGATTTCGGTGCCGCTGAAGTTTGGAGCGGGTTGGATAATAAATTTCGACTTCCTGTGAATCATGTAGCCATTCTGAGCCGGCGCGACGATACTGGGTGCGGTCGATTCATACGTGGGCGTCAGTAAAGGTTCGAGTTTTTGGCGCGCCGCGAGGAAGATGTCGTACTGACGGTTCAACCGCCAACGTTCGGTTGTGGTCAGCGCCGACGAAAACGGAACGCTTGGGGCCACTGGACTGATATCTAAAACGAATGTCCCGGGTGGGCTACCACTGGCAGTGGTAACGACAAATTGGCACGGGCCGACGGATGCCTCCAGCCATGGATCTCGGTCGCACACCATTGTTGATGTAAGAGACCCGGCAGACGCGCGAGTGTTCGTATTGAATAGATCCAATTTCTCGCTGGTGGCGTTGGTGGCAGGATTATATCGCCCCTCAGCGACCCAGTCGAAGGAGGCCTCCAGCTTCCGTTTGGCGGGATTAAACGGTGGCTCAGTGTTGAAGTCGTGACCGACCGCATACCTCCCCGAAATTGTATAGCGCCGCTCTGCCTTTGAGAACTCACCAGTAACCTCACCAATGCCGAATTGAAAAAAGTATTGTCCAACGACTTCTTCGGCCGAATGAACATTCCACACGTCAGTAGCAAGCAATTGGCCGACGATCAGCAGGATGAGCATTCCCGTTTTCGTATCCATAGGTTTTCCCCGGGCGAACAAATGTGCACGCGCCTGCATTCCCTGGTTACGATCCGCGGCGGCGGTGAGTTACCAACTTAAGAATCCATGGAGCAGTGGAAAATCCTGTTGTGAAAGCGTGAAAAGCGACGCAGCCACGATCAGAGAAGCGGCGCCGGCGGCTCCCAAGAATGTGAAAGTTTTCAACCAAGTTGGAATCAACTGTTTGTCTCTATGCGGTTCCATGACGAGACGTTCTGTGGAATAGCGTTGAAGTCGGTTTTCCTTCAGCTTCGGGGTGTGTTGCATCGGACGGAACCCTCCTCACTCTTGCAAAGTGGTTACTGCTGCGGAACCCCTTTCCAGATACCGCTGCAAGCGGTCTAACTGCGCCTTCTATCGCAGGCGAATCAAGCAAATCAAGCCCGGGGGTGCGTGTTGATGTGCGTGCTGAGCTTATCTGAAGCAGACTATGAAAGCGTGCGCTCGCATGGCCTCGGTCAGCCCGAAATAGTGGAATTAACCGCGATGTCTGGTTTGGCTGTTTATGCAAACATTATGGCCGATGCCACCGGCATGGAGGCCGACGCTATGTTTGGCCACACTCTCGCGATAGTCACTCAACAACTCTCCGGTTCCCGCCAAATCGTTTCAGCTACCTATTGTCGGCTTTCTGACAATTTCCGCGGTCTCTTGACACCCACGCGTGATTTCTGTTTATTCGGCGCGCCATGAAACTACGAGAACACCCTGGGATAAGCGCTTGGCCGCCGAATTGGCTCTCACTGTCGGGATCACACGAAAAAAAAGTACCACATGATTCTGCCACGCTGACAAATGTCGCCCTCTCTCGGGTCAATCCGATCACGATTTGTTACCTGACAACTCAAATTGAAGATGAGACGTACATGGGCCGGCTGTTGTGCCGGGACTCCAGTGTTTGCCGGACAATTTATACCGTGCTTCAGAAGAACATCGGCAAGCCGATAGGTGAGGTCGGCGAACTTGACTTGCCGGATGACCCGAGCAATACGCTGATAGCATGAGAACGTTTGTCGGTTGGCTTTCCGAATGGAACATGGTAGACGTTTTGGATTTTCAAACTCGGAGGCCATGTGAATCGGACGGAACTCGAAGCGCGTATTTGGGGGAAAACTATTGCGTCTGCGCGGATGCATGGGATTATTTCGGAGCAGGAAGCGCAGTTTTTGGTAGAGCAGTACCTACAGGAATTTAGGAAGAAAAACGGCTGGGACGGCAGGACTTATATCCAGCCAAGGATTTTTTGACCCGAGGAAACCATGAGACGCCTGTACGCTAGCCGTAGAATTGAATCAGTAGGTCATCAGACGCCAGACAGCCAAAAATGGATTGCGAGCGTCATGGTCTCCTGGGGTGAGGAGGGCCGCGAAACTTTTCAACCTTTGAAACCGGAAGATACCTTCGATTCGGTAGCCGAAGCCGAAGCCTGGGGCATTCGTTACGGAAAGAAGTGGATCGACCACGACAGATGATCCGCGTTTATCAAGCACAGTTAGAGCTGAAGACCCGCTAGTGCTTGTGTTTCGGCGTGTGACAATGGCACCTGCAATTAAGCGCGCTCTTCTTGTCTTCTTCTTCGGTGACGTTCTTTTCAGCTTGCTTATTTTTGTCTTCGGGAAATCATTGACCCGGAGGGCGAACTGATACCAAGCGAAACGATCGTCAAGCTGTACTACTGCAAGCGGCTGGACGGCTACGTGACGATTCCCGATGCTTCAATCTTCAAGGTCGCGCCGGACGGTTGCACGCTCGAAAGCGCTGACTAAATCTCTCCCTCCAGACATGCCACCATAGATATCGCCGCGCCAGACTCCCAGTCTGGAGAGGCCGGGGAAGCACCGAGCGCTGCGCTCCACCTGAATTGATGGAGAAATCAGTTCAATCCTGGCGCGATGCTGGATTCAACGATGCGAGCTACAAGAATCTCTATAACGATTTTATCCGCTCGATCGTGCTAGGCCGACCCGGTCACCACTTGAATGCCATTCGAAAATCGATCGTGACTAGAACCTAAAGCAGCGGTCAAAGCCCAACAAAGTCAAGCCCCGAGCGCTGCTTACAACGGCAGTTCTTGGGGCTTGTTGTTTCTGGTACACGGACAAAAGGCGGACAAGCACGAGCAATCGACACGGCGAGCGACACCATGGGGATCACAAAGCCGCCAAATCCCGCGACTTCCTGATTCGCAGGCCGAGAGCAAACTTCTTCCGCCAGTCCGCTCCCGACCAGCTTACCCTGACTTCAATTAGATTTTTCCGTCCTGTATTCATTAATAGGATCTCATCGCGAAGCACACGAAGTTCATCAAGGACTCTCGACGGTTTAGCTTCGGGCTCTTCGGCCCTTGGCGGTGATCGTCCTATCTGATGCATTGCTTTCAGCCTGTTCGCGGGTGAGTTTGAAGACGCGCGTGCTGCCGCATTGAAAGTCGTATACCTCGTCTTTGATTCCCAGCTTGATCGCAGCGACACCGCGCTCGCGGCCGCGCACTGTCAGGGTATCGCGGGTTAGCCGCAAATCGAGCGAATGTCCGCGGTAGCGAATGCGCATGTCGAGCCGCTCCATTTCCTGGGGCAATTGTGGATCGAGTCGCAGAACGTCGCCGGTAATTTCGATGCCTGTCGAGACGCGCTGCACCAGATCTACCGATCCCGCCATAGCGCCGAGATGAACACCTTCGGCGGTAGTCCCTTGCTGAATATCGCTGACATCGCTCTGCAGTGCCTCGGCGAAATAAGTCATCGAGCGCGGCCTGTCCGAACGCGCCAACACCCACGCATGGACTACGCGCGAGAGCGTCGAACCATGCGACGAGCGCGCGTCATAGTAGGCAACGTTGCGATGAATCATCTCAGGGTCGAACGGATAACCTAAACGCCTGAACAGCTCGCCCAGCTCCTGCGCGGAAAACAGATAAAACAACATCAGCACGTCGGCTTGCTTCGATAATTTGTAGCGGTTCGCACTGTCGTTCTCGGCTTCCAGAATCAAATCGAGCCGCTGAATATTGCCGTAGCGGGCGCGGTAGTCCGCCCAGTTCAGCTCAGCGAGATTTTCATACCCTGTAAACTGGCTGATGATGCCGTCGCCGTGAAAGGGCACGACCATCTTGCGGCTCACTTCGCCCCATCGCACAATCTCGTCAGGCGATAGCCCGAGTCGGGCGCTCAGCTCGGCGCGGCGTATGTCGGGAAGGAGTTCGAGCACATCGAGCGCGCGGCACAGCACCCAAGCCGCCATGAGGTTAGTGAAGGCATTGTTATTAAGGCCGGGCGACGATGAGCCGGGGTATCCCTCGTGGAACTCGTCCGGGCCCATAACCCCGCTAATCTCGTACCGACCGCTCTCCTCGTTGAAACTCGCGATACTCGACCAAAAGCGAGCGATTTCGAGAATCAGCTCGGCGCCATGGGCTTGCATAAACTCGACATCGTGAGTGACTTGATAATACTGCCAAGCGTTGTAAGCGATGGCGCTGCCGACATGGCGCTGCAGGTAAGAATTGTCCGGCACCCAGCGCTGTGAGCGCGGGTTGAAGTTGAGCTCCTGCGTCTCTTCCTGCCCGTCGCTGCCGCTTTGCCAGGGAAACATCGCGCCCCGCAACCCCGCCATTCTCGCTGCGGCACGCGCCTCCCCCAAACGGCGATAGCGGTACAATAGCAACGAGCGGGTGATTTCCGGCATGCGATAATTTAGGAACGGAAAAATAAAAAGCTCGTCCCAAAAAATGTGGCCCTCGTAGGCCTCGCCGGTCCAGCCGCGCGCCGGCACGCCGATATCGAGTCCGATCGAGTTGGGCGAGACGGCCTGCAAGAGATGAAACATGTTCAGCCGCAACAGCATCAGTACATTCAGTTTGAATCCCGGTTCGGCCGGCTGAATATGCACATCGAAGCGGCGCCACAAGTGCTTCCAGGAAAGAACATGCTCGGCCATCACCGCGTCAAAGCGGCCCGCCCGGCCAATCGCCTTACGCGCCGCCAAACCGCACTCCGAAATAGCTTGATCACGCGAGGTGTAGAAAGACGCGATCTTCTCGAGGGCCAAAGTCTCGCCCTGCCGCACGTCGATCACCATCTCTTGCCCGATGTATTCCGGCTCTTCGATAACACGGCGCGGCACCTCACGGATTTTGCCGTCGACAAACGCTTGAGTTCGCGCCGCCTGGGCGACGTAAATATGTGACTGGCTGGTGCGCACGAGCATATAAACGCCGTCGCTGTCGAGGACCTGGCGCTCCAGCAACTCGAGATGTTTGTTGTTGAATTTGAGGTAGAGCTGCGCGCCGCTATTGACAATCCGGCCGTCGATTGATGCACGCACCGTGACCTTGGCCGACCAATTCTCGGCAGAAAGACTCAGCTCGAGCGCCGCCACATGCATGTCGCTCATGGACACCAGACGGCGTTCCTTCAGCGTAGTCTGCCGCCCCTGGCGATCTTCGAAGCGGATCGTTCGCAGCAGCATGCCACGTCGCAGATCTAGCCGCTGATCATAAAGACGGATCGTGACCGTCGCCGGATCGAACCAGTCCTCCTCGCCGATACGAAATTCGAGGGGGAGCCAATTGGGAAGATTGACGAGATCTTCGTTTTCGACAATCCGGCCCGCAATATCAGTGCGCATTCGGTTATAGCCGCAGGCGAGGTAGGTCCCGGGGTAGTGAATCTCATCCGCCCGCGCCCAGGTCGCTGCTCCACGAGTAGCGAAATAGCCGTTCCCTAGCGCGCATAGGGCTTCGCGGATTCTTTCCCGCGCTGGCTCGTATCCTTCATACACTAGCGTCCAGGCGGAGGCGGGTTCTGGACTGATCCTAACCTGCGCCAAGCTCGTTACCACGACATTAGCACCGGCCTCACGCAGCGCCTTAGAATGCCCACCTCGATCGACACCGATCACACAGCAGAAACGGCCGGCACGTCCCGCAGCGACGCCGGCGATCGCGTCCTCCACGACGACGACGCGGGACGGCTCGACAGCCAGACGCCGCGCCGCTTCGAGGAAAGCATCGGGCGCCGGCTTGCCTTTGAGCGCGAGGCGGGCGATCTCCCTGCCATCAACCCGCGTATCGAAAAGATGCGCGATGCCGGCGGCCTGCAGAACTGCCGCGCAGTTGTTGCTCGAAGAGACGACCGCGGTCTTGATCTCTTGCGCGCGCAGCGTGCGCACGAGAGAGATCGTCGGTTCATAAGTCTCGACGCCTTGCTCCTCCAGACTCTCCGTGAAGTATCGATCCTTTAGCTTGCCGAGAGCATGTACCGTTCCCGTGCCGGGCGCGTCGCCGGCCGAACCCAACGGCAAATCAATTCCGCGCGAGTGGAGAAAAGACACCACGCCATCGTAACGCGGTTTGCCGTCGACATAGCGCAGGTAGTCGGCATCGATGTCGAAGGCGACGAAGGGTCCTCCGGTGTCTTGGGCGCGCTGCTTTAGATATCCATCGAACAGTTTTTTCCATGCCGCGGCATGCACGGTCGCCGTTTTCGTCAGTACACCGTCGAGGTCGAACAAAACCGCGTCGTAATCCCGCGGCGAGAGCGTGATAATTGGAGCTGTAGCAGTCATGGCTTATTTGCTACCCGAATTTTGCGCCGTTTGCAGAAAAAGAAAAACGTGCGGACTGTTCCAAACGTCCTAGCCTTTCAACCCTTTCCTGTCGCCTTCCCGTGACTTTGCGGGAGAGGCGACAGGGAGGCGAGTTTGGCCTTTAGTTGTTTGGCATTTGTTTCGAACTTCAGGGTTACCGTTTGAATTTGCCAAAACATGCGCTTCGCCTATCGGAGCATTACAGGCTTCTGCCGCCAGACATTCTGAAGAGCACCGCAACAATGTCCGCTGTTTCTGGACCGGCTATTTGACTCGGTAGCGATACAAGAGCTTTCAAAGCCCCCGTGCTGCATGAGCAAAGGCGCTGGTCCATTAACAGCACTCGCAGCCCGGTTATGAGGTTGCACGCTGTTCTGGTGCCAAGTGGCCCAGCTTTTCTATCGGGAACGCACAAAGCAAGTGCACACGCTGCTGAATTTGCTGTGCGACATCCCTGTACTTATCGATTTCCTTCAATCCAGTAGCCCTGGTCGGATCGGGGATATTCCAATGGGCAATCTCTGGCTGGCCGGGAAAAAGCGGACACGATTCTCTCGCTCCATCGCAAACCGTGATGACGGCCATGACGGCAACAGCGAGCATCAGTACCGCAATCAGGATTGATGACAGACGAGCTTTCTTCATTGCACACCCAGAGTTTCGAGCGTTATTTATCACGCCGAACGAAGGGATTTGTCAAATAAGAAGTGCTCGCGGACCCGTAGGATTGAACTGAACGACGCTTCAATGTGATGCCGCGCGAGATTGCGTTGGTGGAGAATTCAATTCAATCCTAGCATCCAGAACACCCCGGACCCGCTGATTAAGAGCCAAGTCGGGGCCAAACCAGAGCGGAACATCAACGAAAAAATCCAACTATTTTAATGTTCACCTCCTGGGTGTTAGACAATGGGAGGTGTTTGTTCTGCTCTGGTTCTGGCACAAACCAGCACAGACGGGTTTCGGACCCATCGTTGAGTCGAAAAGCGCCGTTGTGCCCGAAGCGATGACGATCTTTCGAGAGACGGATCGGCGCGTATTCATAACCCTGGAGATTACGAGATGCCAGGCGACTTAATCTATGACGTTGGAATGCATACAGGAGAAGACACGAGTTCTATCTCAGAAAAGGATTTCGGGTCGTCGGAATCGAGGCGAATGCCCAACTCTGCGAGGAGTGTGTACACAAATTCTCGGCAGCGATCGGCTCTGGCCAATTACAGATCATCAACAAGGCGATCAGTCATACCGTCGGAACCATCGATTTTTTTGTCAACGAGCAAGTCAGCATATGGGGGACAGCAAACCCCGAATGGGTCAAAAGAAACGAGGCGCGAGGATTCAAGAGTCATCCGGTTAAGGTCGAGGCGACTACGATCAAGGACGTCATCCTAAAATTCGGTGTGCCGTACTACATGAAAGTAGATATCGAGGGAATGGATTCCGTATGCCTCGAAGGTCTGCTCAGCGTAGAGGAGAAGCCGAAGTATATTTCGGTGGAGGCAAGCGCGACGTCGATCAAGGACACGTTCACGCAACTGCATCTACTCGATCAGCTGGGATACAAGAGATTCAAGATTGTCCCACAACTCACTATTACTGAGCAACGATGCCCCAACCCGGCAAGAGAGGGCATTTTCGTCGACCATCGGTTTGAAGGCGGCTCAAGCGGGCTGTTCGGCGAGGAGGCCCCTGGCGAATGGCGACCGCTTGACAGTGTCAAATGGAATTACCGGCGGATTCATTTGGATTACCGCATGGTAGGGCCGAACAATGGGATCTTTCGCAATCTTCCAAGTCGGAAAATAAGGCGATTGCTCGAAACAGTGTTTTGGAACGGACTCGGATGGCAGGACACGCATGCAACCTTCTGATGGGTGGCCCCCTGACTACCTGCGGCGATCAAGCAAGCCGTTTATGAGAGGGCGAGCGGACATCGAACTGAGAAGCACGCTGACTGAATATCAGACGTTCCGCGCGGCGATGCCTTCGACAGTATTCATCAAATGGCAAGATCAAATTTAGCCTGAGATTGAACTGAACGACGCTTCAATGTGATGCCACGCGAGATTACGTTGATGGAGAATTCAGTTCAATCCTGATGGCTAACGCTCGGCCCGACGGTTTCGACGATGAGCGCGTTTTCCCGCCGTGTATGGAGGCCGTGGGATGCCTACGAGAAGGGCAAGTTTGGTGACCGCGTTCACGATACGCACGACCTGCTTCGGAAGTCGCATCACATGCTCCTCACGTCGCGTAACGTTCGCGTTTTGCCGCGCCGTGCTGAGCGCGAAGCGGCGAGACATAGGTGTCGGGCAACAAGGCGCTGTTAGGCGCCAAGACCATGCTCGCGCGGGATTGAGGCCGGTGGTCCTTCGGGTCGGGCGAGAAGCTGCTGCTCGGGCACGCCTTTCTTAAATTCCTCTACCAGTTCATCTGGATCGAAGTTCACGCCGATAGGATTGGAAGAGAAACCGTCTCCTCGCATATATGCATTAGCCTCATCGGCCGTCGCAAAGCAATCGACCTGAAACTCGATTCGGTTTCCGTCAGGATCTTTGTAGTAGAGCGACAGGGTTGGACCGTGGCGAATGGGCCAGTAAGGTCTGATGCCCTCCCTCTTGAGCCGTGTATAGTATCGACAAGATCGCGGAGGCTTGCGTATGTATAAGCCACGTGGTCGACACCGATATCGGTTTTGCCGCCGGGAGCCTTACCGGATGGATCGAGCATTTCTAGGTTGCCAAAAGCGAAACGGTGATGCTCATCGTCATATGTAAGAAATGCGAGGGCTGGATTTTTGTATTGCACCCTTGCTTCGAACACTTTTTCGTACCAAGCAATCATCTCCTCGAAGCGTCTCGTGCGATAAACGATGTGAGCAAATTTCGAGGGCTTTGCCATGGCATTTCCTCCTTTCCTGTGATACCAGCGCTCTCCTGGTCAATGCGCCTAACGGATCGTGATAAGCTCCGGGCGCCGAAAGCGACCGTCTGCTTCATCGCCTGGTCATGCGACTCATCTCACCATCTCGAGCCCAGCACGATAGCGAGTTCTCGATGCATCCCACCGAGGTCTAGGAATCGCGGAAATCGGTGACCCGGGACGGTCCACGCATGCTGGCCATAATGCGCCTGCCCGGGCTTACGTGAGGGTCGGCGGGCGCACGCGTCTGCACCGCATACTCGAGCAGGAGGCCGTTGGGATCTTTGAAGTAGATCGACAGCACCCACTCGTGGTCGACGATCGCCGTGACCTTGATGCCTTTGGCAATCAGCTCCGCGCGCTTCGCGTGCAACTCTTCGACCGAGCCAGCGTTGAAGGCGAAGTGGTAGAACCATTCGGGTAGCCCGAGGCTTTGATTGATGCCGGTGTCGTATTCGGCTGGTAGTCCTTGGATCCCGCGAGGCTCCATGAATCCGAGAAGTTGGCCATCGCCACAGTCGAAGAACGCGTGGCGGATACATCCCCCTTCTTCGAAATCGATCTGCTCAATGGTCACTAGGCGGAAGCCGAGCACATCCTCGTAGAAGGCGCGGGTGGCGGCGAGGTCGAGCGTCGAGAGGCCGATGTGTGAAACGCCGTGTAGCGACAGGTTCTCCTCCGTTCACCTAGAATTGCTCGATGACGGTAGTCCTGCTGGAACTGCTTTGCAAGACGACGGTCGATCCGGCACGGCTGGGGATCTCCGGAACTCTCCATCCGCATAACTATGATTCTCCAGTTCCGTATAGTCCCGCTTTACTTCTGCATATCCACAATTGACCCGAATATTTTGAAATCACCTAAGCCCAAAAGTCCCTGTAAATTCAAATTCTCTTCATACGCCAATTCCATCTTTTCGATCTTCTCTTCGTTCAACGCAGCATAGTAGCAATTGTCGTCGTCTTACAGCCGGACAACGCGTCCATCCGCGGCCGCCACAGGCGGTCCTCTGGAATAAAGGGTTATGCCTCTCGGCTACTTCTCTGGCATCGCTGAAGAATGGTGACTTGTAATTAACCATTCTGAACCGTTCCAGCGATAGGTGTAGGTATAGCGTCCGCTGACCGTTGCCCCTGTCCTGGCAAACGTGAAGGTGTAAAGACCTGCATCAACCGCAGTGTTGCAACCAAGCTCAACGTTTCGCAAGTCAATCTTGCCGGAAGGGCGGTCCTCTAAGAAATGATGAAAGTAATCCTCCTTCTCGGCTGGCGTGAGACGTGGTTTGTTTGAAACGGTGGGCAAGAGGATCGAAGGCTCCGCATAATTGGCGACCACCTTGCGCGGATCACCTGTCTGCAGCGACTGATTCCAGCGGTCAAACAGCAACGCGATTTCCGTTTTGGTACTTGCCTTGCAACTCTCCATGCGTGCGCCTTGCACAGCGCCCGGTGCAAGCTGCCCCGGCGACGTAGCGTCTTTTCCTACTTGGGCGCCTGAAACCGTCGGCATCACAATCCAAGCAGCGAATATGAAGGGTAAAATAAAAATGGTTCGCATGACGACCTCCAGTATGAGACATCACGATATACTCCTAGGTCACGATTGCTGTCTAATATTGAACAAACTTCAAATAGAAACTATCGTCTTGCAAACGGATCTCCTGCACATGTGTTGGCTCCCACCCTTCTCTGTTATTTTCGCCGTGTCGCTTTCCATTAATAGGACCACAAGAAGTTGCTTTGTATGCAGAAAAAAAGGGACGAATTTAGGATACCTTGCAGAATTGAACTGAACGACGGCACATTCTAGCCACGCAACAGCTTCAGACCGTTCACGGCTTTTACCAGCTCTTTGCTTCGCGAAGGCAAATACCGTGCTGTCGTCGCCAGACTTTTGTGATTCATAAGACTCTGAATGACTCTGAGGTTTTCTCCGTGGCTTAAAAGCAGTGTCGCAAAGGTATGCCGCAAAGCGTGTGGTCCCATGCCGCGCGTTCTCAGTCGGCATTTCTTGAAATATTTCTTCACCAGATACCAAACCGCGCCACGTGATATTCTTCGATTCTGGCAAGATATAAATAGTGCCCTTGCGCGGCTCCTCTTCCGCCGCTGCTTTAGGTACAATTTCAGTTCTGTTTTTGCCGAGTCAGCCAAAGGCAGTATGTTAATGTCCCCGCCTTTACGATGCAGCCGTACTGTCGATTGATGAAGGTCGATGTCGGCTTTGTCCAGCTGCACAATTTCGCGTAATCTCGCTCCGGTTAAGAGGAATGTCGCTATTATTGCCCTGTCCCTGATTTTTCTAAATGGACTCCGATTCGTCTCGACAACTCGCAGGAAGCCGACCGCATTCATCCTGTGACAGAGCGCGGATTTCGCCCATCCTGATTTTTGGAAGGGCAATATCTGCAGTGGGATTGTCTCTCAGCATCCCTGCTCGATGAGCGTATTTAAAAAACGACCGTATCGCTGCCAAAGCCCGTGCACAAGCCAATGGACCGTTTGGCTTTTGATGGCTTCCGAGAGCCACGTAAGATAATCTCGTATGTGGTCGCGGGAAATATCTCCTGGTAAGAACCTGTTTCCGAGTCGATGAACGACATAGTCGTCGAACTTGTTTAGGTCGTATTGGTAGGATTCTATGGTGGATGGACTTGCGTTTTTCTCCGCTTGGAGGTGCTTCAAAAATCGTCGAATGACCTGCCGCATGACTTTTCTCCTCTCCCTTGTTTTTAGAGAGAGGAGGATACGACAGTTTCAGCGCCCGGCTAATACTGGTGGAGAATTTAATTCAATTAGAGCCCACCCGAGCGCGGAAGGATTTCGACCGTCATTAGCATTTCCGGGTAAACTTGATTTCGAGTCTCGTGGTGGTCGGTGCTCACCGACAAACATCCACAGAAACCAACAGGAAACGAGCGCCTCCGCTTTTCTCTGCTCGTGCTTCCTTGTGTTTGCGGATTGAACTAGCACAAAACTAGCACAGCGGGTGGCGGGGTTAAGTGGGCGATTTGGGTTCCACTGCCCGTATCCCATTAATCGAGATGGAGTTTTTCAGAGTGACTGAGTAGTCGCGAAGAGCGCTCCAGAAGGATTTCACTGTGATAGCTTGGCTTAATCACCAGTGGGTGCGATGCGAAACTCCTGTACCGCCTCTGTGGCCTCGAGTCTCTCGGAAAGGCGCGATGCGCTGGAGCGATCGGTACTGCGCAGCACCATGGTGTGACGACGCACGCGGCCTTCGCCATCGAGGCGGTAGCTGAAATTGGCAATACTGAACCCGTAACTTTCGATCAGCGCCCGCAACGTGCCTTCCCCCATCTCGGAATTCGGCGTGAAACGAATATCGACGTGATAATACGCCTGCATAGGCATACGAGCTTCGACTAGGCGGAGGACGGACAGCATACCGATAGTGAGTATGACGGAAACAACCAGGGGAAAATAGAAGCCAATCCCAGCCAGAATGCCGATTGCCGCCGTAATCCAGATTGACGCCGCCGTAGTGAGTCCTCGGACGGAAAGCCCATCCTTCATAATCACGCCCGCGCCGAGAAAACCGATTCCGGTCATGATTCCTTGAGCCATCCTTGTCGGGTCGAGTCTCACGAGGTCGGCGGTTGCGCGCACCCAGTGCGCCTCATAGACGGTGACCAGCATCAGAAGACTGGATGCTGTGCAGACCAGCGCATGTGTACGAAAACCGGCGGGTCTGCCGTGATACGAACGCTCGTAGCCGATGCAGGCTCCCGCAATAAGGGCAGCGACCAGTCGAAATACCATTTCGACGTCATCGTTAGTCAATTTGTTGCTTCCCGAGGTGCCGTCTACCGTGCAGCATCGAGGCGAGTTAAGTCACTATCGGTTAGATAGCAGGAAGTTGTCAAACCCCGACTCTACCATTGCCAGGGGCGACTCGAAGAAATCTGGCGAAAGCCCGTTAGAGCTGTGACACCACGACCCGCAGACGCGCCTGAGCGCAGAACGAACTTGATTCCGAATCAAGTGGCCTACTAGCACTCCATTGCGCGAGGCCTCGCAATAAATTATTTCGTTGCTTTGAACTGAACGACGCTACAGTCAAATTCCACAGGACTGAGTAGTAGGAGAATTCAGTTCAATCTCAATGTGCGCGGCGCCGCAGCCGTGAAAGAGGTTGACTATCCGCCGTATTCGTATGGTTCAACTTGACCCGCGCGTGCGCTTTGATGGCACCACCGGATTTTCATTGGCCGCCAAACAGGCGCTTGGCCGCCGCGCCGACCCCTTCGACGACGCTGCTCGCTCCTTCCAAGCCTTTACGGCCCATGTTGCCGAGCCCTTCGGCGACGTTGGTGATGCCGACGCCGAGTTGTCCGGCCATCGCCGTGGCGATGCGCGTGGACAGACTCTCGTTGAGCGAGAAGTTGGGGTTCTTTGTGTTGCCGGTAAGCGTAAAGTCGACGTCGATGGCGTTGTTGTGATCTTTGAGAAAATTGATCACGGCGTTGCGCGGCATGCCCATGAAGGTGTCGAAGAATGTCGACGACGGCGCAAACCCTAGGTCGCGCAGAACGATTTTGCCTTTGCCGTTCAAATTGTCGTTGCGAACCTCGGAGGCGAGATCCAAGTCGAGGGTTCCTTTGGCGACCCGGGCATCGTTTTTCTTCACGAGATAGGGTTGGAGCGCCACCAGGTCAACCGCTTCGAGGGTGATCTGCGACGAAGAGTCCCTGGCCGCCGGCCCGACCCAGCCGCGCACCTTGCCTCGACCATCGCGCCGCACTCCTTTTACAATTCCAGTCAGCTCGAAGTGGGTTTTGTCGGCCGCGGGGGTCGCGACGTCTTTGATCAGCGCATCGATTTCTTCAATTCTGGTCTTATAAGGTGGCCGGCTCACCGTGGCGTCATAGAAATCCAAGCTGCCGTTCTTGAGCTCGATCCTTGAGATTTCTATCTCATGAGCGCTTGATTCTGTCGATTGCGCCGGTTCCTGCCGTTCCGTCAAACTGGGAACCAACACCAGTTTGGCTGGATTGCGCAGGATCGACATGTAAGGCTTTTCGACGACGATGGAAAAGATCCGGTTTTTTCTAGTAAACAGGGTGCGAAGATCGGGAGTTATGATCACCCGCTCCGCTTCGAATGTGCGCGCCGCCGGCCATCCTTTGGGAGCGTCGATGCTGAGCCCGAGCAATTCGATCGTGAACCAATTGACCTTCAGCTCCGTCAAGCGGCTGCCGCTCCCGAGCGCGGCAACGACTTTGTCGTGGAGCATTTGCACGCCGATTCGATACCCGACGATCACCGCCATCGCCAGAACGACGACGGCCGCGATGACCATAATTTGCCAGCGCTTCATACAAGGCTCGTTAGAGGCATATTTTACGAGCGTGGCGTTTGGGCTGCAAATATTATCTGAAATGATGAACGAGACGCGGTTTATTGAACGTTTGCGCGGAAAATTACGCCGTCTTCCAGGGCGACGCATTGACGATGCCGATGCCACTCGAATAGACTTCGGTTCCTGATCGAATTTAAAGGAGGCGGTGAAATGAACGAATCGAGCTTCGCTAGAAAGATCGACGTGCCGGGCGAACACTGGGATCGGCTGTTTGCGCCGAGCGCTTGTTTGGTGATGATCACCACTGTGGACGGCCAAGGCCGAATCAATGCCGCCTCCTTCGGCACCTGCGTGCGCGTGTGCCATGATCCGGTGTTTATCGCGTTTACCGTTGGTGCGACAAAAGACACATGCAGCAATGTCATGTCGACCGGCGAGTTTGTCGTCAACGTACCGCCGTTCGAGAAAGAAATTTTGGAAAAGGTCCGGGTGTGCGGATTAGAGTTTCCGCCGGGCGTCAACGAATTGGAAAAAGCGGGGCTGACGGCGCTGCCGTCAAGGGTCGCCAAACCGCCGCGCATCGCCGAATGCAAAAGCCATTTCGAGTGCAAAGTGGAATGGACCAGGCAATGGTTGCACCGGGTCATGGTGGTCGGGAAAGTGGTTGCGGCGTCGGTCGACGAGGGCTGCGTCGACGCCAACGGCTATCTTGTGTGGGAGAAACTCAAGCCGGCGCACTACTGCGGCCACGAATACAAGAACGGTTTTGTCGCCGCTTATCAAAAGATGGACGTCGATATGGTTTATCAGGGACCGATCGGACCTCGGACAGTGTCTTCGTAACGCGCGGCCGCCGTCGCGCATGCTGCGTAATCCTGCGAGTTGACGCTCGCTTGGATGTTTTGTAAACGGAAATCTGGCAACTCACTGGAAAGAGGAATCGCTTCATGTCTCGGGCTCGAAAAATTCGATCAAGCTGGTTTATGTTGCTCATCGGTTGTTGCGTCCTGTCGGCGTTGCCGGCGGGCGCCGCGACCATCGGCGAAGTCGCAGATAAGATCAAATCACTCAAGCCACAAGAGCGGATCAATTATCTCGTCAAAGGCGCTCAAGCCGAAGGAGAAATGGTTTATTACGGCACTTTGCCGATCGACGAGTTCCTGCCGCTCGCGCGCGTCTTCAATCAGCGCTATCGTTCCATCGCTCTGCATCATTATTTCTCGCCGCGCGACGGCATTCTCAGCCGGACGTTGACCGAAGCGCGCGCCGGCAGGCATGCATTCGATATCGTGCAGGTCGATCTGAGCTACGGCTATCAATTGCTCAACGCCAACCTTGTGCAACCTTACGCGATTCCCGGAGCGAACCGCTTTTTCGACGGCACCTACGATCCGGCCGGCTCCTGGCACAGCATGTACTATTTGACCACGGCGCTGATTTACAACGCCAATGCCGTCAAGGCGGAGCAAGCACCGAAAAGTTACGACGATTTGCTTCAGCCCACGTGGAAGGGGAAGATGCTGTTCGATCCGGAGGCGGGTTATATTCTCGCGGCCATGGAGGCCGCCTGGGGACGAGAGAAAGCGGTCGCTTATCTGAGCAGGCTCGCCAAGCAGGACATAAGTTACCGGCGCGGCGGAACGCTGACGACTCAAGTCGTGACTTCGGGCGAATATCCTATCGGCATCGCGATCAACGGCGAGACCTCGGCGGCCATCCGCGAAAAAGGCGCGCCGCTCGGCTTCAAAGTCCTCGCTCCGGCGATCGTCAAACCCGAAGGGCTGTTTGTGGCGAAGAACGCGCCGCACCCGCATGCCGCTTTGCTGTTCGCCGAATGGGTGCTTTCCGAAGAGGCGCAGTCTTTTCTGGCGACGAATCTGGGCAAAGGCAGCGCCATGAAAGGCGCGCGCAGCAAGTTCAAAGAATTTCAGATCAAGCCGGACTTTGTCGTGAGCCCCAAGCTGGGGACAAATCTGCAAACTTATATCCAGGACTTTCGGAAAATCATGGGGGCGCCGTAATATAAGCGTTC
Organism: uncultured delta proteobacterium; assembly: GCA_963745035.1. Taxonomy (GTDB): domain Bacteria; phylum Desulfobacterota; class Binatia; order UBA9968; family UBA9968; genus DP-20. Next base: position 125,326 of record CAVUVW010000011.1, on the reverse strand, counting down.
AAAACGTTCCAACCGTTCAACCGCTACGCTCCGTTCAAACCCCCTCCTTGCATCCTCCCCCGCGTCGCGGGGGAGGAACGAGAGCCTGCCCCGGACGTGATCCGGGGTGAGGGCTTGAACGGTTTGAACGTATTGAACGTTTTGAACTCCCGCGAATGATGATGAGACTCGAACTCGCAGAATTTCCGGTAAAACAGATTCGGCTGGGGCATCGGTTCAAGTACGACGAGCGAAGTGCTTCGAGGTCGATGAAGCGGCGTTGATCGCGCTGGTTTCGGCAGGATGCGCGGATCAGCGACGTGAACGCTTGCCGTGGCAACGCCGGGAGAGAAGACGCGCATCACCGGAATCAGGGACATCGTCGAGCCGAGATACAAAGTTTCCGGCAGCGGCCAGGTTTTTCCCGGTGTTCTGGGCGAGGTTGCGACCGTGGGCGAAGGGCGGACGCACCGTCTCTCGGGCATGACCGTCATTGCAGCCGCCGATTATGACGGCACGATCCGGGCTGGCACGACGGTGCAACGAAGCGCGATCCTCGACATGTCCGGCCCCGGCGCGGAGATTTCACGGTTCAGCGCGCATGTGCATCTGGTCGTAAGCTTTCGCATCGCTGCCGGCCTCGGCGAGCTCGATGCGCATGGCGCGATTCAGTCCGCCGAGCTCAAAGTTGCTCAGCGTCTTGCGCAAGTCACCGCGGAATTGCCGCCCGCGAAAATTTCCATTTATGATTTGACGGACAAGCATCCCGACCTGCCCAACGTCATGCTGATTCAAGGATGCATTACCGACCCCCAGCACGTGCACTCGGGTGTCGGGTACTATGGCTTATCGCTGCGGAATTCGCTGTCTACGTTCATCCATCCGAACGAGCTTCTTGACGGCGCGGTCACCGTCGATACGACGCGCTCGGGCCGCGGCTATTACCCGACGACATGGGATTGGCAAAACCATCCTCTGGCGCTGGAATTGTACGCGGCGCACGGCAATAGCGTGAACTTCGGCGGAGTCATCTTGCAGCGCATCCGCTTTGAAACGAATCACGGCAAGGAAGTCGGCGCTCAGAATGCGGCGCGCCTGGCCAAGGCGATGGGCGCGGAGGGCGCGCTGGTCACATGGATCGGCGGCGGCAACGCCTTTGTCGATGTGATGTTGACCGTGCGCGCCTGCGAGCAAGCGGGGATCAAGACGACGCTCGTTACGTACGAGAACGGCGGCAAGGAAGGGAAGGACAGTCCGGTGTTGTTCTATCTTCCAGAAGCTGATGCGATCGTTAGCACAGGAGCGCTCGATCGCACCGTCGAGTTGCCGGCCATGGACCGAGTGATCGGGCCCTACGAACAGATCAAGATCTTTCCCTTTCCCGGCGCCGCTCCCGTGCCTGCGCTCGGCGCACTAGCGCTGGAAGCGCGCGACGTGATGATCGGCGGGGCAGATATTTGGGGCGGCGGAAATTTTAGATGCGACGGAGCATTAATTTCGTAGCCGTTCAAAACGTTCAGATTGTTCAAACCGTTCGATCCCCCACCGGTTGAACAGAGCGAAGCGATTGAACGGCTTGAACGTTTTGAACTCTCAAGGAGTTAGACTCATGATCAACATCGTTCACGTCGTCAATCAATTTTTTGCCGGCCTCGGCGGCGAGGAAAAAGCCGGTATGCCCGTCGGCATTATCGAGGGCAGCGCCGGCGCGGCGCGGGCTTTGGAGGCGAAACTCGGCGGACAGGCGGAGGTCGTGCGCACGATCTATGTCGGCGACAATTACTTCCACGAGCACAAGGATGAGGCGATCACGGCCATCTTGAATGCCGTGCGGGCCGCTGAGCCGCAAGTTGTTGTTGCCGGGCCCGCTTTCAATTCCGGACGCTACGGTGTGATTTGCGTCGAGGCGGGCAATGCAATTGCCAACGAACTAGCGATACCGTGCGTGACCGCGATGCACATCGAAAATCCCGGCGTGGACGCTTATCGCGAGTTCGCCAATGCGCGGATGTACTGCTTGCCGACGGCGGAAACCACTGCGGGCATGAGCGAAGCCATGACCCGCTTGGCTCACCTCACGATTCGCCTTGCCCAGGGAGAGGAGATCGGTTCCGCAGCACAAGAAGGCTACATTGGCCGCGGCATTCGGCGCATTGAGAAAGCCGAGTCCCGCGGCGCGACGCGCGCCGTCGAGATGTTGCTCCGGAAAATCCACGGTGAACCGTTCGCGAGCGAGCTGCCGCTGGAAGTTTGGGACGATGCCGCGCCGGCCCCGCCGCTCGACCATGCGAAAAGTCGCAATCTTGCCGTGGTGACGACCAGCGGCGTCGTGCCGTACGGCAACCCGGACAAGTTCAAGACGTACCGCAACACGTACTGGCGCAAATACAACATCGCCGAGCTCAAAGAACTCGAGCCGGGGAAGTGGGAAGCGGTGCACGGCGGCTACAACGTTGCCTACATGAATCAGAATCCGCACTACGGTGTGCCGCTCGACGCTCTGCGGGCGCTAGAAACGGAAGGCGCCATCGGCGCCGGGAAGCTCTACCCCGCCTACTACGTTATTCCGGGGAATCAGGGCTCGCCCGCCGTCATGCGGCGCATGGGTCAGGAAATCGCCGCGGACTTGAAGAAAGACAATGTGGAAGGAGTTCTTTTCGTCGCCACGTGAGGAACCTGCAGTCGCAGCGGCGCTGTGATCAGCAAGGAACTTGAAAAGGCCGGCCTGCCGGTGGCGCTCGTGAGCGCGATGTTTGCAGTGGCGCAACAGGTGCGCGCGAACCGGATCGTGAAAGGCGTGAGTATTCCACACCCGTGCGGCGACCCGAACCTGTCGAAAGAGCTCGATGCGCGTTTGCGCCGGGAGATTATTCAGACCGCGCTTCGTGCCCTCGAGTCCGAGGTCACAGGACCCACGGTATTTTCTCCGCCGGTAGCAATGGGCGGTTAGACCCTGGCGATTCGGGCAGATTAAGTAGAACCGGTCGCCGGCCCAGCGTTGACTCCCGCGGAGCGCCACCCTATATCTAGTGGGATGAAATTTTTGGAGGTTGTGATTCCGGATGGCTAGGAAAACGATGAAGTTTGGCGCGCACTATTTACCAACCTACGTTCCCGACCTCGACGGGTCGGTGTCGGAGTTCTATCAAAAGATGTTCGGGCAGATGGAGGAAATGGACCGGCTCGATTACGACCATATCTGGGTCACCGAGCATCATTTCGCGCACTACGGCGGCGATTTGCCGCATCCGCCGACTTTCATGTCGGCGATCGCGCGGACGACCAAAAAAATTCGCCTCGGCGTCGCTATCAATGTTTTACCGCTGCATAATCCCATCGACATCGCCGAGTCCTATGCGATGGTCGATGTGATTTCCAACGGGCGATTGGATTTCGGCGTCGGCAAGGGCAGCGAGGCGCACGAGTACAAAAAGTTTCGCGTCGATCAAAAGGAAGCGACCGGGCGCATGTACGAAGGCGTCGAAGTCATGCTGCAGGCATGGTCGGACAAGCCGGTCAATTTCAAAGGCGAGTTTTACAATTACGAGAACGTGCCGGTCTATCCCAAGCCGGTACAGCGGCCCCATCCGCGTTTCTGGGTCGGTTGTGCGCGCACCGAGGATTCGTTTCGCTGGGCGGGAGAAAACGGCTTTCATCTGATGACCTTGCCGTACCTCTATCGCGATCCGGGAGCCTTGCCCGCGTTCATAAAAATCTACCGCGAGAATCTAGCCAAGGCCGGGCATGATGCCGGCAAAACGGATATTTTGGGCAAGTTTCATATCTACGTGTCGAGCAGTTTGGACAAAGCCGTGGAAGAAGCCGCGCCCTATTTGGACAACTATCTCGAAGTTCACACCGCGGCGGATACCGATCGCAAAGAAATAGGACTGCTCGTCCAGCGCGCCGCCGAGACGCAGATCAGGGAAGGGTTTGTCTTGGCAGGAGATCCGCAGCGGGTGGCCGACACGATCCGCAAGTGGAGCGAACCGAACGGGCTCACCACGATCTCCGGCACGTTTCACTTCGGCGGCATGCCGCAGGAGATGGCGCTTAAGAATATCCGGCTCTTCGCCGAAAAAGTCATGCCACAGTTCAAGTAGAGGAAACCGCAGAGAACGCCAAGGGCGCAAAGTTTCTCATAAGGTGCGCTTGCGCATCGATCGAAGCCCGCTTAGATCAACGGAACCCACGATATCCTTACCTTTCGTGGCCTTCGTTTTGCTCCTTTGAAAATAACAGGTAGAGAAAGATTTCTCACTTCATTCGAAATGACAGATGCGTCCGCCTAATTGTCATTTCGAGCGGATGCGAGAAATCTTTCCCGATGCTTTCTCAGTATCTGTGGGCGAGCGAAACTCATGAATCACTCCGTGGTGATGATCCTTTGATTCACCGCGGCAGAGATCACACCATCGGCGTCAGCGCGCCGGCAAATACGAGAAATCAAAGACCTGATTGGCGGGAATTTCTTTCTCGATCTTGTCGGTCTGGCGCGCGTCGCGGATGGTGTCGGCGATCAGGCCGTCATCGACGCGGCCGTCGGCGGTTTCGACCAGTTTGTGCTGGTCATAGATCTTCGATAGCAGCTCTTCGTCTTCGATGCGCAGCGCGCGCTTGAGGGTCGGCATCACCTTGGCCTTGTTGTCTCTGGCAAAAGCGCGGGCGCGCGCTATCGCGCGTGTCAGGCGCCGCACTTGATCGGGATTGCGCTCGAGAGTTTCACCCAAGAGTCGCGATGCCCGTGCTCGGCAGGCGCACGAAGTCTCCGGAGAATCCCAAGTTGTTCAGCCCTTCGCGGTAGGCGAGGAAATTATAAGGCGGATTGAGCAGCGCCGCGGCGACCCGTCCGGTTTTCACGGCCGCGATCAGGGCGGTCTGGCCAGCGATGGTTACCATGGTGATCTGGGTGGAATCGATCTTGGCCTTTGCGAGCATGCGCCGCATGATGATGTCCTGCAGACCGCCGCGCGACGAGAGCGCCACGACTTTTCCCCTGAGGTCCGGTATCGATTTGATGCCGGCTCCGCCAACGAGATCCTGCAGCGGGCGATCGACGAAGAGCATCACCGTGCGCACGTTGATGCCGCGAATCGCCGCGGCAACGGCGGAACCGATGGTCGCCGCATACTGGATATCGCCGGCCAGGAGGACGCGAATGTTCAGCGCCGCCGGCATCACCACCATTTCCCCGTTGAGGCCTTCCTGCTTGAAGAAGCCGTGTTCCTTGGCGACGAAAAACGGCATGGCGGTGATGGTCACCGACGGCAGGCCGATCTTGATGTCCTCGCCATGAGCCGGCGAGAGGGTAAACAGCACGAAGAGGATCGCTAGGAGTGATTCTGTTTTTTTCATTGCGTTAGTCCAGGGGATAGAGCCGGCGCGCATTGTCGTTGAGAATCTTCCGCTTCACCGCGTCGCTGAGCGTTGCGTGATTTGCGATCGGCTCGGAGGCGCCGGGCCAGCGACTGTCGAAATGGCTGTAGTCCGACGCGAAGACAATCCAATCGGCGCCGATCACGTCGACGACGTGCGCGAGCTCCTTTTCGTCCGCTTCGCAGGAGAAGTAGAGCTGGCCGCGCTCCAAGAGCCTGCTCGGCTCGATCTTGAGCGCGGGTAGCTGCACGCCGAGCACCTCGTAGTGCTCGTCCATTCTTTCAAACCAGTAGGGTAGCCAGCCGCAGCCCGACTCGAGAAAAACAAAGCGCAGCTTGGGGAAACGGTCGAGCACGCCTTCGCCGATGATGACCGACAGCGCGATCATCTGCTCGAACGGATGGCCGAACAGATGCGAGTAAAAAAATTTTTCGACCCGGTCGGTGCCGACGGCGTCCGAGCCGTAACGTCCCAGGAACATGTGCACGCAGATCGGCACGTCGAGGCGTTCGGCGGCTTCGTAGAGCGGAAAATAGTAGGCATCGCCGAGATGGCGGCCTTTGACGTTGGGAAAGAGCGAAGCGCCGACGAAGCCGAGCTCGTTTACGGTGCGCTCCAATTCTTTGACGCTCGCCGAAATATCCTGCTGCGCCAGCGCCGCCGTGCCTTTGATGCGTTCTGGATCCGCCGCGCAGTATTCCGCGAGCCAACTATTGCGCGCGGTCGCGAGCGCGGCGGCAAGACCGCCGTCTTCCAACGCCGGCAGGGTTCCCGCCAGTCCGGCGCCGAACAGCACGGCCACGTCAATGCCCTCGCTGTCCATATCGACGAGCCGCGCTTTGGGATCGGTCATCCCCGGGCGGCGCGGATGAGGACGACTGTACGGGCCGCCCACGCCGATGCCCAAGCCGTCGGGACGCGGCCAAGGCTTGCCTTCGATAATCGTCCGCAGTTGACCATTGCCGCTCTGCCGGCGCTCCGGTGCTCGGTCCTTGTAGATATCCGGTAGGCGCTCCTTCCAGTCGATGTGATTCTCTTCGAGATGACCATCGGCATCGACGGTGGGAAATCGAACCGCCATCATGGCTTCCTTGTCGCTTTATGTGTCCAGCAGGCTGTGATGAAAGACGTCGTCTATTCTTGCGAGTCGTCGCGTGAGCCCCTGTTCGTGCGAGCTGCGGAAAAGGGTTTCGAGCATATGGCGATTTTTCTCAATGCCGAAGGGAAACGGGTCATCGCCGTATAGCGCCGCCTGCTCGGCTCGATTCATCGCTTCGAAATAAAGATAAGCTGGCGCGCCGAAATTATTTCGTTCGTAGGCGATTTGCTTACTCCGGGTGAAAAGCTCCAAAACTTCGGCGCCGAGCCAGGGATGCTCTTCGAGCAAGCGCCGCTGCGCCACGATCACGTGGTTGGCCGGAACGATGCCGGTCTTCTGAAAGAAAGCTTTGACCACGGCGCAGCCGCCGTCGGTAAAGAGTTTTCCGATGCGCGGATTCCCCTCGAGCGGCGTGCCGCCGTAGCGGTCGATGTTGAGAGAAAAGAGTTTCGGGTCGTGGCGCGGCGCAAAGCCATAGGCGATGTCGATCTCACCGCGATCTAGCATCACATCGAAGGTCTGCGATGCATCGAGCCAGGTCATAGGAACTTCCGGCGGCGGCTCGGTGTCGGCATTCAATAGCCCGCCGTGGCTCAAATCTTTCGTGCGGCCGATATACCAGGAGACCTCGCGCGGCCCGATGCCGTGGAGCTCGCGCAGAAACACGCGAAACCAGAGCGCCGCCGTCATGACGTAGTCGGGGACGCCCACGCGTTTACCGCGCAAATCCGCCAGCGAATGAATGCCGCTCGATGTGTTGACGTAGAGACCGAGCCACACGAACGCCTTTGCCGGGAAAATCGGCAGCGCACACCACTGCCAGCGATTGCCGACCGCCTTTTCGCGAGTGATCAGATATTCGGAGAGCGACATTTCAAAGACGTCGAACTCGTCGTTTTTGAGATTGCGGTAAAAAAGCTCCGGCGGCGTCGTGACCACCACGTCGAGATCGCAGCGCGGCGATTTCGCGGTGCCGTCGACGAGCTGGCCGAAGCGCGGATTGTTGGTGAGACCGAGTTTGAGAGAGAGCATGAAGGTTACGGCTCCATTAAAGACAACCTAGCGGATTGCCTCTCGAATGACGAGAAGATGCATTCCGGCCGCGGCGTCGGATCATCGGGCGGAAAGCCGCGGTCGCAACACCATCAAAAAGGCGCCGGAGGCGAAGTTGGAGAGCAAGCCGCTCCACGCCATGCCGATGGCGACGCCGGCGGCGGCGATGGCGGCGAAGCTCGTCGTCTCGACGCCGAAGTAGCCGAGGATCGCGACAACTAGAATAACATTCAGGGTGACGGAGATCACCGTGCCCAGATAGCGGAGCAGAGTCGGGTCGACTCTTTGCCGCTCCAACGCGTTGGAGACCAGCCGCACGGCAAGACCAATGAGCCATCGCCCGATCAGCCAAAAGACGATTGCGCCGACGATCTTGAAGCCGACGGCGATCGCATACGCCGTGATTACCTGCATCGTGCCGCTGACGTCCATGTTTCTTTCCTTTCGTTAAGGTTTCGCGCTTCGTGAGGGATCGGTCAACCGTTAGCAGGGATAAACTAGGTACGACGCCGCTGTCAATAAGAAATCTGCGCGCACTTCCGCGCGCGCCAACGGCGCCATAAGAGCGCGATCACGCCGCGCTCGTTGGACTTTGCGCGTTCCATCAGGTATGAAAATTGAGCTTGCGAATCTGCTCTGTGCGGAGGTTCGAACATGAAAATTTGCCATTACAACAATCATCAGGCGGGCGTGGTCGTCGGCAATAAAGTCGTCAACATCGGCGAGAATCTGATCAAAGCAGGGCTCGCGCGCCAGGGTTACACGATGTTGGAGATCATCGACGCGCTGGCCAACAATCCCAAGGCGATGCAGATTGCCAAAGACGCCGAAAGCAGCACGAGCGGGGAAGATTTGTTATCGGTGAAGCTGCTTGCGCCGATCACCAATCCCGGCTCGTTGTGGGCCGCGGCGGCGAACTATTACGCCCATCGAGCCGAAATGGTCGACCGCATGGGCAGCGCCAACAAGGAGATCAAGAATAAAGACGATCTGATGGCGGAATTTTTTCTTAAGACAACCTCGTCGATCATCGGTCCGGGCGACGCCATTATCCTGCCGAAGATCTCCAAGCTCGTCGACTTCGAGTGCGAGCTCTGCGCGGTCATCGGCAAACGCGCGCGCAAAGTCAGCGAGGAGCAATCGCTCGATCACGTATTCGGTTACACGATCTGCTGGGATATCAGCCAGCGCGACCCGTGGGGCAAGGGCATGCACAACACGCGCAATATCCGCAAAGGCTTCGACACCTTCAGCGCGCTGGGGCCGTGGATCGTCACGCGCGACGAGATCGACGAGCCGCAGAATCTTTCGATCAAAGTGCTGCAGAACGGCAAGGAAGCGATGGTCGCGCACACCAGCGACATGATCTGCGGCCTGCGCGAGCACATCCGTTTTCTGTCGGGCTGTTTAACCCTGCGCCCCGGCGATTTGATCACCACCGGCACGCCCGCGGGCGTGAGCAAGCTCAACCCCGGCGATCATCTGCACGGCACCATCGAGAAAATCGGCAGCATGGAGCTGCACGTCAAAGCCGACGAGTAGCTCACACGAGGAACTTTATTTATGCCCGCAGCGCCAAAAGCCAATCCGCCCGTTCGCACGTTGCTCGGCCCGGGGCCGAGCCCGGTCCATCCGCGCGTGTTCCAAGCCCTGTCACTTCCCGTCATCGGCCATCTCGATCCAAAATTTTTGGAAATCATGGATCAGAGCATGGCGATGCTGCGCGAAGTTTTTCAGACGAAGAATCGCCTCGCTCTGCCCATGTCCGGCACCGGCAGCGCCGGCATGGAGACCTGCTTCGCCAATCTCGTCGAGCCCGGCGACGCCGTGCTGATCGGCGTAAACGGCGTCTTCGGCACGCGCATGGTCGACGTCGCCCAGCGCTGCGGCGCCGAGGTCGACACTGTGGACGCGGCGTGGGGCAGCGCGCTCGACGCGCAGCAATTCAAAACCGCGCTGGCGCAAAAGCGATACAAGCTCGCGGCGCTCGTCCACGCCGAGACCTCCACCGGCGTGCTGCAGCCGCTCGACGACATCGCAAAAATCGTGCGCGAGAGCGGCGCGCTGCTGCTCGTGGATACAGTGACTTCGCTCGGCGGCGCGCCGGTGCGAGTCGATGAGCTCGGCATCGACGCCTGCTACAGCTGCACGCAGAAATGTCTGGGCTGTCCGCCGGGCTTGTCGCCGGTGACCTTCAGTGAGCGCGCCGTGGAAGTCATTCGCCGCGCGCAAAGCCAAAGTCCAGAGCTGGTATCTCGATCTCTCGATGATCGAAAAATACTGGGGCAGCGAGCGCGTCTATCACCACACCGCGCCGATCTCGATGAATTACGCGCTGCATGAAGCGCTGCGCGTCGTTCTCGAAGAAGGTCTGCAAGCGGCGTGGCAGCGCCATCGCGCGACCCACGAAACCTTCATCCGCGAGATGCGCAAGCTCGAGCTGGAGCCGGCGGTCGCCGAATCGATCCGCGCCCCGATGATCAACGCCGTCAAAGTCCCCGACGGCGTCGACGATCCGAAGGTGCGCCAGCGCTTGTACGACGATTTCAACATCGAAATCGGCGCCGGCCTCGGACCGCTCAAGGGAAAAATCTGGCGCGTCGGTTTGATGGGACATGGAGCGCGGACGGAGAACGTTGAGATTCTCGCCAAGGCGCTCAAGCAGTTGATCCAATGACGCGAGTATAGAAAATGGAGGATCGAGGATCGCGATTCCATCTCCATCCTCCATCATCGATCCTCGACTAGGTTCTATAAAGTCCAGCCACCCATTCGCCGTAACCGTTATAAGGCAAAGTCGCGCGGCGCTCGCCGGTGTCGATCAGTTTTTCGCTCGCCTGCGACCAGCGGGGATGCGGGAGAGTCGGATCGACGTTAGCGGTAAAATCATATTCTCGCGGCCGATTGCTGTTCCAAAACGTGCGCGGCTGCTCCGCGGTGAAATCGATTCTGACGATCGACTTGATGCTCTTGAAGCCGTACTTCCAGGGCACGACCAGACGGAGCGGCGCGCCGTGCTGCTTCGGTAGCGGACGACCGTAAATGCCGGTCGCCAACAAGGTCAATTCGTTCATCGCTTCCGCGATGGTCAAGCCTTCCGTGTAGGGCCAAGGACCTCGGGAAGGATGTTGATTGGGCGCTTCTTGCGGCTTGAGGAACGCTGTAAAACGGACATATCTCGCGGCGGAAAGCGGCTGCACGGCTGTGATGAGATCGCGCAGCGGAAAACCGGTCCAAGGCACGGCCATGGCCCAGGCTTCGACGCAGCGAAAACGGTAAAGCCGCTCTTCGAGCGGCATGGCGCGAATCAGCTCGGCGATATCAACGACGCGCGGTTTCTCGACCAGCCCGCCGATTTCCACTTGCCACGGCGAGGTGCGCCAACGCGCCGTTTTCTTGTAAACGCCGCCCTTGAACACGCTGAACTCGTAGAAATTATTGTACGAAGCAGCATAGGCTTCCTCGGTCAGCGGGCGGTCCAATGGAAAACGTGGATTGCGTCGAGCGGGGTAGAGATCGAGCGCCGGCGGATTTTCCTGCGCGCCGATGACCGACGCGTCGCGCGCCGGACCGCACCCGGGAAAACCGAGCGCGGCGAGTCCCAGGCCGATGGAGCCGGTTATCTTGAGGAAACGGCGGCGCTCGCGAAAGATCGTTTCAGGCGTCGCTTCGCGCGCGCACACTTCCCAGGGGCGGCGATGAGGCAGCTTCGACATGGCGAACGGCGGTCGGACGTGGACAATTCTATCCGGCGCGATCACTCCTCACAAATGAAAATGAAAAGTCGTCCATTCATGTGAGATGGGGCAATGGACCGTGCGCCTCTGTGACGCCAGGCGATAGGGCAAGGCGCGCCCTGCCCTACTCAGGAGACCTTCTAAGTTACCGACGATGAATCATCCGGGCTGAGGACGGGAGCGCATCACCTGCTGGTCACTGGGAACGCCGGACGGCAAGCCCCGGCACAACTTACTTGCGGACCGTTTCCAGAGGCGTGACAAATTCCTTGCGAATAAAACCGGTCGGTCCGTCTGTTCTCGAACGGACCTCCAGCCAATCACCTTGGCGCCGCAGCACTGTCACTTTCGTGCCAATGGCGAAGGTCAACAAGGAAGGGGCGGAAAAATTCGGATTTGCGCGAAGAGCAGTAGCGTACTTGATCTGAAATTCTCTTCCGTCCGTTCTCACGCTCGCGCGTGGAACACCGACAGGCGCCGGGCCGGTGCCTGCGCTTGCGGCTGCGTATGCGGACGCGGCAGCAAGCGGATTGCCAGACGGACGCGCGGTCACCGTTTTCGCGGCCGGGGCCTCGACGGATTTCTCCCACTGGATGAGTGTGGTGATGTCCATCCCTTCGTGGACGAACAGCAGCGGGCAAGTAACTAGCAGATTTTCCGCGACGAGTTCGGCGAACGACCACGTCGCGGCTTGTGCGACGACGGCCTTTTTGAACTCGCCATCGCTCAGCCGCGCAGAAAGCTCGTGCACATGGCTTACTTCGCCGCCGGGTGCGATGCTAAATTGCAACACCAGGCCGCCGGCGAGGGAGGGATTCTTGGCGATCGCTTGGCGATACAGCTCCCGCACACCGTGCAACTGGTTCTCGATACGCGCGGCGATCTTGGCGGAGTCGACGGTTGCGCCCTTGGCGCTCGTCACGGTAAAGCCGAGCTCGTGAGCAAAGAAGACCATGTTGCCGAGCGCGAGATTCATCGCTCGAACAGGCCGCTTCTGGACCGCGGGTTTCGCTTCGGCAACGACGTTTTTCTGGGGCGACTTCGTGCCGGCACCGTAACCGAAATAGACAACAGCCAAGACGGTCACGCAGCTCGCGACGCCTAGGAATCCTTTCCATCCCATGGGCCAATTCCGTTCGCGGCTTGTCATAACAACTGGGGGTCCTCCCTTGAATACTCAAACGACTCGTTCAAAGCAAGTTTTGTACCCCGGTCCACTCGCTCCGATCGCAGCGCGCGCAATGCCCTCCGCGCAATAGCAGCGAACTTTTGGGAGCAATAGATTATCGTCGATCGCCGGGATTGGCGAGAGTGCCCGTAAATGTCAGCGCCGGACCACCGTGCCCACGGTGGTTCCCCTGGAGGAATGCACAGTTTTCGCGCGGTGAACGAATTTCGCGACATGCCATTTGTTTGGAATGCGCATCTTCACCCTTGATTTGCCTCCTTGCCGCGCATTAGTATGGCGCCGCTCGATCTCAAGCAGCGCCGGGGAGGGACTATGAAATTCAGTTTTTTATTCACCGCATTGTTCGCGCTGGCGGCGAGTCCGCTGGGTGCGCAGAGCACGTTTTATCAAGGCAAGACGATTAACTTGATCGTCGGCTCGGGAGCGGGGACGGCGTACGACATGTACGGCAGGCTGCTCGCAAACCATATCGGCAAGTACATATCCGGCAATCCGACCGTGGTGGTGCAGAACATGCCGGCCGCCGGCGGCATGGTGGCCGCGAACTACGTGTATGGCGTGGCCAAGCCCGACGGTCTCACGATTGCCTCGATCAACCCGGCGCACTATTTCAACCAGCTCCAGGGCAACAAGGAAGTAAAATTCGATTGGCCGAAATTCACCTGGCTTGCGAGCTCCGATAAGTCGGAACACATGCTCTACATGCGCACCGACACGCCGTACAAGACCATACAAGACGTGCGCAAGGCGAGTGAAGCGCCGAAATGCGGCGCCACCGGTACGGGAACCAGCGGCCACTACATTCCCCGCATGCTCGAAGAAGCCCTCGGCACCAAGTTTACCATCGTCACTGGCTATGCCGGCGGCAATGAGATCGATCTCGCCACCGAGCGCAACGAAGTCGTATGCCGCTCTTTTACCACCGCGGCCTACTTTGCGCGCGAGCCCTATCACACTTGGCGCAAGAAAGGGTTTGTCCGCATTCTGATGCAGACCGGCGAAAAGAAAGATCCACGGCTGCCGGATACGCCGCTGCTCAGCGAGTTGATGAACGAATTCAAAACCTCGGATCTGGGAAGGCGAGTGGTCACCGTCATGCTCGGTTCCGGCGAGCTGGGCCGGCCGATCGTTACTACGCCGGGGCTGCCCGCGGACCGCGTCAAAATTTTGCAAGACGCGTTCATGAAGAGCATGGCCGATCCGGCGCTGTTGGCGGAAGCCGCCAAAAGCAATCTCGAGATCCAGGCGGTGAGCGGTGAGGAATTGGCCAAGATCGCCAAGGCAGTCATCGAGCAGCCGCCGGAGGTCGTGGAGCGGATTAAAAAGATTCTGTCGCAATAAAGACAATCGTTTTATGCCTCATGCAGCGGCGTGGTTGAAGTCGGACGGATTAGCACGTAGCTTGAAATTGTCACGTGCCGTTCCAGCAACCGCTCCGGAGGTGATCATGTTGCCGTTTCGATTTCTCGCCGCTGTTTCTCTCACTATTTCGCTGCTCGCCGCCGATTTTCCCGGCAACATCGGCCCGGCGCAGAGCGCAACTAAGCCCGATTCTGTCGTGCAGTCTGGCGCCGAGGTGTCTTTTGATTACACCTTGACGGACGAGAGCGGCCGAGTGGTCGATACGAGCAAGGGCAAAGTGCCCATGCACTACGTACACGGCACAGGACAGATCATCCCCGGACTGGAAAGGGAGCTTACCGGCATGACCGTGGGCGGCGAGAAAAAAGTCACGGTCAAACCCGAGGATGCCTACGGTCCAGTCGATCCCAAGGCTTTTCGAGAAATCCCCAAAGAAAGCGTGCCGCCCGAGGCGCTCAAGGTGGGCACGATGCTGCTGGCCCAAGGCCCGGCCGGAGAAGGAGTTCCGGTGCGCGTGCACGAGGTCAAGGAAAAAACGGTGGTCATGGATTTCAATCATCCGCTAGCGGGAAAAACTTTGTCGTTCGACGTCAAGATCACCGATATCAAAGATACGAAAAAGTAAGCGCCTTCGTTTTCGATCGGCGATCTGAGCTTGGCACGCCGCGCTCAAGTCGTTCGCACTGCGCCGATCGTGCGCGCTCCTCGCGCGTTTCACCGGCGGAACGACTTCCCTCGGCTTTTGCGACGCGCTGCCACTGCAAAGTCTTCAGCTCGCCTTGACCTCATTCACCTATCGTTAGTAGATTGCGCTCGTCCGCAGCCTTCGCTTCACAGGGACGTTGATCGTGGCGCTTTTACTCAAACGCACAGAAATTTCCTCGATGCTCGATCTCAAAAGCGCGATGACGGTGCTGGAGCAGACGTTTCGCGAACAATCCGACGGCAAGGTCGGTCAGGTGGCGCCGCTCCGGCTCATGAACCGCGGCATGCGCATGGTGGCAGGTGCGCTCGAAGCACAGGACAAGACCGGCTTCCGCGTCAGCGTGACGGGCGGGGAGGCGATGGCGCTGCTGTTCAGTATTCGCTCGGGAGATCTGGTGGCGCTGATGGGCTATCCGTTCAGCAATCTGCGCATCAGCGCGACCGTCGGCCTCGCCATCGACCGCTTCGCCGATCCCAAAGCGCGCGCGGCGGCGATGATCGGCAGCGGCCGGCTGGCGCTGTCGGCTCTCACGCCGGCAGTGGCGGCACGCTCGCTCGAACGGGTTCTGGTCTACAGCCGGAGCGCGGAAAAGCGCGAAGCTTTCGCGCGCAAAGCAAGTGAGCAACTAGAAATTCCGGTTCAGGCCGTGGCCTCCGCCGAGCAAGCCATCGATGGCGCGGATTTCGTGCTGGTCAGCACCAACTCGCCGGCGGCGGCATTGCTCGGACGATGGCTGCGTCCGGGACTTGCGATTTTCGGTATCGGGCGGCCCAATGAATTCGACGATGAAGTATATTTGCGCGCCGCCTTGATCTGCGTGACCAGCAAAACTCATGAGCTCGGATATTACGATACACGGTTGGACCAGCCGCTGATTCGCCTGTCGCGCGCGGGGACTATTTCGTGGAATTCGGTGGTCGAGCTCGGCGATATGATCGCGGGCAAAGCTGCGCCGCCGGATCGATCGAAGAGCATCATCGTGTTTCGCGATTCGCAGGGCGGCTATGGCGATCTGGCTTTGGCGGCGTGGGCCTACGAAGAGGCGCGCAAGCGCGGCCTTGGCCGGGAGATCAGCCTGGAATAGCGAGGACTGAGATATGAAGCACGACGGAAAACACAGGATGCGGGCTTGGATCGCTTCGGCTACGGCGTCAATTTGTATAATGGCGGCTTCGGTGTTCGGCGCCGATCCTCCGCGCTCGGCGCCGAGCCGTTGGGAGGATGTCGTTAAGGCCGCGGAGAAGGAAGGCGAGGTCACCGTCTACGCGACGAACTCGGTCGGTGACCTGCAAGTGATCTGGGAGGCGTTCAAGAAAAAATTTCCCAAGATCAAGCTCAATGCGACGGGGATCAGCACGACCAGCGAGATCGTCACCAAGGTGATGGCCGAACGCCGCGCCGGGCAGTTTCTGGTCGACGTCATGCTCGGCGCGCCGGGCGCGACGTACAACAGCTTCTATCGCGGCAAGGCGCTCGACCCGATGCCGCCGGCGCTGGTGCTGCCCGAGGTGATCGATCTTGCCAAATGGTGGAAAGGCAAGCACCGCTACGTCGATCCCGAGAATCAATTTGTTTTCGTCTACCAAAGCTCGCTCTACGGCCCGCCGGTTTACACCAACACGAAACTGGTCAACTTGGACTCGATCCGTTCGGTGTGGGACATCCTCGACCCGAAGTGGAAAGGCAAGATGATCGGTTTATGGCCGCGCGCCAACTACGTCTCGACCGCGCTGCTTTTTATGTATCATCATCCACAGGTCGGACCGAAATTTCTCGAGCGGCTTTACAGCGAGATGGATCATTACCTACTTCAGCGACTTTCGGCAGGGCACCGATTGGCTGGCCGCCGGCAAGTATCAGATCTGTATTCTTTGCCGGCTGCGGCGGGCGCACGAACAGGGTCTGCCGGTCTCGGAAGTGAGCCCGTATCATTTCAAGGAAGCGCCCGGGATCGGCTCCAACAACGGCGCGATTGTCCTGATGAACAATCATCCGCACGCCAATGCGGCGAAGGTTTTCCTCAACTGGTACTTGTCACGCGACGGGCAGATCGCGTTTCGCCAAGCCAACAACACCATGGAAGACGATACGACGACTTCCATGCGCGAGGATTTACCGCTCAGCGTGGTGCCCGAGCCGGCGCGGCGAAGAAAAGACGTGGACTATATCGAAATCAGCCGGCATGACTGGATGGAATGGAAGCCGGTGGGGGATTTGATCAACGCCGCGCGGCAGAAGTCGGGAAAATAAAATAGGCAACAGGCACGAGGCGATAGGCAACAGTACGAAATTCGGATATCGATGAGCAATTCGAGCGCATTGAACCGCAAGTAGTTTCTGTGAATCCGTGAGGAGATTGAGATGAGCTCAAATGGAAAGCCGACGATCGATCGCATCGACCATGGGGTGATTCCGAGCAACGATCTGGGACGGGCGCATCGTTTTTACGGCGCGTTCATGGGCGGCGAGATCGATCATATGACCAATCTCAATCTGCGCGGTCTCAATCGCGAAGTGCCGCAGATCATTTTTTATACCCTCGCCAATCACAAAGGCTGGGGCGTGGCTTTGCAGGATTTTCCGATCTCGCCGAACCCCGCGCGGCCGTTGGAGGGCGTGGTCTACGGGTTCGAAGTTGCGGCCGACGATATTGCCGAGATTGCGCGCGCGGCGGAGGAGAGAAAGCTGCGCGTTCACGGGCCGGTCGAGTATGCGGCGCCCTCTCCGATCAAGCAGTCGCTGTTCGTGCTCGATCCCGACGGCAACACACTAGAGCTTTCTATTCGCCGTGATCCGGTGAACGACAAGCCGCAGGGAAAGATCGTGCCGCTTCGAAGAATCAGTCACGTGCGCATCGAGGTCACCGATATGGATCAGGGCAAAGCCTGGTATCGGGATACGTTCGGTCTGGCCGAAGAAGCACAGGTTCCCGGCGACGATCAAGTCACGCTGACGGTTCCCAACACGGGGCAGTTGGTGATCCTGCGCAAAGTCGATCAGGTCGCCGAGCGCAGCACGCGCGCGGTCAAAGGGCCGCACGTGGATTTTCGCATCGCGCCGGAGCTGTATCCGCCGATTCTCGAAAAATTCAACCGGCGCGAGTTCTATTGGGGTCCGGATCCAACGAAGATTCCCTGGCACGAGCAGGGCGGGCATACGGTTTACGGCTATGACCCGTTCGGCAATCGCATCCAGATCGGGCATCGGTTTGGCCATCAAGGGTCGCACTGAGCAACAACATTCGTTCAAAACGTTCAAGCCGTTCAAAAAGTTCAAATCGTAGGAAAACCCAGAGCGAAGGGGACCATGATGATTCCACAGTTGTCTATTCAGGAACGCGACCGGCGCTACCGGCTCGTACGAGCGGCGATGGCTGAGCGCGGCATCGATGTTTTGCTTTTGCCGGCGAACACCGGCCGCTGGGAACAACTCCAAGGGGATTCGCGCTATCTGACGACCATCGGTGGTTTCGCCACCGAAGTTTTCACCGTGTTTCCGCGCGAAGGCGATGTGACGGCGTATATCTTCAACCGCGCGGCATGGTGGGAGAGAGCGCAGAAATGGGTCAGCGACGTGCGCGACGGGCGCAACCGCTGGGGACAAAACGCCATCGAGCGGATCACCGAGCTAGGCTTGCAGAAAGGCACCATCGGCATTTCCGGACTGGCGGGCCTGTTTCGCGCGCCCGAAGGGATCATCCCTTACTCGTCGGTGAAAGCGATTCAGGACGCGTTTCCGCAAGCCCAGTTTGTCAACGCCACGGAAATGATGCAGGAGATTCGCGCGGTGAAAAGCGCCGAGGAAGTGTCCATGCTCGAACGCTCGGCGGAGATCGTCGAAAAGACCATCGCGGCGATGATCGAAAACGCCAATCCCGGCGTGAGCGAGAAGGAACTTTACGGCGCGATGGTGCACGCCATGCTCGCCAACGGCGGCGAGCTGCCGACTTTGTTTTTCTTGAGCGCCGGGCCGGGACTCACCAACAGCTCATTCGTTCCGACCGACTACCGGATTCAAAAAGGCGACCGGCTGATCAACGAGATCGAAGCCAAATACGCCGGCTACGCGGCGCAGGCGGTGAGCCCGGTGGTGATCGGCGCGGCGGATGATGAGTATCAAAAATTGATTCATATCTCCCGCGCCTGTTTCGATGCCATCCTCCACAATATGAAACCCGGCGTGACTTTCGGCTGGCTCTTCGACATCTATCGCGACACCGTCGAGCGCCAGGGGCAAGGACAATATCTGTGGAGCCACCCGGTGATGCACGCGCGCGGGTTGGGCGACGATGGCCCGGCGTTGCTGGGCGACAAAGATCTTGAGCGGTTCTCAAAAATCGAGCTCAAAACCGGCATGACATTCATTCTCAAGCCGCAAGTCCGGCCCAAGGAAGGAAAAGGACGCGGCAGCATCGGCGACACGGTCACGGTTACCGAGACCGGCGCCCGCCGCCTCGGCAAGCGCGAGCTGAAACTCATCGTGAAAGACGTCTAGGCGCAACCCAGGCGTAGGTAGTCGTTCCGTTTTGCGGAAGAACGGATTCGTTGGGCTACACCTAAAACTGTCAGTGAGGAGCACGGCGCCCTACCGGCCAATCTGGATTCCGGCTCGGGCGGAATGACGGACGAGAGCGACCGAAGTTTTTACTGAGCTAATGATGAGTGCTGCGCTAAGCAATGAAGCCGGCGCTGAATCATCGATCTAGTTCTGGAAACTGATTAGTTGCCCAATATTTTTTTCATCCTCTCGATAACCGCGGGCGGCTGCGCCATCACTTCTTTGGCGAGTTTTTCCATTTCTTCGCCCGCCACCGGTCCGACTTCGTAGTTTCTTTTCTCCGCTTCCGCCTTCAGCTCCGGATCTTTGAGCGCACTGGCGAAAGCGCTGCGAAGGATTTTTAACCGATCGGGAGCGATGCCAGCGGGTCCGACCATCGGACGGCCGAAGACGCCGCCGGCGAGAATCACGGTGGCAACCCTCCGTGACTGCTCTCCGGTTTTGTATTGATCCATGAGCTCGTAGATCGTCGGCGTGTCCGGCAAACGCGCGTCGCGCTTGCGCGCCGATTGGACGATGCTTTTGACAAAGTTGGTCTTGCGCCAGGTATGAAACGGCTCGCGCGCGAAGAATGACTCGATGGTCATCGCGCGGCAGTGGATCTCGCCCTTTTCGACGGCAAGGTCGATGGGGCCGCCGCCCTGATAACCGAGCACGATGTTGAACTTGGCCCCGACCGTTTCTTCCAGCAGCTTGGGAAAGTAGAAGCCGGTTCCGGTGGCGCCGCCGGAGCCGCATTTGGGCGGCTCGCTTGCCTTGCGAATGTCTTCGATGGTTTTGTACGGGCTGTCGGTGCGCATATAAAGCTGGTGTTCGCTCTCCGACGGCGAGCCGATAAAGCTGTACTTTCCCCAATCGTATTGCACCTCTTTGCGTCCGACGATCTGATCGAAATAGAGAGTCGGAGCGATCCATCCGAGAGTCAAGGCGTCCGGCTTGGCGACGGTAGCCACATAATTCGCGGCGATCATCGAGCTGGCTCCCGGCATATTTTGGATGATGAAAGTCGGGTTGCCGGGAATATACTTCGTCATGTGCTGGGCGATGAGCCGCGGCCAGAGATCGTTCACGTCGCCGGCGGGATAGCCGGTCACGATTCGAATCGTCTTTCCTTGAAAGTATGGCGTCTGAGCCTGTACGGCAAAAATCTCAAGAAGGAAGAAAGAGACCGCCAACGCCAGTGTCTTCATGGTTGTCCTCCCAAGTTTCTGCGAGCGAACGAGTTCGGCCATGCAATCTCCGCAACGCCCTCTTAGTACAAACCGATCAGGCTGGTCAATGGTTCGGCATCTTGTCACCGTAGTGATAAATCCCTTGACGGCGTACCCGTGATTAAACTACTTTCCCTCCGTCCGAGTGTATCGTTGAAGGAGGCGACCATGAAAATCAAATTCGGTTTGTTCATTGTGCCGCTTATCGCGCTCTCGTGCGCGGGACATGTCGCGCAGGCACCGGAGCTTGGTCCCGGTTTTTCGAAGGTCAAGGACGGCATCTACGTTTTTGCACCCGACGCGACCACGACAACCTGTGCCTTCATAGTTACTCAGGAAGGCGTCGTCATGATCGATAGCTGCAACAGCCCCGTGGATTCCCGCAATATGGCGGCGGCGATAAAGAAAGTTACCGACAAGCCTATTGTGTTTCTGATCGACACGGAGACGCACGGCGATCATACGGCCAATCATTTTATATTCTCGCCGCCGGCAACGGTCATCAATCACCTGGGAGCCGGGGCTGGCATGAAAAAGGAATACAGTCCGAAGCGCGCCGCGACCCTTGCGGCGAAATCTCCCGAAATGCGCGACGCGCTGAAAGGAGAAAAGATGATCGCGCCGCATATCGAGTATAAAGATCGTATGACAATCAACCTCGGCGAGCGGACTTTCGAACTCATCTATCTGAAAAACGTTCACAGTGACGCCGATACGGCGATCTGGCTGCCCAAGGAGCGCGTCCTTTTCGCGTCATCGGCGGCCAATGTAAGAAGGTTCCTCAATCTTCGTCCTTCGGTCGTGATTCCCGACGTGCTCGCGAGCTACAAGTTGATGAAGTCATTGAATCCAGAAATTGTGATTACCGGCCACGGCCCTCCGACGACGACGAAAGTCTTCGACGAATACGAGGGCTTCTACACGCTGCTCCTCAAGCGCGTGGGCGCAATGGCGGCCCAGGGCAAGTCTCTCGCCGAGATCAAAAAGGAACTGAAGATGCCGGAGTACGCCGACTGGCATGACCAGAATCGCCTGGAAGCCAATATCGACGCGGCTTACAGGTCGGTGAAGAAATAACAGAGATTCATCTGAATTGTCTCAAAAGGATCCTGGTTGCGGCAAAGACATCGCTGGTGCTCGCGCTGTTGTGGCTGCTGCATGACGCCGCTACAGGGCTCGCGCAGCAGGAGATCGTCACGCTGCCGACGCGAGCCGGCGTGAC
Organism: uncultured delta proteobacterium; assembly: GCA_963745035.1. Classification (GTDB taxonomy): domain Bacteria; phylum Desulfobacterota; class Binatia; order UBA9968; family UBA9968; genus DP-20. The sequence continues at coordinate 103,835 of CAVUVW010000011.1, read as the reverse complement.
GCAATCCTATTTTCTGACGAGCATCCCGAAAAATCTCCAGGCGGTGGCGCTGCTGTTTCCCGGCTCCGGCGGTCTGATCCACCTACGGAACGAAAATGGCAAGCCCAGATTCAATCAGGGCAATTTTCTTGTGCGGAGCCGGTCTGAGTTCATCAAGCGCGGTGTCGTTGCCGCCATTTTAGACGCGCCGTCGGACCAGCAAGGCGGCTGGGGCATGGGCGACGAGTTTCGCCTGGGTACCGATCACTTTACCGACATCTCGGCCGTTGTTCGTGATCTTCGGAAGAGAGTTGCCGGGGTGCCGCTGTTTTTGTCGGCACCAGCCGCGGCAGTATTTCCGCCGCCGCCCTCGGCGCGGGCTTTGCCGAGGGAGAAATTGCCGGGGCGGTCCTCACCGCGACAATGTTTCGGCGGAGCCCGAAAAATTCGAAAGAGCCAGGACCAGGCCTCAGCAAATTCGATTTCGCGACGATCAAGGCGCCGCTGCTTTTCGTCCATCATGTGAGCGACCAGTGCGAATCGACGCCGTACGCAGAGGCGGCGCGCCTGGCCGATAAATTTCCCTTGATTACGGTTTTCGGCGGACCTTCGCCGCAGTCCGGGCCGTGCGATGCTTTCAGCCAGCATGGCTTTCTGGGGAAGGAGTCGGACACCGTCGAGCAGATCGTCAACTGGATGTTGAAGAAGCCGGTCGCTCACGAGGTCAAATAGGAGTTTGCTTTGATTGCGCTGAAGAGTGTTGATCGCGTCGAGATACTCAGTGTCATGGATAATTCCATTGACGTTTTGATGGGCAGCACCGCGGTCGCAAAACGAGCCAAGCGCGAGCGCGACGCGCTCGCCAAACCGCAGCTACGCGCCGAGCACGGTGTCTCGATGCTGGTGACAACCTATGAGGGCGGCAACAAGGATTCCTTCTTGTTCGACACGGGCGTGACTCTCGACGGCGTGCTGCACAACATGGATGTGCTTGAAATCAAAGGCAACGAATTGCACGCGGTGGTTTTGAGTCACGGCCACACGGATCACACGCGCGGATTGATCGGTTTCATCAAACGCTACGGCCGGCCCAGAGTCCCGATCGTGCTCCATCCCGACGCCTATCTCAAGCGCAAAAACGTGCAGCCCGATGGGCACGAGTCGGAACACATTCCGCCGAGCAAGCGCGATCTCGAAGCGGAAGACGTCGAAATCATAGAGGAGCGCGGTCCCGACCATGGTCATCGGCGGGCGCGCGCTGGTGACCGGCCAAATCCCGCGCACGACGCCCTTCGAAAAAGGCAGCCCGGCGCAGGTCGCTTGGATCGACGGCAAGTGGCAGCCCGATCCCTGGATTCACGACGATCAGGCGATCGTTTTGAACGTCAAGAACAAAGGACTGGTCGTGCTCACCGGCTGCGGCCACGCGGGTGTGGTCAACACCTTGAAGTGCGCGCGCGAGCTTACCGGGGTCGATCAAATTCATGCCGTGATCGGCGGCTTTCATCTGACCGGTCCGACATTCGAGTCGATCATCGCACCGACCATTCAGGCGCTTCAGCAATTCAGTCCGAGGGTGATCGTGCCGCAGCACTGCACCGGTTGGAAAGCGACGCATCTGATCGCCCAGCGAATTTCCTGCGGCATTCATTCCCAACAGTGTCGGGACGACGATGGTGATCGGCGATTAGAAGTCAGTTCAAAAATTAAGTTGGAACGTGATGAAAGTCGGATTATTCACAGAGTTTTCGTATCCTGAAAAGTCGGAGCAGCAGACGTACGCGGAAGTGCTGGAGCAAATCGCCGTTGCCGACGAATTGGGTTTCGACTTTTTCTCGACGACGGAGAGCTACGGCAAGGATTTGTTCTCTTGCTCGCCCTTTCCGTTAGGTCTTTACGTCGCGGCGGCGCAGCGCGCCGAGCGCATTCGCTTTCTGACCGGAATTATCAGCGCGCCGGCGCATCATCCAGCGATACTGGCGAGCGAGATCGCCGCCGCTGATCTGCTCACCAATGGACGGATCATGGTGGGCATCGGCCGCGGGCATCCGTGGGTGTTGAATCGAATAGGCGTCAATCCCGGCGAAAGCACGGCGCGGTTCGAGGAAAGCATCCGCATGCTCGTCGAGATTTTCAAAGGCGATTACATCGAACAGCTCGACGGTAAATTCTGGCAAATCAAAGATTTCAAACTCAGCCCCACGCCGGCGCAGCAGCCGCATCCGCCGATTTACACTGCCGCGGCGACGACTCCTGACAGCGCGATTTTTGCCGGTAGGATCGGCCATGGGCTCGTGCAGCCAGGCTACCTGGGAATTCCTTTCGACTTGGTGCGCGGGCTGACCGACACGTATCGACAAAATCTTCCATCCGGCATCAGCGGCGAGGTGGTTCTAGGGATTCATCTGCACGTGGCGCGCGATCGCGAAGAAGCGATCGAGAACGGCGCGCTCGCCCTAGCCACCCAGGCCGACGTGTTCTTGCGCTCGAGCCAGAGCCGGCCGAACCTGAGCGGAGTGAAAGAAGCCTATGCGACCAAGAGCGCGTCGCGAATGGCGTTCGAAAAATTATCCACGCCGGAAAAGGCGCGGCAAGCCGTATTAAAGGAAGGGACCGATATCATGGCAGTCTGGGGCACACCGGAGGACTGCATCGAGAAGATCAGATTTTACATGGCGGCGTTGCATCCCGAGCAGCTCATGCTGAACATCGCCTCGGGCACTCTCCCGCAGGACGCGGCGCTGAATTCGATGCGGCTCTTCGCAGAGGCAGTCATGCCGATAGTCAGAACGTTCTAAATCTCCCCTGCCCCTCTTCTTCAAAGAGGAGAATTCATTCACGAGCGTTCGTTCAAAGGAATCATATTGCTTGAGGTGTGCCTTCATTTGACTCGCTGCAGAAAAAAGAAGGGCGTGGTGCCGATCGAGAACTGGCCTGCCGCTGAGGTTGACTTGGTTCGCGCAACTGGAGTAACTGTCGAAAACATAACGGAGGTAAGATGGAATACGTTCAGTTCGGCACGACGGAATTTAAAGTTTCCCATTTAGCGCTCGGCTGCATGAGCATGTCGGGAGCGTACGGGCCGGCGGACGACAATGAGTCGATCGCGACTTTGCACCGCGCCTTCGATCTCGGCATCAACTTCATCGACACTTCGGCGAGCTACGGCAGCGGGCATAATCATGAGCTGATCAACAAGGCGCTGAGAGGGCGGCGCGAGCGCATCGTGATTCACTCCAAGTCCGGCAGCCCGCGGGCGCCGGACGCGAGCGGCAATCGCAGCGGCAGTACGCCGGAATATTTAACCCAAAACTGCGAGCAGAGCGTGAAGCGGCTCGGTGTAGACGCCCTCGACGTGTTTTGCATGTCGCGCGTCGATCCCGATATCCCGGTGGAAGAGTCAGTCGGCGCCATGGCGCGGTTGGTCGAGCGCGGCCTCACTCGGTACATCGGCCTCTCGGAAGCCAGCGCGAACTCGATCCGCCGCGCGCGCAAGGTTCATCCGATCGCGTCCTTGCAGATGGAGTATTCGCCATGGTCACGCGACCCGGAAGGCGGCAACATCCAGGCGTGCCGGGAATTCAACATGGGCTTCATGGCCTATTCGCCGCTGGGGCGCGGATTTTTTGCCGGCGTGGTGCATGGGCAGAACGATATGAGCGAGGGCGATGGGCGGAACAATCATCCGCGCTTCCAACCCGGCAACCTCGAACGAAACCTAAAAATGCTCGCTGAGTTCGAGGCGGTGGCGAAAGAAAAAGGCGTCACGCCGGCGCAGTTGACTCTCGCCTGGTTGATGGCGCAGGGGAACGACGTTATTCCGATACCCAGCAACAAGACGCGCTCTCACCTCGAAGAAAATATCAAGGCGGCGGAGATCAAGTTGTCGCAAGGAAGATTTGGCCCGCCTCGATGCGATCTTGCGGCCGGAAGCCGTGGCGGGGCCGCGCAGCCGGGATATGCATCGGGTCAACATTTAGGCGTTAGGCGTGAGGCGTGAGTAAGATTCGAGCACGTTAAACGGCCAAAACGTTCAAACCGTCGGAGGGAGCCATGAAAGATGTAACGATTGTTGTCGGCACGATCGGCCAGAGCATTATGCGCAGCGAAGACAACGGTCAGACCTGGGCGCGCATCGGTCCGCGGCGCGGCTTTGCGTATGAAGCCTCCGTGCGCTGCATCGCAATGCATCCAAAGCAGCACAATATTCTTTTTGCGGGCACGGAAAGAGGTCTCTATCGCAGCGAGGATGCGGGAGCGAACTGGAAGTATCTCGACTCGGCGCTCAATCCTCATTATATCTGGACAATCGGCATCGATCCGGCGAATCCGGACAATATGTTCGTCGGCACCGGCACGCCGACGCCGGCGATGCTGTTTCGTTCCAAGGACAGCGGCCGGAGTTGGGACAAGCGGCCGGTGGAAGTGGCCACGGAATGCGAGGCGGTCGGCACGCCACGATTTACCGGCATTGCCGTCGATCCGATTGAGCCTAATCATGTCTGGGCCGGACTCGAGGTGGACGGCGCGCGTCACAGCAGCGATGGCGGCGATACCTGGGAAATTGTGGACGTGACGGGTCGCCGCGACATCCACAACGTTGCCGTGACGGCTGGACCGCCGAAAACAGTTTTCATCATGGCCAATCGCGAGATTTATGCGAGCACTGATAACGGCCAGAGCTGGGAGCCGCGCGACATGCAAAAGTGTTTGCCCTGGGAGTACCCGCGAAAAGAAAATTATCTGCGCGGTATCGCGGTGGATCCGGCCAACTCGAAGAGAATCTTTCTCAGCTTCGGTGACTTTACGCCGGGAACTTCGGGCGCAATCGCGCAGAGCGAGGACTTCTGCCGGAGTTGGAGACTGCTGCCGCTGCCGGTCGAGCCGAACTCGACGATGTGGACGTTCGGCACCAATTCGGATGATCCGAATGTCATGTTCGCGGCAAGCCGGTACGGCTATCTCTATCGCAGCGACGATGCCGGGGCTTCATGGACGAAACTGAGAAGAGAGCTGAGCGAGATCGCGGCGGTTTGCTGGCTGCCGAATTAAATCGGTCTCGAGTCTCGAGTTTCGGGTCTCGCGAAAGATCACCCCTATCCTAGCCGTCCCCCGTCGAGGGGGAAGGCATAAAAAGAGAACGAGCCTTCGTGAACTTCGTGTGCTGCTTCGAAAAATGTAGGTAGAGAAAGATTCCTCACTTCGTTCCAAATGACAGGCGGCCGCTTTTGTTGTCATTCCGAACAGATGTGAGGAATCTTTCCCCACGCGTTTTCATCATCTGCCGGGGGGCGTAAGCCCATGACTCACTTCGTGGTGAACTGTCCCTACCTGTACAGTTCCTTCAATAAACCGCTTTTTTCCAACCGGTCTAGAAATCGCAGGTCGACGAATTGCTCGGGCTTGGCGTTCTTCGCGGCGGGAACGGTTCGCGCCACATCATCGAGAGCGTTCTGCATGCCTTGCATGTTGATATAAGGAGCGGGTTCCAGAACCTTGCCCATGTAAAAATCATAGGCTTTGGCCAAAATCGCCGTATCCGTGATCGTGGTATATTTCGCCAGAGTCTTGATCGTGAATTCTCTATCTGTTTTCGCGCGATGCATAGCGCGGACATAAGCGCGCATGAATCGGTCGATCAAGTCGGGCTTCTTACGAATCAAGTCTCCGGACACCGCCATGGAGGGGTTCGGATAGGCGAGATCCATTTCCGTGATGTTGACGATCTCTTTAAAGCCCATCTTCTCGGAGAGAAACTGCGTAGGCGGCGATACCACGGAAGCCTCCACGGCGCCGGACTTGAGTGCGCCGAACATGTTCGACATGGTGCCCAACTGCATGAGATTCACGTCCTTCGCGGCATCCATCTTGTATTTTCTCAGCGCCGTGCGCGCGGCGATGTCGGCGCTCGAGCCGAAGCGGCTGACCGCGATGCGTTTGCCGCGCAGCTCTTCGAGGCTCTTGATCTCGGGTTTGGCATGGATCGAGAAGATGAGCTTGTTGACGTTGTTGCCGATGACTTTGAGTTCCGCGCCGCTCAACGAAGCGGCCATCACCGGACCGCCGCCGAGGGACGCGATATCGACATCTCCGGCGACCAGCACCTGGGCAAGCTGCGTGGCGCTGGCAATAAAGATGATCTGGTCTTCCAATCCTTCTTTGGCGAATAAGCCTGCGTCGTGAGCGACCCAGATGCCGGCGTAAGCGGCGCTGATCGAGCTGTAAGCAATGCGCAACCGATCGGCGGCAAATGCGGGGGACGCGCAAAGGATTGAGAACAATATCGCCAACAGCGACTTGCGCTTCATAATCTATCCTCCCAATGCGAACGGCCGGGCCGGATTCTCGACGGGCGACTCTATGACAGGGTTCGGCCATCACGCAAGCGGCCGCGTGCTGTTCTCGACTCTGCCGTAAAAACTGTGATATTGAGCGGCCAGCTCCGTAGACAGACAATTCAACAATCGAGACAGGAATGAAGAGCAGAATCCTTCCGATCACCGTCATAGTGTTAATGAGCTTATGCGCAACACACGCCTGGGCGCAGATGAAGGCGCGGGTCGCGTGGACCTCATTTGCCAGCAACATGAGCGGGACTTGGGTCGCCCAGGAAGAAGGTCTCTTTCGAAAAAACGGTTTGGAAGTTGAGCTGGTCCACATTCCTTCCACCTCGCGGGCGATCCAGGTGATGCTCGCCGGCGAGCTCAATTACTCCTACATGGACGGACGCAACTCGGTGACTGCGGCACTGAAGGGCGCGGATGTCGTCATCGTCGCCGGCGTCGCCAACCGCTTGGTGTTCTCTTTTATGGCGCGGCCGGAAATCAAAAGCTTTAACGAGCTTCGGGGCAAGAAGATCGGCATCACCCGTATCGGCTCGTCGACCCACAGCGTGACGCTCTGGGTGGCGAACAAGTTCGGACTCAAGCCGGAAGAGTATCAAATGCTCCAGTTGGTCGACGTGCCCAATATCTTTACGGCGATCGCCGCCGGGCAGATCGATGCGGGTGCGCTGTCGCCGCCGACTAACTTCCGGGCGCGCAAAGCGGGGCTCAGCGAATTGATCGACCTCAGCAAAGACGGGCCGGACTATGTTTCAGTGGCGATCGGCTCGACGCGGTCATTCATCAAAGCCAACGAAGAGATGACCCGGCGGTTCGTTCGCGGTTATAGCGAAGGAGTTTTGTTTCTCAAAGCCAACAAGGCGGCCGGCATCCGGGCGATCCAAAAGTATGCGCGCATCAAAGATCCGGACATTCTCGAAGCGACTTACGGCGAGGCCCGCGCCTACATCGAGAACGTCCCGTACGTTACGCGGAAGGGAATGGAGACGATCATTGCCGAATTGTTGCCGACTGAACCAAAAGCCAAGACGGCAAAACCGGAAGATTTTCTTGACACGCGCTTTGTCAGTCAGTTGGAAAAGGAAGGCTTCTATAAAGCGGGGCTTCCGAAGTAAGCAGTTATCGGAAAGATCTCTCATTTCATTCGAGATGACACAATGGGACAAAGCGAAAACAAGCACTCGCGTGTCATTTCGATTCCTTCGGCAAGGCTCAGGATAAACTCCGGGAGAATCTTTCTCCAGAATCTCTGATTCCGAACATGAGGCGTTGATCTATGCCCAATATCAAACTACCGACCGGCGTCGATCTTTATTACGAAACTCACGGCAGCGGTGAACCTCTAATTTTCGTTCCTTCGACCGCCTATTCCGGCGAAGTCTGGAAGCCGTCTCAGATGCCGCTGGCGAATTCTTTGAACATCGTTTTTCATGATCCGCGCGGGTGCGGCCGATCGGTAGCGGAGCAGCAAGTTTATACGATCGAGCAAATGGCGCTGGATATCGTCGCGTTGATGGATCACTTGAAACTGGCGTCGGCGCATTTGATCGGCCACTCGATGGGCGGACGCATCGCGCTTTCGCTCGCGCAGAACTTTCCCGGACGGGTGAAGAGCTTGATCATGGCGGCCAGCGGCTCGGGACCGGCGGCCCGGCCCGGCTCGGATTGCATTCCCGGTTTGCCGCATCGGCTGGTCCTGGACATGGTCGAGATGGGCTTCGAGAAATTTATCTACGATGAGATCGTCGAATCCGATACGTTCTTTACCAAAGACTATCGCGACAAGAACCGCGACAAGGTCGAAGAGTTTTTCAAGCTTGCCTGGGCCACCCACTCCAAGCTTCCGGAGTTCATCCACCTCTGTATGGCGCGGCACAATTTCGAGGGCACGCACCGCCTGGGCGACGTTAAGGCGCCGACTCTGATTCTTATCGGCGAAGCGCGACACGATCGGCAGCAATCATATCGCGCAATCGAAGGTGCTCGTCGAGCGCATTCCCGGCGCGGAGATGAAGATTCTCAAAGGCCAGTCGCACGGCTTTTTCTGGCAGGCGCCGGAAGAAACCAATGCGGTAATTTTAGACTGGGTAAAAAAGCACGGCGCAAACCAGGCGATTTGATTTCTTCGCGCAGACTAGGCCAGCAGCCACGACTCCAACGCTTTGTTGTATTCCGCCGGCCTTGCCGCTTTCATGCCGTGCCCGACTCCTTCCCAGAAGTCGAACTTCACTTGCGGCGAAGCGATGCGCTGGAGATAGGCCATTTCCTCGCGCATGATCGCGCCCGGCTGCGCGGCTTTGTTGTCGGCGACCAAAAGCATCGTCGGCACGGCGATGCGCTTCAGATGATCTTCAAAAGCAAAAGCCCAGTCGCGATTGTCCGTAAGCAAACGTGTGATCGCGTCGGCCGAAAAGTGGCGATTGCGGTAAACTTCCATGTCCTCGTCGGATTGCGAAAGGCCTTTTTGCCTGGCTTCGGCGCGGATCTCCGCTTCCGGTCTACTGAGCCGCGCCAGCGCGCCCGGCAGCGCGGTCATGAAGGCGTGGAGCATGCGCCAGTAAACGGGATCTTCGAGGAAGGCGCGCGAAATCAGAACCGGTGAATCCGACGCGAGGATCGTGCCGATGTTGCCGCCCCAGGAATGGCCGACATAGGCTGGCTGGCGCAGCTCAAGTTTCTTGATGAGCTGGCGAATATCTTCGGTGAAATCGCGCAGCCGATAGCCCGTTTGCGGTTTATCGGACTCGCCGTGGCCGCGCAGGTCCGGCGCGATGATGTGAAAGCGGTTCTCAAAATATTCCGCGACCGCCGACCAGCTCGATGAAAAATTGGTCCAGCCATGAACCAGCAAGAGATCCGGCTTGCCGGACTCTCCCCATTCCAAATAGTGGAGTTTGATTCCCTGCACTTCGGTGAATTTGCTCCGGGGTGCCTCGCCGCTCGCCATGATGAGCCTCCGTCAAGTGTCATTGCGGATAAAGAGCAGAGTGTCTACAGCGCCGCCGATTTGCAAGCGGTACCCGATCTGAGCTTCGTGTTGACAGTGGCGACGGCGCGGTGGTAGCCAGAGCAGACGTACAACTTTGCTTGGGCTCCGCACATCGACATCCAATCCGGAGGTGCTTGTGAGAAGGCTTCTATCCTTGATGATGTTTCTTTGTCTTTACTCGTGTTTTAGTTTGGCGGTGCAAGCATGGGCTGCCGCAGCATTTGACGAGAAGGCGGTGGCGGATTTCTATCGAGGCAAGACCGTCCGCATCATCGTGGGATTTTCCGCCGGCGGCGGGTACGACGCCTATTCCCGAGTCATCGGGCGCCATCTCCACAAACACATTCCGGGTAATCCCGGCGTCATCGTCGAGAACATGACCGGCGCCGGCAGCATCATCGCGGCCAATCATCTCTTCAACGCCGCGCCCAAAGATGGCACCGTGATCGGCAACATTAGCGGGCAGATTATTTTGGAACAGCTCTTTGCCAACCCGGCGGTGCAATACGACCTCGGCAAGTTTCGCTACCTCGGTGTGCCTATCGGCGAGACCTACCTCGTGCTCGTGACGCGCAAACCCGGTGTCGCGAAGTTCGAAGAGGTGATGGGGTCGAAGTCGAAACAGATTGTCATGGGCGGGATTCCCGGCTCGACGGTGGAACAGGGGCCGATTCTTCTCCGCGACCTCCTGGGGGCAAACATTAAAATGGTGAGCGGCTACAAAGGCACGGCCGACATCCGCCTAGCCATAGAGAGCGGCGAGCTGGATGGCCTGATGAATAGCTGGGAATCGACCAAGATAACTTCGTTGGACAAGGTCAAGAGCGGCGAGTGGCTTATTCTCGCCCAGATCAGCGACAATCCCATTGCGGAGCTGCCGGCTCCGAACGTGCCGACGATTCCGATGATCGCCAAAACCGAAGAGCAGCGCCAGTTGCTCCGCTACGGCGCCGCGGCGCCGAATCAGTTCGGCAAAGTCTACGTCGTGCCGTCGGCCGTACCGCAGGATCGGAGCGCCGCTCTGGAAGCGGCCCTCACGAGAACGTTCGCGGACAAAGAGTTTTTGGCGGAAGCCGAAAAAGGAAAACTTGAAATCGCTCCGGTCTCCGCGCAGCAGGTGCAAAAGCTGGTGACGGAGTTCTTGGCTCTGCCGGCCGACTTGAAGGCGAAGCTGCGCAAGATGTTGAAGCCGTGAAACGAAGGATAGAGAGCGCTATCCGACCGGTTTTGTACCACCGGATGGGCCCGGACACAGCTAAACAAGATAGGATCCGAGATGAGACTACTGGAGCAAAAAGAAAGTGGTGATTGTCACCGGCGGCGGGAATGGCGTCGGTCGTGCATATTCTTTGGGAATTGCGCGTAACGAGGAACCGCTGTGGCCGCCGATATCGCTGCAGCGGCGGCGGAAGGCATAGCCAAAGCATTTGTCGATAGCGGCGGCAAGGCGTCGACGTTAGGTTGATCGGCGAAGCTATACATCGGCGGCAATTACATTGCCAGCAAAGGTGCTCCTCGAATTCCCGGCGCGGAGATGAAAATCTTGAAAGGCCAGTCACACGGTTTTTTTGCAGGCGCCGGAAGAAACCAATCAAGTCATTCTCGACTGGATAGACGACAGGTGTGATTTTTCTCGATATGTGCGCCGACGTTTGGCGCTTTGTCTCGAATGCGACAAAGCCTGGCTAAGGTAAAGATACTCTAAGGCCAATCTCGGCATGATTCCGGATAAACCGATGAATTTCGTCAGCGGCAAGTCGGTTTCCCGCTTCATTCCAGTGGCTATCATCTGAATAGTAGAGCTTCATTCCCGCCGCTGCTTTGAATCGAAACCCCGGTGTGAGATCCAAGCACGAAATTTCCCGCAGCTTGCAAAAATTCAGAACATGGGATCTCAGCATCTCGATATCGTGATCGAATGATCCAAGATCGATCCCTCGCCGTTTGATAGACTCCCAATGGACCTCCTCCTTGGAAGGCAAATAAAGCAGCACGAAAATCGCGTTTATAGCGTGGCTGTAATCTATGGCAAGGCTGATTTCTCGTTTCATGATCGACCACGCCGAGTTAAAGCTGTTACGATCAGTTAGCAGTCCGTGCTTGAGCACCTTCGAGTTGAACTTAAGAGAGTTCTCCAGAACAATCGTTTCGGCTCCCGGCGTAACGCTGCCTACAAGCAATCGGAAAAAATTGTAAACGATGGAATGTAGTCCCAAGAAGTTCTGGATTCTCTGCCCGTAAGGCGGTTTCCGAGACCATTGATCAAACAACAAAACGTCTTGCAGGTCGTTTCTATATAAAGCGTACCAAACTACTTTTGGTTTTAGGGGTGCGCCGTATCGCTCTAAAGCTCGGGTATACTGTTGAGGACCCCACCCCGGCACTCCGAGGTTTACTATTTCTTTCCGCGTCAGTTTTGCTAATTGCGCCACCCAAGTTGAATCATGCTCGACTCCCACGCCGAATGTAAAAGAATCACCCAAGGCTATGCCCCATACCGGATTTTGCAGCGGGCTGCCACGAAAACCAGCTTGTTCCAATTTGAGTCCTGGCTTAACACGGTAGGTGAACTCTCTATGCTGGAACAAGTGGTCAGCTCCAGGATCAATTACGTATTGCAGGTAGACGTCGCGCCGGTAAACGTTTTCATGAAGCTGCATCGTCTGAACAATTGCCGACAACGAACGTGGTAGACTATCGATAGGCACAATCCGCCCAATGAATTCGACGCCGACCATGGCTGTGCCCGCGCCGAATAGGACCAGCAGAAGATATTGCAATGTTTTCTTAAGCATTAATGGTTCGAGAATCACCCTGGTTGAACCGCCACGGAGCTGTCATGTACTACTTGCCGGGACGTTCGCAGATCGGATCCAAGACGCATCATGTAAAAACGACGGGTATTTTATTGGCTCCGCTCGGTTTTGACAATGATAAATGCGCGGTGATAACTAAGTGAACGGAAGCCTACTTGCGCTCGGCCGTTCAGATTCATTGAGAGGAAGTGTAGATGGGTCTACTTGATGACAAGGTCGTGATCGTAACGGGAGGCGGCCATGGCATTGGCCGCGCATATTGTCTAGGAATTGCCCGCGAAGGAGGGACCGCTGTCGTTGCCGATATCGACGCAGCGGCGGCGGAAGGCGTGGCCAAAGCGATCATCGATAGCGGCGGCAAAGCGCTCGCGACGAAAGTAGACGTGGCAAATTTTTCGAGCTGCCAGGAGATGGCGAAGAAGACCCTCAATGCCTACGGCAAGGTCGACGGACTAGTTAACAATGCTGCGATCTTCATGAGCGTGCCCGCCGAGAAGGGTAGCTGGCAGGAAATTACCGAGGAGGCTTGGGACCGGATCATGGCGGTCAACGTGAAGGGACTGTGGCTGGCCAGCCGCGCGGTCGTGCCGGCGATGCAGCAGCGCAAACAAGGGAGCGTTGTCAACATTTCCTCGAACATGGCATTCAACGGCGGCTTGACGATGATGCACTATGTGACTTCGAAGGCTGCCGTGGTCGGCTTCAGCCGAGTGCTGGCGCGCGAGCTTGGCCCCGACAATATTCGCGTAAATACTTTGGCTCCCGGCGCGACGATGAGCGAAGAAAAAGCTACTGAGGCGGCGCTGAAGAATTACGAGAGAACGGCTTCGACACGAATTCTTAAACGCATCGAGCAACCGGAAGATCTGGTCGGGACCGCGCTCTATCTTTTGTCTGATTTGAGCACGTTCGTTACAGGCCAAACCATTCTCGTGAATGGTGGGGCGGTGCTTCATTGAGAAGAAGGCAGCAGGCATTAGGCAACAGGCAACAGTTCCGTGCGGATAAACCTTGTCGGCATTCTGATAATCCAAAATCCAAAATCGGCAATCCAAAATACCGGAGGATCGAACCATGGGATGGGTAGACGCTGACGCGCATGTCGTTGAAAGTCCGCTGACGTGGGACTACCTGACAGCGGCGGAGAAAAAGTTTCGGCCCCAGTTGTTCAAGCCGGAGGATGACAATCAAAAGGCGCACTGGGTGATCGACGGCAAGATCCGCGGCCTGTTCCGGTTCACCTTTAGCAAGGCCGATCTCGACAAGAAGTCGGCCGAGATCGGCCGCGATATGGCGACCGACATGGCGACGCGCGATCTGGCCGACGTGGGTGCGCGCGTCAAGCACATGGACGAGTTGGGGATCGATATCCAAGTGCTCTACACGAGCATCTTTCTCGACCAGGTGACCGAACGCGCCGATACCGAGGTGGCGTTGTGCGGCGCTTACAATCGCTGGATGGCGGATGTTTGGAAACAGAGCAAGGGGCGTTTACGCTGGATGGCGAACTTGCCGCTGCTCAGCATGCCGGACGCGCTCGACCAGCTCAAGTTCGCCAAGGAGAACGGTGGCTGCGGCGTCTTCATGCGCCCGCTCGAAGGCGCGCGCCAGATCAGCGATCCCTATTTCTTTCCTTTGTACGAGCAAGCCGAGAAAATGAATTTCTGCATCGGCCTGCACCAATCCAACGGCAGCGCCGCGGCAGTGGACATGATGGTCAATCCCGACGGCAGCCGGGACTTTTTCAACCAGTACAGAATTTTTAACGTCGGTGCGATGTTCCGCCTGATCAATTGCGGCATCCCGCAGAAATTTCCCAAACTCCGCTTCGGCTTCATCGAAACCGCGGCGACGTGGGTGCCGTGGGTCATTTATGAGCTGCGCCGGCGCTTGGACAAAGTAGGCAATCGGCTGCCCGACGATCTTGCTCGAGCGCTGCGGCATCTTCGTGACCTGCCAGATCGGCGACGACGTGCCGTATCTCATCAAGAGCTGCATGGGCGAAAACACGCTGATGATCGGCACCGACTACGGCCACGCCGACTCGTCGACGGAACTGGACGCACTGACGACGTTAAAAGATGGCGGCGGCATCAGCGCCGCGCAGCACAGAAAGATCGTCGAGGATAATCCGAGAACGTTTTACGGTTTGGCGTGAAATCCAATTGGGTTCTCTAGAAATCTCGTCGGCAGCCAGACGGAGCAACTTACTTTAATTGCCAATTAGTTACACATTCGAGGGAGACCAAACATGAAAAAGAACCAGTTCGACGGCGGCAGCGCCTTAGTCGAAGCGTTCCGCAAGCTCGGAGTTGAATACATCCTGTCTTCGCCGGGCACCGAATGGGCGCCTGTCTGGGAAGCCATGGCCGACCAGATCCACCGGAAGAAGAGCGGTCCCAAACTGCTGGACGTGTGGCACGAAACACTCGCCGTCGACATCGCGGCGGGCTACACGCTGGCCACCGGCAAAATGCAGGCCGTGTTGTTGCACGCGGGCGCCGGCCTGTTGCAGGGCGCCATGGGCATGCACGGCGCCTTTGTCGCCGGAGTCCCGATGGTGGTGATCTCCGGAGAGTCGATGACCTACGGCGAGCAGCCGGAGTTCGATCCGGGCGCCCAGTGGATGAACAACTTGAGCATCGTCAGCGGCACGACCAACCTGGTCGACTCGATCGTCAAGTACTCCTCTGTCGCGGGCAGCGTCCACACGCTCTATGAAAGCGTCATCCGCGCCGGCGAGCTGGCGCAGCGGCAACCGACCGGACCCACTTATCTTTCCGTTTCGACGGAAACGCTGATGGATGGCTGGACACCGCCGCAGTTAATCCGCGCACGGTTCCGCCCGCACCGCGCATCCTGACTGCGCCGGAGGACATCGAAAAGCTCGCCGCCCAGCTTTCCAAAGCGAAACACCCGGTGGTGCTCACCGAGGGCGCCGGCCAGGAGGTCGAGACTTACGAGGCGCTGGTCGCGCTGTGCGAGAAGCTCGCTCTGCCGTTGGTCGAGAAGCCCGGCGCCCTGTTCGCCAACTTCCCCAAGGATCATCCGCTTTATCAGGGCACCGATATCAAACCGTTCTGGAACGACATGGACCTCGCGATCGTCGTCCGCGCGCGCGCCCCGTGGTATCCGCCAAGCAACCGCCCGCCCAAGGCCGTGGTCGCCATGGTGGACGAGGCGCCGCACAATTCGGCGATGGTCTACCAGAGTCATCAGGCCGATATGTATCTCGAAGGCAACGTGGCACAGACGCTGCGCGATCTAGCCAATGCCGCTAAAGTCGATAAGGCCGCGGTGGAGGCAAGACGCAAGGAGCTCGCCGCGGCGCACGATGCGCTGGTCGAGAAAAGGAATGCGGCGCAGACGGCTGCGCGCAAGAAGACACCGATTGATCCGGTATGGCTGTGCGCCTCGCTCAACGCCGTGATGCCCAAAGATGCGATTTACATCGACGAAGTCACCACCCACACCGCCACCTTGCGCCAACACCTCGTATGGAACCACCCGCAGTGCCTGTTCACCCGCCAAGGCGGTCTCGGACAGGGGCTGGGTCTTTCGCTGGGGATCAAGCTCGGGAAACCGGAACGGCAGGTCGTGACCCTGATCGGCGACGGCGCGTTCCTTTACAACCCGGCTCTCGGCAGCCTCGGCGCGGCGCGCGATTACAACCTGCCGACTATGACGGTCATCTTCAACAACAAAAAATACGCCGCCATGCAGGGCATGCACCAAAAGATGTATCCGGACGGGATCGCGGCCGAGATCGATCTTTACCACGGCACCCACATCAATGCGCCCAGCTTCGTGAAGGTCGCCGAATCCGTCGACGGCTACGGTGAGCAAGTGACCGATCCGGAAAAGCTCCAGGATGCGCTGAAGCGCGGCCTCGAAGCCAACCGGAGCGGCAAGCCGGCGATCATCGACGTGATCGTTACCTAGAGAATGGGAAGCCGGCGGTAGCAACGGCCTTTCACACGCTCGATCAGGAACAGAATCCAGAACCAGGGAAAATTCGTCCGTAGTCACATCGCAGGAGGAAGCTATGAAGATGCAAGCAAAGTTGGTTTCGGTAGTCGGAGTCGCGGTGGTGGCCTGCTTGCTGGGCGTAGCGCTGGCCCAGAGCAAGAAGGAACCGGTTTTCGTGGAATCCGAGAAAGCGGAGTTCAAGGAGATCGCGC
This sequence comes from uncultured delta proteobacterium, assembly GCA_963745035.1. GTDB lineage: Bacteria > Desulfobacterota > Binatia > UBA9968 > UBA9968 > DP-20. The sequence goes on along the minus strand of CAVUVW010000011.1, from coordinate 87,526 downwards.
CGGGAGTTAAGAAAAAGATCCTGTGGGGTAATCACGACAAGGGACCTTACGGCGCCTTCACGAGGTTCGATCCAGGCCTGACCAATCCTGTGCATACCCACACCAACGAAGTCCGGATCGTCGTGCTGCGGGGCGCCTATATTTACAAGCCCCAGAACGGCAACGAGCGGCGAGTCGATGCCGGGTCCTATTTCTCCATTCCGGGCGGGACCGTGCATGTGAGCAGCGGAGACCCGAAGGAAGGCGCGCTCTTTTACGAGGAGTCGCCAGGGAAGTTCGACCTGAAGGTCATAGATCAAAAAAGCAAGAAGTAAATCGAGAGTGGCGGCGTCGGGTCAAGTCGTGGGTTTTGGCATTTCGGATTTCGAGGGTTTCACCAGTTGGTCAACGCGAGCGCGCGGTCCTGTTGCGTCGCTCTTTGCCCGGCCCCGGTGAGTAATCCAGAATAATTCGTTCAAACTGAAACGGGATCGCGGTAGAGACCAATGTCTACTACAGCACCCATATCAATCCTCCCGACTTCGTGAAGGTCGCCGAATGCGTCGGCGGTTACGGCGAGCAGGTGACCGATCCGGAAAAGCTCCAGGATGCGCTGAAGCGCGGCCTCGAAGCCAACCGCAGCGGCAGGCCGGCAATCATCGACGCGATCATCGACGTAGATACACTACATAGATGATAGAAGGGCGGTTGTTCCGACGCTAGCAACCGCTCTTCACACGCTCTAATCGGCACCGACTGCGGCCTACGCGGCCGTGTCCACCCGCAAATCGCCTGGGCCAAGCTCCGCGCCCTCTGGACGGCGCGGCGAGCGCGGGCAAGAAGCTGTGGAGTTGAATTCAAAAGCACCTGTGCGGCGGAAAAGAAAATAGCCGAGATAACCGACAACAACGCACGACTCAGACCCCAGCCTTGACCCCGCTCAGGCCTGACCCCCCGCCTTGACCCCGAGTCATGACCCCAAGCGGGTTGCCCTTGAAGCGGCCGGTTTTTTGCGTGCCGAGTGGACTCACGCAGGACTCCAAGCGACCTTCGCTAATGAGCTTACCCGGAGAAAAAACTTTATTCAGCTTTTTTAGCCCGTGATCTAAAAGTCGTGCAGGATTTGCGGCACACGGCGGATCATAGAGACCATGACGTGAGCCGCCGACAGGCAACACGGGCGCTCGCAAAAAGCGACTGAGTTCGTCGGTGAGATCGAGAAAGGGCTTTCCAATGGTTAAATCGATGTCTTTGTCTGAACGAAAAAGCCTCGTGGATAATTACCTTGCGGAGTTGAGCCTGCTTGCGAAAGCAGCTTTGTCCGGAATCAAGGATCGAGGCGACCACGGAGACGTTCGAAGACGAGGACGGCCATGTGCGGATTTATCCGCCCGCCGGAATGAGCGAAGAAGAGGTTGCCGACATTGAAGGAAAACTCGCTGATCGCTGTGTCGACATTCTAGTAGAGAACGGAATTTTTATTTGCTCCGCAGTTATGACTGATTGTGAAGACAAAGGCTCCGACCCGGTTTCAAAGTCTGCCATACGTACAGGCAGCAAGACGAGTTGATTCTCCTTATATCAGCGCGCGCAGCAGACTGCTCGGAACGAACTGGTTACAGTAAAGGGTGGAAACGATGAGAAAGCATTACGATTTTTCCAATGCCAAACCCAACCCATACGCGAAGCGTCTTAAAAAAGAAGTCACCGTTCGGCTCGACGAAGGGACCGTCGAGTATTTCGAATCTATAGCAGTGGAAACTGGGATTCCGGCTCGGACGCTGATCAACCTGTACTTGCGCGATTGTGCGGCAAGTCGAAAGAGACTGTCGCTAAATTGGAAGCCAGCGGCGTGAATGGGCGAAGCAGGCCGACCGGATGAGAATGATTGTCGTGATATCGATGCTGCTGAAAAACCCTCTGTTCACGAAAATTCGGGATGAACAAAATCATTAACCAAACTCCGATCGTGCATTATAGAGCATCTGTGAGCGAAATGATTTTTCCTAAATTTTCGAATGGGACTTTTTCAGCAGAATCGATATCAAAGTCTGACCCCCAATCCCTGACCCTTTTCTCCCTCGATTTGATTGCGCTCGGCCAACAGCACTCGCGGTGCGCCCTGCGCAGCGCCGCTCGACTCGTTAACCGCCGCCGACTCAGCCAGCTTTGCAAACAACATCGCTTGTTCGTTCATGAAAAAACGATCTCATACCGCCAAACGTTTGGCGACCTTTTGTAAATGATTTTTTTCACAGACTCTCAGGTGACCCCTACTAAGAAAACTCACTGTCACGGCCGCGATGAGAGAGAGTCGGCTAATCTCCGGTCAGGCCTCCCTTGGCCCTTATGCGCAGCGAAATGGTGGTGCTGGTTCCACCTTCGGGAGGCGGATTGTAGACCGAAATCAGCGCAGTCCTGTCTCCGAAGACGCCGACTCTCTGCGCCGGGCCGGGGGCATCGAAACGGTTTGGTGTGGCGCGGGCAAAGACCTCCGCCGGGATCGTGACCTTCAATGTCCGCGGATCGACGAATGTGGTCGGCACTGACATGCCGCCGACCCGGACCACGGAATATGCCCCGAAGCCTACGCCTTCCACCGTCATCTCGAACGCCGCACTGCCTTCAACCACAGTGTGAGGCGTAATTGCGCTGATCTCCGGCGTCGGGGTCGCCATCGCGATTCGGCGCGGGGTCCTGGTGAACGTGAAATAGGAAGGGGTGTAACCGAGAGCGATGAACTTCCCGCCCTTCATGACCCGCTCGATCTTGCGCGTACTGGTGATGTCCTCCAATGGGTTGGCGCCCAGAACCACGAGATCGGCGAAGGACCCTTCCGCGAGCGACCCCACCTTTGGATTCCCCATCGCCCGTCCCTTGCCGGCGAGCTTGTCCGCCGACCAGCCGGTGGCCGACTGCAGCGCCTGCATCGGCGTCAATCCTGCTTCAACCAGCAGATCCATTTCGTGCAAGAGGCTGAGCCCGGGCGTGCCTCCGGACGGCGAATCCGTTCCCGCCTGGATCTTGCCTCCGGCATTCACAAACCGTTTCAGGAATTCACCCGCAAGCTTGTAACCTTGCCGGAATTCTTCCGCCTCCGCAGCGGGCAGCCCGGACAGGAGAACAAGGTTTTCATACTTGGCCGAGAAATTTCTGATTTGCCTTTGCTTTTGGAGCAACGAGTCGGCAATGCCCTGCGGGAAATAGGCCATGAGCGAGGGATGGCCATAGGCACGATAAGCTTCCTGCTCGTGACGCACCGCGAACGCGCTCAACGAGCCCAGCTCGAAATAGAATGTGGGGTTGATGTAGGCGCCGCGGCCGACCGCGTCCTTGATCAACTGATCGAGCTTCGTCCAATCCCTCAAGAACATGGCCCAATGCAAATATTTGCCGCTCTGAAAGTCCTCCAGCTCCTTGGGAGACATGGTTGGCTGTGAGAAACCCCAGATGTGTTCGACGACGTCCTGTCCGGCCCGGATGGAGTCCGGCGCATGTTCGGTGTGGCCGAAGACAATCAAGCCGGCGCGATGCACCTCTTCCGCAGTCCACTGGTACACCTGCTTGTTGCGGTCATTGAACGAGCCCAGCGTCGCAAAATCCGGTTTCTTCTGCAGCCATTGCCGCACGGAGTGGCGGACCTGCTCCTGCGTCATCGAAGGCGCATGCCGCAGGACCCCGACCGAGTCGTAAATCCTCGGCGTTCTTGCGTCGCTCTGCTGGGAGCGTTCCTTCGCCCGGCCCCAGTCGCCGCCCACCGCGTAAATGGACGTTACGCCGTGGTTGAGAAACATCTCGCCCATCCACTCCTCATAGTGAGTGTGCGAGTCGATCAGCCCGGGGATGATGACCTTTCCGGACAGGTCTACAACGGTGGCACCCGAAGGATAGCTTGTTCCCTTCGCTCCGACGGCTTTGATCTTATCTCCTTCAACCAGAACAACTGCTTCTGGAATTGGAGAACCTCCCAACCCATCAATGACCGTCGCGCCGGTCAGAACCAATAGATTGCTATCAGGTCTTTGCTGGGATATGGCCGCCTGACAATAAATGGCAAAAACCAACAAGAGAATGAATTGAGCCCCTCTCTTCCAGCGATTGCTCATGCCCGCCTCCTCACATCGGCCATTACCGGAATTCCTAGTATTTTAACATGGACCCTGCTTCAAGAATACCGAAGCATGGTTTCATGATCGTCTCGATCGCAAATCGAATTGATCGCCGATGCGCTTGGCGCGATTGCCCGACTCAAGTCCCGCCGCGTTACCGCTTCTGTATAGGAACTTTAAACCACCCTTTTTCTGGCCCGCAGCAAGCGTCAGGGTCAAATCATTACTTTGGATGATGGCAGGAAAATCGATTGAGGCGAAACCGTAAATGTCAAAAGTTAGGATTCAACGCCCGTTCTCTGCCCGCGCTAGGACTACGCGGCGACTGTTTCGCGCTGCGCGACCTTGGCGAGCCGCGACATCATCGCTGCGGCATTGCTGCGCAGGATCTTCTCGCGCGCCTCCTCGCCGATCTGCGCTTCCGCAAGCGCCTTGCTGGTCCACTCGCAGCCGAATTCGGTTCCGTCGGTGCCGCACACGATGCGCTCGGCGCCGTACAAGCGCACCGCAGCCTCGATCGCGCCCGGGCCGAACGAGTTGCAATCCACGAACACCTTCGCGCGGCGGAAGCGCGACGACGGCAGTTCCTCCGTCGCTGAGTCCAGCAGGCAGCGGTGATCCATGCGCTCGATCTCGTAGGGAATATTGCCGCCGAGATTGTGAACCAGGACCGTCGCATCGGGGTACGGCGCGAGGTAGTCGGTGAGGCACAAGGTCACCATCACCGAGGACAAGCTCGCCTGCATGTCGAGCGTGCCGTTGCGGCGGCGCGCGTTGTCGGTGTCGCCGGATACCTTGGGAAACGCATCGCCAGGCCGCGGACCGTGATGAATGAACACGATCGCACGGCGCCGGTTCGCCACTTCCAACAGCGGGCGCATGGCCTCGGCGTCCTTCTTGGTTAAAAACCCGTTTCCCGGCACTTGCGCGCCGACCACGCCCGGCAGCGCCAGCGCGCGCTCAAACTCGGCGGCGGCGACGGACATATCCACGAGCGGCAGCGCGGCAAACGCACTGAAGCGCCCCTCGTATTGCTGGCAAAGCCTCGACAGCGCGTCGTTGACCATCCTGCAAAGCGGCAGCGAAACCTCGATCGGCTGCGACTCGATCCAGCAGTACGCGCCGAGCAGCGACAGCACGCTGGTGTTCACGCCCTGGCGATCCATCCTTGCGAGATGGAAGTCCACGTCATCAAACGCCTTGGACACCGGCTCCTCGCCGATCCGGCTTTTCACCACTTCTACGCCGTCCTGATTGCGTACGATGCGCGGTTCCTTGGTGCGGGCGCGCAGGGCGTCGATCAGCTCGGCGGGCCTCCAATGGGCATGCATGTCGATCATGGCAGTCTCCTTAGTTTATCGTTTAACCGCGAAAGTCCCAGTGTACGCGACGTTGTTTGCCAACTATCGGCCAATCTATTCCAACCGCCACAACGAAACAAGCGCTTTCCCGCAGCTCTGACGCGATTTCCACCTGCTTGAAAGACGGGTCGCCGTGGCATTTGATCAGCGCATCTATCGCATGCGACGGCATTGCCGCCCTCTGCCGCGCAGGATTGTCAGGAGCGCCGACAAATTCTTGCGCCGCTGCGGGATTTGGTGCTTAACACCGCCAAGCGCTTTGGCAAGGCGCGCTTCGCCCAGATCACCAGCCGTCACGTCGACGTGGCAACGAGCATCCCAAATACATCGCTGACGCAGTCCCGCCGCCGGCATGGCCATGGGTGTCATCGCGATCTCGATTGCGCTAGTGTCGGTGGGCCTGGCGCGCCGCCTCGTGCCGAAAAAACCGTAAAGGGCAAACTACTCAGCTTATCAAGCAAGCTCCAAATCGGCCCATACACCGATGTGATCGGACGGCCACAGGTTGGGATCGTCCGCGGCCGGCTCGTTGAAGCACAAACCGGTGGCGTGAACTTTGATCGACGCGGATACCCAGATGTAGTCGATGCAGCGATCGAAGCGCGGCCACTCCGGATGGGTGGGCTCGCCATCGGGCTCGCGCAGCGGCGTGAAGGCGGTCGGTTGGCTTTGCGTCGCGCGCAAAGCCGCGGCCATGTGCGGATCGATGGCTGATCGGGCGCCGCGTTGAAGTCCCCGCAAACGACCGCACCGACCGCGTCGGCGCGCGTCCGCATCCAATCCAGAAGCAAAGCCGCTTGATGCTGCCGCGCCGAATCGGCGACCTTGGCGGCAATCAAATGAGTCACGTAGACGTCGAGCAAACGGCCGTCGATTTCCAAGCGGACGACCAAGGCAACGCAGTCATGCGAGTGATAGTCGAGATTCGCCGACTCGACCACCGGATAGCGCGTGAGCAGCCCTTCTGCCTGGGCGCGCCCGTCTTCGCCGGCCTTGGACTGCTGCACCAAAGCGTATCTCGTCCCACTCGCTTGCGCCGCAGCGCGCTGCAACCACCGTCCCGTCTGACTCGGGATATGAATCTCATTGAGCGCCCAAATATCGGGACGCAACTTAGCAAATTGGGCGACCACGAGGTTCCGGCGCGCCTCCCAACGTCTCTGGTCCTGCTCCAAGTTCAAAGTCGCTACGCGAAATATCATGCGGTCATCCTCCCAGGAATCGCCGCCGCTTTCTCATGCGGTGCGAAAACCGAAAAGCTCTTCCCGGTTTTTGGCGCCGATCAGTTCATCACGTTCGTGCCTCTTCCACAAACAAACGCTCAATTTCACTCCCGGGGTGGGCCGTGCTCTTCGCGAATCTCAGACCGTCAGCGGCGCGTTCCAGATCCTAATAGCGGGTTGCTCGCGGTAGTAGCCCAGCACGCTCAACGTCGCCGTATCGAGTAAGAAGTGCTCACCATGGCTTGCCGGCAAGTCGATCCAGCGTGCCGCAAGCACGCGCAGAATATGGCCGTGCGCGAACAGCACAACGTCTCCATCCGTGCCGCGGATCTTGTCGACAACGCGGTCGGCGCGCGCGGCAACCTGATCCGGTGACTCGCCGCCGGGACAGCCGTCTCGAAAGAGCGACCAGCCAGGCCTGGCCAGACGAATTTGCTTTGTCGTAAGCCCTTCGTACTCTCCGTAGTTCCATTCCATGAGGTCAGGCTCGATCGCCGCTTGCGCACCGAGGCCGGCGAGCTCGCAGGTTTCGCGCGCACGCTGGAGCGGGCTCGTCAGCACTCGCGCAAACTTTTGCGCGGCTAGAAGAGACCGCAAGCGTCGCGCGGCCGCCCGTCCGTTCTCGGTCAACGGAAGATCGGTCACACTCGTGTGCTTTCCGCTCCTGCTCCACTCCGTCTCCCCGTGGCGCAGTAGAGAGACATTCTGTTCTTCGTTAGCCACAGCTCCATTCCCTCGTTAATTATCTGACGCCGCCTCATTTCGGGTCAGCTCAAAGACAGGATAACGTCCGGATAGCGGCGCAAAAGATTCCTTAGACGATCCGGCCGGGATCGGAAAATAGCGCTGCACCGTCAGCTTGAAGCGATCGAGATAGATTTTGAGAAGCTCTGCCTTTGCTTGATCCGGAACAGCCCTTAACCTTATTCTCTCGCGCCTGGCGCCTCTGACCAAGGCCGCTTCGCCGCTTGTTTCCGCATTCCTAACCCACTGGGTATAACCGCGCGGCGCGACCAGATACTTCCTGCCTCCGTGTTCGAGCACGTTGACCGGTGTCGCGTAGGTTCTGCCGGTTTTGCGTCCGCGAACTTCCAATAAATAATTGTGCGGCAAACCGATACCCGCCTTCAATAGAAAGCCAAACGCACGGTTAATCATCCGGTCGATGGCATTCGGCTCTTTGAAACCTTTCGGAGGTTGTCGCGCTTCAGCCATAAAAGTACTTTGCGCTGCACGCCGATGGCTTCTTAGTTTCGGGTCTGTCAGACTTGCGGTCTCTCTGCAGTTGAGTTGCACCGGCAGCTAAAAGTTTCAGAATCACGAGCAACACACGATAACTCACTACCTATTGCCGAGCCAACTCTCCCAGGGTCGCGACGGCCCTATCGACTTTTTCCGACCACGGCAGGCCGCAGCTCAGTCGAATGAAATTCTTGTACCTCTGCTTCGGCGAGAAGATCGGGCCGGGCGCAATGCTGATCTTCTGTTCCAGCGCCCGGCGATGCAGCTCAATCGAATCCACGGGGCGCGGCAGTTCGACCCAGAGCACGCAGCCTCCCCGAGGCCTGGTGACCTTTGTCCCGTCGGGAAAATATCTGCCCATGGCGTTGCTCATCTGCTGAACCTGCGTCATCAAAATGCGGCGGATCTTTCTCAGATAACGATCATACCCTCCGCTCTGCAGAAAATCCGCGATCGCCATCTGCGGCGCCGTAGCGGTCGCCATCGAGCTGGTAAACTTGAGACTTTCGACCTGAGGCCTGAACCGTCCCGGCGAAGTCCAGCCGACACGGTAGCCCGGCGCCAACGTCTTCGAAAATGACGAGCACAGCAGCACTAGCCCCTTCTTGTCGTAGCCCTTTGCCGTCCGTGGTCGCGCCGCGCCAAAATACAAATCGCCGTAGATATCATCTTCGATCAATGGAATCTCGCGCCGTGCGAGCAGCTCGACCAATTCCTTCTTATGGGCGTCCGGCATGCAGCTACCCAACGGATTGCTGAAGTTCGTGACAAACAGGCATGCTTTGATTCTTTGCCTTCTCATCGAGGAATCCAGCGCGCTCAGAATGATTCCGTCGCGCGGGTCGGTGGGAATCTCCAAAGCCCTCATACCGAGGCTCTCGATGATTTGTAAGGTACCGTAAAACGCCGGCGATTCGATCGCAATGACATCCCCTGCTTTCGCCACCGCGCGAAGGCAAAGATTGAGCGCCTCCATGGTTCCGTTGGTGGTGACGATCTCGCTTTCCGATAGCCGGCACCCGGAATCCATCAATCGCTTCGCGATCTCATGGCGCAGCGGAGCATATCCCGGCGGAAAATCGTAGCTCAGAGCGCGGGCTCCGGCCCTGCCCGTCGCCGCCGCCATCAGGCGATTCAACCGTTTGACCGGAAGATGATCCGGGCTCGGCGTCGATAGCGCGAGCTGAACCGTTTCCGGGTCGTGCGCGGACTGAAAAACCTGGGCGACCAACTCATTCACCCCGACGCGCGTCACGACAAGTGAGGGGCTCGAAGTCTTGGGCTCGGGCGGCAGGCTGCGCCTCGGCCTAACGTAAAATCCCGACTGAGGTTTCGCCTCGATCCATTCCTTGTCCTCCAGGATCATGTAAGCCTGGAGCACGGTGGAAATACTCACATCCATCTGCGAGCTCAGTTTTCTTATCGATGGAAGACGCTCGCCGGCGTGGAGTGTACCCTGATCGATCAGCTTGGTGATGTGATCCGCCACCTGTTGGTACAACAACGCCTCGTTTCTCGTTTCTTGTCCCAGCATGGCCCGAGTATAGCGCTCCATTTATTTCCCCGGCAGATACAGTCGCCGTATAGATCGATGAGCACAGTTGTGAGATTTAATGACTGTTATGGTGTTAATTTCAAATAACTGAATCTGTACTCTATCCGGCGGACTGGCTAAATTCCACTCCACATAGGAGAACCGATCGGAGGAATAGCCATGAAACACTTCTTTCACACGGAAGATTGCGGCGTTTTTCTTATCTGCCGCTGCTGCCGCGGTCCGGTCTGCGAGCAACGTTTGAGCAAAGCCGATCGCATGCGCGTCGAGCGGGATTGGGCAATGTATTCAACTAGGCAGGGCGATGCGGCGAGCGAATCATCGCGAGGCTTCTTCCGCCGGTTTGCTGTAAGTCTATTCGACCGAATGGCGGCCTGGCGTCTTCCCGGTCCAAACACTCACCAGTCCAGCCGCAGTACAAAACCGACAGCGACCGCGCACAGGAGACTGCCATGAAAACGATCGGCATCATCGGCGGCATGAGTTGGGAGTCCTCGGCAGAGTATTACCGATCAATGAGCAAGTGAAAGCGCGATTAGGACCGGCGCATTCCGCCAAGCTGGTCATGTATAGCCTCGACTTCGAGCCGGTAGCGCAGCTCGAATTGGATGAGCGCTGGGAGGAGTTCGCTGTAGTTTTGGTTGACGCAGCCAAACGTTTGGAGCGGGCGGGAGTCGAGTTTATTCTTCTGGCGTCGAATACGGCGCACAAAGCTGCCGACTCCGTGCAAGCAGAGATCAAGATTCCACTGTTGCACATCGCCTACGCCGCCGGAGAGGCGATTGCGGCCGCGGGAATCCGGAGGGTTGGCCTGCTGGGCACCAAATTCGTGATGCAGCAAGATTTTTATCGAGACCGTTTGCGCAGCCGAGGCATCGACGTCTTACTCCCCGGCGAACGACAGAGAACCTGCGTTCACGAGGTTATTTAAATGAGTTGTGCGCAGGCAAGCTGATGGGTGACTCGAAAGCAAAACTACTCGCCATCATCCTCGATCTGCAACGCGCCGGAGCGCAAGCTCTGGTACTAGCCTGCACGGAACTCCCTTTGCTGATCCGCCAGGAAGACACGCCCTTGCGACTCTTTGATACCATGGCTATTCACGTCGATAAGGCAGTGACCCTTGCTTTAGAAGTTTGAGAGCTCCAGCTGATCCGGCCACCAGTCCCTGTTCGTCCTGGGCCGAATCCGCTTGGGAGTCGGCGAGGGGATTACTGGGTTCTCGCTTTCACTGCCGTGGTTAGACATGGTTTTTCTCCTTTCTGGCTGCCACATAATGGCAGATGGCAAGTAATATCTTACCGCTGATTACTGCTTCGATGCGTAGAGAATCTAACACCTGGGAAAAATGTTACCAATACATCCTTTAAATCTTCATGAGAGGATCTGCCTATATGAATTTCAGACGGCCTCGTCGCGCGGAACATACGATATCAGCGGCCTTCGCGAATATTAGCGTGGCAGCGGCGCATTCCACATCTTCAACGCCGGCGATTCGCGATAATAACCGAGCACGTTCAAGGTCGCGGTATCGAGCAGAAAGTGCTCGCCGTAGCTTGCCGGCAGGTTGATCCAGCGCGCCGCGAGAACACGGGAAAAATGGCCGTGGCCGAATAGGGCGACGTTTCCCTCGGTGGCGCGAATTTTGACGAGCAGACGATCAGCGCGCGCGCCGACCTGCTCCGGCGACTCGCCGCCCGGACAACCGTCGCGGAAAACCGACCAATCCGGTCGTGTCTGGCGAATTTGCTGCGTTGTAAGTCCCTCATACTCGCCGTAGTTCCATTCCATGAGATCTGTCGCGGCATGCGCCTGCTTGCCGAGACCAGCCAGCTCGCAAGTGTCGCGAGCGCGCTGGAGTGGACTGGTGAGAACTAGTGCGAAAATCTCTCGGGCCAGAATGGGAGCGAGACGCCGCGCTGCCAAGCGCCCGTTCTCTGTAAGAGGAATATCGGTCACGCCGGTGTGTCGTCCATTCTGACTCCACTCGGTTTCGCCGTGGCGTAACAAGAATATTTTTTGATCTTCGCCAGCCATCGTAATATTCACCTTACCGCTGTATTGCTGCCGCCGGAGAAACCCTGGCGCAAAACGGCGCAGCGCACCGCCAGGACAATTTTAGATTCCTCTTTTTTTTCCATGCCGGCAAGGGCCGGCTTTTATCACTTGGCCGACGAGCAGCGGGATGGAAATTCTCGGCCTGAATTTTAACCGAACTGTAATTCTGTATTCACACATTCGTCGTCCGCAGTGACTATTCAAATCGAGAGTAAATATCAATTCGCCAAAGGAAATCGCGTGATCCAGGTCAGAAATCTCAGTCAAATCTATGGCGCTGTCACTGCGCTTGGGCCCACGTCTCTGGACTTTCGCAGCGGCGAATTTACTGTCCTGCTCGGTCCCTCAGGCGCCGGGAAATCGACACTGCTGCGCTGCCTCAATCTCTTGAACGCTCCTTCTACCGGCGAGATTCGGGTCGGGGAGTTGGGAGAGCTCAATGACCGGCGCACCATTCGAACCCATCGGCTTAAAACCGGTATGATCTTCCAGCAGCATCAGTTGATCGGTCGATACTCCGCCTTGGATAACGTCCTCATGGGCCGTATCGGCTTTCACGGCGCGCTGCGCAGCCTCCTGCCGCTGCCTCGGGAGGACAAGCTTTTGGCACTGGCGGCTCTCGACCAAGTGGGGCTCGCGCATAAGGCGATGGAGCGAGCGGATCGTTTGAGCGGCGGCGAGCAGCAGCGCCTCGGCATCGCGCGCGCGCTGGCGCAGAGGCCCAAATTGATCCTCGCCGACGAGCCGGTCGCCAGCCTCGACCCGGCAACCGCGCGGCACGTGCTGTCGTTGCTACACCGAATCGCCAAAGCGGAACATCTCACCGCGATCGTGAGCCTCCATCAGGTAGAGTTTGCCAAGGCATTCGCCGATCGAGTGATCGGCCTTGTCGCGCGGCCGCGTCGTGTTCGATGGGACCGTAGCAGAGCTGACTGCCGCGGTGCTGGACCGCATTTACGCGCGCGCAGCCAGCGACCGTTCAACACCGATCGAGTACCGCTCCGAGCCGGCAAATGGTCGGTTATCGCTACTCTCGGCCATTGATCAATAGAATACAGGAGGAACAATTATGAAAAAGAAAATTCTCATCGGTTTAGGCGCCGCGCTGATGCTTGCCATCGCCGCACCGAGCATCGCGCAGAATCGCGACCCGGGCACACTCAACGTTGCCGTGCTGCCGGACGAAAGCCCGTCCACCTTGATCAAGAAGAATGAAGGCTTCAAAAAATATCTCGAAGCCCAGCTCGGCAAGAAAATCGAGATCATGGTCACAACCGACTATTCCTCGATGATCGAAGCAATGCGACACGGCAGATTGGATTTGGAATACTTTGGTCCGCTTTCCTACGTGCTCGCAAAACAGAAAAGCAAGCTCCCCATCGAGGCCTTCGCGGCGCAGGTCAGCAAGGGCTCGCCGACCTACACGGGCGTGATCGTCGCCAACGTCACCGCTGGCGTCAATTCAATCAAGGACATCAAAGGCAAGAACATGGCGTACGGAGACAAAGCGTCCACCTCCAGCCATCTCATTCCCAAAGCGATTTTGGCGGAAAAGGGACTGGAGGCGAAGAAACATTATCAGGAGCACTTTCTCGGCGCCCACGATGCCGTCGCCATCGCCGTGCAAAACGGCAATGCCCAGGCAGGCGGACTGAGCAAACCGATTTTTGACTCCCTCGTCGAGCGCAAGATCATCGATCTCGAAAAGGTCAAGGTCCTCGAAGAGTCGAAGCCGTTTCCCAACTATCCTTGGACCATGCGCTCCGATCTCAAGCCGCAGCTCAAGGAAAAGATTCGCGAGGTTTTTTTCAGTCTTAAGGACCAGGAAATATTGAAGCCGCTGAAAGCCGACGGCTTTGCGCCGATTCAAGACAAAGACTACGACGGCATCCGCCAACTCGGCAAGTTGCTGAACCTGGATTTTAGCAAGCTCGCCGGCTGAACCTGCAAATCCGATGTCTACAGAAAACACGTACGGCCCAACCTTGAGCGAATACCAGCGCCGGTGGCAGCGCTCGTGCCTGATCGTCTGCGCGGTTCTCGTCATCGTCGGAGCGGCTTTATACCACGTCAAGCTTTTTGACGGTCCCCGCTTGGCGCAAGGCGTTCCAAGCATCGTGAGTCTCGTCGGTGAAATGTTGCCGCCCAATTTCACCGACGCGAAAAACTGGCTGTGGCCGGTTTTGGACACGCTGATGATGAGCGTAGCGGGAACCGCTCTCGCGGTCCTCTTCTCTCTGCCGCTGGCGTTCTTAGCGGCCGTCAACACGTCGCCGCATCCGTTCGTCTATCAAATCTCCCGTGGCATTTTGAACAGCCTGCGCTCGATCCCGGAATTGATCATGGGCATCGTTTTCGTCGCTGCCGTCGGCTTTGGCGCACTGCCTGGCGTGCTGGCTCTCGGTCTCCACTCCGTCGGCATGGTGGGAAAATTCTTTGCCGAGGCGATCGAGCACGCCCACGTCGCGCCCGTGGAAGCGTCGCGCGCCGCCGGCCATACGCCGCTCCAGGTGATCTTCCACGGCTTCCTGCCGCAGGTCATTCCGCAGATGGCCGACGTATCGATCTACCGCTGGGAGTACAATTTCCGCGCCTCCACGGTTATGGGTATGGTCGGCGCCGGCGGTATCGGCTTCGAGCTGATGGGGGCGCTCAGGCTCATGCAGTATCGCGACCTCTCGGCGATTCTAATTGTAGTGCTGCTCATGGTCACCTTGGTCGACGGCTTGAGCGGTTATCTGCGCCGGCAGTTCAAATGAACGGGGTTTCCGTGAAACCGTGCGTCACCGTCACTCATCTGGTTCACCGCGAGGTCGTCGAGCTTTTAAGCCAAAGCTGCACGGTGATCGTCAATGATCGTCGCACCACCTGGTCGCGCCAGGAACTACTCGAGAAAGCGCAGCAAGCCGATGCGCTCATGGTCTTCATGCCGGACCTGATCGATGAAGAATTCCTGCGCCACTGCCCCAATTTGAAAATAGTCGCCGCCGCTCTCAAAGGCTTCGACAACTTCGACGTCGAGGCCATGAGCCGGCGCGGCATCTGGTTTACCATCGTCCCGGATCTCCTGACGATTCCCACCGCCGAGCTGGCGGTTACGCTGCTGTTGGGTCTCACCCGCCGGGTGCTCGACGGCGATCGCTTCGTGCACAGTGGAAATTTTACCGGCTGGCGACCGGAGCTTTACGGCGCCGGACTGAGCGGGCGTGTCGTCGGCATCATCGGCATGGGCGCCGTCGGTCGGACCATCGCGCAGCGTCTCGTCGGTTTCGATGTGAAGATCGTGTATCACGATCGCCATCGTTTAGAACCGAACGAGGAAGTCGCGAGGGGCTGGATTGGACTCACGCTCGAGCAAGTTATTGAAACAAAGTGATTGCGTGATTCTAGCGGCGCCGCTCTTGGATGGCACATTGCACTTGATCAACGACGCACCCTCGCCGTCATGAAACCCAGCAGCTATCTCGTGAACGTCGGCCGCGGCTCGGTGGTCGATGAAACTGCGGTGGCGCGCGCGCTGAAGTCGGGCAAGCTCGCGGGTTACGCCGCGGACGTATTCGAGATGGAAGACCTGCAACGGCAAGACTGTCCCCAATCGATTCCGCAAACTCTTCTCGATAATCGCGGTCAAACGCTATTTACACCGCACCTGGGCTCGGCGGTGGATGAAGTGCGCCGGCAAATCGAACTGCGTGCAGCGGACAATATTCTGCGAGCCCTGCGCGGCGAGATCCCCGCCATGCCGTCAACAAACCAAAGAGCGCGGGCTCGCTTCGATCAATCGCGCAAGTGAGCCCCTGAAAAACGGCAGACAGCGCTGCTTAGCCTTAGCGTGACGAGCAATGGTCGGGGTAGCGCTGCTTGATCGAAAGCACGGCTAAGAATCTGCCGCTGAGGGGTAACACCAGACGCCGGTCACGTCGGGCACCCCGGCTTCGTCGAGCGAATTCCAGATCAGCGCCTCGCCGCATATCCTGTCACAGAACACAATCTTCGCTCTCGGACATCGGCCTTACCCGCGATCGCCGAGAAGTCAGTACGCTCACCATCTCAACCGATCCATTTTTCTCTTGCCGGCCCCGTCTGCGTGGTCATGGCCGAGCGGCTGTGCTACATCACTGGAGAAGAAAATCGACGGCAACTTGGGAGGATCGAAAGATGAACGCCGCAGAAGCGCGAGCCGTGCTCGGCCAGTTGAAGGATCACGGCAGGGTGCGCCGCTGGTTTGGCCTCGGCGCGAGAGCGGAAGAGCTGTTCGACACATTCGCAAAGGTCCATGAGCTTGGTGACTGGTGCAGCGAATTTGGCAAAGTAGGAAAAAGATTCGAAGAAAGCGCGGACGCTATGGCGGACAACCAAGTCAAAGTCGCCAACTATTTATCCGCGGCGGCGTACTATCATATCGGCCTGCTCGGCACCTTCGAGGACAACGATATCAGAAAAGGAGCCTACCGCTCGGTCGTTACAGTGTACGACAAGGCGCGCGGGCATTTTCGCATCCCGGCTGAAAGAGTCGAGTATCCTTTCGGTGGGCTTACGTTCTCGGCCTATTTCCGTCAAGCGCCGGCCACCAGCAAACCGCCGTGCGTAATCCTACTTCGCGGCCTCGATGCCGCGAGAGAAATAGAGCTCCATACGATCTCAAATTTTCTGCTGGAAAAAGGACTCTCCACCTTGGCGATCGATACCGCCGGGCAAGGTGAAACCCGCTTTCAAGGCATGCAGCTGCTGCCCGACGTAACCGAATCGATCAGCGCAGCGGTGGACTATTTGGAGCGGCGGCCGGAGATCGACGCGAAGCGACTGGCGATCGTCGGGCAAAGCTTCGCGGGCTACATCGCGGTCAGAGCAGCGGCGCGAGAGAAGAGATTTAAAGCTTGCGTGTCTCTCGGCAGCTTCTACAGCCTGGAGGATTTCGAAATCATTCACATGCTCAAGCATAATTGCATGTTGAACATGAAGGTGTCCGAAGCGGAGTGGCCGCAAACGAGAAAACTCTTTAGCCTCGATGGGATGATCGATAAGCTTACGGTGCCGTTTTTTGCGATCAACGGATCGGAGGACGTGGTCATTCCGCCGTCGCAGACGGTCAAGATGTACGAAAAAGCTCCCGGCCCTAAAGACCTGAAAATCTACGATGGAGCGCCCCACTGCGTGTATTACGACAACAAGTCGGTGCTCTTCCATATCGGCGATTGGCTTTCGGCCAAGCTCCATAAAGTTGAGTAATCGGGAGCTTTGAAAGTGCGATGAAGAATAGATTTGCCTTCCTGAGTTCCCTGATTGTCGCAACGACGGTTCTGGCGTGGAATCAAGCCGGAGCGGCTACGCTCCGCTTCGCCTACGCTTCCATCGCTCCGCCGCTCTCCGGCGTATGGGCGGCGCAGGAAACCGGCGCGTTCAGGAAATATAATTTGGACGTCCAGCTTATTTACATTTCATCGAGCGCGACCAATGCCCAGGCGCTTTTGGGCGGCAGTCTGGAAGTCGCCACGCCCGGCGGCACGAGCGCAGTCTTGCTCGCTTCACGGGGTGCGCCGATCGTCGCCATCGGATCGGTGATGAATCGCCCGCCCATGACGCTCTATGCTCAACCGGAGCTTACGCGACCGGAGCAGCTCAGAGGCCAAACGATAGGCATTACCCGATTCGGTTCCACCGGTCATGCGATCACAACTCTTATGCTGCGCAATCTTGGGATGACTCAGTCGGTCACGTTGCGGCCGGTCGGCGGCAACCCGGAGCTTCAGGCAGCGTTCGAGCAAAAAATAATCGCCGGCTTCGTCACCACGGTGAAACCCAAGACCGCGGCGCGGCCGCTTGCGAACGCCGCGGACCTGGACGTTCCCTACGCCATGAACCTGATCACCGTGACCCAGGACTTTCTCAAGACCAACGCCGACACGGCTGAACGGCTGCTCAAGGCGTACATCGAAGGCGTGGGGTTCATGGTTCGAGATCGCGGCCTGGCGGCGAAGATCTTCAGCAAGTATTTCAAGCGCAGCGACCCGGCTTTCCTCGAAGATACCTATGCCATCGTGAGTAAATTCTTGGAGCGAATCCCCCGCGTAGATCCCCGCACGATCTCCACCGCCATCGAGATCGAGTCGATCAAAGGCGCCAGCGCTGATCAATTGACGGACAAGCTTGTCGACAACAGCATCGTCGATCGGCTCGTCAAGGAAGGATTCACCGAAAAAGTTTTCGGCAAAGTTGGTCGCTAGGCTTCAGTCGGACCGAGTCTATTATCTTTTCGCCAAAACCTCCTCGAGCATACTGAGATCCATGACCTCGCTCGCCTGAGCTTTGCGCGTGATGAATTTATTCTGATACTCCGTGTCGAGATGCTCTTGCACGCTCTCGCGCGCCATGCGTCCGTCCATGGTCAACATCGGAAGCAAGTCTCTAACAAGGAGCTGCTCGCTCAGCTCGCGATTGAGTTTCCATTTACCGGCAATGTAATCGATCGTCTTGGCTTTGTTGTTAGCCATGAACTCCATGGCGTCGACGAGCGAGGCGACCATCCTTTTCACCTGCTCGCGATTCTTCTCGATAATGGCGTTCCTCGCGATGAGCCCGGCGTGCGGCACCAAACCTATATCCCGAGGAGAAGCCAATTCGGTAAAACCTTTGTCGATCATGATTCGCGCGGTCGGCAGGGAAAGCATGGAGGCGTCCAAGGAACCGTTGGTAAGAGCGATGACCCGATTCATGTTGGAGCCCGCTTGAATATAAGTGACCTTCTCGGGATCGAAACCGAACTTTCTGAAGATACGGCGACTGGCATAATGGGGAGAGGTGCCGAGCCGGCTTAGCCCCACCTTTTTACCAGCGAGCTCGTTGATCTTTTTCAACCCAGGCTGGGAAATAAGATAGAAAGGCGGCCCTTTCATCGCGAACAAAACCGCCTTGATCGGCACACCTTGCACCGCCGCCGGCAAGCCGGAATCGGTGGACGCGCTGTAGTCCAGCTCTCCCGCCGCTAACGCCGCCGTTCCGACTGGACCGCCAATGAAAATGACCTCGACGTTGAGACCCCGCCTTTGAAAAATCCCGGTATCCTTGGCGATCAAATGCGGCAAAAAAGTAAAAGATACGTCCGAGACACCTAGCCTAACTTTGTCCGAAGTTTGCGCATCCGCACAGTACGATGAAAGAAGCAACGTCATCGCAACGGCAAGAACGCGGTAGCGTTCGAGTATTCCTTTAGTCTGGCATTGTCGATTCATGTGATTTCCCGATGAGAGGCAAACGCCCCTGCCAAGTTCGGAAGCAGGCGCCGCTTATCTCCTGCTGAGTCTCTCATCGAGAAAGCTGCGCCAATCGCCCGCGACTTTATTCTTGAGTTCGCGGCTGGCGCCACTGACCTTGGGAAATTTTTCGCGCCACTCGTAGGGGCGGGTGGCATCGATCACCGCGCGCGAGCTGTGGCCGACTTCGTCGCGCGGGATGCGCGGATCGAGCGGTCCGCTCCAGGCGCGGCGCAGGATTTCGATCGACTGCGCGGGATCGGAGCGGCTGCTGAGCACCCAGAGAAACTCTTCCGAATCGGTGATGTCGACGTCGTCATCCACGACCACCACGTAGCGGCCGAGGTAAGCGCCAGAGCGGCACTGGCTCGCGATCATGCCCGCCTGGCGCGCGTGGCCGGGATAGCGCTGCTTGATCGAAAGCACGGTCAAGAATCTGCCGCCTGACGGGTGGCACCAGACGCCGGTGACGTCGGGCACGCCGGCTTCGTCGAGAGCATTCCAGATCAGCGCCGAGCGCATCAGTGAGAAATGCAGGTTGTCGCCGCTCGAGGGTTTCAACAGCGGAAAGCCGCACAGGATCGGATCGTTGCGGAAATAGATCGCCTTGACTTGAATCACCGGCACAGCCGGTTGATTGCTCGCGTAGTAGCCGGTCCACTCGCCGAACGGCCCTTCAGGCATCACGTCGCTCAGGCCGACTTCCCCTTCGATGGCGATCTCCGCATCGGCGGGAATCGGTAAACCGGTAATCGGACCTTGCACCACCTGGAGCGGTTTGCCGAGGATGCCGCCGGCATAGTCGTATTCGTTCACGCGATTCGGCACGTCGGTAGACGCGACGACAAAATTGATCGGATGATGGCCGAAGGAAACAGCGATCGGCAATGACTTTCCCTGCGCGTGATATTTGTCCTTGTGCACGCGGCCGTGCTTGCCCGGCGACATGTGCAGCGCCAAACGGTCCGGCCCATGCACCATGATGCGGTAGGTGCCGACGTTTACCCAGCCCTCTTCAGGATCGCGAGTGATCACGAGATCGTCCGTGCCGATGTAGCGCCCGCCGTCGAGCTCGTGCCAGCGCGGCACAGGGAATTTGAGAACGTCGATGTCTTTGCCCTTCTGAACATTCTCGAAGAGCGGAGCGGTGGGCACGGTTTCAGCGGCGAGCGGAGAAATTTTCTTAACCTGCCGGCGCCAAGATTGAATGAACTCGATATCGCTCAAGCCGCTGTCCATGCCGAGGGTCAGCGCCAAACGTCCCGTCGAAGAAACCAGATTCGCGGCAACCCGGTAGCCTTGCGGATAATCTTTTATGCTGTCGAAAAGAATCGCCGGACGGGTTTTTGAGCGCTCATTGATGATTTCGGTCAAGGTCGAGAGCTCCAAATCCCAGTGCACGTTCTCGACGGTCATCAACTGGCCGAGCTTATCGACCTCGTTTAGCCAAGTACGCAGATCCGGCATAATCATTTCCTATTGTTGTCTTAAGTAGTTCCCTCGCCCTTCGAAGGGCTACGGTGAGGGCCATCTCTCAGCTACGCTCGCCCTCACCTCAATCCTCTGGAGCGAGCGGAATTAGACACTCCGTCTCGATGACGTCAATTGTGCGCAACACTCCATTACTCCAACACTCCATTTCTCCAGCCGATTTACATTCCTCTCGGATTCACCCCCAACCCTTCGCCCTCCGGCACGCGGATCGTGCCCTTCTCGACCGAAAGTCCGGTGAACGGATCGCCGGTAATCACCTCGAACTCGCCGAGCTCGCATAGTGGTGAAATTCCAGGTGTGCTCGCGGCCAAGTGGACCGCGGCCGCGTCGCCAACCATGCTGCCCGCCGTATTCGACAGCGCGCAGCGCACGCCGTTGGCTGCGCATAACTCGGCGATCCGCCGCACCTCACCGATGCTGCCGACCTTCGGAATGCCGGTGTTCACCGAGTCGACCATGCGATGCTTGATCATCAATTGCACGTCGGCGAACGATCGCGCCGACTGGTCGGCTTCGATCTTGAGAGGCGAATGTTTTTTGACTTCCCACAGCGCATCGAACTGATCGCGCGGCACTGGCTGCTCGAAGACTTCGACGCCGAGATCCGCAAGGGCGTTAGCCAAACGAATCGCGGTCTTGGCGTCGTACGCCTCGTTGGCGTCGATCTTTATGAAAACGCCTTCGCCAACGGCTTTGCGCACGGCCGCGACCCGCGGCAGGTCCTTTTCAAACTTGCCGCTGACCTTGAGCTTCAACGCCATCCCCTCGTTGACGAGCTGTTTCGCCTCCTCAGCCATCGCTTCGGGCTCCCCGACGCTCACCATTTTGATGACCTTGATCTCGTTGCGGAACTTTCCGCCCATCATGACGGAGAGCGGCATATGATAGCTTCGCGCCAACGCATCGTACATCGCGCTTTCGAGTGACGATTTTGCCCTCGGGTGTCCGGTCAGTACATGATCGATGTCGGCCCGTATGCGCGCGAGGTCTTCCAGTTCCTTCCCGACAACCTTCGCTTTCAGCACCGATTGAATGACGTGCTGCGCCGTTTCCGGCGTCTCGCCCGTGCGCGGGAAGAGGTCGGAATAGCCATACCCCTGAGTCCCGCCGTCCGTCACGACGGTCACGAGCAATCCGCGCGCGACGGTAAAATTGTTGGTCGCCGTCACCAATGGCTTAGTGTACGGCATCTCCAACGCGCGAGTTTCCACTTGTGTGATTTTCATCGTCCGTCCTTCGAGATTGCCTGATCGGAGTCGCCTCATCCTTAGCACAGTTGAAACTCACCGTACCACCATCGTCGAGAGTTTTCGCAACCACGCAAGTAGCTCTGCCGCGCTGGGCCAACGGCTTTCCCTACCCTCACTCCATGCGCTATAAATCTCCAGCGCGATGAAACTTCTGCTTATCCAGCCCCCGATCCAGGACTTTTACGACACCGACGTGCGGCTACAACCCATCGGCCTCTGCTATCTCAAAGCCGCGGTAAAAAAGCATCTTCCCGAGATCGACGTCCTCGTCAAAGACTACCACGGCGGCTCCGGCCGCCGCACCGTAGCTATTCCGAAGGAGTTGCGCTACTTGACCGATTACTACGCCGTCGATGACAAGTCGCCGTTCTCGACGTTCCATCGTTACTATCATTTTGGCGCATCGTTCGATGTGATCGAAAACGAAATCGCAGCGCTCAAGCCCGACGTCGTCGGCATCTCCTCGCTCTTCACCCCCTATTATCGCGAGGCGCTCGAAGTCGCCGCGCGCATAAAGAAGCGCTCCGCCGCCGCCGTCGTGATCGGCGGCTCCCATGCGTCGGCGGCGCCCGAATCCCTGCTCGGATCGCCCCATGTCGATTACGTTATCCGCGGCGAAGGCGAAAGAGCAATCGTTGCATTTCTTCGCCACCTGCTTGAGCATCTGCCCTTGGACGCAGTGCCCAACCTGGTATACAGGCGAAACGGCGAGATCATTTACAACCCGATCCAAGATAACTTTCCCATCGACGATCTGTCGTTTCCCGATTTGGACAATCTCTCGCCATCGCCCTATACGCTCGCCGGCAAGCCAATGACCTTCATGATCACGTCGCGCAGCTGCCCGCACAAGTGTTCATTCTGTTCGGTCCACACGACTTTCGGAACAAATTACCGCCGCCGTTCGCTGGAAAACGTCCTGGAAGAAATCGAGATTCGTTACCGGCAGGGTTATCGCGTAATTGATTTCGAGGACGATAATCTCACTTACTACAAGCAAACCTTCAAGGAACTTTGCCGCCGGCTCATCGAGCAGTTTCCTCATCGCGAGATGGAGTTCGTCGCGATGAACGGCATCAGCTATCTGAGCCTCGACGACGAGTTGCTCGAGTTAATGTACCGGGCGGGCTTCTCACACTTGAACCTCGCGCTGGTGAGCTCCGACAAGACCGTGCGCGAAACCACCAAGCGTCCGCACACTCTCGAAGCTTATATAAAAGTGGTAAACAAAGCGTATCAACTCGGCTTCAAAATAGTCTCTTATCAAATCTTGGGACTGCCGAACGAAAGCCTCGATAGTATGATCCAAACCCTCGCCTTCAACGCCCGCCTTCCCGTGCTGCTCGGCGCCTCGCCGTTCTACAGGACGCCAAATGCGCCCATCGCGCATGGCGTGGGGCTCACCGAAGCGGACTACGTAAAAGCCCGCCTAACCGCCCTGGCGATCGAAACGCAAAATTTCAGTCGCGACGATATTTACACCCTGTTCGTCACGACGAGAATTTTGAACTTTCTCAAAGGCTTGCCGACAGACGGCTCCTGCTCTCTGGAAGAGTTGATGGGCGAGCAATGGGCCGATGAACGGAACCGGATCGGGTTTGAGTCGCTGCAAACGATTCTCGGCGACCGACGTTTGTACTCGTGGAACGGTGCGAAAAGAATTCCGAATCGCCGTTTTCGCTCGGATCTCTTCATCCGCATTCTTTCGATGATCGATAAGATTGTTTGCCAAAACGGTCATGCAATCAGCGTCGACGGGCTCCGCGGACTGGGACGTAACAACATTGCGCGATTCCCGCTATCGTAGGATGTCGCTCCAGGCAAACTCGGACTTTAGCGGATAAGGTATTTGCTTCGAACTACCTCGAATTCGCAACTCCACCGATTTTCTCGACCACGTGCGTCCGGGTCTTCCACCCTTGTCTATTCTCCCATCGTCTACTATATCGTAAACACGAGCCGGCGACCGAGCTATTCAAGGAGGCAATATGTGCAAACAGCTCTTCAGCATGATGTGGTTCATCGTATTTTTTGCAGCAGCATCCGCGATCCACGCCCAACCGAGTCTGAAAATGATGATCCCCGCCAATCCCGGCGGCGGTTGGGATCAGACCGGGAGGAATCTCGCGGCGGCGATGCAGAGCGCGAAACTGGTTTCCTCGGTGCAGTTCGACAACAAGGGCGGCGCTGGCGGCACCATTGGCCTTGCACAATTCATCAACTCGGCGAAGGGCGATCCCGAACGCGATTCTGATCGGCGGTATGGTGATGGTCGGGGCCATCTATTTGGAGAACTCTCCGGTAAATTTGAACCAGGTGACGCCTCTCGCCCGCCTCACCGGCGAGTACGAGATCATCGTCGTACCGGCAAGCTCGCCGCACAAAAACCTGGGCGACCTGGTCAAAGCCTTCAAAGCCAATCCGGGCAGCATCTCTTGGGGAGGCGGCTCGGCCGGCGGCACCGACCACATCTTGTGGGGCTGGTCGCCAAAGCGGCCGGTGTCGATCCGGCAAAAATCAATTACGTGCCGTATAAAGGCGGTGGCGAGGCGATCGCGGCGATCGTCGGCGGCCACGTCACGGCCGGTGTTTCCGGCGTCGGCGAATTCGGCGAGCAGATCAAAGGCGGGCGCATGCGCGCGCTCGCAGTGTCGAGCCCATCAAAAATGGACGGATATCCTACCCTCAAGGAACAGGGCCTCGACGTCGAGCTATCCAATTGGCGCGGCACATTCGGCGCTCCCGGCATCAACACCCAACAGCGCGATGCGTTGATCAAGATCATCCGCGGCGCTACCGAGTCGGCGGCTTGGAAAGCCACGGTGGAAAAACTCGGCTGGTCGCCTATTTTCTTGAGCGGCGACGAATACAAAAAATTCGTTGACGAAGACAGCAAGCGCATCGCCGGCATCATCGATTCGCTCGGCATCAAAGGCAAGAAATAGAGAGCCCCAATGAAAGCCAAGCCCGCGGAGGCGATTCTCTCCTTGGCGGTGCTCGCCTTGGGAATCGCTGTGGCGGTGGGCGCGTCGCAATTGTCGAGTGCCGGCGGTTACGCGCGCGTGGGGCCAAACGCCGCTCCCGCGGTGATCGCTGGCGGTCTTATCCTGCTCGGCGTTTGGCTGGCCATCGAAGCGTTTTCCGGCGGATGGCGCAACGCCATCTCCGATGATCCTGCGGCGCGCGGCGAGCATGCCTTTCATACCGGCGCGTTCATTTGGGTGAGCATCGGCCTATTCGCGCAAATGTTGCTGATCCACACCGGCGGTTTCGTGATCGCGCAAGCGGTGCTCTTCGCCTGCGTTGCGCGCGGCTTCGGCAGCGCCAAGATACCGCGGGATCTCGCTATTGGACTGGTCTTGGGTCTCGTCGTATTTCTGTTCTTCGTAAAATTTTTGAACGTCAACCTCCCCGCCGGCTGGCTGCGGCCAATCCTCGGCGGCGCGGGCATTTGATCGCTTCAAATGCCCGACGCGCTTAATTCACTTCTCCAGGGCTTCAGCATCGCGCTCACGCCGATCAACCTGCTCTGGGGGTTCATCGGCGTTACGCTCGGCACCTTCATCGGCGTCCTCCCCGGCGTCGGCCCCGCGCTCACCGTGGCGATGCTCATGCCGCTCACCATAAAACTCGATCCCACCGGCGCGCTCATCATGTTCGCCGGCATTTACTACGGAGCGATGTACGGCGGTTCGACGACGACGATTCTGCTCAACACGCCGGGAGAGTCCGCCTCCATCGCCACGGCCCTCGAAGGCAACTTGATGGCCAAGAAAGGCCGCGCGGGTCCGGCACTGGCGACAAGTGCCATCGGGTCGTTCGTCGCGGGAACGATCGCGACGATCCTCGTCACGCTGCTCGCGCCGATTGTCGTCGAGCTGGCACTAAAATTCGGCCCGGCGGAATATTTCGCGTTGATGATTTTTGCGTTTACTACAGTCTCGGCCGTCATCGGCAGCTCGACCTCACGCGGCCTGACGAGCCTTTTTCTCGGCCTGCTGCTGGGCGTCGTCGGCATCGATAGTCAGACCGGCAGATCGCGCTTCGCCTTCGGCGTACCCGAGTTGCTCGACGGCATCGACGTGGTCGTACTGGCGGTAGGACTATTCGCGGTCGGCGAAGCGCTTTACGTCGCCGCCTACTCCAGCCGGCTCGAAGAAAAACTGGAACAACTTAAAGGCTCGCTCTGGATGTCTAAGGAGGACTGGCAGCGCTCGTGGCCTGCCTGGCTGCGCGCGACCGGCATCGGGTTTCCATTCGGTTCGGTGCCGGCCGGCGGCGCGGAAATTCCAACGTTTCTCTCGTATGCGACTGAAAAAAGACTGACCAAGCATCCGGAAGAGTTCGGCAAAGGCGCGATTGAAGGCGTCGCCGGACCGGAGGCGGCAAACAACGCTTCCGTCACGGGCGCGCTCGTGCCTTTGCTGACCTTGGGCATTCCGACTTCGGCGACCGCGGCGATCTTGCTAAGCGCTTTTCAAAACTACGGCATCCAACCTGGGCCGCTGCTCTTTCAAACCCAGGGAGATTTGGTGTGGGGCCTGCTCGCGAGCTTGTATATCGGCAACGTGTTGCTGTTAATTCTCAACCTGCCGCTGGTGGGAATCTGGGTGAAGGTACTGGCGATCCCGCGGCCGCTGCTCTACGGCGGGATCTTGGTTTTTGCCACTCTTGGCGCTTACAGCCTGCACCAGTCCGTGGTCGATCTCATCATCCTTTATATCTTCGGTTTACTGGGCTTCGTCATGCGCCGTTGGAATATTCCGGTCGCCCCGGCGGTGATCGGCTTGATTCTCGGCCCGCTCGCCGAAACCCAAGCGCGCCGCGCGCTCGCCATCAGCCAGGGCGATGCCACGGTATTTATCACCCAGCCGATCTCCGCGACGATCCTGGCTATTTCCTTGCTGCTGCTCATCGTGCCGCTGATCATTCAACTGGCACGCAGGCGCTGAACCGGTTTCGCCGCGTGCGACTAAAGTCGGAAAATGGGGAGGAGCCCGCTCCACTCGGCGGAAACTCTTTACACTGTAGAGAGATTTATTCTAGAAATATCGTTTAGCCCTTCCAGGAAGAAGGTGCACTTTACGATCGAAAGGAGGTGAACAACACATGAAGTTAAGGAACCAAGTGATGGGTATTTTCTTGGCGCTGGCGCTCGCTCCGGCAGTAAGCTACGCCCAGGAAAAAAACGGGACGATTTCGGGTTACGACAAAGAATCCCGCATGGTTACCGTTAAGGGCAAAGACTGGGAGCAGAAGGCCAAAGTAAGCAGCGCGGACGCCAAAGAGAAGGCCGATCTTCTCAAGGACGGCACCAAGGTAAAGATCCTCTTTGATGATCGGGGTGGAGGCGACGTTCGAGTAAAGACGATCGACGGACGATAACAGCCTCTATGTTTCAATTTTAATGGGGCAGAGTAAATTCTCACTCTGCCCCATTTTTTTGCGAAAACTGAACCTTGGATCTGGACCTCCACCTCGATGTCCGAAAATCATTTGACCGTTAAAACGACTTGAACGTCTTGAACGTGTTCAAACTTTCTCCATCCCGATCGAGAACATCCGCTCCAGATCGTGGCGCGAATAGACTCGAAACGCGATCAGCGTTTCCGAAGTCGTAATGCCGGGCACTGCGCGAATGTGCTCGGTCACGATTTTCGCCAATTGGTCATTGTCGCTCGCCCGCACGATCGCGGCGAGATCGTAGCGTCCGGCGACTGAATAAACTTCGCTGACGCCGTCCGTGTCGGCCAGCGCCTCGGCAACTTTGTTGGTCTTGTCTCGTTCGGTGTTCAAAAGCACGATGGCGGAAAGCATGGGGTTCTCCTTCGCGAGGATAGTGGCAGCACGGCACCTGTCCAAAACACTAGCCGACCAAACACGGCATCGTCAACACACATCCTCGTTCGCGTTGCCTGGCTTGACGGAAAGATTAAGCGTCTTGACCGTCGCGCTTACCTTACCCTAGGATGCGACAAACGGAGGTCACAGCCATGCACAGATATTGCCGTACAATAGTTCTGGCGAGCTTTACGCTCTGTTTGGTCAGTTCCCATGCTTTGAGCCAGGAGAAGCTCACGGTTTCTTACAGCTCCGTCGATGCGCCGAGCGCCAACTGGTACATCGCCCAGGAAAAAGGACTTTATAAAAAATACGGCATGGACGTGGAGTCGATTTTTATTCCAGCGTCCTCCACCAATGTGGCCGTGCTTGTCGCCGGACAACTCAAGTTCGGCAATGGCACTGGCGGCACCATCGCCAGCGCCGCGGTCAGCGGCGCGAATCTCGTCGCCGTCGCTTGCTTCATGAACACTCTGCCCTATGAGTTGATCGTGCAGGAATCGATCAAATCCAAAGAACAATTGAAAGGAAAGAGCATCGGCATCAGCCGCATCGGCAGCTCATCGGACGTGATCGCGCGCGTCTTTCTCAAGCATCTCGGACTGGAGCCGGACAAAGACGTGGCGATCATTCAAGTCGGCGGCTCGGGCGAACGGGCTGCGGCTTTCCGCACCGGCAAGATCGCCGCATTCCCTGCGCCCCCGGGAGTGCTCCATCTGACGAAAGGCATGCCGCAGCGCGTCCTGGTAAGCACCGCGGAATTTCCCAAGCCCTATCCTTTTCCTTACATCTGCGGCACGACCACCAAGGCCTATCTCGCGAGCAACCGGCCCACGGTAAAACGCCTGGTCATGGCGCTCACCGAAGGCGTGCATTTCTTCAAGACGCGCAAGGAAGAGAGCAAGAAGATCCTTGCCAAATACTCACGCCACAATGACGAAGCCTATTTGGAGGCCGCCCACGAGATCAACGCCAAGCTCTTCGACCGGGTTCCTTACGTGACCCGTGAAGGCATGGACATACAACTTAAGGACGCGTTGTCCAAAAAGCCCGGATCGACTGTGAAGGTCGATGACATCGTCGACGACTCCATCGTCGCCGAGCTGGAAAAGGAAGGCTTTATCGGCAAGCTATACAAGCAGTAAAGCAACGGCGTCATCGCTATCTCCACAGTTGATCGAAAAACCCCGATCGCTTCACTTCCTCGACGTAGCGATTATCATAATACGCGGTCACCGGCGTGCTCGCCGCCGCCTTGGCGTCGATGAGATTGCTCTGCACCATTTGCTTGACCATCCCGCGTAGTGCAGGTTCCGGGACGATACCTTCCTTGGAATAATTCTCAGTCGCGAAGCGGTACGATTGTTCCGCCAGATCCGCGTCTTTCATCGGCATCCACTTGCTCATGACTTTCTTGGTAAATTCCCTGTCGGTTTGAATGATCTTTATCGCCTCCGCGGTGCCTTTGATTACCTTGATCACCGTGTCTTTGTCCTTCTCGGCAACCGAGCGGCGCGCGACAATGCCGTTTGTAATGAACGGCGTAAGTTTGGCGAGATCGCTTGGCGACGCCAGCTCGTTATAACCCTGCTTCTTCAGTTGAAAGTTATAGGGCGGCGAGAATACCGCGCCGTCCACCGAGCCGCGGCTCAAACCTGCGAAAGCCTCAGGCTGCCCGCCCATCTGGAGAATCGTTACGTTCTTGATGCCATGACCATCCAATAGGGTTTGCAAGGCGAAATGGGTCACCGTGCCGAGCCGGCTGACGCCGATCTTCTTGTTCGCCATGTCCTCGGGCTTCCTGATGTCCGCCTTCACCATGATCGATTGGGTAAAGCGCGGCACCATGGCGGTAATATGGATAACGTCGCCACCCTGCAAAATATTGGATATCACCGCAGGACCACCCGATCCCGCGAAATCGGCCGCGCCCGATAGCATAGCGTTGAAGAGCGCGGACGAAGCGCCGATAAAAACCGGATCGAATTCTATCCCGTGCTTTTCGAAGATGCGGGCATCTTTGGCGACGAACCACGGGAGGCAATTGAGACCGATGGGCGAAAAGGGAAACGGAACTTTTTTGAGCGCCTGCGCCAAGACGGGACTAGGCACAAGAAGCGCGGCCACGAGAATGAGAGCAAGCCTGCGGCAAACCCTCAAAGACCGGTAAGAAGACGGAAAATCAATCGAGTGTCTCATCTCGGATCCTCCTCTCTTCGCGACGGTGCTGGTCTAGTACATGCGCCTCATTCCTGTCAATGCGCCAAGTTTATCGCGAGTTCGCAGCCATGCCGCTCTTCGAACCACTTGAACGTTTTGAACGGCTTGAACGATTTGAACGCGTTAGGATTTATTTCCCTTAAGATGTTTCGCGAAAAATCCGAAAGTCCGCGGCCACGACGCGTTGG
Organism: uncultured delta proteobacterium; assembly: GCA_963745035.1. Lineage (GTDB taxonomy): Bacteria > Desulfobacterota > Binatia > UBA9968 > UBA9968 > DP-20. The sequence continues at coordinate 57,756 of CAVUVW010000011.1, read as the reverse complement.
CCGCGTGCTCGCGATAAGCGCCTGAGCCGAAATTGGCGAAGGCGTGGGCCGCGTTCGGATAAGAGTAAAATTCGTGCGGCTTGTCGAATTTGGTCAATTCGGCGTCGAGCTTCTTCATATCCGCGGGCGATGGATTTTTATCGTCCTCGCCGAAGTGACCCATAATCGGACAGCGAATGTCTTTCGTCCGCTCGAATGGGGATTTGCCCTCGCCCCACGCAGAGAACGTATCGCCGCCGTAATACATCACGCCGGCTTTGATATCCGGATTGACCGCAGACATCAGATAGACGATTCGCCCACCCATACAAAATCCAACGATCCCGATGCCGCTCGGATCGACGGACTTGTGCGACTTCAGAAAATTGACCGTGGCATTGATGTCCTGGATCACCGTCGCGTCGCGCAGTCTCATGCGCCGGGTCGGCGCATCGTCCTTGCAGTCCGGCGGATCGCGATGATACAGGTCCGGCGCCGCCGCAACGATGCCATGCGTGGCGACCAAGTCCGAGAATTTCACAAAGTCATCCACGCCCGTCTGTCCCTGAACCACGACGATAGCCGGAGCCGGCCGAGAACTCTCCGGTTGGCTCAGATAGACTCTCATCCTCGAATTATCGACCTGAACATTTTCCCAAGGCATAAATCCTCCATGAAAGTAGCTAGCGCGAAATGCTGGTTACGACACGTCAACTCTACTTTCTGTCATCCTGAGCCCATGGCGAAGGATCTGCTTTTACTCAGCGAACGCACTTAATCTACGAAGGCGAAAAAGCAGATTCTTCGTCGCAAAGCTCCTCAGAATGACATACGACTTCACCAAGAGCGATGCGCCGATTAGCCTCGGCCCTGAAATAATTCCCCGGCACGCACTGTCCACTTCGCCGCGATGCGCTGCCTGTGCAATTTCTCGGCGCCCACCGAATCGCGCAGGGTGACGGGATCGTCGAGAACCTGCAGTACCGCAATGTCGGCCTCGCGGCCGACTTCCAGGCTGCCGATCCGATCCTGCCATCCGATGGCGCGGGCCGGGTTGATTGTACAATTGGCAATGATCTGCTCGAGGCTCAACCCCAAAGGTAGAAATTTCGTCAACGTCGTAGGCAAGTCGCCGACCACGCCGAAGCCCGGTTGCGCGAGCCGGCTGTGCAAATCCGAGCTGATGATATCGGGCACCAGCCCTTCACCGATGGCACGCTCGACGAGATTGAAATCGAAGTGCCCCCCCGCATGGCCGACATCGAAGATCACGCCGCGCTCCTTGGCTTTCCGCACCAGCGGCAGGAGCTTGCCCTTATCATCGATGATCGACGGCCGCTGCGGCGTGTAGCAATGCGTGATGATGTCGCCAGGGCGTAAAGTATCGGCGATCTCGTCCATGCCTATGGCCGTGTCGCCGACATGCACCATGATCGGCGTCTTTGTCGCCTCACCTGCTTTGATCGCCAGGCGCAAAGCTTCGCGGCTGTTGTCGCCGATGGATTTTTTGTGCAGCCGGAGCTTGATGCCGATGCCGATGTCACGGTTGTTGCCGACCGTTTCAGCGGCGCCATCCGAATCAGCAAAGCCGAGATTGAGCAATTCCCCCGGCGTGTTCAACACGCCATGCTGCGCCAGCGCGACGAAACCGAGCATGCGGGCCTTGGATTGCTCATAGACCAGCTTGCGAAAGCCGAGAAAGTTCACCGGCCCCGCCGAGCCCGCATCCATCGTGGTAGTCACGCCGGTCGCGAGACAGAGGGAATCGAGATTGCAGCCGTAAGGATTCACGCCCCAATAGCTGTGCACGTGAAAATCGATCAGCCCCGGCGTGACGTAGCAGCCGCTGACGTCCACAGTCTTATTGGCGTTGGCCCGTGGAATATTGGATTGAATCGCCGTGACTCGATCCCCGGTCACGCCGACGTCCAATTTTGCGTTGAGCCCGGTCGCTGGATTGAGAACCGTGCCGCCGGTCAGCAATAGATCAAAGGCCTCAGCTCATTCGCTTTCTCTCGGTTACTCATGCCCTAGCCCGACCTGATTCCTTCCCCTCGACGGGGAAGGGTAAGGAAGGGGTGATCTTGCATTTGCTCACGGCACCCCTATCCAACCTTTCCCCGTCAAAGGGGAAAGGCTAGGCCATCACCCCGCTCAACTTTCATTGCCTGATCTAGCGAAACGAACCACGTTCGCGAACACTTTTTCTAATCCTGATCCAGCCCGTAGAACTTCGCCGGATTGTAATAAAGAATCTTGTCGATCACTGCCGGATCGATCTCGCCGTTCTCTTTTAGTTTCGCCAGAGCCAGCAACTCGCTCGCGTTGTCCGCGTGGCCGTAATCCGAGCCGATCATGAGACTATTCTCGCCCGCGTACTTGAGCACGTAAGGAAGATCGTCGTCGGTCTGACAGGCCGCAAATAACTGATTGCTGCCGCTCAGCACGTCCGGCCGCGCCTCCTTACCGGCAAGCTTGGGGAACCGTAGATTGAGATCGTGCACGATATACGGCACCCACTGCGCAGCCACTTCGATGGCGCCGATGCGCAGCTTGGGAAATCTTTCCGGAATGCCGTTCAAAATCATGGAATGAAAGCCGCCGATCACCATCAGCTTGGCCACCCGGAACGGTTCACCGCCCAACATTTCGTTGACTGTGAAATTGCCGATGCCCGAGTGAATGCCGATCGGCATATTAAGTCGGCTGGCCTCTTCGTAGAGCGGAAAAAAATATGGATCGTGCAAAACGTGATGGGTCTCGATGCCGCGCATGAATACCGCGCACGCTCCGTTGCCGTGCGACCAGCGAAGCTCGTCGAGCGCTTTGTCCATGGTCAAAAGCGGCAGCTGCACCGCCCAGCGCAAACGTTTTTTGTCCTTGGACCAGATGTCCGCCATCCAGCGATTGTAGGAACGACAAAGCGCCAGCTCGATGGGCGGATTGTCGGTCACAGGGCGAAGAAAGAGCGTTGGATAAAGCACCTGCACGCCGGTGCCGATCTCGTCCATGTGTTTCAGGCGCGAATCGATATTGGCCATCTCGCGCGACTCTTTCGAAGTGTCCTGGCCGATGTTGTCGCGCCCGCCGATCAGCCGCCCGCCGATGATCCAAAAATTCTGCGTCTTGCCTGTAGGCATGTCCACAGCGATCGGCACCGGCCGGTAGCGTTTGTCGGCACCCTCCAAATAATCCCAAGTCTTCTCGCACTCGATGACATGCGCATCCGCATCGATGGTCAACATGCTACAACCCCCAAATTCGGAAATGCTGTTGCATCTTTGGTCTACCGACAAACCTTTCCTTGCAGACTGCTCAAAAAGATCTCAGAGGCAAGGCGCGCGATGAATCGACGAGCGGAGGCGTACATCGGCAGTACGTTGACGCGAGGCGATTGAGCGCAACGAAGCATATGAGGCTTTTTCAGCAGTCTGCTACAGCGCGTAGAGCGCCCGCGGATTGTCGTCGAGAATCTTATCGATCACGCGACCCGGCAATCGGCCCTCGGTTCTGAGCTTGCGCAGCGCCTCGATCTCGCTTGCGTTATCGGAGTGGCCATAGTCCGTCCCGATCACGAGATTATCTTCGCCGGCGTACCCAAGAATGTAATCGAGATCGTCGTCGGTCTGGCACGTGACGTACACCCGTTTATCCTTGAGCAATTGGTCGCTCAGCTTCTTACCGCGGCGCGTATGGCGTCGCGCCAGATCATGGATCGCATAGGGAATCCACTGGGCGCTGACTTCGATAATACCGATGCGCAAACGGGGAAATCGTTCGGGAATACCGTCGTTCACCAGCGAATGAAAGGCGCCGACGACCGCGAGCTTGAACTTGCAAAAGCCCGGCTCATCGAGAAAGAAATCATGCGATTCGATGCTGCCGTTGGCCGAGTGAACGCAGATCGGCAGATCGAGCCGGCTGGCCTCATCATATAAAGGATAGAAGTACGAATCGCTCAATCGGCGGTCAGCCTCCAATCCGCGCAAGTACACGCCGCACGCGCCGTGCTCTTTCCCAAACCTCAACTCCTCAGCGACTCGGTCCATGTTGAGCAGCGGCGGAACCACCACCCAGCGAAATCGTTCCGGCGCTTTCGCAACAATGTCAGCCATCCAGCGGTTGTAACTGCGGCAGATCGCGAGATCCACCTCGGGCCGGCGCGCTGTGGGAAAAATAAAAATGGTCGGATAGATCACCTGCATGTCGATGTTGAGCTCGTCCATGTGCTTGATCCGGATGCTCAGGTCGCTCATGTCGCGAGCCGCTTCGGGCAATTTCTTTTCCACATTCGTCCGCGGCATCAACCTTCCGTCGATGTGCCAAAAATCAATCGCCGCATCCCCGCTCGCCGCGGCGACAATCCGCGGACGATACTGCCGCTCGGATTCGAGCATGTAGTCCCACGCCGATTCGCTCTCGATCACATGCGCATCCGCATCAATCACCGTCATTCTTTATCCCTTTGTCTTAACTGCTGCCTACTGCCTGTTGCCTTCTTTTCACCCTTCCCGCACCGACTCATCGACCAGCTTGCCGTTTTCGTAGGCGAAGCACTTCCCGCTTTGCTCCATCGGCAACTGGGCGCAAAGCACGAAGCCTTGTCCAAGAATCTCCGGGCCCGGCAATCTCTTGAGCGCTTCTTCCGGCGCGGTCTCGGTCGCGATCGGCACGCGCGGCGAGAACGTCACCACGCACACGTTTGAATCGCGCACTTCCTCGGCGACGTACCGGGTGAAAGTGCGAATGCCGTCCTTGGTCACCATGTACGTCCCGGCGCCGCCGGGTCTTACACCACCGCCGCCGTAAAGATTGATGATGTGGCCGGATTTCTGCTTGGCCATGTGAGGAATCACGTGCTTTGTGCCGAAGAACGTTCCATAGAGATTGGTGCGCATCACCCGGTCCCAAAACTCGAGCGGCATGTCGGCGATGAGCGGCCAGCGCGGAATATTCCAGGCAAAGTGCGGCACGATGGCGGCGTTGTTCATCATCACGTCGATCCGCCCGAACCGGCGGATGACTTCATCGATCATCTTCTTAACGCTGTCTTCGTCGCGCACGTCGGCGTGCACAGCGAGCGCCTCGGTCGCTTGACCGATTTCCGCCGCCGTCTTCATCGCCAGATCGGCGTTGAAGTCGGCGATGACGACCTTGGCTTTTTCTTTGGCGAAAGTTTTCGCGGCGTGCTTGCCGATGCCTTGGCCGCTGCCGGTAATGACGACGACTTTGTCTTGCAGCACGATTGCCTCCCGAGTGAATAACTACTTCTCTCTTGAGCGAATATCGCAATCCAGAATCGGATTCAACGCGGGAACCGAGGATCTCTTGCGTCTAATGTCTCAAGTCTAGGGTTGCCGGAATACGACTCGCTAGCGGCCTTCTGCGGAACTCCGGCGATCGCGATGGAAATCACGAGACGTGAGACGCCGAACTCGAGACTCGGCGGGCAACGCTATTCGATGCGCCGTAGACTCAGTCGATGAAGCCGGTTTCGTCAAGTTTACGCACGAAGCTCGCAGCAGTCATCAAGGCTCCGAGCAAGCGGGCACACGTATCGACTGCTCAGCGCAAGTCATTGCCGCACGGAACAGTAATCTATTCTGGGCCGCTCACTCTCCCATCACTTTTTTCATCGCCGCAACAACTTCGGCCGGCTGGTTCAAGACTTCCTTCGCAAGCGCTTCGACCTCGTCGCCGTGAATGAGCTCCGGTTCCAGACCCTGCTTTTTGGCATCGGCAATCAGCTCGGGGCTTGTAAGCGCCTTCGCATATGCCGCGCGGAGAAGCTTGGTGACCTCCGGTGGCGTTCCCGGGGCGGCGAACATCGGGGCGGCGCCGAATTCGCCCGAGCCGAGCATCACGGTAACGAGACGGCGGTTCAGATCCGAAGTCTTGTATTGATCCATCAATTCGCTGAGCAGCGGCGTATCGGGTATGCGAGGATCGCGCCTCTTACCCGCGAACACCAACACGCGCACCAGGTTCTTGCTGCGCCAGGTGTGAAACGGCTCACGCCCGTAAAAAACCTGAATCGTGAATGCGCGGCACTGTACTTCACCTCGTTCGACGGCGATTTCGATGTCAGCGCCACCTTGATAGCCGGTGACAATTTGAAACTTCGCGCCGATCGCCTCCTCGAGCAATCGCGGCAGATAGTAACCCGTGTTCCCCGTTCCCGTTGCCCCGCACTTGGGCGGAACGGTCGCACTGCGCACGTCATGAATCGTTTTGTAGGGAGCATTCGCCCACATATACAAAAGCGGACTCGTCGGTGTCGTGCTGCCCACCCAGGTAAACTTGGACCAGTCGTATTGAACTTCTTTCTTTTTCAAGAGCTGCTCGAAATAGAGCGCCGCGTTGTTGATGCCGAGAGTCAAGCCGTCGGGCTTGCTTACCCCATAAACGTAGTTAGTAGCTGTCATCGACCCGGCGCCGGGCATGTTCTGGACCACGGTGGCGGGATTGCCGGGAAGATGTTTGGTCAATTGCGGCGCAATCAGGCGGCCCCACAGGTCGTGCGCACTCCCCGTCGGGTAACCGACAACGACTCTGACTGTCTTGCCTTGGTAGTAAGGAGTCTGCGCCGCAACCTGGCCGGCGCAAAACAGGAAGGGCAAAAGCCACAGTGTAATCCGTTTCATATCGCCTCCTCGTATCGAACGTAAGTTGCGAGAAACCGATCCAAGCTCGTTGCGGCTTGAAAAGATAGGTCAGATCGAAACGAAACGTCAAGAACAATCACCTCAATCAAAATTGGCTTCTGCAACCCCTAAACTTTACACACAACTCTTGACGCTACCCACCAGCCGGGTCGGACGGACCCGCGCGTCGATAAAAATTTCTTGACAAAAGTGCACCGCGGTCTTTAAATCCACATGACCCGCAAAGAGAGTCGTGATGTTGAATCAAGAAACAGTCAGACAACGAACGGCATTTAATTATAGGCGGGAGGAACGACAGCGTGATCAATCAACGGGAACGCAAAGCACTGCGGCGCTTCATACCAACGAGTGGCTTTACGCTAGTGGAAATTCTCATCATCATTGCAATCATCGGCATCTTGGCCGTGATTGCAATTCCGCAGTTCATCAGTTATCGCAGCCGCGCGGTCGACGCGCAATTGAAGTCCGATCTCAGAAACGCAGCGGTGACCGTCGAAAGTTACTTCACCAAGCGATCGGTCTATCCCGCCACCATCGAAGAACTTCAGGGGTTTGGCTTTCACGCAACCAGCGGCGTCACGTTGACTCTCAACATTGTGACGCCGAACAGCTTTACGATTACTGCCGCCAAGCCAGGCGGCACGCAGCCGAGTTTCACCTTTAGCAGTTCGAGCGGGTCGATCAATTGAGGCAAAGAGTCGCACTCGTTATTGACTAGCGCCGACCAACCCCGATTTCACAATCCATGACGCGAAGGGGGAACAATGACCCACGAAATCTTAATTCAGCATGTGGCACCGGAAAAACGCGATGAATACATCCAGGTTTTCGGCGATTTTCTGAAGAAAGCCGACTACGCCGGCGCTCACGGCGTCAAATTCTTTACCAGTATCGAAGACCCCAGCCGGGTGATCTTGATGATCGAATGGGACAGCGTGGAAGCGCATACCCAACACCGCGGCACGCCGACCCACGACGCCATGAGAGAAATGACGTCGCGTTATCAAACTCAAAAAAGCGACGGCGGGCATTTTAATCTGCATCAAGTCAGGTGAGTGCTCTCTCATTCCCCGCCCTCCAACGGCGCTCTCAATCCCGACCGTTTCATCTTCCAACAGCCGGTCTTCTTGACGAACGTGCGGAACTTCGCATAGCGTAAAGCTCGCAGCCGACAAACCTTTTCTTTGTAGCGGCCGCGCGATTGATCACAAATACAGGGGAGGACACGACATGGCTGATAGTAACAATGGGTTAGACAAGATCTCCGCGCTCAATCCCGTTGGATATGCGCCCAAAGTGACCCCGAAGCCGATGGCGCCGCGGCTCGACGGCCTCGACGGCAAGACCATCTACTTGGTCGATCCGCGCTTCGATGATTCCGGCCTTTTTCTGCGCCAGGTGCAAGACTGGTTCGGCGAGCACATGCCTTCGGTCAAAACCAAGCTCGTCGAAATGTCGAGCGTCTACACCAAGGACGATCCGAAAACGTGGGAGATGATCAAGGCCAACGGCGACGGCGCGATTATCGGTGTCGGCCATTGAAGCACCTGCGCGCCGGCGGTCGCCGTGCATGCAATCGCTCTCGATAGTAAATACGGTGTTCCCACCGTTGCTATCCATACCAACGTCTTCGAGAAGGCCGTGCAGTCGGTGACGCGCATGCACGGCATGCCCGAAGCGCGCTACACGTTCGTTCCCCAGCCGGTGATGGGCAAGACCGCGGCGCAGCTGCGCGCCTACGTCGACGGCAAAAGTCCGATCAGCGGCCGGCCGGTGATGCAGGAAGTCATCGAAGGTCTCACCCGCCCGGCCGAGGGAGATCGGATCAGAGAAACCAAATTCGAGCGCACAACGCCGCGGTTCGTCGAGGCCGACACGGACGAGAACCTGCAGCGGTTGTTCCTCGACAATAACTGGACCGATAAACTGCCGATCGTGCTGCCCACGGAGAAGCGCGTAGCGGAAATGCTCTCGCACACGAGCCACAAGCCGGGCGAAATCGCCGGACATATTCGCTCGAACCAGTTTCGCCAGCACTGGGAATTTACCGTCGAGCAGGTCGCGGTCAACGCGGTGATGGCGGGCGCCCGCCCGGAATATTTTCCGGTCATTCTCGCTCTCGCGGCCAGCGGCGTGAGCGCGCGCGGCAGCACGACCAGCTCCATGGCGGCAATGGTCGTCGTCAACGGCCCGATCCGAAACGAGATCGCCATGAACTCCGGCACCGGCGCCATGGCGCCGTACAATCATGCCAACGCGACCATCGGGCGCGCCTACGGTTTACTGTCGCAAAATCTCCAGGGCGGCTCGATCCCAGGCGACAGCTATATGGGCTCCCAGGGCAACGGCTATGCCTACGGCACGGTCACATTCGCCGAGAATGAAGAACGCAGCCCGTGGACGCCGTTCCACACGCAGCATGGATTCAAGCCGACCGACAGCACGGTGAGCATATTCACCGGCTGCCGCTCGACGGCGTTTACCCTCGGCGTGCGCGAGAAGTACTGGCGCGAGCACGTGCGCAACATGCTGCGCGGCATGGACGCGCACAGCGCGCCGACGTTTTTGCTCGATCCCATCGCGGCGCGCCAGTACATCGACCGCGGCGGCTTCGACACCAAGGAAAAACTTATCCAGTGGATTTATGAAAACGCATTGATGCCGGCCGGCGAATACTGGGACTACCAGTTGATTCAAAATTACATCTACCCGCGCGCGACCTTCGGCGAAGAGCCCTACGCCTCCAAGCTGAAAGCCGCACCGGACGAGATGGTCAAGATGTTCAAGCCCGACGAGATTCACGTCGTGGTCGTCGGCGGCGAAACCAATGGCTACTGGCGCATCATGGGATGCAGTTATCAGAAAACCGTTTCGGTCGATGAGTGGAGATAATTATAGCTCGTTCAAAACGTTCAAGCCGTTCAACCGCTACGCTCCGTTCAAACCCCCACCCCGGATCACGTCCGGGGCAGGCTCTCTTGTCCTCCCCCGCGACGCGGGGGAGGATGAAGGAGGGTACAAACCGGTAGCATCATTTACAAAACAAACCGGGCACATGGTTTACAGTTTAAGAGGCAGAGGCAAGGAGGAGCTTGCCAATGCCTTGGGAACAGACCAGTGCCATGGATCAACGAGTTAAATTTATCGCTGACTGGCTGAGTAAAGAATACAGTAAGATTGAATTGTGCAGAGCCTATGGAATTAGCCGTCCCACGGCTGACAAATGGATTAAGCGCTACCAAGACGGTGGAGTTGAGGCGCTCGAGGAGCGCTCGCGCGCGGCGCACCGTCATCGCAATGAGACCCCTGAGGAAATCCGCGAGATGATTATTGCCATCAAGCTTAGCCATCCGAGCTGGGGTCCGAAAAAGGTTTTGGATTATTTGGGTGAGAAAAAACCTAAGTTGACCTGGCCTGCGGACTCTACAGCCGGTGCGATCCTCAAGCGTGCAGGGCTGGTCAACCGCCGTGTGCGTCGGCGCCACGTGGCACCGTACAGTGAACCGTTTAGCGACTGCCATGGACCGAATCAGATCTGGAGTGCGGACTTCAAGGGAGACTTTCTCTTGGGGAATGGTCAGCGCTGTTACCCGCTTACGTTGACCGACAATTTCTCTCGTTATCTGTTGATGTGCCAAGCCTTGGGGCAGCACAGCTATCGGGTGGTTCGGCCGTGGTTTGAAAGAGCCTTTCGACAATACGGACTGCCCGGGCCATTCGTACCGACAACGGAGCACCGTTTGCCTCGCTCTGTGTGGGCGGTGTCAGCGAGTTGTCGAAGTGGTGGATCCAGCTTGGCATCCGTCCTGAACGGATCAAGCCGGGTAAGCCAAGCCAGAACGGGCGCCATGAACGGATGCATCGAACCCTTAAATACGATGTTGCGCCCCAGCCAACCTACAGACGACAACAGCGAGAATTTGATCTTTTCGTAAAGCAGTATAACGGCCAGCGTTCCCATGAGGCCTTGGGACGAAAGACCCCGGGCAGTGTTTATCTTAGCTCCCCACGGCGCTATCCCGACAAACTCCCGCCCGTACAATACAGTCCGGGCATGACCGTTAGACGAGTGCGACACAACGGCGAGATCAAGTGGCACGGCGATCTCCTTTATGTCTCTGAAGTCCTGGCACACGAGCCGGTTGGACTGAAGCAGGTCGGACCCGAGCAGTGGGAAGTCCGTTATAGTTTTCATCTGCTGGGTATTCTCGATCAACATGCAAAAAAGATTATGCCAGCGCAAAACCTGGCACGGAACTAACTCTAAAAAACTGTAAACCATGCGCCCGGTTCAAAACGTAAATGATCCCCGGCTTGAACAGGAGGGGGCTTCAACGATTTGAACTTTTTGAACGGCTTGAACCAAAGAATTTAAATATGTCCGAGTATGATGTAATCGTCGTCGGCTCCGGCCTCGCCGGACTAACTGCCGGGTTGTTCTCCGCCCGGCATGGCCTTTCCACCCTGATCCTGGAATCGAATATTCCCGGCGGGCATCTCATCAGCATCGAGAAGATCGAGGATTTCCCCGGTTTTCCGGATGGCATCGCCGGTTATGACCTTTGTCCGACAGTTCAGCGCCAGGCGGCGGACCAGGGAGCCGAGTTTGAACGCGCCGAGGTCCTCAAGCTGGAAGCCAAAGATTGTTTCTGGTCGGTTGCAACCGACGAAAAATCCCATGTGGCCAAAGCCGTCATCGTCGCCACGGGTTCGGCGCTCAAAGAACTCGGCGTGCCAGGCGAAGAGAAACTGATGGGTCGAGGCGTAAGCCACTGCGCAAGCTGCGATGGCCCGCTCTACGACGGCCAGGTCGTCGGCGTGGTCGGCGGCGGCGACTCCGCGCTCCAGGAAGCGCTGACACTTGCCAATTTCGCGCAGTCGGTTTTAGTTTTTCAGCGCGAAGCAAGTTTTACCGGCCATCGTTCGTATCTCGACAGAGTATTGAACGAGCCGAAGATCGCGCCGCACTATCGAACCGCCGTCGAAGAGGTCTTGGGCGATGATAAACTCAGCGGGGTGCAGGTGCGCAACCTTGGTACTAGTGAAACATCTGAAATCGAGCTGGCGGGCTTATTCGTTTATGTCGGCTTGAAGCCGAATACTGCGTTGTTTAAAAATATTTTAAGCCTCGGCGACACCGGACATGTGCCGACCGACGGCTGGATGAAAACCGCGCGCGGCGGCTTGTACGCCGTCGGCGACATCCGCCAAGACTCGGCCGCGCAGGCGATCACTTCCGCCGGCGACGGCGCCACCGCTGCCATCGCAGCATATCGCTACATCAAGGAGACATTTCGCTAGTGTACCGCCTCACAAGCTTGATCAAGAAGCGGCGTTGCATATCCGTCATTCCCGTGAAAACGGGAATCCAGACCCATTATCCACCTGGATACCGTTCTTCAACGGTATGACGGACACAGTCCGTCACCCGATTCCCGCGTGCACGGGAATGACGCGCGCGCGCCACAATGCTTTTCTGTTCTGAACTTTGCGACGCGCTGATGCGGGCGGATAAGGTGATACGGTGACAATTTGCCAGTGATTAGTAATCAGTCGTCAGTATAAAACAGAAGCGAATACTATGAGTTCAAAACCTCTTTTCTGGTTACTGACAACTGTCTTGCTGATAACTGCTCCTTTCGCTCAGGCTCAGCAGCCGGCGAGAATTCCCCGGATAGGAATTCTGATCTCGGGCTCCGCGTCCCTCAACTCGGCCCGGGTCGAAGCATTTCGCCAACGGCTGCGCGAGCATGGCTATGTCGAAGGAAAAAACATTGTCATTGAGTACCGATATGCAGAAGGGAAACGCGAACGGCTGCCTGACCTTGCAGCCGAACTGGTCCGTCTCAAAGTGGACGTCATCGTCACCACCGGCGCCGTGCCTGTTTTAGCTGCTAAAAAGGCGAGCCCGACGATTCCCATCGTATTCGCCGCTAGTAGCGATCCAGTAGGAAGTGGGCTCGTTTCCAGCCTGGCGCAACCAGGGGGGACTATCACCGGACTTAGCCAGATGGCGCCAGATCTAGATGGCAAACGGTTGGAACTGCTCAAGGAAGCTTTCCCTAAAATTGTCCGGGTGGCCTTCCTCTGGCAAGCGGGTGGTATGAGGGGAAACCTGGAACTCACAGACATGGAGGCTGCGGCCAAGGTGTTGGGAATCAAACTTCTATCGCTTCCGGTGCGAAGCCTTGGCGATCTTGAGAGCGCATTCGCGCGAGCGAAAAGGGAACGGCGCCCAGGCGCTCATTACGAGCACCGGTGCACTTATCGTGACTCAGCTACGCCAAGTGTTGGACTTCGCGGTAAAGAACCGCTTGCCGGCGATGTACCCAAACAGTGAGTTTGTTGAGGCCGGCGGTTTGATGAGCTACGGGCCAGACAATACGGACTTATTCCGGCGCGCCGCTGACTTTGTCGACAAGATCCTGAAAGGGACCAAGCCAGCCGACATTCCAGTCGAGCAGCCGACGAAATTTGAGTTTCTCGTCAATCTCAAAACCGCTAAGCAGATCGGTCTGACGATTCCGCAGAAGGTGATGGAAAGAGCGGATAAAGTGATTCGATGACTTATTGCCAGTGTTCCGTGATTGGTTCCCGGAAGGAAGCGGGAGTAAAAACGATCAGCGGAGGTGTTCTCCGGAATGTGCTATAAAGTCACTGTATGAAGCATCGAGCCGGACGCAAGAAGATCACTAGCTCCGTTATCCGACCCGGAGACCCCGTTCCCGACCAGCAATATTGGGACAACGCTACACCCGAAGAGCGGATGAACGCGGTTTGGGAATTGACCCTGCTCTGCCTCGCTTGGCAACCGAACCAAGCCCATGAACCAAGACTTCAGAGATCTATTAGCAGAATTCAACGGCCGACAAGTTGAATTTCTCTTGGTCGGCGCGCACGCCTTGGCCGCCCACGGCCATGTCCGCGCAACCCAAGACCTCGACGTTTGGGTGCGTCCTTCCCCTGAGAACGCGACACGAGTCATCGAAGCCCTACGCGCCTTCGGCGCGCCGTTGCATGATCTTACGGAGAAAGACCTTTCGACACCCGGCCTCATCTTCCAGATCGGAGTGGAACCCATACGCATCGATGTCTTGACCGTGATCGACGGCGTCCAGTTCGACGAAGCTTGGGCAGAGCGGATGATTTCGAAATTCGCCGATCAACCGGTGGCCGTGCTCTCCAAAGAACACTTGATCAAGAACAAACTCGCATCGGCGAGGACGCAAGACTTAGCCGACGTCGAAGCGTTGAAGCGCAAGGACCGAAATCAAACAAACTCCTAGCTGAGAATAGTCGGCTGTCCGCAATCCAAATCCGTCGCCTTCCGCTATAAACCACACTTTTCTTTCGCTCGATCGCCGTGATAGATAACCCTCGAAACGAGGTGCGCGATGAAAAACGCTGTGGCGCTGCCCATCCTGGTTGCAGCGATGCTGCTCTGTGTTGCGTTGACAGCCGAGGCGCAGCAGCCGGCGAGAATTCCCCGGATAGGAATTCTGTTCGCGTCCTCCGCGTCCGTTCAATCGGCCCGGGTCGAAGCATTTCGCCAACGGCTGCGCGAGCTTGGCTATGTCGAAGGAAAAAACATTGTCATTGAGTACCGATATGCAGAAGGAAAACTCGAACGGCTGCCTGACCTTGCAGCCGAACTGGTCGGTCTCAAAGTTGACGTGATCGTCACCGTCCCCCAGGCTATTTTAGCTGCTCAGAAGGCGAGCCCGACAATTCCCATCGTATTCGCGCTCCATTCCGATCCAGTAGGAACTGGGCTTGTCTCCAGCCTGGCACGACCAGGCGGGAATATCACCGGACTTAGCGTCATGGCGCCGGATCTAGATGGCAAACGGTTGGAACTGCTCAAGGAAGCCTTCCCCAAGGTTGCCCGGGTGGCCTTCCTCTGGCAATCGGGTGGCATGAGGGGAAACCTGGCTCTCACAGAGATGGAAGCTACGGCCAAGGCGTTGGGAGTCAAACTTCTATCGCTTCCGGTGCGAAGCCTTGACGATTTTGAGAGCGCATTTGCGCGAGCGAAAAGGGAACGCGCCCAGGCGCTCATTACGAGCATCAGGTGGACTTATCATTACTCAGCAACGCCAAGTGTTGGACTTCGCGGCAAAGAACCGGTTGCCGGCGATGTACCCAACGAGTGAGTTTGTTGAGGCCGGCGGCTTGATGAGCTACGCGCCGAGACTATACGGACTTATGGCGGCGCGCCGCTGACTTTGTCGACAAGATCTTGAAAGGCACCAAGCCCGCCGACATGCCTGTGGAGCAGCCGACGAAATTTGAGTTTCTCGTCAATCTCAAAACCGCCAAGCAGATCGGTCTGACGATTCCGCAGAAGATGACTGGAAAGAGCGGATAAAGTCATCAAATGACATTTTCGATTTTGGATTGCCGATTTCAGATGAGCAGTAAAACAACATGCTTGAGAGAACCTGGATGCGATCTTCGAATTCTCGGTCCGACAATCTAAAAGCCAAAATCGAAAATCCAAAATGGATGAGGCTTCTCGCCCTGCGCTTTGCTCTATGCTGCGTGGAGCAGTCCCGCCCATGCCCAGGACAATTTCTTCCAAGGGAAATCGGTAAGAATCATCCGCGGCGGCCAAGCCGGCGATCTTTACGATCTCTGGACGCGGCACATCGCAACCTATTTGGGAAAACACATCCCCGGCAATCCGAGCGTCACGGTGCAAAACATGCCGGGGGCGGGTTCGGTGATTGCGGCCAACTATGTGTACAATGTCGCCAAGCCGGACGGCCTCACTCTGGGCTCACTCAATTCGGCCATCTACATGGATCAACTGATCGGCCGCAAAGAAGTCCAGTTCGATTGGGCGAAGTTCAATTGGATCGGTACGCCGGAACCGACCGAGCTGCTGTTCATTATGCGCGGCGACAGTCCGTATAAATCCATCGACGATATGCGCAAGGGCGGCGAGTCGCCAAAATGCGGCTCCACGGGTACCGCTTCGATCACCTATCACATTCCCAAGCTCTTGGATGACGTGCTCGGCGCCAAATCCACCATCATCGCCGGCTATCAAGGCGCCGGCGACATCGACGTCGCGCTCGAACGCGGCGAGTTGCAGTGCCGGCTGATCACCATCGCGGCGTTTTTTGGCCGCGAGCCGCACATCTCCTGGTATAAAAAGGGATTCACCCGCCCACTCGTGCAAACCGGCCGCAAGCGGGATCACTTGTTGCCGGATACGCCTACTTTTCATGAGCTATTGGATCGCTACAAGGCGAGCGACGCCGATCGCCGCTTGGTCACGTTGATCACCGCGTCCAATGAGTTTGGGCGGCCGTGGACCGCGCCGCCGAACATGCCCGCCGATCGAATCAAGATCCTTCGCGACGCTTGGGATAAGACGCTCAAAGATCCCGATCTCCTGGCCGATGCAAAGAAGCGCGGCTGGCCCGTCGATCCCATCAGTGGTGAACAGCTCTCCGCATTGGCTAAAGAAGTAATTGCGCAGCCGCCCGAGGTGGTGGCCAGATTGAAGAAACTGTTGGGAGAATGAAGATTGGAGTAATGGATTATTGGAGTACTGGAGTGATGGGTCTTCAATTCCGGAACGATGCGGAGATTGCACCGCCGAGGCGCTGAGGTCGCGGAGTAAAGAGTTCTTAATTAAAAATTACTTCGACTCTGCGAACTCCGTGCCTCTGCGGTGAGTCGTCCCCAAAGGAAACTCGGAAAATCCTCAATTCCCATACTCACTCCAACACTCGAATCTTGGGAGGTTCTATGCCAGCAAGATATCGCGCCGACCACATCGGCAGCCTGCTTCGACCCGCTGAGCTGCTGCAAGCACGCAACACAGTTTCCGACACCGCGCAACTACGAGCGCTCGAAGACAAACACATCCTGCGGGTCATCGAGCGGCAGAAGGATCTCGGCTTCAAGATCTTTACCGACGGGGAGCTGCGCCGCAACAACTTCATGAGCGATTTCAACGACGCCGTGGAAGGCATCGACGAAGGCGTGGCCGTGGCGCGCACTTGGCAAACCGGCACCGGCCCATCGTCCCGCCCTTCAATGGTGCCAGGCACGATCGTGGCCAAAATCAAACAGAAGCGGCGTCTCACCGGCCATGAATTCGCTTTCATCAAGCAGCACAGCCCCGGAGACGTCAAGGTCACCTTGCCCACCGCCAATCAGTTTCCAGCGATCTATTATAAGAAAGGCATCAGCGACAAAGTCTATCCGAACTACTCCGATTTCTTGTGGGATATCGTGCCAATCTTCAAGGCGGAGATTCAGGCGTTGGTCGATGAAGGAGCACAGTACGTGCAAATCGACGCGCCGCGCTACAGCTATTACATCGATCCGAAATGGCGCAGCTACGTGAAAAACTGAAATGGGCCTCGATCCCGACCAGGCGCTCGACGAAGCGATTAACGTTGACAACGCTTGTCTGGAAGGCGCGAAACGGGCAGGCGTGATTCTCGCTATTCACCTTTGCCGCGGGAACAACCGCAGCCAGTGGTACGCCGAAGGCGGCTACGACGCGATCGCGGAAAAATTATTCGGCCGCCTCAACGTCGATGCTTTTCTCCTCGAGTACGAGTCCGAGCGCGCCGGCACCTTCGAACCTCTGCGCTTCGTGCCGCGCGGTAAGACGGTGGTCCTGGGCCTCGTGAGCAGCAAGCTGGCTGATATGGAATCGCCGGATCATCTCGCAAGAAGAATCGACGAAGCGAGCAAGTACGTGCCGCTCGAGAATCTCGCTCTCAGCCCCCAATGCGGCTTTGCTTCGACCATGGAAGGCAACCTGCTCACGGAAGACCAACAGTGGCAAAAACTTGGCTTGGTCATCGAGACAGCGCGCAAGGTATGGAGCACAGTTTAACTTTGACGCCTTAGATCGTTGGTGGTATCTATCGTCGCGCTCAAGAACCCCAACCAAGGGAGGCATCATGAGACGGCTGATTTGCGCTGCAGTTTTTATAGTACTCACGCTGCTTACTTCAGGCTCCGAGTCTGACAGTCAAACGATCAAAGTGGGGGCGGTAGTGCCGCTCACCGGGCGTTACGCGGCGCTCGGCGGCCAGGTGAAAACCGGTTACGAGCTTGCCGTCCAGCACATCAACGCGGCCGGCGGCGTCTCCGTCGGCGGCAAAAAAATGCAGATCGAGCTGACGATGCTCGACGACGAGTCCGACCCGACCAAAACCGTCGCGCGCCTGGAAACACTCGCCACCCAGGGCGTGGTTGCCTACCTGGGCGGAGCGGGCTCCGATCTCCACGGCGCGGCCGCTTCCATCGCCGATAAGAACAAGATTCCCTACCTCGGCGTCGCTTTTGCCTTCTATGGTATCCATCAACAGGGGCTGCGGTATCTCTTTTCCCCGTTTCCCAAATCTCCCGATCTGACCAGAGAAACTTTTGTTTTTCTCGATGCGATGATCCCCGCCGCACAACGGCCGCGCAAAGTGGCGCTCTTTCTCGAACGAACGGACTGGGGAAAGGAGATGGGCTCTGGTTGGCAAGGTCTCGCCAAGAAACATGGTTACGAAGTGGTCGCCAGCGGCGAATACGCGCCCGGCTCGAAGGATTTTTCGGATCTGATCCTGAAAGCCAAAACAGCGGGCGCCGAAGCGGTGCTTGCGCTGCCGTCACCGCCCGACGGCATGACGATCGTCAAACAGATGAAAGAATTGGATTTCAACACTAAGGTGAATCTCTTCATCCGCGCCGCCGATCCACCCGTATGGTCCCAGAACTTGAGCAAAGACGGCGATTACGTGCTGCTTTCGCCCGGCTGGCACTTTGCCGCGAAGTATCCCCGAGTAAGCGAGATCAACGACGCGCATCAAAAATTATTCAACCGGCCGGCCGATCCTCTGGTCGGTCCGTCCTATGCTTGCTTGCAGATCCTTGCCGATGCGCTCACACGCGCCAAGACGCTTGACCGCGATAAGCTGCGCGACGCCGTCGCCGCGA
Organism: uncultured delta proteobacterium; assembly: GCA_963745035.1. Classification (GTDB taxonomy): domain Bacteria; phylum Desulfobacterota; class Binatia; order UBA9968; family UBA9968; genus DP-20. Next base: position 39,154 of record CAVUVW010000011.1, on the reverse strand, counting down.
CGAAAATGACGACGGTCGTCGGCCCCGTGCGCTTTCGCACCGACGGCACCGGCGAAGTCAAAGTCTTTTTCCAGCAATGGCTCAAAGGCAAGCAGGAACTCGTCTGGCCCAAGGAGTTCGCTACTGCGCCGTTCGGCTACCCCGCGCCACCGTTCGACAAGCGATAACCTTTTTGACGCATACGTAAACAGCGACAAGAACGGAGAATAAAAAGCACGAAATCCGAAGCACGAAGCTCTAAACAAATTCGAATGATCCAAGCATGACAAATTCCAAACGAGCCCAAATCGGATTCGAGGTTTTGGATTTTCTGGTTTTGGATTTATTTTGGCTCCGGTTTGTTTCGAATTTCGATATTCGGATTTCGGATTTACCCTTGTGGGGTTGTTTCGGTCTGCGGGCCTCTTTCGTGCTTCGAATTTCGGATTTGGATTCCCTGGGATCTTGGCGCGACAAATCTGAAATCTAGTGTCCCTCCTAACACTCGCATCCGTTTCTAAGTCTTTCGGCGGTGTCAACGCCGTAAAAAATGTCAGCTTAACCGTCGAACCCGGCGAGATCCTGGGCGTCATGGGCCCCAACGGCTCGGGAAAAACGACGCTGTTCAACCTCGTAAGCGGTGCGCTGGCGCCGGACAGTGGGGAAATCCGTATCGACGGCGAGCGCACCAACGGCTTACGCCCTCATCAACTCTGCCGGCGCGGGGTTGCGCGCACGTTCCAATTGGTTCGGCCGTTTCTCGCGTTGACGGTATCGGAGAACGTCCTAGTGGGTCTCGGCTACGGGCGGGAGAAACTCAGCGGCGCGCCGGCACGTCAAAAGGTGGCGGAACTTCTAGACTCCGCAGGTTTACTTGGGCGATCGGATCGCCTCGCAAGCACACTCACGGTCATGGATCGCAAGCGCCTGGAGCTGGCGCGCGCTCTTGCGACGTCGCCCAAGCTCTTGCTGCTCGACGAGTTCATGGCGGGATTGACGCCCACCGAAACCGCGGCGGCGCTTCATCTCATCAGGGAATTGCAAGGCCAAGGTCTGACGATCGTGCTGGTTGAGCATATCGTCTGGGCCCTGCTCGACGTGTCGCACCGCATCGTTGTGTTGAGCGCCGGAGAAAAGATTGCTGACGGCGCGCCGGCCATGGTCGCCAACGATCCGCAGGTGATCGAAGTCTATCTCGGCGGAAACACGTGAAGAGTTCAAATCGTTCAAGCCGTTTACGCCGTTCAAACCGTCAGAAAAAATACAAAAACCAAGAGCCTTACGTCCGAAAACGATGTGAACGATTTGAACTTTTTGAACGGCTTGAACGGTTGTTATTGAGACATGCTCCAAGTAACTAATCTCCACGTCGCCTACGGGGAATTACCCGCGCTCCAGGGCGTTAGCCTGAAGGTTCAACCGGGCGAGTTGGTGGCGCTCGTCGGTCCCAACGGCGCCGGCAAAACGACTTTGCTCAAAGCCATTTCCGGTTTGTTGCCGGCGCGGGCCGGCACGGTTCGTTGGCAGGACGAGGCGATCAACGGCGGCTCGCCGCAGCGGATCGTCGAGCGCGGCGTGGCCTTGGTGCCCGAAGGACGAAAGCTGTTCGCCGCGATGACAGTCAGGGAAAACCTCGAGCTCGGCGCCTTCATTTCGCGGGCGCAAAAAGAGAAGCATAGTCAGCTCGGAAAAATCTTCGCTCTTTTCCCCCGCCTCGCCGAACGCCAGCGTCAACGCGCAGGATCGCTCTCCGGCGGCGAGCAGCAGATGCTCGCCCTCGGACGCGCGCTCATGGGGCTGCCGCGGCTCCTTTTGCTCGATGAACCCTCACTCGGCTTGGCGCCGCGCGTGGTCGAGTCGATCATGTCGATCCTCTCCGATCTCCACCGCGGCGGCATGAGCGTGCTGATTGTCGAGCAAAACGTGCACGCCGTCCTCGCGCTCGCAGAGCGCGCTTATATTCTCGAAGGCGGCCGCATTGTCGGAGAGGGCGAAGGCCGAAAACTCCTCGAAGATGATCACGTACGTGCGGCGTACCTCGGCCCGTTGGCGAAAGGAACTGACTCGTGAGTTGGCTAGAACTTATGAGAACATTTTCTCCCGAAGTCATTCCCGTGAAAACGGGAATCCAGGCTAATAATGCCTAAAGAGCCGGCAGTCTACATTCTTGCAAGTAAGCGCAACGGAACACTTTACGTCGGCGTGACCGGCGATCTCCAAACTCGTACGTGGATACATAAGAACGGGTCTGTTGAAGGTTTCACAAAAATATACGGTGTTCACCGACTGGTCTATTACGAGCTGCACCCCGATATGATTTCAGCAGTAACCAGAGAGAAACAGATCAAGAAATGGAACCGCGCCTGGAAACTGGAGCTGATCGAAGGACACAATCCCGAATGGAAGGACTTGTGGGACGAAATAATTTAGAAACGGACGAACCTAGATTCCCGCGTGCGCGGGAATGACGTAAGGCAACCGTTGGCGCTTACCTGCGATTCTCTACTGCGCTGAAGGTTCTCGTCGGCTTTTCAAAAATGATCCTTACCCAACAGCTCATACTCGGCCTTCTCGTCGGCGGGCTTTACGGTCTTGCGGCCGCCGGGCTGTCTTTGACGTTCGGTGTCCTGCGGGTGTTGAACGTCGCGCACGGGGAGCTGCTCATGCTCGGCGGCTACGGGACGTTCTGGCTGTTCACCCTTTGGAAGATCGATCCGTTCGCTTCGCTCTTGGCCGTCGCTCCGGCCATGTTCCTTTTGGGAGCGTTGCTTTACGTCGCGTTGTTTCAATTTGTCGTAAAAGCGCACGAGGAAGCGCGCATCAAGAACTCACTGCTCATCGGCTTCGGTCTGACCCTCGTTCTTCACGCGCTCGCGATACAACTTTGGACCGCCGACGAGCGCAGCGTGACGACGGCGTATTCAGGCGCCGTGCTGCGTCTCGGCCCCTTTGCGGTGCCGTGGCTGCGTCTAAGCAGCCTGCTGTTCGCCTTCGCGATCCTCGCTGCGCTGCACATGTTTCTTTCGGAAACGCGCTGGGGCCGGGCGATCCGCGCCACCGCGGAGGATTGGGAGGCCGCCGCGCTCATGGGCATCCCGGTGGGAAAAACCTACCTGCTGGCATTCGCTCTCGGCACCGCGCTGGCGGGTGTCGCCGGCGGACTGGTGAGCATTTCCTATTCGATTAGTCCTTCGATCGGCATCGAGTGGACCTTAAAGGCTTTGATCGTCATCGTGCTCGCCGGCATGGGCTCGCTTTTCGGCAGCTTCGCCGGCGGGATTCTACTCGGCCTCGCCGAGGCGATGAGCGTGGTGTTTGTCGGCGGCCCGTACCGCGAGGTCATCGGGCTCATTCTTTTTCTTGTCGTTTTGATTCTGCGCCCTCAAGGATTGTTCGGAGCGCGCTCATGAAATTAGCCGGCGCCGGAATATTGCTCGCGGTCGGCTTCGCCGCGCTGCCGCTTTTCACCGCGCGCAACGATCTCCTGAATCTCGGCGTGCAGATCTTTCTCGCCGTCGCATTGGCGCAAAGCTGGAACTTGATCGGCGGCTACGCCGGACAAATTAATCTCGGCCATGCTGCATTTTTTGGCTTGGGCGCGTTGGTGACGCGCATGCTGTGGGTTGGCGGCGCGCCGCTGCTTTTGTCGATCGCTGCCGGCGCCGTGGTCGCTACAGCGTTTGGATGCTTGATCGGAGTCCCAGCCTTTCGACTGCGCGGCGCCTATTTCGCCATCGGCACTCTCGGCTTGGCGGAAATTCTCCGCATCACGATCGGCAATGTTCTCCCCGAGATCTCCACGATCCGCGCCGCCGAGCTCGCCTCCTACAATATGCTGCCGCGCTACTATTTGACTCTCGGATTGGCTGTTCTGTGCGTCGCCGTCGTCGCCTGGATGATTCCCTCGCGCGTGGGACTGGGCATTCGCGCGGTGCGCGAGGACGAGGCCGCGGCCGAAGCTTCGGGCGTAAGCGCGCTCGGCCATAAAATCCTCGCTCTCGCCGTCTCCACGGCGCTGGCCGGCCTCGCCGGCGGCGCCTTCGCCTACTACCACGTGAGCTATTACCCGCAGCATACCTTCTCCCCCGTCTGGACTTTCGACGCCGTGCTGATGTCTTTCATCGGCGGCGTTGGCACCGTTCATGGTCCGGTGTTGGGCGCCCTCTTTTATGTGATCCTCAAGGAAGTGCTCGCGCTGCGCTGGGTCGAGTTCCACCTGATCATTTTCGGCGTGTTGTTCATCCTGGTCGTGCTGCTCCTACCGGGCGGGTTGGTCGAGGCATGGAGCCGCCTGCGTCGATCAGTTTCTCGTCGCGCGACCAAGTCGAATCGCTAAGACATCACCGCGGAGGTCACGGAGTAAAGAATTCTTGCTTAAAAAATATCCGAACTCTGTGAAATCCGCGTCTCTGTGGTGAAGAAGAAATCGGAAATCGCACCGCGGAGGCGCGGAGGACGCTGAGAAAGAATTTATCCTTAGGAAATATTCCGGACTGTGCGAACTCTGTATTACAATTGGTAAACATTTGCGCGGCGCGCGCAAATTTTGTGTGAGTCAAAGACACTCCGATCCGGATACTCCTCCCGCAAAGTCGCAACGGCGCCAAGTTTGGAAGGGAAAGAAATATTTGTACAAATAATTTTTACCTTTTTTCCGACCTTTGCGGCCTTGGCGCCTTTGCGCGAGATATTCCGAGTTTCTCTTGCCGAGCTATCGCGTCAGTCTCTGTGCTGAATAACGACCCGGAGTATTCACCGCGGAGACGCCGAGGACGCGGAGTAAAGAGTTCTTGCTTAAAAAATATTCGAACTCGGCGAACTCTGCGTCTCTGCGGTGCAATCTCTCTGTTCTGGGCTTCGTGAATCAATGCCCGCACATGCGCTGGTACCAGCCGCCGGGGGCGAACACTTTGCTGAACCAGTCGCCGCGCAACTGCGCGTCGAGCTTGCAATCGACCACCATCGGTCCGCGGCGCTCATCGAGCCATGGCCGCAGCCCTTCGAGGTCTCCGACGTCGCGGACGGTGATTCCATCGGCGCCCATCGCCGTGGCGATGGCGGCAAAGTCATTGTCGCGGAAGAAGGCCCCATGTCCCGGCAAGCCGACGTTCTGGAGCAAATGCACCTCCGCGCCATACGACGCGTCGTTGAGGACGATCACGAGCGCCGGAATTTTGTAACGCACGAAAGTCTCGAGCTCGCCGAGACTCATCATCAGCCCGCCATCACCCGGGGTGCAAATGGTCAGACGATCGGGGTGGGCGATCGCGGCGCCGAAGGCGGTTCCCAAACCTAAACCGACCGCCATGAAGTCGTTGGAAAAAACAAAGCCGGCGGCGTCCGGCGCGGAAAGGTAGATGATCGGCCAGCCCATGCAATGCCCGCTGTCGATCACGACAGTTCTATTTCGCGGCAGCATCCGATCAAGATTGAGCATCAACGTGCGCGGATCGATGGTGCGGCCGTTGCTTTGATCCTGGAAGTTATCGAGTCGAAACGATTCGATCTCCCGGCGGATCTCCGGCGTGCGAAAACCGGCAGCGCTAAAGCCGCGCTGAGCCGACTCCTCGGTTAGAGCTTCGGCGGTCGCCGCTACGTCGCCTACCAAACCAAAATCAGCAGATGTAAGAGCGCCGATGGCCGCGCTGTTTCTGTCGCACTGCAGAATACGCGCGGTGGGACTATAGAGCTCGCGGTTTCGGGTCGTCCAGTAGTTCAGGCTGGCCCCGAACGCCAAAATCAAATCAGCCTGTGGAAGCAGCCGCTCACCCAGCTCCCAGGCAAATCCGCCGGAGCTTCCGACGTAAAAAGGATTCCCAGCGAACAAACCCTTGGCCTGGGCGGTGGTCGCCAACAATGCGCCGATCTGCTCGGCCAAATGTTCTAGCGCTTCCCTGGCGTTCGAACGAACTGCCCCCCGGCCGGCGATGATCGCCGGCCGCTTAGAGGCGGCGATTAACTCCACGGCGCGCCGAATTTCTTCAGCCGGAGGCCGGCTCGGCATTGACGTTTGCACTGTCACCGCGGCTAATCCATCGGCCTCGCACTCCAGCACTTGCATGTCACTCGGGATGGAGATCGCGATGGGCTGCTGCGCGGCTAGAGCTTGATTGAAAGCGCGGCTGAGATCGATCATCAAGGTGTCGGCCGAGCGCACTCGCGCCACGGTAACGCCGATCGATTTGAATATGGCAGTCTGGTCGACATCCTGATTGTGCCGTAAGATCCTTGCCGCGGTATCGCCCGCAAGGAGTAACATCGGAGTGCTGGCTTTGCGCGCCTCGGTGAGCGCCGTGAGCGTGTTGGTGACACCCGGCCCCTGAGTGACGCTGCAGACACCGACCCGGCCGGTCACGCGGGCGTAGCCATCGGCCATGGCCACCGCGCCGCCCTCATGACGAGCCGCATAGTAGGGCATGCCCAGTTCCTCTGCCAGGTGCGTCATGAAACGCAGATTGCCGTCGCCCATCAAACCGAAGGTCGCCTGGACCTCGAGCTTCTTTAAAGTTTCACCGATCGCTTCGTAGACGCGCATAGATTTCCTCGTGAAGTTCAAAACGTTCAAGCCGTTCAACCGCTGCGCTCCGTTCAATCCCCCACCTCTGGTCCTCCCCCGCGACGCGGGGGAGGAAAGAGGTGGAAGGCGCTCGAGGAGCGCTCGCGCGCGGCGCACCGTCATCGCAATGAGACCCCTGAGGAAATCCGCGAGATGATTATTGCCATCAAGCTTAGCCATCCGAGCTGGGGTCCGAAAAAGGTTTTGGATTATTTGGGTGAGAAAAAACCTAAGTTGACCTGGCCTGCGGACTCTACAGCCGGTGCGATCCTCAAGCGTGCAGGGCTGGTCAACCGCCGTGTGCGTCGGCGCCACGTGGCACCGTACAGTGAACCGTTTAGCGACTGCCATGGACCGAATCAGATCTGGAGTGCGGACTTCAAGGGAGACTTTCTCTTGGGGAATGGTCAGCGCTGTTACCCGCTTACGTTGACCGACAATTTCTCTCGTTATCTGTTGATGTGCCAAGCCTTGGGGCAGCACAGCTATCGGGTGGTTCGGCCGTGGTTTGAAAGAGCCTTTCGACAATACGGACTGCCCCGGGCCATTCGTACCGACAACGGAGCACCGTTTGCCTCGCTCTGTGTGGGCGGTGTCAGCGAGTTGTCGAAGTGGTGGATCCAGCTTGGCATCCGTCCTGAACGGATCAAGCCGGGTAAGCCAAGCCAGAACGGGCGCCATGAACGAATGCATCGAACCCTTAAATACGATGTTGCGCCCCAGCCAACCTACAGACGACAACAGCGAGAATATGATCTTTTCGTAAAGCAGTATAACGGCCAGCGTTCCCATGAGGCCTTGGGGCGAAAGACCCCGGGCAGTGTTTATCTTAGCTCCCCACGGCGCTATCCCGACAAACTCCCGCCCGTACAATACAGCCCGGGCATGACCGTTAGACGAGTGCGACACAACGGCGAGATCAAGTGGCACGGCGATCTCCTTTATGTCTCTGAAGTCCTGGCACACGAGCCGGTTGGACTGAAGCAGGTCGGACCCGAGCAGTGGGAAGTCCGTTATAGTTTTCATCTGCTGGGTATTCTCGATCAACATGCAAAAAAGATTATGCCAGCGCAAAACCTGGCACGGAACTAACTCTAAAAAACTGTAAACCATGCGCCCGGTTCAAAACGTAAATGATCCCCGGCTTGAACGGAGGGGGCTTGAACGGTTTGAACGATTTGAACGTCTTGAACGCTTAGTTTATTTTCGTCCCGCCTGCTTCACCGCCGCCTCCGCGTAGGATAGATCGATCAACTCCTTGATCGGTTTCATCTCCTTATATTTCAAGTAACCCAGACGCAGGTTGAACTCCTGCTGCGACATCATCTCTTTGTCGTCGAGCTCCAGATTCGGACTGAAAACCGGCGCCCGGGTCTTGAGCAACACGGCGGCGCCAACGCCGGTATGCTTGCTGATGATCTCGGTATGCACCGGCGCTTTCCACGCGTTCGGCTCGCTCAGGTCTCTGACCGCGCGCAGATAGCCGCTCATGAACGCCCGGGCCGCGCTGTCGTTCTTCTTCGCCCAGTCGCTGTTCCAAAACGCCACCGTGATCGGCACCGGTTTGGCGCCGGGTTTGGCTTTGAGCGGGCGCACGCCGATATTTTTTTCCTCCGCCTGGGTTGCGAACGGCTCAGTGACAATGCCGCAGTGAATGGCGCCGTTGTCGAGGGCGGGCAGCATTTCGGGAAACGGCAGCGTCTTCACGTCGACGTTGTCGATCCTGATCCCACCTGGTTTCAATACTTCGTCGAGCACCCATTCGGTGGCCACGCCTTTGGCATTGACCGCGCAGGGCTTGCCGCGCAGGTCGGCGACCGACTTGAACCGGCCCGCATCGATCTCCGCTTTTCGAATCACCAGATAATCCTCAACGTAGGCAAAATGCATCGGCGCAACGAACGCCACCGGCAATTTCTGATTCGCCGCGTTGAATCCCGCGGCTCCGAGAGCGCCGCCGCCCACCTGAATGTCCCCGGTGCTGACCTGGGTGAGAATCGCCGCGCCGCTGGGCAAGCGCACCAGCTCGGTGGACAATCCCTGCGCTTTGAAATAGCCCCGCTCGTGCGCCACGAAAAGCGGCGCGAACGATTCGGAAGGAACAAAGCCGATTTTCACGACGGATTGCGCCGAAACGACACCAACCGTCCCGAAGCAGATCGCGAATCCAAGAACGATCATCCCGATAAACCACGAGTTGTTGCCGGTCATATGGTTTCCTCCTTCGAAATCATTCCTTTAATTGCTGCGGGTGCAGCTTGCTGCATTAGCTGGTTTATTTTCGAAGTCCGTCATTCCCGCATGCATTAAGCGGGAATCCAGGCGAGACCAAACCTGGACCCCCGATAAAAACATTCGGGGGTGACGCCCTAGAGACAATTGTCATCGCTCAGCTCTGCTACCCCGAAGCTAGCTGCCGGGGGTAGTTCATTTTCTGCTTGGCGTCTCGGCGCCTTTGCGCGAAATGATTCTCTTCCGAATCGAGATTTACCTCCCGCCAAGACGCCAAGCTCGCAAAGTTTATGATTTCGCTTTTTTGAATTTGTTTCGAATTTTGGATTTCGCGCTTCGAATTTGTCGTCCTGTCACATACGCGTCACAGGAACATAGAAGCGCTCGACCGCTGCTGCCAAGGCATGAGCCGCTCGCCGATTCGCTCCAGCCCGTAAGTGAGCATCCACCCGAGAACGCCGATCACGATAAAGACCGAGAACAGGTTTTTTGCCGCAAAGGTCTGGCCCGCCGTCCAAAGGAAGGCGCCGAGCCCTTCCTGCGCCGCCGTCAGTTCGACCGCGACCACCAGCACCAAAGTGAGACCCAGTCCGATACGCATACCCGTGAAGATGGCGGGCAGAGCCGCGGGCAAAAGCACGTAGCGGAACAAGCGCCAGCCGGTGGCGCCGTAATTTTTGCCGGCTTCCAGAATGCTCCGATCGACCGCCAGCACGCCGCCCATCGTGCTTACGGTCATCTGCACGAAGCTTGTGAGCATGGAGGTGAAAATAAGGGTGCGCTCGTTGACCCCCAGGATCAACATCACCAACGGCAGCAGAGCGATTTTGGGAATCGCATAGAGCGAGTTGAGGAGAGGTTCGAGAGCCAGCCTTACGTTGCGGGACATGCCAAGGCTCAAGCCGAGGAGCACAGCGGGTATGACCGCAAATAGAAAACTCAGTGAAAGTCTGTACAGCGTCATGGAAAGATGTCGCCACAGCTCGCCGCCTGCCAGAAGCCCGGCCAGGTGAGGTCCCAGTTGGCTCGGCGGCGGCACGTAGTCAGGCCGCAGGATTCCTGCTGTCGCCAGCAGCTCCCAGACGATGATGGCGATAGCCGGAGATGCAAAAGCTCGCCAGCCGGGACGGCGCGCCATCATCGCTGTCCCTTCGAGCGCAACAAGTCCACCTGCCAGGGCATCAAACGCTCCGCCAACGCTTCCAGCCCATAGGTAACCAGAATTCCGAGCATCCCTATAAGGACGAGTCCAACGTACATCTCTTCTATGCGCAGGATCTGCCAGGAGTGCCAGAGAAACCCGCCAAGGCCGTGTTTGGCCGCGATCATCTCGACGGCTACGGTGACGATAAATCCCGACTCCTACCGCCAGGCGGTAGCCGACGAAGAGATGCGGCAGCGCCGCCGGCAGGATTACTCGCGTGAACAGCCGCCCTCCGGTGGCCCCATAATTCCTGCCCGCCTCCAGCAGCGTTCGCTCCAAGCCTTCAACGGCGGCGGCGGCTTGCACCGAGATCAGAAGGAACGGCGTGATCGCCGCCGTCAGCAGCAAGCCCCATTCGCTCAGGCCGAGATAAAAAATCACCACCGGAAAAAAAGCGATGCTTGGAATCGGAAACAAAAGCCGCACCAGCGGATCGGCAACTAGCCGCATTTGGAGCCACCAGCCCATCGCGAGGCCGATGGCGGTGCCGGGAATCACCGCCATCAGAAAAGACCCGACCAGCCGTACTAACGTCATCGCCACATGGATCCATAGCTCGCCGCTCAGGGCCAAGCCCCACAGAGTCTGAGCAACGCTCGTCGGCGCAGGAAAGAACGCTGCGCGCAGCACGCCGATATGCACCAGGATTTCCCAAGCCGCGAGCATGGCCAACGAGGTCGCCAAAGGAATAACGACCTCGCGCGACAAAACTCGAGAAAGCAGCATTTTCAAATTTGTTCCTCTAATAACATGCCCAATGGAAACCGCTCAGCCTTATCGCGCAGAGAAGCCATCAGATCAAAATCCGAAATTCGAATATCGAAATCCGAAACAAACCCGAAGCCAAAGAAACCCTCAATTACCAAACAAAAATCAAATACTAGTCCGAAGAATCGAGTTTGGAATATTGCATTTGTTCCAATCATTTGAATTTGTTTCGAGTTTCGTGCTTCGGATTTCGTGCTTTGAGTTTCTCTTGTTATGGATTTTCCGAAACCATCGCCCGATCTACTTCGTCTTTGAGCGCAGCCCAGATGTCCAACGACAGCTTGGTGTACGAATTCCAACCGCGCATTTCCATGTTGCGGGGGCGCGGCAGCTCGACGGTATACTCGGCTTTGATTCGCCCCGGCCGCGCGCTCAGCAGCACCACTCGATCCGACATGTAGACGGCTTCGTCGATACTGTGGGTCACATACAGAACGGTCTTGCGCTCGCTCTCCCACACGCGCAGCAATTCCTCTTGCAGAACCGTGCGCGTCTGCGCATCCAGGGCGCCAAACGGCTCATCCATCAGCAGCACCTCCGGTTCCGCCGCCAGGGCCCGGGCGATACCGACCCGCTGGCGCATGCCGCCGGAAAGCTGATGGGGGTAAGCTCCGGCAAAGCTTTGCAGCCCGACCCGGCCAAGCACTTTGCGCGCGCGGGCGGCGCGCTCCTCGCCGGGCATGCCGCGCATTTCCAGGGAGAAGACGACATTTTCGAGCACGGTGCGCCACGGAAAAAGCGCGTACTCCTGGAACACCAGCGCGGTCTTCGGACGGTCGTTGCCGTTTTCGCTGGAAGAAGAATAGATCTCCACGGTGCCGGCCGTCGGGCGCAAGAGATCGGCGACGATGCGCAGGAGCGAAGACTTGCCGCATCCGCTCGGTCCCAAGAGCGCGACAAATTCGCCTTCGCCGACGGTGAGGCTCACGCTTCCCAGTGCCGCAACGGTGGAGAAATCGCTCGCGTAAACATGCTCAATATCGCGAATCGCGATCTTCGTTGCTTGCGTCATGGATTTGCCAACCCTGACTCCGGCGCTCGCAAGTTATATCAAGGGGACTGACCAGGGCAAGGCTCATTTCGCAGCGGCGTCCGGTGCGATTGCCGGCTTGCAGTTCTACCATGTCGATAATAGATTCCGATCGAACAAGTGCTGGAAGATTGCGTCTTGCCAACCCCGTAAAGGAGATTGCATGGCATCTGCAACCGGGCGCGCCGAGATTGAAAAGGAGCAGCTCAAACGACTGCGCCGCATGCTTCAGTCGGTCGCGGCAAGCAACGAGTTCTACCGCAACAAGCTTTTGCAAAAGGGTATTACGGACGCCGAATCTTTGGACGATCTGGCGCAGTTGCCTTTTACGACGAAGAGCGAGCTGGTGGAGAATCAATCTCGCTATCCTCCCTACGGAACGAACCTGACCTTCCCGGTTGATCGCTACATCCGCATCCATCAAACCTCGGGCACAACGGGAAAGCCGATGTACTGGCTCGACACCGAAGAGTCGTGGAACTGGTGGGCGGAGTGCTGGAAGGTCGTCTTCGAGGGGGCCGGCGTTCGGCCGGGCGATCGCATTTTCTTTGCGTTTTCGTTTGGCCCGTTTATCGGCTTTTGGGCCGGTTGGGAGGGCGCGCGCAAGCTCGGCGCTTTGGCGATTTCCGGCGGCGCGCAATCCACCGCCCAGCGGCTCAAATCGATCGTCGATTACGGCGCAACCGTGCTCGTGTGCACGCCGACCTATGCGCTGCATCTGGCCTCGGAAGCGAAAAAGGCCGGCATGGATCCCGCGAAAGAGACCGCGATCAAGATCACCATTCATGCCGGCGAGCCGGGAGCGAGCATTCCCAGCACCAAAAAACTGATCGAAGAATCCTGGGGCGCAAAGTGCTACGACCACGCGGGCGCGACCGAAGTCGGAGCGTTCGGCTTCGAATGCCAGAATCAACCCGGCGGCATTCACGTCAACGAAGACGAATTCATCGTCGAAGTCATCGATCCGTCGACAGGACAACCGATCGAGCCCGGCGCCGAGGGCGAATTGGTGATCACCAATCTGGGCCGGATCGGCAGCCCGTTGATTCGCTACCGCATCGGCGATCTGGTTCGACCGAACCTTGAACCTTGTCCCTGCGGTCGGCCGTTCATGCTCCTCGACGGCGGAGTACTTGGACGAGCGGACGACATGACGATTGTCCGCGGCGTCAACGTATTTCCCAGCGCGGTCGAGAATCTGCTTAGAGAATTTCCCGACATCGAAGAGTTTCGGGTGGAAATTTCAGCGCAATCCTCGATGCAGCAAATGAAGATCATTTTGGAGCCGAGTCCCGCCGCAAGCGCGCTTCAGGGATTGGCCGAACGAGTCGCCCAACGCGTGCGCGAACGGATCGGCCTGCGCGCTCAGGTTGAGACGGTGACGCCGGGCAGCTTGCCCAGATTCGAGCTTAAGGCTAAACGGTTCTTCAAGATCTAGTGTTCCGTCTCAGAAGTTCGATGAATAATCTGTTCATCTCGAACCGTCATACCGGCGAAGGCCGGTATCCGATAGTTTTGAAATTTCTGGATTCCGGGTCGCGTTACCCCGGATTCTGATCCCGGGTTGCCGGGAATGCCGATCGAATTGTTCCGCAAGTTTCTGAGTCACCCAACTAAACTGAAAGCTGACCGCTTCATTGTAGATTTCGATGCGTCATCGTAATCCATACTCGTAGGAGGTCTAACTATGGAGATTGCAAAACTAGCTCTGGTCATAACGTTCGCGGCGCTTGGACTCGCGCCAATTTTTCAGTCCTCGGCGCAACTCGCCAGGCGCCGCCGAAGAGCCGTTTTACGCCGGGAAAACGGTCAATATCATCGCCGGATTTGCGCCGGGTGGAACCATCGATATTCGCGCCCGCCTGTTCGCCCGCCACCTAGCGAAATATCTTCCGGGCAATCCATCCATTGTCGTCCAAAACATGGTCGGCGCCGGCGGTCTGGTCGCGGCTAATTACACCTTCAGCGTGGCCAAACCGGACGGACTGACGTTGCTTCATTTCCCCTCGAGCACGGTCATGAATACTTTCTTGACGACCGGCGCGACCGTCAAGTACGACATCCGTCAAGTGCCGATCATCTGGCTCGGCTCCGACAGTTGGCTCACCGTATTGAACCCTAACACTACCGGATTGCGGAAGGCCGAGGAGTTGTCTAAAGCGTCGATGCAGTTTCGTGTCGGCGGCTCCGGAGTATCGAGCTTGAGAAGCTTGAGACCGAAACTCGCCCTGGAATTGTTCGGCGTGGATCATACATGGGTCAACGGCTACAAAGGCTCTTCGGATCTTTTGCTGGCCTTCGAAAAGGGCGAGATCCACTTGTTCGAAGATCCGCAGGACGGCTATCAGGCGAATATTCAACCGCGGGAAAAGAGCGGGATCGCGGCGGTGCTCTGGCAGACCGGCATCATCGGCACCGACGAAAGCTTTACCCGGTCGAAGCTCTTGCCGCATGTGCCGACCCTTGACCAAGTGCTGCCCAAGGAAAAGAAAAGCGGCGCCCGCTGGCAGGCCTGGAAAGCTTCGGTCATCCCGCAAGCATTTCAATACTCAGTCGGCCTGCATCCGGGCACCCCGCGGGAACGGATCAAGACATTGAGCGATGCGTTTGCGAAGATGACCCAGGATGCGGCGTTTCGCTCGGAGTTCGAAAAAGCGCTCGGCGAGCCTCCCGATGCGATCATGGGAGATCAGGCGGATCGAATCGTCAAAGATGGGGTCAAAAAACTCATGGACGATTATAAGGCCGGAGTGGACTATTTGCGTGAGTTGTCCAAAGGCAAATGAGCCGCGCCGCGCTGCTCGCATAGAGGAACGAAAAACCACGGATTTGCAGTCGATCTCGGATGCAAGCTACTATTTCGGAGCATAGAACTGTCCGAGCGGAACTCCGGATGAAAAAGAACGGCAAGGATCCCCAGAATCCATCGAAAATGCTCTTGCGCCTGAGGGTGAACGGCGAGACTCGCGAAGTCGCCACGGAGGTCAACAAGACTTTGCTGGAAGTCCTGCGCGAAGACATGAACCTCACCGGGACGAAACATGGCTGCGAGCTCGGCGAATGCGGCACGTGCGCGGTGCTCGTCGACGGCAAGCCGGTGCTTTCGTGCTTGACGCTCGGCATCGAAGCGTTGAATACGGAAGTCCTCACCGTCGAGGGGATGATGCACGACGGTAAACCGCATCCGCTGCAAAACGCCTTCGCCGACCTCGGCGCGGCGCAATGCGGTTATTGCATACCAGGGATTCTCCTTACGGCGAAAGCATTGCTGGAGGAAAATCCGCAGCCGACGCGCGATGAGATCCGCCAAGCGTTGTCGGGAAACCTCTGCCGCTGCACCGGCTACACGAAAATATTGCAAGCCGTCGAGCTGGCCGCCAAGGAAATGATTCGATGACTCAAAATCCCCCTGTTCCCCCTTTTGAAAGGGGGATGTGTTCGGAGTTTATACCCATGCCGATTCCCCTCTTTGAAAAAGAGGGGTCAGGGGAGATTTGTACAAGGTGATTTGATGCCGAAGAAAACTCTTTCGGTCATCGGCAAGCCGCTGCGCAAAATCGACGCGATGGCGAAATGCGCCGGCGAGACTATTTACGCCGACGATCTCAACTTGCCGCGCACGATTTATGCGAAACTCTTGCGCAGCCCCCACCCGCACGCGCGTGTGCTTGGCATCAATGCCGCGCGTGCGCTGAAGCTCGAAGGCATCTACGCTGTGATTACCGGCGCAGATCTGCCGGAGAAATTCGGGATCATGCCGTCAACCCAGGACGAAGAGGCGCTGGCCACCGATAAGGTGCGCTATGCCGGCGATCCAGTCGCCGCGGTCGCGGCAGCCACCGAAAGCCTGGCGGAAAAAGCATTGGGCCTTATCGATGTTGATTACGAAGTGCTAAAACCGATTCTCAGCATCGAAGAAGCGCTCGCATCCACCGAAGAGAGTCAGCGCATTCACACCTGGAACCGCCACGCCAATATTCAGAAAGCAGTTTCATTTGAGTTTGCCGACGTCGACCGCGGCTTCGCCGATTCCGACTACATTCACGAAGGAACTTTCTTCTACCAAGGCAATACCCATCTACCGATGGAGCAGTATGCGGCCGTCGCCTTCTACGGTCCGGACGACAAACTCACTCTGTGGTCGTCTACCCAAACGCCGCATTACGTTCATCGGGCTTTGACCAAAGTTTTGGACTTGCCGGCAAGCCGCATTCGCGTGGTCGCCACTCCGGTTGGCGGTGGCTTCGGCGGCAAGAGCGATCCGTTTTCGCACGAGCTCTGCGCCGCCAAGCTGTCGATGATCACCCGGCGGCCGGTCAAGATCACCCTCAATCGCGAGGAATCGTTCTACATCCACCGCGGCAGGCATCCGGTGAAAATGTTCGCCAAGATGGGCGTGAAGAACGACGGCACAATCCAGGCGATGCAGTATAAAACCTACCTCGACGGCGGCGGCTACAGCAGCTACGGCCTGGCGACGGTCTATTATACCGGCGCGCTGCAGACCGTGACTTACAATGTGCCAGCGTACAAGTTCGAAGGCGTGCGCGTGTTCACCAATAAACCGGCGTGCGGCCCCAAGCGCGGCCATGGCACGCCGCAGCCGCGCTTCGCATTGGAAATCCAACTGGACGAGATCGCCGAGAAGCTCGGCATCGATCCCATCGATCTGCGTCTCAAGCAACTTGTCGGGCCGAACACGACCACGGTGAACGGTTTACGCGTCAGCAGCACCGGCTTGCGCGAGTGCACCGAGCGGGTCGCCGAGCGCGCCGAATGGAAGAAAAAATTCCGCAAGCTCCCCTTCGGCCACGGCGTCGGCTTCGCGGCAAGCTCCTACATCAGCGGCGCGGGATTGCCGATTTATTGGAACGACATGCCGCACTCGGGCGTGCAGATCAAGCTCGACCGCAGCGGCGGCGTAACCGTATTCTGCGGCTCCATCGACATCGGGCAGGGATCGGATTCGATCCTCGCCTATGCCGTCGCAGAAGAATTCGGCATCGATCCCGCCGACATCAGAGTTTTAACGGCGGATACGGATTTGACCCCGGTGGATCTCGGCAGCTATTCGAGCCGCGTCACGGTAATGACAGGCAACGCCGCGGTCCAGGCCTGCGGCAAGCTCAAGCCTTTGCTGCTCGAAGCCGCGAGCAAAGCGCTCGAAGTGCCGCCGGACGATCTCGATTTCGTTGGAGGCATGATTCGCAGTACAAAAATACCCAAGTGCGCCATGAGCTTTGCCGACGCGGTTCAAAAAGCTGAGGGGAAGCACGGCACACTCGGCGCCACCGGCAGCTACTGGCCACCCAAGAACCCGCGCGACTTCAAAGGCTCGGGCGTCGGCCCCACGCCGGCCTATAGCTTCACCACTTCGATCGTGGAGCTGCACTGCGACAGCGCCACGGGCGAAATCAAGCTCGACAAAGTTTGGATCGCGCACGACTGCGGGCGCGCCTTCAATCCCCTACTCGTCGAAGGGCAAACCGAAGGCAGCGTTTACATGGCGCTGGGTGAGGCGTTAATGGAGGAGCAGATCTTTCGCAAGAACGGCCTGCATAAAATCCCGTCCATCTTGGAGTACAAAAGCCCGACCACTTTGGAAACGCCGGAGATCGAAACGATCCTCGTCGAGACTGATGACCCCGAAGGACCCTACGGCGCAAAAGAAGCGGGCCAGGGGCCGCTCCTGCCGGTCGTGCCCGCGGTGGCGAACGCCGTTTACGACGCCATCGGCGTGCGCATCCATGAAGTGCCGATCACGCCGGACAAGATTCTGCGGGCTCTGGAGGGTCGGCTAAAGCCGATTTCGATTCCTGATTTCAAATTTCCGGCGCCGATCAAATGGCAGCCGGGGGATGGGATCGAAGTGCAGCAGAAGAGCTAGGCTCGAATGAAAAGACTTGATGAAACAGTGAATGGCCTTTTCGTCATTCCCGCGAAAGCGGGAATCCAGGCCTTTCTTAATACCTGGATTCCGGCTCGCGCTAGCTATCTCCAGCTTGGCCGCAATGACGAACACGCAAGATCTCAAGATCTGTCAGATCAGGGCACCGCCTGAGACTATGCTGCGATTGCCGGACTTCAAATACTATCAACCGCGTTCGCTGAAGCAGGCGACCAAAGCGCTTGCAGACCTGGGGCCCGACGCCATGTTCGTCGCGGGCGGTACGGACGTGTATCCGAAGATGAAGCGCGGGCAATTCACGCCGCGCAACTTAATTTCCTTGAGAGGGCTGCGTGAGCTGAAGGGCATTCGCCAGAGCAAAGACGGTCTCTGGATCGGCGCCGGGGAAAGCCTGACCACGGTTTCACATCATCGTCTGATCGCAAAACATCTTCCCGCGCTCGCGCACGCCGCGGAATCGGTCTCGACGCCCGCAGCTTCGAAACATGGGAACCATCGGCGGCAACGTCATCGTCGACACCCGCTGCAACTACTACGATCAAACTCATTTCTGGCGTCAGGCCGTGGGCTTCTGCATGAAAAAAGATGGCGACATTTGTCTGGTCGCTCCCGGCAGTGCCAAGTGCTTGGCGATCGCTTCGTCGGACACGGCGCCGGTGCTGGTGAGCTTGGACGCCGAAGCAATTGTCGTCAATCGGCAAGGCGAGCGCCGGGTCAAGCTCGAAGATTTGTATCGCGACGACGGCATCGAGTATTCGGCCAAAGCGAAAGACGAAGTGCTCAAATCATTATTCATTCCGCGGCAAAGTTTGACGCGACGCAATGCCTATCTCAAATTGCGCCGCCGCGGCTCCTTCGACTTTCCGATCCTGGGCGTGGCCGCTACGATGGATATCGATGAACGCGGGGAATGCCGTCATGCGAGCCTCGTGCTTACCGCCGTGGCGTCGGCGCCAAAGGTGATCAACGAAGCGACGACATTGCTGCAGGGCAAGAAAGTTACTCCTGAGTTGATCGATGCCGTCGCCGACGCGGCGGCGAAAGCCGCTCATCCGCTCGACAATGCCGACTTGGATTATTGGTATAGAAAGAAGATGGCGAAAGTGTACACGCAAAGAGTGCTGGCGAGGTGGCAGGAATGAAATGGAGTACTGGAGTGATGGAGTAATGGAGTGATGCTTTTGGCTCTTCCGGTTGATTGTCGGGAGAATTCACCACAGAGAAACAGAGGTCGCAGAGTTCGGAGTATTTTTCTAGTCAAAAACTCCTTACTCCGCGCCCTCCGCGCCTCCGCGGTGGAATCTCCGAGTCCTGCTTCACACGGAAGCGTAAAGAACCTGCTTTTAAAGCTGACACTCCAATGCTCCCATACTCAACACTCCATAAGTTACGGAGTCTTTCATGAGCAAGGATCTCAGAGTCTTTCTCGATGACCTGCAAGAACGCCTCCCACACGACTTCGTGCGCATCGAGCGCACTGTCTCTCCTAAAGACTTTGAAGTAACCGCCCTGCTCCAACACCTGGAGAATCAAAAAAAATTTCCTGTCCTATTTTTTGAAAAACCGCTGGATCTCAACGGCAAACCGTCCGCATTCCCGCTGCTTGAGCAACGTCTTCGCCACACGCCAACGTTGCGCGCTGTCTCTCGGCATGAAAGCCAACGAAGGCGAATTGCCGCTGAGCCTCGAATATGCGCGCCGCGAAGACACGATGCTCGCTCCGGTAACCGTCGCCAGAAGCCAGGCGCCGGTTAAAGAGATCGTCAAGCGCGGCGACGAGGCGAATGTGTATGATCTGCCGGTAGTGCGGCATCACGCGATGGATCCGGCGCCGTACATCGACATGACGCCGGTGATGAAGGACCCTGACGAAGGCTTTTACAATATCGCTTTCCAGCGCAACATGGTGAAAGGCCCGCGGAAGCTCGGCCTGCATATGTCGCCGCGCCACAACTGGCAGATCCACCGCAAGAACGAAGAGAAAAACCGGCCGACACCGGTGGCGATCGTCATCAGCCATCATCCGGCATTTTATTTGGGCTCGCTGAACGTCTCGCCCTTCGGCGTCGACGATTACGCCAAAGTCGGCGCCATCATGGGTGCGCCGCTTCGGCTCACGCCTTCCGAAACTCTCGGCGAGGATTTCATGGTGCCGGCCGACGCCGAGATGGTGATCGAAGGGCATGTGCTGCCCAACGTGAAGGAAGTCGAAGGGCCGTTCGGAGAATTCACCGGCTACTACGGCCCCCAGCGCCTGCGCAACGTCATCGAAGTCACAGCCATCACCCACCGGCGCGACGCGATCTTCCAGCACATCTTCACCGGCCATCGCGACACCTGGGTGCTCGGCGGCATTCCCAAAGAAGGAAGCCTGTTCAACTTGATCCGTGGCGTCGTGCCGACTGTCAAAGCCGTGCATTTCCCTATCTCGGGCAGCTGCCGGTTCAATTGCTACATCTCCATCGACAAGAAAGTCGACGGCGAGACCAAGCAAGCGGCGCTCGCCGCGCTGGGCGGCTGCGATTTCGTCAAGCATGTGATCGTCGTCGACGCCGACATCAATATTTACAACGAAGAGGAAGTTCTGTGGGCGACGGCGACACGCGTCCAAGCGGATCAGGACGTGGACATCATCAAGAACGTCAAAGGCAACACGCTCGATCCGTCGCAGACCGACAACATCATGACCGCAAAGATGATCATCGACGCGACCAAGCCGGTGCAACGTCCGTATGAAGCGCGGGTCGCGGTGCCGAAAACGGCGATGGAAAAAACCCGGCTCGAAGATTTCATCCCGCGCGCGGTGTTAGATCGAGTGCCGAAGGTTTAGCGAGCCGTAACGGATAGAGAGCTCGGAGTATTCACCGCGGAGGCGCTGAGGGCGCGGAGGAAAGAATTTTCTCTTTATGAAATATTCGAACTCTGTGAACTCTGCGTCTCTGCGGTGAAAATCGGCTGGTGCCAGGAGGACCTGTGACAAAAATATTTTGGGTGACCTGCCCGCAATGCAACGGCGAATTCTATTGTCACTATCAGGAACTCCGCCACAAAAAGATCAAGCTCCTCTGCCCCTATTGCAGTCACCAGTTTTTGGACGCAGAAAGCCCAAAGATCGTCGAGTGAGGATCAACTGACTTATGTCTCAAGATCTCCGCACCTTTCTAGAACAGGTCAAACGAGATCACCCGGAAGACTTTCTGGTTGTCTCCCGCGAAGTCGATCCGGCTTTCGAGATCACCGCGATCACCGTGAAGCTCGAGCAGGAAGCCAAGCGGCGGCCGATCATCCTTTTCGAAAAAGTCAAAGGTACCAAGTTTCCCGTACTGACCAATCTTCACGCCGGGCGCTCGCGATTGGCGGCGGCGATCCATGCCAAACCAGACGAAATGCAGCGCGCTTATCTCGGCGCCATGGAGAAACCGCTTCCGCCAAAGCTCGTCGCTAAAGCTCCGGTGAAGGAGGTCATTCTCAACGGCGACAAAATCGATCTTTACAAGCTGCCGCAAATTCTGCACCACCAAGAGGACGCCGGTCCCTACATCACGGCCGCTATTTCATTTGCAAAGGATCCGAGCGGCGACACCTGGAACTGCGCCTACAACCGGCTCATGATCCAGGGCCGCGACACGACTTCGATTCATCTCACCTTGGCGAAGCATCTATGGGAATTTCAGCGCGCCGCCGAAGCGCAGAAAAAAGCGCTTCCTGTGGCGTTCGCCATCGGTGTTCATCCGGCCATCGCGCTCGGCTGTCTCGCCATCGGCTCCATCGATGAGGACGAGCGCGCGATCATGGGCGGGCTGCTCGGCGAGCCGCTGGAGCTCCTCAAGTGCGAGACTTCCGACCTGCTTGTTCCAGCGCATGCGGAAATGATCATCGAAGGAGAGATTTTACCGCACGAGCGCACCGCAGAGGGCCCTTTCGGCGAGTTCACCGGCTACAGCCTCGGCGAGCGCCAACGCGAAGTTCTCAAGGTGCGCGCAATCACCCATCGGCGCGATGCGATCTTTCAAGACATCACCGTGGGACATCTCGATCACCTGATGCTTTCCACCACGCCCATCGAGGCGAATCTTTACCGCGCCGTGCGCGCCATGGTGCCGACGGTGAAAGCCGTGCGCGTGCCGGCGCCGTTTACCTGCTACGTTTCGATCGAACAGCGCATCTCAGGCCAGGCCAAGAATGCGATTCTTGCCGTGCTCGGCGCCGATCTGTACATGAAACGGGTTGTGGTGGTCGACCACGACGTGGACGTCTTCAATGAGCGCGAGGTCAACTGGGCCATCGCGACGCGCTGCCAGCCGGACCGCGACATCGTTACTATTTCCAATGCCCGCGGCTCCGACCTCGATCCATCGACCAAGGAGGACGGCAACACCGCCAAGTGGGGCGTGGACGCCACGGCAAAGCCGTCGCTGGGGGCGTTTACGCCGCGCCATCGCATCCCGAAAGAAGTCTGGCAGCGGATTAACCTGAAAGATTTCACCGGCAAGTAAGCGAGTTGGAGTAATGGAGTCTTGGAGTAGTGGAGTGTTGGGTCCGGAAATCCTTCGCATCACTCCATCACTCCAGTACTCCAATACTCCCAGTATAGCCATGCAACCCAACTTCGTCTGCGCCGTCGAAGCCAACGCGCGCCGCTTCGGCGCCAAACCAGCTCTCATCGCGGACAATCGCACAGTGACGTGGTCCGAGCTCGACGCTTTCGCATCGGGCTTCGCGAGCGATCTTTCGACTCGAGGCGTCGTTGCCGGCGATCGCGTCGCGATCCTGCTCCCCAATGGAATCGACTTCGTCATCGCGTTTCTGGCTATTCTCAAGCTCGGCGCAACGCCTGCGCCGCTCAACCCACAAGTCAAAGAGGAAGAGCTCGCCGCGTTCAAAGCGGATCTCCGGCCGAAATTAAGCATCGATCGAGTTGCGACGAGCGGCGGACCTTGGCGGACGGCCGAAGAAGTCGATGCTCCATCGTTGATTCTCTACACCTCCGGCAGCACCGGACGGCCGAAGGGCGCCGTCTTCAGCCATGACGCGTTGACGTTTGCCAATCACTCCTGGGCCGAGCCGGTTATGGGGCTTACCGCCGATGACACGGTGTTGGTCGCCGTGCCGTTGGCGCACTCTCTGGGGCTCAACGGCGGCCTCCTGGCACCGCTTCTCACCGGCGCAACAATCGTGATCCTCGAGCGGTTCACCCCGGAAGCGGTGTTCGCCGCAATCAGTGCGCATCGGGTAACTGTGCTGCCGGGCGTAGCGACGATCTTTCGTCGCCTGCTCAACTCGCCGTCTTTTGCCGGATGCGATTTCTCAAGCCTGCGATGGGCGGTGGCCGGAGCCGCGCCATGCCCATGGGAGTTAGCGGTCGAGTGGCGCGAAAAATCAGGAACACGCATTGTGCGCGGCTACGGCATGACGGAGCTCTTCCGGCCGTTGTCCTTTCGTGCCGGCGAAACCCATGAGGTGCCTAACGCCGTCGGCAAAGCGGTGCCGGATGTCGAGATCAAGCTGGAGTTCGACGACGGGGCCACTCGCGATAATATCGGCGAGCTCTGGATCAAGTCGCCGGCGATGATGGACGGCTACTTGGATGCTCCGGAGGAAACCAACGAGGTTATCTCCAATGGTTGGTTCAAAACCGGCGATCTCGCGACCGTCTCTTCGGACGGCTACGTTCAAATCGTCGGCAGAAAGCGCGAGCGCATTCTGCGCGGCGGCTATTCCGTCTTCCCGCAAGAGATTGAAGCGGTTCTGGTCTCCCATCCGGCTGTCGCCGAGGCGGCAGTCGTCGGCGTAGCCGATGCCGATCTGGGCGAAGAAGTTGCGGCCTTCGTCAGTCTGAAACGCGCGCAGCGTCTTTCCTCCGAGGAACTGCACGACTACTGCAAAGAACATCTCGCGCGCTACAAGTATCCGCGGAGAATTCACATCCTGACGGAACTTCCCAAAGGTCCCACGGGAAAAATCCTAAAGTCTGCGTTGGCCGCCAAAGACGAATAAAGCGACAGCGTCATTTATTCCGAAAACTTTCGCCTCAGGCCTCGCGCCTCACGGCTTCCCGGTCCCTTGACCGAACCTCTGCTTTTAGGTAATCGTTGGCGCGACTCGACTAAGAGCGCGAGTGGGGGCGATTTGATCCGAAATTTCAGTTGCGGAGGCTCAACATGAGGAAAGCGTTGCTGTTGATCCTTTCGGCACTCCTTTGGACTGCCAACGCGCACGCTCAAGCGCCCTTCTATCAGGGAAAAACCGTCCGCGTCATTGTCGGTACGCCGCCCGGTAACCTCTACGATCTCTGGGCACGTCTGATCGTCGAGCATATGGGAAAACATCTTCCGGGCAATCCTAGTTTCATCGTGCAGAACATGCCCGGCGCCGGCCACGTCGTCGCGGTCAATCACCTCTATTCCAATGTGAAGCCGGACGGACTGACGATCATCGGTTCGGTTATCCCGTCGCTCTATCTTAATCAAATTATCGGCCGCTCGGAGATCCAGTTTGAATGGGCCAAGTTCAGCTGGATCGGCTCGCCGGCTCGCGGCTCCAGCCAGATGTACATGCGCGCAGACAGTCCATACAAAACGATCGAGGACGTGCGCACCGCCAAGGAGCCGCCGAAATGCGGCGCAACCGGCGTTACCGGGCCGGATTCCTATTTGCCAAAACTCATGCAAGAAACTGTCGGCGCCAAGTTCAACATCGTCACCGGCTATCCCGGCGGAACCGATATCGACCTTGGCGTCGAGCGCGGCGAGATCCATTGCCGCGCCTTCACGATCGAGGCGTTTTTCGGCCGCGAACCCTATCACACCTGGCGCAAGAACGGTTTCGTGCATCATCTCTTTCAGACCGGCAAAACCCGCGACGCTCGATTGCCGCAGACTCCGACTGTCTTCGAAATCATGGATAAGTACAAAACAAATCAATCGGGCCGCGGCTTGGCTACCGTGCTGCTCGGCGCCGACGACATGGGCCGGCCCATGTTCGGCCCTCCCGGCCTGCCGGCCGATCTGCTGAAAACTTTGCGGGACGCGTATGCGAAAACCATGGCCGATGAGCAGTTCCGCGCGGAAGTGAAAAAGCGCAACTACGAGTTTGACCCGGTAGCCGGCGAAGAGCTCCAGACTCTGGCCAAGGAGCTGACGAGCCAACCGCCGGAAGTCATCGACCGCTTGAAGAAAGTGTTGGGACCCAAGTAGTGCAAACGCGCCGACTGGAATTACGAGACGAAAAGACAGCGAGGTCGTGCGTTCTCGTGCGCCTTACAACAACATATCACTGCGCATCAGTTGACCTCCTCGCCAAAACCTTTCGCCAAGGGAGAGTTTATGAAGGCCAAAAATCATGCCCTCTTTTTTGGAGGCTTCTTGTTCACTGCTCTGGCCGGAATATTGTTTTCCGCGCCCGCGGCAGCCCAAACTTCATTCTTTCAAGGGAAGACCATCACCATCATTCAGGGCCGCGATCCCGGCGGCACCGGCGATCTCCGCGTGCGCGCTCTCGTGCCATTCTTGCAAAAATACATTCCGGGGAACCCGACGATCGTTGATGGAATTCATGCCGGGCGGCGGCAGCCGCAAGGCCGCCAACCACGTTTTTCGCTCGTCCCGTCCCGACGGCCTGACCATCGGCAACTTGAGCTCGGGCATGGTGTCGCTCGCCATCCTCGGTGAATCCGGCGTGCTGTATGATATCGATAAGTTTCATTACCTCGGCTCGCCCTACAGCACTTACCATTCGGTGTTTGTCACCCGCAAAGACGCCGGCTTCGACACCCTCGACAAGCTGCGCGCCGCCAGCGGCGTCAAGATCGGCGGGCAGTCGGTCGGCTTCTCCACGTACAATGAAGGGCGTCTTTTCACCTACATGCTGGGCTTGAAGGACGCGCTTTTCATCGCCGCCTTCGGCGGCGCAGAACTCGACCCGGCAATGATGCGCGGCGAGATCGACGGCCGCGCCACCGGGCCTGATACTATCCTGTCGCGCAATAAGGAATGGCTCGAAAAAGGTCTGGTCAACATTCATGCGATTATGGAAACTCCGAAAGGCGACAAGCATCCCCATCCTGTCTTTGCCAAGCTTCCCGAGATCGAAACCTTCGCCAAGAACGACCGCGAGCGTAAGATGCTTGCCTTGCAGCGGGGTTTCCGCGTCACGGGCACGCCCTTCGTGCTGCCGCCGGGAACACCGAAGGACCGGGTCGACACGTTGAAGGAGGCTTTCCGCAAAACCTATCTGGATCCGGATTTCGCCAAAGAGTATAGAAAACTCACCGCCGACGATCCAACGCCGCTGCTGCCGGAAAACCATGAAAAGGCCATCAAAGAAGTGCCGCGCGATCCCGACGCGATCGAGTTATTCAAAATCCTTGCGGGGCCCAAGAAATTGCCGCCGCGGGGATAACGAAGCAAAGAGTAAATAGTAAGGAGTAAGCAGTAAGACCGATTTGCATCATTTCTAACTGCTAAAGGCTATTGAAAAACGACTTCCATGCTTCGACTAGCTCGGCATGCGCGGATTTTTTTCAGTTGTTTCAACTTATGTCCGCTCGTCCTGAGCCTGTCGAAGGACTCCGAGCGAGTTTTTCAACTCCTGACTTTTGACGGAGCACGACGATGACAACTCACAAGCGTAAGAGCTGGAGTTGGATTCTATTTGCCGCATGCATCATCGTTGCCAGTCTCCCGTCGGGTTACGCCTACGCCCAGGCGCCTTTCTATCAAGGCAAGACCATCACTGTCATCGTCAGCACCTCGCCCGCGGGAACCGGCG
This sequence comes from uncultured delta proteobacterium, assembly GCA_963745035.1. Classification (GTDB taxonomy): domain Bacteria; phylum Desulfobacterota; class Binatia; order UBA9968; family UBA9968; genus DP-20. The sequence goes on along the minus strand of CAVUVW010000011.1, from coordinate 12,708 downwards.
ATCTCCGCATAAAAGCGCTGATGCCTTTTCTAAAAAGGCATATCCCGGGAAATCCCACCTTGGTGCTCGAGTACATGGACGGCGGTGGCGGTCGCAAAGCCGCCAACTACATGTTTCGCAACGCCAAGCCCGACGGACTTACAATCGGCGCCATGAGCAGCGGCGTCATTTCGCTCAACATCATGCGCGAAAGCGGCGTCCTCTACGATCTCGATAAATTCATCTATCTGGGCGCGCCGGAAACCCCCGGCCATCAAACGATCTACACGCGCAAAGATCTGGGCCTGAACAGCCTTGAAAAGCTCCGCGCCAAGCCGGGCCTGCGCATCGGCGCCCAGACTGTGGGACACGTTTCGTACATAGCGGGACGATTCTTCGCCTATTTCCTCGACTTCAAGGATCCCAAATTCATCGCCGGCTACACCGCGCCGGAAGTGGACGCCGCGTTGTTGCGCGGCGAGCTCGACGCTAGGGCGAATGCGGCCGTGTCGGTCTTGCGGCGCAACTCCGATTGGCTGGACAAGGGCGTGATGGACTTTCATGCCATCATGGAAGTCCCCAAAGGCGCCAAGCATCCTCGCCTCAGTCACCTTCCCGAGATCGAGAGCTTTGTGAGAAACGACCGCGAGAAGAAGCTTCTCGAGGTCTGGCGCGTCTTCAGATCCGTCGGTTCGCCGTACGTGCTGCCGCCGGGAACGCCGAAGGAGCGCGCCGCGACTCTCCAGGACGCCATGCGCAAGGCTCTCACAGACGCCGAGTTGAACCGTGAGTTTTTGAAGTTGGTCGGCGAGGAAATGGAGCCGATGATGCCCGAGGAATTAACCAAGCTGATTAGAGAAACACCGCGCGATCCGGAAATTATCGAATTGATAAAAGTTCTTTCCGGCGCCGGCTCGTTGCCGCCGAGGTGAGCGCCGGGCCTAAGGAGGGATGATGAAGAATTGCAAATGCAGATTCTCGTCACTATCGATGCTCCTGACCGGCTCAGTTCTTTCTCTAGGATTTCTATCGACTCACGCGCGCTGCCAAACTAATTTTTACGAAGGCAAAACCATCACCGTCGTCGCGTTCACGGCGCCGGGCGGAAGCGGAGACCTTCGAGTAAAAGCGGTGGTTCCTTTTTTGAAAAAACACATTCCCGGAAACCCCACCATCGTGATTGAGTACATGGACGGCGGCGGCGGTCGGAAAGGGGCAAATCACCTCTATCAATCGGCGCGCCCTGATGGGCTCACCATAGGCGGCGGCAGCGGGGCAATCGTGGGCTTGGGCATCATGCGTGAGCAAGGCGTCTCCTATGATGTCGACAAATTCATCTATCTCGGTACTCCAGAGAGTGAAAACCACGCCGTCGTTTACACGAGAGCGGAACTAGGCCTGGACAACTTGGAGAAGCTAAAGGCCAAACCTGGGATTAGGATCGGCGGACAGACCGTCGGTCATACATCCTACGTTGCGGGGCGTTTCTTTGCGTATTTCCTGGAGATGAAGGATCCGAAGTTTATTGTCGGTTACACATCCACCGAGGTGGACGTCGCGCTGACCAACGGAGAGCTCGATGCCAGAGCCAATGCAGCCATATCGGTTTTGCGCCGTAATCCGGAATGGTTGGACAAGAAAATAATGAACTTCCATGCCATTATGGAGATCCCGAAAGGGGTCAAGCATCCTCGCCTTACTCATCTTCCTGAGATAGAAGCTTTCGCCAAGACCGAAAGGGAAAAAAAGGTTCTTACTGTCTGGCGTGCTTTCCGCGGCGTGGGATCGCCTTACATCTTGCCTCCCGGAACGCCCAAGGACAAAGTTGAGATTCTCGAAGAAGCGATGCGCAAGACCTATAGAGATCCAGAGTTCCCAAAGTACTTCAGAAAACTTGTCGACGACGATCCTTCGCCCCTGGGAGCGGCAGAGTTGACTCGGCTGGTTAAGGAAATGCCGCGTGAGCCCGAGGTCTTGGAGTTGGTGAAAAAATTCTCCGGCGCCGGCCCGCTGCCGCCGCGGTGAATTGGAATGGTTCAAATCGTTCAAAAAGTTCAAACCGATCAAGCCCCCTCCTATATCTTCCCCCGCATCGCGGGGGACAAAGGTAGGGATTGAACGAAGCGTAGCGGTTGAACGACTTGAACTTTTTGAACCTGTAAAGAGGAGGGTATGCTGAAACTATTTGCTCTCATCACTTACACTTTATTCTTACTGACTTCCGCGTTCGCCCAGACTCCGTATTATCAAGGCAAGACAATTACCATCATTCACGGCCGTGATCCGGGCGGCACGGGCGATATGCGGGTTAGAGCGATGATACCTTTCCTGCAGAAATACATTCCGGGAAACCCGAATATTGTCAACGAGTATATGCCCGGCGGCGGCGGTCGAAAGGCCGCCAATCATGTCTACCGGTCTGCTCGGCCTGACGGCTTGATGATCGGTAACCCCGGGCTCGGCATGGTTGCTGCCGCGGTGCTCGGAGAATCGGGAGTTCTTTACGATCTCGATAAGTTTTTTTATCTGGGGTCACCTTACAGCTCGTATCACCCGCTCTTTTTAAGCAGGAGACAGGCAGGCTTGAGCAGCATTGAGAAACTCACCGCCGCTTCCGGAGTCAGGATCGGCGGCCAATCCGTGGGTTTCTCTACCTACAATGAAGGTCGCCTCTTCGCCTACATTCTTGGTCTCAAGGACCCCAAATTTATCGCCGGCTACGCTGGGCCGGAAATCGACCAGGCGCTCATGCGCGGGGAGGTCGATGCTCGGGCGACGGCGGCCGATTCGGTCGCGCAACGGAACCCGGACTGGCTCGCCGGCGGATTGGTGGACTTTCACGCGATCTTGGAAATCCCCAAGGGCGACAAACATCCCCAGTTCAAGCAGCTTCCTGAGCTGGAAAGCTTTGCCAGATCGGATAGAGAGCGTAAGGTGATCATTTTGTCGCGCGCTTTCAGAGTGGCCGGTGGACCCTCGGTCCTACCGCCGGGAACTCCCAAGGATCGGGTCGCTATGGTCCAAGAGGCATTTCGGAAAACCTACAAAGACCCGGAATTTTTGCGCGACTATAAAAAGCTCACCGGCGATGACGCGTCGCCTCTCCTCCCCGAAGACCATGAAAACGTAATCAAAGAAATCCCCCGCGAGCCCGAGATCATCGAGCTATACAAGAAAATTGCCGGCGCGGAGCCGCTGCCGGCACGGTAAATCGCATGGTTCAAGTCGTTCAAAAAGTTCAAGCTGTTCAAAACCCCTCCTTCATCCTCCCCCGCGTGGCGGGGGAGGATGAAGGAGGGTACAAACCGGTAGCATCATTTACAAAACAAACCGGGCACATGGTTTACAGTTTAAGAGGCAGAGGCAAGGAGGAGCTTGCCAATGCCTTGGGAACAGACCAGTGCCATGGATCAACGAGTTAAATTTATCGCTGACTGGCTGAGTAAGGAATACAGTAAGATTGAATTGTGCAGAGCCTATGGAATTAGCCGTCCCACGGCTGACAAATGGATTAAGCGCTACCAAGACGGTGGAGTTGAGGCGCTCGAGGAGCGCTCGCGCGCGGCGCACCGTCATCGCAATGAGACCCCTGAGGAAATCCGCGAGATGATTATTGCCATCAAGCTTAGCCATCCGAGCTGGGGTCCGAAAAAGGTTTTGGATTATTTGGGTGAGAAAAAACCTAAGTTGACCTGGCCTGCGGACTCTGCAGCCGGTGCGATCCTCAAGCGTGCCGGGCTGGTCAACCGCCGTGTACGTCGGCGCCACGTGGTACCGTACAGTGAACCGTTTAGCGACTGCCATGGACCGAATCAGATCTGGAGTGCGGACTCCAAGGGAGACTTTCTCTTGGGGAATGGTCAGCGCTGTTACCCGCTTACGTTGACCGACAATTTCTCTCGTTATCTGTTGATGTGCCAAGCCTTGGGGCAGCACAGCTATCGGGTGGTTCGGCCGTGGTTTGAAAGAGCCTTTCGACAATACGGACTGCTCCGGGCCATTCGTACCGACAACGGAGCACCGTTTGCCTCGCTCTGTGTGGGCGGTGTCAGCGAGTTGTCGAAGTGGTGGATCCAGCTTGGCATCCGTCCTGAACGGATCAAGCCGGGTAAGCCAAGCCAGAACGGGCGCCATGAACGGATGCATCGAACGCTTAAGCACGATGTTGCGCCTCAGCCAACCTACAGTCGACAACAGCGCGCATTTGACTTTTTCGTAAAGCAGTATAACGGCCAGCGTTCCCATGAGGCCTTGGGACGAAAGACCCCGGGCAGTGTTTATCTTAGCTCCCCACGGCGCTATCCCGACAAACTCCCGCCCGTACAATACAGTCCGGGCATGACCGTTAGACGAGTGCGACACAACGGCGAGATCAAGTGGCACGGCGATCTCCTTTATGTCTCTGAAGTCCTGGCACACGAGCCGGTTGGACTGAAGCAGGTCGGACCCGAGCAGTGGGAAGTCCGTTATAGTTTTCATCTGCTGGGTATTCTCGATCAACATGCAAAAAAGATTATGCCAGCGCAAAACCTGGCACGGAACTAACTCTAAAAAACTGTAAACCATGCGCCCGGTTCAAAACGTAAATGATCCCCGGCTTGAACAGGTGGGGGCGACCCTTCGGTAGAGTGAGCGGAGTCGAAGGACTCAGGCCGAGCTCCGCGCGCTTGACCGATTGGAACGTGTAAGGAGGAGTGTATGCTGAAACTATTCGCTCTCGCCACTTACATTTTATTCTCGCTGACTCCTGCGTTCGCGCAGACAGACTTTTATCGAGGCAAAACTATTAGAATCGTGCATGGGCGCGACGCTGGCGGCTCAGGAGACCTGCGGGTGAAAGCGCTGGTGCCGTTTTTGCAAAAATACATCCCCGGAAATCCCACCATCGTTCATGAGTTCATGCCGGGAGGCGGCGGCCGGAAGGCCGGCAACTATATTTTTGGCTCGGCGGCGCCTGATGGATTGACCATCGGAAACGCGGGTAGCGGCATGGTGTCGAGCGCGGTTCTCGGCGAAACGGGTGTGCAATACGACATCGATAAACTCATTTTCCTTGGGTCGCCCTATAGTTCCACTCATTATTTTTTCTTGACGCGAAGAGAAACAGGTCTGACAACGCTGGAGAAACTCAAGTCAGCGCCGGCCGTGCGCGTCGGTGCGCAATCCGTCGGCCATACCATTTATAATATCGGCAGACTCTTCGCCTGGGTTCTGCCTCTCAAAGATCCCAAGTTTGTCACCGGCTATTCGACTCCTGAGCGCGATGTTGCTTTTATGGCCGGCGAGCTCGACGCTCTCGCTACCACCGACGATCATCTGGTGCGCAATCCCGAATGGATATCGGCAAACAAAATTGATCTCCATGCCTTGATGGAAGTTCCGAGGGGAAACAAGTATCCCCGTTTGGGTCACTTGCCCGATATCGAAACCTTCGCGAAGTCGGAGAAAGAGCGAAAAGTGCTGGCGATGTTTCGAAATCTGCGGCTCACCGGTTCGCCGTTCTTTGCTTCGCCACGAACGCCCGCGGACCGGGTCGAAATCCTCAAGCAAGCGATGACCAAAAGCCTCACTGACCCAGAGTTTTACAAAGAGCACAAAAAGCTCGTCAGCGAGGAGCCCACGCCGCTTTTGCCGGAAGAAAATCAGAGAGCTATTCGGGAATTGCCTCGCGACGCCGAGACCATCACGCTTTTTAACAAGCTCGCCGGTCCGGCACCGCTGCCGCCGCGCTGAATTAAGAACCGGTGAGGAGTGAAGGGTAAAGGTAAAGGGTGAGGCGTTTCGCTCCCCGCACCCCTGACACCCTACCCCTCACGCGAAAGAGAGGTTCGAAATGAAAACCAAACGGTTGCGAATTCGAATTGCTTGGGCCGCAGCAATTTGCGCGCACCTGATACTCCTTTCTACCTCCGCTCTCTCCCAGGCACCCTTCTATCAAGGAAAGACAATTACCTTAATCACCGGAACCACCGCTGGCAGCCAATACGACGCCCATGCCCGCTTGATCGCCCAACATTGGGGTAGGCACATCCCGGGGAATCCAGGGGTGATCGTGCAAAATATGCCCGGCGCCGGCTCGTTGATCTCGGCAAATCATCTCTACAACGTGGCAAAGCCAGACGGGCTGACAATTACGTCGATCATTCCGGGAATCTATTTTAGTCAGCTCGCCGGCAGCAAAGAGGTCCAGTTTGACTACGCCAAATTCAATTGGATCGGCAGCATCGACCGTTCGGACAACGTTATGTATATGCGCTCCGACACGCCATTTAAAACCATCCACGATGTGCGTCGGGCCGCACAGGGGCCCAAGTGCACGGCGACGGGAATCGGCACGGTGGGCCATTCCATGCCCAAACTCCTCAATGAAGTGATCGGCACAAAATTCGAGATCATTCTGGGCTATCCGGGCGGACCCGAAATGGATTTGGCGGTGGAAAAAAACGAGGCGCAATGCCGCGCCTTCACGCATGCGGCATGGTTCAGTGGCGAGCCCTATCGAACTTGGCAGAAAAACGGCTTCGTTCATGTGCTCGTACAAACCGGAAAAAAACGGGATGAGCGGCTGGCGCAAGTTGCAACCCTGAACGAGTTGATGGACGAATTCAAAACCGATGACGTGAGTCGGCGGTTGGCTACTGTAGTTCTCGCTTCAGGCGAACTCGGCCGTCCTTACCTCGCGCCGCCCGGGATACCTGGTGAGCGCTTAAGAATTCTTCGCCAGTCATTCATGAAATTGATGGTTGATCCGGCGTTTTTGATCGACGTGAAAAAGCGCAATTTAGAAGCCGACCCATCTACTGGTGAAGAGCTCGAAAAGTTAGCAAAGGAGGTTGTTGCCCAACCTCCGGAGGTTATCGAACGCGTGAAGAAACTAATGGGGAAATGACCTTCGAAGCCAAGCGGATCGGTGAATACAACCGGCAAAAAAACCCCGCGGCAAAGCTAGTCGGCGACCAATAATGAACCAACCGATCATCTTGGCATCGGCAACCGTGTTCCGGCCGTTCTTCGACTCCACCGCGAATTCCTGCAGACCGGATGAAAGCTTTGCGCGAAGCATTTTCCAAAGTGATGAGCGACCCGGACGTCCTGGTTGACGCACGCAAAAAAGGGCTGGAGCCGGCCGCAGTGAGCGGCGATGAGCTTGAAGGTTTGGTCAAAGAGTTGGTTCAACCGCCGGAAGTGATTCAGCGGATGAAAACATTTCTCCAGAATTAGGCGGGCTTCCCAATATCGGAGGTCAATTATGTTCAACCCTGTCATCTCCACGCTTTCGTTTATTGTTATGGTATTTTTCTGCGGCTTTGATGTCGCAGCCCAGAGCGATTTTTACCGAGGTAAGACGATTGTCCTCGTCCATGGTCGCTCCTCTGGGGGCTCGGGAGATTTTCGCGCCCGCTCGGTGGCACCGTTTCTGCAAAAATATATTCCCGGCAATCCCACCATCGTACAGGAGTACATGGACGGCGCCGGCGGGCGCAAGGCGGCCAATTACATCTACAACAGCGCGCGCCCCGACGGCCTGACTATCGGCAGCGTCGGCGGGGGCGTGGTGGTGAGCGCCGTGCTCGGCGAAACCGGCGTGCAGTACGATCTCGACAAACTGCATTTCGTCGGCACACCTTATAGCGCAAGCCACTATGTACTGATCACTCGCCGCGAGGCCGGCCTCACCACCCTTGACAAGTTGCGCCAGGCCACGGCCATGCGCATGGGCTCCCAGGCGGTCGGCCATACGAACTACACCGTCGGTCGGATCATGGCTTGGCTCCTCGGACTGAAAGACATCAAAGAAGTCATCGGCTTTACCAACCCGGAAAGACGGGCCGCGTTGATCCGCGGCGAGATCGATGGCTACGCCGTATCCGACAGCGGCGTGCTGCCGGAATGGCTGGAAAAAAGTCTCGTTGATCTCCATGTCATCTTTGCCGTGCCGCGAGAGAACAAGCATCCACAATTTCACAGCGTGCCCGAAATTGACGGCTTCGCTAAGGCAGAGCGGGAGCGCAGGATCGTGACCATGTTCCGCAATTTCAGTTTGACCGGCGCGCCTTTCATCCTTCCTCCCGGCATGCCCAAGGATCGGGTGGAAATAATCAAAGAGGCGCTGCGCAAGACTTTTAAAGATCCCGCGTTTCTCCAGGAGTACCGCAAGCTAGTGGGTGACGACCCCAGTCCTCTGATGCCAGAAGAAAACGAAAGAGCGATACGCGACTTGCCGCGGGATGCCGAAACCGTAGAGCTTTACAAAAAATTCGCCGGTCCGGGACCGCTGCCGCCTCGATGAATGTGAAAATAAGGTGTAAATAGTGAGGAGTGAATAGTTTCAATCTGACTCCCGACAACTTACGCTTGCGGAGGTTCTATGAAATCTAACGGAGCTAGTCTCCAAATCACCGGTAAAGCCACGCTCGTCGCGCTGTTCCTGTTCGCCAATTCCGTCTTCGCCCAAGCCCCGTTCTACCAAGGAAAGACGATCACCCTGCTGCACGGCCGAGCGCCTGGCGGATCGGGAGATTATCGCGTGCGCGCGGTGCTGCCCTTCTTGCAAAAGTATATTCCCGGCAATCCGACCTTCGTGCACGAATATATGGACGGCGGCGGCGGCCGCAAAGCGGCTAATCATATTTTCGCTATGAGCCGCACCGACGGACTGGTGCTCGGCAACGTCGGCGGCGGCGTGGTCGCCAACGCGGTGCTCGGCGAGTCGGGCGTTCAATACGATCTCGACAAGCTTCCGTTCATCGGCTCGCCGTACAGCGCTACTCACTACGTTCTCGCCACGCGCAAAGACATGGGACTAACCAATTTGGAAAAGCTGCGCGCCGCGAGCGGCATTCGCATCGGCGCTCAGTCTGTCGGTCATACCAATTACACTATCGGCAGAATATTCGCGGCGCTGCTCGGCCTTAAAGACAGCAAATACGTCACCGGCTATTCGATCCCCGAGCGCGACGTCGCTTTGCTGCGCGGCGAGATCGATGCGATCGCAAACACCGACGATTTCTACGCGCGCAATCCCGAATGGATCGAAAAGAAGATGGTCGATTTCCACGTCGTCATGGAAATCCCCAAAGGCCTGAAGCACCCGCTCTTCTCGAATCTCCCCGACATCGAAAACTTCGCCAAAACCGAGCGCGGCCGCAATGTGCTTTCCCTGTTCCGCCTTTTTCGGCTCTCCGGATCGCCCTTTATCTTGCCGCCGGCGACACAGAAAGATCGCGCCGACATTATCAAAGAGGCGATTCGCAAAAGCTTCAAAGATCCCGAGTTCGTCAAGGAGTACCGCAAGGTGGTCGGCGAAGATCCGACGCCGCTGATGCCAGAAGAAAACGAGCGCGCCATTCGCGAGTTGCCGCGCGATCCGGAAACGATCGACCTGTTCAAAAAATTTGCCGGCGCGGGAGCACTGCCGGGGCTGTAACGGGGGACCGCACCGTTCAAGTCGTTCAAAACGTTCAAGCCGTTCAACCGCTACGCTCAGTTCAAGCCCCCAACCTCTGGTCCTCCACTGCGTCGCGGGGGAGGATGAAGGAGGGGGTTGAACGTTTTGAACGTTCGTCGAAGGAAAAGGAGGCTCGAAATGAAACTCAATAAACGAGTCAAGTTTGCGGCAACCTTATGCGGCATGTTGCTGCTTCCTTCGATCTCAGCATTGGGTCAGACACCATTTTACCAGGGCAAGACCATCACAGTTCTTCAAGGAACCGAAGCGGGCGGCTCTTCGGACATGCTCACCCGTTCGATGATCCCGTTCATGCAGAAGCACATTCCGGGGAATCCAACGGTCGTGTCCGAGTACATGCCCGGCGGCGGCGGCATCAAAGCCGCCAATCATGTTTTTAAGAACGTCAAACCCGACGGGCTCACGATCGGACGTATCGGGGGGGCCCTGGTCGCCAACGCGGTGCTTGGAGAAAAAGGGGTTTTGTACGATCTCGATAAATTCATCTACCTGGGTTCACCTCACAGCACCTATCATTGGGTATTTCTCACCCGGCGGGAAGCCGGAATAAAAACTATCGATGACCTCCGCTCCGCGAAACTGAGAATCGGCGCGCAGTCCGTCGGCCATTCCATTTACTTCGTCGGCCGGATGTTCGCGTATCTGCTCGGCATGAAAGATCCCAATTTCGTGGTGGGTTATGGCGGCACCGAGCTGGACGCAGCATTGGCGCGCGGCGAAATCGATGCGCGTATCAATAACGCGGACACCGTGCTGCAGCGCAACCTAGATATGGTCAAGTCGGGAGGCATTGTCCCGCATATCATCATGGAAGTTCCGAAAGGTCTGAAGCACCATCATTTTACAAACCTGCCCGAGATCGAAAGCTTCGCCAAGGCGGAGAGAGATCGGAAGCTCTTGAATATGGTGCGCGTCTTCCGGCAATTTGGCACGCCGTCGATCCTGCCGCCGGGGACGCCGAAAGAGCAGGTGGAAATCCTCAAAACCGCCATGGTCAAGATTTTCACCGACCCGGCGTTTCCCGCGGAGTACAAGAAGTTCACCGGCGACGACGCGACGCCTCTCATGCCCGACGACATGGAGAAGGCGCTAAAGGATCTGCCGCGCGACGCCGAAACAGTCGCGCTTTTCAAAAAACTCAACGCCGCCGACCCACTGCCGCCGAAATGATCTAGGGGCATTTTGAACTCCGTTCAAATGTTCAACAGTTCAACGTTCAACGTTAGCATGCAAGCCGCCAGCGAGTGAGCCCGCTACGACAGGGCGGCCAAGGCCTACGCGCGCTTGAGCATTCGTCCTGATCGACCTTGACCTCATGAGCAAGAGTGTGCAGAAAGTCGATTGCGCGGCTCATGGAATGCAGGGCATTGGTCTTGTCTGCGAGCACATTGCCTATGCAGTCGATCGTGGCGAGCGAGTCGGTTTCTTCTGGGGCGACGACACGGACACGGCCCGTCCCGATGCCTGGTGTACCGAGTGTGAGCGAGCGCTAGTCGCGCTAAAAGGGGCATCATCGGAGAGATGGTTCGAGAACGCGCGCTTTAAAATTTTTTGTGCCAGATGTTGGGACGAAGCGAAAATCGTCTGCGGGGGGTTTGCGCCGGATTGACGCAGAATCGCTGCAGCATCGTGTCGTCGAGAATTGAAGTATCGGGAGCACATGATCGCCTTTGATGTATTTCTTAATGGCAAGAAGCTCGCTCGCGCAGGCGTCGGGTCTGACGGTGTACTTACGGCCATCACGACGTCCGTGCACCGTCGTGCCTTTCGAGCGGGCGGCAAGCAATCGCAGCGGCAACGGGAACTGAGCTTCAGCCTTGACGGCTACCGTTCGACGACGGGCGAAATCGGCGAACACTTCAAATGGGAAGAGAGAAAACTCAAACCTGGAGACGTTGTCACGATCAAAGTGATCACGGCGGCGCAGGTCGACGAACCAAGACGTCGCGTTATGGACGACCCAAAATCCATCGAGCGGTCACAAAAACGTTATTATCAGCGTTTGAAAAGAAAGTTCGCGCCCAAAAACAAATGAGCTTTTTTGCCGAACATAGCGCAGGCAGTGTCTACGACACTCGAGTACGGAACTCGCGATTTTCTCTCTGGTGGTCACGTTACGCATGATGTAACACCAGCATGGGGAATCTATAGTGTGATCACCATTCGTCGAGCCCTGACGGAGGACATCCCCGGAATTAGAGCGGTTCTGGCCGTTACTTGGCGCGATACCTACCAATCATTTCTTCCCGAATCTTTCATCGCGAAAGTGACCGCTGAATGGCATTCGCCGCAAGTCCTTGAAGCCGAAATCAATCGCTCTTCGACATTCCTCGGTGTAGCGGAAAGCGGCTCCCACGGCATTGTCGGAATGGTAACCGCGCATTTGGATGGCGATAGTCTGTCGATCGCGCGGCTCTACGTGCTTCCGGACTTTCAGCGACAAGGGATTGGGGAGAGGCTGATGAAAGAGAGTTGGCGTGCGTTCCCTAAAACGCGACGGGTCCAACTCGACGTCGAAGAGCAGAATCCAAAAGGCAGAAGTTTTTACCGAAAACTTGGATTCGAGGAAGTCGGTGTTAGACTCGATGACGTTGCAGGCAGCAAAGTCAATTCCATCGTTATGGAAAAACATATTCAAAGCGCTGCCTAACAGATTGTCGTAGCGACTAGGTGTGGTTTGCGCGCTTCGGTCACAAATGGCCGCACGCGGCCACTGAATTCCACCGTTAGAAATCAGCGCCTCTCGCAAAGTGCTTAGAGGCTGCGAGGTGCATCATGGACGACGACTTGGACAGGATGTCGCGCAAACAACTGATGGACGAGGTCAGGAAGCTGCGGCAGGGTATCCGTGAGCATCGTGACAGTACACGCCATGAACTCTGTTGGCATCACCCAGCGCTCTGGGGGATCTTGCCGGAGAAGACCGATCCGATTCCTGTAGTGCCGGACTGGCCTCAGTTCCTGCAAGGCTGCCTGAAATATCGTCAGTCGCTGGACGAACAATTGCCTGACGTCCACGAACAAAAGATCCCTATCGAGACTCAGAGAACGCCTAACGCCTTGGAGCGACCGCGCCGCCGTTGCTCGCAATGGGAGGGTCGTATGCATGACAAACCGCCAGCCGATTCCGAATGGACGGCGTTCATGGCAAGGCTTGAGGCTGCGGCAGAGGATTTCGTGCAGGGGCGCCCCGCCGCCTTCCAGGCCCTGTGGTCCCACGCTGACGACGTCACCCTTTGCGGAGCCTTCGGACGCGTGGA
>CAVUVW010000010.1:0-204631 GCA_963745035.1 uncultured delta proteobacterium | reverse complement strand
CGGGCAATTGTCTGACGTCCAGATGCCCTTCACGTCCCATCTGGCCGAGCTCCGTTCGCGCCTGCTCAAAAGCGTTCTCGCGCTCGCCGTCGCGTTCGCGGCGTGCTTTTCGGTCGCCGAACAGATCTTCGCCGTGCTCGCCGCCCGCTCCGCCGGCTGCAGATCCACGGGCTCACACTGATCGGCACGGCGGTCACCGAGGCTTTCTTTACGAAGATGAAAGTCTCTTTTGCGGCGGCGGTGATCGTCTCCTCGCCGGTGCTGCTCTGGCAGCTCTGGCAATTTATCGCGCCGGGACTTTACGAGCATGAAAAGCGCTACACCCGGAGCTTTGTCCTGTTCGGCTCGTTTTTCTTTATCGCCGGGTCGGCGTTCTGCTATTTCGTTGTCATCCAGGAAGGCTTGGGATTTTTGCTCCACCGCTATGAGGTTATCGACATCCAGCCCCTGCTGCAGATCGGCGACTATCTCTCCCTGGTCTCGCGTCTCGTGCTCGCTTTCGGCGTGATGTTCGAATTGCCGGTGCTCGCGTTTTTTCTCGCCCGGGTGGGAGTCATCGATCACAGGTTCTTGCTCCGCCACAGCCGCTATGCGGTGATCGCCATCGCGCTCCTGGCCGCCGTGCTGACGCCGCCGGACCTGATCTCTCAGATTCTTTTGATGGTGCCTCTCGCGTTTCTTTACGCGCTCAGCATCGGGGTCGCCTATCTGGCTCGCTGGCGCATGGATCGGGCGGAAAACAGAATGGAGTAATTGGAGTGATGGACTGTTGGATACGAACCCGATTACTCCAGTTCACGCCCCAACAGGCTGGCAAAATAGCCTCTTGCAGGCTGCTCAAAAAGATCCAGAGGCGAGGCGCGCGATAAATCGCTGAGCGGAGGCGTACATCGGCGGTACGTCGACGCGAGGCAATCGAGCGCAAGGAAGCCTATGGGTCTTTTTCAGCAGCCTGCTTCTAGTCGTCGTTGACGAAGGCACACGCGGCAAACACGGTGGTCCACAGCCCGTCTTTGTTGCCGATGGCGGATTGGGTGATGTTCGAGGTGCGGACGATCTTGCCGGACATTTTGAAAAGGTTTTCGCGCTCGTCCCAGGCGGTGTCCGGGTCGAACTCGATGCCCAGGGTGGTCGCCAACATGCTGGCGGCGAGATCTTCCGCGTATTCGCCGGCCTTTTCTTCGGTCTCGCCGAAGGAATGATGTTCGGAAAGGTAGCCGTGCTGCTCCTGATCCGCCGGGATCGCGACGCCCACCGAGGCAGCTACCAACCGGTTGGGCTCGTTGGTGCTCTCGCGATCGTACACGCAAAAAACGATTTCGCCGGGGCGCAGGAGCTTGATGCCTTCTTCCTTGGAGATGCGCTTGCAGCCTGGCGGATAGATACTCGAAACCAGGACCAGATTGCAATACGCCAAGCCTGCCGAACGCAAAGCCAACTCGAACGACGCCAATTTTTCTTTGTGGACGCCGACCCCTTTGGTGAAAAAACACTTCTTGGGAATCATGCTTGCGGTGCTATAACATGAATGAAATGGGGTGACAAGAATTCGGTAGAGAAATTTTCGTTAATTCTCATTCATTCGACGATCGAGCAGCACCGCGCCGCCTTCGACAGTGTCGCCAGGCTTGACCTTGATCTCCTTTACTTCGCCGGCAATCGGGCTGCGCACTTCGTTTTCCATTTTCATCGCCTCGACGATCACCAGCCCCTGGCCCTTCTCGACGGCGTCGCCTTCGCCGACCAGCACCGCGATAATCTTGCCGGGCATGGGCACCGAAACATTTTGCCGCCCCTGAAGCTCCAGCCCCGCTTGGGCGCCCCCGATGCGCACGCGCCGCTCGTCGACTAGATGAATGCGGTAATTGCGTCCATCGACGAGCACCCGATACTCGTCGTCGGTGTTGTCGACCTCGATCTCGAAGGAGCGGTTATCGACGATCAGGGAAAAATTGGTTCGCCCGGTCTTCTTGCCGTCGACGAGAAATTCGTTGCCGTCCACCGAGACCCGATAAACCGACTTGCCGGTTTCTTCGATCTCGACGGTGTAACTCTGCTCTCCGAGCTTGGCGATGAATGCCATGGGACAAATTTCTAGGAACGGCGCCAGCCGCGGCGGAGCGTCGGCGTTTCGCGCCGCAGCGCATTGCGCTTGCCTTGCTCGCGCCATCGCGACTGTTCGGCGGCGCCTTTGGCGAGCAAACCCAAGGTCTGTTCCTGCTCGCGGTGCAGCGCGGCGATCGCCGCCGACGCCAGCGCAATTTCCTTGTGCGGCAGCACTTCCTCGCTGTTCGATCGCGCGGTACTCCTCGTCGATGAAACCGGTATTGACGTCGCCCGACATAAAGCGCGGATGGCGCAAAATCCACTGATTGAATGAAATATTGGTTTTGATGCCGCGCACCTGATATTCGCGCAAGGCGCGGCGCATGCGCAGGATCGCTTCGACGCGATTTTCGCCCCAAGTAATCAGCTTGGCGATCATCGGATCGTAATAAATCGGCACCTCGGCGCCTTCGTAAACGCCGCAGTCGTTTCGCAAGCCGAGCCCTTCGGGCAGGCGCAAGCCTTCGATCTTGCCCGGACAAGGCATGAAATCCCGCTCCGGATCCTCGGCGTAGATGCGGCACTCGATGGCATGGCCGGTCTGGGTGATATGGCGCTGGCGCCACGGCAGATAGCCGCCGGCGGCCACTTCGATCTGCGCTTTGACCAGATCGATGCCGACCACCCGCTCGGTCACCGCATGCTCGACCTGCAGCCGCGTGTTCATTTCGAGAAAATAGAAATTCTGCTCCTGGTCGAGAAGAAACTCGAGCGTTCCGGCGCCGACGTAGCCGACCGCGCGCGCGCCCTGAATGGCGATCCGGCCGATGCGCCGCCGAGTGCGGTCATCCATTCCCGGCGCCGGCGATTCTTCGATGACTTTTTGATGGCGTCGCTGGATCGAGCATTCGCGGTCGTAAAGATGAATGACATGACCGTAACTGTCGGCGAGCATCTGAATTTCTACATGGCGCGGCTTCTCGATAAACTTCTCGACGTAGAGTCGCGCATCGCCGAAGGACGACGACGCTTCGGAGCCGACGGCACGAAAAGCCGACGACACCTCGCGTCGCGAGCGCACCAGCCGCAACCCCTTGCCGCCGCCGCCCGCCACGGCCTTGAGCATGCAGGGATAACCGATCGACTCGATGGTCTTCAAAACCTCTTCTTCGGAGGTCAAAATGCCGTCCGAGCCCGGCACCACGGGCACGCCCGCCGCCTTCATGATCTGGCGCGCCTTTACCTTGTCGCCCATCTGATCGATCACTTGCGGCGACGGCCCGATGAAAACGATGCCTTCCTGCTTGCAGCGCTGCGGCAAACGCCGCGTTCTCCGCCAGAAATCCATAGCCCGGATGCACCGCTTCCGCCCGGCTCTGCTTGCACACTTCGATAATGCGATCGATCGCCAGATAACTCTGCGCCGACGGCGGCGGGCCGATCCGATAGGCGTGGTCCGCGTACTTTACGTGCAGCGACTCCCGATCGGCATCGGAGTACACCGCGACGGTCTCGATATCGAGCTCGCGGCAGGCGCGCGCGATGCGGATGGCGATCTCGCCCCGGTTGGCGATGAGAATGCGTTTAAACATTGGCGAGGGCAGGCGGGAGGCATGAGGCATGAGGGTGAAGTGGAGAGTCCGACGGGCTCCTACTTTTGCCTGTTGCCTCGTTGCCTGCTGCCTAAATTAGAGCGGAATATTTCCATGCTTCTTCGGCGGATTGTGGTCCTGTTTGTTTTTCAGCATTTCGAGCGCGCGGATCAAAGTCGGACGGGTGTCCTCGGGATAGATCACCGCATCGACGTATCCCGATTCGGCGGCTTTGAATGGATTGGCAAAAGTCTGCCGGTAATGATCGACCATTTCGTCGCGCGCCTTGGTCGGATCGGAGGCCTTCTGCAAAGCTTCGCGGAAAACGATGTTGATCGCCCCTTCCGGACCCATGACGGCGATTTCCCCGGTGGGATAAGCGAGATTGATGTCGCCGCGCAGATGCTTGCTCGCCATCACGATGTAACCGCCGCCGTAAGCCTTGCGCGTCACGACCGTCACCTTCGGCACCGTCGCCTCGGCGTAGGCGTAGAGCAGCTTGGCGCCGTGGCGGATGATGCCGTGGTACTCCTGCTCGGTGCCGGGCAAAAATCCCGGCACGTCGACGAACGTCACCACGGGAATATTGAAGCAATCGCAAAAGCGGATGAAGCGCGCCGCTTTCACGGACGCGTTGATGTCAAGGCAGCCGGCCAGGTGTGCCGGCTGGTTGGCGACGATGCCGACCGAGCGGCCGCCGAGATGCGCGAAGCCGATGAGAATATTGCGCGCGAACTCGCGCTGCACCTCGAAAAAATAACCCTCGTCGACCACCAGCGCGATCAGATCCTTCATGTCGTAGGGGCGGTTGGGGTTGTCCGGCACGAGATCCTTGAGCCGTTTGTCGCGCCGCAGCGGATCGTCGGTGGTGGTGCGAAACGGCGGGTCTTCTTGATTGTTGGCGAGGCAGAAATCCGATCAGCTCGCGGATCATCAGCAGGCAATCTTTCTCGCGTGTTGGCGGTAAAATGCGCCACCCCGCTCTTGGCGCCGTGGGTTTCGGCGCCGCCCAACGCCTCCTTGGTCACTTCCTCGTGGGTGACGGTCTTGATCACGTCCGGCCCGGTGATGAACATGTAGCTGTTGGTCTTCACCATGAAGATGAAATCGGTGATCGCCGGCGAATACACCGCGCCGCCGGCGCACGGCCCCATGATCGCGGTGATCTGCGGCACGACGCCCGACGCCATCACATTCTTCTGAAAAATATCGCCGTAGCCGGCCAGGCTGTCGACGCCCTCTTGAATGCGCGCGCCGCCGGAATCGTTGATGCCGATCAGCGGCGCGCCGTTCTTGATCGCCATATCCATCACTTTGCAGATCTTGTCCGCGACCACCCGGCTCAAGCTGCCGCCGAACACGGTGAAGTCCTGCGAGTAGACGTACGCCAGGCGGCCGTCGATGGCGCCGTAGCCGGTGACCACCGCGTCGCCGAAAAATTTTTGCTTGTCCAAGCCGAAATCGACGCAATCGTGCGTGCGCAGGCGATCGAGCTCGACGAAGCTGCCGCTGTCGAGCAGGATATCGAGGCGCTCGCGCGCCAAAAGCTTTCCTTGTTCGTGCTGGCGCCGAGCGCGCTCTTCGCCGCCGCCCGCTTCCGCCCTTTGATTGAGCTCGCGCAGCTTGTTGAAGTTGTCGATCGTGGCCATGGGAAAGAGGTCCTTGGGTGCGTTATCGATGCGCTTCAGCGAAAATTCGGTGAATCATAACAAACGCCGTCTACCTGTCAACCAAATTTGCCCCGGCGCGCGGGCACGAGCGCGGCAAAGTTGCGCCCGGCGCGCGCGCGCGTTACTATTCTCCAAGCGATTTCAATTTCACTTCCACGAGCGGAAAACATGCATGTTTGAAGCAAAGCGCAATCGTCCCGCTGCCGCAGATACAGCCCCGCGCGCGCTCGATCTCGCGCGTCTCAAAAGACCACGAAGCGATCTTGATGGTCGCGCCAAGCGAGGGCGACGCCAACATGCTCTACGCCGTTGCCTTCTTTGTGCCCGATCCATTTATTTTTTTTCAGCACAAAAACGTCAAGTACGCGGTCTTGAGCGATCTGGAGGTCGATCGCGCCAAGAAGCAGGCGCGGGTGGATCGGGTGCTTTCGCTGTCGCTGTATCAGAAAAAACTGCGCAAGCTCGGCAAACAGCCGACGATGATCGATATTCTCGATATGCTGTTTCGCGAGCGCGGCATACGTGCGCTGGTCGTGCCGGCGAATTTTTCCGCGCTGCTCGCCGATCAATTGCGCGCCAAAGGGTACAAGCTCCACATCCAGCGCGATCCCTTCTGGCCGGAGCGCGAGACCAAGAGCAACCGCGAGGTGAAACAAATCACCGAATCGTTGCGCGTGGCGCGGCGCGGGCTGGAGGCGGGCATCCGCATGCTCAAGCGCACCCGGACCAAGCGCGACGGCTATCTTTATTTGAACGGCGCGCGACTCACCTCCGAGATGCTCAAGACCGCGGTGAACACTACGATCATGGCGCAGGGCTGGCTGCCGAGCCACACGATCATTTCTTCCGGCAATCAATGCGTCGATCCGCACCACGAGGGCAGCGGTCCGGTCAAGGCCAACACGTCGATCATCTTCGATATCTTCCCGCGTTCCCAGGAGAACGGCTACTTCGGCGACTTGAGCCGCACCGTGGTGCGCGGCCGCGCTTCGGAAAAGCTCAAGGAGATCTATGCGACCGTGCAGGCCGGGCAGAAAGTCGGCTTCGACCAGATCCGCGACGGCGTTAACGGCAAAGAAGTGCACCAGAACATTCTCGATCTGTTCGCAGCCCGCGGCTTTCGCACCGGCAGAATCAACGGCCGCATGCAGGGATTTTTTCACGGCACGGGGCACGGCCTGGGACTCGACATTCACGAGGCGCCGCGCATTGCGCCGGTCGACGCTACCCTGCGAACCGGCCATGTCGTCACCGTCGAGCCCGGATTGTATTATCTCGGCGTCGGCGGCGTGCGCCTGGAAGACGTTGTGGTGGTGACGGCGAAGGGAAATCGCAACCTGACAGAGTGTCCCCAGTTCCTGGAAATTTGATCGGCCCATCGAGACAAGCGAAGCATGGAGTTCGAGGACGATCGCACCACCGCGCTGATCGCCGAGCTCGATCAGTCCGACAAGCCGGCGATACGCGCCGCCGTCGACGCGCTGATCGCGCTGGCCGCCGATTCCCCGGGACTGCGCGAGCGCTTGCAACGGCGCCTCACCGAAGCCGGTCATAGAAACTACTGGCCGGTCGCCTACATTCTGGGAAGTCTCCCAAATCTCTCCCGCGCCGCCGCGCTCGGCCTTCTCGAAGCGCTCGATCATCGCGAGCCGGATATCCGCTGGGCGGTTTCCTTGCTGCTCGCCCGCGTCGCCAAGAATAACGCCGATCTCGTCTCCTCGCTGGTTCGCCTTTGCGCGTCCGGCTCGGACAATCAGAAGCGCATGGCGCTGTATTGCCTGCGCGATCTGGCGCTGTCCGATCCGGCGAGCGCCGCCGCCATGCTCGACGCGCTGGCCGACCCCGAGCCCAGCGTCCGTGTCGCCGCAGCGATCTGTCTCAAGTCAAGATCCGAACTGGCCGTGGAGGGCAAGAAAATTTTGCTGGATATTTATCTGAACGATCCGGAATTGAAGGTGCGGCACGCCGCGGCGATCGCTCTCGCGACCCTCGGCGATCCTGCCGCGGAGTTCGTGGCGGCTTTAGAGAAAAACTCTCGGATCGAAGACGAGCAGGTCAAAAAGGCGGCGGCTGCCGCCTTGGAACTCCTAAAAAAAAGAAGGCCCGCTTCAAGCGGCGGCCAAAGCGACCGTTGAAGCGGGCCCACTAGGTGGACTGAGGGGGATTCCCAGGCTCCAGGCCTGAATCCCCGTCAAAGATTCCGCCTAGAGCCTAAGTCTCAGCCACCTCGCAGACAGTACATTTATCAATCATGTCTGGACCACCTCCTTTCTCTGCTGACTCCAGTTTACGAAAGTGAAATTCGCGTGTCAATTGAATAGCTCTCATTTTGATGGAGTGTCGCGAAAAAACTTTTTGATCTGTCTTCCGATTACGGCTCGCCGATTACAGCGCCAAGCAAACGAGGTAAGCCAAGCGCCGCCATGCGAATTTGACAGCGCGCGGTGGCTTCGACTAGTCTCACGCGGCAATCCACGAACAGGAGGCTCCAGTGAAACGCTCATTGATCTTCTCTCTTGTCTGCGTGTTACTCGCCCTTACCATGCTGCCGAAAACCGTCCGAGCTCAGGTGGAGGCGTTTTACAAGGGAAAAACCATCCGGCTCGTGGTCGGCTCGACAACCGGCAACTTCTACGACTCCTGGGGCCGGCTCATCGCGCGCCACTGGGGCAGGTACATCCCTGGCAATCCTGAGATCATCGTGCAGAATATGCCCGGCGCGGGATCCGTGACGGCAGCCAACTACGTTTACGGCGTGGCGAAGCCGGACGGCTTGACCGTGGTGCTGCCGAACAACAGCATCTATATCGAGCAACTGGTTGGCCGCAAAGAAGCGCAATTCGATTTGCGAAAATTTCATTGGATCGGTTCGGCGTCGCAGGATTCGATCATCTTTTACATGCGCGCCGACACGCCGTTCAAAACCGTCGGCGATATCATCAAGGCTAAACAACCGCCAAGCTGCGGTGGCTCCGGAACGACAAGCTCCGACTACCTCGTCGCGAAAATTCTCGACCTCGCGCTCGGCGCCAAGATCAATCCGGTCCTGGGCTATCCCGGCGGCGCCGAAGCCGACTTGGCGGTGGAAAAAGGCGAGATCGTTTGCCGCGCGCACACGCTCGCCTCCCACTTCGGCCGCGAGCCATTCAACTCCTGGCACAAGCAAGGCTTCGACCGCCACCTGCTGCAGAGCGGTCGCAAACGGGATTCCCGCGCCGCAGAAGCACCGACGATCTACGAGATTCTCGACGAGTTCAAAGTCTCGGCTAATAATCGCAAAGTCGTCCAGGCAATGCTTTCCGGCGGCGAATTCGGCCGGCCGTTTCTCGCCACTCCGGGAACGCCGCCCGATCGCATCAAAGCCTTGCGTGAATCATTCGTAAGAGTCTTGAAAGATCCCGAGCTGCTGGCCGAAGCGAAGAAAGCGAGAATGGAAGTCGATCATACTCCCGGCGAAGAGCTCGAAGCATTGATCAAAGACGTTCTCGATCAACCGCCCGAGGTCGTCGATCAGGCAAAGAAGCTTCTGGGAAATTGAACTTTAAGATTCAAGTCATCTTCCAACGTTGAAACTTTGAACGTTTGAACCTTGAACCAGCAATCTAAGGATGCACATCCTCGAGAAACCAATCAGTAGGAATCTCCCGCCCGACTCGCGCCTCCCGCGCGCGCGCCAGTACTTCGCTGCCGACGGCCGCGAACTGCAACCCAGTCCGACGTTGTTGCAGAAGCAGCTAATCGAATCTTGCTTCGTCCGTCCGGGATGCTTGTCGTTGACCAGCTCTGAAAGAGTCGGAAAGTCCCAGATCGCCGCGTCTTCCCGAGTGAGCGGGTGCTGCCAACCGTCTGATACGTCGGGAATCGCTTGGCGGTCAACGCCGATGGCGATTTGAAAAGGCTTGGCTTCGCGCCAGTGAATGATCAAGGGCTCGGCGCGCCGGTAGGTCGTCGCATCGAGCTCGCACGGCTTGACGCAGGAGACGTGCATTCCCGGCTCGAGAATCTTGCCGTCGAACAGAGCGGAGAGCGAATTGGTCGTGCAGATCACCATATCGGCTCCGGCGATCGCGTCTCCGGCGCTGGCGCTGTCGATCAACCGCGCCGATACTTTTCCCGACCATTCTTCGACGAAGCGCCGGCGCGATGCGGGCGTGGGACTAAAAACTCTGACCTCTTGCAAATCGCGTATCATGGACATCGTCACCAGATGCGCGCTCGCCTGCCAGCCCGCGCCGAGCAGCGCCATTACTTTCGAATCCTTTCGGGCCAGATGGCGCGCCGCGATGGCGCTGGCGCCCGCGACGCGCAGCTTCTGCACATAACCGTCGGGAAAAATCGCCAGCGGCTCACCGGTCTCGGTGCTGAACAGCATCACGAGGCCAACGTACTTATCTCCTCCGGCCACCGGTAGTTTGTCTTTGCGAATGCCGCCGGCTTTCTCGTACCATTTGACGACGCTGGAATTGAGTCTGAGCGCGGCGATGTTGCGGCCCGGCAAAACGCCGCTCATGGTCTTGTACTCATAGAATTCGCCGGGCTTGGTGGGACTGAAAACATCGTAACGCGGCACGGTCGCGGCCATGCCGTTGCCGAGATCGCGATAAGCTTCTTCGAGCACCTCGATGCAAGTGCCCACGGGTAAGATTTTCTCGATGTCCTCGTTCGAAAGTATCAGCATGCAAATCTCCCAACTTCTGCCCGATGATTCGAGCCAGTCATACGGCCACCACTCTGCTTTTTCAAGCACAGGTTGGTTGACAGCAACGCGAACTATGGTGTTTTATCGTGCGCAGGAATTTGATCATGCGATTGGACAACCGCGCTACGCGATTCATACGCGCTGTTTTGATCGGGATGGCCGCTCTCGCTTCGCCGTCATCAAGCAGCGCCAATCCCTACGTCGCCAAGCCGGGGGAACCCATCACCACTATCTATGTCGCCACCTGCGCCGTTTCCGGCGGGTTCGTTCAACTGTACACGGCCATCGACAACAACATTTTCGACAAGTACGGCATCGCCATCAAACACGTGGTCATTCGCGGCGGCACGAACATCAACTTGGCGGCATTGGGGACGGATGAGGTCCAGTTTCTTTATTGCGCTGCCGATTCGACTTTACCCGGCATGGCGGCGGGCCGGGACGCGACACTGATCGCGTCGCCGCTCGTCGGGCTTCCCTATGTGATCATCGCGCGCAAGGAAATTCGCACGGTCCAAGATCTCAAGGGGAAATCGATCGGTGTCGGCAGCGTCGCAGGTCTCCCCTATCGCTTGCTGCGCATTTTCGTCAAGAAATTCGGCCTGAGCGATACACAGATTCGGCCCGTGGGCGGCAGCCAGCCGGAACGCTATAACGCGATGATGCAGGGCGTTATCGATGCCGGGCCGTTTACGCCGCCGATGGATGCGCGAGGAAAAAAGGACGGCTTCAACCTGATCTATCATATGAATGATCTGGGCTTGCCGGCGATCTACAGCTCGCTTCACACCAACGCCAAGTCCCTGCGCGAGCGCCGCCCGATCGTGCAGCGCTTTGTCGCCGCTTTGGCCGAGGCGGTCAAGTTCGTCGAAGACAACCCGGAAAAGGCCAAAGCGTCGGTGGCAAGAATCCTGCGCGTCAAGGACGAAGACGCCCTCCAGGCTTCTTTCGAGGCCTACGCGAAAAAACACGTCAACCGGCGCGTGATCGTGCCGCTCGACGCCGTCGCCGATTCCATCGACGTGGCGCGCGAATCCGGCATCAAGGTCACGAAGAAGGCCAATGAGATCGTCGACAACAGCTTCGCCGAGAACTTGGAGAAAAGCGGATTTTTGAAAGAGCTTTGGGGGAACAAGATTCCGTAACCGCTGCAGTCTTTCGACATTTCCGTTGACGAGTGTCATTCTGAGGGGCGCAGCGACAAAGAATCTGCTTTTGGTTGCGACGGCAAATCACGCTGAGCAAAAGCAGATCCTTCGCGGTCCGCTCAGGATGACTCAGAGAGAACTTGTTCGCCTTCGGAGGGAATATGCTCAACCCAATCGGCTTGGTAAACGGCCACTACGAATGCCGCTCGTTCGATGAATCGTTGCCGATCCTCGAGGAGTTTCTCGCTTTCAAAGTCGTCGCCGAGCGCGACGGGCAAAAAATCGTCCGGCACCCGAACACCGGCTGGGAGTTGGTCGTGCATGCTCATGGCGCCGACGCCCCAATCAAATCCATGCGCAACCATTACGGCGTGCGCGTGGCGACAAACGCCGAAGTCGATCGCGCGACGGAATATCTGGAAAGCAAGAAAGATCAGTACGGCATCAAGACCATCAAGCCGCGCGAAAATCATAACGCTTATTCCGTCCATTTCTACGAACCGGGCGGCAACTATTGGGAGATCGAATCATACGAGCACGCGGTCGAGCACGGCATGGGCAAAACGACCAACCCGCACTGGTCGAAGCCTCTCTCCGTGGAAGCCTTCAGCGGCCGTGGTTACGTACCCCAGGCGCTCACCCACGGCACCCTGGAGAACGACGACCTCGAAGCATCCGAGCGTTTTTACCGTGAAGCGCTGGGACTCGAAGTTGTGAAGCTCTGGCCAAGCTCATGTTACGTCAAGCATACCGACACGCCTTGGTATGTGGTCTGCATCAAAGCGCAGAACCCCAACCGCCGGATGCTCTCGCGCTACCAGCGCTTCACGATCGCGCTCGCGTCGCACGTCGGAAGTTCATGCGGCGCATCGACAATTCGCATCCCACCGAGAAAACTGGCGACTTCGCGCACTCGAAGACGTCACCGAATCGAACGAAAGCGTCTCCTTTCAATTGGCCGACTTGAACGGCAATTGGTGGGAAATCCTGCACAAAGATTGATTCTGCCGGTCGACGGCATCCGCCTCACAACAATTCTCTTCCGATGAACGATGCGAATAAAGCGGGCGATGCCGTCGCGCAGTCAAAACTTTTCTACGGCTGGTACATCGTCGGCGTCGGCATCCTCGTCCATGCGGCCAGCACGTTCGCCTTTTCCAGCACGCTGAGCATTTTTTTAAAGCCGATTACGGAAGAGCTTGGCGTCACGCGCGGCGCGTTTTCGCTCATTCGCACTTTCGAGATCGGCGTCGCCGCGCTGATCGTGCCGTTGCTCGGCTCGTGGATCGACCGCTATGGCGGCCGCGGCATCCTCGTGCTCGGCGTTCTGATGGAAGGCGCGGGCTTGTTGCTTTCCAGCCTGGTGCAGAATTTCTGGCAGTTCGTGGTGGTCCGTTGCTCGCTCGTCATTGCCGGCGAAGCGCTCCTCGGATCGTTGGTCATCAATGTCACCATCGCACAATGGTTCGTGCGCAAACGCGGTCGCGCCATGGCTATTGCCAACCTGGGCACCGGCGTTGCGAAACTGAGCATACCACTTGTCGCCGCGTATCTGTTTGTGCTCATCGGCTGGCGGGGTACGTGGGCGGTATTCGGCCTGATAGCGCCGGCAATTGTAGTGCTGCCGGCGCTGATCTTTATCCGCAGACGGCCCGAAGATATGGGTCTTCTGCCCGACGGCGAAAGCCCGTCTCATGCCGAGACGGCCCGGTCCGCTGTCGCGACTGCCACGACAAGAGGAAATAGTCCCGACGTATCATGGACCCGCGCGGAAGTGTTGCGCGATCCGACATTCTGGCTGCTCGTGATGACCTTCGGCATCGCCAGCGTCGGCATCGCCGGTCTGAATCTACACATCTTCTCCTTCGTCACCGACATCGGCTACTCGCCGCTGATCGCCGCATCGTTCATGAGCACGATCGCTCTCACCCAGCTTGCCTCGACTCTCGTGTGGGGCGCCTTCGCCGACAAATTCGACATCCGGAAGGTTTCTTTCATACAGTTTGCGATCCAAGGAGCGGGACTCGTGCTCATGGTATCCAGCGCCGATATCCGCCTTGTCTACGGCGGCTTTTTTCTCTACGGCACCGGCTTGGCGGGGAGCTTCGTGCTGCGCGAGGTAATTTGGGCGAATTTCTTCGGCAGGACCTCGTTGGGCACGGTGCGCGGCTTGTCGCTCTTCTTTTCTCATCTGTTCGCCGCCAGCGGCGCGCCGTTCTTCGGCTTCCTGCACGATCGCACGGGCAGTTACAATCTCTCGTTCACGATCTTCTCCTGCGCCTTGTTCACCTCGGCTTTCTTGATCCTTTTGGCAAAGCCGCCGAAAAGGCAGTGACGGCAAACGGCGATGCACCGGGTGACAAGGTCTCTCACGGAGTTTATCCTGAGCACCGTCATAGGGTTCGAGTGAGAGATCCGCTTATTTTGTTTTCATTCAGAGCGAATGCGTGGAATCTTCTCCTCCTTATGGTCCGAAACGGAGCCACTGCGCTTGTTCCTCGCCGGCTCTTTGCTACTATGAATCGCCAAACCGCATTGGAGGTTTCATCGCCGTGCATTATTTCGCCTATGGCTCGAACATGAACTGGCCGCAAATGCAGCGCCGTTGTCCATCGTCCCGGTTTGTGTGCGTCGGCCGCCTCGCCGGCTACCACTTCGGCATCACCCGCCACTCGCGCCTGCGCGATTGCGGCACAGCCAACGTGTACCCCGTTCCCGGCAAGGAAGTCTGGGGCATCGTTTACGACATTACCGAGGAGGATCTTTTGATTCTCGACGGCTTCGAGGACGGCTATCGCCGCGAGATTCTCTCGGTTTATCCATTTGAGCAAGACAAGCTTCCGCTCGACGCGCTCGTCTACGTCGCCGCCGTCGAAGAAAACGTCCCGCGTCCCAATGTCGAATACCGCCGGTTGATCGTCGAAGGCGCCAAACACTGGAAACTGCCGGCGGCGTATCTCGCCCTCCTCGAAGCCATCCAAGTCGAAGCGGAGAAAACACTCTGATCAGCGCCGCGCATTTCGGGATCACGAATTGCCTCAATCATTGTGGACAAGGGACATCTGGTTCGATACTATTTGCCTAAGAAATCTTACGCGCATCGGCCATGGCGTTAGACGTTCATCAAATCCGCCAGCAAACCCTCGGCGTCGCTTGGCATCCACGCACTCGAAAGATCGTCCTCTGGTTGGCTTCGATCCTGTTCACTATCGGAGTTTTGCTCGGACTGGTCGCACCGCCACTGATCCGGGGCAAAGTCGCCAGCGCGCTGTCCGATAAGTTCCACCGTCCGGTTTCGATCGAGCAGATCGCAATCAATCCTTTCGCCATGAGCGCGGCGATCCGCGGTTTTCTGATGAAAGAGCGGCAGGGAGACACTCCCGCGCTTTCCTTCGATGAATTGTTCGTCAATCTGGAAATGCGCTCGCTCTTTCGCTTGGGGCCGGTGGTCAAGGAACTGCGGCTGATCAAGCCCTACGTGAGCGTGATTCGCAATGAAGATCGCAAATACAATTTTCAGGATCTCATCGAAGAATTCACCGGCGGCCCTCCCGGTCCGACGCCGCGATTCTCGCTCAATAATATTGAGATCGTCGACGGCAAGATCGACTTCGACGATCGGCCGGAAAAGACCAAACACAACGTGACCCAGCTCAGAATCGGCGTGCCGTTCATTTCGAGCCTGCCGACCCACGTCGATATCAAGGTCAAGCCGGAATTTTTCGCGGTGATCAACGGCGCGCCGTTTCAGCTCGCCGGCGATACCATCCGTTCAAGGACTCGCGCGACAGCGCGATCGGACATCAACATCGAAAAGCTCGAGATCGCCAAGTATCTCGAATACTCGCCGGTCGCGCTGAATTTCACCATGCCGTCGGGACTACTTGGCGGGCAAGCTCAACGCCGCTTTCAAAACTTCCAAAGGACAATCCGCCGACTCTCGTGATTACCGGCAATCTCGGCCTCAAAGATTTGGCGCTGCTGCAATCGGACGGCGGGGAATTGATGAAGCTGCCGTCTTTCGACGTGCTGATCGATGCGGTGGAGGTCTTCGCCAACAAGACATCGCTCAAATCGATCAAGTCCGAAGGACTCGAACTGCACGTGCATCGCGGTCGCGACGGCAAAATCAACCTGCAGAACCTGGTAGCGGCGACTGCCAAGGAGCCGGAAACCAAACCGCAAACAAAGCCCGCCGGCAAACCGTTCGTCTACGCCGTCGAGGAGGTCGCGCTCGGCTCCGCGACCATTCATTTTACCGACGAGCAGGCGCAACGGCCGTACAAGACGCGCCTGGACGACGTCACTCTAAAAATTACCGGCCTGACCAACGAGGCCGGCAAAAAGGCCAACGTCGAGATCTCATTCGAGTCCGAAGCCAAAGAAAAATTCGCCCACACGGGAACGCTGCGGCTCACGCCGCTCCTCGCCGAAGGCAAGCTCGACGTCGAAGGTCTCAAGCCCGGCGCGCTTCGTCCTTATTATGAAGACGCAATCGCCGGCGAGATCAAAGACGGCTTTTTCGATCTCTCGACCCAGTACGTTTTCGAAGACAAGGAAGGCCAGCCCGACATCAAGCTGAGCGAGCTGTCCGCCAATTTACGGAGCCTCCGTCTCGAGCTCGCCGGCCAGCCCGAACCGCTGTGGCGCGTCGGCTCCTTGGCGATCAAAGACGGCGCGATCGATCTGGCAAAAAAGACCATCGTCATCGGTGCGCTCGAGGGAAAGGACGGCCACGGCTACATCCAGCGCGACGCCGACGGCACGTTGAATTTAGCGCGCATTGCCAAACCTTCGCCCCTGTCTCCGGCGCCCACCTCGCCGGCAAAACCGGGCGAAGGAGAATGGCGCGTCGACGCGAAGCAGATCATGCTGGACCGCTTTCGGGTCATCGTCGAGGACCGCAGCAACGCCACGCCGGCAAAGCTCAGCATTTCCGACCTCGCCGTGCGCGGCGAAAACTTCTCGACGGCGACGAACCAGCGCGGCAGGGCGACCGTGCGCGCGCGTATCAACGACAAAGGCGTCTTGCGACTTGCCGGCACGGCCACGGCCAATCCCGTCAACGGCAAGTTCGTCGTCGACGCCCGCGACGTGGACCTGGTGTCGTTTCAGCCCTATCTCGACCAGGTCAATTTCATGCTGACCGGCGGCCGCATCGGCACCAAAGGCGAGCTTGCGTTCAATGCAAGCGGCGGCGGTCCCGCGAAAGTCAACTATCACGGCGGTGTCCAGGTCGCCGACTTCGGCGCCGTGGAGAAGAACGGTCAGCAGGATCTTCTCCGCTGGAAGACACTGGCGCTCGATGCATTGCAATTTGATTTGCAGCCCTTCCAGTTGCGCATCGGCGAGATCACGCTCGCGGAGTTCTATTCGCGGCTGGTTCTCGGCGCCGACGGCAAACTGAACCTGCAAAATTTGACGGCGCAAGACGACAAACAAGGCGCGGCCGCGTCAGAAGCAAAACCGGTCGAGACGAGGGCAGGCGAGCAGAAGTCGGTCGAACAATCGCCTCCTGTTCCGGCAGATGCAGACCCGCCCAGAGCCATCAGCATCGGCAAAATCAATCTTAAGGAAGGGAATATCCATTTCAGCGATTTTTTCGTCAAGCCGAATTATTCGGCGAATCTGACAGGCGTGCAGGGCGCCATTTCCGAGCTCAAGCCGGAGACGCCGGGCGATCTCGATCTGCAAGCGCGGCTCGACAACGCCGCGCCGGTCGACATCAAAGGCAAGATCAATCCGCTTTCCAAGGACCTTTTTCTCGACATCGTCGCCGACGCCAAAGACATCGAATTGAGCCCGATGACGCCCTACTCCGCCAAATACGTCGGCTACGGCATCGAGCGCGGCAAGCTTTCGTTCAACGTTAAATACAGAGTGGAAAATCGCAAGCTGAGCGCACAGAACAAGATCATTTTGAACCAGCTCACCTTTGGCGAGAAGATCGAGAGCCCGACCGCCACCAAGCTGCCGGTGCTGCTCGCGGTCGCTCTGATGAAAGACAGCAACGGCGTCATCGACGTCGATCTGCCGATCAGCGGCTCGCTTGACGATCCGCAATTCAGCGTCGGCGGCATCGTGCTGCGCATCGTCATCAACCTCATCACGCGCGCGGTCACCGCGCCATTTTCGTTGTTGGCGTCGGCCTTCGGCGGCGGGGGCGGCGGTGGCGATGAATTGAGTTATATCGAGTTCGAAACCGGTAAGGCCAACCTGAATCAAGCAGCGCAGGCAAAGATCGCCACCCTCGCGAAAGCGCTGAACAACCGGCCCGCGCTCAATCTGGAAGTCATCGGCCGCGTCGATCCGCTGACCGATCTGGACGGTCTGAAACGAGTCGAGCATCGAACGTAAGGTCAAAGCGCAAAAACTCAAGGAACTGGCGCGCAAAGGAGAAGCGCCGCGCTCGGTGGACGACGTTCAAATCGCGCCAAACGAGTATCCGCAATATTTGAAAGCCGCCTATGGTGAAGAAAGCTTTCCCAAACCGAGAAACGTGATCGGCCTGGCTCAGGACCTTCCAGCGCCCGAAATGGAAAAATTCATGATGCAGCACGCCAAAGCGAGCGACGACGACATGCGCCAGCTCGCCAGCCAGCGCGCGCAAGTCGTGCGCGATGCGCTCCTGGCGACCAACCAGGTGACCGGTGAGCGGCTTTCCGTCGTCGCGGCCAAACCATTCAGCGCCGAAGAGCGCGCCAAGCTCAAGGGGCGCCCCAACCGCGTCGATTTTTCCATGAAGTAGGGGCACTCCGACAAACTGTCCAGCTTTCGTCGTCCGAGGAGCATTCACCGCAGAGGCGCGGAGTACGCCGAGATAGGAGTTTGTTCTTGAGAAATACTCCGGACTCTGCGAGCTCTGCGCCTCTGCGGTGGATCCCGCTTTGCCGCTTCCCTTGTGGCTGCGCCGTGCCCTTCGCACTGATTCGCGCTTTTCACTCCGGTCCGGCAAGTTGTGCCGCGGTTCCTTCTGTTATAAACTCGATCTCGATTGAGGAGGCCGAAGCATGTCCCAGGCAAAGAAATCCGCCAAACCCAAAGTCACCATCATCGCCAGCAAAGGCGCCAATCAAGCGATCAATTATCTGCTCGAAGACCGAGACGAACTAGAATGGCTCGTGGCCATCGGGCGCAACCACAAGGGCGATATTTTCTTTCTACGATACCGGCGGCGATATCATCCAAGACTTGGGCGCGCTCGAATATATCAAGGAAAGAATCGTCAGAGATTATTTCGGCGAATCGGACGAGTAATGGCTTTGCGCCAGCGAAGCCATTCAAACGTTCAACCGTTCAAAAGTTCAAGGTCGGAATACCTCGACTGCTTGGGTAAGCGCTCCTACACGTGAACCTTTGAACGATTGAACCTTGAACGAATCTTTTCAGCTTCCCGGAATCTTCGGCTTGATGCGCAACGGCGGCGAGCCCGCCGGGTAAATAATCCTCCAACTTCACCGTTTCCCAACCCACCGGACGCAGTCGCTCGAATTCGTCTCTACGCTTGGGGTCGCATTCCGGCGGCTTGGTCGCGTCGATGATTATTTTGCCGCCGATGCGGTGCCATCCCGGCGCGCCCGGGTGGCCGAATTCCGGGCATGACGGGTCCATGGCGTGAATCTTGGCGCCGTTGATGACGACGATGTCTTCGGCCGGATTGACCCGCGTGTTGATCGCCCAGAGAATCTCCGCGTAGTTGAAAATGTCCACGTCCTCGTCCACCGCGATGGCGACTTTCGGGTGTTGGTATTCGCTCGACAACACCGACATCAGCACGTTGCGCGCCTCGCCGTAGTAGCGCGGCCGCATCTGCACGACGACGCCGAAGATGCCGGGCATCACCAAGACGTTTTTCACATCCGCCAAACCGCCAACGGTGCGCGCGCGGCGCAGGATCTGCGCCGACATGGGAACTTTGTGGTACACGCAGCCTTCGACTTCGGTGCCGTTCTGGACGTTCTTGAAGATCGCGTCGTCGCGCATCGTTACGGCCTTGATGTTGACGATGGGATTCATGCCCGAGCCGGTGAGATAGTAATCCTGAAATTCGCTGAACGGTCCTTCGGGCTCCCTGACCTTCGGAGGGATTTCGCCTTCGAGAATGATTTCCGCCCATGCCGGAACTTCGAGATCGACGGTGCGGCACTTGACCAGCTCGACGTCTTCCTGGAGCAGCGCCGCGGCGATCTCGAACTCGTCTACGCCATACTGCGTCGTCGTTGCGGCGGCGAAATAATACATCGGATGATGTCCGATCATGATCGCCACCGGCATCGGCTGATCCTGCGCCTCGTGCATTTGATAGTTGGTCCAGGCGTGGCGCGGGTAGAGCAGGATGCCGGTTTTCCTCGGGCCTTTCATCTGCAGGCGATGAAAGCTCAAGTTGCGCCGGCCGGTTTCCGGATTTTTGGTGATCATCAAGCCCGAGCCGATGAACGGACCACCGTCGCGGATGCCCGCCTGATGGATCGGCATTTTGGTGATATCGACCTCGTCGCCGAGTAGAACTCTTTGCTGCACCGGACCGGCTTCGACGAGGCGGGTCGCTCCGAGCTTTTCAGTCCGGCGCACGAATTCGGGAATCATCTCATCGCGCGCCACGCCGAACGCCGCGGGCGCGAGCGCGACGTCTCCGGGCGCCTGTCCGAGGCAGCGCCAGCCCGGATATCCCGGTAGATTTTCAAACAGGAGCCCGCGATCGCGCGCCTGCCAGAGCAAAGCGCCCATCTGGGTGCGCGGGTCCACCGGTTTGGCGATCCGGGCGAGCAGTCCGGCTCTTTCCAACTGATCGATCCACGTTCGCATATCCTGAGGCATGGAAATTCCTCCGCGTTAAGAAAAGATATCGCGCTAATCCATATCATGGGGCAACGCGGCCACCAATCCGAGAGTTGGAGTACTGGAGTGATGGAGTGTTGCTATCGGAACCCATTACTCCATTGCTCCATCACTCCAATGCGTTGCTCCGCTTGACTGCCGGAGCCGCTTCTCCTACGGTGCGGCGATGGCGTCGATCACGGCTCTGTTCGGCATGGAAAAACTCGCGCCGGCCAAAGCGCGCGCCTTGAGCATCGTGTACGCCGCGAGCATCGCGCTCATGATGGGCGTCAATTTCCTTCAGCCGGCGTTGCCGGCGCTCACCGAGCCCTTTCAAGTGAGCGACGCTCAGCTCTCGTGGATCATGACGGTGTTCACCGCGCCGGCGATCGTGCTCTCGCCGATCTTCGGAGTCATCGCTGATCTTCACGGCCGCCGCTTGCTGCTGGCGCTCGGCATGATCGCGTTCGGCATTTTCGGCGCCGCGATGGCGTTTGCGCCGAGCTTCGGCTGGCTGCTTTTCTTTCGAACTCTTCAAGGCGTCGCCTTCGCCGCGGTGATTCCCCTGACGATCGTTTTGATCGGCGATCTGCTCGAAGGCGACAACGAGATCAGCGGCCAGGGACTCAAAGTCTTCCTCGACCGCATCGGCTATCTCGTCTTTCCGCCGCTCGGCGGCCTGCTCGCGATGATTGCCTGGTACTGGCCTTTTGTTTTTTATTTGCTGACCATTCCGGTGGGTTTGGCGGCCTGGCTTTGGATGCCCGAGACCAAAGGCAAAAATAACGGCCGCGCCGCCGCGTACCTCGGCGACATCTTGCGCCTCACCCGCCATCCGCGCCTGATGATCGCGTTCTCCGCCGGCTTTCTGCGGTTTTTTCTCGACTACGGCTTTCTCACTTATTTTCCCTTGTTCCTGGTGCGCACCCACGGCATCTCCACCGCCGCCGCGGGACTGCTCTACGTCTTTTTTTCGATCGGCGCGATGGTGACTTCGAGCCAGGCGGGCCGCATCGCCGCCGGCCGGGATAAGGCGAATATTCTCTTTGTCGCTTTTGTCGTCAGCGGCGCCGCGGTGGTCGCCGTGCCGTTCGTCCCGGGCGTATGGCTGGTCGGCGGTGCGCTGTTCTTTTATGGATTGGCCAACGGCGTAATTTCGCCCATGCAGAAAAGCCTGCTCACGCAAAATGCCCCAGCGGAGCTGCGCGGAGGCATCGTCTCTTTCGACCGCTTGATCCAGCAGGTCTCCAAAACTACCTCGACGTCGATCGTCGGACTGCTCCTCGTCACCGCCGAGCTGCCGACGATCTTCTGGATGCTCGGGATTCTTTCGTTCGCAAGCGTCGCTCTGATGGCCTGCCTGCTGCCTCGCTCCCGGCCGGCGCTGTCGCCTACAAGCGCTTCCTAGGCGCGAGTGACTCAAAACTCGCAACGTAATTCGACTATCATTTGGGCAATAACGCGAAATGCGTTGCCGCTGCAGAAATCAAAATGCTTTGAACTCTTTTTCCTCGCGGCTCTCGGTTTCGAGCTGGATCGTGGTGTGCTCGATCTTGTAGCGCTCCCTGAGAGTGTCTTCGATGCCGTTCAGCACTTCGTGAAAATCGCCGCCGTTCTCCACCACCGCGTGGGCGCTCAAGGTGAAAATGTCCGAGGTCACCGCCCAGATGTGCAGATCGTGCACTTTGCTCACGCCATGCACCGCCTCGATGGTCTGTCGCACTTCTTCGAGCCGGATGCCCTTGGGCACCGCCTGCATGAGCACGCTGAGCGATTCTTTCACCAGACTCCAGGACGAAAAGAGGATCAAGACGCCGATGAAAATGCCGATCAGCGGGTCGGCCAGATACCAGCCGGTGGTCACCATGACGACGCCCGCCACGATCGCGCCCACCGAACCGATGGCGTCGCTCACCACGTGCAGGAAGGCGCCGCGCAGATTGAGATTGTGGCGATGCCCGCCGTGGAGAATGGCCGCGGCCGTAAGATTCACCAGCAGCCCGACGATCGCCACGATCATCATGCCGAAGCTCTCGACCGCCGGCGGATGAAAAAACCGGCCGTACGCGGCGGCGAAAATCATGCCGACGATCAACCACAGCGTGAGGCCGTTGAACAGCGCGGCGAGAATTTCCACCCGGTGAAAGCCGTAGGTGCTTTGGTGCGTCGCCGGCCGCCGCGCCATGCGAAACGCGAACAGGCTGAGCGTCATCGCGCCGACGTCCGACAGCATGTGGCCGGCGTCGGACAGCAGCGCCAGGCTGTTGGTGAGAAAACCCGCGATCAGCTCGGCGAAGAAATACAACGAGCTGATTGCAAGAGCCCATTTGAGTCGCCGTGTTTCGGTATGCCGTTCCATCATCGCCGCTGCGAATTACGACAAGCGTACCTTATCCGCCAAGCCTCGCTCAAGTGAGGAAAGAAAAACGCGCCGGCGAAGCTCATCGCTCCAAGCTCTCGCCTTGCGATCCGTCGGGCAAACGATCGCCGGACGGACCTTGCTTGAGCATCAGAAAATAAATTTTCCCCGGACGGTTCATGTAGCCGGCCAAGGCGCCCGGCTCTTCGCCGGTGCCGAAGTAAAGATCGGCGCGCTGCAAGCCGCGGATCGCGCCGCCGGTGTCTTGATTGAGCGCGAAGCGCGCGAGCGGGCGCCACCCGGCCAATCCGCCCGCGCGGTCGATCACCGGAATTTCCGTTTCGATCCAGGCGAGCGCGCCCTTGGGAAAG
This sequence comes from uncultured delta proteobacterium, assembly GCA_963745035.1. Lineage (GTDB taxonomy): Bacteria > Desulfobacterota > Binatia > UBA9968 > UBA9968 > DP-20. The sequence continues at coordinate 181,929 of CAVUVW010000010.1, read as the reverse complement.
AGCCGCGCATCCGTGGCGATGGAGCGCCCGGCGGTGACCGGCACTTCGAGACTGCCGAGCGGCTCGTTTTCCAGCACACGAAAAAACACGTAGCTCTCGTTGTAAGCAAGGATTTCGTCTTGCTCCCGCGGATTCTCGCCAAGGTAGCGGCGCAGGCGCTGCATCGACATTTCTTCTCTGGGAATTTTGCCGCGGTCGATGAGCAGCCGGCCGATGCTGCGATAGGGCCAGCCGTTTTGCGCCGCGTAGCCGACGCTTACTTCCCGGCGGTCCGGCAGGCGGACAATCCCCGAGCCTTGGATATGGAGAAAAAACAGATCGATCGGATCCGCCACCCAGGCGATCTCCAGACCGCGTCCTTCGAGCGCACCGCCCTCGTCGATTTCGCGCCGGGAATAGTAAGGGAGGAATTGCTCGCCCTGGGCGCGCCCGACGATCCGCTGCACGGTCAATTCAGGCTGCAAGGTGACCAGTTCGGCGCTGATGAGATCGGCGGGCTTGCCGTAGATCGGGTAGCGAAATTTTTCCGAGCGCGTCAGGCTGCCGTCCATGATCGGCTGATAGTAGCCGGTGAACAACACCCGCGAGAGCTCCGGATCGGCGCTCGACGGCAAGAATTCGAATCGCGCCTTCACCGCGCGCGCAAAGCACTCCCGGCAGCTCCAAAGGTCGAGCAGCTTGTCGAACGCCAAAAGCGAGTCGCGCACCTCGCCGGCGGTAAATCGGCGCGGCTCCACACCGACGACTCGATCTGCCGGGAGCTTTTGCAGATATGCAAGGCTGTGATGAAGCGCTCGGCGCAACGACTGCGCGTCGAGATCGTCGGCGAGTACGCCATCGGATTTCTTCGGGACCGAGCGCGGCAGCGAGCTACAGCCGACGATCAACAGCAGCGCGAGCATGCACCAACCGCCCGCGCCAAGCTTGAAGCGAAACGACATTTGCGCGAGACTCGTCAGCGTTGAATCACGATCAGATCAGAAAGGAAGTGGCCGCGGTGCTCGACCGGCTGCCGCGCCGCTTCCGCGCCCAATTGCGCAACGTGGAGTTCGTCGTCGAGGAGCGGCCGTCCGCGGAGCTGCTGCGCGCCGAAGGCCTCGATCCGCGCAGCGACACCCTCTACGGCATTTACCAGGGCATTCCGCTGCCCGATCGCTCGAGCCTCGATCCGCCGCTGTTGCCCGACAAGATCACGATCTTCGCCGCGCCGCTGCTGGAAGATTTTCCCGAGCCCGAGGAGTTGCGCGAGGAGATCCGCATCACCGTGTTGCACGAAATCGCTCACTACTTCGGCATGGACGAGGAAGAGGTCGAAGATCTCGGCTACTAAGAGTTTCTGGTTTACAGGCCAGCGGCCGGACGGCCAACGAGACTCAACTAGAAACTAATCCCTTATATCCTGCAAAAACCACTCGGTCGGCAGCTCGCGTCCGACCTTTTGCTGTTTCGCCAGCTGCACGACTTTGCCGGCACAGGCGGCGAATTGCAGTCCCTGGGTGCCGGCGTTGATAAAAAATGTGACTTGCTTGTCACTGGTGCGTCCCGGAACTTTGCCGCTTCTCACATCCATGAAGTATTTGAAGTAGTCGCCCCGGTAGTTGTCCACCGTGGGGTTGGGAATGCGTGCGCGCTCCTCCGGCTGGCCGGCGATGTAGCCGACATTGCCATGCAGGCGGATCATGCCTTCGTCCATCGCCTCGATGGTGTTCTTGCCGAGCTTGACGGAAAGATCGCATTGCTTGACGACTTTGGGTCCGACTTCGCAGGCGCGCACGCAGGTGATATGCGCGCCTTCCTTGAGCCACTCCGGCTCGTCGAACACCGTCCGCGTCGAATCCGTGCAGGTCGCGACGATATCGGCTTCGCGCACGACTTTCTCCGGCTGCGTCCACCGCCAACACCTCGATGTCCAATTTGCCGGTCATCTCCCGGGCGAAGCGCTCGCGGTTGGCCTTGGTTGGACTGTAGACCCGCGCGCGCCGGAGCTTGCGCACTTCGTAAAACGCCTCGAGATAACTGCGCGCCATGCCGCCGGAGCCGAAAATGCCGACATCGCACGAATCGTCGCGTGCAAGATACTTGGCGCCCAATCCGGCGCAAGCACCGACGCGCATGTGCTGGATCAAACCGTCGTTGATGATCGCCAACGGCTCGCCGTTGCGCACGCTGAAGACCATCACCAGGCCGCACCACGTGCCCGGCTGCATGCAGTATTTTTCTTCGGTATCGCCGTTGGGCCAATATACCACGTCGGACTTCATGCGGATGGCGAAGACGCCGATCTTGCGGCTCGCGCCTTCCATGGTGCCCCAGCGCCAGTAGCCGTCCGGCCGATCGCAGGGCATCCAAAGATCCAGCCGCGGCCGATACACGGCGTCGCCTTTCAGCAGATCGGCGTAGGCCTCTTCAAGCGCTTCCAGACAGGCTTTCATGGACAACAACTTTTCCACTTCGAGGTTATTGATCAGCAGCATGCGCTCCTCCTGGCATTGGCTTACATCAAACCGGATTGTTTGCAAAGCGCGCGGCGATCAGCTCGCCACGCGCGCCGGATCTGATTTGACATTACCGGCGGCTTGTAGGAATGATAGCGCAATTTTCGCGAGGGAGGAGTTCACTTTGAAGATTCTTCGATTCAACGATGACCGAATCGGCGTGATCAAAGACGGCAACATGGTCGTCGACGTGAGCGACAGCGTCAGCGCGCGCAAAGCCAAAGGGCCGCAGCGGGTCATCGAAGAAATCATCGAAGGCTGGCGCAAATATCGCCGCCGGTTTGAGAAAATCGTGGCGGAACAAAGCGGCGTGCCGCTGGACGGCGTCCAACTGCGCTGCCCGCTGCCGCGTCCGAGCAAGTGCATCGCCGCCTTCAGTAACTATATCGATCGCCCGGAACGGACCGCGGACAATTTTCCCAACGAGTATTTCTACAAATCCACCGATCTGGTCGGACCGGACGGCGCGGTCGAATTGCGCGACATCCCCGCCAGCGTGGTCTATCAACCCGAGGCGGAATTCGCCTTCGTCATGGGCAAAGCCACCAAAGATGTGCCGGAGAATAAGGCGCTGGATTATGTGTTCGGCTACGTGCCGTTCTTCGATATCTCCACGCGCGGCATGGTGCGGCGCACGCAGTTTGTCCCCAAGGGCCAGGATTCCCACGGCTGCTGCGGGCCGTGGATCATCACCAAGGATGAGATCCCCGATCCGCACAACGTCAACGTAAAATCATGGACCAACGGCGAGCCCAGACAGAACTACAACACCGGCGCCATGGCGCACAAGATTCCCAATCAGATTGCCTGGCTGACTCGCGCTTCGTCCGGCTCAATCCCGGCGACATCGTCGCCACCGGCACCTTTCACGAAGGCCTCAAGCCGGTGAATTCAGGCGATACGATCGAGATCGAGTTCGCGAACATGGGCCGCGCCAAATTTGCCGTAAAAGGCAACAGCCCGCGCAAAGAGGTCGAGTGGCTCCCCGGCAAAAACCAACCGACTCCCCCGCCCGGCGGCGGCATGCATATCGTCTAGAAGACTGGAGTGTCTGGAGTAATGGAGTGATGGGATTCAAACCCCAATACTCCAACACTCCATTACTCCAGCTCTCTTCGCATCATCCCCCAGTGCCACCACAGCAACCGGCGGTGCAGTAGATTGAAAAGCTGATTGAGCGCATAACCCAATAGCGCGAGCGCCAGCATGCCCGCGTACATCTGCGCGACCCGGAATCTGCGCTGCGAGTCGAGAATGAAGTAGCCGATGCCATCGGTGCTGCCGACCATTTCCGAGATCACGACGAGAATCAACATGATCGGCAGGCTCACGCGCAAACCGGTCATGATCTGCGGCGATGCGGCGGGCAGGATGACGCGCCAGATCGTCTGACCGCGCGACAAACGAGAATGTTTTTGCCGTATTCCAAAGCACCGCAGTCGATGCTGCGCACGCCGTCGATGGTGTTGAGCAGAATCGGCCAAGCGCAGGAAAAAAAGATCACAAAGATCTTCATTTCGTCTTCCAATCCGAAGAACAGCAGCGCCACGGGAATCATCGCCGGCGGCGGCACCGGCCGCAGCATTTCGACGATCACTTCCAGGGCGCGGTGGGCACGCCGCGACAACCCCATGAAAATGCCCAAGGGAATGAACACCGCGGCGGCAAGCAGGTAGCCCGCCGCCGCGCGCTTCATGCTGAGAAGAATTTGCATGGGAATCTGACCTGAAGAAACCGCCTCCCAGAAAATCGTCAGAATCCGGCTCACCGGCGGCACAAGCAGCGGATTGGTCAGCTCGGCGCGCGCCGCGGCTTCCCAGAGGATCAGGAGACAGAGGAGAAATAACGGGCCACTGAGCTTCCGCGCGTGACATTTCTTACGCGATCTCCCGCGCCATCATGCCGTGGCGCCATCTCATCACACGCCCTTCCAGGGCCAGAAACAGCCGATTGAGCGCGTACCCGAACGCCGCCACGAGGATAATGCCGGCGTACATGTTGCGGCTGTTCATCGAGCGCTCCTCGTCGAGAATAAAAAAGCCGAGGCCCTTGCTCCCGGCGACCATTTCGGCGGTCGTCACCAGAATCAGCGCGATCGACAGCGCGATGCGCAAGCCGGTGACGATGTAGGGCGAAGCGGCGGGGAGAATAATGCGCCACAAGATCGCGCGCAGGCTGAGCCCGAAGGTTCGGCCGGTGGCGACGAGCGTGGTTTCGATATTTCGGACGCCGTCGATGGTGTTGACGAGAATCGACCAGACGCTCGCGTACGCCGTCACCGCGACGATCATGGCGTCGCCGATGCCGAGCAGCAAAATCGCCACCGGAATGATCGCCACCGACGGCATGGGGCGCAAAAACTCGATCACGGTGCCGAACAGCCGGTGCCAGGACGGAAAATAGCCGAGCGCAACGCCGAGCGACACGCCGAGCGCCGCGGCAATCAAATAGCCGGCGGCAAATCTTTCCAAGGTAACCAGCAGATGGCCGGCCACCGGGCCGTCGAACAGCACGCGACCCAGCGCGGCCAGCACCTCGCTGATCGGCGGCAGGTAGAGCCGGTAAGCCGGCGCGACGCGCGCGCCGAGCTCCCACGAGGAGCAGCACGAGCGCGAAGCTCGACCAGCCGGGTCATGTTGACGTTTTTCAGCCGGTTCACGCCGTAGCCGGATTACTGATCCTGCGGTAAATGTGATTTCTCAGTTCCATGAAGCGCGCTTCGGCGCGGGTGGCCACCTGATCGCGCGGCCGGGAAAGCGCGACCGGCAATTCTTCGATAATCTGCGGACGGCCTTCGGCTCAACACCCAGATCCGGTCCGAGAGATAAATCGCTTCCTCGATATCGTGGGTGATGAACACGATGGTGGTCTTGAGCTCGGCCCAAAGCCGCAACAAGGTGTCTTCCAGCTCCAGCCGCGTCAGCGCATCGAGCGAGCCGAAAGGTTCATCCATCAGCAAGACTTCCGGCGCGTAGGCGAGCGCGCGGGCGATCGCCACCCGCTGCTGCATGCCGCCGGAAAGCTCCCACGGATAATGAGCTTCAAAACCGCGCGAGCCCGACCAGCTCGATCAGCGCGCGCGCCCGGCTCGCGGTATCAGGCGAATGATCGCCGCGCGCTTCCAGACCGAAGCGGACATTGCCGAGCACGGTGCGCCAGGCAAATAAAGATTTGTTGTACTCCTGAAATAACAGGACCAGATCGGCGGGAGGACCGTTGACCACTTTGCCGTTGACCACCACTCGGCCGTCGCTCGGCGCCAACAGGCCCGCGATCGTCATGAGCAGTGTGGTTTTGCCGCAGCCGGAGGGTCCAACGAAGGAAACGAATTCACCCCGTTCCACGCGGCAGGAAATATTGCCTATCGCCGCGGTAGTTTCGCCGCCCGCTTGCCGGTAGCTCTTCGCGAGATTCTTGAACTTCAAGAATGGCCACGGAAGAGAGAACGGGGTGATGGAGTGATGGAGTATTGGGGTGCTGGATCAAGAGATCATTACTCCACCATTCCAATACTCCGTTACTCCAATCCTAACTTTTCGGCGCGAGGTCGCTGATCACTTCCCGCGCCTTGAACGCTTTCGGGATCAGCTTGTACTTGAGGGTGAGATCGATAGTCGCTTGAAGATCCTTTTCCGAAACGCCTTTCTCGAACACCGGCAAGCCGATCTTGCCGGCGAGCTCGGGATTCAACCCCGCCCACTTGATCATCGCCGCGCGGCTCCCCTCCGGGATCGGCTTGGATCGCGTCGATGCCGCGGCCGATGGCGCGCACGAACGCCTGGCCGGTTTCCTTGTTCTTCGCCAGCCACTTTTCCGAAGCAAACCAACTCGCGATCAGAAACTTGGGCAACACCTCGCCCCACGGCTGCGCCAGCACGCGGGCGCCGCCCTTCTCCAGCGCCGCGGTGGCAAAGGGCTCGTGAACGCTGATCGCGTCGACTTTGCCGGCGCTCAACGTCGCTTCCATCTGCGGGAACGGCACCTCGACGAACTTCACCTTGGTCGAGCTGCCGCCATTCTTATCGATCCAGGCCATCGCCATCAGATGGACGATGTTGTTGAGCGTATTTACCGCCACCGTCTTGCCTTCCAGATCTTTGGCGGTCTTGATCGGCGAGGCCTTTGCGACCTGGATGGCATGGCTCTCGTTCTTCGCCTTCACATTGGTGGCGCCGCCGGCGACGAGCTTGAAATCGAACCCTTCCGTGCGCGCCTGATACAGCGAGATCACGTTGGTCCAGCCGAACTGCAGATCGCCCGAGACCACGCCGTTGATGATCGGCGCGCCACCCGCCAGCGGCAGGGTTTCGATCTCCAACCCTTCGGCCTTGAAGAAGCCCTTTTCCATCGCCACAAACAGCGCCGCGTTGTCGACGATCTTCATGTAGCCGAGCTTGCTTTTCGCCTGCGCCCAACTCACCTCGCGCGCCAGCGGCAGCACCGCCACGCCGACGACAAACCAGATAAAAAAACTCCCCCGATGGATTCTCATTGCCTCGCCTCCGCAACGAATCTTCATGCAACCGGCTCTGCTTCAGCGTCGAAGCAGATCCTGACTTTGCGCACCCTACTTAATACAACTGTCGCGAGAAGAAAAGACGCTCGGCCGAAATGTCCCGGTTTGCTTTCACCGGCTCGCAATACATTTGGCATCCGGAGCGGCGCCCGCGACCTTAAGTCGACGCGGCAGGCAGCCAACCGACCAGGCTCATCTGCCTGCCGGTTTCGCCGCCCGCGCGGCGGTAAGAGAAGAATTCTTCCGCGGCGCAGCGGGTGCACGGCCCCACTTGAAAGAGCTGGCTTCCGGGCACGCCGGCGGCGCGGAGAATGTCCCGATTGAGGCGTCGCAAATCGATATAGGACTTGCCTTCCCGGACAAAGACGCTCGGCGTCGTCAGCTTGCCCCATCTTTTCATCAGCGGGCCGGCAACATCGTCTTTGACTTCGTAGCAGCACGAACCGATGGAGGGGCCGAGCGCGACTTCCAAATCCGCCGGCTCGATGCCGCGCTCCGTTTGAAATAGCCGCACGGTCTTCTCCGCGATCCCCGCCAAGGTGCCGCGCCAGCCGGCGTGCACGGCGGCGGCGAGTCTCTGCTTCGGCGCAACGAACAGCATGGGCACGCAATCGGCGGTGAGCACGGCAAGAAAAATATCCTGCTCGGCGGTGATCATCCCGTCGGCCTCGCCGGCTTCTTTGAGCTTTTTGTCCTTGACTTCGACGATATCGTCGCCGTGGACCTGGCGCATGGTGACGATCCTGCCGTCGTGAATGCCGGCGGCGAGCTTCAAATCGCAGACGTTCTGGCTGACGATCTTCGGGTCGTCCCCGACGCGATACGAAGTGTTCAATCCGGCATAAGGCCCGGCGCTTTTTCCGCCCCCGCGGCCGGCAAAGCCGTGCAGCAAACCGTGATATCCTTGCCACCGGGGAACCTGATACCATGTGATTTCCATGCGCCGATTATGTGGATGTCCGTTGCGGGTTGCAAGAGAATCACGGATACACGCTCAACCGGCCGGACGGGAAAAAGTCTTGAATTAAATCCCCTTTTAATGAAACAAATAGGGGACTTCTACGGCGAATTTTTATGAGCAACGGCAAATATAGCGACACCCTGAGACAACCTGGTTTTTTCTCGTTTTTCTGGACGCAGTTTCTCGGCGCTTTCAACGACAATTTCCTAAAGATCGTCGTTTCCTTCGTCGCGTTGAATCTCGCGGTGCACGGCGGTCCCGGCTACGTCGAGATCATCGCTTTCTTGTTCATTCTGCCCTCAGCGCTGGTTTCCGGCTACGCCGGCCATCTGGCCGACGTGTACAGCAAGCGGACGATTCTGGTCGCGGTCAAATTTTTCGAAGTCGTGATCATGGTTTTGGCGATCGCTGCATTTTATATCGGCCATCTCGAGTCCATGCTCGTGCTGGTGTTTCTCATGGGCCTCCACGCGGCGTTTTTCAGTCCCGCCAAGTACGGGATTTTACCGGAGATGCTTCCCGACAAGGACCTCTCACGCGGCAACGGCCTCCTGGAGATGAGCACGTTCATGGCGATCATCCTCGGCACGTCCATGGGCAGCGCGATCTTTGCGCTTTGGAAGCACAACCTGCCGTTGATCGGTTTGTTGATGCTGGTCATTGCGATTCTAGGAGTATTCACCAGCCAGGGCATCGCCCGGGTGGCGCCGTCGGGCGCGGCGAAGCTCTTCCGGCTGAATCCGTTCGGCGAAATCGTCGACGGCCTGCGCCGCCTGCGCCGCGATCGCCCTCTCTGGCTGACCGTGATCGGCATTTCTTATTTCTGGTTTCTCGGCGCGCTGGTACAGATCAATATGCTGTTCTTCGGCAAGGAACTGCTCGGACTCGATGAGTTTCACATCGGCTTGCTCGGCACGTTCCTGGCGGTCGGCATCGGCTTGGGCAGCCTCGCCGCCGGACGGCTGTCCGGCGATCATATCGAAATGGGATTGGTGCCGCTGGGCTCCGTGGCCATGGGCATCTGTCTCGGCTTGGTGGCGCTCTCGGCGCCGTCCTATGCGCACACCGCCGCCGCGCTCGTCGGCCTCGGCTTCTCGGCGGGACTATTCGCCGTGCCGCTCAACGCCTTTCTCCAGCAAAAAGCCGGACGCGAGGAAAAAGGCCAATTGATCGCCACCAACAATTTCATGAACACCCTCGGCATCGTGCTCGCCGCCGCGGTCCACTGGCTGTTCAAGACGCCGCTGGATTTCACGCCGGAAACGATCATTTTGCTGACCGGTTTGGTGACCTTGGCCGGCACCCTGGCGATTCTCTATTTTCTCCCCGATTATTTCGTCCGGCTGATCCTCTGGCTGTTCACGCACACGGTGTATCGTATCAAGGTCGTCGGCGCGGAAAATCTGCCGCTCCAGGGCCCCGCGCTACTGGTTTCGAATCACGTTTCTTTCGTCGACGCGTTCATGATCGGTGGATCGCTGCCGCGGCTGGTGCGCTTCATGCTGCACCGCGACTATTACGACATCAAATTCTTGAACTGGCTTTTTCGCCTGATGCACGCGATTCCGGTGTCGGCAAGCAATCGGCGCGATATCGTGCAATCGCTCAAGCACGCGCGCAACGAGCTCGACAAGGGCCACGTCGTGTGCATTTTCGCCGAAGGCGCGATCAGCCGAAACGGCCGTTTGCGCTCGTTCAAACGCGGCTTCGAAAAAATCGTCGAAGGCACCTCGGTGCCGATCATCCCCGTGCACCTCGATCAATTGTGGGGCAGCATCTTCAGCTTCAAGGACGGGAAATTTTTTTGGAAATGGCCCAAGCGCTGGTTTGATCCCGTCACGGTTTCCTTCGGATCGCCGCTTCCTTCCGATGCGACCGCAGCGGACGTGCGGGGGGCCGTTGCCGTGCTCGAGAGCAACGCCTTTGACCATCGTCCGAGCGCCGCCGATCTGCTGCACACGAGATTCATCGAAAGCGCGAAGCGGCGCTGGTTTTCCTTTTGTATGGCCGACACCACCGGCACCGAGCTGAGCTACGGAAAGACTCTGATCGGCAGCCTCTTGTTGTCCGGCTGGATCCAAAAGCGCTGCGGACAACAGCAGATGGTGGGAGTGTTGCTGCCTGCCTCGGTGGGCGGCGCGCTCGCAAACATCGCCGTCCTTCTCGCCGGCAAAGTGCCGGTGAATTTGAATTTTACCGCCGGCCGCGAAGCGATGGCCTCGGCCATCGAGCAGTGCCGCATCGAGACGATCCTCACATCTCGCGTCTTTTTGTCCAAAGCCGGTCTGGAAAATATCCCCGGCATGGTTTTTCTCGAAGAGCTCCGCAAGGACTTCTCGTCGCCGCAAAAAGCAGTCGCCGCTCTCAAAGCGTTTTTACTGCCCGCGTCCTGGCTGTGCCGCCGCCACCGGAGAAGCCAAAAAGCGAGCGACCTGGCGACCGTGATTTTTTCCAGCGGCAGCACCGGCGCGCCCAAGGGCGTGATGCTGTCGCACCACAATATCGTCGCCAATATCGAAGGCATCCACCAAGCGATTGCGCTAAAAACCAGCGATCGTATCATGGGCGTACTGCCGCTGTTTCACTCCTTCGGGTTCACCGGCACGTTGTGGCTGCCGCTCCTGGCGGAGTTCGGCGTCGTCTATCATCCCAATCCCACCGACGCCAAGACCATCGGCGAGACCGTGCAGAAATACAAAGCCACCTTGCTGATCAGCACCTCGACCTTCTTCGCCGGCTATCTCAGGCGCTGCACCAAGGAAGAGTTCGCCTCGCTGCGTTACGTGATCGCCGGCGCCGAAAAGCTCCGCGAGCCGGTGGCCAAGGGCTATCAAGAGAAATACGGCATCACCATCTTCGAAGGCTACGGCTGCACCGAGCTCGCGCCGGTCGTGTCGGTCAACGTCGAAGACGTGCTCGACGGCGCGGAAAAACAGATCGGCCACAAGCCGGGAACCGTCGGCCATCCGATTCCCGGCGTCGCGGTCAAAGTCGTCGACCGCGACAGCGAGCGACCGCTGCCGCCCGGCGAGGAAGGCCTGCTGCTCGTGAAGGGGCCTAATCTGATGCTCGGCTACCTCGGCCAGCCTCAGCTCACCGAGCAGGCGCTGCGCCACGGCTGGTACGTGACCGGCGATATCGCCGCCGTCGATGACGACGGCTTCATCCGCATCGTCGATCGGATTTCGCGTTTCAGCAAGATCGGCGGCGAGATGGTGCCGCACATGAAGGTCGAAGAAACCATGAACGAAGTTCTCGGCAGTCCCGCCGCCGCGGTCACCGCGCTGCCCGACGAACAGCGCGGCGAGAAACTCGTGGCATTCTATGCGCAGAACGGCATGAGCCGGGACGAGCTTTGGGACAAACTGAATCGCTCCGATCTGCCCAAGCTCTGGATTCCCAAGCGCGAGAATCTCCACGTCGTCGAAGCCCTGCCGCTCCTCGGCTCGGGAAAAGTCGATTTGCGACGAATCAAGGCCATGGCCCAGGAGCGATCGCAGACACCCAATCGCTAAGCATGGAAGACGGGGCCGCATCGGCGGCGCCGGAGGAAGGGCAATGATCTCGGTCGAGCATATCACATCTTGCTTTCGACAACGCCACGCGCGATTTTCGCGGCTCCGCCGAGTATCGCGGGCTCGTCGCGGGCGACGCCGTCGCCGCAAGCCGCGCGCGAATTCATCGGCAACGTTTTTCGCACCCATTACCTGTCGTCGCACATCGTCGCGCTGTGCTTCGCCGCGCTTCCTGCCGACGCCGCCGCGCTTTTGAAAGAAAATCTCCTGGAAGAGATGGGTTCGGAGCGACGAGAAGCCTCATTCCGCCCTGCTCCTGGAAATGGCGCGTGGGCTGGGCTTCGACCGAACGCGAGATCGACGAGCTGATTGTCGACGCCCGCCGGCGGGTCGCGACTTTTTGCGCGACGCGCGTGCCGGTCGCCACCCTGCGCGAGCTTTGCTTGTCGGTGTTGCTCGAAACCATGAGCTTCGAATTCATGCTGTCGCGCTGTTCGAGCGAGATCGCCGCGGCCCTCATGAATCTGTACGGCTTCGCCAAGCCGGCGCTGCGCTGGTTCGAGCTGCATTCCGAGGTCGATATCCGCCATGCCGAGGAAGGCGTGAGCGTGGTGCGGGATTATCTGGCTTTTCATCGAAATCTCGGATGATCTCTTCGACCACATCGCCGCGTTCACTCTTGGCGACGACCTGTTCGTGCGCCACTATTTTCCCGCGGCGTCGCGGCGGCGAACGCACAGCAAAGCCGCGCCGGCAAAAGCGCGGCGCATCGAATCGATCACGATCTATCAGCTCCGCATCCCGTTTCATCAGGCCTTTCGCCATGCGCTGCAAAGCCGCGAAGAAAGCGACTCGGTGATCGTCAAAGTCACCGGCAGCCGACGGCCGGAGCGGCTACGGCGAGAGCTTGCCCCGCTCCTACGTAACCGGCGAGACGACGGCATCCATGGTGGCGCACATTCAAGACCGAATGGCGCCGAAGATTTTCGCCGAGTCTTTCACGCCCGGCTGGGAAACTCTGGAATATCTTGAGAGCGTCATGCCGCAGTGGACGGAGCAGGAAAACGGCTCCGGCGTGGTTGCGTGGAACGCCGCTTTTTGCGCCGTCGAGCTGGCGCTTCTGGATTGGGCGCTGCGCGCCGACCATTGCGCCCTGGCGGATTTACTTCCCCCCAGCCGCCTCGAAGTCGTTTACAGCGGCGTGATCTCGGCCGACGCACCGGCGGAAGCGGCCGCTCTCGCAAGACGGATGGCGCGCCTGGGACTGCGGCAAATCAAAGTCAAGGTCGGCGGCGCCGATGACTTTGCGCGCATGGAAGCCGTGCGCAAAGCGGTCGGCGCCGAGGTCGAGCTGCGTGCCGACGCCAATGGCGCGTGGACTGCCGAACAAGCGGTGGAGCATCTCCACCGCCTCGCCAGGTTCCAGCTCCAATGCATCGAGCAGCCTGTAGCCGCCGGCGATATCACCGGCATGAAGCAGGTGCGCGATCGTTGCGGCATTCCGGTCATGGCCGACGAATCGCTCGTCACCGTCGCGCAGGCGCGCCAACTGATCGAGCTCGGCGCTTGCGACTCGTTCAATATCCGGCTTTCTAAATGCGGCGGCATCAGCGGCAGTCTGGCGATCGCCCAATTGGCGCAGCAAGCCGGCATCAAGATCCAAGTCGGCGCGCAGGTGGGCGAAACCGGAATCTTGTCCGCCGCCGGACGCACGTTCGCGGCGCATTTACCCGAGCTCGCAATGCGCCGAAGGTTCTTTCGGCACCTGGCTGCTAGCCGAAGACGTCACCTTCGAAAACGTCGCGTTCGGACTCGGCGGGCGCGCGCCGCTTGCTCAAAACGCGCGGCCTCAGCGTCACCGTCAGAGACGACGCCCTGGAACGCCTCGCCGGCGCAAAGCACGAAATACACCGCTAGGATGTCATGGCCCTTCTGCTGAAAGCCGCCGCATTCCTGACCGAACGCCAGTGGGCACGCTGGCAGAGCCTCACCGCCAAACCGGAAGAAGTTCAGAACAAGCTCCTGCTTAAAATGATCTCGCGCAATCGCGCCACGAGCTTTGGCCGCGATCATCATTTCGACGCCATCGCTTCTCTCCGCGAATATCGCGCGCAGGTCGCCATCGGCGACTACGAGCGCCTGCGTCCCTACGTCGAGCGCGCCCAGAACGGCGAGAACGAACGTGCTGACCGCGGAGCCGGCGCTGATGTTCGCGATGACCAGCGGCAGCACCGGCCAACCCAAGCTGATCCCGGTCACCGAAGCGTCGCGCCGCAACCATCGCCAGCTCACCCGCTTCTGGTATCATCGCGCGCTGCTCGACCATCCCGATCTTTTCAGCGGCAAGCTGCTCGGCGTCGTGAGTCCCGCGGTCGAAGGCAAGAACCGCCGGGCGGCATCCCCTTCGGCGCCGCTTCGGGGTTCATCTACCAAAGCAGTCCGAGCTGGATCCAGAATGCCTACGCGGCTCCCTATGAAATCGCCGAGATCAAAGACTTCGAAGCGAAATACTACCTCACCATGCGCCTCGCGTTGGAACAGCGACATTACGTTTTTCGGCACGCCCAATCCGAGCACGATTCTCAAGCTGGTGGAGACGCGCGAATCGAGACTAAAGCACGACATCATTCAAAGACATTCGCGACGGCACCATCCGTCCCGGTTGCAGCCTGCCGGCGGAATTGCGCAAAGCGCTGGCGAGCCGTCTCGGCAAAAACCCCGCGCGCGCGCGCCGACTGGAGTCTTTGATCAAGTACGACGGCACGCTCCGCCCGAGAGAATATTGGCCGCGACTGCAGCTCATCGGCTGCTGGAAAGGCGGCACGGTGGGCACGCGCTTGAAGGAATTCGCCCGCTGGTTCGGCAGACAAGACCCCGGTGCGCGACCTCGGATACATGGCGAGCGAAGCGCAAATAACCCTGCCGATCTCCGATACGGGTTCCGCCGGCATTCTCGCCGTCGACGAAAACTTCTACGAGTTCATTCCCGAAGTCAGAAATCGGCAGCCCATGCCGACGGTTCTCACCTGCGCGGAGCTCGAGGAGGGCGCGAGCTACTATTTGATCCTGACGACGCCCGGCGGGCTCTATCGCTACGATATCAACGACGTGGTTCGCGTCGCCGGCTTTTACAACCGCACCCCGCTTGATCGAGTTCGTGCGCAAAGGCCGCGATGTAACCAACATCACCGGCGAGAAGCTTCACGTCAATCAAGTCATTGAGGCCATGGCGCAGGCGCAGAGCGCCGCGGGCGTCGCCTTGCGACACTTTCGCGCCTGTGCCGACGTGGAAAGATCGCTCTACGCCTTCGCCGTGGAATTGCACGGTGCCTCGCCTGATCAAGAGCAACTATCGCGGCTGCTGCGCGAGTTCGACGCGTGCCTTCGCAAACTCAATATCGAATATGCCCAAAAGCGCGAGTCGCGCCGGCTAGCCGCGCCGGTCCTTTGGGTCATGAGCTCGGGCTGGTTCGAGCGCAAAACCGACGCGAACGTCCAGAGCGGCGCGCGCGACGTCCAGTTCAAAGCTGCGCTCTTGACCGCCGTGCCGGAAGATCCAAGCGAGATTCAACTGATCGTGCAGTGCGCCGACGAATCCCAGCCGTGAAACCCACATTGAAGCCAGGGATGTATGGCTATGTTCTCGCGCTCCTGACATTGCTTTTCCTCTTTCGAGTGTTGGGCCAAGCTCTCGTCGTATTCTTTTCAGTCGATTGGCTGCCGTCGAGCAAGGAATGGGCTTCCGGTCTCATCCCCTATCCCGCCCTTCTAACGATTCAGATCGTTATGATCGTGGTGATGATCAAAATTGCGTCGGACATTTGGCGCGGCACAGGCTTCTTCGCCGCTACGCGACCATCTTGGTCGCGTTTTCTTATCGGCTTCAGCGCTGCTTACGCGGGCAGCATGGCGCTGCGCTACGCGCTGACGATGATCTTCCTTCCTGAGATGCGCTGGCTCGGCGGCGCTATACCGATCTTTTTCCACTTCGTCTTGGCGGCTTTCTTGTACCTCTGGGGCAGATTCGTCGCTCGTGACGCATATTTGCAAAGGCCCGACCACGCGTGATAAAAATCGTCTGATTTTTTGGAGGATCGAAATGGATTTTCAGCAGTTGGCCGACAAAGCGCTTCAAGGCATCATCCCCGAACGCGAGGAGTTGCAAGCCGTCCTCGACGCGGGCGACGAGGAGCTGCCGGAGCTTTTGAGCGCGGCCTTCAAAGTGCGCCATCGCTATTACGGCAAGCGCGTGCAGATCCACGTTTTGCAAAATGCCAAGAGCGGCCTCTGCCCCGAAGATTGCCACTATTGCTCGCAATCCTCGGTGTCCGAAGCGCCCATCGACCGCTACCCGTTCATGGCCAAAGAAAAGCTGGTCGAAAGCGCCAGGCAGGCGAAAGCCGCCGGCGCGGTGCGCTTTTGCATCGTCAACAGCGGCCGGGGCCCGACCAACAAAGAGATCGACGACATCGCCGACGCCGTGCGCGAGATCCGCAAAGAAACCGGTATGAACGTGTGCTGCTCCCTCGGCCTCATGAATCAGGACAAGACCGAAAAGCTCAAGGATGCGGGCGTTGGCCGCGTGAATCATAATCTGAACACCAGCCGCGCGCACCATCCGGAGATCGTCACCACCCACACCTACGACGACCGCGTGGCCACGATCGAAAACGTCAAGCACGCCGGGATCGGCACCTGCTCGGGCGGCATCATCGGCATGGGCGAAAGCGACGAAGACATCATCGACCTGGCGCTGACCCTGCGCGCGATGGACATCGACTCGATTCCCGTGAATTTTCTCAATTCGATTCCGGCCACTCCCTTCGAAGGCAAACGCGAGCTCACTCCGCAGCGCTGCTTAAAAACGCTTTGTCTTTTTCGCTTCGTCAACCCTGACAAGGAAATTCGCGTGGCCGGCGGCCGGGAAGTGAACCTGCGCTCGCTCCAGCCGCTAAGCCTCTATCCTGCGAACTCGATCTTCGTCAACGGCTACCTGACCACGCCCGGACAGGAAGCCTCCGATGCTCACCGGATGATCTCGGATCTCGGCTTCGAGCTCGACTCGCCGGCGCCGATCTGAGTTCACCGCCCGAAGCGAAACTCCCTTAATTTTCGATTCATGGAGGTCTCTATGCAGGTTCTTGCCTTGTTCGTCGCCCTGCTTGTCGCCGGTCCGGTGGCAGCCGCTTCGTTCGATGCGCCCAAACGGAAGTCCGGCCTCTGGGAGATAAAAATGTCGGGCGCGCAAAGCAAGGGCATGCCCGCGCTGCAACAGTGCATCGACGAAAAGACCGACGATCTGATGACCAAGGAGATGGGCGCAACTCAGAAAACGCAGTGCAGCAAAAGCGAGATGCGCAAGGAAGGCGAAAAGATCGTCGCCGAATCGGTGTGCAAAATGGAAAATAGCACCGCGACGACGCGCGCCGTATTCACGGGCCGCTTCGACTCCGCCTACAAGGCCGACATCAAAACCACCTATGAGCCGCCGCTTCGCGGCATGAAAGAATCGTCCTCAGTGATCGAAGCAAAGTGGCTGGGACCGTGCCAAGCCGGGCAAAAGCCCGGCGACATTTCGATGCCCGGCATGCCGAATATGCCGAACATCAACATGGACGAGATGATGAAAAAGCCGCCGACGAAGTAGCCGCAGGCCATTCTGTCTTTGCAAGCCGCGCGGCGCTCGCGGCTCGCTGCAAGGCGAATGGGATCAATCGCGAACGCTGTCCTTCGGCTTCCTCCAGCGCCCGCAGAACTTTTTCCGGCGTGATCGGCAAGTCGCGGATGCGCACGCCGCACAGCGTCGTGAATCGCGTTGGCGATCGCCGGCGCGACCGTCAACGCGCCGGTCTCGCCGGCGCCTTTGGCGCCGAACGGGCCGTCTTCGTGCGGCACCTGCACGACGATCGGCTTGACCGACTCCGGCATATCCTTGAACGAGGCGACCTGATAATCGAGCAGCGAGCCGTTGACGAGCTGGCCTTCCTCGAAAATCATTTCCTCGAACATCGTGAGTCCCAAGTGCATGATCGCGGCGCCTTGGAGCTGCTGCTCGCAGTGGCGCGGATTGATCGCCGTGCCGGTGTCGCCGACGCTGAAAAGCTGCAGTATCTTGACCCGCCCTGTTTCCGTATCGACTTCGACTTCGGCGGACGTGGCCGAAGGGAACCAGTACTCCGTGCACTTTTCCGACTGGCCGGTTTCCGGATCCATGTGTGCTGCGCTCGGCTGGCAGACCGCTTCGGCCGCGAGTGTCGTACCCAGGCTCCCGAACTTGGCGAGAAAGATCTCACCGATCGCCATGCCGCGTTCTTCCAAGCCGCGCACGACGACCCGGCCGTTGCGCACCAGCAGGTCGTCGGGATCGACCTCCAGCTTCGAGGCGACGACGTCGCACAGCTCCTTTTTGATTTTACCGGCGGCCATGCGCACGGCATTGCCCATGTGATACGTCGAGCGGCTGCCGGCGGTGATCGTGTCGTAGGGCGTAACGTCGGTGTCGGGCTGGACGATGTGAACGCGTTCGGGCGAGATGCCCAACTCTTCGGCGACGATCTGCCCCATCGTCGTTTCCGAGCCCTGGCCCATTTCCACCGTGCTGCTCAGCACGTTGGCGCTGCCGTCGGCGTTGAGGATGACGATAGCGCCGGAGATCGACGGTGTGAGCACGGCCTTGACGCCGGCCGCGATCCCTTTGCCGCGGCGCTTGGTTCCGTGCTGTGAAGCTTTCGGGTTTGACCATTCGATAGCCTGCGCCGCCTGGCGGATGGCTTCTTTGACGCCGAACGATTTCACCGGCGTGCCAGTGGCGAAGCGCTCGCCTTCGTCCAACGCCGGCTGCAGCCGAAACTCGACCGGATCGGCGCCGAGGGCGCGCGCGATCATGTCCGTCTGCGAGTCGTAGGCCCAAATCACCTGCGGCACGCCGAAGCCGCGAAACGCGCCTGCGGGCACTTTGTTCGTGTACACGCAGTAGGAATCGATCCACACGTTGGGAATCCGATACGGGCCCGCCGACGTGTAGCCTGACTTGTGGCCGATGCGCGGGCCGATTTCCGCGTAGGCGCCGGTGTCCCAATAGACTTCGCACTTGCGCGCGCTGATCGCGCCATCTTTGATCGCGGTTTTGATTTTGGTGACGACCTTGTGCTTGGTGATCGTCAAGAATTCTTCTTCGCGCGTGAGCGCGTAGCGCACCGGCTTTTTGGTGATCAGCGCGAGCACCGTGCACAGCGGCTCGAGCTTGGCGTAAAGCTTGGCGCCGTAGCCGCCGCCGAGATATGGCACGCGCACCCGGATGCGGTTCATCGGGATGCCGAAGGTCGCGGATATTTCGGTCCGCACGTAGGACGGCGATTGACTCGCGGTCCAGATATTCAAGCGCTCGTGCTCGTCGAAATACGCCAGGGTCACATGCGGCTCCATCGGCACATGCTGCGCCGGCGGCGAGCTGAAGCTGTCTTCGAAGATCCTGTCCGCCTCGGCAAACGCTTTGTCGACGTCGCCGGTGCGCAGCTTGAAGTGGTAACAGACGTTGGACTGCTGCCCGGCTTTCACATGCGCGAGGTCGGCAAACGCCTTGGCCGGCCGGTGCTGCTCGTGGACGAGCGGCGAACCCGGCGCGGCCGCTTCGAGCACGTCGTGCACCGCCGGCAGCGCTTCGTAATCGACTTCGACGAGCTGCAAGGCGTCTTCCGCCGCGCGTTTGTCGACCGCCGCCACTGCGACCACCGGGTCGCCGATGTAACAGGCCCGCTCGACGGCGAGGATCGGCTGATCGCGAAACGCCGGACCGAAGTGCGGATCGATGCCCGGCATCTTGGCGATTTCGGCGCCGGTCAGCACGACCGCGACGCCGTCCAGCTTTTCCGCCTTCGTTTTATCGATGCGGACAATCCGCGCATGCGCGTACGGGCTTCGCAGCACCGCGACGTGCAGCATGCCCGGCATCTCGATATTGCCGACGTGCAGCGCCCGCCCGGTCACTTTCGGATTCGCGTCGGTCCGATGGACCGACTGGCCGACCACGGAAAAATTAGCCATCAACGACCTCGCAGCTTTTCTTGATTTCTCATAGCCTGTTTCGGTCCGTTTGGAAAGAATTCTCGGAGCGAGCCTCGTTCCAGCGGCAACCCTCTACTTCCACAGTGTCAGGAGCACCACACCGCCGACGATCAGCGCCGCGCTGACGACGATTCTGAGGGTTACTTTTTCCACGTCGCGGAGGAAAATCGCCGTTAAGATCAGCGAGAAGAACGGCCCGGTACTGCTGATCGGAATCACCACGGAGACCTTGCCGAGGTCGAGAGCATAGTAGATGCAGACCATGCCGACGCTGATGGTCACGCCGGCGGCCAGGAACCACCAGAAACATTGTCGGTTCATCTTCCAGGTTTCCTGGCTTTTCTCGACGTACCAAAGCGTCACGAGCGAAATCACAAAGGACGATGACGCGGTCACCGCCGCGGCGAGAAACGGGTGCGGCACCGCGGCCATGCCGAACTTGCGCACGACTTGCGTGGCGCCGGCGAGCGCCGAGGCGGCGATCGGATACCAGAGATAGACCGCCGAGCCGGTCAGCTTCATGGAGCCGCTGCGCCACGAGAGTAGAGTAATTCCGGCGATGATCATCAAAGTCGCGACGACGATTCCCGCAGTCACTTGCTCGCCGAGAAAGATGATCGCCATCATCGCGCTGAAGAGCGGCGTCGTGGCGCGGATCGGATCTGTGATCGCCACGCCCAAAGCGTCGATTCCCTTGTATGCAAGCAAACGAGTCAGTCCCGGCTGAAAAAAACCGACGCCGACGAAAATCCAAATCGCCGCGGCGGTCAACGACTCCAGCGGCACGAACAAGATCGACAAAGTCCAGAGGAAAATGATGTTGATCAGCAGGCTGCTGATCACGCCGGTGGCGGGATTGGAGTAGCGCAGCGCCTTTTTCGTGAACAGGTTGTGCAACGCGAAGAGAAACGCGTTGACCAAGGCATAGAGTTCAGCCGGGATCGAAGTCATGCTCGAGGTTGGATGCAACCCGAGCTATATCGGCTTTAGCGCGAAACGGCAACGAACTGCGCAGCGGGACTCGGCTGAATTCTTAAACTACGGATCTTTTTTGTCGGCGAGAATCACTTCCGCTGCCTTTTCGGCGATCATGTAAACCGCGCTGACGATGAAAAATCCCGGGATGCGGGGAAATACCGATGCATCGACCACCCGTAATCCTTTCGTGGCGTGCACGCGAAAGTCACCGCTCAGAACGCCGCCTTGCTCTCTTGAGCCGATCGGACAGGTGCAAGAGGCATGATGGCCCCAGGCGTTGTCGCGGACGAATTCCTTCAGCTCGTCGTCCGTGCGACAGCGATCGCCCGGCAGCTCCTCCTCGGCAATCACGCCGCGTTCTCTCAGATCTTTTGTCATTGCCCGCACAAACTTGACGCCTTCGACGACCGCGTCCAGATCTTTTCCTTCGTGATCGCTGCCTTCGTCGAAGTAGCGAAACTCGATCTTGGGCGGCTCGCGCGGATCGGACGATGCCAGTGTCACCGTGCCGGCATGGTTCAACGTATGAGCTTTCAATACAATCCAGCTCAAATAATTCCGGTGCTCGGCGATCAGCTTCGAATAGCCCGGGAAGTACCCCTGAAATTTTCCCACGAGACCGGCGCAGAACAGATCAGGAATATCGCCCTGTCGGGATGCCTTGATGATCGCGAGCACGCCGCCGTTGGTCGCGTAGATACCGCGTTTGTTCGCCTGCCAATCTCGATAGTGAGGGTCAGTCTTATCGAAGCGCGCCCCGGCCATCATCGGCCAATCCTCTTTCATACGATTGACGACGCCGACTTCGTAGCGGTCTTGCAGATTCTTGCCGACGCCCGACAGGTCCACCCTCGTTTCGATACCATGGCGTGCCAATTCTTCTTTCGGTCCGACTCCGGAAAGCATCAAGAGCTGCGGCGTATTGAACGCGCCGCCGCACAGCAGAACCTCCTTCGAAGCGAATGCGCGACGCTTCTCTCCTTCGGCGCTGCTGGGACGAGCATGTGCGCGATAGAGCCGTTCGCCCTTGAGGTACTCGACGCCGACGGCGCGATTGTCATCATTGAAAATTACCCGCGCCGCCAGCGCATCGCACTCGACGGTCAACTTGTCGGGATATTTTTCAGCGACCTCACGAACCCGTTCCGCGGCGCCGATCCGAACATGATCGCGCGTGGTCAGCGGCAGAACGCGCAATCCGTACGAATTCGCTTTCACGCAGAGCCAGTCGTTGGGATCGCCGCGCGTTTTGAAAAACCAGCGCAGCCGCTTGAGCCGGCTGCCAAGCTTGGCGGAGGCATCGACCGCGAGTTCCTCCAGCATTTTTCGCAGGCCGCGGTTTTCCAGCGCCTCCATCGGAATCGCCACCTCCGTCGTCAGCCAACCGTCAAACCCGTGGCGAGATGGATTGAGACCGGTCGTTTTTTTAAACCAGCGCGCCAGCGGTCGGTGCCGGCATTCTTCGAGCTGCTGGAAGTATTTGCGCATGTTGGCGGCGCGCCACGACGAATCGCCCGTAAGCTCGGCAATGTAGTCCCAGTCGGAATTGTGCGGATAAATCAGAATCATCGCATTGTGCGCGGTGCAACCGCCGAGCGTGCCGGCGCGCGGATAGAGGACGCCGCGCCGGTCCGCCGTATACTTGGAATCCTTGCCGCGCCGAACTTCGTCGCGGTAGTGATGCACGAAGAAATCCCAGCGCATGGCGGGATTCTCCGACGCGAACGCATGAAAGGCGGGAACCTGATAGTCTTCGGGGAGCCGGTCGCCGGTCAGATGAAGCGGGTCGCCGCCGGCCTCGAGGAGCAGCACCGAACGGCCGGCTTCGGCAAGGCGCGCCGCCAAGGTGCCGCCGCCTGCGCCCGAACCGACGACAATATAGTCATGCGCCGCGCGCGGCTCGCTTGGCTCGCTCATTCTGCTTGCCAAGCGCTCAGAACGTCTTCAGATATTCGATCAGCGCCCGCTTATCGTCGTCGCTCAACGGCGTCGATTCCTTCGATAATCCTGTGCCGAAGTAGTGGCCCTTGTTGACGACGAAGTCAGGACACTTGCTTACTGCCAGGAGGTCCGGCACCAGACCCTTGAAAACTTCGGCCGCCTCCTTTTCGCTCTTGCCTTCCACCTCCTTCAAGTCGGATTTCATTTTGAGCACCAACCTGGCGAGGTCGAGCTTGCTGCTATCCAGATCGATATTGGTGAGCAGATTCACCGGCGTCCCTTTGGGGATTGGTCCGATTCTGATTCCCTCTTCGCTCAACAGCCAGGGGAACCAGCTCGCCAGCCAATCGTTCCAACTGAGCACCTTGCGCAGCGAATCCGGCAGAAAACCCGGGGCGAGCTTGATGTAGCTGGTCTCGGTGGTTCGATAGATGAATCCGGGAACCTTATCGCCGAGAATCGTATCCTTGTCGCGCTTTTCTGGCCAAAGCATTTTTTCGATGGAGTCGTTGAACGAATCCATGCGCGCTTCCACCGATGGGCTCGAGTTGAACTTGCCCACCGAGTTGTTCAACAGGAACGGCGCCGTCGACCACAGGCTGATCAGGGACGGCACGCGCGTATAGCCGCGCCCGCCGGCGGGCATTGGATACGTGGACGTGCTGCCGTCGATCGGATTGTGCACGGTGATGCTGCCGACCGAAGGCAGATCCTTGTAGCTTTGCGAGGAGAAATTATCCCAGATGTTGCCCGCGATCGCGTTGGTCGCCAGCGGGCTGCACGCGTTGGTCTGCAGCAGAGTCACGGGAATGCGGCGCTCGGTGGAGAGATAGTTCTCGTTGAGAAAATCATCGGCCAAAACCATTTCAGTCATTTTCTTTTTGAAATCGTCCGTCTTCGTCCACGCCCAGTATTGATCCCAATTCTTGTCATCGACTCCCTGCGGCGCTTCGGGGATCTTGCTCGAATGACAGCGCGCGCAATTCTCCGCGAATACCACTTTGCCGCGGTTGAGCTTGGCCTTGTCGGTGCTCAGATACTTTTCCCCGCCGGGCGCGTCCTTGAGCAGGTCGGGCTTCGCGGTTTTTAGAAAGAATAACGCGACGTCGGCCGTTTGCGCGGCCGTGGCATTCCAGTAGCTCGAATTTTTCTCGGCGTCTTCGATTTTGATCGGCGTAACTTTTTGGCCGCCGACGAGCGCATTGAAATGGAGCAGCCACTCCTCGCTGAAAAGACCGATGTTGATAAACACCCGGTTCAACGCCCCGAGAACGCCGACCGAGTCGGCGCCGTCTTTCAATACCCGCGGCGTGAACACCGTATCCGGCGCTTTGAAATATTGCGGCAGCACTGCCGTCTGGGGATAATTCTGAAACTGCTTGTTCTTGAGCCCGCCGCCGGCCAGTTTTTCCTCACCCCAGCGCTCGGCGATCTTCAAGCGCGCGCCGACGTTGTAGACCGCGTTCATCGTGCGCGGATTGTTGATGTAATCGCTGGAGATAAAGGACGTGTCGAGAGTTCCGGGAAGCGACGTGTGGATCAACTGAAACACGAAGTTGCTCGGATCGCGCTCCCAGAAAAGAATTCGGTCCACCCAGAAATACTGCGCGCCGGGATTGGAGTTGAGATTTTCCCATTTGGGATTTTCCGGGTTTTCCGGCGGCTTCACCGGACTCGGCCCGATGTGGCAAAATCCGCATGACATGCCGACCCGATAGGGCCGCACCAGATTGCGGTCGTTGTAGTATTTCGGATCGGTATAAAATTTCTCGGCGTCCCATTTTTTGGCCGCTTGTTCGTCGAAGTCCGGATTGGGAAACAGCCGCAGGCCGACGATTCCGGAAGCGTATCCGTAGTAAGAGCCCACGGGCATGTTTTTCCCGCGCGCGCCGATCTTGACGCCGGGATATTTCTGCTCGTTCTCGAAAGGATCGCCGGGACAATCGGCGCGGCGCGTATCCAGCCACAACCCGAAGCGGTCTTTGCGAGGCTCCTTGGCCTTTTCGAAGCACGGTTCATTGACCAAACCGAGTTGTTGCCAGCGCGTGTCCCGGCTCAGATGCTTGATGCTCGGATGGGAAGAAAGAATCTTGAGCAGATCCACGGCACCGAAGCTCTTGCTGACGAGGTGATCCCAGAAACCGGTCATTACCGCCGGTCCAAACGATCCAATTGTTGCGGCCTTTGACTTCGTTGGCCGTAAGAGTCACCGCGCCGTCCATGTCTTTGAAATAATCTTCATCGGCCGCCGGAAAGCTTTCCGCCGTGCGCCCCACGGTGAGCGCCTCGTCTTTGACGGTGCCGGGCTCAGGCGATTTTTTGCCGCAGCTTGCAGCAGCGAGCACCGCAAACAAAACAATCGCGAAATTCGTCCATCCTCGTGTTCTCATTTTTTCCCCTCAGACATCAGCACGGCGCGGCGTCGGCTGCGACTTTCCCTGCCATCGCGTCACAATCGCACACAAACCCTCACAGCGTCTTGAGATATTCGAGCAGCGCTTCTTTTTCCGCCGCCGGTAACTGCACGCCAAATTCATGTCCTTGATTACTGCTGGACCGTTCACTCACATCGTACTTCGTGCCGATCCGCTGCGCTTCCGGGCCTTCGGTCACGAAACCGACTTTGATCGGGTCGTAGACGTCATAGCCGCGGTAAAAGATCTTCGGCCGCTCAGCGGCGGGATTGAGCAAATCGCGCAACGTCGGCACCGAGCCGTTATGCAGATACGGCGCGCGCAGCCAGATGCCGTCGAGAAACGCCGCGATGTAACCGCTCGGCTCGTTTTCGACCAGACCCTTCCGCTCAATGCCGAAATTGCGCACCACCTTGTTCGATTCGATTGCGGCCTGTTTGCTCCAGGACTTGAGCCGCTCGCGGTCGGTGCCGACTTCTTCCACCGGCACGCGCGTGCCCGTCCGTTCGCTCGCATGGCACGTCGCGCAGTTAGCGTCGAAGACTGCCTTGCCGGCTTTCGCCTGCTCCTCTTTGATCGGAAACGGGAATCGCGGCGCCTGTTTCTCGCTGAGATATTGCACCAGCCAATCGATCTCTCCCATGAACTCGTCACGGTCATTGGGCGCGGCGGCGAGCAGGCCGAGGGCCGAATCGATGATCACCGAGCGCGCGTCGTGGCTGTCGCCGGCGAGATTCATGAGCATGCCCTTCTCGGGCCGGTACTTCTTGAGATTCCATACCGACGGCATGTCGGTCGGGCCAAGCGTATCGTCCATCGGCCAATTGAGGAGAAAATACTTGGTGAGGTTCATGGCGTCGTCGCGCCCCCGGCCCCACAACGGAAATTCCTTGTGATAGACCCACTTGAATTGCGCTTCTCGCTCGAGCAGGCGTTTCTTGGTGATCGGGATCAGCAAATAGCGGTAGATCATGCGATCGAGCAGCGGCAGATCGTAGACCAACGCGATCTCGCGCATGATCTCGTCAGCGTTGAAGCGCGGGATCCTTGGCGCAATCGACCACGAACCGGAAAAACGCCTGCAGATTGAGTGTATGGTTCGGTCCGGTGGGAACAAAGGTCGGATTCTCGTCGGGACTTTTTCGATAACTCGCGGTGTGGCACGACGCGCAATTATTGGCCACCCGCGCAAAACCGATGACTTTTTTCGTGAAGCCGATCGGCAGTTCCTGGCCCTGTTCCCAGGCGACGCCCAAGGACGCCAAACCGCCCGGGCCCGGCAGTTTTTCCGGAAACATGCGCGGCAGCACGAAAAAGATCCAGTAGGGAATGCCGGCGTCATGCTCCGCGCCAATGGATCCATACTTGAAGCGCATGTCCGGCGTGGCCGTCATCCAATCCGGCTGCGGCTCTTCGCGAAAGAACTTATACCAACCGATCGCGCCGCCCACCGCCGCGAAAACGACGACAAGCAGCAACACGATCTTCCACCAGGATTTTTTCCTTTGCGGTTCCGCCATCGTTCCTCCGCAGCCGCCCCAGGCCAATCGGATCAATCAGAAAGTCTTGAGGTATTCGACCAGCGCATCCTTCTCCGCCATGGTGAGCTCCGTGCCGTAGC
Source organism: uncultured delta proteobacterium (assembly GCA_963745035.1). GTDB lineage: Bacteria > Desulfobacterota > Binatia > UBA9968 > UBA9968 > DP-20. The sequence goes on along the minus strand of CAVUVW010000010.1, from coordinate 155,424 downwards.
GCTTTCCCTCATGGCCCCTGTTGGAATTCCCGTCCTGTCCCGTGTCGTAGAGAAAATATTTGCGCCCGCCTTCCTCGCTCACGTCCGAAATAAAGCCCGCCTTCTTTTGATCGTAAACGTCGTAGCCGCGGTAAAAAGTTTTAGGCCGCTGTGCGCTTGGCTCGAGCAAGTCGCGTAACGTCGGCACCGAGCCATTGTGAAGGTACGGCGCGCGCAACCAGACGCCGTCGAGCGGGCTATTGGCGTAGCCGAAGGTTTTGCGGAAGTGGCTGAACCGCTCCCCCTCGTAGCCGGCGAAAATGAGATTTTGATTCACTGTGACGTCGTACGTGTACGAGTCGAGACGCCAACGGTCGGTGGCAATATCGGCGATCGGCACGACTTTGCCGACTTGCTCGCCGCGAAAATCTTTGCCGTCGGCGCCGTGGCACGAGGAACAATATTGTTTGTAGATCGGCGCGCCCTGGCCGGCGAGATTCTTGTCGATGGCGAACGGATACGGCGGCGCCGGCAGATTGCGTAGCCAATCGGCAACGCGCTTTAAGCTTTTTCGATCACCGGTCGGCGGCGTGATCCCGGTGCCCATGGCTGCGCTGCGGTTGCGCTCTTCCAGCGAAACGTTGTTGCCGTCCCAATGGAGATTCATTTTCAGCGTTTCGCGCTGGCCCTGATTCCAGATCGAGGGAAAATCGGTGGTGCCGATGCGCTCTTCTTTGGCAAGCTGCTCGGGCGGGAAGTTGAAATACGCTTTCAGCGGATTGAAGGTGTCGACGCGCCCCGGTCCCCACTCGGGCTGCTCGGCGATGAACTGTAAGCGGTCACGCAGCGCAAGGATGCGCTCGCGCATGTAGTAGATGCCGTAGAAACGCAGCACCAGACGATCGATGAGCGGCAAATCGTCGAGGCCCTCGCGTTGGCGGATGATTTTGATCTGGCGCAAAATGTCCTGCGGCGTAAATCTCCGATCCTCGCCCGTGGCGAAGAGAAAGCGCATGAACGCGCGGAAGTCGAAGGTGTTGGCCGGCATGGCGCTATAAACTTTGGGCTCACTTTTGGGAGTCTCGCGCACGGTGCCGGCGTGGCAGAAGGCACAGTTGAGCCAGACAACGTCGAAGCCAAGATAGCGGCGCTGCGACATCCCGACCGGCAGATCTTTGCCCTTTTCGAAAACAAAACCGACCGACTGCCAGCCTTTGCCGCCCGGTGGCAGCTTGTCTTGAAACAACTCCGGCAGCGCTCGCCAGATCCAATACGGCACGCCGAACTCGTGCTCGCTGCCGAGGGAGCCGTATTTGAAATGTTCGAGATCGTCCTTGTACGGTACGGGGATATCGGCGCCGAAGCGTCCCACTAACCACGCCCCCGCGATGACGGCAACGAGCAAGAGGGCCGCTGCACAATAACCCAAGCCGGTAAAGAAACGTTGCATCCGCGTCATACGCGTTTATCCATTGTGCGCCAAATCCCATGCGCAAATCGTCGACCGACAATCGTCCAATCCCGGCGCCAAAGAAATTTGCGGGGACCCATTCACGCGCGTAGCGGCGATAAACCGTCGCGCCCTCAGAGAGCGAGGTGGGAAGAGAGCTTTTCCGAGCACAATGAACAGATTTCCGGAAAATGACGCTCGGGAAAAATCCCGAACGCTCTCAGACGCTTAGAATTTTAACGCAAAATCGATCAGGCGCGTTTTATCCCAATACACTTTTCCTAAATACAGCTTCGGTTCGATCTGGCGAATCTCATCGCGAATCCATTGAGCGACAAGCGAAGTATCGGAGTAATCCAATACGATACATTCTTTACCGTCAAGCCAGCTCGGGGCCTTATACACCTTGGCGATAATTGCATTGAGTCCGAAAGGAAGAATCTTGTTTTTGAGCTGGCCCTTTTTGGCGTCGAACACCTTTCCTTGCCAGGCGAAGTGGCTGACAAAATGAGCAATGGTCGAGCTGAATTTTGTCCCGGGCGCAACGATCGCCGTACCATCGGCTTCTCCGTCCGGAATTTCCCCTACCGGGCTCTTGGTAAAGAGAGCATCGAGATCCGCCTGGGATAGGGTTAAGAGCTTTTCTACATCGTAAGCCATGCTCCCCTCCTGATCATGTTGGTGGATTTGAATGCGTTGAGTAGAGCGCCCATGAAAGATACACCAGCGCCGATCGGCGAAAGTACTGTCACATAAGTCGTCCGTGCGCGTCAAGAAAATTTCGCAAAGCGAGAGCGCACGTACAAACGTAAACGGGTTGCGGGAAACGAGATGCTGAATTGCGAATCGAAGGAAGTTTTGGCAAATTCAAAACAAGGAGGGCGCGATGGGCACTAAGACAGCTATCCTCTCGATCGCTAAGCTCAAAGCGGAAGATCTACCGGCGCTGCGGACGGCCTTTCAAGCGCTTCCGGGCATCGAAAAGATCGATTTCAGCTTGGAGCGCAGCGTCGCCGTGCTCGACTTTGACCCGAGCCAATCGCATATCGACGACTTCCTGCGCGCGGCGCTCAAGGCGGGCTTTCAGGTCTTGTAGGGAACAAGCCGAGGATAGAGGATCGATGATGGAAGATGGAAAAGCGATCCTCGATCCTCCATCTTCGATCCTCGTGAATTGCTAGTCACCGGCAATCGTCATTTGAGAGATTTTGATCGTCGGCGCGGCGATGCGGCCGCGCATTTCAAGGTCGCTGCCGACCATTTCGATGTTGCGCAACATTTCTTTCAGATTGCCGGCAATCGTGATCTCTTCCACCGGATACGCGAGCTCGCCGTTCTCGATCCAGATGCCCGCGGCGCCGCGGGAGTAATCTCCCGTCACCATGTTGACGCCAAAGCCGATCATTTCCGTCACGTAGAAGCCGTTTTGCACCGTGCCGATGATCTGCTCCGGAGACTCGTTGCCCGGCGCGAGATAAAAGTTCGCCGGCGCCACCCCGGGCGCCTCGCCGACCGAGCGCGATGCGTTGCCGGTGGACGGCATGCCCAATTTTTTGCCGCTGTAGGTATCGAGCAGATAACTTTGCAGCCGCCCCTTTTCGACCACGGTTTTTTTCCGGACCGGCAGCCCCTCGCCGTCGAACGGCCGCGAGCCGAGCGCGCCGGGGATCGTGCCGTCGTCGATCACCGTCAATAATTCGGAGCCGATCTCCGTTTCCAACCGGCCCGCCAAGAACGATGCGCCTTTGTAAAGCGAGTAGCCGGACAAGGCCGAGGCCAGATTGCGCAGCAGCGAGGCCGCCATCTCGGGATCGAAAACGACCGGCGCCTGGCAGGTTTTCACCTTGCGGGCGCCGAGCCGGCGCAGCACCCGCTGCGCGGCGCGCTCGCCGACCTGCGCCGGCGAATCGAGCCTGGCGAATTTGCGATTGGACGAGTACCAGTAATCGCGCTGCATGGCGCCGTTGTGCGACGCCACCGGCGCGACCGAGTGGCCGAAAGTAGAACCGCAATATTCACCGGCAAAGCCGCCGCTGCTGGCGTAGATCACGCGGCCGAACTGGTTGGAAAACTCCGCGCCTTCCGAGTTAGTGATGCGCTCGTCGTACGCCAACGCGCTCTTTTCGGTCGCCAGAGCCAGCCGAATTTTTTCATCGACGGAAACGTCGCGCGCCGCTTCGTCGCTCAGGTCCAACTGCGGCAAGTCGCGCGCAAGCTCGCGGGGCGCCGGCAAGCCGCCGTGCGGATCCTGCGCCGTCACCTTGGCCATCCGCGCCGTGTCGTCGACCAATTTTTCAATCGACTTTTTGGAAATGTCCGACGTCGATGCGCTTGCCGAGCTGTTGCCGAAAAAGAGCCGCAGGCCCAGGCGCTTCTCGCCCGCCTGACTGATTTTTTCCACTTCACCCATGCGCACGGTGACGAAGAACGAGTCGCTCTCCGCCATCACGACGTCGCCTTCCGAAGCACCTCTGGCCTTGGCCATGGCCAGGATTTCCCGGCCCAGCTCCTGGCTCAATTCCAATCGTTCCATACAACTCCCCGGCTCGTTCAAAACGTTTTTCGGAGGTCCGTCCGAAAACTGCTTGAACGTTTTGAACTATTTGAACGGCTTGAACGATAGCTTTTCAGGCCCTCGTCCCGCCGACGGTGAGGCCGTCGATTTTGATGGTCGGCAGCCCGACGCCGACCGGCACCGATTGGCCGTCCTTGCCGCAGGTGCCGACGCCTTCATCCAGTTTTAGATCCGAACCCACCATCGAAACCCGGGTGAGCACGTCAGGCCCGTTGCCAATCGAGCGTGGCGCCCTTGACCGGCCGAGTCACCTTGCCGCCTTCGATCAGATAGGCTTCGCTCGCCGAGAAAACGAACTTGCCGCTGGTGATATCCACCTGGCCGCCGCCGAACGACACAGCGTAGAGCCCCTTATCCACCGAACGGATGATATCCTCCGGCGCCGACTCGCCGGCGAGCATGAAGGTGTTGGTCATGCGCGGCATGGGAATATGCGCGTAGCTTTCGCGCCGGCCGTTGCCGGTGAGCGGCATCTTCATCAAGCCGGCATTGAGTTTGTCCTGCAAGTAACCTTTCAGAATGCCCTTCTCGATCAGCACCGTCCGGTTGGTCGGCGTGCCTTCGTCGTCGATGTTGATCGAACCGCGGCGCGAAGGAATCGTCCCGTCGTCGACCACCGTGCACAGCTCCGACGCCACTTTCTGGCCGATACGACCGCTGAACGCCGAAGTCTTCTTGCGATTAAAATCACCCTCGAGCCCGTGGCCGATCGCCTCGTGGAGCAAGATTCCCGGCCAGCCCGGGCCCAGCACCACGTCCATGGTGCCCGCCGGAGCATCGATGGCGTCGAGGTTGAGAATCGCCTGGCGGACCGCCTCGCGCGCATAGCGCTGCCAGTCCTGATGATCGACGAAAAAGCCGTACTCCACCCGGCCGCCGCCGCCGAAGCTGCCGATCTGCCGGTTGCCGTTCTCTTCGACGATGCAGCTCACGTTGAGCCGGGTGAGCGGCTGAATATCGCCGACTCTCACTCCCTGCGAGCTTGCGACGTAGATCACCTTGTACTCGCTGCCGAGAGAAACGAAGACATTTTTCACGCGCGCATCGAGACCGCGCGCGAATTTGTCGATCTCGTAGAGCAGCTCCACTTTCTTTTCCAAAGCGACGTCGTTGACCGGCGTTGCGACCGGATAGAGATCGCGCGGCGATCCCCCGGAAGCGCCGACGGGCGCCGGAGTGTCGGTGGCGCGATTCTGCGCGATGTAGCGCGCCGTGCGCGCGGCGATCTCGAGATTCTCGATGGTGATATCGTCGGTATAGGCGTAGCCGGTTTTGGTCTCGGCCAGCACGCGCACGCCGACACCGTTGGCGGTGGATTGCGAGCAGTTTTTGACCAGACCTTCTTCCAGACCCACCCCTTCGTTGCGCCGATATTCGAAGTAGAGATCGGCGTAGTCCGCCTTTTTGCCCAACGCTTGATCGAGCACCTTTTCTAGGTCTCCGGAGCGAATGGCAAAGTTTTGATCGAAAAAAGTCGCTGGCAGATTTGTCGCAGCCATTTTGCCTCCGTAGTGCATTTTTACCATTAAACCATCGTCAATGTAATCGCGTTTTGCCCTTGGATCGCGGCGACTGCGCGAAGCAAAGTCGGTTGATCGCTGCATGTTGTTGGGCTAGTATTCGCCTATTAAACCTGAGGCGGGTAGCCATGGCGCAAAAAAAAGTCGTTCACATTGTCGGCACCGGAACCATCGGCGAGCCGCTGGTCGGCATCTTGTCGACGTTCAAAGACTCCTTCGGCATCGATGAGGTGACCTTCCACAAACGCACGCCTCTGCTCGCCGACCGCTCCAAGGTCATCGCCTCGTGCAGCAAAGGCGCGAGGCTCGCGGTCGACAAAGAGCGCTGGCAAAAATTCGTCGACATGGGCATGCAGCCGAGCTTCGAGGCCGAAGAAGCCATCGAACGCGCCAGCGTGATCATCGACTGCACTCCCGTAGGCAACGAAAACAAGGAAAAGCTCTACAACAAATACACCGGCAACGGCCGCGGCTTCATCGCCCAGGGCAGCGAAGACGGTTTCGGCAAAAAATACGCGCGCGGCATCAACGACAGAGCGCTGCAAAAGGGCGAGGATCAATTCATCCAAGTCGTGAGCTGCAACACGCACAACCTGGCGGTGCTGATCGACACCATCGCCCTGGGTCCGGAGAAAGAAGACAATCTGGCCGAAAGCCGCTTCGTGTGCATGCGCCGCGCCAACGATCTGAGCCAGGAAGGCGATTTTATTCCGGCGCCCGAAGCGGGCAAGCACGACGACCCGCAGTTCGGCACCCACCAGGGACGCGACGCCCATTACCTGTTCAAGACTCTAGGCTTGGATCTCGACATCTATTCTTCGGCGCTGAAGCTGAACACGCAGTACATGCACACGATCCACTTCAACCTGAAGCTGCGCCGCGGCATCGCCAAAGAAGAGCTCATGCGCCGTCTGCAGAGCAACGCCCGGGTAGCGCTCACGCACAAAAAATCCTCCGCTTCGGTGTTTTCGTTCGGCCGCGACCACGGCATGTTCGGGAGAATCTTGAATCAGACCGTGATCGTGACCCAGAGCCTGGCGATGCGCGGCGATAAAGAAATCGTCGGCACCTGCTTCACGCCCCAGGACGGCAACTCGCTGCTGAGCAGCATCGCCGCGTCGCTGTGGTTCATGTACCCGGACTCCTACGAGGAGAAGCTCGCGCCGGTGAGGCCGTACTTCTTCCACGAGATCTGAAGCGCCGAGGCGCGTCATGCAAAGGGATCGGGGCCAGCGCTCCGGTCCCTTTTTTATTCTCTGACGCCGTTCGTCGAAATGTTTTCAAAGCGCACGCTGTCGCCGGGGCGAATGCCGTGCCGCTTCGCCAGGCCGCCGTTGATCTCGAGCACAAACTGGCTCGGCGCCGCAACCGAACGCGAATCCAACGAGAACGGCGTCGTCTGCTCGACGATGCCGACGATTTTTCGCTCCGCATTGATGAAAATCATGTCCAGGGGAAGCGGCGTGTTCTTCATCCAAAAGGACTGCTGCGTTTCGGCGGGAAACAGAAAAATCATGCCGCGACCGTCGGCCAGCTCTTTGCGGTATTGCAGGCCCAGGGTTCTTTTCGCCGGTGTATCGGCGACCTCTACCTGAAAAACCACCGACCGTCCCGCCTGAGTAACAATCGTGACCTTGGGCTGCGCTTCGCAGGAAGCAACGGCGGCCAAGGCCGCGACCGCCACCAGCGAGATGAAACCTGGACGGCGCGACATAATCACTTGGCGAGCTGCTTGGCGACGATTTCCGCGATATCCAGGACTTCCATGGCGGCGTCCGGCTCCTCTTTGGCAGCCTCTTCGGTAATCATGCGCATGCAAAATGGACAGCCGGTGGCGACCGTCTTGGCGCCGGTTTGCTTGAGCTCACGATAGCGATTGGTGCTGACCCGCTCGGTGCCTTTCTCTTCCTCCTTCCAAAACTGGCCGCCGCCCGCGCCGCAGCAAAAACTGTTCTTTTGAGTGCGCCGGGGCTCGGTCAGCTTCGCGCCGCTGTTTCGAATCAAGGCACGGGGCTGCTCGAAGAGACCGTTGTGCCGCCCCAGGTAGCACGGATCGTGATAGGTCACCGAGCCGGCGCCGTGGGCGGCGAGCTTGAGCCTGCCGCTTCGCATCAGCTCGTCGATATAGTCGGTGTGGTGCTTGACTGTGTAGTTGCCGCCGAACTGCGGATACTCGTTGGCGATCGTATGAAAACAGTGCGGGCAGGTGGTCACGATGGTCTTGGCTTTGACCTCGTTCAAGGCGGCGACGTTTTCCTCGGCCATTTGCGCGAACAAATATTCGTTGCCGGCCCGGCGTGCCGTGTCCCCGGTGCATTTCTCGTCCTTGCCGAGCACGGCCCAATCAACCCCGGCGGAATTGAAGATCGCGGCCAGGCTGCGGGCGATCTTTTGCGCCCGCGGATCGAACGCCACCGCGCAGCCGACCCAATAGAGCACCTCGGGGTCGGGCTTTTGCGCCAAGGTGGGGACCGAAAACGGCAGGTCTTTTGCCCAAGCCATGCGCTCGTCCGCCGCCATCCCCCAGGGATTGCCCGCGCGCTCCATGTGATTGAAAGTGTTTTGCAATCCTTTGGGAAACTCCGCCGCCGTGAGCACGCGCTCGCGGCGCACGTCGATAATGTGCAGCATCTGCTCGTTGCCGACGGGGCAGACTTCGATGCAGGCGTTGCACGTAGTGCACGCCCAGGCCGCTTCTTCATTGAGCGCGAAGTCGAGCAGCGGCCGCGGACTCTCCGCGCCGCCGGCAAAGGAAGGAAAGATCTTGTTCAGCTCGAAGCGCTCGTTGATCAAGATCGCCGCCGGGCTGAGCGCCTTGCCGGTGGCCGTCGCGGGGCAGACGTCTTGGCAGCGGTTGCACATGATGCAGCTATACGAATCGAGCAGGCGCGGCCAAGTGAAATCTTCCAGCTTCGCGGCACCGAAAACTTCTTCCTTCTCGAAATCCATCGGCTGGAGCGCGCCCGGATTGTCCTTTTTTAGAGCCAAATTGAGCGGGGCGAGAAACAGATGAATGTGCTTGGAGCGCGGAAAATACGGCAGGAACAGGAGAATCGAGCCAAGCGCACCCCACCAGAAAAAATGGTTCAGCAACGTCAGCCCATCGGCGTCGAGCCCGGCGAACAGCAGCGCGAACAGCGAGCTCATCGGCTGGAACGCATCGGCGCCTTCCTGGGCCAGCTGCGTCGCCTTGAACAGCAGCCTGCAGCCGACGTGAAAGATGATGAATCCGGCAACGACGCTGGAGTCGCGAAAAATACCGGCGCGCACCTCGGGCTCGACCGGCACGTTGGCGGGAAATTCGAAATCCTTGGGCCGGACGATCAATCGGCGGATGACCATGCCGACGATGCCAATCAGCACGCCGGCGGTCAGAAGGTCGGCGAGCACGTTGAAGAGATTCCACGCTCCGCCGCGCGCGTGAATGCCGAAAAAGCCTTCGAGAACATCGACCAGATTGACGAGAAAATAAAATACGAAGCCGTAGAAAATCAGCGCGTGCAGGAACGAGACGATCGGTCGGGCCTTAAAAACCGACTGGTGCGTGAGGACGATCCAGATCGCCCGCCGAATCCGCTCGGCCAGATTGCCGAAACGCGCGTCGGGTTTGCCGCGCGCAATCGCGCGATAGACGGCGTAGAATCTCGTTCCGCCGTAGTAAAAAGAGCCGAACGCAAGCAAGATAAAGGCGATCTTTTCGACCAATGTCAGCATAGCGGCTCGCCCATCGTTCCCTTCTTATCTGCGCAAAGAAAGCGCTTATCAAAAACCGGCGGCGTGCCGCCGGCCGGTGCCGAGGTCAGCGCCCCCGCTCTTTTCAAGACTGTTTGCGTGTTCCTGATCGCCCGTCGTGAGCGATTCTCGACGGCGCGCCGCGGGGTTCGCAAGGAGCTTGCGCGGCAACGAGGTTCTTAACGTTCTATCCCGGAAAGCCCAACCTTTTGGAAAGCTCCGTCCCTGCTTTCAGCAGCACCGGTGCGATCTCGTTGTTGACCGCATCGTCGTTAAACCGGTGCGCCGGGCCGACCACGGCCAGAGTGCCGACGAGCGCTCGCGTGTAATCGCGCACCGGCACCGCTACCGCGTTGACGTCTTCGGCGAACTCGCCGCGCTCGACGGCATAGCCGGCTTCGCCGATCATCTTCATCTGCTCTCGCAGCGCGCTGCGCTCGACGATCGTCTGGTCGGTAAACCGTTCCAAGCGCTCCGGCAGGCTCTGGCCGGGAGTTCCCTCGGCCTCGAAAACCAGATGCGCTTTGCCCGCCGCCGTGCAGTGCGGCGGCAGCACGGTGCCGAGAAAGGAAACCACGCGCACCGCCCGCGCCGGCTCGACGAAGTCGAGGGGAATGATCGCGCTGCCTTTGCGAATCGCGACGTAGGCGCTTTCGTTGGTCATCTTCGACAGCTCCTCGAGCACCGCGCGCGACTGCAGCAACAAGCCCATCTGATGAATAAACGTCTGCCCGAGCTGCAAGCAGCGCAGGCCCAAACGATAGTTTTCGGTAACTTTGTTCTGCTCGATGTAACCCCGCGCTTCGAGCGTCGCGAGCAAACGAAAAACGTTGTTCTTGTGCAGTTTCAGCCGCTTGCTCAACTCGGTCACGCCGATCTCATCGACGTTGCCGTAGAACTGTTCCAGCACATCGAGTGCATGTGAAACGGACTGAATGACGTAGTTGGACTTCTCGCGCCGAACCATGTTTTCCTCCCTGTAGTCGGACAAGCATCAACGCGCTTTCCGGATCGTAGAGGACAATTCCAAAAAAGCGTTTTAAGCTAACCCAGCGGTATTTACATGTCAAATGCAGGCGCCGAGATCAAGAGAAATCGCCGCCTTTAGGCTTGCGCGGAATACTCTCGACAGCCGAGAGCGCAGCACTGTATGGGCGAAAACCATGAAGAAAAACGAAATCAAAACCCGCTTTGCCGAGCAAAGCGCCGTTTCCCGGGCCGCGAAGCGTGCACCGCGCTTGACCACCAAACCGCAATACGGCAATATGCCGCCATGCCCGAACGAGTGACGGTTTCACCTCTTTCCTTTGCCTGGCGGTGGCGGCGCATCAAACAGCGTCTTCACCGTGGCTAATTATCCACATAATTTCAACAAGATCGAGGCCATAGGTGATAAACTTATGGCCTTTTTTATTTTTTCAAGATGATTCAACCTAGCTACGAAGAATTCCGCGGCTTGGCCAAGCAGGGAAATCTGATCCCGGTGTATCAGGAATTGCTGATGGATCTGGAAACCCCGTTGTCTTTTTTCAAGCGTCTCGAGCGCGATCGCTATTCGTTTCTGCTCGAAAGCGTCGAAGGCAGCGAGCGCTGGGCGCGCTATTCCTTTCTCGGAACGCGCCCACAGCGGATTTTCAAGGCGCGCGGCAAGCAGGTGGAGATCATCGAGCGCGGCAAGTCAGAAAAGCTCACCGCGGATGCGCCGCTCAAGATCCTGGAGAACTTGCTCCAAGGATATCGGCCGGTGGCGGTGCCGGGGGTGCCGCCGTTTTTCGGCGGCGCGCTCGGCTACGTTTCGTACAACGCCGTCGAGCAGTTTCACGATATCGCCGGCAGCCAGCCGGACCCCCTCGGCTTGCCGGAAATATTCTTCCTTTTCGTGCAGACTCTGGTCGCCTTCGACAATTTCAAGCACACGATCAAAGTGATCGACAACGTCCACCTCGATGACCGGACCGACTTGCGCCGCGCCTACGACGCGGCCGTCAAGCGCATCCGCGCGGTGATTTCGACCCTGCAAAAAAAGCCGCGCGGGATCGAGCCGCGCGATCTCGCCCAAGCCGTAGGGCGGCGAAAATATCGTTCGAATTTGACCCAGGCGGGCTTCGAAAAGATCGTCCATCGGGCCAAGGCATACATCGAGGCCGGCGATATTATTCAGGTGGTGCTCGCCCAGCGGCTCGAAACCGAAACACCGACCGATGCTTTCGAGATCTACCGCGCCCTGCGCTTTATCAACCCGTCTCCCTACATGTTCTACCTGGAACTGGAAGACCTACGGCTCATCGGCTCTTCGCCCGAGACCATGGTGCGGCTCACCGGCGATACCATCGAGCTCCGGCCGATCGCGGGAACGCGGCGGCGCGGCGCGACGCCTGAAGAGGAGCGCGAGCTCGAAGCGGACCTGCTCGCCGATCCCAAGGAGCGGGCCGAGCACATCATGCTCGTGGATCTCGGGCGCAACGACGTCGGCCGCGTGGCGCAGATCGGCACCGTCGAGGTCAACGAATTGATGGCGATCGAGCGCTACTCGCACGTGATTCACATCGTCTCCAACGTCCGCGGCAAGCTCGCGCCGGACAAGTCGCCTTTGGATCTTTTCGTCTCGGCCTTCCCCGCCGGCACCGTGTCCGGCGCGCCGAAGATCCGCGCCATGCAGATCGTCGCCGAGCTCGAACCGCACAAGCGTGGGCTCTACGCCGGGGCCATCGGCTACTTCGGGTACAACGGCAATCTCGACACCTGCATCGTCATTCGCACCATCATCATGAAAGGCAGGAAAGTCTACATCACCGCCGGCGCTGGCATCGTCGCCGATTCCGACCCGAAGATGGAGTACCAGGAGACCCTGAACAAGGCGCGCGCCATGCTGAAGGCGGTCGAGTTGGCCGAGCAGTGGAGGAAACGATGATCCTGCTGATCGACAACTACGACTCTTTCACCTACAACCTCTTTCACTATCTCGGCGAGCTCGGCGCCGAAGTGAAAGTGTATCGCAACGACAAGATCACTTTGGACGAGATTGACGCGCTCGGGCCGGAAAGGATCGTCATCTCGCCCGGTCCCTGCACGCCCAAAGAGGCCGGCATCTCGTGCGACGCCATCCGCCGCTTCGCGCCGCGCCTGCCCATCCTCGGCGTCTGTTTAGGTCACCAATCGATCGGCGCCGCCTTCGGCGCCAATATCGTGCGCGCGCCGTCGATCATGCACGGCAAACTCTCCAACGTAACCCACGATGCGCAGACGATTTTCCGCGAAGTGAAAAATCCCTTCGGCGCCATGCGCTATCACTCCCTGGTGATCGATCCCAAGAGCTTGCCGGCGGACCTGATCGTGAGCGCCCAAACCGCTGACGGAGTGGTGATGGCGGTGCGCCACAAGACCTTCGCGGTGGAAGGCGTGCAGTTCCATCCCGAATCGATCCTCAACGAAGAAGGCAAAAAGATACTCAAAAACTTCCTCACTCATTATTGATCCCCGGGCTATGAAGCTCCTCTGCTTCCAGGCCAAACGTTTTCGCTGGCAAGCCCACAGCAAAACTCTTCCCGACGTTGCCGATCAGGAGATCGACCGGGAAGTCGAGGAGGCGGTGATCGCCTTTATCCACGCCGAAGCTGGAGACGCGGCCGCGGCGCGCTCGCCTGCGGTCCTGCGCCAGTCCGTCAAGCATATCAAGTGGCTCGCCAACAAGCGGTCGTTGAAGAACATCGTGCTGCACTCCTTCGCCCATCTTGGCGGCGCGAGCGCCGAACCGGCCTTTGCCGCTTCGTTCATCGAGGATCTCGCTGGCCGCCTGCGCGAAGGCGGCTACCAGGTGTGGACCACGCCCTTCGGCTATTTTTGCGCGTGGGACCTGCGCGTCTACGGCGACAGCCTTGCCAAAGTGTGGAAAGAGATCCATTGAGCGAAGTTGCGCTGGCGCTCCTTCGCGCGCCGGGATTGTGTCGCAAAATCACTGCAATGCCATGCGAAGTCCTCCGCTGGAACTCCGGCGAAAAGTCCAAAGAATCCGCAACGCGTGATATAATCCCTGCCCAATCGTCAAGAACAAGAATAGGAGGCCGTAATGAAGCGATGCCAGGGTAAGCCGGCAGGTTGGATAGGGATCTTCTTGGTCGCGCTGAGCGTTTTCGCCTGCGACCGCGCAGAAAAAAAGGCAGACCCCGCGGAGCTCCCCGATCTCAACGAACAGACTCGCGCCTACGTCACCACTTCAAAAACGAAAGTTCGGAGCGGACCGGGGACTCAATTTCGCGCCATCGCGGAAATCGGCGCCGACGCAAAAGTAAATGTCGTCGGAAGGGACGGCGAATGGGTGCTGATCGTATCCAAAAAGGGCAACGCGCCGGGCTACATCGAAATGGCTTCGGTCAACCCTTGGACCGGCGAGGCGGCCGAGAGCGACCCTGAGCCCGGCAAGGACGAGCGAGCGGAAAAAGACAAAAGAGCCACCGATGTAGCCGGCCGGTACGAAGCGTTGACGGATACCCAGGTTAGAGGCGGCCCGGGACTTCACTATCCCGTGATTGCGGATATCTCAAAGGGAACAAAACTCAACGTCGTCGAAGAGAGCAAGGGCTGGCTCAAAGTCCAATCCAAGCGCGGCAACAAGCCCGGCTATGTGGAGGCCAGTCTCACCAAACCCGCCAAGCAGTAGCCGGCGCGGTCGCCGCCGGACCGGATGAACGTCCACTGCCGCTCTGAGCCCAATGAAGCATATGGATCTTTTTCAGTAGCCAACTAGATGCGCGGCAGCTCCGCGGCAGTGCCCCCGAGAATCTTCCACTATCGCGGAGCTGCAAGTCGAGATCGTACAGACGCTGGTGCATCGTGGCCGGCAAGCCGCCCTCTCTTGCAGCATGGTCCTGCCAGTCTCGGAGTAAAGCCCGCGCTTTTTCGCCAACTCCACCGGCATGTAATGATGTTGAAAATCGATGACCATGGTATCACCCGCGTCGCGCGCGAGCGCGCGCCGAACATTACTTCCGTCGCGCCGCGTCGGTCGTAGCGTCTGGCCGCCGCCTGACGGTGATTACCAGAGCCAGCACCCCGATGGGCGCCAGACAAGCAAACGCAAAGCGCTGCGCGCCGGTGAACACCTCCGGGCGCAGCCAAAGCTGCCCTCCCGCGGCGGCTTCCATCACCGCGACGGTGAGCGTGGTGCCGATGGCGCCGGCGGCGGTGGCGAAGGAGCTCAACATCGCCGCGAGAATGCCGTAGTCCTCGCGCTCGATGGCGGCAAACGCGCTTTTCTGATTTGCCGGCGTGAAAAATCCAATGCCGGCGCCGAGCAGCGCCAGCGCGGCGGCCGCCATCCACAGAGAGCTGTCCGTGGCCAAAAGAGCGTAGAAGGCGATGCCCGCGACGATCATCGCCAATCCCGCGGCGCCGACCGCGGGCGCCGCGTAGCGATCGGCCAGGCGGCCGCTGAGCGGCGACGCCAACGCGGTAGACAGCGGCAGGACCGCGAGAATGATCCCGGCCGCGAGCGCGGAAACGCCCAAAACATTTTGCAGGTACAGCGGCGCGAAAAGCGCGATCGGTTGATGGATCAGGTGGCTCAAAGCGAGCGCGAGCAAGGCGGCCGTCAGCGCGCCGCGCTTGAACAGGCGGACATCGATCAACGGCCTCGCCGCGCGAAACTCGATCGCGACAAACGCCGCCATTGCGGCAAGCGCGACGGCGAAGCAGCCGGCAACCGCCGGCGACGACCAGCCGAGCTTGGCGCCGAAGGTGAGCGCGACGAGCAGAGCCGGATAACCGAGCAGCAGAGCCGCGGAACCCCAAAAGTCGAACGGCGCGGCGCGACGCTCGCCCGCGCCGCGAAATATTTTGATCACCGCGGCGCTCACCGCCGCGCCGACGAGAAAATTCATCCAGAACACCCACCGCCAGCCCCCGAGTTCCAGCAGCGCGCCGCCGATCGTCGGTCCGGCCATGCGGCCGGTGGCAATCGCCGCCGCGAACCATCCGAGCACCTGGCCGCGCCGCTCGGCGGGGAAACTCGCGGCAAGAATCGCCGTCGACATGGGCAACGCCATGGCCAGTCCCACGGCCATCACCGCACGCGCCGCCAGCAACTGGACGAAAGAAGTTGAGATCGCGCCCAAGCCGGCGCCCGCGGCGTACAGGAACACGCCAAGCTTGTAGAGTCTTCTTTGACCCAATATCCCGCCGGCGCGGCCGAAGCAGAATGAGAGGCTCGAGACCGTCACGACGCCCATCAATGCGATCCATTGAATTTCCGCCAGACTGTTGCCGAATTGCTTTTGGATCATCGGCAGGGCGACGCCAATGCTACCGAAGCTGTTGAAAAACAAAAACGCCGCGAGGCAAGTCACCGTGAGAATGGCGCGCTCTTCCGTGGATTGGTAACGGCCGCCGGCTGGGAGCTTACCTGCCATGAAGTAACCGAACACATCTTTGAAATACCCCACGCGCCAATCCAGAGCCAGCATGCGGCGGTGAGCCGCATGTCTAAAAAGGCCGACGGTGCGTTCCACACAGTTTTCTCCGGGATTCACGATTTTGTTCATTGACGAGTGCCGCGACGAAGCGAAACCGGCTGCTCCCCAGGCAAAAAAACCAGTGCCAATTGAGGCACTTAGATACCGATGGACGACCTTCTCCAATTTGGCATATATTTGGCGATATTGGCCAATCTCGGCGACTCGATAGGAGAATCGACCATGGAAAGCACATTTGTCTGGATTTTGATGTTTGCTGGAGCGGCGGTTGCCTTGCTGGGACTTTTTTTGATCGCGTCGGAGCGCGAGCTAAAAACCAAACGGCGTGAAATTGACGGACTGCTCGCGCGGCTGGAAAATATTCCGCGCGGCGCGTCGGACGGATCATCGGACCAGCTCGAAAGCGGCGCCACGGCAGCGGCCGATCTGCACGCGCAGAATCGCGAGCTCGAGAAAAAGCTCAGCTCTCTCTCGAGTGAATTGGCGCAAAGCCGACAAACTATCGACGCGCTCGAAACAGCGCAGCGCGACCACTCCGGTGATCAGGAGGAAACCCGGCGCCTGATGAGCGCCAACGATCAACTCGCTCGCGAAGTCGACGAGCTGCGCAGCCGGCTCGCCGCCGGCGAAGCCGATCTCCACGCCGCGCAACGCCCAAACGGCCAGCCGACGACAAATCAAATGCAGTCGGAAATCGACGAGCTCAGGCGGACGCTGGACACAAGCCATGCGAAGGTACGCGAGCTCGAAGCCGCCCGGCAAAACCTTCCCGACTTGAGCGCCATCGAGGCCGAGCGCGCTCGGGAGCGGCAGGCTTTCCAGGAGCAGATTTCCAACCTGGAAAAGCGCCTCGCAATGGAGCAGCAAAATCTTTCGGAAATGCAAACCCTGCGCGACCGTTTGGCTGAAGCGGACGGCGTTCAGCGCTCGCTGCGCGCCGAAATCAGCCGCCATGAAGACGAGATACCGCGATGGCAGGCGCGCATCGCTGCGGCCGAAGAGAGCGGCCAACGGCTCGCCGCGCTGCAAGCGCCGTGCAATGAGCTGCTCTCCAGACATGCCGAGCTTGCCGATCGCCAGCGCCGGCTCCAGGAAGAGCTTACCGCGTTCGCTCGGCAGATCACGGCGCCGGCCGAGGGCTTTCAGCCATCCGGTTCGACGTTCGCCGAGCCGACAAAGGGTACGGAACCCGTTTAGCCCGCAAACAAGCGGATATTAAGAGGCGATGCGCTCGCCGTTGGTTGGAAATTCATTCCAAGCGCCGCCCACCGGGATTCATTCGGCGCGAAGTCGTCGTTAGGGTGCCCGGCGCGAACTGATTTTCCGCTTGCAAGCTTCCGCCGCATTCTTTGATATCGATTTTCCCATTCGAATTTTTTCTACGTAAATCTTTCTTTTGCTACTCGCGCTTGTAATGCGTCGGGCCCGAGTCTCGAGCGGCTCGAAGCACGGATCGTTTCACGCTATCCTGAAACAGTCAGGCATTCGTTGCCCGTGAAAACGATGCGTCTTCATTTCCAAGTCCGGGGCGACGGCCAGCCGCTGGTCATTCTCCACGGCTTGCTCGGTTCTCTCGACAATTGGCAGTCCATGAGCAAGCGACTGGCCGCGCTTCGCCGAGTTTACTCCCTCGATTTGCGCAACCACGGCCATTCGCCGCACTCCGCGGTCATGAACTACGCCGTTATGGCGCAAGACGTGCGCGAGTGCTGCGAAGAGCAAGGTCTTCACGCGCTGGCCGTGCTCGGCCACTCCATGGGTGGAAAAGTCGCGATGGCGCTGGCTGCTCGATATCCCGACCTACTCGAAAACCTGCTCGTCGTCGATATCGCGCCCAAGGCGTATCCTCCGGCGCACCGCCCTTTGCTTCTGGCCATGCGCGGCATCGATCTGCGCGGATATAAATCCTTCGGCGAGATCGACGCCGCCCTCGCTCCGGCGATCGCCGACACGGCGGTCCGGCAATTCGTCATGAAAAATCTCGCGCGCGATTCCGCCGGGGAGTTTCGCTGGCGCATCGGCCTGGCCGAGATCATCGACAATTACAGCGCTCTCACCGAGGCGGTGGTCGTGGAAAAACCGTTTCCGAAGCCCACTTGTTTCATTCGCGGCGAACATTCGAGCTTCATCGAAGACAACGACTTCGCCGCCATTCGTGAAGTCTTTCCACGCGCCGAATTGAAAACGATTCCTCGGGCGGGCCACTGGATCCACGCCGAAGCAGCCGATGAATTTTGTGCCGCGGTCGCGCAGTTCTTGACTGCTTCGTAGATGCAAGGGGATCGCTTAAGCAGCGCTGTGGACGTTCACGCGCGGCTCATGCTATGAGTCAAACAATCTGGCGAGAGAGCGGGAGGCGACAATGGCAAAACGCAAAAGCCTTCACATCAAAGGCATGGAACATGGCGCGCCGATACCCAACGGCGCGGTCATCGGCAACATGATTTTTTCTTCGGCGATCTCGGGCAAGGACGCCAAGACCGGCGTGCTCTCGCCCGATCCGGACGAGCAAGCCGCCGCCATGTTTCGCAATTTGCATCTCTTCATGGAAGCGGCCGGCGGTGCGCCCGGCGATATCGCTTACATGAAAGTTTACTTGAAAGAGGAAAAGCTGCGCGATGCGGTGAACAAAGCATGGCTCAAGATGTTTCCCGATGAGCACGACCGGCCGGCGCGGCACGCGCTCAAGGCGGAGCTGCGCGGTGAAGTATTGTTCCAAATCGAAGTGATCGCAGTCTTATAACAAAGGAGGAATTTTGTCATGAGCATCGAAGTGATCGATCTAATGGAAATGGCGCACACGGAACAAAAGCGCAAAAACGTCTTCAACACGCCGCGCTTTCATGCCTGGATGCATTATTATAAGCCCGGACAGAAAGACTCCATGCACTGCCACAACGCCGATCAGACTTTCGTCGTCTTGGACGGCGAATGCACGATGAGCTTTCCGGACGGCGGCAAAGTGACGTTAAAGCCCGGCCAGGCCGCGCTGATCACGGGGGGTTCTTTCTACACGCTGGAGAACACCGGCGACGGGCCGATGATCATGATGGGTAACCGCTCGGGACCGGCGGAAAAAATCCAGATCATCGACTACGTGACGCGCAAAGATATCTTGCGACAGGCGCAGAGGGAATCTAACGTCGAGCAGGCTTAGGTCCAGGCGTTCCGACTATTTACTTTGTGAATCGGTTCTATTGAGCGTGGCGGCAGATAGTTTCTCCTTTTACCCAGGAAGCGCCTCGCTCTTGAAGGCGAAAGACAACAACGGGCGGACCGACAGTGTTCGGACTCGCTGATATAGCCACGTGAATTAGCTTCTCTGCTATCGACGTCAGAGAGTCGCGCTCGCGAAATTCGGTTTCGCCGATATGGTTGCGCATGGCTTGCTCTTCTCCAATGAAGATAGGGGCCACATCCCCAGGGCAATCACCTGGGCACCGCTCCCTGTGACTCTCTATTCGAAGATCGGGTACTTCGTTAAATGCTCTGAACGTGAGTTTTTCTACGATCGGATCACCTTGCTCTATGCCAAAAAGGGCTACCTGCACTATCCGTAATCGATAAAAATTGCGCTCGAAGTGATCGGGTTCTTGTAAACGGCGCTGTTCGAGTTGCTGTAAGAAAGCCGCTCGGAAAGCGACTCTGGTAGCATCAACAGCTGCGTTTAAGGATTGAGCCTCGCCAGCTGCCTGATGGACTTCGTGCACAACGTCATAGGTCCCGCCGGCCAAAAGATCATTGGCATAACCGGCTGAAACAAAGTAAAGGCCATTTTTGAGCCTATGAATTTTGCAGGACTGGATTGGTGCCCGTCCCTCGATGGTGGTCATGCTGTCAGCGCCTACGACTATCTCTCGAGGGGTCCTAATAATGACAATAGAAGTTCCGAAAGCCCCTGCCGTGGAAACAAGGAAGCAGATCGAAAATAGCGAAGCAGATGCGAACCGACTTCCCCTCATCGCACACTCAACTTGTATAATGTTTTTAATGAACCGAAATAGGCAGGTTCCGAACGTTGTTGCACGTAGCAAACCACAGAGGCTATGGACTACCGCGCGTCATTTGTATTCACCTTTGTATTCACCTTCGCAACATACTCGGGATTTCGACCATTTGGAACAGCTGAATCATTGGAACCTTGGAGCCAATTTTTAAAGTCTGTAAAGCCTTTTCGGATTGTCGTAGCCGATCTTGCGTTTCGCGCCCTCGGCAAGATCTTCCCGGCGCAAGAATTCGTCCACCGCCTTGCTCATATCGACGATGCCTTCGTGCGGAAAGTCCGACGCCCAGAACAAGCATTCATCGCCGAGCAGCTCCACATCGCGGGCCGTAGTCATCTCCTCGCCGCACTGAAAATAGACTTGCCCGCGCTCGATCAACTTCGCGGGCGGCAAGGCCTCGCCCATGCGCGCGCCCATCTTGCTCATCAAATAGGGCACCCAGCCGCAGCCCGCTTCGAGAAAGGCGATTTTTAAGTCGGGCAGCCGCCCGAGCAGACCGGAAAACATCAGGTTGGTAAATTGGCGCATCTGCGGCCAGACGTGAGCGAGCGTCGCGGCTTCGCCGCGCCACATGAATAGATCGTTGTTGCGCAGAGAGTTCTGCGAGTGCACCGCCAGCATGCAACCGAGCCGATTGGCCTCTTCGTAGAGCGGATGGAACTCCGGATGGCCGAGCGGGCGCGGCAAGCCGTCGGCCGGCAGCAGGCCACCGACCATGCCGTAGTCTTTCACCGACCGGCGCAGCTCGGCGACCGCCGCGGCCACGTCCTGCAGCGGCAACACGGCGATGCCCTTCAAGCGAGGCTCCGGTCGGAGAAAGCGGTCGTGCAGATAATCGTTGTACGCGCGGCTGAGATCGACCGCGAACTCGGTCATGCCGACTTGGCCGATATGCATGAAGCGCGTGGGATAGACGACGGCGGCTTCGATGTTGCCTTGGTCGAGGGCCCGGCGCCAATCTTCCAGCGTGGGAATCATAAATGAAGCGCCGATGCCGGCGCGCCCGGCTTGCCGGTGCCAGCCATGGTGCGGCAACAGCGGGAAATAGAGCACCGCCTCGCGCCGGCTCTTGTAATAATCGGGCAGATACTCGAATACGTCGCTTTCCACTTCGCGGATATGGCCGTCGGCGTCGATCAGTTTCCAATCAGTCATAACGTTTCCTCTTTATCGCGCGCTCGTCACGGTTTCCTTACACACCACGAAGTTCACGAAGATCACGAAGTTTGGATTACGTCTATTTGAGATCTTCGTGTGCTTCGCGGCCTCCCTTTGAAATAACAGATAGAAGATTTTTCACTTCCTTTGAAATGACATTTGTCTACTGTTGTTGTCATTCCGAACGGATGTGAGGAATCTTTCGCACGTATTTTCAGCATCTGCGGACGAGCATGAGCTCATGAATCACTTCGTGGTGTATCTGCTTCGATTTATCCGTCGGCGATCATCTCGCCGAAGCGCGCGCAAAATTCGCCGATGGCGCCGTGGTGCACGAAGTCCGCGACGTCGTCGAGCGGGCCGGGCTCCCGGTTAATAATCGCCAGCAGCGCGTCATTGCGCTTCGCCGTCATCGGAAACGACGCCGCCGGCTGCACTTGCAAAGACGATCCCATCACGACGAACACCTCGGCCTGCGCGGTCCACTCTTGCGCCTGGCGCATGGCTTTTTCCGGCATCGCTTGGCCGAACGACACCGTCGCGGACTTGAGGATGCCGCCGCAAGCGCTGCACTTGGGCGACTCGAATTCGCCGACTAACCGCTGGATGATTTCGTCGGGATCGTAAGTCCGTTCGCAACTCAAACAGAGCACCTGCCGGTTGCTGCCGTGCAGCTCGACGATTTTCTCCTCCGTAAGACCAGCTGCACTGTGGAGACCGTCTACGTTCTGCGTAATCAAGCCGATCAGCTTGCCCTTGGCATCGAGCGACTGGATGAAATAGTGGCCGATGTTCGGTCTGGCGTTCTTGTACTGCTCCCAACCCTCGAGCCGCCGCCTCCACGCCTCGATTCGTGCTGTTTCGCTGCTGATATATTCCTGAAACGTGATCGGCCGATAGCGCGTCCAGATGCCGCCGGGGCTGCGAAAATCGGGAATGCCGGATTCCGTGCTGATGCCGGCGCCGGTAAAAACCACGATATCCTCGCTCGCGCGCATTTTCTCGGCAAAATCATTCAAGGTCATCATGAAGAATCTATAGAACAGCCGGTGCGGCAAAGACAACCGCGTCACGCTTTCTCCGGCAATTTCAGCGTCAGCGCCAACAACCCGCCGGAAAAAATAAGCGAGCCGGTGATCACGAATCCGGTCGCGAAGGAACCGGCATCGCCCATCGCCCCGATCATGGTGGGAATCAGACCGCCGCCGATAAGAAATCCGAACGGCACCGAGAACGACACCGCGAGATTGCGCGCGTTGGGCGGGGTGATCATGGCGATCGCCGCAAAGGCCGCGGGAAAAAACCACACGGCAACCAATGGCTGGACCAGCACCACAGCGCCGAGGCCCGCGTCCGAAAGCAAACCCAACAGCAACGTAGTGATCCCGGTGAATCCCAAGCTAATGACCATCGTGCGTCCCGCGCCGAGTTTATCGGACGCCCAGCCGCCGAGTAGTCCGAGAATCGGACCATGGGAACGGGAAAATGCCAGAATCGTGTTCGCCCAGCTCGGATCGAAGGCGCGTTCCGTAACCAGATAAAGCGGCAGCATCGCGTATACGCCCACCGTCGAGCTCACGCCGAAGCCAAAGAGAATGATCATCAGCCAGAATGTCGGTATGCGGGCGAGCGCGCCGAATGCGCTCGATAGCGGCGACTCTCCGGGAAACTCGCCGCCCCTGCCGAACCGCGCAAACCCAGCGCTTGCAAGAATCGACAAAGCGCCCAGAACGGCCAATGCCGACCGCCAGCTCGCCCATTTGAGAAACAACTCGGCGATAAACGGGCTTATAAAGAATGCCAGGTTGGGCGCGAGCTCGTGCACTGCGATCGCCTTGCCCCAGTGCGGGCGATCGACCAGAGCCGTGATGGTGGCGATCGCCGAGGGCATGTAAAGGCCGGCGGCGAATCCGACGCTAAAAAGCGCGCAGCGCATCACGCCCAAGCCGCCGGCAAAGGCGACGGCTAACATCGCGGCGCCGACGCCCGCGCTGGCAACGACGATCGTCACTCGATGGCTCGTGCGCGACGCGAGCAAACCGGAGGACAACAACCCCGCCAGATAGCCGCCGGAAGTCAAAAAGAAAAAAAAGCCAGCCTGGCTGTGGGTGATCGCCAATTCTTTTTCGATCGTCGGCAGCAGCGGCGAGAGAATGATGCGTGAAACGAAGTTGAGCAAAAAGATGACGACGAGAAAATAAACCGGCCCGAGTTGCGCTTTGAAAGCCGAGCCGGCCGGGCGCTCCTGCGAACTTTTCAAAAGCGCCGGCTTTGATGTATGTTCACGCTGCATCCTGGATCGCCTGCGCTCCTTTTTACATGGCCGAGGTGCCGGATGCGAACAAGGGCCGTGTAATTTGGAAGACATCCCCGTCACAAACAATTTCAATGACTGCTCGCGAACCAGCTCAACGGCAAACGTCTCGCGCCGCCCATCCTTCGATTGCACGGCGCGGATTTTTTCGCTTCCTCGTCGCGGGACTTGGCGGGGTGTTCATCGATTCGACTCTGCTGCGCGCGTTACTTGGCGACCAAGCGCTACTCGCGGACTCGACCGACGGCGCCAATTCAAAAAATCATCGGCGGAAATTTTATGCGACTGTTTCGCGAAGTCGCTGGAAACGGGAACTGAACTGAATCACCCTTTCGAACCTTTGCACGGAGGTATGCATGTCAAGAACGTTGCGAACGATCATTCTATCTATGGTTTCTGTCTTGGTACCCGCGGCCGCTTTCGCAGCCTCGGCGCCGATGCCGATGCGGCTCCTCTACCCCAGCTTCGCCGGTTCGTGGGCGACCGCCTGGATTGCCAAAGAAGCCGGTTATTTTCTGGATGAGGGTCTGGACGTCGAATTGATTCGCGTCGGCGGCAGCACGCGCATGGTCGCGGCCATGCTCGGCGGCAGCGCGCCGATCATACAAGCGGGCGCCGCCGCGGCGGTCGCGGCCACTGCCGCGGGCGGCGATGTCGTGATCATCGGCGCCACCGGAACTGTGTCCCCCTTTCGTTTGATGGTTCGCCCCGAAATAAGGCAGCCGGCGGACTTGAAAGGGAAGAAAGCCGGCATCACGACTTTCGGCTCCACTTCCGATCAAGTGGTTCGGATCGCTCTCAAGAAATTCAATCTGGAACCGAACAAAGACGTCGCCCTGCTTTCTTTCGGGGCGCAGCCTGAAGTTTTCGCGGGGCTGCAGAGCGGCGCCATTCAAGCCGGCGCTTTGAGCTTTCCGCTGTACCCTAAGGCAGCGCAGCTCGGTATGCGCGAGCTGATCAATTTCGCTGATCTCGGCGTCGAAGACATCAACGGCACTGTAATCACGACCAGAGCCTTCATCAACCAAAACCGCGACACAGCCGTTCGTTTCCTACGCGGCTTCACCCGCGGAATGCACCGGTACCGGACTGATAAGGCATTCAGCAAGAAGGTCCTCGCCAAATACGGCAAAATTAGCGATGACGAGATACTCGAAGGAACTTGGCAGGACTACGCACCGACCTTGCAGAAAACCCCGCGGCCGTCATTGAAGGCGGTGCAGTTCCTGGTCGAAAACCACTTCGCGGGGAAAAAACCTCTGCCGAAACCGGAACAGTTCGTTGACTTCTCGGTCGTCGAACAGCTCGAAAAGAGCGGCTTTATCGATGCGGTGAACAAGTAAGCGCGGGCCCGAGATTACGCCAAGGCGTTGGAGGATCGAAGACTCGCGATCTTCATCCTCCGTCCGTCCTCACAGCGACAGGATCCAACAAAAATCGGCAGTCACTTACGCTGCACTTGCAGGTTATTGACCACCCGTTTGACGCCGTTGACCTTTCGGGCCAATTGTTCCGCGCGGGCACGCTGCTCTGCAGATTCGACCGTGCCGTTGAGCGCCACCACGCCGTCGTTGGTATCGACTTCGATGCGCGTCAACGTCGACAGCTTATCCTGCCCCAACTGAGCCTTCACCGCAGCGGTGACATTGGTATCGTCGAGATTCTCCCCCGCGGTCCTTCCAGTCATCGCCTGACATCCCCAAAGCGCAGACGTCAATACGATCGCAGCCGCCGTCGTACAAATTTTCCGTCTCATGACATGCCCTCCTTAGAACACTAAATTATTCACAAAACTCCCGGCGAAGCAACAAACTCTTTTGCCGCATTGGCAGCGTTCCAGGTGTCTATCCCCACACCTCCTTCGCCACCTGAACGACCAACTTGAGCTTGGCGATCTGGTCATCGATCGTCAATTTGTTGCCCAGCACCGTGCTGGAAAAGCCGCACTGCGGGCTGATGCCGAGCTGGTCGAGCGGCACGAGCTTGCTCGCGTCGTCGATGCGGCGCTTTAAGTCGTCGGGATTCTCGAGCTCGCCGGATTTCGAGGTGACCAGTCCGAGAATCAGTTTTTTTCCTTTGGGCATGTAACGCAGCGGCGCGAAATTGCCGGCGCGGGCTGTATCGAATTCGAGAAAGTAGCCGTCAACCGCCAACTCGTTGAACAACACTTCCGCCACCGGATCGTAGCCGCCTTCGGCAACCCATGCGCTGGCGAAATTGCCGCGGCAGAGATGGGTGCACACCGCCATATCGGCAGGCCGGTCTTTAATGCAATCGTTGATCAGCCTGGCGTACAAAGCCGGCAGCTTATCCGGATCCTCGCCGATCTTCCTCGCACCTTCGCGCATCTTGGGATCGCAGAGATACGCGAAGTTCACGTCGTCGATCTGCAAATAGCGGCAGCCGGCGGCGGCTAGATCGGCGATTTCTTCGCGGAACACTCGCGCCAAATCAGCGAAGAATTCCTCCATCTGCGGGATATGCAGTCTTATCGACACCGCCGCGTCCCGTACGAAAATGCACCAGCGACGGCGACGGAATGCACTGCTTGGGCGTTTGCTTGGTAACGGAGGCGAGAAATTTGAAATTCTCAGTCTCGATACCGTGGTCGTGCGCCAGCTTCCCGGTCACGACGAATTGTGTCGGCGAGCGCTGCACGCTGGAATCGGGGTTCTGAAAACTCTTCGTCGCATCCGGCGCGAGTCCTTCGACGACTTTGATACCGTGAATTTGGCTCAAGAAGTCGGCGTTCCAGAGCGTGCGCCGGAATTCGCCGTCGGTGATCCCTTGCATACCGACGTCTTCCTGCATTTTTACCACTTCGCGAATTGCGCGGTCTTCGACGGCGCGCAGCTCTGCGGCGCCGATCTCCCCTCTTTGACGCCGTTCCCTCGCCTGGTGCAGCTCGGGTGGCCGCAACAGGCTACCGACATGATTGGCGCGAAACGGTGCGATCTTTTCTCCCGGCATAGAAATTCCTTTCTTCAATGCTTTGAATTCGAGCTCGCTTCGACGATACTTTGGCTAGAAAATACTTCAGGAGCTCGAAATGCGTACCGAACTTATCAGTATTCCGACACCGACCCATCCTCTCGATGCTGCGTACTACACTCCCGAAGGCCCGATCAAGGGCGCGGCGATGTATTGTCACGGCAATCAGATGAATTTTTATGTGTGCGCGGCGCGTTTTCTTGCGCCGCATGTTACTTCGCTCGGCTACGTCTTCATGCCGTTCAACCGGCGCGGCCATGACTCGGTGAGCACCTACGACAGCCGCGAGTGCGTCGGCGGCGCTTATCAAACCGTCGCCGAAGGAATCGAGGACAACGAGCTGGCGGCGAAATATCTGGCCGGAAAAGGCTTCGCCGGTCCGATCGTCGTCGGCCACAGCAACGGCGGCGTGCTCGCCAGCGAGCACGTGGCGAATCATCCCGAGACGCGCGCCTTGATCCTGCTCTCCGCACACGCCGGCGGCAATCGTATGAGCAATCCGCGCTCGGCGCGAAATTTTTCCCTGGCCGGAAATCCGGACGAGCTGAAAAAGCAGGCAGAGTCTTTGGTCGCCGCCGGCAAACCGCGCGATCTCATGCTCATTCCCGCCTGGTGGTGGGTGATCTCGGCGCGCACCTATCTCGACCGCCTCACCAACGCGCCGGACCTCGTGGAAAACGCCAAGCGAATCAAATGTCCGGTGCTATTCATTCGCGGCGACCAGGAGCCGCGAGAAAACTATCCGGCGGAACGATTCAAGGAAAACTGCGCCGGCCCGTGCGAGATCGCGATCATCTCCAACTGCGATCACTTCTACGTCGGCGCGGAAGACAAAGTGTCGGAGATTGTAACGGATTGGCTGAAGCGGACACTGAGCTAACGATCGACCTGAAAAAAGCAGATCCTTCGGCTTCGCCTCAGGATGACATTCGCGTTCCCGCCGTAACGGTTTGAACGATTTAAACGTTTTGAACGGCTTGAACAACTATTTCGGAAGCGCCGGCCATTCTCTTAGCAGGCGGCCATACCCAGTTATGGGATAGGAAAGTTTCAACTTGGAGAGAACATACCAAAGCATCGCTGGATTGCTGGCGATCACGGTTTTTTGGAGCTCCGACTCGATCCGATCAAGACACTTGATCGGATCGAGCACCGCGCCTTGGAAATAAATCGCGTCCACAGCGCCGACCCCAGTGAGATTCTTTGCGGTCAGCTCGAAGACCTCCTCCGGCGTCATGCGCTTGGGCACGGCCAGCTCGTCAAACGACTGCGGCGCGAGCGCGGCCACACCGGCCCTCTCCAGGTGATCGACGATCAGCCTGTTCAGTCGGTCATCGAAAGGCGTGAGCAGCAGTACGCGCGGCGCCGCGTACACACGCAGGGCCGCCACGCAGGCGTTCAAAGCTGTGGTGAATGGAACCGACAGCGCCGATTGAAGAGAGGCAAAGAGCCCGGGGTTCAAAACTTCGGTCGGCGCGGCGGTGAGAATGACGCCATGCCAACCACGCTGCTCGGCGAGCTGTGCAACTCGTCCGACGATATAATCCTTTTTGTTGGCGATTTCGTAAAGCGATTTGCCGTAAAGCTCCAAGCCTTGGAAATCGATCTCGATCTCTCTCGGAACGATCGGCAAAAAACTATTGTAATGCGGCATCGAGCCGGCGCCGCCGCTGACAAACCCTATCCGCGCTCTTCCGTCAGCCATGGAATCTCCTTCGACTTCTCTCCTAGCCAACGCGAACCCGAAATCGAACTGTTACTACTTTTTCTTGGCTTTGTAGGCGTCGATGGCCTTTTTCAGGTCATCGAACTCATCGCAACGGCCGAAGAACGGGCAGGCCTTCTTCAAGGAGGCAAGCTGCTTTTCGGCGTTGTCGAGCTGGTTCATATCGAGATAAAGCTCGCCGAGATACTCATGCGCACTGCGATGATTGGCGTCGAGCTTGAGCGCGGCTTGATAGTGCTCCATCGACTTGTCGAAGGTGCCGACCTTGCGATAGCTGTAGCCCAACATGCTGTGCGCGTCGGCGTTTCTCGGCTCTTCCTGGACAGCCTTTGCCAGATGCCCCACGGCAGCCTTGAAATCCTTGCCCTCGATCGCCTTCCGTCCCGCGGCAATATTGGCGTTCTCCGGTTTGTCCTTCGGCGGCGGAGACATGTCCGCGAGCGCCGCGCTCTGCCCCAGCGCCAAGCTGATTACCAGTGTCGCCACAACCAATAAATACTTCATATGGCACCTCCATTGCGCTTGGTTTCAAGCACAATGATCTTACTCAACCATCGCTCAATTATGCAAGACTTTATCGCTTGCGCAGCTCGCCCCGAACCTCCCGCAGCACCGATAGATCGACGAGACGATCGAGGGAGACCTCGGCGGCGTAGCCCGACTCTTGCCTGATCTTATCGACGATCGATTTCAGCACAGGTTCCTCGATATCGCCGTCGGTATTGACCACCTGCTTGAGGATTTTGAAAGTATCGGCGGCAATTTTCGGCTCCAGGCCGAAATCTTTTTGTAGATACAGAATCACTTCGTTTTCGTTTTTCACAAGACTGTCCATGCTGCGCAGCGTGGCGCGAATGACGGCTCTTACCTGCTCACGCCGCTCTTGAATATGCGATATCCGCGCGACCAGGCCGCCCTGCAGGTCGCGCACGTCAAAGGTGTTGCCGAGATCCGGGTAGCCCGCCAACACCGCCATGGAAGTAAAAGGCGGCGAGAGTATCGCAGCGTCCGTCGCTTTACCCAGCAGCGCCGTGTAACTGTTGCCGGTCGTGTTGGTCGAAATATAAGCGACCTTTTCGTTACCCAGTCTTTTCATCACAGTGGTCGCCGCGTAGTGCGCCAAGGAACCGATGCCGCTTACCGCGACGTTACGGATGCGCGCCGGCGTCATGCCCGGCTGGCCGATCAGACTGAAGCTCAAGCGCGTTTGGATAAAGGTGACCGTGCGAATCGATGCGCCCTTCATCGCCGCGCGAATCGACAAGCCGCCCGCGGCCGTGTAATCGAGGTCGCCGGCGACCAGCGCCGTGACGCCGAGCGGCGGGCGCATAACGATAATCTCCAGATCGACGCCCTCGCGCGCGAAGATGCCCTGCGCCTTGCCGAAATAGTACGGCAAAAAGGTCAGCGACTTGGCCGGCACCGTGAGCCGCACTCGCTCCAGCGTTTTCTTTTCTTGCTGCGCGTGCGCGTCCCGCGGGGCGAAAAACAACAGCGCCACGAGCGCAACGAAGTGGGCAATGGATTTCATCGTGTGCGTCGCATTCATCAAGGTAAAATTCCGCCCTTCATCTTTCGTGATGATCTTTTCTCTGCGTTCTCTCCGGTGAATTCCTAGTTCTTCTTCCCCGCTAGACTCGCGCCGAACTTCTCCGCCACCTTTGCCTTCAACTCCGCGCTTGCGCCGGAGACTTTCGGAAAATCATTCATCCATTCGTAGGGCCGGCAGGCGTCGATGATGCCGCGCGACTGAAAGCCGCGCTCACTCGGCGGAATGATCGGGTCGATGGGGTTGCTCCAGCAGCGCCGCAGGATGTCGATGTCTTTCGCCGGATCCGTACGCGTGCAGAGCGCCCACAAAAGCTCGTTGCTGTCCCAGATGTCGATGTCTTCGTCGACCACGATGACGTAGCGCGTGAGCAGCGCCGCGGCGCGGCATTGCGAAGCGATCAGCGCCGCCTGGCGCGCATGGCCGGGATAGCGCTGCTTGATCGACACCGCGACCAGCAGCCGCGTCTGATAATAGGCGACGCCGCGCACGTCCGGCACCCCAGCCTTGTCGAGATAGTTCCAGATGTAGGCGGCGCGGATCAGATTGTTCTCCGCGCCCGGCGCGGGCTTGAACGGCGGCGCGCCGGTGATGATCGGGTCGTTGCGGTACATCAGCCGCTTCACTTTGAGCATCGGCTCGGCGCGCAGCCCGCCGGCGTAGTAGCCGGTGAATTCGCCGAACGGTCCCTCGGGAATTTTCGTTCCAGGAATCACTTCGCCTTCGATGGCGATCTCCGGAATAAGCCGGAATCGGCAGCCCGGTGTGCTTGCCGGCGATAATCTCGAATGGCTTCGCCACGCACGCCGCCGGCATAATCGTACTCCGACTCGCCCGCCGGCACGTCCATTTGGCCGAAGAACCAAAGCAGCGGATCCGGGTCCGAAGCTGATCGCCACTGGAAACGGCTGCCCCTTGTCGAAATATTTTTGCCGGTGGATGTTGCCGTGATGGCCCGGCGAAATGTAAAGCGCCAAAGTGTCGCGGTCATGCACCATGACTCGGTAGCAGCCGAGATTGATCCAGCCTTCGTCGAGATCGCGGCTGATCGTGATATCGAGGGAGCCCAAATAACGCCCGCCGTCGCCTTCATGCCAATGTGGCGCCGGCAAGGACAAAAGATCGATGTCCTTGCCTTCGAATACGTTTTCCATCACCGGTCCCGAGGCGACTTCGCGCGGCGGGATCAGCTTCGGACGGTCCAGGCGCTTCTTCCAGGCATCGATGAATTGATCGCGCGCTGTAATCGAGCGGCAGGTGATTGGTCAGGCACTGGCGCTTCAGGGTCGGGTTGTGAATGCCGGTGAGCACGCGCCGGCCCGCAGGATAGTCTTTGATCTTATCGAACAGCACCGCGGGCGGCGGCTGGGACTGCGCCGCGACCTCGGCCACCGCGCCGATCTCCTGATTCCAGTCGGCGCCTTCGACGACACGCAGCTCGCCGAATGAATCGACGCCTTTCACCCATTCGCGCAAATCCCGGTAATGCATGGTTATGCCCTCAAAGTTTGCCGATATTAGAATGGAGCCCTCCGGCGCACAACCCTTGAATCGACCGCCTTCGCTGAGCCATCATGATTGTTGTATATCGCGGCGCTCCACGCGTATCGAGCAATCGGGCAGTTGAAAGAAAAAGGAGGATGATATGATGTTCGATCGATATCTATCCAGTGCAATGGCCACCGCAATGGCGAGCGTCATTGTGATGCTGATTGTTTCTTGCGCGGCGGATCAGCAAAAGGCGGTTCGAGTTTCTTATGCTCCGGGTACCGGCCCTGCCGACCAGCTGCAACTGCCCCCGCCTTTCGCCACCCCGTCCACCCGCAATAATTCGAAGGTTATCGGGTGGCCGCAGGGAAAGATGCCGACAGCGGCTGCCGGCCTCGAAGTCGCTCTGTTCGCGGACAAACTCGACAATCCACGTCAAGCTTACGTTTTGCCGAACGGTGATATCCTGGTCGTGGAAGCCACCCGTGAATGGCCGGGCCGCGCCGACCGGCCGGAAAAATCGGCCAATCGCATCACACTTTTTCGCGACACCAATCAGGACGGCAAGCCGGATTTGCGCGAGACTTTCTTGACGGGACTGAATATGCCGCACGGTATGGCATTGTTGGGCGACTGGTTTTACGTCGGCAACACCGACGGCGTAGTGCGCTTTCCCTACAAAGCCGGACAAACGAAAATCGACGCACAACCGCAAAAAGTTCTCGATCTACCCGCGGGCGGGCATTACACCCGTAATCTCATCGCCGATCCGGCGGGGAAAAAACTTTATATCGCGGTTGGCTCGAGTTCGAATGTCGACGAAGACGGCGCCGACGCGAAAGACCCGCGGCGTGCAGCGATTCTGGAAATCAATCCCGACGGCAGCGCGATGCGCGTGCTCGCCGGCGGACTGCGCAACCCGGTCGGCATGGATTGGGAGCCAACAACCAAGAGCCTCTGGACGGTGGTGAACGAGCGCGATCTGCTCGGCGACGATTTGGTTCCGGACTACCTCACAAGCGTTAAGGAAGGCGCTTTTTATGGTTGGCCCTATTCCTACTTCGGGCAAATCGAAGATCCGCGCAAGAAAGGCCAGCGGCCGGATCTGGTCGCCAAAGCGATCAAACCTGACTACGCTCTTGGATCCCACACCGCCGCTCTAGGGTTGGCGTTCTACAACGGCAAGAGCTTGCCACAAAGGTATCACGGCGGCGCTTTTATCGGCATGCACGGTTCGTGGAATCGCTCGAAGATGGTCGGCTACAAAGTCGCGTTTATTCCATTTGCCAATGGTAGGCCGGCTGGACCGATCGAAGATATTTTAACCGGATTTGTCTCCGATGAGTCGAAGTTCGAAGCATATGGTCGGCCGGTGGGCGTTACCGTCGCGCCCGATGGCTCGCTGCTGGTTGCCGATGACGCCGGAGACAAAGTGTGGCGCGTCAGCGCCAAGAAGTAGATGCAAGGGTAGGCCGTTGATCGGCACAAATCCGACTAGCTATCCTAGCGTCATGGAGGCGAGATCTTTCCACCGCCGGCTCGTTCCAGACGATCTTCAATTTCGCCGATATAGGCCGCCAGCGTGTTGCCCGACTGCTCCACCGCTGCGCGCAAGTCGTTCTCAAGTTGGTCGAGCCTGGTGAGTATGATGGTTTTGGATTCTGCAGATTGGTTCTGCAGCTGTTTGAGTGCGTCTTCCATGGCGGATCGTAGCTGCTCGAAGCGCGACGCCTCGGCGCGGTCCGCGATCTCACGCTGCGCCTGCAGCTCGCGCGCCTGCCGCCGGCTCTCCATAAGGGTGGATGACTGCAAGAAAACCACGTAGACGAGAAACAGCGCGGTCACCACCCCGACGACGCCGAGCAAAATGAGCCCGAGTGGCGCCTCGACCGTGGCAAAGCCCAGGGTCAGCGTCGTCGGCGCCGAGAAGGCGCTCCAGTTAAAAATTGCAAAGATCGCCACCAAGCCGAGCACTAGGATAATCAGCACCGTGCGCAAATACATCGGTAACCTCCGTTCGTGAGCAGTAGACGAGTTTCGGCGAGACTGCCGCGCTCTTCCATAGTGACTCCGCGCGTGGCAATCAATCAAGACAGGGCGGTACACATTGATCCAAGCACCTATCCCCTTGACGCACCATGGCGTATCTCTGCTAAAGTAGACAATCGACATCGACACCGAGGAGGACCGCAGCGACAATGGCTATTCCCGGAGAAAAAGCGATCCAAATGGTGCGCAACGCCCACAGCCAGGCGACCCAACTGGATATTGCGGTGACCGCGGCTGTGGTTGATCAAAGCGGCCGCATGATCGCCTTGGGACGCATGGATAAGGCGCGTCCAATCACGGTCGAAATCGCTCTCAACAAGGCCTACACTGCAGCAAGCTTCCAGCAACCCACCAAGGAACTGGCTGGCGTCGCCGGACAAACCTGGTTTCAGAGTCTTGTGGTTTCGAGCAGTGGCCGCATTATGCCGGGAGGTGGCGCACTGCCGATTGTCGAAGGCGGTAACGTAGTCGGCGCCATCGCCGTGTCCGGCGGCACCGAAGACCAGGACCAGAAATGCGCCGAGGTGGCGCTGGCGGCGTACCAAGGGTAAAAACCGCAAGGCTAGAGGATGATCTTATTTGCCGTTCGGGCGCCATTTGACCCCGCGGCTTTCATCCTTCATCCTTAAACAACGGAGGGCCTGACATGTCCAAAGCACAAAGCCGGGAACCATCACAAGCGCGCCAACGGCAGCGCCGAATTTCCCACGCCTTATCTGGGACGTTCCGTTAAAATCGTCGGCGAGCACGTCAACGTCGACATGAACCAGTCGCCCCATCCGAAAAACCAGCGCGGCGAGCTCGGCAAACCGCTGTTCAACTGGTATCGCAACACGGTGTCCAAAGATCCTCTGACCCGTGTCTCCGCGCCGAATCACTTCGCGGACCGCAAACACTTTCTGACCAATGTCATCAACCGGTCGAGCAACGGCAAAATCAATACACGGAGAATGGCGGTGGACGATCCGGCGGCGATGGCCCGCCACATCAAAGCCGTCGCTCTTTACATGGGCGCCGACGTGGTCGGCATCGCCAAGGCGCATCCGTCGTTTCTCTACGCCGCCGGCGGCGGCCGCTATGTGCAGGACGGCACGGCCAAAGATGACTTCCAAAGCAATTCGCCCGAAGAGCTGGTGCGCCGCTTTCCCTACATCATTCAGGCGACCACCGCGTGGGATTACAACAAGCTGCAAGCGCACCGCCATCACGTCGGCGACGCCGCCTATCACGTTTCGCAAATGAAAGGCGTGATGGTGCTGAAAGCCCTCGAAGGCTACATCAAAGAAATGGGTTATACGGCCCTGCGCGGTGTGGTGACGCCGCAGGCGGCGGGGGTCGCCGGCGGCATCGGCGAGCTGGGCAGAAACGGCCTAGTGATCAACAAAAATTTCGGCGCCCGCGTGCACATGCCGGACCCGATCCTGACCGACCTGCCGCTCGTTGCCGACGAGCCGGTGGACATCGGCGTCGATGACTTCTGCAAGATCTGCCGCAAATGCGCCAATACCTGCCCGACCAACAGCATTCCGTTCGGCGACAAGGTCGTGTTCAACGGCATCGAAAAATACAAGATCAACTGGCTCACCTGCTACAAGCTGAGACCCTACGTGCACGAGCACTGGGGCAGTTGCCTGACCTGCGCCGCAGTTTGCCCGTTCACTAAACCCAATGTTTGGTGGCACACGATGACGGTCTCCCTGCTTCATGCCTGTCCTTACTTCGCGCGGCCGACTCTCGTGCGTTTCCTCAAATGGATCGACGACCGCTACTGGGGCGTGGTGCGCAGCAGCCGCGTCACTTGGCTGGGCTACGACTCCGGCGTCAAGCCGGGCGAGCACGCCTGCACCGTCGCCGGCTGCAACGCGTCGCACGAAAAGAAATCGGCGGCTCCCGTGACCGGAAACGTCGGTTACTATGCGCCGCTCAAGGAGAACACCAACCGCTTCGTCAAACGGGACGCCTAGTGGCTTTGCGACTTCCCTGGACTCGGGAAAAACCCGCGCCGGGACGATCCTTACTGGGATTTTTTCATCAACACGCCGCCCGCGGATCTCGCCAATACGGTGACCGAGATGATCCGCAAGGCCCCCGAAGGGAATATATTCCCGACGCGAACCGAGCTGCACACGCCGGAGATTACCGCGCAGCACGTCAAAGGCATGGCCGAGTACTTCGGCGCTGCCATGACGGGGATCGCCAAGCTCGATACCGACGACCCCGCAAATCCCGAAGGCCTGCCTTTTGCCGTGCTCTGCGCCGTGCGCGCCGAGTACGATCCGCGCACGTCGCCGGGGATCGGCGGCCAAGTACCGGTGCAAAACGGCTTGTTCATCACCTTCGTTTTGAGCGCGTGGATCAGAGAGCTGGGCTTTCGCGCCACGGCGGCGCCGCAGCCTGGCGATGAGAAGCTTGCCGTGCGGGCGAAGTTAGGCACGCTCAACGCCGACGGCCGCTTGGTCACGCCGCAATTCGGCGCTTGACGTGTACGTCGCCAACGCGATCCGCACCGACCTGCCGCTCGCGGCCGACGGCTAGCCCTTCGGCCATGACAGATTGCAAATTTCAAATTTCACATATGGCCGTCTCAACATCTGAGATGTGAGATTCCGAGCAACGCGAGGACCCATGCCCTACATCATCACCAGCCTGTGCACCAACGACGGCGCGTGCGTCGAAGTCTGTCCGGTCGCCTGCATCCACACCACGCCGGGCGCGCCGCAGTTCTACATCGATCCCGAAGTCTGCATCGATTGCGAGCAGTGCGAGATCGTTTGCCCGGTGGACGCGATCTTCAAAGACATCGACATTCCCGCCGAACATGTGGGATCGATCGAAGTCAACGCCGCTTTTTTCCGCAAGAACAAAGCGGCGGTCGGTCCGGTCCCGTTCGACATGGCCTGGGAGATGATTCATTCGGCCCAGGAATACGCCCAGATGGTCGGACTCGCGGTGAGCGCGGTGGTCGTGGACGAAGCCGGCGCGCCCATCGCAGTCGGGCGCATGGACAAAGCCGAGCCGCGCTCGGCGGAGCTCGCATTCCATAAAGCCTACACCGCGGCGGCGCTGCACATGGCGACCACGGAGCTCGCTCCCCAGGCGCGCGAACCCTGGCTGCGCAGCCTGATGATTTCCCACCGCGGCCGCATGATGCCCGTGGGCGGCGCCTTGCCCATCCTCAACGGCGTGACCATCGTCGGCGCCATCGGCGTCGCCGGCGCCAGCCGGCCCGAGCAAGACGCGCTCTGCTGCCGCGCCGCGATGAACGTGTGGGAAAGTCCTGGCCACTGATCTGTCGTTTCAGCAAGAGCTCTGCCTTTTTCGTTTCGACTCGCCGGAAAAATTCCGGACCGCGCTGGGCGAAGCGCGCATGGGCGGGTCTGGTCTTTAAGAAAATCGCGGGCGTCCGGAGAAATTCTCTTCGCTAAATCCGCGAAATCGAAACAATCCGTTGGGATCAGTCGTCGCGCACGACGACGCAGTGATCGGGATGGGCGGCGGCGTGGATCGACTGGCCGGAATCGAAGCGCTGAGACGGCGCCGCAATCACGCGCAGCAACGCGCCCGAAGGAAGCTCGACCGCGTAATCGACCGCGTCGCCAAAATAGATCGAGCGCCGAATCGCGCCGGAAAAGAGATTGTAGCCCTGGTCCGCAAAATCTCGCGCCGCCGCCGCATCGGCGACGAGCATGATGTTGTGCGGGCGCAGGCAGACGGACACTTCGCTCGCAGCCGCCGCGCCGGCGCCGTTCAGGCGAATGCTCGAGCCGTCCGGCAAGACCAGCCGGCCGGCGCCGTCCATGCGTCCCGTCAAGATATTGGCTTTGCCGACGAACTCGGCGACGAAACGGGTCTTCGGCCGATCGAATATTTCCGCGGGCCGGCCGACTTGAACCAACCGGCCGCGGTCGAGCACCGCAATCCGATCCGAGGTCGCCATCGCTTCGGCCTGATCGTGGGTGACGTAAATCGTCGTGATCCTGAATTCTTCGTGCAGCCGGCGAATCTCGAAGCGCATCTCTTCGCGCAGATTCGCGTCCAGGTTGCTCAGCGGCTCGTCCATCAGGAGAATCTGCGGCTCGACGACCAAAGCGCGCGCCAGCGCGACCCGCTGCTGCTGGCCGCCGGACAGCTCGGCGGAATAGCGGTCCTTCAGCTCCCCCAAGTGGACGACACTTAGCAGCTTGGCCACTTTGACATCGATTTCCTGCTTGGAAAGTTTTTTGAACTTGAGGCCGTAGGCGACGTTTTGCGCCACGGTCATGTGCGGCCAGACCGCGTAGCTCTGAAAGATCATCGACATGTTGCGGCGCTCGGGCGGCACGAGCAGCGCGGACGACGAGATCACATTGCCGTCGACGCGAATCTCGCCGCTGTCGGGCTGCAAAAAGCCCGCTACGAGGCGTAGCGTCGTGGTCTTGCCGCAGCCGGAAGGCCCAAGCAGTGAAACGAATTCCCCGTCGCCGATTTCGAGATCGAGCGCATCGACGGCGGCAGCATCGGTAAATTTTTTCGTAAGACCGCGGAGCGAAACCACCGCCATAAATTACTCCCGAGTCGCCACTACGTCCCGCGCCGCGAGCGCATGGACGGCGAGAATCACCGCGAAGGAAACGAGCAAGAGCAGAATGCCCAAAACCGCGATCACGCCGATCTGCCCTTCTTCTTTGAGATCGAAGATAACGACGGAGACGACCTTCGACTTGGGCGCAAAAAGCAGAATCGACGCGCTCAGCTCCCGGATGACGCCTATGAAGATAAACGACCACGCCGCGATCAGTCCCGAGCGCGCCAGCGGCGCGGTGACGTCGATCAGCGAAGTCAATCGATTGGCGCCGATAATCCGGCTCGCGTCTTCGAGCTCCGGGTGGATACTCTTAAAGGTCGATTCGGCCTGGGAAAAACCGATGGGCATCTCCTTCGTCAAGTAGGCCACGAAAAGAATCCACACCGTGCCGTAAAGCACCAGCGGCGGCCGCGTGTAGGCAATAAACAATCCGACAGCCAACACGATTCCCGGGATGACTACCGGCGCGAGAGCGAAGAAGGACAAATAGCGCGCGCCGCGAAAGAGATTGCGATTGGTGATGTAGGCAATCATGGTTGCGAGCACGGTGCCGATCGTGGCGGTGAGTATTCCTAACTTGAACGTATTGTAGATCGCCAGTTGGGTATCCCCGTACTCGAAAAAAGCGAAGGACAAATTTTTGAGCGTGAAGTTATCCCAGGTGAGCGGCAGCGCCCATGCCTGAGAGAGCGCCGCTTTGAGCAGAATCCAGTACGGTAGAAAGACCGAAAGCGAGAGAATTCCAAACACGAACAAGAGCACGGGAATGCGACCCCAGCCGAGGCGAATCAAGCGCTTTTGCGCACCCTTACCGCCCACGGTGCTGTAGCCCTTGCGCCCGAGGATTTTCTTCTGCAAGGCGATTAAACCCATCGTCGCCAGCAGCAGCGGCACCGAAAACGCGGCCGCCATATCCAGTCGCGGCGGATACTGAAAAAGCGCCCAGATCTGCGTGGTGATCGTGTGCAAGCCGGCGGGCAACCCAAGAATCGCGGGCGCGCCGAACAGCGAGAGCGACTGGAGAAACGCGAGAATAAACCCGCCGATCAGCGCCGGCATCGCCAGCGGCAAGGTAACGCTCCAGGCGATGCGCCACTTGTTCGCGCCCAATATTTCCGCGGCGTCCTCGAGATCGGAGGAGATCAGCTCGCAGACGTTCGCGATCATCGAAAAAACGTACGGAAAGCTATAAAGCGCCATCACGAAGATCAGCCCCGACATGGTGAAGATATTGAAGAGCGCTTCTTCCGAGCCGGTGACAAAGCGATAAAATTTGTTCAGCGCGCCTGCGTTGGGGCCGGCAAGCAACGTCCAGGCAAAGGCGCCGAGAAACGGCGGCGTCACGAACGATGCCATGACGAGCGCACGAATCGGTTTTTTCCACGGCAAGTCCGTGCGCGTGACGAGCCAAGCGAGCAGACCACCGATGACCACCGAGATGGCCCCCACCCAGATCGAAATAATCAGCGTGTTCCAGATCGCCTTGAGGAATGGCGCGTTGGTGAAGACCTCGAGATAACGAGTGAAGGTGAAGCCCTTGTCATCCCACAGGCTGGTGCGAAAGATCGCACCGAGCGGCAGGAGCATGAGAAAAACCAGCAGCACCGCCGCGCCGATCCAGACGGGAAACGTCGGATCTTTGAAACGCCACGCGGACCAGCCGGCGTGGCCGGCCCGATCGAGCGTCCCGGTTTGTATAGCCATGAATCGAGCTAGCGGCGCCTATGCGCCGAAATACTCGGTGAAGCGCTTCTTGATCTCGCTGTTGCGCTTTTCCAGCTCGTCGGCGTCCGCCGGCAGCAGCTTCAATTCCTTAAGTTTGGGCTTGTCATTTGGATAAGTCACCTCCGGATGCCCGGTATAAAGACCTTCCTTGTCGGCCAAGAGCTGCTGCGATTCTTTGGAGAACATGAACTCGGTGAAGAGTCTCGCCGCGTTGGGATGGGGCGCGTCTTTAGCGATGGCCGTCGGCGAAACGACTAGCGGCACGCCCTCCTTTGGATAAACTATTTTGATCGGGATTACCCTGTTTCTGAGTCTTGTAATAGAAATATTCCGCGCCGTTCACCCCGATCGGCCGCTCGCCCGATGCCACGACGCCGGCGGGATCGTTGGCGGACTGCGTGATGTGCACTTTGTTTTTCGCCAGGTCGCGAAAGTAGTCCCAACCGTAGGCGTTCACCAATGCCAGCACGTGGGTCATGATGATGCCGCTGTAACCCGGATGAGCCGTGACGAGCTTTCCGCTCCAGCGGTTGTTCAACAAATCCTTCCAGGTTTTCGGCGCGTCTTTCTCCGTGACGATCTTCGGGTTGTGTGCGATCACCGATAATGTTGCGCGCATACCGTAGTAAAAACCGGCCTTGTCTTTGAAACCATCGGGAAACCCAGCCACGGCCGCCGGCGTAAACTTGAGCAGCAACCCTTTGTCTTTGAGTAGCTCGAAATGGCCGGCATCCGAGGTGTGAATGATATCGCCATTTTTGATTCCCGCGGTCGCTTCCTGCATGGTGCGCTGCAACACCCGCTGGGAGCCGCTGCGGTG
The DNA here is from genome assembly GCA_963745035.1 of uncultured delta proteobacterium. Lineage (GTDB taxonomy): Bacteria > Desulfobacterota > Binatia > UBA9968 > UBA9968 > DP-20. The sequence continues at coordinate 115,313 of CAVUVW010000010.1, read as the reverse complement.
CACCTCGACTTCGATGCCTTTATATTTATTCTGAAAATAATGGGCGATGGCGGTGGATGAGGGAATCGCCAGCGAGGTGTACCAAACGACCTTGCCTTCTTTTCGCGCCGCCTGAATCAACGCGGCATCCTGAGCCGCCAGGACAGATGCGCAGAACAGCGCGACGATCAAAGTAACGAAGTAAACACTCTTTTTCATAGGTGTTTCTCCTTCTCGCGAGATTTTGAAACCAGTCACATGTCAACCACCAGTGGAGCCACGGTTACCCGGAATCAACGTTTCAGTCAATATGCGCACCGACGGCAACTCCTCTAGACGCTTGACCGCGCCCAGCGCATCCTCGACCTGCTCATGTGAAAGCGCGAGCCTGGCGTTGGCGCGAAATTTTTCTTCGATCTCAGCGGGCGGCAAAGGGTCTTCGAAGCCGCCGCGAGGATGGGGCTGGTTCTCTTCGAGCGCCATGCCGTCTTTCATCAACACCTTGACGTGGCCCGAGAAGTGGCGCGGATAATCGATAGTCGGATCGAGCTCGTAGCGAACTTTACGAGCCAGGTCGAGGACAGCCGAATCGCGAATCGCTTCTTCGGTGAACTCGTCGAGCCCGGCGCGGCCGCGCACGATCATGACCGCGATACTGTAAGGCAGACTGAACTTCGCGCCATAAGAGCTCACCGGCTTCTGCTTGTCGGCGAGCGGCTCCCAGAGCCGGTGCACCGGTCCTTCGGCCGTCCGGCAAACGATTTCGGCGATCTCTTTCGGATCGGGTGCATGTTTCTGTCTGATCTTGAGTGCGCAGTCCATATAGGGATGCGAGATCGAGCCGCAGGGGTAAGATTTAAAAGTCAGCCGCGGAATCTCCCAGTCCTTGCCGAGTTCGAGCAGCTTTTCGAATCGATAATCGTTCTTGCCGCCGAAGCCACTAAAAAACCCGTGGGTGCCCTCGAAAACCTTTGCCGGCCCGCGGAAGCCTTCCTTGGCCAGCATGGTCGCGATAACCCCGCCGTGCGCCGACCAGCCGGGATGCATACGCTTGGTCCAGGTACCGTCGGCGAGGTACTCGATGATGCCTGAGCTTTGGCTGCCGCAGAGACCGAACGCGTCAACCCATTGGTCGAGATTGAGGCCGTAAAGTTTCCCCGCCGCCGCCGCGGCGCCGAAGGTCGAACAGATCGCGGTCGGGTGAAAACCGCGCGCGTGAAACTTTCCCGGCGCTACCAGACCGACTTTGCACAAAACTTCGGTGCCGGCGATAGCCGCTTCGAGCACAGCTGTCCCGCTGGCGCCAATTTCTTCGCCGACCGCGAGCGCGGTCATCCACGCGCAGGAACCGGTGTGAACGATCGCTTCTTCCAGCGTATCGTCATAGTCCAATCCGTGAGCCAAAGTGCCATTGGCGATCACCGCATTGGCGGCTGCGACCCGGGTCGCGAACCGATCAGCAAACTATGCTTCGGCCACCGAGCTTCTCCGCCACCTTGGTCACCATGGCGCCGAAATCCATCGTCGATGACGCCAGGGCGATGCCCAAGGTGTCGAGAAAAACCAGCTTCGCTTTATCGACGACGGCCGCCGGCACGTCTGCAAGCTTCAATTCACGCGCGAAGCGCCCTATGCTCTGCGAGTACGGCTCCACTTTCTACTCCCCGGTTTCCCTACTTTGGTTTTTTGGGCGCTTTTGGCGCGTCCGCCAGTGAGCGCGCGAATCAGCGGGCTCAGGCTTTTAAGTTCCTCCACCCTGGCGATCAGTTCAACGATGTCTTCCGCATTCTTATCGGGCAGCACGAGCGCGGCGCAGTCGCGAAACTTGTCGCCGAGCTCTGCCCAGCTCATCGGTTTTTGCGGATGGCCGCGCGCCACGTCGTAACGCCCTTCGATGGCGCGGCCGTCTTTGAGCGCGATGCGCACGCGCGAGCGCACCTGATCGTAGCCGAGCTTTTCCAGCTCATCATCGACGTAGAGGGTCACCCGCTTCATCAATTCGATCACTTTCTTGTCGCGCACCTTGCGGTCCTGGAACTGCGCGATGCCGGCCCTGCGCTCGAGCACGGCAATGGCCATGCAGAACGGTATGCTGAATTTCCCTTCGAGCGCCGTCTTGGGCATCGGATAGATGAGCGCATTGGGCACGTTTGAATTGGTACCGACGTCGATGCGCTCGATATCCGCTGGCTTTAGATCGTGCTGGCGGACCAGATCGAGAATCAGATCTTGAGCTGGATGCGACAGCGATCCCGACGGATAGGGCTTGATCGAGATGCCCGGCTCCTTCATGAAGTAAGGCGCGCCCAGGCGCCCGCCGATTTTCGTCTCATCGTAGCCGCCGGCCATGGCATTGAAGAAACCGCGGCGCGCCTCGAGAATGTTGTTCGCCGCCGTAAAGCCGTCGCGCGCGAGCAGCGCGGCGTTGACGACCGTTTTCGGCCGCGCGCCCAGCGTGCAGCGGCTTGGTCATGGTGCCGAAGTTTTCCCGCAATCCCGACGCCATGCTCGCGGCGATCCCCAGTGTGCGAATCAGCTGTTCCTCCTTGAGGCGGAGCAGTTTTCCAACCGACATGGCCGCGCCCAGCCCGCCCATCGTCGCGGTGGAATGAAACCCTGACTGATAGTGGCGTGGATTGATCGCGTCGGCGATGCGGCACTCCACCTCGACACCGAGAATGTAGGCCAAAACGAATTCCTCGCCGCTGACTTTTTCCGTCTCACCAATGGCCAAAGCCGCGGCCAGCACGGGCGTGGTCGGGTGCGTGAGCAAGCCATAGACGGCCTCCTTGGAAGTCGAAAGCTGCGTGTCGTCGTAATCCATGGCGTGACCGGCCACGCCGTTGGCGAGCGCCGCTTTCGGAGCCGGCGCCGCAAGGGCTGTGCCGAGAATCGACGATTCGCGGCGCCCCGCCGCTTGGCGAATGTGGCGCTGCACGATGCGCGAACATTCATCGGTCGATCCCGCCAGCGCCACACCCAACCCGTCGAGAATAAATCCGCGCGCCAGCTGCACGACATCTTTGGGAATGTCACGATAACGGCTACGCGCGACATAACTCGCTACTTCTTGCGTCAGGCCCATTTCATCCCTTGCCATCGCTTTATTGTTGACTGATAAAGTCGAACGCTTCTACAGGCTCGCGCAACATTGCCCCGGCTTAAACGCAAGTTCAAGGGCGGAAAGAAGCCGATTTCCCTTGATCCTTGACAGTCCCTGCGCCGTGGGATAGTTTTTCTGCAACTGGAACCTTATCCAGAGTGGTGGAGGGATAGGCCCTTCGAAGCCACAGCAACCGCGTTTTCAAATACGAAACGCAGGTGCTAATTCCCGCTCCCGACCGTCGGGAGTAAAGATAAGGTGAGGTTTTTTAAAACCTCTTCTTATCTTATGTAAGAAGAGGCTTTTTTTTGACTGGAGCTATGAACACACGGCTTACCACCGAACAGATCGAGCGCTACAGCCGCCAGATCATGGTGCCGGACATCGGCGGCAAAGGGCAACTCCATTTGCGCCAGGCGCGGGTGCTGGTGATCGGCGCCGGCGGGCTGGGGTCGCCCGCGGCCTTCTATCTCGCCGCCGCCGGAGTGGGGACTCTCGGCATCATCGACCCCGACAACGTTGAGCTCTCCAATCTGCAAAGACAAATCCTGCACGCAACCGCCGACATCGGCCGCCAAAAGGTCGCATCGGCACAAGCGAAGCTCAACCAGCTCAATCCCGACGTGGAAATCAAAACCTACGCCGCGCGCTTCGAAGAGAGCAACGCCGCGGAGATCGCCGCAGGTTACAATTTTATCGTCGACGGCAGCGACAACTTCGACACGAAATTTCTCATCAACGATATCGCCATTCGTCTCGGTATCGCCTTCTCTCACGCCGGCATCGTGCGTTTGCAGGGTCAGACTATGACCGTGCTGCCGCGTCAAACCGCCTGTTACCGCTGCCTGTTTCAGACGCCGCCGCCGCCGGAGGAAATTCTCAACTGTCAGCAGTCCGGCATTCTCGGTGCCGTGGCCGGGACGCTCGGTACGATCCAGGCGACCGAAGCGATCAAATATCTCGCGGGCTTCGAAGAGGGACTGCTCACCGACCGGCTGCTCACCTACGACGCCAAGCGAATGAAATTTCACACCGTGGAAGTAACTAGAAGTCGCAACTGCGCCGCCTGCGGCGACGAGGGCGCCTCCCGGTCGACGGCGCCCGCCGGGCTTGACGCGCCAGAAAAAGAAATTTCATGAGTTTTGTCACAGGACTGCAATGCCGGGAGTGCGGCAAGCAATATCCGCAGGAGCCGCTGCACGTCTGCGACGTCTGCTTCGGTCCGCTGGAAATCCAGTACGACTACGCGGCGATCAAAAAAAATATCGATCGCGAAGCGATCGCCGGACGCGCGCGCAATCTGTGGCGGTATCACGAGCTGTTGCCGATCGACGGCGAGCCGAAGGTCGGATTGTATTCCGGTTTTACCCCGCTGGTCCGCGCCCACCGACTTGGCGAGGCCCTCGGCGTCAGCGAACTCTACGTCAAGGACGACTCCGTCAATCATCCAAGCTTCTCGTACAAAGATCGGGTGGTAGCGGTGGCAATTTCCAAAGCGATCGAGTTCGGCTTCGATACCGTGTCCTGCGCTTCGACGGGCAACCTGGCGAACTCGGTGGCGGCGCACGCCGCGCGCGCGGGACTCGAATGCTACGTGTTTATCCCCGACGGCCTCGAGCAGGGAAAAATTATTGGCTCGGCGATCTACGGCCCCAAGACCGTCGCCGTCAAGGGCAACTACGACGACGTGAACCGGCTGTGCAGCGAAATCGGCGACAAATACGGCTGGGCGTTCGTCAACGTAAACCTGCGGCCGTACTATTCCGAAGGCGCCAAGACCCACGGATTCGAAATCGCCGAGCAACTGGGATGGAAGCTGCCGCGGCATATCGTGGTCGCCTCGGCGGGCGGCACAATCCTGCCAAAGCTAGCCAAGGGGTTCGGCGAGCTGGTCAAAGTCGGGCTGGTCGAAGACACCGGCTGTAAAATCTATTCGGCGCAAGCGGCGGGCTGCGCGCCGATCATCGAGGCGCTGCACCGGGGCACCGACGTCGTGAATCCGGTCAAGCCCAACACCATCGCGAGCTCCATCGCGATCGGCAACCCAGCCGACGGCTACTACGTGATCCAGGCGGTGAAGGACTCCGGCGGCTGGGGCGAGAGCGTCACCGACGAGGAGATTCTCGAAGGCATCAAGCTGCTCGCCCGCACCGAAGGGATCTTTACCGAGCCCGCCGGCGGCACCGAAGTAGCCGTGACGAAGAAGTTGATCGACAGCGGCCGCATTCCGCGCGATGAATCGATCGTCATCAGCATCACCGGCAACGGTTACAAGACCTTGGAAGCGGTGGCGGGAAGCGTCGAAAAGCCGTACACGATCGCGGCGGCGCTGGACAAATTCGACGACTTGTTTCGCGAGCTGACGCCGGCGGCTTCGCGTCGGGCGGCCGCGGGCTAGAGCGAGATCAAGCGGCCGGGATGAATGGTACAGTCGCGCGACTCCGTCTTGCGCGCCTTGAATCAGCGGACTATTCTAAATCGAGTTCATTTGAGGAGGATTGTATGTCGGTGCGAGTTCGCGTCCCCACACCACTGAGAAAATTCACCCAAGGCGTCGATGAGGTCGACGGCCAAGGCGCCAGCGTCAAAGCGCTCGTCGATGACCTGGAAAAAAACTATCCAGGCATCAAAGAACGGATCTGCGACGAGAGCGGCAAAGTGCGCCGCTTCGTCAACGTGTACGTGAACGGCGACGACATCCGGTTCCTGCAAAACATGGAAACGGCGTTGAAAGAAGGCGACAGCATTTCCATCGTGCCGGCGATCGCGGGCGGATGCTGAGCGGTCCAAAGTCCGGTAATGGCCATCACGTCACCCAACTTGCGCCTGGTCCCTGCCCGCGGCGCAGAGCCCGCCAAAGTCGAGTCGATCCTCGACTTGATCGGCAACACGCCGCTGCTGGAGATCGTCAATATCACCCAGGGCCTACCTGCCGATGTGAAGATCTACGCCAAGTTGGAGGGCATGAATCCCGGCGGATCGGTGAAAGACCGGCCGGCCTTGAGAATGGTGCAAGAAGGAATCAAAACCGGGAAGCTGCGTCCGGGGAAAACCATACTCGACTCCACTTCCGGCAACACCGGCATCGCCCTGGCGATGATCGGCAGCAGCGTGCTCCACTATCCCGTAGAATTGGTCATGCCCGGCAACGTCAGCGCCGAGCGTAAGCGGATCATCGACGCCTACGGCGCCAAAGTCACTTATAGCGATCCGATGGAGGGGTCGGACGGCGCGATCCGTCTCTGCCGCAAGATTCTTGAAGCCGACGTGGAGAAGTATTTTAAGCCCGATCAATATTTCAATCCGATGAACCCCCAGGCCCACTACGAAAACACCGGGCCGGAGATTTACCGCCAGACCGGCGGCGCCGTGACTCACTTCGTGGCCGGCATCGGCACCGGCGGCACGGTGATGGGCACTGGACGCTACTTGAAGGAAGTAAACCCGGAGATTCGCATCATCGCCGTCGAGCCCGACGACGCGCTGCACGGTCTCGAAGGCTTGAAGCACATGGCGACGTCGATCGTGCCGGGGATTTACCACGAGGAAGAATTGGACGAGAAGATGCCGGTGTCCACGGAAGACGCCTACTCGATGGTGTATCGCTTGAGTCAGGAAGAGGGAATTCTCGTCGGGCAGTCTTCCGGGGCCGCCCTGTTCGGCGCGATCAAGCTCGCGCGCAGACTGCGACGCGGCACCATCGTCACCATCTTTCCCGATTTCGGCGACAAATATTTGACCACCAATCTCTGGGTCGGATGGCGCGATCGGATGGCGGTGGGAAATCTGAAATTCGCGATCTGATCTTTAGGGAAGGCCCGCTTTACCCCTACTTGTGAGATCTTTGGTGAGATGAGAAAACGCGCCGGCGCGCTAATCCGTCCCGGCGGAGATCGACAATACCAGAGCACCGCCTTCGTGGGGCGGCCCGCCCAGAATGAAATTGCCTTTGTTGGGTATCTTGACCGTGGTGTCGAGCAGCGGTTTCTGCCCCTGCGTCAAGCGAACCTTCACCGAAACCCGATTGTCTTGAAATTCTTGCGGCGTGACGGTCAGAGAACGGCCGCCGGGAATCTCGAAAACCCTCTCGCCTCGCCAGGGCACGGTTTGACTCTCGCTTTTGAGCAGGCGATAAGAGCGATATTTCAGCACTCTGAGCTGGTTTTCCATCCCCTTGAGCTTAGCGTCGAATTCATCGCTCTGATTGCTTGCCAGGATCGTTCCGATGCTCACTTGAACCGATTGCGGCTGTTTTTCCGCCGCACAAAGCATTCCGGCGGCAAGAGTCAGCCAGCTAAAAAGCAGGACTCGGCTGGGGAGTTTCTTCAGCAGCTTCATCATCATCCTCGGGATTTTGGTACAGCCAGATAACCGTCGTTTTGCTCTCGTCTTCGCGCAGCAGTGCGACACTGCGCCCATACGAGTCGATCGATTCCACGGTCGCGAGATTGTTGCGCGACCTTGCCCCAGGAAAATACCACTCGTAGGAAAGTATCCCGATCAACACGGCGATCAGCGCGGGCACCGCCCAAGCCGCTCTCGGTGCGGCGATCCAGACGCGCGCCCGCTCCACGAGTTCCTGATGCCACGGCGTCTTCTCATGAATGCGCCGATCGATCTCACGCCAGAAAGGCGCGAGCTCGATCTTCGGAGCATCGGCGACGAGCGCGCGGTTGAGGGCGTGGCCGATGTGTTCCAGCCGGCGCTGCGCCGCGCGGCAGTTTGCGCAGCCGTCCACATGACCGCGCACCCGTTCATTCTCGGCGCCGCTTAGTTCGCCGTCAAGCCAGCGCTCTATAAACGGCTCGATGCTTTCACACTCGTTCATAAAAACGGACTCAACTTCTCTTGCAATTTTTTCCGCGCGTAGTGAAGCCGGCTCATCACCGTGCCTTCCGAGCAGCCGAGAATCGCGGCGATTTCTTTGTAAGAAAGTCCTTCGACGGTTCTCAGCACGATGACGGCTTTGTGTTCAGGTGTCAAATCATTGATCGCCTTGATCAAGCCTTCACGTAGCTCCCGATCGTGCTCCTCGGCGAACGGATCCCGCGCCACTTCGTTCTGCGATTCGAAAACGCCATCCATGCTGTCGCGAAAATCCAGCGGATTGCGCTTTTGCCGGCGCTGGGCGTCGATGGCAAGGTTGACGCCGATGCGATAGATCCATGTGTAAAACGAAGAGCCGCCTTGGAAGCCGCCGATTTTTCGATACGCTCGCAAAAACGTTTCCTGGGCCACTTCCAGCGCGTCTTCACGATTTCGTAACAATCCCAGAATCACCAGATAAACTTTCTGATGGTAGCGGGACACCAGCTCCTGAAAAGCGCTCATCTCCCCGGATTGGCACTTTTGAACTAGCTCCCAGTCACTCGGCTCCACGGTGATCCTGTCCTTTAGACGCCACAAAAATTGGGTTTATTCAGAGCGCAAAAGCACTTACTAGCACGAAACCTTGACGTTTTCGCGAATTCCTCTAAGATCACCTTGATTCTCTTAAGTATTGAGCGCCTCCCCGCAGGTCATAGAAAGATCTTCCATGCTGGTTCGTTGCCCGAAATGCCGCACGACGTACAAAGTTTCCGACGAGCTCCTGAAGGGTATGGCGCCGGCGTTTCGCTGCTCGCGGTGCAAACATACGTTTGAGCCGGAGTCGCAAAGCGCGCAGGAACCCGCGCCCGAAGCGGCACTGCCGGCGGAATCGTGGGCCGCAACCGCAGCCGGCGACGAAGAGCTGAGCCTGCCGTTCGACGCCAGGGACGATCTTTCCCCGGACAAGAACGCGGAGCACAACCCGGCCCAGCCGCCGCTGCACGAGCACGAATCAAGTGAAACTCGCTTGGACGCCGGCGATGATTGGTCGATCCACGGAGCCGCCGGCGGGAGCGAGGGGGATTTTGTTCTACCGGAGAAAGATCCGCCGATCGCATTGCGCAAGATCATCGACGGCGCCGAGGATTTTCCCGACAACGATCCGTTTTTCTCGAAAACCGAAGCCCGCGAAGAGCCCGAGGACGCCAACAACATTCTGGCCATCGCTTCGTATCGTGACCAACGAGCGTCGATCCTGCCCTTTGTCTCGCTTTTTTGTCTGTTGATCATCGGCTTTACGCTCTTCTCGGTCATCAGCTATGCGAATCCGCAGACCTCGGAGGAGATCATCCGGAGAATTCCGCTGATCGGCAGGTCGGTACTGCGCAACAACCACTTGCGCGAAGGCATCCTGGTGCAATCGTTGCGCTCCGGCTATCAGACCATTCAGGGCAATCGCGAGGTATTCCTGATCAGCGGCGTCGCGCTCAATCAGAACGCTGAAGTGGTGCGGGAAATTCAGCTCTCCGGCATCACGTACAACGAGGAAGGCAAGGAGATCGAGCGACAGACCATCTGGGTCGGCAACACGATGTCGCCGAAGATCATTCGCGGCATGACCATCGAAGACATACCGCATTTGCAGGACCTCAAGCCGCTCAAGACTTTCGAAATCCCGCCCGGCGATTCGATGTCGTTTACGATTGTTTTCTTGAAATCCGCGAAGAGCGCCAAGGCGTTTAGCTGCGAGGTACTGGCGGCTGAAGGCGCGATCTAATCGCGGTCGGGAACTTTAGCGATCCTGGGAATCTTTCTTCGGCGTGACGTCAATTTCGTCGGAATCGTTCACCGCTCTACGAAACTTCTTGATGCTCTTGCCCAGCCCCTCGCCGAGATCGGGCAAGCGCCGGCTGAAGAGAACGACGACGATCACCAGGACAATCAGCAGCTCGCCGATACCGAAGCCAAACATGCAACCTCCTGTCGCGGCGAGACGATGAGATCGCGATCCGCGCTTCTCTTCCGCCCGCCTACGTGAGCATATATCATACAATCATGGCGCTGCGGAACCTATCCTATCTGCGCTTTTTTGCGGTATCCATCGCGCTCCACGGCATCGTGTTTCTGATGGCTTATCCGCGCCACCTGCGCAGCGGCAGCGCGCCGGAAATCATTCCGGTTTCCATTCTGCCGCCTCCGGAAAGAGAATCGCCGCCGGTGCCGCGGGCGCCGAAAACACCACCCGCTCGTGCGCGCGATCTTCCCGCCATTATTGCCAAAAAGGATTCGCCCAGACCGCGGACGAAAGCGGATCCGGCGCAGAATACACAGCGAGCAAAGCGCGAAGCTATCGAGCCTGCCGAACCGCCGCCTCCCGCACCGCCGCAGCCGTCTCCAGCGCCGCGTGAAGTCGTGCCCGAGCGGAGCATCGTCGCCGAGCGGCCCTTGCCGACGATCAAAGAGCTATTGCCGCCGGCGAGCGGGTCATCCCGCTCGAGCAGCGACGCTCCGGTCAGGCTCAACACGAACGACCCGATCTATGTCAGCTATTTCACCAAGATCAAGCAACTGATCGAGGCCAACTGGGAATATCCCGAGTTGGCGCTCCGCTATGGCCTGCAAGGCAAGCTCTCGCTGGAATTCACCATCGGCCCCCATGGCCAGCTCGAACGCGCGCGGGTCATCCGCTCCTCCGGCTCCCAGCTCTTGGACGACGAGGCCCTGCGAGCCATCAAAGCCGCGGCCCCGTTTCCGCCCATTCCACCGTGGGTAAAGCCGAACCCGCTGTCGATTTTGGCCGCGATGGAGTATCACGACAATCGCGTCAACTATCAGATCGTCCGCTGACGCGTTTCAACCCGGTTTGCGCAGTCGTAAGTTGGCTCGGCCTCCGCGGGGCAAGTCATTGTTAACCGCGGTTGTCGGGTTCCATCTGCATGGAAAAATCTAAGACTCTCCGGAAGGTGAGCGCGGCTCCCACCGAAGCACGGGTTTTCTTGCCGCGCGCGCTTCGTCGAGCCGTTTGACCGGTGTTGTATGCGGCGCGGTTTTGACCAGCGCGGGGTCGGTTTTCGCCTCCTGGGCGATGGCGACCATCGCCTCGATAAAGCCGTCGAGAGTTTCGCTCGTCTCGGTCTCCGTCGGCTCGATCATGAGCGCGCCGGAAACAACCAGCGGGAAATAAATTGTCGGCGGATGGTAGCCGTAGTCGAGCAAGCGCTTGGCGATGTCGAGGGTGCTCACGCCCTGTTTCTGTTGCGCGCGGTCGGTGAAGATGCACTCGTGCATGCACGGCTCGTTGTAGGCGAGCTGGTAGGTCTTTTCCAATTTCTTGCGGATATAGTTGGCGTTGAGCAGCGCCATCCGGCTCACCTCCTCCAGCCCGTCGCCGCCGAGCGAGAGAATATAAGCGTAGGCGCGCACGAGCACGCCGAAGTTACCGAAGAACGAGCGCACGCGGCCGATCGATTTGTCACAATCTTCTTGCAACGCGAAGCGCTCGCCGGCTTGGACGACGCGCGGCACCGGCAGATAGGCGGCCAAATGGTTTTTGACCGCCACCGGGCCGGCTCCCGGACCGCCGCCGCCGTGCGGCGTGGAAAACGTCTTGTGCAGGTTCATGTGCAGCACGTCGACGCCCATGTGTCCCGGCTTGGCAATCCCCATGAGCGCGTTCAGGTTGGCGCCGTCGAGATAGACCATGCCGCCGCGCGCGTGAACCGCTGCGGCGATGGCTTCGATGTTGGTTTCGAACAGCCCGAGCGTGTTCGGATTGGTGATCATCAACGCGGCGACCTCTTCGTCCATGGCCGCCGCCACGGCCGCGGCATCGATCACGCCGCGCTCGGTGGAAGAAATCTGCACGACCTCGTAGCCGCACAAGGTCGAGCTCGCCGGATTGGTGCCGTGCGCGGTGTCGGGAACGATAATTTTCTTGCGCGGATTGCCCCGATCCGTCAGGCAGGCGCGGATCAGCATCAAGCCGGTGAGCTCGCCCTGCGCGCCGGCCGACGGCTGCAGGCTCACCTGCTCCATGCCGCTGATCTCCGCCAACATGCGCTCGAGCTCGAAGAGCAGCGCCAGCGCGCCCTGCAATCGATCGGCGGGCGCCATCGGATGGACCTGCGCGAACCCCGGCAGGCGCGCGACGACTTCGTTGATCTTGGGATTGTATTTCATCGTGCACGAGCCGAGCGGATAGAATTGGCTCTCGATGGCGAAGTTTCGCTGCGACAGCCGGGTGAAATGCCGGAGGGTTTCCAGCTCGCCCAACTCGGGGAATCCGGCGATCTCCGAGCGCAGCAGCGCCGCCGGAACGGCATCGGCCGCCGGCCTCTTCCGGCCAGAAAAACGCGCTGCGGCCCGGCGAGCCGCTCTCGAAGAGCAGCTTTGGCTCGGCCGCGGGCGCGGGCTGCCTAGTCGCGGATGATTCGGACAAGTCGATCGATCTCCTCTTGCTCGTTCATTTCGGTCACGCAGACGAGCAGGCAATCGCTCAGCTCCGGGTACCATTTTGCTAGTTCGATGCCGGGGATCATTTTCTCCGCGGCGCACTTGGCCAGAAGCTGCTTGAGGTTCGGCGCGCGCACGACGAATTCGTTGAAAAAAGGACCGGGAAAAACCTCGGACAAACCGGCGTCGCCGACGAGCTGCGCGCGCGCCCGGTGCGCGCGCGCGAGATTGATCTCGGCGAGCCGGCGCATGCCGCTCTTGCCCAGCAGCGCCATGAACACGGTTGCGCCGAGAGCGCAGAGCGTCTGGCTCGTGCAGATATTCGACGTCGCTTTTTCGCGCCGGATATGCTGCTCGCGCGTGGCGAGGGTCAAGACGAAACCCCGCCGGCCGTCGCTGTCGACGGTTTCGCCGACGAGCCGTCCGGGAATGTTGCGGACAAATTTCTTTTGACAGGCGAAAAAGCCGAAAGCGGGCCCGCCGAGATTCATCGGCACGCCCAAACTCTGGCCTTCTCCCGACGGCGATATCGACGCCGAATTCGCCCGGCGGCTTGAGCATGCCCAGCGACAAGGGCTCGGTGGTGACGGAAATCAGTTGGGCGCCGGCGGTGGCGCAGGCGGATTGCACCGGCGCGAGGTCCTCGACGACGCCGAAGAAGTTCGGGTAGCCGACGACGACGCACATCGCGCGATCGTCGAGCCGCTCCGCCAGACGAGCCGGGTCGGTCATCCCGCCGGCGTCGAAGGCAACTTCTTCGAGGACAACGTCGGTGAGATTTTTCAAATACGACGCGGACCACGGCGCGATACTGCGGATGAAGCGCCCGGGAAAGCAGCACGCGGCGGCGGCTCGACGGTTGAATTCGCCGCGACATCAGCACCGCCTCGGCGGCCGCCGACGCGCCGTCGTATACCGCGGCATTGGAAACTTCCATGCCGGTGAGCTGGCAGATCAGCGTCTGGTACTCGAACAGCGCCTGCAACGTGCCCTGACTCACCTCCGGCTGATACGGCGTATACGAAGTCGAGAACTCCGAGCGGGAAATGACCGCGTCCACCGCGCTCGGAATGAAATGGTTGTAGATCCCGCCGCCGAGAAACAGGCTCCAGTCCGCCGCCGTGGCGTTCTGCGCGGCAAAAGCCGCCAGGCGCTTGCGCACCGCCAGTTCGCTCAGCCCGTCGGGCAGATGAATTTTGGCGCGCTCCCGCAGCGATTTGGGAACATGACGGTAGAGATCATCGATCGCATCCAGACCGATGGCGTGGAGCATGCGCTCCTGGTCGGCTGCCGTGTGCGGAGTGTAGCGCATGAAGCCGGGGCTATTTACTTATCCTTCTCTTCTTCTTCCTCATCGATGTCTTCCTCGTCGTCCTCCTCCTCCCCTTCTTCCTCGTCGTTCTCCTTTTGCTGCTGGACGTACTCGGCGTATTCTTCGGCGTCCATCAGATCGGTGAGATCGTCCTTGTCGGCGAGCTCGACGCGAATCATCCAGCCGTCGCCGTAAGGATCATCGTTGATCGTCTCCGGGTTGTCGGGCAGCACGTCGTTGATTTCGAGAACCGCGCCGCTGACCGGCGCGTAAACATCCGAAACCGCCTTGACCGACTCGACGGCGCCGAAGGGATCGTCCTTGACGACTTTTTCGCCGACCTCCGGCAGCTCCACGTAAACGATATCGCCCAGCTCTTCCTGAGCATACTCGGTGATGCCGATCGTAGCCGTATTGCCCTCGACCAGCACCCATTCGTGTTCTTTTGAATATTTAAGTCCTTCGGGAAACTCCATCACAAACCTCCTTACACTCTGGCTGCGCCCTCAACGGCGATAGAACGGCAAAGAAACGATTTTCGCCGGAACCTTCCGGCTACGGATTTCCACGTCGACGACTTCGCCGACCCCGGCGTGCTCGGCGCCGACGTAGCCCAACGCGATCGCTTTGCCGAGCGACGGCGAATGGGTGCCGCTCGTCACTCGACCGATGTTGATCGAATTTTTAAAGAGCGGGTAGCCGCCGCGCGCGATGCCGGGCTCGAGCATTTCCAGTCCGACCAGCTTGCGCTCCACGCCCCGCTTCCTTTTGTTTCAACAACACATCCCGGCCGATGAAGTCGGGCTTGGAAAACTTTGTCACCCACTCCAAGCCCGCTTCGAGCGGCGTCGTGGTGTCGTCGAGCTCATGGCCGTAAAGCGGATAGGCCTTTTCCAATCTCAGAGTATCGCGCGCGCCGAGACCGGCCGGGACCAGCCCGTCCGCCGCACCCGCATCGAGGAGAGCCGTCCATAGCCGCGGAGCGTTTTCGGCGGCGCAGTAAAGCTCGAAGCCGTCCTCGCCGGTATAACCGGTGCGCGCCGCCAGGCAGCGCACCGACGCGACGTCGGCGAATACGAACGAGAAGCTTTTCACCTCGGCCAAGGAGACAGCGGTCAGGGGCTGGAGAATTTTGGCCGCGTGCGGCCCTTGCAGCGCCAATTGTGCATACTTGTCGCTGACGTTCTCGACCTCGACGCCGCCCCCGCGGCCTGCGTGCGCAGCCAGGCAAAATCCTTGTCGCTGTTCGAAGCGTTGACGCAGATGAAAAAACTATCCTGCTCTAGACGATAAAAAATGACGTCGTCGATCACACCGCCGTGTTCGTTGAGCAACAAGTTGTACTGGGCTTGGAACGAGGCTTGCATGCGCGAAATATCGTTGGCCGTCATGCGCTGGCAGAACTCCAGGGCGCTCTCGCCGCGAACTTCGATCTCACCCATGTGGCTCACGTCGAACAGCCCCGCGCGCTTGGCGCACGGCGCGATGCTCGTCGATGACGCCGTGATACTGGACCGGCATTTCCCAGCCGGCGAACTCGACCATTTTCGCGCCCGCCCGGCGGTGCGCCGAATAAAGCGGCGTTCTTTTCATCCCAGCGCCACGGAGGTGAACGGGAGTTCTAGCGCTCGCGCTGGAGCGATTCTTTCGCGGCTTTGAGCGTATTGTACAGCAGCATGCAGATGGTCATCGGTCCCACCCCGCCCGGCACCGGCGAGATCGCCGAGGCGCGGTCCTTGGCCGTGTCAAACTCGACGTCGCCGCACAGCTTGCCGCTCGGCGAGCGATTCACGCCGACATCGATCACCACCGCGCCGGGCTTCACCCAATCGCCTCGCACCAGACCTGCCTTGCCGATCGCGACGATTAAAATATCCGCGCGGCCGACCTCGTCGCGCAGGCTCGCCGTGCGCGAGTGACAGATCGTCACCGTGGCATGCTTGGCGAGGAGCATCAGCGCCACCGGCTTGCCGACAATGTTGCTGCGCCCGACCACGACCGCGTTCCTGCCCTTCGGATCGCAGTGGACCGACTCGAGCAGCTTCATGATGCCCATCGGCGTGCACGGCTTGAAGCCGTCGGCGCCGAGCGCGAGCAATCCCTGATTAACCGGATGAAAGCCGTCGATGTCTTTATTGGGCGAGATCGCTTCGAGAATTTTCTCGGCGCGAATGTGCGGCGGCAGCGGCAATTGGACGAGAATGCCGTGGATCCGTTTATCTTTATTGAGCTGATGCACCAGCGCGAGCAAATCTCTTTCGGTGATCGTCGCCGGCAGCAGGTGCTCGAAGGATTTGATGCCGACTTCCTTGCACGCCTTCTCTTTGTTGCGCACGTAAATGTGCGAAGCGGGATCGTCACCAACCAACACCACCGCCAGCCCCGGCGCCAGTCCCCAGCGCCGTTCCAGCCCATCCACGTCGTCTTTGATTTGTTTCTGGACTTCCTTGGCGACGGCTTTTCCGTCGATGATCACGCCCATGACTGCTCCGTCACAAGTTTGCAGAATCTACACAAGAAGAAAAACCCTGTAAAGAACTGTTATAAATTAATCGCATGACATGCAACACCTTTTTGTCCGGCAATTCGCCGCGCAAGCCGCCGCTCTGTTGCAGAGCGCGTTTGCGCTTCCCGCGCGCACGCAAACGAGACCGGCGCTGCGCCAGTTGACAAGCGGAAAGTGACCCTTTATAGCCTGACTTTGGCGATCACATTAGTTCGCGCGACAAAGACGGCGCCGATCGGCACCCATCTGAAATTGCGCAGAGTCCGTCAGAGGTTCGAAGCGATGAGCAAGCCACGCACCGTTGCAGAAGTAAAAGACGACATCCGCGACCGCGTCGGCCGCCGCGCCCCCTTTCTTCACGCCGACAAAAACGAAGCGGAAGAAGCGCTGGCGAAAATGGCCGATTTCGAAGGCGAAAGCTGGGCCGGCGCTTGGAATGCGCTCGGCGCTCGCTGGGAAGAAAAGGCGGTCGCCGCGGAAAAGAGCCACAACGCCAGCCAGGCAAAAGAGGCGTTCTTGAAATCCTACGGCTACTACGGCATCGCCCGCCATCCGTTTCCCAGCACGCCGGGCAAGCACCACGGCTATGCCAAGACTCGCGACATGTTTTTGGCCGCTTCCAAATATTTCGAAGTTCCCGTCGAGCGCGTGTCGATCCCGTTCCAAGGAAAGGCGATCGTCGGCCATCTGCGCCTGCCGACAAATCTTCCGGCGCCGATGATCATGCACTGGGGCGGAATCGACAACTGGAAAGAAGAGCGCCATTCGTTCGGCGAAGCCTTCGTCAAGGAAGGCTGGGGCTGTTTTATCATCGACAGCCCCGGCACAGGCGAATGCCCGCTGCTCGCCGGACCCGATGCGCACCAAGTCCACACCGCCGTGCTCGATTATCTTCTTCAAAGGCCTGAAGTGAATCGGAACAAGGTTGCCGTCGTCGGCGCCAGCTTCGGCGGTCACTGGTCGACCAAGCTCGCCCATCTCGCGCCGGAGAAATTGCGCGCGGCGGTCAACTGGGGAGGCGGCATCCACTATTTCTTTCAACCCGAGTGGCAGGAACGCTCGCGCCATGCCGATTCGTACCTGTTCGATTTGATTGAGGCCCGCGCCAATCTTTTCGGCAAGAAAACCTTCAACGAGCTTTGCGCCGTCATGCCCGCGCTATCGTTGCTCGATCAAGGCTGGCTCGACAAACCCTGCGCGCCGCTGCTGATCGTCAACGGCAAAGAAGACAAGCAGGTGCCGCTGGAGGATTTTTATTTGCTTTTGGAGCACGGTAATCCGAAAACGATCCGGCTCTTTTCCGGCGGCCACATGGGGGCGATTCCGAATATCTTCAAGACCGTCTTGGGCTGGTTGCACGAGAAATTGGACTAAAGAGCGTCAACGGAGAGATCCAAATTCGAAGCTCGAAATCCGAAACAAATTCGAATAACCCCAAACAAGGAAGAGAATGCTCAAAACTCGGTCGTTTCCTGATTGGTACGTCGCTCTTAGCGTTTGAAGTTTCGAATTTCGATATTCGTATTTCGGATTTTCTTGAGCAAGGTAGCACCCGATGAGCCTCTATCAATTGCAGAAGCTGATCTATCACGTGAACCGCGACAGCGCCCAGCGCGAGCGCTATCGCCAGGACCCGGCGACCTTCGTCAAAAACTACGAGCTCAGCGAAGCCGAGGCGAAGGCGGCGCTCGACGTCGACGTGCGCGCGCTGTACAGCATGGGCGTCCATTCGCTGCTGCTCCGACCGTTCAGCTTGCTGCACAAAGTTTCCAACGAAGATTACGCCAAAGCCCTGAAGGGATTGGAGTGAGCCATGCCGATCGTATTTGCCTGCGCCGCCAGCCACGCGCCGGGGATGACCGCCTGGACCGAGGCTGCGCCCAAGGAACAAGCGGATAACTTCCTCGGCAACTATCGCCGTCTCGGCGAGAGACTCGCCGCGTCCAAGCCGGACGTTATCGTGGCGCTGACGGTGGAGCACTGGGCGAATTTCTTCCTCAACAGCATGCCGACTTTCTGCATCGGCCGCGCGGCCCATTATGACGGCCCGATCGAGGAATGGCTGCGCATCCCCAAAGCCCGCGTACCCGGCGATAAAGATCTCGCCGTCGAGCTCATCGACGCCTGCCTCGACGGCGGTTTCGATCCGACTTTTTCGGACGAGCTGTTGTTCGATCATGCGACGTTCTTGCCTCTGCATTTCCTGAATCCGCACATGGC
Source organism: uncultured delta proteobacterium (assembly GCA_963745035.1). GTDB lineage: Bacteria > Desulfobacterota > Binatia > UBA9968 > UBA9968 > DP-20. The sequence continues at coordinate 96,932 of CAVUVW010000010.1, read as the reverse complement.
AGCGCCCGTGGTGCCGATCATCCTGAATACGCTGACCCCGCCGATGCCGACGGCGAAGCGCTGTTTTGCCTTTGGCCAATTCCTTGGCGGCGTCCTCGAAAAAAGCCCAAAGCGGATCGCGGTGATCGCGACCGGCGGGCTTTCCCATTGGCCGGGCGAGGCCAAACACGGCAAGATCAATATTCCGTTCGATAAGAAATTCTTGGAGACGTTGATCGGCGGCGAGCGCTCCAAGTTGACCGAATATACGCACGAAGAAATCAACAGCGAGGCCGGCTCCGGCGGCCACGAGATCCGCACGTGGATCGCGCTGGCCGGCGCCGTGCAAAGCTGGAAGGCCCAAGTCGTCGCCTACGAGCCGGTAATCCCGTGGGCGACGGGCTGCGGCCTCGTCGAATTCTCCCGCTGATAAGCGAGCACCTTTGCCGAATCTTTTAGTAATTCTTACTGTTGCCTGTTGCCTAATGCCTGTTGCCTCAAAATGAAATTCAGTCTCCATAGCGTCCACGGCGGCGTCAAAAACATCGACGAGATTCACCGGCGCGCCAAGCGCGCCGAAGAGCTCGGCTACGACGGGATTTTTCTCGGCGAAAGCCACTTGAGCTCCATCGATTCGTTTCAGACTCTGGCGAGCTGCGCGATGATTACCAATCGCGTGCTGCTCGGCATCGCCGTCACAAACATGGTGTTTCGCCACCCCACCGTGCTCGCCGGCGCCGCAGCATCGCTCAATGAAATCTCCAAAGGCCGTGCCATTCTGGGACTCGGCACCGGCGACGGCCCGGTGTACGGCCAGGGATTGAAAGCGACGCCGCTGAAAGAATTCGAAGAAGGCGTGAAGCTGATCCGCCATCTCGTTCAGGGAAATCCCGCTACCTTCCCGACCGGCAAAGTCGGCATCGGCTTCACGATCAACAAGCCGGCATCCATCTACGTTTCCGCCGAAGGCCCCAAAGGACTGCAGCTCGCCGGCCGCTGCGCCGACGGCGTCATCCTCGGCACCGGTTTCGATCTCCGCGTTTATGATTGGGCCAAACGAAAAATTCGAGCCGGCGCTGCGGAAGCCGGGCGCAAGGAGAGCGACATCGCGATCCTCGCGGCGGGCATGCTCTGCGTGCGCGACGACGGCAACGAAGCGCGCAAGATCGTCCGCAACCGCATCGCCAACCGCGCCCATCATAATTTCCGCTTTACCTACGAAACCGTGCCGCCCGAGGAATTGGAAGGCGTCAAGAAATTCGTCGCCGGCTTCGACGTCATGAAGCCGATGGAAGACCGCGTCGATCCCGACCTGGTCAACGACTACCTCGTGCACCGCTTCTCCATCGCCGGCACACCGAAGGAATGCATTGCAAGAATCGAAGAGCTAAAAGCCGCCGGCGTCGAACACCTGATGCTCACCGCGGCGCGCAAAGTCTATGACGAAAGCGTGGAAGCCTTCGCAACGAAGGTCATCCCGCATTTCCGCACGTAACGAAGATTTGCCAGTCCAAGCGAGAGCTTACCCAAGCGCCTTCTTGCGCACGTCTTCGAGGATTGGTGATCTGCTCGATCACCTCCAGCGGATTGGAAATACCGCCGGACCAGAAGGCATTCCAGATTTGATCGATTTGGCTGCGAATTTCATTGGTGAGCATGAGCGTTAACTGAGTTTCATGACAAAGATTTGCCGCAGTGTACCGGAGCCACCGCTGCCCTGACAAGCACCGCAGCAGCCGCGCGCGGAAACCGTCGTTTCGCCGTTCTCAAGCGGAAATACCGGTGGGGTCCGGCGCTGGACGCCCCGATAAAAACATTTTGCGCTCTAGCTGGTCTGAGCGGGACTGAAGGAGGCCAGGAACGTATTCTCACATCGTTTGTCGCTCGACGGGATACCGGATGAAACGGGAGTCGCTCGGCAATGAACCACATAAAAAACGCCGCAATCTCCCGCTGGCCGCGTTGCTATGGGCGACTCAGTAGTCGGGTGACGCCGGCGCCGGCCGCACGGCCTTTTTCACTTGCTCGCTCGCGGCTTTGGTCGCGTCGCGCGTTCCCTCGCCGATGTCGCGGACTACATCGCGGGTGCCGTGGCCGATCTCTCTGGTGACGTCGCGGGCACCGTGCCCTATCTCGGTAGTCACATCCCGCGTCGTGTGGCCGATGGTGCGGAAAGTCTCTTTAATCTGCGCACACCCGGATAGCACGCAGGCGGCAGCAATGAACACATAAACCATTTTCATCTTGCGATTGAGCATTGATACAAGCTCTGCCGTTGTCAGCTCAGGGCCGAGTATAGCACGTTTCAGGACAATCGACGCTTACCGAATCGCTTGGACGGACCGTCCTATATCTTCATTGTTTGACGAACAAACATCCTATCGAGCACGCTGCTACAAAAGCTTTCGATCTAGGCCGCCACCGAGCGGACGAAGAGATCCACCCATCGCAGCCCAATTTGGCTTTTTCCAGATCTTCCGCCGTGCCGATTCCGCTCTCGGCGAGCATCCGCTCCAACTCGGCCAAGTCGGCCGTCGTCAGCGGCTCGTTCATGCTCAGCCAAGATTTTCCGCAGTGTAGTGGACCCACCGGCGCGCTGACAAGCGATTCACGCGCCTCAATCGCTTTAATTGCTCGGCCCCTTGCGCCACACCTTGCCGAGCCCGACGCCGGAAAGAAACACGGCGAGAACAAGAGCCGCTTCGAGCGCCGGGACGCCGGCCGGAAAAACCGACGCCGCCTTCGGCGCGAGCGGACAGACGACCTTGGCCAGCTCCTGCGTTGTCACCTGAGTCATCTTCGGAATATCGTTGATGCCGTAGACGCAAATCTCTCCCGTCTTGAGCGAACAGAAACGGTCACGAGGGCATTGCTTCAGGATGTTCTGTGGCGCGCCCTGACCGCAAACGGCGCCGCTCTCTCTCAAAACCTGAAGTGTCACGTCAGGGTATTTTGATATTTGTTCCGGCATAGCAATCATCCTCCCTAAGATTTTTGGTTAACTCGCGGATCGATGACTCGACAATTCCTGCAACCGCGTCTCCCAAAATAAAAACGCCGCTAGCAGTTTCCCGTTAGCGGCGTTCTCTGCAATGTTAGAGAATCGATACTACGACGTGATCTCCCACCAGTTCTTGCTGATGTCGCTCAGCAGAAAGTGTGCGCGGCCGTTGGTTTGAAGGTCGCGCAGCTCCGTGATGCCGAGCTCTTTGCCCTTCTTGGAAAACTCCTTGTGCGCGTCTTCGACTTCCTCTGACGTGGCGAGTTGCAGCGTAAATCGATTCGCTTCCGAGAGATAATCGCGATGGGTAGTCGGCAGAACGACCACGTACCACGGCCCCATGTTCGGCACGCTGATATAAGTGGACGTGCGCCCGCCGCCGATGATGTCGAGGCCAAGCACGTTGGCAAGAAACTTGTCGCTGACTTCCTTGTCGTCACAATTGAGGGTACCGTGGGTCATCGCCTGGGGCACGTAGCCTTTGCCCGGAAACCGCTCTTCCGGCATCGGCGTCTTCCAGTGCGGCGCGGCGATCTTCCGGCCTTGCTTGATCGCCGCGGGATTATAGTATTCGATTTCGAGATCGTTGCCGCCGGGTTCTTTAAAATAAATCGAGTAAGCGAAGTGCGCTTCGTGGGGCTTGGTGACGCTCTTGATCTTGTACTGCGCCTTGTGGTCGGAAATGTATTCGTGAGCTTTGGGGATTTCCTTCGAATTAGCCACGCGGAATCCGTAATGGTTCGTGTGCGGCTTGTTCTTGGCGTCCGGCCCGCCCTCGTGAATCACCAGTCTCCAAGCAGTATTCGGATGTTTGACGATGGCTTGCTTTTCCGTGCGCTCGACGATCTCGGCGGCCAACAGATCCGTAAAGATCGGCAGGGTCTCGTCCAGCGACCGGCATTCGTAGTGACCCTCAGTAAGCCCGATAGGTTTAAGCATATTCTCTCCTTGGAGAAACGAGCCTTTTAGGCAACTTATAAACCATTATTAAAAAACACGCTCAGGCTTGTCAATTGGCGCGCCTCTCGATCGGCGGCATCCTCACTTCGGCGCCGGACTTGGCGCATTCCTCCTCGAATATCTTCCGAATGATCGGGTCTTCATCCTCATATTCGATCTGCCACCCGCCATACGCCAGCGGCACGTCGGACTGGATCTTCCCGGGCTGAAGCTTGTACTTGCGGCTGAGAATCTTTAGCGCCAAATATCGCGCAGGCTCGGCGCTCGAATTGAAGTGCTGGTGGAACCACCCCTCGGGCGGTACCACGATCGAGCCTGGCTTCCAATCGACGCGCGTCATCTCTTTGCCCTCGGGCCAGAGCAGCGAATAACCCTTGCCGGTAAGAATAAACACGTGCGCGCCCGGACCGTGGCGGTGCGCCTTCTTGTAAATCCCCACGGGAAAGCGCGACACATGGGAGCCCATCATGCTTTCCGACATCTCGAAAAAGATCGTGGCGTTGCCCTTGCCTCTTTCCGTCCACGCCACCGGCTCGATGTTGATCGGCGTCGGCGACGAAATTCGTTTCCACCACACGATCGCTGTAGAGCTTGCCGTTGCCCGCGAAGAATCCTTCTTCCCCTTTGAAGCGGTCCGTGAAGGAATACGGGTTATTGATGACGAAATCTTCGCAGTGGAATAAATTGAAGACGAGCGGCGCAGTAGTGACCGCCAGCAATCTTGCTTCCTTGTCGCCCTGGCCGTTGAAATGCTGGTACTGGGCGTTGAGCGGGATCGCGAACAAGCTTCCGGTTTGCCACTCGAAGCTCTGCTTGGGGCCGTTGTTTTGCCACACGCTGGTCGCGCCGCGGCCGTCGAGAACATAGTAGAGCGCCTCGTAGATATGCCGCTGCGGGTTGAGGTTCTTGCCCGGCGGAATGCCGACAACGTACGCATCGTCGAGATATCCCGTCCCATCGAGCATGATATACACGCCGTTCCCGCCCATGCGGTCCCACCATTTGAGCGGCACCGTGTAAAGATTGTCGACGAAAAACCCGCGGATCACATCGATCCCCTGGGATGAAATCCAGCGATCGTAGGGTGTGTCCATCACCTCCACTTTACGATCCACTTTGTCATAGGAAGGGCGCGCGCCGTTCTCTGCCATGAAAGACCTCCGCCGAAGTGCTTGGGTTTATTTATCTCAGATTCGCACGCAGCATCAAGCTGGGAGCCGTCATTCTACCCTAACGAAGGGGTAGTCATCCTAAGCGCCTGGCGAAGATCTGCATTTTCGAATGGCCCGCGAGAACAAGCAGATTCTTCGGCTACTCGCACTCAGAATGACATTCTGAGCTGTGCCATGCTCACCGGAGGCAAGAGATTTTCTCAGGAAGTTGACATCCATCGAGCTGAACGCATATCTCTGTAACGACATTCGAAATGAGGAGAACGAAATGAGCCAACAAGCAATGGACAATCTAGTCAAAGCGCTGAAGCACGGCAGCGGCCTGAAAGACGATTTCATTTATTACATGCCCTTCGAGGACTACAAAAATCTTCGCGATCCTCTTCCGCGCACGCCATTCACGGTGAAAGAAGTCCAGGAACGCATCGAGAGTTACCCCAACCCTGAAAAGCCCGGCAAATTATTTGCCTGGGATATTCATGGCCGGCTGTTCACACCGGCCAACGTTTCCATTCCCGACATGGCCGTCGTCATGATCCACGGCGGCGCCGCCAACGAGTACGAATTCATCTTTACACCCGACGGCCCGGAAGAATATCCGGACCTCACGAAAAGCGATCCGGAGAAAGCCCGCGTCGGCGTCGCGCAGCATATCGCGTCGCTCGGCATTCCCATGCTCGCCATCTCGCTGCCGGGCCATTACAGCCGCAAACCTTGGCCGCCGATAGCCGAGCGCCGCCCCGAATTCATCATCGGCGAAATCCCGAGCGACACGGAGCTTAAGAATCGCCTCGCGGTCTACACCTTTCGCATGTGCGTTGAAGCGATCAAGGCGCTGGTCGAAAAGAATCTCACGCAATCGATCTTCATGTGGGGTCATTCGACGGGCGGCGAGTATTTTTATCTGATGGAGCAACACGGCTTGAAAAACAAATTGATCGGCGGTCTCGGCTTCGGCACCGGCATGCCGGCATGGGTGCGCAAAGAATGGGACCTCGCTTGCGCGGAGAAATCGCCGGAGGAGCGCGCGGCGCCGTTTCGCAATCTGACCGACTTGAGCCGCAGATCGCCCAAGGGCTACGCGAAAAGCGGCTACGTCGGACCGAACCAACCGTGGGGCGACGTGGAGCGCTGGTTCGAGTTGGAAAATCACCGCCGGCCGCAGTTCAAGCCGTTTTTGCAAGACATCGAGCACAGCGCCCACGACACGCTGCTGCCGGAAATCAAAAAAGTTTCCGGTCTTCCCGATGAGGAATTGTTTATCACCTACCAATCCGATTTGAGCCGGCTGCGCGGCAAGAAACTGCTCCACATCGTCGGCGAGCGCGACAAAGGCCACTGGATCGAAGGCGGTGAGAGGGGGCTGGAATTTCGCCGTGAAGTCTACGCCTTTAACCGCTTCAAGCCGTTCGCTGAAGAGCTGCGCCTGATCGTGGTGCCGAACCTGACCCATTACGGCCATGTCGAGAGCTACAACGAGCGGCTCGCCAACGTCATGGTCACGGGATTCAAAGAATACTTCCGCGGCTGAGCGCGCCGACAAGCACGCAAAAAAGCCTGGACGTCACTGCTTTCGTCCAGGCTTTTTTATGCGCAGAGCTTCATTTTTGCTCGGCGCGGGCGCTGCCGTCATGGCGCCGGATTGCTTGACAGGATGAGCAATCTCACTTACAGATTGCTCACGAGAAAACGGCCATGCGATTTTTTTCAGCTCTTTTTCGGCGCGCCAAGCTCGGCATCGCGCGCTGGCTGACCGTCGCGGCGCTGCTCGTTCCCGCGCTTCCCGCCGGGGCTGAATCTCTGCGCATTGCGTATACTTCCATTGCCGTGGTTTACGGCCCGCTGTGGCTGACCAATGATGCGGGAATATTCAAGAAGTACAATATCGAACCCGAGTTCATTTACATCGCCGGCGGGCCGCCCTCGCTGCAGGCACTGATCGCCGGCGATGTTTCGATTTCTTTTACCGCCGCCGGCGCCACCGTTGCCGCCAACTTGCAGGGCTCCGACGTGGTGCTGCTCGGCGCCAGCATCGACTCGCTGCCCTTCGAACTCTGGTCGCTTGCCCACATCAAGGAGCCGGCCCAGCTCAAAGGAACCCGGCTCGGCGTCAGCCGCATTGGCGCGACCACCGATTTCGTCGCCCGTTATCTGCTCAAGAAATGGAACCTGCACCCCGATAAAGACGTCGCCATTTTTCAAACGGGCTCCGGCCCGCAAGTGTTCGCCGCGCTAAAAGGCGGATCGGTGCAGAGCGGGGTTCTTTCCACCGGGCCGGAGACGCTCAACGCCGAAGCGGCCGGCTATTCGAGGCTTGCCGACGTATCGGCGTCGGGCTTGGTCTATCCCTTCGGCCCGTTCGCGGCACGCCAGTCATTCCTCAAGAGCCAGCCCGAATTGGTCGCGCGCTTCATGAAGGCCTACGTCGAAGGCATTCACCGCTTCAAAACCGACAAAGCCGCCGCCCTCGCGGTGCTGGAGAAATACACCAAACAAAAAACCACGCCGGCGACGGAAAAGATCTACGAGCTCTACGCGGCCAAGTATTTCAAGCGCGCTCCCGAAGCCACGCCGGCGGCGATCCAGACCATTCTCGAAGAGATTTCCGCCAGCCGCCCCCTCCCTGCAGGAGTGGCGCCGCAGCGCTTCACCGAGTCGCGCTTCATCCGCGAGCTGGTGAACAGCGGCTATGTCGACGCGCTCTACAAGAATCGTTAGCTGAAATAGAAAGGGTGATTGCGATGAATACCATTTGCCAGTCCCACGTGGCGCACAACACCGGCTGGTCGGCGGAGATGAAACAAGGCCAAGTGATTCGGATCACCGCCACGACCACGGTGGATTTCGTCTTCTTCAAGCTTCAGAACCTGCGCGAGCGCTTCGATCAGGCGCGCACCAAAGTCTACAACATGACGCTCTTCGTCACCGCCGGTCACAAGCTCATGGGGCGCGACAACCAGCACATGATGACGATCGTCTATGACGGCAACAAGACCGGCACCCACGATCTGCAAAAAGGCATGTGCAGCGGCTATCGCTTTCGCCTGGCGCAACAGGAAAACCGCCTGGCGGAATATTATCCGCGCGCGATCGCGGAGATTCCCGACCACGGCTGCTACGAGAATCTGTCCAAGGCGCTGGCGCCATACGGCATCATTCCCGAAGACATCCCGAGCCCGTTTAATTTGAATCAGCACATGAAGATCGACGGCGCCACCGGAAAGATGGAACACACCCAGGTCCGCCCGCCCGAAGGCAACTACATGGACATCCGCGCCGAAATGGATTTGCTGGTGGCGCTCAGCGCATGCCCGGATCTCGCGGTCGGCGGCAAATCCGTCGACGCCATGATCTACCAGCCCTGATCGCCAAGTCTCGTCGGCAAGGAGTATTGCGCCATTTCCATCGTCATCGTCGCCATGCCCTACGGGATCTTGGACCCGCGGCGGCTCTCCCATGCATCGCGCACAAGCTTGGAACGGGCGCTCGACTGGTGGCAGAAGTCGATGCAGACGACCAAGCACAAAACCTATTTCGTGCTGGCCGGCTACGATCTCGATCATGGCGAGGAGATCAAACTGCGCCGGGAAATCGTCGAAGCCACGATTCAGGAGCCGGAGCTTTTAGGAAATATCGTCGAGGTCAGCGCCAAGAATGAAGTCGGGCTGGCGCAAAAAATCGCCCGCGTGCGCGCCATCGTGCCGGTGGAAACGATCACGGTCTTCGTCGAGACCCGCAACGCCGTCAGCGTGAAAGCGATCTTCAAGCGCAAGTTCGGCAAAACTCTGCAGATCCGCAAGTTCAAAACAGCTTTCGAATTCAACCACCAATGGATCACCACCTCGACATCCTTCGCGTGGTTTTCGCGCAACTGGTTCTTGCGGATCTGGTTCGAGCTAAAAAGGCGGATGGGACGGGGAATGAGAAAAAGAATTCGCTACTGGTTCAGGTCATAAGGCGTGGAGTGTTGGAGTAATGGAGTAGTGGAGTATTGCTTCCCACCCAACACTCCATCACTCCAATACTCCAGTACCCGATCTTTGTTACGCCACTTTCGATACCCGCTCCCGCGCCGGCTCCACGGAGAATTCCTTCTCCAGCCACCAATGCGCCACTTCGCTGCCGGTGGCGAACCACACACCTTTGTGTGATTTCATGTAGCCGATGATCTCGGAGAAGATTTTCGCACGGCCCGGCCGGCTCGAAATATACGGATGAAACTGGAACGGGCAAAAGGTCGGCGCGCTGCTCGACTCTTCGTAGAATTGATCGAACATGCCCTTCCAGATCACCAGCGTATCGTTGGGGTTGCCGGAATCACGATGGCCGTAAGTGCGCCCATCGCCGAAGGGCTGCCGCGGCAATTCGACGAGTTTTTTCTTGCCGTTCTGCCAGACGAACGGCAGATCGTAGGAAAATGAATTGCTGTTCCACAAATACGCCTGATCGAGCAGCAGCTCCAGGCTATTCGGACTTTGCGTGCAGGAACGCCAGCCGAAGGGCCGCTTCTGCGCCCGATTGTAAATCATATCCGTCGTGCGCTTGATCACGTCGCGCTCTTCGTCTTTGCTGAGATCGCGCGCCACCTCATGATGATATCCGTGGCCCGCGACTTCATGTCCCTGAGCGACGATTTGCGCGACGGCTTCGGGATAACGTTCGGCGATGCCGCCGCAGGTCAAGAACGTCGCCTTGACCTCGTGCGCAGCCAGGATGCGCAAAATCCGGTAGATGCCGGTTTTCGGACCGTATTCGGCCTGAGTATATTCTTCGTGGTTCATCCTGCCGTTCTTGTCCGGCCGCACGTCCTCGCCGCCTTGGAAATCGAAGCTCAAAAACACCGCGATGCGCGCATCGCCCGGCCAATAGATTTTGCGATTGGAATGAAGTTCTTGTAACGCCATCGAGACCTCCTGTCGTCGGATAATGAAAGGTGTACCGCCACCTGCGAGCAAGACTATTGATAGACCAGCAATACGGCACATGCAAGTTAAATGTCAGAACCACGTTGTGACCACGCACGAAAGATTGTATAGAGAGGCCGGATCACCGCGGAGGTGCTCGATGTCTGCGACCCAAGCCAAATTCAACGTGGGCGGCGTGCTCTTAAACCAGCCCTTCAAGATCCGGCGGCTCGGCCACTTCGGTTTCAACCTCAGTAACATGGAAGCCGGCGTGCATTTTTACGTCGATCTCCTCGGCTTTCGCATTTCCGACGTGATGGACTACTCGCGCCGCGCCAAGGACCCGGCGCAGGTAGCCGGCCTCGGCGACCCCAACGGATATTTCACCCGTTACGGCACGGATCATCACGCTATGGTGCTTTTTCCCAAACGCGTGCGCGACGCGCTCGGCCGCAGTGAACAGCCGGGCATCACCGTCAATCAGATCACCTGGCAAGTCGGCAGCCTGGCTGAAGTCGGTAATGCGATCCAATGGTTCAACGAACGCGGCATCAAACAGCAGCGTTCCGGCCGCGATATGCCGGGATCGAACTGGCACACGTATTTGTACGATCCCGACGGCCAGAGTAACGAGCTTTACTATGGCATCGAGCAGATCGGCTGGAACGGCCACAGCAAGCCGCGCGCGATGTACGATCGCGGCTTCGACAAACCGCCCGAGCTGCCGCAGATCGCGGAATTCGATGAAGTCGAGCAGGCGCGCGCCAAGGGCATCGATATTTTTTCCGGCTATCGCCACGTCGATAAGCTTCCGGCAAGTTACGACGTGGACGGCGTGCTGCTGCCCCGCCCTTTCAAGATCGTCAGGCTCGGCCCGGTCTATCTTTTCACGGAAAATCTCGATACGGCCGCGGCGTTTTATCGCGACACGCTGGGCTTCACGTTGACCGAAGAAGTGCTCTGGCGCGGCGAGCGCTGCTTGTTCCTGCGCGCCAATACCGAGCATCACTCGGTCGGCCTGTTGCCGCTTAACTTACGCGAGCCTCTCGGTTTAAGCGCGCACTCGAAGTGCGGCGCCTTCGGCCTGCAACTCGCGAACTACCGCCAGCTAAGAGACGCGGTCAAGTTCTTCCGCGACCACGGCGTGGAAGTCGCCGAAGCGCTGCCGCACGAGCTCCACCCCGGCATCGAATACTCCGCCACGGTGCGCGACCCCGACGGCCACACGATCCAGCTTTACTACGCGATGGAGCAGATCGGCTGGGATGGAAAATCGCGGCCGAAAGACATGAGACGACCGCGCAAACTGAACGAATGGCCGGAAACGCTGGAACACGACGTCAACGCATATCTTGGAGAAGCATTCTCCGGCCCGTGGGCATGACCTCGAAGAACATTGTGAGGCAGCAATGACGCTTCTCGCTCCCCTACTCCGATCCTCTCACCCTCGACAGGGGAGAGTTAGAGGGGTGGAATGTCCCTCAAATTTGCGCCACTTCGTCACCCCCATCCTAACCTTCCCCCGTCGAGGGGGAAGGAATATTCGGATTACGGCGCGCTGGATACCACAGACATCTTCTTGTCGCTGCGATTTCAATTTTCCTAAGCGGCGCCGTCCACGCCAACCCTTTCATGCCCAAACCCGGCGAAGCTGCCGATCTCGGCGCGCGTCGGCACCTGCTCGATTACCGGCGGGTTCATTCATTTTTATAGTGCGCTTTACAACGGGCTATTCGACAAGTACGGCGTCAAAGTCGAACACGTAACCTTGCGCGGCGGCGTTGTCAGTCTCGCCGCGTTGTCGGCGGACGAGATTCAATTCATCTATTGCTCCGCCGATCCGATGATCCCGCGCATGGCTGCCGGCGCGGACGCCAAGTTGATCGGATCGCCCATCGTCGGTCTACCTTGGGTTTTGGTCGGCCGGAAGGACATTCGCCGGCCTCAGGATCTCAAGGGCAAGAGCATCGCATTGTCGCGTCCCGGCGGCCTCACCGACCAGCTGGCAAAGTTGGTGATGAAGAAATTCAATTTGACGACCCAAGACGTGAAGCTCATTCATATCGGCGGCACCGGCCAGTTGGAGCCGTACAACGCCATGGTGCAAGGACTCACCCAGGCGACGTTTCTGACGCCGCCCATGGACGTGCGCGCCAAGCGCGACGGATTCCCGCTGATCTACAACTTGCACGATCTCGGCGTGCCATCGATTTACAGCTCGCTGTTCACCAATGCGAAAGGCTTGAAAGAGCGCCAGTTGCTCGTGCAGCGACTTGTCGCCGCACTCGCCGAATCGGTTCATTTCCTCGAGATGAATCCGGAAAAGGGCAAAGCCGCGCTGTCGAAGGTTCTGAGCATCAACGATCAGGAAGTCTTGCAGTCCGCCTACGATGCCTATGCCAAGCTACTGGTCAACCGGCGCCTGATCGTCCCGGCGCAGGCCGTTGCGCAAGCGGTCGAGACAGCACGGGAGGAAGGCACGCAACTCCGCCGAACGCCCGCGGAGATCGTCGATAACAGCTTTGCCGAACAGTTGGACAGAAGCGGCTTTTTGAAGGAGCTTTGGGGCCGCCGGCTTGTGACCAGCCAAACAAAGGGGCCATGACTATGGAAGAGAAAATAAATTTTCAATCCGACGGACTTAGGATCGCCGGCCTCGTCGACGTTCCTGCGGACTACAAGCCCGGCGAGCGCCGGCCGGCGTTTATCGTCCTGCACGGCTTCGGCGGCAATAAGGACGGCCACGGCCAGGCCGTTGTGGCGAAGCAATTCGTCCAATGGGGCTACGTGACTTTGCGCATTGATTTTCGCGGTTGCGGCGACAGCGAGGGGGAGCACGGCAGAATTATTTGCCTCGATCAGGTCGCCGACACGCGCAACGCAATCTCCTACATGGCTGCGCGCCCGGAAGTGGACCCGCAACGCATCGCCCTGGTCGGCAGCAGCTTCGGAGCGGCGGTCGCGGTTTACACCGGAGGAGCGGACAGTCGGGTGGCCGCAGTAATCTCTTGCGGCGGTTGGGGCGACGGCGAGCGGAAGTTCCGCGGCCAGCATCCGACTCCCGAAGCGTGGGCAAAATTCACCAACATGCTCGAAGAGGGAAAACGCCATCGCGAGCGCACCGGCAAGTCGCTCATGGTGCCGCGCTACGACATCGTGCCGATCCCGGAGAAACTGCGCAATCGCATGAGCAGCGGCTCGATCATGGAATTTCCCGCCGAGACCGCACAGAGCATGAACGACTTCCGCGCCGACGACCAGATCGGCAATATTTCACCGCGTCCCGTGCTCTTGCTGCACAGCGCAAACGATTCGGTCACACCAACGTACGAGTCGATCGAAATGTTCAAACGCGCCCGGCAACCGGCGGAACTTCATTTGCTGTCGGATGTCGATCATTTTACCTTCAGCGAAGAGAATCAGCGCTTGACACGCATCGTCGCCGACTGGCTGGAACGCTATTTCCCGGTTCAGAAGAAATGACTCGCAGCATCAACGCGCGCAAAGCACGATCAAATAGAAGAGAAAGGTTCACCGCAGAGGCGCTGAGCTCGCAGAGTTTGTGTCTCTCCTCCGCGTCCTCTGCGTCTCCGCGGTAAATATGCAACCCAATCTTTTGACCTAAACCAACATGCCGAAAGTCGATCACAAACAACTTAAAGATTTCTGCAGGCGACTACTGAATGCCGGCGGCGTGCCTTCGGGTGATGCCGATTTGGTGGCAGGGCTGCTGGTGAAAGCCGAACTGCGCGGCTACGCCGGTCATGGCTGCACTCGGGTGGAGCAGTATCTCCAGTTCATCAGGAACAAGACTTACGATCTCAGCGCCAGGCCTGCAGTCGAGCGCGAAGGCAAAGTCACCGCCGTCGTGGACGGCAAGCATTACATCGGCCAGGTCGCGGCGAACATGGCCATGCAGATTGCCATCAAGAAAGCCAAAGAGCATGGCGCGGGCATCGTTTGCCTGCGGCGCGCCGGTCACACCGGGCGGCTGGCCGACTACATGGAAATGGCGACAGATGAGGGACTGATCGGCATGGGCGCCGTAAGCGTCGGCTCGCCAACGACGACGCTTTACGGTGGCATGAAACCGATCACCGGCACCAATCCGATGGCCTTCGGCATCCCGACGCGCAGCGGCAAGCCCATCATCCTCGACTTCGCGACCGCTTCCATGAGCATGGGCGAAATCCAAAAACGAGTCGCAAGGAACGAAACCATTCCGGACGGCACTCTCCTTGACGGCAACGGCAAGCCGACCAACGATTTCAAAAAATTCCGCGGCCCGCCGCGCGGCGTCTTCCTGCCCTTCGGCGGCTACAAAGGCTCGGGCGTCGCGCTCATCACCGAGATGCTCGGCGGCCTGCTATCCGGCACCGGCGCGGGAAAGCAATGGTGGAACAACGGCGGCCATGGCGTAAACGGAGTTTTTCTCCAGGCCTTCGCCGTCGAGGAATTTCAACCGCTCGAGTCCTTTTATGATAAGGTCGAAGAGTTCATCGAGTTCATCAAGTCGAGCCCGCGCGCGCCGGGTTTCAGCGAAATTCTTTTACCGGGCGAATCCGGCAGGCGCCGCGAAGCGGCGCAACTTGAAAGCGGTGTGGAGATCGACGAAGAGACCTGGTCTGAGCTAACGCAGCTCGCCGCCGAGCTTGGCGTAGAAGACGTACCCAAACGCATTTAGTCACAAGGAGCTGATTTTCTAGATGACGAGCTTTTCTCTCGGCGTACTCCGCGCCTCGGCCGTGAGTTCTCTTCCACACCACGAGCCGCCGGAAGTTGCCGCGCACCATACTCTGAACACACAGTAACTAAGGAGGCGAAAATGGTCATACGCGAACTCAAAGACGGACGCTGCTATGTGAGTCTCCAAGAAGATCATGCCGAGCTATCGGCCCAGTTCGCCGCTCACTGGGGCAATGATCGTTTCTCCAGGCTGCGGCCTTATCAAACCATGGTCTTTGCCACCACCTATCACGACAGCGGCTATCGCGAGTGGGAAGGCAAGCCGCCGATGAACGTGGAGAAAGGCCGACCCTATGCGCATCGCGAAGACGTGCCCAACTTCGAAGCGATCGAGCTCAAGGCATACGCGAAAAATGTCGATTGGTTGAGCTCGCAGGACCCTTACGCCGGTCTGCTCGTTTCCATGCACCGCACCGGGCTGTGGCATAACCGCTACAACATTTTCACCGAGCCGGGCGGCCGCTTGCGCGAGCGTAGTCAAGCCGTGCAAAACGCCAAGAAAGAATTGGAAGCAAAGCAAGAAACCATGAAAAAATCCCTGGCGGCGAACAATCCCAAGTTCGAAAACGAGCTCGCGTACAACTACATGGCGCTGCAAATCTTCGACTTGCTTTCGCTCTACTTCTGCTGCGACGGCTACACCGCGGATAATCAGTTCAAGGAATACGGAATCGCGCCCGTGCGCGTGTCATACGACAGTGACGAGACCGTGCGATTGAGCATTCGCCCCAACGGCTCCGGATCGGCGATCATGGACCCGTTTCCTTTCGATGTGAGCCCGGTGCAGTTCTCGGCCCGCGCGCGCATCATCGCACCGCCGAAGGAGAAGTCCGAGGCGGCGTGTGTCGACGCCTATAACAAGGCCGCTAGGGAGCTGCTGAAGTTCCAAGTATCGGCATGATTTCACTTCTAGGCTAGAGAGCTTCTCTACTGTCATCCTGAACGAAGTGAAGCATCTGCTTTGACTGAAAATAATCAGCTCAAAAACAGATCCTTCGTCGCTCGACTCTCCTCAGGATGACAGCCCAAGCTCAACACGATCCTCCCGGCCGTTTTACCTAAACGGGCTCAAGTGCGTTTCTGGGGTTCTTGGCGTTAGATCCAATCCTCAATCGTCGTAGATCTCCACGCGAATCGCCTGTCCCCTGCCTGACTCCGGACAGGCGCTCGCCGCGACGAGCAAATCCATCTCGGCCCTGAAGTCGACGTGGGCTTCGTCTTTCGGGCGGATCATCGTGTCGTACATGATTCCCGTCTCCGGATCGATGCGCATGCACTGGAAGATATTGAATGGACTCGGCACGTCGTCGGGCAAGATATTCCAAGGCTTCACGCGCATCACTCAAATTTTCCCAGCAGCCGTGATCCGGAATGTCCTCCGCCTTCTTCGGATTGATATCGACGCCCTCCGCAAAGACTCTCTTCGACTGTCCCTCGGCGACCATCTGAAAGCGTTTGCGGCTGCACATGCCTTTTTGCAAATCGTGGCGCCCCTCTTTGAAGGTATCTTCAACGATCGTCAACATCGGATTATTGCGCTTTGAATAGAGAATATCTCCGGTGCTAACAAAAATCTTGACCTGATTGGTCTTCGTCCGCGCCTGATCGAACCTTTCGCTCAAATCGTGCAGGTTAAACGCCACGAAATCGACGATGCTCCTGCCGGCGATTCTCAACCGTTGCCCTTTTTTTATTTCGAACGCCGCGCCAGAATTCTTCGGCACGACATGACTCTGCACGATGGCCATTTAACCTCCGACAATGTGCATCTATTCGGAATTCAAATCTAAGAGAACCTGGATTCCCGTCAAAAAATGCGGGAATGACAGACTTAGAACCGGCGAAGCGCTCCCACAAGCGGTTTGAACGTCTTGAACGATTTGAACGGCTTGAACGAGACTCTAAATCATATTCCGAAAAGCTTTTTGGCGTTGAGCGAATAAATCTTCTCCTTGTCGCCCTTTGGAATGTCCAGCAGTTCCATTTCCTTCAAAGTCATCGGATAGAATTGATCGTCGCGCCCGCCGCGGCCGTGCGGATAGTCGGCGCCAAAAAGAATCTGGTCGGCGCCGACCGTGTCGTAGACGAGCTTGATGAACGCCGCGCGAATCGGTCCGGCGGTGTCGTAGTACATTTTCTTGAAATAGAACTCGGGCTCCTGCTTGCAAACCGGATTGCCTTCGCGCCAGTTGAGGCGATCCAGATAAAGCAGAATCATGCCGCCCAGGTGCGAGCCGATCAGTTTGAGATCGGGATAACGATCCAAGACGCCCGCGTAGACGATGCGTGAGATCGCCAAAGTGCTGTCGGTCGGCCAAAGAATCTTTTGATGCAATGAATACTTGTCCCAGTTCGCTTGGCACGGTGCGTTGCACGGATGGAGAAACAGCGGTTTGCCGACCCGCTGCGAGCGCTTTCCAGAATGGCTCGAACTCGGGCTCGTCAATATATTTTCCCGCCACGTTGGTCGGCATCATGACGCCGTGCATCTTGAGATCCTTGTAGCAGCGTTCGAGCTCGTGCACGCAGTCGTCCATGTCGACCATGGGCAAACGAGCAAACGCCATGAAGCGTTTGGGGTGCTTGGCATGGGCGTCGGCGAAGGAGTCGTTCAATATGCGGCAAAGCTCCAGAGCCCGGCCCTTGTTTCCCGCCTTTTCGATCCGCCCGCCGGTGTTCGAGAGCACACCGATATCGATCTCGTACTTGTCCATGGTATTGAGGTACTCGTTATGGTCGAAGGCGTGGAACCCCACGCCCCGCACATCGTTTTGCGCGTCTGGGACGAGATCGAGGAATTTACCCGGGAAGGCGTGAAAGTGAGTATCGATGATCATCGCTTGCACCTCTTTGCTAATCGATTGCCGCCGTCATTTGTAGCGCCTCGCCATCTCGTCAAAAAACTTTTCTGCCTCTAGTTCCTGAAGAAAACTCAAGTCGACGAATTGCTCGGGCTTGGCGCTCTTCGCCTGCGGGATCTGTGGCGCCGACATGTCGATCAAATTCTGAATTCCTTTCATCGTCGGGTACGGCTTTTTCGGCGTGCGTTTCAGATAGTGCTGGTAGGAATACTCGAGCACTTCTTGATCGTTCGTGCGCATGTAGCGCGCGAGACTCTTGACGGTCGCAGCTTTGTTCGCAAAAACGTAATAGATTCCTTCGACGTACGCCTTGAGGGCCGACTTGACGGTCTCCCGATGCGCTTTAATATAGCTCCGCGAAGTCGCCAAGCCGCTGCCCTGCACTTCGAAACCGATGTCCGCCATTTGAATGACTTCGACGAAGCCTGCTTTTAACGCTTGCGGCACCTCCGAAGGATTGAAGAACGTCGCATCGATCCTGCCCGCGCCCATGGCGGCCAACCGCTCCGGCCCCGTGCCGGTCGGCACGAACAGCACATCTTTGTTCGGCTCGAGATTGAATTTCTTGAACAGAATCAGCGCGGCGTTGTGTGTCGCCGATCCGAAGCCGCTGATGCCGAAGCGTTTGCCCTTGAGCTGCTCCATCCGCGCCACGGTGCCGGCCCGCGCCATCACCGTCTGATCGTATGAATTTTCCACGGAGCCGACGAGTACGATATCGTGCCCCTGCAGCCCGGCGATGATGACGTTGCCGATGGTGACGAGCGGCGGGTCGCCGCCAGTGAGTGCCTGGATTGCCACCTGCCCACCGCGCAGGAAAATCAGCTCGACGTCGAGACCGTACTTGCGAAAGATGCCTTCATCCTTGGCAATCCAGAGCTGCGCCTGACGCGAGCTGATCGATGGATAGCCGATGCGAATTTTCTGCGGCGCCTGCGCCGCTGCCACGGATTCGAGCAGACATTGCAGCAGCGCGAAGAGGACGAGACCTTCACCTATCTTCATGGCAGCGTACAACCTCCATATGCCAGCGCTGTAAGTCCGTCAAGGCGCTCCCCGTCCGTTCTGACAGGAGATGGTTGTCATTTCGAGCACCGCGAGAAATCTTTCTCTTGATCCAACTTAGCCGCTAGCGCTCACTCACTATGTTGACAGCAATCCTGACCGCGTGTTTACTTGCCGGGGAGGTTCACCCATGAGACTCGGCTCCTTCGCTTTCTTCACGGCAATTTTTCTACTCGCAAGTATTTCACCCGGCTCCGCGCAACTTAAGAAGGTGCGCTTTTCGGTCAGCGCGGCGTCCATTGCCGAAGTCCCGTTTCGCATCGCCAACATCAAAGGTTTCTACAAAGATGAAGGCCTCGATGTCGAAGTGATCCTGATTCGCGGAGCCGTGGGCATGCAGGCGCTGCTCGGCGGCTCGGTGGATTACACCTCCGCTTCCGGCTCGACGATCGCCGCTGCGGTCCGCGGCATCCCGGTCAAGCTCGTCTTTATCGCTTCCGCCAAGCCGCAATTCGATTTGATCGCGCAGCCTCAAATCAAGTCCGTAGCGGACCTGAAGGGCAAACACGTCGGCATTTCTTCGCGCGGCGGCGCGGTCGATCTGCTCACGCAGTTGATCGTGCAGAAAAATGGCTTGATTCCGAACAAAGACGTGGTCAGCCTGGTCGTCGGCGGCCAGGAAGACACCGTGCTTGCGCTGCGCGCCGGACGCATCGCCGCCGCTTTGCTTACGCCGCCCCGTCCTTTGATCCTGCAGCGCGAGGGCTTCAACCGTATCGCCTACTCCGGTGACTACATGCCGTCCTATCCGAGCGGCGGCATCGGCGTGACAGATGAAAAAATCAAAACCGCTCCCAATGACGTGCTTGCGTTCGTCAAAGGCAGCGTGCGCGGCCTTCAATTCGCCCGCCAGAATCGCGCCGAAGCGATGAAAATCCTTTCGGACTATTTCCACATCAAGGATCAAGCTTTGAGCGAGCAGTTCTTCGAACTCTACTTGAGCCGCCTGCCCGCGAACGGTTCAGCGGATGACGCGTGGATGAAAGGCGCTATCGACTTTACCCAGAAAAGTCTCGGCGGGGCAGAAAAAGAGATTCCAACGAAGCAAGTTTTCGATTTCAGCTTCGTGCAGAAGGCTGTGCGGTGATGAACGAAGGAGTCATCGGCATGTACTTGCGGTGTCATTTCGAGCAGAGCGAGAAATCTTTCTTTTGTACGAAGCAAAGAATAGATCCCTCACATTCGTTCGGGATGACAAACCATGGAGCGCATCTGATCCCGGTCGTAATCGCCCCGGTGAATCGATGACCTCCAACCACTACCCCGTTCTCATCGCCGGCGCGGGACCTGTGGGTTTGTCGCTGGCCATCGAGCTGGCCTATCGCGGCATACAGTCTCTCGTCGTCGAGCAGAGCGACGGTACCGTCGAGTTTCCGACCACTAATCTCGCCAATACCCGCACCTGCGAGCACCTGCGCCGCTGGGGTATTGCGGACAAGATGCGCTACGAATCCGGCTACCCGACCGACTACCCGCGCAACTATCTTTTCGTCACGCGCATGACCGGCTATGAGATCGCGCGCTTCGATCACCCATCCAACGGTGATCCCGCCGCGCGCTCGCCTTTCAGTCCGGAGGGCCGCCTGTGGATTTCCAAGCCTTACTTCGATCCGGTGCTGCGCGCTCACGCCCAGTCGTTGCCGCAGGTCAGGATCCGTTACGAAACATCTTTCGAGTCGTTTGACCAACCCGGCCAATCGGTCAAAGCCGAAATCCTCGATAAGAAAACCGGACGGAAAGAAATCATCGAAGCAGACTACCTGGTCGGCTGCGACGGCGGCCGGAGTAACATTCGCCGCGCCCTGGACATAAAATACCAAGGCGTCTTTTCCCAGGGCATGAACGTGGCGGTGCTGTTCCGCTCGCCGTTGCTCGAGTACACCAAGCACGGTCCGGCGGTCCAGTATCAAATCATCAATTCACAAATCAACGGCGCCATCGCGGCGGTTGACGGCAAAGAGTTGTGGCGCTTGAACGTGCGCAACGTCAAGCAGGAAGAGCTCGATGTCTTCGATGCGCCGCAGAAAATCCGCTACGCCCTCGGCGAAAGCATTCCCTTCGAGCTCCTCGCCGTGCGCCCGTGGACCGGCCACTGCGTCGTGGCCGAGCGCTATCAAGACGGTCGCGTGTTCCTCGCCGGCGACGCCGCGCATCTCAACTGGCCGGCCGGCGGTTTCGGCATGAACACAGGAGTCGGCGATGCAGTAGATATCGGCTGGAAGCTCGCGGCGGTGCTTCACGGATGGGGCGGCGCCCATTTGCTCGATAGCTACACGGCCGAGCGCAAACCGATCGCGATGATCAACGTCAACGAAGCCGCCGAGATGC
The DNA here is from genome assembly GCA_963745035.1 of uncultured delta proteobacterium. Taxonomy (GTDB): domain Bacteria; phylum Desulfobacterota; class Binatia; order UBA9968; family UBA9968; genus DP-20. The sequence continues at coordinate 75,916 of CAVUVW010000010.1, read as the reverse complement.
GCGCCAACTTCGACAATCAAACGCCTTTTTCGCCGCAGATCGAAGACGACACAGAGACCGGCAAGCAACTGCGCGAAAAAGCCCGCGCGGCGACCATGCGCACGCGCGCCAAGGAATTCCAGCACGACTCGGCTGGCATCGAGCTGGGTTACCGCTACGAGAACTCGCCGATTTGCGTCAGCGACGGCACGCCGGCGCCGCCACTCGATCACGGTCTCTATGCAGCTTCCACGTGGCCGGGTGTGCGCGCGCCGCATGCTTGGCTCAAAGATGGCCGCTCGACCTTGGACCTGTTCGGCAAAGGCTTCACGTTGCTGAACCTATCAGGCAAGAACGCGGGTACGACGAGGATAGCGAATGTCGCGAGCGCGATTGGCTTGCCCCTGGAATTCATAACCCTCGATGAACCAGGCGTGCGCGCAGCGTATGAGCGCGACTTTGTCCTCATCCGGCCCGACGGTCACGTCGCCTGGCGTGGTGATGCGCTACCCGAAAACGCCGCCGCGATCATCGATAAAGTCCGCGGTGCAGTTTCGTAGGAGTGATTCTGTATGTTGAGAGCGATCGCAAGCGTAATCATCTTCCTCTGCTTATTGCTGAGTGCTAGCCCAGGCTTCGCTCAGCTCAAGAAAGTCCGCCTGGCGATTCCTACCGTCGATATCGTCACCTTGCCGTTGAAGATGGCGCAAGCCAAAGGCTTCTATCAAAAAGAAGGATTGGAGGTCGAGATTATCCTGATCGCCGGTGCGTTGGGCGTGCGCGCCGTGCTCGGCAACTCAGTGGAGTTTTCCACAGCGTCGGGATCGATTCTGGCCGCCGCGGCGCGCGGCGTGCCGGTAAAGCTCGTCTCCGTCATCACATCGAAGCCGACCTTCGATCTGATCTCCGAGCCGAAGATTCAAAATTTCCAGCAGCTCAAGGGCAAACTCGTCGGCATATCGACACGCGGCGGCACCTTCGAGCACATCACCCGCCTCATCCTGGAGCGAAATTCGTTGAATCCTGACAAAGACCTGACGATCCTGGCCCTCGGCCGTCAGGACGATATCCATCTCGCGCTCAAAGCCGGTAGAATTTCCGCCGCCATCTTCAGCCCGCCTAGAAGCCTGATGCTCTACCGCGACGGCTTTCACAAACTCGCGGTTTCCGGCGATTACCTGCCGCACTATCCGATCGGCGGCCTGGGAGTGACAGACGAGTTGATAAAAAGCAATCCCGCGGTCATCCAATCGTTTGTAACGGCAACTCTTCGAGGCATCGCCTACTATCGCCAGAACCGCGCCGAGTCGATTAAGTTCATCGCCAAGGAACTGCGCATGTCCGGATGAATCCCTTGCGGCACAAATGTTCGACTGGCATCAAACGGTTCTCGCCGACGAAGGCCGGCCCAGCCAGGCTTGGATCAACGGCGTTCTCGATTTCACGCGAAAAAGCCTCGAGCTAGGCGCGCCGGTCTCCGCGGAACAAGTCTTCGACTTCAGCTTTCTCGCAAAGGCGAGTCGCTGACTTGGCGCCAACCACGGTTCGCTGTCCCGCGGCGAACATGTACCTACGCCAAAAGTCACTGAGTAGCATCATTCTCTTCACGAAATTCCATCCCTTCACGCTGGCAGTCTCGAACGATGATGGGGTCTTTCCGACTAGCTCCCCGGTACGCGAATTGACACCCGCCCCACCCCTTTGTTATTCGAAGGAACGAGTCGCGGCTTGGAGGACATTATGAAAAACGGATTCAGGGCGATGGATTCGGACATGCACGTCATGGAGCCATGCGATCTGTGGCAGAAATATATCGACAGGAAGTTCGCCGACCGCGCGCCCGTCGGCCTAAATCGCCACAAGCGCGACCTCGGCGTTCAAGTGGACGGCAAAGTCATGCCGCGTCCGACGCCGAAACCCAATCCCGAGCTGAGACCGATCCGCGAAAACATTCTCAACGAAAAGTATCCCGAAGAAGAGGCGCGCGACTTCGACAACGTCGCGCAACTCCGCGCCATGGACAAAGAGGGCCTCGACGTGGCGATTCTTTACCCGAGCCGCGGCTTGTTCGTGCTCGCCGTGGACGGGCTTGATCCGGAATTGGCCGCGGCGATCGCGAGGGCCTACAACGATTGGCTGCACGATTTCTGCAAAGTCGATCCAAACCGCATGTACGGCGCGGGCATCATCGCGCCGCACGACGTCTCATCGGCGGTCGAAGAAACTCGCCGTGTCGTTAAAGAGCTGGGGTTTCGCAGCGTGCTGGTGCGGCCCAATCACGTCAACGGCCGCATGTGGAGCGATCCCTATTACAATCCGCTTTGGGAAGAATGCCAGAAGCTCGGCATTCCCATCGGTTTCCACGAAGCGGGACGCGTGTACCTGCCCCAGCCCGCGCTGTCGGAGTTCATTCCGAGTTTCGCCATGTTCAACACGCTGTCGTTCCCCATGGCCAACATGTTTGCCTGCGCCGATATGATTTACGGCGGCGTGATGGAGCGTTTTCCCAAACTCAAAGTGGCCTATCTCGAAGGCAACTGCGCGTGGATTCCCTGGCTGCTCTGGCGCATGGGCGAGTACGCCGAATTGACCGGCGTCGCGGAGCATCCGGAAATGAAGCTCGAACCGCTCGAATATTTCCAGCGCCAATGCTGGGGCGCGGTGGAATGCGATGAGATCGTCGCCAAGAACATCCCCGACTTCGGTCTTGAAGACAACATCGTGTTCTCTACCGATTATCCCCACCTCGACGTCAAATTTCCGCACGCGGTGGAGACGTTTTTAAAGCTGCCGTTCAGCGATCAGACCAAGCGCAAGTATCTCTGGGACAACTGCGCGCGGCTTTACGGATTTGGTGCCTGAACCACAGCTTTGGTTGGTTCAGGCCGCCGCGCGAGTGAGGCTAGCCCATGCCGCGCGGCGCCAAGACTTTTGATGTTCAAACAACCCTGGAAGACACTGCTGCTTTCAGCGGCGGTGCTCGCCGCGCTCGGTGGATTTGGATTCTGGTGGTGGCTCACCTCCGGTTACGTGACCACGGACGACGCTCGAATCAAAGCCGATATCGTCGCCATCAGCGCCGAATTGACCGCGAAAATCGATTCTCTCACCAAGACCGAAGGCGACACGGTCGCCCGTGACGAAATCCTGGCCACCCTCGACCGTCGCGAGCTCGATATCCAGATACAACAAGCCGAAGCAGATCTGGATCGCTTGAACAGCAAGGCGCGGCAGGAAGCCATGGGCATCGAGCTGCATCTGGCCAGACAGAAGGAGGAAGTGGCAAAGGCGGAAGCGGCGTTGCGCGCCTCGCGCTACAGCTATGACGACGCCCTCGCCCATGCCGCCCAGACCAAAGACGATTGGCATCGCAACCACAAGCTCTTCGAGAAGCAACTGGTGCCCGCGCAGGAGCTCGACCGCGCCAAGACCATGCTGCGGCAATCCGAGGCGCAGATGTCCGCTATGCTGGAGAAAATCAAGGAAGGCGAGTCGATGCTGGATCTGGCGCGGATCAAAGCCCGAGAAACCGCGGTCATGCAGGCGGAGCTGCAAGCGCGCCAAGCCGAGGTGCGACGCGCTACCGCGGTGCTTGCCGATTTGCGCCGCAAACTGACGTTGACGGTGATTCGCAGTCCGGTCAACGGCGTGGTGGTCAAGAAGAGCGCCAATCGCGGCGAAGTCACTCAGGTCGGCCAGCCGATTTACATGATCGTCGACTCGAGCCGCTTCTGGGTCGAAGCCAATGTCGAGGAAACGGAGATTCGCTACGTGCAGGCGGGGCGCGCGGTGATCATTCGAGTCGATTCCTATCCCGACCGGGAATTCGCCGGCAAGGTCACGGAAGTCGGCGGGGCCACGGTTTCCGAATTTTCACTGTTCAATCCGCAGAAGCTTACCGGGCAGTTCATCAAATCGACCCAGCGGCTGCCGGTCAAAATATCGGTCGTCAACAGCGACGGTCTGTTGAAGGTCGGCATGCTCGCCGTCGTACAGATCAAAAGAAGCTCCCACTGACCGTCGCTATGGAAACCACCGCGACCGATTCGCCAACCTCCGACGGAATGCGCAAGTGGTGGATCGCGATCACGCTGTTCCTCGGCACATTGTCGATCGGACTCAGCGTCACAGCGGTGAACGTCGCCATTCCGACGATCATGTCTTCACTCGGCACTTCGCTCAATCGCATCCAGTGGGTGCTCACCGGCTTCATGATTACCCGCACGGTGCTGACTCCATCCGTCGGCTGGCTTGGCGACCGCATGGGCGACCGTAATCTTTTCATTGCCAGCACGACGATATTCACGGTAGGCTCGCTGCTCTGCTCCTTTTCGTGGAACGCCGAATCGTTGATCGTTTTTCGCATCATCCAGGCGGTGGGCGCGGGACCGCTGCTCGGCATTTCCATGGCGATCATGTTTGAATCGTTTCCCCGCCATGAGCGCGGTCTCGCCATGGGGCTGTTCATGACCGGCTGGTCGCTCGGGCCGTTCTTCGGGCCTTTGTTTGGCGGCTACCTCACCGAGCACGTGCACTGGCGCGCGATTTTTTACATCAACCTGCCGACCGGCGTGCTCAGTATCATCAGCGGGTACTATCTGCTGCCACACAGGCCCGCGAAATCCGTTGCGGCGCCGCTCGACGTCCTCGGCCTAGTGACGATGACCATCGCCACCGTGACCTTGTTGCTCGCGCTCAATCTCGGTCATGAGCAAGGTTGGGGCAGCCGGTTGATCGTCTCCTTGTTCGGCGCGTCGGTCCTGTTTGTCGCGTTGTTCATCGTCGTGGAGTTGAAATCCGATCACCCGTTTCTGGAGCTGCGCTATTTTCGCGATCTCAATTTCAGCTTGGCGAACTTCTTGATCTTCTTTCGCGTGTTCGGTTTTCGCGGCGCGAGCTATCTGCTCGCCATCTTCCTGCAAAAAGGCCTCAACTACACGCCCACCCAGGCAGGCATCTTTCTTCTCCCCGGCGCCGTCATCACCGGCCTGTGGTCCCCGCTCGCCGGCAAGCTGACCGACCGCGTGGGGCCGCGCATACCGATCGTCGGCGGCTTGGCGATTCTGATCTTCGCGCTTTACGGGTTGTCGCAATTGTCGCTCTGGAGCACCGTCGGATTTATCTTCTTTTTCATGTGCGTCAAAAGCGTCGGCCAGTCGAGCCTCAACGCGCCGCTCAATACCGTCGCGCTCGCGGCCATTCCGGAAGGCCGCGCGCGCATGGGCAGCGGCATGATCGGCATGACGCGCGGCCTCGGCGACGCCTTCAGCATCGCGGTTTTGACTTTCCTGCTCGAGCGCTACGCGTTTTTCAACTTGTATTCGATCCCGCCGCTGCAAGGCGCCGCTTTCGCGGCAAGCGAGCGCCTGCAGGCGCTCTCGCAGATTCAAAACATGCTGGTCTACGCGGGCCAGCACGGCCTCGCCCTGGAGGAACGCGCCCGCTCCTTGCTCGCGCACACCTTGATCAATCAGGCTCTGACCCAGGCCTATCAGGACCTGTTTTTCCTGATCGGCGTCCTGCACGTCGCTTTGCTGATCATCGCGCTGTTCCTCAAGACCAAGCGCTCACGATAAGGACCTGGATTCTCGTCAGCGTCGACCCGCGACGATTTGGTCTATGCGTCATTGCCGCGAAAGCGGGATCCAGGTTTTTGGATTTTTACTCCGCATAGCCTAGCTGTGCGCTTGCGCGGGCATGACTAAGGCGAGGTATTCAACCACTCTTAGCGATTTGAAGTCTTCGCGGTTCGTCCTGGATAACCGAGAGATGTTGGCCGCAATCTGCTATTGAAGAAATCCCCACCCGCGCAAGGTTTGCTGAAACCAGGGCTCCGTTTCCATGCGCTGCGTTGCCCGGCACTCGAGATTTCTCACGCGGCTCACAGTGCTCACGGACGCCGTCGCGCTCTCTTTCGAAGATCCCTCCCCGGGCGCAGCATCGGCCGCCGCCGCACGTTCCGACTCTGCGTTTGGATTGGATGGGTTTTCGGCTTTTTTCACCTGGACTGTGATGGCCATCATGCCGTTCCGTTCGTCAAAAACCGCCTTGCCCCCTTCGCGTTCGTCCTCGCGCACTTTTTTCTTGAGCGCTTCGGCGCATTCGGCGACGGACGCGAACTGCGCTACCGCCGACCAACCTTTACCGCGCTCCTGCGCGCTTGCCGGCGGCATGCTCATCGGTGAGGAAACGGTGCTCGCCGCCGAGGAGGTTTCCACTTTCTCCACCAGGGTCCACGCCGTGGTCAATGTCGGCACGCTGCGGGCGGCGTAAATAAAGAGCATAACCGCCGTGACGGCGATCAGAGCGTACCCAGCGCGCTTTCTGGAAAAAGACCGCCACTCGATTGGTATTTTCCGCGGCTTGCGGCGCGCGGTCGCCTTTGGTTGAGGCCGCGCTGCGCCAGGTCCCCTCCGCGACGGACGAACGTGCGCGCGCGGCCTCGGCTTTTGCACAAAGCTTTGATCGTAATCGTGGCGTCGCTTGGAATTTCCAAGGACGGCGTACGCTTCATTGATCTGTCTGAGTTTATCGGTGGCTTGGGCCTTTTCCGCGGGCGTGGAAAACAGATCCGGATGATGGCGTTTCACGAGCTCGCGATAAGCCGATCGGATTTGATTGGCGCTCGCCGAGCGCCCGACGCCGAGAATCTGATAGAAATTTGCCTCGCTCATGGGTCCACACGGATAGTACTTAAAACCGCGCCGCGGCGTAAGCGGCGGCTCATATTTGTTGAAAAAGCGATGGCCATCCGCTAGGTCTAGGACGACAGCCTGCGGAGGAAACATTCATGCAAGTCATTGATTCGGACGGCCATCTACACGAGCCATTTGATCTATTCGAACGCTACATGGAGAAGGAATTCTTTTCCATGCGTCCGCGCATCGTCGACCTGCGCGACGAGCCGAGAGATACCGGACGCTGGCTCGTGGAAGGACGGCTCGTGCCTCGTCTACCGTTTACCAAAGGCGTGGGCGGTGGCGGATTCCGCTACCAGACGCCGCGCCACGCCGAAATGAAAGCCAAGGACAACTCCCTCGACGACATCGAGGGGCGTCTGCAGGATATGGATCGCATGGAGATCGATTTTCAGATCGTCTATCCGACCGCTTTGGTTTGGGTCTTCGATCTCGAAAACAAGGAACTCGCCGCCGCCGTGTGCCGCGCCTACAATAATTACATCGCCGAGCAATGCGCGAAGGCGCCGAAACGTCTGGGCGGCGTTGCTCTGGTGCCGATTCAGGATCCGAGCGCGGCCGCCGAAGAGGCCCGCCGCGCGGTGCAAAAACTCGGACTCAACGGCGTCGTCATTCCCGGCACGGTGGGAAACACACCGCTTCACGCCAAGGAATTCGTGCCGTTCTTCGAGACCATGAACGATCTCGACGCTCCCGTCGGATTTCACGCCGTGACCGGCATGCACTACACGCCCTGGGCTGACTGCTTCACGGATTTTTTCTCCACCCACGTCACCGCCATGCCGTTTTCGATGATGGTGGCGATGATGTCGCTCGTCCGCTCCGGCTTATTGAAAAAACTGCCGCGACTGCGCTGCGCATTTCTCGAGATCGGCGCGAGCTGGCTGCCCTACTGGAACTGGTGGGTGGGAAAGCACATCGAGCATGTCCTCGAGCCGCGCGCCGGCCGCAAAGAAAGCGATTGGGGAAGAGAACCCTACGAATTGCCCTCCACCGTGCATGAGCCCGGTGAAGACATTCTCGAAGGCAGGATCTTGAGCGGCTTCGAAGGCGACGAGAACCTGCGCGCGATCATCGACCAGCTCGGCAGCAAAGGCTTCATGTACGCCAGCGATTATCCGCACAGCGACATGGACTGGAACCGCGTGCCGACGATCAAGAGATCCGCGGCCCTGACCGGCGCTGAAAAAGCCGACCTCCTCGGCGAAAACGCCCGGCGCTTTTACAATCTACGAATTTGAGGAGACATCCGGGAAATCCCGGATGTCCTTCACTGCGGACAAGCTCACGAAGCCCTTCCTCTCGAAGCGACATCTTGTAGTTCGTGAACTTCTTTTAGGTACGCCAGCCGGCGGATCGCTCTCGTTCTGCACTCACAACAGGCGAGAACATTGACGGAAACTTCGAGACAGGCGCGACACTTCGAATGGGAACAAAAAGGACACTCCAACCCCAGACCGGGCCAGGAGTGTTTGAGATGATCCATGTTGCTTCGCTCCAGGTGTTGAATGATTGAAAATTCACTCGACGTTTTCCGCCGAGTTAACGCACTTAATTTCAAATCGTGGCGAGAGTCAAGAGATTCATACCCGATTAAATTTTTTTATAGCTTCTCTGCGTCACCGCCGCACACGGCGCGATGTACGAGTAAGGGGGGATATGGATAAAACTGCCGCAGGCGTACTGTTGTCGCCGGCCGGTCTAGTTCGTCAGCCGGTGGCGCACGCCGCGGCGCGCCCACAAGAGCAGCAATGCCGACATCGCGATCATGTAAGCGAGATCCCACAGCACGATCATGGAAAACTCGCCGCTGAAGGACGCGCGCGCCAAGCGCACAGGGTGCAAAAGCGGCAGAGCTTCGGCGACCCAGAGCCACGTGCCCGACAACCTTTCCTTCAGCGGAAAGAAAACATCGGAAAACAAAAACAGCGGGGTAAGAAACAAAGTAAAGTAGAAGCTGAACATATCGATGTTGGGGATTCGCAGCGAGAAGACCATACCGATCGCGGCAAAGAGCAGCCCCGTGAGGGGAATCAACAGGATCACCCAAAGCGAAGACGGCAACGGCGCCAACCCGAAAAGCATCAGCACAAGAAAGAAGCAGCCGCCGTAGATGCTGGCGCGCGTCACCGCCCACAGCACCTCGCCGGCAAGGATGTCATCGGGCTCGATGGGCGTCGTCAGCATGGCGTCATAGGTCTTTTCAAAGATCAGACGCACGTAGATATTATAGGTGACCTCGAAGCTCGCACCGTTCATCGCCGCCACACACACCAGTCCCGGCGCGAGAAACGCGATATAGCTCGTGCCGCCCATCTCCGAGATGTACGCGCCGACGCCGAGACCGAGAGAAAAAAGATAGAGAACCGGCTCGAAGAAGTTGGGCAGGATGTTCCACTTCCAGGTCCGCTTGTACATGACGGCGTTGCGCCGCCATACCGATAGTGCGTAGGGAAACGAAACGCTCACGGATTGGCCTCCAGGCTGGTGCCCGTGAGCGAGAGGTAGACGTCTTCGAGATTGGTGGGCCGGACGATAACCGGGCGCCGGTCTCCATTGTCGTGACGGCGAATTTGCTCGATCACATCGCCGGCGTCGTCGAGATAAAGCATGAGCCGCCTGCCGACCCGCAGGCGCCGGCCCGGCGCAACGCCGTCAATCAGCGCTGCTTCTTCGTTTGGCGTGCAGTCGAACTCCACCGCTTCCGGCGCCAGCTTGGTGACGATCAGTTCTGCCGGAGCGCCGGTCGCAATCACCTTCCCCGCCGAGACGATGGCGACTTGATCGCAAAGCCGCTGCGCCTCGTCCATGTAGTGGGTCGTGATGAGCACGGTCGTTCCCGCCCCGCGCAGTTCCCTGATGCGCGACCATAACGCCAGCCGCACGGCAGGATCGAGCCCGGTGGTCGGCTCGTCCAGGATCAAAAGCTCCGGGCCGTTGACCAAGGAAAGCGCCAGCGCCAAACGCCGCTGGAATCCCCCCGAAAGCTGGCGCACCGGGATGTCGGCATGGGAGCGCAGCTCGAGAAAGTCGATCAATTCTTCGGCGCGCCGCGAAAGCTCCGGTTCGCGCAGCAAATGATACCGGCCAAAAACCAAAAGGTTTTCTTTCGGCGACAAAGCTTCGATCAAAACGTTTTGCTGCAAAGTAACGCCGAGGCGGGAGCGCACCGCGCGCGTATGCCGCGCGATGTCCATGCCGAACACGCGAATCGTGCCGCTGGTCGCCGCCGTGACGCCGTAGATCATCCGCAGAGTCGTGGTCTTTCCCGCGCCGTTGGGCCCTAGCAGCCCAAAACAAACCCGCGCCGGAACATCGAGATCGAGCTGATCGACCGCCACTCGGTCGCCGAATTTCTTCGAAATCTTCCTCGCCTCGACAATGGGCGATGCAGATGAAGCTGGCTTGTTCATCAAAGTCTTGGATTTATCTGTATACTATGGCGCGACCTTGTGCTTATTCGTCACTGCCGTCATTCCCGCATGCTTTTAGCGGGAATCCAGGCGAATCCGTGCATGCGATGCCGATAAGAACCTTCAGGCAAATGCCCACCGCCCGAATATAAAAATCTGACTCATTCCAAGCGCAACCGCAAGAATGGCGGAAATCTGAATTCACCTGAATGCGTAACTGTTTCTATGTTGGACGCGAGGCACGCCAAAGCTAAGCAGCAGATTGTAGACGAAGGACACGTGATGCAAGAAACGTAGCCGCTCGAAAACACATGTTCGACGAAAGAGTCAGAAAGAACCCGGATTCCGCTAAGCTACATCCGGGCTACGATCGGTGCGCAAGCGCACCCTACAAAAAGCCTTCGTGACCTTCGCGTGCTTCGTGGTGAGCTATCCATCTCTTCTTGGTTGCGGTTATGCGGCACTACGGTCGCTGGGATTGCATCCTATGAGTTCGCGACCCAGGCCGTCAGAATCGACGGCGTGTCCTGCATCACCGGCTCCCAAGACTCGCCGCGGTCCCGGGTCGTATAGAGAGCGCCCTTGCCCGTGATCCGCGCGTCGAAGCCGTAGCCGCGCGCGCCGTCGCCCATGCCGCAGAAAAGAGCAGTTGGCATCCGTCGGATGATGCACCAAGCACCCACGGCATCCAGGGATTTTCTTTTTCCAATCCTTGGGTGACGATGCGCCAGTTGTCGCCGCCGTCGTCGCTGAGCATGATGTGCCCTTTGGGATTCATTTTCTCGCGTGCCCACACACCCGGCGAACCTTTCCCGCCACAGAGCACCATGCGCGGCTTTTCGCCCGGCAGAAAATGCCACTCGTGCGAATAGCTGTGCAGCTCCGTATACGCCCACGGCATGCCGGTCTCGACCCGGCGCCACTGCTTGCCCGCATCGTCGCTGCGGTAAAAGCCGCGCGCCGACGAGACGTAGTAGCGTTCTTTGCTGCCGGGATAGTTCTCGATGTAGTGCATATCGACGTAATCGATGCCCGCGCTCCGGTCCTCCCAGGTTTTGCCGCGGTCGCGGCTGAGCAGGTTGCCGCCATGCTCGAGCAGCACCCAGATAAGATTCTGATCCTCGGGATGGATGAAGATATGGCGCACGTGGGGAAACTCCACGCCGACGAGACGGGGCGGCACGCCCCATTTCTTTTTCACGTCGTCGCCGAAGTCGAGCATGCCGTCGAGCGGCTCCCAGGTCTTTCCATTGTCCTCGCTGCGGAAAAGTCGAATCGGACCGATGCCCATATAGACGACGCGCTCGTCGTGCGGATCGACGGTGAACGTGCGCACGTCGCCATCCATGATCTTCGTCCAGGTCTTGCCGGCGTCCTCGGTCCGGTAGCCGCCGTCGAAGGCCACCGCGGCAAAAACAACTTCCGGCCTTTTCGTGCAGCCGATCAAGTGCTCGAGAGTCTTTCCCTGGAAGAATTCGCCGACAGCCGCGAATGCAGCCGCCACGATTCTCCATCACCTTCAAGCCGCCGTTATGAGCGATGTAATAGCGCAGCGAGTCCATAGAACCTCCGTGTAAACGAAAGGATGAAGGATGAGGCGGAGGGATGAAGGTTCGGAATCTCAGTCCGGAACCCAACCGTCCGTCATTCCAATTTTCCTTTATCCTTCATCCTTTCGCCTTTATCCTTTCTACGCGCCCCGCGCCTTCAGCGCCCGATACACCTTCTCCGAAGTCACCGGCAAGTCCGTGATGCGCACGCCGCAGGCGTCGGCTACCGCGTTCGCCACTGCCGCCGCCGTCGGCGTATTCGCCACTTCGCCGATCGCCAGGCTGTTGTACGGCCCCGGCCCCGCCGGCACGTTTTCCATGACGTCGGTCTTCAGCGGCGGGATATCCATGATGTTGGGAATCTTGAATTCGCCCAAGTTCGACGTGGTGATCCTGGCGCCGTCGAAAAGCACTTCTTCCGTGAGCGCGTAGCCGAGACCGAACACTACGCCGCCGTCGATCTGTCCTTGATGCATGAGCGGATTGATGACCTTGCCGGTCGTGTGCGCCGAGACCATATTGCGCAACGTCACCTTGCCGGTGTCCGGATCGACGTGGACCTCGGCGATTTGCGCCGACACTGAAGCGTCGTGGGATTTCTCGGTGCTCTTGTAATAGCCGCGCACGTAGATCGGCGCGCCTTTGAACTTCACCACGTCGGCGAAGCTCATTTTGCGCTTGGATTTCTTGTGCGAGATGATGCCATTGTCGAGCTCCAATTCCTTGGGATCGACCTCGAGCGATTGCGCCGCGAAGGCAAAGAGCTCTTCGCGCGCCTTTATGCCCGCTTCGTAGGAAGCGTTGCCGTAAACCCGCGTCGCCCGGCTGCCGCCGACCCCGCCGTCGCTCGGCACGATGGTGCTGTCGACCTGCTTTAGCTCGATTTGATCTTGCCGGTACTTGCAATTCCTCGCCGACGACCTCGACGATCACCGTAAGCACGCCGGCGCCCTGGTCGACTACCGGAGAAATGACTTTGACCCCGCCGTCTTCTTCGATGGTGACGAACACGTTGCCTTCGCCGCCGCTCGGGCTCCATTCCGAAAACGACAACCCGCGGCCGACGTTCTTCGGTTTTGGTTTGTCGTAGCCGGCGAGCTGTATCGCTTTTTCCAGCGCTTCCTTGCCGCGGATATGCGAGATGTGGCCGCCGATCGGCGTTTCGTCGCCGTCGCGCAGCATGTTCTTGCGCTTGAACTCCGCGGGATCCATGCCGAGCTTGCGCGCGACGATGTCGAGCTGGCTCTCGTTGGCGAAAAACCCCTGCGGATCGCCCGGCGCGCGCATGTGACCGCACGGAATCTTGTTCGTGTAAACCATGCGCTCTTCGATCAAGCAGTTGGCGATCTTGTACGGCCCGGCGCAAGTCGACGCGCCGATCAAATAGCCCGCCGGCTTCATCGACGCGTAGCGCGCCGCTGTCGAAGAGAAAGTCGATGTGGTGCGCGACGATGGTCCCGTCTTTCTTGACGCCGGTTTTGATCTTGATGATCGAGGCATGGCGCGGATTGCCGGCGGTCAATTCTTCCGTGTAGTCCATCACCATCTTGACCGCCTGGCCGCTTTTCTTGGACAAGAAAATAGGCAACCGGCACGTCCATGAAACCGCCCTTGCCGCCGAAGTCGCCGCCGATGTGCATCGGATGAAAGACCAGCTTTTCCTTGGCGATGCCGATGCAGTTCGACAATTGCCCGCGCACGGCGAACGGCGTCTTGCTGCATGACCAAACTTCGGCGCCGCCCGACGCTTCCGCCTTCACCACGCAGGCGTGCGGTTCCAAATAGGACTGATGGGTCACCTGAGTCGTGAACGTATTCTCGACCACGAGATCGGCCTGCCGGAAGCCTTCTTCGAGATTTCCCTTGCCCCACTTGAGATAAGCGACCACATTACTGACGCTGTCGAGCGGAACCGGCAGTCCTTTGTAAGTAAGCAAATCCGGATGCAGCACCGGCGCATCCGGGCTTGCACCGCTTCCACCGGATCGAGCAGCGGCTCGATCTCTTCGTACTCGACTTCGATCAATTCGAGCGCCTGCTCGGCGGCCAATCTCGTTTCCGCCGCCACCGCCGCAACCTTTCTCGCCGATAAAACGGACCACGCCATCCGCCAAAACCGGCGTATCGTAAATGCACCGGCCGATCCGCAGTCCCGCGACATCCTGTCCGGTGATCACCGCCTTCACTCCCGGCACCTGGGACGCTTTGCTGGTATCGATCCGCCGAATGCGGCCGTACGGAATCGGGCTGCGCAAACACCTGCCCCACAAGATATTCGGCAGGTTCAAATCCGCGCTGTAAAGCGCTTTGCCCGTGACTTTAAGCTCGCCCTCGACTCTCGGCGTCGGTCTGCCAACCACCTGCGTCATCTAATTTCCTCCCACTTGTTCGTAATGTAAATTTCCTGCGGCAACGCCGCATTTCGATCTTTTTCTTAAACCGGAACGCATGCGGATTGTCCAGCGATGCGGAACATGCATACCTACACTTCACCCTAAAGCCCCCGTCATCCCCCGCGCCGCGCGGAGGACGATTGAGGTGGAGGCTTGAACGTTTTGAACGGCTTGAACGATTTGAACACGTTAATTCTTATCCCAAGCCCGCCGCGCCACCGCCGCAACCAGTTCCAGCTTGCGCCGCATGTCGTCCCACGAGATCAGGTTGCCGGAAGCGGCTGACGCAAAGCCGCATTGCGTGCTGAGCGGCAAGATTCTCCATCGGGACATACTTGGCAGCCATTCGATGCGCCGCAGCATCTCATCCGCGGATTCCAACTCCGGTTCTTTCGTGGTGATCAGCCCGAGCACCACGGTCTTCCCCTTGGGAACGAATCGCAGCGGCTCGAATCCGCCGGCGCGCTCGCTGTCGAACTCGAGCAGATAGCGATCCATTTTGAGCGATCCGAAAGCCTTCTCGGCGATCGGCTCATAGCTCCCTTCCGCGCCCCAGGCGCTGCGCTTGTTGCCGCGGCAAAAATGGATGCCGATCACGACGCCGGGATCTCGCTTGATGCCCGCGATCATCGCGTTGTCCGCGGCGATCGCGGCATCGAGCGCTTCGTCCAAGTTGATCCCGCTCTGCTTGAGCACTTCCCGCCGGTTTGGATCGAAAAAGTTGGAATAGGACGGCGCATCCAGTTGAACGTACGATGCGCCTTCGTCGATCAGCGCCTGCACCTCTTCGCGCATGATCGCGGCCACGTCCTGCAGCATTTCATGCACGGTCGGATAGAACTTATCCGAGACGCCGGGCCGATAGCGCATGATCGCGTGCTGCATCGCCGCCGGCGTGCACACCTTGAACGGCCCCGGCGCATGCTGCTTCAAAAACGGCGCTTCGTTGGGCGTGAAGCGCCCTTTCTTGCGCAGCTTGCCGCCGACGATGTACTGGAGATTGCCTTCCTTGGATTCCTCGGCAAGCTCCTTTCCTTTGCCGCGCCATTCGAATTTCACCACCGGCTTGCCGGGCACGAGACCGTCCATCGCCTTGGTGAGATCGGCGGTAAAAATATCGCGTCGATACTCGCCGTCGGTGAAGATCTGCACGCCGGCACCCTTCTGCATCTCCAGCGCCTTGAGGATCGAGCGATCCTCGATCTCGCGCACTTGCCTCTCATCCATGCGCCCTTCGCGCAGCGCCGCCCGCGCCTCCAGCAACTCCGCCGGTCTCAGCAAGCTGCCGATATTGTCCGCTCGAAATTGCGTTGCCATGGCGTCTCCGTATCTTCGAAATCGATTTGCCGACAATCTACTCCCGTTCGCTTCCGTCGAGCAAGAACACAAATTTCCTTTTTTTCCGACGGCGGGCGCGGCTCGCTTTGAATAGCCGGAATTAGTATTGTGTGGCCGGAAGATTTTTCTCATCTTGCGATGGCCGATTCATTCTCATGGTCAAAAAGATTCTGATCGCCGGCGCCGGCATCGGCGGCCTGACGGCGGCTTCCTGCCTCATGAAGGCGGGCTACGAGGTCGAGATCTATGAGCAGGCGCCGGAGCTGAGCGAGATCGGCGCCGGCATACAACTGAGCGCCAATGCCATGCACGTGCTCAACCACCTCGGGCTTGGCGAGACCATCGCCAAGCTTTCGGTCCGGCCCGGCGCCTATGTCTTTCGACTTCACGATATCGGTGAGGTCATCGGCCAGTTTCCGCTCGCCGCCGAGCACGAGAGGCTGAACGGCGCGCCGTACAATCAACTTCACCGCGCCGACCTTCACGATGTGCTCGCCGCCAGGGCGCGGGACTTCGACAAGAACGTCGTGCGCCTCAACCGCCGGGTCGTCGGCTTCGCAGAAACCGCGGCCGGGGTCGAGCTTCGCTTCGCCGACGGCTCCGCGGCCAAAGGTGACCTGTTGATCGGCGCGGACGGCGTCAAGTCCGCGGTGCGCGCGCAGATCGCAGGCGCGGACCATGCCGCATACACCGGCGATGCCGCCTGGCGGCTGACGCTTCCCACCGATCAGTTGCCCGACAACTTCATGGGTCAAGTCATGTCGGTGTGGATGGGGCCCGGAGCGCACGTGGTCTGCTATTATCTCCGCGCGGGGGCTTTGCTCAATTTCGTCGGGCTGGTGGAAACCGAAGAGATCTCCGAAGAATCGTGGACCGCCAAGTTTCCGTGGGAGCGGCTCAAGGCCGATTTCGTCGGTTGGCATCCCGACATCCAGACGGTCATCGATCGGGTCGATAAAGACTCGTGCTTTCGCTGGTCGCTCTACTATCGCCCGCCGATCGCGAGCTGGAGCACCCGGCGCGCGACTTTGCTCGGCGACGCGGTCCACGCGACTTTGCCCTACCTCGCCCAGGGCGCATGTATGGCGATCGAAGACGCCGCCGTCCTTACCCGCGCCTTGCAAGCGACGGACGACGCTGCCGAGGCTCTCAAGCTCTACGAGCGCAACCGCATCCCGCGCACCTCGCGCATCGTTAAAGGATCGGATGCCAACCGCACTTTGTTCCACATGCGCGACCAGCCGAAGCTCCGCCAAGTGTTCGCCGCGCGCGACGAAGGCGCCGATCGAAACGCGTGGCTCTACTCGTACAACCCGTTGACCGTGAAGCTCGTGTGATGGTTGGCCTAGTGCGACAGACCCTAACAGACTGTTGAAAAACTCTGATTCCAGGCTGTTCAAAAGTTCCAGATGCGAGGCGCGCGAGAAATCGATCCTTCGACTTTGCTGCTATGTGGATGTCAAGTCGCTACACCGCGAATGCTCTTAGTTTATCCCTTCTTCTTTCCCGGCCAAGAGAGACTTGCTGCTATGCGTGGCACGGCACCCGGCCGTCACACTGACTTAAAATGCGCCCCTCTCTAAGGCACAAAGCCCCGGGATCTCTGTCTCAAGGATCGAACCGTCAGGAGTTTCTTTCTCCCGGTTCTCAAAGTCGTCGAGCCGTTCCCTGGGGCGATGTCTCCTCTTGGGTCAAAGGAGCTGAATGAACTTTTTCTGTCTCATCACATAGGGCCGTTGTTCCATCAACACCGCAGCAATCCGGGTGCTGAGCTTGCGCGCCACGGCGACGATGGCGACTCGCGGACCCATATGCCGCGGGTGTCTGCGGCATACCGAACTGTAAAACTCCCGAAGTTCACCATCTTGGCGAATCGCCGACCAGGCCGCTTGGATGAGTTTACTCCTCAGGCGGCCATGTCCCGTGCGGGTGATCGAGCCTCGATCGGTTTTCTCTCCCGTAGAGTCCTCACTCGGAACCAGCCCCAAAAACCCTGCCAGCTGACGCACGTTTTTAAGTTCCCGCCAATCACCGATACGAGCCAGGAGCTGACTGGCCACAATCCAGCCGATGCCACAAACGCTCATCATATACTTCATGCACTGCGCCAGTTCAGGATCGTTCTGACAGAGCTTGCGAATCTCTTTGGTCACTTTCACGACCTGCTTCTCAGAAAACTCCACGTTGTCGAGCAACTGATCGAGTTTAAAGCGCATGCTCTTAGAGCACTGAAGTTTCCTCAGTTGGCTCTTCACTTTCAAAGACCAGCGGCTCCCAGCGGGAGCCGCTGGGAAAGCGATCCCCTCAAACAGCAACAGCGATTGAATCCGCTGCTTCATCCCCGCCACTTCACTGACCAAGGTGTCGCGCAGCTGGGTGAGATGGCGAAGCTCTCGATAAATGGGCGAAGGCACGTGAATGCTCTTCAACTGTCCACCGCGCAAGCTCTCCGACAACCCTCGGCTGTCGAGGCGATTGGTTTTGACTCTTTGCCCGGGAGCTCGAGGGATCATCGAAGGTGCCGCCACCAAGCAGTTATACCCCTGGGCCGAAAGCCCATCATACAATCCATACCCCGTCGGTCCAGCTTCATAGACAAACGCAACCTTCTGATCGGGATAATGCTTGCGTACGTGCTTGAGCAAGTGCTCCACGCTGTACGGCATGTGCAACGATCGGACAAATCCTTGCTGATGGTTGCTAAAGGTCACCGAGATGCTTCTTTTATCTACGTCCAAGCCCGCAAACACATCGTACTCTTGTGGTATAAACGCTTTGTGTCCCATGCTGAGTGCCTCCTTGCACAATGCCTTTGGCGTTTCGGGCATTGTAGCAGAGCACTCCCGGTTCAGAGCCGACATCCATCATACAAGTCTCAGGACAGGCTCGAGGCAAAACTGTGCGCTCTCGAAGTGACCGGCTTAAAAACAAGTTCCACTGGGATGTTTCCCTGTTGCCTGTTGCCTACTGCCTTTTGCCTGATGTGGCAGCGAGGCGATCGAACGCAACGAAGCAGGTGACCTTTTTCAACAGCCTGCTAACGGACAGCTACAATGCACACGCTTAGAATCACGGTGATCGGCCTTATTCTTCTGTCTCTGTTCGTCTTCGTCGCCGCCCAACTCAATCAGCGCAAGACGCGGGCGCCCGTGGACGGCGCCCGCGTGTTCGTTTGGATCTGGTTGGCGGCGTCCATCGTCAATTTCTTCATCGGTGTCTTCGTTGCCGGCTACTCCGTGCTGACCGAACTCGCCGTGCACGTCGTCGTCTTCGGAGTGCCGGCCGGCGCCGCCTGGTTTTTGTCCCGCCGGTTTCGCACCAAAGCGTGACTCTCATGAGCAGGGAAGATACCGACAAAGTCTTCGCCGGTTCGATTCCGGAACTCTACGATAGGTATTTGGTTCCGCTGATCTTCGAGCCCTATGCAGCGGACCTCGCGCATCGACTCGCCGGACGACGCCTCTCTCGGGTACTCGAAATCGCGGCCGGGACCGGCGTCGTTACGCGCGCTATGGCAGCCGTGCTGCCCGAGAATGTGTCCATCGTGGCCACAGACCTGAATCAACCGATGCTCGACTATGCGGCTGCGATGGGGACGCAGCGCGTGGTCGAGTGGCGCCAGGCAAATGCCATGCAACTTCCGTTCGAAGGCGAGACGTTTGACGCCGTAGTGTGCCAGTTCGGCCTGATGTTCTTGCCCGAAAAGTCAAAGGCGTATGCGGAAGCGCGGCGAGTGCTGCGCTCAGGCGGCATTTTCATGTTCAACGTCTGGGATAGGATCGAAGAAAACGACTTTGCCGATACCGTGACAACCGCGCTCGAAAGCGTCTTTCCCGACGCCCCACCGAGATTCCTTGTCCGCACCCCGCATGGATACTACGATCACGAAACCATCGAGCGTGACCTAAAGAATGGCGGATTCACTGCGCGGCCACAGATCGTCACCGTGGCCGCTCGCAGTCGCGCCGAATCATCGCGGATTCCAGCCATCGCCTACTGCCAGGGGACGCCCCTGCGAAACGAGATCGAAGCAAGGGCTGCCTCACGGCTTGAGGAAACAACCGATGTCGCCACTGAAGCCATCGCCCACCGGTTCGGGCGTGGAGCCGTGGACGGCAAGATCCAGGCACACGTGATCATTGTCGAGATTTAATCGTTTCGAGATGACGCCGGTGCATAGAGCAAAAGGCCGCCTACCGACACCGTTAGACCTTTTTCTGTGCCGCGCAGTCGCAAGCAGGAGGTGCGCCGATGACAACAGAAGCGAACATTGCCGTCGCTGACCGTCTTGCCCAGGTGCTCGATCATCTGGCAATCGAGCGCGCTCACTTCGCGGCTTCCATGCTGGCGGACGTCACGGGATTTGCCGAGGCTTACTCGGAGCGAATCGCATCGCTGACCCTCGTCTGTCCGCCGCGTCTCGATCCAGGTCTCCGCGCATTGGGCAGCCGGCTGCTGATCATCGCGGGCGATCAGGGACGCCCCGCGGCCATGGTGCGCGAGGCGGTCACAAACCTTCCGGAGGCCGCGGTAGTTTGGCTCACCGGTTATTTCAGTCCGCCGTGGGCGGACCCTGTCGCCGACTGCCGCGCGGACATCGAGAGCGCCTTGCTTCGCTTCCTAAAGAGAGAGCAACCGCAGAATGACGGAACCGTGTCCGCCGACGTTCAAGGTGAGATCGCAGGCATTACATATCACGCTCAAGGCGGCGGCCCGCCGCTCGTTCTGCTGCCGCTGAGTTTGGCGGCGTCTCAATGGGACCCTCTGCTGTCCAGCCTCAGCGCGCGCTGCCGCACGGTTACGCTCGGCGGTCCTGAACTGGGTTTTCTCGCGATGCTCGAATCGCGCGGGCGCCCAGGCGGCTATCTCAGCGTCGTACAGCGCTCGATCGATTTGGCGCAACCACGCCCAGGCGAAGTCATCCTCGAGGTCGGGTGCGGGTCGGGTGTGCTGGATCGATGGCTCGCCCGTCACACGGTCCGGAACAATCGCATCGTCGGCGTCGACGTCAATCCATATCTCCTCCGCGAAGCAAAGTCGCTTGCACTTCAGGAGGATCTCGCGGATGTAATTACCTTTCAAGAAGGAGATGCCGAGGCTCTCCCCTTTGGCGACGATCACGTCGACGTCGCGCTATCGTTTACGGTGCTCGAAGAGGGAAACGCGGACCGCATGCTCGCCGAATTGATCAGGGTCACAAAACCCGGCGGACGCGTAGCTGTGATAACGCGGGCGATCGATATCCCATTGGTGGTGAATCTCCCCTTAAGCCCCGAGCTAAAAACCAAAGTGCAAATTCCGCGCGGCTTCGTGGGCGCCCAGGGGTGCGCCGATGCCAGTCTCTACCGGCGTTTTCGCGGCTCGGGGCTCACAAGCGTACAGACGTGGCCTCAACTTGCCACCTCCGCGGACACCGCTACGCCGCGTGCGCAATTTACGCATGGCGCCATTCTCGGCGCCCTCACGGCCGAGGAAACACGAGTATGGCACGCGGCCATGGCGCAAGCGGTCGCGGACGGAACGTACTTTATCGCGCAGCCGTTCCACTGCGCCGTTGGAGTAAAGCCAAACTCCTGAGCGGACAATACTAAGTCGATTACACCTGCGGCAGAGAGGTTAATGTCCATGGACACTGTAAGAGTCGCCTATCGCGACGATGATCGAACTCCGGTCATCTATTGCATCAAGGAAATGGGCGCGAAGCATTATGGTATCGACGTCGAGGTTTTGAAGATCAAACCTTATGCCGAGTTCGAAGCTTCGCTGTTCGACGATTCGGCCGACGTGTTGATCGATCACGTGGAATTTCTTTACGCCGAAGCGGCCAAGGGGAAGAAAATTACTTTCTTCTGCGCCCCCCGCATCGTCCGCGGTTTGGATTTGATGGTGCCCCAGCACGTCGACAACGCGAGCGAATTCGTCGGCAAGAACATGGCGGTCCGGGATTCGGGCCGGCCTTTTGCGATCACGCTCTGGCTGAGGATGATGGGACTGGAAGGCAAAGTGGGAGTTCCCATCTTCAAGGACGCGGACGTGGGCCGATGGGGGCAGTGGAAGAAAGTCGCCAGCGGCGAATGCATCGCTTGCTTCATGGATCCGCTCTACCAGGCGGAGCCCTTGAAAGCCGGATTAAAAATTCTCCCGGTTCCCGATCTTGCCGTGGTGAGCCATTACGCCCAGGCGTGCACCGCCGAGTTCGCGCGCAAGAAATCCGCGGTATTAAAAAATTATGTGAAGGCGGTCATTCACGGCATTTGTTGGATGAAGCATCGCAAAGAGGAAGCCATGAGAGTCGTCACGGCAGAGCCGATGCGGCGCATGGAAATCAGTGACGCGCACGAGATGGAGAAGCACTTCGACGCCATCGTCGGGAAGCTCCAGATCAAGCCGTATCCGACCCCGCAGGCCCTGGCCGCCACCTATGAGATCGCCTGCGACGAATACGGCGCCCAGGGATTGAATCCGCTCGCTCTCTGGGATCTCCATTGGGTGAAGGAGCTCGACGACGAAGGCTTCATCGACACGCTGATCAGAGATATGTCATTAGGCCGTTGAAAAAGGCCCACCTGCTTTGACCATCGTGATCGTGTCCGGGAAACGTGACCGACTAGACTGCACGAACACGGACCACGAGCACAAATTCAAGCTGCCAGATCGTTCATGAGCTCGGCCACGGACGCGAGTTTTTCCAGCTCGCGCGCCTTTCCGATCATTTTCTCCTGGCGCTCCGGCGCTACTCTCCCGCGCGCGCAGGCGCGGAATTTGGCCTCGACTTCGGCCGGCGACATGGGATTGTTAGGATGGCCTTTGGGAAAAATGACCTCCACTTCGCGGCTCTCGCCGCTTCGCAGAATCAGCTTCACCACGGCCGGGTAGCTGCCGGGCGTGTATTTGTTCAAGCTCGCGTCGGTGCGGAGCGAGACCCGCGCCATCGCTTCTCTCATTTCGGGCCGCAGCCAGCGCCCGGGGGCAAATTGCGCTTCGGAAATTTCACCGTCCGACAGCGCCGCCGCCGCCAGATAGTAGAAGCTATGATCGGCGCTTTCGCGAGTTTCCGGGTGGCGCCGTTGTTCGTCCGCCGCTTGAGCGCGGACGATCGGGATGTCGGCCATGGCCACTTCGATGCGTTCGACTTCCCGCGCCGGATCGGCGATGCCGCCGCGCGCTTGCAGCACGCCGGCGACTAGGGTCTGCGCCGTACCGATGCAGGGGTAGGCTTTGATCGCCGAGCTCAGGATTCGATAGCGGTCGCCGATCGGTTGAGCGAGGAGATCCAATTTTGCCCCGGCGAGCATGCCCGTGCTCAGACCGCGCGGATGCTCGATCACCCCCAACGGGCCGGTCATGCCCTCGGCGGCAAGCAACGAACACAGCACCGCTTGGGATGCCACCATGGCGTTGGCGCTCGCTTTGGAGTTGGCGAGCTGGCCGGTACGCACGACGGCGAGCGTGTTGCCGTGCGTGGCCGACAGTGCAGCCGCATGGGTAAGCTGCTCCGCGTTCAATCCCATCAAGCGGCCGGCAATCAAAGGCGCCGCCAGGGCCGACGCGGTCGTGTGGTCCCAGGTGGCGCGCGTCGGAATGATGTCCTGCATGCGGCAGTAGATCTCGTAGCCGAGCGCTACGCCGGCGATCACGCTCAGTCCGGAGGCGCGGAACTTTTCGCCGACGGAAAGCGCCACCGCGATATTGTCGCTCGGATGCCCCATCTGTCCGGGACCGATGTAGGCATCGTTCAGGTCGAGCGAGCGAATCAAAATCCCGTTCAGCAACACGGCCTGCGGCAGATTGACCCGGCGCGCCGAGCCGATGACGGTGCAGTCCGGGTTGCCGCCGAGTTGCGCGAAAACCCGCGACGCGCGCGCGAACGCCGGCTCCTCGGCCGCGGCCAAGGCGCAGCCGATGGAGTCGAGGATCAGCGCCTTGGTATGCTCGACGACCTCCGAAGGAATCGCCGCGGCGGCGACGTCGAGCACGTTGCGGGCGATTTGCTGCACCAGGGTAGCAGGTGAATCAGCGCTGGCCATAGATCACGAGCGAGCTTTACTCCGAGTGGGCCCGAGCCGCAACACGCTTTTCACGCGCGCCTTCCCTTCAATGACTCCGGCCCGACCCCAGAGGCGACGACGGATGGGAGAGAATCGGCGTCAGCAAGTTTCAAATCTTGTTCGATAGCCATTAGTTCTTGGCGCGCGCCTCTACTGCCTCAGGCGCCGTTTCGTAGATCACCGCGACCTAACCGATCGCCCAACAATATGGTCTATCTGCATCAGCGGACTCTAGCCGGATGTCCCAATGTCGGCTATTAAGGGTGAGACCAAGCGGAGATCAAGAAATGAACAAAAGCACCGGTGGCTTTCGATGAACGGCGGAAATGCGGAGCTCGCCAATATCGGGCCGAAGGAGACCCGCAAGCGCCTGCTCATGGGTATCGCCATGCTCGTCCTGGGCGTCGTCATGGCGGTCGTCCTCGCGCATGCAGATGTAAGCCGCGGCTGGTATGCGGCGCTATTTCTGCCGTTCTGGATGGGAACTCTCGCTATTTCCCAGGCTCGCAAAAAGACCTGAGTCGCTTTGGCGGCGCGCGGCGCGCGCAAGATGAACGGCACCGAAGAGCCGGTCGGAGATGAAGGCGTCGAGAAACGACTCCGCTCCCAGGCTCGTTGGATCTATGTCGAATCGGCGATTGCGGCGCTGATATTGACTGTCCTTAGTTTCTTTTTTGCGAGCGTATTGCCCGAGGCGACCCGGGGACTTGAGCCTGGAACAAGCGGCCGACTTCCTGATCAGGCATGGCTACGTTGTGCTGTTCGGGTGGGTGCTGCTCGAACAGCTGGGTCTGCCTATCCCGGCTGCTCCTCTGTTGATCGCGGCCGGCGCGCTGGCCCGTGCCGGCAAAATGAACTTAACGTTCGCGGTGACCTTGGCGTTTATCGCGGTTATTTTGGCCGACCTGTTCTGGTACTTTCTAGGCCGTTACCGCGGCGGCCGTATACTGAAGCTACTGTGCCGCATTTCTCTCGAACCTGACTCCTGCGTGCGGCGGACTGAGAACCTTTTCATCCGGCATGGCGTCCGTTCTTTGCTCGTTGCCAAATTTATACCCGGCCTGAATACCGCAGCACCGTCTCTGGCGGGAGTCTTTCGCATGCCCCTAGAACGTTTCCTGATCTTCGATTCTCTGGGCGGATTCCTCTGGGTCGTCACCGTTACGAGCTTGGGCTTGATTCTCAGCGATCAACTCGAGCGGATCGCGCTGCGCTGGGGCGGTTGGCTGGTCGCAGTCCTGGCCGGAAGTTTGGCGGCTTATGTTTTGTGGAAATTCATCCAGCGGCAACGCTTTCTTCGCCGGCTGCGGATTGCGCGCATCACTGCGAAAGAACTCATGGACAAACTCACCGCCCGAGAAAACATCTCCATCGTGGACTTGCGCCAGCCCATGGATATCGAGGCGTTTCCTCAGATGATCCCGGGTGCGCTTCGTATGGCTATGGAAGAGATCGAAGAGCGCCACGGCGAGATTCCGCGGGATCGCGACGTCGTCCTCTACTGTTCGTGACCCAACGAAGCGACCAGCGCCCGGGTGGCGCTGTTGCTGCGAGCCAAAGGCATCACCAGGGTTCGCCCGCTCGAAGGCGGCATCGACGCCTGGCTCGCGGACAATTTCCCTTTCGTCACCGAAAGCCTCGTCAAGAAACCCGTTGTCCTTTGAGAGAGAGTCGTCGTCATTGTTAACCGACAGGCATCGTAAGAGCAATCGCAGGGAGAGGTAACGTTCTTGAATTGTCCATTATCCATTATCAATTCTCCATTATTTCATCGCGGCTGCGCTCGAATTGGAACCACACTTCAGCCCGCGGCAGACCTAAGAATGGTTAGAACACCAAACGGTTCGCGTTACCATTTCTTCTTCCCCAAGTATTTGATTTCCGCTCGCTGATGACTATAATTTTGGTCAATGGCGCGGCAAGCCGTATTTACGATCATCTACGCGCCGGAGACATACAAGCATCTCGATTGGATTGAGCTTAAATATCACCGTTTGGTTGCGACAACGATCAAGGAGCAGCTTTCTCACACACCCGCAAAGGAGACCAGAAACCGCAAACCGCTTGAGGAGCCCGCCTCGTTCGGCGCGACCTGGGAAGTGCGTTTTGGGCCGAAAAACTCATTTCGTGTCTTTTATGACGTGAATCATGAGGAAAAAACGGTCGCTGTCCTGGCGATCGGCGTGAAAGAAGGCAACCGGCTGTTTATCGGAGGAGAGGAGTTCCAATTATGAAGATCGCAGCGCTGGCGGACGTGAAAGCCCATCTCAGTGCCTATGTGGACGAATGCGAGAACGAGGGCCCGGTCATTATCACGCGCAACGGCAAGGCCGCGGCGGTATTGCTGGCGCCTAAGGATAATGACGATTTGGAACGACTGATGCTGGCCCACTCGCGCCGTTTCCAGTCTTTGCTCAGCAAGTCACGAAGAAGCATCAAAGCAGGCAAAGGCGTATCCCACGGAGAATTCTGGAAAACAGTCGCCCGGCGCCGCCGAGCCAAACTCCCTTCGCAAGTCCGGAAAAGAAACCTAAAGTCAGGTTCGTAGATCCGTCAAACCCGGGGCAACTCATCGCTCCGTTTTTCATGCCGGCACTGGTTGCAAGCCGACCTGACCCTAAACTGCAGAAGTGACCCAACGAAGCGACCAGCGCCCGTGTGGCGCTGCTGCTGCGAGCCAAAGAAATCACCAGGGTCCGCCCGCTCGAAGGCGGGATCGACGCCTGGCTCGCGTACAATTTCCCTTTCGTCACCGAAAGCCTCGTCAAGAAACCCGTTGTCCTCTGAGAGAAGGTATTTTTCGCAGCGACATATCCTTGGATCAGCTACGATGATTGAGCAAAGGTTGTTTCCTGCCCACTCAAGCCGTTTATAGTTGTATGAGACCACCTTTATCGGATACGGTACGCCCAAATCGTACGAATGGAGGCTGCTCTTTTGGTCCGACTCGCTGTCGAGCTGTTGACAGCTGGCTCGCAAGCGGCTGATGGAGCCGGGGTTCAATTACTCGCGTCGAGAGAAAAGCAAATTCCCATCATTTCATGTTTCACCCTCGGTCGGGTCGATCCACGTCTACGTTGACGACGTAGATGCGGTGTACGGCCGAGCCATTCGACTTGGAGCCACGACCATGTCCCGCCAGAAGACATACCGTACGACGAGCGCCAAGCGAGCTATCGATCCGGGAGGTAACACGTGGTGGGTGTCGACTTAAAGCAGATGCAATAATTGTGTGACTTGAAACAAAGCGCTCTGGGCGTTTGGCGGCAACACGAAGTAAAGCAAGAGATGGAGGGAACGAGATGGATAGGGATCAAATAGCCCAAAATCTGGCGGCTGTGGAGAGCCACTTCCACAGCGAAGCGCTGAATGAGGTCGAAACGGCGCTCAAGACTTTCACCGACGACATCGTTTGGGAAGCACCTGCCCCGAATGGCCTTAATCGATCTTTTTCCGGGAAGGAAGCTACTGCCAAGAATTACCGGGAACTCTTTGCGTCCATGCGTAATGTAAAGTTCCAGTTTCTTCAGCGCTTCGCTACCGAAGAGCGTGTGGTGGATGACAGCATCGTCACGTTCGAGGTGGCGAAAGATGGATACTGGCATTTTCCAATCGGCAGCAAGATTGAAATGCGGCTGGTTCACATCTTTGAGATGCGCAACGGGAAGATCTCACGGGAGATCGTCTTCGACATGGGTCGCACTGTGTAATCTATGCAGATGTACCGTCGCCGAGCCTCCCAAAAGCGGATTTCCATCATCTGAAGGGCGCCGAGACGGTGTCGGTGCCGATTACCGTCGGCGTGGGCGATTTGAAGTGCTCTTTCATTCGACAGGAGACAGGCCATGAGCAGCAAACCCAAGGTTCTGATGATCGTGACCCTCGACACCAAGGCAGTGGAAGCGCAATTCGTCCGGCAGACACTGGAGGCCGAAGGGGTGGAGGTCGTTCACCTCGACGCCAGCATCCGCGATTCGACCGATCCGAACGTCGAGATCGCGCCGGAGACCGTCGCCGCGGCGGCAGGCAAGACGATCCAGGAGGTTCGCGACCTTCGTCATGAAGGCAAGTGCCAGGCAGTGATGATCGAAGGCGCCGTCAAGTGCGCTCTGGAGGCCCAGTCAAAGCATGGCATTGCCGGCATCATCGGTGTGGGCGGATCGATGGGCACCACGCTCGGCAGCGTCGTGATGCAGGCGTTCCCGTACGGCCTGCCGAAGGTGATGGTGTCGACGATGGCATCGGGCTTCACCCGGCCGTTCGTCGGCGCGAAGGACATCATCATGGTGAACCCGGTATGCGACATCGCCGGGCTCAACAGCATCACCCGCGACGCGTTCCGCAACGCGGCGATCGCCACCGCCGCGATGGCGAAGAGCTACTCGCCCGTGCGCGCGGAAACGAAGCCGCTGATCGCGATGACGACGCTCGGCACCACCGATCGCTGCACCGTGCGCGTGCGCAAGTCGCTGGAGAGCAAAGGCTACGAGGTGATGGTGTTCCACACGCTCGGTACCGGCGGCATGGCGATGGACCAGATCGTGCGGGAGCGCGACGTCAGCGCGGTCGTCGACGTGTCGCTGGTCGAGATCAACGATTATCTGAACAACGGCATGTTCAGCGCCGGCCCGGACCGCGCCAAAGCGGCGCTCGAGAAGGGCGTGCCGGTGATCTTCGCGCCGGGCAACGCGGACTTCATGCTGTCCGGACCCATCGACATGGCGAAGACACAATTCCCGAACAAGCGTTATCACATCCACAACCAGGCAATTACCGCGGTACGCACCGAGGCTGGCGAACTGCAGAAGTTGGCGAAGCACATGGGCGGCCTGATCAGCAGCGCCAAGGGGCCGGTCTCGTTCTTCGTGCCGCTGAAGGGCTTCTCGCACCACGACAGCCCCGAAGGGCATTTGCACGACCCGTCGCTGTGCCCGGTGTTCTCGGAAGCGCTGAAGAAGGCCCTGCCGGCGTCCGTGCCGGTGACCGAGTTCGACTGTCACATCAACGATCCGCAGTTCGCCGAGGCGATCGTCGAGCAGGTCTTAGCCTCGACCCATTATAAAGCCGGTTAGTTTGAGAGTTCTGATGCTCTTTGGAAAATATCGCAAAGTTAGTAATGGCGCAGTCATGTGCGCATCGGCGTTCTTCCTCTTATGCCAGCCGCACCCGGTCTTACCGCAGGCGCTCTTTTATCAAGGCAAGACCATCACCGTGATCGCTGGCCAGGAGCCGGGAGGGTTGGGAGATTTGCGGCTGAAGTCGATATTGCCGTATTTGAAAAAGCATATTCCTGGACAGCCGAATATCGTGACGGAATACATGCCTGGCGGCGGCGGCCGAAAGGCCGCGAACTACATCTTTCGAACCGCTCGTCCCGACGGCCTGACGCTCGGCTATCCGCCGGGCGGCTTCGTCCGGGCCGCAGCCCTCAATGAACCTGGAGTGGATTACGAGCTCGACAAATTTAGTTTCTTCGGTACCGCCGAATCCGAGGACCACTATGTGTTTCTCACCAGACGGGAGTCCAATCTAGGCACATTGGATCGTCTCCGCGCCAGCCCGGGAATACGAATCGGCGCGCAATCGGTGGGCCATGTGATCCATACGCTCGCCCGATTGTTCGCGTATATTCTGCGCCTGAACGAGCCTAAATTCGTCACCGGATACTCGGGACCCGAGATGGATCAGGCGCTCTTGCGCGGCGAACTCGACGCCAGAGTGAACGTCGCCCCTTCGTTGCTGCGGCGCAATCCCGAATGGATCGAAAAGAAACTCGTCGACTTTCACGCGATCTTGCAGATCCCCAAAGCCAGCACGCATCCGCGCTTCGCTCATCTGCCCGAGCTCGAATCTTTTGCCAGGACGGACAGGGAACGGCGGCTGCTGGAGATCTATCGGTCCTTCAGTATCGCCGGCGCGACCTTCATCACTCCGCCGCGCACCCCGCCGGAGCGGGTTCGGACGCTGCGCGATGCCATCACCGCAGCCTATAAGGACCCTGAGTTTTCCAACGATTATAAGAAGCTCACCGGCGACGCCCCTTCCCCGCTCACGCCGGATGAATTCGATGAAGTCCTAAAGAAGCTTCCCCGCGATCCGCAAGATGTGGATCTTTTCAAAAAAATCGCGGGCACGGGCCCGCTCCCGCCCCACTAGATTTGTCGAAACACGCTCGCTAGATTCAATTGTAGTTGGGAAAAGGGGGCGGGATCTTTTCACGCACAGCGTGACGCCGCGAGATCGCATCAGCGATGAGCAATAAGTCAATAACTCAGGCCCGACCCCGGAACCGACCTCGCGGCACAGAACGATTTTGTTGACTCAAAGGAGCGCGCGGCAATGAAAGTGTTGTCCCTCGTATATCCCGGCATGACCCTTTTGGACTTGGTCGGTCCCATGCAGGCGTGGAGTGTCTTGGCAGGCTTCGAAGTTCAGTACGCCTGGCAGCATTCCGGCGCGGTGCCCACGGACTGCGGCCTCAGCGTGCAAGCGACCCACCGTTTCGAGGATACCTGGACCGATCCAGACGTCCTCTTTGTCGGCGGTGGCGCGAAGCCGACGTTGGACCTGTTGAGTGATTCCGCCACAATCGCCTTTCTAGCGGATCGCGGATCCCGCGCCCGCTGGGTGTGCAGTGTCTGCACCGGCTCGCTGCTGCTCGGGGCGGCTGGACTGTTGCGGGGCTACCGTGCCGCCGTGCACTGGGGTGCCCGGGAAGCCCTCAGCCAATTTGGCGCCGAGCCCAGCACCGAACGTATCTGCGTCGACCGCAATCGACTCACCGGAGGCGGCGTCACAGCGGGCATCGACTTCGGCATCGCAATGGCCGGGCGATGGGCCGGCCAGAGCATGGGACGAGTCGTCGAGCTGCTCCTGGAATACGCGCCCCAACCGCCGTATGGGACGGGACGTCCCGAGCTGGCCGATCCGCAAACTTTAGCGGCTGCGCGCACGGCGCTGGAGCAAGCGATGACCGGTGTTTCCGCACAGAGTAAATAGCGGCGACCGTAATTGGAAAAAGGGGTCCGGAGTCTTTTCACGCATGCGCTAATCAGCGTGACGCGGCGGGACAAGGACCGGAGAGTGGTTACGGGCGATTGCCGAACTTGCCGCCACTCTGCTGCCGGCAATGGAGAAGTTCGGCGTGGCGACAGCGGCCGAGGTCGATCTTGCGACGTTGCTTGAGCGGATGTCGCAAGAAGTCGCACAAAACAATAGCGTGATCATCGGGCGTTCGGAGATCCGCGCCTGGTCGCCGCAGTAGCTTGCCCTCCGTTGGCTGTCAATGCAGCGGAATCGAACTTGATTCTAGATCAAGCGGACATTGCATGATGAAAGTAAAGTTTTTCCCTACGACTCGTTCACTATTGCAACTAGGTGCTCAAGAGATGAGCGAAAAAAGAAGCTCGGCCAGCGTTTGACTAAATAATCAATATTCAGACGTCTCCAATTTTTGAGCGAGCCGCAAGAAGATTAGTCCCGAGCGACAGGGTGAATTTCAGTCAACTCTCCGACGATTGACACCTTCGCCGGTTCAGGGATAAATCACCGGAGAGAAAAAAGTGCTTTAAATTTTTAATAGACGGGAGCCGCTGTGTTAAGCAAAGAAGACAACGAATTCGCGTGCCGTGTCGGGCCGGGAACGCCCATGGGCGAGCTATTTCGGCGATTCTGGCTGCCGGCGATGCTGGCCGACGAGTTGCCCAAAGCGGATTGCCCGCCCGTGCGCCTGCGCCTGCTCGGTGAGGATCTGGTCGCCTTTCGCGACTCAAATAACAAAATCGGGGTCGTCGAGGCTCACTGCCCGCACCGCGGCGCGTCCCTCTACTTCGGGCGCAACGAGGAGTGCGGCATTCGCTGTGTCTATCATGGCTGGAAATTTGATGTCGACGGCAACTGCGTCGACATGCCGTCCGAACCCGCCGAAAGCAACTTCAAAGACAAGATTCACATCACGGCTTACCCGACGGCCGTCCACGGCGGCCTGATTTGGGTTTACATGGGGCCCCAACATCTCCGCGCAGAGCTGCCTCAATTGGAGTGGACCCAAGTCCCCGATAGCCACCGCTCGGTGTCGAAGTGGTACCAGGAAACCAACTATCTCCAGGGGTACGAGGGCGACATCGACAGCTCCCACGCCTCGTTCCTGCACACCTACCTGAACCCGGCGGCTTCCCCGAGTGAGGGCACCACCATCGATCCCAGGCTGAAAGCGCGGGACGGGGCACCCAAGATCGTCGTGAACGACACCGACTACGGCTTCCGCTACGGCGCCCGTCGCATAGTAGGCGAAGGAACCTACAACTGGCGGGTGACCCAGGCGCTGCTCCCGACCTATAGCCTGATTCCGTTCATGCGCTTCCCGGCCGGCGGACGAGCCTGGATTCCGGTCGACGACAATCGCACCATGACCTTTTATATTTCCTACCACCCGGATCGGCCGCTGATCGACGAAGACCTCGCAATACGCCGCACGGGTCGCGCGTTTCCGCCTGAGTTGATCCCCGGCACGTTCATCCCGAAGCGCAACATGGAGAACGACTACCTGCTCGATCGCGAGATCCAGCGCACTACGACCTACACCGGCATCTGGGGCGTCAACGATCAGGATCGCGCGATTCAGGAAAGCATGGGGCCCATCTACGACCGCCGCAAGGAGCACCTCGGCACCAGCGACCTCGCGATCATCACGGCGCGCAAGCGATTGCTGAATCTGGCCCGTGAGCTCCAGCAGGGCATCGAGCCCTTCCCCGCATCCCACGGTGACATCTATCGCGTGCGCGCCATGGACGTGAACACGGCGGTCGACAACTTCGACGCGATGATCGCGAGTCACGGGAACAGCTTGGTCGCCAAGGCGTAGGGTTGCCGTCAGGCAACCACTCGGACCGCTCGCGGCAAAGTGGATTCCCCAAGCGCAATCCACGAACGCGGGCGCCGCTCGCGATGTCATTCACAACGCTTGCCGCTTCAGAGAATTTCGTTGACAGGTTCGCCGCAGGCTGAATATAACGGGCTCAATTCAGCGCGGGAGAACTTTAATGCGTAAATACAGTGCGGCAATCCATCGGCGCCGGTTCCTGCAACAGAGCGCGGCTCTGGGATTGGGAACACTTTTCACGCCCGCTTTGGCGTCGAAGGCGTCGGCGGCAACCAAAGATCGCGTCGCTATTTATCAAGGCGTCGGTCTCGACTCGCTCCATCCCTACGGCTACAGCGGCGGCGGAATCACGGGCATCTGGCGCCACATCATCGAACCGCTGATCCAGATGGACTACGACCGCAACGAATACGTCGGCGTGCTGGCTCAGTCGTGGGAGTTTCAGGGCCGCAAGTGGATTTTTCATTTACGCAAAGGCGTGCGCTTTCACAACGGCGCGCCGCTTACCTCGAAAGACGTCGCCTACTCCATCGACAAACTGCAAAATGACAAGCGCAGCCTGCAGGGCGCCTATGTGCAAGGCGTCGAGGTCGAGACGCCCGACGATTACACGGTGGTGCTTACGACCAAGAGTCCCAATGCGCTGTTGCTGACCCGACTGGAGACCCGGTTTATTCTCTCGAAGGAATACGGCGACGATCTGGACAAGGCCACGGCCGGCACCGGGCCGTACAAATACGTGAGCTGGCAGCGCGGCGGCAACCTGGTTCTGCGGCGCAACGACGAATACTGGGGGGCCAAGCCGCAGATCCGCGAGGTCATCATCAAAGGCGTCAAGGAAGAAGCGGCGCGGGTGGCCGGCCTGCTGGCCGGGCAGGCCGATCTGATCAGCAACGTGCCCATCGAAGATGTCGACCGCATCGCCAAGCATCCGCGCGTTCGGATCCAAAAGGTAGTCGGCTTTCGCATGTACTTTCTCGGCATGAATGTGCAGATGAAACCCTTCGACAACAAGCTTCTGCGCCAGGCGATCAACTATGCGCTCGATCCCCATGTCATGTTGAAGCACATCTACGACGGCCACGGCGCGGTGGTGAATGGCCCGCTGGGATCGAATTGGGTCGGCTTCGATCCGAAAATCAAGCGCTATCCTTACGATCCGAAGAAAGCGCGCGAACTGCTCACCCAGGCCGGTTACCCGAACGGACTCGAGGTCAAACTTTATTTGGCCCCGGACCGCCACCTCAAAGGCAAGGAGGTCTGCGAAGTGATCGCCGATCAACTGGGCAAAGTCGGCATCAAAG
Organism: uncultured delta proteobacterium; assembly: GCA_963745035.1. Lineage (GTDB taxonomy): Bacteria > Desulfobacterota > Binatia > UBA9968 > UBA9968 > DP-20. The sequence goes on along the minus strand of CAVUVW010000010.1, from coordinate 42,312 downwards.
TCGAGCTGGTGCCGCAGGAGTACGCCATCTACTGGGGGAAGGACGGCGTCAACGGCGGCAAGCTGCCGTTCTACTACGCCGGCAGCAACGGCAGCGACGCCGATGTCTATTTCGAGCAATACTTCCGCACCGGCGGTTCCAAGCGCATCAACTACAACAATCCGGAATTCGACAAGCTCATCGACGAGGAGCAGCGAACCGGCGACCAGAAGAAGCGCGTCGCGATTCTGCATCAGGCCGGCCGCATTCTCATGGAAGACGTCCCGTTCGCGCCGCTCTATACGCTTGCGGAACTTTACGGTGTGCAGCGCAACGTCATCTGGAAGGGCTCGCCGGACGGTAAGATTCTTGCCGCGGACATGAAAATCAAAAGCTAAGTCAATCACTAGCAGCCCGCGTCAAAAAATGGATTGAATTTCCACTGCGTCAGGAGAAATAGCATGGCTTACACGCTCGATGAGTTTGCCGCCGACTGCCGCCGCATCCTCGAGGCCGACCCGGGTCCGGCGGGGCGCGAGACGGTGCGAAAAAAATTGCCGGACTTGCTGATGAACGACGATTTCGTCGCCGCCCATTGCGGGCCGAACGCCGCCGTCGGCGCCAATCTACTCTACGAGGACCCGGAGCTGGGCTTCCAGATCTTGGCGCATGTCATGGACCGGGACTATGCCGGCGGGCCGCACGATCACGGTGATTCGTGGGCCATCTACGGCCAGGCGGTCAAACATACCGAAATGAGCGAGTGGAAGCGTACGGATGACGGCTCGGTTCCCGGCAAAGCGACAATAGAAAAGGTAAAGACCTATCGTATGGAGCGCGGCAAGTCGGGTATCTTCCAGAACCGCGCCATCCATTCCATCGCCTATCCCGCCGGCGCGCGTTTCATCCGTGTCACCGGCACGAATCTAGAAAACATCGCGCGCGGCCGCTACAACAGCGAAGCAGGCACCATGGTGGTAGAGAAGCGCCCCAACTTTCGCGGCGCCGCCTAAGCCTCAAATTTTGCGCGCGACAGAGGAGCCGTGACGGTGAGTAATCGCGCCGCTGAAATACACGCCGGCCTGAAACACCCCGTGATCGACGGCGACGGCCACTGGTTGGAACCGGTGCCGGTCTTTCTCGAGTACTTGCGTGAAGTGGGCGGCACTCAATCGGTCGACCGGATGAGAGCGCTCTGGCAGCGCACTCACGCGTGGTACCGCTCCACCTGGTCGCAGCGCCAGCACGATCGCACCAGGCGAAGCAACTGGTGGGGCGTCACCAGCAAGACCCTCGACAAGGCCACTGCGCTGCTGCCGGCTTTGTTGAACGAACGATTGCCGGAGTTGGGCATCGACTTCGCGTTGATCTATCCGAGCCTTGGGCTCGCATTCAACGGCGTTGCTCAGGATGACCTGCGCCGGGCCGCCGCCCGTGCCTACAATAAGATGACGGTCGACATGTTCGCGCCCTATGCCGCAAGATTTGCCCCGGTGGCGATTATTCCCATGCATACGCCGGAGGAAGCGATCGAGGAACTCGAATACGCCGTCGGCAAGCTGGGCTACCGAGCGATCATGCTCAAGGGAAACCAGGAGCGTCCTATCCCGAGTGCAGCGGAAGGCATCGATGCGAAGAAAGCCGCGTGGTACGTCGATACCGTCGCCCTCGACAGCCCGCTTGATTACGATCCATTCTGGCAGCGCTGCGTTGATCTTGGCGTCGCCGTAACCCAACACTCGGGCAGCGGCCGTTGGCCGGATCGCAGTTCCATCAGCAACTTCACCTACAACCATATCGGCCACTTCGCCGCATCGAATCACGCCTTCGCGAAGGGCGTTTTCCTGGGCGGTCTGTTGCGGCGCTACCCGAGCCTCAATTTCGGCTTCATGGAAGGCGGCGTCAGTTGGGCCTGTCAGTTGTGCGCCGACCTGATCGAACACTGGGAAAAGCGCCGCCCTGCCGGCCTGCAAAACCCCCACGCCACCAGCATCGCCGAGATGCATCAATTTATCGCCCGGTATGGCGACGCGAGAGTGAAAGCCAATGCCGACGCGATCATGAACAGCCTGGACTTTTTGCGGCCGGAATGCAGCGTCGAAGAACTCGCGCGGCCGGAGTTTATCGCCGACGATTTCGCGGCGGCAGGCATCGAGTCAAAAGACGATATCCGAGCGGCATTATCCACCAACTTTTATTTCGGTTGCGAGGCCGACGACAGAACGACCCTATGGGCCTTCGATCCCCGGATGGGCTTTCGGCTGCGGCCGGTGTTCAGCTCCGACTTCACGCACTTTGACGTCCCCGACTTTGCGGATGTCATACCCGAAGCGTTTGAGATGGTTGAGAAGGGCTTCGTCACCGAACAGGATTTTCGCGAGTTCACGTTCACCAATGCCGCAATGCTGCACACGCGCAACAATACGGGCTTCTTCAAGGGTACCGTTGTCGAGCAAGCGGTTGCCGATGAGTTGGGCCTGGAAAGGGCATCGCCCGCTGCGACCGCATAGACGAACTTTACCGGCGAGCCGGGACCGCGCCTTTAATTTCGAAAGGCAATCAAACGCTGAAAGCAAAGATGCGACCTATTAGCCCAATTCGATCCATTGAAAAAAGCGTCGGCTTGACGGATTCGTCCATCGGCTTCTTCGGGCAGCCTTGACCTCTAAGTTGATACGTATAAAATAAGTAATCGTCTGTATCTGGGATTATCATGAAAACAAACCTTAAGCGGAAAAACTACTATCTGGACGAAAAAAAGATTCGGCGAGTCAGATCAATTCTGGGCGCGAAGACCGAAACCGAGGCAATTGATGCTGCTTTAGACCTGGTAGTTTTCCGAAAAGACATTCTCAGATCATTGGAAAAAGTCGCTGGCAAAGGCGGTGTAGAAAAGGTTTTTTAGTGGCTAAGCATCTGATCGATACGGATCTTTATATCGATCTCATCCAAAGCGGGACAACCCTTCCTTTCATCCGAGAGCTCTATGACAAAGAGGCTCCAGGAATCTACTTCAGCTCCATCGTAGCTCAGGAATTGCTCGCCGGCGCCCAGTCGCCCGCCGGTAGAAAGCGTGTAGATACCTTATTCCAACCGTTCGAGAAAGTCGGTCGTATCGTGACGCCCGATCATAACCATTGGAAAGATGCCGGAGCCATTTTGGCGGAGATACTACACTCCAGACCGAACCTTAAAAGCAAACTACCGACATTGGTGAACGACTGCTTGCTGGCGCTCAGCGCCCGCTCCCTCGGCGCAACCTTGTACACTAGGAACCGCGACGATTTCACGTTGCTCCAGAGTCGGCGCTCATTTTCGCTGGTGGTGCTCACCTAACCGGCAAGCAATAGCAAAGTAAACAGTCTGTTGAAGAACCCTGATTCCAGGCTGTTCAAAAAAGTCTAGATGCGAGGCGCGCGAACAAAATGGAGGACGGCAGCAAATTTGGAGCCGTGAATAGTCCCAAGCGCAACTTCACAGAAAAAAAGCTTAGGCGGATGATAGAAGAGATCGACGGTAAGATCGATCAGTATCTTAAGGAATTGGACCAAGAGGATCAGCAGGTAGCCGGGCAACGGGGTGTGAGTCCAGAACAACTCCAGGACAAGATCGAACAATACAAGCAGCGCCTAGCGCAGTATGAGCAGCTGAAGACCGATCTGGAAGGCAGTGTAGAGAGTCAAATATCATTGACAGATCCGCAGAGCCGCTCGATGCGTGTAGGGCACGGGGTGGAGGTCAGCTACAACGTGCAGATCGTGGTGGATCACAAGCACAAGCTGGTGGTGGAGCACGAGGTCACCAACGAAGTTACCGGCTAACGGCAACTGTCCACCCATGGCAAAGAAGGCCCAAGAGACGCTCGGCGTACAGACTCTACAGGTAGTGGCCGACCGAGGTTACTACAACGGGGAAGAAGTAAAAGCCTGCGAGCAGTCCGGGATGACGGTTTACGTGCCTAAGCCCAATAATTCATCGAACCTTAAGCGCGGACTGTTTACTAAAGAGGACTTTATCTATGACCCACAAAAGGATTGCTACACTGTTGGAGTAATGGAGTACTGGAGTATTGCGTCTTAAACCCATCACTCCACCACTCTCGTCACTCCAGTACTCCGATCCCGATGAGATGATCGAGCGCATTGACGAAGCAGGTGGGCCTTTTTCAACAGCCTGTACATCCGACTGAATTGCGCGAGGTATCATGGACGACATGACATCGAGTCCCTATCCACCGTTCGACGGGGTCGAGCCCTACGGCACCGTCCGTTCGGTTGCCGACGAACGGGCGCATCGCAAACGGATGTGTGCGCTTGGATACCGCATCTTCGGCGCGATGCGGTGGGGGATGCTCGGCGACGGCCACGTATCCGCCCGTGACCCCGAGTTGACCGACCACTTCTGGCTGCTCGACTGGGGTGTCCCATTCGCCGAGGCGACGGTCCACCAGTTGGTGCTGGTCGGGCCCGGTGGCGAAGTGAAAGATGCCGACGGCAACGCGACCGGTGCCGTCAACACGGCCGGTTACTATATTCACCATCCGCTGCTCGCTGCCCGTCCCGATGTCGTGAGCGCATCTCACACCCACACCGCCTTCGGCACGCCATGGTCGGCCAACGTCGAGCCGTTTCGCGCGCTCAGTCAGGAGGCGTGCGCCTTCGTGTTCGACCAGGCCCTCTTCGACGATGAGGAGGTGGAGGTGCTTTCGATCGATGGCGGCAAGCGCATCGCCGCCGCACTCGGCAACAGGAAGTTCTGCATCCTGCGCAACCACGGCCTGCTCACGGTCGGCCGGTCGGTGGAGGAATCGGTCGGATGGTTCGTGATGGCCGAGCGGGTGGCCGAGGTCCACGTGAAAGCGCCGAACGCACGACCGATCTCCGACGAGGCTGCTGCGGCTGCGGCGTCGACACTCGCCCATGACTCCGTCGGATGGCGGATGTTCCAGTGGATCCAGCGGTCGCTCGTCCCCGATCGCTCGGTGGTCGACTGAACAGCGCGCCCGATTTCCAGCAGGGCATTGAGCCCTTCCCCGCGTCCCGCGGCGGCATTTATCGCGTGCGCGCATGGAAGTGAACACGCCTAAATTTTCAATTCGAGAATTTGCACAGGTCCGATCCTGAAGTTGGTAGTGACGACCATAACTCAATACTCAGGCCAGACCCTCCTGGCCTGCGCGCTCGCACCGCCGAGCGATCGGTTGCAAGCCGATGATACGACAGGACGGGAGACCGGCTGAGCAAGATCGTCCAGACGTAAAAGTCTGACCCTCAGCGGAACCCTCTCCTCTGCGCGTCAGCTCTCGTTTTTGCCGCCGGAGTCGGAGCGGACGGTCTTCCGCGATCGGGTGGTTGGACGGGGCGCGGGCTTGTTCGGCGCCGTCGTCTTTCGCGTGCTACGAGCGGCGGCCGGGGTGGCGGCCCCGACGCGGGCGCGCGGACGGCGCGGCTTGGCGCGCCCGAGGGGTTCCGCGGTCGTGTCGATGGGAATGGGCCCGATCTCCGACGCCTTTCGTCGTCAACGGCCTCCGCCTGCGGCTCCAGCCGATTGCCCGGCTCGCCTTGATTAAGTTCCTCCAGCTGCTCGCGCGCACCGGCGTCCATCGATTCGACGACGTCGTCGGACTCCGCTGCGCCCGGGTCCCGTTGCGGGACCGCAGACCGGGTCGCCCCCGTCTGCTGCAGGACCGGCCCCTTGAAGACGAGCAGGCCGCCGCGGCGATCTCGTTCGAGCCGCACGAGGCCCTCGCGCTGACAGGCACGCAACAGATCGATCAGGCCGGGGAACCCGTAGCGGCGCTCGTCGAAACCACCATCGGCTGCGCGCAACAGCTGCTTGACATTGCGCAGGTATATCGGCCACCGCGCGGTCGTCGCGGCCGTCAGAATTTTCCCGACAAGCCGAACACCATCAGCCTGGTCACCCGCCGGCGTGACGGGCGCCGCCGCGACGACAGGTGCCTCGACGGCGTCCGCCTCGGGAGAAGGCGGTCGAACGACCTCCCGCCGCGTCTCCGGCGCAGCCTCGGCCTTGGCCGCCGGTGCCGTCGACTGATCGCCTTCTTCGAACTGCTCGTTCAATTCGACCATCACGCTCCGGCCAGTGTGCTTCAATTGCGCGAGTCCGGCCTGAGCCAGCTTTTCGACGAAGTCGTGGAACGATGACGCACCGTAGTTGCGTTCGGAGAAGGTCGAGTCGAGCTGGAGCAGGGTGCTCTTCAGGAGCCCCGTCTGTGGCGACACTTCGCGGTCGGACAGGATCTTCAGCGCGCGGCGCACGATCGGGAACGCCTGCGCGATCGGGCTGGAGGCTGCGGGCGCCACCGGGCGACCACCCTTGAACGCGGAGCGACGGCCACCCGTGAGGTTCTCGTACGCGATGAACTCGTGGCAGTTGCGCTGCAGGATAATGCTCGTGAAAGCGCGGCCGCCCACGACGAAGACCTTCTTGTCGTACTGCTTCAGCTTCTCGACCAGCGAGAGGAAGTCGCTGTCGCCGCCCACGATCACGTACGCGTTGATGTGCGGGTGCGTGAACGCCATTTCGAGGGCGTCGAGGGCAGGTTGATGTCCGCCCCGTTCTTGTCGCCGCCGGGCGTCAGATTGCGCTGCACCAGCCGGATGGCGTGCTGCGTGAGATGGCGGCTGTACTCGCCCGCGCGCGTCCAGTCGGCATAGGCGATCTTGGTGACCACCTCACCCCGCTCCTTCAAGGCGTCGAGGATAGCGCCGATGTCGAAATTCTCTCCGAGCGTCGATTTGACGCCGATTTCGATGTTGTCGAAGTCGATGAAGACGGCAATGTTGAGACGGTCCTGTTGGGGCAACTGAAATCCAACTTTCTATTTTTTATTTTATGCCGATAGGGGCGCCGGCGCCTCGGCGGGCGGGACGATCACCCGCGTGAATTGGCCACGCTGCATGATCTCGCGTATGCATAAGAAATTCAAACCAGCTTTTTGTTCTGCCCGAGCAGTAACGCCGGACCGGAGAGTTGTCAATTGCCTTTCTGATCGAGGAAAATCCCGGTGTTGCTTTTGACGGCTCGGGGAATGCAGGAGCCGGGTGATCGGCGAGCCATTTGGCGGTTTGGCCGAGGAGTTGGCCCGATGGCAGGGCGATCAGGGAAAAGATCGAGAATTAACCGAAGATACCGGAAGCGAATTCAGGACCTTACCACATCGGTAAGCGGTAGGATTAACACTGGACCAGCCCTCAATCTTCGGCGCGCGCTCGGCAACAAGGAGTTCTGCATCCTGCGCAACCACGGCCTGGTCACGGTCGGCCGGTCGGTGGAGGAATCGGTCGGATGGTTCGTGATGGCCGAACGGGTGGCTGAGGTCCACGTGATAGCGCCGAACGGGCGACCGATCTCGGACGAGGCCGCTGCGCTTGCAGCGTCGACGCTCGCCCTCGACCCCGTCGGATGGCGGATGTTCCAGTGGCTCCAGCGGTCGCTCTTCCCGATCGATCGGTGGTCGACTGAACAGCGCGCCGGGCCATGGACGTGAACACGGCGGTCGACAACTTCGATGCTGTGATCGCCAGCCACGGGAGTGGCTTGCTCGCCAAGATGTAGGGTTGCCGCAGGTAACCACCCAAACGCGCCTTCCCCGCTCACGCCGGATGAATTCGATGAAGTCCTAAAGAAGCTTCCTCGCGATCCGCAAGACGTGGATCTTTTCAAAAAAATCGCCGGCACGGGCCCGCTGCCGCCCCACTAGATTTGGTCGAAGGTGTCCATTATCAATTTTCCATTATCCATTATGAATTTTTCTAACGGTTCTCCATTTTGGCGAGCTCCGAAAAATAATGCGCAAACGCTTTCATTCCGCCTGAAGCTTGGCCCCAGTCGAAGTATTCGTTCGGTGCATGATAGCCATGTTCGGGCAGACTCAAGCCGAGAAAGAGAATCGGCACTTTCCAGGCCTTCTGCATCGTGACGACCGCACCGATCGATCCCCCTTCACGAATAAAAGCCGGTTCTTTGCCGAATCCCGCCTTCGCCGCTCGTTTCACACATTCGACATAAGGCCCATCAAAACTGCCTTTGAATGGAGGTTGCATGCTTTCCCTTTCCACTTTGACGTTCGGATTCAGCTTGGCCACATAGCGCTTCAGCAGGTCGAAGGCTTTCTCTGGTGTCTGGTTCGGAACGAGCCGCATGCTGACCTTCAATTCGCCATGACCCGGCACCACAGTCTTGATGCCAGGCCCATTGTACCCGCCGGTTAAGCCATGAATCTCGAAAGTCGGAGCTGCCCAAATACGGCGCATCACTTCAGCCGGATCATCGGTTCTGAGAGAGTGGAATCCATAGGCCTGCTTTGAAGCGCTTGACCTGAAACCCTGACTTGAGAAAGCTCTTGATCTCTTCTTTCGTTGGCTTCATCACGTCCTTGTAAAAGCCGGGGATTTTCACTTCGCCTGTTTTGGCATTGACGCAAGCCTGTGCAACTTCCATCAATTCAGCTAACGGATTTCTCGCGGCCCCACCAGTTACCCCGGAATGGGCGTCTTTGCTGCCGGTTCTCAAGGTCAGCCTCGCGCCAATCAATCCTCGCAATCCATACGGCATGGCCGGACGCCCTTTCGCAATCCAAATCGTATCGGAGACCACCACAGAATCGGGGCGGGGAACCTCGGCTCGCTGTTTGAGACCGGCGGCAAAATGAGGACTGCCGATCTCTTCTTCAAGCTCCCAGAGAAAGCGAATATTGATCGGCACGCCTTGATCGATCGCGAAACGGGCACCGAACAACGCCGACAGCGCCGGTCCCTTATCATCGGTTGCTCCACGGCCGCGATAGATGCCACCCTCGTTCTGGAAGGCAAAAGGATCCCGTTGCCATTCTGGCTCTTGTGCCGGCTGGACATCCATATGGTTATAGACCGTGACCGTAGGATAGTGTGCACCAGTCATCCAGCCAGCAGACACAAAGGGATAGCCGCCAGTCTCCACGATCTCCGCTTCGGCGCCGACATCGCTCAATACTTGCCTCGCAAGAGTTGCCATGCGCCGCATGTCATTTGCTTTGGCCGGATCCATACTGATCGATGGAATCTTGACCATCTGACCGAGGAGATCTTCGAATCGTTTGCGATTCTGTTTGACGTAGGCTTCAAGCTGGTGATGCATCGTCATGTCTGATCCTCGTGCGTTGGCAGATTATAGCGGCTGTCTCTGATTGATGATTTCGAGTCTAGGAGTGGTCGGTGCTCACCGACATACACCAGCAAAAACCAACAGCAGTGAGCGCCTCTCTCCCTTTTTCCTGCTGATGATTGTCCGTGTTTGCGGATTGAACTAGCACAAAACTAGCACAGCCGAAACGGCCCTCACCTTGCAGAGGCATTTGCCGATATTAATATCGGCAAATGCTGGTCAGTATACTCACTAGTTAGGCGGCATTTCTCAACTGCGTGATCGCCACGACAGGGCCTAGGCGGCCTTGCGTTCCCTCCTCATTTGCTGGGGCGGGCTCGCGGTCCGCCTGATGGCACGATAAGCTGTCATGTACTCCAAGTTCGGCTCGCAAAAGGAGGTCCCATGTTTGCCGTCATCCGCCATTACCACTTCGACAAGAAGGACAGTGCCGAGATCGATCGGCTCATCCAGGAACAGTTCGTGCCCATCATGCGCAAGGCCAAGGGCTTCGTCCGCTACTACTGGCTGGATACCGGGAATGGTGAGGGCGCCTCATTCGGCGTCTTCAAGGACAAGGACGGTGCGGACGAATCGGTGGCTCTCGCGGCCGAGTTCGTGCGCACGCATATGGCGCAACTGCTGAGACAAAAACCCGAAGTCATCGAAGGATCGATCAAGGCGCACGACTGATCGACGACCGCTCAGCGATTTCGCTCAATCCGCCGTCATCGCGCTTCGGCCCGAGCGCGGTCAGAGAACGTCTCCGATCGTGTACATCGGTCGTGTAGTCCGCCTAACCCGCGCTGCAGCCGACGAGCGGCAGTTGGTTTAGACTTCTTCGCGTGAACGTAGCTGCCGCTCGCGACCGAGCGGCAGGGCGTTAGGTCTCGTGTGGCGCGTCCATCCCCAAAGAAGCGAATCGCAAACTTAGGAGAATCCCATGTCTGGCTCGAAATTTGTTTACGTTACCTACATCCGCATAACACCCGAGAAGCTGTGGCATGCACTAACAACGCCCGAGATCATAAAGCAGTATCGGTTCGGAATGAGCGTCGAAAGCGAATGGAAGGTCGGCTCCACGTGGAGAATGTATGCTGACGGAAGCCTCATGGACTCGGGCGAGATTCTCGAGAGCGTTTCGCAGAAGCGGCTGGTGATGAGTTGGCTAAATGAATGGAAGCCCGAGTTCAAGGCAGAGGGCAACTCCCGTTGCGTCTACGAGATTGAGCCCACGGGGGCGTCCGCGAAGCTCACACTCACCCATTCGATTGAACGGCCGGACTCCAAGTTCATCGGAGCCGTCTCGGAGGGCTGGCCGATGGTCATATCGAATCTCAAGTCGCTGCTTGAAACGGGGGATGTTGCTCTCGTCTATCATCGCGGGCACGGAGATTAACCATGGCAAATGTGGTTTTGAAAATCACGATCATTAAGGTGTCGCTCGCGATTGTTCAGTTCATGTTGTCGGCACCGTTTCTCGGCCGGGTGGCTAATCAAAGATGAGCCATCTACACACCATTCAGAGGCACCTCGATGAGAAGAGAAACCGTTCGAAATTTCGCAATCCTTTCCGTCCTTGTTCTCATTCAGTTTAGCTGTGCGACCGAGGAGGCTAACCACGCTTCTGTCTCCGTCAAGGAACTCGTCAGGAGTAGCAAGAGCTGGGATGGGAAGTTATTGGTTCCGTATCCGCAAGGTCAGCCCGAGATCACGATTCTGAAAATCACTATACCTGCGGGCGCGCGGCTCGAGACTCACAGTCATCCGGTGATCAATGCCGGCGTGCTGATGAGCGGGCAACTCACGGTCAAGACCACGGACGGGAAAGTGCTGCGTTTGAACGCGGGAGATCCCATAGTCGAGGTGGTGAACACACTCCACTATGGAATGAATGAAGGAACGGTTCCCGCGGAAATTGTCGTGTTTTACGCCGGTATCGTTGGACAGGCCGTAACTGTGTCAGAACAGTGATGAGACGGTTAGTGGAACACGGCGGTCGACAACTTCGACGCCGGTGATCGCCAGCCACGGGAGTGGCTGGCTCGCCAAGATGTAAGGTTGCCGTCAGGTAACCACCCTAATACGAATCCATTTTCCATTATTTGTATCCGACGATCGAATTATCCATTATCAATTATCCTTATCATTATTCCCGACGCTTGGCTCGCGGACAATTTCCCTTTCGTTACCGAAAGCCTCGTCAAGAAACCCATTGTCCTTTGAGAGAAGTATTTTTCGCAGCCGCCGGTGCCGCAAAAAATCCGCAATGTCAAAATACAAGACCTGACCGCACAATCTGACCCGAGATGTTGATCGCGGAAAACCAGGAAGTCTGACACCACTGGGTCTGGGCGCGCTGAACCGCTGAGATCAGAACGGAGGCGGCAACGTCCCGTTGAGGATTGGCTTATTGGCCGACACGATCTCGGCGATCGCGAGCGCGTCGAGAGCGCTGATGAGCTTTCGGGTTCCTGGGTGAACGTGCGAAGACATTACTGGGTTGACCGCAGTGGAAAATATTCCGAGGTGGGGCCCGAAATCCACGAAAATCTCCAGGCCTTCGTGGGGTCTCGGAGCCGTGAAGGTAACGATGCAAGTAGAAGCCGTGCTGCCTTCGTCGATAATAAAGGCGGATGGCGGCGGCAGAACTGGTGCTGGGGGTGGGTCTGGCGGTTGCTCGCACTTCTGCTGGAAGGCAGGAAACAATTCATGAAGTGCCAGCACGTGGCCGATCTCATGCACGGCGATCGTCAGTAAGTCGATCGATTCTTCGGCGGCGCCAGTCCCCCCGGTGAAGACGCGACCGACATTCAGCTGGGCTTCGTCGTGGAGCAGCGACGAGAACTCTCGATACTCCTCGTTATCGCGCGGGGTCGGATCGGCGAAAAACGCCGGTTCGACGAACTGGTTGTTGTTAAAAACGACTCGACCTCGTTTGATGCGTGCCGGATTTCCGCCTACGGATATCTCATCCTCAACCTTGGCAAAGAACGCGGTGCCCAAATCGCCCCAGCCAAATTCGATCGTGACATCCCAGTTCCCGTTGACAGTTCTTGAAGACCTCTTCCCACTTCTCCGCCGCAACCTTGAAAATCTCCTGGAGGTTTCCACCACCGACTATCCCAGCGGGCTGTTGCCCACCCGGAACAGCGGTCGAATTTTTAACCCGGCGAACGCGGGAGAAGCGGCGAGCAAAACAACCAGACCAATGCTGACCGCGATGAAAGCACGCGCAAAGTTTAAAAGATGCGTTTTCATTGTTGTATCCTCCAGGTACGTGGTGACGGAACCTATATTATCCGATCAGTCAGTGGCCTGCGGGCACGATCTCTACCCGCACCGCTTTCTCGAGCGGACCGGCCTGGACCAAGTTGCTGCCGCCTTGTCCACGTCATGTATGTGTTGTTGTCAACGAAGCCGATCACGGGCACGTAGAGATCGCGCCGCGGGGCGGTGGCCGGGACGGCGGGATCGTTCGTGCGGCCCATCAGGATTCGCAGCCCTGCCTTCGCAAATTGCAACCATCACCACCCTGATGCTCGAGAGCGAAACGTAGTTTGCTCGTGACCGCTCGCGCATGAAGAAGACGTCATCCGGCTTGTCCGCCGGGACGGGCCGCTTCTCCAAGGCCCACTCTTCATCACCGTTGAGGGCGTGGCGGCTGCGGAACTGGACGGTCCAGTCGAGTGGTATAACTGCCCGCCGCCGGGCTCCCGTACATTACGCGTCGTTCTCGATCTTGCCGTTTATCAGCTCGTGCGCCCAGACGACGTGCCAGCCTCCGTCACAAGGCGTCGGGGAGCGTGCGAGTCCAGCTGGGGATGTGCTCGGCCATTAGCTTGCTCTGCTTGTCCATTCGATCGATCATGGTCTCGAGTTCTATCGCGAGGACCTCGCCGAAATCACCGTTCGCGATGCGGCCGGTCGCGCGCTCGACCATCCCCATGTACTGGACCATAGAACAGGCCCCGCAGCCATTGCGTCGAGTTGGTCGGGATACGTGCGCAGTGGGACGTCCACGTCGAACTGCTTTGCGGTGTACTTGGCAAACCAGCGATCGGCGAATAGCTTGATGAGGGGTTCGTTGTTGCCGAGCATGATCTATACCGAGCAGCACGTTGCTGATCGTTTTCATGGCCGTGAAGAGATGATCCGAGCCCGAGGCCGGGAGCAGCAGTCCTTGGATGCGTTTCGCCTCCCGGTCGCGCTCGTCCCGGTCGCGCTCGTCAGTGAGCTTGGCTAGGTTCACCAGCTGGCCGTAAAGGCTCGTGATCTCCTCGACCGACCCGTGTGCCTCGTTGACGAGGTTCTGGAATTGCACCTCTTGAAGCAGGTCCCTGAGGTCCTGCAAGATTTCCTGCTGCGTCTGCTGGATATTGATCAGGAGATCCCTTGATCTCTTCGAGTTCATCGATGCTGCCGCCTCGGAAAATGGCATTCAGCAGCTCGGTCGAGGCCCAGTCGAGGAGCTGGCCACCTACTTCTTTCCTCAGCTCTTTCAGCTTCTCGCTGAGAAATGTCGCGATATCGAAGGTGGTGCCGAGCGCGTCGTGCTCAGCGCTTGCCGTCGCCCCAAAGCCCGCTGTACTGCACTGCCCCTTGAAGTCCTTGGCCGTGTTGCCCATGCTCGCCGGTGGCGGCACGTTGTCGCGACACCGAAGGTTGCCGCTGATCGTGTTCTCGACAATGCTGGAATCACCGGTGTTGCCGTCAAACCTGAGGTCTTTTCCCACGAGGTTGCCATCGATGAATGAACGCGTCGCTGGCCTTGAGCATGAGGGTTCCGCTGATGACGCTGCCGATGATCTGGTTTTCTTGCGTCGCCTCGCTGATCCGGTAGTTTCCGCCGACCGTCGAGTCGTAAAGGTGCGCAAAGCGGCAACGGTCGCACGTATAGTCGCCGTTGATCGTCGCCGACTGAGCGTGTGCCCAGGCATCGGCGCCCACGGTGACATCGCCGGTGACTGTCGCGCCATCGAGGACACACGCCCCTCCCGGCGGCACCACCACGTCACCGACCACCTTGCCGACCAGTGTGCCGTTGCACTGCCGCTTGGCGGCCGACGCCTTTGCGGTGATGCCTGTGCGGCCGACGCGATGGATGGTCCGAAGAGCAGCGTGACCGCGCAGACAAAGCCCGCCGACGCCGATATGAGTCGTTGCATTACTGTGCCTCCTGATGTCTCCCAATGGTCAGATATGGATAGGAATTTTAAATGACCGTTTCGATGGGAGGCGTAGCTATATGCGGTCCCGGCAGAGTTGTCAAATGCACGTCAACCCACCTGCGCCAGGAGACCTTCCCATGGAGTGGCGAAGCAACAAAGCGGGGGTCAAATCTTGACTTAGGTACTTACTGCTACGATCTCCTCGAACCACTTTCGGATCTTCGGATCGTTCTTGATCTTTGCCCGGATTGCTCTGCAGTCCCGGCTCACCAGGCCCTCATCCAGATTTCCTAACCGTTCACCGATCATCCGCTGCTTAAGCCCGCTGTATCGATGCAGTAGCTCCATCACCAGCGCTCGTTCCAGCCGATGCCGGCCCCGTTTCCTCGTCAGGTCCGCCTCGGCAAGTCCGAAATAACGTGCCGCTTGTTTGATGAGCGCTTCAGCCTTGATGCTTCGAATCATTCGATACGGCGGCTGATCTTTAGGGCTGCCCTTGATCTTCATTTTTTTCAGCTTTTCCACAAAATCCGGGTTTCCTAAGACCATCTGCGCCAGGAGACCTTCCCATGGAGTGGCGAAACCTTCGCGTATCCCCTCCTGCACAAATGCCGCATATTTCTGGCGCGATCCGCCCACGTAACCGAGCACTGCGTCGTAGGTCATCCACAAAGCCTTCTTTTTTCCGTCGAGGTATCCAGAAAGGCTGCTCCAGCGGTATCGGCTGACTTCTCCGATGCGTTCGGCCTCCGACCGCTGTCTTTTCGCTTTGATGCGGATCGGATTCAAATGCACATAGCGGCTCAACTCCAATAGGTAACTGTCCTTGTCCACCACGATGGCTTTGAATCGTCCCTGGTATAAATGTCCGATGCGGCCGTGCCGTCGGTTATAGTAGCCGGTATACGAAATATTGAATTGCCTCATGAACTCCGACAGATTGGCTTTGGGCGTCTCGACAATGAGGTGGAAATGGTTACTCATCAGCACAAAGGCATGCAGGCGCACGCTGAAGATCTCGAGCGCGCTTTCGAGTTGGGCTAGAAAGCGAGTGCGGTCATGATCGTCGCGGAAGATTACCCGCCGGTCGTTGCCGCGGCAGGTCACATGATAAAAAGCGTTGGGATAGGATATTCGCAGCGGTCGCGCCATAAAATACCTCTACGCTAATCTCACCAAGTACTGAAGTCAAGATTTGACCCCTTCCTTCTCCTTCCTTGTCCACCACGATGCTTTGAATCGTCCCTGGTATAAATGTCCGATGCGGCCGTGCCGTCGGTTATAGTAGCCGGTATACGAAATATTGAATTGCCTCATGAACTCCGACAGATTGGCTTTGGGCGTCTCGACAATGAGGTGGAAATGGTTACTCATCAGCACAAAGGCATGCAGGCGCACACTGAAGATCTCGAGCGCGCTTTCGAGTTGGGCTAGAAAGCGAGTGCGGTCATGATCGTCGCGGAAGATTACCCGCCGGTCGTTGCCGCGGCAGGTCACATGATAAAAAGCGTTGGGATAGGATATTCGCAGCGGTCGCGCCATAAAATATCTCTACGCTAATCTCACCAAGTACTGAAGTCAAGATTTGACCCTTCTTTCTCCTTCCCCGAATAGGGTCGAATTGCCAAGATCGAGCTCCGCCACATAGAGAGCCGCGCGACTTTCATGACGAGATGTTACTCCGCGGAGCGTCGTCGCCGATCTGGAATTGGCGGATCTGAGGAAAAGCCGCCAACACGCCTGCAAGTATGATCAAAGTTGCCAGACCACCGGTCATGGCTGATAGCTCCGCGCCGAGCCAGGCAGCAACCACGCCGGACTCAAACTGACCGAGTTGCGGGCCGCTAGTTGTGAAAATGCTGTTGATGGAAGACATCCGGCCGCGCAGCTCGTCAGGCGTACTTAACTGATTAATGGTAGTGCGAAGAATCGCGCTGATCGTGTCTCCCGCACCCGAAAGCGCGAGCATCAAGACGGAAAACCAGAACACCTGCGAGCCGGAGAACAAAACCGTGGAGATGCCATAAACCATGACGCCCACGAAAATCCAGCGGCCGCCCCGGCGTACGGGGCCGAAGAAAGTGATCGCGGTGGCCGAAAAAAGAGAGCCGACGGCCCGCGCCGCGTAGAGCACTCCGAGCCCTGTCGGGCCGACGAACAAAATGTCCCGTGCGTAAATAGGATACAGAGCGCGCGCGTTGCCGAAGAAAGTGGCGCCAAAATCCAGGACCATCAACGGGAAAATCACGCCATGCCTCCAGACAAATTGGAGCCCTTCATGGAGCGACCTAAACGAGACAGCTTCCCAACCCTTTCCCGATGGTAGCTTCGTTCGCAGGAGCGTTAGCGACAACGACATGGCCAGCCAGGAGAATGCATCGATCATATAACATGCAGCCGGGCCGAAGAGCGCTAACACCACTCCGGCCAGAGACGGCCCTGCGATGATCGGAACGTAGCGTTGGGTTCCCTGAAGAGCCAAGGTTTGCGCCAACTCTTCTCGGGGTACCAGGTTCGGGATGATTGATTGCCGCGCGGGAGTTTCCAGAGAGTTAAAAATAGCTAACAGCGCCGTCGCGGTATAAAGCAACCCGGGCGACGCTTTACCGGCGAGCGTCAACAGGGCTAGCGTCATTGAGACTCCGAACAGACCGATGTCAGTACACATCATGAGCTTGCGGCGATCCATAGCGTCCGCCAAGAGCCCGGCGACCAGCAACAACCCCATCTGTGGAACCGCGCGGGCCAGCCCAAGGAGGCCGACCTGGAAGGCCGAGTCCGTCAGTTCGTAAAGCTGCCACGCCATTGCGACGGTGGTGAATTGGCTGCCGATTCCGGACAGGAGCGACCCGGTCCAAAACACACAGAAGTCCCGATAGCGAAGCGGAAAGCGATAGGCGTGGTTGGAGTCTTGGGGCATTTCGCGAAGTCAACGCGGTCGCGGCCCGCCGCTCGACATGGATGAGGTAGAGATACCCGTCCTAACTTCTTCGCCGTCTCTTATCTTAAATCTTAAAGGTTGATCAACGACAAACGGATCTCAACTCCAGGCTCTCGACAGCACTGCGCGAATACCGATTTCGCAAAAATGCGGACCCATATCGACCTGGGGTCAAACTCGTGATAAAAAAAAATCAACCCACTCCGCTGTGCGTTCACTCAAAAAGAATGAGGAGGGACCCATGATCCCCATCATCGTGAACGGCAAAGCGCACCAGGTAGACGTCGGTTCCGACACTCCCCTGCTCTGGGTGCTCCGTGAAAACCTCGGCATGACCGGCACCAAGTTCGGCTGCGGTATCGCGCAGTGCGGCGCCTGCACCGTCCATCTCGATGGTCAACCGACTCGTTCCTGCATCACACCGATCGCCGCCGTCCAGGGAAAGAAAATCACCACCATCGAGGGGCTTTCGGCCGATGGCAGCCATCCTCTCCAGCAGGCCTGGATCGCCGAGGATGTTCCCCAGTGCGGCTACTGTCAATCGGGGCAGATCATGTCCGCCGCGGCGCTGCTGGCGGCAAAGCCGAAGCCCAACGACGCGGATATCGACACGGCGATGTCTGGTAACATCTGCCGCTGCGGAACCTATCAGCGCATCCGCCGCGCGATTCACCGTGCTGCGGGCACGCTGGATCGGGGAGGTGCGTAATGAATACGATTGTCAATCTGAGCCGGCGCGGCTTTCTCAAAGTAGGCATCGCGGGTGGGGGATTGTTACTCGGGTTTCATGTTCCGGCCGCTAGGCGGCCCGCCGCAGCCGCAAGCGCAACGCCGGCGCAAGCCCAACTCAATTCCTGGATCCGCATTGCCAAAGACGGCACCGTGACCATCATTGTCGGCCAGTCGGAGATGGGGCAAGGCGTCATGACCGCGATTCCCATGATCGTCGCCGATGAATTGGAAGCCGAGTGGTCGAAAGTCCGCATTGAGCAGGCGCCGGCAGATCCGGCCTACGGCGATCCGATGCGGGGTGGCGAGCAGTCGACCAATGGGAGCCGCAGCATCCGCAACCTGATGCCGATTTGGCGCAAGTCGGGCGCCGCAGCCAGAGAGATGCTGGTTGGCGCAGCGGCACAACAGTGGGGTGTGTCTCCGGACGAATGCTTTGCCGAGCAAAACGTGGTCATCCATCGTCCTTCCGGCAGGAAATTGACCTACGGTGATCTTGCGGCCAAGGCGGCTGAGTTGCCAGTGCCGAAAGAGCCCAAGCTCAAATCGCCCGACCAGTTCCGTTTCATCGGCAAAGCTGTGGCCCGCTTGGACACGCCGGAGAAGGTAACTGGACGGGGCACCTACGGTCTGGACGTGAAAGTTCCCGGGATGTTGGTTGCGATGGTGCAACGCTGTCCCGTGTTCGGCGGAAAAGTGGCGAGCTTCGACGCCACCAAAGCCAAAGCCATCAAAGGGGTGCGCCAGGTCGTGCAAATCAGCTCCGGTGTTGCCGTGGTGGCGGATAGCTATTGGACGGCCAAAAAGGGCCGCGAGACGCTCAAGATCAACTGGGATGAGGGGGCGAATGCGCAATTGAGCAGCGCCGAGATCAGCCGAATTTACGCCGAGGCCGCCAAAGAACCAGGGCCGGTCGCGCGCAAGGAAGGTGATGTCGTCAAAACGCTTGGAGCCGCTGCCAAGACCATGGATGCGGTTTACGAGGTGCCTTTTCTCGCCCACGCTACCATGGAGCCAATGAACTGCACCGCCCACGTGAGGAAAGACAACTGTGAAGTCTGGGTGGGAACACAAAACCAGACCGGGACGCAGCGAACCGCCATGCGCATCACCGGCTTTCCGCGCGAGGCGGTCAAGGTCAATACCCTGCTCTTGGGAGGAGGCTTCGGACGGCGCGGCGGACAGGATTTTGTCGCCGACGCGGTGGAGACGTCGAAGGCGGTCAATGCTCCGGTCAAAGTCATCTGGTCGAGAGAGGACGATACGCAACACGATCACTATCGGCCGGCAACGTACAACGTTTTTCGCGCGGCCCTCGATGAACGCGGCGCGCCGGCAGCCTGGCTACACCGCATCGTAGCTCCTTCGATCGGCGCCCAGCACGGCCGCCCCTTGAAGGACGGGATCGACTCCTTAATGACCGAAGGCGCGGCCAATCTTCCCTACGCGATTCCCGATCTGCAAGTGGAATACATTTACAAAGACCTTGGCATTCCTGTGGGATTCTGGCGCTCCGTCGGCGCGTCCCAAAACGCTTTCATCACGGAGTCTTTTATCGACGAGTTGGCTGCCGCCGCGGGAAAGGACTCTTTCGAGTTCCGGCGCGACTTGCTTACCAAGGCCGCGCGCCACAAAGGTGTGTTGGAGCTGGCTGCGGAGAAAGGCGATTGGGGAAAGCCGCTTCCGCAGGGCCGCTTCCGCGGGATTGCGGTCGCGTTTTCTTACGGCAGCTATGCCTCCGAGGTCGCGGAAGTCTCAATCGGAAAAGACGGTAAGGTGCGGGTTCATCGCGTGGTCTGCGCCCTCGACTGCGGCACGGTCGTCAATCCCGACACGGTCAAAGCTCAGGTGGAAGGGAGCATTGTCTGGGGCCTGACTGCCGCCCTCTACGGCGCCATTACGCTCGACAAGGGACGAGTGCAGCAAAGCAACTTTCATGACTATCAGATGCTGCGAATAAACGAGATGCCGGTGGTCGAAGTGCACATCGTCCCAAGTACCGCAGCGGCCGGCGGCGTGGGAGAACCGGGGGTGCCGCCGCTCGCGCCGGCGGTATGCAACGCCATCTTTGCCGGCACCGGCAAGCGCATACGAAAACTGCCGATTCGCGCTGAAGAGCTGCAAAGTAGTTGAGACTTGGGAACAAGGGTCTCACTCGCATCCCATGGTGACGTCTATCGCGTGCGGACCATGGACGTGAACACGGCGGTCGACAACTTCGACGCCGTGATCGCCAGCCACGGGAGTGGCTTGCTCGCCAAGATGTAGGGTTGCCATCAGGCAACCGCTGCGTCGATGGAAGAGATCGAAGAGCGCCACGGAGAGATTCCCCGGGATCGCGACTCGTTCTCTACTGTTCGTGACCCAACGAAGCGACCAGCGCCCGTGTGGCGCTGCTGCTGCGAGCCAAAGGAATCACCAGGGTCCGCCCGCTCGAAGACTCTCTTCGTAGCGAGTGTCGAGACAATTACGCAATCCTGTGTTGCGCATCAAGGCGTGGGGTTGAAGATGTCGGGCCGGGGATCCTTGCGCTCAGCTCTGCGGCTGATGTTGTTAGCGAGTCGGTCGTGCACCTCGCGTATTTGATCCGCCAACAGCCACATCTTCGACAGGCTGTCCTGCTCGAGTGAGGCGAACATCAGATTTTTATCCGTGTTAGCTGTGCCGTGACCCAGGCCGAAATGGTGACCGATCTCGTGCATCATTGTCGCGGCCATGTCGTCTAGCGTAAGGCTACTATCGGCGCCGACAACGCTGTTCAGCCGCTTGGCCACGACAACGCTTTCGCCCCAGCAGGGGTAGAACGCGCGCCCGATCGTCCCTTCCTTAGTAAACCGGTGGGTGAATACGACGTCGACTTCACCTTTTTCGGTCCATTCGCCTGGCAGGACGATCTGCTCGAGCTTGGAGATCGCGAATAGGTGATCCGAATTACGGAAGGTGATGCGCGCGATGCCGAGCTGCAGCAGCGCGCGTTTATCGTCCAAAAAGGCATTCGCGTCATCAACCATCTTGCGGATATCGTCCTTGGCCTCGGGTTGTGTCTTCCAGTCGCCAGGCAAATTCCCCTTACTGTCGGTCACGACCGTGACGTTAAGATCAACCTGAAAAGGCGTGACGCGCACGGAACGTATCGAGTCGCCGAAGCCGGTGCGTCCTCCGTCCTTTCCTGAACCCAGGTCGTTTACCGTGGCGGGGCCGCGGATATAAAGTGCGCCGCCATGCCAATCGTCGTTTTTGAATAGAAGGACTGCCTTGTCTTCATCATCGATGACCAGCGAGGACGGCTTATCAGCCGTCAGGCCCTTCAGGTCACGCAAGTCGCTCACCACGAGGCGGGAATCGCCTTTGCAATTCTTGTCTGCAAATAGCCTGATGCTCATGGGTTCCTCCTTTGCTCGCGCGCCGGCGCAAAATCGAAACACTGCCGCCGCGGCGAGGAAATGACTTGGCCCAGCGGGCCGTGCACCGTGCGAATCTGATCGTCCCTGAGCTCGCATGGAACGCTCGGCAGCGCGCACGCGAATTCGACCTCGCCTTTTCTTGGCCCGTTTGTCCCGATGACAGACGAACTCTCCTAAAACGTTTGCAGGATCAGCCTGCTCTGACGCTTTCGGGCGTAAGTCATGGACTGCTCCTTTCGTTAGCGAGCTTCGTGTAGCACGATCAAACGATAGTGCGCTCCGGGAAAAATCGTTCGCCTGAGAGAAGTGTGATCGGAGATGGCAAGTTCTGATGCCTGACTATTCCAATGCAGGCGTGGTGTCAATACAAGTTCAAGTTAATTTGCGGTAACGAAGTTATGGAACTGCGTCGCTCCCCTTTGCTCGGCGCCGGACGGCGCCGGATTCAGATCCTGACTATGGGTCGAAACCTCGACTCACATGAATAAGCCAATACTCATGCCGTAGTCTGCTTTATCAACTCGGCGCGGAGATGCCGGTCATCGCCTGCTGGAGCGCCGCGCGCGGCTGCCAGACTCTGCGGGTCGGCCAGTTCAGGGCGGCGCGCGCCGTACGGCGGCTGTGGCGCGTATTCCACTGCACACCCAGCGGGCGCGGGATCCGCGATCCGCCAAAAAAGGCGATTGCGGCGGAATCGCCCAACAGATCCAATCTGGGCTTCGCACCGCCGCCGACAAAGAGCACGTCTGGATCGGTCCAAGCATCCTCGAAATCATGGGTCGCTTGCACGCTGAGACCGCAGTCCGTGCGCACCGCACCGGAACGGCGCCAGGCGTACTGAACTTCGTAGCCTGGTAAGAGACTCCACGCCTGTATGGGACCGACCATGTCCAAGAGGGTCATACCAGGATATACGACGGCCAACACTTTCATAGACGTTCTCTTTTCTTGGAGCAGTTCAAGATTTCTGTCGACTGCGGCGTGACACTCGCCGCTGACTCCGTCGGGTGGCGGATGTTCCAGTGGCTCCAACGCTCGCTCGTCCCCGATCGCTCGGTAGTCGACTGAACAGCGCGCCCGGCCAGCTACGCCGGCGTCAGACTGAGTCGATGATCGAGGTGGCGCTCGCCATTGTTCAGTGTTGTCGGCACCGTTCCTCCCGGTCTGACACCGAGAAGGTGCCCAGGCAATCAATAGCAAGAGGAAAAGACCTGATCCCCAAAGTGCTTCGCGATAATCAAGGATTGGTTGGAGTTAGTAGAGTTAGGCAAGTCAGACACTGCTAGTTCCCCCTGCCTAGTTCCCCCTAACTCCAGATTTGACCCCACGGCCCTCGTCGATAAGGCCATCTGGCAACGGCTGATAAATGCCCGTGCAGAGACACTGCGGGAAAGACCATCGTACAAGCGGCTCGTTTCAACGCAGCGTTGTCTGATTCCGGCAGATGGCTTCTATGAGTGGAAACGCCAAAGGAACCAGGAAGTGCCGATGTGGATCTGCCGACGGTAAATTTTTTCTTAGCGACACTGATTTCGGATTTCGCCAAATTTGGCTGCCCAACACCGTAGCTTCTGCGGGGCGAACTCCTAATGCTCCGCCTCTTTAATCGCGTCCCGCAGATAGCGTAGCGTCAGAGTCGTAAAGGCGATCATGTTGGGCTCTCGGTCCGGCAGGCCGGTCTGCTGCACGTTGACACGCGTTACAGGGCCGCAGACGCAGATCGTCGTGCGGCCGGGTGGCAGGCCGGATCGGCCTCGCGTGGGACCGGCGAGGCCGGATTCGGCGATGCACCAGGTGGCGCCCAGGCGCTGGCGCATGGCGTCGGCGATGGCGGCGATCATCTCCGGCGTGGTGCCGCGGTAGTTCTCAAACATCGATGCCGGCACACCCGCCAGCGCCGTGCGCGAGCCAAGCGTGTAGAGCACGCTGCCACCGGCGTAGTACTTGGACGCGCCGGCCACCCACAGTAGTGCCGCGGACACGAGGCCTCCAGTGGTAGACTCCGCCACGCAGACCGTCTCGCCTCGCTCGGTGAGTAGGGCGGCGATCTCGTTCGCAAGGTCTTTCTGTTCGTCAGTAAGGAAGGACATGTACGCCTCCGTGGGCTTCTAGACTTGTGCTGGCGTCACGTTAGCACCTCGATCTGTGTCACTCCATCCCTTTCGGCGAAGGCTCAAAGTCGGATTACTTTCAAGCACGCTGGCTTCGATTGCGGATTCTTTGGTCGCTGAAGGTCCGAGCGACTTGATTTGCAATCAAGTGACTCTACACAGACGCGATTTGCTCGATGCGTCGTTCAATTCAATCCTGCCGCCTTTGCGATGGTCTTGCCGAAATAGGCCGCCGATCGTTAGGGAGATAAGCCGCCGCGCCGGTCGGCTTTTAGCGAAAAACTCTACGTTGACAAGCCAGGTGAGCTGATGGATATTGCACGCAATTTGAGCTTTTATTGTCCGAGCTGTCGCCGAGATAAGCCGACCAACAATTGTCGCTACGTACGGCGGCTCACTTAATAGTTAGGCGGCACGAAACGAATGAGCGACTCTGAAGACTCAATGCAAAGCCCTCTGAAGCTCGGATTCTTCATCCAGCCCGTCCACCCGCTGTTCCGCCCCTATGGGGACGTGCTGCGCGAGGACCGTGAAGCGGTCGTGCTCGCCGATCGACTCGGCTATCGCGAGGCCTTCATCGGCGAACATCTCGTGGACTCAGCCGAGACCATTACCTCGAGCCTTGCTTTCATCGCAAACCTGGCCGATGCCTGCCCATCGATCACCTTCGGTACCGGCGTGCTTCCGCTCGCCAACTACCACCCGGCGATGACGGCGGCGCAGGTCGCGATGGTCGACCACCTGGTGCAGGGTCGCCTCATCCTGGGCGTGGGACCCGGCGTTCCCGGCGACGCGGAGGCCATCGGAGACCTGGGCTCGGACCGCAACCGCAAGACCCAGGAGGCCCTCGACCACATGTGCCGGATTTGGAGCGAAGCGCCGCCCTACCGGATCGAAGGCGAGTTCTACCGGACCACGACGGAGCGCTCGCTCGATCCGAGCATCGGGGTGGGCGTCGCCGTCCGCCCGCTGCAAAAGCCGCATCCTCCCATCGCCATCACCTCGATCCGGCCGGATGCCCGGGGGCCGCATGCGGCGGGAACTCGCGGCTGGAGCGGGATCTCGGCGACCTACGTGGGTGCCTACGTGGTCCGGGCCCAAATCCGGAGCTATTTGGAAGGCCGGCGCTCGGCGGGCCTCTCCGCCGATCCTTCCGGTTGGCGCGTGGCGCGCAGCGTCTTCGTTGCCGATGACGAGACCACGGCCCGTCGCTATGCCCATCGCGAGGACGGCGCGCACGGCTTCTACTTCCACGTGATGAAGACCAAGCTCGCCAAGGCCGGCGCGCTGGACGTGATGCGTGACTTTCCCGGCCAGCTGGACTCCGAGCTCTCGACGCAGCGGTGCCTCGAGCGTCTCGTGATCGCGGGAACACCGCAGAGCGTCGCGGACCAGATTCTCGCGTTCCGCACCGAGGTCGGCGCATTCGGCACGCTGCTCTACACAGGCCACGACTGGGCCGATCCAGCGCTCGCCCGGCGCTCCATGGAGCTCATGGCAAACGAGGTCTGGCCCCGGATCGATCGAGTCGTGCATGGGAAGACACCGTGAACGGGTGGAACGGGATACGCTGGTTGACCAATGGCCCAACCATTGCGTGCAGCCGACGCCTGCCGGCGGGCGCGGCTGACGCTGGCGTTCGGCAAAGAACTTCGCGCACGACTGTCTTCCATTCCTAAAGAAAGAGTTCTATGGCGAAATACCTAATCTCATTTCCAAGCGCAGCGATGGTCGTACCCGATGGCGAATGGGAGGCGGTTGGTCGCGACGCACACGCGGTAATCGACGAAGCAAAAGCCGCCGGCGTATATGTCTTCGGCGGCGGTATCGACGAAGCGGTCCCGCCGGTGCTCGTCTCGGCCGATGGCACGTTCTCCGCAGGCGGATACTCGTGGGCGCCTCCGCTCAATGGCGGCTTCACGGTGCTCGAACTACCCTCTCGCGAAGAGGCTATCGCGTGGGCCGCGCGCATCGCGAAGGCCTGCCGCTGCCACCAAGAGCTACGAGTGTTCGGGTTCGATCCCGCTTCTTAAGGTCGATGGTACCTCTATCTCTAGTTCCCGCGGAACAGCCGAACAATGCGCTGGAGCCAACGCCGGATAGCGCTTTCAGTTCCGCTTTCGCGGTTGACATCACTAGTCCGGCGTGGCTCAGCTTGAGTCGTTAGCCGTAAGATTGAACTGAATTCTCCTTCAATCCAATTTGCGGCAGCATCGAAGTGATGCGTCGTACAGTTCAATCGTGCCGCAAAATTTGCCTTTTTCTCCTCGAAGAATGCAGTTTTCCTGCTGCCGTAAATGACCCTTCCCATCGCTTTCCATTCGTGGTTTTTCATCAAGCAGAAAGAAATTGACCGCTCTACCAGTCCTGCGATATGAGTTTGGTCATAGAAAAAGGCGGTTTATTCTCACTGTAAATATGGCGAGGGGGCAACCGATGCGAAGGACAGCGATGGCAGCAATTGCAGCATCTGGATTGGCGCTGACGGCTGCCACTGCCGAAGAGACGCCCACCCGGCAGTACGCGCCCGCGGACAGCACATTCTCAATCATCGCCGTGGAGAAGGACACGGGCCTGCTCGGCCTCGGTGTGCAGTCCAAGGCCCTGTCGATCGGCAACCGCGTTGTCACTGGCAAAGGCGGCGTTGCTATTGTCGCGCATCAGTCGTCCTCCAACCCGATGTACGGCAAGCTCGTCATCGACGGCATCGAGCGCGGGATGACGCCGCAGCAGGCGCTCGAGTTCGCGCTGCGTGCCGACAAGGAGCCCGACCGCCGCCAGGTCGCCGTCATTGACATCCAGGGCCGCAGCGCCGCGTGGTCGAGCAAGACGATCCCCGACTGGACCGGCCACAAGTGCACGCCGATCTACTGCGTGCAGGGCAACACGCTGGCCAATGGCAACGTGATCGAGGAGATGGGCAAGGCCTTCGAGGCCGCGAAGGGTCCCTTGGCAGAGCGCCTGTTGGCTGCCCTCGATGCCGGCCAGGCTGCAGGCGGCGACCGCCGCGGCATGCAGGGCGCGATGCTCAAGATCGTCAAGCCACTGGTTCGCGCCGACTACGACGACACGCTGCTCGACATCCGTGTCGACGACCACAAGCAGCCGCTCGTCGAGCTGCGCCGCATCCTGGGTGTCACGCGTGGCTTCGAGATGATTGGCCGGATCGGCCCGCTGATCGAGAAGAACGATCTCACAGGCGCCATGGCACTCGCCGAGAGCGCACTCAAGGCCTCGCCCGAGGACGATCTGGCACTGGTGGCAATGGCCGACATCAGCCTGCGCCAGGGCAACAAGGCGGCGGCACTGAAAGCGATCGAGCGCGCCATCGCCTCCAACCCCGCGCAGAAGGGCCAGTTAAAGCGCAACAAGTCCTTTGCCTCGCTCTTTGACGACGCCGAGTTCCAGCGCCTCATCAAGTGACTTTAGATCGTTGATCTCGCCATCAAAAATCGCATGCCCCTTTTTGCCGAAGAAGGAATTTGGGTCGACGCCGGCGCGCTCACGCGCTCATGTCTTACGCAACTATTCGCAACTATGGACTCGGGGACGTTGTTGACTAGATGGACAAACTACTCGGGCGACTTTCGAGGTGCTACCGCCCGCTCGGGTCTTTTCCGCAGACGACCTCTAGTCCACCTATCAGTACTCGGCGGATCTCGATTTTTATTACGCCAGTCGGCCCAGCCCCCCTTAATGCAAGACCAAATTCCCATTCTAGTGATGGTTTGTCCTTCAAGGAAACAGCGTCCCGCCTTTCCTTACCAGTGTCCCGGTTTCGGCAGCCAAGGCTCCAAGTCGTCGCACAAAATCCGCGCGGTCTGCCTCATCATCGACAATCTGCCGTTGTTCAATGCCTCTTACCATCACGTGGTGCAGCGTCCCTGGACTATCGAGCCTCGCATGTCTCGGCATATCTTCTCCGCGGATTCCGATCCCTTATGCCATTTGTCCAGTTAGTCAACAGCGTCCCCACGCCCTTTGATCGAATCCGTCATCCTACCCGGCAACGAAACGTTTTGATTGTCCATTATCAATTATCCATTATCCCGATGCTTGGCTCGCGGACAATTTCCCTTTCGTTACCGAAAGCCTCGTCAACAAACCCGTTGTCCTCTGAGAGAAGGTATTTTTTGCAGCCGCCGGTGCCGCCAAAAATCCTCATTCCGCCCGACGATCGAATTATCCATATTCATTATTCCCGGAGCCGCCGGAGAAGGCATCGCCATCGACAGCGCCGGCAATCTCTTCACGGCAGAAGCCACGATAAGAGGCCTAACAAAATAGGTCAAGGACTAGACAGTCAACAACTCATGCGCAACCCCAACTTCCGTTGGAACTTCAAAAAACGGCTCGCCGACGAGAAGAAGTGAATGAAGGCTCTGTCAAGAGCAGATTATCAACAAAGGTTTGGCCCCATCAGTTCAGTCTCCAATTTAACTAAGCGGGTCGTCGCTATCCCCGATGCTTACAAACTCCAATACATCCTCGCCGAAGAAATCGTTAATTCGCTCAACGATTTTGCCGTGTGGTCGACGCAGATCCTTTCTGTAGTAAAACATGCTCCAAGTAGTGAGACTTTGGGCAAAACTCACGCGTTTGCGGCAAAAGTAGTAACATTCAGTAAAGTATTGACGAAGATATGGCCGCATATGCTTGAAGGCAGCACGCGAATAGCAACACGACAAGCACAAAATCCGTTGTTCACGCCCTCGAAGGCGGTGGAGAGATCCAGTTATTAGCCGCGCCGCTTTACGCAAACGAATCGAACCGCCAAGCAATTCAAATGAAGACGGAGAACCATGTCCGGCTACATGCACGAACTGAACGGCATACCTATAGCGAGGAAGTCCTTTCAGACGAGATTCTGTACTGGCCTTAATTAACTTCACTCGCGCTCCAAGATCGCGGTTTATTAAAAGCGCCCAAACCACCTCAGCCTCCGTCGGCAACGCAAGATCCACCTCATGGTCCGACGGAAAATCAAAGAGAAGAAATCCGAACCTCTGGCGTGCCATTTGGTTGCTGAGCTAGTGAGCGATCTCTTTGTATAGTCTACTAAGTTGCTGATGTCGGCCCAGCGCCTTGCGCTCCTGCTCGACCACGCAAATAGCTGGCGACGTTCTCAAAGAATGCTTGACTTTTGAGTAAAGTGGGCCAGCTTTTGTTTGCTGACGTCGGATTATCGCGCGCAAACTGCAATATTACCGTCAGCTGATCAAGAATAGTCGATAAATCTCCTCCTTCGAGTGCGGCTAAAAGAACCGCAGGATCTTTTTTTCGCAGGACTATGTGATCTTCAAAGAGCAGAGCACATAAAAACACTGAGCACTGCGGCACTACTTGGTCAAGACGATCGCCGAATTCTTGGACCAACCCAGATCCCAGTAACGCACTATATTCTGTTTTCCAATCAACCCCTCGCGCTTTTCGCCGCTTAAGATTCATGAATTTTTCGACAAATACGTCTGTTTCCCATTTAAGCCGTTGGGAGATGACAAACTTTTCTGCACTCATTCCCGAACCGAATACTCGTTCGAACGCACCACCATCATCGACACCGAGGAAGATCCGCTTTGGGTTCTTCTTTGCTAGCTCTGGTTGACGAAAATATGTGGCAGCATATGCCTGCGCCCCGTCTCGAAGCTTAATCACGTGTCCATCAATGACGTGCCCGATGCGCTGCTCAATCGCCTTGGTCTCAAGCGAAGAGAGATGACTTACCTCATCCTCTCGACGCTCTAAATACCAGCCGATACTCTCCAGAGCGGTGGCCAGTTGGACGACGCGGGGCTCATTCGAGCGCAAGAAACTGGTTTCAATTCGATTCTGATTATTGAGATTCACTGCGACGTCACTAGCAAATTCCTTATCACCTTGCGATGTAATAACTCGGACAGCAACTAAGACCCCCGGTTTAATCGAATTATCGGCAACAGCTTTGCTCAAAACTCTAATCGTCTGCCCTCCGTTCACAATCTGCGCCTTATTAAGGGTAAGCTTTCCTACAAATTGGTCCCACTGAGCAGTCTCACATAGAAAAGTGATACCGTTATTGTAGTGTAGAAAATTCCGAGCCTCATCGGTTATACAGGTTTGCCGGATCTTTGCGTTCGTAGAACGATCACCCTGAAAAACACGAATGTTCTGTTGCAGCAGTTGCTCCCCGTGTTCCTTATAGAGATCTGCGAGAGTAGCGCCGTCTGCATGAAATAGATAACAGTCGTGGTCAGCCGATCGTACTTGATAAGGCGGTTGTCGCTCTAATTGAAATACGAGCGGCTTATCTACGGTTGGGAGCCGTTTCTGGTAAAAGGCATCCTGGAGGAATTCAATGTCCTCAAGTGTCCATATAAAAAAATCTTCCGATGCCCCCCCAAGTTCTTGGACAAATGCGGCTAGCTTCTCGACAGACTCCTGCGCCATCCCGGTCCCGCTCGTAACAAGATGAAGACGATAACCAGCGGGAACGATTTGGTAGATGTCCTCTACCAACCCTTTCAACTCCTCGTTTGCAATCGTCTGATGGCGTCGGCTTAAAATAAGTCGCAAGCCGGACAGGAGTTTGTCAACATCCCTCCAGGGAGAGACGAGTCAGCGCTCTCTGGATTCTTGAACTGATAGAAATGAACATAGTCAGCATCGTCTATTTGAATCGCGTCAATACCCAAGTCATTTCCGCCATCGCAAACAATTTGATCGATATCAGAGGGCGTAAGGTTACGAAGTTTTAGGAAATACCACCAAATCAAGAAATCGCCACGCTTTGTAAGGTTATGAGTTTTTGCAAGTGATTGAGATTCGTTTTCAAGTTGTTCTTTGAAAAGTGTAACCAAAGGGGTTGTTGGCATGTAACCTCCAGACACAGTTACTTACGCATTCGCGCCTATCATTCGCAGTCCGACGGCGTCGGAGCAATGTAACTCTTCGATTTAACAACGTAGCGTTGCATGAAAACAGAAGGAGGCCGGTTTTGGGGTCGGACCAAGCTAAGTTGCTGTAGCTTTAGGATTTTCTCTCCAAAACCGAGCGTTTTCAGAGCTTAGCAACTCATTTTCGCCGACAAAATTGGACCGGTAAGCCTCACTTTGTTCCCGAAGCACTACTTCTCGCAATGTTCGATTACTTTCCGATGCGTCTCTTTGAATTCGAATTCGCTCTTCACGGTGTTAACAAAACTCAAACTGCCGACCGCCGGCGCGGTAGACGTGCTGGCGATATGCCCGAACGAGCGATTACCGCCTTCCCAAAAAGCTACTCGCTTCTGAGTGATTTTGCGAAGTCGAGAATGGCGGTTTCCATTGTGAACTTTGGCGTGTAGCGCAATTGTTCGTGCGCAAGGCTTGTGTCGTACGGCGCCGCGAGAGGCGAGCGCAGAAAAGGGGCATCGGGGGCGCCGTCGTGGCTCACGACGAGGTTCGGGTTGATCAGCTTCTTTACCAATCCAAGGACCTCATCATAGGTGTAATGCACGCCCATGGAGAAATTCATCGCTCGGTGGGTGATGTCAGGAGACTTGGAGGCCGCAATCAGCGAGCCAGCGGCGTCTTTGACGTAAACGAAATCCTCCCTGTCCTGCCAAAACGCGCGGCGATTTTCTATCTTCGCCGGGCGGTTTTCGACAGCCGCTTTGACGAGATTTTCGATGGCCATCCCGGTGCTCGTCGAGCCGCCACCAAAGATATGGCAAAAGCGCACCGCGACGAAATCGACGCCGCAGTGCCGGGTGTAGTTGTGGCCGATCCCTTCGGCGGCCTGTTTGGTCGCTCCGTAAAAAGTGTCGGCGAAGCTCATCAGCTCACCGTGCGACACCTGGCCCTGGTATTTGGGATCGCGCTTGGCCGCACCGTAAACGGTTGTCGAGCTGGCGTGAACGACGCGGGACACTTTGAAAATGCGCGCCGCCTCGAGCAGATTGACCAGCCCCATGACATTCACGTTTGTCATCAGCGCAGGACGATCGGTGGCGCGCGACACTGAAGTATTGATGACATGATCCGGCCGGACAAGATCGACCGTTGAGGCAACCTGCACGAAGTCGGTCACATCGGCGGCGTGGGTGCGAATGGAAATCCCCAAGCGGCCAAGCTTCGTCGCGCCGGGCCGTGGATTGACGTCAAAAGCTTGAACTTCGTGCCCTTCGGCCTGAAGCTGCGCCACGACATGGACACCCAACATGCCAAGTCCTGCAATCAAGAATTTCATCTTTTACTTTTTCCTTGGTCGAACGGCTACTCTCACAGCATGCCGCGCCCGCCATCGACAAGGATCGTCTGGCCGGTAATGAAGCTGCTGTCATCCGAGGACAGAAATACAGCCGCGCCGACGAGATCCTGGGGTTGTCCCGGGCGCTTGAGGCATCTTTGTGCGGTATAGGCGTCGATGTACTCCTGGGATTGGCGCCGTTTGACCCTTTCGGTGAGGGTCGATCCCGGCATCAAGGTATTGACGTTGATGTTGAAGTCGCCGACGAGTCGAGCCAGTGTGCGCGTAAAACCGATCACGGCCGACTTGGCGGAAACGTACGGAAGCACGCCGCCGCCTCCCGGCACGCCGACCACCGTGCTGGAGGAGAAATTGATGATCCGTCCCGAGCGTTGGTCCCTCATGTGCGGGAACACCGCCTTCGAGCATAAGAAACATCCTCTCAGATCGACGTTAAAAGGCTTGCTCCACTCCTCGACGGACAATTCGTGCCACGCTTTTCGCGGCAGCGGCGGGTGTGCGGCGTCGTTGATCAGAATATCGACCTTGCCGTAGGCGGCGACTGCCTGCTGCACCATGCTCCGCGTGCTTTCCTCCGACGAAACATCGGTGACTACGGCGATCGCCTCGCCGCCGGCGTCGCGAATTTCCGATTCCGTCCGCTTGGCCGCCTCGGCATCGAGCTCGGCAACTACCAATTTCGCTCCTTCGCGGGCCAGGCCTCCTGCTAGCGCTTTGCCGATCCCGTTGCCGGAACCGGTTACGATCGCCACTCGTTGTGAGAGTCTCATTGGGTATGCTTGCCTCCCTAAAATCTCGGCGCCATCCTAGTCGAAACAGCGCCGGATGGAATTTTCTACTTCAAAATACCTTCTGCTCTTAGCTGGCCTTGAACCTGGCGCAGCAATGAGAAATCGCTCATCTGAGCGGCGGGACCGGCCTTCGCGAAACCGGTTTCGCGCTGCAGCTCGGAGACCAAGCGAAATCCTTGGTCGCTCATGCTGCCGTCCGGAGAGTAGGCGTCCTTTACCAGCTCGTAGGATTCCTCGGCTGTGGCGCGGTCGAGCTTGAGGTGGTCCATGACCAGCCGTATCGTATCTTCCGGGTTGTCGCGCACAAACGCCAGCGCGCGGACCGTGGCTCGGAGCATTTTTCTTACGTGCTCCGGATTTTCTTTCAACGACTTCTCTGAAGCGGCAATGCCGGTGGACGGCAGTTCGGGCACATTTTTTACGCTGCCCAAGATCCGGAATCCCTGGTTTCGTGCGACCAGCAACTGTGGAGGAGTCATCGAGGTACCGTCGATGGTTCCCGCTTTCATTTGCGCCAGTCGCGCGAACGCGTCCCCCGTACCGATAATCTTGATGTCTTTGTCAGGATCCACACCGGCCTGTTTCAACACCTCTCTCGCAAGGAGATAAGTGGTGCTGCTGCCGAGCGAATCCACGGCAAAGATCTTTCCGCGCAACTGGTCGATACTCTGTATATTCGGTTTGACGATGAAATACTGGTAGGGCCTGTTCACGATCACCGCCACCACCTTTATCGGCACCCCGCGCCCGGCGGCGCTCGACGAGGAGACAGTGGCCGATGTGTATTGCATGTCGCCGGTCAGCACCGCTGCAATCGATACGTTGCTGCGGGTCTGAATGAATTCGACGTAAAAACCCTCATCGGCCAAAAAACCCCTCTTGGCGGCCATCAGCAACGGGATATTGCCCATGCTGGGGCCCGAATACCCGAGTCTTATCCTTTCAAGCTTCTTTGCAGATCTGTCGATCTGGTCCGGCGACAGAGTAACGCTCCGGTCGGCGGCGACTGCGCCTCTCGGAAACGTTTCAATAAATGTAGCGAAGCAGAATAGCGTTATCGAAATGATCAATCGTAGACAGACGAAATCCCCTAACCATTGGCGCGCAGCGTACACTTTTTTCTTGATCCTCCCACACTCGACTCGTTCGTCGGTTCTATTTCAGACGCGAAGTGCCGTCAAGCAGAGGGACTTAACGGCGAGCGGGAAATCTCGGATCAGGCCTGAGTCTGGACTTTACACAGCCGCATCAAGGCGGCGGGCTCCGGCGTTGATCGGTGAGTGAGAAGTGACCGCGGATGCCGGTTTGAGCTGCCGTCCGGTGTGTTGTTCATTTTGTTTCCGCTAACACCTGCCGCAGCAACGTGAAGTCGATGACAGCCTCGACTTTCACATCCTTCCCCGTGGTCTGTTTGATCAGCCCAAGTTGGGTCTTGATCGCGCTCTCTTTACCCAACCCATCGGGACTGACCGATTTAATCGAGCGGGTATAGGCGTTTTCGGCGATCACCTTCGACAGCTTGAGCCAATTCATATAGAGCGCCACCGATTCATCGCGATGGCTGAGGAAGTATCGGCCGGCTTTCACCATGGCCCGGATAAAACGCTTCACTTCGTCAGGGTTGTCGCGCAGCTTTCTTTCGGTCACCGTTACCCCGCTAAACGGAACTTCGAACTTGCCTTCGATATCGGCGAGCAGGCTCATGCCCTTTTCTTCCGCTATGGCGTGCAGCGGCACAGGCAGCGGGCTAGCATCGATGCTCCCGGCGAGCAGTGCCTGCAGGCGAATCGGTTCGCGGCCCATCGGAATCATCACGACATCTTTGTCGGGGTCCAATCCGCCAGCAGCGAGCATCGCGCGCGTGGAGCTGTAAACCGCACCGGAAAAGCTGCTGACGGCAACTTTTTTGCCGCGCAGCTGAGCGACTGTTTTAAATTCCGGTCGCCCGACCAAAGTGAGATCGGCAAATTTAAGTGAGGGCGTCGGTGTCACCGGTCGCCGAACTGATGCGGGAAAGCTCGACGTGCACGGGGCGACGATGAACGTTTCGGTTGAAGGAAAAGGAAAGATCAAATAAGAGAGAGCCAATAGCTAAGAAAACTAGGAAACAACATGTTTGACCGAAAAACGCTAACGCGGCGCACGAAGGCGTGTATTTGCTTCGGTGTTTCGGTGGTCGTGTTTGCTGCGGTCGCGTTTCCTCGAACGTCCCGCGCGGCGACACGGGACGATCTCATCGAGGCGGCAAAGAAAGAGCGTGAGGTGGTCTTTTACACGACGACCAACCTGGAAGAAGCCGGGGCGATGAGCGCGCGCTTCAAGGCCCGCTACCCATTTCTCGAGGTGAACATTACCCGGGCCGAAGGCGAACGGCTGACCACCAAAGTGCTGCAAGAGACGCGCGCAAAAAAATCCCTGGTCGACGTGATGCAAACGCCGGCGTTTTATCTCGACGCCTTGAAGAAGCGAGGTCTCTTGGGGGAGTACGCTTCCAACGAGGACCGGTTCTTCCCGCGGGGCTTCAAGGCGGAAAAGTATTGGACGGCGACTTACTACAATCCCTACGTCGTGCTCTACAATACCAAGCTTGTCGCCGCGGCAAACGTGCCCAAGCGCTACGACGATCTGCTCACTCCCTTCTGGAAGAACAAGATGATCCTGGAGAAGGACAAGGTGGATTGGTTCACAGCCATGCTCCACATCATGGGCAGGGAGAAGGGCATCAAATACATGCGAGAGCTGTCGAAGCAAAATCCCATGCTGCGGATCGGCCAGACCCTCATCACTCAACTGGTCGCGGCCGGCGAATCCACCTTGCAGGTCAACGCCAATGCCGTAACCGTCAACCGGCTGAAACAAAGGGGCGCGCCGATTGATTGGGTCGCGCCCGGACCTCTGCCGGGGCTCATGGTCGGAGTGGGTCTCATCTCACAAGCGCCGCACCCGGCTGCGGCGAGACTGTTAGTGGACTTCCTGCTGTCCAAAGAAGGGCAGCAACTCTATCAAAATGCCGGACGCTTGGTGGCAAGATCGGATTTGCCACAAGACGAAAGCATCAGAGTGCGCGGCGCGCAGATCGTCCCCGTCGATCCTGCCTGGGCCGACAGCTTTGACGAAGACGCAAGGCTGCTGAAGGAAATTTTTGCGAATTGAAAGTCGGGAAAGATTTCTCTCTACGTCGAAATGACAAAAATTGACGAATGAAGTATGCGGGATTGATTCGGGTAGACAGAGGTAAAGATGCCGGAACAAGCGATCAAAGATAAAACCGCCATAGTTGGGATCGGCTGGACAGCGTTCTCACGCAACTCCGGAGTAACGACCTTGAGCCTGGCCGCGGAAGCGAGTCTCAAGGCGATCGCGGATGCCGGGCTCAAAGTTCAGGACATCGACGGCGTGGTGTCGTTCTACCACCGCCAGCCGGAAGGGCAGATGGTGCGCGAGCTGGTGCGCGCGCTGGGTCTCAAGAAGTGCAACTTCGAGTTTTACAGCGACGGCGGCGGCGGGTGGAACTGCGGCGCCGTGCTGTCCGGCGCGATGCTCGTGCATGCGGGGATCTGCAAGAACGTGCTGGTTTTCAAAGCGCGGAACCGCTACAGCCAGGGACGCGCGGCGCGCGCCGAACGCGCCAACGACGTCAAGGGCGACGCGCAGTTTACCACCCCGTTCGGCATCCATCATGCGGCCGCTTCCTTCGGTCCCATCGCGACCGCGCACATGGCGCGCTACGGCACCACGACTTTGGACTTTGCTCATCTCGCCGTCACGGAACGGAGTCACGCCGCGCTCAATCAGAAAGCGATGATGCGCAAGCCCATGACCATCGAAGATCATCAGAACTCGCGCTGGATCATTTATCCTTTCCGCTTGCTCGACTGCTGCCAGGAGAGCGACGGCGGCGTCGCGCTGGTGATCACCTCGGCGGAGCGGGCACGCGATAGGAAGCCCGCGCCGGTCTATATCATGTCGGGAATGGGCGGCCAGGGTCAGACTTCGGGTCTTTGGGAAACCAACGGCGCCAACTCGGCTCCGCTGCTCTACGAAGGAGCCGGGATCACGCCGCGCGACGTCAGCATCGCCGAAATCTACGATCCCTTTACCGCCATGTGCATGGTTCACATCGAAGATTTCGGACTGGTAAAGAAGGGCGAGATCGGCGGCTGGGTGACGGCGGGCCACAACCGGCTCGACGGGGATTTGCCGGTCAATACGCACGGCGGATTGCTTTCCGAAGCGCACATCCACGGCCTCAATCACGTCATCGAGGCCGTGCAGCAACTGCGGCCCGAAGGCGTGGTCGACGATCTCTGCAACGGCGCGCACAGCTACGATCGCTCCGTCTGCCGGCAGGTGCGCAATCCTGAAATCGCTCTCGTGTGCGGCGAATGCGGCGAAAGCGCCATGCTGTTGAGGAGGGCCTAGCGATGACAGAGTACACTAAGCCGCTCCCAGTGGCAGATGTCGATTCGCAGCGGTTCTGGGATGGATGCAAAGCGCACGAGCTATCGGCGCAGCGCTGTCGCGATTGCGGAAAATTTCGCTGGCCGCCTCAAGCGTTCTGCCCACATTGCTATTCCTGGAACTTCGACTGGACGAAACTCGGCGAAACCGGCGTCGTGGCTTCATTCGTGATCGTGCATTACGTGTCCATCGCCGCCTTCCAAGAAGATGTTCCGTACGTCGTAGCGCATATTACGCTGGATGGCACGGACCGGCAGATCACGATGATTAGCAATGTAATCGGATGCCCAACGCAGGACGTGCGCGTCGGCATGCCCGTGCGCGTGGTTTTCGAAGATGTCACGGCGGAGGTAACACTGCCGAAGTTTCGGCCAGTAGAGAAGAGTGGAGTGCTGGAGTAATGGAGTGCTGGAGTACTGCGACCCATTGCGCCAGCTCCTATTCATCACTCCAATACACTCCAACACTCCAAGCATTCAGGAGGAATTCACCATGCCCGGCGCTCTCCAAGACCTACGCGTGATCGACTTTACCCACGCGCTCGCCGGTCCGTTCTGCGTGATGCTGCTCGGTCATCTCGGGGCCGACATCATAAAGGTGGAGCCGCCCAACGGCGATGAGTTTCGCCGCTTGTGGATGCCGCCCGGCGCCACTGTCGATGCGTACGAGTCTTTGTCGATCAACGTCAACAAGAAGAGCATCGTGCTCAATCTAAAAACTCCAAAAGGCGTGGAGCTGGCGCGACGGCTCATCGAACGCGCCGATGTGCTCGTCGAGAACTATCAAAAAGGAGTGATGGAGCGCTTCGGTTTGGATTACGATTCCGTGAAAGCCATAAACCCGCGGCTGATCTACGCGTGTTCGCGCGGCTACGGCGAATGGGGGCCATACGCGAATTATGGCAACACCGCAGCTTCCAACAACAGTATCGCCGGGTGGCTTCACAGCGCGTGGAAGAACAACGGCGCAACGGGAACCAAGACCCTTGGTATTGGCGACGAGGCCGCGGGCGTGAGCATCGCGCTCGGTATCCTCGCCGCGCTGCACGCGCGCGAGCGCACCGGAGAGGGACAAAAGGTAGAAGTCTCGATGCAAGAAGCGGTGCTCGGATTCATGATCAGCTCGCTGCACGAGCATTTCACCGGCGTCAGTGTCGGCAACCGGCCCATGAAGGTGGCCGACGGCTATTTCACGTTACGTGTGCCGGAAATGAGCGATACCGTTTGGTCCGCAGTAACACGGCTAATGAATCGAAACGATCTCGTTCAGGATCCGCGCTTTGCCACAACGACGGCACGCCGGCAGAATCGCGCGGAACTTGAGGAGCTGGTCAGAGCCTGGGCGAGCGGTAAAACCCGCCGGGAAATCTGGGACGGACTGCGCGAGCTGGATTATTTCGGCGCGCCCGTGCTTTCGGTCGGCGAAGTGATGGAGGACCGGCATATCAAGGAGCGGCGTGCGTTCATCGAGCGCGAACACCCGACCGCGGGCCCAACGACTTTGTTGGCTCCGTGGATTCATCTCTCGAGGACGCCAACAGCCATCCACCACGATGCGCCGACCATCGGCCAGCACACCGACGAAGTAATCGGCGGAGAACTGGGTTTATCGAGCCAGGAGCTTGCCGATCTTCGTGCGGAGGGCGTGGTCAAGTAATTGAAGTCCAAGAATGTGCCCATAAGGAGGATGTTGATGTCGACTGGAAGAAACTATCTTGCGGCTATGGTTTTACTTGCCGGGCTACTGGGAAGCGCGTCGGCTCAGAGCGCGAAACCGGCGACCCTGGCCGATTTGGCCAAATACACCGGGCCGGACCGTGAGCGTTTGCTGTATGAAGGCGCCAAAAAGGAAGGCAAGTTTCTCTGGTACACATCACTGATTGCCAACAAGGAGATCGTCAAGATTTTCGAGGCCAAGTATCCCGGCGTTACCGTGGAGACTTATCGGGCGAGCGGCACGCAGCTCGCTTCCAGAGTTCTAGCCGAGGCGCGCTCCAAACGTCCGCTCGGAGATGTCATCGAGACTTCGCCGCCGGGTTTGATGGTGCTGCGCGACAGCCAGCTCCTGGCGCCGTACACCTCGCCCTACCTATCGGAGTATCCCGAAGTCGCCAAGCAAAAGGCGCCCGGCGGTCTGGTCTTCTGGACCACCGACCGCGAATCGTATATTGGCGTCGGCTACAACAGAAAAACCATGCCCTCAGCCGATATCCCGAAAAACTTCGACGACCTGCTCAAGCCCGCGTTGAGAAGTAAAATGGCCATCAGCAATGACGATGTCGCGGCCCGATTGATCGGCGGTATGCTTAAGGCGAAGGGCGACGGTTTTGTGAAGAAGTTGAAGGAACAGGATGTGACCGTTCATGGCGTCAGCGGTCCGGGGTTCAACGAGATGATTGTTTCGGGAGAGGTGGCGCTGTCGTTCACGGCAATTCAGAGCAATATCGGTCATGCTGTCGACAAAGGCGCGTCGGTCGCGTGGGTTCCCATGGATCTGGTGCCGGCCATCGCCGGCGGCGTGGCTGTTTTCGCACACGCGCAACGGCCCCACGGAGCGTTGCTGTTGGTTGATTTCTTTCTCAGTCCCGAAGGACAGAAAGTGCTCGTGGATATGTTCCGCCACGGCAGTCCGGTGCGTGAGACCGGCTTCAAACGCTGGTACCCGGAAGAGGGTTTCACCACTGCGCAATACGACGAGGCGATGAATCGCTGGCAGAGACTGGTCGCGGAATTTGTGCGCCGATGACCGGAGCTGTCGAAAGTACAACGGTCCGCGAGCATTAACGGGGTCGCGTCTTGCATTGCGACAAATGTGTGATTGCAAGACCAAGACCTGGCCCTCAATGCTCCTTGACCGGCAGCTTTATTTTTTGCAATTCCATTGGAGAAACTGAGCGGCAGAGATATGAAAGCAACTAAAGCGGTTGTAAAATTTCCCTTTTCTAGTTTTTTAGTTGCCTAGCAGCCTGTTTCGCCGCTGATTGTATTCTTGTTCGGAGATGCGTCCCCTATCGTAATCGGCTTTGAGATCCTGGAGTTGCTGGCCAGTGGTCCTCCCTGCCGGTTCCTCCTGTACGGTCCTTTCACCGCTTGACACGGAGATACAACCGGACAAAAACACCGCTCCGCACAATAGAAATATTTCTCTTCCCATCAAAAAGACCTCCCGCATTTTTTTAAGATTTTTACCGACCCAGCAATCTGTCCCTTTGCTGATTATATTCCCGCTCCGAGATAATTCCTTTGTCGTAAGCGGCCTTGAGATCCCGGAGCTCCGCATCTGTTGTCGGAGACCGCTGCTGAACAACCGTCTCATCTCCGCCTTGAAACGAGAAGCAGGCTGAAACCGCGCCCGCCAACAGCTAAAACTGCCACTCCCGTCATGATTGGGTTTCTTTTCATCTGAAAACCTCCTGTATTCTTCCTGCATCTATGTTTCTTCATGGCATTTTGCTCCGGGGGATTTCAAGCGGCTTTTAAAAATCGACTTTAACACTTAAGCAGGCTACTCCACGGCATCCGACAAGCCGATCCTCCGGCCATAAAATCCGGGTCAGATAGGGGAAATCTCGGGTCAGGCCTGAGTCTGGACTTTACACGGCCGCATCAAGGCGGCGGGCTCCGGCGTTGATCAGTGAGTGAGAAGTGACCGCGGATGCCGGTTTGAGGTGTCGTCCGGTGTGTTGTTCATTTTGTTTCCGCTAACACCTGCCGCAGCAACGTGAAATCGATCACAGCCTCGACCTTCACATCCTTGCCCGTGGTCTGTTTGATCAGCCCCAGTTGGGTCTTGATCGCGCTCTCTTTGCCCAACCCATCGGGACTGACCGATTTGATCGAGCGGGTATAGGCGTTTTCGGCGATCGCCTTCGACAGCTTGAGCCAATTCATATAGAGCGCCACCGATTCATCGCGATGGCTCAGGAAGTATCGGCCGGCTTTCACCATGGCCCGGATAAAACGCTTCACTTCGTCAGGGTTGTCGCGCAGCTTTCTTTCGGTCACCGTTACCCCGCTAAACGGAACTTCGAACTTGCCTTCGATATCGGCGAGCAGACTCATGCCCTTTTCTTCCGCTATGGCGTGCAGCGGCACAGGCAGCGGGCTAGCATCGATGCTCCCGGCGAGCAGTGCCTGCAGGCGAATCGGTTCGCGGCCCATCGGAATCATCACGACATCTTTGTCGGGGTCCAATCCGCCAGCAGCGAGCATCGCGCGCGTGGAGCTGTAAACCGCACCAGAAAAACTGCTGACGGCAACTTTTTTGCCGCGCAGCTGAGCGACTGTTTTGAATTCCGGTCGCCCGACCAATGTAAGATCGGCAAATTTATGCGGCAGGTGCACGACCCTGATCGGCAAGCCCTGCGCCGCCGCGACCATGCCCGTGCCGCCGCCGAAGAGCGTATAATCTATCTCACCCACCACTTGGCTCTTCATAGCCAAATCGCTGGCGATCACAAGCAGTGTGGGAGTGAGGCCTTGCTCTTCGAAAAATTTCTGCTTGATGCCCGTCATCAGCGTCACCGAGGCCATGGACGGCGGATAGGCGACTCTGACTTCCTTCAGTTCCCGCTGCGCCGCGTGAGCGACTCCAATGAGCATCGAAATCGCCAGCAACGCGGTCGTTGACCACAACCTACTGAAGCAAGTTTTTTGAGGCATCGTCGTTATCTCCGAGTTCGAGGAAACATTGGTGTCACTCATGAAAAGTTTGAGGGCGGATTGGGGTTTGGATTCTATATCATGGCAGCAGGCTCCTGCTGTCTTCGATACTCTTTCTCACCCTCGCCGGCAGCGCCTTCTCAGCGTTACGCAGGTCGTAGGTCATTTGCAGGTTCATCCAGAATTCCGCCGAGGTTTTGAAAAATGTTCCCAGCCGGATTGCCGTGTCCCCTGTGATACCTCTTTCATCCTTCAGGATCGCCGTGATCCGGTTAGGCGGCACCCCGATCGCCTTCGCGAGCGCGTTTGCCGTCAAGCCTAGCGGCTTCAAAAACTCCTCGTTGAGAATTTCACCCGGCGGAACCGGTCGCATTCCATTCTTCTTCATTTTGCTACTCCTTAATGATAGTCCACGATTTCGACGTCATGCGGACCATCGTCTTTCCAAGTAAAACAGATCCGCCATTGGTCGTTGATCCGGATACTGTATTGTCCGGCCCTGTTTCCCGATAACTTTTCCAATCTATTTCCGGGACTCGCGGCGAGGTCGCCGAGTTTCACTGCGCTGTCCAGCATCACCAGCTTGCGCTCCGCCGCCCTCTTGAAGCCGAGAACTGCCTGACATTCTCTCCACCGAAAAAATCCTCCGTCTTCCGGTCCTTGAAGCTTCGGATCATCTAAGACAATTTAGCAA
>CAVUVW010000009.1:0-58414 GCA_963745035.1 uncultured delta proteobacterium | reverse complement strand
CCTCGTCAGTTTGATTTCCGCGCTTCGGCTCTTGGGCATTTTTCTCATGCTGCCGATTTTCAGCGTCTATGCCGTGCGCTATCCCGGCGCTTCGGCGGCGCTCGCCGGGGTGGCCTTCGGCATTTACGCGCTGGTGCAGTCGGCGCTGCAGATCCCGCTCGGTTGGGCGAGCGACCGCTGGGGCCGAAAGCCGGTGCTGGTGGGCGGCCTCGCGCTGTTCGTCGCCGGCAGCGCCAGCTGCGCCCTGGCGACGGACATCTACGGCTTGATCCTCGCGCGCGCGCTGCAGGGCACCGGCGCGGTGGGGTCGGTCGCCTTCGCGACCTTGGCCGATCTGACCCGGCCGAGCGTGCGCGCCCAGGCATACACGATCACCGGCATCGCCGTCGGCGTGTCGTTTATGATCGGTCTGCTCGCCGGCCCTTTTCTCGCCGCGCAGATCGGGCTCGGCGGCTTATTTTATCTGCTCGCCGCGCTCGGTCTGCTGTCGCTGCTGCTCGCCATTTTCTGCTTTCCCGCAGCGCGCGGCGCCGGAGAAACACCGTCGGCGCTCGGCCCAATGGTTGTCCGTGATCACTTGCGGCCGATCTTTATCGCCGCCTTCGTGCTCTCGTTCGCGCTCAATCTCTTCTTTTTCACCTATC
Source organism: uncultured delta proteobacterium (assembly GCA_963745035.1). Taxonomy (GTDB): domain Bacteria; phylum Desulfobacterota; class Binatia; order UBA9968; family UBA9968; genus DP-20. Next base: position 57,770 of record CAVUVW010000009.1, on the reverse strand, counting down.
CTTTAAGCTGGACAGCGATCGGCCTGGAGAAGACCGAGCTGTGGAAGGTCTATTCGATCATTTTTTTGCCGAGCATCTTGTTTGTGTTTCCGTACATGCGGCGCGCCGAAAAAGCCGATCGATTCCGCGGCCCGATCTTGATCGGCTGGCTCACGGCCACCGTCGGCTACGGCGTTTATTTGTTCGGCGCGCAATACGACGTTCTGCTCTATTTGAGCGGCGCGGCGTTTATTTTCGGCTACAGCATCTACCAGCCGATCTTGCCCGCCTTTCTCACCCGGCGCGTGCCGGCGAGCGGCCGCGGCATGGCGAGCGGCGTGTACAGCTCTTGCGGCTTTATCGGCTCGTCCCTCGGCGGCATGCTCGGCGGCGCGTTGATCCATGTGTCGCCTTCTCTGCCGGAGCTGCTCGGCGTCGTGCTGCTCGTGCTCTGGTTTTGGCTCGGACTGCCGGTTCCGCCTGAACCGAATTCGTGATCGCGCCGCGCTTTACGTTGATCGGCGCACCGCGTTGGTGTAGTCAATGACCAGGAGCAGCGATGAGCTATCCCGCCCGTCTTATCCTGTGCAAGCCCACCATTTTGCTGTTCGCCGCGCTCGCCCTTTCAAACGGCTGCGCGCGGTCGTACGATGAAACCATCGCCGGAGTTTCGGTGCCGGTTCCCAAGGCGATGACGCGAAGCACCGAAAAGCCGGTGGAGATGTCGCTGCTCGGCTTCGGCGCCGGGCAGGCGACCTTTCAGGGCAACATGGACGCCGACGAGATCGTCGAATTCTACAAAAGGGAGCTGCTGTCCCGCGGCTGGCAGACGAACATGAACGTGCGCGGCGGCGGCGCCATGCTGGCATACACCAAGGAAGGCAACACCTTGCTCATCGGCGTCGGCAAACAGAGCGGCGCAACCGATTTGACTTTGACGGTCGGCGGCGCGGCGCGCTGAACCGGCATTGTTCTTGGCGGCACGCCGCGCTTTGGAAAGGAGCATGCGCATGAAAGGCAACGATCAGGTCATCACGGTTCTCAATCAGGTGCTGCGCAAAGAACTGACCGGCGTCAACCAGTACTTCATTCACGCCAAGATGTGCGAGAACTGGGGCTATCGAAGGCTTAAGAAAGTGATCTGGGACGAGTCCATCGGCGAAATGAAGCATGCCGACCGACTGATCGAACGGATCTTGTTCCTCGAGGGAACTCCCAACGTCGTTGCTTACGACAAGATCAGCGTCGGCGCCGGAGTCAAGCAACAGTTGGAAAACGATCTTGCCTTGGAGCTCGCCGCGCTGACCGTGCTGCGTCCGGGCATCAAGACTTGCCTCGAACACTCCGATGACGCCTCACGCGAGCTATTGGAGCATATTCTGGTGGACGAAGAGAAGCATGTCGACTGGATCGAGACCCAGCTCCATCAGATCACCGAGCTCGGCTACCAAAATTACCTGACCCAGCAAATCCACGAGGAAGACTGAAGCGGGTGCTGCGCGCGAGCTCGACCGCCGGGCGGATAAACGCTCCGGCGGACTGTCGGGATTTTTTTCACTTTGCCGTCAGGCGACCTCGCAATCGATCTAATCTTTGCCCGCCGATATCAGAAAGATGCCCGCGACCACCAGCGCCGCGCCGGCGATTTTGCGCGGCGTGACGCTTTCGATTTGACGCGCCATCAGGGGCGTGAGCAGCAGGACAAAGACCGCGTAGCTGTTGATGAGCGGCGCCACGATGGTTACCCGCTCCATGCTCAAGGCGAGATACATGAAGAGAAACGATCCGCCGGTAAATAGCCCGGACCAGACAAACCATTTCGCCACCGGCGCCGCCGGCAGTGCAAATTTTTCACCCTGGACGTAACGGGTGATGAGAAATATCTGAAAAGTCGAGGTCAAGGCGGCGACACCGGCGGAAAAGATCGGCTGCCCGTCGCCCGCGCCAAGCGCCCAGCGCACCGTCACGTCTTTCAAGGAAAATATCACAGCGCACAAGAACGGATAAACGAGCTCACTTTTTTTGTACGCCGTCTGACCCCGGTCCCAGGAGACCGCGGCGAGGCCGCCCACCGTGAGAGCGACGCCGAGCAGCACCAGCGCTCCCGGCCTTTCCCCGAGCAGCGCGATGGCGAGCAACGTCGAGAACATCGGCGTCGTGTTGATGATGGTCGAGGTGATCGAGCTTCCCATGGCGCGGATACCGCGGAAGCTCAGCACCCGTGTTACTCCCGGAACCAGCAGGCCCACCGCGATGAAAATGAGATTGTCGGCGACCAGCAGCCGAGTGTCCGAATACAGCGCAAAATGCGCCGCGAGCAGCAAAGCGCAGTTGCCGGCGATGGTGATCCACGCTCCCCAGGGCGCCGCGCCCCGCGAATAGCCGCGCTGCGCGAGCAGGCTGGCGATGGCGAAGCACAGCGAGGTCAACAGGCCAAAAATAATCGGCAGCACGATCTCGCGGTTGATTTCCTTCGGCGATGATTTCGACTACAGTGCCTTATAACTGAAAACTCGATTCGCTGCATTCATGGCGCCCAACCTCCGCTCCGCTCTCCGCCGCAAACTTCTCCGCTGGTATCAAACCAACAAACGCGATCTGCCCTGGCGGCGGACGCGGGATCCCTACGCGATCTGGATCTCCGAGACCATGCTGCAGCAAACGCGGGTCGCCGTGGTGGTTCCGTACTATGAGAGATTCCTAGAGGAGTTTCCGAGCATCGATGCGCTGGCGCGCGCGCGTTTGTCTAAAGTGCTGCGCCTTTGGTCGGGTCTGGGTTACTATCGGCGCGCGGAAAACTTGCGGCAAGCGGCTCGGCAGATCATGCGCCGGCACGGCGGAGTCATACCGCAAGATTTCGTCGAGCTGCGGGCCTTGGCCGGCATTGGCGATTACACCGCCGGCGCGCTGCTGAGCATCGCCTTCGGAAAACCATACCCGGCGATCGACGGCAACGTTCGGCGGGTGCTCGGCCGGCTGCTCGGCAACGCCAACGAGCGCCGCGTGCATGCGCTCGCCGCCGAGATCGTTCCGGCCGGGCGTCCCGGCGAATTCAACCAGGCGATCATGGAGCTCGGCGCCACGGTCTGCACACCGAAAAATCCGCGCTGCGCCGCCTGCGCGCTGCGTTCGCTCTGCGCCGGCCGAACGCGCGCGCGCGCCCCGTCTGCGCGCCGTAGACAAGCCAAATTTAAAACCGTCGTCTGGCCGCTCGCGATCGTCCGGCGGGACGATAAAATCCTCCTTCGCCGGCGCGGCGCCGGCGGCTTGCTCGGCAGTCTCTGGGAGCTGCCCGGCGGAGAAATGAATTTTCGCGAGCCGGTCGCCGCCTTGCTGCGCCGCCAACTGCAAGCTCTCGGCGCGCTCCCGCAACCGAAAAAACTCGGCATAATGCGCCACGCGATTACCCACCGGCGCATCCGCGCGCCGCTTTATCTCTTCGATCTCGCCGGCAAAAACGCATGCAAGCTGCCGAGCGCGCGCTGGCGCTGGGTCGAGCGCGAGAAGCTCGGCGCGCAAGCGACTTCCTCGATGACGGCGAAGGCCGGCCGGTTTCTTTTCACCCATGAAGAAGCTCCTCGTTAGCAGCGCGTTGCTGACTCTCCTGGTCGCGGCGGCGTATTATTTCTATCTTTCGCTGCCCGATATCGCGCCGCTCAAGCAGAGAAATCCCAGGACCACGGCGTTGATGGAGCTGCGCGAGGAGGAGTACGGCAAAAAGGGCGAGCGAGCGCCGCGCCGGCAAATCTGGATTTCCTACGCCGCGGTTTCCGAGCACTTGAAAAAAGCGATTCTCATCAGCGAAGACGCGGCGTTCTTCAGCCACCGAGGCATCGACGTGAACGAGCTTCAAGCCGCGTTGAAGAAGGTTTGGGAGACGCTGAGCTTCAGCCGCGGCGGCAGCACGATCACCATGCAGCTCGCGAGAAATCTTTACTTGAGTCCCGCCAAAAATCCGCTGCGGAAGCTGAAGGAAATGGTGATCGCCCGCCAACTTGAACAAACGCTTTCCAAGCAGCGCATCTTCGAGCTTTATCTGAACGTCGTCGAGTGGGGCAGAAACGTGTACGGCGCGGAAGCGGCGGCGCGCTACTACTTTGGCAAGCCGGCCTCGGCCTTGGATCCACTCGAATCGGCCACTCTGGCCGCCATGCTGCCGAGCCCGCGCAGCGCTAAAGAGCCCAGTCTGCTCAACCGGCGAAACCGGATTTTGACCCGCTTGGCTAGAGTCGGATATCTGCAAGACGAGGAATACCGCCGCCTCCGACAAGCGCCGCTCTTTCATAAAGCGGCGGAAAAAGCCTCCGAGCTGCGGGCCGGAGATTGAGCTCGTTCCAGCCGTTTTTGGCCAAAGATCGGTACAACTTTTCCTCCCGCCGTACGTCTAATCAGTCAGAAGGCGCGCCAATCGGCGGCGGCCAAGCGAGAGGAGCCGGCTAAACAACATGAAAAGGAAACACAATATCGAGACGACTTTAGGCGACTTGATCGCGGCGGCAAGCGAGGTCGCGTTTGAATATTCCAACAACGACGTCGAAGCCTACAACATCGCCCAGCTTGCCCTGGTCGAGATCCTCAAGAAAACCTCCAACCCGCTCGATCTTAATAAAGAATTCGAAAATCTTTCCCCTTCCCAGCTCGTCCATTAGACAGACCCCTCGGCGAAAAAACGCGGATTTCGGGAACTTGTTCTCGACTCCGTCCGTTTTGGCTACAAAGTCGGAAGCGCAACCAAACTGTTTCGTGATCCATCTAACGGATGTTTACGCGCCGGCGACGGTTGGGACAACCCCGACGACTGTTGTGCTCATGGACAGACAAGGCATAGTTCGCTACAGCCGTATCGTTGGAAGGAGCCGCTATGCTAAAAGGACCGCTCGCCGACGTAGTTTGACACTGCCTCTTTTGTCGGCAAACATGCTCGATAACGAGGAGGACAGCCATCCATGCTGATCAAAAGAGCCGCGGATATCAAATCGTCCGAGATCACGCCGAGAGACCTGTACATGAACCGTCGCCAGTTCATCGCGGGCGCATCGGCCGCTGCGCTGTCGGCCGGCGCCGCGCTCGCCGGCATCGACGCCGTTGCGCATGGAGCCCAGGCCGGCGAAAAGCTGTCCAACGTCAAGAAAGGGCCCTACGGCACCGACGAGAAGCAGAATTCATTCAAAGACATCACCTCGTACAATAACTTCTACGAGCTCGGCGTCGACAAAGGCGACCCGGCGCAAAACGCCAAGTATTTGACTACGCGCCCGTGGACCGTCGCCGTCGAAGGCGAAGTCAAGAAGCCCAAGACTTACGACATCGACGCGATCATGAAACTCAGTCCGCTCGAAGAGCGCGTCTATCGTCTGCGCTGCGTCGAAGCCTGGTCGATGGTCATTCCTTGGGTCGGCTTTCCGTTGAGCGCGCTCATCAAACTGGCCGAGCCCACGAACAACGCCAAGTTTGTTCACTTCGTCACTCTGGTCGATCCCAAGCGCATGCCGGGCCAAAAGCCGGGCCTCTTCGGCAACGTCATCGATTGGCCGTACGTCGAAGGGCTGCGCATGGACGAAGCCATGCATCCGCTGACGATCCTCTCGGTCGGCCTTTACGGCGAAGTTCTGCCGGCGCAAAACGGCGCCCCGGTGCGCCTGGTGGTGCCGTGGAAGTACGGCTTTAAGAGCATCAAATCGATCGTCAAAATTAGCTTTACCGAAACCCAACCGCCAAGCTCGTGGAACAAGATGCAGCCTCAGGAGTACGGCTTTTATTCCAACGTAAATCCGGAAGTCGATCATCCGCGCTGGAGCCAGGCAACCGAGCGGCGCATCGGCGAATTCCTGCGCCGCAAAACATTGATGTTCAACGGCTACGGCGAGCAGGTGGCGAGTCTGTATAAGGGAATGGATCTGAAAAAATTCTACTGAAGTTAATGGATAATTGACACTGAGAATGGACAATTGGAACACCAACCACTGCTTTTTTAGCTTTTAACTGTCAATTCTCAATTATCCATTATCCATTCTGCGTCATGACCATCTGGCTCAAACGCCTCGTTTTCCTCCTCTGCCTCATTCCGGCGATTCAACTTGCGTACGGCGCGTATACCGACGACTTGGGTGTCAATCCGATCGAGTTCATCACTCGATTTACCGGCTCCTGGGCGCTGATCATTTTAATCGCGAGTCTCTCCGTTACGCCGCTGCGCCGCATCACCGGCTGGAATGAGCTGATTAAATTTCGCCGCATGTTCGGACTCTTCGCGTTTTTCTACGCGTCGCTGCACTTCGCCACTTACATCGGCCTCGATCTCTTCTTCGACTTCAGCGCCATCGGCAAGGACATCATCAAACGGCCGTACATCACCGTGGGTTTTTTCGCCTTCGTGATTATGGTGCCGTTGGCGGCCACGTCGACCGCGGGAATGATCCGCCGGCTGGGCAAGCGTTGGCAGCAGCTTCACCGGCTCGTCTATCTCGCCGCCATCGCCGGCGTGATTCATTTTTATTGGCTCGTCAAAGCCGACATCAGCCGTCCAGCGCAGTACGGCGCCGTGCTGGCGCTGCTGCTCGGCTTTCGGCTCGTAGTAAAGTGGCGTCAAGATCGCCGGGCAAAGTTCGCGACTCGCTCCAGATCCGCAACGTCGCTCATCGCCGCCAAGAACGCTGAGACGACCGAGTAGCCCAACCATGTCCCAACCCCATCATCTTCCCCCGTGACACGGGGGAAGATGTAGAAGGGGGATTGAACGGAGCGAAAGCGGTTGAACGTTTTGAACGGCTTGAACTCCGCCAACCTTACCCCGTCTTTTTGATTCCGAGTTTCTCCATGCGCGAGCGCAGGGTGCTCGGGTTGATGCCGAGAATTTCCGCAGCGCCCTTCTTGCCGTGAATCACAAGATTTGTCCGGACTGCATGAGTTTTCTTCATACCTACCGAAAACTATTTCTCTCGGCGCGGTCAGCGCGCGCGACATACCGGCCAAAGTGCGCGCCAACGTGCTCGCCTTCCTGCGGCAAAAGATGCGCAAGATCGCGATGTTCCTTTTTTCGCTGATCTCTCAAGCCGCCTCTTGACGGCGCCGGCCCGAAGCCGCCCGACCGACGCCGGTAAACGTTTTTTCTCCGGCAACCGTCTAAGGGTAAAATCTACAGACCTTAGGAGGGTCCATGAGTCGAATACGCAAATTCACCTTGGCCGGCGCGGCCTTCGCCGTGGCGGCGATGATGGCGGCCAACGTTCCACCGGTTTCAGGCCAGGACGGCGCCGTGGCAGGCAAGAAAAATTTTAGCCGGGGCGCGCGGATGCATGGCGGTCTCGCCGGAGCGCCGCTGATCACCATCGCGCTGAAGCACAAGAGCGAGCTCAACCTGACGGGCGAGCAAACGGCCAATTTGGAGAAGATCAGAAACCACTATCAGAGCCAAGTCGCGCCGCTGCACCAGCAATTGGCGGCCATCGAAAAGGACGTCGCCGCGATGGCGCAGCAGTCGCCGGCCAACTTGATCCAGATCAAGACAAAGATCCAGGAAAGCGAAAAATACCGCTCCGAGCTGCGCTACCTGCGCATCGAAGCCCTGGAGAACGGCAAGTCGGTGTTGACCGCGGAGCAACAGGATCAGCTCAAGACTCTGGTACGCTCCCGGTTCGAGCGTTTTCGTAGGCAGCCGCCTCAGGCTTCCTAGACCGCGCAACTCCCATCGCCCCGGAAGAGGCCCGGCTCGCAAAGAGCTCGGGCCTTTTTTTGGATCCGCAAACAGCAAACTGCGGCGCACGTGAAAATCGCGGCGAAGTCGCATAGAATAGCAAGAACGCTTCGCGACTCATGATCTCCGCCGTAATCTTCGACCTGGACGGCCTTTTGGCCGATACGGAATGTTTGCATTGCCGCGCGTACCAGATGGCGCTGTCGGAGCATGGCGTCGAGCTTCGGGACGACGACTACGCCGAGCACTGGGTGCGCTTCGGCAACGGCATCGTCGATTGGGTGAACCTTCGAGGTCTGGCTCTGGATCCGGACGCGCTCCGGCTGCGCAAAGCCAGGCACTACCTGGACCTGCTCGCCTCGTCGCTGCGGCCGATGGAAGGCGCACTGGAGCTTCTCGATTTTCTTCGCGGAAAAGTGAAGATCGCCCTGGCGTCTTCCTCCTATCGCGATGCGATTGACGGAGTGCTGGCCGGTCTCGCCATCGGTCACTTTTTCGAGGTCGTCGTCAGCGGCCTTGACGTCGCGCGGGTAAAGCCGGCGCCGGATATTTTTTTAAAGGCGGCGCGCGATCTCGGCGTTCCTCCATCGCAATGCTTGGTCTTCGAAGACGCCGAAAAAGGAGTCGTGGCCGCGCATCGGGCCGGCATGCGCTGCATCGCCGTGCCGAACGAATATACGCGCCATCACGACTTCTCCAAGGCGACGAAGATTTGCTCGTCGTTGAAGGACGTGACCCCGGAAGTTCTGAAGGGCGTCGAAGCCGCGCCGATCTGAGGCAGAGCTTGATTCCGTGATCGCTTCTCTGCAGCGCTATTTTTCCTTCGTTCTCGTGCTGTCGCTTCTCGCGCCGCTTTGGCTCACCGGCGCGCTCCAAGAGGGCGCGCCGTTTCACCGTCGTTTTCACGATGCGCTGATCTGGTCCGGCGTCTTGTTGTGCTTCTGGCTGCTGATTACCAAGTGGCGCGGTTTTCAGGTGAGGGGCTCATGGCGCAAGCCGGCCGCCCACGAGGCCAAGCTCTACGCCCGCCTTCTTCTCGGCGTGCTGCTGATCGATTTCGGCTCGAAGGCGCTCTTCTTTCGCTGGGACAGACCGGAGCAAGTCGAGCTCATCAAGAACTTCGGCCTGCACTCGGTGTTTCACGAGACCACCTTCGAACCGTTTCATTTTGTTCTGCTGCTGTATTTCCTCTACGTGTTTTTCTTCGGCGGCATGTTTTTTCGATTTTCCAACGCCGCCGTCGATCGCGTCTGGATGGTGTCCTGCGCCTTTGCTCTCGGCGGCGGCATCGCCCTGTTCGGCGAACGCGCGATCTTCGGCGGCGTGCACAACTCCTTTTATTTCGCCGGACCGCTGATGTGGATCTGCCCGACCTGCGCCTCGCCGAGGTTTGCGAGCTATGCCTGGACGCCGGCGGATCTATTCGTTCATGCGACGTTCATGCCCGTGATTGTGCTGGCCGCATCGTACCTTCTTCCCGCGAGGTCGTCGGGCCGATGATGGCCAGCGGGCGGCTTGAAGTCGCACGCGCCCTGACGTAGGTTGATCCACAAAATTTCCCGGACAAGGAGCGCCGCGAATCATGGCCGCAGCCGAACTAATCGTCGATGTTCACCATCATTTCATGCCACCGGTATTATTCGACCGCCTCGCCAAACAGGCGGGCGACAAGCGCATCGTCACCAAGGAGATCAGCTTGACCCTTCATCCCTCGCGCAAAGATCTCGACGCCCACCTCCGGTGCATGGACGAAGCCGGCATCAACATCTGCATCTTGACCGATCAAGTGCAGGTGATGGGCGCTGAAGTCGCCAAGGCGCTCAACGACGGCATCGCCGAGGTCGAGAAGCAGCATCCCAAACGCTTTCGCGGTTGCATTCACTTGCCGGTGCACGAGCCCGAGGCGGCAAAGCGCGAGCTCGAACGAGGCATCAACGAGCTTGGCTTGCGCGCCGTCGCGCTGCTCGCCTGCCATCTCGACGTTCAGCTCGACAATCCGGTCATGAATCCGCTTTTCGAGGTCATCCAGAAAAACAATTTACCGATCGTTATTCACCCGCAATCGAAGCCGACAGGCTCCGACACTCTTTACAACCTCGACCGTTGCGTGTTTCGGCCATTGGAAACCACCCAGGCGATCGTGCGCGTGATGAACAGCGTGCTGCCGCGCTACCCGGAGTTGCGCTTCATCATGCCCCACCTAGGCGGCGGCACGTCCGTCGCTCAAGGGCGCATGATGGCATTCTTCGAAACCGAAGACGCGGATATTCCGAACGATATGCGCGGTTATCTCAAGACGCAATCGGAGCAGAAAAAATTCGGTCTGACGGAACGCTTCGAGAAACTTTTTCAACGCCTCTACTTCGACACCGCCGGAACCGGCGCGTGGCTGCCGGCCATGGCGGCGGCATTCAATATCACGACTCCCGACCGCATCATGTTCGGCAGCGACTATCCGCTGGAATGCAAGACAGCGGCTAATTTGATCGAGTCGATCAACATGGTCCGTCAGGCGCCGTGCTCCAACGATGAAAAGACCGCCATACTGGGCAAAACCGCGGCGGGCCTCTTCAAGCTCTAGTTACCAGTGCGGTACGGCTTCGCAGAGTTGCTGCTCGGGGTCGCAATTCTTTTGATTTGCGCCGGCCACAGTGCCGCGCAGCAGACAGAGCGTGCCGCAACGGGTACCATTGCGCGCCCGGACAAGATCGATGAACCGATCGTGCTGTGCATTGATGACAAACCAGCGGTCGGCGGCAAACCCTCGTCCACGGCCTATGCGAAGGCAGCCGCGAACGGGTTTCGTTCCGTACTGACATTAAGAGCGGCGGGAGATGGCGTAGATGTTGCTCAAGAGCGATTTATGGCCGAACAGAATAAAATGCGCTACTTCAATATCGCCGCGACGAAAAAATTGCCGGAGCGCAAGCAGATTGACGAGTTTCTACGGCTGGTTCGCGACAAAGCGAATCATCCGATGCTGATCAACTGCGCGTTCGCCGAAAGGGTGGCGCCGCTCATGCTGATCTTCCGCATCGTCGAGCTTGGATGGACCGAGGAAAGGGCCGTGGAAGAAGCCAGTCTGAGCGGTTTGAAGCGCGACGTGCTGAAAAAATTTGCGAGGGATTATTTCGCGCAACCGAAGGGCAAAGCGGCCGGCGCCCATCGACCTGATCGAGAATTGCTCTCTCACCTCTTCTGAAGAGCCTCGATACAAGTCTCGACCAGTTTCGCCGGGTCGCTGTCGAAGAAAACCTGACACTCTGTCGGCTTGTTGCAGGCCTTGATGATCTCGCGAATATGCTCGGCGATACCGCCGCTGCCTTCGAGCACGCCGATGATCTTGCCTTCATCGTACGCGATGGTGAATTCGTTCAGCGTTCCGGTGGCGCCGCCGACGATCATGCACGATGTCGGCGGAGCGCACGTTGACGACGTTGCGTCCTTTGTAACCGAAGCCGGTGAAGACGATCACATCCGCGCCATCCTCCGGCAGCCCGTAGCGCGCGACATGTTCCCGGCGATTCTCTGCGGGCGATACGCCCAGCGCAAAGCCGCCGTGCTTGCGGAATGATTGGGCCACCATATCCGGCAGGCCGGTCGTTGCGCCCGTGATGAGAATGCAATTCTGCCGCGCGATTGCCGCACCAAGCGCCTCGGCCAGTGCTTTGACTCGATTGGCTTCAGTAGCACTGAGGGCGTCGTTCGCCGATGCCCCCATCACTCCCACGACCGGCTTGCGCAAGAGAAGTTCTCCCGGATCTTGATATCTGAGAATTGAACAGAGATGGCGTCCCCCAAATCGTTTCGCATCAGAGTGTCATTCCGAGGAGCACGGCGACGAGGAATCTGCTTTGGGGCTTCGGTGCAGCAACGTGAAAAGCAGATCCTTCGCCTGTGGCTCAGGGTGACCTCGATCGAAGTTCCGCCGTCAACTCGGCTGGCGTTGCTTAGAGGCATCATCCAAGATGCTTTAGATCACTTGTTCCTTTTTCAACCCTTCAATGGCGGCGGCATCGTAGCCGAGCTCGCGGAGAATCGCCTCATTGTTTTCACCCAAAGCTGGAATCCGATCATAGCGCGCCTCGCTGGCCGACATTTTGAGCGCGTTGGCGATCACCGGCACTTTGCCGACCGGCGACTCGGCTTCGCGGATGAGCTTTCGCGCCGCCACTTGAGGATGAGCCAGCACCTGAGCGATGCCGCGCACGATGCCGTGCGGCAATTCCGCTTTTTTCAGTTGTTCCAGCCAATGCTTGTGATCCCTTTGGCGGAAGATATTTTCGATGGTCTCTTCCAGTAGCCCGCGATTTTTTCGCCGCCCTTCGACCGTTGCCGAAGCGCGGGTCCTCGAGAAACTCCGGCTTCTCGATCACCTTGCGGCAAAAAACTTCCCAGTCCGAGGCGCTGGCCACGGCGAGATTCACGTATTCGCCGTCGCCGGCAAGATAAGGCCCATAGGGAGTGACGTAATGATGGCGCATGCCGACGCGCGCCGGCTCTTCGCCGGCGTGCCAATAGTGATGCGGAAAATAGCCGAGCCAGGAGACGATCGAATCGAGCATGGAAACGTCGATCAACTGCCCCTCGCCGGTCTTTTCTCTCTGATAAAGCGCCAGCAAAATACCGATCGCCGCGTACATGCCCGAGGCGATATCGGCGATGGCGATGCCGGCGCGCGCGGGCTTGTCCGGATAGCCGGTCGTCGCGATGATACCGCCCTCGCCTTGAATCAGCAGATCGTAAGCCTTGACGTCCCGATATGGCCCGTCCTGGCCGTAGCCGGAAAGCGAGCAATAGATCAGCCGCGGATTGATCTCGCTCAGTTTTTCATAGCCAAGACCCAATCGCCCCGCGACGCCGGGAGCGTAGTTCTCGAAAAAGATATCCGACGCGCTTCGCCAGGTCCTGGAGAATGGCTCGTCCTTTTTCTTTTTTGACGTCGACCGTCAAGCTGCGCTTGTTGCGATTCAGCCAAACGTAGCCCGACGACAAGCCCTTCACCACCGAATCCCACGAGCGAATCACGTCGCCGACGCCGGGCCGCTCGACTTTGATCACTTCCGCGCCCATGTCGGCCAACAAACAGGTCGCAAACGGCCCCGAAAGCACCTGCTCGAAGGCGAGAATCTTGACTCCATCTAAAGCGCGGGCAGGTTTTGAATTGCTCGCCACACTCACCTCTTGTCTTACGGTTGAACGGCTTGAACTGCTTGAACGATTTGAACAGGACTTATTTCCTGTCCTCTTTGATCTTCAGGAAATAAGTCCGTTTTAGGCGCATGCGCCTTTTTCCACACCATCACGCTGCGCGCGTAGTCGATCACGACCTTGCCTTCCTGTTGAATGCCGCGCGTGCGCACTTTGATGATGCCCCATTGGGGCTTTGACGCCGATTCGCGCTTCTCCAAAACTTCGGACTCGGAATAGAGCGTATCGCCGGCGAACAACGGATTGGGCAATTTGATCTGATCCCAGCCGAGCGCGAAGCCGTTTTCGCTCACGTCGGCCACGCCCATGCCGGCGACGATGGCGAGAGTCAGCGCGCTGTTGATCAAGCACTTGCCGAATTCCGTCCGCTTGCCGTACTCGTTGTTAAAGTGAATCTGGTTGGTGTTGTTGGTCAGCAAAGTGAACCAGATGTTGTCCGCCTCGGTGACGGTCCGGCCCAACCGGCAGCGGTAGATATCGCCGACGTCAAAATCTTCGAAGAAACGGCCTTCCCAGCCAGGTTTGACGGCCATTGCCTTCCTCCTCTGTTGGCGCGAAAAATATTTCGCTATAGTCTATCGGCTAATTATAGGAGGCCCCGATGGATTTCAACCTGACCACCGAGCAGCAACAGATCCGCGAAGAGATCAAGAAAGTCTGCCGGGAGTTTCCCGACGCCTACTGGCGCGAGATCGACGGCAAGAAGGAATATCCCGAAGCCTTCGTGCGCAAACTTTCCGAGCTCGGCTGGCTCGCGGCGTTGATTCCGGAAGAATACGGCGGCACCGGTCTCGGCATCACCGAAGCGAGCATTATTCTCGAAGAGATCAATCATTCCGGCGGCGTCGCCACGGCCTGCCACGCGCAGATGTACACGATGGGCACGCTGCTGCGCCATGGCAACGACGAACAGAAAAAACGCTATCTGCCGAAAATCGCCACCGGCGAGCTGCGCCTGCAGGCCTTCGGCGTCACCGAGCCCAACGCCGGCTCGGAGAGCACGCGCATCCAGACCACCGCGACGCGCAAAGGCGACAAGTATCTTATCAATGGCCAGAAGATCTTCATCTCGCGCGTCCTGCAATCCGATCTCATGCTCCTGCTCGCGCGCACGACGCCCTACGACGAACTGAAGGACAAAACCCGCGGCCTCTCGGTCTTCATCGTCGACTTGCGCGACGCCAAAGGGAAACTCGAAGTCAAGCCGCTCGATCTGATGATCAACCACCACACCAACGCGCTCTTTTTCGACAACGTCGAAGTGCCGGCGGAAAACTTGATCGGCGAAGAAGGCCTCGGCTTTCGCTACATCATCGACGGCTGGAATGCTGAGCGCATCCTGGTGGCCGCCGAAGCCATCGGCGACGGCCGCTGGTTCGTCGAGCGCGCCGCCAAGTACGCGAGCGAAAGAATCGTTTTCGGCAAGGCCGATCGGCTCCAATCAAGGCGTGCAATTTCCCATCGCCAAAGCCTACGCCAATATCGAGGCCGCGGATCTGGTGCGCTTCCAAGCGGCGACAAAATTCGATCGCAAGGAAAAATGCGGCGCCGAGGCGAACCTGGCAAAGTACCTGGCGTCAGAAGCTGCATGGGAAGCCGCCAATGCCTGCCTGACAACGCATGGCGGCTACGGCTTTGCCGCGGAATATGACGTGGAACGTAAGTTTCGAGAGACGCGCCTGCTCACCGTCGCGCCCGTGAGCAACAATTTGGTGCTGGCCTACCTGGGCCAGCATGTTCTGGGAATGCCGAAGTCATACTAACGGTTTAGAGTCTAGCGTCTTTGCCTTTTGAATTGGATCGGATTCGGAAACGCTAGACGCCGGACGCCAGACTCCGCTGACTTGAGCCGACGCAATAAGAAAACTCCGATAAGAAATACCGCCGTCGAGCCCAGCGAGCCGATGACGAACACGCTGGCGATGCCGGCGGTCTGCGCAATGATTCCGCCAACGAACGGCCCGAGAATATTGCCAAGGTCGCCGGCCGCGTTGTAGACCCCGGACGCGAGGCCTCGCCGCACGCGCGCTTCGGGCACGTCCTGAACCAGTCCGACGGCATTGGCGACGATCACCACCGCGCGCAAGAAACCCGAAGCGACGTAGACGAACAGGATCGCGCCGAATCCGGTGAACAACGGCACGAGCATGAGAATTAGCGATTGCAGCGGCAGGCCGAAATACGACAGGCCGCGATGGCCGACCTTATTCACGACATGCCCGCTGATCGGACGGGTGATCGCGTTGCAGCCCGCGTAAGCGGCGCGAATGATGCCGATCTGTGTGAGGCTCAATCCGACGGCCAAGCCGTAGAGCGAAATGAACACGCCGCCCATCTGATGCAGGAGATTCAGGAACAACGCGACGATGACGACCGTCGCCAGCTCCGGCTCCATGAGGGATTTCAGCGATTCTTTCGAGGTCAGCTTGGCGCCTTCCTTGGCTTTTGCATTGCTTCCGCCCGTGCCGCTCGGACGGTGTAACAGCAACAAAAGCCCAACCGCGACCAAAGACAACAAAGCGCCCACTTGAAAGGTCGCGGCATAACCCCAATAGTCGGCGATCAAGCCGCCGAAAAAATTCCCCGTCGAGTAGCCCATCGCCAAACTGCCGACGTAATAGCCGATAGCGTGGTTGCGGTTTTCGTCGGCATCGAGCGAGTCCACGAAAAATGCCATGTAGAGGGTCGTCACCGCGCCGTAGGCAAATCCGTTCAAGGCGTGAACGATGGCGAATGCAAAAACAGTCGCCGCCAGAGAATACAAATAATTGGTCACACCCATGGCGAGTATCGCCACCGAAACCAAGATCCGCGCGCGCGCCTGATGATAGAGCATGCCCATCGGCAATCGTGATGTCAGTGCCAAAACCGGTGCCAGAGATATGAGGGTGCCGATCGCCGCCACTGGAATACGCATGTCATCGAGATAAGGAGGAATGACGGTTGACGCCGAATTGGCTTGAATGGAAACACCGACCATAGGCAGAAGAAGCTTGAGAGTCGAAACTTTCATATCCCTTCAGTTATTCTTTAAAAAAATTTCGAGTGCAATCAGAAGGGTCGAGCGACAGAGCAAAAGACGCGTGGCGCCCAGTCGTGCTCGAGCACCAAATCTTCGCTCATGTTAGACATTTGCGCCGTCATCGGATAAGGAACCAGCGAAGGAGAAACGAGAGATGAACTTGATCCGCTCGTGGATGTTCGTGCCGGGCCATCGGCAAAGAATGATCGACAAAGCGCTCGGTCTTAACGCCGACGCGATCATGCTCGACATCGAGGACGGCGTGGCGCCCAACGAAAAAGACGCGGCGCGCAAGAATATCGCCGACTCGCTCGGCCGCGAGAAAGCGGCCGGATCGCCGGCACGCTACGTGCGCATCAACGCCATCGGCCATGCGCGCATGGACGCGGATCTCGAAGCCGTCGTCCGGCCTGGACTCGAAGGTCTGGTTTGTCCCAAAGTCGATACTCCGGACGAGGTGCGCAAAGTCGACGCGATCCTGACCGACCAAGAGCCGAAGAACAAGCTCGACAAGGGCAGCGTGAAGCTTTTGATCGCCATCGAAAGCCCGCGCGGCCTCCTTAACGCGCCAGCCATAGCCGCAGCCTCCGAACGGATCGTCGGTGTTATTTTCGGCGCCGAGGATTTTGGCCGCGAGATCGGGCTTCCAGCCGTCCGCGAAGGCGAAGCCCGCGATCTGATTTACGCGCGCTCCGCGATCGTGATCGCCGCCGCGGCGGCCCACGTCCAACCGATCGACGGCGTCTGGGTGGATCTGAACGACAGCGCGGGATTGCTTGGATTTGCCAAACAGTCGCGCCAGCTCGGCTTTTCCGGCATGTCATGCATTCATCCCTCGCAAGTCGATGCCATCAACACGGTTTTCAGTCCTACCGCTGAAGAAATCGAATACTGCCGAAACGTCTTGCAAGCGTTCGAGGAAGCCAATGCGCGCGGCGACGGCTCCATCGCTTTCGGCGGTCAACTGATCGACCGGCCCATCGTCGAGCGCGCGCGCCGAACTATCGACATGGCCAAGTCTCTCGGCCTTCTGAAGTGACTTAAGGAGCCGCACGATGAAGATTCGTCCGACAATCATGCTCGCGTTGATCTGGTGCTTGACCACGAGCGCCGCCGCGCCGGTTCGCATGACCCCGACCAAAATCGCCGATGGCGTCTACATGCTCGAGCATTCTCAAGGCTCCGGCAACTCCACTGTGATTTTTACCGACGAAGGCGTGGTCGTTCTTGATTTTCACATCGACAATGCCGATCAGACTCTTGCGTTCATTCGCAAGACCACCGACAAAAAGATCAAATATCTGATTACCTCCCACAGCGCCGGGGATCACGCCTCGGGCGCGTGGCACTTCCGCGAAGACGCGCCGGCCTGGATCGCCACGAAAAATCAGGTGCACGATCTGCAGATGCAGGAGCGCGAGGAATTCCTGGAGCGCAAAAAATCCAACGACCCGCGCTACGCGGCTTATCAGAAGGGCGAACCGCTTACGCCGACGATCGCCATCGACGGACCGATGACCCTATACTTCGGCGGCTTGACCCTTCAGATAACTCCCGAAGGGCGCGCTCATAGCACCGGCGATCTGACCGTGTACATCCCGCAAAAGCGCGTGATGCTCATGGGCGATCTCCTCGATACCGAGATTCATCCCGGTCAAGGCGAGTCCGCCGGCGTATTCTATTCCAACGTCTCCGGATGGATCAAAGTTCTGGACAACATTATGGCGCGGAGCCTCGCCGTCGAAACATATGTTCCCGGCCATGGTCCCGTGCATATCGGCCGCGGCGTGAAAGACTTGGAAGAGCAAAAGCGGTATTTCGTCGTCATGCGCGATGAAGTGGCGAAGATGGTTCAAGCCGGCAAGACGTTGGAGCAGATCGAAAAGGAATTCAAAGTCCCCCAGGAGTTCGCCCACTACAAACGGCCGGAACGGCTCCGGCAGTTTTACAAACTCTTCTATCATCAGCTCAACGAAACCGGCTACTGAGTTCACTAACCTATTAGGAGACGGAGAATGAAAATTTCCTTTAGCGTGTTCCTGCTCTCGATGACGATCGCCGCCGCGGCAGCGGCGCAGAGTGCCAAGCCGATGCCCATCGATCAGCTGGCCGCTTACAATAAACCAGACCGGGAAAAAGTCCTTTATGCCGGCGCCAAGGCGGAAGGTAAGGCAACCTGGTACACTTCGCTGGCCGGAGACTCTTATAAGCAGCTCGCCGCCGCCTTCGAAGCGAGGTATCCGGGCGTCAAGGTGGAGTCCTACCGCGCCACCCGACAGGAGATGAGCGCGAGAGTGATGGCCGAAGCCCAGTCCAAGCGCTATATCGCCGATACCTTTGAAACGACTATCCCTTTATTGAAGCTTCTAAAAGAAAACGGAATGCTGGTTCCTTACTATTTTCCGACCCAGGCGAAATACCCCGACAACGTCAAAGAAAAGGCCCCGAAAGGTCTATTCTTCTGGGCGATCGACCGCGAGTCGCACATTGGCCTCGCCTACAACAAGAATCTCGTCCCGTCGAACTTGGCGCCAAAAAATTATCAGGAACTCCTGCGCCCCGAGCTCAAGGACAAGATTGCCTTAGCAGGAAGCGATACTGGCGTTACCGTCGTCGGCGCGCTGCTCAAATTCAAAGGCGAGGAGTTCGTAAAAAAGCTGCGCGGTCAGAGTCCGGCGATGCACAACGTTTCCGGACGGGCACTCCTTGATATGGTGATTTCAGGCGAAGTGGGCGTATCGCCGACCACCTTCCGGAATCACGTCGAGGTTTCGCTGAAAGCGGGCGCGCCCATCGAATGGCGGCCGATGGATATCGTCCCAAGCAATTCGGGTTCGACCGCGGTTTCGGCCAGCGCACCGCATCCTCACGCGGCATTGCTCTTGGCCGATTTTATTCTCGGCGAAGGCGGCCAGAAAGTTCTGGAAAAATACGAATACGGCAATCCGACCAAAGATTACGGCTTCAAGCGCTGGTATCCGGAACAGGGATTGAACGCGGAACAAATCGACAAACTGGAAGAGAAGTGGCGCACTACTTTGCGCGAGCTGACGCGGCGATCTTCTTTCTAGTTGCAAGAAGAAAATTCACCACGGAGGCACGAAGGACACGAAGTAAAATTCTCCTGCATCGAACCTCGTGTGCGCTTCGTATCTTTGAAAATTGCGGATCGGTGATAGCATGAGGGCTCCGAATGCAAGACGGAACCGTGCCCTTCCGTCACACACGCAAAAGCGGGTATCCAGGCTAATTGGGAGGAGAACAAACCTGGATTCCCGTTTGCGCGGGAATGACGAATCGGGGGAAAAACGTCCCGAGGGGAAACCCTCCATTTCTCATTCTCCGTGGGCGTGCGCAAGCTCATAAATCACTTCTGAACAGCGAACATCTGCGCAAATTCCAATGCAACCGAGGCTTCTATGAACACCGGCTCTTATGTGAATGGGCAATGGTTTCACCCTAAATCGAATCGCCTGGTACGCAACCTCAACCCTGCCGATCCCGATGATGTGATCGGCGAATTTCCCGCTGCCACCGTCGAAGATGTCGAGAGAGCCATCGAGCAAGCCCAAGCCGCGTCGCGCGGCTGGCGCAAAACGCCCGGCCCCGAGCGCGGCCGCGTCCTTTGGCGCGCCGCTGACATTGCGCGCCGGCGCGTCGACGAGATCGCCCGCACCCTCACCCGCGAGGAAGGCAAAGTGCTCAAAGAAGCCAAGGGCGAAGTGATGAAGGGCATCTCGCTGCTGGAGTTTTACGCCGGCGAGGGCTTTCGCATGCACGGCAAGACCTTGCCGTCCGAAGCGCGCGACACCTTCACGTATACCATCCGGCAGCCGCTGGGAGTTGTCGGACTTATCGCGCCATGGAACTTTCCCTGGGCGATCCCCGTGTGGAAATCCGCTCCGGCCCTCGCCGCGGGCAACTGCGTCATCTTCAAACCCGCCGAATTGACGCCGGCGACGGCGACCCTGCTCACCGAGATTTACGCCGAGGCCGGTCTTCCGCCCGGGGTATTCAACATGCTGGTCGGTTCCGGCTCCGTCGTCGGCGAAGCCATGGTCAAGTCGCCGGTGCTGAGGGCAATCTCCTTTACGGGCTCGAATGAGATCGGCGGCGCGCTCTACGTCAAGGCGGCACAACGCGGCGCCAAAGTGACTTGCGAGATGGGCGGCAAGAACGCCGTCATCGTCATGGCCGACGCCGATCTCGACAAAGCCGCCGTCGCGATCCACGGCGGCGCGTTCGGATCGACCGGCCAGCGCTGCACGGCGACCTCGCGCGTGATCGCCGCGCCTTCGGTCAAAGATGCGCTGGTCGAACGGCTCGTCGAAGCGGCAAGAAAAATCAAAATAGGGCCGGGTCTGGATGAAACCGTCGACATGGGGCCGGCGGTGGACGAGAAACAATGGAAGACCGATCTGGATTACATTGATATCGGCCGCAAGGAAGGCGCGAGATTGCTGCTTGGCGGCAAGACGCCCGAGCAGCTCGGCAAGGGCTACTTCGTCGAACCGACGATCTTCGACAACGTGGCCCCAACGATGCGCATCTTCAAGGAAGAGATATTCGGTCCGGTTCTGGCGGTATCAACGGCGAACAATCTGGATGAGGCGCTGCGCTTCGCCAACGGGGTGGAATACGGCCTCACGACGTCCATCTTCACCGAGAACGTCGATACGATCATGAGATTCGTCGAGGAAGTGGAAACCGGCATGGTCCACGTCAACGAACCGACCATCGGCGGCGAGGCCCAGCTGCCTTTCGGCGGAACCAAATCGACCGGCGTGGGCGAGCGCGAGATGGCGGAAGAAGGACTGAACTTTTTTACCGAGCTGAAAACCGTCTTCATCAACTATTCAGGCAAAGCCGAGCGCTTAATGATCCGGTAGATAGAGAGAGGAAGCCGTTCAAGCGTTCAAAGGTTCAACCGTTCAATATTCGGAGTCCATCCGAGCGTTGAACGATTGAACTTTGAACTTTTGAACGACTATTTGTCCAGCGGCGCGGCGCCCTGCCAATGGCCCACATCGACGATGATTCCCTCGGGGCCCAGAAACTTGTCTTCGTAGTAGGCGGTGCCTAGGTTCACCGCGCCCGCTTTTTTTGCGCCCGCGGCTTCCAGTAGCTGGAACTGCTCCTGGTCATTGTCCGTGGAAAACCCAATGTGGTCTATCCCGGCTTTCCCGCCGTGGCCGGCTGCGAGCGGAAGCACGGTAATATTCACGCTGCCATCGCTCAGATCGATGGCGTTGTTCTTGCGCTTTTGAATCATCGTCATGCCCATCGCGTCGACAAAAAACTTCGCCATTGCGTCGACATCCTCCGCGCGATAAGCGATATGTCGTATCTTAGCCATCATGTCCTCCCATTTGTCCGACGACTCTGCCAATCGACCTATTCCGAGAACTTGTAACCGCGGCGCGCTATCCGCCGTAGAACACCTTATCGCCCAGATCTCGCATTGCCAGAATCGCGTCATCGGGACGCCCTGACGGCTGCACCGCGACCCCGGCGTCCTTGACTTCTCCGACGAAAATCGAGTGGTCGCCCTTTTCGATCGTGTCCACGAGTTGACACTCGACGAACGCGGGCGCCTTTTCCAGGATCGGCGCGCCCAAGCTACCTTTGCGAAACGGCTCGCCGCCGATGCTATTGCCCTCGCGCTCGAGCGGTTTGAAGAAACGTAAAAGCCTGGCCCTTTTGATCCTTGCCGAGAATATTGAGCGCAAAAACTTTGGAGTCTTTGATAATCGCATGGGCGCCGGAGTCGGCCTTGACGCCCACTACGACCAGCGGCGGTTGGAACGCTGTCTGTGTTACCCAGTTCACAGTCGACGCGGCAACTTTACCGTCCTTCCCTTCCGAAGTCAGCACATAAATTCCGTACGGTATCATTCGCAGCGCGGTTTTCTTGGCATCGGCATCCATAGTCATGATTCCTTTCGCAAGCTTGATTACGGCAGAGACCGTGTAAACGATTCTATGGAACGGTCCGGCAATCTGCAAGGCATCAAAGAACTCCGATGACGAGTCAGCTGAATCGTCAGAGGCGAAAAGCCAAAGTGACGTAAACGTTGTCGTTCACCGCGAAATCCCCGGCCTCGCTCATGCCCAGCCCGCGGAGATGCGCCTGCAAGGAATGCGGATTACTACGCGAAACGAAGGCCACGCCGATCTCGAATCGGCCCGCCAAATCCTTCTTCTGAGCTTCATAGAGACCGCGCAACAGGCCGCGACCTCGGTATTCTCGAGCGATGCACGCCGGGCCGTAGATATAGCTACTGAACGAGCTCAGCGGCTGGCCTTGGAAGCTCAAACGATCATACGACTCCAGCATCTTGGCGATGACCGGCGACCCCGTATCGAACTCCTTGCGAAACGCGCACAGGAAGCCGGCGACTCTGCCATCGGCAACCGCAAGCATCGTCCCGAGATCCTCGGCAATCGCCGCGGTTTGCTCGGCGCTAAATTGCGCCGAGAGGAAGCCTTGCTTACGTTCCGCTTCGTCAAGATTAGCGACGAAGTTCGCTGACTGGAGATCCAAGATCGCCGCATAGTCTTGGGCCTCAGCCCGCCGAAAAATGATAGTCGACATGGAATCAGGTACTGAGGCACGGCTCTCGATGAAAAAATGCAGCTTACATGCGCCCAGACAGGCCGCGCCGGCGCGATGAACGCCCTCCTCCGAGTGCGTTTTTGTAAATTTCCGCGAAGAAACCGCCGAGCGCCCCGGCTGGAATCGCCGCTACCAACGACAGAGCCATGAACCACTCGGGCAATTCTCTCTGCGATCCCATGGCTTGGAAAACGAGCGCCAGCAGGATCGAGCCGATGCCGACCAGAGCGCCGTGCTTCATCTCCAAAGTTCGCGCTTTGTAAGCCGCGTAAAACCCGCCGATCATAGTTCCGAGCGAGCCGAGCAATAAACTCGTTACCAAGCCTTCGCTCGAATTCCAATATTCCGCAAAGGCATCCTCAGACATCCCACCTGGAGCAGCCATGTCTTTGGCGACGAACAGAGAATAGTATGCGGTTACCAGCGCGATAGTAGCGATAGTGTCGATAACCACGCCGGCGATAACCGGCCGGAGTTGAATGCCGGTAAAAAATCCCGTCGGCTCGATGGGCGATGGCACAGGATTGGGTTGTCTCGGATCGTACTGCATTAGCTTGGCGCAAATCCTCCTTGTGGGACGGGTTGACTTGACAAGTTACATGAGGAAAATAGCGTCACGCGGCACCAAAAGGCAACCACTTGATGATATGTTCAATCGCTACCGATATGAAGCCGAGTTCTATCGCACCCTAAATCGGATTCCGCTCGACGTGCGCATGAAGCTCGATCTTACGGGATTAAAGATTTCGCTGAAAGATTGGCTCGCTTATGGCTTCGAAGAGCGCACCGTCCTTTGTCATCTGCCGATCGATAACGACGAGGAAAAGCAGGCGTTCACCGGCTACCTCGATTTTTTGTCCCGCAAGAATACCGGCACATCCGTCGAGGCGACTGACCCCTTAGACCCCGAATCCTGGAGCACGGCAAATATTCCTGCACCGGTGGCACAAAAGACTGCCGCGTGCTTCAATACCGTGATGCTTGAGGAATGGCGGCGCTGGAAACCGCACCAGCGTTACGCCTTATACAAAACAGCGATATCCAAGAGCCAACCCGAGGCGTTTCCCGATATTTTGGCCGAATTGCGCGCCGCAAAAGAATCCACCGACGGAAGCTGATCGTCAATGCCTGGAGTGAAATCCAACGACACCTGGCTTTCCCGCTTGGTTCCGTTCGGATGGATCGGACAGGCCAAGCCTCATCATTACCGGGAGATCCTCAGCGTCCTTTGGGCAAACCGCAAAGAACTTCCCTACGCGTGGAATATCCTCAATCACGGCGTCTGCGATAGTTGCTCGCTCGGACCCTACGGCCTGCGCGACAATGTCGTCGACGGCATGCATCTATGCATGCCGCGGCTCAAGCTGCTCAAGGTCAATACCATGGAGGCCGTCGACTTATCGGCGCTGAGCGACGTTGCACGGCTTCGGCGCATGGGCCCCGATCAACTCGTGTCGCTCGGTCGCTTGTCCTACCCTATGGTGCGGCACAAAGGCCAGCGCGGTTTTTTACGGGTAACTTGGCAAGAAGCGGTCGACATCGTCGCTAAATCGATCCGCAAAACAACTCCGCATGAGCTTGCGTTCTTCGCCACCTCGCGCGGGCTGACCAATGAAGTTTACTATGTCTTCCAGAAGCTCGCCCGCGTGCTTGGAACCAACAATGTCGATCTCTGCTCACACCTGAGCCATGCTGCCTGCGTTTCAGGATTGAAGGCAACGCTGGGCTACGGCGCGGCGACCTGTTCCCTTGCCGATTTCATCGGGACAGACTTGTTGGTCGTTTTCGGCCCCGACGTCGCCGACAACCACCCGGTGATGACCAAATACCTGCACCACGCCAAGAAATCCGGCACCCGCATCGTCCTCGTGAGTCCGCTGCGCGCGCATGACGTCCAGAACGCTCGGCCGCCTTCGATCGACACCAAGCTAATCGACAATCTGTTTCAGGTGCGCGCTGGCGGCGACATCGCGTTCATCAACGGTGTGATCAAGTTTCTGATCCTCGCCGAACGTGTCGATCGGTCGTTCATCGAGCGGCAGACAATGGGATTCGGCGAGTTGGCGGCGGCGCTCGAAAAGCAAACGTGGGACATGTTGGAGCAGCGCGCCGGAGTGTCCCGCGAGGAAATGCAGCGGTTGGCCGAAGCCTACAGCAAGGCGCGCAGCGCGGTCTTTGTCTACGGTACGGGATTCACGCAACACGAATTCGGCGTCGACAACGTCAAGGAGGTGGTCAATCTCGCTCTTGCCCGTGGTATGTTCGCGCGAGAGAAGTGCGGCATCATGCCGATCCGGGGGCACAGCGGTGCACAGGGGGGCGGTGAATGCGGCTCAGAGCCGGACACCTTTCCAGGCGGGTTTTCGGTCAATGGCGACACCGCGCGCCGGTTCTCTAATCTTTGGCATCATCCCGTTCCCTCCAAGCCGGGCCTGAAGGTGCCGGACATGATCAAAGCGGCACATCGGGGCGAAATAAAATTCCTCTACTCCCTAGGCGGTAATCTGCTCGAAACCATGCCTGAACCGAGGTTCATCAATGAAGCGCTGGCAAAAGTTCCCGTACGAGTCCATCATGACATCGTGTTAAACACTTCGATGCTCGTCGATGCCAACGAGACCGTCGTGCTTCTCCCCGGACAAACGCGCTACGAACAGCGCACCGGCGGAACTTCGACAAGCACCGAGCGGCGCATTCGCTTCACTCCTGAAATGCCCGGTCACTGCCTCGGTGAAAGTTTGCCAGACTGGGAAATACCCGCTCTGATCGGTCGCAAGACGATGTCGAACGGCGACAAGCTGTTTCCGTTCAACGACACTCAGGCCATCCGCGAAGAGATGAGCCGCGTGATGCCGATTTATCAAGGCGTCGAGAAATTGAGCAAAGAAGGCGACCAGCTTCAGTGGGGCGGCGAACAACTTTATCGGGACGGCTTTACGACCATGCCGAATAGCCGTGCGTTGTTCACGACTCTCGATCCGCCGGATGGTACAGCAGAAGAGACCTTAAGCCTAGGCACGAATTGATGAATGACCAACCCGTAAACAGCGATCTTTTCCCCCGTTTCTCCGAAGCCGAATACGCTCGCCGCTACCGCGCAATTCGCGAAGCAATGAAGAGAGAGAATATCGATGCGATTCTCATCTCCGGCGCGCGCGGTTCGTCGGAAGTCGCGTATCTTTCCAACTATCTCGCGCAGTCACCCTGCTGGATGCTCTTTCCACGCGAAGGCGAGGGAACGGTTTTCATCCATTTCTTCAATCACCAGCCCTGCGCCAAGGCGCAGTCCGTCATCGACGACGTGCGCTGGTACGGCCCGACGCCGCTGCCGACGATTGTGGAAGAGATACGGAAGCGCGGCCTAAACAAAGCTAAGATCGGTCTCGTGAGTATGCGCGGCATGGCTTACGGCCATGTGACTGAGTTGCAGCGCCAGTTTTCGGAAGCAGAGTTCGTCGAGTTCGGGACTCAGTTCGGCCGCATCCGGCGGGTGCGCAGCGAGGAAGAACTGGTTTACCTGCGCAAGAGCGGCTATCTCACCGATCTCGCATGCGAGGCCTTGGAAAACCAATTGCGTCCGGGACTGACTGAACAGGATGTTCTGTCGATCGTTTACAGCTCTTACATCAAGCAGGGCGGGGATCCCGGCATTCATTTCATCGCCGCGACGAACATGGCCAATCCTGATCGTTTCGTGCCATGGCAAAAGCAAACTTCACGGGTGCTGGAGAAAGGCAGCGTGATCATCACCGAGCTCACCGTGAGCTACTGGGGCTACTCGACGCAAATTCACCGCCCCTTTGCCATCGGCAAAGAGCCCTCGCCGACTTACAGAAAACTTTTCGACGCCGCCTACCGGTGTTACGAAGACGTCCGAAGGGTTTGTAAACCCGGCACGACGAGCGAACAGATCGTCGCCGCGACTTCGGTGATCGAGGAAAGCGGCTTTACCTCCTACGACAGTGTCTTTCACGGCGAAGCCGGCAAATCGCCGGAGCTTGGCACCAAGTCCGCGGCGCATCCGCTGGAGCGCTGGACGCTGGAAGAAAACATGGTTCACGTGATCCAGCCCAACCCGGTTACCAAAGATTTCACGGCCGGACTCCAGCTCGGCGCGGCCGTGGTCGTCAAACCGAACGGCGGCGAGGCGCTGCACAATTATCCGTTCAAGTTTCCTGTCTGCGGCTGAGTTGCTTTCGCCCACAATGAAGCTCTTCTCGGCTCCAGACAAAGTTGCAATTTTCGTCAGTTATCGCCGCGCGGACAGCGCCGGCTACGCCGGCCGCCTGGTGGATAAACTCAAAGCGCAGTTTGGCAACCAGGTATTTTTCGACGTGGACTCGATTCGACCTGGCGCCAATTTTCACGATGTCATCAGAGAAACGCTCGACAAGTGCGGCGACGGGGCTTCCATGCCAGCCGAAGCCGTCTTACCGGCGCGGTTTCAGGAAAATTTCCAGTCTTAACGCCATGGAGCTTCGCCATATGTCCTTTGACCGCGACGTGCAGGCTGTGAGCGATCATCTGGCCGACATACTTGGGGGCGCGAAAGCCACGACCATCGAAAGAGCGCTGCTGAAACTCTACGGCCCTCCTCTCGGAGCTTCTTTTGCCCGCATCTACGGTGGAATCGTGCTTTTTTCCGCTATGGGTGCGATATGGGCCTTACTGGAATTGGCGGCCACCGCGCTCACGATGATCCAAGGCGGATTGCGGAGTATTCTTTCTCCGTCCTTCTTAGATCCGGAGATGTTGCGGCTTCAAGCCATCTGGACCGCGGCGTTGGGGGCTTTGCTTTGCGGTTTCATCGGACGGAGATCGATCCGTTGGTGGCGCCATGCCACAGTCACAATGTGGGTCGGATTGCTCGAACTCATTTTGGCCGTGGGAATCGCTTTCGTGTACGTGACACAGGTCCCGGAAGCCTCGGTTGTCGATCTTTTCGAAATGAAGAGAGCCGCGGGATCGAGGTAAATTATGCCACAAGAGGTAGAGGTCCTCGCCTTCGACGTTTTCGGCACCGTCGTCGATTGGCGCTCCAGCGTGATCGCTGAAGGCGAGCAGCTCGGCAGAACGAAAGGACTGCAAATCGACTGGGCGGCTTTCGCCGATGCCTGGCGCTCGATCTATCGCCCGTACATGGATCGCGTCGGGAGCGGAGAATTACCTTGGACCAAGCTCGACGATCTGCACCGAATGATGCTGGACGAAACCCTGAAGAAGTTTGGTATCACGAACCTCACCGAAGATGAGAAGCAGCATTTCAATCGCGTCTGGCATCGGCTCACGCCATGGCCCGATTCGGTTTCCGGACTCGAGCGTTTAAAATCGCGGTTCGTAGTAAGCACGTTGTCCAACGGCAATATTTCCTTGTTAACCAACATGGCGAAGCACGCCGGCCTACCGTGGGATTGCATTCTCTCGGCGGAAAACGTGAAACACTACAAACCGGACTCGTCGGTGTATCTGCTGGTCCCGCAACTCTTCGACCTCAAACCCGAACAAGTCATGATGGTCGCCGCCCACGAGCACGATCTTCAATCGGCGCAAAAATACGGCCTTCGAACTGCGTTCGTCCACCGACCCATGGAACATGGACCGGGAAAGTCCCTTCCAATCCCACCAAATGACAGGTACGGCATTATCGCTAAGAATTTCATGGATCTCGCCGAGCAACTCGGCTGTTAGCTGCTAGAGCACTGCTTACGTTCTTCCGATTGGATTCCGCATTGAATTAAAGATTTTTACCGGCTATTTACTCGGTAAGACTTTAATTCCTGCAAGCGAACATCCGGACGTAACCCCATGGTCCGCACTTCCATCAGCCGCCTTCGTATCATTGGGCTCATCGAAGGCATCTCCTTTCTCCTCCTGCTGGGTGTGGCCATGCCGCTCAAGTATTTCGCCGGCCTGCCGCAAGCGGTCACGCTTGTTGGCTGGGTCCATGGTCTGTTATTCATTACATTTTGTGTCGCGCTCACGCAGGCGCACCAGGAAGCCAAGTGGACTTTGTGGCAAACGGGCGGCGTCCTAATCGCCGCACTGCTTCCCTTCGGCCCGTTCGTTATCGACAAACGATTGCGCCAAGAAGACGAGGCTCTCCAAAAAACTTATCACTGAGCCGCCGACCGGCGTTTGGCGGTGTGGGAATCCATGCTGCCAAGGGCGTCAAGGCGGATAAATTTTCTTAACTTTGCGCCTTCGCGCGATTTGCGGGAAGACGTTCCTATCTCATCTGGCAGACGACATCGACCAACGCAGGTTTGCCGCCTTTCACGACCTTTACGGCTTCACGCAAGGTCTTGATCAAATCTTTCGGCTCGGTGATCGGGCCGGCGCCCCAGCAGCCGTAGGTGCGCGCCATGGCGCCGAAGTCGACGTTGGGATCTTCGATGCGGATGCCGATGGTCTTGTTTTCCACCGGGCGGTTGCGCACGAGGGCGATTCTTTCCTGATGCTCTTCGTCGTTGAAGTAGGAGCGGTTGCTGCAAACGATGGTCAGCAGCGGAATCTGATGATGCACCGCGGTCCAGAGCGCGCTCACGGTAAAGAGCAAATCGCCGTCGGGTTGGATATTCAGGCAAAACTTCCCCGACCCTTTGTGCGCCAGCGCTGCGCCGAGGGAAGCCGGCAGGCCGTAGCCCAAACCGCCGCCTTTGTACTTACCGAGGATCTGATTGAACTTCGCTGCGGGCAGATAGAAGTTTTCCTTGCTTTGCGAGCTGCCGTTGGTGAGCACCCAATCTTCTCCCTTGAGCGCTTCGTTGATCTCACCGTAGATGCGGGTCATCGACACCGGCTTGTCGTCCCACTTCGCCTTGAGCTCTTTTTCCAAAGCGGCTTTTTTGTCTTGGTAAATCCTTTCCCAATCCGCGCGCCGCCGCGCGATGTCATCCTTCAGCTCGCCGAGCTTCTTCTCCGCCTTGAGCCGGCGGGCCAACTCGGGCAAGAACACCGAAGTATCCGCCGTGATCATCAGGTCGGCTTCGCGCAGCTTGTTGAAATCGGTCGCCCAGGCGCGCACGAGCAGGTCGTCCAGGCTGACATTGATGATCTTGGCACCGGCCGATATCAACGACGTCGCTCGGCGGTTGCCTCTTTCTTGCGCTCGTCGCGCGGTCGCGCCTTCGAGGTCGGGAACATCCAGCGCGAGAATCAAATCAGCCTGCGGAATGACCTTGTCGCTCTGGCCGGTAAGGTTCAGCGGATGCTGCACGGGGAAGTTGAACCGGCCGAACTGATCGAGCACCGGCGCGCCGAGCATCTCCGCCAGCTCACCAAGCGCCTTGAATCCGGCCTCGCGCCGCCCTACCCAGTCGGCGAGTATCACCGGCTTCTTCGCTTCCAGCAGCCATCGGACCGTCTTTTCAAAACCTTCTTCCGGCGCTTGCAGCGCCAGCGGCGCGGGATAGCGGTCGAGCGACGGAAAGCTCACGTCGCCGTCGAGCTGTTTTTCCTGCACGTCGGCGTCGTAGCAGATATAAACCGGCCCCTGCGGATCGCTGGTCGCCAGGCGGTAGGCCCGAATGAAGGAGTCCGGCACCGCCTCGACGCTGCCAGGCTGGTCGTCCCATTTGACGAAGTCGCGCACCAGAGTCCCCTGGACATTGGCCGTATGCACCCAGTCGATCCACGGCCGGCGGTTGGCGGAGTCCATCGGCCCGGTGCCGCCGAGTACGATCACGGGTAAGCGGTCTGCCCAGGCGTTGTAAATTGCCATCGACGCGTGCTGCAGGCCGACGATATTATGCACCGCCGCCGCCATCGGCCGTCCCTTGGCGCGCGCATAACCGTGCGCCAACGCGACACAGATCTCTTCATGGTTGCAAAGAATAATCTCAGGCGCGTGATTACCGCCATAGTTGACCAGCGAGTCGTGCAATCCGCGAAAGGTCGCTCCAGGATTAATAGCGATGTATTCGAACTCGAAGGCCTTGAGCAGATCGACGACGACATCCGAGCCCCATTCGGCGCGCGGTTTTTCCAATTTTTGCGCTTTCGCCATGATTTCTCCTTCTTGTATTAGGCGAGCGGACCCTCATCGAACTGAAGTGTGTAAACTAAGCGGTTTCCTTCATCCGTCGATAAAACCGCAAAAAGCAGATCCTTCACCTTGTTCAGGATGAGATCAGATCGTCATTCTGAGCGAGAGCGAAGAATCTGCTTTTGCTTTTTCCAGTTCCGTTTTCAGACCTTCGGGATCGCCATCCCGCGCTGCACTGCCGGGCGCTGGGAAATCGTGTCAAACCAGCGCTTCACATTGGCAAACTCCTCGAGCTTCACGTGATGCCCCTCGTGGCGTCCGACCCAAGTGTACGTCGCGATATCGGCGATCGAGTACTCGCCCGCCAAATATTCGTGCTGCCCTAGCTGTTTATCGAGCACGCCGTACAAGCGCAGCGCTTCCTTGCGAAATCGCTCGATGGCATATGGAACTTTTTCCTCGAGCCGGTAGAAGTAATTCGCCTGGCCGAACATCGGCCCGACGCCGCCCATTTGAAACATCAGCCACTGAATCACCAAGTAGCGCTGTTGCATGTCGGCAGGCCAGAGCTTGCCGGATTTCTCCGCCAAGTACATCAGGATCGCGCCGGACTCGAACAACGTAAAAGCCTTGCCTCCGGGACCTTCGGTGTCGATGATCGAAGGAATCTTGTTGTTGGGATTGATCGCCAGATATTCCGGCTTGAACTGCTCATTCTTGCCGAAGTTGACCGGATAAACCTCATACGGCATTTCGATCTCTTCGAGCATGATCGAGACCTTTTTGCCGTTGGGTGTGCCCCAGGTATAGAGCTTGATCATTGGCTAATTCCTTTCATTTCCAGATTGCGCTTGAACGACGCGCCCGCTTGCCCAAACGATAAACACGGAAATAATCAAACAAGCAAGGGAGACCCAGAAGGGCAGCGCATAACTCTGAGTCACATCGAAAAGAAAACCGCCGAGCCACGCGCCAACCGCGCCGCCGAGGCCGATGCTAAAAGTAAAATAGCCGAAAATGGCGCCGAAGTGCTTACCGTGAAATATGTCGGCGGAAATCGCCGAGAGCACCAGCGCGCGCGATCCCTGGCCGAGCCCGTAGCAAATTGCGTAAACGTAAAGCAGCCACGGCGTCGAGGCGTCGTCCATGGCGAGCAGCGCGAAGATACCCAGCGCCGAAATGATCTGCACCAAGGCAAATACCATCTGCCGGTTCATCACATCGGCCAGATAGCCGAACAAAAGTCTGCCACCGATGCTGATCACGCCCATCAATCCGAAGATCGATGCGGCAAAGACCTTTGCATAACCGACGTCAATGGCATGGGCGATCTGATGCGTCACGATGACCTGATTGCCCATGCTCGCCAAAGTGCGCGCGATAAAAAGCAGCCAGAAGGCGGAATTGGTAAGCGCGCGCTTGACCGTCCAGTCGGTTTCCACTGCGACGCCTTGTGATCTTTACGAAATTTTTTGCGGACGGGTGTCGCGGCCGGATTTTTCGCGCGCGAGGCCGGCAGAAATACCTGCACCGGCGGAATGATCAGCAGAACCGTGATCGCCGCCAGCGCGACGTAGGCCGTCGACCAACCCCATTTGTCGATCATGAGCTGGGTCACCGGCACCAGCAAAACAATGCCGAGCCCGCCGCCCGCCCAGGCGATGCCGAGCGCCGTACCGCGCCGCTGGGGAAACTCTCGGGAGATAATCGCAACGTGCGGCACCATACCGATCAAAGCGATGCCGACCGCGCTGACGATGCCGATCCAGAAATAGAAGTGCCACAGCGCCGAGATGGTCGACGCGAAAAGCAGTCCCGCGCAGAGCACGAGGCCGCCCGAGATCAGCGTCTTTCGGCCGCCGATCCGGTCGATCAGGCCGCCCGCCCAAGGCAAGCAAACGCCTTCGAAGATAATCGCCAGCGAAATAGCGCCGGCGGTGGTGGCGCGCGACCAGCCGAAGGCATCCAGCATGGCCACGAAAAACACTCCGAACGTGCCGTGCAAACCGCGGCCGACGCCGATGTGCAGAAATGCCAGCGCGACGAGGCCGTAACGTCTGAGCTGCTCGCCTCGAGATGACGGCTCTGGAGTCATGGGAGTGAAAGTTTAGGACTACCGCCGGCGCCGATAAGAGTCGATTGAATCATCCGGCCGTAAGGAAACAATGGTGCCAACGCTGGAGCGATTATCCCCCTCGCGCAACGCGGGATGCGCAACTGTCCTCCTGGATTGAAGGCCAATGGATTATCCATCAACCGCTCTCTTTCCCCGCAACGCCGAGCAGAGCATCGCCACGAGCGCCATGAGGCCGCCCAGCACAAAACTGAAATTCATCGCCTGAACGAATGCGGTCGGGTTGTTCGGCGTCGGCGTCGCGGCCGGGTCTCCGCTGTAATAGCGAAACGCCGCCGTGAGAAGCAAAGTGCCCAACGAGACGCCGAACGTCGAGCCAAGGCCGAAAACGACGTAGATGGCTCCCGTCGCGACGCCACGGTGCTGCGGCGGAACCGCGTTGATCATTGCCGTATGATTCGAAGTGAAGAATAGAGCAGTCGCCAATCCCCATAGGCCAAGCACGACCACGGCTGACGCCCAGTGCGAGTCCGGGCGTAGAAAGGATCCTAGAAAACCCGCCGCGGCCAAAAATCCGATGCCGGCGGTCGCCGGTAGCCGCGGCCCCACCTTGTCCACTACCCAGCCGACGAACGGCGAGAAAGTAACAGTAAAGATAGGCGCGCTCACAAACAGTACCCCGATGAAGGTCGGCGTAAGATGCAAAACGTCCTGCAGGTAAAAGGGTAGGACGAAACCCATCATCACTTGCGACACGCCGACGAGCAGCAACGCGAGCGCGCTCAAGGTGAACATGCGAATGCGAAACAGGGACAAATCCAGAATCGGGCTCGCAGTCGTATATTCGCGATAAATGAAACCGGCAAAACACAAGACAAAGGCAATGACCAGCGCGACTTGGACCGGCGGCGCGAGAGACTCCATGATGCGATGATCGATGCATGAAACGAGCGCCAGAGTCGCGCCGATGAGCAGCAGCGCCCCGAGGTAATCGATCGCGACGTTGGATTCAGCAGTGACTGAACGCTTCGGCGTGTTGCCTTTCAAATGGTTGATCAACGTAAGAACCATGCCGGCGAGGCCGATGGGAATCAGAAAGAAAAACACCGCCCGCCAGTGAATATAATCGATGATCAATCCGCCGGCGCTCGGCCCGAGCAGCACGCCCGAATGAAACGCCGTAGTCATAAATCCCTGCGCGCGCCCGGAGGACTCTTTCGGCAAAGCTTCCATAGCCAAGGCGCGTCCCTGCGACTGAGTCATGGAAGCTCCGACGCCTTGAAACATGCGAAAGAGGATCAATTGAGTGACGTTTTGCGAGAGGCCGCAGAGCAGCGCACCCAATGACGACACGACCAGGCCAAGACCGAAAAGCTTGTGGCGCCCGTAGATATCGCCGATGCGGCCGAAGATCAGCGACAAGCTGATCTGGGAAATTTGATAGGCGATCACCGCCCAGGCGATGCCGACGATCGTCGTCTCCAGGCTGGCGGCGACGGTCGGCAGCGATACAGAGAAGATTCGGCTGGCAGTGCCGGCGAGAAAATTTCCTAGAGCTGCGTTGGCGAGCAGCAACCAGTTGGCGCGAGAGTCCATGGGATGTGCGGGAAGATCGTAGCCATTGGCCGTGCGCGAGGCGCGGGAGCCGCCGGGGTCAACTTCTTCACTCACCAATGCTTGTCTATCAGCTCGATGCAAAACTCAAGCGCGGCTTCGACTTCCTGCGCGGAAACCTGCCTGCCTTCAACGGCCTGCGAGCAAGCGTGGTACAGGCTCAGCAATCGATCCGCGTCCGCTTGTGTAATCCACTGGGCAGCCCTTGCGGCGCGCAGAAGCGCCGGCGCGGATCGCGTCGACCACGGCGAGCGCCCCAAGCGAACCTTGAGCCAATCCTCGATAGCCTGATTGCAGAGCACCATGACATCGCGGCGCGAGAGACTCCCGGCCGACCAGCCGCTCAGGGCGCGGCTCAAGGTGCGAATCGCCCGGCCTTCCGCCGAATGATGGCCTTTGATCCTTTCCTTCTCGGCCAGATTGGCAAAAATCGCTTGGGCGTCAAAAGGCATTATCCCCCCATCTCGCAACCCGACAAAGTCTTACCACGAAGAGCACGAAGGACACGAAGGAAGAATGATCGCGCAAGGCGCAAAAGAGCGGGTGTTGTCATTTCGAACGAAGCTTCGGACCGATCGGTGCGCGCAGCGCACCGTACGAAAAACCTTCGTGCTCTTCGTGGAGAGTCATCCTTCTTCACGATTGGCGACACACTATTGACACGAACGTACTCGGGTCAATAAGGTAGCGGCACCAAATCAAAGTGAATGGAGAGTAATCATGGAACCCCTTCCCCGCGGCGCCAACTTTCAGCGAGCCTTGATGCTTTGGGAAATCGGCCTGCACATCGCCGGCAACCCCAACACGCCCTACTATGGCCCGCGCGACATGTGCATCGCAGTCGGCAGTGGCTCCAATGAAACCTTCAAGCCGTGGCTGCGCATGTCCACGGGCTCGCCGATCCTGGCCAACGCTGTCTGTAACGGCGAACTGGAAGCCGCCATGATCAATCCGTCCGGACTTTTGACACAAGCTTATCGCGGCACCGGCCTTTTTCCCAAAGCGCTGCCCGTGCGCATCGTTGCCGTCTATCCGTCCCTCGATCATTTCGTTTACTTGATTCATCCGCGCACCGGACTGAAATCATTGGCTGAGATCAAAGAGAAGAAATATCCGCTGCGCCTGTCTATTCGCGAGGACGCCACCCACTCGACTCGAGTGCTGGTCGATCAAACGTTGGCGGCGTACGGCATGACGGTGAAGGATATCGAAACATGGGGCGGCAGCTTGCAGCTCAACGGCGGGCCGGGCGATGAGCGGCGCATGAAAGCGATCCGCGACGGCAGCATCGATGCCATCTTTGACGAGGGCTTGCCGCTCTGGTTCGAGCCCGCGCTCGCCTCAGGAATGAAGCCGATCACGCTCGAAGATTCGGCGTTCAAGTATTTGGTCGATGACCTCGGCTGGCGCAAATACACCATCAAACCTGGGCGGTTTAAAGGCCTGACTGAAAACTACACGTGCATCGACTACAGCGGCTGGCCGATCTATACCCGCGCGACGTTGCCCGACGACGACGCCTACAAAATCTGCGACGCCATTGCCGCGCGCAAAGACCATATGTTCTGGGAAGACTCTTACACCGGTGTCGGTCAACTCGGCGAAAACACCGATGCTACCCCGCGCGACGTCCCGCTCCACCCCGGGGCGGAGAAGTGGTACCGCGAGCACGGGTTCAAGGTGTAGGCAGAGCCGATTTGGCTGTTTTTTTGTAGCCTAGGGCTCAAACGCATATCCTTCGGCGCAGTCGAGCTTCAATAGACCGCAAAAGAAATCCCGCACTTCACTCGCCGTCATAAAACCATAATCATAGTGTGGGCCGTAGCTTGCCCAGATCTCCTCGCCCGCCTCGATATCTCGCAGGGCCGCGAAAACGACGTAAGGGTAGTTGCAAAGCTGCACTAAAGCGGAGTTTTGGAATTTCGTTTCGACGCCATTGATTTTTCTTGGCGCAAAATTGATCCGGCTCACGTGGGCGCCGAAGTGCTTGGCGTCGAGATATCGATAGGGATGCGTTTCTTCCCAGGCGCATTCCGGAATGGAGGCAAGATAGTAATTGCCCGCAGGATAGTCCTCTTCCGTTCTCAACTGCCCGCCCAATTCGCCGATCACTTCGTCCTTTTTGATCGCAACGGCGGCAAACAGGCCATTGCCGCCGCCGGGGATCTTTGACGGCTTGATCTCCGTGCGGCGATCCAGGTCGCTATTGATCTTGAGCACCGGGACGAGTTTTACCGGCTTCTCTTCTGCCGGGAGAGTGGCGCTTGAAGTCACGAGACCAATCAAAGATGCCACAAACAATCGAGTTGGTTTCATCATGTCGCAAAACTACACAGGCCCGATACCTGCGACCCCCAAAGAAATTTTCCTTTAACAATCATGCGGCCGGCGCCAATATCAAACAAACTGGAGCATGGGGCACAAGGGCAGAGTCAATGAAACATCCTTAGCGCTCTGTTTCGCTCGCTTTGGAAATTCGCTCTCGGAGCGCATCCAGCGTCGCCGCGATGGGGGCTAGTTCCTCCAGCAAGCGAATCGCCTCGGGCTGCTTCAGCCCATGGCCGGTGAGATTGCAGACGACGACATCGTCCTTGCCGACCATCCCGGTATCGCGCAGTTTCTTCGCCACCGCCACGGAAGTGGCCGCCGCCGGCTCGGCGAAAATGCCGGCGAGATAGCCGGTCAACTCTTGCGCTTCGACGATTTCCTCATCCGAGACTGCGGCGGCGGTGCCCTTCGATTCCCGAATCGCCGCAAGTGCGCGCCAGCCGAGCGATACTGGATTTCCGACCTGAATGCTCTCGGCGACTGTTTCGCGCGCCGACCACGGGCTCGACGTCCGCTAAACCCTTTTCCAACGCGGCGACAATCGGCGCAGCGGCTTCCGCTTTGAGCAGCACGAGTTTCGGGCGCGATTGATCCAGCCAGCGACAAGAATTCCTGATATCCCTTCCACATGGCATAGATGCCGGTACCCCCCGCCGTCGGATGGATTATCCAATCCGGCATTCGCCCATCGAGTTGATCCGCCATTTCGTAGGCGTAGGATTTTTTTCCTTCATCGCGATACGGATTCGACGACAGGCAATCGTACCAGCCGAATTCTTGAACCGCCGCTTTGTAAAGCTTGGCCACCTCGTTGTCGAAGTCGCCGGCAATGACGATCACCGTCGCGCCGCAGGCGCGCGCCTGAATGATCTTCGACGGCGCCGTGCCCGCGGGCACCATGACGATGCTTCTAATGCCCGCGGCGGCCGAATAGGCCGCGACCGAGGCCGCCGCATTGCCGGTCGACATGACGGCGGCGGCGGTAAAGCCGAGTTCCTTCGCCACCGAGAGACCGACACTGTTACTCCTGTCCTTCAGCGAGCCTGTCGGTAAGACCGTATCGTTCTTCAGGTAAAGATTGGCGATGCCCAATTTTTTGCCGAGCCGAGCGGCATGAAGCAACGGAGTATCACCCTCACCCAGGGAAACGATGTGTGACCGATCAGCTAAAGGGAAAAATTCGAACCAGCGCCAGATCGAGCGATCGCGGCTTTGCCGCATACGATCGAAATCTGCGCGCGTGAGATGCTCGATACCGGTCCAGACTTCGAGGACGCAACGACAGTCCGGACATTGAAAAATCGTTTTCGAGGCCGGCTCATGGGCGCATTTCGGACAGCGTAATGAGCTCACCAATCCCACGGCTATGTCCCCAGATCAAAAAACATCGATTGAGCAATTTGACCGCTCGAAATTCAATACTCCATCTCTCCATCGCTCCAACAATCTTCGCGCCGGAGCCGTCCGAGACACTCCGGCTGTCATTCTGAGAAGCGCAGCGACGAAGAATCTGCTTTCGCATTTCGGGCTCTGGTGAGGACTTTCAGAGAGAAAACAAATCCTTCGGCCTCGCCTCAAAATGACATCGCGGAGAGCATTGATCTTCCCGGTTGCTATTGGGTTCGCCGCTCCAATTCGTTCAACGCTTTCTCCAACTCGCCTTCCAAATCGCCCACGTCGAAACCCACCGTGCGGGCGCCGTCGAGAGTTGCGATGCAGATCATGATCAAATCCAAGCACTCGCGCGGCGGCGGCTCGTTCGGATGATCATAGAGATAATGATCGATGCGCTGCTTGAGCGTGAGAAAATCCCGCAGACAAACCACGGACGGCAAGTTCGCCACCGGGCCGGAATTTTCCGTGGACGGAGCGAACGCCACGCCGCCCGGATCGGCCAGGGCGATTTGCTTGCCGCTCTCGAAAAGCAGCACCAGATAGTGATCACCCGTCTCCGGATGAATTTTCTCCTCGAAGGCGCTGACATCCGGCCAGGACAAGCGCAGGCTTTTGCCAGACGCGACGTCGAGCAAACTCGACCGGTCCTCGTCGTAGAGCAAGACATGCCCGTGGGTTTCGATCCATGCCCGCAGGGAGAGCTTCGCGCGGTCCTGAACGGTTTCCATAGTTTCCTTGCTATCGGGTTTGGCGCAGCCGCACAACGACCCGGCGGATGTCGTTGCTTACTCGCAATGTCGCTATTAACAGGCGGCCTGTCGAACATCCGGTAAAAATGGAGATCGGCTTGACATCGTCAAGCCCTCTCGCTATTACCCCGTTTCGATCTGAGGTGCGGTACGGAGCCGTAGTGAATGCCGAGACGAGCCATTCGTCTAAGAGGACATAGCGGCCGATAAACCCAAACGAAACGAGGAGGTTTCGATGAAGAAACTATTATTGGCGTTCGCGATCTGGTTTGCGCTCTCCGGCGCGGCGCTGGCGGTGGTCAATATCAATACGGCGACCAAGGAGGAGCTGACCACTCTCAAAGGCGTTGGCGACAAACGCGCGCAGGAGATCATCGATTACCGGAAGAAAAACGGCAATTTTAAATCCGTCGACGACCTGGAAAAGGTTCCGGGGATCGGCCCCGGCCTCATGAAGCAGATCCGCTCCGACGTCACGGTTACAGGCAA
This sequence comes from uncultured delta proteobacterium, assembly GCA_963745035.1. Lineage (GTDB taxonomy): Bacteria > Desulfobacterota > Binatia > UBA9968 > UBA9968 > DP-20. The sequence continues at coordinate 18,616 of CAVUVW010000009.1, read as the reverse complement.
GACGTCCAGCGACAAGGCGAGCACAAAGACTAGCGAAACCGATAAGAACAAAGGCGGCACGGCAAAGACTACCGCAGCGTCCAAAAGCGACGCGACGAAATCGGACACCGCAAAAACCAAGACGGCAGAAAAGGCCAAGGCCGACGAAAAGAAGACTGAGAAGAAGTAGCGCCAGGTCGAAAATGTTCTGGAACAACCCCGCTCGCGGCAATCCGGCGGGGTTTGTTTTTATTCCTTCGATTCGACGGCAAAATGGGCGGAGACCGCGCCGTCTCGCGACAGCCGCGAACGCTTAGCGCTTCTTTTCGCGCCCAGGCCGCCGCGACAGCCTCACCGTATCGTCGGCGAAGACCCAGCGCGCTAGCCAACGCTCTCTCACGGTCGGGTCCTGCTGGCGCAGCGCTTGCCAAAAAAGCGGCCAGTCGATTTCCGCGATTCTCATATGCGCCTCGTTCATGCCAAAACTACCGCCCGCGAGCGGCGGTAGACCGCACTGCTCGCTCGTTATTGCACTGGCGCAGATAGCGCACGCGCGTTTGAAACCATGTTCCCGTCGGCCATCGCCAGATCTGCTCCGGCAGCCGATCGCCGTTGTAGGGAGCATTGTTCACCGGACTTTGACCGAAAACCGCTACCCATGAGCTCATATGGACCTCCTCGCCAATCCTGACTTCGTTCTCCTTATCCCGCCAACTTGGCGGGCGCTTCGCTGTTGCGGCCGCGGCGCGTATTGCCGCTCTTTTCTCGCCAGCGGAGCAATCCCTGACGCACATACTCGGGATTCAAGCCAAGCGCATCGCAAACGCTCTCGAATGAAAACACCCAATCGTCGTCGCTCGCGACGATCCAAGCCTCGGCGTCTTCGAACAGACGCTTTTTTTTGCCGCCGCTCGCGTGAAGATTATCGAAGTAGCAGTGAATGCCGTCCTCGAGAATCGCCAGCATGAGCCGCTTCTCCGGCTCGAAGAGCGTCTTGCGGCGGAGATTTTCAAAGTACTGAGTCGAGAGCAGAGTGTCGGGTTGAAACAGCGACGACACCCGCTCGTCCGCGGTGAAACTCGATTCTTCCCTGGCGCTGCCGCTAGAGTACGCTTCCATGCTTTTCCCCCATTTCGCTCCCTGCTTCCAGGTGCGGTTCGAGCCTGCGCTCGATTTCGGTTTTGTCGATGGCGCCGAGCAAGCGCTCGACTTCCCGTCCGTTCTTGAAAAGAATCAAGGTCGGAATCGCGCGCACCGAGAACCCCGCGGCGCTTTTCGGGCTGCCATCGACATTGAGCTTCACTACCCGTGCGCGGTCCGCCCATTGGGCCGCGATCTCATCGAGGGTCGGCGCCAGCGCGCGGCACGGGCCGCACCAAGGCGCCCAAAAATCCACCAGCACCGGGCGGTCGGATTGCAGCACCACCTGCTCAAAATTACCGTCGTTCACTTCGTGAATTCGCCCGCTCATGATTTACATCCTCCCTTTATTTCCGCGACGGTCACGCTCGTCATGCACCCTTCCCCATCGATCTCCGCCCCGCCGCGGCACATCTCGATCAACAGCGCCTTGCCGGCGTTGTCGATGAAGCTCACCTGCTTGAGCAACACGCCGACTTGGCGGTCGGCGTCGGCGGCCTTGCGCCAACACTCCTTCATTTCTTCGACCCAGGGTCCGGCGAGTTTTCCTTCCAGCTCAAAGACTGTCCGGTCGCCGCCATCGATGATCGTGATCTTCAACATCGCCGGGCCGTTCAGATGAAGCTATCGTCGACGACCGCGACAAAAACGCCTTCGAGCCCTTCCTCGCCGGCGACGAACGCGCGGTCCACGGCGATTCGTTGAATGCCGAAGCTGTCAAACCAGGAAACCACGACAAGCCCTCCTTGGCCGTCGTAAAGCTCCAGATAATCCGCTGCCCGACGAGTCGCCGGATCGTCATAGAGAACCGCCGTGCCGAGGTTCACGCCGCCGGCGACCAGCGGCGAGGACTGGATTACTTTCAACGCTCGCTGGGCCGCGTCGCTGGACGCCGAGATTGAGTGCGTTCCCCATCCCGTATCCGCCGCACTGACGGCGCTGGAACCGATCAGAACCGCCACCAGCGCGCCTGCCGCGTACCTCAGAGCTTTGCCGCTGCCCAAGTACGATTTATTTGTGAATGCCATCATCGCTCCCTCAGGCCCGATACGGCTGAAAGCCGGCTGAGATTAAGTTGACACATCGCGTCAACCTTCGGTGCAGTGCGTCAACGTCCGGCGCAGCCGTTTCGACGCTGCGCGCCACCCGCGCAGGCCGTACTCGACACCGCTCGACAGCAGCGCCGCTTCAAAACCTTGAATCTGCGCGCGCATTAACAGTTGCGTTCCAAGGAACGCCAATCCGGTCAGCAATGGAATTTCGAGTTTCATGAGTCCGTCACCTTTCCTCTCCTGAGAATCAGTATGGCAACATAAGTGCCAAAGGAGTCGGGACGGCGCCGGCGGGCGGAAGCGGGGAAAATCACACGAGATCCATAGGGACGCAGCAGCATGCGGGGAAATTGCGCCGAGAGCGGCGTGACGGCCCTTCGGCACGCGCCGAAATTCAGGCGGAGAGCCGGCAAGCCAAGGAAGATGAACTGTCTGTGGCAAGCTGTGGGGGAATGAGCACCGGCGGCGTGCATCTCGCTCTACTTCTCCCAGCCGCCGCCCAAAGCCGTGTACACCGCCACCAGCGCCATCGCCGTGTTCGTTTCGCTTTGCGCAAGCTGGTCCTGCGCCTGGAGCATCGTCCTCAGCAGGATCGGCGTTGCGCGCTTAGTCATCGGAGATCCGAGCAACCGGAGATTCTTCGGAAATTGGCCCCGAGCGGACGACCACCCACGTCTCGACACTTCCGCATTGCAAACCAAAACTCAGTCGAAGGTCACGGCGACGGGATGCGCTCCCCTGCTCAATGGCGTACTCGTCAGGCGCGGCAAATGCCCGGCGCGCGCCGCTCGGGCTTTTCTTCGTCGCATATCGACACATCCACCAGCTCGCCCGCTTCGCGGCAGTTCAAGTCGAATTGCTGCATGAGCAAAACCGCCGCATCGGCGCGGCGATTTTCAATCAGGGCGCTGCGCGCTTCGAGAGAAAGCGATCCGCCGCCGAGTAACAGCGGCACGAACGAGAGTTTCATGGGCGTATCCCTTCTTTGCTTTTTGCACCTTGCCTTCGACAACACGTTCGTAGGCTTTGTTGATGTCGCTCCGAGTAGGTTTCGGCGATGGTTTTCGCTTTGCCCTTCGCGGCAAAGTCGAGCGCCTCGTGGGAGATACTCGCGGCCGTTTTGCTGCGAGCCGGTAACGCAAATGCGCTTCATGATCAGGTCGCCCGGGGAAAGCCTGAGCGGCTTGGCCTCGAAGCCCATCAGAACAAAACGACCGTCAGGGCGCAAACCTTGAATGCTGTCCGTCATCGCGTCGTTCGAGTTGCTCGTGCCGGGAACGATTTCTCCTCTCAAGTCGAACTGTTTTTACGAGCCTCAGACGTCTTCCCGCCCGCTAGGTCACACCACCACCCGCCTGGAGGTTCTGGCCGGTGACCCAACGCGCGCCGTCGCTGGCGAGAAACAGGGCTACATCTGCTACGTCCTCGACCGCGCCGACGCGCTTGAAGGGCGAGAGGCTCGCGCCATATTCACGATACTGCTCCGGAAGCATGTCGGTGGCGGTAAATCCCGGCGAGAGCACGTTTACGGTGACGTTGCGCGGGCCTAGTTCAATCGACAGTGAGCGCGCAAACTGCTCGATGGCTCCTTTGCTGCCGAGGTAGAGCGACATGCCGCCAAAATGCATCCTCGTGCCGCCGGTCGATACCACGACGATGCGGCCGCCGTCACGCACTCGACGGGCAGCTTCCTGCAGAGTGAAAAATACGCCTCTCGTATTGATGTCGAAAACGTAATCGTATTCCGCCTCGGTGTTTTCGATCAGCGGCTTTTCGATATGGACGCCGGCGTTGGCGACGACGACATCCAGACCTCCCAGCGCGCTTTCCGCCTCGCTGAACATGCGGCGCACTTCGGCAGGCTTCGAAACATCGGCCTGAAAAGCGACAGCTTTGCCGCCCTTAGACGTGATCCCTTTGACGACTTCATACGCCAGTTGTTCGTTGCGGGTGTAGTTGATTGCGACGGCAACACCTTCCGCCGCGAGGCGCTCGGCGATCGCCCGACCGATGCCGCGCGATCCGCCGGTGACGAGCGCGGCCTTTCCCTTCATCGCTAAAAACATGACTCCTCCTTGTTCCATTGCAGTTAAATTTTCGTTTCGGAAGAGAGCCCACATCCGCTCACTCCGATTGATGATTCGACTCTAATCGTGGGTTAACCAAGCATTGTGCCAGGCTCCGGATAATTCGAGATCCGGCTGAAAACCCTTGACGCGAGCACGTTTAAGTGGTTTCTACGAGCATCAAGGAGAAACCCTGACGAAGCAGGCGCGCCGAGTTATCGGCACATGCCGAAATGGTGGCGGTCGACTACTTGCTAGGGAGCTCAAGCTGGACCGCCCGTGAGAGTTCAAACTAGCTCCAAACGTCTCTAAACCAACAGGAGGAAACATGAAGACCAAAACACGATCGTACTTGCTGGCTCTGGCGCTCTGTCTAATCGGTTATGAGATCACTGCCCCGGCGCCGAGCCAGGCGCAGCAACTGCAAGAGGGCACGGGCGGCGCGCAACTCCGCTCCCCCGACGTCGTCTATGTGCCGACGCCTTATGAAGCCGTGGAAGCCATGCTCAAAGTCGCCAAGGTAGGCAAGAGCGACGTGGTGTACGATCTGGGTTCAGGCGACGGGCGCATTCCGATCATGGCGGTGCAAAAGTATAACGCCGCGCGCGCGGTCGGCATCGACATTAATCCCGAACGCATCAAGGAGGCGCAGGCCAACCTCAAAGCCGCAGGCGTCGGCGACCGCGTGCGTTTCCTCAACGAAGATTTGTTCGAGGCGAAAATTAGCGACGCCACGGTGGTGACGCTCTATCTGCTGCCCAGCCTCAACTTGAAATTGCTTCCGAAACTTCTGGCTGAATTGAAGCCGGGAACCCGGATCGTCTCCCACGCCTTCGACATGGGCAGTTGGAAACCCGAGCAGACGCTCAAGGCCGACGGCGGCACCGTGTATTTCTGGACGATCCCGGCCAAGGGAACTGCTCAATACGAAGCCGCCGCGGCGGCAGCCAAGTAGAACGAAGCAAGACTAGCATTCGTGTCGGCTCGACCGGAGCCAAGGTTTAAAGACCTTCGCACCCTTCGTTCGATCCGACCTTGAACGATCTGTTTTATTATTGCCTGGTACCTGTTGCCCATGCGTATTCGGTTGCCTTATGCCTGCTGTTTAAGTCTACTTTCTTTCTACCTCTTCCTTCTCTCTGGCAACGCTTACGGCCACTTTGACGGCAAAGGGCACATGCACACGCTCTCGGAGACCAGGCAGGTCTTTGCCAATCCGGACTGCCTGTCGACCGGCACCTGCGATCTTAAAAGATTCACTCTCACGACCTCGGTCTATGAAGTTTGGTTCAGCGACGATCCCGATCATCCTACCTACGGCAACGGCACGATCATGGAATACGAGACTGCGTCGGTGGACTCCCTCGAGAAATATGCCGTCGTTCAGTTCAAAAAAGGCTGCGTTTTTTACAGCTCGAGGGACGGTGGCGGCAAGGTTCACACGATCGTCCGCGATATCGTGCCGAGCTTCGGCGCCGATGTTCCGTTTTGCTTTCATGACTGGGTGATCGATTCCCAGGACAGCGATCCCGCTTACAACAGTGATCCGGAATACGGCCGGTTCTATTTAATGCGCTGGAATAAGCCCGGCTCCTATGAGGAGCGCACGCAAAAGTTCTACGGCGCCGAAAAGCCGACACAGCCGGTGGTGTATTTGATTGACTACCCCGCCGGAGCGTTCGTCGCCGGGAGCGGCGTGAGAAACGTCGCCCTGACGTTCAACACCTGCATCTACAAGGCCGGCGACGTTCCGGCCGATACGCAAAGAACCAAACTGAACTTCGCTAAGCCCATCCACTGCTTCGGGTGGGACAATGTTTACGTCTACGACTTCGATAGCGGAAAGTTTCAAGCCAACTGGTCGGATGTGCCAAAACCAAAAGCGCCAGACATGCGCGCGCCCACCCATCTCCTCGTGCTGCTCGCCGCCTTGTTCATCGCGCTCGCGCTGCTGATTCTTGCCGGCTTTGGCAAGCTCGTTCGCCGCTAACTCAAAAGGACTGCAAAGCGTCGCGCTGTCGGCTTTTCTCCTCCACATACGCCGAACCGAGCGGTCCATCGACGAGCAAAGGCTGCGGAATATCGAGTAATTGCCTCTGGCACATCGATTGCCTTTTTTCTATTCAAAGTGAAGTGAATGGAGGAGGGATCATGAAAATCCTGAAAGATCAAAAAGGCGCGATAGGCTGGATCCTACTCTGGGCGATTGGTATCCCGATACCGATCCTGCTGTTGCTGTTCATGGTGCGCGGCTGCACATAAAATCACGCGGACGACTTCCTCCTGTCGGCGAGCATTGAAAAATCTCTCATGATCTTCAATGCTCCTCGAACTCAAGCGCCTCGCGTACTTTGGCTCAGACCATTTCTCCATGTTTATTCGCCCCAGCTACGAACCCAGGCGGAGCTTCCAGCAAGAGGCGCGGAAGCCGAGGCAGGGAGAGAATTGAAGAAGCCGCAACTCAGCGTGAACGGATAGCTGCGCACAGTCACGCATACCGCTGGATTTCGCTCTCAGCGGCCTTCTTGGACGCCGAATCTTCCCGCGACATAGCGCGACACTGCGGCGATGACGAGAAGAAAGAGCATGATCATGACTCCCAGCGCCGACAGCACTTCATATTTTCCTTCGTCGTAAAGAGTGAAAATGAACGAAGGCATCATCCGGGTGTGGACGTGACTGATCATGACCGGCAAACCCAGAACGCGGAAGCTCAAGCTTAGAATGAAAAGAAAGCCGATGAGCAGACCGGGCGCCATCAGCGGCAACGTGACGCGGAAAAACGTTTTCACCCAAGGGGCGCCGCAGGACGTGGACGCCTCCTCCAGCTCTTTGTGAATTTGCGTCAGAGAAGCGTAGGTGGAGCGCACGGCGAAGGTCATGTACTTGCCCAGGAAGCCTATGAGCAAGATCCACAGGGTTCCGTAGATCGGAATCGGCAAGGTCAGATAAAGCCACAACAGCGCGATGCCCATGACTGTTCCGGGGATCGCGATCGGCGCGAAGGCCAACATATCCAACAGTCGCCTGCCCGGCAGGCGCGTCCGAATCACCACCCAGCCGATCACCGCCGACAACAGTGCGCCGATGGCCGCGGCCGAGCCGCCGACGATCAGGTTGTTGACGAACGCGTCGTACGCTGCATCCAGCGCCAAGACCTGCCGATAGTTCTCCAGCGAAACGAGAGACAAGGCTTGCCACGACGGGACCATGTAGAAAGGCATCAACGAAGTCCAGATCAGAATGAAAAGCGGCAGCAAGACTGAAGCGCCGAGAAGAACCAGACTGAGGCACGTCACGGGCCAGCGCCAGGCGCCCAGGCGGAGACGGTTGGGCCGGTATCCTTTGCCGGTCACTGTCACGTAACGCTCGGACATTTTCGTCGCGCGGTGATAGAAATAGACGCCCGCGACGGTGACCAGCAGGTAACCCATGGCAAACGTGGCCGACAGATTGAAGTCGGCGGGACGGGTGCGCGAAACCGACAGCCACACCTCGGTGGCGAACACCGAGATTCCCGCCGGGATACCCATGATGGCGGGGGCCTCGAAGCTCTCGATGGCGCGAATGAACGATAGTAGCAGGGTGGCCAGAACAGCCGGTAGAAGCACCGGCAGCGTCACAGTGCGCATGGTTGTCCAGACACCGGCGCCGGCTGTTTGCGCCGCTTCCTCCAGTGCCGGATCCATGGAGCGAAAGGCCGCCGCCATGAGGAGAAAAGGCAGGCTGAAATTATCCACGCCCTCGGCCCAAATCATGGCTCCCATGCTGTAGGCGTTGAAGATCGGCGTCTCGATGCCGCAGCAGTACGCGACGAACTTGTTCAGCGCGCCGATCGTCGGGTTGAGCAAAAACAGCCACGACGTCGCGAAGAGAATCCCGGGGACGATCACCGGGACCAGAACCAGGGCGTAAATCACCCGGCGCAACGGCGCGTCGGTCCGCTCCGTGATCCAAGCAAGCATCGTCCCGCCAAAAAAAGAGATCAGCGACGCGCCCGAAGCAAAGATCAACGAGTTCTGAATCGCCTGCAGCAGGCCGACGTTGTAGTAGGCGCGAACGAAATTACCGAAGGTAAAGGTAGCGGGAGTCCCCGGCGCTCCGTCGCGGAACGCTCCCCAAACGACCATGGCGAGCGGGATCGCAACCAGCCAAACGACTACCGCAATCAGCAACGCGATGCCGAGAGATTGCGACCAGCCGCGCCACGGCTGGCGATAACGAATCGTCGGGAGATCGGAAGCCGCGGCAACGGCGCGCGTGTCCGCCATGAGCGCAGTGGTCGATAGTTCACGAGTTCGAGAGTTTACGCGCTCCGAAAGCCGTTGACGCGCTTGAGCTCTTGAACGCGAACTCCTCGGTTGAGATTATTCAGATTACGCCGCGAAGTTTAGATCAATCTCTTGCCCATTCCTCATTTCGCTCTTACCCGAGGCGCGACATATTTCTGGATCAGCTCGCTTGCCTGGTCCCAGAGCTTCTGGTCTTCGACAGTGATGAGAGTCGAGCCGCTCCAAGGTGGGACTCTTGACCAGCTCGCGCAACCGCGGGTACTTCAGCTCCGACTGCGGGTGCACGCCGATCCGGCCGTACCCTCCGGCAACGCTCTGGCCCTCTTGAGAGGCTCGGTATTGCGCAAAGAGGAGCGCCGCGTAAGGATTGGGCGCCTGCCGCGAAATCACATAGCCCGGCACCTCGGCCTCGGCCACATCCGCCGCCACGAGCCAATCGATTTGCGCGCCCTTTTCCATCAATTGCTCGACGCGGTAGGCATAAACTTCGGAGGCGATCGGATATTCGCCGGAGGCGAGCAGCTGCGTCTGCACGGTATGACCTCGGCGAATCAAAGCCTGATTGCCGTTCATAAACTTGTCGAGCCAGTCGGCGGTCTTTTCCCTGCCCCACTTCTTGATCATCGCCGTTAGCAGATTGTCGGGATTGACGTCGATGGCCACTTTCGCTTTCCACTTGGGATCGAGCAGATCGCCGTAACTTTTCGGAACATCCGCCGGTTTCACCAGGCTCTTGTTGTAGGCGATGACCAAGGGAAGGATCTCGAAGCCGAACCAATCGCTGCCGAGAAACTGCTTCGGATACTCGTCTTCCACCACCAGCCCGTAATGTCGAGCGGCGGCTTTCGCCTGCTTGACGTCGTTATAGCCGGGCCCAACCGACAGCATGTCCCAGCTCCAGCGTCCGGCGTTGACTTCCATCATGGCCTTGGAAAGTATCGCAGTGCTTACTTCCCTCAGATAATCGACTTTGATTCCGGGATGCTTCTTGTTGAAGCCGGCGATGATGCCTTTGACGATCGACTCCTCCGTCGCCCCGTAGACGACGACCTTGCCTTCTTTTTGCGCTCTCTCGAGAATGGTTTTCTGGCGCTGCTCCTTGGGCATTTTGGCCAGCGACGCGTAAACCTCCTCGGCGGAAGCCGCGAAGGCGGAGTTGAGCAAACCCGTAAATAAAAAGACTACAACCGATACGGTAAGCGCCATACGGAACGTGACGCTTTCATGATGGTTGGTCATTCTTACCTCCTCTCACGTCTACACACACGCCCTCGGCAAACACGATTGGAATTCACCTGCGCGACCTTTATTGCGGCGAAGGGTTACCTGTCAAGGCTCCGCAAAGCGTTTCACGGGTCAGCGAGGCTATGTCCCAGCGTTTAATTCACGCGCGGCCACTCATGATTTGGGGTCCACCATGATTTACTCCGCCAGAGGCTTTACATCGATGCCGCCAGCAACATGCCCTGTGGAGAAACGTTCTCTTCGCGCCCGCTGGAACAATGTCCTTGCTCTGCTGCCAAGCTCACGATTTTCGATCGTTTCAGCGTTGAGAGAATTCGTGAAAGTCGACTAACCCCGGACTAGATTCGGGGGATAAAAGGTTTGAACCGTTTTGAACTCTTGCAACTGTGCGGTTCGTGAAGAAGGACGGCTGAGGAATCAAACCGCGCTCTTTTGATTCCAATCACGCAAACGTTTGCGAGAGGGGTTTTGCCCAAATCATGAACTCTTGAACGTTAAAAGTTAAATTCGCGTACGCCAGCCCTCAAAACGCAAACTCCAAAGATGCCGGAAAGTTTTGAGGTCAACAAAATGCAAGACTGCGTTAGGCGCCTTTGCGTTTTTTCAGCTCCTCGATCAACTGCGGGACGACTTTGAAGAGGTCTCCGACGATGCCGAAATCAGAGTATTGAAAGATCGGCGCGTCGGCGTCTTTGTTGATGGTGATGATGTACTTGGCGGTCTTCATACCCGAGAGGTGCTGCACCGCGCCGGAAATGCCGACGGCGAAGTAGATGTCGGGCTTCACGGTCTTGCCGGTCTGGCCGATCTGCATGGCGTAGGGCACCCAGCCGGCGTCCACCGCGGCGCGGCTGGCGCCGACGGCGCCGCCGAGCGCATCGGCGAGGTCTTTGAGCATGGCGAAGTGCTCTTCGCCCTTGAGCCCACGCCCCCCGGAGACGACGATCTTCGCGCCTTCGAGCGACGGACCTTCGCGCTTGATCGCCACCCGCTCTTTCATGTGAACTTTTTTCAGCTCCTCGCCGCTCGCGGCGGCGATTTCTTCGATGTTGAGCGGCTGCTCGTTGACTTTGGGCTCGAACGATTTCGGCCGGACGACCAGAAGCTTGGTGCCGGTACTCACCAAGGTGCTGGTGTTTTGATAGCTCGCACCGAGCGCGGGGATGGTCGCCTCCACGCTGCCGTCTTTTAATTGAAAGTCGCCGACATCCGTAATCGCGCCGCAGTCGAGCCGCGCGCTCAGGTTGGCGACGAGGTCGCGGCCGCTGTAGCTCGACGCGAACAGCATCACCGCCGGCTTGTGTTGCTCAATCATCGCGGCGACGGTTTCGGCCGCGGGCAAGGTCAAGTAATCACGATAGACCGGATCGGCCGAGCGGTAGATTTTGCTCGCGCCATGTTTTGCCAGAGTCTGCGCCGCTTCTTCCGGAGCCGGGCCGAGCAGGATCGCTTCCGCAGTGCCCACTTCGCTCGCCTTGGCGAGCATTTCGAGCGACGTAGTAGTAATCCTGTCGTCGCTCAGCTCCGCGTATACCCAGATTGTGTCCGCCACTTAAATCACCTTGATTTCAGCGAGAAAGTCCGCGATCTGTTTACCGCCTTCGCCCTCGTCGGCCACCGCTTTGCCGGCCTGGCGCTTGGGCGGCCGGCCGATGGTCAAGACTTTTTCGCGCGCGCCCTTTTCGCCGACCTGATCCGCCGCCAGACCGAGATCGGCGGCGGTGTAGACTTTGATCTCTTTTTTCTTCGCCGCCATGATGCCCTTGAGCTGCGGATAGCGCGGCTCGTTGATGCCGCTGCTGCACGCCACCAGCGCCGGCAAGCTCGCTTCGACCACGTCATAGCCGCTCTCGCTCTGGCGCTTGATCGTGATCTTGCCGCCCTCCACAGCGATCTCCTTCGCGAAGGTCACCGGCGGCACGCCGAGAAAATGCGCGATTTGCCCGGGCACGATGCCCGAGTAGCTGTCGCTGCTCTCGGTGGCGCAGATCACCAGATCGAATTCCTGCTTCTTGATCGCCGCAGCGAGCAGCTTGGCGGTTCCCAAAGTATCGGAGCCGGCCACCGCTTCGTCGAGAATATGCACGGCTGAGGCCGCGCCCATGGCCAAGGCGTTGCGGATGCCGATCGTTGCATCGCTCGTGCCCATCGTAATTAAAGTCACCCCGCCGCCGTGTTTCTCTGTGAGGCGCAGCCCCTCTTCGACGGCGCTGGCCGCCGCCGGATCGAGCTCATGCGGCACGCCCTTGCGCGCCATGCGCTTGGTGTTGGGATCGATTTCGATGGTCACCGAGCTGGCGGGGATCACCTTGCCGCAGACGACGACGTTCAATGTTTTTCTCCCTGGCTGGAAATTGTTTCTGATGCACAAAGGCGCCTGTAGAACCAAGGCGCCTTTGACAAACCATTCGATGAGCGGACCCGGCGGTCCGGACGGTTCATGGGCTTACGCGAGCCACTCTTTGACGTTGCCCTCCATGACCACGTCGAGAATCTCCTTGCAATCTGCGAGCGCCTTGTCGACCGTCTGCGGATCGTCCTTGAGATGCGGCATGGCCGAGCCCACGGCGCTCTTCAACGCCTGGATGAATTCCTTGAATTGTTCGTCCAACGCCTCGGTGTTCGGTGCTGCTTCCATGAAATTCCTCGCCTTTAGGTCTCGAGTTTCAGGTTTGCAGTCTCGGGTTGAGCCGAAAGCGCCGGGACCCGAGACACGAAACCACCCTATGTGTAGAGGCGCCCCTGGTTCGGATCGGGGATTGTCGAGCCCCATCTTGGTCAGCAAACCGTCGACTTCGTCCTTATACTGCTGGCGCGCGATGGCATTGGGTCGGCGCTTGAGACCCCAGAACATATAGCGCTCGGAGCGGTACGACTTCGAGTTGCCGAACATGTCGAGTCCCTTGACGTACCAGTAATCGACCGCCTTCTGGATCCGCTCTTTATGCTCGCCGCCTTTGGCAGCCCATTCTGCCGACATGTTGGTGCCGAAATCGATGTGCCCCTCTTCTTCGCGGATGACATCGGGATCTTCAACCACGCGGGCGAGCGGCACATAAGTGCAGTCGATGAACTCCTCGAGCTGGAAGCGGCCGACCCGGTCGATGAGGAAACCGAAGACCGCGAAGTCTTCCCAGGTCTTGATCTCGCCGCGGAACGCCTCCACGTAGCGCTCCTGGTTCGTGCGGCTGAGCACGAAGGATACGTCGACGCCGATGTCGCCGGCCAGGCGTGCCATTTTTCGGTAATGGTCCATCTCCTCGGCCGCGGTGCGTGCGACGATCAACTGGTCCAGCTTGGTGGGCGCGTCGGGGAGAATATGCTTGACGTAAAGATTCGGTCCGCCGATCTCGCAATCGGCCTGGATCGCCAGCACCCGGCGCAGCAAATCTTGGTATTCGGGATCTTGCTTCTCAAAGTCCTTCAACTCGATTTTGTCGCTGAACATCGATCTCCTCCTGTGGTGCTAATTACCCGCCGCGGCTCACGAAAATCTGTAACAAAACGGCTCTGATAAAGCAACAGAGCGCGCCGTACGGTTGCTTTACTCCGAGATTTCTTTTCACTACACTGGCGGTCAACTGAACCATGGCCGCCGGCGAAAATCTCACTCTGCTCACCGACCTTTACCAGCTCACCATGGCTCAGGCTTATTTTCGCGCCGGGCGCATGGCGCCGGCGACCTTTAGCCTGTTTATTCGCTCCTACCCGCCCGAGCGCGGCTATTTCGTCGCCGCCGGCTTGCAAGACGTTCTGGATTATCTCGAAAGCTTCGCCTTCGAGGCGGCGGCGCTCGATTTTCTCGCCTCCAAGGGACTTTTCTCCGACGATTTTTTGCACTATCTCGGCGGCCTGCGCTTTTCCGGCCAGGTCTTCGCGCTGCCCGAAGGACGGATTTTTTTCGCCGGTGAGCCGGCGCTCGAACTGACCGCGCCGATCATCGAGGCGCAGATCGTCGAGACGTTCATTATCAACCAGATTCACCTGCAGAGCTTGATCGCTACCAAAGCGGCGCGCTGCGTCCGGGCCGCGGGCAGTCGGCCCATGGTCGATTTTGCGCTGCGCCGCACCCAGGGCGCCGACGCCGGCATGAAAGTCGCGCGCGCCAGCTACCTCGCCGGTTTCGCCGGCACAAGCAACGTCTTGGCCGGGCAGCGCTACGGCATTCCGCTGGTCGGCACCATGGCGCACTCCTTCGTGTCGAGCTTTGCGCGCGAGATCGACGCTTTTCGCGCCTACGTCGAAACCTTTCCGCGCCAGGCGATCCTGCTGATCGACACCTATGACACCCTGGCTGGCGCCCGAAATGCCGTCATTGTGGCGCGAGAAATGGCGCGCCGGGGCGAGAAGCTTCTCGGCGTGCGCATCGACAGCGGCGACATGGCCGAGTCGGCCGCCGCAGTGCGGCGCATCCTCGACGAAGCCGGACTCACTGAAGTGAAAATCATCGGCAGCGGCGGCCTCGACGAGTTCGAGCTCGAGCGCCTGGCCGCCGCGCCGTTCGACAGCTACGGCGTCGGCACCAAGATGGGCGTGTCCGCCGATGCGCCGTGGGCGGATGTGGCCTACAAGCTCGTGGAATATGAAGAGCGCGCGGTGTTGAAGCTGAGCGCGGGCAAGGCGTCGTGGCCGGGGAAGAAGCAGCTCTTCCGGCAAAGGGAAAAAGACGTGATCGGCTTGCGCGCGGAAAATCTTCCCGGCGAGCCCTTGCTTCAAGAGGTCATGCGCGGCGGCCGACGCCGCTCGCCTTCGCCGAGTTTAGCGGAAATGCGCGAATTGCTCGCCGCCGATCTCGCCGCGCTTCCCGAAGGCGTGAAAGCGATTCGCGCGCCGGGCCGCTTTCCCGTCGAGTTCAGCCCGCAGCTCGCCGCCCTGCGCGAAGAAATTGCCGCCAAGAATTTCTGAATTGCCCGGCGCCGTTGGCGGGGAACAATGAAGAACCCCGCTGCAAGCACCCGGGTATCAGAACTCGGCAAGAGATCTGTCTCAAAGCTGTCACCCCCGGGGGCCAGTTCCGGATTGCCTGGATTCCCGCCAAAAGCATGCGGGAATGACGGTCTTCGAAAAGGAAATTGGTTTAACGAGGAAGTGCGGGCAATTAACCCGGCAGCGATTAGAGCTTCACCACGGCGGCGCCCCAGCTGAAGCCGCCGCCGAAGGAATTGAGCAGCACAATATCGCCGGGCTTGACGCGCCCCTGGCGCTTGGCTTCGTCTAGCGCTACCGGGATGGACGCTGCCGAGGTGTTGCCGTATTTTTCGACGTTCACCATGACCTTTTCCATCGGCACGCCGAGGCGCTCGGCCAGCGCGACGATGATCCGGCGGTTGGCTTGGTGCGGGATCACCAGCGCGACTTGACTGATATCGACCTCGGCCTCGGCCAAGGCTTGGCGGCTGATGTCCTCCATCGAGCGCACCGCGATCTTGAACACTTCCTTGCCGTTCATCGTGATCGTGTGCTCGTTGCGCCGCACGGTGTCGGCGGTGGCCGGTTTGAGCGAGCCGCCGGCGGGCACATAGAGCGTTTTCACGTATGAGCCGTCGGTACGCAGCTTGGTGCTCAGCACTCCCGAGCCGTTTTCGGTCGCGCCCAAGACCACCGCGCCGGCCGCGTCGCCGAACAGAATGCAGGTGCTGCGGTCCTGCCAGTTGAGCAAGCGGCTGAGCGCGTCGGAGCCGACGACCAGTGCGTTGTTGATGCTGCGGGTGCGGATGAACGAATCGGCGACCGCGAGCGCGTTGAGAAATCCCGAGCACGCCGCGGCAACGTCCAGGGAAAACACATCGCGCGCGCCGAGCATGTTTTCCAGCACGCACGCCGAGCTCGGAAACGGATAGTCGGGCGTCACCGTGCCCATGATGATCGCGTCGAGCTCCTTGGCGTCCATGCCGGCGTCGGCGAGCGCGCGGCGCGCCGCCTGAAACGCCATGTCGGCATTGCCCTTGCCGTCTTCGAGCACGCGCCGCTCCTTGATGCCGGTGCGCACGGTAATCCATTCATCGCTGGTGTCGACGATTTTTTCCAGATCGTGATTGGTGATGACTTTGCCGGGCACCTCGGAGCCCATGCCCAAGATTGCGCTGCGCCGCTGCCCGCTCATTGCGCCCTCCGGAGAATGACGCAGCCGTTGGTGCCGCCGAAGCCGAAGGAATTGGACAGCGCCACGTCGATGTCGGCCTTGCGCGCCCGGTTGGGCACGTAGTCGAGATCGCACTCCGGGTCGGGGTTGTCATAATTGATGGTCGGCGGCAGCATGCCATGGTAGAGCGCAAGCGCGGAATAGATGCCCTCGATCGCGCCCGCGGCGCCGAGCAGGTGGCCGGTCATCGACTTCGTCGAGCTGACCGCCAGCTTGGCCGCCTGCTCGCCGAACACCGCCTTGATCGCCGTGGTTTCGTTGGCGTCGTTGTACTCCGTCGAGGTGCCGTGCGCGTTGATGTAGTCGACGTCGGTGGGCGCGAGCCCGGCGTCCTTCAGCGCCAGGCGCATGCAGCGCGCCGCGCCCTCGCCGTCCGGCGACGGCGCGGTCATGTGATAGGCGTCGCCGTTGGCGGCGTAGCCGATCACCTCGGCGTAAATTTTCGCGCCGCGCCGGAGCGCGCGCTCGCGCTCCTCGAGAATCAGAATGCCGGAGCCTTCGCCGACGACAAAACCGTCGCGCGCCTTGTCGAAGGGCCGGCTGGCTTTTTCCGGCTCGTCGTTACGCGTCGAAAGCGCCTTCATGGCGGCGAACCCGCCGACGCCGAGCGGCGTGATTGCCGACTCTGCCCCGCCGGTAATCACGGCGTCCTGCACGCCGCGGCGAATCAGATGAAACGCTTCGCCGATTGCATGGGTGCCGGACGCACAGGCCGAGGTCGGCGTCCAGTTGACGCCCTTGGCGCCGTAGCGAATCGCCACCTGCCCTGGCGCCAGGTTGGAGATCACTTTGGGAATGAAGAATGGCGAGATCTTGCGCGGCCCGCCGCTCAGCAACGCTTCTTTGGTTACTTCGATGGTTTCGATGCCGCACAGGCCGACGCCGATGATCACGCCGACGCCTTCGGCGAATTCGCCATCGATTTTCAGGCGGCTGTCGTCCATTGCTTCGGCGGCGGCGCCGAGGGCGTATTGAATGAAGAGATCCATCTTCTTGATCTCTTTGGGCTCGACGTAGTCCTCGGCTTTGAAATCCGGCACCTCGCCGGCGATGCGCGCGGCAAATCCCTCCGCATCAAAGCGCGTGATCTTGCGAATGCCGGAGCGGCCTTCCAGCAGCGCTTGCCAGTTTTTCCTCACGCCGGTTCCCAGCGGCGAGACTAAACCAAGCCCGCTCACGACAACTCTGCGTTGTTCATTCATGGTCGCAATACTTAACCGATCTGTAGCGGAGCTGAAACGTTTAGGTCCAAGTCAACATAGATGAGTCGCCAAGGAGGGTCAATAGGAATTTGCTTTAGCGATACTTTTCATGAACTTGCAGCACGCGCCGCAGAATCGGCTCGACGCCGCTGTCGGCCAGCCGCAGCGCGCCGAGCGCGCTCCTTTGCGGCGCTTGCAGCTCGGCCAACACCGCGGCCACCGAGTCTCGCAGCGCCGCGAGATCGTAGCCTCCCTCAAGCAAGAACGCGATGCGTCCGCCGGCGAGCTTCGCCGCTTGCTCGACGAGCGCGCGCGCCATGACGGCGAATCCTTCCTCGCTCACCTCCATGCCGCCGAGCGGGTCGCGGCGGTGCGGATCGAAGCCGGCGGAAACCAGCAACCACTCGGGCGCAAATTTTTCCGCCGCGGCGACGACCACGTCTTGAAAGACCTGCAAATATTCCCGATCGGCGCAGCCCGCCGGCAGCGGCACGTTGATCGTGTATCCTTCGCCCGCGCCGGCGCCGACTTCGTTGATCGAGCCCGTGCCCGGATAAAAAGGAAACTGATGACTCGAGACGAACAGCACCGACGGATCGTCGTAAAAAATCTCCTGCGTGCCGTTGCCGTGGTGCACGTCCCAATCGACGATCATGATTTTTTTTGCGCCGTGCCGGCGCTTCAAGTACGCGGCGCCGATGGCCATCGTGTTGAACAGGCAAAAACCCATGGCCCGGTCCGGCAGGGCGTGGTGACCGGGCGGCCGGACCAGCGCGAAGCCGTTCGCGCTGTCGTTTGCGGCGATCGCGTCGAGCACGGTCAAAAAACCGCCCGTGGCCAGCAGAGCGACGCCGAAGGAGTCGCGGCACGTGATGGTGTCGCCGTCGAGCGCATAGCGGTTGGCCGTCGAGGTGGATTCGATCAGACGCACGTGGTCAGCGCCGTGCACCTGCTCGACGTCGGTTCGGGCGGCACTGCGCGGCGGCAGAAGCGCAAACTTCTCTTTGTCCAAACCCGCGGCGAGATCGAGCAGCGGCTGGATGCGCTCGGGCCGCTCCGGGTGACCGGTGCCGGGAACGTGCTTCAAGTATTCCTTATCGACCACTACCGCTGTCGGCTTCACACAATCAGGCTAACATCTACGGTGCCGCGCTGCAAAACCACCGGCCAATCTTGCCAAGTTTTAGGAAATCACATAGCGTACAGGCATGTTCGGCATCGGCATGCCAGAATTGCTGTTAATTCTGGGCCTCGCCTTGATCGTTCTCGGGCCGAAAAAACTTCCCGAGCTTGCCAAAGCGTTGGGCAAAGGTCTCGCCGAATTTCGCCGCGCCACCGATGATCTGAAGGAAGAATTTCGCCAGATGGAGCGGGAAGTCGAAGACGCATCGGCGGAGAAGACCGCAAAAGACGACCCGCCGCCGGAAGAGTCCCCCCCAGCCGCCACAACCGACTCCGCGCCCGCAGCCCGAGAAAAAGTGAGCGCCACCCACCGTGA
>CAVUVW010000008.1:0-89226 GCA_963745035.1 uncultured delta proteobacterium | reverse complement strand
GAATTCTCCAACGAAACAAACTCACGCTGAATCAAACTCACGGGTGGCTTGACATTTCATGCGATTCTGAACAGATGAGAACGAAATTTTACGACTGAAAGGTGGCCACTTGAAGCTCAAGCAAATCGCATCATTCTTAGCTTTACTATTCGTTTTGAATAACTCCACGGTTTGGTCACAAGAGCCCATCCCGTTTGTGCCCACGACGATGCCGGTTGTTGAGCGTATGCTCGAACTGGCTGGAGTCAGGAAAGGCGACGTAATATACGACCTGGGCTGCGGCGATGGACGGATCCTCATTCATGCCGCGAAAAAATATGGCACGCGAGGCATCGGAATTGATTTGGACCCGCAACGCATAGCGGAGGCTAAACAAAAGGCCACAGAGGAAGGGGTCAGCCATCTGCTCGAATTTCGCGCGGAAGACGGGACCCAAACGGATATTTCCAAGGCAACGGTAGTCACGCTCTACATGTTTAAATGGTTCAACAATGCGATTCGATCCAAGCTACAGAAACTCAAACCGGGATCCCGGATCGTGGCTCATGATTATGATATCGACGACTGGAAGCCTACGCGGGTTGTAACTCTCGAGCCGGGGAAGGACCCCGACATCGAAAGGCTTCACACGCTCTATTTATGGGAGGTTAACGCGAAGGCACCCGCACGATAAAACGCAATCCTCTATGGGCCTTGCATCGAAACTACTTCCAATTGTTCAAAACGTTCAAGCCGTTCAATCCCCCGGATCGAGTCCGGGGTCCGTTCAAAACGTTGAAAGCACGGAGATGATTTCAAGCATTTCCATTTCTCGGCGGTCATCTGTCTTCAGGCGATGGAGCGGCGGCCGATGGACCTTCACGCACGGCGTAGGTGACCACGGGGTCGGCGATCCCTTTTACGAATTCGGCGGGCATGGGCATGAGCACGAAGCGCGCGTCGAGCTCGGCGCGTAGCGCCTCGGTGACGAGGATGTCCGCCTGATGGATGCGCGTGAGCGTCTGCACGCGCGCGGCCACGTTCACGGTGCGTCCGACGAAGTCGTATTCCATCCGCTCGCGCGAGCCGACCAGGCCGACAAGTCCCAGACCCGCGGTCGATGCCGATGCCGAGAGCAAGTGACGGCAGCCCCTCGCGCTCTAGCTCGACATTGTATTCGCGGAGGGCTGTGCGCATGGCAAGGGCCGCGCGCACGGCATCGTTGCACTGCCACGGATTGGGTTGCAGCGCGCCGAAATAGGCGACGATGCCGTCGCCTAGGAAATGGGCGACATGGCCGCGGTGCTCGTGGATGGCATCGCTCATGCGCTGAAAGTAGCCGTTGAGCACACGCGCCAGGACGGCCGGCTCGAGCCGGTCGCTCATCGCGGTGGAACCGACGAGATCGGCGAACAGAACGGTCACCACTTTGCGCTCGGGGGCCGCCGCCTCGATGCCCGACTTCACGCCGTCGGCGATGAGGTGCTGCAGCACGCCGGCAGGAACCAGCCGCGCGCAGGATTGCTGGAGATGCTGAAGGTCGGTGGCGAGCGCTTCGAGCTGGGCCTTGAGCGTCCGGTTCTGCCGCCATTGGCGATAGCTCGCGACGGCGAGTCCCACTAAGCCCACCAGCAGTGCAACGACGACGAAGGGTTCGGTCATTGGTTTAGCACCGTCGCGCCCATGCGGCAGAGCCCATTGGCGAGCGACGCCACGCCGATGGCCTCGAGGAGCTGCGTGCCCGAGAGGCGGTCGCGGAGCATACGGGCGCGGCGCTGGAGCGGCGCCGGCTCATACCAGATCGTTTCGCGAGCGAACGGCACGAGCAGCCGCTCGATCGGGTCGAGCTCGGGCGCGTCGAGATGAGTCAGGACATGGGCGATCGTCGATTCTTTCAATCCTTCTCTCCGGAGAGCTTCACTCACTTCCGGCGCGCAGAGCTCGCACCCGAGCCCGCGCGCGATGACGGCGATCATTAGAAGTTTGCAGCGTCGCGTGAGATGGGGAGAGGCCCACATCTCGGCGAGCGTTCGCGCCAATAGCGCGCCGATCGGAGAACCCGTGTAGCTTTCCACGAGCCGGCCGTAAGCATAGGACGGCACAGCGTCCAATACGGTGGGCTGCCCGCGATAACGATGTCTTTTAACGATCAGACCGAGCAAGGGCCGGAGCAGCCGCACGGGAAAGCGATCGGGCATGCTCTCGATGGGATACGCAGGGATCGCGGGAATCGTATGGGCGCGGTTGTTGAAGTCTGTCAATGCCGCTGTGAACGCGATCTCTTTCATCTCGTCGATCCCCAAGCCCGCACGAAGTAGAGCCTCCCGGGCAGCCCGCGCTGCTGCAGGACCCGAGCGCGACTGGCTGCGCGCGAAGGCGACCGCCGCCATGGTCCGCGGCGGCAGATCGGCCCGCGTCAGGTCCTGTTCCATACGCTGGATACGCGCCCAGGACATTCCCTGAGCCCACAATAACGCGCGCACGGCAGCGTAGCAGAAACGGCACGAGTTCTCCTGACTGACCACCAGCACGACGAGGTCCGCGGCCGCTTGATCGAGGTGCATGAGCAGCCCGTACTCGGGATGGAGATCGACTACTGCCCGCGCCATCCAGGGAACGGACGCGAAGTAAGCGATCGTCGGGTTCGGAAGCCCCCACCTGCGCCGGACGTAGGACTGTAACGCCGGGTCTGGAAAGGGCTCGACCAGCGGCGACTCCCATTCAACCTGTTGCAGGGCACCGTTCATGATCTGACTCGGTCTTAAAACATTTTGTTCAAAATGTTCAAATGTTCAAGCCAAACACCGGCCCGTCGTTCAAAACGTTCAAGCCGTTCAACCGCTCCGCTCCGTTCAAGCCGTTGAAAACATGGTTCCAATCGTTCCAGATGTTCCATCACTGGAGCAATCTGATCATTCCTTGACGGCGTCGGTGGCGCGGTGCTAGGCGTCGGCATGGGAGCGATCGTCCCATTGTCACGCAAAGGGAGGGAAAACACATGACCGGAGAAAAATACATTGACGTCGACGGCATCAAGACCCGTTATTTCGAGAAAGGCAGCGGGCCTATCGTAGTCTTATTTCATGGCGGTAATTTTGGCTCTCACGATGCCGCGGATTGCAGCGAGGACTGGAGCTTGAATTTCGACGGACTGGCGGAGCGGTTTCATGTCTTTGCGGTCGATAAAATCGGCCAGGGATTCACCGATAATCCCAAGCGCGACGAGGACTATACGATGGCTGCGGTGGTGCAGCACGCCTATGGCTTTTTAAAAACGCTGGGACTGCGCAATGTTCATCCCGTAGGGCATTCGCGCGGCGCCTACTTGGTGGCCCGCCTGATATTGGAACATCCGGAGCTGTTCAAAACCTGCATCCTTGTCGATACCAATACTTTGGCGCCCGGCATCAGCAAGAACGAGACGGTCATGGCCAATCCGCCGCTGCCGCGCCTCAGCCGTGAGAGTCAACGCTGGGTGCTGCAGAGGTACTCCTTCGGCTATGAACACATTACCGAAGAATGGGTGGATGCGATGATGCGCGTGGCCGCGCTGCCCAAATATCAAGAGGCCGTGAGAAAGATGGAGGAAGCGGGTCTCAGGATCAATCGTTTCCTGCCGCACCTCGCCAGGCAAAAAGACGAAACCCTGGGCATGATTCGCGACCGCGGCCTAGGCAAACCGACACTGCTCGCCTGGTCGTACAACGACCCCACGGCGACGATCGATCAAGGTCATGCGTTGTTCGATCTGATTGCCCGGAACACGCACGACTCGCGAATGTATATTTTCAATCGCGCGGGCCACTTCTCGTACAGAGAGCATCCCGCGGAGTTCAATGAAATGCTGCGGAGCTTCATCGGGCGAAACTCTTAGAAGTTCAAAACGTTCAAGCCGTTCAATCGCTGGCGCTCCGTTCAAATCGTTGAACCGTTGAACGTTTGAACTGTTGAACGGTTTCCGCTATCGCCACTTCGTCCGATCCGGGTGATACACGGCCGTCGTAAGACGTTTTCCATTTAGATGAAAGATGCCGATCAAGCGCACCGCCCGGCGCAAGGTCGCGTGCGGCGGCGAGCGATCGGCCCACTTGATAAATTCGCGAATCTTCTCTTCGCTTTCTTTACTCTGGATCTTCACCTCGAAAGTAATTTCCTCGAACCCCTTGTGCTCGTACCCCAAGTCGTAAAGATACTCGCCGCGGCGGTCGAACCAGCCCCGCACCTGCTCTTCCAAAGAATCGATTTCTAGATCGAGCACGCCGGCCGCGCGCCCCCACTGAGTAAAGTGGCTGAAGCCGAATCCGGCCAAAAACGTATGTCCGGGGCTCACTCCTTTGCCGAATCCTGTGCTGTGCGCGTTCTCGTCGGAAATCAGTTCCTGATCCCTGATCTTGGTTTTTCCCGAGCAGTTCTCCACCCACGTAATCGTCACATTCGGCGTCGAGCGATAATCCTTGGGGTCCGATTTTTGCGGCAGCTCCGCCAATGCCCTATCCAGATATTCCATTTTTTCTTTGTAAATTTTGATCGGCATTTTTCCTCCCTCGGAAAGATTCAGACTTCGACTTTCCAATCTTCTATTCTTCCTAAACCGTTTTGCGCGATCCACTCCAAGGCTTCGACATGCTGGCCGGTAACACCGGAACCGTTCTGAAGTGCCAGAAAAACGGCCGGCGGCACCATCATCTCAGGCCTCATGAACACGCGCTCGGGGTTGCCTTTTAGTTGTTCCCTCTTCTCCTCATCGGTGAAAATCGAATGCTTTCCCGGCGACAATGAATTGACCGCTACATTTAAAGATCGAAACTCCAACGCCAGCGACTGCGTGAGCCCTTCCAGCGCGAATTTTGAAGCGCAGTAGGGCGATCTTCCCGCCATTCCTCTTTTGCCGCCGCCGGCGGAGATATTGATGATGCTGCCGCCGCCGCGTTTAAGCATGAGCGGCAGAAGCTCGCGAATGCAGAGAAACGGCCCGCGCAAATTGACATTGATCGCGTTGTCCCAATCCTCGATGGTGAGCTCGGTAAACGGAATGGTGTAACTGTCTTTCCTCCCCAATTGGTTCATGCGCAACGCGGCATTATTCACCAGCACATCCAAACCACCGAAGCGATGTTGCAGCTGTTCGGCCATGGAACGGACGTCATTCAAGCGAGAGACGTCGGCTTCAATCGCGAGCGCTTGCCTCCCCGACGCCTTCACCTGGCGCACAGTTTCTTCGACCTGAGCCAGGGTTCGGGATACGGCGACGATGTCGGCGCCCTCGCGAGCGAAGCCGATCGCCATGGCTTTGCCGATGCCGCGGCCGGCGCCGGTGATGACCGCCACTTTTCCGTCAAGCTGCATCGGAATCAACGTGAGAAAAACCGCCTGGCATTGTCGTTTAGAATCTTGGCTTTTGTTGTAGCGCTCAAGTCGCTTCGTTCCTGGAATTTTTGAAAAGAATTGGGGTGGCTTTCCGAGTGCGGCATATCGGAACCGAGCATGATTCGGTCTTCACCGATCAACTTGAGTGGCTCGCGTAGGTCCTCGTCTTCTTCGCAGATAACGTACAAGTTGCCTTCGCGAAGGATCTCGCTGGGCTTGGTTTGCGAATGGCCGAAGCCGGGGTCGTTGTTAAAGATGCCCTGCCCCATGCGCCAGTAAGAGTCCATGACATGCGTGAGCCACGGCAGCCATTCGACCCCCGCTTCGGCAAAAGCGAAACGCAGACGGGGAAAGCGCTCGGCGACTCCCGTGCCCACGATGGCGAGAAACCCCATCAGCAGCGATGCTCGGTTCGAAAACGCAATCGACATGAAAAGATTCTGAAAGAGTCCAGTGAAGGTGGGGCTTTCAAAACCTATGTGGACGTAAACGGGCATGTTCAATTGCTCCGCTTCCGACCAAAACGGGTCGAACTCGTGGCTATCGAGAAGTTTATCGCCGGCCATACCATGAATCTCGGCCGCTGCCGCGCCAAGCGCTTCGACGCGCCTCAGCTCCTTCAACGCCCTTTCGATATGCGTCAGCCGGAGCATGGCGTTCCACCTGAGCCGGCCGAAGCTTTGCTCGCAGATTTCATGAACCCAGGTATTGTAGGCGCGGCAGAGCGCATACTCGAATTCGACGTCGGGCGAGAGGGTGGCGTTCAGGAGCGTGGAATTGATGATCTGCGTGTCGATGCCGAATCTATCGAGATCGCGAATTCTCGCCTCCATATCGGTCAACTCCTGACTGCCGATCGAAAAGGGTTTTTCCCTGGCGTGGCGAGAGGTCGCGGGTGTCCCGAACAGCGACAATCCTTTGCCGCTTGTGCGCGGAACCACGCCACCGTCGATAAGCCAGAAAGAATTCTGTCCCAAAAGCGCGGGTTGATCTTCGAGGGTGACTGGAATCGGTCGGCGCCGGGCAAATTTTGCATCGAGATATTTCCACGTTTGCGCCGACTCTTCTACGTGGGAATCTACATCGAACGTTTCCACCGGAATTCTCCCGAAACCAATATTCTGCCCAGTGTTATCGTCCCGCGGTGAAGAGTGCAACGATGCGGCGCGCTTGGTCATCGTCTTTTCTTTCCGGTTGAAAGGTGAAATAAGCCAAATCAAACGGAGGAGGGCTACCTCAAAACTCACCAGGCGATCAGTAAAGGATAACAATCATGTTGGAGCTTTATCACAATGATATGTCGACATGTGCCCAGAAAGTCCGCCTGACGCTCGCGGAAAAGGCGCTGGCCTGGGAGAGCCGCCATCTCGATCTCAGGGCAGGCGATCAGCAAAAACCCGAATATTTGAAGCTCAATCCCAGAGGCGTCGTCCCGACCATCGTCGACAAGGGCAAAGTCGTGCGGGAATCCACCGTGATCATGGAATACCTCGACGATGAGTACCCAAACCCGTCTCTCCGTCCATCGGATTCACATGCACGAGCGCAGATGCGTTTATGGACCAAACGGCTCGACGAGGGCCATCATGATATCGCAACTGCCACGCTCAGCATGGGGATCGCCTTTCGTTTCCAGTATCTCGAGAAGGGAGAGGAGGCGTGCAACGCTCTGATAAACAGAATTCCAGATCCGATCAGACGCGAGCGGCGACGCGACGTGATTCATAACGGCGTAGAGGCCCGAGAATTCAAAACCGCCGTGCGCATGTGGGAAGCGCTGCTTACGGACATGGAAAAAGCACTCGGCGGTAGCCGGTGGCTGGCGGATGACGGCTATTCCCTCGCTGACGCGGCTTATACGCCTTACCTCATTCGCCTCGATCATCTGAATCTCCTCGACTGGATCGCAAAACGCCCGCAACTCTCGGACTGGTACGAGCGAATACGCGCTCGGTCGAGCTATGAGAGCGCCATCAGACAATGGGAAAACCGCGCTTATGTCGATCTTATGCGCACCAAGGGCGGTGAAGTGTGGCCGAGAATCAAAGGGATGATTGACGAGCTATAAAAGTGCAGCGCACGCAACAACGACTTTTTTGACTCGGCGTATCGATTACACGATTGGAACAGTTGGAACCGCTGGGAACGTTTGGAACAGTTCATTTCTCTTTCAGCTCATCTTGAGTACGACCTTGCCGAAGTGGCCGCGTCCTTCGAGATGGCGCTGCGCGTCCCGGGCCTCGGCGAGGGGAAAACTCCGATCGATGATCACCTGAAACTTTTTTTCTTGGACGAGCTTTAGGAGATTAGCCAGCTCGCGGAAGTCCTCCGGTTTTGCCCTGAGATGGTTCGTGAGGGAGAAGCGGCTCGCCTTGCGCCCGTCGGCCAGAGAAGGCGGTGGGTCCGGTACTGGGCCGAAGGCCCCGCCGAGTGAAACCAAGCGGCCGCCCGGCGCCAGGACTTGTAAGCTCTTCTGGTAGATGTCGCCGCCGATCATCTCGAGTACGACATCGACGCCGCGATACGGAGGAAATTGCCGTCGACGAGCCGCGGGGTCAATGCCCAAGCCGCGAAGCACATTGACGCCCTCCATGACGTCGGGGTTCAGACGCTCCTGATACCGATCCCGACCCTCGGACGGGGTGGTGATGCGCATCACTTCCGTGAACAGACCTTGCTTGGTGTAGTCGATCGCCTCGTCGGCTCCGAGTTGGCGCAACCTTTTGCATTTTTCATCACTGCTTGACGTCGCGATAACCTTCGCGCCGAGATGCTTGGCGATTTGGATCGCGGCCATGCCGACACCGCTGCTGCCGGCCTGCACGAGCACCCACTCGCCGGCTTTTAGTTTGCCATCCGTCACCAAAGCGAACCACGCGGTGAGAAATACGGTGGGCATCGCTGCCGCGGCTGCCGTATCGACGCCGTCGGGAATTGGAAGAGTCTCCGAGATCTTGGCGAGCGCATACTCTGCATAGCCTCCCTTGCCGGGGCACGCCACGACTCGCTGGCCAACCTCGAATTCCTGAATTGCAGCGCCGAGCTTGGCAATGGCTCCCGCAAACTCTCGGCCAGGGATGATCGGCAGCTTCTCTGGAGCCATGCGATAGGCGCCCTTGCGCAGAGCCAAATCCGCCCTGTTGAGCGAAGCCGTTTCGACCTTGATTAAAAGTTCGTCGGGCCCGGGCTCCGGAATCGGAACTTCTTCGTACTGAAGCACCTCCGCGGAACCAAAGTCGTGAATGCGAACGGCTTTCATATTTCCGGGTGAGACGAAGGACGCAAGAGGTTCAGGTTACGAGTCTGCAGCGGCCTGCTAGCGGACGCTCGCCGGATCCTTGGACTCGCGCGGGAACCAGCCGCCGAGGCGGTGGTAGGCTTTCAGATAACTGATCTGTCCCTCGTTGGTCATGGCATTCTCCAAGACGCTGACCAGGCGCACAGCTACAGTTGGCCGCGGGTCATATTGCGGTTCATCGAGCTCTCGCGCGAGCTCGTCGGCGGATACTGAGTTAAGAAATGTTTTCATCCGCTCGTACGTCGCATCCTGGTAGTCGAGGAGTTGCTGCGCAGAAGCGCGGAAAGATTTGACTTGTTCGCGCGTGTGTCTGGCCGATCGCCCATAATCCGCCGGTTCGGGCGGCATACCGAAGCGGCCAGCCCATCCTTCGCCGATCCACAGCTGCTCGCGGCCGGAAAGCCGGGCGACATTGGCGTCCATGACTCGACTGATGCGCCAGGCAAGCCATCCGATCGACGGATGCGGCTCTTTAGCCAGTTCCTCCGGCGTAATGTCGCCCAACGTGCGGTGCAGCGACTCGTGGACGCGTGTAAACGCGTCAAGCAAGATATCGTTCGCGATCATCAAGGTGCCCTCCGTAGCTTGCGCTTACTACTGACCCGTCCAACAATCAACATTCAAAGATCAGTAGACTTAGGCAGTCTGACACGGCGGCGGTTTGCATAGATGAGAACCATGGAACAAGATAATCTCTGCCAGTCAGTTCACCTCTTCGATACTTCAGAGTGATCGATCCCTAATGGGAGGCGACGATGCAGGCAAATCCTACGGGTACAGACGTTCACGCTTCCATTTACGAGGCGAAATTGCGTCGCGTGCTAGGAGGCATGTCGATTTTCACCTCCTGATGACCATTCCACAGGTCCTCACCATATGGGTTCGTCATCAAGCAGCCGGGGTCTCTATATTCACCTGGAGAGCTTATTTGCTTTCCGCCGTCCTCTGGTTCTGGTTCGGAGCACAGAAACAAGACAAGAATATCTATTTGCCATGTATTGGCTGGATCGTCCTGGATCTTGCCGTGATCGTGGGAGCTCTTATCTACGGATAGCCTGTGGCGAACGAACTTTCATATTTTCGCAATTCCGAAAACATCAAATGAGGAAGGGAAGAGAGCACCGAACCCTTCCTTCGAAAGATTTACGAAAACGGTGGGTATGTTTCCTCGGTGTGCCACGGCGCCGTGGGCTTGCTCAATATCAAATTGTCGGACGGAGCGCTGCTGATCAAAAATAAAAAGGTCACAGGCTTTTCGAACGAGGAGGAAAAACTTGCCGAGCTGGACAAGTTCGTTCCTTTCTTGACGGAAAGCGAATTAGTCTCGCGAGGAGCGACCTATAGGAAAGCGGATCAGCCATGGGCTCCTTTCGCCATCGAAGACACAAGGCTCATCACCGGTCAAAATCCAGCCTCCGGCGGTGCGGTTGCCGACCTGCTGATAGCTGCGCTGCGAAAGTGAAAAAGCCGGAAGGGATGACCTGAGCTGGTTCTTCGCTGCTATCGCACGAATGTGTTACTGACATTTCCGCGCGATCGACGCTTTTACTTGCGCCGCGTTGTAGAAGGGCAGAACCGGCTGCTCTCGGAACGCATCAGAAGGCGATTGCACCAAGATGAACGGCTTAGTTCGACCGGAGTCACGCACGGGCTTGGCAGAGCTTATCGGCTCTGAGGCGCGACCTTGGGCGTGTCCACTTCGCTGTTTTTCCACTTGGCGTATTCTTCCGCCCGTTCTTTCGCCCGAGGTCCGGAAAAAAGCGCTGAATAAACTTCGCCTTCGCGCTCTATCGCTGTCACGACGAACGCAGCGCGCGTTTCCTCTGATTCCTGCACTTCGTATTTCATAAGACCAGTCTAGCTTTTTAAACCCGCCATGTTAGGGGGGAACCGAAATTTTCGTCGAAGTTCAAGGAATCTGTAGCGAGTCGCCTTGCGGTTGGTTGCTTCATCCCGCACAAACAGTTCTGAATTCAACTCCAAAGCCTCCTGGTTGTCATACATGGGCCAAGGCATAGGGCCAAGTATGTGTATTGACCAAAGATCCGGAAAGTGTACAGGACATCAGTAGGAAGCGAATGACTCTGGTCCTTGAACGCGAACACGTGTTGCGCGCATTCCAGGACGACGCCGAGAACTGGAGCAAAGCATGATTTCAGTCAAACTATCGACGAAATGGTGGAAAATCCCGGCAGTAGGCCTAGTCGTGGTGATCGTCATCGCCGTGCAGTCGCTTGGAGCTGACTGGGTACAGGAACCCGTGCAACCGCGGATCGACCAGGAATTCGCCAAGCAGGAGAAAATTTACCGCAGACAGGGTGCGGGGAGCTACACCGCGAACCGACGGCTGTCGAACTACGCGGAGGTTCTTCCCACCGGCTTCTGCGATGCGCTCGGTAGGCTCGGCAGCTCGGACCGATGGCTGGATATCGGCGCGGGGGAGGGGCAGGCCATACTGGACTACTACGCACCGCAAGACCATGCGGCTCCTGAAAAATGCGGCGGATCCGGTGCCAAGGCGCGCGCGGTCGCGATTTCCATCGAGGATCGGCGGACGGACAAATGGAAACAGCAGGCCGCCAGTCTCGACGATGACCGCCTCCGGTATCTCTCCGGCAAGCGCCTGCGGGAGTATTCGCCCGAGGAGCTTGGCAAATTCCAGCTCATCACCGATGTGTACGGCGGCTTCACTTACACGGAAAATTTGTCGCGATTCCTCGAGAAGGTGCTGAGCTTGGTGGAGATCGGCGGCGCCGTCTACACAGTGTTGCCGGCCGTGCACTTGGAGGATGGCACGGACAAACTCGGCACCTGGTATAAGACCGAGCTGGTGGATGCAGCCAGCCGCCCGGTCACAGTGTGCTCTTGGTTAAAGAAGAGCGCGTGCACAAAAGTCACGTGCGAGTCGAAGAGCGACTGGGACGAGCCCACGCAGTTGATAAAGATTCACAAGGTTTGCAGCGGCGCCTCGGTCCCGCGCACGAACCTTGTGGAGTATATGGCGGGGACTCCTCCGGGCAGGCGATTCCAATTGGAGCCGTAGGGTGATGAAACTTGGCGCGGAGTGTGGCCCAGCCGTTCGCGGATGGGCGCGATGCGTCTGCCGCAGTCGCTGCCGAAGCTTCGGCAACTTGACTCTAACCTTCGTTAAACGGCGTCGCCTTGGCCCTTCTTTACTGATCGCAGCCGGCTTTGGTGAAGACGTCGGCTAAGCGCCCCCACCGGCCTGAGCACTGAGGCGGCGGCGCCATCTTCCGATAGCGAGTACGCGCAGCAGAGCGTGGTCGAAGCCGAGTAGCAACGGTCCACAGTGTTCAAGTTTTCTTCCACCCGACGTGCGGAAGTACTCGCCTACCTGATACATGAACACGTTAGTCATCGAGTCGGGTGCTTAGACGGATATCTTCTTCTTTCAGCTTTCTCGCGTAGTAGCGCCACACCCAAATATCCGTGAACGTGGAGCCCAAGTCCGGAAGTTTTGCGATGTCGTCAGCCGAGATGTCCGACGCTTTTCGGCCTAGCTGAGCTACTTGCAATGTGACTCTCGC
This sequence comes from uncultured delta proteobacterium, assembly GCA_963745035.1. Lineage (GTDB taxonomy): Bacteria > Desulfobacterota > Binatia > UBA9968 > UBA9968 > DP-20. The sequence continues at coordinate 77,034 of CAVUVW010000008.1, read as the reverse complement.
CAACGTGTTAAAAAGAAGGGCTCGAACTGTCGCTTCCTCGATGGTCTTACCGGCCACTGTGATGCCGTGCCCTTTCATCAGGCAGACCGATCTCTCTCCCATGATTTTTATCAGCGGAGCAGCCAGAGCCGGGCTATTTACCAGATACGAGTGCGGAAAGATCGGTATGCCTTCCATCGCCATACGCAGGGCAGGTAGATGTGTGAAGGCGCCAAAGATGGGGCGCAACTCAAGTTCGGCAATGCCGCAGATAAGCGCCTCTTTAGGATGGGCATGAATGACGCAGCCGACCGATGGCCGGTTTTTGTAAATCTCTCCGTGGATGGGCAGTTCGTTCGGCACTTGATATTGCTGCTGCTTGTGCGACCCCTTCCCGTCAAAGTCCACCCGCTGTATGGCGGCGATGGTTGTGTAGCGCACACCGTCCTCTTCTGAACTTCGGCACCGGATCCACATTTCATCAGCATCAGGGATACGAGCGCTGACGTGACCGAGAATATCGTCAACCAACCCTTCCATCGCGAGGATGCGGCATGACACCGCCACCTTTCGTCGTAGTTCATCGCTCAGGTCTGGCATAAATGCTTTCGCTTTGACGCGTTTGTATTCATTTAAACGCCGCGCGTTCTGAGAACTTCAATTTTATTGTGGCGCGGTTCACAAGGAAATCAAAAAGGAAATCAAGGGTCGGACTTTTCCTCCGGCGTCGTAGTTGGAACTCCGCTCGCTTCCGCCCTCTGAACGAACATCCGGTTGACGAACCACAGTGCGATGCCGATCGCAATAAGCACGCCGGCGCGCGCGTAGACTGCGGGGTCGCGGCCGGTGATCGGAAGAATGAGTACCAGACAGACCACTGCGCCGAGCACTGGCATCCAGGTCGGCGCGCGGTAATGCTCATGATCGACTGGATCACGGCGCAGCACCAGCACGGACACGTTCACCAGCGCGAACACACAGAGCAGCAGGAGCACGGTGGTCTCGGCGAGGTTGCCTACGTCGCCGGTCGCGACCAGCACGACGGCAATGGCGACGGTAAATAGGATTGCCAGCCACGGCGTGCTCCGCGTGGGGTGCACGACGGCAAATAGCGGGGGTACGACACGCTCGCGGGCCATGCCGTACACCAGGCGCGACGCCATGATCATATTCATCAATGCGGTGTTGCTGACCGCCAGCAGCGCGATCAGGGCGAACAGCTTGGGCGGAAATGCCAGGCCCGCAACCTTGACCACCTCGAGCAGCGGCCCGGAGGACTTTGTCAGGGTCTGTGTATCCACGAGCATGGTGGCGGTGAAGGCGACCGCGAGGTAGATCAACGCGGCGGCGATCAAGCCGCCGAAGAGCGCGAAGGGAAAATCTTTGGGCGGATCCGTGGCCTCCTCCGCGAGGTTGACGGAATCCTCAAAACCGAGCAGCGCATAGAAGGCCAGCGCCGTTCCCCCGAGCACGCTCAGGAGCGCGCCGCTTGCCGGGTTGAATTCCATGGCTCGAGCCGGATTCCCCTGGCCCATCGACAGCGCGTAGATGCCGATGGCGATGATGACGAGCAAGCCGAACGCCTCGATGACCGTCAGAACGACATTGACTTTGACGGACTCGGAGATGCCGACGAAGTTCACCAAGGTGACGAGGCCGAGGAAGATCAAGGCGCTGACGAGGACCGGCAGGGTGACGAACTCGGCGAGGTAACTGCCGCCGAAAGCCCTGGCTGCCGCGCTGGCGGAGGTGACGCCGCTCATCATCACGGCGAAGGCGACGATGAACGTCACGAAGGGAAGGCCGAACGACTGATGCACATAGAGCGCCGCGCCGGAGGCCCGAGAATACTTGCCCGCCAACTCGGCGTACGCGGCGGCGGTCAGTGATGCGAGTACGAAAGCCAGAAAAAACGGCAGCCAGAGCATGCCCCCGACATGCCCGGCCACTTTGCCGACGAGCGCGTAAATGCCTGCGCCGAGGATATCGCCGACCACGAAGCAAAGCAGCATGCCGCGCCCGATGACGCGCTTGAGCGCGGGCTTGCTGGCCGTGTCCGTTGAATCTTCTCTCATGTGGTCACCTTGCACCAGTGTGAAACGACAACGGAGGCAATCTGGCAAGTGTGATCAGGATCGCCTGAGCCCGCCCGGATTTAACTCCACAACTTCTTGCTCGCGAGCGCCGCGCCGTCGCGCAGGGCGCGCAGCTTGGCCCAAGCGATTTGCGGATGGACGCGGCCGCCGAGGCCGCAGTCGGTGCCGGCAATGACGCTTTCTCGGCCGACGATTTCAGCGAACTGGATGAGGCGATCGGCTACCAGCTCTGGGTGCTCGACGAGATCGGTGGAGTGACTGACGACGCCCGGAATCAGGATCTTCCCGGCGGGGAGTTTCACGTCGCGCCAGACTTTGTATTCATGTTCGTGGCGGACGTTGCCGGCTTCGATCAAGTACGCCTGAGCATTGACGCGGAGCATGACGTCGACTATGTCGCGCAGCGGAAAATCTGTAGTGTGCGGACCATGCCAGCTGCCCCAGCAGATGTGATAGCGCACGCGATCGACCGGGATGCCTTCCAGCGCGTGATTCAAAATTTCCACCCGTTGTGACGCGTAGCGCCGGTAGTCTTCGACGCTCGGCTGGGGATCGAGCATGTCCCAGGCGCCGGGGAGACCGGGGTCGTCGAGCTGGAGGATGAAGCCGGCGTCGACGATGGCGCGATACTCTTCGCGCATCGCATCGGCAATCGCTTCCAAGAATTTCTCCGTGGTCGGGTAGTAGCTGTTCTGATCGCGGCAGAACATCTCCAGGCTGCCGGGCGCAATCGCGCTGACGAAGGTCTCTTCGACGCCGGCGGCGTTGGCGGCGAGCTTCAAGTTGACGAGCTGGTCGCGGAGAAATTGCTCTGCGGTGTAAGCGAGCGGGCCGGTGCAAGTCGGGCGCAAGGCGGCGGTGCTGGGCGCGCCTAAGCCGGTGTCGGCGTAAAATTCGGCGAACTCGCGCTGCTCCCAGCGCACGCCGACGATGCGCATCGGCGCGCCGGGTTTGGCGGTATCGGGCGCGATGGTCTTTTCCGACGTCGCCGTAAAGCCGGAGACGCGGTCGAAAATGTAATTGCCCCAGGCGCCCCGGTCGGTGGACGCGCGCATCGGCTTGCCGAACTCGCCATCGTTGGGAATGTCGATGCCGATGTCTTTCTGCGCTTGCACGACCTCGCCGATGGCTGAGCGCAGCCGCGTTTGCAGCGCCGCTTCGTCCTCCGCCGTGGCATCTTTTTTCGCCCACATGGCGCGCAAGTCCGCCGGCCGCGGCAGGCTGCCGACGTGGGTGGTGAGAATGCGTTCAGTGCTTCGTTTCATTGGTTAGGGTGTTCAAGACGTTCAATCGCTGCGCTCCGTTCAAATCGTTCAAGACGTCAGATTCGAATTTATCTCAAATCCCGTAAAATCGTCTGGGATTGTCGGAAAGAATTTTCCGTTTGACCTGTGGGTCGAGGCCCTCCATCGCTTTGAACCGGGAAATGGCGTTGAGCTCGCTCGAAGTATCGCCGTGCCCGTAGTCGGTGCCGATCACGAGATTTTCCTCGCCCGCGTAAGAGATCACATAAGCAAAGTCGTCATCGGTCTGCGTAGAAACATAGATCCCGTAGTCGCGGAAGCAGCTCTTCGAGACCGGGTGTTCGCCTCCCAAGGAGCGCCGCACGGCTTCGTGAACGACCCAGGGCACCCACTGGCTCGAGGTCTCGATGAAACCCCAGCGCAGCTTGGGGAAGGCCCGCGGAATCTCGCTCATGATCAGCGCATAGCACGCTGTGACGGTCGGGACGCGAAATGTCGAGAAGCCGCCGCCGGCATCGTTGTTCAGCAATTTGAACAGCTCGGGATTGCCGTTGGCGATGTGCACGGTCACTGGTATGTCGAGGCGCTCGGCCTCGTCGTAAATGGGATAATAAAACGGCTCCGTCATCAGCCTGCCCCTTTCGAAGGGGCGCACGCAGACGCCGACCGCGCCGTGTTCTTTGGCGAAGCGAATTTGCGGCGCGGCTTCGCTCGGGGTCAACGCCGGAACGACACAGGTCCAGCGTAAGCGGTTCTCACCGAGTTTCCAGACATCGGCCAACCAGCGGTTCCAGCTCCAGCACAGCGCGATCTCTGCTTCCGGGCGGCGCGTGAGGGGCCGGAGCCAGAGCGAGTTGTAGAGCACTTGCACGTCGATGCCCAACGCGTCCATGTGTCTCAGCCGGCGGGTTACATCGCTAAGCTCCCGGGCCTGCACCGGAGTGCCCACTTCACGGCCGAATCGTTTGACATGCTCTTCGGATTGCTTCTCGTCAGGCGAGGGAAACTTGGGACCGAGATCCTCGCCGTCGAGAATCCAATGCTGGCGCTCGGGATGATCCGGCTCGGCCACTAGCGTAGGGCGATATTTTTTGTCGCCGGCCTCGAGGTAATCCCATACGCGCTCGTTCTCTACGACGTGCGCGTCCGCATCGATCACGTCCGTTTTGACATTCGGCGTCAGCATGGGATCTCCGTCGGCAAAAGCGTTACCCAACATTGGCTGTTCGATACTAGGCCGTCTTGGCAAACCCCTCGTTCACTTCTTTCTCGTAAGCGAGCAGCTTCTTGACGCTCGGGCGCTCCTGCATGCGCTTGAAATGCGCCATGACGCTCGGGAAGCCTGAGATGTCCACCTCCAACTGGGTGGCGCGGCGGCAGCACCAAAAGAAATGCGCGTCGGGAGCGGTGAAATCGTCGAAGAAGTACTCGCGCCCGACCAGCAAATCGTCGGCGATCCGGAAGTTCTCGTCGAGAGCTTCCGTCGCGAACTTGACGACGCTGTCGGATGCGCCGGGTGTGTCGCAGACCTTGGCCGGATTGTTGATCCGGCTGAGATACGGATGAATGCCGCTGGCGCACCAGGCGTGCAGCGAAATCGCCTGCAATTGTTCCCAAGGATCGCTGGGCAGGATCTTCGCGGCGGGAAAGGTCTCATGGACCCATTTATGGATGGCGACGTTCTCGGTGAGTATCTTCCCGTCGACCACGAGCACGGGCACCTTGTGCTTCGGATTGATCTTCAGGTACTCGGGCGACATATTCTGCCGCTTGCGGTAATTGAGCGGCCGCACCTCGAAATCGGCGCCTGCTTCGGTCAACGTGACGTAGGGAGCGAGCGCACAGGTGTTGGGAGCGTAGTAAAGTTCGATTTTCATTTCCGTCTCCTCATTCGTCGGATTTAGTTCTGATTAACAAAATACCCGCCGGTCACCGCTTCCTTCCACGACTTCACCACTGACGGCACGATGCCTACGGGTAAATCTTTTTCCGCCTTCCAGAAGCTGTGCACGCCGGCGCCGAAGCGGGTGATACCGATTTTCGGCGCCGGGTTCATGGCGCGGAAGCCGGGCATAATCACTTCGGCATAAACCTCCGAGCTGTGATCCCGGCTGTCCTTGGAAATCTCGAAGAGAAAGGGCGGCACCGGCTTGACGTTCGGCCCGCTCAGTTCGCGCGTATAGCCAACGAAACGCTTCACCAGCGCGTCGGTTTCGTCTTTGTTCATCTTTAAGCGCGCGGCGCTTACCCGGGCGCCTTCGGCCAGCGAATCGACGACGGCGTGAGTGACGATGTACTCGGCTTTGAACTGCGGGCGGTTTTTGGCTTTGTCCCAGGCGTCGAAAATATCTTCCATGATCGCCGGCAACCGCATCAACGCAGACGGCCCTTCCTGTCCGAGCGCTTCGGGCCCCTGGTAGCGGGCGAGATCGCGCCACGTGCGGATATACAGCTCGTTGAACGGATCGGTGCGGCCTTTGCCCTTCTTCTCGACCTTGTCATAGCCGGTGATCTTGCCCATGTCGCCGCCCCAGACGTCGCGACCATTGCAGATGTAGCCGAACGGCGAGTGCTCGGTGGCGCAGACGCCGGCCATATTGGGAATGCGCTGAGAGAGCATGCAGACAAAAGGCCCGCCGGTGGAGTGGCCCTGGCCGTAAACCGAGAATTCGTTGGCGGGAAAATGGCGGCGGCACGCTTCGATCATGCCTTCCTCGAAGGCCGCAGGCCATGCGGCCATGCGATACCAAAAGTTCGTTTCCGGCTTGGCGCGCGCAAGAGTGCGCGTGCCGTAGCGGTCGCGCTTTGACGGATCCTTGACGACATCATACTGGTCGGGCGTGATCAGTTCGCCTTGCTTCCAAATCGGCGTGCGCACGGTGCCGTCGGCGTGAATCGTGTCGTCTGGCCAATCGCGGCTTGGATCGGGAAAGTAAAATCTTCCAGGGAAAGTGCCCGCGATGACGCGGAAACCGAATTTGCTCGCCAGCATTTTGGCGTGGCGCTCGATGCCTTTGAAGTCGCTCGAGCCGCCGTGCAGCAGAAAGAAACCGGCTTTCTTGCCGTCGGCGCCCGTGGGTATTTTACTCGAGTCCACCGGCTCGTGGACGACCATGCCGAGATCCCAGTCCATGCCGAGCACGTTGAGGCGAAAGATGTCTTCCGTGCTTTTGATCGGGATGTCGGACATGCCCAATACCTGTTCGGTATCCTTGATACACTGCTCGCGAGAAACAAATTCAGGCGGTTGCCAGTTCGAATTCAAGTTAGCCATTTTTTATTCTCCTTATCCGCTTTGGTTTTACTAAGCGACGTGAAGGGGTGTCAATAGAATCGCGAGCAGGGTCTCGGTCTCGCGTCTGACGTCTCGTGTTGACCCGGGACGCCAAACTGCGTTGCGCCGCTAGACAAAAGCGCTCGAAACCGGTTAGAAGAAAGCTTCCACGAAAAAAGGGAGCCTAATAATGAAACCGCTGATTACCGGAGGTCTGGGCGTGAACGGGGCGGTGACCGCGCGCCTGATGGTCAAGGATGGTTTGCGTCCGGTCTTGATGGACAATCGCATGGATCTGACTTTGATGGGCGACATCAAGGACCAGGTCGATATCGTGATCGGCGACATCTGCGACAAAGACGCCTTGGAAAAAGCGGTCGGTCAGCACGGCGTGACCCACATCGCCCATCTGGCCGCGCTGATGCCCGAACCGGCGGAGGCCGATCCCCGGCTCGCGATCAGAGTCGGCGCCGAGGGCACAATCAACGTTCTGGAAGTCGCGCGGGCGAAAAATATCAAGCGCGTGGTTTTTACTAGCTCGAAAGCGGCATATGGCGAGATCAGCGGCGAATATGCGCCGCCGGAGTGCAAGCCCGTGCGCGAGGATCATGCCAAGGAGCCGGCCGATCTCTACGGTTCGATCAAGGTTTGCTGCGAAGAGCTCGGGCGTTACTATCGCGAGACCTATGGCATCGAGTTCATCGCGCTGCGCTTTGTGTCGATCTACGGCCCCGGCAAGGAGGCGCGCCACGGGCCGCTGTCGTTTTACGGTCAATTGATCGAGAAGGCACGCAACGGCGAGAAATGGGACATCCCGCAGGGCGGCGATCAGCTCAATGACGCGGTCTACGTCGGCGATGTGGCGCGCGCGGTTTATTTGGCCGCAAAAGCGCCCACGCCGAAGGACTGGACTTTCAACATCGGCACCGGTAAGGCGTCTACGCCGAGGGAATTCCTGAACGCGGCGGCGAAGCTATTTCCCGATCACAAAATCAACCTCGGGTCGGGCCCGAGCAAACTGGGACGAAGCAAGCAGAGTTACTGCGTCTTCGACATTTCCGCCGCGGAAAGGAATTTAGGCTATGAGCCGGCGTACGACGTCGATCGCGGCGTGCGCGATTACGTGGCGACCTTGGAGAGATTGGGACGGTAAAGACACATGCAATTCACCACGAAGGACACGAAGAGCACGAAGTTCGGATGCTTGAACTCGATTGCGCTCCCAATGAATTGTTCCTTCCCCCTCGACGGGGGAAGGTTAGGATAGGGTGCCTTCTGCGGCAGCATAATGTTGTGACATGCGCCACGTTGGATGAACTTGCACCCCCACCTCAATCCTCCCCGTCAAGGGGAAGGAGGTTGGATTCGGATTCGGTCAGGTCCTCATCCCATCGATCGGGCGGCACCTTAATTTCTGATGAGAAGAGTTCCGGATAAACGAACGGAGGATTAAACAGTGGCGGAACAACCTAAGGGAACTTCCGAAATCTGGGCGGCGGGAATAGGGCGGAAGAGCAACGCTCAGTACGGCTCGGATCTGATGGTCGAGATGCTGCGCGAGCTGGGCATCAAATACATCGCACTCAATCCGGGCGCGAGCTATCGCGGTTTGCATGATTCGCTGGTCAACTTCGAGGCCGGCAAAGAGATTCAGATGATCATGTGCACCCATGAAGAGATCGCCGTGGCGATCGCCAATGGCTACGCTCGTGCCACCGGCGAGATCATGGCGACGGGCCTGCACAATGTCGTCGGCTTGCAGCACGCCAGCATGGCGATCTTCAACGCCTGGTGCGACCGCACGCCGATCTTGAATCTCGGCGGCGGCGGCCCGCAGGATACCACGCAGCGCCGTTCGACCGATTGGGTGCACACGGCGTTGGTCCAGGGCTTGGCCGTGCGCGACTACGTCAAGTTCGATGATCAGCCGTCGACGGTGGACGGCATCGCGGAGTCGTTCTTGAAGGCGTACCGGTTCGCCATGACCGAGCCGCGCGGGCCGGTCTATATTTGCCTCGATACCGATGTCCAGGAAGCGCAGATCGAAAAGTCGATGGTGGTGCCGCACGCCCAGTTGTTCCGGCCGCCCGCGGGACCGGGCGCCAATCCCGACCAACTCCGCAGCGCCGCACGGTTGCTCGCCGAAGCGCAGTGGCCGGCGATCGTCGCCGGCGAGCTCGGCAAAAATCCCAAAGCGCTGCCGGCACTGCTCGATCTCGCCGAAGCTCTAGGCGCGCCGGTGGTCGACGCTGACGGCCGCTACGGTTTCCCGAGTACTCACGTTTTGAACTTGACCGTGGCGCGTGAAGAGGCGCTGAAAAATGCCGACGTGGTGCTCGCCTTGGACGTGCCCAGCCTCGGAGTGCCGTTGGGGCCGTCGGTGCGCGAGCGCGGCAACTTCGCGCCGATTATCTCGCCGTCCTGTAAAGTCATTCATATCACTTTGCTGGATCTCGAAAAGCAGAGCTGGGTCAGCGACAACATGTGGCTTTTGCCGGTGCATGTTCCGATCGCGGCCGATACGGCGATAGCATTGCCGCAACTGCTCGAGCAGGTACGCGAGCGTTTGGGCGCCAACAAGGATTCCGCCCGGCAGGTGCAGGAGCGCCGCGCTAAAATCGAATCGATCTATCGCGAGACGCGTAAGAAAAGTCAGGAATGGATCGAGAAGACCTGGAACGAAAAACCGATCTCCCAGGCGCGCTTTTTCTCCGAGATCAACAAGCGCGTGCAGGGCAAATCCTGGGCGCTGGTCTCCTCGCATGGCCGGCGCTGGCGCGAAGCGATCGAAGTCACCGAGCCGGCGCACGGCATGGGCGGCGGGCGAGGCGGCGGAGTCGGCTACGGTTTGCCGTCGTCGATCGGGTCGGCGCTAGGTTTCAAGGAAAGCGGTCGGCTGTGCGTGAGTATTATTGGCGACGGCGATTTCCTGATGACCTCGAATGCTCTGTGGACCGCCGCGAAGTATCAGATTCCGCTGCTGGTCGTCGTGCTGAATAACCGGTCCTACTATAACGACGAAGAGCATCAGGAACGCATGGCGCGTTGGCGCGACCGGCCGGTCGCCAACAAGGGCATCGGCATTCGCATCGAAGAACCGGAGCCGGATCTGGCGACGATCGCGCGGGCTCTGCACGTAGACGGCTTCGGTCCGATCACCGAGCCCGATCAGCTCGGCCCGACCTTGGACAAGGCTATTACGATCGTCGAGAGCGGCAAGCCGGCGGTCGTGGACGTGATCACGCAGCCGCGCTAGGAGGAACGTCATGGACAAGCTCATCGAAGAAAACTTAAAGGCGGTGCTCAAGCGCGAAGGGCTGGAACCCAAGCCGGGAGATTTGGAACAGTTCGCGGAGATCATCGAGCTTTACATGGAAAATTTGAAACAGCTTCACTCCGTCAACCTTGGTGCCGACGAGCTCGGTCCCGTGTTCCGGCCGGAGTGGACGGCGAAGTGAAACAGAAGAAAGATTTCTCGCTCCGGTCGAAATGACAAATCGGCTTTCGCGCGCGAATCGAACGAATGTCATCTCGAACGAAGTGAGAGATCTTTCTTTTTCAGTATCGATTGACACGGGAAAGGAGTCTGCCATGGCCATTGCTGAAAAACCGCTCTATTACCTATCGATTCACGAGGCGCAGCAGTTGATCAAGGACCGCAAGCTCTCGCCGGTCGAATTGACGCGATCCGTCCTCGATCGCATCGCCGCTGTGGACGACAAGCTCCATGCTTACATCAATCTAATGGCCGACAGCGCCATGGCTGAAGCGCGCGCGGCGGAAGCGGAAATTCAAAAGGGCAATTGGCGCGGTCCGATGCACGGCATCCCAGTTGCCGTGAAAGACCAATTGGATGTCGACGGTGCGCCGGCGCGCATTCGGCAGTTCACCAAGGGTGTGGGCGACGCGACAGCCGTGCGCAAGCTGCGCGAGGCGGGCGCCGTGATGCTGGGTAAGCTGCACATGAGCAGCCTGCCGGACGGTAGCTTGCCGGTGCCGCGCAATCCGTGGAACACCGATCATATCACCGGCGGCTCGAGCACCGGTTCCGGCGCGGCGGTGGCGGGTGGGCTGTGTCTGGGTTCGTTGGGTGAGGATACGGCCGGCTCGATTCGCAACCCCTCGGCTTTCTGCGGACTGGCGGGACTCAAGGGAACCTACGGCCGGGTGAGCCGCCATGGATTGGCGCCGCTCAGTTGGTCGTTGGATCACTGCGGGCCGATGGCGCGCGTGGTCGAAGATTTGGCGCATATGCTGAACGCGATCGCAGGGCATGACACCAAAGATCCCACCTCGAGCAACGTTCCGGTAGCCGATTACACAAGCGCGTTGCGCGAGGACATAAAGGGGATGGTCATCGGGGTGCCGCAAGACTACATCGATGAGTGCGCCCCGCGCACGGATCCCATCGTGCTCAAACTGGTTGCCGAGGCGACCCAGGAATTGAAAGCGCTGGGAGCGCGGATCGAGAACGTTAAAGTTCCGGCCTTGCACTTGGCGACGATCGCCAACGCGGTTATCTATTACAACGAATTTTGGGCGGCGCATAAGAGCGATGCAGCCGAGGTGCTGCGGACCGGCGCGCCGCAGCGGCGGGCGCGGATCTACTTGGGATTGCTCACCGGCTCGGCGGACTACATTCAAGCGCAGCGTATTCGCAGCCGCTGTCGGGCGGAGTTGGCTGAGGTCTTCGGTAAAGTGAATTGTCTTGCTCTGCCGAATCAAGCGGGTCCGGCGCCGCTGGTCAAAGACGTCGGCCCGATCGACACTCTGTTCAAACACGTCGTGCCGGAATATCACGGACCGTTCAATTTGACCGGCCTGCCGACCCTGTCGGTGCCCTGCGGCTTCTCGCCGGACAATTTACCGATCGCGCTGCAACTCGTCGGCAAACCTTTCGATGAGATTTCGGTCCTGCGCGCGGGGTACACGTATCAGCAGCACATGAAGTGGTATGAAAGACGACCGGCGATCTGAGAAAAGGCAACAGGCAGCAAGCAAATAATCGGATAGCGTGTTCAAATCGTTCAAGACGTTTACGGAGAAAGAGAATCATGGACGTACAGAGAATCAATCCGCGGGAATGGAACTGCAGCGCTGCCGTGTTCGGCGATCTGGTTTTTCTTTCCGGCACGGTCGCCGATGACAAATCGCTCGATATGAAAGGCCAGACGGCTCAGGTGCTGCAAAAGATCGACGCCGTTCTCGCCAAGGCAGGCACGAACAAGTCGCGCATCGTGAGCGCGACGGTGTACATGGCGGACGCGAGTCTCAAAGACGAGATGAACGAAGCGTGGATGGCGTGGGTCGATCGGTCGAATCTGCCGACGCGCACCGCCGTGGGCGCCGTGCTCACGCCTGGAACCATGGTCGAGATTACCGTCTGCGCGGCGAAGTAATCCAATCTCTGTCAAGCGCTTATTTTTCGCCTTCGTCCCGATTCACCTGACGGTTCAGCTCGTGTCCGGCGCGGCAGTCGACGTGTGCCGATCGCTCTTGACTCGGTAAGCTCTCGCGCTTGCTATTCTGCGGCAATTGAACTATGAATCCTTGCCCAATTCCGGGACAGAAAGGCATTGTAAGCGAACTTTACACTACGGGATGACGAGGATAGTTAGAGTATGCCGGAACAACTACTGACCTTGGAGCAGGTGGCGGAATACTTGAACGTCGATAAATTTACCGTCTACCGTTTGTTGGCCGACAAAGAGCTGCCGGCGTTCAAGGTCGGCAACCAATGGCGGTTTAAGAGAAAGATGATTGAAAATTGGCTGATGAAAAACTCCAACGTAAAGCGAAGAGATACCCAGTAAGTAAATTGACGTTATTGACGTTTGAGTGCCCGCCGCTTCTTCATCTCCATCCCCGCACCCTTCAAAAGACCACAACTAGCTCGACAAATCCGCTTTTCTTGATCTCGTCGATGACGCTGCCGTCGAGCGCGCGGAGCGACTCCGGCGTCTGGCCTTTGGCTTTGGGATTGGTTTTCGCCGTTCTCCTTCGCTGAGTCGGTCGCTGACAAACTCTTCAAGAGTCCTTCGACGGTGCTCGTCATTTCCGGCGGAGGCCGGAATCCATGTAGTTTTTGAATTTGAATCGAAACCTAACCTGGACGCGGCGTTCGCCGGCATGATGAACTGTCACTTCGCCCGAAGCATGCGCTGAAATCTCTCGAAGTGGCTGAGGAATTTCAACCGTGCCGAGAGAGATATCAACTCGGCAAGCCGTAGAAGCGCTCGGCGTTGCGGTAGCGCACGGCGTCTTTATCGTCGTCGGTGAGCCGCTTGTTCTCGTCCAACTCTTGCAGCTCTTCTTTGCAGGTGTCGTTGTTCACCTCATGGGGAAAGTCCGAGGAAAAGATGAACGGCTTGTTGCCGACGACGCTGATGGCGAAGGGTAGGGTGAGCTCGTCGCCCTCGACGCCGACGTAGACGCGACCCTCGTCGATATGGCGCTTGATGTACTCGGTGATCGATTCCTTTTCCCGCAGCTTGAGAAAGCGGCCGCGCGGATCGTACTGCACGTGGCTGTTCCAGGCGCGTTCGAAGCGCTCGATGCAGTTGACGAACCAGCCGGAGCCCGCCTCCATGAAGCCGAAGCGAACCTTGGGGTACCTGTCGAACACGCCGTTGAAAAGAATGCCCGCGAAGTTGACCATCTGGCCGAAGGGATGGCCGAGCGCGTTGACCGGAGCGTAGGGCGTCATGTCGTCCAAGCCCATATGATCGTGCACCCCGCCGTGGATGCCGATGCAGCATTCGAGGCGATTGGCCTCCTCGTAGATCGGCCAGTATTTATCGTCGCCGAGATGGTTTTGCGCGCCCATTACGCCGGTGCTCGGCAGCATGGCGCCGCAGAAGCCGAGATCCTTGACGATGCGGCGAAGCTCCTTGACCGCTTCCCCGGGCTCCTGCAATGGAATCAAACCGAGCGCCTGAAAGCGGTTGCTCTTGGTCAAGTATTCGTCGTGCATCCAGTCGTTGTAGGCATGGGCAAGCTCGATCGCCCAGTCCAAACTGACGACCCGACCGAACGATAAACCGTTCGTTGGATAAAGCACCGCGCTCGCAAGTCCCACGTCTTCCATGAAATCGATCCAGCCGTCGCGCCCGACTTTGGCAAACGCTCCGGGCGGCAGAAAATGCGCGTTGGCGGCGTGGAGATGATCGTTGGGCGGGTAGGGCCCGCGCGCGGCTCCGAAGCGGTCGCGGTATTCTTTCGGCATGCGCGCCGCGATCTCGGTGTGACTTTCCACCACATGGCCGTCACCGTCGATGATTTTGTGCTTCTTGTCGCTCATGTTCAGATCCTCATGCTAATTGTACTGTCACGATGTAGGGGCGGGTTTCAAACCCGCCCCTACGATTCACTGGACCAACTGATAAAACCGCTGCGAGTTGCCGAACAGGATCGCGTCCTTGTCCGCGGTGCTGAGTTGGGTATTTTCGCGCAGCTCTTCCAACTCGTGCTTGCAGGTTTGTGCGTCGACCTCGTGCGGATAGTCGGTCGAAAACACGTAGGGCTTATTCCCGGTAATGCTGACCGCTTCGGAGATGCTGAGCTCCTCGCCTTCGCAGCCGACGAAGATCCGGCCGTCGTCGATGTGGCGTAGAATATAGTCGATGATCTTTTCGCCTTTCTTGAGCTGCAGGAATCGATTGCGCGGATCGTATTGCACGTGGCTCGCCCAGGAGCCGGTGAAGCGCTCCATGCAGGTGAGCAGCCAGGCGCAGCCCGCTTCCATGAAGCCGATGCGCAAGCCGGGGAATTTATCGAAGATGCCGTTGAAGATGATGCCGGCGAAGCCGATCATCTGGCTCATCGGATGGCCGAGAGCATTGGCGATGGCGTAGGGGCTGGTGTCGTCCATCAAAAGATTTTCGTGGGCGCCGCCGTGAATCGCGATGGCGCAGCCCAAGCGCTCGGCTTCGCCATAGATCGGCCAATATTTCTGCGAGCCCAGGTGCGGCATGTTGACGCCCATCGACGGCAGCATGGCGCCGGAAAAGCCGAGGTCGCGTACGATGCGGCGCAGCTCGATGACCGCTTCCGCCGGCTCCTGGAGCGGGATCAGGCCCATGGCTTTGAAGCGCGGACTTTTCGACGTATAGGTGTCGTGCATCCAATTATTGTAGGCGCGCGCTAGCTCGATGGCCCAATCGCGGCTGACGATTTTGCCAAAGGCGAGGCCGGCGCTGGTGTAGAGCACGGTGGTGCCGATGCCGACATCTTCGAGAAACAATTCCCAGCCTTCGCGCCCGACGTTGGCGAAGGCGCCCTTGGGCGTGAAGTGGCGGTTTGCCGAGTGCAAGTGGTCGATGGGCGGAAACGGGTTTTTGCCGCGCGCTTCGGAAAAGCTCCTGCCGATGTACTCTTCCGGCATGTACTTGACGATGCTCGCGATGTCTTCGACCACATGGCCGTCGCCGTCGATGATTTTTTGCTGCGTCGCTGTGCTCATGATTTCTCCCCTAGCTTGGGTTTGCCTGCAATGCTTTCTTTTACACTCAAATCGAGGCGAAGGTCCAGCACACGCCAGGTCGATTTGCGTTACCTGCGGCGCCAAAAAACGAAGCCCCTCGGATTTGCCGAGGGGCTTCGTGTCTGACCTTGAACCTTTGAACCCTTGAACGAATACGCTACGCAGTTTTTCTAATCTGCTCTTTGCCCAGCGGATATTTCTCGCACAGGGTCTTCCAATACGCCGCGATTTTTTTGCTGTTGTCCGTGACTTCCTGAGGCACGATGCGCCAGGGCGCGCGCAGCGGACCGGCGGTGCAATAGCCGGCCTCGTTGGTCGACAATTTGAATACATTCTCGCGCCAGGAGAGGTTGCCGATATTCGGGCCCGACTCTGTTGGTCGCTTCCAAGTCCAAGCAAATTCGCTTCGCCGTCTCCCAATCCTGCGCCACGCAGGCATCGCGCAAGGTCGCAACCGGCGACGGTCCCATCCAGACGTTGAACGACCAGCAGCCCGCGGCGCCGAGCTGATAGTAAGGAAACATCTGGTTCTGATTGACGAAGACGCTCATCTTGCCTTTGGTGATCGCACACAGCTCGACGAACTGCAGCGGCGTGCGGTGCGAATCTTTCATGCCGACGATGTTCGGCTTTTCGGTGATTTTCTTGAACGCGCTCACCGGAATCGTCACTCGATGATGGGTCGGGTTGTGATAGATCATCACGCCCATCTTCGGCAGCGCTTCGGCGACGTCGTGGTAGAACTGCACTGCGTTATCGACGGTCGCCGCATAGTAGAAGGGCACGCCGAGCAACAAACCGTCGGCGCCGGCTTCCTGGGCAAACTTCGCCTGGCGGATCGCCTCGCGCGGATTCAAGTTCGTGCAGCCGATGAGCACTGGAACCCGCTTCTTCACCGCCGCCACCGTCGCCTCGATCAATTTCTTGTGCTCGTCCCAGAGCAGGGTATGAAACTCGCCGAAACTCCCGGTGGTCGTCAAAACATCGACGCCGCCGTCGCGAATCAACTTGTCGACCGCGCGCGCCAGCTCCTCGGTATCCACCGTATCCGTCGCATCGATCCGATCGCCGTCCTTAGTCGTAAACGCCGGCATCATCGCCATGATGCCTGTCAAATCGTTGGATGTGATCATTTAGTTCTCCGTTCGTCGATTGTGTTGGATTCTCCGACAGGTGGAGGTGGGAGTCAAGGACAACTGATGCCGTGCGGAGCCGGGTTGCGTGTGGATGCAGACAGGTCCACCGAGCAATTTTTGCCTGTTCTCTACTTTACCTGTCTTCTTTAGCATTATCCGCCGTTAAATGTTCAGATCGACAAACAAAGCCGCGTGATCGGAAGCCCCCTCGGATGATTGCGTTATCTCCGGGTATGTGCTCCAGGCGGTCGGGCGGGTCACACGACTACCCCACAGGCCTTCGCGAAACACACCTCCGCCGCTGAAACTAGAGAGCAAGCTATTAGAGATCAGTATGTAGTCGAGACGGTTGTGTAACCCACACGAGTCGAAGCTGCCAGGCCGGTTGCCGACTTGGAAAGATGAGAGCGAGTAGCAGTCAACCAGCGGACTGTTATTGTTGAATAGATCCTGCAAATTTTCGGCTTGGCTGCCGACGGTATCCGGTCCCTCATTGAGGTCGCCAAGCACGACGACATGTTGGCCCTGGGCAACCAGACCGTTGACGATTTTCCGCACTTCAGCCGCTTGACGTTTACGTTTAGCACCACCACCTCCAGACTGGGACTTGAAGTGATTGACCAGCAAATGGAGCACCGTGCCATTCGGTGTGCGGATCTCATACTGTGGGCAATCCCGGCTGAAAATAGTGCCAATTGCATCTTCGGTGTCGACATTGGAACGAATTGACTCAATGGCGAAATTATTACGGGTCATGATGCCGACATCGATGCCACGATCATCATTGCCATCCACCAACATGGCATGGCGATACTGTCCCCCAAGCAGTTCGGTGTTGAACCGGACGAGCGATGGCCGGTCCTCGGCTTCTACAATCCCGATAATATCGGCGCCAACGTCGCCGATGACCCGTGCAGTCATCCTTGTGCTGGTCTCATTGACGGGCTCCGTAGCCAGCTCGACCCAGCCAATCCAGTCTGAACGGCCGGTGGCAATAATCTCGACGCTTTGCGTCGGATCATTGGGTTCGCGGTCAAATTTACCGCGATTTTTTCTCAGCCACGCCCAGCGTGGCGATAAGGTTTCCTTGCGCCGGATGGCTCCGTGGCTATTTACGGTGTAGATATCCAGCCGAACAAGGAGGTCGATGATTTCCTCTTTGTCAGCAGCGCTGTAGGGGTCGTGTGCAAACAGAGCATTCACTTTTTGGTAGGCGTCCAATATCGGTTCGCCCAAAGACCAATCGGCGGTATTGAATGCGTTTGGCCGCGCGAAGAGGTTTTCCACATTGAACGACGCGATGCGAACCATAAGCCATTCCTCCTTGGACTAAGATCTCGTCAAATCTTTGCTGTGCATTTATCATTCCCGATTTCTAGGACGCCCGTGTGGACCTCGATAGGAGTCGTCCGCGGACCCTAAAAACTCGGTAACGGGCGGTCCAACACATAATTTCTCCGACACTGGACTAAAGTTTTCCTATATTTGTCGACCGCATGTCGTGTGCAGGACGATAAAGCTGAACTCGGATCATCGCTGGACGCCAGCCAAAACTTCCTCGGATACTGATCGAGCCGCGCAACCCTCGTTTACAGGTCGTGTATCCGAAAGTTGCAGGAGTGAGTACTAACACTCACGGTGGGGAGCTAGTTCGGTGCCTTGGGTAGCGGTCTTTCAAATACTAAACGGCTTCTGCCCTTCGAACTTCGCATTTGCAGCGCCCACGCAGTAGTAGTTCGGCGTCTGTGTCGAGGGCATGGCGGCGACGATCTTATCGCGCAGCTTACGGTAGTTGCCGGTAAACTTGCCGCCGTTCCAGACTTTTTTGAGCATGCCGGTAAACGCGCCGTTATCGTCGCCGTCCATGGAAGTTTGATTATCCATGCATCCCGAGATCAAGAGAATGCTGGCGTTCACCTTGGCCTTCTCCGCGCCGGGATTGTTTTTCTGAATGCTGCGGTAGAGCGCCTTGTTGGCATTCTCCACCGCGATGCCGACCGGGCGCGGCATCGCCCGCGGGCGTGGGCCGCCGCCGAGGAACACTGGAATGTCGCGCGTCACTGTGCCGCTGTGGCAGCTATCGGAGAGCGCCAAGATGCGCACGCCGGACTTGAACTTTCTCCACAGATTATAAAGTTCATCGTCCACCAGCTGGCGGTCAAACAACACCCAGGTTTCATCCATGCGGCCTTTATCCTTCTCGTCGCCGTTGGTGTCGTGGACTTGGCCGCCGTGGCCGGAGTAGGTGAGAAAGAAGATGTCGCCTTTGGATAATTTTTTCGACGCGTCCAGAATCGCGGCGGTGACGGCGGCGGCCGTCGCTTGTCCGTCGAGAAGCATGGTATTGCCGGTGAAGCCCTTTTTCTTTGCCAAGGCGCGCATGTCCTTGGCGTCGGCGATGCAGGCGTTCAATTGCCCGTCCCAGCCTTGATAATGTTTGGGGTCGACGAAATTCAATCCGATGTGGAGCGAAATTCCCTTGGCCATACAAGCCTCCCGTTTAAGCAGCCTTGGGCAGGAGTGTAGAGGCTCGCGATTTCGGCTGTCAAGAAAATTTCGCGGCTACGAGGCGTCCGCTTGGCGCATTCCGTGACGTTACGGTTTCCAATTCTGCTTGATTAACTGCTGCTCGGCCTGACGGGCGAAACTGAAGTCGTAGGCACGCTGCGGCGGCACCACTTCGTTCACTTCCGCGACCAGGCGGACGATGGCCAGGTCGTTTCTCTGGGTCTCCTCATCGACGTATCCCGATTTCGTGAAGGTGCCGACCAGATCGTCGTACATGCGGGTCGCCAGCGTGCGGTCGATTTCGCTGAACCTGGCGATCGCGGCGATCGTGCCTTCCCGTTCCTGGCGCGCCACGCGCAGGCCCTTGAGCACGGCGCGGGCAAAGCCGGCCATCGCCTTGGGCTGCTCTTTGATGAAGCGATCCGATGTTGCGAACGTGCCCCAGGAATTCTTTACCTCGTTGCCGATGAAAACGAGATCTTTCATGCCTTGATCGAGCGCCGTGTAGCGTTCTTCGGGGCTGACGATGGCGGCGTCCACGGCGCCGGACAACAAAGCCGGCAAGCGATTCACCGGTCCCGGATCGATCAACACGATGTCCTTGGGAATGTTATGCTTGGCCAAAATATTTCGGAACATGTAAGCCGCGATCGAGGCGACGCCAGTGGTGGCGACTTTTTTTCCGGAGATATCCCGCAAGCGCGTGATGTTGGGGCGAGAGACGATCCATTGCAGCACCTGATCGTTGAAGGCGAGCACGGTTTTGAGCGGCGCTTTGCCTTTCGAGATCGCTACCAGCGCGCTGCTGCCGGAGCCGGAAAACTGCACTTGATTGGCGATCAGCGCCTGGAGGCCGGGGGCGTTTTGCATGAAGACAAATTTGAGATCCAGCCCTTCCTCCTTCATATAGCCGCGATCTTGAGCAATGACGAGCGGGACGTATTGAAAGGCCTTGGATGTGAGCGCGACAGAAAGCGTATCGAGCGCCGCAGCGGGCCGGCCGGACAGGGCGGCAAAAACCAGCAGAGCCGCCGCGGTGAGAGTTTTCAGCATGGAAATGTTTCCTTCCTCATTTTTGCATGAGCTCGGACTCATGGGCAGCCTCTTTATGGCGCAACATGCGCATGTTCTCAACCGCCGCATCCTGGTCGAAGCGGAAATTTTCTTCTGGGCGATTCCGAGATGTGCTATTTTTACCCCAATTATGATTCGTCTTTTATGGCTTTGCGTCGTCATCGCGTTCTCGGGCTGCTCCATTGCGACCTTCACTCCCGGCGCGACGCTTTTGGCCGGGCTGACCCAGTATCAGGGCGATATGCAGCAATTCGGTTCATCAATGGCGCGCTGGCCGGAACGCCAGCGCGCGGGTGGAAGTCTAAAGGCCATCGTCACGGCGACGGTGGGCGGTTCGGCGGAATTTTACCGGCTGATCGATCTCGATATCCGAAAGAGAGAGTTTATCGCCACCATGCGCCAAACCTCGGTGCGACCGGAGCGTATGAAAGAGATGACCGAAGAGCTGGGGCAAATGAACGACGAAATCGCCGCGTTGAAGCCGGTGATTCGAGCGCAACTCGCGGCCCTGCCGTTTCAGAGCGAGCCCGAGCCTCGCGTGGAAGAGGCCGCCACCCGCGGTCTCATCAGTATGGCGCTCGACGGCTTTTCATCCAACGGCGGCGCGCGCGCAGTGGAGTCGCCGTCGACCAAAGTGGGCCCATTCACGGTTACCGACATGGGCGGGTTTTCCACGGTGAGGGCGGCCGACGGCGAAGTCTTTCGCTGCGTTCTTTTTGGCGATTCTGAAGACGGAGCAGGAATGAGATGCGAGCGTGTTGGCAGATAGCTGCCGGCTCTCAGTTGCCGTCGGCAAGTCTCGTGTCTCATAAGCTGCGCCTAAAAATCACGAAGCCGCGTTACCGTGACCTTCCCGCGGACAGAGGCGGCAAGAAGAAGTATGGACCACGAAGTGAGCTTACGCTCGCCACAGATGCTGAAAAATGCATTGGGAGCCCAGCGGAAATCCGGGTTCTTTCGATATGACATTCGCGTGGTCTTGGGGAACTCTCAACGATCGGTGAGAGCTGATTTACAGAACCGCGAACGAGCGGGTTTTTATGATGAGAAAGACGTCGGCTCCGACCGCGAGACCGAGACGCGCGGCCGCTCCCGAGGTGAGGCGCACATAAAACTCTTCACCGGTATGCACGGTAAGCAGAGCTTGGCCGTCCAAAAACTCGAGAGCCCGGATGGTCCCCGGAAAAATGTTGCCCGCCGAAATCCCCTCGGGCTGCTTCGTTCCGACGAGGATATCCTCGGCGCTGATGCGGATCTGCAGCGGCGCACCGGCGGGCGCGACCAAGTAGGGGATAAAGATTTCCGTCCCCGACGAAAGCCGAACCCGGCTTCGGCCCGCTTCTTTATCGGATTCGATAAACATCGCGGTGAAGATGTTATCCAGCGGTTCGGCGGCGAGCCGGATCGCCGCTTGGCGCGAGCCAAGCAGTTCTTTCGGCGGTCCTTGCGCAGCCAATCTGCCTTGTTGAATCATCAACACCCAGTCGGCCAGGGTTAAAACTTCCGTCAGATTGTGGGTCACGTACATCATCGGGATCGCGAATTCATCGCGCACCCTGGCGAGGTACGGCAAAATTCTTTCCTTGAGCCCGACATCGAGGGCCGCCAAAGGTTCATCCAGCAGGAGGAGCTGTGGGCGCGACAGGATTGCGCGCGCCAAGGCGACGCGCTGGGCCTCGCCACCGGAGATTTTGGTGACGGTACCGGGGAAGGAGATGGCCGATTTCCAACACGTGGAGGACATGCTCCATGTTGATGTTGCTCGAACCGGCATGGCCCGCGCGCTCGGCGCCGAATAAAATATTTCGTTGCACGGAAAGATGCGGGAAGAGCGCGCCTTCCTGCGGCACGTAGCCGACGCCCCGCTGTCGCGGCGGCAGATTGATTTTACGCTCCGAAGAGAAGAGTGTTTTGCCGCTGATCTCGATCTCGCCATCGGCGACCGTGCGCAACCCGGCGATGGCATCCAGCAATGTCGTTTTGCCGGAACCCGACGGCCCAAATATCGCGGTGACGCGCGATTCGAAAGCGGCGTCGACATCGAGCTCGAAATTCGCCAGCGGTATGCGGCAGCGGAGCTTCATTTCACGTCTTCTTTTCCGAGCGCAGCAGCCATTCCGACGACCACACGAACAGAAACGCCAGCGCGACTGTTATGCCGAGCAGGACGTAGGCTTCGGGATCCTTGCCCAGTTGCACGAAGTTATAAATCGCCAGCGACAAAGTCTGGGTTTCGCCCGGGATATTGCCGGCCAACAAAATGGTCGCGCCGAATTCGCCGAGAGCGCGCGAAAACGCCAGCAGTGCGCCGGCGACGATGCCTTTGTAGGCGAGGGGAATTGTGATGACGAAGAAAATTCTCAGCGGCGACGCGCCGAGAGTGGCGGCGATCTGCTCCAGCCGCGGATTGACGTCCCCAAATGACGTCCTAACCGAGCGGACGAGCAATGGAAAGGACATCACCGACATGGCGATGAGCACGCCCTTCCAGTTGAAGACGATCTCGATGCCACGCTCGTAAAGCCACTGGCCGAGCGGGCTCCGCCGTCCGAAGATCTTGAGCAGAATCAGCCCGGTCGAAACCGGCGGCATGACCAGCGGCAGAAGCACGATGGTCTCGATGACGCTCTTGAGCGGCCATTCCTTGCGTGCAAACAGCCACGCCAGCGCGATGCCAAACGGTAGAATCAGCAGCGTACTGGCAAGGCCGACTGATAGTGAAAAGAGCGTGATTTGCCAGGTCTCGAAGGAGAACATCATGGGTTCGATTCTGACGCGGCGCTTGCCTGCTGCATGATGATTGGTTTTCCGTTCGTCATTCCCGCATGTTTTTAGCGGGAATCCAGGCGAGACCGAAACTGGACTCCCGACGAAAACATTCGGGGGTGACGAAATCGAGGTCGGTAGGCCGCGGAGTAAGGCTTCACGTTTGAAGTGTGCCTTGCGTTCACTCGATCACGATGAAGCCGTATTTCTTGAATAATTCCTTACTCGCCGAAGCGTGGACATAATTCAGGAAGTCCCGGGCTGCTTCTTTGCGCTTCGAGTCTTTCACGATCGCGACGGGATAAGTAATCTTGGGGCCTTTGTCGATGGGGACTTCGTAGACGATCTTCACCTTCTTGGAAACGGCGGCGTCGGTTTTGTAGACGAAACCGGCTTCGACATTGCCGGACTCAACCGATGCGAGGGTGGCGCGCACGTCCTGGACGGGCACGATCTTCGGCTTGACCTGCTCCCACATTCCCTCGTCCGTCAGATATTTGCTCGTGTAAACGCCGACCGGCACGGAGGAGGGTTCGGCAAGGGCGATGCGCTTGACGTCGCCCTTCAGTAAATCTTTGGGAGAGGACATCGTGAGCTTGGAGTCCGCCGGCACGATGATCACCAACTGGTTCGATAACAGGTTTTTTCGCGTCCCGGGTTCGAGCCGGCTCTTCTTGTCGAGATTATCCATCTGCGGCAGGTCGGCCGAGAAGAAAATGTCCGCCGGCGCGCCTTCGTCGATCTGCCGGGCAAGGCCGCTGGACGGGCCGAAATTGAATTTGACCGTGTGCTTGGACTTGGCCTGGTAAGCCGTGCTGATCTCTTGCAGAACGTCGCTGAGACTCGCGGCCGCCGAGACCAGGATATCATCGGCGCGCACGCTTTTTCCCGAAGCAAAGAATAGCGCGACAATAATGACCGGCGATACAAAAAGCTTGAGTCGATTTTTCTCGAACATGTCAGGTTCTCCGCGATATCGCGCAGGCGCGTATCACGCTGCGGGCAGCACGACTCGTCCGGTGTCGCGGGTGTCGTAGCCGCCGAGCGCTTCCAACTCGCTTCTGAAGCGGCCGCCGACTACCGTATCGAGCAAGACTCTGAAGCCGGGCAAGTTCTCATAATGCGCCTTGGAAATAATCAGATCGTAACGCTCGCGCTGGAGCGGCACGAAATCGAGGCCGCGGATCGCCGCGGCGGCGCGCACGCCGACGCCGGCGTCGGCGAGACCCGCTTCCACTCGCCACGCGACGTCGAGGTGCGATAAAACCTCCTCGCGATAGCCTCTGACCCGCGCCGCCGGAATCCCCGCGGCTTGCAGTTGCCGGTCGAGCAATCGGCGCGCGCCGGAGCCTCTCTCGCGGTTGACGATCTTGACGGCGGGTTTCGCGAGATCGGTCGCGGAGCGAATTTTTTTAGGATTGCCCCGCCGAACAAGAAAGCCTTCCTCCCAATGGGCGAAGGTGACGACGAGGCAATCCAGGCCGCCCAGATGACGTTTGAGGTCGGTGAGATTGCCGCTGGAGTTTTCATCGGCGAAGTGCGCGCCGGCCGCGTGCACCTCGCCGCGCTTCAACGCGCCCAGCGCCATGCCGCTACCCATCATGCAAGGAACGAGCTCTTCAGTGTCGTGTTTTCGCACGTGCCTGGCGGCGAGGAACATCGCCGGATCGCAGCCCGCGATGACGAGTTTCCGCCGCACGGCATCGCGCTCTTTGAGGAGCTGGATTTTGACTCGGTTGCGCGTTGTTTCGGCGACGATCAGACCGTCGGCGCTCGTCGAGAGGCTCGCCAATTCACCCGAGCCTTCCAGCGCGCGCGCCAGCAGCCGGTCGCCGACTTGAGTCAGTTGCGCGCGCATTTTGCCGCCACCGGAAGGGCGAGACCCGACAAGTTCGGCTTCGACCACTTCTTCGCTGCTCGTGAGACTGAAAAGATCTTCGACGCGGCAGTGAAGCGCCCGAGCAAGTTGGAGCGCGACCGAGGTCGCGGGGGAATACTGGTTTGTCTCGACAGCGGCTACCGCTTGGCGGGTGATCCCGGCCAGGTCGGCGACCTGCTTTTGTGAAAGCCCGAGCGACTGGCGCCTCTCGCGCAGGCGGCTTTCGAACCGGGGCGCGCTTCGTGAATAAGTAGTGATAGCCATAATATCTAACCTAATGTTAGGTATCATGGCGGAATACAGGACTCAACAACCGGCAAGCTGGGCGGTGCGAAACAGGCGCAACGTACTTTTTACTTTACTCGTCGCCAGAGCCGACGAATCAGATTGGAAGGGGGATTGCTGGGCGAAGCGTAAGCCCTCTTTCGGGCAAAACTCTCGGCGGCGAGCTCGAGTCCGATAACATCGATCGTTTCGAGCATCGCGCACTCTTCCGGAGTAAGTCCTGCGTTCAACGCTTCACGGGCAGGGTCGGCAAGGAAGCGAGCGCGAGCTTGATCGTCAACGTAAAGTCGCGCCAAGAACGCTTCCAGTTTTTGCGCGCTCACGCTGCTGCCTCCGACACTTTATTTGCTCGCCGTCTCATTCGTCCACGCCGGAGCGCGTCCCGGGCGAAATCGAGCTGGCCTAGGAGCCGCTCTATTGGCGGATACCGGCCATCGCGTTCCAGGATAACGATCAGCGGGCGTGAGGCTATTTCTCCGACGTATTCCAAAAGTTTATAGACACGTGGAGGAACATCGTGGAGATGATCGTCGAGGAGGCGGCGTTCATCGGAGGTTTTTGCCTTGATCCAGCGCCCGCCGGCCAGATGAATAGCGCTGATTTGCTCTAGTGGCAGATGGTCGATATAGACGCGTGGATCGAAGGCGAAATTTACGGAGTTGGCGTAGAGGTTGTGAAGATCCAGTAAAAGTTGGCATCTGGTTGTAAGGAGGATCTGAGCGGTCCAATCGCTTTCACCGATGGTACTCGCCGGTGGGTCGATGAGTGTGGCGATGTTTTCGACAAGCGGAAGAGTGCCCACAGTCTTTGCGGCTACGGCCAGGTTTCTTGCCGTGCCTTCAATGGTTGCCATTGTCCGCGGCGGCGCTGCGAGATGGCCAATCTCGATTCCACCGCCTCTGACGAATGCGAGGTGCTCCGACCAAAACTCCGGCTGGATTTCGTCAACCAGCCGTGCGGTTTGCTCTAAGCGCCGGACATCAGCCGGAGCGGCCGACGCCAGCCCGAGGGTCACTCCATGCAGCGCCACCGGCACCTGGCGCGCCAGAGTCTTCAAAGCCCGGCGTTGAGATCGCGATGCGTCGAAATAGTCGTCGGCAATCACCTCGACGATGTCGATGCGAGCGAGATTCGATAGAATCCCCGCAGCCAGCTCGGGCCGCCAGCCGATGCCGAAACGATCTTGCATCTTTAGCTCCCACCCCCGCAGCCGCCGCACCCACCTCCTCCGCCGCAGCTACCGCCGCTACACGAGGAGTAGGATGAGCCGCATCCACCACCGGTGCTGCTGGATATTTTCTCACGGAAAAGGCTGATGAACGGGAACTCGTTTATTGACAGAGTGCCGAGACCAAATACCGCCATCAGCAAAGCCGCCTCGCCGGTGGCGCCTCCCGGATTGATCATCGCAGCGCGCTTCTTCAACGGCGCGAAGAGCGTTCTTAGATCAGCGAGTAGCGCATCTCCCCGGGTTGTCCTGAAAGGATTGTAAATTCGAACGGCGATAAAAGAGAAGGCGACAGTCATGGCAACCAAAAACCAGATGTTGTGCCGTCCGCGCGTGACAGCAACGGCGATCTTAATCAATGCAACACCGCCCAGGATAGCCAGCGTGATCAGCAGTCGGTTCAACCGTACGCCCGCAAGCTTTTGGTCCGGCAGCAAACGCAGTTGTTCGAGCTTATCTTTGTATTCCTTGCACGCCTCCCGCAGCGTCGTGCTGTCAAAAAGTGATGTGAAGTCTGTCGGGATAGTCAAGCGCTGAAGGATAGCGCTTTCGATCGGCCTTCGAACGAGACTCGGTGCGGTGGCATTGGCGGCGGAAAGGCGATTGTTATCGACTCGCAAAAGGCCGCGGTCCGCGAGCGATGCGGCGGCGACACGGATCACCTCCGCTTCTCCGCCTCGAAGGTAAGCCAGGAGATACGGGTCCGAGTAGTCGAGTCTCGGCACGGTGCCCGATTCGCTCAAACGCCCAACGACGAACAGTCCGCCAAGAACCAGCATTCCCAATAAGCCATAGAAAATCAAAAAATCCGGACCCGAAAGATCGAAAGGATTGATCATTCCGCCCCTCTGAGTTTCTGAAGACGGTTTTCGATCGATCTCGCGACATCGATCAATCTCAATAGCACCGGACCACTGACGCCGGCGGGCAGCACACGTTGCTCGCGTGCTTCAGACATGCGGGGCAGGGATTCAAGCCAGGCCGCTTCGCCGGTTGATTTCACGTACTTTTCCAGAGCTGCTCGCGGTGAATTTTCGCCTTGTCCTTCCAGCTCTAGGAGCATGGCGGCGCAGGAGCGGAGCGGACCCGCAGCCTCGGCGATGGCGATCGCAAGTTGTTCTTCTCGTAGTCCGCGCATGACATACGCTTCGCGCAGACGAAGAATAAGGTTCAGCAGCACTTGCTCGAGTCGCGCCGCCAATATCGCGCGGGGAATCTCTATGCCGACGAAGGGGTCTTCTCCATATAAGACTTTGCGCCGGCGTAAAATGTCGGAAAACTTTTCGGCAAAGGCTGTGATCGCAGACGACAATTCAGCTTCCAGGACGAACATCGGGCTCAAACGTATCGCCGCCTGGGCGACGCGTAGCGGACTACGCAGCGCTTCGGCGCGGGCCGGATCAAATCTGCCGAGAACGAGCAGGAGATTTACGTCGGATGTGGCGCGGAGCCGCCCCTCGGCCGCGCTGCCGAAAAGCACGATCGATTTCAGATCGGCGGCGAAGGCCGCTTGCGCCTCATCAATGAATTCGTTGAGCACCCGAGAAACTTGCTCGGGAAGCGCAGGCAACGGATTCGATTCGGTAGTGGCCACGGAGATCTCCCATTAGCCGCCGTCTTTAGACTATTTCCACAGAATGGTTACAGTGGCGTTACGCCTTGGTGGCATTGACGCCGCCGGTTTTTTTGAAACGCCGCGAGTGGCGGCCCCAGTCGCAGCCGCAGGATTTGCAATACCACTCGGTAATGCCTTCCCACTCTTCTCGGTCGGCGTGGATCGCTTCGCCGGCATCTATGGATTTCTGAATATCCGGAGTGATGATACCGTGCAGCACGGGAATGATCATTGTGCCGCCACATTCGGGGCACGAGGGTGGGCGTTTGGCGCGCGTCTTTTTCACTTTCCGGGTCGGCATGGGTGCGCCTGAAAGCTTAGCTCACTACAAATATCCGCGCTCACGGTAGAAGCGCTTGGCGCCCGGATGCAGCGGCACGTTGAACGGAGCCTCTTCGTCATTGGCGCAGAGCTGGCGCATGCTGATCGGTTTGAAATTGTCGCTCGGGATCAGCTTGCGGCGCTTTTCGATCGCTTCGCAGAGCGCATAGGCGACATCATTGGGCAAATCGGCGCGCACGACCATCGGCCAGCCGCTGAAGTCGACGGTCGGAACATCGCTGGTCATGCCTTTGAAGCGCGATCTTGGCACCACCGAAGTCTGATAGCCCATTGCCGCGAGACGGCGCAAAACCTGACCTTCGATCGGCAAATAGATGAAACCACTGTCGATCGCCGTTTGTCCCCAACTTTTGATGCCTTCGTCGAAGACCGCATTGACCGCGCCGTTTTGAATTGCGTCGCGCCGGTCGGGATGGCTTGGCCGGGGAACGGAGATCACTTTGCCGCCCCATTTCTTTAGATCCGGAAGAGTAAAACCGGCAGCCTTCATCACCGCGGTGACCGTAAACATAGTGGGGCTGGCGGTGATCATCTCTTTCGAGGTGACATTGGTTGAGAGGCGCAGCGGAAAGCGTTCTTTAGCAATCTGTGAAAAGGACGTAATGCCGGTAGACTTGTGCACGGCGAAGCCCATGACGTCATAGGAAGGAAAGGTCGCGATCACGCGCAAAGGAAGTTTTCTCTTAAACGGCCCGGTGCCGCGGTAGGCGAGCGTTGCGGCAGCGGTGGGATTGACCCAGGCCAGCGTGTACTTGCCGTCTGCGACTCCCTTCAGCTCGGCGAAGCTGTCGGCGGCAAAGGAGAGAGGCACGCTGTTGGAGCCGTCGCGATTTTCGGCAAGTAGTTTGAATTCCAGTTCGTGGCCGATGCGCGACTCGGTTTGCAGCACTTTTTCTGCGGCTCGCGTCGTCTGAAACGAAAGTGAAGTCTCGTACATGGCCGCGGCGATTTCGAGCAAGCCTTTGGCGCGTTGGATCTTGGCGTTGTAGCGTTGTTTGGTCATGGATGTGTTGCTCACTTTGCGTGGTCGTCTACCGAAGTTGTTCTTACCGGTGTCATTCTGAGGAGCGCTTGCGACGAAGAATCTGCTTTTGCCGCAGCGATGTGACATGTCGTCGTTAGGAAAAAGCAGATCCTTCGCCTCGCGCTCAGGATGACATCGATGGAGCAACGCTCATAGTGTGTAACTCTAGAGGGTCTTTCGGACTTCCTTTGCGACTTCGACGAGCAACTTCGCTTTCGCGTTCGCCAACTCTCGGCTGATCGGTCATCAAGCCGCAGTCGGGCGCGAGCCACAGATTGTTGGGTTCGATGTATTTTAGTGCCGTGCGCACGCGCTCGACGACTTTGGCGACGGGCGGCACCGGCGTGTCGCTAGGATCTACGCAGCCGAACATGACGATGCGGCCTTTGCATGCGCCAAGCACGGCAGGATCGTAGTTGCTGCGCGCGAATTCGACGCCGAAACCGCCGATCTTTGTCTTCATCAATTCAGCGAGAAGTTCGGGATATTCGTATTCGTGCTGGGTTCCGGCGCCGCCCGGATAGCCGTAGCAGAGATGCACCACGGTCGGAACATGGATGCCTTCGAGGCAGCGATCGAGGGCTTTGGCGCCGTAGGCGAAAACTTTCTCGTGGTAGCGGGTCATGGCGGGTTCATCGATCTCCAGCACGTCGCACCCTGCGGCCTGTAGATCGCGCAGCTCTTCGTTCAGTGCCGCCGCGACGTCCATCGCTAAGGTAGCCTCGTCCTTGTAATGCTCGTCGAGCGTGCTGTCGACGACTGTCATCGGGCCCGGCACGTCCATTTTGATCGGTTTTCCGGTCTGCGCTTTGGCGAACCGCAGATCTTCGACGATGGCAGGCGCGCGCCTTTTTATTTTGCCGACCACGCGCGGCACCGGGCGCGGCTGCTCGCGGCGGCGATAGATTTGCTTCACCGCTTCATGTTCGAGATCGATGCCGTCGAAGGCGGCGAGAATATGATTGATAAAACCTGTGCGGCGCTGTTCGCCGTCGGACAAGAGATCCAAGCCGATCCGCTCCTGCGTGTGGATACTCAGCGCCGTAGCGTCATCCTGCGCCTCTTTGAGCGCGGCGCCTTCAAGGCGAAATACCGCGCGGCTTCGTTCGTTCTGCGCGAGCCAACTGGGACGAGGAAAACTGCCGATGGTGGTGGCGGCGATGGGCGGAAGCTGCATGAAATCACCTCTGCGGAAAGATTTGTCTTGGCTATACATGCGGAGGCGCGGGAAAGACAAGGTTGAGCCTGATGGAGTGATGGAGTTTTGGAGTATTGGAGTGATGGGGCGCAAGAAGGGAATTGGGTCGAGGATGGACGATTGAGGATAGAGGATGGTTGTCCAGAAATTCACTGCCGAGACCTAGAGCACGCCGGTATAGGTTGGTTCATCGATAATTTGCGAACTCTGCGATCTCTGTGCCTCTGCGGTTCTTCATTGCGCTTGTGATTCACGTTTTCCCAGCAAGCGATAGAAAAGAGTCGTCGTTACCGTCAAGGAAATCGCGGCGGTGAGAGCGAGGCCTAAAGAGGCGCCGAAGAACGTTGCGGAAGCGCCCAGCACGATGGAACCGATGGCGCGCATGCCTTGATCGAGATTGAACACGCTCATCACCCGGCCCATAAGATTGCGCGGTGCTTCGATCTGGATGATCACGCGGCTGATGGTGCGGAAACTTACCTGACCGGCGCCCACAAGCGCCAGGAGCACGACAGAGAGCCAGAAGATCGGCGAGACGCAAAAGAGCATGAGAAAAATCGGCGTCGTCGTGGTCATGAACCACAACAGCATGGCGCGGTTCCAGCGTTCACCCATGGAAGCAAGAAAACTCAATGAAGCGATGCCTCCCAATCCCGGCGCGGCCATCAATATGCCCAGTCCCTCCGGACCCACCTGCAGCACCTCCTTGGCGAAAACCGGAAGAAAGCTTTGATAGGTGACGATGAACACGGCGAAGGTGTAAGCGGCGACGATACTGCTTAAAATCACGGGCGCATGCCAAACATAATGAAAGCCTTCCTTGAACTCGCGGAAGAAGTTTTCTTCGGGCCTTATCGATTGTTCCTTATTCGTGCGAATGAACAGCATTCCCACGCCTGAGACCAACAGGGTGACCGCGAATAGCGCGTAGCAGCCGCCGATGCCGATCCACAGGATCAGGACGCCGCCGAGGGACGGCCCAGCAATGCGGGCGATGTTGAAGCCGACGGTGTAGAGCGAGACGGCGTTCATCAGATCTTCCCGCGGCACCAGTTCCGCGAGGATCGACTGCGCCGCCGAAGGATTGATCGCGCGGATGGAGCCGAAGAGAATCTCCAGCACCAGAAGGTGCCAGAACGCGAGAGCGCCGAAAACATAGATCGCGAGGAAAATGGCTATGGGAATGGCGGAGACGAATTGCACCAGGATCAACAGCAGCTTGCGATCATAGCGGTCCACCAATACGCCGCTGAGGGCGCCGAGGAGCAGACGGGGCGCCGCACTGCTGAGGCCCAAAAGTCCCAACGCCATTGCCGAGCCGGTGATTTCATAGGTGATCCAGAAAAGCGCCACCTCCTGGACGAAGTGGCCGATGGAACCGAGCAGATCCGTGCCCCAGAAGAGCGCATAATCGCGGTAACGCAGGGAGTGGAAAATACGAATGATGTATATCTCCTTAAGGCCAGATGAATTCACTACGAAGGGCACGAAGGGCACGAAGGGTTTGGATAAGAAATAACCGAACTTCGTGCTCTTCGTGTGCTTCGTGGTGAAGCGCGCTTTTGTGACGTTGGTTACGGCTCTGCGGCGATAGCCGCAAAACAGTTTCCTGGTTATAGCCTTTCCACAGTACATAGGAAAGGAAATCGTTGCCCGCCATCCAAAATCAAAGAAAATCCAAAATGTGTTGTTGGTTGACAGCTCAGAAGATTCAGAATAGTTCGTGATCATTAATTTCAGTGAAGGAGAGGTGTTGTGGCTTACGACGACAGCAGTGTGAAACCGATGAGCGCGAGCTTGATGCGCGCGCGGATCGCGACGAAGATTCTCGCCGGACTTTACGAAGACGTGCCGACGATGCTCACCAGCGCGATTCGGCTGATGGTGGAGCTGCCGGGAGGTAAAGGACGAAAAGGGCCGCCGTATCCGTTCACCATCGGCGTCAGCCCGGCGTGGTGCAGCGGACTGAACGGCGCCAAGCTCGTGGCGAGCGGCAAGCTCGATCTGGTCTGGCTCAATCCGTCGATTATCCCGTCAATGGCCGTGCGCGGGGTAGGTCCGTTTCAGAAAAAGAGTCCGCTGCGGGCGCTCGCGGTGTTTCCGTCGTGGGACCGTTTGGTGATCGCAGTGTCGCCGCGGCTGGGCGTGAATAGCATGGAGGAGTTGATCGCCAAGAAGCCAAAGATGAGGGTGTCGATCGCGGTCAACGACTGCGTCGATTTCGCCATCAAGTTTCTGCTGAAAGCGCACGGCATCTCGCAAAAGCATTTCGTCAAGTGGGGCGGTAAGGTCGACGAAGTCGTGCGGCCGAGCAATCCGCAGCGGCGCGAGGGAATCATCTCCGGCAAGCTCGATATGGTCATCGATGAGGGAATGGACTCCTGGGGCGATGTCGCGGTGGAGCATGGCATGAAGTTTCTGTCGTACTCGGAGCCGGTGCTGCAACAGCTGGAGAAGTACGGTTTCCATCGCGCGCGCCTGGATCACGGCAGGATCGACGGCATCAACGAACCAACCACGGTAGTCGACTTCAGCGGCTGGCCCATCGTGGTGCATAAGAATTTTCCCGACGAGCTAGCTTATCACATCGCCGGCGTGCTCGATAAAATTCGCGAAGAAATTCCCTACGACGCGGCAGAGACACCG
Organism: uncultured delta proteobacterium; assembly: GCA_963745035.1. Lineage (GTDB taxonomy): Bacteria > Desulfobacterota > Binatia > UBA9968 > UBA9968 > DP-20. The sequence continues at coordinate 44,258 of CAVUVW010000008.1, read as the reverse complement.
TTGATGAAACAGCTCTGCACGAATACCGAGGCCGGACCGCTAGATTTTCCGCTGCATCCGGGAGCGGAGAAGTACTATCGCGAAAAGGGTTATATGGAGTGATGGATCGCGTGCGATGGGTTCACACTGCCGTGAGCATATTGGCGTCGCGAAACAAAACCCAGCGGCCGTCCGGCTCTTTGCGAAAGATCGATAGGATGTGTCCCGCGCGTTGACTGGGCGCTCCACCCTCCAACGGCGTGATCGTCACAGTGAAATGATTCCAGCAGTAGGCGTACTTGCCTTCGACGTTTATTTCCTGGATGTCGGGTTTACCCTCGAAGTGGAATTTTCCTTCTGCCGCGCGTGACGCCGCGGCAAAGGCTTCGCGGCCGCGCATGGGTGGCTGGCCAGCAATAAGAAAAACGACATCTTCCGCCATCAGGCTGAGAACCCGATCCATATCGCCCTCTGCCGTGGCGCGCATCCACGTCGCTATGACTTCACGAATCTTTTTCTCGTCTTCATTCATAAGGCGGTCTCCTGGCCTTCCCTAACGTGACATTCATACTCGGCGTCGGATAGTTATGATCGACTTTCGGAATTTTGAGGCAGCGAATCCGCCAACTCGATCCAGTTCAGCTTGCTGCTCGTGTAAGTATGGTCTTTCGGGACCACTCGTTCTGGCTCATCCAAGCTGGAGATCGTGATGCCGATCTCTTCCGGAATATCATCGTGCTCGAAGATCAACTGTGTGCCGCATCGGGGACAAAACGTTCGCGTTGCTTTGCCAGTCGACCTGAATCGAGCAGGTTCACCAGCGACGAGGCGGAATTGAGAGCGGGCGACGCTGAACCACGCCACGAATGGAGCGCCGGTGGTGCGGCGGCATATCGAGCAGTGGCAGTTGGTCTCATGAAACGGCGTGCCGTCAGTCTCATAACGAATCCCGCCGCAATAGCATCCGCCCTGAAGCATTCATCGCCTCCTTTGAAGCCTGTAAATATACTGGCGAGATTACCGAAGGGGATCAAGGTGCAAGGGTAAGAATGGAAGATGGTAAAATGCGGCGGGTAGTCGCCGAACTGAAACGTGTCATTCAGAGCGCAAAGAAATGCGAATGAAGGGGACCGGCAACTTCGCCTGCAAAGTTGCCGGTCCCGCGAGGTCACGCTTTTTTCTGCATCGCCGCCAGGACTCGTTTTGGTGTAAACGGTCCTTCCCTTAAGCGAACGCCGACAGCGTCGTAGATCGCGTTGGCGATAGCTGCGGCAGGCGGAATGGTCGCACCCTCGCCCGCGCCGAGCGGCGGCAATTTCCGGACGGTTGATGAGCACGATTTCGAGTTCCGGTAATTCTGGAAAGCGCAGGATCGGATAACTTGCCCAGTCGAGGCTTGTGACGCGCCGTTGGAATCGAAAGTGACTTCCTCGAAAAGCGCGCGGCTGACGCCTTGAATGACATTGCCTTCGACCTGGTTCTTGACGCCGTCAGGATTGATCATGAGACCGCAGTCGTGCGAGCAGACGATGCGCTTCACAGCGACTTGGCCGGTGGTTTTGTTGACTTCAACTTCCGCAACCGCTGCCACATAGGTATTCGCGCGTTGAGTGAGCGCGACGCCGCGTCCTTTGGCTATGTTGCCGCTGGCGACAGGCGCGGGCGAAGGTCGTTTTTGCCAACCGGCTTTTTCGGCAGCGGCCTGCAAGCATTCGATCGCCGCGTTTGTTGCCGGCCAGATTCTTAAGCCGGAATTCCACAGGATCGACTTTTAGGTCGGCGGCGATCTCGTCGATCAACGATTCGCTGGCGAAGCAGCGTGCGAGTATCCCCCGGCGCGCGCAGGTTGCCGGTGCGCAGCGGGATTGGCTCCGGAAAATGCCAGTTGATCAAATTGCAGACGATCCGGTGATTTGCAACGCTGTAGATTTCTCCGCTGCTCTGGGTGCCGTTGTTGCCGCCGGGATTGGTTGGCGTGAGCCCGATTTGTCGTGATGCGAGCAGTAGTGTCGAGCTGGAAGCGGTCCACGGTTGTCCGTAATCGACAAAGTCCCAGGCGGTGATTTTGCCGTCGCCGTCCACCGCAGCTTTCGCCTCGTCGAGCTGCGCCGGGCCTTTCGGTTCCCAGCCATGCTCATCGTCGCCGCGACCATTGCACGCGGACCGGAGCGCCGACCGCGCGGGAAAGCAGCGCAGCATCTTCGGCGCCGTCATCCGTGCTCATGCGACCGTATGAGCCGGAGGCTTCGTGATAGATGATGCGCACGTTTTGCTCCGGAATTTGCAGCAGCGCCGGCGACGGTGCTCCGCGTTCCGAAAGGACCTTGCGGCCCTGACCAGATTGTCGCCTGATCACCTTTCGACGTCCGCGATGGCGCAGGACGGCCCGATCATGCCGTGCATTTGAAACGGCCAGCGATAAGCTCGCCTGATAAGTCTTTTTCGCTTGACTCAAGGCCTCGGCGGCGTTGCCCTTGTTTACGGGAGTCTGGGTGCGCGCAGGCTTGGTGTTTTTCAGATAGGCAAAAACCTCATCGGGATTTGCGGGCACTTTGCTCGTCGGCTTGCGACCAAGTCACCTTGAGAGCCTGCGCCGCTTTGATCGCCGCCCATTCGGTCTTGGCGACAACGCCGACGAACTTTCCTTCGCGCACGATCATCACGACGCCGGGAATGCCCTTGATCGAATCGTGATCGATGCTCAGGGGCTCGGTATTGATCACCGGCGGTCTCACGACTCGGCCGTGCAGCATACCCGGAATCCGCACGTCATGAATGTAATCATGCTCGCCGGTCACTTTGGCGGGCAGCTCGATGCGCTGCACCGATTGGCCGACGACTTTGTAGTGCTTGGGATCCTTCGCCTTGACTTCCGGCGCGACTTTCATGTCCCAGCCGGTGCCGGTGGCGGTGATTTTGGTATTGAATTTCTTGCCGCCGATCAGCTCGCCGTAAGAAACTTTCTTCGCCGCATCGCCGGCGACGCTCACCACGCCATCGACAACCGTCAATTTCTCTGCCGGCGCGTTCAGGCGCGAGGCGGCAAGCTTCAGCAGCTCCTGGCGCGCCGCGGCGGCCGCTTGTCTGACCTGCGGGCCGGCGCGCTCGATGGTTCGGCTGCCGACCGTGGAGCCTTGCTCGATCGATGTCGAGGTGTCGCCCTGAACCATCTTGATTTTCGCGACCGGCACGTCGAGTTCTTCGGCGACGATCTGCGCCAGTGCGGTAATTGTGCCCGTGCCCAGCTCGACTTTGCTCGTGTAGAAAGTCACCAAACCATCAGGCGTGATGGCCAGCCACGAGTCAAGTGAGGTCGGATCGATGTCGCCGGAAGGGAGCTTGGCGAACTGCGCAAAGACTTTGCCGGCGGGAGGCAGGATGTTGAAGCTGACGATCAGCGCGCCGGTGCCCTTAATGAATTGCCTGCGAGTGATAGCCGTCGATTTCATCGCCATGCCTCCTTTCCTAAGCCACTTGTCCCGAGGCGCGCTTGACCGCGCGCAGGATGCGCACGTGCGTGCCGCAGCGGCAGAGATTGCCGGCCAACGCTTCTTTGATCTGAGCGTCGGTGGGTTTGGGATTCTTGTCGAGCAGGGCTTTGCTCGCCATGATCATGCCGTTGATGCAGTAGCCGCACTGCACGGCTTGCTCGTCGACGAAGGCCTGCTGGATCGTGTGCATCTTCTTGGTCGAGCCGAGACCTTCGAGGGTGGTTACCGCTTTATTCTGCGCGGCGGTCACGGGTGTGACGCAGGAACGGATGGCGGCGCCATCCATGATCACGGTGCAGGCCCCGCACTGTGCCATGCCGCAGCCGTACTTGGGTCCATTGAGCTGGAGATCGTTGCGCAGGGCGTAGAGCAGCGGCATATCGGGCTCCACGTCGACGACTTGCGTCTTGCCGTTCACCTTGAGAGGAATTCGCGTCATAGCTGCCTCCTTTCCCTCATGACGACTGAAATCCATCCGAGCTTCGTGGCTAGAGCATGTTCAGAGGATACTCCCGAACCGGGAGGGATATCAAGATATAGGCTTGTACGATTGCTGGTGAACCACGCCCGAGGATCACGCGGCCTTGTCGGGTTTCGCCTCTTCCTTGACGAAGGTCAGGAGCACCATGCCGGCGATATAGGTCGCGGCGGCGACGTAGAAGGCGGGGGTGAAGCCGTAATGCTGCATGACGTAGCCGACGATCATCGTCCAGATTGGACCCGAGATAAACCCGATGAAATAATAGATAGAGAAGGCCGCGTCTGTCAGCTCCGGGGTGGCGAAGTCGCCGATCATGGTCTGCGTGAGCGCGCCGCGCGCTTGCACGACCGCGCCGTACAGCAGCAGGTTCGCGTAAAAGAGAACCGTCATCGACGAATGGTGCGCGAACATGATGGTCGTGATGGCGGACAGAGCCAGCGTTATTTGTGTGACGCCGCGGCGTTTGCCGATGCGATCGGAAAACCAGGCGATGGCGAGCGGACCGATCAATCCGGCTCCCTGCAAGAGCGTCAAGAGCATGCCGCCGCCGGCTGCGCTCACGCCATACTGAGCCATGAAAAACGGCACGAGGTAGACGATGTTGATGCCCGTGCCGCGGCCCGCCGCGCCCACCATGAGCACCAACGACGTGAAAACAATGTTGCGATTCTTCAGGCACTGAACGTAGGCATCGAATCCCGCCTGGGCTTTTTTCTTGGTGCCGCCTGATTCCGCCGCCTCGCCGTGATCGCGCACCCAAAAAAGCGCCAGTCCCATGATCAAGCTGAACGCGCCAAAGAGAACGAACGCCAGGCGCCAATCCATGTAGAGCAGCGCCAGGGACGCCGCCGCCGGCCCGATGAACGATCCGAGATTGCCGGCCGAGTGATGAAACGTCAGCGCCCAGCCGCGCGCGTGCGGATAGTAGCGCGACAGAATGCTGGAGCCGAGCGGGTGCTGGGGACTGGAGCCGGCATCGATCGCGACGCGCGCGGCGACCAATTGCGAGAAACTGCCGACAAAATACTGCGCCATCGCCGTCACGCCGACCACGACGTTGCCCGCCGCAAGCATGGTCGTGCGCCTGAAAAAGTTGGAGAGGAATCCGTAGATGACTTGGAGTCCTTGGCCGACAAAACTGGAAAGCGCCGAAATAAAGCCCAACCCGACGAGTCCGAAGCCGAGGTCGGTCATCATCACCGGGAAGATCACCGCGGTAATGCTGTATTGCAGATGATTCAAGACGTGACAACTGCTGATGAGACCGAGCGCCATGCGTTTTTGGTGCAAGCTGGCTTCGAGAGTGGGTGTCTCGGAGGTTGCAATGGATGCCGGCGCGACAGAGGTGCTTTGATCATTCATGGCGCTCTTATGGCCTCAAGTGTTGATGTGATGGCTGTGGATAGGGTGTATCGGCTGAGAGCCTCTGCTGTCAAACGCACGAGTATTGCTGAGTGAGAATCCTGAGCGCTGCGTATCAGACTCAGGACTCAGCACTCATGACTCAGGACTCCCGTGTGGCTTCGTTGACTTGGCGGGAGTCGAGGTCGGCATGAAATAGCCGACGACGACACCGAACGCCATCAGGAGGAACCCGACCAGAAACGCATACCAGATGGCATCGCCGAGGATTGCGATAAGTTTCGGCAGCAGCTCCGCCGGAATTTGCTCGCGCGTGGCCGGCTCCAGGAGATTTTGCGGATGAGCCAATTTGTCGAGTAAGTCGCGCGAAAGAGCGCCGGCCGATAGTTCGTGCAAGCCGCGCTGCATTCGATGCAACAGCACGGTGCCGAGCAAGCTAACGGCGAATGCGCCGCCGAAGGTTCTAAATAGCATGACCGTGGAAGTGGCTACGCCGATGCGTTGGCGGGATACGGTATTTTGCACCGCCACCAGGGTGGTCAGATTGGCCATTCCCATGCCTGTGCCGATCAATGTTGAGCTTACGATGACCCAGAACACCGTCAAATCGGACTCGAAGAAAACGAAAAAAGCGTAGCCGAGCGCCATGAAGAACATGCCCGTTGAGGCCACGGCGCGATAGCCGGTGCGGTTCATCGCCTGTCCGGCAATCAGGCTGCCGGCGGTCCATGCCATGCTCAGGAACAAGAGCACCATGCCTGCGCGCGACGCGGTGAGCCCGGTCACTCCTTGAAGATAAAGCGGCAGGTAGCTGATCGCGCCGAACACGCCCATGGCGGCGAGAGTGGCGACGCCGGCCGAAGCCTTGAAGGCGCCGGTGTGAAAAAGATCCATCGGAATGACCGGCTCCGCTGCGCGGCGCTCGATGAAAAAGAAAATGAGCAAGAACACCAACGCCGCCACAAGCAAGACCACCAGAGTTCCGTCAATCGGTCCGATTGGAATCAGCGCTATGGGAAAGGGCATAAAACAACAGCAGCAGCGCGGCAAAAAGCGTCAGCATGCCGGCGATATCCAGCTTGTGCGCGCGCCGTTCTTGGCGAGTCTCTTTGAGACCGGCGACGATCAGCGCAATCGCCACGGCGGTGATCGGCAGATTGACGAAAAACGCCCAACGCCAATTCCAATGCTCGACAATAATGCCGCCCGCGAGCGGTCCGAGCACCGAGGCGACGCCCCAGATGCCGCTGATAATTCCCTGTATCCGCGCGCGCTCCTCGGCCGAAAACAAAACGCCGACGACGATAAACGAGAGCGCGTAGATGGCGCCGCCGCCGAGACCCTGGAGAGCGCGGAATACGATCAGCGCCTCCATGCTGTGAGCCGCCCCGCACAACGTCGAGCCCACGACGAATATGCCAATCCCGATAAGCATGAGCCGCCTGCGGCTGTAGAGGTCCGATAATTTGCCGAACAGCGGTGTCGTCAGCGCGGAAGTGAGCATGTAGATGGAAAACACCCAGCTGTAGAGCTCGAGGCCGCCGAGCTTGGCGACGATCGTGGGCATCGCGGTGCTGACGATGGTGGCATCGATGGCGAAGAGAAAAATCACCAGCATAACGCCGGTGACGGCAAGATTGCGTTTCGTTCTCTCCGGTGTGGATGTTTCACGAAGCGTGGTCACGGTGCTCACTTCATTGTGCGCGTTGTCATTCATGAGTTGTCTTAGTTCGCCATAGGAGTCAAGGAGCGTTAAGACGACCTCGCGTTGACGCCGGGTTCCATCGGCGATACAAAACGTGAACAATCTGGAGGAGGAGAAATGTTCGAAAGAGTTTTTGCAACAGTGACAATAGTATCGGTTTTGATATTCGCGGCGCCGGCTTTTTTGCCGGCGCAGATCACGCCGGAGGTGATCGAGGCGGCAAAAAAAGAGGGCGAGGTGATGTTCTACGGCGCTATCACCGTCAATTCCTCGAAGGCGATCGGCGATGCATTCGAAAAGAAGTACGGTATCAAGCTGCGTCACTGGCGCGGCGATGCTACCGAGTTGATCAATCGCTCCCTCGCTGAAGCGCGCGCGGGCAAACCGGGATTCGACGTGACGCTCGGCAATGAGGTTGTGATGGCGACGTTGGACGAGAAAAATCTCTTCGCCGTATTCGAGCCGCCGGCGGCCAAGGGTTATCCCAAACAGTTCCTGGATGCGGACAAGAAAATGACGCCCTGGCGGGTGCTGCCCTACGGCATCAACTACAATCATCAACTGGTAAAAGCCGACGAAGCGCCCCAGGCATGGGAAGAGCTGTTGCTGCCCAAGTGGAAAGGACAGTTCGGCATGGCCAATCCGGGCATTCACGTCACCACGCTGCAATTCGTTTTGAACCTCGACAAGCTCCTGGGGCCGAAGTGGCTGAGCGTCGTCGAAGGCTGGGCGAAAAACGACCCGCGAGTCGGCAGAAGTCTAGCCGATACGATCCAACCGTTGACCGGCGGGGAAGTGAAGGTTGCTCTTGGTTATATCAAAGACAAATTTCAATATCCGGGCCCGATCGAATACGTCCGCATGAACAAGTATCTGGCGTCGCTGAGCTTCGTCGCGATCAATCGCCAGGCGCCGCATCCCAATGCCGCGCGTTTGTTCACGGACTTCTTTGTCGGGCCGGAGGCGCAGCGCATCTTCGGTAACGTCGGCGAGTATGTGTTTCATCCCGAGGCCGATCACAAATTCAAAAAAGACGTCAAAGACGATCAGATCATGGTGATGAGGTTGCCGGCCAAAGAAGAGTTGGAGAGCTGGAGCAAGAAGTTCAGGGAGATGTTCAGGTAAGCGAGAATGGAGTAGTGGAGTGATGGAATAATGGAGTGTTGGGTTTCTGACCAGTACTCCACCACTCCAATACTCCATCACTCCAGGGAGTGCCGTTATGTTGGAGCTCGGAAAGATTCCTTTCACTAAGGTCGCTCGGCTGGCAAAGTCGGGGACGGCTCTGACGATCTTGCCTGTTGGCGTGGTCGAAGAGCACGGCGCTCATCTGCCGCTGGGCTTGGATTCCTTTGCCGCAGAGACCTACGCCGCGGCTGCCGCGCCGCATCTTGAAGAAGCTGGATACGAAGTCGTTGTCGCGCCGACGATCAATTACGGTGTGGCACGCGCCGCGATCGATTTTCCCGGCACGTTGTCCCTGGAGCCGGAGACTCTGCGCTCGATGGTTGTCGAGATCGGCCGTTCGCTGGCGCGGCATGGGCTCGATCGTCTGGTGATCCTGAACGGCCATCGGGACATGCATCATATGAAAGCTTTGGATGATGCAAAGTCGATTTTGGTCGGCGAAAAATCGGCGCAAGTACTGTGCGTGGGATTTACCAGCGATCCGCAGATAACCGCTGCTTGCTACAGGGAAGGGGTCAAACAATATTACCGAAGCCCGAAACCGGATCTCGAAGGCCATGGCGGCGAGTCGGAGACGTCGGTGGCGCTGCTACAGCTTTCCGGAGTTGGTCAATCGTGAAGTTCTGAAGACTCTGGACGCTAACTTCGACTATGACGTGGAAGCCTTCCGCAATGAAACCAAGGACTACGGCACGATCAGCGGCGGCCGCGGTTACTTCGGCTGGCCGCAAGCTGGCGACGGCAGAGACAGGCGAGCAGCTTGTCGCGGCGCGCGGCCGGAATATCGCCAACGTGATCCTGCGGGAGTGGGGGAAGCTAAATAAGACGGATAGGACGGAATAGTCAATTGCAATCACCTGTCACTGAGGGTTAAAAGGGCGAAATCGGTCTTTTCAACAAGGAGGCATTTATGGCTTTTAGAATGAACCATCTTCATCTAAAGACGCCGGATCCAAAAAAGACGGTGGACTTTTATCTGGAGTACGCCGGCGCAAAGATTGTTTCGGAGCGCACGTCGCCGAGCGGCAAGAAGACATTTCGCCTGAGTCTTCATGGGGTGGAGCTCAACGTTACCGATTTTCTGGAAGAGCAGAAGCTCGAGCAGTTCTACGGCCTCGAGCACGTGGCCATCGACACGAACAACTTCGACGGCGAAGTCAACAAGATCAAATCGGCAGGGATCAAGATCCTCGAGGAGCGCGTTCTTCCGGACGGTCGCCGGGTTTGTTTCTTCGAGGGCCCGCAAGGGGTGCGGCTTGAGTTTTTGGAGTGGAAACAATAAAGCCTGGAGATTGGAGTGATGGATGTTATGGAGTACTGGAGTGTTGGCCTGATTCGATCCCATTGCTCCAATACTCCACCACTCCAGTACTCCAACCTTTCTTCATCTTTCCTTCAACACTTTTTCGAGCGGGCCGTTCTCTCTGAACGGCTCGGGCCAGCCGATGTATTCCTTGAAGTCCGGGCGGGCTTTGACCAGGTCTAGAATGACATTCTCAATGCCCTTGTCCGGAACGACCGGGGCTGATTTGAATAATCTGGCGTAAGCTTCGACCGTCTTTTTGACGGTGGCCGAGTCTTTTTCTCTCATCCATTTAGCGAATGATTTCTCCGCAAATCTCTGATCTTTCTTGATCAAGTGGATTCCGGCCACGTAGGCGCGCAGGAACTCGTGCGTTGTTTTAGGTTCTGCGCGTATGAAGGCGCGGCTGCTGGTGACGCACGAGGACGGATACACCAGGTCGGTACTGCTGAGGTCGACCAATACCGGCCAACCGCGCTGCAAGAAAGGTATGGCGTAGCGTGTCGTGAGCGCGGCGGCGGCGATGGCGCCGCGGTCAAGTGCGACGACCATTTCCGGCCCGGCGCCGAGCTGGAGAATCGTCATGTCCTTGTCCGGATTCAGCCCGACATGCTTTAGCGCAGCCCGCAAATAAAAATGGGTCGTTGACCCGTAGCGTGTGACGGCGCTGGCCTGACCTTTCAAGTCTTGCGCGGATTTTATTTCAGGACGGGTAATCAGGTAGACCGGATCGGCATTCACGGGACACGCAAGCAGAATGACATCGCCGCCGGCCGCCCGAGCCGCGACGACCGACTCGGCGCCGGCGCCGGAGAATGGCAAATCGCCGGTGATGATCGCCAAGGTGATCAACGAGCCGCCGCGAATTTGCACCGGCTCGACGTTCAATCCGTTTTTTTCAAACAGGCCGGCATCTTTAGCCACCCATACCGGCAGATGCGAAGGCGATGCCGTGGTGCCGTAAAGAATCTGCTTCAGTTCGGCCGCGCTTAACGCTTCCGTGACCAAAATAAAGCTGATGACGAGAAGCACAAATTGGCGAGCAAAAAATCGGCTCATGATTTCGACAGAGCGCGCTCCAGCGGGCCATTGTCACGAAATAAGTCGGGCCGATTGAGAAATTCCTTTGACACCGTTCGGCGGTTGGCCAAATCTTTCAAAACGTTCTCGATGCCCTTGTCCGGCACGTTCGGCAGCGGTTTAAATATTTTGCTGTAGGCTTCTACGGTTTTCTTGATCAGGTAAGGGTCTCGCTCGCGCAGCCATTTGGCAAAAGATTTCTCCGCAAAGTTCGCATCCTTTTTTATCAGTTGCAGGCCGGCGACATAAGCACGCAGGAAGTCTTCGACAAGTTTCGATTCCGCCTTGACGAACGCGCGGCTGCTGGCAACGCACGAGGACGGATAAACCAGGTCTGTCGTGCTCAGGTCGACAAGCAAAGGCCAGCCGCGCTGCAAGAAGGGCAGAGCGTAGCGGTGCGTAATCGCCGCCGCCGCGATGCGGCCATTCTCCAGCGCCGCCACCGTTTCAGTACCCGTGCCCAGTTGAAGGATCGTAAGGTCTTTTTCCGGGTCGAGGCCGACGTGGCGCGCGGCGGCGCGCAGGTAAAAATGCGTCGTCGAGCCGAGGCGGGTGACCGCCGTCGCTTTGCCTTTGAGCTCGGCCGCTGACTTTATCTCCGGCCGCGTGATGAAATAAACCGGATCGGAATCGACCGGACATGCCAGCAAGACCACGTCGCCGCCTTCGACGCGCGCTGCGACGGCCGATTCGGCGCCGGCGCCGGAAAATTGCAATTGGCCGCTCATGATCCCCATGGTAATCAACGCGCCGCCGCGAATATTTACCGGCTCGACGTTGAGACCGCTCTTCGCAAAATATCCGGCATCCTTCGCTACCCAAATCGGTAGGTGAGCGGTCGAAGACGTGGTGCCGTAGTGGATGCGCCGGAGGTCCTGTGCCGGCGCAACGGAATATGGGGCTAACAGGGCAAATAGGAGACACACGCCCCGCAAATGTCTTTGGGTCATACCCGTTACTTGTTAAAGTACGCGGCTTCGGCCTTTTCCTGATCGTAGGGGACAAATTGATTGGTGCCCGGGCCGCGTATCTCCGGTTTCTCGCCGTCATCGAAGAGCGCCGCGGCGCTGTCTCCGGCGCGGCCGCCGATCAGTCCCGGTGAATGAGCTTCGGCGACCGTGGCGTCTTTGTCGGAACGGTTGAACGCCCAATGCACGGTGTTGGCAGGGATGCGATGGAAATCGCCCTTCTTGCAGAGATAGCCTTTGTCTTTGACGAAGAACCAGATTTCGCCGTCGAGCACGTAGTTGATCTGCTCGGATTCGTGCTGGTGCGGTTTGGTGTGATAACCGGGCCTTCGAGTTGCAATCATCAGGCTGCACTCGTTGCCGTAGCCCTTGCGCACAGTCATCGCTCCGGTGCCGGCTTCACCGCTTTGAACTCGGTTGTATTCCGGAACTTCGTTGCTCTTGCAGTGTAGCGACATAATCATCCTCCTTCGAATTTGGGTCGTAGTGTAGCTAATTGCTACGCCATATGAGTTCCGTTGGCAAGTTGAATTCCACCATCGCGATCATGCCCATCGGTGGTCCCGTTGACAGGAAACGGCCGTGCAAGTAAAGGAATGACAAGGCGAAATATGATTACACTGCGCGCGATTCTCGTTTTCCTTTTGATCGTTTTGGCGGCACCGGTTTTGGCCCAGAAACTGATGCTCGCCCACGTGGCGGTGAATCCCAGCCAAGGCATGCTGCATCTGGCAAAGGATTCAGGAATTCTCGCCAAATACGGCTTTACGGCGGAAGTCCTCTTGATTCCAGGAACGCCGCGCACGATCCAGGCGCTGATCGCCGGCGATCTCGATTACGTCGCGGCCGGGGCGCCGGCTTCGCTTCGCGCGCGCGCCCAAGGCGCCGACGTCACGGTACTCTCGACTCTGGCCAATTCATCGGCGCAGCGCGTCTTCATTCGGCCGGATTCTAAGTTGAACAGTTTCATGGAACTCAAAGGCAAAATCATCGGCGTCACCCAGTACGGCTCGGGCGGCGATACATTTTTGCGCGGCGCGCTCGCGCAAGCACGGCATCAAAGAATCCGAAGTGACCATTTTGCAAATGGGCGGCACGCCCGGCGTGGCGCAGGGACTGGAGTCGGGCCGCATCGAGGTTGGAGTGCTGGGCGATTCGGGTTTGTTGCTGGTTTTCCGCGGCAGAGCCAAGCCGTTGAAGGGCGGCAGCGCGCGCGAGATGGGTTTTCGCGGCACCGACGCGCCGCTCACGACCACCGACCGCAAGATCAAAGCAGACCGCGGCGCGGTCGTGCGCTTCATGCAGGCCTATCTCGAGACGGTCCATTTTTTCCAGACCAACAAAGCCGGCACGGCTCGCATCTTGGGAAAATACATGCGCGGGGTCAGCGAAGAGCATATCACCTTGTGGTGCGATGACCTGCGTTCTTTGATCCGGCAAGTTCCCTACGCCGACGAAGACGCATTGCGCACTGAGTTGGAGATGATGAACATTCCCGGCGGGCAGATCCCGCCCGGTTATATCAACAACAGCATCCTCGACGAGATCAAAAAGAGCGGTTTCATCGACAAACTGTATAAACAATAAAAGGAGGAATGGCGTATGGCAAAGATCAGGCATATTGCGATCAAGGTGGAAGATCAGGAAAAGACCGCCGAGTTTTACAAGAAAACTTTCGGCATGACCGAAGCATGGCGCGGCCCGGTGCGCGATGACGGCAATCGCGCGATCTATCTCACCGACGGCTACATCAACATGGCGGTCTTGCCCGCGCGCGGCGGGCGCGAAGGGATCGATCACTTTGGCTTTCAGGTCGAGAACATGGAAGAGACTCTGAACAACGCGCAAGCTTCCGGCGCTAAAAGCGAAGCGGACAAGAAGCCGCGCGACGGCCGATTCGCCGAGATGGGCGTGCACGATCCCGTCGGGCAACTCGTCGATGTGACGGTGCATGGGTGGAAGTCGTAAGGCAGAAGCCAGTGATGGTCCGTTGCAAGCGCGGTTCCGACGGGAAGTGGACGCACAGTTCCGTTATTCCGGCGTAAGCCGGAATTTAGGGTTTTTAAGCGAAAGCGAACCTGGATGCCGGCGTTCGTCGGCATGACGAATTTTTGTTGCCCTAGAGCTGAGATATTTCATTCCCAAAAAATAAAGACACAATTAAATGCTAAATCGCCGATCAGTAAACAACGCCATACGAGCCACCGCTGTGGCTGCATGTCTTTTCACCGCGATGACCGCCTTCGCAGCGGAGCCATCGAAGCTGCTGATCGCGCACGGCGCGATTAGCAATAACGTGGCGCCGCTGTGGATCGCGAAGGAGCAGGGAATTTTCAAGAAGTACGGCCTGGACGTCGATTTGGTTTTCATCATCGCCGGGCGGGCGATGCAGGCGATGTTGGCGGGGCAGGTGCCGGTGGGCTTGGTCGGTGGCACGCACGTGACCAATGCCAATACCGCGGGCGGCGACTTTACGATGATTCTCGGGCTGGAGAACCGGCTCGATTATATTTTCGTCGCCAAGCCGACGATCAAAAGCGCGGAAGATTTGAAAGGCAAAAAAGTCGCGATAGGCACGCCCGCCGGTTCCGCGTCGCTGGCAACCTACGTGGCTCTCGACCATCTTGGTCTGGTGCCGCGGCGCGACAATATCGTCTTGTTATTCGTCGGCGGCGTACCGGAGCGGATGGGTGCGTTGCGCTCCGGCAGCGTCGAAGCGACGAGTTTGTCGCCCGAGTTCGGCCAAGTGGTGGTGAGTGAAAATTACCGGGTGATGGTCGATCTGGGAAAGGAAAACGTTCAGTTTCAGTCATCGGGCCTCGTGGTGCCGCGTAGTTTGATCAAAACCAATCCGCAGCTCGTCGAAAACGTCGCGAAGGCGACGGTCGAAGGTACGGCTTTCATTCACAAGCCGGCAAACAAGGAAATCGTCGTTAGGAGCCTGGCGCGGAACCTGCGCTTGGATAAAGGCGAACGGGTCGAAAAGGCCTATCAGCAGTTGGTTGCGGCAATGCCGAAGCAGCCGTGCCCGTCGTTAGAAGGTATCGTGGCCATGCTCAAGTTGATGGCGCAGCACGGGCTCAATGCGAAAGCCGCGCAGATCAAACCGGAAGAAGTTGCCGACATGTCCTACTGTAAACGATTCGAAGACAGTGGTTTTTTCCGCAGCCTGTATTAGGCATTCTGCCGCGAACCCAATCTCGTGTTTTCTTTGTAGGGGGCCACCGGCCGGTCGCCCCTACGTATTTTGGCATCGTTCCAGTTCTCCGTTGTGTTGACGGTACCAGGCAGATCGGATATTTTCCCCTGATTGTTTGAAGGAATAGAGGAGAATTTTACATATGCCTTATTTCGATCTGCATCAGCATTTAAAAAATTTGGAAGAGCACGGCCTTTTGCGCAGGGTCACGCGCCTGATCAACAAAGACACGGAACTTCACCCTTTAGTGCGCTGGCAGTACCGCGGCTTGTCCGAAGAGGATCGTAAGGCATGG
Source organism: uncultured delta proteobacterium (assembly GCA_963745035.1). Classification (GTDB taxonomy): domain Bacteria; phylum Desulfobacterota; class Binatia; order UBA9968; family UBA9968; genus DP-20. The sequence goes on along the minus strand of CAVUVW010000008.1, from coordinate 29,207 downwards.
CTCTTCGAAAATGTGACTGACGCCAAAGGACGCCGGTACAACATGCCCGTGGTCGTCGGCGCGTTGGCCGGAAAGCCGGAGATTTATTATCTCGGCATGGGCTGCAATAGCGCCGAAGAGATGGACGCGCGCTGGAAGAAGGCGTTGGCGGAGCCGGTCAATCCCATCACTGTTACGAAGGCGAAATGCCAGGACGTCGTCATTCTCGGTGACGAGCTGGACAAGGAAGGCAACGGCCTCGACCGCTTTCCCGTGCCGATCTCCACGCCGGGATTCGACAACGGTCCGTATACGACCTGTTCGCACTGGATCACGGCGGACATGGACACCGGCATTCAGAACATCGGCAACTACCGCGGCGAGATCAAAGCGCGTCGTCGGGTCGGCGTGTTTCCGTCCGGCTTGGGCCAGGACATTTTTCTGCACTGGAAGAAAGCGCAGGAAAAGGGCAAGCATCTGCCCGCGGCACTGGTCATCGGCGCGCCGCCGATCGTTTCCTATGTTTCGGTGCAAAAAATTCCCTACGGCGTGGACGAGATGGGAGTCGCCGGCGGCCTGGCCGGCGAGCCGATCCCGATGGTCAAATGCAAGACCATCGACGTGATGGTGCCGGCGGACGCCGAGATTGTCGTCGAAGGCTATCTCAACACGGAATACATCGAGCCGGAAGGGCCGTTCGGCGAGTCGCACGGCTACATGCACCCGCGGCAGTTGAATCCGTTCATGGACGTGACCGCGATCACGCACCGCAAAGACGCGATCTACACCTCATGGCTGAGCCAGCTTACGCCGAGCGAGTCGTCGGTCATCCGCAAAATCGGCTACGACCGCTTGATGCTCGTGCATCTGCGCGACGAGTGCCGCATCACCAGCGTGCTGCGGGTTGAAATGCACGAGCCGCTGACGAACACGTATAAGCTTGTGATCATTCAGATGCGCCGGCCCAACGAAGCGGAAGTGTGGCGCGCGCTGCACGCCGCGTGCTCGTTTCATCCTGGTGTCGGCAAGATCGTCGTCGCGGTCGACGAAGACATCGATCCGTCCAACGAGGCGGCGGTTTTCTGGGCGATGTGCTACCGCATGAAGCCGCACAAGGACGTGCACATCGTCGGCGGCATGGAAAAGGGCCACGCTCCGCCGTTTCTCTACGAGCACGAGACCAAAGGCACCGACGTCGTTTCGTATCACTTGCCGGCGGACGAGTCGGCGATGCTCTGCAACGCTATTCTCAAGGAGCCGTTCCCGCCGGTATCGCTGCCCAAGCGGGAATTCATGGAAAATGCGCGCAAGATTTGGGAAGAGCTCGAGCTACCCAAGCTCCGGCCGCAGATGCCCTGGTTCGGCTATTCGCTCGGCCAATGGAGCGAAGAGCTCGACCACGAAGCCGAGCTGGCCGTGCAAGGCCGCCACTTCGAAGTCGGCGAGAAGCTAAAGGCAGGCAGAGTCAAAGTCAGATAACCTCTTTTCGGGTCACTCGTTCAAGCCGTTCAAGCAGTTCAAATCGTTCAAGCCGTCTGATAAGGCGGTTCGGACGTTTTGAACGATTTGAACGGCTTGAACTTTTTGAACGTCCTTCCATTAAGACCGATAACGCCAGAGCTGCGGGATGGCGATGCAGATGCCGAAGATCATCAAGAAACAAAGACCGCTGCCGATCAACAGCGCATTGGGCGCGCCCAAATACTCGGCGGCGATGCCGGCGAGAAGCGCGCCCAAGCCATTGGTCGTCTGAGCGAACACTGTAATCAAACTCGCCGCTCGTCCGAGCATACCGTCGGGAGCGAGAAGCTGCACCACCGTGCGGCGAATCGCGACACTGATCGAATCGGTAAAGCCGAGAATCAGCACCGCCACGACCGCCATCCAAAACCATTGCGAGATACCGAGTAAAGCGAGCGAGCCTGCAAAGCACAAGGCGGCAACGATGACGAGCACGCCTTTCCGAGGTACGTCGCCGGCCATCAATAACACCGTCGAGCCCAGCAACGAGCCGGCGGACGGCGCGGCGTAGAGCAACCCGAGCCCGGAGGCGCCGGTTTGAAAGACATCCGCGGCGAAGATCGGCAATATCGGACGGTAAAAGCCCACCAGGACTACCGCGAAGTCGAGAAGAAAGAGGGAAAGGATGATGCGCTGTATCCAGATGAACTCGATGCCTTCGACGATGCTTCGAAGGTTTACCTTCCGCCGCGGTCCTTCGATTTTGCCCGATGTGCGCAGCGACAGGATTGCAAACACCGCCGGCACGAACAGCAAGGTGCTGAAAAGATACGCGATCGCCAGCCCGCCTCGATCGATCAAGAATCCGCCGATCGCCGGACCGACGAGAAAGCTGGTTTGTAGAATCATGGTGTTCACCACCATGGCATTCATGAGCAACGGCGCCGGCACGAGGCGCGGTATGAGCGCGGAGCGAGCGGGCCAATTGAAAACTTCCACGAACGCGCCGAGAAGTCCGAGTGTGTAGATATGCCAGACTTGGATGGCGCCGGTGAAGGTCAGTATGCCGAGCAGCATATTGGGTACGATCTGCAGCGAGATCGTCGCGATGAGCAATTTCTTGCGATCGAAGGCATCGGCCACCGCGCCGGCAAACAAGCCGAAAAGAATAAACGGCAAAGTTTCCAGAAATCCGGTGAGCCCGAGCTTAAAGGCGGAACCGGAGATATCGTAAACTTGGTAAAGCGTGGCGATGTTGCGAATCTGGCCGGCGAGCGAGCTTAAAACGCTGGCGATCCAGAGCAGCCGGTAATCGCGAATCAGCAGCGACGACCAGGGACGGATGGGGGGTTGCGGATCCGGACTTGGATCTATTCCTTCGGAGTTAGCCAACGAGGTGAAGCACGGCGATCGAGATTTGAGGTTTCAGTTATAGCGTGAGTGAGGGAGAAATGCGAAGGGAAGCGAGGCGGACGAGTTCGCATCATCCGCCTCGCGATGGTTGTCCTAACGGGACGCCGCCTGCGGCAGATCTTCCGCCACGCCCCGCTGCTCGGCCTGCGCCAGAACGGCTTCAATCGTCTGGACCAACTTGCGGGCCGCGTCGATGCTTAGCTCGACCGCCACTCGCGCGCCTGGACCTGCCGCTTCGTTGACGAAGTCGATATTGAGCGCGTGCTCGAGCGGCAGATCATAAGGATGATCGTAAGACACGTTGGCTTCGCGCACTTCGAACCAGTCCTGGCCGCTTTTTCCGCGACCTTCGATCTTGGCTTGATGAGCAATCATTGTGCACATAGTCCTTGTCGCCTCCTCTTACGATTTTAAGATTTTTCTCGCAGAAGGCGAGCACTTTCTTCCAGCCGTCGACCGCCTGTTCCTGGCGGTAGGCCGCCCGGTCGTAATAGAAAAATCCGTGACCGGCGCCGTCGTAGCGGTGAAATTCATAATTCTTGCCGTGTTTCTTCAGCTCAGCCTCGTGCTGATTGACCTGCTCCGGCGACGGCGATTTGTCGTCGTTGCCGAAGATACCGATCATGGGACAAGAAAGGTCCTTGGTGTAATCGATCGGCGCTACCGGCTGCTTGGGCGTGAGCTCCTCTTTCGACATCACCACGCGGCCGCCCCAGCATTCCACCAGCGCGTCGAAGTTCTTCGACCGGCATGCGGCAAGAAAGCCGTGCCGCCCTCCCGAGCAGGTCCCGAACACGCCGACCTTGCCGCTGACGTAGGGCAGGGAGCGCAGCAGTTTGTTGGCGCCGTCGAGGTCGCCAAGGACTTGCTCATCCGGAATGCCGCCGCCCGCGCGCACTTTGGCGCCGACGTCTTCCGCCGTGCCGTGGCCGTCGCGGAAATAGAGATTGGGCGATATCGTCACATAGCCGTGGTGGGCGAACTTGCGGGTGCATTCGCGATACCATTCGTCCCAACCGGGCGCATGGTGAATCGTCACCATCGCGGGAAAGGGGCCGGCGCCCAGGGGGCGGGCAATATATGCGTTGATCGTGTCGCCTTTGTGCCCCTGGTAGGTAATGGTTTCCGCAACCATGCCTTCATATTGATTGGTCTGGTACATTTTCGCTCCTCCTTCTTCAAATGGATCAAAATTCGACCTTGCCTGTTTATACAAAAGCCCGGAAAGGTGCAACCGCGGAACGCTTTTCGGCCTCGCCGCTCCCGGGGGTTTGCTCCAAAAAGGGGGTTGCGCTGAAAGGGGCGATTGAGTTAAGCTTTAGTCAACTCATCAGTATGGGGCCTTCTGATAGTGACAAAGTGTAGAGGCGAAGGTCTAGGGCGTCTTACCTTGCGATTCGGTGCCACGCGGACAATCCGACCAGAGCGTGTCTTGCTTTCCATGTTCTGCTTCCAGCCGTGATCAGGTTCTCAGGGAAAAGACCATAACATTTCTCGATAAGGAGAGGACATGAGTAGTAAAATTTATGTTGGTGGCTTGCCGTACGCGACCACCGACGCGCAGCTTCAGGAAATCTTTTCGGCGCACGGGCAGGTTGAATCGGCCCGGGTGATCACCGACAAGTTTACCGGCCGTTCCCGCGGCTTTGGTTTTGTCGAAATGGCTAATTCCGACGAGGCCCAGAAGGCGATTCAAGCGCTGAACGGCACGGATCTCGATGGACGCAATCTCACGGTCAATGAAGCTCGGCCTCAGGAAAGACGGTCCGGCGGCTTCGGCGATCGCGGCGGCGATCGCCGCGGTGGCGGCGGCGGTGGTGGTGGCGGGGGGCGGAATCGCTGGTAGTTTCCATTCATTGAAGAATTGAGAGTCGAAGGGGCGCTAGGTCGGGGCGCCCCTTTTTTTTGCCTGCTGGATTGCTTCGCATTGCTTGTTCCATGGAGAAAATTGATTTTTCTCGCCTGCCGCTGCTCGATTTGGCGAACAATCGGGTCGATCTTACCGCGCATTTTCGCGAGCGCCTGCTGCTGATCTTTCTGCGTCATCTTGCTTGACTTCCCTGCCAGGAACACCTCGGCGAGGTGCGCGCATCTCAAGGCGAGTTCGAGCGGCGCGGCGTTGCCGTCGCCGTGGTTTCCTTCGCCGAGCCGGAAAAATTGATCGGCTACCAAGAGCGGCATCGCTGGCCGTTTCCAATATTCGCCGATCCGAAGCGAGACGCTTATCGGGCATTCACACTCAAACGCTTGTCCTGGTTCCGAGTATTTTCCTTGGCTACGTTGAAACTTTATTTCAAGCTGACTCGCGAAGGCCGAACTCGCGCCAACTACGGCAACGAAGACATCTACCAGGGCGGCGGAGATTTCCTGCTCGACCGGCACGGCAGTATTCTTTTCGCGCACCGCAGCGTGGATCCGGCGGATCGCCCGCCGGTGGAAAAGTTGCTGGAGGAGATCGACCGACATTCATTGCAGAAAACTGAGCGCGGCAAGGGTGCCACTGAAACGGAAAGAGAAGACTGAACACGAAGCACACGAAGGTTTTCGTACGGTGCGCTTGTGCACCGCATCGCGGATGTAACCGCCGAGGCTCTTCAGCAGAAAGCAGGGCAGGCACGAAGCCTGCCCCGTCACACGTGATCGACCTTACGGCGAGTTCACTTCGGCCGCAGGTAACCGGTCTTCAATTGCACCTTTTCGTCCGGCGGCGCGGTCCACACGAGATCGGCGCGATAGGCGTAAATATCCATGGCATTCCACAGCGGCACGGCCGGAGCGTCTTCGAGAATAATCTTATGCGCCTCCCACAGCAGCTTTTCGCGCTTTTTTACGTCAAAGGTGAGTTGCTGCGCTTCGAGGATTTCGTCGAGCTTCGGATTGCTGTAGCCCAAGGTTCGCCGGGTCATGCCGGTTCTGAAATACTGCTGAAACAGCGTGTCCGCGTCCGTGAGGCTGCCGCGGCCGGTCAGATAGATGGGATATTTGCCGTTCTTGTAATCGGTATTGAAGATGCTCCACTCGGGTGTTTTTAGATTCGCCTTGATGCCGACTTTGGAAAGCTGCTCGACGATCACCTGGGCGACTTCGCGATCTTTTGGGTATCGTCCGGTCGGGCTGTAGTAGTCGATCTCGAAACCGTTGGGGAAACCTGCTTCGGCCAGCAACTGCTTCGCTTTTTCCGGATCGTAAGAGAACGCTTTCGCGCTCGGCTCGTAGCCGAAAACCTGCGGACTCAGGAGGCCGCTCAACGGATAGGCATTGCCTTCGAGGATATGCTTGATGATCCTGTCGCGGTCGATGGCGTGCGTGATGGCGCGGCGCACCTTGACGTTTTCCAGCGGCTTGTAGGCCGGACTCAAGACGAGAAAGATCGGCCGCAGGCCCTGGACCTGCTGAATTCGGAGGCGCGGATTGGCTTTCAGCCGTCCCACTTCGTGCGGCGGAATGTTGCTGATGATGTCCGCCTGACCCGCTTCGAGCGCGGCGATGCGCGCGGCATCTTCCTGAATCGCTTTGTAAATGACCTCGTCGATCTTTGGCGGCTCTCCCCAGTAGCTTTCATTGCGCCGGACGACGAACTGCCCGCTTCGCTCCCAGCTGGTAAACCTGAACGGACCCGTGCCGATCGGGCGACTATCCGCTTCGCCCATCTTCTCGGCAGTCGACTGCTTCATGATCACGCGGCTGTTGATGTCTTCGAGCGCGTTGGCATCGGCTTTCTTGAGCGTGATGACGACCGTGTGATCGCCGGGAGCGTCCATCTCGCCAACGTTTTGCAGATTGGGCGCCTGCAAGCTGTTTTTGTCGGTGAGGATACGCTTGAAAGAGGCGACCACGTCTTTGCTCGTGAACGGAGTGCCGTCATGGAAGCGAATGCCCTTGCGCAAATTGAACTGCAGCCTTGTGCCTTTCATCTGCCAGGATTCCGCGAGCACGCCGCGATAGCCGCGTTTCTCGTAGTCGGCGTCGATGAGCGGCTCCATGACCGAACCCCACGCGGCCTGGAGCGGCGAGGTATTCACGGCGTAGGGATTCAGCGAGTAGACGCCGACGCCGTGGGCGATGGTGACGCGCGCTTCGGTTCGTGGACTGCGCAAATGACAGGTGAGCCGCGGCAGGTGTGAGCGAGATTAGGCCGGCCGCCGTCGCGGACCTCCGAAGAAATTCTCTGCGACTCCAGTTCGATTTCCTGCTCATCGGAACCTCCTTGGCATCGTTGCCGAACGTTTATGGACGCGCCGAACTGAGAAGTACTGTGCTGGCATATAACCCGCCGCGCGCGGTGCTGTCAATTGATCTTGACAGCGCGTCTCGCGCGGAACTAGATAGTTGTAGAGTCAACAACTGGAATTCGCTCGGAGGATGAGATGGCAAAGATCATCGATAGTCTCGTTCAATACATGTTGACGGCGCGATCCGCGAAACTGCCGGCGGAAGTCGTGCAAAAGGGCAAGAGTCATCTGCTCGATTCGCTTGCCGCGGTTGTGTCCGGTTCGACGTTGAAGCCAGGGAAGCTCGGCCTGCAGCACGCGCGCGCCCAAGGCGGCAACCCGGAATGCAGCGTGCTCGGCACGAGTTTCAAGACCACGCCGATCCTGGCGGCGTTTGCCAACGGCATGTCGGGCCACGCCGATGAAACCGACGATTCGAACAGCCAGCTCCATCCCGGGCTGCGCGATCGTGCCCGCGGCGCTGGCGATCGGCGAGTCGCAGAATCGGAGTGGCGACGCTCTGCTGCGCGCGGTGATTCTCGGCTACGACATCGGCTTTCGTTTCCATCAAGCCTTCGAGCCGCGTTCGACGAGCTTCGGCGCCACTTTCGGATGCGCCACCGCGGCCGGGACGCTTGCCGAACTCGATGATTTGCGGCTTCGTTATCTGATCTCCTATGCCGCCCAGCAGGCGTCGGGATCGAGGGCGTGGGTCGGCGACGATGATCATATCGAGAAAGCCTTCGATTACGCCGGCATGCCGGCGCGCAACGGCGTCACCGCCGCGCAGTTGATTCAAGTCCGGCTTCACCGGCAATCGCGACGTGCTCGAAGGCGATCAGGGCATTATCAAGACGTATGCGCCTTGCGATCCGAAAAAAATCCTCCACGAGCTCGGCGAGCGCTTCACGATTACAAGCTGCCTGATCAAAAAATATCCGGTGGGATCGCCGATGATGGAAACCGTCGATGCCACCTTGGCGTTGCTGTCGAAGAATTCGATCCAGGCCGAGAATATCGAAAAGATCGAGGTACGCATTCCCGAAAGCGGCGCGCGCACCGTGAACAACCGGCACATGCCGGACGTCAATGTTCAGTATATGGTCGCGTCGATCCTCATCGACGGCAAGCTGACTTTCGAATCGGCGCACGATTACGAGCGATTCAAAAATCCGCGCGTCCTGGCCCTGAAGGAGAAAGTGCAGTTGATCGGCGATCCGAGAGATGGAACGGTCTGGGCCGCGCTTTCAGGGGCGGGTGGAGGTCATTTGCAAAGACGGCACGACCTTGAGCGAGCATGTCAGCAACTGCCGCGGACGGCCGGAAAATCCCATGAGCCCGGAAGAAGTGGAGAAAAAAGCCGCCTGGTTGATGGAGCCTGTGCTGGGCAAGGACAAGGTGGAGCAGATGATCAGTCTACTCCGGCGCATCGACTCGCTGGGCAGCGTCCGCGACCTGACGAAAGTGTTGGTCGCTTGAGCGTTGCAGCTTGCTTTGGAAAGTTCTAATTGCCGGCGTATCTCCGGCGAATTCACATTTTTTGGAGGACCATTGGCCATGCCAAAACTTACCATCGCTTTGTCGCATTACGACCGGCACGTGCCGTTTTTCGACGGCACAGTGCAACCGGAGGGAATCGATCTGAATGTGCTGATCGTCGGCCAGTCGGACCGGCAGCGCGACGGCGAGGAGCGCCATGAGCGCATGCTGCAAAAGGGCGAGTTCGACGTGGCGGAGTTGTCGCTGTCGTCGTACTTGATGGCCAAAAGCCGCGGCATGCCGTTTACCGCGATTCCGGTTTTCCCGCGACGGCTGTTCAGTCACTCGCAGATGTGGATCAACGTCGACGCCGGCATCAACGAGCCGAAGGATCTTATCGGCAAGAAAGTCGGCTTGAACAGTTTTCAGAATACGCTGGCGACGCTCTCCAAGGGCGATCTGCAGAGCGAGTTTGACGTGCCGTGGCGCAAGATCCACTGGCTGCTCAGTAAAAAGGAAGCTGTCGAATTCGAGCCGGAGAAGGGCGCAAAGATCGATCAGCTTCCGGAAAGCGCCAACGTCGGCGATATGTTGGAGCGGGGCGAGATCAGCGCCATGATGACGCCGCATCCGCCGAAACCGGTGCTGCGCGGCTCGAAAAAAATCAGACGACTCTTTGCCGATCCGAAGGCCGAGGATCTGCGCTACTACAGAAAGAACGGCTTTTTCCCGATCATGCACGTGGTCGCGTTCAAGGACGACGTGCTGAAAAAATATCCCGAAGCCGCCGAGAGCTTATTTAAAGCTTTTGGCGAAGCCAAGAGACTCTGCCGCGAGTTCTACGACGACCCTAACTGGTCCTGGCTCGCCTGGGGCCGCCAGGCTTTCGAGGAAGAAGAAAAGCTCTTAGGCGATCCCTGGCCGCATGGCTTGGAAAAAAATCGCGCGAACTTAGAGCGCTTCGTCGGCTACTCGCTGGATCAGGGATTGATGACGAAGAAGATGGCGGTGGAGGAGTTGTTTCTGCCGTTGAATTGAGGACCCGACGTAATCCCTAATCCGATCGGGTGACAGGTCGGACGGGCTTGTTGTATCCCGTAGCACTTAGGACGGGGTTAACGTTCACAATCCGACATCGTTGACCGCGATGCGCGACTGAAGCGCTGACTGGATCAATATCGGCGTTGGAAATGAGAAGGTTCGCATTGGCACCGCCTTCACTAAGCGGGTCATGTCCATTCAGGCTCAATTCTCGGCAAGCCTGCCACCATCCGTACACCGTCGCGACTACCTTTGGGTGAAGTGAGTCATTAAGCTTTGCTTTGAGTCTTACTCGGCCGTTTGCGGTTTCGAGAAAGATCCAGTCGCCGTCTTTGATTTCCTGAGCACCTGCGGCGCTCGGATGGATTTCTAGAAACGGCTCAGGGACGGCGCGGCGCAGGCGCGGGATGTTGCGATGCTGTTCGTCGCAGAAATGGATGTCTCGGAAAAAAGTGAGCGTGAGCGGATAGGACATCGTTGTCCGGCTTACGCGGTTCGAACTGCGGTAGCGGCGGATATCCCGCGTGCGCGAAGATCGATGAATAGATCTCGATCTTGCCGGTCGGCGTGTTGAAGCCGCGGGGCCGACCGGTATCGCGCATCAATCTCGGCATATTTCTTGATGGCGGGTCTGTGCGTTCGACGGCAATCCTACCCGATGTTCTCGGAGCTGCTGCACGGAAATACCGGACGGCGCCAGTTGATAATTCCATGCGGCGTCAATGTCGCCGTTGAAGAATTCTTCCGCTAACCCCAGCCGCTTCGCCAAATCAAAAATAATCTCGATATCCGATCGCGATTCGCCGACGGGTTTTGCCACGGCGGGGCGAAGCTGCGCCCAGTTCATCGTGTCTTCGGCGATTTCGAAGAACGGCAGCAAAGCTTCATGTTCCCAGCACGTGCTCGCGGGCAGCAACAAGTCGGCGAACGTCGCGCTCGGATTGATCGTCGTGTCGACGTGGACGTAAAAGTCGAGCGCTTCCAGCGCCGCTTTGCCGCGCAGCGGATCGCCGTGGCCGAGCAAGAGATCGCTGCCGAACGATACCATCGCTTTAATAGGGTAAGGCTTGCCGGTGAGGATTGCATCGTAAACTCGCGCCGGTTGCACCAGGCCGGGATCGGCGGGCGGCCCGAGCGGATGCTTATCGATTCCTAGGCGCGAGCCCGCTTGGCTCTTCGGCAGTAGCTCGCGACCAGTGATCGGATTGGTCGGTGTGGTGGCGAACAGATCACATTGCTGCCGCGCTGGTCGAACTGGCCGGTGAGCGCGTAGAAAATACAGACCGCGCGATTGGTTTGCATCGCGTCGTTGTCTTGTTCGAGCCCGACCCACGTGCAGTAGCTCGAGGGCTTTTCACGAGCGAACAGTCGGACAGCGGCTCGCACCATCGCGGCAGGAACCGTTGTGATGGTTTCTGACCGTTCCGGCGCGTACAGAGCGGCAGCATCTTTGAGCATCTGCAAGGCCGGCCGGCACGTCACCACCGTGCCGTCGCGGAGCGTCACATTAAAAGTACCGAAGAGAGCTGCGCTCTGTGGATCAGCGCTGGGCGCATCGTTTTGCTGATCCCAAACCATGTAGGCGTCTTCGTTGCCTGCCGATGTGAGATCGGCTTCCGTGAGCAGGCGATCGTTATCGCAGCGAACCAGGAAGGGACTGTTCGTCCAGCGGCGCGCGAATGCCGCGTCGAAGAGATTCTCTTCGAGCAGCACGTGAATCATCGCCATCGCCAGCTCGCCGTCGGCGCCTGGACGAACCCGCAGCCAGCAATCGGCTTTCGCCGCCAAAATCGTCTTGCGCGGATCGATCACGATCAGCCTGGCGCCGCGATTTCTCGCGCGATTGATGCGAAGGGCTTGGGCCGGCGACGTGGCGGGAGGATTGATGCCCCAGATCAGCATGCATTGGGTATTGTCGAAATCCGGCAGCGGCATACCGGTGCCGTAGGTGTATTTGGACCCGACGCGGCGATTCCACGTGCAGATGTGATTCGAAGTAAGAAAATTGGGACTGCCGAAGGCGTTGGCCAAGCGCTGCAGCCAGCCGTCGTAATCGATGGCTGCGCTGCCCGCCGTTGTCGCACGGGAAAACACCACCGCTTCGGCGCCGTAGTTCGCCTTGATGTCGTCGAGGCGCATGGCCGTCAGATTCAGAGCTTGATCCCAGGTGACGCGAACCCAACCGGGGTCGGGATCGCCTTTCGGCCTTGTCCGCACCATCGGATAGAGCAGGCGATCGGACGAATAAACGATTTCCGGGGCAGCGGTCCCTTTGACGCAAATGCAGCCGTTGGGATGATCGGGATCGGCGTTGACTTGCTTCAGTACGCCATCTTGAACGGTGGCCAGGACGCCGCAGCGCGACGTGCACATGGCGCAGTAGGTGTGAATCTGCTCGGTTCCGATTGGCGGGGACTCCTTAAGAGAATTTACCGCAGAGAACGCAAAGGGCGCAAAGTCAGTAAATACTATATGGGGATTATCTCCCGCCAAGGCGCAAAGGCGCCAAGTTCGGCCTTTTGCCTTTGCCGTAGGCCTTTGCGGGAGAATGATCTCTCAGTGGAACAGTTTGCGGAAAGTTTCGTTGATCTCAACTTCCTTCTGACCCAGGTCGACGTCGGTCATCAGCAGTTTGTGCTGTTTGAGAATCTTGCCGTACTTGGATTCGACATCGTCGCGGATCGGCACGCGGCCGTATCGGTTGACGACTTCTTGACCTTCCTTGGAGAGCAGCCACTCGATGAATAGTTTTGCCGAGTTGGGATTGTTCGGCTGCGAGGGCAAGGAGACAGCGACGGTATACGTGATCACCGGCTCAAGCCCGATCCAATCGACCGGCGCGCCTTTCGTCTTCATGTCCTCGACGGAATATTCGTAAACCCCCGCCGAGATAGGAAACTCGCCGGCCGAAAGCAGTTGCAGCACCAGAGTGTTGCCGGAGCGCACGCTCGGATTCAGCGCGGCGAGTTTTTCCATGAATGGCCGGCCTTTGAGCTTGAGCAGCATGGCGAACCACTCGATCTTGTTGGAATCCATGCCGATGCCATTGCGCCAGCGCGGGTTCAAAAGCTCGTCGTAGGTTTTTGGAGCGTCGGCGCGCTTGACCTGCTTTGAATTAAACCCCAACAAAGTTCCGCTCACGTAGGCCGAAGTCCAAATGCCGTCCGGATCTTTGTACTCGCTAGGCAAGGACGAGGCCTCCATTGGCACGTAACGGCTGAGAGCGCCGCGCTTCTTCAAAATATTAGTTTCGATGACGCTCGTGTGCACCACGTCGGCAAGGCGCTGCTTGGCCTTGTCTTCGATCAGGATCTTGTTGACGAGGGCTTGCTTCCCGGTGCGAAAGAATTCGGTTTTGATGAACGGATAACGCTTGTTGAATGTAGCGAAATACATTTGCAGCTGCGGCGCGGTCGCCGAGGCGTAGATCAGGAGCTTGCCCTCCTTTTTGGCACCGGCGACAAGTTGTTCGTGGGTTTGCGCCGCGGCCGAAGCAGCGGCGGTGAAGAGAAAAAACAGAGCGAGCAGCGGTAGATTCATAGGCCCTCCGCCTTGGAAAGTAGAGGAGTTGAAGGCGGTCTGTCAACGGCGGAAGGCATGAGCCGTGAGGCGAGAATGAGGACAGGAGGGAAGGGGAAATGATTTCTCACAGCGTTCGAGATGACGGTATGTTCCTGCCAGGTTCTTCGGTTGCGGGATGCTCGATTTCATTCATTGCGACATCACTACGCAGCGCGTCGACAAAATCGGAAAATTCCTTTAGGATTCAGCCAGTGAGGTGAATGGTATGGCGACGCCAGAATTTTTTTATCAAGAGCCGCTGCCGGTTGAAAAAGATACGACAAAATACCGGCTTCTGACCAAAGACTTCGTGTCTACGACGAAGTTCGAAGGCAAGGATATTCTCAAAGTCGATCCGCAAGCTTTGACCTTGCTTGCCAACGTCGCGATCCGCGATGTGTCGTTTCTGCTGCGCACGGCCCACCTGGAAAAAGTCGCGGCGATTCTCAAAGATCCCAACGCTTCGCAAAACGACCGCTATGTCGCGCTGGCGATGCTGCGCAATGCCGACACCGCGGCAAAGGGGATTTTGCCGTTTTGTCAGGATACAGGCACGGCGACAATCGTTGGAAAAAAAGGGCAACAAGTTTGGACAGGCGTTAAAGACGAGGAACATCTGGCGAAGGGCGTTTATAAAACCTACACGGAAGAAAATCTGCGCTATTCGCAGACCGCGCCGCTCAACATGTTCGACGAAGTGGACACCGGAACCAATCTGCCGGCGCAGATCGATATCATGGCCACCGACGGCATGGAATATCAGTTCCTGTTCGTGACCAAGGGGGGCGGCTCGGCGAACAAAACCATGCTCTACCAGGAGACAAAAGCGCTATTGAATCCGCCAAGTTTAGAAAAATTCCTAACGGAGAAGATGAAGACCTTGGGCACCGCCGGCTGCCCGCCGTACCACCTCGCGTTCGTGATCGGCGGCACGTCGGCGGAGGCTTGTTTGAAGACTGTCAAGCTCGCTACCACGGGTTATCTCGATCATCTACCGACGACGGGCAACGCGCATGGTCGGGCGTTCCGCGATGTCGAATTGGAAAACAAGATGCTCGAGCAGGCCTATAAAGCCGGCTACGGCGCGCAGTTCGGAGGAAAATATTTCGCCCTGGACGTGCGCATCATTCGCTTGCCGCGCCACGGCGCGTCGTGTCCGGTGGGCATGGGCGTTTCCTGCTCGGCCGATCGCAACGCCAAAGCGAAGATCAATAAAGACGGCGTGTGGCTCGAAGAGTTGGAGCGCGATCCGGGACGGCTGATTCCGGAAGAGTATCGGGGCAAAGTGGAAGGCAATGTCGTCAAAGTGGATCTCAATCGGCCGATGACGGAAATTCTCGCGCAGCTCAGCAAATATCCCGTGACGACACAGCTTTCATTGACCGGCACGATGATCGTCGCGCGCGATATCGCGCACGCGAAACTCAAGGAGCGATTGGATCGCGGCGAGGGGCTGCCGCAATACGCCAAAGACCATCCAATTTATTACGCCGGCCCGGCGAAGACGCCGGATGGGATGCCGTCAGGCTCCTTCGGCCCGACCACTGCCGGACGCATGGACTCCTACGTAGACCTGTTCCAGTCGCATGGCGCCTCGCTGATCAGTCTGGCTAAAGGCAATCGCAGCCAGCAGGTCACCGACGCCTGCAAGAAATACGGCGGTTTCTATCTCGGCTCCATCGGCGGACCGGCGGCGATTCTTGCCAAGGAGAACATCAAGAAAGTGGAAGTGCTGGAATATCCCGAGCTGGGAATGGAAGCGATTTGGAAGATCGAGGTGGAAGATTTTCCGGCGTTTATTCTTGTTGACGACAAGGGCAACGATTTCTTCAAGCAGATACTGCACTAAAGCAGGCTGCTGAAAAAGCCTCATATGCTTCGTTGCACTCGACCGATTGCGCGTCAACGTACAAGAGTACGCCTTCGCTTCTCGATCTTCGCGCGTCTCGCCTCTGAACCTTTTTGAGCAGCCTGCGATCTGGTGCCTGGGAGACGCAAAACTTTCCCTTCTTTGATTGGCCGGGCAGGTCTTTCCGCTCTAGAGAAAGTTTTCGAGTTCGAAACGGTCATTGCCCGCGGAGCGTCCCTCGATTGCTACAGAATCACCTTCGCGCAACCGATTGAACCGGTCCATCACCTGGCGCGGCGCGTTAAATGGAACCGACACTACAATTGTCCGGTTGCGCGAGTCGCGCAGCTCGAAAGTTCCGCGCCTCGCATCGACGTATTCGACCCGACCGTCGACCCGGTCGAATCGGCTGCTAACGCTCCCTCCGCTGCCGCCACTGCCACGTCCGCTGCGATCCTGCACGCTTTCTCTTACCGTGATCGTATCGGTGTAATCCCGGCCATCGCGGTCTTGCCGAACCCGCGCGACAATATAGTCGCCCCGTTCCAAATTTGAGACAGAGTAGTTGCGCTGGCGATAGATCACCTGTGTGCGGTCGTCGTAGCGCACAATGGCGGTTCTGCCGCGGTCCGTCTGGACTTCGATTTCGCGCGATCGCGGATCGACGTACTCCACTTCGCCGATGACGTCGTTGCCATTGGTTCCGGTTCCGCCGTAGCCACCTAAGCCACCGGGACCGCCGAGTTGCTCCAATGCGGGACAACCGGCGAAAACCGAAGCAGCGAAAAGAACGAATATGCCGAGAAACTTCTTCATATATGCTCTCCATCGGTGGAAATCAGAAGGCTAGCTTTTTCCATGTCTTATTGGCTGTTTTATCAAGCTATTCTGCGGATAAGAACCTTGTCATGGCTCTCTAGCTTTGACGTACGGCGAGCCGCGGCGTTACTCCGCGGTTAACTCGGAACTGCAGGAGGTGGAGCAGCGAATGTCTGCTTACGGTGCTGACGGAAAGTTGCGAGAGATGCTACAGGCTGTAAAGACGCGCGGCGTTCTCACCCATGATCTTCGCTTTGAGCGTGTCGGAAAGATCGTTTCGCTCCATCACTTCCTCGACGGTGTGGGGAAATTTCGAGTCGCTGTGGTTATAGTCGGTGGCGAACACGAGTCGATCCGCGCCGACGAACTCGGCGACGTAGGGCAGCATTTTCTCTTCCATCTCGAAGGCGTAGAACATTTGGCCGCTCTTCATGTACTCGCTCGGCGGCTTGGTGAGGTAAGGCACGGTCGGCTGGAGGATTTCGTAGTGCTCGTCGAGCCGCTCCATCCAATAGGGCACCCAGCCGCAGCCCGCTTCCATGAAGGCGAACTTCAGCCGTGGAAATCTTTCGAGCATGCCGCCGGCAACCACGCAGAGCGAAGCGATCATCTGCTCGAACGGATGCGCCATGGCGTGGGTGAAAAAAGGATGATCGAAGCGCTCGGTGGCGGCGGGCACTCCGTCGCCGGCGCCGACGTGAATGCAAACCGGGATGCCGAGGCGTTCCGCCTCGGCGAAAAATGGAAAGAGATCGGGATCGTCGAGATTTTTGCGCGACGCCGATATCGGCGGACAGGCGACGGCGACAAATTTGAGATCTTCGATAGCGCGGCGCAGTTCTTTGACCGATTCGACCGGGTCTTGAATGGCGACTGCTGCGACGCCCTTGAGCCGGCGCGGGTCCGCTTTGCAATACTCCGCGAGCCAGTTGTTGTAGACGCGCGCGACGGCGCAGGCGAGATCCTTGTCTTCGACGAACGGCAGGCTCAGAAAAGGCGAAGTGCCGAACAGCACTGCTGTGTCGATGCCTTCCAGATCCATGTCTTTTAGACGCTGCTTGGGATCGACCATGCCGGTGGTCTGCTGCGGATGGTGGCTGCGCGGCGCGCCGACGAAGCTGCATGCTTTGCCGACCGGCTTGGGCGTCAATTTTCCATCGATCATGACGAAGTTGAAACCGCGATTATCCTGCGTCACGCGCGGTGCGCGTGAACGATACGGAGGATCGATGAGATCAGCCCAGGGGATGTCTCTTTCCAATACGTGGCCGTCGGCATCGATAATGCGCATGATAAACTCCTGGCTTGAAGTATGGATGCTCTCCATCACTAGCAGAAACGAGAGAGATTTCTCAAGGGAAGCGGGCTAAACCAGTATTAGGCTGAAGAGAGATTTCTCGGTTCCCTCGAAACGACAATCCAGGGCGATCTATGGTCATCGCCAAAACAGTTGTGGATTGACAATTTCTCGTTCTCGCGGACTAGTTTCGCCTAAGGAGGGATCGATTATGCTCATCGTGGCGAAATTATCATGCATAGTCTTTCTGGTCTTGCTCACGAGCTCGCCGGCACGCGCTCAAGAAGGTGGAAAATCGGCTAAAGCAATCAAGGATGCGGCGCCGTGCAACGAGTTCGCGCAACCGACAAAGGAAATCCTGGGACAAGTCGTCGGAATCGAGCAGTGTCATATCCTTTCCGAGGAAACCGTCTTCAATATCCACGGTCACAAGTTTCGCCGGGTCGAAGTGCGGCTCAGCGGTGGGGTCGAAGGTTGGGCATCGCGTGAGAAGGGTTCGCGCGCCATCTACTTCAGCGATGGCCCCGATTTCGTGTTGACGCAGTCCAATCTCACCGGTCCGCGCTCGCGCGGTGTCGGCAGATATGAAGCGTCCACCGGCCACGGCATGACGATTTTTTATCCCGAGGATGCGCGGCATTGGAATGGTAAGTTCTTCCTGACCGCCCATGGGGCGGGTTCGTACGGCGCCATCGGCGCGCTCATCCCGCGCGACCCGAATAACAAGTTCAACCCGCTTGCGGGCATCAACCGTTACGTCGGCCTGATGATCGACAAAGGCTACGCCGTCGCGCACACGATGCGCTCTTCGGACCGGCTGCGCGGCGATGTCACGATCACGCTGGAAGACGGCGCCAAGCTCGCCAATTACAATCTCAGCTCGCACGCCGGCTTGATCCTCTCGTGGGGGCAACTGGCGCGAAACATGATCAGCAAACGGATCGGCGGTCGGCCGGCGCGAAATTATTTTTACGGTCATTCCGCCGGCGGCTTCCTGGGCCGGCAGATCAACTATCAGCCGGGCGCAAACGTCGATGCCGACGGCAAAGCGTTCTTTGAAGGATTTTTGATCGATGACGCCGGCAGCGGGCTTTGGCTACCGAAGCTGGTCGTCGACAACAAAGATTCGCTGTTCACAACCGACGACGACCGCCGTCGCTTCGCCAAGCAAATCGACATCACGCACATGCTGTACGCCGGCGACACGGGAGATTTTATTCAGAACAAGCGCGAGAACGCGCGGCTGCTGCGCGAGAAAGGGCTCGGCGGCAAGCATCGCGTCTATGAAATCCGCGGCGTGAGCCATTTTGACGCCGGACAAATTTCCCGCCCCGACCTGGTCAACCAAACCCTCGATCTCGGCGGGATCTTTGACGCGCTCATCGATCGGCTCGACGAGTGGGTCGAGAAAAATATTGCTCCGACGCCCAGCAAAGCCGATGTATCGGACTTGGTCGTCAAAAACAGTGCGGGTTCGAATGCGAATGGGGCGGTGGCGTTACCGGAGATTGCCTGCCCCGTGGGAGTCTACTTCGCGTACCCGCCGCAGGTGGATCCGGGGAGGCGCGGCGGACAGGAGACCGCTTTCGCGGCCTTCGACGGCGCCAACCTGGAGCCGCTGGACGGCCGAGGGACGTACGTTGACATGAACGGCAACGGCGCGCGCGATAAACGGGAAACAGTAGCGCAGGCCTGGCAGAGACTCGGATTGTTAAAAGCGGGACAAAAAATGACGCCGAGCGCGTATCACAACTGCGTGAAGAACGCGGCCGCGAAGTTGGTCAAGCAGGGGCTCTTGCCGGCGAAAGTAGGCGAGTATTATGTAGAGAAGGCACACAAAATGCGGCTGATGAATTAGTACGTGGAAACGAGAGTGGCAGGCTCTCCTGGCGGGCTCTGGATCGGTGTAGGGGCGGGTTTGAAACCCGCCCCTACATCTCGGATCAAGCCGTTCGGTGCACGCCAATGAGCAGGGAGACCTCAGGGGAAATTCGTAGACCGCTCCCAGATCATTTCACCTGGCCCGGAAATAGCTTGGATGCGTAATCGCGATTGACCTCTCGAATCAGCGTGTTGTCGTAGAAGCGTTTGGGATCGAGCTCGGCGGCTTTCGGCACCGTCGATTGTTCGAGCACGAGTTTGATTGCTTCAGGATCGACGGTCATGTCCTTGTTCCAGACCTTCACGCCTTCTCGATAGCTGTCCTCGAGAAGTTTACTGTCCGTTATTTTGCTGGTGTGGCTGAGGATCTTTAACGCGTAAGCGGGATCGTCGAGGCTGCGCTTGACGCCGTCGAGGTAGCCCATCAAAAAAATTTTCAGAGTGTTGGGATTTTTCTGCACGAAGACGCGCGCGACGCCGGTGCCAGGGCCGATGATTTTCAGGCCCTTTTCGTAGAAATCGACGATCACCGGAAACCCTTTGCTGCGCGCCATGTCGGTCTGCGGCGGCGTGATAATCACGCCGTCCGCGTTGCCGACTGAGAAACGTAGACAGCGCGTCCGGCGGACCCTTGTGGTAGAGGAGCTTGATGTCCTTGCCGATCTCCATGCCGCGCTCTTTGGCGGTCTTGCGCATGGCGATCTCGCCGAAGGCGCCGACCGAGGTCGTCGCCACCGACTTGCCGCGCAGGCCGTCGAACGAGGTCAAGCTTTTTTGCCCGAACAACACGAGCGTGCTGCGATCTACCGAAGCGGCGATGTAGATCAAATCCGAGCCGCCGACGTTGGCGTGGATGGTCGCCGTGCCGCCCTGATAGATATCCACTTGTCCGGAGAGGAGCGCCTGAGCCGAGGCGGTGGCGCTCAAGGTGGTGAGATTGACCGTGAGGCCCCGCTTGCTGAAGTAACCTGCTTCATTGGCGAGAAGCACGGGAAGATAGAGTGGGCCGGTGGCCGCAATCGCCACTTCCAGCCGGGATTTCTCCGGCTTGAGATCAGGCTCTTGGGCCGCGCGGCTTGTCGGGATCGCGATCAGCGGCGTAAACACCAGGAGCAAAAATACTTTAAGAGCAAAGGCGATCGTGCTGCGTTTCATCGAAGGTCTCCGAATATCAAAAGAAGTTCTCGGTTTGATTACTTTCCGGCGAGAACGGCGGACAGCTTGGCAACCGTCGGCGCCGGCAATTTAAACAAGTCGTCGACAATTTTTTTGACCTCTTCGCCGCTCAAGGGATTGACGTCGAGGTTGATCTTTTTGGTTTCGGCCACGAATTCCGGATCCGTGAGAGTGCGCGCAAAGGCATCGCGCAGGATCTGCACACGGTCTTTGGGCGTGCGCGGCGAGGTAACGTAGACGCGTACGATGGCGGCGGGATCGATGGCGCCGGCTTTCAAGAGCAGGCGCGCCTCGTCGGTCTTGGCCAGCTCGAGCGCCTGAGGAACGTTGACCAAGTCGTGTATTTTCTTGTTAGCGACCTGGAGAACGACCTTGGTGTCTCCGCTCTTCAGTGCGTTTGCCCAGTTCACCCGCATGGACTCCCATGCCCAGCAGGCGCCCTGCAGCTCGCCGGCGTCGGCGGCCATGCGCACCTCGGCCGTGCCTTTGTAGCCGTCGACAACTTGGAGCGGAAGGTTAAGAGCGGCGTTGACCGTGCGCGGTACGTCGCTCACGCTGTTCCCCGGACTGAGACCGCCGAGCTTGAGCGGCGACTTCGACGCGAACCACTGGTCGACACTGCTGACACCGCTTTCTTTGCGCAGCGCGCAAACCGTGCTGTCCTGCACCGGCACGCCGATGTACTGCAGCTCGCGCACATCGAAGTCGATGCCCTTCATGCCCAGCACCCGCCCGAGAATCAGCCCGCCGTTGAAAATGCCGAATGTAAGGCCGTCGGGCTTGGCGTTGCTGTGCAAGTATTTTGCGGCGATCAACGTGCCCGCGCCGGTCATGTTTTCGACCAGCAGGGCTGGGTTGCCGGGAATATGCCGGCCCATATGGCGCGCCATCACCCGAGAATAAGTATCGAAGCCGCCGCCGGCGCTGCCGCCGACGATGATGCGCACAGTTTTGCCTCGATAAAAATCCTGGGCGTAGCTCGAGCTTGGCGCGATCAGTGCGAGTGCGAAAATCGCAAGCATGATTCTTGTCATCATGGCGAGCACCTCCCGAATCGGGTGAATACAGGCAACGGAGGCTGGTTGTCAACGCTATTGGTGGCGAGCCGCGGAGCGAATTGCGTTGACGTATCTGGCGCATTTCGCGTAGTGTTCGCTCGGTCACCTCGTTCCGGAAAGGAGGTTTGGTCTATGAGGAAAGCTTTCGTGCTCGCAATTTTACTTTACGTCTTGACAGCGACGGCCGCTTTCGCGGCGTCGGGAGATGAATTCTTTAAAAGCAAGGTGATTCGCATCGTTGTCGGTTTTTCGGCCGGCGGCGGATTCGATACGTTCGCCCGCACCGTGTCGCGCTACATGGGCAAGTACGTGCCCGGCAATCCCACCGTGATTGTCGAAAACATGACCGGCGCCGGGAGTCTGATCGCGGCGAATCACATCTACAAAGTGGCGAAGCCCGACGGCCTCACCATCGGGGCGTTCAACGGCAATCAGATTCTCGCGCAATTGGTGGGCGGACAGGGCATCGAGTTCGACGCGCGCAAGATGCAATGGATCGGGGCGCCGGGTTACAACCATGATCTCTGCTTGCTCAGCCAGAAAACCGGGATTGCCAGTGCGGAGCAGTGGCTCGCTTCGAAGACCGTTTTCAAGCTCGCAGGCAGCGCGCCGGGTTCGACTACGGACGATGTCGCCAAGGTTCTCAAAGAGGCGATCGGATTGCCGATGCGTTTGATCTCCGGCTACAAAGGAACCGCCGATATGCGGGTCGCGGTCGAGTCCGGGGAAGTAGACGGCTTGTGCGGTTTCTCTTGGGTGTCAGTGCGCACGACTTGGCGCAAAGCGATCGAATCCAATCTGGTTTCGATTTTGTTGCAAAGCGCGCCGAAGGCTCATCCCGATCTCCCGAAAGTTCCCCTGACCTTAGGCTTTGCCAAGACGCCGGAGGCGCGCCAGCTCATCGAGGCCGGCGTTCACCAACCGAGCGCGATGACGTATGGTTATTCGCTGCCACCCGGCACGCCGAAGGATCGTGTTCAGGTCTTGCGCGGCGCTTTTTTACAGACGGTCAAAGATCCGGATTTTCTCGCCGATGCGGGCAAGGCGAACCTGGAGATTGCGCCTGCATCCGGCGAGGAGATAGAGAAAGCCATTCACAGTCTGTTCAAGACGCCGCCGACCGTGGTCGCGAAGCTCAAAGAGATTTTGAGATAGATCGATCGAAATAGTTTTCTCAAGGTCGTGTCTTAGTCCGTCATTCCCCCATGCGCGTAGCGGGAGTCCGGGCGAATCGGAACTGGACCCCGACAAAAGCATTCCGCGGTGACGGGCCTCGGATTCGTGCAGGCGTGGTTCGACGTTGCAGCTTGCTGTGGCTAACTGATCGGTTACAGAATCTGCTTCACCGACGGCCGCGCTTTCATGCGCTCGAGCCAGGCGTTTAGGCGCGGCAGGGATGGCGCCGGCAGCGCGCCGTACGTTTCCATGCGCAGCGCGCGCGGCACGATGGCGATATCGGTCAGGCTGAATTCGCCGAGAAAATACGGTTTCTCGCCCAAATCCGCTTCGAGATATTGCATCAGCCCTCTCAGCTCCCGCTGCTTTTCTCCTGCGACCGCATGATTGCGCTCGCCGGCCGGCTTGAGCATTTCGGCGCGCAGCGCCCAGTAGGGTTCGTGCATGTAGTTGAGACCGTAGTCAATCAAAACCCGGCCGCGGCCGCGCAGGTGCGGGTCTTTTGGCATCAGCGGCGGGTCGGGATATTTTTCGTCGAGGTATTCGTTGATGATGCAAGACTCGAAGAGAATTCGTCCGTCATCGTCGATGACCGGCACCTTGCCGTAGGGATTGAGCTTGAGAAACTCAGGCTGCTTTTGATCTCTCTTCGCGAGCACGAGCGTCGTCCGATCGTAGGACAGACCTTTTTCATGCAGGGCGATCTTCACCCGATCGCTGTTTGACGATGGCACGGCATCATAAAGTTTGATGGGCATCACATCCTCCAATCGTCGATGTCTTTCTCTTAACACCGAGAAATTCTTGCGGCAAGGAAATCGCAGCACGCATAAGAGCGTGAGTCGTTGCAGTGTTTGCGCCGTTCGGCGAATTCGCCGGCCATGATTCCGTCAGCGCGGTCGCCGCGGCGCGCTGACGAGAACCACCGAGCCGATGATGAGGCCCGCGGCCACGAGAATGCGCGGGGTCAAAATCTCGTTGCCGAGAAAATAGCCGAGCATAATGGCGACCAGCGGATTGACATAGGAATACGTCGCGACGAGCGGGATCGGCGCGGCGCGCAGCAGCCAGGCGTAGGCGACGAACGCCACTGGACCGATGGCCGTCAGGTAGGCCCAAGCCCAGGCGGAGCGGGAGGAGATCGCGCCTAGATCAAAGCCGGCAAATTCATCGAATATGTAGGCGACGAAGATTTGCACTACGCCGCCGACGAGCATCTCTATGCCGGTGGTCACCAGCGCCGAGGCGGGAAGGTTGGCGGTCTTGCCGTAGATCGAGCCGATGGCCCACAGGCACGACGCGACCAAGACTGCGACGGCACCGTGCAAATGCTCGACGCTCGCTTGATCGGCTGTCCAGCCCACCAGCAGCGCCGCGCCGCAAAAGCCGATCAGGATGCCGACGAGCGCCGCGCGGTTGGGCTTGTCGCCGTGGCGTACGGCATCGAACAAAATCATCCACAGCGGGACGGTCGCGACGAGCAGCGCGGCGAGGCTCGACGGAATGAATTGCGCCGCCCAGACCACGCCGCCGTTGCCGCCGACGAGTAAAAAAATCCCGATGATCGAAGCATTGCGCCATTGCTCGCGGGTCGGGCGCGGATCGCCGGCGAGCCGGCGCCACAGGTACAAGCATCCGCCGGAAATAACGAAGCGCGCCGCCGCCGACAAGAACGGCGGCGCGGTTTCTACCGTGAACCTGATCGCGAGATAGGTCGAGCCCCAAATGATGTAGACGGCGGCGAGCGCGGACCAGATCGCCAGCGGCGCAGCGCGCGGTGCGCCTATATTTGAGCTCACGAGGGAGGAAAGCTCATGGGTTCCAATCGTTCCAAACGTTTAAACCCCTCTAGATTTCCTCATGCCTGCGGCGCCATTCCTTTTTTTCTCAGCTCTTCAATGACGTCAGCGGTCTTTTCGATCGGCGCCACGCCCATGCCGCTCAGCACCTGCGGAACTTTGGTGAACTGACAATCGTCGTAAGGCACGACCTCGACGCGGTTGCCCCACGGATCGAGAATGTTCAGGCGGTCGTTGATGCTTTGGATGCCGAGCCGCGCCATTGCGCCCTTGACCGCTTCACGGTCGTCGACCACGAGCCCGAAATGGCGCTTGGTGTCGGCGCTCTGCGATCGTCCCAAGGTAAGCTGGATGAATTGATCGCCGAGATCGATGAACGCGTTGTGATCGCTCCTGCCGCGCAGGGTGAATTCGAAGAGCAGGCCGTAGAATTCCAACGCCTGGTCGAGGTCGTCGACCTCGAGCACGACGTGATTGATCCCCAACGCGCGCGCTTTGCGGTTTTCTTTATCGCTCATGGCTTGGCTCCTTTCACGGCCTCGCTTTTTAAAAACTCCACTTGATTGTTCAGATGCCGCGCCATCGCCGCCGCGGCAAGATCGGGATTTCTTTTGACGAATGCGTCGAGAATCTGATCATGCTCGCGCATCGAATAGTCGAGCCGCTGGGGCAGGCGGAGCGAAAGCGCGCGGGTCTTTTGCAGGTCCTGGCGCAGTTGCTCGATCAGGCGATAAAGCCGCTCGTTGCGAGCGATATCCGCGATCAGGCGATGAAACTCGGTGCGCGCGTCGAAATAGCGGACCACGTCGCGCTTCTGACAGGCTTCCTTGAGCGCCTGGTGCAGCTCGCGCAGGCGCTCGACTTCGCCGGGCTGCGCGCGCTCGACGGCAAGACGCGCCGCCAGTCCTTCCAGGGCGCCGGCGATGGCGTAGTGATCCTCGATCTCCTCGCGGCTCGGTTTGCTGACAACCACTTCGTTATCGGGGCGAAAGGTGACGAAGCCTTGACTTTCCAGCTTGCGCAGCGCCTCGCGCAGCGCGGCCGGGCCGACTTTCAGCGAAGCGGCGAGCTGCGCCTCCGCGAGCGGCTCGCCGGGCGCGAGCTTGCCCTCGACGATGGCTTCCTTGAGCTTTTCGACGAGCAGCTTGGTGAGCGACTTGAAGCGTTTTTGCGCGCGTGAGGCGCCCCGTCCTAAAATCAATGGATTCCCTCCGGTCGGTCGTCTTTGTCCGCCTCGGCGGTGGCGCGACGGCGCCAGAGCCGGGCGAACGCTTCCTGCACTTTTCTTAACTGGCTCTTCACGGTGAACAAGTGAACGCCGTCCATGCGCCGGACATAGACCTCTTGGCCGATCTTGAGCTGGATATCGTCCTCGCCCTGGGCCATCACGAGCTTGCCGTCGCGCATCCGGATAAGCGCCAACGCGAGCGGCGCCAGGAAGCCGTCCGGCGTGACGTGAACGACGGTGAAGGTCTCGATCGCGCCCTCGGCGCTGTCCGGCGGCTCGGCGAGATTTTTCTTTTGGTTACCGGTCGCCGTCGGCGCCGGTTCCCACAAGCTCTGCACCAGCGGAGCGCTCGGCCGCTCCAGGATCGTCACGAAATTATTGGTGGCGAGGCCGCCGGTGCTTTGCGTCAGGCCGCGCCGGAACTCGCGTTTCGAAGTTGTTTGTCCGGTAAGCCGGCGGGTCACGTCGACCACCTGCGCCAGGCCGCTCGCGCCCACCGGATGGCCGCGCGCCTTCAAGCCGCCGGAAGGATTGATCGGCAGAGCGCCGTCGAGCGCGGTCTTGCCGTCGAGCACGGCATCGCCGCCTTTGCCCGGCGGAAAAAAGCCCAAATCCTCGCTGGTGATAATCTCAAACGGCGTGAACGCGTCGTGAATCTCGGCGAGCTCAATGCCTTTGGGGCCGGTGCCGGCCATTTGGTAAGCGCGTCGCGCGGCAATCTGCGTGGCTGGAAACGAAGTAAAGACGTCGCGGTCCTGCAGACTGACCGGGCCCGTGCCTTGGCCCACGCCGGCGAGCCTCACGTCGGTCTTGTCGCTGGTAAGAACGATGGCCGCGGCCCCGTCGGTAATCGGCGCGCAGTCATACAAACGCAGCGGCGTAGCCACCCATTTGCTGGCAAAGTAATCCGCTCGCGTGATCGCGCGTTGAAATTGAGCGAGTGGATTGGCGGCGCCGTTGCGGTGGTTTTTGAGCGCCACGGCGCAAAGCATGCTCGCCAGACGCGATTGCGAGAGGCGATACCTTTGCCGGTACTTTTCCGTGATCATCGCCGCCAGCGCCGGCATGGTCGCGCCGCACAGCCGCTCGCGCTTGTCGATCACTTCGGCGAGGATGCGCGTGGTCGCGCTGGTGCTGAGATGGGCCATCTTTTCGCCCGCCAGCACGAGCACGCGGCGGTAGTATCCCGAGGCGATCGCCTGGAAGCCGGCCATGAGCGCCGCGGCGCCGGCCGATGAGGCGGTTTCGATGCGCGCCGCGGGGACGCCGGTGAAGCCGAGCGCATCGGCGATCTGCGAAGCCAGGTTGCTATCGCCGGTGAACTCTTCGGGATTCATCGCGCCGATATAGAGCGCGTCGATGTCGTCGAGGCGGGCGCCGGCGAGCGCCTGTTCGGCGGCCTCGCGCACGATGGCCGCGAGCGGACGCGGATCTTTACCGAACTTGGTCATGGCGGCGGCGCCGACGTAAACGGATCGCATGGGAATAATCAATTTTAGCCTCCCGCATCGTTCAATCCAAACGGCGAGGATGAAGATTCGATTGCGCGCCGCTTGACGGAAATTCCTCCGCTGTGACATAAACACGGGCCGTGCCCTCGATCCCTGTGGAGGTGAACATGTGCGCTTGAGAAAACGAAACGCAGTCGCGGTCTTTGCCTTCGGTGTCTTTTTCGTCGCGGGAAGCGCGATCCCGGCTTTGGCGCAGACGCCCTACTATGCGGGCAAAACGATCACGATCGTGCGCGGCGGCGGTGCGGGCGGTTCGGGCGAGTTCCAGTCACGCGCCCTGATGCCCTATCTGAAAAAATACATTCCCGGCAATCCGACGATCACCATGGAATTTATGGACGGCGCCTCGGGCCGAAAAGGCGCCAACTACATGTACACCGCCAAACCCGACGGCCTGAAGATCGGCTCGGCGGGAGCGATGATTCCCGGACCGGTGCTGGGTTTGCCGGGCAGCAACTACGACATCGACAAGTTTATCTACATCGGCTCGACGGAGACCGGCAATCCGTACGCGTTTTTCACCCGCAAGGCCGCCGCCTTCGACAGCCTCGACAAAGTCCGTAGCGCGCGCGGCCTGCGCATCGGCGCCCATTCGGTCGGCCATTCGGTCTACGTGACGGCGCGCATGTTCGCCTATTTCCTCGACTTCAAGGACCCCAAGTTCGTGGTCGGCTTCAACGACCCGGAAATGGACGTCGCGCTGAACAACGGCGAGCTCGACGGCCGAACCAGCGGCAACATCGACAGCGTGCTCAAGGATCTCGGCGGCGGAGTGCAATTTCACGCGACGATTTCAAATCCGAAGGGGCGATTCGATCCGCGGCTGCCGGGGCTTGCCGACATCGACACCTTCGCCAAGAACGACAAGGAGCGCAATGTGGTGAATCTGCTGCGCGCCTTTCAGGTGCCGCGCTGGCCGCACCATTTGCCGCCGAACACCCCGCCGGAGATCGTCAAAATACTGCGCGAGGCGATGGCGAAGACCTTCAAGGACCCCGGCTTCCAGCAGGAGTTCAAAAAACTCATGGGGCGCGAGCCGACGCCCCTTACGGGCGAGGAAGTCGAGAAGGCGATCCGGGATCTGCCGCGCGACCCCGAGGTCATCACGCTCTATAAAACGCTCGCCGAGGCAGGCCCGCTGCCGCCGCGTTAGCGTTAATTTTGGCTGAGCAAAAGCGAAGCATCTGCTTTTCTGACGGTGAGGAAAAGCAGATTCTTCGGCGAAGTTTATCCTGAGCGACAGACTGTCTGAAAACTCCCTTGAAACCCTTCGACGATGTCAGGTGAGCGGATAAGTAGGCGGTCTCTGATGAGCCCCACACCGCTCGTGGTGAGCTGGTCGAACCATGAACGGTGTTTTCACACAGTCTAGCGTGACGAAGGGCCTCAGAATGACATTTCTGACGGAGTCTCCGGACGGGGAAGAATCAAAAGCAGAAACCAGGCTACTGGTTTAACTTGTTGTCGATACGCGCGCACGCAAAGCGGCGCAGGTAGTCTTCCGCTTCGATGGCGGTCAGGAAGCTTCGCTGGCTGGAAAATTCGAAGTTTTGCCCGTCGGTGTAGTCGATGTGGCCCTGCCATGTCCAAGTGTCCGTATCGCGGTCTCTTCGGAGCACTCCAACAAAGGTCTGATTGCGGTGAGATTCAGTAATCTTGTAGCGGGACCGTTCTGTATTGCTCTTCATGGATTTCACTCTATGGTGTGCGGCGCGCAATAGCAACGATTTTTCGCGTCTGCCGCGATAAAAGGCGCAGCGCCGACCACGGCTGCCCGATAAGCGAACAAGGAGCGAAAGAATTCCACAGGCGAAGCGATGATGCCTCGCCCCTCGCGCGTCATCGCCGATGGATCTGGCAACCCATGTCGCTGTTGGGTCTGGACCGTGGGATTTCACCCGGAAGGCAGGCGTGGCGCTGGACGACCCCATGAGAGCCGGGCCCACTAAGCTCTAAACGTGTCTATGCGGTCCCCGGGCTCGATTACTGTCGCAACCAGCCCAAGATCCTCGTGACAATCAAGCGGTGACCGAATCCTCGTGCGTGCGCAAAAAATTCTCCCACGCCGAGCGGGACGGCGCGACTTTTTCTTGTAAGCGCTGCTTGGCGCTTTCGCTGATCGGGATGAAATTCAGCGCGGCGTGGACATTTTGTTCGAGCGGCGCGATCCGTTCGCAGCCGATGATTACCGAGGCGACCGGTTGGCTTAAGTTGAACTGCAACAGTTCTTCCGGCGAGGCGCGGCCAGCGCCGCTGCCGACGAGCATG
>CAVUVW010000007.1:0-43220 GCA_963745035.1 uncultured delta proteobacterium | reverse complement strand
AGATCGATTTACGAAGCGGGTTTTGGCCAAAGAGGAGCGCTAAAAGCTCTCGGCTCTTTTTTTCATTTCTTTGTCGGATTTTGAAGTCGATCTTAACTCTCGGCGTTCTTCGCGATCTGATATTACCGTCACCACGATCGCAAGGAGAATTAGGAAGGCGATGGTAATAATTATCGGTAGCATTCGGCTCCTCCGCGGCTCAAAAAGTTAACCGGATAAATAGCAGCTAGTACGACCAACAATCAACTATATATTGTGTTGGATAGGCTTATAAACACTATATGTCGTGGTTATCAACACGTTATCCACTCGATGATTTAGCGATTAAATTGCAATAATACAGCTAGTTAGAACCTTAATCTTTATTTATGCTCTAAGTAGCAAAGCGTACTTAGGGGTCCTTAGCTATGCTCAAGATAGCCACGGCCGTCCCAAGGAGCCCAAGGATTTTTTAAGAAATTTATAGGTTCCGGCGAAGGCGTGGTGAGTTTCAATAACAAACATGAGCATCGTGTTTGTAAAGCGGTACAAGAACCCACCCGAATACCAGATCACCGGAACTCCCAAGAGCTTGTCCAATCGAACAACGCCCTGCTATTAATCGAAGTCAGACGCCGTGTGATGATGGCCGATCGCTGACCCTCGAAATGGAGATCAGCTACCTCAAGCGCAGCTTCCTTAACCTCGTAGATCTGATCGTCGGAAAAGTAGCGCCAACAATTAGGGCAATTAGGTCATCCCAGTGATGAGCGATCTACTCTGCAACTCGCACTTTAAATTGAATTTAGCGATTTCCATTTTTCTTTGTGGTGCGTTGTTTTGTAGCCGCAGCTTCTAGTATTTCGCGGAAGTTTTCATGGCGCCCCCTGGAGTCTCTACCAAGCTTCTCTGAAGCTGGAGTTGACTATCAGCGTAGATCTCGCTTTGAGCCAGACCAGATGCCAGAAAGGCGATAGAAGTAATATAACAAAAAATCTCACCGATTGAAACATTTCACCGAAGCTTGGCATCTATTGAAAAAAAAAAAGACCCCGGAAATGAAAAATCAGCGGTTGTCATATCGGCGCTACCGATTACGACCATGTCCGCCCGAGGGCAGTTCAGAATAGTCCATTTTCCGTGCGATGGCCAGGCGGACTCTGATGTCAGAAAAACGGACAAGGATCCACACGATGAAGAGAAGCCGCCTCACTGATCCGGAGAGACGCGTATACGACCGGCGGCGCCGTCGAAAAAGAACTATGCAGCCACACAACTCCGAGCCGGATCAACATCACAACGAAGATAAGCTGTGCCTTTCTTCATCGATCAGACCGCTGATCAAAAGTTTATACTCCGGGCCGTCCTTTCGGCGATTTCATCTCAATACTTGGTAGAAATCGATCGGAATAGTGACCAGCGCCTTCATCGTCTTACCACCTTTCCGCAAGAACGAGGAAGAATTTGCGGAGAAGCCTAGAGTCTCGCGCCGATTGGAGCGCAACGCAACCACGCTAGTGATGAATTTTACGTTACCGAAGGCTGGTCAAAGTTGATGGCGAATGACCCTCCAATGACGCCATTGGAAAAAGCAGTCGGAGTTTCTCAGAGCGATTCGCCGGGCTGGAGAACTTGGTCAGGCGCAAGATCATCATCGTGCGGTTTAATCTTAAAACGCCCGACTCTAGCCGTTTTCGGATAGGGTCTTGCGGGATATTGTTTTGGTGCTGGTCAATGTCTATACGAAGGCGATCTGCACCAGCTTGGCGCGTGGATACTTCATTCACCCGGACAGCGTCTGAAAAAAAGTGGCGCAACTATCTCGGCTCGTGCTTGCCGAAGTCGGCGATCTCTTCCGTGCGCTCGATGAAGCGGATCCGCTGTAGGAGAAGTTGTTTTAATTTCGGGATGATTAGTTTCGCGCCGAATTTGTCCTGTGCCGCTGCATTGTGTGCAGTCCGCTTCAGAAAGCACATGCGCCGAATCCAACCGTTTCCGTGGCAAACGGTGCAGACAAAGGGCGACGACGCCGAAAATCGCCGCCCATGACCACAGCCTATCAAGATCCCAATGGCTTTGAAGAGGAAAGCGTAAAGTTTTATGTGAAACTATGAAGCATCCGGCGGTATATTATTTACAGAACCGAGTGATCCGCGCGGCGCGGAAGCCCGAAGAGTCAGGCTTCTCCGCCTTGCTGTTTTTTATAATTATGGATTAAGTGGGACTTCGGATCTGAGGGTTGAGGTTCGAATCCCTCCGGGTGCGCCATCTAACTCTCTGTCTCAATTGCAGACTCCGCTCTGATTATGGCATCCGGAAAAAGCTCGACTATCAACGTCGTCGCCGGACTCATCTGGAGAGATGGCAAATTGCTTGTTTGCCAGCGGCGCGTGGGTGGTGCTTTTCCGCTCAAGTGGGAATTTCCCGGGGGTAAGGTCGAGGAAGGAGAGACCGATATCGACGCCCTAAGGCGTGAGTTGCGGGAGGAACTCGCGATCGATGTACGCGGCGCGACGTTGATTTACCGGCACAATCATCGCTACGTGGGGGGCCCGGCGGTTTCTCTGCGGTTTTACAATGTTTATGACTGCCGCGGCGAGGCAAACAATGTGATTTTTGAAAAAATATCCTGGGTCAAGTTGACTGATCTTGAGCACATGGATTTCCTTGAAGGCGACCGATCGTTTATTCAAAAGATCTCATCCGAAGGACCATCGATGCTGCTACGCAGGTGAAAGCTGAGTCTCCCTTTTCGCATCCTCGACCGTCTACGTAATTGCGCCCCGTACTTAAAAGCAGACCTTCACTTCCTTCAGGATGACGGTTCTCGTCACGCGCTATTTTCCTACAAACCGGGCGGACTCACTAAATAGGGCTCTTGCCGTCCACTCGGTTGAATTGACAGTATCGGGCGGTGCGGCTATCCTATGCCCGGTTTGGGAAAACCACTCGATGCCGATACGAAAACTCATCAGCTCCGTGATCTTTTCTTGGGCCGTGCTTGGATTTGCCTCAGCGGTTTTCGCCGATGTTTACATGTATACGGACAGAAACGGCGTGTTGACCTTTACCAACGCGCCCAATCACGGCGGCTATCGACGAGTTCTTAGGTCCGCGACGAGCTTGTCAGCGGGACGCCATACCTATGCTTCTTATGATGATTGATCCTTACGGCATCGGGACGCCACAGCGTCGATGCCGACTTGATCCGCGCAGTCATCAAAACCGAATCGGATTTCAATCCGGGCGCCCGTTCGCATAAGGGAGCAATGGGACTCATGCAGCTCATGCCGGACACGGCGCGCTTGCATAGCGTCGTGAATGCCTATGATCCGGTCGAGAACGTCGAAGGCGGCGTAAGACATCTGCGCATGCTGCTCGATCGCTACCAAGGCAATCTCGAGCTCTCTCTCGCGGCATACAATGCCGGCAGCGGCGCGGTCGAAAAACATCGTGGTATCCCACCGTTCGCCGAGACAAAAGAATATGTGCGGCGCGTTCTACGGTTTTATGATTCGTACCGCGGCGAGGGAGTGCAAGTCGTAAACGCCGTTCGCTAGTAAGCGCTTCACGAGAGCCCGCCCGTGGTTTGGACGCTCCCCAACCTACTCAGCCTCTGTAGGATACTGATCATTCCTGTTTTGGTCTATTTGCTGACCTTCCCGGACCGCTGGTCGTCTCTATTAGCCGCGGTACTTTTTCTTGTCGCATCGGTCACGGATTATTTTGACGGCTATCTGGCGCGGCGCAACAAGAGTGTCTCCGACTTGGGCAAGATTCTCGATCCGCTGGCAGACAAGCTGATGGTCGCCTCGGCGCTCATTATGTTGGCCGCCATCGACCGTCCGCAGGAACCGAGCGTGCCGGCGTGGCTGGTCGTCGTGGTATTGGCGCGCGAGACGGCTGTGACGGTTCTACGCGGCATCGCCCTGACCGAAGGCATCGTGATGCAGGCCGAGACTCTCGGGAAATACAAATTTATTTTGCAGGCGTATGCTGTGGTCGGCTTGCTGGTGCACTATGAATACTGGGGTTTCGATTTTTTTGCCGCGGGCGTGTATTTCCTCGTGCTCTCCTCGGCGATCGCCCTCTGGTCGGGGATCAACTATCACGTGCAGTTTTTCCGACTTCGGGCGGCGCGTCTGAGCCGCGCTTAGGGCCGGAGGCGGTCTTAACTCGAAAGCAGATCCCTCACCCCAAGATGCCGGTCATCCAACTGTCATTTTTCTACAAGCCGGCGCGGATTCATTCGTTTGGACCATAACTGGAGGACGGGAAAATTGACAAAGCAGAGCGCATCAGGTAGAAAAAATCTTGCTGCGGGTGTAGCTCAGTTGGCTAGAGCGTATGCTTGCCAAGCATAAGGTCGGGAGTTCGACCCTCCTCACCCGCTCCATCTTTAAGCCCCTGATTCGTCAGGGGCTTTTTCTTTTTCCGGGTTTCGGATGCTGACTTGGTAAGTCCCGATTTTTCACCTTTTTCGGCGGATTTTTCACTTTCTCTGATTTGGTTCTCGATCCAGTCCCGCTGCGGGTCGATGTCTCCAATGTAGCGGGCGTAGTGCTTCTTGAGGGTCTCTTCGCGGTCACCGGTCTGGGCGCTGATGAAATTCATCTTGGCGCCGATCGACAGCATGAACGATGCGTAGCTGTGCCGGGTGTTGTAGAACGGCCGCGGCCGGATCTTGAGCTTTCGCAGCATTGGCAGCCATTCCCCCGCTTGTAGAAATTGTTCTCCTCTATGGGCGTGCCGCTCGGGGTCGTGAATACATAGGCGTCGGGCTCGAGCATGAAGCGGACGTGATCCTTGAGCACCGTAAGCAGGTTTTCGTGGATCCTGATCTGCCGATTGCTGGGGCCGGTCTTCGTTCCATCTTCCTCTCCGCCAACGCGGCTCTTTTCGATCCGCTCCCAGCCATATTGGAGGTCGACGTCCCGGCGCCGCAGAGCGCAGGCCTCGCTTGGGCGGCAACCCGTCCAAAACTGATGAAAGACGAACGGGTGATAATGCCGGCGGTTCTCGAGAAAGCCCTGCAGGATCTGCTCCCGTTCTTCAGGCAAATAAGGGTCAATCTGACTCTCGCTGTCGGTCTCCGGAAGCTGGGAGAAGAGATCCGGGTCGAAGATTTTTGCCGTCATCGCCCCGGCCCGCCGCGCGTCTTTTGTCATGGCCCGAAGGGCGCGGATGAACTTATTGACGCTTGCTGACTTGTAGCCGCGCTGAGCGCCGATTCTCTTTGATCGTAGCGCGTCCTGAAGCTCCTGAAGGTGGCTGGTTCCCAAAGCTGAAAGATAAAGATCACCGAACTCTTGTCCGGAGACTTGGGCCGGGAGAATGTGTTTTGTGAAATACGACTTCTCGCATTTCACCTGCTGCGGGCGGACCTGATTCTTTCGCCGCTCGATCCACTTTTCGAAATAGGATCTCACTGTCGACGGGGCGGTAGGGTAGGGCGCTTCCCGGCGAAATAGGTGCGCCTTATTGCCGTCGGGAAAGTGCTTCAGATAATCGAACGTCCGGAGTTTGATCTCGCGCGAAATGATCGTTGCTTACGCTTCGAGGAATTTCCGATTCTCCGGCGTGTCCTCAAGCCGGGTCGTCTCCCAACTCCGGATACCATCCCACATGAGCTGGAGGGCAAGGTGCGCGCCGCCAGCGGCTCTTTTTACTTTGCAGGCCATAGATCAATCATGTCGCGCAGTACATCAAACTCCGTAAACTCCGTGTAACTCACTTTTATCTCGTTGAGTTTTTTTTCGAGTTCCGGCATTCCCTCGAAATCAAAGGCGCCCGGATACTTTATCAGCATGTACGCAGTCAGTACCGCTGTTTCCGATGTATACCGGCCGGTTAGGAGATGGGATAGATATGCAGCATCAAAGAGATAAAATTCCGTCGCGCCGAAAAAAAAGCTCATCTCGGCATCCGGATTAGGGTCATGGTCCACGTGTTTAAAATTGTTTTGCGCTTGTCGGAAAGCTCTTCGGAGCTCTTTTTGAAGGTGAGGCTTCGTTAAAAAATCGATTCCTATCTCGAAGATGCCCAGCAACCCTTTCGGCGTTGCCAGATCACGCAACACTCCCTGTGCAGCTGCTGCAAGCGTGTGAACAGCGATCATGTCTTTCCGCTCAAAGAACATCCGAATGGCAACATTTAATTGCCGCTCAGCTGCTTCAAGTCTAGTTACCTTTTCTGACGGCGGCGGTTGATCAGAACTCACGAATCACCCGTTCTTTCAGCAATTCACTGTCAGTCAAAGCATCGATAGTTGGCTCTAAGAGGTCCGCCGAAAGTTCGAAAGTCTGCCGCAAGATACTCATGACAGGGCAGATCTCCTTTTTTTGCCTGAACGGACGTACATTGCAGCGAGACGCACCAGGATATCGGTTACCGTCTCCTCATCCTCGAGCGCCCGGCGCTTGAGATCCATCCAAAGATCTTTGGGAAAGTTAAGCGATATTTTGGCAATCACGTCGGCTTTAACCTTGGATTTTCTTGTCATGCCGCTATATATACAGCGGTATCATCAAACTGTCAAGGCCGTCTCATTTCATTTCGTATCCGCGCGCCATGGGGATTCGCGCGCCTTCCGCCGCGGGTGCTGCGGTGTCGCTCCAGCGATAGAGCGAAAGCACGGCGCTCCAGCGGAAGAGGGTAGGCAACCCCGGCGGGCTGTCGTAGTGAACGCCGCGGATAAAAATCCGATCCTTACCGCTCATCTTGTTTTGCACGGTCTTAGGTGTCCAGCCCAAGCGCGCTGCGCGAGCTGCTCGACAGTGAGATATTCCTCGGTCACTTGCCGGCCTCCGCGGCCTTGAGGGTGGTCCACTCCGCCGGCAGTACCTTGGCCAGAATTTTGGCCGCGCGATTGAGCGCCCAGCCGTCCAGCCGGCACTTATCCGAGCAGAACCGCCGGCTCTCGCGTGAGTCGGGCGGAAGGGAAGTCCGGCAAATGGGGTTCTGACAAACGTTCACGATACCTGTTTTCCTGCCGTTAACGGCTCGATGCGATACTTTTGCGCCTTGGTTGATGGTGCCTCTATCCACATTTTGATTTTTGATTTCCCGCGGCACGCCGCCGGCTGGAAGGGATAACCAGACTGGCAACGCACCTGCTGGTCAGGTTTGCTCACGTTCATGCGCTCGCGGGTGGCAGCCTTGCAGTGCTTCCAGCTTGTCGCGCCGCGCGTCGCCAACGTTGCGAATAACAAAGAATTGGCCCGATACTTGCGGTTGTTTTCATGACACTTGGGGCGTAGGCCATGAAAGCGGGTTGTCCTGGCAATTGCGGGATTGGAACACAAAGGCCGGTTGGGGTTCTGGAATTTGCGCAACTGTCCAATGCCACACGGGCACAAATCGTATTACTCCACGAGACAGCTTGGCTATGCGAAAGCTGCGGCTCGGTTTACATAACCTCCTCGGGCGAGACGGTAATGCTCGAACGGTTACCGCCTGTGGGACACTGAGCTGTTCAATGATT
The DNA here is from genome assembly GCA_963745035.1 of uncultured delta proteobacterium. Classification (GTDB taxonomy): domain Bacteria; phylum Desulfobacterota; class Binatia; order UBA9968; family UBA9968; genus DP-20. Next base: position 35,758 of record CAVUVW010000007.1, on the reverse strand, counting down.
TTTGGATCAGTCGGTAAGGCCAACTTCATCTGCCGCCTCGAAGGATTTTTCATGTCTTCTCTTTTCCGACCAGTAGGAGCATTGCCGCCAACATATTTCCCGATTTCCACTGACGCGCTAACTCGCTTCATCCCCGCAATGCCTTCGTTTTAGTCTTCTTGTGTCTCGTTTGTAGCGGTAACGGCTGCTCGAGGTTCATCCGGCTGCTGTTGTTCAGAAAAAAATCAAAGCTCCGCGCGAGCTGCTTTAAATACGCATGCGCTTCGTCGACATGAGGTCGCAGCTCGCTCAAGGTTTCTGCTTTTTTACTCAGCTGAAACCAGTGGGAATACGCCGTCACATAAGCGTGTAAGCCGAGAATTTCTCGCGGCCAAAGGCGATCCATCTCGTACAGCCGGGGCAACGCGGCGCCATTCTCCAGCGGCGATGTCATCCATCGTGCCTGCCGGCGCCTGAAGTAATCCGGATTTGGAAAAGGCTTCTGGATCTTTGGCGAAGTCAGCCATATAGGCGAGAAAGCTCATCATCAAATCACCAGCGCGGGTGCGGATTGCGGTCTTCATGCCAGGAACCTTTTCGCCCCATGCCGATTGTTGAAATACGTAGCCGCGGGATCGTCACTCTCCGCTTCCGGCGGTAGTGCGCGCAGCTTGGATCGATCTCCAGGATTGAGGCCGAACGCCTGCATGATCGACCAACATTGTGAGAATGCCTGTCTTGCAATGGTGACTGTCGGCTTGGCGACCTCGCCGTTGGCGACTGTGATTTGCGTCAGCGCTCCACTCAGATCGTTCATCCATCGCTGAAACACGCTCCACCATTGCGCAGCCGCGGCCAAAGCATGGACATCGGCCTCGGAAAGAACACGGCAACGCTGCAGAAGAGCTGCGTCGTAATTCCAAAAACCGTTGGCCAAGTTCGTCAAGCTCGATCGGCGGCTCGAGACTTTCAACCAGTTTCGGTTCCGGCTCGGCTTCATTGAGTCGCCTGCGGCCGGGATTGCCGGCAATCGCTTTTAATCTGGTCGGTTTTGGTGCTGGTCCTCGTCTCATTCGGTTCCTCGATAATTCAGGGGGCCTTTAGGAAACCTGATGAGAATGGTGCCGTTGTTGTTCGCATCCTCTGTGGAGCCGAGACATTAGACTTGCTCAAACATATATTCGCGATTCGTCCAGATTTTCTCGCTAAAATTCGCTGTCGGCCGGACGGTTTAAGCGTTGAAAACCGAAGAATGGAAAGCAGTTCCCGCCTCTGATCACAATCGCCGCCAAGTAATCGCAGAACCGACGGCTCTACTTGACAGGTTCTCGCGTGGCGGAGGCCTTACGAAAGCTGGTGAATGGATAGGACCGCCAAAGCTCGGTCGGGCGTTGCGAATACCATCAGGGATGCAGAAGATACTGGGTGGAGCGGAATAAACTTCGGTGTACACCCAGCTGTCGCAATTCTTCAGGTGTAAAAGCCTTACTTGTTCGGTCTCCGTCAAGTTGTTCGTAATCTAGAAGAGCAGAATCAGCCGTCCACACGATGCGAAACGTGGTTACCTCCCTTCTATCAAGATAATCGCCCAAGGCCCGTAGCTGGTGAGAGAGCAATGTTGATCGGATTGGCATTGAATTGTTTTTTCGTCTCTTTTGCGCATTGCTATCGAGACGGCAAATATCATCCGCCGCGAAGCAGAACACATAATCGGCGGTCCATAAGCCGTAAAACTCCGCACATTTGTTCAACTTGAACGTCGTTATCCCGGCAGTATCGAGTGTCTGCCCGATCACTCGTAGGGCTTTAGCGTGTGACATAGGTCCAAAAGCCGCTGGGGAACACGAGCAACAGACGTAGCTCATCCCCAGACATTCTTTGCGCTAAACACTAGGAGTGGTGAATCCTTCAATAGTGGTGAGCAGCTCATTGAAGTCTATCGGCTTAGAAAGGAATTTAACATTCTCATTCAGGATCGACTCTGCCACTTGGGGCGAGAGGTAACCCGTAGTCAAGATTACCGGAAGGTTTGGCCATCTTTGATGGATATGGGTGAGCACACCGAAACCCGTCATTTTGGGCATTGCCAAATCCGTGATCACTAGTGTGATCGGGTGCCCTTCTGCGAGCGTGGTAATCGCATGCTCGCCGTCTGATACCTGGATGACCTCGTGCCCCCATCTAACAAGGATCGCAGCAAGCGCATGCCTGCTTATCGCATTGTCTTCAACGAGTAAGATCACTGTTGTATCGACTCGATCCTCGATCAGAAGAGCCCAAGAGCAAAGATTCTGCCGTGACCTAGAAGTGTAGGATTAAGGAGTTCTGGGATCTTTTGGAGTACACAACGTTTGAAATAGAGTCACACCTGGGAAAAATTGGTGCATTAACTGGACAAGGATAGCGGGGTGAAATGAAGCGGATAGAGTTTTGCGGGTAGGAACGGGAGTCAATTCTTCCCATAGCCGGATTGATGCTTCAGACGTATAACCCCAAAGCTCGTCATAGCTTACAAAGCCATGATTCGAGCCCGCCGCGCCGGCATAGTCGCCGCTGATCGCCGTGGCGGTGGTGCCGGTTGATCCATCAGGCTGGAAGGTGTCGCCGCGCTCGTTTTCTTGATCAGCTTGTCTATGAAGGGATCGGATGAATCAGTTTGATCATACGGCCTCGATCCCGTGATTTAATCGGCGGTCACCCTGTGGCGGATTCGTTGCGGCAGTCATGACGTCCACCGTTCTCGTCGCAGCCGCTGGGAACGCTTCTTGAGCAGCCCCATAAATGCACGCCTGTTTCGCTGCCAGGATTGCTACTCCCGCTATTGGGTACGATACGCTGATAGCATGAGAACGTGGCTTTCCGAATGGAACATGGTAGACGTTTTGGATTTTCGGCCTCTGAGAGTTGTGAGCTTTCAGGGGCCATTCATTCGAATCCGCGGTTTAGGGGCCCACATCTGTGAAGCTAAAGCACCGACTAGGATTTTGGCCGCCATACGCGGTCCCAAGCTCAGCCCGCGACAGTGACATACAGCCGGGGTTAAGCGACATCGTTATCAGCGCCAAACGACAGCACGGCGCCATAGAGTGCATCGTAATTACCCTGAAGAAGACCGGTGGATCGGAGTGTCGATCCTTGCTGAACATCGGCCCACACCTTTTAGATCATGCAATACGGATGATTGAACAAAAACCGAAGATGACCTTGCATGAACTGGGTAATCTGGACATTTAAAATCGGCTCCAGCGGTGCGAACATAACATCTGCCTTTGCTCAGATGAGCATTGCGCTTTTTGGACGCTTTTGATTCAGTGTGACGCCGGGCGGCGGGACTGGTACAGACTTTGGAGCCGTTTCGGTTTTTCATGTCTAAATCAAAAAAACGTAAAAAAAAGAGAAAACGGCCGCGGTCAGAAAAACTATCGTCGCAGAGGAAGCGATTCAATGCGGAAATCCCGGTGGCTCGGTCCGTTGTATCAACTCCGCGAATAAACTTTGGATTCTTGGCGTCAAGTGCCTTTTGGCTCAAAAACTGGGGAGTTTTAATAGCGGCAGGTGCCTCTTTGGGTCTCATCGTAGGTGTTTTCGCCCTTTTGCCTAGAATATCCGTATCCACCCCCACCACCCTCGGCCAGAAATTTCCTCTGCTAGACCGAAGCCCTTTTGTTGTGTCCAACGACGGCCCTTTCTCGGTTCACTCTGTGAAATATCATTGCTTTGTTCGGAAAGCCGAGTTCGCAAGTAGGAATACACTCAACAATCAGTTGTTTCATGATCGCCGCCTCGACAAGCCAATTCTTAGGCCAAACGAAACAGATAATGTTCCGTGCATCCCCGAAAGTGATTCCGTTGTGAAATTGTTTTCCGCTGACGTTGAACTAAGGGTGAGTTTCCGGCCATCCTTTCTTTTTTGGCGACGAGAGGAGAAATTCCGGTTCAAAACCTATAGGTCCCATATCGGCCAACTCCACTGGCTCCCAACAGACAGCGACAACAACTCTGCTGTCGCCCAAATCTCGCGGTTGAAATAAACGTCAAAGTCTCAGAGGATCGGACTTGCAAAGGCGCGATACTTTGTCCGCCTTTTGTGCGTGAACTACCGCCGAAACGGCCTTGTACAGTGTAGTTTTTCGGTGCGGGAACGCTTGAAAATGCGAGGGGGTTTTAGTTTGGCGTGGTACTTGTTAGTAGTCTCTGATGCTTTTAAAAAAATGGCCCCGACGAGTTTTCAAAACATTGGCAACGGACCGAATGCCGAGCCATGCTCCTACACAACGCGCAGCGCTGCACACGCTTTGAATAAATGCCAGTGACGTTTCATGGACGGGTCCTCCCGAAAACTTTGTGCCTCCGAAGTTGCAGTCTCGGAGGCCTTTTTGTTCACTTGGACCCGCTTAAAAAGTGAAAAATTTTGTACTTTTCGGCGGAATGTCCGGGGGAGCGCAGGGACAATGCGGGCGATTAGTGAATAATTTCAATGCTTGCCCCCGGACCTTTTTTGCTTGCCAAGCATAAGGTCGGGAGTTCGACCCTCCTCACCCGCTCCATATTTGAGCCCCTGATTCGTCAGGGGCTTTTTCTTTCCCTGCTCGCCTTTAAAGACCTCATTTATCTTGTCCGAAACCTCCGGGCGCGGCTTGGCTTTCTCCCAGGCTCTGCTTGAGCGCCGTTAGGATATCGATCACCTGTCCGCGCGCGGCGGGACCGTGATCTCCCGGCCCTTTGATTTTTCCTCGAACATCGAAAGCACCTTGGTACGGTAGGGATCGGTGTACGCCTCCGGCTCGAACTCCGGATTGGATAATTCTCGATCAATCCGGTGGCGAGCTCGAACGCCTCGGGCGTGAGCGGCGCGCCGTTGCCCTTGCCGATCGCATCGAAGTCGCGCACCTCGTTGCGTGGTGCAACTGGCATGATGAGGCCGCGCTGTGCGGAGCGAATCAGCACCAGCTTTTCCTCGTGGTCGCTCACCATTTCGTCGAGCGCGCCGCGGCCGACCGTGTAGCGTAACACGGCGGGGGGCGCAGAAGGCAACACACACCTTTTAGGGAGGATTGCACGAGGATCCCGAATTTATGAATGGATCAGCGAACACGATTTGCGCAAACGGTAGCGGTTGGTGATTCAGTTTCTGATAGCGAACAGAAGAGCATAACCGCATAGTGGAAATCTGTGGAATTTGATTCGTTATCGACTGCACAACTTTGTTTAGACTTCGGAGGTAGCCGTTTACATTGGGACTCCCAAATCTGCTTAACTGCCACATCTTAGCCTTTGGTACGGCGGTTGCGTAATCAGCCCGCAAGTTCGCAAATTCAAAAACATTGGAGTCGCGATAGAATAATTTCTCTTCTCCGTAAAGGGCAAACCACGCGAAAGCGTGGGACGCAAAGCCACTGGCCTAAGTCTCTGAGGAGATACGGTAGCAGGGTTGCCGGACGACAGCACATCACACTGAGGAACCGTGCACGTCAGGCTATGAGCGTGTTCCTCGGGAGTTCGATGTGCGTTTCAACAGTAGTCTACGTCATTGGTCTTTTGGACTGTTCGTTTCCATAGTCGTTTTAGTAGCGACATTTAATGTGGCTCTTGCGGCCCAGCTGACGCTTAGCTGGGCTGACAACTCAACAAACGAAGACGGATTCCGGATCGAGCGACGGACCAACAGCGGCACCTACCAGCAACTCACCAATCTCTCATCCAACGTTACGAGTTTTACCGACCTCAATCTCACGAACAGTACGACATATTGTTACCGGGTTCTCGCCTTCAACTCAGCCGGTGCCTCACCCTATTCGAACGAAGGCTGCGCCACCACGCCTGCAGCAAATTCCACTCTTACGGTTAGCCGTTCGGGAACCGGCACCGGCACGATTACGAGTTCTCCAGCCGGAATCAATTGTGGGACTGATTGTAGCGAAAGTTATGTAAACGGCAGCGTTGTCGCTCTCAGCGTTATCGCTCAAGCCGGATCCGTTTTCGCCGGTTGGTCAGGAAGCGCTGACTGCACGGATGGGAGTGTTATGGTCAACGCCGCTATGAACTGTACGGCGACATTCAATCTTGTTTCAAGTTACACGCTGACAACCAGTGTTGTAAATGAGACTACGTCAGGTGGAACTGGCAGTGGCAAAGTTATCAGCAACCCCATCGGAATAGACTGCGGTATAGACTGTACACACACTTACACCCCTGGCCAGGTGATTACCTTATCTCCTCTGCCGGCGGCAAACTCCAAATTCGCGGGATGGACTGGCGATACGGATTGTGGCGATGGGTCCGTTACTATGACCGGGAGCAAAACGTGCATAGCCAAATTTGTTCTCAACACTGTCACTATTACGGTGTCAAAGGCGGGTAAAGGCAAAGTCTCCAGCTCGAATGGTGCCATTGATTGTGGTGCGATCTGTTCCACGACGGTGGCTCAGGGTAGTTCTCTTTCTTTAAAAGCGGTTCCTGATGCTGGATATGTTTTCTCCGGCTGGAATGGTGGCTGCAGCGGTATGGGTGACTGCAATATAACGGCGACTGCGAGTATGACTCCGGTGGCAAACTTCACCAGCATTGGGGATAAAATCGGTGTTTACCGGAGCTCCACTGGAGAGTGGTTCCTCGATCGAAATGGTAACGGCACATGGGAAGGCTGCATCGTAGATCGTTGCGCGCAGTTGTTTACCGGTTCCGGCGCAGAGCCGCTCGTTGGCGACTGGAATGGTTCCGGCACATCTAAGCTGGGCGTTTTCGATTCTGATTCGTCGCAGTGGTTTCTCGATGCAAACGGTAATGGGAAATGGGACGGCGAAACGCTCGATACCCATGTGAAGTGCCCCGAACAAGCGGGTGTGGAGTGCTTCGGAAAAGCGGGAGATATTCCAGTAGTGGGCCGGTGGAGCACTGCTATCGGGGACAGAATTGCGATCTTCAGAAGAAGTGAAGAGAAATGGCATCTCGACATCAATGGAAATGAGATTCTGGACAATTGCAAAACTGACAAGTGCGCAAGTCTAAATGTTTATCGGGAAGGGGATGTTCCCGTTGCCGGTGACTGGACCGGACGCGGAACTACCTCTGTAGGACTGTTCCGCCCATCTACTGGGGAATGGTTTCTCGACATGAACGCCAATAGGTCCTGGAATGGTTGTGCAAAAAACAAAGACCTCTGCATTGTCTCTTTCGGCAAGACCGGTGACCTGCCGATATCAGGTGACTGGACTGGCATCACGGGCGTAAGCAGCATTGGCGTCTTTCGTCCGTCTACTGGTGAGTGGTTTTTAGACCGCAACGGTAATGGGAAATGGGACGGCGAAACGCTCGATACCTATGTGGCGGGGTTCGGACAAGCGGGAGATATTCCAGTAGTGGGCCGCTGGTAACGATGCGCCTAGCAGCACACCACAAAACGCCGGGCACCGACTGACCAATTGCTTTGGCCATTCTACTGACTTCTAAGAGAACGCGATCGCATCGTAAACGGAAGTTAACTGTTCCGAAGCTCAAACGGCTTAGCGTATCGTTGGATGAGTTCGAGATGAAATTAGCCCTGGAACTCGGCAACGACGATTTGCGTCTTGGAATTCGCCGCGCGGTTGTTCTTACCAGTATGCGCACATTGAAAATCAATTCGTCGCCACCTGAGTCCCAATACTACTGATCGGTTTAATTCGACTCACCCAAGAGCAAGCGCCTTTCCGGGCCTTCGCGAGCTCGACTCCGGAGGCCTTTTTTTGTTTTGAATCGAAGTGCGGAGTCCGCACTTTCAGCAGGGAATGATCGGGAAAAGGGGAGATTTACCGGGATCGATGAGTTGAAAGATAAGGGTTTTTATCGCCGACGCTTACGCCTTTCATCGTTGCCAAGCATAAGGTCGGGAGTTCGACCCTCCTCAACCCGCTCCATCTTCAAGCCCTTGGGAAGCCAGGGGCTTTTTCTTTTGGCGTTTCTCGCGCAGCGAGCCCAGTTCTGCACCGAGTTCTCACTTTCCGCTTTCGCGTTCACAGCAAGCCTAGCTAAAAGCGGCCGTCCAACTTCGCCGTCCTCGGAAGCAGCGTCGGCTTCCTTGGGATCGATCCTCTATAACCAGCAAGGCCCCGTTTAACTCGCCAAATTACTTGACATATAAAATATTTATCTATAAAGAAATAATCATCCAGCCAAGCGCCAGTCCGTTGGCAAGTTTAAACGACCGGAGAATCCCTGCCCAATGACGGTTTTGATCGCCCCTTGGGTTTTCGCCGCAGCCTTAGCGGCCTTTCTTTGCCCATCGCAGCTAATGGCCCAACCGAGACCGGCGAGCGCGCAGATCGCGTGGGAGAAGACTCTGGAGGCGGCGAGAAAGGAAGGAAAAGTCACGATCTCGATACCGGCGAGCGCCGAGATGCGCAAACAGCTCGAAGAAAACTTTAAGAAGCGGTACGGCATCGAGGTCGAAGTCTTTACCGCCCGCGGCAGCGCGGCCGTGCGCCGCATGGCCGATGAGTTCAAAGCCGGCGTGCGCTATTTCGATCTTCACATCGGCGGCTCATCGTCCGCGGTTTCCGGCATGTTGGACGAAGGCATACTCGACGCGATCGAGCCGTGGATGGCCTTGCCGGAAGTCAAAGATCCCAAACAGTGGTGGGGCGAGCACATGTGGGTGGACAACGCCAAGCGCTACATCTACATGTTTCAGGCTTATCTCACCGAGAGCATCTGGTACAACACGGATTTGGCCAAGCCGAACGAGCTGCGCTCCTACGACGATCTTCTCAATCCGAAATGGAAGGGCAAGATCGGCTACCTCGATCCGCGAACACCCGGCGCGGGCGACTCCAACTGGGCGTTCATGTGGGACATCAAAGGCGAAGAGTACTTGAAAAAACTCGCCGCCCAGGATCTGCTGCTCGGGCGCGATCAGCGCGTGCTCGCGGAAAATCTCGCCAAGGGACGGGTCGCGGTCATGGTCGGCCTGACCTACTACAGCTATCTTCCTTTCATCAAAGCCGGCTTGCCGATCAAGGCGCTGCCGACTCTCAAAGAAGGCACCTACGGCACCGGGGGCAGCGGCAATCTGGCGATCATAAAAAGCCCCGCTCACCCGAACGCCACCAAAGTTTTCGTGAACTGGCTGCTCGGGCGCGAAGGGCAGGAGATCGTCTCCAAGGCCCTCGGCCAGGCGACCCGCCGGTTCGATGTCGATACCAAGTTTCTGAGAGAGGCCGGCGTGATTCCGGCGAAAGATCATGTCTCGGTGAAAGAGTTTTGGCAGATCGAGAACCAGTCGGAAGAGAAGCTCGACAAGGTTCGCGAGCCGGCGCAGAAGTTCGCCCAGGCGCTGCTGCGCTGAGGTAGGCGGCCGTCCGTGAGCAAGGATGAAACAGAAATTTCACCACGAAGTGGTCATGAGCCTACCCACGCCTTCGTGCGCTTCACGGTGAAATGAAATTGGCAATTGGCGCTAACGGCAGCTCGCACGGGGATGGAAGCAGTTTGCGACGGTAATCTGATGGCGCACGATTATTTCTCCGACTTCCGTTCTTATATCGACGAGCTGGAAAGGCGCGGCAAGCTCCATCGCTGGAAGCGGACGGTCAACAAAGACACCGAGCTAATGCCGCTCATGCGTTTGCAGTATCGCGGCATCCCCGACGATCAGAGAAAAGCTTTTCTCTTTGAAAACGTCGTCGACAGCCGCGGACGGCGCCACGATATCCGGGTCGCTACCGGCATGTATGGTTCGTCACGAGAAATTGCGGCGATCGGATTGGGATGCGACGAACCGTCGGAGATCTTCGAAAAGTGGCGTTGCGCACTTGCGAAGCCGCTCGAACCGCGCCGGATAAACAGCGCGCTCGTCCAGGAGATCGTCTACACCGGCGAGGCGCTGAAAAAATTCGGCGTGACGAGCTTGCCGGCGCCGGTGGAAGAACCGGGGTTTAGCGGCGGTATTCGCGCTACGGCGCCTTTCATCACTCAGGACCGCGAGACCGGCGTGCGCAACGTCGGCATGTACAGCGGCCATTTCAGGGGGGAAGATAAACTCATCGCCGGCATCGCGCCGACGCATCACGCCATTCTCTATCATCATCGCGGCGCCGTGCGGCCGGCAAGAGCCGTTGCCCGTCGCGATCGTGCTCGGAGCTTTGCCGGATATCAATTTCGTTTCCGCAGCGAATCTTCCTTATGGCGTAGATGAGCTGGCGGTCGCCGGCGGCATTCGCGGTCGTCCGGTGGACGTGGTTCCGTGCAAAACGATTGCGCTCGAAGTTCCCGCGGACGCCGAGATCGTCATCGAAGGCGAAATCTCCATCGATCGCAAAGAGCGCGGCGAGCCTTTCAGCGATTATCCGGGTTATCTCATGGTCGAGCGCGAATTCCGCGCGGTGATCGATGTCAAAGCCATCACTATGCGCCGCGATGCGATCTTCACCGCGATCCTGGTCGGGCTTCCGCCGAGCGAGTCCAACGGCATCTCGCGCACCTGCCGCGAGATGATGCTCTACAACCATCTGCGCTACGGCTGCGCCATCCCCGAGGTTCTCGAAGTGAGCTGTCCGGAAATGGGCGGCGGCTGGAACTGGTGGGTGATTCGCATGAAGAAAACCCATCCGAGCAAGCCCAAGCAGGCGCTTCACGCCGCCGCGGGCATGGACCCGACGAGCAAGATGATCATCGCGGTGGATGAGGACATCGATCCGAAAGATCCCGACATGGTGATGTGGGCGATGAGCTTCGCCATGCAGCCACATCAGGATGCGGAAATCATTACCGGCCGGGTGCCGCTGCTCGATCCGTCGGCCCATTCGCTGATGCGCGGGCGCGAAGAGCGCAGTTTCCCCGGCGCGGTGGGTTGTTCGGGTCTGCTCATCGACGCCACGCGCAAGGGGCCGTTTCCGCCGGTGGGCTTGCCGAAAAAATCCTACATGGAGAGCGCGCTCAAGATCTGGCAGCAGGAAGAACTGCCGAAGCTCAATCTCAAGACGCCCTGGTACGGCTATCCGCTCGGTCTTTGGGATGAGGAGGACGATCGTTTGGCGGAATTGGTCGCGCGCGGCGAATATTTTCAATCCAAGCAAACGAAAGGACATTGATGTGGCGAAACGACCGACCAGCTACGAGCTGTGGTTGAAGGAAGAGGGGATTCCGGTGGTCGACGGTTACGGCGTCGAAGACGTAACAGCGCTGCCGCGCAAGCCGTGGAAGCGCACGGGGGGCAGCGGCGCGTATATCGATCTCAAAGGCATGGAAGGTTTCACCGGCATGTACGTGTCCGAGATTCCTCCCGGCGGAGCGCTCAATCCGGAAAATCATCTGTACGAAGAGTTGATCTACATCATCAAGGGCGTCGGCGCCATGGAATTATGGTCTCCGGGCGACGATAAGCGCAAGATGCATTTCGAGTGGCAACAGGGAAGTCTGTTCGCTGTGCCGCTCAATACGCGCCATCGCATGATCAACGGCAGCAACGAGCCGGCATTTTTTCTCGCTGTCACGAGCGCGCCGCTGATGATCGATCTGCTGCACAACATTCCTTTTGTCATGGGCAGCGATTACAAATTTGCCGACCGCTTCGATGGCGAAAAAAATTACTTCGCGCCCACCAACAATCGCAGGGAGATCGGCGGATTTATCAACTGGGAAACCAATTTCATCGCCGATGCGCGCGGCGCGCTGGTCGATCCATCGGAAGCCAAAGGCTACGGCGTGAAGATCACTTCTTTCGATATGGGCGGGAGCACCTTGGTTGGCCATATCGCCGAGTGGCCGGTAGGCCGCTATCACAAAGCGCATTTTCATCAAGGCGGCGCGATCCTGCTGATTCTTCGCTCCGAGGGTTACACGCTCATGTGGCCGCCGGAGGCGGGCATTCGCCCTTATCAGTCTGGGCACGGCGATCAAGTCGTGAAAGTGGATTGGCGCGAAGGCAGTGTGTTCAGCCCGCCGAGCGGCTGGTTCCATCAACATTTCAACACGGGCAACGAGAAGGCGCGCCAATTAGCGTTTCGCTACAGCGGGCAATCCGGGAAGTATTTGCTCGGTTGTTGGCGCGCGATCAATAAGGAAGGCGTCCGCACCGGCGTGCGCGACGGCGGCACGATGATCGAGTACGAGGACGAAGATCCGCAGATTCGTCTGGACTTCGAAGCGGCGATTGACAAGGTCAACGTGCCGATGGAAATGCCGCAATTCGTATACGCGACGTTGTGAGCGTGTTCATGAAGAGCAGGATCAAGAAGGCGTTCATCGTCTTCATTGCCGCGATCGCCTTTGCTCCGTTGAACGCGAGCGGTCAAAGCGCAAGACCAGCAGCGCACGCCGAATGGGATCGGACGGTCGAACTCGGCAAGAAAGAAGGGAAGGTCGTGGTCTCGATTCCGGCGAGCACGGAGCTGCGCGCCGCGATCGAAAAATCCTTCGAGAAACGCTACGGCATCGACGTCGAGCCGGTGGTCGGCCGCGCATCGGCGATCGTGCGCAAGATGGTCGACGAAAGCAAGGCCGGTGTTCGCTATGTCGATTTGCACATGGGCGGCAGCGAGTCGATCGTCACCGGCATGTTGCCCGAGGGAATTCTCGAGCCTGCTCGAGCCGCTCATGCTGCTCCCTGAAGTCAAAGATCCCAAACAGTGGTACGCCGGTCATGTCTGGGTCGACAACGCCAAAAAATTTATCTATTCGACCCTTGCCCACCAGACGGAGAATATTTGGATCAATACGCAGCTAATGAAAGCCGATGAGGTCCGCTCCTTCGACGACTTATTGGGTGAGCGCCTCAAGAACAAAATCGGCATTCTCGATCCGCGCACCGCGGGCTCGGGCGCATCGACGTGGTCCTACTTGAGAGAAATCAAGGGCGAAGAGTATTTAAAGAAGCTGGTCGACCAGAAGCTGGCGCTCAGCCGCGATCAACGGGTGCTTGCCGAGATTCTCGCCAAGGGCAAGCTCGCGTTGGTTCTAGGGCTGACTTATTACTCGTATGCTCCGTTTATCAAAGCCGGCTTACCGGTGGCCCCGCTGCCGGCGCCCAAAGAAGGTGTTTATGTCAGCGGCGGCAGCGGCCATCTCGTTGTTTTGAAAAATGCGCCGCACCCGAACGCGGCGAAAGTGTTCGTCAACTGGTTTATGGGCCGGGAGGGCCAGGAGGTTTACTCACGAGCCATGCACCAGGCTACGCGCCGCTTGGATGTCGACGTGAAGTGGCTTCGTGAAGTGGGCGTGACCGCAGCCAAGGATGCGTTGACCATCGAGCAATTTTACAAACTCGAAAACCAATCCGAAGGCAAGATAAACCGCCTGCGCGAGCCGGCGGCCGCTCTTGCGCGAAAGCTTCTCGGTTAGGAGACGTTCTCATGAAACGAACCGCTGCCGCACTGGCGCTCATGCTTGCGTGCTCAGTAAGCATTCTGCCGTCTGTGGAGGCGCAGTCCGGCGGGAGCAAGAGCCCGGAATGGGAGAAGATCCTCGACGCGGCGAAGAAGGAAGGAAAAGTCGTTGTGTCGATTCCGACGAGCGCCGAGCTGCGCAAGGAATTCGAGACCGGCTTCCAGAAAGCGTATCCCGGCATCGAGCTCGAACTCAACGTCGCACGCGGCGCCACCAACATCAACAAGATTGCCGAGGAACAAAATGCCGGCGTGCGCTCCATCGATCTGCATATCGGCGGCACTACCTCGATCATCACCGGCCTGCTGGCACCCAACTTCCTGGAGCCGGTGATGCCGTCCATGATCCTGCCCGAAGTTCGGGATCCAAAGTACTGGTGGGGCGGTCATGTCTGGGCGGACAACGCGAAACGTCACGTCTACAGCTTTACCGCCTACATGACCGAGACGATCTGGTACAACACGACGCTGGTCAAACCGGAGGAAATCAATTCCTGGGACAGCTTGCTGGATCCCAAGTGGAAGGGAAAAATTGTGATCCTCGATCCGCGTTCGCCGGGCTCGGGGGAATCGAACTGGGCTTTTCTGCTCAAGATCAAAGGCGAGCAATTTCTCGCCAAGCTGGCGGCCCAAGAGATGACCGTGGGGCGCAATCTGCGCCAGTTGGGCGAGCAGGTGGCGCGCGGCAAGTCGGCGATCTCGATCGGCGTGTCCTACTACACGTATTTGCCGTTCATCAAAGCCGGACTGCCGGTCAAATCGGTCTCGAATATCAAAGAAGGCTATTACGCCGGCACCGGCAGCGGCAATTTGGCAGTGCTGAAAAATCAGGCCCATCCCAATGCCGCCAAGGTTTTTGTCAACTGGCTGCTTTCCAAGGAAGGACAGACTGGGTTGACGAAAGCTTTGGGACAGCCGACCCGTCGCTTCGACGTCGACACAAAATGGACCCGCGAGTTCGGCCATCCGTCCGCGAAGGAAGTGCTTACGCCGGAAAAGTTCGACGAGCTGGAGAACGGTTCCGAAGAAGTCGTGGTCAAATATCGCAAGCCGGCGATGATTCTGGCGGAAAAATTGTTCCGGTAAGAAAATGGATAGGGCTACTATGGGTTGCCTAGGGAAGACCGCTACGCTTACGGCAGTGACGTTGGTACTGGCCGCTGGGCTCACGGGCGCTCAGAGCAAGCCTACGGACTGGGACAAGATCGTCGAAGCGGCGAAGAAAGAAGGCAAAGTCGTCGCATCAATTCCACCCAGTCCCGAACTCCGAAAGGGTATGGAGATTGCCTTCACCCGGCGCTACGGCATCGGCGTGGAGTTCGTGCCGGCGCGCGGCGGCGCCATCGTGCAGCGCATGGTCAGCGAGACCAAGACGCGGCGTGCAGTATTTCGATTTGCACATCGGCGGGACCGAATCAGTGGTGAGCGCGATGTTGCCGGAAAACGTGCTCGAGCCGGTGGAGCCGTTTTTTATTTTGCCTGAGGTGAAGGATCCCAAGCAGTGGTGGGGCGGACATATCTGGATCGATAATGCCAAACGCTACATCTATAACTTCGTCGCCTACCAGACGGTCAGCCTGTGGAGCAATCCCAACGAATACAAGCCCGCGGAGTTCAAGTCCTTCGACGATTTATTGAATCCCAAACTGCAGGGGCGGATCGGTATCAGCGATCCGCGCACGCCGGGCTCCGGTTCGTCCATGTGGTCCTACATGAACTACATCAAGGGCGAAGAATATCTCAAGAAACTTGTCGCCCAGAAATTGTTCGTCACGCGCGATCTGCGCCTGCTTGCGGAGAATTTGGCGAGGGGCAAGATCGCTCTCACCTCCGGCATCGGCTATTCTGAGTTTCAACCGTTCATCAAGGCGAAGCTACCGGTGACGCCGCTGCCGGTGCCCAAAGAAGGGCTCTATGCCAGCGGCGGCTACGGTCATCTGGTGATCTTGAAGAATCTACCGCACCCCAACGCCACGCGGGTATTCGTCAACTGGCTCTTGGGGCGCGACGGTCAGGAGATTTTCGCCCGCGGCATGGGCGTCGGCACCCGACGTCTGGATATCGACACCCGATGGCTCAAAGACTACGGCGTAATCGCGGCGAAAGACGGTTTGACCATCGAGCAATTTTACAAGATGGAAAATCAGTCCGAAGAGAAGATCTACAAGATTCGCGAACCCGGCGCGGCGGCGGCGCGCAAGCTGCTGGGCTCGTGACAAAAGATTGGAGTATTGGAATCATGGAGTGTTGGAGTATTGGGCTTAAGACCCATCACTCCATCACTCCAATACTCCCAGTACTCCAATCACGAGGAGAATTTTCGGCCGTGGCGTTTAACGATTTGCGCGAGTGGATCGACGATCTGGACGAGCGGCGAGACCTCAAGCGCATCCAAGCGCAGATCGAGTGGGACGAGGAGATTGGCGCGATCACGCGGGAAGTATCGAGCCGATCCGGTCCGGCATTGCTCTTCGAGAATATTACCGACCACCGGAATACCTTTTGCCGTCGCCTTTTCACCAACGGCACCGGGACTCGGGAGCGCGTTTGCCGCTTTATCAGAGTTCCCGACTCGACGTCGTATCGCGAGATGGTGCCGATATTCAAAGATCGGTTTTCCCGCCCCGTCAAGCCAGTGACGGTGGCCAACGGACCGGTCAAGGAAAACAAAATCGCCGGCGCCGAGGTTGATCTTTTCCAGCTCCCCGTGCCGAAATGGAATCCGCTCGACGGCGGCCGCTACATCATGACCTCAGCGACGGTTGTGACCCGCGATCCCGATAGCGGAGTTCTCAACGGCGGAACCTATCGCGGCATGATCACGGGAAAGAACACCATCGGCGTGCTGCTCGCGATGACCCAGGGTTGGGGCAAACATTTCAGCAAGTACAAAAGCCGCGGGCGGGAGATGCCTGTGGCGGTCGTCATCGGCTGGGACCAGACGCTGTTTCTCGCCGCCTCCACGCCGGTGAATTATCCGGAATATGAAATGGCCGGCTCGCTCCGCGGCGCGCCGGTGGAATTGGTCGAGTGCGAATTGAGCGACTTGTTAGTGCCGGCGAGCGCTGAGATTGTGCTCGAAGGCTTCGTCTCGCCCGACCCGAGCACCTACACTTTGGAAGGACCGTTCAGCGAGTATCCCGGCTACTACGGCGGCAGCAAGTCGCCCAAACACACGATCCGTGTGGAAGCGATCACCCATCGAAGCGATCCAATCTTTCACGGTTGTCTTACGGGCTCGAGCCCGGGCCGCACCAACGAGGGCACGACCTGGACGCCGGCGACGTTTTCGGCGATGGCCTGGCATTACCTCGAACAGGCGGGCGTGCCGAACATCACCGGCGTATGGCGCGGCAAATGGCCGGAGACGATGCGCGTGCAGATCCGCAAATCGCACCGCGGCCACGCGCAGCAAGTGGCCAACGCGCTGTGGGGCTGTCATTTGGGCAACTATGCCGCGAAGCATGTCATCGTCGTCGACGACGACATCGATATTCATGATTGGGAAGCGATCGAGTGGGCGCTCTGTTATCGGGTCAACGCCGGGCTCGGCGATATTTCCTTCTGCGCCGGCACGAGCGGCTCGATGCTCGATCCGAGCGTGCCGCTCGAAGACCGCAACTCGGTCAAGTACGGCCACGGTTCGTGGACGCGCGTGTTGATCGACGCGACGATCAACTGGCAACTCGAGCCGCAGGAGCAATACGGCGGCAATCGCTATCCGGCGGTGGGCACCGCGATCTCAGAGGGCATGGCCGAAAAGCTTAAAAAGAGGTGGAGCGAATATGGATTCTAAAGTCGTCAAGATCGGCGCGGCGCGGCCGCGATCGCGGACCTACTACGAGCGCTGGATGGAGAAGGAAGGCATTCCTGTCGTCGAGGGCTTTGGCGTGACAGACGTGAGAGATCTCTCACTCAAGCCATGGACCCGGGTAGGCGGCGAGGGAGCGTACTTGCAACTCCGCGGTTTGGAAGGGATCACCGGCGTGTATGTCGGTAAGATCGCGCCCGGAGCATCGACCGAGCCCGAGCGTCATCTTTATGAGAAAGTCATCTACATTCTTCAAGGCGAAGGCGTGGCCGAGATCCAGCAGCGCGATCGGGTGCCGCAAAATATTCAGTGGCGTCCCGGCAGCTTGTTCTCTCCGCCCATGAACACGCTGCATCGCTTGATGAATTATGGCACGGAGCCGGCGCTCTATCTGGCGGTGACCACCGCGCCCGATGGCGCTCGATAATTATCACAACGAGCGGTTCGTCTTTAACAGCGATTTTGTCTTCAACGAGCGCTACGACGGCGAGCAAAATTATTTCGAGCCCGGCAACGAGCGCTATCTGGCATCGAACAACCGGCAGTGGATCTGGGAGACCAATTTCATTCCCGACGCGCGCCGGGCGGTCATCGACGCGCAGGAGCAAAAGGGCGCGGGGGTGAACATCACCCAGTTCGAAATTTCCAACAATACGCTGATCGGCCATCTCGCCGAATGGCCGGTGGGGCGCTACCACAAAGCCCATTTCCACGGCGGTGGCGCGGTGCTGGTGGTGCTGCGCTCGGAAGGCTATTCGCTGATGTGGCCCAATCATTTGGGCACCCGGCCGTACGAAAACGGCTTTGGCGACGAGGTGGTGCGGGTGGATTGGATGCCCGGAAGCGTGTTTAGCCCGCCGACCAATTGGTTCCACCAGCATTTCAACACCGGCGCGGAGCCGGCGTTGCAGCTCGCGCTGCGCTGCGGCAGCCAGAAGTTCCCTCTCGGCATTCGCGTGGCGGCCATTCGCGCCGGCGTTTACACTTCGGTCAATCAGGGCGGGACCTTGATCGAGTACGACGACGAGGATCCGGCGATCCGGCGCACCTACGAAAGCGAGCTCGCCGGCAAAGGCATCGCACCGAACTCGAATTATGAAGCCGCGGCCAACGACGACTAACCGATCGCGGGCCAGGGAACGAAAGCGATGAGCGACAAGTTGGAGGCGATGGAGCGCGTAGGGACCTACGACCGACCGTCGTGGTTCTCATGGCGCTCGCCGCCGATGCCGTCGTTGCCGATGATCGTGCTCCTCGTCGTCGTCGGCTTCCTCGTGCTGACGCCGTTGTTTCTGATGATCCTCAACAGTTTTCAGACCGCTCGCCCCGGCCAGGCGATCGTGTGGGGCCTGGAAGGGTGGGTGAAGGCGTTCACCACGCCGGGTATCGTCAAGGCGATGACCAACACGTTTACCTTGGCGATCACCCGCCAGGCCATTGCGCTCTTGATCGGAGCCTTTTTTGCCTGGCTGATCGCGCGCACCGATATTCCGATGAAAGGGACCTTGGAGTTTTTTTTCTGGCTCTCGTTTTTCCTGCCGGCTTTGCCGGAGACCATGGGTTGGATCCTGCTGCTCGACCCGAAGTACGGTCTTTTGAATCAAGGCTTGATGGGCCTGGGGCTTAGCCAGCCGCTGTTCAATATCTATTCGTTCTGGGGCATCGTCTGGGCTCACCTTGGCGGCAGCGTGAGCGTCAAAGTTATGCTGCTCGCGCCGGCCTTTCGCAATCTCGACGCGGCGTTCGAGGAAGCGTCGAAAATTTCCGGCGCCAGCGGCTGGCACACCTTCTTTCACATCGTCATCCCGGTGATGATGCCGGCAATTTTGGTCACGACGATTCTCGGCATCATTCGCTCCCTCGAGGCCTTCGAGATCGAGCTGCTACTCGGCACGCCGATCGGCTTGCAGGTCTACTCGACAAAAATCCACGAGCTGGTCACCTGGGAGCCGCCGCAGTTCGCTCCCGCGATGGCGCTGAGCACGGTGTTTCTCGGCGTGCTGCTGCTGATGGTGGCGCTCCAGCGGCGCTATATCGGCCAGCGCAGCTATGAGACGATCAGCGGCCGGGGCTTCAGCGTTCGCGCCACGCCGCTCGGCCGCTGGCGCTATCCAGCGTTTGTGCTGGTTTTGCTCTTCGCTCTGGCGGTGACCATCGTACCGACGGCGTTGCTGCTGATGGGAACGTTCATGAAGCTCTTCGGGTTTTTCAACATCGCCGAGCCCTGGACCTTGGAAAACTGGCGGGCGACCTTGAGTGATTCCGTCCTGCTGCGCTCGCTGGGGAACACTTTGGCGATCGGCCTCGGTTCAGGGCTAGTCGGCGTGTTGTTCTACGCCCTGATCGCCTACATGATCGTCAAAACCAGGCACGCCGGCCGCTGGCTGCTCGATTTTCTTTCCTGGCTGCCCTGGTCGATTCCGGGCATCCTCCTCGGCGTGGCGCTGCTCTGGACGTTTCTCCAGACGAGAATTTTTCTGCCGATCTACGGCACCATCTATCTCTTGATGATCGCCATGGTGATCAAGAGCATGCCCTTCGGCACCCAGATGATCAAAAGCGTTTTGATCCAGCTCGGCAGCGATCTGGAAGAGGCGTCCAAAGTCTGCGGCGCCACCTGGCTGCACACCTTCCGGCGCGTGATTCTTCCCCTGGCCATGCCCGCGCTTATAACTGTGGGGTTGGTCGGGTTTATCTCGGCCGCCCGGGATATCAGCACGGTGGTGCTGCTGGGCTCCGGAAAGTCGCGTACGCTGTCGCTCTTGATGCTCGACTTCGCCGCCGGCGCGGAGTTCGAAAAGGCCACCGTCGTCGCCGTGATCATCGTCGGCCTCGTGGTGGGCGCCGCGCTCATCGCCCGCGCGCTCGGCGGGCAGGTGGGAGTGCGGGAGTAAATAGTTTCGCGTCTCGGGTCTCGTGTTTCGGGTTAACTCGAAACTCTAAACCCGAAATTCGCAACTGATTGCGATCTATCGCGCCCAAGGCACTCGATGTAAGATCCCGGCAGTCCTTGGCTTAACGCAGTAAATTATTGACAAACGGCCGGCCAGCGCATAGGATCGACACTATGAGTCGGCGTTTGTTGGGAGTTCTGTTGTGCGCCGTGTTGGTCGGTGTATCCGCCTTCGGTGCCTACGCCGACGCCACAAAAAAGAATTTTACCTTCACCCTGAATATCGAGACATCGTA
The DNA here is from genome assembly GCA_963745035.1 of uncultured delta proteobacterium. GTDB lineage: Bacteria > Desulfobacterota > Binatia > UBA9968 > UBA9968 > DP-20. The sequence goes on along the minus strand of CAVUVW010000007.1, from coordinate 15,421 downwards.
CTTCTCGCTCGACTCGCTGGACGACTTCAGCGACACATCGCATCCCGCTCGCGCCATCAACTGGTCCTCGCGCGATAAGGTTACCGGCAAGTTTATGCTCGGCGCGAAGGTGCGGAGGATTAAATTTACGCCTCCGGCGCTGATCCTCTGCGCGCACGCGCCCCAAGCTCGACCGGCGAGCCAGGATATTTTCCGCTTTCAGGAAGTCTTCCGGATTTAGCAACCGCTTCCCTGGGTTTTTCCTTCGGAACGTGCCTGCCCTGACCGCGCGGCATGGTTCCCGTTCGATATTTCTACCAAGCAATCGTCGATCGCGCTTTCGCTCCGCGCAAAAGCGGTTTTCCCGGAACTGACGTTTGCATAGCCATTCCAAACTCTGAGAGGTAGCAATGGAAAATTCCGGACGACTTTTTGAAGGCGACGTGATCGCGCCGGATCAGTATCTCGAGATTTTCAGCCGCTCGAGCCATCTCGCGCCCGAGCAGGAGTTGATGCTGGCCATACTCGCCGACGCGATCGAGTGCATTTTGAAATACTGCGACGAGCCGATTCCCCTGCGCGCCAAGCTTTTCAACGAGGCGCGCGAATGGATTTTCGATCAGGACGACCGGGAGGCGTTCTCGTTCCTGAGCGTGTGCGAGATTCTCAACTTTGATCCGAGCTACCTGCGCCGCGGCGTGCAAGCCAAAATGAGCGCCAAATCGCTGCAGCGCGGCGAGCAGTTTCAGCGCCCGTTGATCAAAAAATTCAGGACGCAGCCCAGACTGAGATCGAGTTCAGCGGCGCGCTCGCGCGCCGGCTTGTAAAGCCCGGCGTGCGATAGCGACCCTCATCTCAAGAATCACAAGCGCTGTCTTCGACGACGATCCAGGCGTCGCGGGAGCCGGATTCGAATTCTTCCCGCGGCGCCGGGAAATCCGGCTTCAGATTACGGGAAGAGCCCGGAAGCCTCCGTCAAGCGAGCTCTTTCTTCCACTTTTCGCTGATTCTCTGCTTCAGCTCGGGGCTCAAGGCATTGACCGGGGGAAAACGATCACGCCAGGCGTAAGGGCGGCAGGCGTTGAGAATCGCGCGGCTGTTGATGAAGTTGCCGGCGTCGCGCTGGTCGGGGTGCATGGCCGGGTCGAGGGGTGTGCTCCAGCAGCCGTCGATGACGGTCATGGCGGTCTTGGGATCGCAGCGGGTCGCCACCGCCCAGATCACTTCTTTCAGATCCGACGGATCGATGTCTTCGTCGACGACGATGACGAAGCGGCCGTGATAATTTCCCGCGCGCGAGCCGAGCGCGGCGATGCCGGCCTGTTGGGAATGGCCGTGATAGCGCTGCTTCAAGGACACGACGATAAACGGCGCGCCTCCGCCGGGCGCCGAGCCGCCCACGTAGCACCACACGCCCTTGATATCCGGCACGTCGGCTTTCTCGAGATAATTCCAGATCGCCGCGGCGCCGATCGGCACGCCGAAAGTGATGAATGGCGGCTTTAGCGGCGGCGCGCCGCAAAGAATCGGATCGTTGCGATAGTAGACCCGCTTCACCCGTATGACCGGCTCATTGGCCGCGCCGTGCGCGTAGTAGCCCGGCCATTCGCCGAACGGGCCCTCCACGTGCACCTGATCTTTCGGCGGCGGGACTTCGCCTTCGATGGCGATCTCCGCCGTAGCGGGGATCGGCAGGCCGGTCAATTCGCCGCGGATGACGTCGATGGGCGCGCCGCGGAGTCCGCCGCCGTAGTCGAGCTCGGACATGCCGTAGGGCATCGATTGCCCGGCGACCAGAAACAGCAGCGGGTCTTGGCCGAAGGTGACGACCACCGGACAGTTCCGGCCTTTCTCCCAATACTTTTCGCGCATGATCCGGGCATGGTGTCCGGGCGAGACGTAGAGTCCCAGGGTATTCTTATCGTGCACCTGGACGCGATAGATCCCCATGTTGACCCAACCGCCTTCCTCGGGCTCGCCGGTGATCACGCAGTCGGCGGTGCCGATGTAGCGCCCGCCGTCGAGCTCGTGCCAGTGCGGCGTCGGAAAGAGCGTCATGTCGATTTCGTCGCCGCTCTTGACGTTTTCCAGAATCGGCCCGTCGCGGACGACTCGGGGCGGCACCGGCTTCACGCCTTTGAGAATTTCTTTCCAGCGGGCGATCAACTCCATCGGCGCCGCGTCCGTCGGCATGCCGACCGTGAGACCCGAGCGCGCCGGCGTGTTGAGCAGATTGGCGGCGACGCGGAAGTTGGCGGGATGATCGGGGATGCGATCGAAGAGCAGCAGCGGCGAAGGTTCTTTAAAGGCGAACAGCTCGGTCAGCGCGCCGATCTCCAGATGCCAGTGGGCGCCGTGGATTTCCTTGACCTGATCGAGTTTGCGGGCAGCTTCGATGAATTCCCGGAGATCGTTGAATGGCATGTGTGTGTAATCCCTTCAGATCACCACGAAGGACACGAAGCACACGAAGGAAACAATATTGTTTCTGCATTCCATACTTCGTGACCTTCGTGCTCTTCGTGGTAAACTTGGTCTCTAAAAGTGCTTCAGTTCTCGGGCGTGTCGATAGATGCCTTCGTGAAACAGCGCGACGTAATCGGCGTTGGTGAGGCAGCAATATTCCGGTCCCCAGCCGGGGCGATACCAGGTATTGCCGTCCTGCAGCAGCCGCTCGAAGACGATTCGCGCAACTTCTCCGTGGGCCATCAGGCCGTCCAGGTGCTCGTGCAGATCGGCTTCCTCGTGGACCTGGAAATAGTGCAGATCGGCGTCGCGGATCTTGTACTTGTCGAGCAGCGCCTCGCGCCAGCGTTTGGCCCAGTGGCCGAACATCTCCTCGTTGAGCGAGCGCGCCCACCATTCGATCATGCTGCCTTCGTAAACCAGCCCGCGGGCGAATTCGGTGAGCGCGCGGCATTCGGCGAGGACTTCGCAGTTGATCATCTCCTCGGCCGAAACGCCGAAGGCTTCGCCTTGTTTGATTAAAATTTGGATATGTCCGGGAATGCTCGGGTTCACCAGCTCGTCGCTGATCTTGCCGACATAGGGCGCGAGCAAGTCGCGATGGCGCGCGAAGATTCCCTGGTGGCGCTGGTAGATGATCAGGTGAAAATTATTCACTTCCACCGGATAGCTGTACCAGTGGCGCCAGAATAATTTGATGGTTTCAAAGGGCAGCTTGCCCGCTTCGAGATCGCGCATGAACGCGCCGCCGAAAACTTCGCTCGTTCCAGCGCGCGTACATGCGCCGTTTGATCTCGTCGGTAAAAGCTTTCGCCTCGGCAGGAGAAAGCTTTTTACCGATTTCCAATGTCAGTGGCTTTGGATCGATTCCCATGGGCTCGGAGACTGCGTGGTTATGAGTTTGAAGCCGGCATTCACCAGACCTTCCTTGAGGTCCGCCTTGTCTTTTTCGGTGAACGGCGGCGTTTCCCAGCGCGGGAAACGCTCCACCGGCAAGCCGCGCAGTTTCATGAGCTCGCAGAACACGCCGCGTCCGTGGGTGCGTAGATACTTGCCGACGACCTGCATGAGCCTGGTCAACAGATCATGCTCCTTTTGCGCCGCCTTCAAATCGCCGGCCTTGAGCGCCTCGTACATTTTTACACAAGCTTCGGGAAAGGGCGTTGAGGGCGGATGAATCGCGCCGCGCACGCCGACGGAGTATCCGGTATAGAGAGAAAAAATTCCGCCGGGAAAAACGCCGGTCGACTTCGGCAGTTGGTAGACGTATCCCAACAGTTTGTCGTAGGCGATGAAGGAAACTTTGATCCCGACCAGACGGATTCGGCGCGATCGCTTCGATGATTTTGTTGGCTTTGGCCGGAGTGATCTCGACCCAGGTGGTTTCCGTGTTGTCGTAAATGAACATGGGCGTGCCCGGAACGGACTTCGCGATCGCTTTGTAATGGGCGTAGACTTCCCAATCGTCGTGGGGATAATAGTAGGGCGGCACGACGCCTACGGCATCGACGCCGAGGCTCACGGCATGCTTGGCGAGTTCGATGGACGAGAGCGTGTTCGCCGTGCCGATGTGCATCACGACCGGAACGCGGCCGCGCACGCGCTTGACGATCTGCTCGGCGACTTTCTTGCGCTCGTCGATTTCCATCACCATGCCTTGGCCGTGGGTGCCCAGGGGAAAAAATCCATGCACGCCGGAGTCCAGATAAAAATCGATGATCGCGTCCGTCCCGGCATGATCGATGGCGCCGTCTTGCTTGAACGCCACCGGCATGGGCATCAAAATACCTTCGATTTTTTTATCGCTTGGCATAGGCTCTCCTTTCGGAATACGTGAATTGGCTCGATTGTCTCGTATCCATATCGCAACAGCGTGCGATAATTCCACCCCGTATCGCTTTGCCAAAAAAGATGCTAATGCTGACTCATCATCTTCAGGAGGCAAGAATGGCGGAAAAAAATCCAGTGGTGCTGATGACGACGAACAAAGGCAATATTCGCATCGAGCTCGACGCCGAGAAAGCGCCGATCACGACGAAGAATTTTCTCGATTACGTGAGCGAGGGACATTACGACGGCTTGATTTTCCATCGGGTGATTCCGGGCTTCATGATCCAAGGCGGCGGCATGGACGCGCAGATGAAGGAGAAAAAGAACAGCGCGCCGATCAAGAACGAAGCCGCGAATGGCCTGAAGAACAACGTCGGAACCATCGCCATGGCGCGCACCAACGTCGTCGACAGCGCGACCTCGCAGTTTTTTATCAATGTAAAGGACAACGACTTTCTCAATCATCGCAGCGCGGCGCCGGCGGAGTTTGGCTATGCGGTATTTGGCCACGTGATCGAAGGGATGGATGTGGTGCAGAGCATCGAAAAGGTTAAAACCGGCAACAAAGGCCAGCACCAGGACGTGCCGGTCGAAGCTGTGACGATCAACTCGGCGAAAGTCGAAGGCTGAGAAACGCCGCGAGCGCGCCGCTGGTCACGCCGTCCAGATTCTTCGTGGATCGTACTTTCGCAGCGCGGCTATTTCCCGTTCGCTTGGCGGCGCAGTTTCGCCGGCGCTTTCGGCGATCTTGAGCGGCCAGCCGGTTTCCTTCTTCACTTGCTCGACGGTGACGCCCGGATGGTGGGAGCTGAGCACCATTTCGCCGCTTGCCGGATCGAAGGAGAAGATTCCCATGCTGGTGATCACTTTGCTTGGGCCGCCGCCGGACAGCCCGTTTTTCAATCGCGCCAACTGCCGCCGCGGCCGAAGCCGGGCGAGGTGATGAAGAGAACATTGCGGGCAAAGCGCCGCTTCTCGTGGTTCATGATGATGATGCAGCGCTTGGCCATGGTCGCGATGTCGGCGGCGCCGCCGCTGCCGGGCAAGCGAATGCGTTTGCCGTTCTCCTCAACCCAATGTGTGTTTAAGTTGCCAAAACGGTCGATCTCGGCGCCGCCGATGAAACCGAAGTCGACTCTGCCGGTCTGCAACAGATTCATCACGTCGTTGAGACCGCCACAGTAAAGCGCGCGAGCGACGTTGGGCGGATCGCTCATGGTGAAGATCGATTCCAGCGCCGGCCAGTCGCGAATCACGCCGTTTTCGAAAATGCCGATGGCGCTCGGCGCGTGGGTTTCCTTGGCGACGGCGAAGCCGAGCAGCGGCAGGCGCATGCCGACGAACACTTTGTCGCCGTCGCGAATCTCGCGCGCGGCCGCCGCGACCATCAGCTCGCGAAGGGTATAGTTCATCCTAAAAGCGTTTCGAGTTTTGGGTTCCGGGTCTCGGTTAACTCCAAACCCGAAACTCGAAACACGAAACCGAAGGCTACGCCTTCGCGAACGCGTCGATGCCCGCCTGACCGATCTGGCGATCGACGGCCGACGGGGCGCCGCTGACGCCGACCGCGCCGATGCACTGGCCGTCCACAGTCACCGGGAGTCCGCCTTCGATGCTGATGAACCAGCCGGGACCGACCGCGAGGGTTTGCGCCAGCACTTGATGATCGGGAATCTCGCTGCCGTCGCGGCCTGTTTTACCGGTAGCAGCGGTAGTCAGCGCCGCGCTCCGCGCCTTGGCCTGAGAGATCAGCGTATTGTGTGTCCGACCGTTGGTCATGCGCTTGAAGGCCATCAAATGCCCGCCGGCATCGACGACGCAGATGCTGACGACCTGTTTTAATTCTTTGGCCTTCTCGACGGCGGCGTTGACGATGATATCGCAGCCTTCCTGAGTGAGTTTCATCGACGGCACGGTTTTCATATTTTCCTCCTCGCTTTCTGGCTGGCTGAAATCGATCTCAGTAGCTGAAATTCACGGCCGGCGCGAGCAGCTCGGCGCCCGGCTTTAATCCTTCGACTCTCTCCGGCGGCAGCCGCGCCAAGAACTCGTGGTGATCGGCGACCTCGAGCACCCATTGCCGCACCCAGCTCTCGAAGCCCTCGCGGAGGCGCGTCGCGCGGTGATAGTCGAAATAGAAATCATCGTCGCGGCGCGCGTAGCCTTGGGTCGGCGATGGAAACGACCCGAAGGGCTGGTGCACCACGCTGGAGACCACGAAGCCGGGAATCACGGTGCGATTGGGATCGCCGAGAATCACATCGTGATCGACGATCTCTTCACAGGTCAAAATCACTTTTCCGGACGCCAGCGCTGCTTCGCGCATGACGCCGAAGTTGCCCCAGACGTGGGCGTTGCCTTGCCGGTCGGCGCGTTGCGCGTGAAGGATCGCAACGTCGGGGCGGATGGCGCGCACGGCGATCAACTTCTCACGCGTAAACGGGCAACGCACACGTTGAAACTGGTTTCCTTTGGCGATGTCACTGCCCATGATCGTGCGCGTGGGGAGAAAGGGCACGCCCATCGCCGCGGCTTGGAGCCCGAGCCCGATGGTGAAGTTGGAGTGCTCTTCGATTTCGATCGGCCGAGGAATGCCGGCTTCGGCGGCGCGGCGGTAATTGTGGCCCGAGGCCGGCGGCGACGTTGCCGACCCATGACGCGATAATTTTACGCACACAGCCGGCGCCGATCAGTTGATCGAATTGCATGTCGGAGATCGGCCCGATCAGGGTTAAATTGGTTTTATTCTGCCGAATGATTTCGTGACTGGCGGCGAAAGGGATGAGCGATTCGAGGGCACAGCCCATCGCGATCGACATGCCGTCGTCTACGTCGCGGGCGATCGCGTCGTGCAGCGAGCGGAGCTTGTCCATCGACAACTCCTGTATCTGCTCAGACGCTTCAGTTCAACTGCGCTGGCTGATATCGCAGCGTCGTCCGTTAACGTTAGCGCCAACCAGCGGGTTCAATCGTGTCCGTTGGACTATCGCCGCGCTACTGCGCAGATAGTGAACGAGTTGCGTCGAATGTGGATCTCGTGCCAGTCAAGGCCAGCTATGCTCCTCACCGCAAAGAACTAAATGTATTCTACGCTCTTCGTCCTGCGGTCAACGTAAAGTTCTCGCGGCGAATATAGACATGGCCCGCGCCGCGCTTACTGACCAGCTCTTCGACCAACTTCACCAACGGTTTTCGTGCATCCAGATATTCTTTGCGCGGCGGCGCGCCTTTGAGAGCGTCGACGAACTCCGGGCCGGCGTAGTAGCGCAAGAGTAGTTCTTCGTCGGACAGGTTCGGCCCGCCGTATTTCTTTCTTACGTCTTCGAGCGATATGTCCGGCACTTTAAAATTTTCCATTTCCCGAGCGCGGGAGCGATTCAAAACTTTCGCCTTCACCTCGGCGTCCATGTATTCGGCGCCTTCTTTGCCCCATAGTCCAATTGCATACTGGATGACTTGATCCGTAACCTCCTTGTAGCGCTCGCCCGTTATGACGTTGATCGCGGCCTGGCTGCCGACGAATTGCGCGAAGGGAGTCACCATGATCGGGTAGCCGAGCTCGGCGCGGACCTGGACGATTTCCTCCAGAACCGTTTGCATCTTGTCTTCTTTGCCAAGCATCTTGAGTTGATGCCGCAAGTTGGAAATCATGCCGCCGGGAACCTGGTGGCGATACCAGGTCTCGTCGTATTCCCGCGGCATACCGATCGGCAGTCCTTCTTCTTCGGCGACGCGGCGGAAGTGTCGCTCGACGGGTTCCAGCACACTTTCATTGACCAAAGGCTTGTAGCCGAGGGCGCGCAGGTTGCGGGCGACGTTGAAGATCGACGGCTGGGCCGAGCCATTGGCGAGTGGCGGCACCGAAGTATGAACGATGCGAATGCCTTGCTGGACGACCTCGAGGACGTTAAATGGAGCCAAACCGTTGTTGCAGTGCGCGTGAAATTCGACCGGAACGTCGCCGGCGTTGTCCAGAACGATCCGAGAAAGGACCTGTGCCCGATCCGGGGTGAGCATGCCGCCTACGTCTTTAAAGCAAAGGCGATAGGGTTTCATCGCCGCGGCCTCGCGCGTTTTGCGCGCGTAGTACTCATCGGTATGGCGCGGCGAGATGGAGTAGATGATATTTACCACGGAGTCCATGCCGAGATTTTTGAGTTCCGCGACTTCGTTTTTTAACGCCCCATAATCATTCCATGGGTCGGATAGCCGGGTGAGAGTAATACCGTAATGCACCACGCGTTCGATAATGAGCCGCGGGATGCAGGCAGGTGTGAGAGTAAAGCCGCTGCTCAGGCCGCCGTGATAGCGCAGGCGCGTGTTTTTTATTTCCTTTTGACCGTAGCGCACCCAATCCCAGGGATCGTCGCGCTGCTCGCGCACGACTTTTTTGAAACGGCCGCTGACGAAAAACTCCATGCCGTCGAAGCCGGCCTGGTCCATGTGGCGCAGCGCGGGATGCATCATGCCGGTGGTCATATTGTGCGCCCACAGGCTCGTATTGCCGTCGCGCAGAGTCGTATCGATGATGCGGATTTCCTCCATCCTAATCCTCCGGGAAAAGAGCGTTGTCGTTTCAAGCTTTGTTAACCTACGTTCCGGGCTCGATACAAGAGGGATTGTACTTCGCGTGCCGCACGCCATGAATCATCTTGACAGGCGACCGCAACGACGACTATGAGAGCGGCAGAACCGGCGAAGGAGATCGACCTATGAAACAGGCGCGAAGCGCGGCTCTCGGCGCGGGTTATATGGTTTTCGTTGCGGTGTTGCATCTGTTCCTTGGCGCGGCGAGCGCCCAGCAAAAACCCAAGCTCCGCCCGCTCCATATCGCGCTCGCCAATCATTCGGCGACCATGACCCACGTTTATATCGCCAAGCACCTCGGCATTTTCGAAAGCTACGGCTATGATGCGCGGGTTTTGGTGCTCGAGCCGCGCGCCGGCCTCGCCGCCATGCTCGCCGGCGAGCTCGATTTCTACTCCGCGATCGGCTCAACGGCGCGCGCGGCGCTGCGAGGTGTGCCGGTGCGCGTCGGCCTGGTGTCTCTCAATCGTCCCGACTTCGTCCTCGTTGCTACAAAAGATATTACGACGATCGATCAACTCAGGGGAAAAGTAATCGGCGGCTACACGCCGCAGGGAACGGTCAATGTCGTTCTGGGGGAATTACTGCGCCGCAAGGGATTGAAGCCGGACGAATACAAAGTCGTGAACGCGGGCACCGCGCGCGCGGCGGCGCTTAGCAGCGGCACCGTGCAAGTCGCTATGCTCAATAGCGTCGAGACCGTGCGTATGGTGAAGCAGGGATTTCATGCGCTCGCGCGAGCGGGCGATGAACTGGAGTTGCCGCAGAGCGGGCTAGGCATGTCGGTCGCGTCCATGCAATCCAAGCGCGATTTCTTCCGGCCGGCCGTGCAAGCCGTGGTCGAGGCAATCCGCATTATCGTCACCCAAAAGGAGCGGACCGTCCCCGTGCTGATGAAGCAGCTCGCGCTCAATCAGGAAGAGGCGGGCTATGTTTATGACGGATTATTGAAGGGGTGGGCGTTGGACGGCAAGCCGACGGCGGGCGCCATGAAGCTCGAATTCGAGCTGGATCAGCGCGACATGGGGCTGAAAGAGCTGCCCAGGCCGGAACAGGTGTTTGATTTCTCGCTGCTCGACGAAGTGCTCGCGCAGAAACGTTAGTGCCCGAACATATCACCACGAGGTGAGTCATGAGCTTACACTCGCCCATAGATGCTAAAAAATGCCTGGCAAAGATTCCTCACATCCGTTCGCAATGACGAACAATAGTAGACGCTTGTCATTTCGAACCCTTCGACGGTGCTCAGGATAAACTCCGTGAGAAATCTTTGTCTCTGTTATTTTCGAAGGAGTGAATCGGGAGCTGGCGGGCTGTGCGTGCTCGACGCGAAGGCGGTAGCATTGTGGTCCGTGACCGGCCCGGAGCTCATTGGGCGCTCGGGCTTTTTCTTCTTGCCGGCGGTTGCGTCACCATGGCAGCAGTGCTCGGATTGGCGACAAATGCCGCCACATTGAGCGTATGGGCTCGATTGGGTTGTTTTGCGATCGGCGCCGGCGGTTCTGCCGGCGCTCTGTGGTGGTTGGCTCGGGCGCCCGCATCTCGCACGACAATCGATCTGCTCCGGCGCCGCGTGCAGGTAGCACGTTGGGGAATCAGCGGACGTTCGCTGCGTGAGCTGGAATGGCATGAGCTCGCGGGAATGATGCTCGTCGTCGGAACAGATAGCGAGGGTGGAACAGTGGTGCGACCTACATTTCTGCTTCACAGCGGCGAAGTAGTGCCGCTCTCCCTGCTGTGGTCGCACGACACCGCAGGGATTGAAACCCTGCTCAGCGAACTCGCCCGCGATTGCCAGCTATCGAGTCTGCAAGCAAAATCGGAGACATAGCGAATTCGCGCGCGGCTGCACCGGCGCCCACGGCTTCCAAACATGGAAATCCGTAAGTCTTGGTTACCTTTCGCTATCGCGCGATCTAGGCAGGTTTGAACTTCGGCAGCCAGACGTCTTTCGACGCCTGCTCGAACGTCACCGCGACTTTCATGCCGAGCTTGACGTCTTCGACCGGGCAGTTCACCACGTTGGTGATCATGCGCGGTCCTTCTTCGAGATCGACCCAGGCAATCACGTAGGGAATATCCGGCTCAAAAGCTTTCGAGGCGGCGCGGCCGACCACCTGGCGAATCACCGTGAAGGAATAAATCTCGCCTTTGCCGCTCATGGGCGTCCATTCGATGCGCTCGCTGCCGCATTCGTTGCACAACGGGCGCGGCGTCCACACCCAGGCGCGGCAATCCTGGCAGCGCTGCATGACGAGCTTGTTCTGCGCCGCCGCATCCCAAAAGGTCTTGGCTTCGGTGGTGATCGCCGGCAACGGTTTTCTGATGTCTGCTTCAGCCATATTTACAGTTCGCTTCCGAGCACCGCCACGGCGCAGCAGCCGAAGTTTTTGCCGTAGGGGAGAACGCCCAAGCCGGTGACGAGTCCGGTTTTCGCATTCGCTACCTGACGCTCGCCGCCTTCGCCGCGCAGTTGGCGCACCGCTTCGATGATGTGCAGCGTGCCGCCGGCGGTGGACGGCTGGCCGACGTTGATCATGCCGCCGCCGGTCTGGATCGGCAGTTGGCCTTTGAAGGTGAAATCGGTGCGCTCGTAGAAGCTCACGTCGCCCTTGGCGCAAAAGCCGAGATCTTCGATCTGCAGGTAAACGACGATGATGTAATCGTCGTAAAGTTGCAGAAAATTGATGTCGCTGTGTCTGACGCCGGCCATTTCCATGGCGACTTTGCCGGCGTCTTTGACGCCCATGACGAGCGCATCGGAGCCGGCGCGCGGGCCGTAGGACGGATTGCTGCGCTCGCCGAATCCTTTGAGATAGACCGGCTTCTTGCGCAGTGTTTTCGCGCGCTCGGGCGAAGCCAAAATATAAGCTCTGCCGCCGTTGGCCGGCATGACGCAGTCGAGCAAGCGCACCGGATCGGCGACCAGCCGAGAATTTTTGTAGTCTTCGACGGTGATCGGCTTTCGCAGATACGCGAGCGGATTCAGGCTCGCGTGATAGCGTCCGGCGACGGCGATCTTGCCGAAATGATCCAGGGTCGCGCCGTACTCGTGCATGTAGCGGCGCATGACCATGGCGATCTTGCTGTTGGGCCCCATGGTGCCGTAAGGAATTTCCCAGTCGCGCATGTCGCCGGGCTGGATGCCGCCGCCCCAGTGCTCGGAAAACGGCGCCGCCGAACCGCACACGAGGGCGAGATCGATCAATCCCGAATTGATCGCCGCCGCCATGCCGCCGAGCAGCGAGACCGCTCCGGCGCCGCCGGTGGAGCCGCCTTGCAGAAATCCCGGCGTGATGCCGAGAATCTCCGCGACTTCTTCGGGCCAGAAAGGTTGCGGGTAAGCGGTCGGGATCGTCACGCCCAGGCCTTGGCCCTGAAAATCTTTTAGGCTCAACCCAGCGTCTTCCAACGCAAGGCGCATGGCCCAGGAAATATATTCCGCGCTCGACTTGCGCGGCTCGCCGGGCTTCGATCCCAGACGATCCGTGGGAGTTTCGCCGATGCCGACGATCGCTGCTTTGTTGCGAATGCTCATAGTGATATCGGCGACCATAAAACGGCGCGGCAATTATTTCAAGGAGAAATGACGCGCGTCGGGTTGGTCCCGTTAGAGCGCTCATGAGCGTCCAATCAAGAAAGATTTCTCGCTTTAAACTCGAAATGACAGGATAGACTTCGTGCGAGATCTTGAGGGCAACAGTAGTTGCCGCGGAGTTCGCTTGACACAAACTGCCCTGCCGATAGAGGATCGCCGTACTTCGGGCGATAGCTGAAGGTTTGTCCAAATGGAGGCAGAATGAGCGAACGCGGCCGGTTTCATAGAGCGCTGTCCTTTTTATCGCGAATCTCTGAATGAAGTTTGCGATCAATATTTTTATCGCAGCGAGCGGTTTGCTTTTGATACCTGCGTTCGCCCACGCGCAGAAGTCCATCGTCGCCTAGTCATCGGTGAGCGCGCTGAACGCCACGTTCTGGATCATCCAGGATGCAGGTTTTGCGAAGCAGGAGGGCTTGGACACGGAGCTCGTCTACATCCCTAGCTCGCCGACGGTGGCGCAGGCGACGTTGGCGGGCGAGATCGTGATTTCCCCCGCCAACGGCCAAGTGATCGCCGATGTTGGGCTCGGCGGCGGCGATCTAGTCGCCATGGGCGCGATCACCAACGTGGTGGCGTTCTATATCATGGCGACGCCGGAAATTAAAAGCATAAACGATCTCAGAGGGAAAGTGGTCGGCGTGACTCGCTTCGGTGCTTCGGGGGATGTCGGCATTCGCATGTTCTTGACGAAGTATGGTCTCGAACCGGTCAAGGACGTCCCGCTGATGCAACTCGGCGGCTTGCCGGAGATCGCCGCGGCGATGTCCAAGAAAACCGTTTATGCCGCGGCGTTTTCGCAGCCCATGGCCTATGTCGCGCAGCAGGCGGGCGCGCATGTTGGCCAATCTCGCCAAGGAAAATATTCCCTTTTTGCACGTCGGCATCACCACGACGCGGAAGTTGATCAAGAACATCGCCCGCAAGCCAAAGCTTTCGTGCGCGCTTATGGCCGGGCGATGCATTTCATGCACACGAGAAAAGAGAGACGCCGGCGATCTTCGCGAAATACACCAAGATCAAAGATCAGGGCATGCTCGACGGCAGCATTCATACGGCTACGACTTCATCGAGAAGATTCCTCTGGTGAAACCGGCGGCTTCCAGGTGACGCTCGACCACATCGCCAAGAAAAATCCCAAGGCCAAACAGGCAAAGCCGGAACAGTTCTTCGACAACAGCCTGGTGCAGGAGCTGATCGATGAAGGGTTTTTTGCGAAGCTTTGGGGCAAGAATCCGTAGCGAGAAGATTGGAGTGTTGGGTAAGATGAAGAGAGCATTGCTTGCGTTTCATTGCATCTTTGTCGCGATTGTGTTTTCGCGCCGGCCGGCGCAGGCGCAGAAGCTTGTCATCGCGTGGACCGCGGTGAGCGCGTTCAACTCGCCGTTTTGGATCATGAGCGATGCGGGGTTCTATAAAGAAGAAGGCTTGGACGTCGATACGATGTATATCGCCAGCTCGCCCATCGCCGCCAAGGCGACGTTGGCAGGCGAAATCGTTATCAGCGCGCAGAATAGTCAAGTGATCGCGGATTCCGGCCTGCAGGGCGCGGATTTGGTCGCCATCGGCGCCACGGTCAATATCGTTCCTTTTTATGTCATGGCTGCGCCGGAGATAAACAGCGTAACTGACCTCAAAGGCAAAACCATCGGCGTTTCTCGTTTTGGCGCGGCGACCGATTTCGGCATGCGCATGTTTCTTGCCAAGCACGGCCTCGCAGCCCATCGGGACGTGGCCTTCATTCAGATCGGCGGTATGCCGGAGATCGCCACGGCGCTCTCCAAGAAAATTATCGCCGCCGCGCCGATGTCTTATCCGATGGTCTATGTAGCCGAACAGGGAGGGGCAAAGGTGCTGGCCAATCTTGCCAAGGACGAAATTCCGTTCGTTCACTTGACGCTGACGACCACGAAGCGCTTTCTCAAAGACAAGCGGCCGCAGGTGAAAGCTTTTTTGCGCGCCTACGGCAAGGCGATGCACTTTCTCTATAATCGCCAGGCCGAATCACTGGCGATATTTGCCAAATACACCAAGATTAAGGATCAAAAAATGCTGGAGGGCAGTCTCAAGTACGGCTATGAGTTCATGGAAAAAGTGCCGTTCGTCAAACGCGCGGGATTTCAGGTCACGCTTGATGAAATCGGCCGCACCAATCCGAAAGCGAAGCAGGCCAAGCCGGAGCAATTTTTCGATAACAGCATTGTCCAGGAATTGGTCGACGAGGGATTTTTCGCCAAGCTGTGGGGAAAAAATCCTTAGTTGAAAAAGGACAATGTGCGCGACGCTTTTACTGAATAATGACGACGTTAAACAAGTCTTGACATGGAAATTACCATGAAGCGCTCGATCAGGCTACCGGAGCTGACGCGCCAAGAGGCGGTCTGCCGGCCGCGCATCGAATATTCACAAGATTTATCAGTGGGGCACGATGGAAGGCGGATCCACTTCGGGCTACTTCGCTATTCGACCGCGGCCTAGGGGTAGCCTAACCAACCCCAGCGGTTGATACGCGATTCGTTAGGCTTGTTGATTCAGACAACAGGCGCTCGTGCTTATGGCACGCTCGATACTGAGGATTTGACGATGCCGCTGGTTGCTGTCACCCGCTTGCGCGTCAGGTCGGTTCGCTTTGGGTTGCCATTTGGCTGGTATACCTGGCGATCATTCAGACAGGCCCAACGCGCGCCCGGCAGCCTCGGGGTCAAGTTGCGGAGAGTAGAAGGCTTCGCGTTCTGGACACTGACCGCGTGGCGGGACGAAGCGGCGATGAGCGCCTACCGCATCGCGCCGCCTCATCTGCACGCGATGCCCAAGCTTCTCGAGTGGTGTGACGAGGCCGCTGTGGTGCATTGGAACCAAGACTCCGCCGAGCTACCGGACTGGGAAACAGCGGAGAGGCGAATGGCCGAATCTGGCCGCCTGTCCAAAGTGAATCATCCGTCTATCGATCAACAAGCCGGC
>CAVUVW010000006.1:0-88005 GCA_963745035.1 uncultured delta proteobacterium | reverse complement strand
ATGATGATGATGCAGCGCTTGGCCATGGTCGCGATATCGGCGGCGCCGCCGCTGCCGGGCAGACGAACGCGCTTGCCGTTCTCCTCGACCCAATGTGTGTTTAGGTTGCCAAAACGGTCGATCTCGGCGCCGCCGATGAAACCCAAGTCCACTCTGCCGGTCTGCAACAGATTCATCGCGTCGTTGAGACCGCCGCAGTAAAGCGCGCGGGCGACGTTGGCCGGATCGCTCATGGTCAGGATCGACTCCAGCGCCGGCCAATCGCGCACCACGCCGTTCTCGAAGATGCCGATGGCGCTCGGCGCGTGGGTTTCCTTGGCGACGGCAAAGCCGAGGAGCGGCAGGCGCATGCCGACGAACACTTTGTCGCCGTCGCGGATCTCGCGCGCGGCAGACGCGACCATCAGCTCGCGAAGCGTATAGTCCATCCTAAAAACGTTTCGAGTTTTGGGTTCCGGGTCTCGGTTAACTCCAAAACCGAAACTCGAAACACGAAAGCGAAGGCTACGCCTTCGCGAATGCGTCGATGCCCGCTTGGCCGATCTGGCGATCAACGGCGGAGGGGGCGCCGCTCACGCCGACCGCGCCGATGCACTGGCCGTCCACAGTCACCGGGAGTCCGCCTTCGATGCTGATGAACCAGCCGGGACCGACCGCGAGAGTTTGCGCCAGCACTTGATGATCGGGAATCTCGCTGCCGTCGCGGCCTGTTTTACCGGTAGCAGCGGTAGTCAGCGCCGCGCTCCGCGCCTTGGCCTGAGAGATCAGCGTATTGTGTGTTCGACCGTTGGTCATGCGCTTGAAGGCCATCAAATGCCCGCCGGCATCGACGACGCAGATGCTCACGACCTGTTTTAATTCTTTGGCCTTCTCGACGGCGGCGTTGACGATGATATCGCAACCGTCTTGAGTGAGTTTCATCGACGGCACGGTTTTCATATTTTTCTCCTCGCTTTCTGGCTGGCTGAAATCGGTCTCAGTAGCTGAAATTCACGGCCGGCGCGAGCAGCTCTGCGCCCGGCTTTAATCTTTCGACTCTCTCCGGTGGCAAACGGCCCAAGAACTGGTGGTGATCGGCGACCTCGAGCACCCATTGCCGCACCCAGCTCTCGAAGCCCTCGCGGAGGCGCGTCGCGCGGTGATAGTCGAAATAGAAATCGTCGTCGCGGCGCGCGTAGCCTTGGGTCGGCGATGGAAACGACCCGAAAGGCAGGTGCACCACGCTGGAAACCACGAAGCCGAGAATCACGGTGCGATTGGGATCGCCGAGAATCACGTCGTGATCGACGATCTCTTCGCAGGTCAAAATCACTTTTCCGGACGCCAGCGCCGCTTCGCGCATGAGCCCGAAGTTGCCCCAGACGTGGGCGTTGCCTTCCCGGTCGGCGCGTTGCGCGTGAAGGATCGCAACGTCTGGGCGGATGGCGCGCACGGCGATCAACTTCTCACGCGTAAACGGGCAACGCACCCGTTGAAACTGTTCCCCGTTAGCGATGTCGCTGCCGATGATCGTACGCGTGGGGAGAAAGGGCACGCCCATCGCCGCGGCTTGGAGTCCGAGCCCGATGGTGAAGTTGGAGTGCTCTTCGATTTCGATCGGCCGAGGAATGCCGGCTTCGGCGGCGCGGCGGTAATTGTGCCCGAGGCCGGCGGCGACGTTGCCGACCCATGACGCGATAATTTTACGCACACAGCCGGCGCCGATCAGTTGATCGAATTGCATGTCGGAGATCGGCCCGATCAAGGTTAAATTGCTTTTATTCTGCCGAATGATTTCGTGACTGGCAGCGAAAGGAATGAGCGATTCGAGGGCGCAGCCCATCGCGATCGACATGCCGTCGTCTACGTCGCGGGCGATCGCGTCGTGCAGCGAGCGGAGCTTGTCCATCGACAACTCCTGTATCTGCTCAGACGCTTCAGTTCAACTGCGCGGGCTGATATCGCAGCGTCGTCCGTTAACGTTAGCGCCAACCAGCGGGTTCAATCGTATCCGTTGGACTATCGCGGCGTTACTGCGCAGATAGTAAGCGAGTTACGTCGAATGTGGATCTCGAAGTGTTGATTCAGTGACAGTCAAGGAGCCAGCTATGCTCCTCACCGCAAAGAACTAAATGTATTCTACGCTCTTCGTCCTGCGGTCAACGTAAAGTTCTCGCGGCGAATATAGACATGGCCCGCGCCGCGCTTACTGACCAGCTCTTCGACCAACTTCACCAACGGTTTTCGTGCATCCAGATATTCTTTGCGCGGCGGCGCGCCTTTGAGAGCGTCGACGAACTCCGGGCCGGCGTAGTAGCGCAAGAGTAGTTCTTCGTCGGACAGGTTCGGCCCGCCGTATTTCTTTCTTACGTCTTCGAGCGATATGTCCGGCACTTTAAAATTTTCCATTTCCCGAGCGCGGGAGCGATTCAAAACTTTCGCCTTCACCTCGGCGTCCATGTATTCGGCGCCTTCTTTGCCCCATAGTCCAATTGCATACTGGATGACTTGATCCGTAACCTCCTTGTAGCGCTCGCCCGTTATGACGTTGATCGCCGCCTGGCTGCCGACGAATTGCGCGAAGGGAGTCACCATGATCGGGTAGCCGAGCTCGGCGCGGACCTGGACGATTTCCTCCAGAACCGTTTGCATCTTGTCTTCTTTGCCAAGCATCTTGAGTTGATGCCGCAAGTTGGAAATCATGCCGCCGGGAACCTGGTGGCGATACCAGGTCTCGTCGTATTCCCGCGGCATACCGATCGGCAGTCCTTCTTCTTCGGCGACGCGGCGGAAGTGTCGCTCGACGGGTTCCAGCACACTTTCATTGACCAAAGGCTTGTAGCCGAGGGCGCGCAGGTTGCGGGCGACGTTGAAGATCGACGGCTGGGCCGAGCCATTGGCGAGTGGCGGCACCGAAGTATGAACGATGCGAATGCCTTGCTGGACGACCGCGAGGACGTTAAATGGAGCCAAACCGTTGTTGCAGTGCGCGTGAAATTCGACCGGAACGTCGCCGGCGTTCTCCAGAACGATCCGAGAAAGGACCTGTGCCCGATCCGGGGTGAGCATGCCGCCTACGTCTTTAAAGCAAAGGCGATAGGGTTTCATCGCCGCGGCCTCGCGCGTTTTGCGCGCGTAGTACTCATCGGTATGGCGCGGCGAGATGGAGTAGATGATATTTACCACGGAGTCCATGCCGAGATTTTTGAGTTCCTCGACCTCGTTCTTTAACGCCCCATAATCATTCCATGGATCGGATAGCCGGGTGAGAGTAATACCGTAATGCACCACGCGTTCGATAATGAGCCGCGGGATGCAGGCAGGTGTGAAAGTAAAGCCGCTGCTCAGGCCGCCATGATAGCGCAGGCGCGTGTTTTTTATTTCCTTTTGGCCGTAGCGCACCCAATCCCAGGGATCGTCGCGCTGCTCGCGCACGACTTTTTTGAAACGGCCGCTGACGAAAAACTCCATGCCATCGAAGCCGGCCTGGTCCATGTGGCGGAGCGCGGGATGCATCATGCCGGTGGTCATATTGTGCGCCCACAGGCTCGTATTGCCGTCGCGCAGAGTCGTATCGATGATGCGGATTTCCTCCATCGTAATCCTCCGGAAAAAGAGCGTTGTCCTTTCAAGCTTTGTTAACCTACGTTCCGGGCTCGATACAAGAGGGATTGGCTTCGCGTGCCGCACGCCATGAATCATCTTGACAGGCGACCGCAACGACGACTATGAGAGCGGCAGAACCGGCGAAGGAGATCGACCTATGAAACAGGCGCGAAGCGCGGCTCTCGGCGCGGGTTATATGGTTTTCGTTGCGGTGTTGCATCTCTTCCTGGGCGCGGCGAGCGCCCAGCAAAAACCCAAGCTCCGCCCGCTCCATATCGCGCTCGCCAATCATTCGGCGACCATGACCCATATTTACATCGCGAAGCACCTCGGCATTTTCGAAAGCTACGGCTATGATGCGCGGGTTTTGGTGCTCGAGCCGCGCGCCGGCCTCGCCGCGATGCTCGCCGGCGAGCTCGATTTCTACTCCGCGATCGGCTCAACGGCGCGCGCGGCGCTGCGAGGTGTGCCGGTGCGCGTCGGCCTGGTGTCTCTCAATCGTCCCGATTTTGTGCTCGTTGCGACAAAAGACATTACGACGATCGATCAACTCAGGGGAAAAGTAATCGGCGGCTACACGCCGCAGGGAACGGTGAATGTCGTTCTGGGGGAATTACTGCGCCGCAAGGGATTGAAGCCGGACGAGTACAAAGTCGTGAACGCGGGGACCGCGCGCGCCGCGGCGCTTAGCAGCGGCACCGTGCAAGTTGCTATGCTCAATAGCGTCGAGACCGTGCGTATGGTGAAGCAGGGATTTCATGCGCTCGCGCGAGCGGGCGATGAACTGGAGTTGCCGCAGAGCGGGCTAGGCATGTCGGTCGCGTCCATGCAATCTAGGCGCGATTTCTTCCGGCCGGCCGTGCAAGCCGTGGTCGAGGCGATCCGCATTATCGTCACGCAAAAGGAGCGGACCGTCCCCGTGCTGATGAAGCAGCTTGCGCTCAATCAGGAAGAGGCGGGCTATGTCTATGACGGACTATTGAAGGGGTGGGCGTCGGACGGCAAGCCGACGGCGAGCGCCATGAAGCTCGAATTCGAGCTGGATCAGCGCGACATGGGGCTGAAAGAGCTGCCGAGGCCGGAACAGGTGTTTGATTTCTCGCTGCTCGACGAAGTACTCGCGCAGAAACGTTAGTGCCCGAACATATCACCACGAGGTGAGTCATGAGCTTACACTCGCCCATAGATGCTAAAAAATGCCTGGCAAAGATTCCTCACATCCGTTCGCAATGACGAACAATAGTAGACGTTTGTCATTTCGAACCCTTCGACGGTGCTCAGGATAAACTCCGTGAGAAGTCTTTCTCTCTGTCATTTTTTAAAAGGAGTGAATCAGGAGCTGGGGGGCTGTGCGCGCTCGACGCGAAGGCGGTAGCATTGTGGTCCGTGACCGGCCCGGAGCTCATTGGGCGCTCGGGCTTTTTCTTCTTGCCGGCGGTTGCGTCACCATGGCGGCGACGCTCGGACTGGCTACAAATGCCGCCACCTTGAGCGTATGGGCTCGATTGGGTTGTTTTGCGATCGGCGCCGGAGGTTCTGCCGGCGCTCTGTGGTGGTTGGCTCGGGCGCCGGCATCTCGCACGACAATCGATCTGCTCCGGCGCCGCGTGCAGGTAGCACGTTTGGGGAATCAGCGGACGTTCGCTGCGTCAGCTGGAATGGCATGAGCTCGCGGGAATGATGCTCGTCGTCGGAACAGATAGCGAGGGTGGAACAGTGGTGCGACCTGCATTTCAGCTTCACAGCGGCGAAGTAGTGCCGCTCTCCCTGCTGTGGTCGCACGACACCGCAGGGATCGAAACCCTGCTGAGCCAACTCGCCCGCGATTGCCAGCTATCGAGTCTGCAAGCAAAATCGGAGACATAGCGGATTCGCGCGCGGCTGCACCGGCGCCCATGCCTTCAAACATGGAATCGCTAAATAATATTGGTTACTGTTCGCTATCGCGCGATCAGGCAGGTTTGAACTTCGGCAGCCAGACGTCTTTCGACGCCTGCTCGAACGTCACCGCGACTTTCATGCCGAGCTTGACGTCTTCGACCGGGCAGTTCACCACGTTGGTGATCATGCGCGGTCCTTCTTCGAGATCGACCCAGGCAACCACGTAGGGAATATCCGGCTCAAAAGCTTTCGAGGCGGCGCGGCCGACCACCTGGCGAATCACCGTGAAGGAATAAATCTCGCCATTGCCGCTCATGGGCGTCCATTCTATGCGCTCGCTGCCGCATTCGTTGCACAACGGGCGCGGCGTCCACACCCAGGCGCGGCAATCCTGGCAGCGCTGCATGACGAGCTTGTTCTGTGCCGCCGCATCCCAAAAGGCCTTGGCTTCGGTGGTGATCGCCGGCAACGGTTTTCTGATGTCTGCTTCAGCCATATTTACAGTTCGCTTCCGAGCACCGCCACGGCGCAGCAGCCCAAGTTTTTTCCATAGGGGAGTACGCCCAAGCCGGTGACGAGACCGGTTTTCGCATTCGCTACCTGACGCTCGACGCCTTCGCCGCGCAGTTGGCGCACCGCTTCGATGACGTGCAAGGTCCCGCCCGCGGTCGACGGCTGGCCGACGTTGATCATGCCGCCGCCGGTCTGGATCGGCAGTTGGCCTTTGAAGGTGAAATCGGTGCGCTCGTAGAAGCTCACGTCGCCCTTGGCGCAAAAACCGAGATCTTCGATCTGCAGGTAAACGACAATGATGTAATCGTCGTAGAGTTGCAGAAAATTGATGGCGCTGTGTCGGACGCCGGCCATTTCCATGGCGATTTTGCCGGCGTCTTTGACGCCCATCACGAGCGCATCAGAGCCGGCGCGCGGGCCGTAGGACGGATTGCTTCGCTCGCCGAATCCTTTGAGATAGACCGGCTTCTTGCGCAGTGTTTTCCCGCGCTCGGGTGAAGCCAAAATATAAGCCCTGCCGCCGTTGGCCGGCATGACGCAGTCGAGCAGACGCACCGGATCCGCCACTAGCCGAGAAGTTTTGTAGTCGTCGACGGTGATCGGCTTGCGCAGATACGCGAGCGGATTGAGGCTCGCGTGATAGCGTCCGGCGACGGCAATCTTGCCGAAATGATCCAGGGTCGCGCCGTACTCGTGCATGTAGCGGCGCATGACCATGGCGATCTTACTGTTGGGCCCCATGGTGCCGTAAGGAATCTCCCAGTCGCGCATGTCGCCGGGTTGGATGCCGCCGCCCCAGTGCTCGGAAAACGGCGCCGCCGAACCGCACACGAGGGCGAGATCGATCAATCCCGAACTGATCGCTGCCGCCATGCCGCCGAGCAGCGAGACCGCTCCGGCGCCGCCGGTGGAGCCGCCTTGCAGCAGTCCCGGCGTGATGCCCAAGATCTCCGCGACTTCTTCGGGCCAGAAAGGCTGCGGGTAAGCGGTCGGTATCGTCACGCCCAAGCCTTGGCCCTGAAAATCTTTCAGGCTCAATCCCGCATCTTCCAACGCAAGCCGCATGGCCCAGGAAATATATTCCGCGCTCGACTTACGCGGCTCGCCGGGCTTCGATCCCAAACGATCCGTGGGAGTTTCGCCGATGCCGACGATCGCTGTTTTGTTGCGAATGCTCATAGTGATATCGGCGACCATAAAACGGCGCGGCAATTATTTCAAGGAGAAATGACGCGCGTCGGGTTGGTCCCGTTAGAGCGCTCATGAGCGTCCAATCAAGAAAGATTTCTCGCTTTAAACTCGAAATGACAGGATAGACTTCGTCCGAGATCTTGAGGGCAACAGTAGTTGCCGCGGAGTTCGCTTGACACAAACTGCCCTGCCGATAGAGGATCGCCGTACTTCGGGCGATAGCCGAAGGTTTGTCCAAATGGAGGCAGAATGAGCGAACGCGGCCGGTTTCATAGAGCGCTATCCTTTTTATCGCGAATCTCTGAAGTGAAGTTTGCGATCAATATATTTATCGCAGCGAGCGGTTTGCTTTTGATACCTGCGTTCGCCCACGCGCAGAAGTCCATCGTCGCCTGGTCGGCGGTGAGCGCGCTGAATTCCCCGTTCTGGGTGATGAACGACGCAGGTTTTTGGAAGCAGGAGGGCTTGGACATCCAGCTCGTCTACATCGCTAGCTCGCCGACCGTGGCGCGGGCGACGTTGGCGGGCGAGATCGTGCTTTCCGGCGCCAACAGCCAGGTGATCGTCGATGTTGGGCTCGGCGGCGGCGATCTGGTCGCCATGGGCGCGATCACCAACGTCGTGGCTTTCTATGTGATGGCCGCGCCGGAAATCAAAAGCGTAAACGATCTCAGAGGGAAGGTGGTCGGTGTCACGCGCTTCGGTGCGTCGACGGATTTCGGCATGCGCATGCTCTTGTCGAAGTACGGTCTCGAACCGGCGAAGGACGTCCCGTTCATTCAAATCGGCGGCATGCCTGAGCTGGCCGCGGCGCTGTCCAAGAAAACCGTCTTTGCCGCGCCGATGTCGCAGCCCATGGTCTATCTTGCGCAGCAGGCGGGCATGCGCATGATCGCCAATCTCGCCAAAGAAGAGATCCCCTTTATGCACATCGGCCTCACCACGTCGCGGAAGTGGATCAAAGAAAATCGCCCGCAAGCCAAAGCTTTCGTTCGGGCATATGGCCGGGCGATGCATTTCATGCACACGCGCAAGGAGGAGACGCGGGCGATTTTTGCGAAATATACTCGGATCAACGATCAGGGCATGCTCGACGGCAGCATTCAGTACGGCTACGACTTCATGGAGAAGATTCCACTCGTAAAAGCGGAGGCGTTCCAGGTTACGTTGGACCAGATCGCAAAGTCCAATCCCAAGGCCAAACAGGCAAAGCCCGAGCAGTTCTTCGACAATAGCCTGGTACAGGAGCTGATCAATGAAGGGTTTTTTGCTAAACTTTGGGGCAAGAATCCTTAGCGAGAAGATTGGAGTGATGGGCAAATGAAGAGAACGTTGCTTGTGTTTCATTGCCTCCTTGTCGCAATTGTTATTTTCGCGCGGCCGGCGCTAGCGCAGAAGCTTGTCATAGCGTGGACCGCGGTGAGCGCGTTCAACTCGCCGTTTTGGATCATGAGCGATGCGGGATTCTATAAAGAAGAAGGCTTGGACGTCGATACGATGTATATCGCCAGCTCGCCCATTGCCGCCAAGGCGACGTTGGCAGGCGAGATCGTCATCAGCGCGCAGAACAGTCAAGTGATCGCGGATTCCGGCCTGCAGGGCGCGGATTTGGTTGCCATCGGCGCTGCGGTCAATATCGTTCCTTTTTATGTAATGGCTGCGCCGGAGATAAACAGTGTAAGTGACCTCAAAGGCAAAACCATCGGCGTTTCTCGTTTTGGTGCGGCGACCGATTTCGGCATGCGCATGTTTCTTGCCAAGCACGGGCTCGCAGCTCACCGGGACGTGGCCTTCATTCAGATAGGCGGTATGCCGGAGATCGCCGCGGCGCTCTCTAAGAAGATTATCGCGGCCGCGCCGATGTCTTACCCGATGGTCTATGTAGCCGAACAGGGCGGGGCAAAGGTGTTGGCCAATCTTGCCAAAGACGAAATTCCATTTGTTCACTTGACGCTGACGACCACGAAGCGCTTTCTCAAAGACAAGCGGCCGCAGGCGAAAGCTTTCTTACGAGCCTATGGCAAGGCGATGCACTTCCTCTACAATCGCCAGGCCGAATCGTTGGCAATATTTGCCAAATACACCAAAATTAAAGATCAAAAAATGTTGGAGGGCAGTCTCAAGTATGGCTACGAATTCATGGAAAAAGTGCCGTTCGTGAAGCGGGCGGGGTTTCAGGTCACTCTTGATGAAATCGGCCGGACAAATTCCAAGGCGAAGCAGGCGCGGCCGGAACAATTCTTCGATAACAGCATCGTCCAGGAATTGGTCGACGAGGGATTCTTTGCCAAACTGTGGGGAAAGAATCCTTAGCCCCCAAAAAA
Organism: uncultured delta proteobacterium; assembly: GCA_963745035.1. Classification (GTDB taxonomy): domain Bacteria; phylum Desulfobacterota; class Binatia; order UBA9968; family UBA9968; genus DP-20. The sequence goes on along the minus strand of CAVUVW010000006.1, from coordinate 78,511 downwards.
GGGGCAGTAGCATGTGACGCTGATTCTCAACAATGACGACGTGAAGCAAGTCCTCGACATGGAAATCACCATGGCGACGCTGGATACAGCCTACCGAGAGCTGGCGCGCCAAGAGGCGGTGTGCCGTCCGCGCATCGGTATCACAAGATCTATCAGTGGGGCACGATGGAAGGCGGCTCGACTTCCGGCTACTCGGCTATTCGACCGCGGCCTAGGGGTAGCCTAACCAACCCCAGCGGTTGATACGCGATTCGTTAGGCTTGTTGATTCAGACAACAGGCGCTCGTGCTTATGGCACGCTCGATACTGAGGATTTGACGATGCCGCTGGTTGCTGTCACCCGCTTGCGCGTCAGGTCGGTTCGCTTTGGGTTGCCATTTGGCTGGTATACCTGGCGATCATTCAGACAGGCCCAACGCGCGCCCGGCAGCCTCGGGGTCAAGTTGCGGAGAGTAGAAGGCTTCGCGTTCTGGACACTGACCGCGTGGCGGGACGAAGCGGCGATGAGCGCCTACCGCATCGCGCCGCCTCATCTGCACGCGATGCCCAAGCTTCTCGAGTGGTGTGACGAGGCCGCTGTGGTGCATTGGAACCAAGACTCCGCCGAGCTACCGGACTGGGAAACAGCGGAGAGGCGAATGGCCGAATCTGGCCGCCTGTCCAAAGTGAATCATCCGTCTATCGATCAACAAGCCGGCCGGCTGGACTTCACGGCCAAGAACACCTAACCAAACGCTGCACCTGACGGTGGCGGCATTCGGCGGCTTCTGTGAGTGTTACGTCTCACCAGCGCTGCCGCAGGCGAGCCTAGGCGTCTATTACCGAGTCTGTTCCCCCGCAGCGTTCTGACCGGCGATCTTGCCGGCGACGAAGCATTCGGTGATGTTTCCCGCCTCTAAATATAAGTGACCGTAGATCGAGCTGATCTCTCCGGCGACGTAGAGGCGCGGAATCGGCTTGTTTCATCGGATCGAGCACGCGCTGTTCGACATCGTGCTCGGGGCCGCCTTGGGTGTTGTTCACGATCGGCCAAGCTTCGACGACGTAAAAAGGGCCAGTCTTGATCGGCATCATGGTTTTTGGCGGACGCTTCTGATCAGTGTCTTGGCCTTCGGTGCAGAGGGAATTCCAGCGGTCGATGGTCTCGCGTAGGACTTTGGGATTGACGTCGATCTGCGCGCCGATGTCTTCGAGCGAGTTGCCCTTTTTGATCCAGCCTTTTTCGATCTCGGCAAGATTGTCTTCGCTCCAACTGACGCGTCGTAGCGCTCGTCGTTTACGATCGGTATGCCAATCGGGCCGAGCTTTCTTCCTTCTTCGTCGAAGATCAGATAACAGGGAATGCGCGGATAGTCCTGGATATCGGCGTCGTAGTATTCCAGTGCCCGCGTCCCGGTGTCTTGCGGCGCCGGTGGGTATTCGTCCATGAAGCGCTTGCCGAATTTGTCCACGGCGATCCAGATCATTTTTCTATTTTCATTGCGCGGACCGGCCCAGACGTGGCGAATCGCGAAACGGCAGCTCGGGAAACTTGAAACCGTAGCCGCCGTGGAAATGCCACATGTGCCAAAGTCCCGCGCCGGCTTTCTGTGCCATCTTTACGCCGTCGCCGGTATTGCCGAGATAAACCGGATAGACCGGCTGGGCTTCGAAGTATTGCAGCTTCATGGCGTCGTCGTTCTCGTAGCCGCCGCAGGCGAGGATTACGCCTTTGTTTGCCTTGATCCGTATAGGCTTGCCGTCATGCTCGGCAATCAAGCCGATTACTTCACCGTCTGGACTCGTGATCAATTCTTTCGCCGGCGTCGCGAGCATGACTTCGATCTTGCGCGCGTTCACGTTGTCGTAGACGACTTTGAATAGACGAGCGCCGCCGCGCAGTCCCTTGGCCCAGGGAAATTCAGAGTAGGCTTGAAAGTCTTTGAGCTTGATCGAATCGATGTCGTTGGTGCCGGGGAACGGGTAAGTGCCGTGGCCGCGGGTTTCGGTCTTGGTCGGCTCGGTGCCGCTGACTTTAGCCAGCTCCGTGACCCAGTCGATCATGCCGACCATCTCCTCGGCCATGCGTGCGCAGGATGTCGTCGGGAGTGGTGCCGTTGCAGGTGCGCTTGAGATACTGAAACGCGCCTTCGGCGTTGTGCGCGAAGGCGACTCCGCCGCCGGAGAGAATCGAGATGCCGCCGGGGTGCGGCATTTTTTCAATCAGCAATACTTTTGCGCCGGCATCATGCGCGGTGATGGCGGAGATTCCTCCCGCCGCGCCGAATCCGACGACGATGACATCGACTTCTTTGTCCCACTGATGTTTGTCTACCTGTTCGCCATCTAATAACCCTCCTTGAATTTTGTTACTTCCCCTTGACGGGGAAGGATTAAGGAAGGGGTGATTCGACTTCGCTCGAGCACCCCTGATCCTAACCTTCCCCCGTCGAGGGGAAGGAATCGGATTGTGGAAGAGAATCACTCGCGTTAATCCGAGAACCATTACTCCAACATTCCACTACTCCATCACTCCAATCTTCACAGTCTCTCCTCCAACCAATCGAGCATGTAGGGCAGATTGTGCGCCCAGTAGTCGTGGCTGCAATGGATGCGGCCGCCGCCATCTTCCTCGCCATAGATCCTTAGTGTTTTGTCTTTTGCGCCGATTTCGTTGAATAGCCGCTTGGCGCCTTCCACGGACATCAACGTGTCTTTGTCGCCGTGGGTGATGAGTGTGGGGCAGGTGATGTTCTTGGCGATTCCCGCCATGGTGAAGTCTTTGAGCAAGCGGCGCGCTTCCTCATGGCTGACGCCGCCGAGGAGTCTTTGGCAGACCGGCTGCAAGTGCACGCACAAGTCATAAAGATCGTCCAAGATGCTGTAACAGCCGCTCCACGCGACCAGAGCTTTGAGGCGTTTTTCGAATGCCGCCACGCGGGGCGCATAATAGCCTGCCATGCTGATGCCAAGCAGCGCGACGCGATCGGGATCGACTTCGGGGCGCGACACCAGATAGTCGACGCACGCCTTTCCCGGAACTTCATAGTCGGGCCTCGTCTTGATGCCTTTCAAATAAATCGAGGAACCGCGACCCGGGGCATCGACGAGCAGCATCGCCCAGCCTCGGTCGAGCATCTGCTTGCCGCCGAAATAAATCTCTTCGGCGTAAGCGTCGGCACCGCCGAGAAAGAGCACGGCCGGCCATTTTCCAGGTTTGGGATTGACCGGGTGGCAGAAGTAGCCGTCGTATTCCTCATTGCCGCAGCGGACGGTAATGACTTCGATCTTCGGCTGGTGGAGCTCGATCGCGGCGCGAAAATTGTCTCTCGACTTGCTAAAGCGCTCGCGCCGCTTCGGTTCCTCGGCGATCGTCAGCAGCACGTCCGACATGCGGTAATAATTGCTCGCGTGAAAAAAATATTGCTTCGCCGTTCCGAGGTGCCCGGCGGCCAGCGCTTCCTTGGCTCTCGCCTCGGTCCTTTGCGCTAGCTCCAACCATGCGCGTTCCCAAGCGTCCCTGTCGCCGGGCTCGACGTTTTTCATGGCCCGGGCGATGTCGAAAACGTCGCCGCCGCCTTGCTGCGCTTGGGCGACCAGTCTGAGCGTGTGTCCGCCGAAAGGATGATTGGGAAAAAGAAAATCGAACATGGAGCCTCCTCGGTATTCGCGCCGTTGCATCACACATCGGCAACAGTACATTGGTTACTAAAATCGGACCCGTATGCCAAACAAAAAGAGCAACCTGCGCCGTCGCCGCTGGATCATCAACGGAAGACGAACGGCGCGCTTTAGAAAGCAACTTGACAGCCTATGGGGAGGTTGGTAGCGTCTGCGAACACAACAAGAGTCCCTCATCTTGAGACGGCATCGTGATCTGAAGCTTCGAGCGAAGAGCACTGCGTGATCGTCACAAGGTCAATTATCCCGTCGAGCCGGTCGTTTCTGCGTCTTCACGCAAGGAACGACCGGCTTTTTATTTTGTGGGATAAAAAAGGAGGCTCGAAGTGGCAACCTATATCGCGCTCGTAAACTTTACCGATCAAGGCGTTCGCCAAATCCGTCAGACCACAGAACGAGCGAAAGGCGCTCATGAACGCGGCCGCCAATCTTGGCGTGCGCATCAAAGAAATCTACTGGACCCTGGGCGCTTTCGATGCGGTCTTTACCGCCGACGCGCCGGACGAGGAGACGCATCACGGCCTTTACCTTGAGCGTAGGCTCGCTCGGCAATATTCGCACGCAAACCATGAGGGCGTTCTCGGCGGATGAGATGAATAAGATCTTGGAAAAAGTGCCCGCGGGCAATTTCTCCGGAACGAAGTGAAACAGGGACAAGAGTCAAAAGGGGGGACTGGGATGGCAAAAGTTGATCTTTCGATTGCGATCGGCGGCGCGGCAGGTCAAGGGATTGCCACGCCCGGCGATATCCTGGCGCGGATTTTCGTTCGCCGCGGATTGCACCTGAATGCCTACAACGCGTATCAATCCATTGTCCGGGGCGGCCATATTTTTCTTACGCTCCGCACCAGCGACGAGCCCGGTGCTCAGTTTCGGCGACAAGCTCGACATCATGATCCCGCTCAATCAAGACACGATGAATCGTCACTTGGGATTGATGAAATCGGGCTCCACCGTGCTTTACAACGGCGACAAGATCAAGCCGGGCGAAGCTGCTGCCGGCGTTCAGCTCTGTCCTTTCTCGGTAAAGGAGCTGGCGCCGAAGGTTAGAGGCGACCTGGTGCAAAACACGATTGCGCTGGCGGCCGTGCTGCGGCTTGATCGGCGTGGAGTTCAAGATCCTCGAGGATATCCTCACGTTACAGTTCAAACGAAAAGGCGAGGCGGTGGTCGCCGAAAACGTCGGCGTGGCGCGCGCCGGTTACGACTATGCCGGCGCGCATTTCAAGCCGTCTGCCGTTCTCTCTGCCGGACACGGGAAAGAAGCTCGCGTTCTTCGAAGGCAACCAGGCGCTGGCGATGGGCGGCGCGGCGGCGGGAGTGCGCTTCTATTGCGCCTATCCGATGAGCCCGTCTTCCGGCGTGCTCCACTGGATGGCGCGGCACGCGCGGCAGTTGGGCATCATGGTGCGGCAGGTCGAAGACGAGATCGGTGTGATCAACATGGCCATCGGCGCCGCCCATGCCGGATGCCGCGCCATGTGCGCGACCTCGGGCGGCGGCTTTGCTTTGATGACCGAAGGGCTCGGCGCGGCGGCGATGATGGAGATCCCCGTGGTTTGCATCAACGTGCAGCGCGCGGGACCAGCCACGGGCGTGCCGACCAAAACCGAGCAGGGCGATCTCTGGCAGGTGATGGGCGCAGGACAAGGCGATTACCCGCGCATCATCGTCGCGCCGACGACCATCCCCGATTGTTTCAAGACCGTGCCGAAACTTTTCAACTTGGTCGACAAGTTTCAGTGTCCGGGGATCATTCTCTCGGATTTGTTGCTCTCCGAAGGGCGGTCGAGTGTGGATCCCGCGGAGCTAGACTTCAACGTCCCGATCGAGCGGGGCGATGTCATCGGCCTAAACGGCGCGACGCCGCCGCTGAACGGCGGCTACAAACGCTACGAGATCAACGACAGCGGCATCTCGGCGCGCGCATTGCCGGGCACGCCGGGCTTCGAGCATGTCGTCGCAACCGATGATCACGACGAAGACGGCGTGCTGATCAGCGACGAGTACACCAATCCGCACAAGCGCCAGGCGATGCACGAAAAGCGCATGCGCAAGATGGAAGCGATTCTGCCCCTGCTCGATCCGCCGGAACTGTGGGGCGCCGGAGACGCTCAGGTAACTTTACTGGGTTGGGGCTCCACTCAAGGGGTCGTCCAAGAGGCGATACAGAAGCTGGCAGACGAGGAGGGCATAGCCGCCAATCTTCTCCAGATCAAATGGATCGTGCCGCTCCACGCCGGCGCGATCACGTCAGCGCTATCGAAAAACAAAAAGGTTATCATCGTTGAAAACAATTACAGCGGGCAATTTGCGCGTTACCTGCGCTCGGAGACCGGTATCGTCGCCGACGGTCACATTCGCAAGTATGACGGCGAGCCGTTCATGCCGCATCATATCGTCGACGGCGTCAAGGCAATCTTGGCCGGCAAAACACAACAATATGTGCCGGTTCATGAGATTATGGTCTAGAAAAGACGTTTACTCTAGGTTTAGCGTGGAAGAGTCTCCACCACGAAGGACACGAAGATCACGAAGTTCGGAGTTTTGGTTATCCGAGCCCTTCGTACTACTATGCTTGAAAATTTTCTCCATCTGCGCAAATCACGCGGCCAAAGCTGTGAGTTTCTCAGTGCTTGCGTTACGCGCGGCCAACAACGCCGTGATGATGTTGCGACCTTTTTCAGTAACGATGTAACGGTGCGTTTTGGGCACTTTTGCAATCAAGCCATGCGCCCGCAACAGCCGCAAGCGACGTCCCACTGCCGCCATTTCTGTGTGTTGCTTTTGTTTGTCCTTGATCGCAGGGTAGAGATGGGAACGCAGGTCACGGTTGCGAAACCCGTTGAGCGAAAATTCTCCACGGTTGACGATGGTCATGAGTTGAGCATCGCCTTCTCCCAGAGGATTAAGCGCTCGGTAACGGCGTCCGTACCGCCGTACGGGCCGGCAGACTTGCGCGGTTTGCTCGGCGAGCCGGGTTTGCACATGGACACAAGCCAGAGCGGTAAGGTATCGCTCGGTGGCTTTCCGACTCACTTCAGAGCGTCGGTGAAAGTCAGATACGCTGCGGCGCAGTTCGCGCCAGCGCTTAGGGCCGCCAGGACTTTTCTCCGCGGCGCGAAAGCTGCGAAAATCTCTCGGTTCATTGATCGTTGCCTCAACGCGCAAGACACTGCCCTTATCATAGCATTTAAGCGAGTTCTTATTGACCCAGTGCTTGACTCGGACGCCGTCAGGCCAGCGACGCCGATCGCTTTGCACGTCTTGGAGACCCACCTGTCCCGAGCGGTGCATAAACCGCAGCACTTGTTCACTGCCAAACGTCATCACCGCGTGATGCACCAAGGCGGGATAAATGCGTCCGAGCGCGGCCCGGTCACGAAACATAACATCGGTGGCGTACTCGGTCTCGGCCGCCGTCCAGTAGTAGTCACGCTCAATGGGACGGCTAATCTCGGCGTGCAAAGGGTGGCACTTTTTGAGCAGTGGGTGCAAAAGCACGGGCCAATTGGTGCGGTGTTGCTGATCCATCAGTGCTTGGGCGCGCGAGACATCGTCAATCCACGGAAAACAGTTATCCTCTCGCCGATAGCGCAGCTGGGTCTGATCCATCTGCCGGGCCAGCCATCCTCGTCCGTTGAGACAAATTTGAATCAGAAAAGGAAACCAAGTCTGCAACCGAAGATGCAAAAATCCCAATTGTTCATGCATCCAGTAAAAGTACAGGTGGATGCACTTGCCCCATTCAAGCCTAAGCTCAAGCTTTCGGGTAATACGATTGCCGCGCAAAAACCACGTACGGCACGGCTCCACGCAACTAAACACAGCAATCAGCCCCAACTCAATCTGGTCACGCTGCTGGATCTTGCGAGCCTCGTCCTCCTTGCGTGTGCGGCTGGAGTTAAGATAAAGCATCGGCCGCTGATGCTTCGCTGCCAGATCCACTGCCGCTTGGCGCACACGAGCCGTCAGTGTGGTGGCGAAGATTTTGAAATCTTTCCACAAAACTCCTGCTTGCCTCAGGTACTCTTCCATCACCGGCTGGTAATAGAGACTTCGAAGCGTGCCTTGCAGTCGCAATCGATCCCAACCGTGCAAAACTCCGATGACATCGCTTTTGTGACGCTGTACAAAGGCATGCGCAGCCTCTTTCGTCGGTGCATTGTATATCGTAGACATGAGCACCGTTTACACCAATGAAACCAATCTGTCATTTTGGTTGCGGCTCGGCCGCGCTGGGTCCTTCGTGAGCTTCGTGGTGAATAAAATCAAGGCGCAACGAGTCAAAGGAGTGATTGATGACATTGTCTACAGTGGAAATTGAAGCGAAATCTTCCGTGCCGCCGCGTTCAGCGCCGCTAACGGTCAAGGATTTCAAAGGCAAGGCCGAACCGGATTGGTGTCCCGGCTGCGGCGACTTCGGCGTCCTGGTAGCGCTCAAGCAGGCGCTCGCGGAGCTGGGAGTTCGCCCGCACGATGCGATGGTGATCAGCGGCATCGGCTGCTCCTCGAACCTGCCAGGGTACATCAGCACCTATGGCATGCACACGCTGCACGGCCGCGCCTTGTCGGTGGCAACCGGCGCGCAGATGGCCAATCATAATCTCAAGATTATCGTAACCGGCGGCGACGGCGACGGTTACGGTATCGGCGGCAACCATTTCGTTCACTCGATGCGCCGCAACGTCGATGTCACTTACATCGTGATGAACAATCAGATCTACGGTCTCACCACCGGACAACTGTCGCCGACCAGCACCAAGGGCATGAAAACCAAAAGCACGCCGGCGGGAAGCGTGGAGAATCCGATCAATCCGATTCCGCTGGCGATTGCCGCCGGAGCGACGTATGTGGCGAGAGCTTACACGGGCCAGGTGAAGCACATGGTCGAGCTGATCAAGGGCGGGATTCAGCATCGAGGGTTTTCGCTCATCGACGCTTTCAGTCCGTGTGTGACCTTCAATCTCGAAAACGATCACGACTTCTTCAAACAACGGACGTTCAAGTTGGAAGATAAGAAGCATGATCCGACCGACTTCGCCGCCGCCATGAAGTATGGCTACGAATGGGGCGACGAAATAGCCATTGGATTATTCTGGAAACGAGATGATCTGCCGGCGCTGCACCAGTTGGAGCCGGTGCTCGATGAAGGCGGACCGCTGGCGCGCCGCCCGCTGGGAATTTCTCCGGAGGCCGCGCAATCGCTTGTCCGCGAGCTGATGTGACGATGCGCACGTCGACCAAGTCAGACGAGCAGCCATTCGAGTAAGGATTTAGTATTCTGTTTCGTCATTCCCGTGAAAACGGGAATCCAGGTTGGGTTTGGGGCTAAAAATAGCCTAGATTCCCGCCTGCGCGGGAATGACGAAATAGGAATCGATCGCCCGTCGACAAATTCAGAATCCCTCGGCTTTGAGCCGAGAGCCATTAAGTTTCTGCCTCAGTTAGCCCGATCCTCCGTAGCCTGCTTCGACATAGTCTTGTCCCTCGCATTGTTGACATCCCGATACGGGATCGTGATACTCGTGTCCGACAAAGAAGGAGTAAGTTAAGCATGAAATCCGGCTTTAGAGTCTTGGATTCCGATATGCATCTGCGCGAGCCGGCGGATCTCTGGGACAAATATATGGACGCCGAATGGCGCGACAGGGCGCCGAAGATTCTTAGCTCCACCGCGCGCAGCTCGGCGATGGTGCTGATCGAAGGCAAGATTCTCCAGGGCTACAAACCAAGTTACCGCGGCGGGATATTCGACGCCACTCGGATCGATGAAGAAATCGCCGACTACCGCGCGCGCGGCTTTGACGCCAAGACGCAATTGCAGGCGATGGACCGCGAAGGTTTGGATGTCGCGGCGCTCTATCCATCCATTGGTCTGGGCATCATGATGCGCGACGATATGGATCCGAAGCTCGCCGCCGCGATCGCGCGCGCTTATAACAATTGGCTCTATGACTTCTGCCAGACCGATCCGAAAAGATTGAAAGGCGTGGCCATGCTGCCGCTCCATGATCCCAATGAAGCGGTCAAGGAAGCGCAGCGGGCGGTCGGAAAGCTCGGATTTATCGGGACGTTCGCCCGGCCCGAGCCGCTGCGCAATCTGCCCTGGCACTCGCGTTACTTCGATAGCCTGTGGTCGGCGCTGGAAGAGCTTGGCGTGCCGCTCGGATTTCATTCAGCGACGGCCGCCGGCGAAGTGCCGCAGATCGGCGATCGCTTCGGCGATAATTTGCTGCTGCGCCACGTGGTCTCCCATCCGATGGAAAACATGATGGCCATGGCCGACACCATCGGCGGCGGCGTCTGCGAGCGGCATCCGAAATTGAAGCTGGCGTTCTTGGAATGCTACTGCGGCTGGGCATCGTTTCTTTTGCATCGCATGGACAACGCTATGGCGAAAGGGCGCTTTCCAACAGCCGGGAAGTTAAAACCGAGCGAATATTTCAAACGCCAGTGCTGGATCTCCACCGAGCACGAAAAAGAGCTGCCGATGATCATCGAGCTGATCGGCGACGACAATATCGTTTTCTCGACCGACTATCCGCACGGCGACTCGGATTTTCCAGAAGGAGTGGAAGAGTTCCTAGAGATGGACGGGGTCACGAACGAGAGCCGGAAAAAGATCCTTTGGGACAACTGCGCGCAGCTCTACAACTTAGATGATTAATTGGAGTAGTGGAGTGTTGGAGTGATGGAGTAATGGGTCCGGAGAACGCAATACTCCAGTACTCCAATACTCCATCACTCCGTATCCCAACGTTTGGAGGTGAATCTTGGCTTATCGCACCGTAGGTAAATCTCTACCCCGCATCGAAGGTTACGGCAAAGTAACCGGACAAACGAAATATGCTGCGGACTTGGAGTTTCCCGGGCTTCTGTGGGCGAAAGTTTTGCGCAGCTCCGTACCGCATGCGCGCATCGCCAATATCGATACATCAAAAGCGAAGGCGCTGAAAGGCGTGCACGCGGTGCTGACGGGCGCGGACGTCAAGGATGTTTATGTCGGCACGCGAGTGAAAGATCAGCCGGTGCTGGCCTATGACAAGGTCCGGACGGGTGGCGACGCGATAGCCGCTCTGGCGGCGGACAACGAGGAGATCGCGGAGGAAGCGATCGGATTAATCGATGTGCAGTATGAAGAGCTGCCCTACGTCGAGGACCCCGTCGAGGCGCTAAAGCCGAGCGCGCCTCTCATTCACGAGGACCGAAATAAATACAAGAATTCACCGAAACTGCCGGAAGGGCTATCGCCGCACAACCTTCAATCCTACGTGCAATGGAAAAACGGCGACGTCGAAGCCGGTTTTGCCAAAGCGGCGCGCGTGTTCGAGCACACGTTCCGCACGCCGCTGTCGCATCACGGATATATCGAGCCCTGCGCTTGCACGGTGCAGACGCACGACGACGGGCGGGTCGAAGTGTGGGCGTCGAACAAAGGTCCGTGGGGTTTGCGCGAGCAGATGGCGGAAGATTTCGGCATTCCGCAGGAAAAAATCAAAATCCATATTGTCCACGTCGGCGGGGACTTCGGCGCCAAGGCCTCGTTGATCGACGTGCCGGTAGCCTATTATCTATCGAAGGCGACGAAGCGGCCGGTAAAGTTGGTTTTCGACTACACCGACGAACTTCTCGCCGGCGGCCACCGACATCCCTCTGTGATCACTTTGAAGACGGGTGTGGCCGCAGACGGCACTTTGCTGGCGGTCAAAGGCGATATCTATTTCAGCGGCGGCGCTTACGGCTCGCAAAAGGCCAATCCCCAGGTGACGGTTTTGGGCGGCAGGCGCCTGGCGAGCATGTATCGCTGTCCAGCGATCGACGTGCGGACCTTTTGCGCATACACCAATCAAGTGCCTTGCACCCAGACCCGGACGCCGGGAAGTCCGCAGGTAGTATTCGCGTTCGAGTCGCAGATGGACATCATCGCCAAGGAGATGGGAATCGATGCCCTCGAGCTGCGCCGGAGAAACATCCTACACGACGGCGACGCCAATCCCATGGGTGAAAAGTGGAGCGACATCCTGATGGGCGATGTGCTGGAGCGGGCGGTTAAAACCTCCGGATGGAAAAAGAACGGGGCGAAGAAGAACCGTGGCTGGGGCATGGCGCTCTACGATCGCGGTACGCCGGAAGGCAAAGCCAGCTCGGCGCTCATCTTGGGAGTGGACGGCAAGGTGAACATCCTAACCGGTGTTCCCGACGTCGGGCCGGGTTACTACACGGTCAGCCAGCAGATGGTCTGCGAGACGCTCGGCCTGCCGCCGGAGAAGGTCGGAGTCGTCTACAAAGATACCGATAGCCTGCCTTTCGATCCCGGTACGGGCGGGAGCAAGCAGACCAATACTTCGGGCCATGCTGTATACAAGTCAGCGCAGGAAGTGCGCGACAAGCTAATCGCTTTGGCGGCGCGCGAGCTGGGTTGCCAACCCGCGGAAATTCAGCAGCAGGGTGGCAAGCTCGTCGCGCCGAACAAACAATCAACAACCACGGAAAAAATGATCGCGCTGACGGTCAAAGAAAACGGCGGTCCGGTGTTTCATCTCACCAACTTCGTGCCGAAAGATATGCCCAAAGTAACCGGCTTTGCCGCGCAGGTGGCTGAAGTCGAGGTCGATCCCACGACCGGCGGCGTCAAAGTCTTGAGTCTAACCTCGGCGCATGACACTGGTACCGTGCTGAACCATCTGACCCTGACGGGTCAAATCGAGGGCGGTATCGTTACCGGGGTGGGCTTCGCGCTAATGGAAGAAAATCCGATGATTGACGGCAAGATTACAACCTTAACTTTAGGGGAATCCAAATTGCCGTGTATCACCGACGTGCCGCCGTTAAAGACCGTGCTGGTGGAAAGCCCGACCGGACCGACGCCCTTCGGAGGCAAGGCAATTGCGGAGAATCCAAATGTGCCGACGGCGGCAGCCATTGCCAATGCCATTGCGGACGCATGCGGCGTCAGGCTGTACGAATTGCCGCTCACGGCTGAGAAAATTTACCGGGCGCTCAATGGGAAGGCTTAGACATAAAAGAAGCTTTGTAGAGCACATGATGGTTACGCGGCGACGGACCCAGAGCGAGAAATTCCGGAAAATCCTTCCCCTTGACTGGAGGAAGGATAAAGGTAGGGGTGATCTTTTAATCAGTTTCTCGAGCACCGCCTATCCCGTCCTTTCCCCATCGAGGGTAACAGGCGATTCAAACAAACGATGCATCGGGAATGACCATCGTGGAAAATTTTCGGAGATCCATTTCGTCACGGCGCGCGATCTACGCTTACGAGTCACTTTATGGTAATCGTTTCTCCGAGGAGAATTATTTTCGATGAAAGCTCTCATCTGCGTTCTCTTGCTGGCATTTTTTCATCATTGGCTCTACCCGACTCATTCTCGCCGCCGAGTCGAAAGCATCCTGGCAAGCCGAATGGGATAAAACGGTTCGCGCCGCTGAGCAGGAAGGACAGGTCACGGTCTCGATCGGCGGGTACGGGGCGATTGTCGATGCCGGCGTGTTTCAAAAAACTTATCCCAAGATCAAGGTAACTCACATTACCGGTGCCGGCACCGACCTCACTCAGCGCATTATTGCGGAGCGGCGGGCCGGCAAGTATCTCGTCGACGTTTACAACGGCGGGGGAAATTCACTGTTCCAGGTTCTCCATCTCGGCAAGGTGCTCGATCCGATCAAGCCGGCCTTGATTCTGCCCGAGGTCACGGATGCGACGAAATGGTGGGAGGGCAAGCAGAAGTACGCCGACAAAGAGGGCCAACATATTTTTGTTTACGAGGGCAACGTAGCGGCCGGCGCGGGCGCGGCTTATAACACGCAATTGATCGATCCGAACGAGTACAAAACGTATTGGGATCTCCTCAATCCCAAACTCAAGGGAAAAATTCTTTCCACCGATATTCGCAGAGTACGCGGCGCGGGCATCCCGTGGCAGTTTCTTTACTACCACCCCGATCTCGGACCGAAATATCTGCGCCGCTTGTTCGGCGAGATGGACGTCATGATGGTCGCCGACCTCCGTCAGGCCATCGACTGGCTGGCCACAGGAAAATTTTCCGTGGGCATGCCGATTCAAGGGGGAACCGTTTACAAGGCAAAAAATCAAGGATTGGCGGTAAACGAGTTCAGCGCCTTTCACTTCAAGGAAGGGGTGAATTTGTCTTCCGCCTTCGGCTCGCTCGCGTTGTTGAATCGCGCGCCTCATCCGAATGCTGCCAAGGTGTTCATCAATTGGCTGTTGTCGCGCGAGGGGCAGACGCTATTTCAGAAAGTCATATCGCAGCCCGGCGACCCGCGAAATTCGCGGCGTGTCGATGTTCCTAAAGATCATGTACCGGCGGAGGAGCAGCGACGCGATAAAATGACCTATTTCGATACCGACGATCCCGACACGAAGGATCTCACACCGGCGATGAAACTGCTGGACGAAATCTTGGCGGGAAAGAAGTAGGGGCGGATTTGAAACCCGGCCCTTGACGCAAGTGAACTTCGTCATGCGGCGGACGCCGGCATCCAGGTGATGGACAGTGTACGTCAACGTTGAAAAACGGTATCCAGTTTAAGTAAACGGATTGGGGATGGACCCGGTTTTCACCGGATTGGCGATGATGCCCGGAATCGCGAATATTCAGGCGAGCAGCGTTTTTGGGATCAGTCATGAACCGGATCGGAAAGTCTTCATACTTGCAGTTTCGGTGTTCGTCCTGCTTGGGATTTGTGATTCGTCCTTGAAGTCGCTGATCGCAGCGGACGCAAAGCCATCCTCTTGGCAAGTGAACTTGGGACAATACGGTTGCCGCAGCGAAGAAAGAAGGGCGACTGAATTTCTATGTGGGACGCTACGGCAGCGAAAAACTCCTCAACGATTTTCGCAAGGAATTCCCGGAAATCAAAATTGTCAGCACCAACGGCGCCGGCAACTCATTGGGCACGCGCATCGTATCCGAAGCTCGCGCCGGCAACGTCGTCGCGGATCTCTACAGTGGCGGCGCGGTGACGAATTTCGAGATACTCTACAAAGGAAAGGTGCTCGACTCGATTCGCTCGGCGTTGATTTTGCCGGAAGTGCTCGACGAGTCCAAGTGGTTCGGGGGCAAGCATCGCTACAACGATCCGGAACAGCAGCACGTGTTCATCTACATCGCCAATCCGACTTCCGCGAGCATTTATTACAACACCAACCTGGTCAATCCGAAAGATTTCAAATCTTTTTGGGATCTGGTCGAGCCTAAATGGAAAGGGAAATTCGTCTCCCAAGAGCCCTCCGGCACCGGCATCGGTCCGTCACTGCAATTTTTCTATTATCACCCGGAGCTCGGGCCGGAATTTTTGCGCAAGCTATTCGTCGATCAGCAGCCGGTCTATTCAAGAGACCGGCGCCAGATGACCGACTGGCTGGCCCAGGGCAAATATGCGCTCTGCATGGGTTGCCGCGATACCGAAAAGGCCAGCAAGCAGGGATTGCCGGTGAACGAGATGGACATGGTCGATTGGAAGGAAGGCGCTCATATTTCTTCCGGCGGCGGTTCTCTCGGTCTCATCAAGGGTGGACCGCACCCCAACGCCGCCAAGGTCTTTATCAACTGGTTCTTGTCGCGCCGCGGCCAGATTGCCCTGCAAAAATATGAAGATCTCTATAACGAGGATCCGCCGAATTCGCGGCGCATCGATATTCCCAAAGATATGCTGCCGGCCAGCAGCCGGCTGGTGGAAGGCAGACGTTATTTCGACTTCTCCGACCCGAAGTATTCCGACATGACGCCGATCTTTCAGCTGGCCAAGGAATTCATGAAAGGGCGCGAGGGAAAATGATCATGAAAGCGATGGTTAGCCTTGTCCTATTGCTTTGCGGCTTCATCTGACATCCGCCGGGCTCGGTATTCTCCGCAGAGGGAAAGCCGGCTTGGCAAACGACCTGGGAAAAGACTCGTCGCCGCGGCAAAGAAGGAAGGGAAGTTGAATTTCTATGTCGGCCGCTATGGCAGCGAGCCGCTTCTCAATGAGTTCCGCAAGGAGTTTCCCGAGATCAAATTCGTTACGGTAAACGGCGCCGGCAACACTTTAGGAACCCGGATCATTTCCGAAATGCGCGCCGGCAATGTGCTCGCCGATCTGTTCAGCGGCGGCGCCAATACCAACTACGAAATACTCTATGAAGGCAAAGCGCTCGATTCGATCAAAGTCGACGCTGATCCTGCCCGAGGTGCTCGACGAGAGTAAATGGTACGAAGGGCGGCACCGATATACGGACCCCGAGCAACGCCACGTCTTGATCTATATTGCCATGCCTTCATCGTCGGGCTTTTATTACAATACCAATCTGGTGAATCCGAAGGAGTTCAAATCCTACTGGGATTTGGTCACGCCGCGGTGGAAAGGAAAGTACGTTTCTCAGGAACCGTCGGGCACGGGTCTCGGAGCGTCGATGCAATTCTTTTATTATCATCCCGATCTGGGCGCGGACTATATCAGGAAAGTATTCGGCGATATGCAGCCGACGTTTGGCAGGGACCGCCGTCAGATTACCGATTGGCTGGCGCAAGGAAGATACGCGCTCTGCGTCGGTTGCCGGGACACGGCGCGCGCGAAGAGCCAGGGATTGCCTGTCGACGAGCTCGACAACGTCGAGTGGAAAGAGGGCATTCAACTCACTTCCGGCGGCGGCTCGATGAGCCTCATCAAGGGCGGGCCTAATCCAAACGCGGCGAAAGTGTTCATCAACTGGTTTCTTTCCCGCCGGGGCCAGATCGCCCTGCAAAAATATCAGGATCTTTATGGCGAAGATGCGCCGAATTCGCGAAGAATAGATATTCCAAAGGATACGCTCGTGCCCGTCATGCGTTTGCAGCCCGGCAAGAAATACTTCGACGTTTCCGATCCGAAGTACGCCGACATGACGCCGATGTTCAATCTCATCAAAGAGATCATGAAAGGGCGGGAGGGGAAGAAAGAGTAGCTATCGGTGGAGCCAATCAAAATCGGCATCGGGGTTTCCAGCATCGGGCGATTTCTGCCGCTGATCGGCAAGGCGGCCGGGCTTTTCGAACGGGAGAGCATTCCGGTCGAGATCGTCAATCAACGTGATGAAGAGCGGGCGGTGCCGGACATCGTGTCCGGTGCGACTCCGATCGGCACTCCCAATGCTCCGTCATTAATCTTTTCCGTCCTCGATGGCAGCGACATCGTCATCATCGGCGGGGTGCTCAACCGGCCTGCGTTCTATCTCGCCGCCGGTCCGAATGTGGAGACGGTCGCGGACCTCAAAGGCAAGCGCGTCGGCATCAATGAGCCGAAGCGCATGGCCGGGATGGTGATGCTGGCGCTCTTGCGCAAATGGGGCTTTGTCATCGAGCGCGATTTGAAAGTGGTCGATTCCGGCGTCAACGACCGGAGCTACGAGGTGTTGCTGGAAAAGAAGATCGATGCCGCGCTCTTACCGCCGGAGAAAGCGTTTCTGGCAGAGGCCTTGGGCCTGCGCATTATTGCCGACAGCCTGGATCTCGACTGTCACTGGGTGCCGCTTGCCACGACGCGCCGCTTCCTGCGCGAGAACCGGGACACAGCCAGAAAAATTGCTTCGGTATATGCCGAGAGCGCCCGCTTGTTCAAAAGCCAGCCGCAGGAAACCATCAAGGAAATAAGCCGTCACCTTCCGGCTCTCGCCGACCATCCGGCGGTCGTCGAGAAGTGTTACCGCCTGTTTGCCGCAGAGTTCGAGCCGACCTTGGCGCCATCGATAAGCTCCATAGAGTCGATACTGAAAGAGGTCGCGTTGCAGGATCCGCGGGCTAAGGATCTCAGACCGACGGATCTGGTGGAAAATTTACTGTGAACCTTTTGAGACGAAGCCAATTCGATGATTGATGCGGTCAAAACCGTCGGCGTGCTCGGCCTCGGCGTCATGGGCTTCGACATTGCCTTTCTCTACGCTCAAAAAGGCTATCAAACTTTGATCTACGATGCGGCCGAAGCGGCGATGAATAGAATTCCCGTGCGGCGCGATCAAACCATCGAGCGCTTAAAAAGAAGAAACCGGATCTCCGATGCCGAGATTGCCAACGTGACCAATGGTCTCGTGCCGGCTACCAATTTGGCCGACATGGCGGCTGCGGATCTCATCACGGAAGCAGTTTCGGAATCCGGAAAAACGAAGAAGATTGTTTATAGGGCGCTCCACGACAACCGTTTCGGCGGAATTCTCACGACGAATACATCGTCGCTCACGCGCGCCAGTCTCGTTGGCGATGGCGACTATCCTAGAGATCGATTCGCGACCACGCACTTCTTCAATCCCGTGCTTTACACACAGATGGTCGAGGTCGTCAGGGGCGACATGAACGATGCGAACCACGGGGTCTTGATGTCCTTTCTCGCCGACCTCGGTCGAAAGCCGATCGAGACTAAGGACATTTCGGGCTTTGTGTCGAACAGTGTCTTGATGGTTTACGCGGTGATGGCGCTGAGGCTCGTCGAATCGGGTGCGACGATCGAGACAGTTGACGGGGCAGCCAAAGAGCTGCGCGCACTGCCGCCTTTGTTCAGTTTCGACAGTTGGAAACCTTCGATCGTGGAGGATGTGACTCGCGTGATGTACGAATTTCGCGGAGATGAGTTTCTGCGATCGTCGAAGCTGCTTGCGGCGTTGGCGAAAGGCAATCCACTATTTTATGTCGATCAAAAGCCCAACCCAGCGATCTATGAGTTGGTCGAAAAGCGTGGCGCCGAATTATCGCCTTCGATCGCGAAGCTCGCGTTGATCACGTCGGTTCGCTTGGCCGCGGCGCGAACGGTGGAATTGGGCGAGGCCCCGGCGACGGTGGATTTCATTTCCACCGAAGGACTCAAATTTCCCCGCGGGCCGCTGGCGGAAATCGACGAGCTGGGCGCGGCGGCGGTGTTGAACGATCTTCAGACCGTTAACAGCGCGATCGCCAACGGCATGACGGCGCCCGAGCTATTGCGCGCGATGGCCGAAGACAACGCAGACCTTTTTCAAAGATGGGCAAGCGAATCCCTGGGTGGCCGGGTTCCTCGCAAGGAGAGCCGATGCGCGCCATTGACGTTCACGTGCACCCGAGCACCCGCGGCCTCGATACGCACGCGTGCAACTATTTTCGCCGCGATTTGAGTGAAGTCCCGCAGACGGCGGATGGATTTGCCGATCTGTATTTGCAGCATGACGTGAAAGCATTGCTGATCGGCTGGCATCCGTCGACGGTGAAGGAAGGAGCGCGCAATTCCAACGAGCACGCGATGGATCTTGCAACCCACTATCCGAAGTCTTTTGCCGGGGTGCTCGCGTCGCTCGACACCCACGCCCACGATTTACTTGCAGTCGCCCGCTATGCCGAAGAGATGGTGCGGAATCCTAAAGTGGTCGGTTTTAAGTTTCATCCCCCCGATCAAGGTTTTTATCCGAGCGATAAAAGATATTACAACATCTGGGAAGTTATTCAGGCCGGCCGGAAACCGGCAATGTTTCATATCGGTTTCACCGTGCTTGGCGCCAACACCGAGGGCGGCAGCGGCATCGGACTGGATTACGGTCGTCCCATCCATCTCGATACTTTGGCGAAGGATTTCCCGCGCATGAAAATCCTCGCCGCCCATCCCGGTTGGCCCTGGGTCGAGGAAACCATCGGCGTGGTGACGCACAAGAAAAACCTTTACGTCGATACGTCCGGTTATTTAGCAGAGCAGCTACCGGAGATTTTTCAAAAGGCGATCGGCGGCCGGCTTCAGGACAAGGCGCTGTTCGGGACGGACTTTCCTTATGTCGATTTGGCGAAAGCGCTGGCGAGCTTCGATAAGATGGGGTTCAAAGACTCCGTAAAGGAGAAACTGCTTCTGGGAAACGCGCGGAATCTTTTTGGCTTGTAAAATGCGGATAACCTGCGAAATCATAATTTAAAACTTTAACCTGCAACTTTGAACGAAGAGGGGTGTTTTGCGAGATTGATAGAAGGAGTGATTTTTAATGGCTGACAATGGTCAAAAAACGGCGGCGCAGGCCTATCTCGAGGTCGCGGTCGACCACGGTGTCGATTACGTATTCGGCTTGCCGGGAACGAGCGGCCAGGAATTTATCGGCACGATCGCCGACCAGGAGAAAGTCCGCTTCGTGCTCGCCCTGCATGAGACATGTGTGGTGTCGATGGCGGACGGCTACGCGCGGGTCACCGGGCAGCCGTCGATCGCGCAGGTGAGCACTTTGCCGGGTTCCTGCAACGCCGTCGGCGCGCTCTACGATGCTTACCGTGACCGTTCGCCGGTGATCGTCACCTCGACCCACGTGGATACCCGGATCACCGGCCGCGACTCGCATACGGAAGGTAAGGACTTGGTCGAAATGACCAAGCAGTTCACCAAGTGGAGCGCGGAAGTGCATCGCGCCGATCGCATCCCGGAATTTTTGAATCGCGCCTTCAAAGTCGCGGCGACGCCGCCCACCGGCCCGGTCTATTTATCGCTCCCGAGCAATTTGCTCGGCGACACCATCGAGGTGAAGAATCCGTCCGCCGAGCGTTCGCGGGTGCGCCCGCGCATAGCCGCCGATCCGGAATCGATCGAGGAAGCGGCAAAGATGATTGCCGCAGCCAAGCGCCCGCTGATCGTTGCCGGCAGCGGCGTCGCCAAGGCGGGCGGCACGGAGGAGCTGATCAAGTTCGCCGAACTGCTCGGCGCCCCTGTGGTGATGGAGCCGCGGTACTCTTTTCTGAGCTTTCCCACCGACCATCCGCAGAGCTTTCAGATCGCTGAGCGCAATCCCGCCTTCGATTTGCCGGTTTGGGGCGAGCCGGATGTGATTCTCGCCATCGGCTGCCGTTTGATCCGCGAGTATCGCTATCTGCCCGAGCCGGTGATCAAACCCGAAACGCGTTGCATTCACATCGAAGAAGATCCCTGGGAAATCGGCAAAGTCTTCCCGGTCGATCTCGGTATCATCGCCGACGGCAAGAGCGCGCTGCGCGCGTTGCTCGAGATCTATCCAAAAGTTGCCGGCGCAGCGGACGGACGAGAGGAGCGGCTCGCGACAATCAAGAAAGCCCAAGAGCAGGTGAAAGCGGAGCTGGAGGGGAGAGTAAAACAAGGCTGGGATAGCAAGCCGATCAGCGCGGCCCGCCTGGCACGCACGATGGACCGGCTGCTCGAGAAAGACACGCTAGTCGTCAACGAGAGCCCGACGAGCAAAGACATTCTAATGGCTAACTTCAACTTCTCATCTGGCCGGTCTTATTTTTCCAACTCTTCGGGAGGCTATCTCGGTTGGGGATTGGGCGCTGCCATCGGCGCCAAGCTCGCCGCGCCGAAAAGGCGTGTGGTGGCCTGCCTCGGCGACGGCAGCAGCATGTTCGGCTTGCAAGGGCTCTGGACCTTGGCGAAGTATCGCGTGCCGCTGGTTGTGTTCGTGTTCAACAATCGCGCCTACATGGCGGTGAAAAATCAGTTTCGCGGCTCGGAGGAAAGAATTCGCATCGCCGCGGACATGGGCGCCGAACTGGTCGGTCCGGAAATCAATTTTGCGCGACTGGCGGACACGTTCGGCATCTATGGCCAACGGGTCGAAGAGCCGGACGCCATCGAGCCGGCGATCAAGCGCGCGCTGGAACAAAACGGCCCGGCGTTGGTCGACGTCGTCATCGGTCAAAACACCAGGAAAGATTGAAATTAACCGCAGAGAACGCAGAGTACGCAAAGAGAAGACGGAGTACACGCGTTGTCATTTCGACCGTAAGGGAGAAATCCTACTCCGCTCATACGTGCCTACGTGGGGGCGATGAAGGCTTGGATTCATACCAACGTGAGGCTTGTAAGAGCACGGCCTTTGAGAAACCTGGAGGAAAATGAAACATGGCGGACGAAGCGAAGGAAGCCTTTAAGAAAGTCGGTCTCGGCTCCGAGAACAACGCGTACGACATCATCGCCAAGCTCGATCCCGAGTATTTCGAAAAGCTCAAAGGCCTCTACGTCGATGGCACTTTCGGTCGGGAAGGCGCGCTACCGCGCAAAACCAAGGAACTGATCATGGTCGGCATCTGCTGCGCGCTGCTCCGCCCGCGCGGCATCCGACTGCACAGTGAGCGCGCGCTGACCATGGGCGCCACGCCCAAGGAAATAATGGAAGCGATGGAGGTTGCGGCGATTCCGGGCGGCATGCCCGGTCTCTGGGCCGGCGTCGAGACGCTCCAAGAGATTCTCAAGGCGAAAGGCATCGAGTTCAAATAATTAATGGCACGTTTTGCCTGTTTAGTACTTTCGAACCTAATCGCAGCGGCAACTTCGAAGCAAGAAATGCTTCATTCTCGCTCTCTCGGAGGGAGGAGGAAACCGGGAACTTGGCGACATACGATCATGGCAAGGAGCATTCGCCCATAGCGCGTGTGAAGCTGAGACCGTAGTGTGATTCAAAGAAGGACATTATTATGAAAACACGCATTGACGGCGGTGTCGTAGTGGGTTGGTCGGGGGCCGGCCATGAAATTGTTCCCAACGGTTCCGTCCTGATCGAGAACGACAAGATACAGTCAGTCGGTACGGACAAGTCTCAGACTGCCGATCGAATCATCGACGCTTCCGGCAAAATTGTTTGCCCCGGCTTCGTCAACCTCCATGTGCATTCGCAGCTCAACGTCGGCGATTATCTGCTCACCGATGTCACCAAGAAGGATTATTTGGCGGCGAACTGGTTTGTTTTTGGCGCGCCGCTGAAAGAAAAGGTCGAAGCGCCGGCGCCGCCGGCGGTCGCGCTTGGGCGCAAATATGCGCTCTACAGCGCACTGCGCAACGGGGCGACCACCGTCTTGGATCCGGGCGGAGGACCTGGCGCGCTGGATGATTACGTCGCCATCGTCGGGCAGACAGGCGGACGGGTATTTTTCAGCCCGCCGTTTCGCAGCCATGATATTTTCACCGATGCCGAGGGGCGCCACTATTACGAGGAGCGGGCGGACAAAGGACGACCGGGACTAAAGAACGCCGTGGAGTTCATCAAGAAATTCCACGGCGCTCACAACGGCCGCATGCAAGGGATTTTGAATCCTGCGCAAGCAGAAACTTGCGAGCCGTCTCTGCTTAAGGAGAGTGTTGCCGCGGCCAAAGAACTGGACGTGCCGATTCACATTCATGCCGGCGGCAACTTTCGCGAGTTTCTCGAGATCCTGAACAAATATCGCAAGCCGGTAGCGGAGTATTTGGCCGATACCGGCATTCTCGGGCCGCGTACCACGCTTGGCCACATGGCGATAACGGGTGGCCATTCGCGCGTCGATTATCCGCGCGGCGACGAGCTCAAGATCCTCGCCGAGACCGGCGCGACCATCGGCCACTGCCCGCACAAGTGCGCCAAGATGGCCTTCGCCATGGAATCTTTCGATCAGTATCTCGCCGCGGGAGTGCGCATCGGCTTGGGACGGATACCTACCCGCTCGATATTGTGTCAGAGATGCGCTACGCATCCCTGATTTCGCGATTGGTGGACAGAAACGCCGCCGGAGCGCGCGCCGCGGATGTTTTCGACGCCGCTACTATCGGCGGAGCTACCGCTCTCGGCCGCTCGGATTTGGGCCGGCTCGCTCCGGGGGCCAAAGCCGATGTCGTTATCATCAATCTGCGTACGACCCGCTACGGTCCCGCGCGCGATCCAATCAATGCGCTCGTTGAGTACGGCAGTGGCGCGGATATCGAAACAGTTCTCGTCGACGGCGAAGTCGTGATCGAAAACGGCCACTCGACCCGCATCGATGACAATGAATTGTTCGCCCAAGCCGAAGCGGGAGCCAAGCGCGCCTGGGACAACTGGTCCGCGCGCGACTGGAACGGCCGCAACGTCGAGCAGATCATTCCCCCGGCGTTTCCGACGCGAACAGCCTAAGGCAATCCGCCTATTTTCACCGCGAGGCGCGAAGATGAAAGATTTGGGGTCGGGATGTTCATTCGACCGCTACTTCGTGCTCTTTTGTCGAAAATACGGATACGGAATGGTAGCAGCTCGCAGGGTGACCGTGGTTTTCCGTCATACCCGCGAAGGCGGGTATCCAGGCTAATTTCGGAAAGAACAAACCTGGATTCCCGCGGACGCGGGAATGACGAGCGAGGAGAGAATCCTGCCGTAGGACTTCCTTTCATCATTTCTGAAGCGAGCCAACCTCATGGATCACTCCCCGGTAGTCAAATGTCTTTCCGCTAATCGCGTAAAAATTCTCCAATCGAATTGACCCCGCGTAATTTTTCCTGCTATCACAAGCGAAACTTTAAATCTTAATAGTTAACTTTCTTGATTAGAAAGGTCTGGAATGCGCTACGGTTTCGTGATCGATCAGAACCGCTGCATCGGTTGCCATGCCTGCACGGTG
Organism: uncultured delta proteobacterium; assembly: GCA_963745035.1. GTDB lineage: Bacteria > Desulfobacterota > Binatia > UBA9968 > UBA9968 > DP-20. The sequence goes on along the minus strand of CAVUVW010000006.1, from coordinate 54,494 downwards.
GCCTGCAAGGAAGAGCACAACATCGCTTTAGGCGTGAATCGCACCTGGGTGAAGTATGTCGAGAAAGGAACCTATCCCGACACGCGGCGCCATTTCGCGGTGCTGCGCTGCAATCACTGCGATGATGCGCCGTGCATCGAGATTTGTCCGACAGTCGCCTTGTTCCGCCGCCATGACGGCATCGTTGATTTCGACAACGAGCGCTGCATCGGCTGCAAGTCGTGCATGCAAGCTTGCCCGTACGACGCGCTGTATATCGATCCGGACCGCAACACGGCGGCGAAGTGCAACTTCGACGCCTCGCGCGTCGATATGGGCTACAAGCCCGCCTGCGAAGTCGTTTGTCCGACACAGGCGATTCTTTCCGGCGACCTCGACGATCCGCAGAGCGCGGTCAGCAAACGCATCGCGCTGGAAAAAGTCAGCGTGCGCAAAGCCGAAAAGGGGACCAAGCCGAAGTTGTTTTACGTCGGCGTCGAAGGCGATCTGTTGAGCCCGTCGATGATGGAGCCGCAATCGAGTCATTTCTGGGCGGAGAAAGATCCCGGCGAGGATCTTTACGCATTGAAGAGCATCGATCCGGCGCGCCCGATTCCCGGCGCGGCGCGGGAAGTCTACGACGTGCCGCACATGATTCCCTGGGGCAAGAAGATCGCGTTCTATCTATGGACCAAGGCGATTTCGGCCGGAGTGCTGCTCCTGTCCGCGCTGTTTCTCCACATGGGCTTCGAGCAGGACGTGATCCTGCTCGGCTTCATCGGCCCGCTGGTTTCGATCCTGTTTCTTGGCGCGACCATGGGCTTGCTCGTCTTCGATCTCAAAAAGCCGACGCGCTTTTTCTACTTGCTAACCAAACCAAATTTGAATTCCTGGCTGACGTTAGGCGGCTACGTGCTGATGATCTTCGGCCTGCTGCTGGCGATCTGGCTCGCGCAGATCTATCGCGAGGGGATGGTCTCGCCGTGGGTGATGTGGCCGGCGGCGTTTTTCGCCATCGCCTCGGCCGGCTATTCCGCGTTTCTCTTCGCGCAAGCGCGGGGACGCGATTTTTGGCAGAGCCCGCTGCTGTTCTGGCACCTGGTGGTGAAAGCGATCAGCGCCGGCGCGGCAGTGCTGATTCTCATCGGTTCGCTCGAGCTGGTGACGCCGTACCAGTTCATGAGCCCGCAGATGTTCTTCTGGCTCATTCACATTCTCGTTGTATCCTTGCTCGCGGGTTTGGCGATGGTCTGCGGCGAGCTGTTCATGAAGCATGGCTCGGAAGAATCGATTCGCGCTGGCGCGCTTCTTCTCACCGGGCCGCTCGCCAAATCGTTCTGGCTGCTCGTCGTCGGCTTGGGCGTTGCGGTCCCGGCGGGTCTGATTTTCTGGCAAGCAAGCGCGCTGATTCCCGGCATGGCGGCTGCGCTGCTCTCCTTATTTGGCCTGTGGATGTACGAGCATTTGTGGATCAAGGCGGGCCAGGCGATTCCGTTAAGCTAGCAGTTGTCAGGGGTCAGTTGCCGGTTATCAGTAACCAGGATTTCGCGATCTGGCAACTGACTATTGAAGGCTGAAACGTAATGAAGAAGGATCAAAAACAGTGAGCGACAATCGTGTTCCGTTAAATCCCGACGCGATGAAACTGGACGCTCCCAGCGGTCTCGCCAGCTATCCGCCCGTGGAAAAGTGGGACGACTGGGTCGAGTACGATACCGCGCAGTGGCCGCGCAAAGTCGAAAAGCACTGCCGGATCATTCCGACCATCTGCTTCAACTGCGAGGCGGCCTGCGGCCTGGTGGCAGTCGTCGAGAAAGACACCAACCGCATCCGCCGCTTCGAAGGCAATCCCGAGCATCCCGGCAGCCGGGGCCGCAACTGCGCCAAGGGACCGGCGACGTTGAATCAGGTGACCGATCCCGAGCGTATTCGCTATCCGCTCAAGCGCGCCGGCAAGCGCGGCGAGGGAAAGTGGGAAAGAGTTTCCTGGGACGAAGTGCTCGACGATATCGCCGGACGCGTGCGCAAGGCGCTTCAGGAAGACCGCCGCAATGAGATCATGTACCACGTCGGCCGCCCCGGACATGAGCTGCTCTATCATCAGAGAATTCTTCATTCGTGGGGCATCGACGGCCATAACAGCCACACTAATGTCTGCTCTGCCGGGGCGCGCGCCGGCTACGCTTTTTGGTCCGGCATCGACCGGCCGTCGCCGGATCATGCGAACGCGCGGTTTATTCTGCTGCTGAGCTCGCACCTGGAAAGCGGCCACTACTTCAACCCGCACGCGCAAAGAATCATCGAGGGCAAAGAGCGCGGCGCGAAAATCTGCGTGATCGACACCCGCCTTTCTAACACCGCGTCGAAAGCCGACTACTGGATCTCCTCGTGGCCGGGCAGTGAAGCGGCGATTCTCTTGGCCATGTGCAACGTTCTTCTGCAGGAGGATCTTTTCGACCGGCAGTTCGTGCGCCAGTGGGTCAACTGGGAAGAGTTTCTGCGCGAGCAGCATCCCGATGAACCGCAGACGTTTCAGTCGTTTGTCGCGTGTGCTGAAAAACACCTATGCACGATACACGCCGGAGTTTGCCGCCAAAGAGGCCGGCATCGACCCGAAAGTGATCGTCGAGGTGGCGCGTGAGATCGCCAAGGCGGGCTCGGCGTTTTCCTCGCATGTGTGGCGCAATACGGCGGCGGGAAATTTGGGCGGCTGGCAAGTGGCGCGGGCGCTGCAGTTTCTCGTTGTGCTGGTCGGCGCCGTAGGAACTGTCGGCGGCACCGCGCCCAACGCTGCGAACAAGTACATTCCCGCGCCGCCGCTGATGCCGCCGCCGGCCAAAGTCTGGAACGAACTGCTCATACCGCCGGAGTATCCGCTGGCGTTTTTCGAAATGAGTTTTCTTGCTGCCGCATTTCTTGAAGGAGGGACGCGGCAAGCTGGCGATGTATTTTACCCGCGTCTACAACCCGGTGTGGACCAATCCCGACGGCATGAGCTGGATCGAAATGCTTTCCGACGAGAGCAAAGTCGAGCGCCACGCGTGCCTCACGCCGACCTGGAGCGAAACCGCTTGGTTTGCCGACTACGTCTTGCCCATGGGCCACGGCTCGGAGCGCCACGATCTGATGAGCCAGGAAACCCAAGCGGCGCGTTGGATCGGCTTTCGCCAGCCGATCTTGCGCGTCGCTCTGGAAAAGCAGGGAAAGAAATTCAACACGACCTACGAAGCGCACGAAGCCGCGGGCATCGGCCAGGTCTGGGAAGAGGACGAGTTCTGGATCGAGCTATCCTGGCGCGTCGATCCCGACGGCTCGCTGGGGATTCGCAAACATTTCGAATCGCCCTACGAGCCCGGCAAGAAGATGACCGTGGACGACTACTATCGCTGGATCTTCGAAAACAGCGTGCCGGGATTGCCGGAAGCCGCGGCCAAGGAAGGTCTCAAGCCGCTCGAGTATATGCGCAAGTACGGCGCGTTTCTGATCGAGGACGGTGTCTACAAAGTTCACGAAACCGCGGTCAAGTCGGCGGATCTCGCCGGCGCCGACACGGACCCTGCAAACAACATCATTTCAAAAAACGGCGCTGCGTTGGGCGTCGAGATCGACGGCCGGGCGTGCGTCGGTTTTCCCACGCCGTCGCGCAAGCTCGAATTTTTCTCCCGCACGTTGAAGGACTGGAAGTGGCCGGAGCATGCGATCCCCGGCTACATCAAGAGCCACGTCCACCCTGACGAGATCGATCTCGCGGCGGGGGAGATGCTCTTGCTGCCGACCTTTCGTCTACCGACGTTGATCCACACTCGGTCCGGCAATGCCAAGTGGCTGTACGAGATTTCTCATCGCAACCCGCTGTGGCTGAATTCCAAGGACGCGCAGAATTTCGACGTGAAGACCGGCGATCTGCTGAAGGTCAACACCGAGATCGGCTACTTCATCGACAAGGTGTGGGTCACCGAAGGAATCAAGCCCGGCGTGATCGCCTGCTCGCATCACCTCGGCCGCTGGCGTTTGGCCGAAGATCAAGGCGGCGAGCGCTGGTCGACCGCGCTCGTCGATCTGAAACAGATTAGCCAAGGTAAGTGGCTGATGCGTACCATCCACGGCATCAAGCCGTTCAAGAGCGACGATCCCGACTCCAAAAGAATTTTCTGGGAGGACGGCGGCGTTCATCAGAATCTTACGTTTCCCGTGCAACCGGACTACATCAGCGGCCAGCATTGCTGGCATCAAAAAGTTCGCATCACCAAGCCCGGGCCGGAGGATAAATACGGCGACGTGTTCGTCGACACCGGCAAAGCGCACGAAGTATACAAACGCTGGCTGCTCAAAACCCGCCCGGCGCCCGGCCCGGACAACCTGCGCCGCCCCTTGTGGCTGCCGCGATCGTACAAGCCAGCGCCGGAAGCGTACTATCTCAAGACTGACAAAAGCTGATGGTTCTCTAGACTTCCATATAGCGACGCGCGCGACGTTTCTCGTAAGGTGCGCTTGCGCACCGATCGTCACCCGCATGTAACGCAGCTCGCATAGCGAAGTGCATCTGCTCGCCATTCCTTGATAGTAATTCGTCGCTTGCGAGATAGTCCGACGATGCTTCACGTAGAGCGGACAGGAGTAAGTTGCGGAGGCGATCATGGCAACTTGCCGGCGGGGGATCGCGTATATTCTCTTGCGATCGTGCTGCTCGTCCTTGCTCGACGGGCACGCGTTGGCAATCGTGTCGAGACTCTATCCATGCGCGGGAGTTGGTTCGAAAGGCTCCATGCCCATGGAGATCAGCGAGGTGGCCGTTGCCGTCGCGGGCAACAAGATCCAGGTGATCGGCGGCAGGCGCGCGCGAGCGAGTTCGATCAGGCGGTAAATTTCAACCGGTTCTCCCCGGCCTACACATCCAGTGGCAGCCGATTTTCGCGACAGTAAGCCGATATCGCTTCCAGAAAGCGTTCGCCGAGATCAGCCAGCTTGCGCTCGCCGACGCCGTGGATGCCGAGGAGAGAATCGGGCGAGCCGGGTCTGACGCGAGCCATGTCGCGCAGGGTGGCATCGTTGAACAACACGTAGGCGGGCACGCCGCGTTCCGTGGCGAGCTTGCGGCGAAGATTCCGCAGGCGCTCGAAAAGGCCCGAGTCGACCTCTTTCCACGATTCTTCCGCGACTCGGGTTTTCTTGATTTTCGTTTTTGGCTGAAGCAGTTGCACGGCGCGATTGCCGCGCAGCACGTCACGCGAGGAGTCGTTCAGCCGCAGCACCGGCCGTTCGTCCGCGGTGCGCTCCAACAGGCCGTTGTCGATGAGCTGATAGAGCATGTTGGTGAGCGCCGGGCGGGGCGTGCCCTTCATCAAAGCATACGTGCTGAGCTGCTCGTGGCCCCAACGTCGTATTCGTTCGGTATTGGCGCCGAGCAGAACGTCGACGATGTGCTCGGCCCCGAAGCGCTCGCCCGCGCGGGCGACGCAGGAGAGAATTTTCTGCGCGGTGACCGTGCTGTCCTCCAGCCCTTCGACTTCGTTCAGACAAGCATCGCAAGCTTCGCAATTCGGTTTCGCGTAGGTTTGGCCGAAGTATTCGGATAATTGTTTGTGCCGGCAGTTGATGCTTCCGCAGAAGCGGCGTATTTGCTCCAACAGTGCGCGCGACGCGGCGATCACGTCCGTGGGCTCCTGGGCATCGGCCGCGCTTTTCTCGATGAGCGATTCCCAGCGCATCACGTCGGCCGCGGAATACAGCAGCGCGCACTCCGCTTCCAGGCCGTCGCGACCGGCGCGGCCGGTCTCCTGTTGGTAATGCTCGATGGACTTCGGCATGGCGGCATGGATGACGCAGCGCACATCGCTGCGATCGATGCCCATCCCGAAGGCGACGGTGGCCGCGACCACGTCGATGGCCTCCGCGGCAAAATCGTCTTGCATCCGGCGGCGCTCATCGGCCTCCATGCCGGCGTGATAGAAGGCTGCGCGCAAACCGCTCGCCTGCAGAAAACTCGCCATCGATTCGGTGTCCTTGCGGCTAATGCAATAAACGATCGCGGCTTGGTTTTTGTGGCGGCGTAGGATTTCCAGAGTCTGTGCTCGTGCGTCGGCGCGGGGAACGATCCGATAGATGAGGTTCGGGCGGTCGAAGGTGCCGACGAGAATGATCGGACTCTTGAGCCGAAGCTGCGCCGCAATATCTGCGCGCACGCGCTCGGTGGCCGTTGCCGTGTAGGCGTGCAGACTGGCGTTGGGGAAGCGTTGCTTGAGTTGGGCGAGCTGGCGGTACTCCGGGCGAAAGTCGTGCCCCCAGTGGCTGATGCAGTGAGCTTCGTCGATCGCAAACGCTCGTATGCTCGCGCGGTCGGCGAGTTGCAAAAAACGCGGCGTAAGCAAGCGCTCCGGAGCGACGAAGAGCAGACGATAGCGGCCCGCGGCGAACTGTTCTTCGGTCTCGTGCAGCAAATGCGGCGGCATGCCGCCATAAATCGCGGCCGCCGGATAACCGCATTCGCGTAGGCCGTCGACCTGGTCTTTCATCAGCGCGATCAGCGGCGATACGACGATGTCGGTGCGTTGCGCTAATACCGCCGGGACCTGATAGCAAAGCGACTTGCCGCCGCCGGTCGGCATGACCACCAGCGAGTCCCGATGCTGCAGCCCCGCTTTGATCGCTTCTTCCTGCAAGGGACGCAGTTCGTTATAGCCCCAATAGCGCCGCACGGTGCTGAGTATTCCAGCGGTGATCGAGTCAGCGGATGAGTTCATCGATGTATGAAGCAAACAAAAGGGTTTTCAGAAATCTACTTCCACCACGCATCCCGGCATTGCCTTATCGATAGCGGCGGAAACATCGCTGAGATGCAGTTGGATGATCGGCCAACTGGTCGTGGTTAGAACCACGATAGCGAGCCGATGGTTCGCCAGGTTTTGCTGATGTTTGAGATTCTGGTCGGTCGTCACCAGAATCTCGAATTCTTCTTGTTCAGCGGCGAGCAACAGTTCGCCGTTCGCAAGCGTACTCCAACCTTTTTCATAGGCAGGTATCGACGCAAGGTAACGGGAGTGCCTTGGTCGAAGAGGACGCGCATGGCTCTCAGCGCGCGTCAATCTGCAGACTTTGTTGGGCGTGCTCTAGTACAGCTTCCACTTGAGCGCGTGAAACCCCGGGGAACCAAACGATAAAGTCATCGATACGCGCGCCGCTTTCCAGATTTTCGAAGAGCGCCTTCACCGGCACCCGTGTGCCCCAAAACGTCCATTCGCCGCCGACCTTGTTCGGGTTCCGCTCAACAGCGCTGCAGGAAAGACCAATCCAACATAACTAGGAAGTTAGCTTGAATTCCGATATCGGGCAAGGCAAGTTCAGATCCCTTCGCCCATCCCTCTCTGCGTCCCCTGGATCGGCGTACGGTTCCATTCGAGGGCTTCCTGAATTTTCCGCGGCAGGGGAGGGTGGCGCGAGGTCATGAAGTGCACAAACTCATCCTGAGTCGGAATCAACATGCGGGCGTTCTTCTGCTTCTCGTCGCCGAGAGAGGAGACGGCTTCACGATAATCATGTCCCGGATACACGCGGATGTCGTCGGGAAGCGCTTTGAGCTTCGACAAGCTTTGGTATTGCGCTTCGGCGTTGCCGCCCGGCAAGTCGGTGCGGCCGCAGCCGCCGATCAAAAGCGTATCGCCGGTGAAAATGCGATCCTTGAACAGTAGGCACATGGCATCTTGCGTGTGACCGGGTGTGTGGATGACTTGCAGAGCCTGCCGGCCGAAGCGGATTTCCTGTCCTTCTTCGATGTGAATATCGACGTAGGGCGCATCGGTGGCGCGATGCATGATCACTTTGATGCCGAAGCGCTCGCGCATGACTTTGCAGGCTGAATTGTGATCCGCGTGGGTATGGGTATCGACCGCGTAAAGGATTTTTGCCTTCAAGAATTCGGCGAGGCCGATGTAATCGTCGGCTTTGTCGAGCTCGGGATCGATGACGATGCAAACTTTTTCTGCCGCGCAGCCGAGAATGTAAGATAAACAACCGGCGGAGCGAATCTGCTCGAAAAAGATTTCGTCACTGCCCATCAAAACCCCATGATGCGGAAAGACAAAGTACAGGCGATGATTTAGACTTTTGTGATCGTTTGTTTTTCCAGATTATAGCGATAGCGATCGATCTTATCGAGATCGTAGCTCAAGAAGCGAAAAACGACACCCGGCCCTTCGACCGCGTTGGTAGAATGAATGTCGCCCGGCAGGTAGGGCACAACTACGCCCGGGGTCAGTTTGTCGAGGCGCTCGGGTTCGAGTTTGGCTACGCCTTCCTGAGAGTGATCGTCCGTCCGTTTGTATTTGGTGATTTCCGTGATGCCCTTGAAGGAACCGTAGACCACCCAGCAGGGACCATGATCGTGGGGTTTGTTGCCGTGGCCCTGTTTGTGGATATGGCCCATCTGGATGAAGCCGAGATCCGGATCGCGATACAGCTCGCGGGACGGACTTGCCGTCGCGAATCAACTCGGCCATCCAGGGATCGTCCGGACTCGTCGACGCGAAAAGCTTTTCCATGAGCGCCGCGACTTTGAACGGCAATTGCGGATCTTTACCGTCCCCCCAGGCCGCCCGCACTTCCGCGATGTAGCGGTCAAGCGTATTCTCCGCTTTGCGTTCTTGTACAGCCATGAGAACCTCCGTTCGGCAGCCTCGTTTTTACCATTTTCCCGCCGCGTTAGTCCACCTGGATTGACAGCGTCGGCGCGCGTCTGCTACCTGTTTAAGAAAATTTCGTACGCGAGAGAGAACATGCCGATCGAGCCACAGGAACTGCGCCGCGTGATGGGACATTTTGCCACGGGCGTTACCGTGATCACGACGCAAGACAAAGACGGTGCGCCCAACGGACTCACGGCCAATGCTTTCATGTCTCTGTCACTGAACCCGCCGCTGGTGGTCATCAGTGTCGACAAAGGCGCGACGTGCTATTCGTGCTTCGAGGCGAAGAACGGTTTTACGGTCAATTTCTTGAGCGAGAACCAAGAAGAGATCTCGCGCCGGTTTGCGACCAAAGGCGCCGACAAATTCGCCGACCTGCGGTGGCATCCAGGCAGCAACGGCGCCGCGATCATCGACGGCGCGCTCGGCTACGTCGAGTGCAAGATCACCCAATGTCACGACGGCGGCGATCATTCGATCGTCGTCGGCGAGATCATCAATGTCGCTGCGACCGGCGAGCGGCCGCTGCTCTTCTTCAAGGGAAAGTACCAGCGCTTGCCGGGTGACTAGCGGATCGGCAGTTTCGGGTTCCGAGTTACAGTTTCGAGCTGCTGAGGCCGAATTCGGATACGGATTTAGTGTACTGCCACCTTCATCGTTCAATTCCGAACCCGAAACACGAAACCCGGAACTCGAGACGTTTCACACCCCGAGCGCCATCGCCGTAATGCATGGCAAGCCATCGATAAGCGTGCGCGCTTTGCCCGTTGAGGTCACGGCGACGACTTCGCCATCCGCCGTCGCGGCGAACACGCCGTCGCCGTCCGGCGCGGAACAAACATCCATAACGCCGCCGGACATTTTCTCCGTAAGCAGTTGCCAGTCGGCTCCGTCGGTGGATTTGAAGATCGCCGTATTCGCCCGTCCCGCCCGAGTCCACGTGCGCGGCCGGTCCTGAGTGATGCCGAGATAAATATTGCCTTTCTCGTCCTCGGCGAGCGCATTGCCGTAGCTGCGATTGCCTGCCGGCGTGACTTTTTCCCAGTGATCGCCGTGATCGGTGCTGCGCGAGACGCCTTCGCCGCAGGCGGTCACTACCAAACCTGAAACTTTCTTCGACGGCAAGATTTGATGGATGTCCGGATCGGTGAGCCCATCGTTGGCGCTGTTCCAGCTCTGACCGTCATCATCGCTCACGAGGATACCCGCCACCTCGATGCCGGCAAATAGCCGGCGACCACCGTTTTTCTCTTGGGCAAGCACCCGCGTGCGGGCGGGAAAGTCGGGATTGGGCGGGAACACTCCACCCGCGGCTCCCTGACGCACGCCTTTGAGTTCCTGCCAGGGGGCATCGCTGGGTTTGAAATACAAGGCGGCGGGCATGGTGCCGACCAAGAGTTTCCCAGGCAACGCCAGCATCGACGACATGGTCAAACAAGGGACGTTGGGATTGGCGCGCAGCCATTCTTTTCCGCCGTTATCGCTAACAAACATGCCGGAGTGCTCGGTGCCGATATACACACGCCGGGGATTGTCCGGGTCGACCTGGATGCAGCTCATCTGCCAAAAGGTCAGCGCGCGGTCCGCTTGTACCCAGTCCTCGCCCTGTCTTTCGAATCGGTACCAACCGGAGTGAGTCGCGAGATGCAAAATAGACTTGTCTTGAACCGCCATGGATCACCTCCCATTGCTCCGAAAATACGCCGGTCGCCGAATCCGCGTCAAGTCGGGACGCTCCTGACGTGCGGGGAAAAATGAAAAAACTGGTTTGAAATGCCGCGCCCATGATTTTTTCAGCTCGTCGATGCCACTGAATGAGGGCGCGTCTTGACTACTGAAAATATTTTCAGTATATGGTGAACCATGCTTCCCGAGCTGACCTCCCGGCAAAAAGCGATCTACGATTTTCTGCTCAAAACCATTCGCGAGAAGGGCTTCGCACCGTCGATGCACGAGATCGGCAGGCAGTTCAAGATCACTTCGACTAACGGCGTCTCCGATCATCTGAAGGCCTTGGAGAAAAAGGGCTATATCCGCCGCGTCGGCAAGCGCGCCATCGAGATCGTCAACGCTTTGGGCCAAGCGGCCATTAGCCCGACCCGCCAGGCTGCCGGTTCTGGGCAGGATCGCCGCCGGCAAGCCGCTCCTAAACGAAGAAAATTTCGAAGGCACCATCACCATTCCCGACGACATCGGCAGCGGAAAAAGGTTCGCGCTGCAGGTCAAAGGCGACAGCATGATCGGCGCCGGTATCCTCGACGGCGACCGGGTAATCGTGAAGCAGCAGGGCAGTGCGGAGAACGGCGAGATCGTGTGCGCGGTGATCGAGGGCGAGGCGACGCTCAAGCGGTTCTTCGAGAAAGACGGCGTCGTCACGCTCAAGGCGGAGAACGAAAAGTACCCGCCGATCACTGTCTCCGAAGGGGAGTTCCGCATCGTGGGGCGGGTGGTGGGATTGCTGAGAAAATTCTAAGTGGGCGGGGGACTAAAAAGTTCAAGGTTGAAAGTTCAAAGTTCTCTAGACTGTTTTTGTTTCTCCAGCGTTGAACCTTGAACTCTTGAACGGTTTGAACACTGCGCTGCAGTACGGGCGGAAGCTTATCCAGCGTTGTGCCAAGCTTCGTTCCGTCATTCCTCGTCAACCCTAGAGGGGGTGCTGCGAGACGCGGATGACAAGGAGAGCGGTTAGGATGATGAACATTGACGCACCCAGGCAGCCAACCCGTACGCTCGCGGTGATTGACGGTGGATTGAACGCCGCAGCCGGCGTTCGGTCGATAGCCACGGCGATGAAGCCGAAATTGCTCGATCAAGTGCGCCGGGCAATCCGCACCCGACACTACAGTCCCAAGACTGAAGGCAGCTATGTCCATTGGATCAGACGGTTCATCTTTTTCCACAATAAACGGCACCCTGCAGAAATGGCGGAACCGGAAATAGCGCGTTTCCTTTCTAATTTGGCAGCCGAATCAAAGGTGAGCGGTTCCACGCAGAACCAAGCCCTGAACGCATTGCTGTTTCTTTATCACCAGGTATTAGAAAAAGAGATCGGTTATGTGAACGGCGTAGTACGCGCGAAAAAAGCTCTACGGTTGCCGGTCGTATTGACCCGTGCGGAGATCCAAAGCCTACTGAATCAGCTTACAGGAACCGAAAAAATCATGGCGACATTGCTTTACGGCGCCGGCCTTCGGCTCATGGAATGTTGCCGGCTCAGGGTAAAAGACATTGATTTTTCGCAAAACCAAATCGTTATACGCGCTGGAAAGGGAGACAAGGACCGTTACACGATGCTTCCTACAGCTGTGAAAGAACCACTCACTAAGCATCTCAACAATGGCAAACGACAACACCAGTATGATGTTGAGAATAATTTAGGGCGAGTTGTGTTGCCGAACGCGCTGGATAGGAAATATCCAAACGCTAACCGAGAATGGGTATGGCAATGGGTGTTTCCTGCGACAAGATACTACATTGACCGCCACACCGGATTGCAGTACCGGCATCATCTCCATGAATCGGTGCTACAAAAAGCAGTGCGCGAGGCTGTTCGCAATGCCGGGATACCAAAACCAGCCACATGTCATTCTTTACGACACTCTTTCGCGACGCATTTATTGGAGGATGGGTACGATATCCGGACGGTGCAGGAGTTGCTCGGTCACCGCGATGTCAGCACGACCATGATTTATACGCATGTATTGATCGCGGCGGTAGAGGCGTTCGAAGCCCGGCAGACCGTCTCTAAAGACTTGAACTACCCTGTGGTCTCCGGAATAGGCTGCGGGCCAATAGAGTGATAGGCGGTCAAACTGGCCGCAATTGCTGATCATAAGAACCTTGACTTGCAACAGAAAAGTGGACGATAAAGCTGGTAATTTTGATATTTTTCAGTGAAACATGCTTTGGGAATAAGCGGCCAACACAAGGTTAGTCTAATTCGTTCACTTAATAGTTAGAGCGCAAGGCAAGAACGGAGCGACAAATGGACAACAAACGCCACGCGCCGCGGAAGTTCTTTGCGGAAACACGTGAGCATTGGCCGATCATGTCCGTTTACGAGCGCTTCGAGCAGATTGTTGCGATCGTTCTGAGTCTCGTGATCTCAGTGGTCATCGCCCTAGCGCTCGTGCAGCTGGTCATCCGCATCGTGCCGCTGTTGCTTAGCGGCGCGATAGATCCACTGGAACATGACGTCTTTCAGGCGCTCTTTGGCATGATCATGACGCTGCTCATCGCCATGGAATTCAAGCATTCGATTGTTAGCGTTGCTCTTCGGCGCTCGAGCATCATCCAGGTCAAGACCGTGGTGCTCATCGCGCTCATTGCGTTGAGTCGCAAGTTCGTCATTCTCGATTCCAGCGCCACCGCCGCAAGCACCATTGCGGCGCTGGCTGGAGCAACCCTTGTGCTCGGCGTGGTCTACTGGCTGCTGCGCGAGCGTGATGACCGCCTCGCCAAGGAGGCGCATTGAGCCTTTTGCGCTCTAACTCTAGGTGGAACGGACGGGCCGCGAACCACCGTGCCAACGCAAAGACCGTCGCTGCGGCCCGCCGTTCACCACGACGTTAGCCAGAAAGGGCCTGGATGAGTACAAGACTGATCATCGCGGTAGATTACGACGGCACGATTGCGAATACCAATGCCGAGGCGATGAAGTGGATCAAGACACATGTGGGCCGGGACGTAGAGCCGTGGCAATGCAATCGCACTGATTGCGTGCCTCTCATTGGGAAAAGTCCATATGAGGAAATGAACGACTACGTGTACGAACGTGAGAGCACCCTGGCAGCAGCGGAAGTCCCCGGCGCTGCAAACGCGCTTCGTGCCCTCACAGTCATTGGAGATGTGTTCGTCGTTACTAACAGACGGCTGCATCGCATTGCCTACGCTCGAGAGTGGCTCGAGCGAATGGGTCTTGCGCTTTCCATCAGGGAGGTCATAACGTCGCACGACTCCAGCAAGGAGCAGGTGTGTCACCAGATCGGCGCTCATGTCCTTATCGACGATGATGTTCGACACCTCCGCGACGTACGGCTGGAAGGATTGCGGCGTGTCTGGCTGCAACACGGGCGAACACAGATCGATGATTGCCCGGTGGGTGTGGCGTTCTGCAGCCACTGGGACGAGGTCCTGGGGGTGCTTGGCGTCTCTGGCTAACAATGCAGTGCACCGGATCGGGACTCGCGTTGCTCGCTCCGTCCGGTGACCGCTAGCGTTCGCCCGAAAACCTGCCACGGAAAGCAAGTATGGAGACAACCAGATGCCGAACTAGGCGGCCGTTGAGAACCACTTTTACGGCGAGGAGTTGAGTGAGGTGGAAGCGGCCCTGAAAACCGTCACCAACAATCGGAGGACACGTTCATGACTACGGAAGGGAAAAATGCCGCTGCCGAAGAGGCGATCACGAAGGAAGCGCTAACCCGCTACCAAGCTACGACGGGCCCCCGCCTGCGCGAGATCATCTTGAGCCTGATCAAGCATCTGCATGGCTTTGCGCGCGACGTGCGGCTGACCGGCGACGAGTACCTCTTCGCGATGAACTATCTGGTCCAGCTGGGCGGTTACTGCAAGGGCGGCAGGCAGGAATTCCTCGCGCTCGCCGAGATGCTCGGGCTCGAAACCCTGGTGATCCAGATATCGCAACCGAAGCCGGAAGGCGCGACGCTGCCGGGCGTGCTCGGACCGTTCTTCCTTCCGAACGCACCCTCTTTCGCGAACGGCGCCGACATCGCCGAAGACGTCGCGGGCGAGCCTCTCTACGTCTCGGGGCGTATTCTCGCGATCGATCGTCGGCCTGTTCCAAACGCGACCATCAACGTCTGGCAATCGGACGGGCGGGGACTGTACGACGTGCAGGGTGACCTGGCCAAGGACGGAATGCGGACGCGGGGGCAATTGAAGAGCGAGCCGGACGGTCGCTATTCGTTCTGGACGGTCGTCCCCATCGGCTATCCAGTCCCGAATGACGGGGGGATGGGCGACCTGGTCAAGTATACCTCGAACGGGGGCTGGCGGCCGGCGCACGTTCACTTCATGATCGAGGCCGATGGCCACGACACCCTGGTGACGCAAATCTGCGTGCGCGGCAGTGAGTACCTCGACCGGGACGCTGCCTTTTCGGTACGGGACGGGCTGATCGCAGACTTCCCGCGGCATCAGCCCGGTAAGGCGCCTGACGGCCGCCAGATGGATCGCCCGTTCCACACCATGGACTACGACTTCGTATTGACCCGCGCATGATCAAGGGCGTCATGTTGGAGGATGAAAAGGTCCCGGTGAGTCAACTCCAACCTATGCCACGGGGTAAGGCAGGCCGAACAAGCCGCTGCAGCCGACCGCTGAAAAGCGCGGCGGCTGAGCTCAATCCGGTTAGGCGCTATGGATCACCGCAACGCAGCGCTTGCGGCCACGTGTCACTGTGGCGCGATTCGGATTTACGTTCGACGGCTATCGCGCACTTTAACGAGCTGCAATTGTTCGATCTGCCGCCGCTATGGCGCGCTCTGGGCTTACTACGCTGCGAGTTCGGTTAAAATTGAAGCTCCCAAGGGCGGCCTATCGAAATATTCATGGAACCGGAAGATTCGCGTTTATTATCGATGCAAGAAATGTGGTTGCGTCACCCACTATGCGTATCGGAAGAAACGCCGCAACACGACCATTGCAGTGAACGCGGTCAACTTCGAGCCTTCTGCTCTTGCCGGAGTGCGGATCCGGCACCTCGACGGTGCGGCATCGTGGAAGTTCCTTGATTGAATGGCCACTCGATTGAGCGCCTCTACGCGCGTTGGAGCAGACCGTGAACAATTTAGCGCGCTGAGCGTGCGGGAGAGATTATGCGCGCGCGGCGTTTGGTAGCGCGTGCGGGCCGGTCCACGCGGGCGTTAGATAATTGATCCTCTTACCTTCGTTTCTGCATCTTTCAAATACGACGATACTTGCCGGGCAGTAGCTGAAGGAATCCCTCCTGAAGCTGTCGATCGCGCTCTCCGCGCATGTCCAGTTCACGGAGATCCTGTCCATGATCTTATTTTCCGCGCAAAAACTTCATCCCGCTGGTTCACCGACGCCGTGGGTGCTCGGAAATCTCGCCGGGCGGCTGGTGGAGATATCGAGCTCTACCGGGTCGGCGGCGCTGACCATCGCTTTCGACTTGGTCCGCGAAGCCCACAAGCGTGGCGAGCCGGTAGCCTGGGTGACTTCTTCGGAAACTTCTTTCTATCCGCCCGATGCGGAGCGCTGCGGCGTTGATCTGGCGGCGCTCGTGGTCGTGCGTCTCAATGAACGCCAGAGCATCCCGCGCGCCGGCGAAAAACTTTTGCGCTCCGGCGGCTTCGGCCTGGTCGTGCTCGATCTCGGCGCCGCCGATATTCCCATGCCGCTGCAGACCCGCTTGACCGGTTTGGCGCAGCGCCATCACGCCGCTTTGGTTTGCCTCACCGATAAAAGCAGCGCAGCATTTTCTTTGGGCTCGTTGGTTTCGCTGCGCGTTCATGCCGAGAAGAAACGGACGGCAGACAATCGCTTCGCCTGCGCTTTGCGCGTGCTCAAGGACAAACGGCGTGGCCCGACATGGCATTATGAAAAGCTCTACACCGGGCCGGCTGGCCTGTGTTGATCTGCCGGCCTTTCCTCTTCAGCTCCTGCTGCGGCGCCATCCCGAGTGGAGCGCTTATCCAGCGGCGGTGGTAGCTGAAGACAAGCCGCAGGGAGTGGTTCTCTGGGTCAACGAAAAGGCCCGGCAGCAGGGCGTGTTGCCCGGCTTGCGCTACGCCGCCGCCTTTTCTCTGGCTTCGGCGCTGCGCGCCGGCGCAGTGCCGCCGGCGGAAATAAAAAAAGCCGTGGGCGAACTGACCCAGCGCTTCATGAGCTTTACGCCCGAAGTCGAGCCTGCGGCGGACGAGCCCGGCGTCTTTTGGCTCAACGGCGCCGGCTTGCGGCGCCTCTATGCCTCGGCGGAAAAATGGGCCTACGCCATTCACAGAGATCTCAGAGCTCAGGGATTTGCCGCGAGCCTCGCGGTCGGCTTCACGCGCTTTGGCAGCTACGCCGTGGCCAAGGCGAAAAAGAACGTTACGGTTTTTCTCAATCCCGCCGATGAGCACGCCGCCGCGAGGAAGATTCCGCTTAACCGTTTGCATATTGACCCCAAATTTCGCGACACGCTTTTCCAGCTCGGCATCAAAACCGTCGGCGACTTGCTCGCGCTTCCGCCGGGCGGATTGCGCGAGCGCTTCGGCAAGGAAGCGCACCGGCTTCATCGCCTCGCCGCCGGCGATCTCTGGACGCCGCTCGAACCCCAGGCGCCCGACGAGCCCGCCGTGGAAAAACAAATTCTCGACGATGCCGAAAACAACAGCACGCGGCTGCTGTTTCTCATCAAGCAATTGTTGCATCCGCTGCTTGCGACTCTGGCGGCGCGCCATCAAGCCGTGGTGGCGATCCGGCTGTCTTTGCTGATCGACCATGGCGACTGGCTCAGAGAGTCGCTCCGCGCCGCGGTTCCGACTCTCGATGCCAGCCAGATCCTGGATTTGATCCGTCTGCGTTTGGAGTCGCTGCAAGTGGCCGCGGGCGTGAGCGAAATCGAGCTTGGCGCGGAAACCTGCGCCGCCACCAGCGAGCAGCTGCGCCTGTTCGCCGAACAGAGTGACCAAGTCGAAGGGCCGAGCCGCGATCTCGACGCGGCCAACCGCGCACTCGCCCGCCTGCGCGCCGAGTTCGGCGAACACTCCGTCGTCTGGGCCAAACTCATCGACGGCCATCTTCCCGAAGCGCGCTTTGTTTGGGAGCCCGTGAGCCGCGTCAAACTCCCCAAAAACGTGTTGAACCCTTCGACGGAGTTTATCTTGAGCGAAGTCGAAGGGCTCAGGGCCGGCTCCGCAAGCGGTTGAACGATTTGAACGGCTTGAACGAGTCCACTCCGAATACGTTAGTGCGCCGGGTCTTTGCCAAGCCGCGGCGCCTCCACGGCGGGCCTTATCACTCGCACGAAGACGGCTGGCTCATGCTCGGCCCCAAATACGGCAGCATCGACAAACTCACCGGCCCGTATGTTTTTTCCGGCGGCTGGTGGAATCGCGAGATTCAGCGCGAATACTATTACGCCGAAACCCGCGCCGGCGATCTCCTCTGGCTGTATTACGACCGGGTGAGAAGAAGGTGGTTTTGGCAGGGAGCGATTGAGTAACGAGGGGTTCAAATCGTTCAAGCCGTTCAAAAAGTTCAAATCGTTTAAGGAGGAAACTAACAATGCAAGTGAAAAAATTTTGAAGATCTGGAAATTTGGAAAGATGCCCGCGCCTTGACGCGAGGAATTTATCAACTGACAGGAGACTCAAAATTCTCGAAAGATTTCGGTCTGCGGGATCAAATACGGCGGGCAGCAGTCTCCATTATGTCGAACATAGCGGAAGGATTCGAGCGGGGTGGTAATCAAGAATTTATTCAGTTTCTCTATGTCGCCAAAGCATCGTGCGGGGAAGTTCGTTCGCAGCTTTACGTGGCTCTGGATCAATCTTATATGGCGCCGAAAGATTGTGACGCCGCAAGCAAGTCCTTCCGGCGCTTATCGATCATGATCAGTAATCTGATCGAATATTTGAAAAGCAGCGGCATGAAAGGATCAAAATATACCGCAACAAATCGTCCCAAAAGTTCCGATCTCTTCGGCTTCTTCCGAAACGATTTGAACTGCTTGAACGATTTGAACGTCTTGAACCAGAAAGTTAAGGACGATTTCCAATGATACATCCCGGCAGAATCTTGTTGGAAGAGTTTCTCGCTCCCGCGCGGCATCAGCGTCTGGCATCTCGCAAGGGACATCGGCGTGCCGGTCCGCCGCATCTACGAGATCGTCGAGGGCCAACGCCCGATCACCGCCGACATCGCGCATCGCCTCGCGCACTACTTCGGCATGTCCGAGCGGTACTGGCTCGATCTTCAGGCGCGGTTCGACCGGAAACGAGAAGATAAATTGCCGAAAGCGTTCCCTAATAAGCAATCGCTACGGTTTGTCGGATAACCGAGGAGGGTAGGTCGGTAGAGGCGTCAACAGTCCTGCCGGCTATAGAAGAGAATCTCGATGGCGGAGATAAGCCGCCGATCGTTGAGGAAATAGGGCCGCTGTCCCGGTCGGCTTTTGGCGGAAGACTTATTGTTGACAACGTAATGTTAGCGGATGGATATTGTTAGCGATTTGACCTTTTGTTGTCCGAGCAGTCGCTGGGATAAGCCGACCAGTAATTGTCGGTGCGTATGGCAGCTCACTTAATAGTTAGACGCTAGCAGGAGTGAGTACGAACGCGGAAACGAGGGTGTTGTGACCGATGTTCAACAGGTGCCCGACCCGAGAATCGCGGATCTCGTGCGGGCCGGCATAGTCCGGGTCGCGTTGTATCCACCGCAATATGCGAAGGATCCGACAACCGGCGAGTTGCGCGGGTGGACGATCGAACTCGCTCGCGCGCTAGCAGCGCGGATCGGGGTTGAGTTCTTGCCGGTCGAATATCCAACTCCTCCTAGGGCGATGGAAGGCCTCAAGGCCGGCGCGTGTGATGTGGGGTTTGGAGCGATGGATGAATCTCAGACTTCCGAGATAGATTTCTCACCCGCGGTTCTTCAATTTGATTTTACCTATTTGGTGGCGGTCGACTCCTCAATTCAAAACGTCGCCGATGCCGACTGCCCCGACGCCCGTATCGCGGTTGTACGCAACCACGCCTCGACGTTGTGTCTGAACCGCATACGGAAACATGCCGAACTGATCAGCGCGGAGACTCCCGACATTGCTTTCGACCTGCTGCGTACCGAAGATGTGGACGCGTGGGCATCGACCCGTCCAGCGCTTCTAGAGTTCTCCACCAGATTGTCCGGCTCGCGGGTGCTGGAGGACTGTTTTGGAGCGAACTTTACAGCGATGGCCGTCCCGAAGGGGCAGCCCGGGAGGCTTGCCTACATCAGCGAGTTCATCGAAGAGGCCAAGGCCTCGGGGTTAGTGCAGCGCGCAATCAACGACTCTGGCTGGCGAGGCGTCCACGTAGCGCCAGAAAATCGCACTCCGCGGAAGTGACTGTTCGATGTGAAGACACGAGGAGGTCGTATGCACATTGCTCACTCTTCCGGGGTAATGCAATGCGAGTCTAACCATTGGGTTGAGACCGACGCGGCGGACCGCGCCTCTCACCCAAAACGTTAGACGGCATTTCGTCGTAGACGCCTACGGTCTCACCTTAGAATGGAGGTATCTTATGTCTCTGATCTCAATCGTTAACCTAGCGGATCAATATCGGCAGCTCACCGAGAGCGGCAAGGCGGTCGGCGTCCAGTGGCAGGAGTCTGAGTCCGTCGCTTTTGTCGCTCGAGGACGGGAGTACCGCTCCGAGTTTCACACGAACCCAAGCGATGAAGTCATATACATGATTAGGGGAGAGATGCGCCTGCATTATCGGACGGCGTCAGGTCGAGAAGAGATTGCTGCCATTCCCGAAGGATCGGTCATTCGCATTCCAGCCGGCGTACCACACTCACCCCGTCGTGCGCCCGACACCTTCACTTTCGTGCTGGAGCGCAAGCGGCATGAAGGCGAAATCGATCGTTTCCATTGGTTTTGCCAGAAGTGTGATGCTTTGCTCCATGAGGAAACGTTCATCGTGAAAGACTATCGAGACGATCCTGTTTCTAAGGCTTATCAGCGGTTCTTCGAAAATAGGGAATTTCGGACTTGCAAGAATTGTGGGGAAGTTATGGCGGCTTCATAGCTTACGCGTTTGGGTAAACCGTCTAACAACGCCGCTGGAGCCGACGGCAAGAGTCCATGACGGGTGATTTCGAATGTAACAGCGGCTCAGCGGCATAGCGTTATGCAATGTCCGATACAGGAGGTGAACAGTTGTTGTCTAACAATTCTTTCAAGCCGACACCGCTCCGCGGCTCGGGTTAGTTCAGGCGTTAGAAACATATTTATGGAGGAGGTTCCCATGCACCGAGTGAATGTAGTTGTAGTCGCGGCAATCGTTGCTCTTGGTTTCCTTGGCGGATGCGCGGTTCCGACCTCCGAACGGTCCGTCACGGCGTACGAAGGCGCGCGATTGATCGTGGGGGACGGACGGGTGATTGAGAAGGCGACATTGATCGTGGACGGCGCCAAGATCGCCCAGGCCGGCGCGGCCGCCGACGTCCGCGTGCCCGCCGGCGCCGCGCGCGTGAACCTCGCCGGCAAGACCGTGATGCCGATGATCATCGACACTCACGTCCATCTCAGCGAGACCCGCGAAGCGCTGATACAGGACTTAAAAATGCGCGCCTACTACGGCGTGAGTGCCGCGCTGAGCATGGGCACCGACGGTTATGGACTGCTCGATATGCGCAACGAGACGATTCCCGGCGTCGCGCGGTTTCGTAGCGCAGGGCGCGGCATCACGATGCCCGAGCCGGGGCGCACCACCGTGCCCTACTGGGTCAAGAGCGCGGCGGAGGGGCGCAAGGCGGTGGAGGAGTTGGCGGCGAACAAGGTCGACATCGTCAAGATCTGGGTCGATGCAAGGGACGGCAAGTATCAGAAGATGACCCCGGAAATCTATAGCGCCATTATCGCCGATGCGCACAAGCGAGGACTGCGGGTGTCGGCGCATATCTTCGAGCTCGAGGATGCGAAGGGCCTCATCCGTGCCGGACTCGACGCGTTCGCGCACGGCATTCGCGACAAGGACATCGACGACGAACTGGTGGCCATGTTCAAGCAGCGGCCGAATCTGGTGCTCACGCCGAACCTGCCGGATCGCGGCGTGAAGGTGGATCTAAGCTGGCTGCGGGCGGGCCTTCCGGCCGATGAGTTGAAGAAGCTCGAAGCGGCCAACACGGACCGGCCAAAGGCGCAGGCCCTCTTCGGGATTCAGGCGCGCAATCTGGCGAAACTGAACGCGGCGGGCGTGCGCATCACGCTCGGCACCGACGGCAACCGGCCGTGGGGGCCGCACGAAGAGATGTTGGACATGGTGAGCGCTGGGATGACGCCGATGCAGGTGATCGTAGCGGCGACGCGTAATTCAGCCGAATTCCTGCAGCTCGCCGACACGGGCACATTGCAAGCCGGCAAGAGCGCGGACTTCATCGTGCTCGACGCAAACCCGCTGGACGACATCACCAACACGCGACGCATCTCTATGGTCATCTTGCGCGGCGCGGCCGTGGATCGCACGCAGCCGGTCCGCTGAGAGATCTTCATATCACCTTCGTCACCATAGGATTAGCGCCATGGAGTTAGCCAACGGCGGCGAGCCGAGCCGGGGTCGCCTTTTCGATCTTCGGCTCTTTCGTGTGCTCGGCCCGAGAATGACCTTTTAGGCTCCATAGTCCCGGTGATCCATTACAGTCGCCTCGTTTTCAAACATTAGGTCCCGACGGAGACACAGCGGTGTCTGAAGCGTTCGAGTTCTTGGCAGTCATTTGTGCGTCGTTGTTCGCGGGTGCTGCCCTGTACATCAACGTTGCCGAGCATCCGGCGCGCATGCTCCTTGAAACGCGTGTCGCCGCATTGCAGTGGGCGCCGAGTTACCGGCGCGCCACGTGGATGCAAGCTCCTCTGGCAGTAGTAAGCTCTATCGCCGGTATGGCTGTCTGGTTTACGGGCGGTAGCGCTGGGTGGCTCGTGGCGGCGGTACTGATCGGGGCGGTCGTGCCCTTTACCTTTATCGTAATCATGCCGACGAATCACCGGCTCCTCGCCACGGATCTCGAACTCGGCTCGGCGGAAACGCGGGCGCTGCTGAAGCGATGGGGTAGTCTTCATGCGGTGCGCACGCTGTTGAGCATGGGTGCCACAGGGTTGTATGTCTGGCTTTTGGTTTGGACCTAATCCGGTTGCGGTGGACCGTGATGGATAGAGTACCAAGGCAAATGCGGTAGCGTGCGGCGCTTAACCGGCACGCTGAGGGTGTAGAAAAGTCATTTTAGGTTATATTTCGCTGCGGCAACGACGTTGCAATCGCAAGGCACATCCCTCAAACGGAGATCATCTCTACTCGATGGTGCGATACAAGTCGTACGACACTCACCATGATCGCTGACTTTGTACCCATAAGTAACCAGAAAAATCGCCGCAGTGTTTCGTGATGTATTGATCTATGCTGATGCCTCGGGCTGATCGCAAAGAGACCTTTGCCATTGACGGCTGTAAACTATCGTCCAACGCGTCCAAGGAATGGAGTGGAACTCATTGCCCCTGCAGCGCTGTTTGTCTAAGTCGCGCGCACGCCACACTGTCGAGCGAGATAAACCGCATCATGCCCTCTTAACGTTAGCTTCTCGGTTACCCTTCGCCAGTCACGCATCCAATTCCTTGTTATTTTCGTGGTCGGTTCTATTATTTTCATGTTTTCTTACGTTCCGCTCTGGTGTAAGAGCAATTTCTCCTTTCTCGAAGGCGCCAGCCATCCCGACGAGTTAGTCGAGGAAGCCCATCGCTTGGGCTTGCCGGCGATCGCGCTGACGGACCGCGACGGAGTTTACGGCGTCGTGCGCGCGCATATTAAGGCACGTGAGCTCGGCATGAAAATTATCATTGGATCGCAGGTCACGATCGACGATGGTTCGACGATTGTGCTGTTGAGCCAAGATCGCGGCGGTTATGCTAATCTCTGCCGGCTATTGACTAAAGGACGGCTCCGCTCGGAGAAAGGCGAGAGCGTCGTCACGTGGGGGGAAGTTTGCACGCATGCGGCGGGGCTGATTGCACTGTGGGGTGGGGAAGTAGGGTTCGTCACTCCCGCGAACACGGAAGTCGGGGCGGGTGCTTTTGGATCAAGAACAACGAACCCGGATTCCCGTTTGCACGGGAATGACGGACAGGAAGGCGAAAACGGATCAGCCAGATATGCAATGCATCCGGATCAAATCGTCGGCGACCTTCGCGATGCGTTTGGCGATCGGTTTTACGGGAGGATCGTCCGGCACCGGTGCGAAGATGAAATCATCGACGAAGCGCGGCTGCGCGAGCGCGCTAAGCGCTTTGGTTTCCCAATCGCGGCAGTCAATGAAATCCTTTATCACCACCCGGCGCGCCGGCGCCTGCAGGATGTCTTGACGGCGATACGCTACGGTATTCCGGTCGCCTCCTGCGGGCGAAAGCTGAAGCCAAACGCCGAATACGGGCTCAAGCCGCCCTATGCGTTCGCCCAACTTTTCGCCGACGACCCGGCCGCCGTCGGGCGGACTTTGGAAATCGCCGAGCGTTGCAATTTTTCATTGAGCGAGATCCGCTATCGTTATCCGTCGGAACAGTTGCCCAACGGCATGAGCTCGATGGAATGGCTGCGCCAGCAGACTTTCGACGGCGCGCGGCGGCGCTACCCTGACGGGATTCCCGATTCCATCGCCGCGCAGATCGAAAAAGAGCTCGAGATCATCGAATCGCTCGACTACCCCGGATATTTTCTCACCATGCGAGAGATCGTCGAGTTTTGCCATGCCAACGCGATTCTCTGCCAGGGACGCGGTTCCGCGGCGAACTCCGTTGTTTGCTACTGCTTGGGCATCACGGCCGTTAATCCAAAACTCATCGGAGGTTTGTTCGAGCGTTTTATCTCGAAAGAGCGCGCCGAGCCGCCGGATATCGATCTCGATATCGAGCATGACCGGCGCGAGGAAGTCATCCAGCACGTTTATCAGAAATACGGCCGCGACCGCGCCGCGCTGGTGGCCAATGTGGTGCGCTACCGCGCGCGTTCGGCGCTGCGCGATATCGGCAAAGCTTTAGGCTTGTCGGAGACTGCTCTCGATCGTGCCGCCAAATTTCTTTCGTCCTACGAAAACGTCCGCCCGCAAATGCTCGAACAAATCGGTCTCAATGCTTCCCGCGGCCTGCATGAGCATTTACTCCAGCTCACCAATGAGATCCTCGATTTTCCGCGTCATCTATCGATCCATCCGGGCGGCTTTTTGCTCGGCCATGAACCGATTCCCGAGCTGGTTCCCATCGAAAACGCGACCATGGAAGAGCGCACGGTCATCCAATGGGATAAAAACGACGTCGAAGATCTCGGCCTGTTCAAAGTCGATTTGCTCGGCCT
Organism: uncultured delta proteobacterium; assembly: GCA_963745035.1. Classification (GTDB taxonomy): domain Bacteria; phylum Desulfobacterota; class Binatia; order UBA9968; family UBA9968; genus DP-20. The sequence goes on along the minus strand of CAVUVW010000006.1, from coordinate 29,767 downwards.
AGGCGGGCTTACCCAGCTCGATCTTTGCTTCAAGCTCCTGCGCGAGCAGCGCGGCATCGATCTTTCCATGGCAACGATTCCCGGTGACGATGAAGCCACTTACGATATGATCTGCAAAAGCGACACGATCGGCGTGTTTCAGATCGAGAGCCGTGCCCAGATGGCGATGCTGCCGCGGCTTAAGCCGCGAAACTTCTACGATCTGGTGATCGAGATCAGCATCGTCCGCCCCGGGCCGATCACCGGTGGCATGGTGCACCCGTATTTGCGCCGTCGCCAGGGCAAAGAAAAAGTGGATTATCCCCATGATTTGTTGAAGCCCGTGCTCGAAAGAACCCTCGGCGTGCCGCTGTTCCAGGAGCAAGTGATGCGCCTTGCGATGGTAGTGGCGGATTACACGCCCGGCGAGGCTGACCAGCTTCGCCGCGACATGGCGGCATGGCACCGCACCGGCAGGATGGAGCGCCACCGTGAACGGCTGATCACGCGCATGCGGACCAAAGGCATCGCTGTGGAATTCGCCGAGCGGGTCTTCGAGCAAATCCGCGGCTTCGGCGAGTACGGCTTTCCGGAAAGCCACGCGGCGAGCTTCGCGCTCATCGCTTACGCGACAGCTTGGCTCAAATGCCACTATCCAGCGGAGTTCACCTGCGCGCTGTTGAACGCTCAGCCGATGGGTTTTTACTCGCCGGCGACCATCGTCGAAGACGCCAAGCGTCATCGCATAGTCATGCGCAGCGTCGACATGCAGACCAGTGATTGGGATTGCACGCTGGAGCCGTGCGCGGAGAGCGCGGAGCGGTTCGCCGTGCGCATGGGATTGCGCTACGTCAAAGGCTTCGGTGAAAAAGATTGGAAGAAGATCGCGCGTGCGCGTGAATGGGCGCCGTTCGCGTCGCTCGAGGATTTCGCCCGCCGCACGGGCTTGGATGAAGGGGCTCTCGGCGCGCTGGCGGAGGCGGGGGCCTTCGAGAGCCTGCGCGTTGACCGGCGCGCGGCGCTTTGGGATGTGCGCCGCCTGGCGCGCGCGCAAAAAGAACCCCTGTCGCTGCCGGCGCGCGCGGCGCCGCCGGCATTCGCCGCGCTCACCGACTTCGAAGAAGTCGGTTGGGACTATCGCCGGACGTCGCACAGCACGAGGCGCCATCCGCTGGCACCGCTGCGCGCCGGCCTGGTGCGTCAGGACTTGCCTGATGCGCGGACGGTGGCGTCGATGCAAGACGGCGCCAAAGTTCGTTATGCGGGGTTGGTGATCTGCCGGCAGCGGCCGGGCACGGCGGGCGGAGTCGTATTCATGACACTCGAAGACGAAACCGGTTTCGTCAACGTCGTCGTGTGGGAGAGCGTTTTCCAGCGCTACCCGGTGCTGGCCAAAACCACGGGCTTTCTCGGCATCAGCGGCAAGCTGCAAGCCGAAGACGGCGTGGTGCACCTGGTCGCCGAAACGCTTTGGGAGCCGCGCCTGGATCTCAAGCCTGCCGGCACGCGCAGCCGGGATTTTCATTGATCGCCGCGCTGCGCAGATAATAATGAATGCGCGCCGGTTTCTGAAAATGACATTTGATTTTGACCGTCACCTCTGAATCCTTCGGCTGTGCTTCAGGACAAATGAAGTCACTCCACAGTCGCTGCGCTGTCGTAATACAATTCATTGACAATCGCCCGGCCGCCGTTTAACGTCATGAAAACAGCCGTGTTTTCATTGTTCGAGTCTCGATGGAAACTTACGACAGCAAAACCGTCAGCCGCATCGTTGGCGTGAGCTTGCGCCAGCTCCAGTATTGGGACGAGCAGGATTTCCTTCGCCCGTCGGTCAAGCTCGCCGAAGGGCGCGGCACCAAGCGGCTCTATTCCTTCCACGATCTCGTCTGTCTGAAAGTCGTCCAGGACCTTGCCCGGCACGGCTTCAGCCTGCAGATGATCCGCCGCTGTTTGCGCCCACTCAAGGAAAACGCCGCCCGCACCATACGCGCCGCCGAGTCGTTGAAATACTTGACCGACGGCGAAGAATTGTTCGTGATCACCGACGACCGGCAGAAAATCCTCGAGGCGATGAAGCGCCAGTTCGTGCTCTCCCTCGGCATCGGCAGTCTGGTGCGCAAGCTCGACCGCGATACCAAGCGCGCGGTCGTGGCGGCTCGTCAGAATCGCAGGGCGCATGGGCTCGGCGAAAGGAACGGCAGGGCGGTCTAGCGCGATGGAACCAGTCAAAGTCACGCCGATGATGCAACAGTATCTTCAGATCAAGGAGCGCTACCGCGACGCCATTCTGTTTTTTCGCCTGGGCGATTTCTACGAGATGTTTTTCGACGACGCGCACACGGCGGCCAAGGTCCTCGACATCGCGCTCACCTCGCGCAACAAGAACGCGGACGGCTCGGTGCCGCTGTGCGGCGTGCCCTATCATTCGGCCGAGCCGTACATCCAAAAATTGCTCGACGCAGGCCACAAGGTCGCGGTGTGCGAACAGATGGAGGACCCGGCGGCGGCCAAGGGCGTGGTCAAGCGCGAAGTCGTGCGGGTGATCACGCCGGGCACGGTCACCGCCGCCGAGGCGCTCGACGCCCGCGGCAACAATTTTCTCACTGCGCTGTGCGCGGCGCGCGACGCCTTCGGCTTAGCGCTGACCGATGTCACGACGGGGGAGTTCCGCTGCGCCGAGCTCAGCGAGGAAGCTGCTCTGGTGGACGAGCTCGGGCGCATCCAGCCGAGCGAAGTGCTGTTGTCCGGACGCGATGCCCGGCTGCGCGAGCGCCTTTACCGCGAATTCCCGGCGATTCATTTCACCGCGGTATCGGACGACTTCTTTTCCGATGCCGCAGCCGACAGACTGGCGGCGAATTCGATCGCCGAGCCCGCCCCGGCGCTCGGCGTCCGCGCCGCGTCCGCCGTGCTCCGCTATTTGGAGGCGAACGCCGCCGAGTCGCTCAAGGTTCTGCGCGAGCTCGAGCCGTACCAGGCGGCGCATTATCTGATTCTCGATGAGGGCACCCGCAAAAGCCTGGAACTCGTCTCCAACTACCACGGCGATCGCAAAGGCTCGCTGCTGTTCATCATCGATCAAACCGTAACGCCGATGGGCGCGCGGCGCTTGCGCCAATGGCTGCTCTATCCGCTGACCGATGAGCGGGCGATCGGCGAGCGCCATGAAAGCGTCCAGGAGCTCGTCGATCGATATGCGCTGCGCCAGGAGTTGAAGCTCGCCCTGGAAAAAATTCAGGATCTCGAAAGACTCGCCGGGCGCGCCGTGGCCGGCTCCGCAGTTCCGAAGGATCTGGTCGCCATCAAAGAGACGGTGGGCGCCGTCGAGGAGATTCGCCGCCGGCTCAACGGGGTCACGGCAACGCTTCTGGCGCGCCTGCGCGACGGCTTGGTCGATCTCGCGGCAGTAATCAACTTGATCGAGCGGGCGATCGTCGACGATCCGCCGTTGGCGCTGAAGAACGGCGGTTTTATCCGCGCCGGCTTCGACGCCGAGCTCGACGAGATCGTCGACCTGCGAGCCCACGCCAAGGACTGGATCCGTCGCTTCGAGGCGGAGGAGCGGCGCCGCACCGGCATCCACTCGCTCAAGGTGCGCTACAACCGGGTGTTCGGCTACTACATCGAAGTGACCAAGTCGCACCTCAAAGCGGTTCCGGGCGACTATCTGCGCAAGCAGACGTTGGCCAACGGCGAGCGCTACATTACGCCGGATCTGAAAGAATACGAAGCCAAGGTGCTCAACTCGGAAAGCCTCATTGAAAAGTTGGAAACCACGCTCCTCGGAAAAGTCCGCGAGCAGGTCGCCGCCTACTATCCCGGATTGAAAACCACCAGCAACGCGCTGGCGATGCTCGATGCGCTGCTGTCGCTCGCGGAAATCGCTGAATCGCGCCATTTTATCCGGCCGCACATCGACGCCGGCGCCGGTCTGGCGCTGCGCGACGGCCGCCATCCAGTGGTCGAGGCGGCGCTCGGCAGGGGCGCTTTCGTGCCTAACGACTGCGCGCTCGACCCCGATGGGCAGCAGATGATTCTTCTCACCGGCCCCAACATGGCCGGCAAATCAACTTACATGCGCCAGGTGGCGTTGATCGTCATCCTCGCCCAGATGGGGAGCTTCGTGCCGTGCGCCGAAGCGCGCATCGGCATCGTCGATCGCATCTTTACCCGCATCGGCGCAGCGGACTCGCTGGCGCGCGGCGAATCGACGTTCATGGTCGAAATGAAGGAGACCGCCAATATTCTGGGCCATGCGACGCGCCGCAGCCTGATCCTGCTCGACGAAGTCGGGCGCGGCACGAGCACCTTCGACGGCATCTCGATCGCCTGGGCCGTTGCCGAGGCTCTGCACGACGCCGCAGAGCGGCCGCGCACGCTGTTCGCGACGCACTATCACGAGTTGACCGACCTGGCGCAGAGCAAGGAGCGGATTCGCAACTATCACTTCGCGGTCAAGGAATGGCGCGGCGATATCATTTTTCTGCGCAGCTTGCTCGAAGGCGCGGCGAGCCACAGCCACGGCATTCACGTTGCGCGGCTGGCGGGCATGCCGGGCGCGATCCTGGAGCGCGCCAAAGAGATCCTCGCGCATTTGGAAGCGAGCCGGGACGGCTCCCGGGTGTTTCACGATGCCAGGTCCGATGCCGCGGCGCCGGCGCAGATGGGCCTGTTTAGCGAGGCGGAGAGTCGTTTGCGCGATCAACTGAATCGGCTCGATGTTTCGACCATGACGCCGCTCGACGCCATGAACGCGCTTTATCGGCTGACCGAAGAGGCCAAGAAATGATCGATTGGAGGCAAAGCCTATGAAGCTGCCGCTCGTCGCGCTGTTCATTCTTGCCGGCATGTTTGGTGTACCGGCTGCTGATCTGGTAACGGACTCGGCGCGCCTCGCGCGCGCGCAGGCCGGCAGGAACGAACTGCGTCCGGCAGCTTCGGCGCGGGCAGGCGAGAGCCGGCGGAGGGCCGAGGCTGCGGCCGGTAGCGAGACAACGACCGATTCGGCCAGGGAAGCCACCGGCGAAGGCGTTCAGGTAACCGCTTGGCGATTCATTTCGACAAAAGAGCTCACGCGCGTCATGCTCGATCTCTCCCGGGAAGCCAAATTCGACGTGCGCCGCCTAAAAGAAGATCCGGTGCAGCGTTTGCCGGCGCGTATCTACATCGACATCATCGGCGCCAGGTTGGCGTTGGCGTCCAACGAGCCACTGGCCGTGGATGACGAAGCCCTGCGCCAGGTTCGTATCGGCCAGCACGGCGGCGACAGCGTGCGCGTCGTGCTCGATATGAACGAGCTGCGGGCGCACAATATTTTCCTGACCGCAGATCCCACGCGGCTCGTGATCGACATCGCCGGGCGGGCAGCGAGCGGGAAACTTCCCGCGAAAGAGGTTTCGGCGAAGACGGAGTCGGTCGCGCCGCGTCCGACAGCCCAAGCGAGAAAAGCCGAAGCGCCAGCGCCGGCAAGCGGCCTGCGCAAGATCGTCCTCGACCCCGGCCACGGCGGCAAGGATCCCGGCGCCATCGGCGTCGGCGGAGCGGCGGAAAAAGACCTGGTGCTCGGGGTGGCGAAAAAGCTCGCGCGCAAGCTCCGCGCCGAGCTCGGCGTTAAGGTGGTGTTGACGCGCAGCGACGATCGCTACGTGCCGCTCGAAGACCGCACCGCGCTCGCCAACGGCGAGGACGCCGACCTGTTCATATCCTTGCATATGAACGCGAGCCCCAACGTCGAGGCGCGCGGCGTTGAGACCTACTATCTCGACAACACGACGGACGAAGCGGCGATTCGACTCGCGGCGCGGGAAAACCGCACCTCGCGACGCAATATTTCCGATCTGCAATTCATCTTGAGCGACATGATGCAGAACGTGAAGCTCGAGGACTCGATCACCCTGGCGCACCGGCTGCAAGGGGCTCTGGTGGGCGGGATGAGCCGCATTATGGCCGACGTCAAAGACCTGGGCGTCAAGAAGGCGCTGTTTCACGTGCTGGTCGGCGCCCGCATGCCGAGCGTCCTGGTGGAGATGTTCTTCATCACCCATCGGATCGAAGGCGCGGCGATGGGCCAGGAACGCTACCAGGACGCCATGGTCGACGCGCTCTACCAAGGCATCGAGAAGTATGGCCAAACCAATATAATAGCCAAGACGCTCTAGGAAGTTATTATTGATGGACGCCGTAGCGATTTCGCTTTCCTTGCTCCAGCAGGCGCAGAGCGAACCTGACTTGAAGCGCCTGGCACGCAGCTATGTCACCCGCGGCCGTGAAGCGCTTTATGAAAGACACCGCGCGGGAGCCGGCGGTCTCGAAATCGTGTCGGCCTGGTCGACCGTCATGGATCACCTGATCCGCCATCTCTACGGCGTGATCCATGCGGAATGCGGCAAGCGCTTGGGCGAAAGCCATCGCGGCTTCGCCCTGATCGCCCAAGGCGGCTACGGGCGGGGCGAGCTGAACCCGCACTCCGACATCGATCTGCTGTTTCTCTTTCCGCGCAAGATCACGCCTTTCGTGCAGGCGCTCACCGAAGCCTTGCAGCACACGCTGTGGGACGCCGGCATGGAGCCGGCCCACGCCACCCGCAGCATCGCCGATTGCATTCGCCTGGCGGAGAGCGATATGCGAGTGCGCACCGCACTGCTCGACGCGCGCTTTCTGTGCGGCGATTTCGCGCTTTTTCAGGAATTCGAAAAGAAAGTGGAGCCGCGTTTGCTGAAGGCGGGGATTTCCCGCTTCATTCGCGAAAAGCTCGAAGAGAACCGGGCGCGCCATGCGCAATACGGCGGTTCGGTGTACCTGCTCGAGCCCGAAGTGAAAGAAGGCGAGGGCGGGCTCCGCGATATTCAGACGGCGCGCTGGATCGCCCGCGCCAAGCTCAAGGCGAAAGATCTCGATGCCCTCGCGCTCGGCGGCGTGGTCGCTCCGGCGGACATCGCCCAGCTCAAAGAATCCCAGGATTTTTTGCTACGTGTACGCAATCAATTGCACTTTTCCACCGGCAAGCACCAGGACCAGCTCACTTTCGAGCAGCAGGAAAACGTCAGCTCGGCGCTCGGCTTCGAAGGCGAAGAGCGGCTGCGCGCGGTCGAAGTCTTCATGCGCGCCTATTATTTGCACGCGAGCCGGATTAGCCGTCTTTCCACTTTGATTATTCATCGGGTCACCGAATGCGACAAGCCGCGCTTCGGCGCAGCGTATGTTTTCGGGCGAACCTTGCGCGAGGGCATCCGGCTGTCGACGGGGCACGTCAACGTGACCAAGCCCGAGGTGCTGCGCAGCCATCCGGAAAACCTCGTGCGCATCTTCGACGACGCGCAAAAGCACGGCTGCCGGCTGAGCCACGAGACCCGCGAGCTGTTGCGCGGCAATCTCGATCTCATCGACGATGAGTATCGGCGCTCGGCGGGCGCCAACACGCCGTTTTTCAGCATTCTCAAATGGAAGGAATCGGTCTACGAGACTCTCGCCGAAATGCACCGCAGCGGCGTGCTGGGCGCGCTGATCCCCGAATTCGGCAGGCTTCTCTGCATGGTGCTGCACGACGCGTATCACATTTACACCGTCGATCAGCATTCCCTGCATCTGGTCAAGGAGATCGAGCAGCTCCGCGCCGGCGCCTACGCGCAAAGCCTGCCGCAGCTCACGCAACTGGGGCGCGAAGCGGAAAAGATCGAGCTGCTCTACCTCGGCATGATGTTTCACGACATCGGCAAGGGCTTCGGCGGCGGCCACTCGGAGGTCGGCGCGCGCATGGTGCGGCCGATCGCCCGGCGCATGCGTCTCAACGCCGACGACGGCGCGTTGGTAGAGTTCCTGGTGCGCCACCATCTCTTGATGACCCAAACCGCTTTTCGCCGCGACCTCGAAGACCAGAAAACTCTCTTCGACTTCGCAAAAACGATGGGCAGCGTCAACAATCTCAAGATGCTCTATCTTCTGACCTTCGCCGACGTGAAAGCGGTAGGGCCGGAAGTCTGGAATCCGTGGAAAGCGTCGCTCTTGGCCGAGCTTTACGTGAAGACCTTGAATCTTTTGGAGGAAGCCGAGAAGGGCGAGTTCGAGCGCCCCGACGTGCTCGCCGTCATTCGCCGCGTGCAGATCCGGGCGCGCCGCCAGCTTGCCAAGGACCATCCGGAAGCAGCGATCGAAAAATTCGTCCAAGCCATGCCCGAGCGATATTTTCTGTCGACCCCGGAGGACGATATCCCCGCCCATTTTGCACTGATGGACCGTTTCGACGGGAACAAGCCCGAGGTGATGGTCGAGCATTTTCCCGAGCGCGACTGCACCTCGGTGGTGATTTGCTGCCAGGACCGGCCCGGTTTATTCGCTTCGATCACGGGCGTGTTCACCGCTCTCCAGCTCGACATTTTGAACGCGCGCATCTTCACCGCCAGCGACGGGCGCATTCTCGACGTCTTCCGGATCTCGCATCATGGACGCTCGGAGATCGTCATGGCCGAGCAGAAGTGGCTCAAGTTTCGCCTCGCCCTCGACGGCATTCTCGAAGGAAAGATCGAGGTCGCCGCCCTGGTGGCTTCGTCCAAGCCGTCGCAATTTCTGAAAAAACGCGCGCCCAAGGTCGCCACCGTCGTGAACGTCGACAACGAAGCGTCCGACGACTTCACCATCGTCGAGATCTTCACCGAAGATCGCATCGGCGTGCTGTTCACGATCACGTACAGCCTGCACCGGCTCGGCCTGTCGATCCACGTCGCGAAGATTTCCACCAACGTCGACCAGGCGGCGGACGTATTCTACGTGACCGACGAGCGCGGCGGCAAAATCACCGATGCCGGCGCGGTGGAAACCATCCGCGAATTTCTCCGGCAAAATCTCGCGCCGCAAAATGAAGGCAACGAAAGACCCGCTGAGCCCCTCCATTGACGCGTTCCTGGCGGTGGCCGCGGTGGAGAAGGGCCTGGCGCGCAACACCGTCGAAGCGTATGCCCGCGATCTGAGAAAACTTTCGGAGTTTCTCACGGCTCGCGGCGTGGCCGATTGGCGGGAGGTGGACGCGCGTCTCATCCGATCGTTTATCGGCGCGCTCCGCGCCGGCGCGCTGAGTCCGCGCAGCATCGCGCGCCACGTGGTCACGCTGCGGCGCCTGCTGCAGTTTCTCGAAACCGAGGGACTCATTGCGGCGCACAGCCTGCCGCCGTTGGTTCTTCAGCCCGGCCCGCGGAAATTGCCGCAAACTCTCTCCGCGGACGACGTGCGCAAGCTCTTGAGCCAGCCCGATGCCAAGGAAGCCCTCGGCGCCCGCGACCGGGCCATGCTGGAGACGCTGTATGCCACGGGATTGAGAGTGTCGGAGCTGGTTCGATTGGAGCTCCGCCAGATCAATTTCGACGGCAATTATCTGACCATCAAAGGCAAAGGCGCAAAAGTCCGAGCCGTGCCGTTTGGCAAGTGGGCCAGAGACAGCTTGACAAGTTTTATCCGCCAGAACCGGACGGCCCTGCTCAAAGGAAAAAGCAGCCCGTACGTTTTCACCAACCGCTCGGGAAGGCCGCTCACGCGCCAAGGTTTTTGGAAGCTTATCCGCCGCTACGCTCTGGCGGCCGGCGTCGAAAAGCGGGTGACGCCGCATACTTTGCGCCATTCGTTCGCCACCCATTTGCTCGAACGCGGCGCCGACCTGCGCTCGGTGCAGTCGATGCTCGGCCACGCCGATATCTCGACCACGCAGATTTACACCCATGTCGACGGCGCGCGCCTGAAGAAGGTGCATCGGGAGCATCATCCGAGAGAAACCCGGGCAACACGGAGAATGAAGAATGGAGTAGTGGAGTAATGGAGTATTGGAAGGAGGGGACGGATGAAGCATCACTCCAACATTCCAGTACTCCAATACTCCAATCCTTCCGCCGCCTTGTCTTTTGGCAGGCCATGCCGTATTCATACACTGACTCTCCCGCGAGATTGTCTTGGAACAAATCGTCGGTCAAATCATTATCTGGGCGCTTCCAGTAGTGGCAGCGGTGGTGTTTCATGAAGTCGCGCACGGCTGGGTGGCCTATCGTCTCGGCGATCCGACGGCGCGGCAGCTCGGCCGCTTGACGTTGAATCCCTTCGCCCACGTCGATCTGTTCGGCACCATCCTGGTACCGCTCATGCTTATCGTCGCTCATTCGCCGTTCGTCTTCGGCTATGCCAAGCCGGTGCCGGTGAATTTTCACAATCTGCGCAATCCCAAACGCGACATGATTTGGGTCGCGGCCGCCGGGCCGGTCACGAATCTGCTCCTGGCCGCCGTGTGCGCGTTGATCTGGCGGGCGCTCGTTCCCATGACCGCCGCCCAAGGCGCGTCCTATTCGCTGTCGAGCCTGATCGATTTTTTTGCGCCGTTGGTCTTGATGGCGCAGAGCGGGATTTTGATCAACGTCACCCTGGCGGTGTTCAACATGCTGCCGTTGCCGCCGCTCGACGGCGGCCGAGTGCTGATCGGATTACTGCCGTTGCCGCTGGCCTCTCTGGTCGCGCGCATCGAGCCTTTCGGCTTTATCATCCTGATCGTACTGCTGATGACCAGAAGCTTGGACCGGATCATTCACCCGCCGACGGAATTCCTATTGAAACTCTATCTGGGAGTCTTTTAGCTCATGGAAACCATCGTCAGCGGCATGCGGCCCACCGGGAAACTTCATCTGGGACACTTCCACGGCGCGCTCGTCAATTGGCTGCGGCTGCAGGAGCGCTTTCGGTGTTACTTTTTCGTCGCCGATTGGCATGCGCTGACGACCGACTACGCCGCGCCTCAAGGCATTCGCGAGAGCACCATCGAGATGGTGATGGATTGGCTCGCAGTCGGCCTCGATCCGGCCAAGTCGGTCATCTTTCGCCAGTCGAGAGTCAAAGAACACGCCGAGCTGCACTTGCTCTACTCGATGATCACACCGGTGCCGTGGCTGGAACGCAACCCGACTTATAAGGAACAGATGAAGGAGATCGTCGGCAAAGATCTATCGACCTACGGTTTTCTCGGCTATCCGGTGCTGCAGGCCGCCGACATTACGATCTACAAAGCCAATAAAGTGCCGGTCGGCGTCGACCAGGCGCCGCACGTGGAACTGACCCGCGAGATCGTCCGGCGCTTCAATCAACTGTACGGGCCGATCTTTCCCGAGCCGGAAGTGCTGTTGACCGAGGCGCAGAGGGTTCCCGGTCTGGACGGACGCAAGATGAGCAAGAGTTACGGCAACGCGGTCTTCTTGTCCGACACGCCCAAAGACATCGACGCCAAGATCAGCCGCATGATGACCGATCCGGCGCGGGTGAAGCGCACCGATCCCGGCGAGCCGGAAAAGTGCCCGGCTTTTCAGCTCCACAAAATTTACTGCACGGCGCAGGAGATCGACGAAGTGAGCCGGGGCTGCCGGACCGCCGGGATCGGCTGCCTCGATTGCAAGAAGATCATGATCAAGCACGTCATCGACGACCTCGCGCCGATTCGCGAGCGCCGCGTGCAGCTCGAGAAACAACCCGGCGAGGTGGAAGCCGTTCTCGCCGCTGGCACCGAGACCGCGCAGCAAAAAGCCGCCGCGACCCTGGCGGAAGTGCGCGAGGCTTTGACGCTGTGAGCACGAAAATACAACTCGAGATTTTCGAGGGTCCGCTGGACCTGCTGCTCCACCTGATCAAGAAAAATGAAGTCAGCGTCACCGACATACCGATCGCCGCGATCACCGAACAATATCTGGCAACGCTGGATTTGATGCAGAGCTTGAGCTTGGACGTGGCCGGCGAGTTTCTCGTCATGGCGGCCACTCTCATCCATATCAAGTCGCGCGAGCTGCTGCCGGCGGGAGACGAGGAGCCGGATGAGGAGGAGGGCATCGATCCGCGCGCCGAGCTGGTGCGGCGCCTGCTGGAGTACCAGCGCTACAAGGAAGCCGCGGCGGAGCTGGAGCAACGCGAAGTTCTGACCCGTGACGTGTTCGTCCGCGCCACGACGCCGGTCGAGGAAACCGGACCGCGCGAATTCCGCGAAGTCTCGGTATTCGAGCTCCTGGGCGCGCTCAAACGGGTGATCGATCGATTGCCCAAAGACATCGTCCACGAAGTCACTCTGGAAAAGATCACCGTGCGGGAGAAGATGACCCTGCTGCTCGAACGGCTGCGGAGCGAGAGCCGGATCGTTTTCGAAGCTCTTTTCGCCGAGGTGAAAAGCCGGATGGAGATCATCGTGACGTTTTTGGCGATGCTCGAGCTGGTCAAGGTGCGGGCGATCCGCGTCTTTCAAGACAAGCCGGGCGGCGAGATTTTGATCGAAGCGGCGGCCGGGATGGATGAAGCGGCGGAGCGGGTCGTGCTCGAAGAAGCCGAGGAAGAGCAAGATGGAGCGTGAAGAATTAAAATCCGTGGTCGAGAGCCTTTTGTTCGTCGCCGACGGGCCGCAGACTTTGCACCGCTTGGGCGAGGTGCTCGAACACGTCGACCGGCAGACGCTGCAGAATATTTTGCTCGAGCTGCAACGCGAATACGAAGACCAGAATCGCGGCATACGCCTGGTCGAGGTCGCCGGCGGCTACCAATTGCGCACGGCCAAGGCGCACGCCGACTGGGTAAAAAAATTCCTCGGCGGCCGGCCGGCGCGGATGAGCAAAGCGACTTTGGAAACCTTGGCGATCGTGGCGTATCGCCAGCCGATCACCAAAGCCGAAGTCGAGGCGATCCGCGGCGTCGACGTCGACGGCGTCATCACGACCCTGCTGGAGCGCAACCTGATTCGCGCCGTGGCGCGCAAGGACGTTCCTGGCCGGCCGTTTCTTTACGGCACCACACCGGAGTTTCTCCAGCTTTTCAATCTCAAGGATCTTTCGCACCTGCCGACCCTCAAGGAGATGGAAGAGATCTCGCTGCCAGAAATTCCCGGCGAGGTCCTGCCCATCGACCAGGCTCGAAGAAAATTAGCGGCGCGCGTCATGGAGCGGCTGCAAAAGATTCTCGCCCGCGCGGGACTGGCATCCCGCCGCGAGGCGGAGCGCTGGATTGCCGAAGGGCGGGTTTCGGTGAATGGGACGGTCATCCGCAAGCTCGGCTCCCAAGCCGATCCCGCGAAAGACAGCATCAAGGTCGACGGCAAGCGCGTCCAGCCCGCCGCGGCGCCGTTCTACTACGCGTTTCACAAGCCGCCGGGAATCATCACCACGCTGAACGATCCGGAGAAGCGCCCGGACTTAACGCCTTACCTCGCGCGCCTGGGCGAGAGGCGCAGGCTGTTTCCCGTCGGCCGCCTCGACTACAACACGACCGGGCTCTTGCTGCTCACCAACGACGGTGAATTGGCGCTGCGCCTGACCCACCCGCGCTTCGGTGTAAAGAAGCTCTACCGCGTCAAGCTGAGCGCCTGCCCAGCGCCGGAAGATTTGGCCCGGCTGCGCAGCGGCGTTCGCCTGGAGGACGGCATGAGCGCGCCGGCGCGCGGGCGGGTGATCGAGAAGCTCAAGAAAAATGCCTGGGTGGAGATCGAGGTGCGCGAAGGGCGCAAGCGCGAGGTGCGGCGTATGTTCGAAGCCCTGGGATTTTTCGTCGAGAAGTTGATCCGCGTCAAAGTGGGCTCGGTCTCCCTCGGCACTTTGCCGCTCGGCGAGCTGCGGCCGTTGAGCCGCCTGGAAGTCGACGCGCTCAAGCGCGAAGTCGGATTGCAAAGCCCCGCCGAGCGTTCTTTTGCCAAACCGCGGCGCGCCCCGCGCCCGCCAAAATACAAAGGGCGACCCTGAGGCCGCCCTTTATTTCACATTTCAGAAGCGCGCGCTCAGTGGCGCAGGCTGCAGAATTCCTCGTAGTCGATCAGCTCGTGAATCGTCGGATGATCGCCGCACATCGGACATTCGGGATCGCGCCGCAGATTGAGCGTATTGATCTCCATGGTGAGCGTATTGAAGTGCAGCAAGCGGCCGACCAGAGTGTCGCCTTTGCCGAGAATGATCTTGATCGCTTCGAGCGCCTCGATCACACCGATCAGCCCAGGCAACACGCCCAACACGCCCGCCTCGGCGCAGCTCGGCGCCATCTCCGCAGGCGGCGGCTCGGGATACAGGCAGCGGTAGCAGGGACCTTTACCCGGATAGAAAACCGTCGCCTGCCCTTCGAATTGGAAGATACTGCCGTGGACGTTGGGCTTTTTGGTGAGCACGCAGGCGTCGTTGACCAGATAGCGCGTCGGGAAATTATCGCAGCCGTCGACGACCAGGTCGTAGTCTTTGATGATCTCCATGATATTTTCGGACGTTAACTTTGCCTGGTAAGGAATCACTTTAACGTCCGGATTGAGCCCTTCGAGGGTTTTCTTGGCGGACTCGACCTTCGGTGTGCCGACCCGGTCGTTGGCGTGCAGGATCTGGCGCTGCAAATTGGAAATATCGACGACGTCGTTGTCGATGATGCCGATGGTTCCGACGCCTGCCGCGGCCAGATAATATGCCGACGGCGAGCCCAGGCCGCCGGCGCCGACCATCAAAACTTTCGCTTGCAGTAGTTTGGCCTGGCCATCTTCGCCGACTTCGGGCAGCAGGAAGTGGCGGCTATAGCGGATCAACTGTTCCGGCGTGTACTGAAAGTCTTGCACCCACTTGAAACCGCCGTTCTTCCAGGCGGCGTAGCCGCCGGCCATGGACGAAACATTCTGGTAGCCCATCTCTTTCATTGCCTTGGCCGCGAGCAGCGAGCGCACGCCGCCGGCGCAGTAGGCAATGATCGGCGCGTCTTTATTCGGGACGGCGCTTTCGACTTTGATCTCGAGAAAGCCACGGGGCAGGGGAAGGGCTCCTTCCAGATGTCCCTGGCGCCATTCGTCGCTCTCCCGAACGTCAAGCAAAATAGGAGATTTGCCGTTTTTCTTCAGCAATTCGTTTACCTGCTGCGCGCTCACTTCGGGGATCTCCTTGCGCGCTTCGGCCATGATCTCCTGAAAACTCTTGGCCATGATTCCTCCCGTACGTGGACCTTATAGGTCTGAAATTAAGCTCCGGGTCTCGGAAAGTCAAGATACCGGAGAAAACCGATCAGGTTTATGAAACTTATTTTCGCATCACTGCCGGGGCAATTGCCGCAACTTGAGACCTGTTACGGGCGTTGCGTATTTAGAAGATCAGTTTTCCCTCGGGTCCGGCGGATCTCGCGTATGATTTCGGGCAGCCTGCTCGGTGTCATCGGAGTCTTAGCCGGAACGATTGTCTCGGTCAAACCAATGGCACGAGCTAGCGCTGCCGAACAAAGCCGCGCGTTTCGAGGCCCTTTGCGCAGCTTTCCACGGCGCTAGCGAGCATCGCCGTATCGGCCCGCGCGAACTGATCCTTTGCCGCGCAAGTGAGCGTTTGCTTGGTTTCGGGATGCTGCATGGTGATTGTCAGCGGCGTCGGCGCCGAGCTGCAGCCCTGGAAGCAGAGCGCGACGCAGCAGCCGAGAGCCGGCATTGATGCCAAGCGACTTGTTCGTTCACTTCGTTTTTCCTCGACGAGTCCACGATTAAAAACGTTCCGCCGCATGGTTTGACCCCACTTTGCGATTGATGATCCGCAATGACGTGTTAGGCCAGGAAGACGTGTTGTGACGGCCGCTACCTAGCTTCCCGCAAGGACATCTTCATGGCCTGTGCGAGGTCCGCAATGGCCCGCTTCCCGTCGAGCCATGCATGGTTGCCAGCGTACGTGGCTTGAGCGCCGCGAGCCGTTTCAGCGTCGGCTCCGTATGATTCGTATATGGCATATAGTGCGCAAAGGGCACTGTTCATACTCGACTAACATCTGCCACCTGCCAGTGCCTGCGCTGGTTGAAAATCACTTCCACGAGGATCGTCTTCTGCTCGCTCCACGAGCGCGCCCCGACCTGCGCAATGTTATCAGGCACTTCTATGATTTTCGATGACGCTTTGATCGCGATTCTTTCTTGCGCTCAAAAAAGGCGTCCTCTTTATGAACATAGCCGCGAATAGTCGTTGTTCCTCGAGAGCGGACTCCATAGTACTCTCTTGTTGGACCCGTGACCTGAATACGCGTGCCGGGGGGGAGTGTTGCGATAATTTCTGCATTTGGGCTCGGCGCGGCCCGCACGAAGGAAGCTCCAATGACGAACAACTCTCTGCTTTTGGACGGCGGTCTCTGTTTTCTATCGTGCAGAAGTTGTCCGGATTTTTCGACCTGAAATGCATTGGAATCCGTCGAGGCGTGTTCTGCAATTGCCCTCTGTTTTGCAGCTGCGGTTTTAGTCGTTTCTACTGTTGCAAGATCACGTTGTGGGCCTGAAGCAGAAAGGCCCAACTCGTGTGAATAGAAGAAAACACCTAATGCGCTCACTAATACAATCGTCCCCAAAATGCGAGTGATTGGGTTGAGCAACTGGCGGGTCGTGGAATCGTCTTCGCGTCCCGGTGCGGATTGGGGTCCTCCCTTCTGGTTAAATGGATACTGGCCAAGACCAAGGCGTAAATTCTCGGCAACGGTGTCGATCATAGCGGCAGTCACTTTTCGTGCAGACCGGGAATAAGCGACCAAAAATGCGTTATCGCAGATAGTGTTGATGAGGCGAGGAATTCCATTTGAATAACAGGCAATCTTTTCAATGGCATTCGGTTCAAACAGATTCTCGCTATTGTAACCGATGATATGCAGCCGCGAATCCATGTAGGCTCGCACCTCGTCGTGCGTAATGGGTTTAAGCTGGCAGCGCAGCGCGATTCGCTGTTTCAACTGACGAAGTTCCGGTTGATCCAATTTTTGGTCAAGCTCAGGTTGTCCTGCCAGAACGATCTGCAGGAGTTTGTCTCTGTCGGTTTCCAGATTACCGAGACACCTCAGCTCTTCTAATCCTTCCAGGGACAGTTTTTGCGCCTCGTCGACAAGAAGAGCGACGGTATTTCCTTGCTCGAACTGTTCGAGCAAATAATCATTGAGGCGCTTGGTTATCGCTGGACGGTTTTGACTCGAATCTCCTAACGCCAGTTCAGTGAACGTCAGATGAAGGAAGTCGGTGCCACCGACCAGAGTCTCCGTTATGTAAGCGGTTTTAATGTTCGAGCCAAAATCGCGCATGGCTCTTCTGAGTAAGGTAGTTTTTCCGGTGCCCGGTTCACCAGTGATCACAATGAAACCTTTGCGGGCATAGATGCCGAAGCGGAGAGTAGCCCAAGCATTTTTAAAAACTTGATTGGAGTAGTAAAACTTCGGGTCGGGCGTCGTCTTGAATGGAGCCTCAGGAAAATGAAAGGGAGAGTCGTGCATTGCGCTTTCTTTCTGGCCTCGTAAGCTGTAAATACCGAGCGAACGCCGGCGACTTTATCATACGACCAAAGAATTTGGTACAACGTTTTATAATCCTGAAAAACTTTTCCGCTGGATTCCTGTGTTGCGCGCTTGGAAAGAGAGATGCGCCGACGAGCCGGCTTAACCCAGGTTTTTCTGCAATGAGTTCGGCGATTTCGCCAATCGTACCGGAATCGGCCGTTACGGCGTTGGGCCGGGCGCTATCTATAAGGCAATCCAAAAAGCAGGTAACGATGCATAGCTACGCAAGCATGCTGATTCTGCTAAAGCGCCCCATCACGCAGATTTCCGCTTATCTGGGGCATGCCGACTTGTCGATGAGATGAGAGTCTATGCGCATTTCCTGCGGGACAGGGAACAGAATGCAATGACGGATCTAGAACGGCTCATTCAGACCGGTTAAAGTTCGTCATATAGGAGGGACTAATCTATGGCTCAACAAGACCGAGACCGCTTTGTAACGCAATTGAAGCAAACGGCCTCCGAGAGGAAGATTCCTATCGATCGTCTGAGCTGCCGGAATATTCCAGACAAAGACGCCTTCGAACTTGTTGTCGAGAGCGGCGGCAAAGAACGAGTTTTTACGATTGACGAAACTAACTCGATCAAAGACCCGCAAGCAGAGATCGATCTGCTCATCAACCAGTTTGGCGATAACGAATAGGGGAAAATTGACAGAGTTTGACACGGAGAGAGAAAACAGGAATTGTAACCAGCTGATATTCCCTGCGCCCCCGTAGCTCAGGTGGATAGAGCACAGGATTCCTAAAAGTGCTCAGCCGTTCAACTGAGTTCAGTTCAGTAAAAATCAGCTAGGAAAATCAAGCTTCGATGTTGTGTGAATGCAGATGATTTCATCTGCGTATGGCACAGACATGGCACAAAATACCCGCCTCGAACAAAGGTTTCGCCGCAACTAAAATGCCGCTCCCAGGCTTCCTCAATTACTGAACGAACAGGCGAAAAAGGAGAACGACGATGCCGATTGGATCGGTCCTTAAACCGCACGTTCAGGAAAGGCACATTGCATCTTGGCAGCAACTTTATGACCAATATTTAAAGTTGGGTAGGGACGTTCAGAAATGGATTTTTCGTGGCCAAAAGGACTCGAGTTGGGGACTCGAAACCACCCTTGAGCGAATAGTAAGCCGTTTCGGTTGGGAGCTGAGGAAATCGCCCAACATCGAAAAAGGGTTAATACGTCGGTTCAAACGTCAATCGCACCATCACAGTACAGATTTGCCGAATCCCGATTATGCACTGGAATGGCTTGCGCTAATGCAGCATCACGGCACTCCCACGCGCCTTCAAGATTGGACATATTCTTTTTTTGTCGCGGTGTACTTTGCAATTGAGCAAGCAGACAAAGCAGCAGGAGTTTGGGCGCTTGATCGAAGCGTTATCAATTCCGCGCTCCGTTCGACTGTACCTGGCGACGTTCAAGATCGGTGTCTGGACGATAGAGGCTACATCGATTCACAAAAATGCTTCAATAGTATTTTCGACAGAGATCCGCCGCTTAGTCTGGTCGCACCGTGAATCCGTTCCGGCTCAATCAACGCCTCGTTATCCAACAGGGTCTTTTTCTATGCCCGGGCAATGTGTCTGTTCCATTTGAGGAAAATATTGCAGCTGTCCTACCCTCCCCGGGTCACAGGGCCCTAGTGCAGTTTGTTATTGAGGATTCGGTAGACACCCGCAAAGAAATTTTCTGGCATCTCAATCGTATGAATATGAATACCGCAACGCTCTTCCCTGGCTTAGATGGCTTCGCGCGTTCTTTAGCCATTTTGGTTGCATTTCCAGAGATGATCCCTCTGGGAAAAGTATGATGATTCAATCCAATTACTGAGTATATCGAGGATGCTAGCTTGAGCTGCTTATCTCTGCCGGCATCTGACACAGCACAGGATTTCCCAACCTGTGCCGCAAAAAAATCTAAGCGAGTTCAATCACTTCTAATTTGCTGTGCCATAACGTGCCATGCGCGCGATGCTGGAAAGTCCGTGCAGGTCAGATGAGCGCAGCGGAAAACAATGAGAGCAGGAGGGGCGCCCAAAGGCAACGGGAATGCGCGAAAGCACGGGCTCAACACGCTGAAAGCCGCAGTAACCCAACTCGGAAGCCGGGTCATCCCCGGCAATACCAAGCTTGGCTATGCGCTCAAAAAATGGCGTGCCGATCTGATCGCGGATCTTGGCGGCGCCGATGCCATCAGCACGCAGCAAAGCGCCCTGGTCGATCTAGCCGTCAAGTCCAAACTGCTCTTGGATAGTATCGATGCTTGGTTACTCACACAGCCGACGCTGGGAATGCTCGAAAGCGCACGCTGCTACCGGTTGTGATTCAGCGTCAGACCCTTGCCGATGGCCTTACTCGCTATCTTTCCCAACTCGGCCTTGAGCGCCGGCATAAAGTGAAAACCGTTACCGACCTGCTCAACGGCGATACCGAGCAGCCCCAAGCCGACACCCGACAATGACCGCGCTAACCCGTCGGAGTCGATTTGATCAGCGCATGCGAGCTAGAGACGCTAAGAAACTTTCGTCCCTGTGCGGCGCGCGAGGGTCGCTCCGGCACCAGAGAAACATCATCGCGGATGCGACAAGAAGCAGTAGTACCGAATCCAGAACATTTTTCGTGCTCACGGCCCACCTCGCGGTAACCCGTTTAGGACTGTCCGGCTACTGGCAACCGTTCCAAGCAAACTGTCTCATCGCCGCAATCCCCATAGACACAACCGCACGATTCACACAGCACCGCGGTTTTTTTGAGAAGCGCAATTTCCGCCCGTGCTTTGGAAGAGATCTGGGTAAACTCGCGAGAATCGAGTGCCCTTTGGTTTCCGATAGCGCACTGTCTGGGACATTTGAGTCGCCCATAGCCATGTCTCTCAGAGTCACGCTACTAGGAGGTAGCAACTGAAAGACCAATGAAGGCGTTAACAACTCGCACCTTTGAGAGTGAAGGCTCACCCCCTACCGAGCCCGGAGAATGCGAGAATGAGCCGTTAACGGCTACCAATAACGCCAATCCTGAACGCTGCGCGAACCCGTTGTGCGCTAAGCCCGATCACGATCAAATCACAGCGCGGCAAACGCTATTGCTCTGACCACTGCCGGATGGACGGCTACGCTTTGAAGCGGGCAAAGGCGTTGCTCAACCGGGTTGGCATCCTCCGGTTTCACGAACTGATGGACAAGGTATGACCGACCCCAACGTCGCACCCGATGGTCGGCACTGTTCATGGCCAAGATCAAGGCGCGCACGGAGGAAAAAGGCATCCCGCTATGAGCGAATCAGCAACCAAAGAAGATGCAAAAATCCACGTCCCCAAATGCCGTTTGGACTTACCCAATAGCGGGAGTTGCAATCACGGCAGGCAATTAGCTGTGCATTTATGAGGCTGCTCAACAAGCGTTCCCAGCGGCTGCGATGAGAGCGCTCGAGGCTATGACTGCGGCAATGCGGGCATGAATACAACACAGTGACCACCGATTATCATCACAGGATCCAATGGCCAATGACCAAACTGATTCACCCTATCACCTTCATCGACAAGCTGGTCAAGAAAAACGAGTTGGGCCAGCCCTTCACGCTCATGCGATCACCAGCGGGAGATTCTGCGTCTCGCCTTTGCCTTCGATAAAGACGGCCGGCTTCTGTGGGACACGATCATTTGGTCCTGCCCGAAGAAGTCCGGCAAAACCACGCTCAACGGCGCCATCACTCTCGGCTGGGGATTCACTCAGGAATCACCGAACGAAATTCTGGTACTCGCCAATGACATGGAGCAGACCTTGGCGCGCGTCTTTCGCACCATGGAAGGCATCATCGAGCACAACCCCGAGCTTAAGCGGGAAGCCGAAGTCCAGGCCAAAACGATCTACTTCGCCAACGGCACGATCCTGACGGCGATCAGCGGGGACTATCAGGGCGCCGCGGGCAGCAATCATGGCTTTGTGAGCTATGACGAGCTCTGGGGATATACCAGCGAGTCCAGCACCCGGCTTTGGGAAGAACTCACGCCGGTCCCGACCCGCAAGAACTCCATCCGCTTCATTTCCACCTATGCCGGATTCGAGGGCGAATCCGGACTGCTCTGGGATTTATATAAGCAAGTCGTAAGCAAGGATGAGCACCCCGAAGGCCAGGGCGAGCGACTTCATCCCGATTTGCCGATCTATGGCAACCGTGACGCGCGCATCTTCGCATACTGGGACCATGAGCCGCGCATGCCGTGGCAGACTTTGGCGTATTATCAAAGCCAGAAGAAAACCCTTCGTCCTGGCACCTATCTCCGCTTGCATGAAAACAAGTGGGCGACGGCCGAAGAAGTCTTCATCACGCCGGAAATGTGGGATCCGTGCGTCGATCATTCCCATCACCCGAGCACAACCGATCGAAGCCCGCTATTTGTCGGCGTCGACGTCGGCATCAAGCACGACAATGCCGCGCGCGTGGCGGTCAAATGGGATGAGCAAGGCGAGAAGTTGATTCTTGTCTCGCACCGCATCTGGAAGCCGACGCCCTTAAGCCCCTTGGACCTGGAAAACACCGTCGAGCAGGATTTGCGGAATTTGAACGATTGGGGCGACGTGGTTGAGATCGTGGCCGACCCGTATCAGATGCACCGATCGATCACGACCTTACAAGCTTCCGGGATTCCGATCCGGGAGTTTCCGCAGACCCAGGCCAACTGCACGTTCATGGGGCAGACTCTTTTCGATCTTCTCACCGGGCAAAATCTTGTGCTCTATCCAAGCGACGAACTGAGACAGCAAGCGCTTTCCACCGTAGCCGTTGAGAATCCCCGCGGCTGGCGGATCGCCAAGGAAAAGGCATCGAAGAAGATTGACGCCATTGTTGCGCTGGCGATGGCGAGCGTGGCGGCCATGGCGCACCGGGCAGAGATCGGCAATCGCGCGGCTCGAGGGTTTAACCCCTCGCAGCATGTAACCGAGGCCGTAAAGCCGTTTCACGGGGCAGTTTACATTGGCCAGACCTTCGAGCTACCGGCAACGGTGATTGCTCAATCGGTGAGCGGCGCCGTTACCGTGCTCGCCGCTTTCGCCAGTCCCGAGATGAGTCTACGGCGCCATGTGGAGACCTTCGTCAAGCCATGGCTTGTGGCCAATTGTCCCTGGGTATTTGCCGACCGCCGCTTGCTCTTGGGCGTGGTGGAGGAAATCGAGACCGAGGCGCAGTGTAACTTCGTGCAAACGCTTAACGACCTGCTTGGCGGGAGTTGGAATCCGGCCAACCCATCCATGGGAGAGCCGGCGCGATTCCATGCTTGACGTGTTCGGCAAGGTTCAGGGCTACACCATGAAGCCGGCGCTGCAGATCCACCGGACCGATGCGCGTTTGCTCGTGGAAGCGTTCAGCGGGCGATGGAGCTATGAGCAGGACCGGCGCGACAAGCGCACCGTCTGGCATTACGTGGCCAATGCCTTTTCTTGCTGCGCCGATCGCATCAACCCAAATAAGCCAAAGACTCGACCGGCGGTGAAAGTCAAAACCGAGTTCAGTGTTTTTGACCCTTCGAAGAGGTTATAAAAACAATTCCAGGGGCGGAACTTGAGGAAGGCTCTGTGCTCAAAGGCGGGGTGTTTTACAGGTAATCTAGGGATTTTCGATTGATGGAGAATTCAATTCAATCCTGGCGTTACTTGATCACCTTATCCGCTCTCGCCAGCACTTTCGGCGGAATCGTCAGGCCGATCTGTTTCGCCGTCTTGAGATTGATGACCAACTCGAACTTCGTTGGCTGCTCCATCGGCAGATCGGCAGGCTTGGCGCCCTTCAGGATTTTGTCCACGTAGGTGGCTGCGCGCCGGTAGCTGTCCGCGAGGTCCGCCCCGTAGGACATGAGCCCGCCAGCATCTACAAATTCTCTGCTGCTGTACACCGACGGTAACCGGCTCTTTAACGCAAAGCCCACGATCCGTTTTTGGTTGGCAGTTATTAGCGCGCCCGTGGTCACGTAGAGTCCATCCGGGCGCTGCTTATTTAGCGCAGCGAATACCTTCTCGAAACCGTCCGCAGCTCGTACCTCCCAAGACCGAATAGTCAACCCCAGCGCACGCGCCGCGACTGGGAGAACCTCTTTCACCTCGAGTACAGCGGCCGGACTGGCCGGCTCGTAGAGAACCGCGACACGGGCAACTTTGGGAACGGCTTCTTTGAGCAGCTCCAGCCGCTTCCCGCCTAGTTCTCTGGAAAGGGTTGTAAGGCCGGTGACGTTGCCGCCGGGACGGGCAAGGCTTTCAACCAGGCCCAACTCGACAGGATCGGCCGAAAGGCCCATCATAACGATGGGAATCGTCTTGGTCGCATTCTTGGCCGCCCGGGTCGGCGCGTCCCCTCCTGGTACCACGATGATATCAACCTTGAGACGCACCAGCTCGGCCGCAAGCTCAGGAGCCGATCGTGCTTCCCCTCCCCATATCGGTACTCGATGGCGATGTTCTGTCCTTCTATGTAGCCAAGCTCGCGCAGAGCCAGCCGAATTGCCTCGGAACGGGCGGACTCACGAGCTGGATCGCCCGACTTAGATACCCTATCCGAGGGACTTTCTTCGGCTGCTGCGCCTCGGCGATGACTGCAACAGCAAGCAGCGCCACTACAAACAGGATTGATAAGACTCCCGCTTTCCTCATTGCACACACATGTATCACGCGGGCCGTATTAGAGGAAAACTGAGATTTTTAACCGAAGGTGACAGGTATTCGTCGAGTGGAAAGACTAGATTTTTAGCCTGAGATTGAACTGTACGACGCTTCAATCCGATCGTGAATTGTCAATCCTATTCAAGACGACAAAGAGAACCAGCTACACGCCGGGAGTCCATCACGGAGAGGGCCGGGCAGACGGACCGTAGCGCTCTAAATCGTCGCGTCAGTTAGCGTATATTAATTTCCCCCAAAAAGTGTTCCACCCCCCGACTCAAAAATGCTCGGAATGATAAGCAACGCGGCCGCAATGAAGAGCTGCGCAACAGCCTGTTGGGTCCTCGGAGTTCCGATCGGATGTTGGGTCGGATTGTCTTTGTGCCCCTTGAACTTCACAATCGCGCCAGCCATTAACCCGACCCCTGCAACAGAAAATAAGCGGAAAATGAGCTGCTCAATGTCTGATTGGGTTGTCTCGGGAAAGCTGCTCACAATGAGCTGAAGCTGCTCGTGGAGCTCTTCCGGAGTTGCGCCGCTGACGGCGAGTTCGGCGAATTGCTCAAGCTGTGCCTCGGTCGCCGGGAGGATTCCGCTAGCGACTGCCTGAAGCAACTCCTTTACCTCCGCGTCGCGCAGAAGCGAGTTGACGAACGCTTCCACCCCCGCCGCACCCTTGGGCTCCGCTGCGTGAGCCCGGCTAGGAATTCCTGCGGCGATGAATGAAATGACAAGAAGGAGCACAAGGGCGCGTTTTACTACCATCGAAGTCTCTCCTAGTTCGCTGGAGCGCTGGAATGCGAGTTTTGCCTCGGCGAACCAGACTCAGCTGATTATTTTCGCCGGACCATATCGGATAAGAGTTTGTTATTCAATTGCGCACCATCCAGGAGAGGGCGGCCTCCGCACCATGTTTTTAGTGGCACTGCCTACGGGTGATTGATCGCCTCGTTTCAGGCAAATTATTTATCGGCGGCGGGGATTCTGATACGGACTTGAATTATACGAATTGCCGTAACAGGCTTCCTTGTGGACGGACGACCTGCTTCGTCAGAAGCCAGATTGCAATGCTTTAAGCTCGTTTCGACAGGCTTCGCTGAATTGCGTAAGCGGATCTTTTTGAGCAGTTCCGGAAAGGGCGCTATATTTCTCTAATTCTTCTTCGTCATGTTAGGCCTGAAATAGCTCGTGAGAATATGCTTTACGGTCTGATCTGCGGCCGCAACCACCATGTCGGACGATGTGAGCCTGATGCGACTTGAAAGTGCGTAAACGCGAAAAACCTTCGTGGTGTCATCGAGCGTGTGGTCCAAAGCGTCAATGGCCAGCTTCGAGCACTCGTCAATAAACTCAGTATAGAGTAGTTCTCGCTTTCGAATCTCGGCGCCGACTAACTCGCGTCTGCTTTGCGTCTTCTGTGTAATCCAAGCAGTGGCAATGGTGGCCGAACCGCCAACCAGTGAACCCAAGATCGCTGATAACGCGCTGACGACTGATTGATCCATTGAGGATGACCTTGCGGGTTTAACCGCGCAAAATATCGCCTAGCTCGCTAAAGTCTGTCAAGGACATGATTTTGGCCAAACCGCTGCCGTGTTTTGTGCGCCTTTTGTGCGTGAACTACCGCCAAAACGGCTCTGTACGATGTAGTATTTCCGTGCGGGAAAGCATGCGAGGAGTTTTAGTATGATGTGGTACTTGTTAGTACTCTCTGATTGCCTTTTAAGCAGGCCGTCTATTCTAGCTTCGTGGCGCTAGTTTTTCCTAAGCTGTCTGCAAAATGTCCGGGTTGATCTGAATTTATATTCCAGCATTGAACTGAACGACGCTTCAATACGATCTCACCTCAGGGTTAATTCATACCCGCGCGCGACTTCACGAGCGTCTCTCTCCAACCGTGCATCCCCATAACCCCACACGAGCACTTGTGAAATATACTCTTCCAAAAAGTTGGCAATCGAGCCGTGTTCTTCATATTGCCGGACGTGGTAGCACTCGTGCGCGAGAAGCTCGCGAGTATAGTCTCCTTCCACTAGCATGATTCCATAGAACGCAGTCAGGCCGGACATGGTGGCCCAGCATAGACCAGCTTTCTCTGCGGCCTCGGCGAGTTCGGGGTCGCGCGGAGCAGCGATCGTCTTAACCGATCGAATGCGGATCCGTTCAGGTTGGGCGACGCCGACACGTTGGGCTATGGCGATTTCCTCAGGCGTCAGAACCCGGCCCGCTGCTAAAATGTCCCTCTCGAGGTCCCTCGACCGATTGAACGGCTCTTGGGAGAAGCGAATCGACTTTGTTTTGCTTCGCCCACGCTGTTTTTAACGCGTTGAAAAAATCATTTTTGCAGTTCGTATCTGGGCAAAACTCCCGCTTAATATCGCGCACCACGATATACTTTCCGCAATGTCTACAAACCTTGAGACGGTTCATGGTGCCGCGGATCAAAGCGCCGGCGAGAAAGCCGTAGAGTCTTTCCTTTGGGGTTGTAGAGCCAGGCCAAAACGAAACAGTCCACCGGCGACGCCAGTCCGCAAGACTCGTTGACCGGGCCATGTTTTATTGCTCTTTTTGATCTCTCTTGCATAGTATTCAGTAGGGGTTTTCAGATCGTTGAGTTGAGAAATTAGCTCCGCATAAGGGATTGGAATTTTCTTTTCCGTAAATTGCCATTTCTCTAGTCGCAGGAAGCTTAGGGCTTCGTGCATCTGGCAACGAAGGCTAATAGCGTCATCCAATTTCATTCGATCCAATTGAAACGTGCCCCGCTTCTTGGTGTTGGCCTTTCTAGGCAACGCTTGCCATTTTCGATCTGTCGCGCCCTCGGAAGCTGTATTCAAAAAACCCGCGATCAAATCTAAGGCCCATTCATCATTCGCATCCGCCTGTCTTTTTACACTCATATGGCGGGGTACTCCCTTGGAATAGTTTTGCACCGATGCTTGCGCACTGGTTTAAGGGAGCCCTACATTACACAAAACTTCCTTGCGCGGAAAGGAGCTTAAAATGCTGATTTCGGAGATTGCAGAAAAGGTCGGGCTTCATCCGGAAACCATCCGGCGACTTGAGAAGCGCGGAATTATCACTCCAAAGCGCGACGTTAACGGGTGGCGGCGTTATTCGCCAGAGAACGTGCAAATGGAAAATACCAAAAAATTGCCGGAGGACAACTCGCCGCAGGGAGTGCTCAAAAAACGCTACGCGGAAATTTTGGCTGACAAGGATTACCTCGACCCCGGCACGACGCGGCATAAGCTGCTGCATGAGGAACGGCGGCGGATTCGGGAGCAGTTGAACGGTGTGCGGGTTATCTGAAAGGCGCGAAAGGAATTAAAGCGATGGATGAGCTAGACGAAAAATTTGCGATAGCTGCTGGGCATGCGGCCAGGCGGCAGTTGGAGAGAGAAGCGGCAGCCGCCGCCGAAGATCAGCGGCGCGACGGCAAGCGACGGCAAGCGCTCGCGGACTACGTGGCGGCGCGAGAGCAAATCATCGAGCTGCGCGAGACGCTCGCGGCCAAGCTGGATTATCTGGCCACGCAGGGTACCGCAGTCGCACTCGACATGGATCTCAGTGGGCTGGGCCACGCGGCAACTATTTTCAGGTGGGGCTGCAGCGAGCTCGAGTGCGGTGCCCGGCTTTGCCAATATGGCAACCATCGATACTGCGATTGGCGAGCTCACGAGGCTTGACGTGAAGCGCGTGGGCCAGCGCCGCCGATGTCATTGGCGGACTCCGCCATCAATGCCCGGGAGATCACCGTCCCACGATTCAAACGGCGATAAACAATATCGACAACAGCATCGACAAATACAACGCGCGCTGCCAGGCGCTCGGCGAACAGAGCAAGGCCGCCGCGCGACTTCCTGCTCCCCGACTTTTCGCAGCAAGAACCGGGAAAACCGCGAGTCATCGTGAGCAAGGATGTTCCGGACGACGCGGCGTAAGAAAATAAATCGATGAGCGAGCAGGCGCAAAATCCCTTCGATCTTCTGCTGGAGCAGTTCCGCGCAATCGTGCGCGAAGAGATTAGTGCGGCAATGAATGGGAATGGAGACGCGCCAAATCCTTCGAGACAGCCGAAGAGGAACGGCAGCGCTTTAAGCGGGCGAAGGTTTTCGCAGCGGCAAAAGCCGCCGCGGATGCTGGTGCACTGCTTACGGCTGAACAGTTGGCCGTCATGCTCCAGGTAAACAAGGCGACTGTCTACGAGTGGGTGAAGAAAAGGACGATTCCGTTCTATCAGGCGGGACGTTTTGTCCGCTTTAACTTGCAGGAAGTTTTGGAGAGCCAAAAAAACCAACAAACTCGAAGTCCCCTTGACGTGCTATAAACATTTTGTATATAGTCGGTTTGCATGTGTCCGCACGGAGCTTTAGGAAAATGCGGTTAGTGAAAGGTTATAGCCAGTCGCAGTTGGCGCGCGAGCTTGACGTGTCCGTTATGACGGTATCACGTTGGGAACGCAGCGGGTGCCGGTTCCGCGCATGGCTGAGCTGCGCTTTCCGCATTGAAGCCAAAACCGAAAGGGAAGGGGGATTAACATGGCTGCAGTTTACAAGGTTGGCAAGAAGTGGCGGGCGGATTGGACCCATAACGAAGGCGCGAGACATCGCAAGAGATTCGACACGAAGGGCGCGGCGGAAGGCATCTCGACACCGTCAAAGACGAAGATCAAATCCGGCACCTATGTTGCGCCCAAGAAGATTCGGCCCTTTGGCGCCCTGGCCGATTCATGGATGACGAACCGGATCGAGCAATCCCGCACACCGGGCGCCGGCTATCGTCCCTCGAGCCTGGCGCAGTGGCAAGCTCACATCGCCCACATGAAGTTTTGCTTCGTTGAGAACGTGAAAGTCAGCGCCATCGACCCTACAGGCAATCGAGCGGGCCATTGCCACGTGGCGCATGCCGAAAGAGCAAGGCGGCCGCGGGCTTTCTCAACGAACCGTTGCTAAAGTTTTAACGACCATGAGCCGGGTCTTCAAATTTGGCATCCGTAACCGCTGCGGGGTGGAGACGACCCGACCAAGCTCATTGAGCGGGTGAAAGAAAGCTCAGGCGAGCAGACCGAAACAGGGGAGGCGCTTTATACCGGGCTGCACGAAGTCACGGAAAAGGAAGTGCTGGCGCCGCAGGAAGCAAAGCAGGTGTGCTCGCTGCCCAGCCCGGCCTTTACCGGACGATCATTCAGACGGCTATCTATACCGGCGCGCGCATCAGCGAGCTGCTGGCGCTCAGGTGGGCGGATGTGACCTTGACCGGAGCTTGTTGCGATCCGGCGAACCGTATCGACGGCCCGGGTAAAAGGCGAGGCGACGCCGGAAAAACATCGATGGTTCAATCCGAAGACGAAGAAGGGGAATCGCGAAATCCCGATTCCGCCGACTTGGTGACGGCTTTACGCGCGTGGAAAGAGAAATGCCCGAAGAGCCGCCTTGATTTGGTTTTCTGTAATGAGTTCGGCGAACCGTGCAACCGTACAGGAATCGGCCGCTATGGCTTAGCGCCGGCGTTGGAACAGGCGGAATATCGAGAAGGCCGTCACCATGCACGGCTCAGACATACCTATGCGAGCATGCTGATCCTGCTCAGGGGCCCAGAATTACCGAAATTTCGGCTTACTTGGGGCATGCCGATGTTTCGATCACGATGAGAGTCTACGCGCATTTCCTGAGGGACAAGAAGCAGGACGCGATGAGCGATCTGGAGCGGCTGATTCAGCGCGGATGAAAATTGTAAGGCACAGCTAGGCACAACTTGACACGAGAGGAAATAAAAAAGAATGTAACTAGCTGATATTCCTTGCGCCCCCGTAGCTCAGGTGGATAGAGCACAGGATTCCTAATC
>CAVUVW010000005.1:0-244881 GCA_963745035.1 uncultured delta proteobacterium | reverse complement strand
CTGAGCATGTTCTACGTGATTTCTTTTTTGTCCCGGCCTCGGATCTCGGTTATTACCCTAGCACAGAATGATTGTGGAGGTGAGAAACAAAATGAAGACCAACTAAACGTTTTTGGTCGAAGCGCCCGATGGTTCACAGTGCTTTCCGTTTGTCTGAGGATGAGCGGAATCTCTGGCGATCGGCAGAGACGATGAAGCAAGGAGTTTCGCTGAATGATTTTGCTCGGGCAGCGATCAGAGAACGTTCAAAGTTGTTACTAGGTGGCGAGGATAATCAAAGCGGATTGCGTATGTAAAAAAGCGCCCCAGCGGTGAGCTTGGCCGGCAGACCGTGAGGCGCAAAGGAGATGCGAATGAGACAGACTCTAACCACACCCAAGGATGCAAATCAACGAAAGAGCATAAGCCGAGTGATTTTTAGCATCGATCGGAACTCGGGAGAATCATTTCAGTTGTTCCGACGGTCGATACCGATCAAGAACTCCTCAGCTTGAACCGTGGATCGAGGCTGCACTTATTTTATCGGACCTTATTCAGCCACGGCCGGAGGCCCGAGCAGCAGCATGAGCGAGAGAAACTAAAACCGAACTTTACCCCTATCCCCAATGTGATACTGGACGAAATAATGCGCACCCTGGCACCGGGCGCGATGAAGGTTCTCTTCGCAATCTGCCGCTACACCTACGGCTGGGGCAAACCGGAAGGTGACCGGATCAGCCTAAAGCAGCTCAGGAAATCACCGGGATGGCGCGATGGAGCGTTGTGCGTTCGCTAAAAGACCTCGGACCGCTGCTAAGCGTGATGGCTGGAGATCCGAGTCGGCAGCTGGCAAGCGAGTACCGCATCAATGTCGAAATCTCCGATGACGAGCTAGTCACATTAAGAGACCAGGGGCTAGGCACAAAAAGTGACCAGGCTAGTCACTTAGCTAGTCACTCAGGAGTGACCTTCCAAAGATATTCCAAAGAAAGAAGAAATAGCGGCGCTAAAGCGCCTAGAATCATCTTCCAATAAGCGAAGCAGAAAACTTACTCCGGCCGATCCGAGCGTCATGGCGGACTTCGAGATTTTACCAAGCCTATCCGCGACGCGTTGATCGCCAGCCGGCGCTCTCAAAGTCTGGCTTACGCTTTCACCGTCCCCCGAGCTCGTCACCGACATTATGGCTGGCGTCGAGCGCTACGCCGAAAGCGTTGCTGATACGGAACAGAGGTACATCAAGCATCCGGCGGCGTGGCTAAACGCGCGCCGTTGGGAGGATGAATCGCTCGGCGCCGGGAAATCAAATGGGCATCCTAAGCCAACCGAAGTGAAAGACCGCGGCGACGGCTTCGTCGAGGTCGACGGACAACTTATGGCCCGGGATCTTTTCGAGAGGCGGTTTGCCAATGCAGCCCGCTGAAGCCCCGAAATTCATTCCCCAGATCGAGAGCCGTGCTCGCTGGCTCAAGTCGCTCGAGGAGCCGAGCGCCCAGCGCTACTTCAAGACGTTTTTCAAGGCACACGATCAAACCGCTGGGGCGATGCTGCGCGCTGCGTTCTACCTGATAGCCGCTCGCGCCGGCGTTGGCAAAACTGCCTATCTTTTTTCTCTTGCATGTCTACAAGCGATGGCCGGCATCGGTTTATTTCTGCAACCTCGAAATGAGTGTCGAGCAGATGTGGAACCGACTGGCATGTCTGAGAGATCCAGACCTAACGTTGCGCGAGCTAAACGAAGGCGAACGCACCAGCGAGCGTATCGAGTACTTCAAAAAACTGGCGATCGAGCTTGAAAAATTCTCACCGCTTTTCTTCGAGAGCACCGACGTCACAGCACTGCTCGCCGCAGCCCGCACGGAAATCCCGAAATCGTCGGATTCGATTCTCTGTATCGATTACGTCGGCCTGTTGACGATGCGCGGTCTCGGTCCGGAGCAACGCTACTGGCTGATCAGCGAAACGGCCAAGCAGCTAAAGATTCTCGCCAGGGACTTGGATATTCCTGTTGTCGCTGCCGTGCAGCTCAACAGAGAGATTGAAAAGCGCGCGAATAAGACCCCGACACTTGCCGATCTCCGCGACTCCGGCGAGCTCGAAAATCATGCTGATGGCGTTTTCGCTCTTACCCGGGAAGACCGAGAAATCCTCGAAGTCGATGTTCTAAAAAACCGACACGGGCCGCTGACATCGTACTCGCTCAGTTTCGATGGGCCGCGTGCGCGGTCGAGGAGTTCGGCCGATGAATTTCACGGCGCCTTACAAATTCATTACCGGCGGCGATCTCTCGTTCATCTTCATGGCGATCATCTGGCAGACCTTCGCGCGAGCGGTTTGACAGAGGAAAGCATTCGAGCGGCGGGCGTGCACTCAATTTGCCCGTGCAATCTCGAACATTTTTTCCGCCAAGTGCCGTTCGAGATCGGAACCGCACTGTGTTTCCCCTACCAGGGCGGTCAATTCGCACGCATCAAGCTCTTTCCGGCGCTCGGCAAGATGAAATACGCGCAACCACCTAAAACCGGCGCCCGCTTATATGCCCCGTTCACCGTCGTCGACGGCCCGGTGATTGTGACCGAAGGCGAAAAGAAAACGATTGCCGCATATCAGGCGGGATTCAATGCCGTGGGCGTCGGCGGTGTCTGGAATTGGCTCTCCCATGGCGAGCCGATCAGCGATTTGAATTTGATTCAATGGGATCGACGGGAAGTCACGATCATTCCGGACTCGGATGTTTTCCAGCGTCCCGATCTTCTGCGCGCTATCTATGCACTTGGCCGGGAACTGCAAGCGCTCGGCGCCGAGGTTTTAGTTGCGCAGATACCGCAAAACAGAAGCATCAAGATAGGTCTTGATGATTATCTGGTAGCAGGCGGTGAGATCAGCAGACTCGAAGTCTTTTCGCTCGGTTATCGTGTTTTTAAGAGCTGCGATTTCTTGGCACGGCCGATGGAAATTTCAAAAAACAATGAGGGCCGCGGCGTGACGAAGGAAGAGAAGAGAGCAGCGCTTCTCGCTGGCATCGAAGCCAGGCCCGATGATGCAGCATTGAGCGTTGATGAGGCCGCGGCCATTCTCGGCATTTCCCGTTGGACAGCTGTTCCGTTGTTTGAAGCGGGTACGCTTCCGGCCTTCGTTCTGAAAAGCGGACAACGAAAACGAATTTGGAGAATCAGGAAAGGCGCGCTCATGCGGTGGATTCAGCATCGCGAGATGGAAGCGAAGAGATCGGCGCGGACAGCGCGGCCGGTATTCTCGGTGGTCGACGACGGAAGCCAGCCGAAAGACGGCGCCGTGCCTTTGAAGGCGGTCTAAAGCCATGGGGAAAAAATTCTCACTTGTCACGCGCATGGCGCCGCAAATATTCAGAGGGCGGTCCGTGCGTCATGCGTTCGACAGCGGGCGCGAAGCGATAACGGTCGGTCACCGAAGACGCGGCCGCATTTTGTGTGTGCATCACCTCGATGAGCTTTGCATGTATTGCGAGCAGGTAAACCAATTTTCTACACAGGAGGCTGAGATTTGATTGATTCCATCGAAACCATCAGAAGATTCAGCAATAAAATCAAAGGGATAGCGGGGTGCTTCCAAGAGCTATTGCTCTCATGGCGGTTTACCGCGTGGCAGTCACGCATTTATGCGGACGCACCCGGTCTCTATAAAAAATGATGACGACATCAAAACCGAAACCGCCTAAACATCTACGCGTAGCGACGCAACGATGGTTTGAAAGCGTGCTCGAAGACTACGAATTAGAGTCGCATCACGTCAGACTTTTACAATTGGCTGGCGAAGCGTGGGATCGTTGTCAACAGGCGCGCGAGGCCATCAAGAAACACGGCCTGACGTTCGAAAACAAGTATGGCGAAACGAAAATTAGGCCGTGAGGCCGTGATCGAAAAGGATTCCCGCATCGCGTTTGCGCGCCTGATTAGAGAATTAAATCTGTCCGAGGAACCGCCGGACTCACCGCGGCCGAAGCCGCTTGGATACGGAGGCCGATGAAATGCCAGTCCGGCAGAGAGACAACGCGCGCGAAGCGGCTTAACGATCGCGTGATTGAAGGGCTCAGAAAACTCATCGAGGAAGGTGTGCCATGGGGTACAGAAAACCGGTTTCGCAATGATGAAGGTGTCAACGAACTTCGCGGTTTAGTCACGGGTCATTTTTGGCTCACCAGATCTTTGCCGCGACGATACGAAAGATGGCGACGACGATGAGACCAGAAAATTTCTCTATGAGGAAGTAAAAGACGAGCTGGTTCCGGCGCATGCGCACTACCGGCCGGGATTGCGCCCCTGGGCTTGGTGGAAATGGGACGCACCGGAACCGCGGCGTGTAGTTGGTCGCGATTGCACCAACCCAGAGCACAGCGACGATTGCGACGGGAATCATCCGGGCGATGATCGCTTACCGGCCGCCGAAGATCCGAGCTTGCCCTCATGGGCGACGGGGAAATTATACTTTGGTATGCCTTCGGTCTACGACGGTTACCTCTACGAGAGCGAGTATGACTATCTCGCTGAGCGCAACCTACTCTTTCCTGAAGAAATAGCGATCTTCGACAAATTCGGCTCAGTCATAAACGTGCACGTTCAGCCGGGAGACCTCGGCAAGTGTCCGCCATGCTGGGAGCGTGCGCGAGACATCGCGAAAAAGATCCAGTTCGATTTGGAATCGGCGATCCAACGTCATGAATTTTGGATTCCTGGCGATCTCTATATCGATTGCGAACATTACCCGTATAGAAACAACTGCGGAATCTTTGTGGATGCAGATTGAATCATGAAACCGACTGATCCGAAAATAATTGAACAGGTCAGCGTCCCAAAGGTGGCAACCGTTCGAGCATTATTGTCTCGCCCGAGGAGGTTACGTAAACCGAGCCGCAGTTTTCGCATAGCCAAGCTGTCTCGTGGAGTAATACGATTTGCGCCCGTGTGGCATTGGACAGTTGTCCAAATTCCAGAACTCCAACGGGCCTTTGTGTTCCAAACGCGCAGTTGCCAGGACATCCCGCTTTCATGGCCTACGCCTCCAACTGTCAAAAAAACAAATGCAAGCACCGGGCCATTTTTTTTATCCGCATCCATCCGACAATTTACTGAGGGGACAGCTCAATCCGTGAGGCTGACAACGTGCTCAAGGGCGGTTTTGTCGCCAGGATAAAGACAATGAAACAAACCGAACTAATCAACGAAATCCATTTAGTTCTTTCGCTCCTGCCAGACGAGCCGCAGACGACGGTTATTCTTCGCTACGAAGGAGCCGCGGCGCTCATAAAAACAATCGCAGCGGCGCGACAGAAGTTGGAAGAACTCAAAGTGGCCTTGCAGAAAACGCAATGATCAGCACGGAGCGAGAAAAAGAACCCTGGACTTACGACCGGCTTCGCCACCGGCTGGAAATCATCATAAACGCCATTGAAACGCATGAGAGAAGTCGCGACTCCAATCTGCCGGGGGGGTTCTTAGAAACCCATTTGCTAGAAACAATCGGTGATGATCTCCGGGAGATCAAGGCCGGCTTGGAACGCTGGTATGGCGAGGGCGTTTTCGAAAAAAAACCCGAATCGTAAAAACCAATTTCAAGGAGGGATTATGTTCGAAAGATTTTTGCGAAGTGATGACACGAAGCAGCAGGAAGCCGACGAGATCATCGACCTGGTCAAGAATACGGCGCCAATCGGGGAGCTCAGACGGCAGCGTGAGACCGAGGTCCTGGCAACGCGGCGCGCAGCTGTGGCCGAAGTTGAGGCGGCGACCAAAGAGAAGACGGAGCGGCTTCCGGTTGCAGCTCAAGTCGTGACCGACGCGCAGGCAAGAGTCGACCGCGCGGAAGCGGAACTCAAAGCCGCAAATTTAGCGTTGATGCACGCCGGAATGGAGCGCCTGGGGATTTCCGGGGGATTTGATATTCGGATCAGCCAGGCGCGAGCAACGCTTCGCAAAACAGTACCTGCAGAGCTGATCGAGTTTCAATCGTGGCTCCTGGCTGAATTTGACTCAACGCGCCAGCAGCTCGACGTTGCGCAAGGCATCGTACTCGGAACGCCGCCCAAAAAGATTGTCAAAAGCAATGCCGCTCACGTCCGCAAGCGAATAGAGGCGATTCAGAGAGCTTTGCAGCGTGCTGAACAGCTGATCTTTGAGGCGGTCGACGATATTTCGGCGGAGATCGCGGCGATCAAAGAAAATATTCCGGTAGCTGTTTACCCGGTTGAGACCTTTGAGGGTCAAATCCCCCGGATCACGGAAGCGGCGACGGATCGGTACGGCGAATGGAAAGAAGAGAAAAGACCTGAGCCGCTGATCGCTTGGCAGTAAGGGAGGTTTTTGAGCACCGGGCTAATCCGGGGACCTTCCGCCCTGGAGATCACAACGGAAGCGCGGATCGATCCGGTAGGTTGATCTTCCTACCGACCGCGCTGCCCGGAAAAACAAAGGGTAAGAAATGCGTTGTCGAACTAACTGCGGCCGCAAGGCCACACCGGGCAGGCGCCGGTGTCGTAAGTGTCAGGAGCGGGTAACCGTCAAGCGTGCGGAGCGGCTCGACAATGCGGATGGCTGGATCGGCAGGCAGGCGCGCGGCACGTTATGGCGCTTTAAGCCGCGATTTGCGCGAGGGTGGTAGCAAACCCTGCCGGGGTGGGAATCGGCTTTATTTAATCGTTTACAGTTAATGGCGATGCTTCCTGAAGGCTGCACCAACCCGCTTTGTAAGACCATGATCGATACCAGTCGGTCCCGAGGCATGCGGCGGAGGTTTTGCGGCAAGGAATGCAGGCTTATCTTTTGGGTCCTGAAGCGTGCCGCCCGGCTGCTGGCGCCAATCGAACAGGGCCGCCGGTGGGAGATCCTGTCGAATCTCAGAAACAAATGAACGGCAACACTCAACTCGAAAGCCTACTCCAGGAGATCCTGCGGCGCGTTGCGCAAGACCAGGAGTATCTGACGATCGATGAAGTCGCCATCCGCCTGAAGTGCAACCGCAAGACAGTTATAAACCGGATCTCTGCGGGAATTTTTCGTGAGGGCGTGCACTACTTCCGCCCAGAAGGCACAGATAAGTCGGGGAAGCGGTGGCATTGCGAACCGCTTTTCAAGTGGTCGGCTGTTGTCGAGTGGGTCGAGGGACAACAACCTAAACCGGCACAGTCAGGAGTGATCCCGATGCGCAAAGGCTACTCACTCTGACGATTTAGCATTTGACAGGGCCGGCTTTATCGACTATACACGCTGTATGCCGATGAATGGTCAGCAACTAAGACGGCTGAGAACTCGAATGAAGCTCACTCAAAAACAGCTTGCCGCGAAGCTTGGCGTCACCGAGAACACCGTCGCACGTTGGGAGCGAGACGAAGTGAGAATCAGCGAAACGGCCGTCAAGCTCGTAAAAATCTTGGGGAGCAAAAAATGAAGCCTTTGACGATCCGCTTTCTGAGTCACGATGAAGCGGCGCATACCGAAAACGACAAACTCGTCCCCGCATATCGAATCCGCGATGGGCAGCGAAAGTTCATGGCCTGGGCGGAGCGTAACGGAAGACTCCGGGGTGCGAAAGAGATTCGATGTATTCAGGATGGGGCTACCGAGACAACAGAGATCGAATATTTTGAGAGCAACGCCTAGATCATGTCCTGCCTCGTCAAAGTAAACCGCCATGGATTTCTCGCGCTGCGCGTCTTTTGGCGCGGCATGCGCTCATGGGAAGGCACGAGATTACGCGATACTCCAGAGAACCGTCGACTCGGTCGAGGCCCACGCGTTGATTATTAATGCAGAGATGGAAGCCGGGACCTTCGAATACCTGCGGCACTTCCCAAAGGGCAACAAAGCGCCGGCATTGGAACCCGAGAAACCCGCAGACCAGGGACCGGCTAACGTCGGCGAGTATTACCGGATTTGGATCGAGCGCAAGAAACCGCCGATGGTTCGCGCCGGCTTGGCGCGAGATTACCGGGAGCATTTCCAGCGCTACATTCTGCCGGCATTCGAGGCGACGTCATGGGCTGAAGTGAGCGCAGCATCCCTCGAGGCTTTTCGCTCCTACTTGGTTGCGGAACGGCAGCTGAGCATCAAGAGCGCTAAAAACATCATCAACGCGAGTTTTCGCGCCTGCTACCGTGACGCCCGAAAGATTGACCGGCTGCCGGCGCTCACTGGGGATAATCCGTTCGCCGCTCTCGATTGGCCGCGGACCCGGACAAAAGACCCCGATCCATTTTCAGAAGACGAGCGCGATAGGATTCTGACTCACTTCCGAGAAAAGATTCCGCACTACTACCCTTTTGTCCTCACCCAGTTTCTAACCGGCATGCGCCCTTCTGAAGCCCTGGCGCTTCGCTGGGCCGACATCGACTTTCAGCGGCGGCAGATCTCCATCTCGAAAAGTCGCTACATTGACGACGGCGGCGCGACGAAAACCGCCGGCAGTACGCGGGAGATCAAGATCGTTCCGCAGGCCATCGAACAGCTGCAGGAGCTCTTTAAGCGCACCGCGAAATGGCGCGACCTGCAGGGGCAGGAGCACGTCTTTGCTAAATGAGGATGGACAGCCGATCGATTTCCACACCTGGCGCGGCAAAGTATCCGGGCGAGAAACCAAAGCCGGCGAGAAAACCCCGCATGGCGTATGGTATCGAGCGCTACGTGGCGCCGGCGTGCGGCCGCGCGGCCCCTATCATACCCGCCACACGTTCATTTCTGTCGGGCTTAGCTATGGGGCAAACATCAAGTGGCTCGCCGACTACTGCGGCACGTCGCCCGACATGATCCAAAGACACTACGGGAAGTACATCCGGAACGACGTCGACGAGCAGCTTGCGCGCGTTCTGGGCCGCCATAGTGAAACCTTGGCAAAAAGTGAAACCTGGGAGGTTAAGAAAGAGCAAAGAGGCGAAAAATCAGGGGAAGGTTGGTGGGCCCACCTGGACTCGAACCAGGGACCAACCGGTTATGAGCCGGTGGCTCTAACCAACTGAGCTATGGGCCCGTATGGATCTTAGTCTAGAAAATGGAAAGATCGCAACGAAATAGCGGCGGGTCTAGGTCTCCATGAAACTCTTGAGCCGCTTGCTCCGGCTCGGGTGGCGCAGTTTGCGCAGCGCCTTGGCTTCGATCTGGCGGATGCGCTCGCGCGTGACGGTAAATTTCTGTCCGACTTCTTCCAGCGTGTGATCGGATTTTTCGCCGATGCCGAAGCGCATGCGCAGAACCTGCTCTTCGCGCGGCGTGAGAGTCGCCAACACTTTGCGGGTTTGTTCCTGCAAATTGATGTTCACCACGGCGTCCGACGGCGTGATGATGCGCTTGTCTTCGATGAAATCGCCCAAGATGACTGTCTTCCTCCTCGCCCACCGGCGTCTCGAGCGAGATCGGCTCCTTGGCGATCTTTAACACCTTGCGCACCTTGTCGAGCGGAATTTCCATCTTGGTGGCGATCTCTTCCGGGGTCGGCTCGCGGCCGATCTCCTGGACCAAATAGCGCGACGTGCGGATCAGCTTGTTGATGGTCTCGATCATGTGCACGGGGATGCGGATGGTTCTCGCCTGGTCGGCGATGGCGCGGGTGATCGCCTGGCGAATCCACCAGGTCGCGTAGGTGGAAAACTTGTAGCCGCGCTGGTACTCGAACTTGTCCACCGCCTTCATCAGCCCGATGTTCCCCTCCTGAATCAGATCGAGGAACTGCAAGCCGCGATTGGTATACTTCTTGGCGATGCTCACCACCAGGCGCAGATTGGCTTCGATCAATTCTTTCTTGGCCAGATTGGCCCTGGTTTCGCCCTCGATGATCGACCACACCCGGCGCTTGATCTCTTCGACGGGAATCTCCAGATCCTTTTCGATGTGGCGGATATCGCGGCGCGCGCCGCGGATCTCCTCGCTCATGTGGAGAATCGCGTCGTGGCCCATGCGAAACGAATGGATGACTTTCGGCCAATTCTTCTTGTGCCCGTCGGCTTCGGCCACGACGCGTAGGATTTCGGCGGAAGGTTTGCCGACCTTGCGTTCGAATTCCTTGATCCTGCGCTCGAGCGCTTGCATTCGCTCCATGGCCCGCTTGAGACCGTCGGCGATCGCTTCGGTTTGCTTGCGGTTGAGCTGCAAGGCCTTGAGGCCGTTGACGATCTTCTCGTTGTACTTGGCGATGCCGTCGAGCAGCGCGCGGCTGGCGCTGGGCCGACAGGCGCTTGGCGTCGAGTTGGTGCTTGAGCTTCTCCCGCTCGTTGGTCGACCCGGCGAATCTTGCCGATCTGATCGAGCAACCGCTTCTCGTGCACTTCCTCCTCTTCGAAGTCCTCGCTTTCTTCGTCGCTCTCGTCCTTGATGATCTCGCGCACGCGGATCTCGTGCTGCGCGAGCTTCTCGCCGAGATCGAGAATATAGGTGAGCGCCAGCGGACTCGATAGCACTTCGTCGATGCACCCGATTTTCGCCGTGTTCGATCTTTTTTGCGATCTCGACTTCGCCCTCGCGGCTGAGCAGCGAAACCGTGCCCATCTCGCGCAGATACATGCGCACGGGATCGCCGGTCTTGCCGACGACGTCGCCGTCCACCTCGCTCGTCGCTCTCCTTTTCCTCCTCTTCTTCTTCGGCAAGCTCCTCGCCCGCGCTGCCGAGGGTCACGCGCTGATTGGCGTCGACCACTTCGATCTCCATTTCGCCGAAGATCGACATAACGTCGTCGATCTGGTCCGGCGAGACGACCTCCGCGGGCAGCATGTCGTTCACATCGTCGTAGGTGAGATAGCCCTTCTCCTTGCCCAGATCGATGAGCTTTTTCACCTCCTTCATGTTTTTCTTCTCCACCGGTTGCGCGGCGGAGCTGGAGGCGGCCTGGGCCTTGGCTACCGGACGGGCGGCTTCGGCGCGAGCTTTTGGCGTTCGAGCTGGCGCTCTTTTCGAACGAGGTCTTGCCATTCTAGCATCCTTTCTCTCTTCGCTTTCTCATCCTTCTGTTCTTCCGCGGCGCGGATCGCCAAGCGCAAATCGCGCTCCAACCCCTTGAGATGCCGGCGCCGCAAATGACCGAGGCAATCGTCCACCATGCGCGCGCACTCGGCGTCGGTCAGATTTTCCCGCTCCATCGAAAGACCGGCGATCTCGCTGGCCATGTCGGGCGCTAAACTCTCCAGCAACTGCGCCACGTCGAGGGCGCCGCGCTCCTGCCACTGCGCGGCGATGTCATCCACCACGGGTCCCCATCTGACGCCAAACCACTGGCGCGCCTCGGCGCTGGCGCCGATCCGCTGGAGCGCCGCCGGCAAGCGCAGCATCAGGCTCACCAGCGACCGTTCGGCCACGTCTTCGCGATTGGAAGCAGCGGCGCTCGGCGGCGCGCCTGAAGCGGGGCTGAAAGAAGGCCTGGCTGTCGCCGGTTTGGCGCGCCGCAGCAACTCTTCGCGAATCCCCAGCATATCGACCGCCCGCCGGGCAAGCAAATCGGCTTCGAAAGCGTTCGTCACTTTGGCCAACACCCGGCTCACTTCGTTGGCGATCTGGCTCTTTCCTTCGAGCGTCTTGCCGTGGCGCTGCTCCAGCCAGGAAAAATAATAATCGGCGAGCGGCACCCCCTGATCCAACACCGCCTCCAAAGCGGCTTTGCCGCGACCGCGAACAAAGGTATCAGGATCATCGCCCTTGGGCAAAAAGGCCGCGCGGCCGAGGAGCCCCGCTTCGAGAAAAATCTCGAAGCTGCGCGACGCCGCCTTGCGTCCCGCCTCGTCGCCGTCGAACAGCGCGATGATATTCTTGGTATAGCGCGACAGCACGCGCACGTGATCGGCGGTCAGGGCCGTGCCCAGTGTCGCCACCGCGTAGGAAATGTCGTGCTGCGCCAGCGCGATCACGTCCAGGTAGCCCTCGACGACGACCACCCGGTCCGCTTTGCGGATGCCGTCCTTCGCCTGGTAAAGGCCGTAGAGCGTGGAGCCTTTGTGAAACAAGGGCGTCTCGCTCGAATTGAGATACTTGGGCAGGGATTGATCCAGGACGCGGCCGCCGAAGGCGACGACCTTGCCCGCCGGGCTCAGAATCGGAAACATCAGCCGGGCAAAAAATTTTTCATAGAACTTCTGCTCGGCGCGCTGGCCGATGAGGCCGAGACGGCACGCGTCGGCGGAGGAAATATTTTCCTGGCGAAATACGTTGAGCAGGCCCGAGCCGGATTGCGGCGCGTATCCGAGCATGAACTTTTCCACCGCCGCTTCATCGACGCCGCGCTCGTTCAAATACGCTGACGCTCTGCGGCTCTCGGGATGGCTCCGCAGCAGCTTCTGGTAATTGACGGCGACGCGCTCGTTCACGCGATAAAGTTTTTCCCGTTCGCCGCTCTCCTGCGACCGCCGAGCCCCGTCGTGCTCCACCGCGATCCCGTAGCGTTTGCCGACCCGCTCCACCGCTTCGGGAAACGTGAGATGGTCGTAATTCATCAGGAAATGAAAAACGCTGCCGCCGGACTGGCAGCCGAAGCAGTGATAGATGCCCTTTTCCTCGCTCACGGTAAAAGAAGGCGTTTTCTCGGCGTGAAACGGGCACAGGCCCATATGATTGCGGCCGGTTTTTTTGAGGGTAACGAAATCGGAAATGACCTCGACGATGGAGGCGCGATGGCGAATCTCGACGATTTTCTCCTGACGGATCATTGCCGAGAGTTACAGCCGGGTCGCGTCCCGAGGCGCGAAGTCTTCAATCTGCCGGCCGTCAAAAATCTTCTCCTTGCCAAAGTGAATAAGGTTTTGACCGAGCCGCGTGAGCGGCCGGGCGAGGTAGGAGCTCTCGACGTTGTCCCGCGTCGGCTGGGGCAGAAGCGACGAAGAGCTCAAGAGAAAAATCGCCACGGCGGCAAGCGCCGCGCCTTTGCCCGCCCCGAGAGCGATGCCGCCGGTACGATTGAGAGTTTTCAAGAAAAGCAATTTTTCCGAGCGATGAAGCAGCCAACCGGTCAAATTCAACAGAAAATAGACGATAAAGAAAATCGCCACGAAAGAAATCCCGTGCAGCAGCAAAGAAGATGTTTGCCAATATTGACTCAGCAACGCGGCGAGCTCTTGATCGTAGGCAACCGCCGCCATGAAACCGGCAACCAGACCGGCGAGGGACAGTAACTCACGAAAGAAACCGCGGAAAAAGCCGCGCAAGCCGAACAGGGCAAAAACGCCGAGGAGAATCAGATCCACCCAGTTCACTGTTGAAGACCGTTCAGAAATCTGGGCCCATAGATCTTGCCTGGTGTTCGCTAAAACATGCCCCCGGGCCGCGGATTCGCTTTCGTTTCGGGCGGCGTGCCGGACCGGCATGAGATTCCGCAGAGCGATCCGGATCAACTTTCGAGAAGCCCCTTGGCCAGCTCGTTGACTCGCCGGCCGTCGCTCCGGCCGGCGACTTTGGGCATCACCAATTTCATGACTTTGCCGAGGTCCTGGACGCCTTGGGCGCCGGCCTCGACGATGCACGATTGAATCAGCTCCCTGACTTCCGCTTCCGAAAGCTGTTGCGGCAAGAAGCGCCGGAGGATCGCGAGCTCGGCGTCTTCTTTCTCTGCCAAGTCTGCGCGCCCGCCCTTGCGATATAACTCGCTTGCTTCCGCGCGTTGCTTACCGAGGGTCGTGATCGTCCGCTGAATGTCTTCCGTCGTCAATTCCCGGCGCAGGCGAATCTCTTCATTGTGCAGCGCCGAGAGCAGCAACCGGAGCGTCGAAAGCGCCACTTGGTCGCGCGCTTTCAACGCCTCCTTGGCAGCTTCCTGAATCTCGGCCTTCAGTCCCATGCCTCGCTCGCTGGGCGCGCAACCGTCCTAAAAAGAGTGACGAACTCGGCGCATGGCGCGCTTCTTCGCCGCGATGGCCTTTTTTTTCTTTTTCACGCTGGGCTTTTCATAGTGCTCTCGCTTGCGCAGCTCAGCAAGGATCCCGGCTTTTTCACAAAGTTTTTTGAAACGTCGGATGGCACTTTCGATGGACTCGTTTTCGCGAACTCGGACTCCCGTCATAGAATCAATCACCCCCGATCCAAGCGGACCGCGTTAATTCGGCGTTGATTCTAGCGCATTTGCTTTCCAAGTCAAGCAATTCACTTGAAAAATGAACACTTTGGAGCCACTTGACGAACCGTTGTGCAGCTTCGAGCGCGTTCCAGTGCGACACAACTCCTCCTTGATCCCGATTCCGCAGTGTCGCACTCGGCAGAGTACGTCGGTCACGAGTAATAAAGACACCTCTGGGTGCAACCACAAAGATTTTTCATCCTGGCAA
Organism: uncultured delta proteobacterium; assembly: GCA_963745035.1. Classification (GTDB taxonomy): domain Bacteria; phylum Desulfobacterota; class Binatia; order UBA9968; family UBA9968; genus DP-20. The sequence goes on along the minus strand of CAVUVW010000005.1, from coordinate 230,644 downwards.
TTCATCGCGGCGGCCGCAATGCTGCTTTGTAACCAGCGCTCATCACAGCCCGCTCACAGACAAGAACGCATTGTTTTCACGATGGGGATTGTGCCCGTGGATTCTGCCGTGATTTCGGGCGATGACGCTGCTGCCGGCCGTTCCGGCTATCGCAATTTGAGCTTTGTCAATCGGTCGGGAAAATCCGAAATGACACCCTGCACGCCCATCGAAACAAAAGCCTCGATGTCACGCGGCTCGTTGACAGTCCAGACGTAAACGTCGAGTCCTTCTTCCCACGCCGCGGCTAGAAATTCACGGGTCGCAACACTCTTTTGCACATGCAGCGAGGTCGCCGCCAATTGCTTGGCCGCTTCGATCGGGTCCTGCTTGACCGCCGCGCCAAAAAGCAGGCCGATGGAAACGTCCGGCGCGAGCTCCCGGATGCGCGCCAAACTGTGATAGTCGAAGGACGAAACGATGGTGCGCTCCAGGTAATCGTAGTGGCTCAAGATGAACAGCACTTTGAGCGCGATCCCCGGCAATGACTTCGGATAATTTTTGATCTCGAGACACAGATCGACCTTGCCGGCGAAAACGTCCAGCGCTTCTTCGAGGGTCAAAATGCGCTCGCCCCGGAACGACCGGTCGCGCCAGCGCCCGATATCCAAGGCTTTGAGTTGATCGAGAGTTTTGCTGCGCAGCGCTCCCGCCACGCCGGCCGTGCGCCGCAGCTGCTCGTCGTGAAACACCACCACGTGCCCGTCGCGGCTCAACTGACAGTCGAGCTCGATCATATCGGCGCCCGCATCGATTGCTTTCGTGAACGCCAGTCGAGTGTTTTCCGGATAGCGGCCGGAGGCGCCGCGGTGAGCTATTTTTTTGAAGCCGGCCATCGCCCGTAGAAAGATTGGCCCGCCCGGCAGGTGGCGACCGAGCGGCGAGGTGAGCTTAGGCCGGGGCGCGCAGATAAATCAAGAATTCTTTGTTGCCTTTGGGCCCGAGCAGCGGCGACTCGGTGACGCCCACGGTCTCATAGCCGAGGACGGTGGCGCTATCTCGAATTTCGCCGATCACCCGGGCGTGCTCTTCCGCCGCGCGCACCACTCCCCCCTTGCCGACTTTGCCTTTGCCCACTTCGAACTGGGGTTTGATCAGCGCGATGATCTCACGCCGTGCCGCGAGAAGCTGTTTGACGCACGGCAAAATCAGCTTGAGCGAGATAAAAGAAGCGTCGATGGTGGCGAACTCGAGGAATGACGGATAGCGAGCTTCGATCGAGATATCGGATATTGGTCTTCTCGAAAACCACCACGCGCGGGTCGTTGCGCAGCTTCCAATCGAGCTGGCCGTAGCCCACGTCGACGGCGATCACGCGCGCGGCGCCGTGCGCCAGCAAACAATCGGTAAAGCCGCCGGTCGACGCCCCGACATCGAGGGCGGTCTTGCCGCTCACATCGACGGCGAATTCCTTGAGCGCCTTTTCGAGCTTCAAGCCGCCGCGGCTGACGTAGCGCGGCGCCGGTTTGAGACGGATCGTGGCGCCCGCATCGACCAAGCTGCCGGCCTTGGTCACGGCTTGATCATTGACGAGCACGTCGCCGGCCAAGATCTTACGCCGCCCGTTCTCCCGGCTGTCGACGAGCCCTCGCTCAAGCAGCAAGAGATCTAAGCGCTCCCTCTTTCCCATCCCTCCCTGCTTCGCTTCTTGCGCCGGACCATCTGCAGCACCGCCTGGGCGATCGCATCCTTGTCAAAGCCGCAGAGCTTACGCAGCTCGTCTTGGGTGCCGTGGGGAATGAAGCGGTCGGGCACGCCGAGCCGCCGGACTTCGACTCCTTGGATCCCCTCGTCGGCGAGGAATTCGATCACCGCGCTGCCGAAGCCGCCGGCGGTAACGTGGTCTTCCACCGTGATCAAACGCGGCACACGGCCGAGCAGCGAGCCGAGCAATTCTTTATCGAGCGGCTTGACGAAACGCGCGTTCACTACAGCGGCGTTGATGCCGAGCGGCGCCAGATCCTGCGCGGCTTTGAGCGCCGGCATAACGGTGTGGCCGATCGCAGCGATCACGATATCGGCACCGTCGCGCAACAACTCGGCCTTGCCGATCTCCAGCCGATGCGGCTCGGCGTCGAGCGCAACGCCCCAACCCTCGCCGCGCGGATAGCGCAGCGCGATCGGGCCGTCGTGCGCGACGGCGGTCGCCAGCATATGCTGCAATTCGTTTTCGTCCTTGGGCGCCATGACCACGATGTTCGGCATCGGGCGCAGGTAGGCAAAGTCGAACACGCCATGATGGGTCGGGCCGTCGGCGCCGACCAGGCCGCCGCGGTCCAGAGCGAAGACGACGTGGAGATTTTGCAGGCACACGTCGTGGAGAATCTCGTCGTAGCCGCGCTGCAAAAACGTCGAATAGATCGCGACCACCGGGATGTAACCCTCGGTCGCCATGCCGGCGGCGAAGGTCACAGCGTGCTGCTCGGCGATGCCGACGTCGTAGGTGCGCTTGGGGATCTCGCGCGCGAGCTTGTCGATGCCCGTGCCGCTGCCCATCGCCGCGGTGATGCCCACCACCTTGGGGTTTTTTTTGGCGATGCGAACGATCGACTGACCGAAAATATCGGTATACGTCGGAATCGGCCCCTTTTCCTTTTTGGCTTTGCCGGTGAGCACGTGAAACGGCGTGACGGCGTGATACTTGATCGGATCAGCTTCCGCCGGCGCATAGCCCTTGCCCTTCTTGGTCATCACATGGACCAAGATTGGTCCGTCGACTTTTTTGATGTTCTCCAACGTCGCGATCATCTCGCTCAGGTTATGACCGTCGATCGGACCCACGTATTGAAAGCCCAGACTCTCGAAAAGAAAACCCGGGGTCACCAGACTCAGGAACGAGTCGCGCATCTTGCGCGCCATGTATTTCAAATTCTCGCCGCTCGGCAAACTCTTCAGCAAGTTGGAGAGATTTTTCTGCAAGCGCACGCCGAGATCGGTGGTGAACTGCTTGCTGAGAAAAGACGATACCGCGCCGACCCGCGGGTCGATGAAATGCTCGTTGTCGTTCAGCACCACGATGAGGTCGCGATCGAGATGTCCGGCCGAGTTCAAGCCTTCGTAGGTCAAGCCGGCGCTCAAGCCGCCGTCGCTGATCACCGCGACGACTTTGCGCGGCGAGCCCTCGAGATATTTCGCTTCGACCATGCCGAGTGCCGCCGAGATCGAGGTGCCGGCATGACCGGCGCCGAAGACATCGTATTCACTCTCCTCCCGGCTCAAAAATCCGCTCAAGCCGCCAAACTGGCGGATCGTCGCCAAGCGATCGCGCCGGCCGCACAGCAGTTTGTGCGCGTAGGCTTGATGTCCGGTGTCCCACACGATGCGGTCCTCCGGCGTCTCGAAAACATAGTGAAGCGCCAGAGTCAGCTCCACGGCGCCAAGGGTCGAAGCAAAGTGACCGCCGACTTCTGAGACGACGGAAATGACTTCCTCTCTGATTTCCGCCGCGAGCTGGTTCAGCTCTTCGACGGAAAAGCGCCGAATGTCGTGCGGAAATTCAACCCCATCCAACAACCTGGTCATCTGTTTGCTGCTCTCCTCTGTGAGAAATTTCTAGCCGTGAGTATTGAGCGCGCGAGCGGCCACGTGGCGCGCAATCGCCGCCAGCGGCAAGGCGTGCGCGCCGTAGGGCTCGAGTTCCTTCAAAGACAATTCCGCCAACTCAGCCAGTCGTTCACGCGCTTGGACGATGCCGACGACGAGCGGATAGGTGGCCTTCTTCTGCTCCTTGCGCCCGCTCTCCGTTTGAGGCTCCGCCTCGCCGCGAGCGTCCAAAATATCGTCGGCGATCTGGAAAGCCAATCCGAGATATTCCCCATAACGCGTGAGCTTCAAAAGATCGCCATCGGTCGCCCCGCCCAGCCGCGCGCCAATGCGGATCGCCGCCAGCATGAGCGCGCCGGTCTTGCGCACATGAATGACTTCCACTGCCGCCAAATCTACCCCTTTGTCTTCCGCTTCGAGATCCAACGCCTGGCCGCCGACCAAGCCCAGGACACCGGCGGCGCGCGTCAACTCATGGACGAGCGCAAGCGAGAGCTCAGGCTCGACGTCGCCCGTGGCGTCGCGGTCAGACATCAGATGAAAAGCTTCGGTCAGCAAAGCGTCGCCGGCCAGCAGCGCCATGCCCTGGCCGAAAACCTTGTGCGCCGCGGGCTCGCCGCGACGGAGATCATCGTCGTCGAGGGCGGGCAAATCGTCGTGGATCAAAGAATAAGCGTGAATCAACTCGACCGCACAGGCGAAAGGCATCAAGCGAGTCACCGGCGCGCCGAACAAGCCGCCCGCGGCCAGGGTGAGGATCGGCCGGATGCGCTTGCCGCCGGGAAAAAGTCCATAACGCATCGCGCGAAAAATCGTTTGCTGCCCTCCGGCATACCGGCTCAAACAATTTTCGAGCGCGCCGTCGATCAACCTGCACTGCCCGCGCAGGTAATCATCGAGATCGAATTTTCCCACGGAATCCAAACTCATAAAGGGCGCGGAACGAAGTACCGGATTCTCATTCTACCATCGTCTTACTCTCTGCTTCAAATTGGCTCAACATCCACGCCTCGAAATCGCGCCTGATCCGTTTCCGACCAGCGCGCTATTGAATATTGGACGCCTTCCAGACGACGCGCAGCGGCGCCGGCGACCACGGCTTAAATAGCCGCGCCGGCACTGAGCGGAGTAGGCTCAGTATCCCACGCAAAACCACGCGAAGCTTACGCGCTCCGGTAACATAGGTCCGCTCGTCCCACGCGCGCGCGCCCTTTTTCAGCAGCAAAGCGCCGATCTCCGAATAAACGTTGCGCGCCGCGGCCACCGCGCACGCCGAGCGAAAGGAAAGATGCCACAAGCCTTCATCGCCAGAGCGGTAGTAGCGCTCGGCCTCGCGCAGCAGTCGGAGAGTCAAGATCGCCAGCTTCTCGCGATTCTCCGGCGCGGCAATCGCTTCAGGCGCGATCCTGGCTTCGCTGAGCCATGCCGAAGGCAGGTAAATTCGCCCCATCGAGGCATCCTCGATGATGTCCCGCGCGATGTTGGTGAGCTGCATGGCGATACCCAAATCCGCTGCGTGCTTGAGCGCACCCTCGTCGCGTAGTCCCATTACGTGCGCCATCATCAAACCGACGGTGCCCGCGACTCGATAGCAATAAAGCAAGAGTTCCTTCAAGCTCGTGTACTGAGTGGCACGCACATCCATCGCCATGCCCTCGATCAGCTCCAAAGCGTAGTGGGACGGAATGTCGTAGCGATGGACGATATGCTGCAAAGCGACGAAGACCGGCTCCCGCTGGGGCGCAAAAGAAAACGCCGCGTCGGTTTTATCTTTGAGCGTCTTGAGACGCCGGTTGAGCTCCTCCGGAGTCACCGATGCGCCGACTTGGTCCACCTGATCGTCACAGTAGCGGCACCAGCCGTACAGAAAAAACGCCGCGTCGCGCGTCGCCGGGTCGAACAGCCGCGCCGCCAGCGAAAAGCTCTTCGAGCCTTTCTGAATCATCCAGCGGCACTCGTCGAGCGCCGCCCTGACCTGAGACGTCAAGGCGTCATGCATAGGAAAACCTCTGCAACGCCGGCATAGCCACGCGCGAGCGCGATTTTGTAGTCGCTGGCAATGATCGTCGCCGTCGCCTTGGCCGAATTGACTACGCCGGGAATACCTGCGCCCGGGTGCGTGCCGGCGCCGACGAAGTAAAGACCGTGAATATTTTTGTCGCGGTTGTGCACGCGAAAGTAGGCGCTTTGTGTAAGCCGTGGCTCGAGCGAGAACGCCGAGCCCAGATGGGCATTGAGCTCGGTCTTGAAATCCAGCGGCGTAAAAATCCTCTGGGTGACGATCTCCCGGCGCAGATCCGGCATATAGTGACGCTCCAGATAGTCGAGGATTCGTTCCGCATAGGCCGGTCCCGCGCTCTGCCAATCGATCGCCAGCTTACCTAGATGAGGCACCGGCGAAAGCACATAAAAGGTTTCACATCCGGGAGGAGCCAAGCTCGGATCCGAGCGGGTAGGCGCGTGCAAATAGAGCGAAAAGTCGTCGGCCAGGCGGCCGCGCGCGAAAATATCGGCGAGCAGCTCGCGATAGCGCGGACCGAAGATAATATTGTGGTGCAGCAGATTCGGATAGCGTCGCCGGGTGCCGAAGTAGATCAAGAACAGGGACATGCTATAGGCCGAGCGTGCAAGCTTCCCGCGCATCGCTGATGCGGCCGGTTCCTTGCGCAGCAGCGCGTCATAAGTGTGCACCACATCGGCGTTGCTCACGACGAGATCGCACTCTTCTCTCCGTCCCGATTGATCTATCACCGCTTTTACCGCGCCGCCCGCGGTCTCGATCTCGGCGATCTCCGCGTTGAGCCGCAACTCACCGCCAAGATCGACGAACAGTTTGACGAGCGCCTCCACCAGCGCCGCGGTGCCGCCTACGGGGAAGAACACACCCCATTTTCGTTCCAGATAGTGAATAAGAGTATAGATCGACGTGGTCGTAAACGGATTCCCCCCGACCAGCAGTGAGTGAAAGCTAAAGAGCTGACGCAGGTGCGGGTCTGCTATGTGCTCGGCGACCATGCTGTAGACCGATCGGTAGGCTTTCAATCGAAGCAGCTGCGGAGCCACCGCCACCATACTCGACCAGTTGAGAAACGGCACATGGGCGAGCTTTTCATAGCCCTCGCGAAAGACTTCTTCCGAGTAGCTGAGAAATCTTTTATAGCCTTCCACGTCGCGTGGCGATTTTTTGGCGATCTGCGCCTCGATCAGCGCCGCGTCGTCGGAATAGTCGAACTGGAAACCATCCTGCCAGAACAAGCGATAGAACGGGTTCACGCGCAGAAGCCTAACGTAGTCGTCCATCGACTTGCCCGCCAGAGAAAATAGCTCTCTCAGGCAATCCGGCGCGGTGATCACTGTGGGACCGGCATCAAAGCTGAACCCTTGATCACGATACACATAAGCACGCCCGCCGGGCTTGTCACGCTTTTCAAAAATGATCGTCCGGCAGCCGGCCGCCTGCAGGCGAATGGCGAGCGCCAATCCGCCAAAGCCCGAACCGATGACCGCCGCGCGGGTCTTATCCATAAGCAAGCGCTATCTCCTCGCCAAGTTCGCGCAACTCGTCAAAAACGCCGTGTGACCAATTTACGCCGGCCTTCTCCAGACGAGTTTTCAAGGTGGTGAAACTCAAATCGAGATAGTCTCTCGCGCTTTGACGCGTCCGCTCGATAATGTCGTAATGGGAAAACCACGCCTCGAGAGTCGGATCGGTCGGGCAATCGACTTACCGCCGTGAGAAATTCTTCGTAGGACCGGCGGGTGCTGTTCGCTGCGGCGCAGGCCCAAACCCACGAGGGACGCGCCAGAGTGAAATCCTCGTAGCGCTTGGACGGCTCGCATCCGCCGGTCGCATTGCCAAGATCGTCGTGCATCTGTAGCGCAACGCCAAGATCGCGGCCGAAATCGTCGATGATCGAGAGCACCGCGTTCGGCGCACCGGCAACGGCGCCTCCCAGCAGGCCGGCAAATCCCATGAGCGCGCCGGTTTTGAGCCGCATCGACGTGAGGCAAACTTCTTCCACCTGCGCCTGCGGCAAGGTCCCGACCTTCGCGCCGAGATCGATCGCCTGGCCAAGATGGGCGCGCAGCAACGTGCGGTGGCAAGACTCGTACACAAACAAGAGTTGGTCTTTCGGCAGCGCGAGTTCTTTAAACAAAGCGAACGGCCAGAAGTAAAGCCAGTTCCCGGCGTTGAGCGCAACCGGCATACCGTGGCTTACATGCAGCGCTGGCCGACCGCGTCGCATCCGACTACCATCTTCGATATCGTCGACGATAAGTGAGCCGGCATGAATGAATTCGATAGCGTTGACCGCCAAATGGCATCGGCTCGCCGCCGCCATGGAATACGGCTGGTCGCCAGTCAACAAACGGTTGCTGAACGTCACCAAGTGGGCGCGAATACGCTTGCCGCGTATCGAAGTCAACTCTTCGATGGGCTCGATCAGCGCCCGGCGCAAAACCGATTCAACCGCTGCGCCTGGCCTCGCGCCCAGCAATTCCGGCCACTCTGCCGGGCCCGGAAGATGTCCGTTGGCACCGGTCGATTCGGAACGTTCTCGCTCCGTGTCGTTCATCCATCGATCGGAATCCATGATGAGCGCCGCCGGCACGATCTCCGCCACATTCAGAGCTGAATTTTTCATTTGCTTCTCCCTAAACTTGATCCGTCCCGCCGCCGTCGTTCAAAAGAGCTTGCGGCGACACTCCCAGAGCATTGGCCAGCCGAACGACAATATCCATCGAGACATTCTGCTTGCCGCCCTCGACCGCCACGATGCAGACTCGCGTCACCCGCGCTCCTTCAGCGAGCTGCTCCTGGGTCCAGCCTTTTTTTAAACGCAGATCACGAACGCGGCGGCCGAGCGCCAATAGATACTCTTTGAGAACAACTTTTGGACGATGCTTGCGAAGAAATTGAAGAGCATGTTCCAGGCCCTCGATCGCGTCGCGTGCAATCGCGCAGCCAGAACCAAACGACTGCGCCATCGCGCTGTCCGTGATCGCCTGCCCGCCGAGGATGACGCGCGGCGGGCTTGGCAGGGTCGCCAGCGCTCGTGCCAGCGCTTGCGCCTGCTCGGCGCCCACCAGCATGGTCGCCGATAGCGCCACCACTTGCGGGCTGCGTTTGCTGACCATGTCAATCAGCGCATCGTTCGGAACGTCCGGGCCGAGAAATTCCGCCGACCAGCCGTGGCTGAGACAGAGATCCGCGAACATGCGCGCGCCGATCCAGTGGCGCTCGCCTTCGACGCAGCCCACCAAGATTCGGTAAGAAGATAATCGATCGCGCCACGCAAACGTCGAGATCAGCCGATCCAAGTGATGCAAAACCAACTGCGTCGCCAGATGCTCCTCCGCGATGGTGATGTCCTTGCGGCACCATAAATCGCCGATACTGACGAGCGACGGGGTGATCACCTGCAAGTAGATGTCACTAAGAGAACAGCGCTGCGCCAACAAGTCTTCGATTACCCGGTTGGCGGCTTCCGCGTCACCCGCGCTGAGCGCGCGCGCATATTCGCCCTGCCAAGCTTGCGAATTAATTTTGCGTTCGGCGCGGTTTCTGAGTGGTCGAATTTCATTCATCGATTGTCACGAAATCAAAGGCGCAGTGACTGCAAGGCGGCGCCGATCGTCGAGTATGTGAAAACATAACCGAGCTGGGTCGCCGCATCGGGCAAGGCGCGTTGTCCGGTGAGCAGCATATCGGCCATCTCACCGGCGATGAGCGCCAGCGCCGACGGCGGCACGGAGACCCACGACGGGCGGTTCAAGACTGCGCCCAAAGCCTTGGCAAACTCCTCCATGGTGACCGGATTCGGCGCGGTCGCATTGAACGCGCCGCGGGCCTGTTCATTCTCGCTGAGAAACAGCAGCAAGCCGATCTCATCTTCGATATGAATCCACGGCATGTATTGTTTGCCGGAGCCCAACGGTCCGCCCGCAAACATCTTGAACGGCGGAACCATTTTGGCGAGCGCGCCCTGTCCTTTGCCGAGAACGATGCCGGTTCGAACGGTCGCGACTCTCAGCCCGTGGTTTTCAGCCTTCCGCGCCTCCGCCTCCCAGTCCACGCATAGCCGGGACAAAAAATCGCTGCCCGGCGGGCTGGCCTCGGTCAGCGTCTCATCGCCATGCGCGCCGTAATAGCCGACCGCTGAGGCGTTCAGCAGGAACTTGGGCTTGACCTGCGCCTTCGCGATGGCGCTGACGAGCGCGCGGGTGGCATCGATGCGGCTTGCGCGCAGTCTTTCTTTCTGCTCTTTGCTCCAGCGCTTGCCGGCGATCGGCTCGCCGGCAAGGTTGATGATGCCGTCGGCGCCGTCAACCGCTCTTTCCCACTCACCACCTTGCGGTGGATTCCAGGCAAACCATTGCTTCTTGGTGACGCCCACCTCTGCCGGCGGCTTGCGGCTGAGAAGAACCAACGAGTGAAATTGATTCCACAGGCGGTCGACCAATTTGGATCCGATAAAGCCAGTGCCACCCGTGACGATAATTTTCATCTAACTTCCCAAATGCGCATTTGAAAGTTAAGTATAATTGACTTTATTACCAGTAATGTTTTAAATAGTAAACACCAGATGAAAAATAACTTTAGTGTTTCGCCGCGCCTGGGAATCAGCGCCTGCCTATTAGGGGAAAAAGTTCGCTTCGATGGCGGGCATAAACAGGACGCCTTCCTGTGTCAAACTCTCGGCCGTTTTGTCGAGTGGGTTCCGGTCTGTCCGGAGATCGAAGTGGGTATGGGCGTGCCGCGTGAGAGCGTGCGCCTGGTCGGATCGGGGAGCGATCCGAAAATGATCGCCGAGCGTTCGGGTAAGGATTGGACCATGGCAATGAAGCGATTCGCCGCAATCCGAACTAAAGACCTGGCCGAGCTGAAACTATCCGGCTACGTATTCAAAAAAAACTCGCCGAGTTGCGGCATCGAGCGCGTGCGCCTTTATGACGCCAAGAACATGCCGAGCCGCCACGGTCGCGGGATCTTTGCCGCCACCGTAATGAAAACCCTACCACTTTTGCCGGTCGAAGAAGAAGGCCGATTGAACGATTTGGCGCTGCGGGAAAACTTTGTCGAAAGAGTGTTCGCCTACCATCGCTGGCAAAGCGCTCTGGCGGGAGCGAAATCGGCCCGTGTTCTCGTCGACTTTCACACCCGCCATAAGTTTCTCCTGCTGGCGCATAGCGAGCGCCACTACCGGCGGCTGGGCCGTCTGGTCGCAGGAATTGGAAAGAACTCGTTGCGTGCCACGTACGAAGAATACGGGCAAAATTTTATGGAGGGCCTGGCCGTTCGCGCAAGCGCCAAGAAGCACGCCAACGTGTTGGATCATCTCATGGGCTACTTTTCCGAAGAGCTATCGGCGGCCGAGCGACGTGAGTTGGTGGAATTGATCCGCGAGTTTCGCACCGGACTCCTGCCGCTAATCGCGCCGATCACGTTGATGCAACATTATGTAAAAAAATACGAGGTCGCGTATCTCGCCGATCAGATGTATCTGGATCCAGCCCCGAAGGAGCTGATACCGCGCAACTACGTCTGAAACAACGAATCGAAATGAAAACCCATCATCTCAAGTCCGAACTGTGGCTGCCCCGACCGCGCGAACAAGTGTTTGAGTTTTTCGCCGATCCAAAAAATCTCGAGCGCATCACACCGGCCTGGCTGCGTTTTGAAATTCTCACTTCGTTCGAGACTAAAATGAGCCGCGGAACTTTACTCGATTATCGTCTCAGGCTGCGCGGGATTCCGCTCCGCTGGCAAAGCGAGATCGCGGTATGGGAGCCGCCCCTCCGCTTCGTCGACCGCCAGATCAAAGGTCCCTACTCGCTTTGGGTGCACGAGCACACTTTCGTCAATGGCGACGGCGGTACGATCGTCCGGGATGACGTAGAGTACGCGGTCCCGGGAGGTGGTTTGATTCACAAGCTTCTCGTCGCGCCGGATCTGGCGAAAATTTTTGCTCACCGTCGCGCTGCGCTGCAAAAACTTTTCACGCCCGACGCTTCATCCGAAGTGTGGCATGAATCCATTTTAAACGATCGCTTCGGGCACTGAAGGGAGCATTAGCATTGATTCGCATTGGTTACGCCTGCATTAACAGCCGATTGATTTCGCCGAATCGGACTTGTCGATTAAGGAACGCGACCTCGGAAAAGATTCTCGAGTTGGCCACTTCCAACCTCGCCGCGCTGCAACGGATTTTGGAATGGAATGTGACGCACGGCATCGAGCTATTTCGCATCACTTCGGACGTGGTTCCGTTCGCCTCCCATCAGATCAACAAGGTCCCTTGGCCGACGATATTGCGAGCTGAGCTCGAGCGCATCGGCAGCTACATACGCGCAAACCGACTGCGCGTCTCGATGCATCCCGGGCAGTTCACCGTCCTCAATTCACCCCGGCGCGAAGTCGTGGAAAACAGCGTCAGAGAGCTCGCCTACCACACCACATTTCTCGATGCCTTGGAAATCGATGATACGCACAAAACCGTTATCCACTTGGGCGGCATCTACGGCGACAAGACGGAAAGTCTAAAAAGGTTCATCCAAAATGCCGCGGAGCTCGATGACCGCATCAAGGCCAGGCTCGTGATCGAAAACGACGAGCATTGCTACACAGTCACTGATACGCTCAGCGCCTCACAAGCCATCGGAGTTCCCGTCGTGTTCGATGTGTTTCATCACCGCTGGAATCCGGCGCTCCGTTCAGACTCATTGCGCGCGATCATCAAGCGTAGCGCGGCGACCTGGCGCAGGCGCGATGGGCGGGTAAAAATCCACTATTCCAACCAGTGGCCCGGGCAGCCCGCGGGCACTCACTCCAAGTCGATAAGTGTGGAGAAATTCCACGATTTCTATCGTCAGATAAAAGATCTCGATATCGACGTCATGCTCGAAGTCAAGGACAAGGAACGCTCCGTCTTAAAAATCATGAAATCGCTGCCCATTCTTCGCTCGGTCGGCCGCAAGCAGCCTACGCCCAATTCAGCGCAACTCTGAGAACCGGTTAGAACAAGATCCCGAAATCTGCTAGCAGGAAATGAGACAAATCATGGCAGCTTGCGGACGCCGCGCTCCAAAGCAGTTGGTAGGGCGACATTTGAAGATTCTCGGCAACGCGCGATCAGCAAGGCAATCCGGACACCTATGAAACTCGAAGATGCGCTAGGCCCTATGCGCCAGGACTCCGCGAGCAGTCGTCTGCGACGCGCCCGGATAAATCCTGATCGTTGGTACATGATCGCGAAGTCTTCTGAGATCGGAGACCGCTTGGTCGGGCGCGAAATCTGGAAAACGCGCGTCGTGCTATTTCGCATCGATGGCACCATACGCGCGATCGAAGACAGCTGCGCGCATCGCTTGGTGCGGCTGAGTCACGGGCGGATCGTCGATGGCAGCGTGGAATGCGCCTACCACGGTTGGCGCTTCGATCCTCGGGGACGCTGCGTTCATATTCCGCATTTGGCGTCAAAACCGACATTGCCGGACTGTGGCGTCAGATCCTTTCCGGTCATCGAGAAATACGGCTTTATCTGGATTTACCCTGGGGATCCAGCCCGGTCTGAGAGTGTAGCGCCTACGTTGATGGAAGAGTGGGATGATCTCAACGAAATTCACAGCGTCGCCCGCCTGACGTGCCGCGCCCATTTCTCCTATCTGGTGGAAAATCTCATGGACATGTATCACGGGCGCCTGCATGCCCGATACCAGGTGTGGACCGCTGAGGCGTTGCGCGAAGTCGTGCAAACGGAGGATCAGGTAACCGCGAAATACGACGCCACGACGTGCTACCGCGTAACCGATCTCGGTTCCGTTCTGCAGCTCTTTATTCCATGGCTGCGCAAGCTCCACGCCGCGCCTTTGACGGTGACCTACGATTATCCCAACTGGCGCGCGACTTTGGGCGACGACTTCAAAATTTTCTGTCTGATCTGTCCGGCCAACGAGCGTCTTACAGACGCCTACTTGATCCACTACACCTCTCTCGCAAAGTTCGCAGTTTTGCAGAAGGCTCCCCCCTCTGTGCGCCGGCTGATCAAGCGCGCGCTAAACAACGTCGCCCGCAGGCTCCTGCGGAATCTTATCCGCCAGGATACTGTGATGATCGAAGAAGAACAGGCTGCCTTCGATGAGAATCCCGAGCGCGAGCCCTTCGAAGTAAACCGCACGATTCGCCGCGTGCAGCAGTTCATTCAGCGGCAAGCGGGAAATGCCGCGTGAGCTGAGACGGCGCCATCGATTTATTCTCCTGAGCCATGCTCGAACGATTGCTGCGGCCATATATCAAGAAGCGCCTCGACGGCTACGTTACCCTCGTCAATGCGGTGGATCCGAGCAAGCCGAAGGATTTTCACGGCTCTCACAAAGTCGCTGTGATCGGAGGTGGACTCGCAGGCCTCGGTGCGGCGGCTCTATTGGGTGAGCGCGGTTTCCAAGTGACGCTGTTCGAAAAGAATTCCTACCTGGGCGGCAAGACGGGCTGCTGGCCGGTGCGTTTCCCGGACGGAAGCGTTGAAAACGTCGACCACGGCTTTCATGCTTTCTTTCGCCATTATTACAACCTTAGAGCGTTTCTCGAAAAGATCGGCGCTAGCCGCTACCTAAAAACGATCGATGATTACCTGGTCCTGACCCAGGACGGTAAACGCTTCAGCTTCAAGAATGTCGCGACTACGCCAGTGCTCAATATCATTTCTTTGGGCCGAAACGGATTTTACCGGATGCGCGACGTGCTGCTTAACCCGGCGAGCTGGCGCATGGGCGACTTCGTCAAATACGACGAAGAGAAAACCTTCGGCGACTTCGACGGCGTCAGTTTCGACGAGTTCGCCGATCGCGCTCGTCTCCCCGCGTCCCTCCGCCTCGTTTTTCATACTTTCGCGCGGGCGTTCTTTGCTCCGGCGTACAAGCTGAGCACGGCCGAGCTCATGAAGAGTTTTCATTTTTTCTATTTGAGCCACGATCACGGCCTGCTCTATGAATACTTTGACGCCGATTATGCCGAGGCGCTGATCGAACCCCTGCGGTGTCACCTGGCTCGGCATCACGTTGCCGTCGAGCTCAATCAAAGCGTCACCCATACCGAGCACGCAAAGGGCCGCTTCAAGGTCGATGGCAGGGACTTCGACTCGTTGATTCTAGCCTGCGACGTCGTCGGCGCGCGGCAGATCGCCGTCAATTCTCCTTGGATCAAATCCGCTTCGGAAAGAACTCACATGGAGCTCGCCTCGCTGCGGCCATCCGACGGTTACGCGATCTACCGGATCTGGCTGGAGCGGCAGACGAGCCCGCAGCTACCCGTTTTTATCATCACCGAGAAACGCGATGTGCTCGACTCGGTAACTTTCTATCATCAATTTGACAAAGCTGCGGTGCGGTGGGCGAAAGAAACCGGCGGGGGGGTTTATGAGCTGCACTGCTACGCGCTGCCGCCCGGCATGGAAAACGAGAAGAGATTGAAGAGCGCGTTTTTGGCCGAGCTCTATGACTACTTTCCCGATCTCCAGACAGCGCGCATCTTGCGCGAGCATTTGCAAGTCAAGCGCGACTTCACGGCTTTTCACACGAGCTTGCACCGGAACCGGCCGGGATTCAAAACGGAAGTCGCCGATTTCTATCTGGCGGGCGATTGGGTCAAGATCCCGACGCCGGCGATGCTCATGGAAGCGGCGTTCACCTCGGGCTTGTTGTGTGCCAACGCAATCGTGGCCAAGCAGGGTTTGCAGGAAGAACCGATTTATTCCGTGCCACTGCAAGGAATTTTTGCTTAACTCGATCCGACTTGCGAATTCTCCAATGTTGCTGACCTATCTTTGGATCAATCTCGGCATCATCTTGGGGCCGCTCTGCGCCACAGGTAATCGCCGAATCGCCTACTACCGCAATTTTCGCGCTCTGGGAGCCGCGATCATCTTAGTCGGTAGCCAGTACATCGCGTGGGATATTATGGCCACTGACTGGGGCGAGTGGAGCTTCAATCCGCATTATGTCAGCGGAATCAAAGTCGTAAACCTTCCCGTGGAAGAGATTCTTTTTTTTATTACGGTCCCGTACTCCTGCTTGTTTATTTATGAAGCAATCTTGGCGACGAGCAAACACACCACGTTGAGGATGCCGGCAGGAGTCGTCTTTGCCGCGGTCGTCATCCTGGCGGCGGGCAGTCTGTTCTTCTTCGACCAAGGCTACACCTCGAAAGCCTTGGGCTCGTGCGCGCTCTTTCTGCTCGTTGCGCTGTACTTCGACCGGCCCCTGCTCGAAAGCCGCCACTACTGGATTTGGCTCACCATCTGTCTGGTACCATTTCTGATTGTGAATTTCGTCCTCACGGCGCTTCCGGTGGTGCAATACAACCCTGACGCGATCTGGGGCGCGCGTTTCATTACTATTCCCCTGGAAGATTTTTTCTATAATTATTCGTTACTGTCATTTTATTTATTGGTTTACCGCTGGACGGGGAGAGGAAGGACGGTACCGAGAGGGTAAGCCCTCAAGTAATCTTACGTATCTGAAAACGGAGTTGAAAACTGTCCGCGCCAAATCGATTAGCGAGCAATGAACCGTGTGGACACAGTTAAAGGTCGGTAGGATTCGCGAGCTTTTCGATCGCAGGTGGAAAGGAAAAGTAGGTGTGGCTTCTGCCACTAGAAAGGCTCAAAAGCTTGGCCGCATTTTGATGGCTCGAGAACGGTGCGCGGGGCGCTCAATTGACAAAGAACCGAATTGGGCCTAGTAACCAGTAGGTTATAAAGGAGTTGGAAATGACGCTGTCCTACGATGATCTGATCGAACCGACGATCGTCAAACAGGTTTCGAAAAGCGTGGCGTATTGCCGCTGCACCCGGACAAAGAACCCGCCTTTTTGCGATGGTTCGCATGAAGGAACAAACATACAGCCGCATGTTCTGGAATTTAATGAGCCGACGACGATCGCGATCTGCCGCTGCTGGCGCTCCAAAGATCACCCCTATTGCGACGGCACGCACGGACGCCTGGTGAAGCCGAAAGAAAGAGGGCCCCGCCCACAACCCAAGACCGCCGCTTATCAAAGCTCGAAGGATTGAAAGCGAACGATTGAAACGAGTTGAACGTTTTGAACAGCTTGAACGATCTGAACAAATGAGGAGGTTCTATGGTTGAAATGAAGAATCCCATCAAGGAGGCCGACGCCAACCCGGAGATCAATCATCTGAGTCTCTGGCGAACCGACTTGGCGTATTTCTGGGTGATCAACTGCGAGGGAAAGCAACAAGACGACATGCACTATCATGAGAACGACGATCATATTTTCATGGTCCTCGAAGGCGAGTGCACGGTGCGCACGCCGCACAAGGCCTTCTTGCTGAAGCAGTTCGACACCGTCTTGCTGAAATCGGGCGAGTCCTACCAACTCTGCAACACCGGTGAAGGCCGGATGCTGCTCCTCGGTGCGGGCAATTCGGGCGTCGACGGCAAACCCCGGACAAGGGTGCCGAAAATCCCGAGCCATTTGCCGCTCAGAGAACCGGTGGTCGCGTAAAGTTGCTTTCTGAAGCGCGCTGTCGCGCTAGTTCAGCGCGATATTTCCGGTTTACGGTCAGCAGCGTGAGCGCGGCGGCCGCGGTGATCACGCCGCACGCGGTAAAGGTCCACTCCATGCCGATGGCGGCGCCCGCGGCGCCGATGATTACGCTGCCCAGCGACCAAAGTCCCCGGTCCATAAAAAATAAACTCAGGACCCGTCCCAGAAGATTGGGCGGTGTCGAGGTTTGGATCGCGGTATTCGACAGGGCGCGACCGGCGATTTGGCAAAAGCCGACCAGTGCCAGAAAGAAAAACGACAAAGCGAAATAGTGGGAAAAGGCGAACAGCGCTATACAGAGCGCAAAACCGACGGCGCAGTAGCAGATCGAGCTGATTCCCACCCGCAGTTTGTTGACCGAAGCAAGCGCCAAGGCCGCAACCGTCGCGCCCACTCCCGGCGCGGCCATCAACAACCCAAAACCCGAAGCGCCGACATGCAGCACATTGGTGGCAAAGATCGGCACGAATCGATTGTACGGCGCGCAAAAAGTCGCGATCACGTAGGATAGCCCGACGATATAGAGCAGGCGGCGGTTGCCGAGCAAATAAACGAACCCTTCCTTGACGTCGGCCCACAGAGTTTGTTCTTCCGACCGTTTTTCCCAAGGCGGCAGCTCCATTTGATAAAGATTGAAAAGCAAGTAAATGAAACTGATCGCGTTGATCATAAAGCAGGCGGAGATGCCGACATACGCGATGATGATGCCGCCAGCCGAAGGTCCAAGAATCTTTGAGAAATTGAACACCGAAGATTGCAAGCCGATGGCGTTCAGTAGCTCGTCCTTCGGCACCAGGCTGCTGACCAGCGACTGGCGCGCCGTCTGATTGATCGTGTTCACCACGCCGAGAAAGAATGCCAGCGCGGCGATATGCCAAAGCTCGATGACGTCGAACTCGACGGCGAGCCAATAGACAATGGCTTGGATCATCGCCGCCGTTTGCGTGATCATGAGCACGCGCCTGCGGTCGAATCGGTCGGCGATGGCGCCGCCGAGAGCGCCCACCAGCAGTCGGGGAAACGTGTCAAAAAAGGCCACGACGCCGATGGCCACCGGAGATTTGGAAACGTGCCAGACCAGCCAGCTTTGTGCGATGTTCTGCATAAAGTCGCCGGCGCTGGAGACCAGCGCGCCTTCCATCAAGAGACGAAAATTGCGGTGTTTGAGAGAACGCAGGGTGCGAAGATTTCGTAGGCTCTGCATGCTGGCTTGACGATGGTGCGGTCACTTTTATCTTACGCGACTGCTCCTGCATTTTAAAACCCCGCAACGGGGAGCTGCGTTTTTTGGTTGCGCTATGACGCCGGCAACGACGACAGAACCGAAGTGGTACGCCGAGCTCACGCCGTATCAGTGGCGCGTATTGATTTGCGCGTGCCTCGGCTGGGCCCTCGACATCATGGATGGCTACCTTTACGCGATCATCCTGTTTCCCGCCATGAGCGATTTGCTCGGGACGACGGAGAGCGCGGTGATCGGTCTTTACGGCGGCATCGTGCTCAGCATCTTCATGATCGGCTGGGCTCTCGGCGGTCTCATTTTCGGTCCCGTCGCAGATCGCTACGGCCGCGCCAAGACGATGGCGATCACCATACTGATCTATGCTTCGTTTACCGGTCTTTGCGGCATCGCGACGAGCTGGCAGGAACTCGCGGTCTATCGGTTTCTGACCGGTATCGGCATCGGCGGGGAATGGGCCGCCGGCGCGGCATTGATCGCCGAAAGCTGGCCCGCGAAATCCCGCGCCAAAGCCGCCGGCATCATGCAGGCTTCGGGCGGCATCGGATTCTTTCTCGCGATTGGATTGTACCTCTTCATTGGTCCTTACGGGTGGCGCTGGGTTTTCGCGCTTGGCGTGCTGCCGGCCATCGTCGCGTTTTACATCCGTTACGCGCTCGAGGAACCCGAGCGCTGGGTGCACGCCAAGGCCAAGCAAAACCCGCTGCCCCTCCTCTTCAAGAAACCGGTGCGCCGCGACGTCCTGATCGGCACGGGGCTCGCAGTGGTCGCCACCTTCGGCTATCAGGGCGCTATCCAATGGGTGCCGAGCTGGATTGCCGCCATGCTGCACGCACAGGGCACAAGGGAGGTCATCCCGCAAGTAAGCCTGGTCACGACCGCGCTGACGACCGGCAGCATTATCGGCTGCTTGTGTCTGCCGTTTGTCGCTGATCGTTGGGGGAGAAAAGTAGCTTTGTGGATCTACTTCCTCGGCGCTTTGCTCTCCGTGCCGACGACATTTTTCCTCGCCAAGGAATTGAGCCATGCGGTAATGGCGGCGCCGATCATGGGCTTTTTCGCCGCCGGAGTTACTACCGGTTTCGCGATTTATTTTCCCGAATTGTTTCCGACGGCCATTCGTGCCACGGCCCAGGGTTTCTGCTTCAACTTCGCGCGTTTCTTCTCCGCCGCCGGGCCGCTGCTAACCGGCGTGCTCACTTCGGCGCACGGCTCGTTCGCTCCGGCGATCACCACCATCGGCTCGGTCTATTTTTTCGGCTTGATCATTCTGCTGTTTGCCCGCGAAACCAAGGGCCAACCGTTGCCGGACTAGGGATGGAAAAGGCTGGAGTGATGGAGTAGTGGAGTGGTGGAGTGATGTTCGGGAATCGGAAGCCCATTACTCCAAGACTCCATCACTCCATTACTCCAATTTTCCTCAGAGGGAGCCGCCATGTTCTCCATGCCGATCGTCAGCTTGCTCCAAGAAGGCCTCAAGCTTGCCAAATCCGGCGGGCGCGTGAGCGTGCTCTGGCAGCACGCCGACACTTTGGTGTTTCTCGCGCGCGGGCGCGAGTATCGGAGTGAGTTTCACATCAACCCGAGCGATGAGACCATGCACATGATCAAAGGTGACATGCGCCTGCACTACCGCACGCCGGAAGGCAAAGAAGAAATAGCGCTGATCCCGGAAGGCGCGATCATCTACACGCCCGCCGGCACGCCGCACTCAC
This sequence comes from uncultured delta proteobacterium, assembly GCA_963745035.1. Lineage (GTDB taxonomy): Bacteria > Desulfobacterota > Binatia > UBA9968 > UBA9968 > DP-20. The sequence continues at coordinate 210,540 of CAVUVW010000005.1, read as the reverse complement.
CGCGCTTCTCCCGAGGATGCCTTCGCGCTAATTTCCGAGCGCAAAAGGCGAAGCGGCGAGATCGACTGTTTTCAGTGGTTTTGCCTCAAGTGCGATGCCTTGCTGCACGAAGAGCGATTCGTCGTAGACGACTATGCGCTCGACCCTGTCTCGAAAGCCTACAAGCACTTCTTTGACAGCGTAGAATTCCGCACGTGCAAGAAGTGCGGCGACATCATGCCCGCCCCAGAGGCGCTATAAACGTGCTCGTGATCGTATTCGTAATCTAGATGCAAATGAGTCCAGCATCCCAATCTTGAATCGTCGAGCCGTTGAACAACGAACTCTGTTAAGACGATTTGAACGGACCGAAGCGGTTGAACGTTTTGAACGGCTTGAACTTTTTAAATATTCAGCTCCTTCGACCGATCGTAATCATGCCGCGTCCCGGCAGCCGCGCCTTGACGTGGAAAAATTCTATCCATCGCCGCCAGCTCGGTATCCGTTAGCTGAATGTCAGCGGCGGCGGCATTCGCCTCGAGATTTTCAATCTTATGAGTGCCCGGGATCGGCACGAAGAAGTCGCCTTGATGGAGAATCCATGCCAACGCGAGCTGCGCCAAGGTGCATTTCTTGGCTTCGGCGACGCCTTGAAGCTGATCGAGCAAATTCGCGTTGTGTTGAAAATTCTTTTCGTGGAAACGCGGTCCTCTTCGCTTCGCTTCTTTTTCTCCGAGGTCCGAAAAGTTCTTGAACGCGCCGCCGAGAAAGCCGCGTCCGAGCGCATAGTAGGCGACGTAGCCGATACCGAGCTCGCGCGCGGCGGGAATCGTATTGGCCTCGTAGTCGCGCGTCCAAAGCGAATATTCGCTCTGCACGGCTGTGACCGGGTGAACCGCGTTGGCACGGCGGAGTGTTTGCGGTCCCGCTTCGCTCAAGCCGATATAACGGACTTTTCCCTGCTCCACCAGTCGCGCCATTGCGCCCACGGTGTCCTCGATGGGTACTTTGGGATCGACCCGATGCAAATAGTAAAGATCGATGTAATCGGTTTCGAGCCGCCGGAGTGAATTTTCACAGGCCCATGCGACGTACTCCGGCTTGCCTTCCACCTCGCGCCCTTCGGCCCACGGCTGGCCGCGCAGGTTGCCGAACTTGGTCGTGAGCACGACGTCGGCGCGCCGGCCCTTGAGTGCCTTGGCGAGAATCTCTTCGTTGTTGCCGTTGTTATGATCGGCGGTATCGATGAAGTTCACGCCGATTTCGATGGCCCGATGCAGCACGGCGATGGCCTGCTTTTCACCGGCATCGCTCAACTTGCCTTGAAACGGCGGACAGCCGTAGCCGATCGCCGAAACTTTCAAGCGATCCTTGCCGAGAAAGCGATACTTCATGGCGTGAGTCCTCCAACTGGGCTGGATCATGATCACATCACCGTCGCGATGCAAGTTGCATCCAGGGCAATTTTTGCTAAGAATCGCGCGAACAGTTGAACCGGCAAAGGAGCTTCTATGGCTAACCGGCACGTTGGAAGTTTCGCGATCGGCATTGTCTTAGGTTTGCTGACAACGAGCGGTCTCGCGCAGGCGCAATTCTACAGCGGCAAAACCGTGCGCATCATCGTCGGCGGCTCGGCCGGCGGCGGCTACGACACCTACACGCGCACCATCGCGCGCCACCTGGGCAAGCATGTCCCCGGCAATCCGACTTTCGTCGTCGAGAACATGACCGGCGCGGGCAGTTTGATCGCGGCGAACCACACTTACAAAGTCGCCAGGCCGGACGGCCTCACGATCGGCCACTTTATCGGCGGACTCATACTCCAGCACGTGCTCGGAAAACCGGGCATCGAATTCGACGGACGAAAATTCGAACACCTCGGTGTGCCGGCTCAGGACACCACCACTGTCGGCATCAACAAAGCGAGCGGCATCACGAGCATCGATCATTGGCTTTCGACCAAGACGACCCTCAAATTCGGCGGCGTCGGCCCGGGCGCCGCCACCGATGACGTCGCGAAAATCGTGCGCGCCACGGTGGGCGTCCCGCTCCAGCTCGTATCGGGCTACAAAGGAACCGCCGATATCAAACTGGCTGTAAACAGCGGCGAGCTTCAGGGATTGGTCAATTCCTGGGAATCGTTCAAATCGGGCTGGGTGAAGGAAATTGAAACCGGCTCGGTGGTTGTCATGTTGCAGATGCTGCCCCAGCGCCATCCCGATTTGCCCAACGTCCCGGCGATCTTGGATTACGTGAAAGACGATGACAATCGCAAGATCGTCCAGGCCGGCGCGTTCGACTACGCCTCCATCGCCCGCCCATATGTCTTTCCGCCGGGCACACCGAAAGAGCGCGTGCTCGCGCTGCGCAAGGGATTGGCCGACACGTACAAAGACCCGGAATTTCTCGCCGACGCCAAGAAGGCGCGCCTCGATATGGCGCCGCTCAGCGGCGAAGAGCTGGAAAAAATCGTCGACCGAACCTACAAGCTCGATCAGAACCTGGTGGCAAAGCTCAAAGACATTCTGAAATAAACGGGGGCGCTTGATGCGTAGCTCGCGCCGCGCCTCTTAGTCCACGCCGTACAGCCGCGCGCAATTGTCCCAGAGAATTTTCTTTCGCGATGCGTTCGGCATTTCGAGCGCCATGAAATGATTAACCGCATCAGGCCAGTGAGAGTCGGCGTGCGGATAGTCGGTCGAGATCACCACGTTGTCGTCGCCGATGCGCCGGATCACGTCGGTGACGAGATCCTCCTCCACGTCGACTGAAATAAAACATTGCCGCATGAAGTAATCGCTCGGCCGCAGACTCATCGGCTCGTTGCAGTACCCCTTGCGTAGTTCCCAGCGTTCATCCAAGCGGTAAAGCGACCAGGGCAGCCAACCGCAGTTGCCTTCGAGAAAAGCCACCCGGAGACTGGGAAAGCGCTCGAGCACCCCGCCGGCGCAGAAGCTCCCGACCGCAAGCATCAGCTCTACCGGATTACGAAAAGCGTTGATGAGCACAGCTTCGTTGGCGTGGCCTTTGAACCGATGCACGGCTTGCTCCTGATTGGGACTCGCCGCCGGATGAAAACAGATCGGCGCGCCTAATTTCTCCGCTTCGCGCCACACCGGATCGTAGTAGCGGTCGTGAATGTGCCGTCCGTTGGACGGCTCGGGCACGAGGCATAATCCGATTGCGCCCAACTCTGTGATTGCTCGCCTCGTTTCATCCACCGCCAGATCGACGTCATGGAGCGTGATCAGCGCCGAGGGACGCAATCGCTGTGGATCAGCCCTGCAAAAATCCGCCATCCAATCGTTCCATGCGCGGCAAAGAGCGTTGGCGTACTCGGCCTCCAGGCTGTCATCGCAATGCAGCGGGAAGGTTCGAAACAAGACGGCGACGTCCAAGCCCTCCTCATCCATCGCTTCGAGTTGCGAGATCGCGTCATAGTCGCGCGCTAGCGGCTTCGCATAGCGATGTGCGACTTCGGCTTCGCCCGGTGAGCTTTCATCGGCATTTCTTGCGGGCATCGTAACCGCCAGCGCTTGAACCCCGGAAGTCCGCACCGGCTTGTTGTCGCCCAAGGTGAATTTGATTTGGCCGTGCCGTTTTCGCGGCGCGCCGCGCGGGATGCGCTCGCCCCAGCGGTGATCCATGTACTTCAAATAGAGATCGTGCGGCTCGAAGACATGCATATCGCTGTCGAGTATCTTGTAGCCGTTTTTCGCCATGACTCCGTACCTCCGCAGGCGTCGCTCAACCGTTGAGGTCGCAGCGCACGATTTGATTTTGCTTTGTGTTCATTGACTAACGATTAGTACCGCCGCTTCCCTCCTGTCAACCGAAAATGGCGTCGTGAGCAGCGGCTTTTTCGTCTTGACAAGGGAACTGGGAGCGATACAACATTTCCGCATCGACGGCACGCACAGCACCTATTCTTGGAGGAGACACATGCGAACCATCCGAGCTTTCGTGATTATATTCGCGGCATTTGCCTTAATGTTGGGCGGCGCCACGTCCGCCGGAGCACAGACGCGGATATCGGTCGGCGTCACGGAAACCATCGAAACCCACAACCCCTACGGCGACAGTGTTTCGCTGCTCTACGGCATCTACAGCGAAATCACCGGACCGTTTTGCACGTACAGCTATGCCAAAGGTGATTTCGAAGGACGGCTCGCCGAAAAATGGAAAACTGAAAACCCGACGACCTGGGTTTTCACGTTGAACAAGAACTACAAATTCAACGACGGCTCGCCGGTGACCGCGGATGACGTCGTCCATTCGCTGATGAACCGCGTGATCGGCGATCCTCAGTCCAAACAAAAAGCCTCGGTCGCGCCGTCGATCACCAAGGCCGAAGCCGTCGATAAGTTCACCGTCAGGATTAACACCGACAAACCCACCGCGCCGCTGCTCTCCTTTCTCTGCGACCGTTTGATCGTCACGAGCAAGGCGATATTCGACAAGTACGGTCGCGACGCCGCCGACAAGGAACACATGATGGGCGGCGGTCCCTATCGATTGAAGGAGCTTATCCCGGGACAGCGCCTGGTGTTACAAAAACGCAACGATCATCCCGACGCCAAAAAAAATCCCCGCGCGCCCGATGAGGTCATCTACCGCATCATGCGCGAGCCCGAGCAGCGCGTGACCGCGTTGCTCAACGATGAAATCCAGATCGCGCAATTCGTCCCGCCGCATATGCGCCAGCGCGTGGAGAAATCGAAAAACTTGAAGATCACTCCCGTCGATTCAGTGGAGATCATGTTCCTCGCCATGCAGCCCAAACCGCCCTTCGACAAAAAAGAAGTTCGCCAAGCCGTCTGCCACGCTATCAATCGTGACCAGATCATATCCACGCTACTGCAAAACGAAGCGAGCCGCCTCGACGGGCCGATTGGGCCCGGGCAGTACGGCTATGATCCCAATCTGAAACCGAAGCTCGCCTATGATCCGGAGCGATCGAAGAAGCTTTTGGCCCAAGCCGGTTATCCGAACGGCGTCGATGTCGAGCTACAAACTCCCGTCGGTCGCTATACCCTGGACAAGCAACTGACCGAAGCGATGATTCCCATGCTCAACGCAGCCGGTTTCCGCGCCAGGCTGCTCACGCCGGAGTGGGCGACTCTGTGGGCGAGCGTGCAAAAAGGAACCATTCCTTTCTACTACATGGGCCGTGGTTCCGTGCAGGATCCGAGCGCCGCGCTGCATCAGTACTTCCACACCGGCGAGACGCCGCGCATCGGCTACTCCAATCCCAAACTGGATGAGCTCCTCGACAAAGAGCAGCAGGAGTTCGATCCTAAACGCCGCCGTGAGTATCTATCGCAGGCGATGAGTATTCTTACCGAGGATGCGCCGGCGTGCTTCATGTGGCGCCACAAGCTGCTGTGGGGTTTGCACAACCGCGTCGATTACAAGCCGCTGCCGGACGCGCGCATCTACGCCATCGACATGCAGGTGAAACGCTGATGTTGAGGTTGGAGTAATGGAGTATTGGAGTGATGGAGTAAGTAATGGTTAGGCCCCAAAGCTCCACCACTCCAGTTAATCCTTGCGATGACTAGCTACTTAGCCCAACGTCTCGCGGGCACGATTCCGGTTCTGCTGCTCATCAGCTTACTGGTGTTCCTGCTGATTCACGCCGCGCCCGGCGATCCGACCTTGATGCTCCTCGGCGAGGAAACCAACGCCGCGGAAGTAGCCACGGGCCAAGGAGCGTTGGGGCCTGGATCAACCGATCTATGTCCAGTATTTCAAATTCCTTAAGTCGGCCGCAGCGGGCGATTTCGGCCGCTCGTTCAAATATGCCGAACCGGTGCTGCGCGTGATCATGACCCGATTGCCCGCCACCATCGAGCTCGCATTTTTTGCGATCATCATCGCCACCCTGATGGCGATACCGCTTGGCGTCTGGGCCGGCTCCAGGCCCAACTCGTGGATCGATAACGTCGGCACCACCTTCGGTCTTTTCGGCATCAGCATGCCAAGTTTCTGGCTCGCCATCATGCTGATCCTGCTGCTCGCCGGGATCTTGAATATTCTCCCGACCTCGGGCCGCAGCACTTACGGCATCGCCGGACCCGAGCAGACCGGTTTTTATATTTTGGACAGCCTCCTGCAGCAGAACTGGCGCGCGGTGTGGGACGCGCTCACCCACATTTTCTTGCCGGCGTTGGCGCTCGGCGTCAACATGCTCGGCATTTTGATGCGCGTGACCCGCTCGTCGATCCTGGAAGTCATGACGGAAGACTACATCCAGACCGCGCGCGCCAAAGGCTTGCGCGAAAACAAAATTGTCTGGCGCCATGTGGCGCGCAACGCGCTGATTCCCGTGATCACCGTGGTCGGCCTCGAGCTCGGCACCCTGCTCAGCGGCTCGATCATCGTCGAGACCGTGTTCGCCTGGCCGGGAAGCGGCAGCCTGCTGATCACGGCGCTCAACGCGCGCGATTATCCGCTCGTCACCGGCGTGGTGATGACGTACACGGTTGCGTTCGTCTCGATCAATCTGATTATCGACGGACTTTATGCAGTCATTGACCCTCGAATCCGCTACTGAAGAGCGCGCCGCTCGCGCAAGGAGGATGCCGCGTCTTCATGTGAAGGCGTTCACCGGCGGCTTGATCGTCTTGCTGTTTATCCTGGTCGGCATACTCGGTCCCGTGCTCGCCCCCCGCGATCCCAATAAACAAGAGCTCACCGCCATGATGAAAGCAGCCGCAAGGCATCGGCGCGCCGCATGCGCTCGGTACCGACAACCTAGGACGCGATATTTTGAGCCGGGTGATTTACGGCTCGCGCGTATCCTTGCTCGTCGCGTTCGCGGTCGTGTTTGTCTCCGGATTTATCGGCATCACCCTTGGCGCGATCTCGGGCTATTTCGGCGGCAAAGTGGATTTTGTCATTCAGAAACTGGTCGAGGTCGTGTGGGCTTTCCCGCCGCTCTTGCTCGGCATCACGATCATGGCCTTTTTGGGCCAGGGGCTGTTCAATCTGATCCTGGCGCTTGGTGGCGCAGCGCTGGATACCGTATTGCCGGGTGGTGCGCGGGCAAACTCTGTCGCTGAGATCGCGTGATTTCGTCACCGCCGCGCAATGCCTCGGCGCCAGCAACCGGCAAATTATTACCCGCCACGTGATTCCCAATTTGATTCAGACCTCGCTCGTCATCGGTACGTTCGCCATGGCTTCGTCGATCATCGCCGAGGCGAGCTTGAGCTTTCTCGGCGTCGGCGTGCCGCCGGAAATTCCCACCTGGGGAACCATGCTCGCCGATGCGCGCATCTACATCAGCACCTCGTGGTGGATGCCGCTCTTCCCCGGCCTGTGCATCTTTGTCACCGTGCTCGGCATCAACCTGCTCGGCGACGCCCTGCGCGATCTCCTCGATCCGCGCCTTAAACGAAGCGGCACCGGACTATAAAAACCGTTGCGCGTTTCGAGTTCCCAGTTTGTGGTTCCTAGTTTGCATGATCAAGTGTCGATTGATCCGAAGTGTCGTTCGACTCTGTCGACCGAAAACTGGAGACCAGGAACTAGAAACCCGAAACTTGTTTTCGTTGATTCCCGAGTCGACTGGTGTACATTACTGAAAATGCGGCGCACTAAAATTGTTTGCACTATTGGGCCGGCCAGTTCGTCAGAGCCAGTGCTCGAAGGCCTGATTCGCGCCGGCATGGACGTCGCGCGCTTGAACTTCAGTCACGGCGATCACGCTTCTCATCGGGGACTGATTCGCAAAATTCGCCGTCTTGAGCGTAAGCTCGACCGCCAGATCGCCATCCTGCAGGATTTGCCCGGTCCCAAAATCCGCATCGGTGCGGTCGACGGCGATCGCGTCCGGCTGCGAACACGCCAGCCTTTCGTACTCACGACACGAAACATCGTCGGCACCGAGGACGCCGTCTCCGTAGATTTTCCCGGTCTGACCAAAGCGGTTAAAAAAGGCGATCCCATCCTTCTCGGCGACGGTGAGATCGAGCTTGAAGCGCTGCAGGTCGGGAAGCGCGAGGTTAAGTGCCGCATCGTCGTGGGCGGCATGCTCGGCTCGCACAAGGGTATTCATTTTCCGCGCACGAGCCTGGACATCCGCGCGCTCACCGACGAAGACAAGAAGGATCTCACCTTCGGCATCAAGGAAAACGTCGATCTGATCGCGCTCTCGTTCGTGCGCAACAGCGAGGACATTCTCTACGCCCGGCGTGAGATGCGCAAGCGCGGCTCGTCGATTCCGATTATCGCCAAGATCGAGAAGCACGAAGCGCTCGACCATCTAGACGGCATTCTGCAGAACGTCGACGGCATCATGGTGGCGCGCGGCGATCTCGGCGTGGAGATCGCCCAGGAGCGCATCCCGGCCATGCAGAAGATGATGATCCGCGAAGCCAATCATCTCGGCAAGCCGGTGATCACCGCGACCCAGATGCTGCGCTCGATGGTGTGGAACCCGCGGCCCACTCGCGCGGAAGTGGCCGACATCGCGAATGCCATCCTCGACGGCACCGACGCGCTGATGTTGTCGGAAGAAACCGCCGCGGGTGATTATCCGATCGAGGCCGTCAAGGTCATGGCGCGCGTCGCCGAGGAGACCGAATCGATCCTGGAGCCGCGCCAGCGTTTTGCCGGACTCAAAAAAACCGTACCCGAAGCGATCAGCGTCGGCGCCATTTCCCTGGCGCGCGACCTGCAAGTCAAGGCGTTCTTGATTCCCACGACCTCCGGTACCACGGCGCGCCTGATCGCGCGCTACCGGCCGCAACAGCCGATCATCGCCATCAGCCCCGAGCCGCAGACCGTTAAACTGCTCTGTCTGGTCTGGGGGGTTTGCCCGGTGCCGATCAAAGGATTCAAAAGCACCGATGAAATGGTTCGGTCGCTCCAAACCAAAGCCCTCGAGTTGGGCTTCGTCAAGCGCGGCGATCTGGTGGCGATCACCGCCGGTTTGCCGCTCCACCAGGCGGGCACCACCAACATGATCACCGTCAAAGTGATCGAATAGGTTTCTGCCTCAACCGTGCTCATCACGAATTAGATCACCTTCTTTAAGTTTGGGAACTTATCCGTTCGCCCTGAGCCGTGTCGAAGGGCTCCGATAGAGTTTTCACACGAGCCCCGGCGCGCTCTAAATTTGCGCAGAACCTGGAACGGGCGATGCCAAAGCCGGTCGAAAAGCGACCAATCACTCGCCTTGCAACCCTTCTGCAAATCGCGCTAGATAAGACTCAAATAAGCCAGGGAGGTAACGCCATGTCCGAAGCACTCAAGGCTTTCGAGGAAGAGCTCCAGAGCAAAAATTTCAAAGGTTACTGGCAAAACCAGCAGGGCGACGTCAACCGCGAGCCGGTGGCTTCTTTCGAAGCATGCTTTTGGAAAGGCAAGGATCTTTACGCCGCCATGGAGAAAGCCGGCGACGTAGTCGGCCTGGACGTCTCGTTTCGCCGCGTCATTCAGCTATGGAATCCCGCCCTAAAAAACGGCACCTCGCGCACTCTGGTGTTGAATCTGCAGATGCTCAAACCCGGTGAGAACGCGTTGTCGCACCGTCACATGGCCGGGGCGATCCGATTTATCACCAAGGGCCACGGCACCCGCCTGATCGTCGAAGGCGAATCCTTCGAGATCGGCGAAGGCGACTTCGTTACCACGCCGAGTTGGACCTGGCACGATCACGAAAATCGCGGCGAGACCATGATGTGGCTCGACGGCTTGGACGCGCCGCTGGTTCGCCTGCTGGAAACTGATTTTCACGAATCCGATCCGCGCAAAAAACAGCCCGTGACCAAACCCGACGGCTATACCCTCGCGACAACCGGCGCGCTTCGGCCGGCGTGGACCAAGCAGAATTCGATTCAACCGCCGGCATTCTGCTACAAATGGGCCGACACGGAAAATGCGTTGAGCAAAGTCGGTGAGCAGCCAGGCGATCCCTACGACGGCATCGTGCTCGATTACGCCAACCCGGTCACAGGCGGGCCCACCCTGCCCACCATGGCGTGCCAGATTCACATGCTGCGCGGGGGCGAGAAGACCAAGAGTCATCGCCACACGAGCTCGACGATTTACCACGTCTGGCGCGGCAGCGGCGTGAGCTACGTCGGCGACAAGCGCTACGAGTGGGAACAAGGCGATTCCTTCGTCGTGCCGCTGTGGAACTTTCATCGCCACGAAAATACCTCCAAGGACCCGGCGATTTTCTTCGTCATGTCGGACAAGCCGTTGATGGATGCTATCGGACACTATCGAGAAGACGCCAAAGCAGATTAGCGTAGGGGCGACTCGAAGAATCGGTACGTCTGAAAGGACTGACAATCATGTTCAAGCTCGACCGCAAGCTCGCGCCCGACGAATTCATCCAGACCTTTTTCGAAGCGAACCGCCAGGACCATCAGCGCCCGCCGCATCCCTGGGAAGCGATCTTCCGCGAAGGCAAAGCGACCCGGGAGCATCTGCACGGCTGGGGCAAGGAGCGCTACTACTTCACCAAGCAGGTGCCGATCAAGGAATATTCGATCCTCTACAACTGCCCGCACACCGACGTGCGCCGCATGTGGCTGCCCAAGGCGATCGAAGAGGAAGGCGAAGACCTGATCGGAAAATCCGGCAAGCCGCATCCCGAGTATTGGCTCGACGTCTGCGTCGGCATGGGCCTTGACCGCGAGTTCGTGCGCAATTCCGAGCCGCTCTACGGCGTCAAGTTCGCCGTCGACAGCTTCGCCAACGCGGCGTTTCGCACGTCATGGCTGCTCGGCGTCGCCGTGTCCGAAGGCGACGACACGGCCAAGGCCATGTCGCGCGACCTCGACACCTTTCGCAAACACTATCAATGGGTGCCCGACGACGCCTTGACCTTCTATAAGCTCCACGCCGACGTCGACGTCGAACACGGCCTGATCCGCAAGGAGATTCTTAAAAAATACGCCGACACCAAAGAACTCCAAGAAGCCTGCATCAACGCTCAACTCATGAAAAACAACATGCGCCGGGCGATGGCCGACTGCATCTACATGGCCTACGTGGTCCGCGGTGAAACCGTGGACGGCGCTCGCGCGGGCGGAGCCGCGGGAGAAAGCTCGTTTCCAAGCTGAGCCGCGCCATGCGGGGCGCACTTTTTGTTGCGCTCGCGCTCGCCTTGCTGACGAGCGCGGGCAAAGTCTCCCACGCCGCGCCGGTACGCATCGCCTATAGCTCCATCAGCGGCGCCATGCTGCCGCTCTGGGTCGCCAAGGACAAAAAGCTTTTCGACAAGCACGGCGTCGACGTCGAAGTGATGTATATCCGCGGCGTCGCCATCGAGGCACTGCTCGCCGGAGAAGTGCAGTTCGTGCGCGCCTCGCCGCCGTCGGTGGTGCGCTCCACGATCAGGGGCGCCGACCTGGCGATCATCGCCAATACGGTCAACGTCGCGGTCTTCTCCATGATGACCAAACCGGAGATCAAACGGCCCGAAGACCTCAGAGGAAAGAAAGTCGGTGTCACCAATCTCGGCGACTCTCCCGATCTCGTTTTGAGCTTGCTGCTGGAGCGCTGGGGATTGCAGCGCAACAAAGACGTGACCGTGCTCGGCATCCGCGGGGGCATGCCGGAGCTTTTGGTGTCGGTCGCCAAAGGCTTCGTCGACGGCGGCATGATCTCCGCGCCGAATAATCTTCGCGGCAAAAAACTCGGGCTGAACGAGCTCGTCGACGCCGCCGACTATGGCATCCCGTATGTGAATTCGCCGCTCAGCACGCGCCGCTCGTTTATCACGAGCAACCGTGACACGGTTGTGCGCATCCTGCGCGCCTATCAGGAGAGCGTGCAGGAGATTCGCGGCGACAAAAACGGCGCGCTCAAGATTCTCGCCAAGTACGTACGGCTCGACGATCCGGTGATTCTCGGGGAAGTCTATCGCATCTACGGCGATCGGCACCTGCCCAGAACGATCGCCGTGGACCTCGAAGGCGTGCGCGGCTTGCTGAAAGGTCTCGGCAGCGAAGCCGCCGGCGCCAACCCGGCAAACTTCGTCGATGCTTCCCTCGTGCAGGAGTTGGAAAGGCCGATCCAGAAGACCCGGTGACGCTTCATCTCGGCCGCGGATCAGCAGCCGCACGTTTAGTCCGATAGCTTCATCTCCGGCAGCGCCTGCAGCGCGGCGGCCGCGATTACGGGCTCGAGGTGAAACTCCCCTTGCGGGTCAACGAACCAAAAAGCCATGCCGAGCGGCCCCAGCAGCGGATAGGCGATGCGCTCGATCCGCTGCGAAATCTTGATGTAATAGACTTCCCCGGCTTTGACGCTCATGGTTGCGGCCGATGCCCTCACGGGCGCATAGCGCAGCCACGCGCCGATCTTGCGATCGCCCGGTTCGGCATCCGCGACGATGAATCCGCTCTGGGCCAGCGCGCCGACGACGGCGCCGTCGACGCCGACAGTCGCCGGCTGAAAATTGCTATCGCTGCCGCGGAAAAGAATGATCCGCGCCTTATCTCCCGGAACGGGCTCGGTTGCGAAGGGCGTGTCTGAAAACTTCGGACCCGCCGCGCTGCACGCGGCCAACAAAAAAATCATTGAACCGAGCAGCGGAAATCGCGGCATGCCGCGTCTCGGGTGCAGATATTTCATGACGACGCTCCTTTCCTGGCTTGCGGCATGGCGATATGACGGTTAGGCGTAGCCCCATTGCATTTGCTCCGAGGATCACGCCTCGGCCGCACCTCACATGAATAATCCGGTCTACCGCGCGCCCAGCTCGGGGTCGGCGACCATGAAGCGCGCGGCTTTCTCCCGCCGCGCCGGAAAAACTCTGAGGAAACCGAGGGGCGCGCTCGTTACCGTGACGATCGCGACCAGAACGATGCCGGCGTTGACCGACTCGTCGATAATCCCGAGCTTTTTGCCGATCGCGGCGGCGGCGATGATCAGCGAGAGCCGCGGGCACATGAGAATGCCCGCCGCCAAAGCTTCGCGCCATGAGTGATTGATGTGAAACACCAACGCCGGAACGACTTTTACCGCGACGGCGGCGAGCAGCAGCAGGGGCACGGAGACGAGCGCGCCTCTCGACGACAGCAGCGCCGGCAGATTGAAATCGACGCCGACCATAATGAAAAAAATTGGGATGAAAAATCCGAAACCGATGGCTTCGAGCTGGCTCGCCAGCTCTCGGTCCGCGGGCGTGCGCAGCAGCGCGACGATGGCACCCGCCAAAAACGCGCCGACGATGATTTCGATGCCCAACGTTTCGGCAAGCACCACGAAGATCAACAGCGTGGAGAACGCGGCGCGGACCTTGATCTGCGCCGTCGCGTGGCTGAGCTCTTCGATGACGCGCTGCAGACGCTCCATCCGGCTCAGGAAAAAACCGAACCGCGCCGCGAAGAAAAACGCGACGAACAACAGGAAAACCAGCAGAATTTCGGCGGTCAATCCCCGAGAAATCACCGCGACCAGCACGCTGATCAAGAACATGGTGACGAAATCGGCGATGACCGTGGCGAGCAGGATCGTCTGTCCGAACAGAGTTGGGCTCAACCCGGCTTCTTTGAGGATCGGCACGACGACGCCCAAGGCGGTGGTGGAAAGAATCAGTGCCATCATCCACGGATCGGTAGTAGCGCCGATCCACTTTAGGCCCCAGGCAAACGCCGCGGCGCAGATCAGCGTGGCGGTGAAATTGAGCGCAGCCAGCGGAAGAGGTCTCCAGCGCGCCGGCTCCGGTGCCCGCTCGCCTTGGGTGCCGCGCAGGGCGCGAAAATCGATCTCCATGCCGGAGAGGAACATGAGGAAAACAAAACCCAGCTCTTTGAGCAAATCGAGCGCGTAGTTGTCCGGCAACACCCATCCCAAGCCGCTTCGGCCGACGATCATACCGGCGACGATTTCGCCGACGACGATCGGGATCGCCAGCCGTCCGCGCACGGACGAGAGGGCCAACGGCACCAACGACGCCAAGATGACAACAATCAGCAGCGGTGCAAACGAGCGCGCTTCCTCCATGGAAACCTCATCAACGTGAGATTCAATCCGTCAACTCATATTCATATTCATTCCTCTGTTCAAGAGCAGCCATGCCCAATCGCTCCGATCACATTCGGTCTATGTTGCCACGAAGTACGGCCGCCAACTTTTTTGGCCGACCGCGCCGTGCTACTCCGTTCTGCTGTCGTCTGTCGCCTCATGCCTGTTTCCGATTTGAGTACATTGACAATGTAAAACGAAAGTGGCGAAAATGAATTGAATGGAGGTGACGCGATGAAACTTGGACTATTTGCTCGGCTGGGCACGGCTTCGCTGCTTCTGTTTATTGCGGGGTGCACGACCTATTACCGGATCAACGATCAGACTTCGGGAAGAATTTACTACACCACCGATTATGATCGCTCCGACAGCGGCGCGATCGTCTTCGAGGACGCGAAGAACCGCTCCAAGATAACCTTGCCGTCGTCGGAGGTCAGAGAGATATCGAAAGCGGATTTCGAGGCCGGCGTGAAAAACTAATTACGCCGTACGTTCGCAAATCGTTGTTAAGATTGCCCGGATCTAGCCATTAGCGGTCTCCCAAGCAGCCCGGCCCAGTCTTGTGCCATGAGTCGCCCTTTTCGCCGGCGGCGGGCGCGGCGCACCGCACTCATTATGCGAATTCGACGACGATCTTCCGGCGCGGCAACTTGAACGCGGCGCAGCGATGGAACTGTGATGACTGCCATGGGAGACTCTTGAAGTGCTCAAAATCGCCACCTGGAACGTCAACGGCATCCGCGCGCGCGAAGCCCAGCTCCTCGAATGGGTCGAGCGCGAGCGGCCGGATGTGATTTGCCTGCAAGAGCTTAAATCGACCGTCGCGCAGGTGCCGGCGGCGCTTTGCGAGCTCGGCGGTTATCGGTGCTACTGGCACGGCGCGCGCGCTTACTCGGGCGTCGGCTTGCACGTTCGCCGCGACGCGTTTTCCACCGAACCCGATTTTGCCCATCCGGAGTTCGATTTCGAAACCCGCGTCGTGAGCGCGCAGATCGGCGAACTCATCTTCGTCTCGGTCTATGTGCCGAACGGCGGCAAGGATTATCCCGCGAAAATGGAATTTCTCCGCCGCACGGAAGATTTCATCGGCGCAGCGCACGCCGGCGGTCTGCAGGTGATTTTGTGCGGCGATATCAATATCGCGCGCGCCGAGCGCGACGTTCATCCCAAAGAGCGCAATCCCGCGCTGGTCGGACAGCGTCCGGAAGAGCGGGAAATCTTCGAGCGCATCCTGGCGCGCGGCCTGGTCGATGTCGGCCGGACTCTCGATCCGGACAACGACAATCTTTTCACCTGGTGGGCGCCCTGGCGCAAGCTCCGCGAGCGCAACATCGGCTGGCGGCTCGACTACATCCTTGCAAGCGAAGCGCTGGCGGCGAAAGCAACGCGCTGCGCCGCCTACCGCGAAGTCGGCACCAGCGATCATGCGCCGGTGATCGCGGAGTTCGACCTCGCGACGAGGTAGCCGCGCGAACCCAGGCTTTTTTCAGACCCACCGCAGAGGCCGCAGTGGCCGGGAAAGTTCCAACTTAGTCCGCGAGCTCGGCATCTCCGAGACTGGTACGTGTACCGTCTCGAACCAACCGCCGCGGTGCGTCAAGGCAGCGGACATGACGGCGTCAGCCGCTTGATCTGAGGGATCACTTCGGCGCCGAAGCGCTCGATGGTTTCGCGAGTGAAGCTCGGGTCCATGCCGGGCCAGTCGACCATGAACCACATGACCTCCGCGCCGAACTCTTCGTGGTAGGACATCACCTGCTCGACCACTTCGGCCGGGCTGCCGAGGATGAGGCGGTCGCGCTTCAACTCGTCGAAGGCGAGGTCGTAGCGCTCACCCGGCTGGCCCCACTGTTGATAGCGGCGGTAGCGCCGCTCGTAGCCGTCGCGGATGCGCGCCTCGGCTTCGCTTGCGCTGTCAGCGATACAAAGATCGCGAAAAATGAACAGCCCTTTGAACGGCCTTCTTTGCCGCTCGAGGGCGGCTTTGTACTCGGGCAAGGCTTCGCGCAAGAACGTTTTGGTGTGGCGCCGACTGGCAATCCAGTGGTCCGCGACCTGCGGCACTTTCGCGACAGTCTTCACCAGGTCGGCGCCCATCAAAATCGGCGGCCCTCCCGGTCGTCGCGGCTTGGGCGCGCAGATGACTTTGTCCAAGTGGAAAAACTTGCCGTGGAAAGTGACGGCTTCTCCGCTCCAAAGCTGCCGAATCACTTCGAGCCCTTCGACCAGGCGGCCCCGGCGCTCTCGTTTGTCGATGCCGAAGGAGTTGAACTCGCTGTCCCGGTAGCCCTGACCGACGCCGAAAAGCACTTTGCCGCCGGACAGATTGTCCAACGTGGAAATATATTCGGCCACCATCACCGGATGGTGCAGCGGCAGCAGGAAAATCGAAGTGCCGAGGTACATTCCCGGAACTTGTCCGGCGAGATAGGCCAGCAACGGAATCGATTGCAGGATCGCCGCATCCGGCCCGGTGAGAAAGTGCTGTGCCGAAAACAGCCCCTCGAAGTTATTCTTGTAGGCGACCAGCGCCCGTTCCGAAACCTGCCGACACACCTCGGCGGCATCTAAATCCGCCGGATAACTGCCGAACTCGACGCCAAACCGCATCGCGCCACCTCCCAATTGATTCGCTGAAGTTTTCCCGATTGTAAGGCATGAGGGGCATGAATCAACCGCTCGCAGCGCTAGAACATGGCGCTCGGTTGCACTCGATGCCTATGTCAGCCGTTGGAACGATTGGAACCTGGCACGTCTGGAACAGTGTTTCTATAACGACTTGAACGAAGCGGAGCGATTGAACTGCTTGAACGTTCTGAACGGCATTT
This sequence comes from uncultured delta proteobacterium, assembly GCA_963745035.1. GTDB lineage: Bacteria > Desulfobacterota > Binatia > UBA9968 > UBA9968 > DP-20. The sequence continues at coordinate 193,741 of CAVUVW010000005.1, read as the reverse complement.
AATCCCAAGTATGGCCTATTGCCTCTTTTCCCCGACACATTGCGCGGCGCACCAGGACAGCATTTCGATCTGCGCCATGGTTTCCACGATGGAGCCCGCTTGCGCGATTGCGCTTTCTGCCTCGGCGCTCGGCCGGCCCAACGCGAGCAGCACCGAGACGGCGAGCATGGCGGTGCGGCCGACCCCACCCGCGCAGTGAACCAACACTGCTTCTCCGCGTCGCAGGCGCTCGGCGATATCATTCGAGAGCGCCCAGAAAGCGTTCCGGTCTTCGGGCGCGCCGCCTTCGCGAATCTCGAACGGCAGCACGGCGCACGGCACCGCGCCGCTTTCCAAGGCTTCGGCGTATTGCCGGGATTTGAGGCGAATCTCGTGCGGCTGGTTCAAGCAGACGATGGCGCCGACGGCTTCGCTCTGGACCTGACGCCACACCTTGTCGAGCGTTTCGAAACGGCCCGGCATGCTGTGCAGCAGCAGTTTTCCCGGGATGTGGGTTGGCAGATCCACGCGACGAAACATTTTCTACAACCAGGCGATCGCGGGGTGGAAATATCGGCAACCGGCGTCACTCATTGAGCGAACCTGACGCGATAGAGGGACGAAAGGGGACAGTGGCGCCGTCATCTGAGTCGAACTCCACGCCAGCTGTCGACCCGCGCGTCGATACCGAGGACCAATGTAGCGCAACATCGGCGCCGCGGCGGATTTGCGGGGACGCATGCGGGGATACGCATCGGAGCACACTCACGCCGCCGCGCGATCGGTCGGCCGCGAATTGCTCGAATCTTTCACGATCCGACCGCCGACGCCGTTTTGCACGATGTCTCGGATTGTCGCCACGTTCGGTCACTTCAAGCAACCGACGCTATCCCGAGTCCGAAAAGCTGTCAACTGATCGCGCTCGATGCTTGGAACCGGCGAGCCGGCGCTGCAGCGAAGCAATACAACCGGTTCGAAGATCTCTGCCAGCGATTGCGGTTAAACTCTGCGGCGAACTGCGTGAATTTATCGCCACCAGAAACTGTCGCCGCTCCCTTAAAAAAAGAAAGGGAGGCCGAGGCCTCCCCTTTCTTGTGGCGATCGTAACCCCGTCAATCTGGATTAGTAGCCGCTGCCTGACCGCCCCGAGCCGCTGGAACCCTCCCCGGATCTAGACGAAGATCCCGACGAGCCGCCCGTACCCGTCGAACTTCCACTGCTCTCACGCGATGACGAAGAGCCGGAACCCGTGGAGTTCCTGCCCTCACTCGATGAGCCCGCTGCCCCCGACGAGGTGGCACCGCTTGCCGAACTCGATATGCCCAACGCTTTGGCCGTTTGACTGTCCACCATTCCGGTTACCGGAAGCCCATTCGCCTTCTGAAATTTTCGCAGCGCTTCTTGTGTCTGAGTACCCATCACGCCGTCGGTCGTCCCCGGATCATAGCCCTTCGATTTCAAAGCCTGCTGAACTTGGGTGATTTGTGCGCTTGACTGGCTTCCCGAGCCTTGACTCGCCGTAGCCGACGCGCGGCCGGAACTTTGGCCTGATCGTCCGCTGTCTCGGTCGGACCACATTCCACATCCGCCGAGCATCACGCCCGCACACAGAAGCGCCGAAAACGCTACTTTGTTTTTCGCCATGCATGCCTCCTTTCAAATCGGGGTATACGTTCGCAGAGTTGTATTTCGGCAAACCTAGTGCCAGCGATCGAACCGGCGTTTTTTGCCGAATCCTAGTTTGATACGGAGCTAGATTCGATCCAAAGTCGCGAAAATGTCGCCGTCCCGCCCCAGAAATGAGACGAACAATATGAAGAAGTTATATCGCATCATATCACCTTCGGTTTACCGGATTTGCTGGTCTTGGTAGGGGGGCTGCTTCCTTGTGGCCTTGCGTACTTTTTAACCGCCGCAGGTTTTCTTGGTTTCCTTGCCTTTTTTATCCTCCGTGAAATTCTGGGGCGAAACGGTTCGCGAAGCCGTAATGAGCAAAGCTAAATCATTAAGTCGAGCGCGAGCTTGCGCCTCGCACTCCAATAAGAATTAAAAACATTCCTACTGTCGATCGCCGGTCGCGCTCGCCAGCGCCACCCGGGTCCTGCGTAAAAACAATTCGGCGCATGATCGTAGATGTTCTCCTCCGGACTTTTTTACAGGAGCAGCAACTGTGCCATTTCCAGGAAAACCGCTGGCTCCTCAACTGAATCGCAGCGCGGCGACGAATCGATTCGAATGAATTAGAAGACACTGTTATCTGTAAATTCAGCTTCAAAAACGAGGGCAATATCCTTCACCGCGGATCTTCGGCGGTGAGGAGCCAGGGCGCCGCAAGTCTTTTCGCCCATGGGGTCAACCCGTCGCCATGGGGCAAATGATTCCCGGATTGCAGGCGATCGCATCCGCCCAGATACAGAAAGTATTGTCTTTATAACTGGAAATAACCGGGAGGATTGCGCCCCGCGGGGCATATCATTTCAACTGCGGATTTCGGGATAGTTTGGCGGGCGGAGGAATCGCGGGCGGCGCCGCGATGAGAGCAGGTGAGTTAGTCCTTCAGGCGGATACCGACTTTGGCCAGCCTGTGTTTCCACGCATCGCGTCGTTCGATGCCCTTCCATACCTCGATTTCCTGCTTGGCCAGCTGGGTCTTTTTTTCTTTGAGCTCGCCCATCAGATTCTGAATCAATTTATCGCGCGCCTTGAGCAATTCCTCTCTCTCGCTCATCAGCGTATCCACGCCGCGCAGCTCGCCGTTGGCTCGTTCATCTCCGTTTTCGTCGAAAGTGGGCGCCGACACGAGAGCCTTGTCGGAGCTGCTGCGTTCCTGCTCGAGCAAGCCTTCCAGTTTTACTTTAGCCGCCTCGGCCTCGTTAAGTCGCTCGCTCATCGCATTCAGCTCGGTGCGTAGATCGCCGAGCTCGGCGCCGCTGCTTTCCAGGAGCTTTTGTCTCTCGGCAATCTGGCGCTGAAGAGACTCGATCCTGCCACTGAAACGCTCTTCCAACTCGGCGATCGAAGACTTGTTAGAGTCGAGCAGCGCGGTTTTCTCGCGAAGCTCCTCCTGCAGCAGGCGATCCGAGCGCTCGCGCTCGACGTTGATTTCGCCCAGTTTCTGGGTAAGCTCGCCGACTTTAGCCATGAGCGCGTCGACTTCCGAGTCCCGCGCCGCCAGCAGGTCCTGCTTTTCGCTCAACTGGCCTTGGAGGGATTGGAGACGGCCGGTGAGGCGCTCGTCGAGCGCTTTCAGCGCTGTCTCCTGGGACCGCGCCACCTCGTTAGCACGGCGAAGCTCCTCTTCCAGCGCTCGCGCGGCGTTGTCTTTCGACGATTCGATGTCGACCAAATGCTCCGACTGATTATAGAGTTTGGCCGAAAGCGACTTGACTTCGGCTTCCCGCGCGCCTAAGAGCTCCTGCTTCTCGTGGACCTCGTTTTCCAGAGCGCGCACTGCGGCAGTGAAGCGTTCTTCCAGAGCGCTAAGCGCCGCCTCCTTCACTTGCAGCAACTCGTCTTTTTTTCTGAGGTCCTCATGGAGAGTCAGCGCCGCGCTCTCTTTCGCTGTCGCCAACTCGGCAAGTTGGTTCTTGATGCCGCTGACTTCCGCTTCACGGCGATGGAGCAGCTCTTCTTTTTCCCGAAGGTTCGTTTCCAGATTCCAGATTTTCCCGTTCAAATCCTCTTCGAGCTGCTTGATGCCGGCATTTTTGGATTGCGCTGCCTCCTTTTGTTGTCTGATCGCGTCCTCGAACAGGCTTTCGGCGCGCTCTTTGGCCGTCGCGAGATCGGACATCTTACTGTTGAGCGATAGAAGCTCCGCCTTCAGGGAGCCAAGCTCGGTGTCTCGGCTGCCGACGAGATCCTGGTGTTCCGCCAGTTGGGTCTCGAGCGCGGCTATTTTAGCCTTGAATCCCTCTTCGATCTCGCGCACGGCCGAATCGCTCGCCTGCACCGCCGCCTTTTCCTTCTTAGCGACTGCTGGAGAAGCTGCGCGGCTTGCTCCTTCGCCGAGCCGACTTTCGCAAGCTGCTGGGCCAGCGAGGCCACTTGGGTTTTGAGCGCCTTGTTTTCTTCCTCGCGCCCCTTGCGTGCCTCCTCATGCTGCCGGAGCTGCTTCTTCAAAGCCGCAACTTCTTCCCCGTAGCGTTGTTCCAAGCTGCGCGCCGCGGCTTCGCTCGCCTGTTTCTGCCGCTGCTGCTCTTCCAGCGTTTCGCGCAGCGATTTCTCGCTCTGCTCGCGCGCCGAGCTGTTCTCCTCGAGACGCCGCAGCGCCTGGTGGGTCTGCTGCTCCAGAGACCGCACCTCTTCGTCCCGGCGCTTGAGAAATTCCTCCCGTTCGCTGAGATGAGCCTTCAAGAGTTTGATTTCGGTGTGATAGCGCTCTTCGAGCTGGCGGTACTCGAGCTTTCCGGCCTCATGCTGCTGTCTCTCATTCTTGAGGCCTTCCTGCAGCGCCTCTTCGGTCCGGACCTTGGCGGCCGCCGTCTCGCTTAAACGCAGCGCTACCGCCTTCAGTTCCACATTCAGAGACTTGAGCTCGTCGTCGCGCGTCTGCAGAAGAAGATCCCGCTTTCCGATCTCTTCCTGCAACTCGTGCACCCGGATCCCCATCCGCTGCTGCACCTCGTGCAGCGCGCGCTCCTTCTCTTGCTGATCCTTCTGCGCCTTTGCGGAAAGGTCCTCGATCTCATTGGCCGTCCGCGCCTTAACGGCCTCGAGTTCCGTAAGTTGGCGGCGCATGCCGCTCATCTCCGCGTCGCGCTGGCGGAGCGCCTTGTCGCGCTCGCCCAATTGAGTTTCCAGACCTCTGATCGTTTCGCCAAGGCGCTTTTCTTCGGTTTGTCTGGCCAGCGCCTCGGCGTCGAGCACTTGCTTTTTTTGCCGCAGTTCCTGGTCCAGGCGTTCTTCCGCGCGCTTCCGCGCGCTCTCGAGTTGATCCACCCGGCCGTTGAGCTCCACTATCTCCGAGCGAACGCTTCTCAGCTCGCCTTCCCGCTCTTTGACCAGCCCGTCCTTTTCCCGAAGCTGGTTTTCCCAGAGGCGCGATCGGGCGGCGAAACGCTGTTCGACGTCTCTCAGCGCGGCATCCTTGGCCTGCAAGATCTCGTTTCTGCGCCTGAGCTCGTCACCCAGCCGTCGATCCGCTCCCGGCAAGAGCGCCGCCGCGGCTTCCTCCGCCGCGCTCGCCTTGAGCGCCATCATTTCGGCATCGCGCGCCTTTAATTCGCCCTCTTTTTCACTCAGCTCGCTCAGCAGCCTTTCGATCTTCTCGATGCTCGATTCGAGATCGCGCATGACCGAGTCTTTCGCATGGCGCTCGGTCTTGCCTTTCCAGACCTGCTCTTCCAGGGCGCTTTGCGTTTCGTGCTTCTCGCGGCGCAAATCGCGCAGTCGCTGGCGCAGCGCCTGAATCTCGCCGGAGCGGACCATCTTGAGCACGACGATCGTCATGATGCTCGCGAAAATCGCCAAACCACCGTAGAAGATCGTCCCGGAAGGAAACTCATCGGAGACGAACCCTTCCGGCGAAGACATGCCGCGACTGAGTTTGTCGGCGAGGAGCCAGCGGAAGTAATTTGCTTCGACCTCGTTGTCCTGGAAAGCAAAGAAGATCAGCGCGCCCAAAATGAGGGTGCCTCCGACCAGAAGAATAATCAGCTTCTCTCGCGTTCGCATGGAGTTGTGCTGCAGCGCGGACGGCTTTGCCCGCAATATCCGGTCATTTTACGCTTCCCCCGAGAATTTGCCAAAACAATTCTCCGGGTAGTCTTTTACTCGAAATAGCCGCCAAATATCAACAATGGCCAGGACCGGTGATCTGGGCACTCGAAAAACCGCACCGGCCCGGCCGTGCCGGAATACGGACCCAGGTGAACTGGAAAAAATCGCGGGTTTTGCCGCCGCCGCGGCCCCCGACGGCATGGGGCGCTCCGACCGGTTGCCTAACCTACTGCTTTGCTTTCAGTTCGTGATCGTGATCTTGAAGAAATTGTTTGATGTCGTCGGCATGGTTCAAAAGCCTCGCCCACTGTTCCTTGTAAAGCGTGACGGGAAACCTTCCCAAGCCGTACACCGACAGGCCGCCCTTTTCACTGATCTTCAAACGCAGCTCGCCCGGTTTACGCCGATCGATCTGCGCCTTGAGCGCCTGGTTCTCCGCCTCCAAGCGTGCCAGTTTTTCTTCCGCCGTTTCTTCCGCCATAACGCCTCCCGTTTTCTGTTGGCTTCGTATCTACGCGGGTCAAGCAGCCGCAGCCCTGCAACCGTTCGAAGATATTTCATTTCGATTGCGAAAAACAGCTTAGCGGAGTGCGCGCCCGCCGAAGCGGGCGTAGCGCTGTTTTTGCTCCCCGGTCGCTTGATCGGCCTCCCCGAGTCAGATTATAAGAATGGAGAAAGACAGACATCGTCGATTGTCCGTTCATCGCACAATTGTCAGGAGGGTATTGAAAAATGTCAGCCAAGCTCAGCAGCCGAATCATCGACGGCGACGGTCATATCATGGAAGACAACGCCGGAATCATCGCCCACATGGAAGGCGCTTACCGCGAGATCGCGGCGCGCAAGGGAATTTGTTTTCCGCCCTTGGATCATCTGCATTCGGGGCGCGCCGTCGAGACACCGCCGCAACGTGACCAACGCCCTCCGGTAGGGCCCAAAGGCTGGCTCGAGTTTCTCGACGACGTCGGCATCGAATGGACCGTCATGTATCCCACTCTCGCGCTCTCCTACGGCAAGATCGTCAGCCGCGATTACGCGGTAGCGGTCTGCAAAGCCTATAACGACTGGATGACCGAGACCTACATCAAATTCAATCCGCGCTTCAAAGGCGATGGCGATTATTCCGATGCAGGACCCCGAAGAAGCCGCCAAGGAGCTGCGTCGCGCGGTCACCGAACTGGGAATGCTCGGGGCCATGATGCCGTCCAACGGGCTCGCCCAGCCGTTGGGCGCGAAACAGTTCTGGCCGGTCTATGAAGAAGCCAACCGGCTCGGCTGCTGCCTCGCCGTTCACGGCGGCGCGCACGACCGCTTCGGCATGGACCATATGAACATGTACGTGCCGGTGCACGCCCTCGGACATCCGTGGGGTCTGACCATCAACTGCGCCGATATTCTCTACAACGGCATCTTCGAGCGCTTCCCGCGCGTGCGCATCGCCTTTCTCGAGGGCGGCATCGCCTGGCTGCTGCTCCTGCTCGAACGACTGCACGCTTCGCACGAGACCCATTTCCAATACATCCCCGAAGGCGAGTTCGGCGTGCGCGAAGAACAGGATCCGGCAAAGCAAATCAAACAGCTGATTAAAGACGGCCGCCTCTACCTCGGCATCGAGACCGAAGAGCTGACCATGCCGTTCGCGATCAAGACCGTCGGCAATAAGCCTTTCCTCTATTCGTCCGACTTTCCGCATGAAGTGACCAACGAGAGCTGCAAGCACGATCTCGGCGAGCTGCTGGAAAGCGACGAGATCAGCGAGGACGACAAAGCCGCCATGCTCTGGCGCAACGCGGAGACGTTTTACAAACTGCCGCTATGATAGAACTGAAGAGCTCAAATCGTTCAAGCCGTTCAAACTGTTCAAGCCGTCGAACTCGATGGCCCGCCACAATAGAGGATTTACATGGATACCTGCCGCGCCGCCGTCATCACCGAACACAACAAACCGCTGACCATCGAGACAGGTGCAAATTCCCAAGCTCGATCCGGGCTCGCTGCTGGTCAAAATCACCGCATCGACGCTCTGCGGCACCGACGTGCACCGCTGGCATGGGCCGCTGAGTGACGGCGATACTTTGCCGATCATCACCGGCCACGAGCCGTGCGGCTATCGTCGAAGACATCGCCGGCGAGCGCACCGATATTCTCGGCAACGCCGGTCAAGCGCGGCGATCGCATCGTCTGGAGTTACGTCGCCTGCGGCTCCTGCTACTACTGCGCCGTGGCGTTGCAGCCCTGCATCTGTCCGGGACGCGCCTCCTGGGGACACAACCGCAGCGATCAGCATCCGTATCTGCTCGGGAGCTGCGCCGAATACATGTACGTGCCGAAGGAATGTCTGATCATCAAAGTCCCCGACGAAGTGACCTCCGCTTCGGCGGCGGCCTCGGCCTGCGCCTATCGCACGGTGATGCACGGCTTCGACCGTTTGGGCGCGATCAAGAGCCATGAGACGGTCGTCATTCAAGGCAGCGGCCCGCTCGGCAACTTCGCCACCGCTGTGGCGAAAGATCACGGCGCCAAGAAAGTGCTGGTCATCGGCGCGCCGGCGAATCGTCTTGGAAGTCACCAAGCGCATGGGCGCGGATGCCGTGCTCAATCTCGAAGAAGTCACCGACGAGAAAGAGCGGCGCAAGTGGGTGCGCGACCACACCGACGGGCGCGGCGCCGACGTCGTCATTCAAGTCGCCAACAACATGGCCGTGCCCGAAGGCCTCACGTTGCTGCGCGGCGGCGGCCGCTATTTGAATATCGGCGCCGGCGGCAAGGCCAACATCGCCGTGGAAAAGATTCCCCAGGAAATGCTCTTCATCACCGTGCGCTCCGCCGAACCGCGCCACTGGCTGCAGGCGATCGATTTTCTGGCGACGCGGCGCAAGACCTTTCCCTTCGAAGAAATGATCAGCAAGAGTTACACCCTGGATCAGATCAACGAAGCGATGGCGGCGATGGCGAGCTACTCGGTGGTCAAAGCGGTCATCAATCTGAGCTGACCTTATCCGGATCTGCAAAGGTTAGGCTTCACCAATCGGAGGTATCGATGAACTATCAACTCGAACACGTGGCCATCTACACCAAAGATATCGCCGAATCGATCAAATTCTACGAAAAATTCTTCGGCGGCCATGCGACGCCGATCAGAAAGGGCAGCGCGGGCTACGGGTTCTGCTTCGTGCGCATCGCCGGCTCGCCTTCCGTACAATTGATGGAGTCCGCCGGCCCAGCCGGCGTGCATCACTACGGCTACGTAACCGACGATATCGATCAGGTCGCCAAAGAATTCAAAGAAAAAGGCGCGGAGATCCTGCGCGAGAATCGCGATGAGGCAGGCAAGCTCACGACCATTTTCGTCAAGGACCCCAACGGCCTGGAAATGGAAATCAGAAGCCCACGTTGATCGAAACCTCCACCACGATCACTACGCCCGCTGCTTCCAGTCGATGATTCACGAGTGCCTATTTAGTCTCGTCTGCCCATTTTCAAGTCACCTTCTGCCCAAGAAATAGTCCAGCCGAATTTAGCTGAGCTGTCTCGCATCTTCCGGTCCCGGAATTTACGGCAATTCTCGGGTTAGGCGACTTTTTAATCGCTGGCATGCCGGATGCTTTATGCGGCGAAGCCATAACTTGGCGCATCGAGCAGTACAAGCCTACTTGCATGAACCCGTCCGACAACAGCTGCCGCACCGCCGCTATCTCGCCGATCCTCTCGTCCCTCGAAGAAATTTTCGCCAAGCATCGGACAAACTTTAACGGCAAGGTCGCGACCTATATCCCCGAGCTGGCGAGCGCCGACCCGAAGCTCTTCGGCATCGCCCTGGTCACGGCGGATGGCCAACTGTACGAGGTCGGCGACAGCGCCCATCAGTTTACGATCCAGTCGATTTCCAAACCCTTTGTCTACGGCTTCGCGCTTGAAGACCGCGGCGTCGATTATGTGCTCGAAAAAGTTGGCGTGGAGCCCACGGGCGAAGCGTTTAATTCGATCGTCTTCGACGAGCGCCACAACCGGCCGTTCAATCCGATGGTCAATGCCGGAGCGATCGCCACGACGGCGCTGATCAAGGGCGCGGACTACGAAGAGCGGGTAACACGCTTGCTGGACAAGTTTTCCGCCTTGGCTGGCCGGCCGCTTGAAGTCGACGATTCGGTCTACGCTTCGGAACGCGCCACGGGCCATCGCAACCGCGCCATCGGCTACCTCGAGCTCAACTCCGGCATGATCGACGAGCCGGTAACGGAGCATCTCGATCTGTATTTCCAGCAATGCGCGATCCTCGTGAGTGCCCGGGACCTCGCGGTGATGGCCGCGACCTTGGCCAACAACGGCGTCAACCCGATAACCGGCGCGCGAGCTTTCGACGAACGCTATGCGAAGAACGTCCTGAGCGTAATGCACAGCTGCGGTATGTACGACTATGCCGGAGAATGGAGCTACCGCATCGGGCTGCCGGCCAAGAGCGGTGTGGGCGGCGGCATCATCGCCGTACTGCCCGGCCAGTTCGGCATCGGGACTTTCTCAGCGCTGCTCGACGATCAGGGCAACAGCGTGCGCGGCATCCAGGTCTGCCAGGAAATCTCCGAGCGGTTCAAGATCCATATGTTCAAGAGCCGCTCCGCCGTGGGCGTCGTAGTGCGCCGCGTCTATCGAGGCAGCACCATACGCTCGAAGCGGCGCCGGAGCCATGCCGAAGAGGCGATTCTCAACCGCGATGGTGACGCGATCTGCATCTTCGAGCTTCAAGGAAGTCTATTCTTCGGCACGATGGAGCGGGTATTGCGGCAGATCATGGACGGTCATCGATTCATTTTCCTATCTCATCCTCGACCTCAAGCGGGTGTTGCAAATCGACGAATGCGCCGCTGCGCTGCTGCTACAAACCCAGGAAATGCTAACGCAGCGAGGCAAAACGCTACTCTTGAGCGGCGCGCCGGACTGCAGCGAGCCCGAAAAGGAGGCGTCACGCGGCACCGAAGCGGAGGGCACTTTTGTCGACGTCGATGCGGCTCTTGAATGGTGCGAGAATCGTCTACTGCACGATCAAGCCACGAAGCCGGCCGAATGCAGGCAGGTTCCGCTCGGCGCCATGGACGTGCTGTCGGGATTCGACGAGCGGGAGATCACATTGCTCGGCTCCATCGTGGAAGAAGCCGATTACCCTCGTGGCGCGGTGATCATCCACGAGGGAGAAAGGGCCAACGCGCTATATCTTCTGGCCGCCGGACAGGTGAGCATCTGCCTCAGCCTCAAGAACGGCTCGCGCCGCCAGCGCCTGAGCACCATCAGCCCCGGCTTGGTCTTCGGCGAACTCGCGCTCCTCGACGGCGGCACTCGCTCCGCCGATGCGATCGTCGAGGAGCCGGCGCGCTGCTATGTTTTGCCCATGGCAAAGCTCCAGGAGCTGGCCAAGCGCCACCCCGAGATCGAGAGAAAACTGATCGGCAATATCGCCCGGGAGCTCGCTCGTCGCTTGCGCCGCGCCGACGCCGAGATCCGTTCCCTGGCGGACTAGTCGGAGCGACCGTCCGGACCCAGACGACTTCATTACTCCAACACTCCATCACTCCATTCTTCACATTCTAAACGCTTCCTTCACGAACAAGTCTTCCAGCGGGATCTCCCTCTTCACCAGTCCATGCTCGATCTGATAGCGATTGAGCGCCTGGATGCTCTTCTTGTCCGATTCCGTCAACCTGCAATCGTACGGATCGTAACCAAGCAGATCGCGCTCTTTGGCGTAACCCTCGGCATCTTTAGCAGTGAAATACTTCGGCGCGAGTCGATTCGCTTCGCGGAATGCTTCGATCAGCTTTGCCGGCAGATCGGGATATTTCTCCGCGGTTTCCTCTTTCATCGCCATGATGTGAATGATCGGATAAATCTGCGTGCGCTTCACATAGCGGACGATCTCGTCGGTGTCCTCGAACATCGGCTTCACCCCGGGATATTGTCCCATGACCCCGGGCAGCGAGCCGCCGCCGAATAAGCCGGATAACCGGAATCGCCGGCAACCATCGCGGCGGCGAGTTTGCCTTCGCTGAGGAGCTTCGACAGGTGGATTTTCTCCTGGCCGAACGGCGGCGGCGGGTCGAGCCGCTCCACCTTCACCGGCAACTCGTTCCCGATGTAAACCTCCTTGCCGGAAACGAACCAGGCTGGCATCCGTGGTTTTGACGTCGTATTCGTCCAGCAGAAAACCGCGCGCCCAGGAAACCGCCGTCGCGCCATAGCGAAAGCAGCCGATCTGTTTGCCTTTGAGATCGCGCGGATGATTGAGCTTGCCCTCGCAATAAGAAAATATTTCTCTGCCGCGGCCCGCGCTGGAAAAATACCGGCAAAGCGCGAAAGCGCTGGCCCTTTTCTTTGACGCGCATCAAAGTCGCCGTCGACATCTCGGCCAAATCGAACTCGCCGTGGACGAAGCGATAGTGCATCTCGCCCGGCGTATACTTGTCGCCGACGTACTCGAGATCGTAGCCGTCGATCGGCACGAGCCCGTCGATGAGCGCGCGATTGCGCGGATTGGGATTGGTGCTGAATGTGATTTTGGGTTTTTCCGGCATCTAAAACCTCCGAGTTTCGCATTGCCCTTGAATTCCCCCTTTCAAAAAGGGGGGATTGAAGGGGATTTGATTGGTTACGGAAATCCCCCATAGCCCCCTTTGCCAAAGGGGGCGAATACAACTTCGTGAGAGCTCTTCGCTCCTATTCAAACTAAATGCTTCTTCAAAAACTCCATGCCGCGCTGCCATGATAGCCGGTCCGACTCCGCGACATATTTTTCCGGATGGTGCGGGTCCATGAAGGAATGGCCGGTGTTTTTGTAGACGTGAAAATCGTGGGGCTTGCCATATTTCGTCAACTCGGCGTCGAGCTTCGCCATGTCCTCCAATGTTGGATTCTCGTCGGTTTCGCCGAAGTGGCCTTGAATCGGACAATTGATCTGCGCGGTGCGCTCAAAGGGCGTCGGGCCTTCGCCCCACTGACGAAAACAACTGCCGCCGTACCAAGTGATCGCCGCTTTGAAATCTTTGCTGGCGGCGGCCATTAAGTACGCCACTCGCCCGCCCATGCAGAAGCCGAGAATGCCGATCGTGCCAGGATCGACGAATTTGCTCGATTTCAAATAGCTCACCGTCGCGCCGACATCTTTGATGATGTTCACGTCGCGCGCCCGTCCGCGCCGGGTCGGCCCGTCGTCTTTACAGTCCGGACCATCACGATGATACAGATCCGGCATCACCGCGAAGTACCCTTCCCCGGCCGTGCGCACAGTCATCTCTTCCATGAATTGATCGACGCCGTACTGGTGCTGGATCACCACGATAGCCGGCAACGGCTTGTCCCCATCCGGCCGGGCGACAAACAAATTCATCGTGCTATCGTCTACAGCCACCTGCTCACGAAATGTTTGCATAATGTTCCCGTCCGCTTGTTTCCAGTCTTGAGTCTCGAATTTCCTAACAACGGATTTGAACGTCTTGAACTTTTTGAACTCCGGCGAGTCTTATATTTTCCGTTGCGCAAAACTCATCTCCTCGACGAGCGTCGGCAAATACGCCGCGATCACTGCTGGCGTGCCTTTGCGCACTTGCTCCAAACCTCGCTTGAGAGCCGGAGCGACTTCTTCGGGCTCGCGCACGGTCTGGCCGAAAGCAATTGCCCGCTTCCGCGAGCTTGGCAAAATCCGGCGGCGGATCGAAAACGCCGCCTTCGTAGTTCTCCGTGCGCACGGCGACGCCGCTGGGATAGGTCCGTTTAAGGCCATTCGTGCCGGTGGTGTAGGAACGGTTGACGAACACCACGGTCAAGAACGGCGCCTTGTAATGCTCCGCCGACCACAGCGCCGGCAGCGGCGTGCCGAACATGAAATAGCCGTCGCCGGTGGCGAGAACGACGTCGCTGGTCAGGCGCCGCTAGCTTAGCGCCGAAAGCCGCGCCCGCGCCCCAGCCGCCCGAAGAGCCGCCGCTGGCGAAATAAGTTCCGGCTTGCGATCGATTGTGATACGCGCAAACGTAATCCGAATTGCTGATGGCGTCGTCGAGAACGATGGCGCTCGGCTCGAGAATTTTTCCGAGCTGATAGCCGACCCAGCGCGGATGCATCGGCCGGCGCCGTCCCGCCTCCTGGCCGAGTCTTTCGCTTTTCCGCGGCCAGCTCGCGCTTGCGCGCTTCCAAGCGCTCACGCCGTTCGGCGATGCGGCTCATGTCGCTTTTTGAAAGCAATCGCTTCCGCCGCGTCGCAGATCGCCCGCGCCGCGGCCGCCACGGTCACCGGCAGCCAGAGATCGGCCTGAAACTCCATCGTCTTGTACGCTGGTCAAAACCGGATCGCTATCCACCCAAATGGTTTTGCTGCCCGCCTTCGGCGCCGCGGCCGGCGTGATGTACGGCACCAGCGGTTCGAGCATGAGCAAGGCGTCCGCATCCTTAGGCTCCGGCCCGGTGCCGTAAAGCGCATGCGTGGTCGGGAAATTCAGCCGGTTCAAACGGTCCATGTCGAGCACCGGCAAAGCAAGCAGTTCGGCAAGGCGCAGCACTTCCGCGACTGCTTCGGGATTGCGGCCCGCGGTCGCCGAGTAGATACCCGGATTGCGCTGCTTCGATGAGCCACTGTGCGGCGCGCCGAGCATCTGAGGGATCCGGCCAAACGGGCCGCGCGATCCCGAGCTCGTCGCGCGTCGGGAAGTACGTCTTGCCCGGAAGCTTCAACATCGCGGTCTCCCGCGGCACGGTGAGATACGCCGGACCTTTGGGCTCGCTCATGGCGATTTGCAAGAGCCGGCTGATCATCATGCCGGGATTATCCTGGTGCTCCAGACGATGATCGACTTTGGTGTACTGCCGGACGATGCCGCCCTGATCGCGCGGCTCCTGCACCCACTGGACGGGACTGTTGCGCGCGCCGGTCATGGAGCCGGGATAAGCGCGCGGCCCCGTGCCCGCGGTGATCAGCACGGGATAGTTCCCGCGCCATGCCGTGTGAATCGCGCCACCGTAATTAAGCGTGCCGACATCTACGTGCACTGCCGTAGCGGCGGGTTGATTGCGCACCATCGCCGTGCCGAGCGCGGCATTCAATGCAACAGCTTCGTGGGTTACGGTTATAAGTTTCGGCGCCGGCCAGCCGCGCTCATTCGCCTTTGCGATGCTCTCCTGCCAAAAAGCGATTTCCGAACCGGAGACAAAAAACAGATGATCGATGCCGCCAAGCTTCATCGACTGCACCAACGCATCCGACCAATCCTCACCCGGATATTCGCTCCATCGCGCATCGTGTGAAATTGCATCAGCCATGACAAATTCTCCTTTCGTATTTTAGACAAGCATTCTTCTCGCGCCTGGATCGAGACGTTAAGCGACACGCCCGGCAGACGTCTCGAACAGATACGAGCCGAGAAAAACATCTTCATCATTCAAAATGACATGCAGATTTCCTTTGCAACCTTCGAGCCTCTTGCGCTGAGATCACCTTGCCGCTTTGGATTTAGCGCGCTACGCTACTTTCTTTGCGGAAATCCGATCCCTGCTCATCGCCCATCACGCCATTGCTCCACATCCATCACTCCAATTCTGTCTACGCCAGCGGATTCTTGCACACCACGTTCAGCAGCGCCTGCCGCCCCTCTTCCTTGACGACTTTGAGCGCTTTGGCGATCGCATCGGGCAACTCGCCCGGCTCTTCGACACGGGCGGCATAAGCTCCGCAAGCCTGCGCGGTAAGTTCGAAACTTGGCGACGGACTCAGGTCCGTTCCTGGAAAGTTGCGCGTGCGCGCCGCCACGCCTTCGGGATACAAACCGCGCGCGGCGTTGAGACTCGCGTTCCAGACTTGATTGTTGTAGATGACCGTCAAAAACGGAATCCGATATTTCTGCGCCGTGAAGTGACAGGCCGTCGGCGCGCAAAACATGTAGGAGCCGTCGCCTTCGGCCGCGATCACCGTCGCCTCCGGCGCGCCGAGCTTCATGCCGATGGCCGCGCCCAGCCCCCAGCCCAGATGACCCGCCAGCGGCGTGTTGAACATCGAGCCGGGACGATTCAGATGGATGCTTTCGGCGAGCCTTGAAGTAACGGTTTCGTTGGCGATGATCGTCTTGTCGTCCATGGCGTCGCCGATGCAGTGAGATAACCAGACCGGATTGATCGGCTTTTGGTTCTTCACGGCGGCGATGTTCGCGTCCATCTCGCGGATCATTTCGTTATGCTCCGCCTCGGTTTTCTTGCGCCGCTCTTCGATCTTGGTATTGACCACGGCGCCGGATGCTAGCTTCGCTCTGATGATCCCGGTCAGAACCGGCAGCGACACTTCCGAGCAACCGGTCACCGGCAGATCGGCGGGAAAACCCCAGCCGGGAATTCCGGTGAACATCGGATCGCGTTCCAGGTGAATGATCTTCACGTCCGTCGCGCAGCACGTTGCGGTTGGGCGGCTCCCACGGCACGTCGGTGTCGATGAAAAACAGCACATCGGAGCCGCGCACGTACTTGGTCGTTTGCGTTCCGAGATTGAGCGGATGATCCGTCGGAAAATTCACGTAGCTCAGTTGCTGCACCACGGGAATGGCGAGCAATTCGGCCAGCTCGATGAGATACTGCACCGCCTCCGGATTGCGCCCGAGATATTTGGTGACGATCAATGGGCTCTCAGAGGCGATCAGCCAGTCGGCCGCTTTCTCCAACGAAGCTTGATCCGCCTGCATCTTGCTCGCCGGCGACAGAGATTCGGGCGACAACAATTGCGTTGACTCCATCGCTTCGAAGAGCCACTCCCGCGGCAAGGTCATGTAAACCGGTCCGCGCGGCTCGCTCATGCTGATCTTGTAGGCGCGCGAAACCACCGCAGCGAGATTTTGATTGGTGCGAATCTCATAATCCCATTTGACGAACTCGCGGACGATATTGCCCTGATCGCGCGACTCCTGGCGCCAGTGAATGTTCTGGCTCTTCCCGGCGCGCAGTTCGCCCTCGGTGATCGGCGTCCGACCGGCGACGAGGAACAGCGGCACGTTGCAGGACGCAGCATTGATGACGCCGCCTAGCGCATTGGCCGTCCCTGGCAAGCGTATGAACCAACACCATCTGCGGCTTTTGCGTTACGTTATAGTAGCCGTGCGCCATGGACACGGCCGCCTGCTCGTGCGGCACGACGATCGGTTGAATATCGCGCGGATCTTCCTTCGCGGTTTTCGCCATCGCTTCGATCAGCGGGCCGTGATCGGTGCCGGTGTTGGCGAACATGTAGCGCACCGAGCCCAGCTCTTTCATCTGCGCCAGAAACGCCTCGGCGCCGCTGGAAACCGGAATCGTGCGGTTGGATTTCTCTGCCATAAATGTCCCTTCTAAAGCGCTATATGGATGCGGCCTGGCGAGCCGGCCCAACTCTGTCAAGAACGCTAAATTTTTTCAACTGAACTGTTTTGATCTGCGGTGATTTACCTAGGAAAGACGATGCACGACCTCGGCTGCACGTAAAAATGGATGGTTGTCCCGACGGTCGGCGTGCGCGTGGGATGCATGCGCGCCCGGAGCCTGAGGTTGTTGCAGCGCAGGATCACGTCCGCCGAGTTGCCGAGAAACGTCACGCGCTCGACGACGCCAGATGTGGAATTGCCGCCGGCATGCGTTTTTTCCTCGAAGATTTCCACCGACTCCGGTCGGAAAAATAGCTGCGCGCCCATCCCTGGCTGCCATTCGGCGCTGCGCTGGGCGGCGAACGCACCGATCGGCGTTGCCACCAGCATTTCATCCCACGGCTGGCTGCCGTTGCGTTCGACCTCGGCATGAATGAAATTCGACGTGCCCAAAAAATCAGCCGTCACCCGATGCGCCGGTCGCAAATAGAGATCCGCCGGCGAACCGACTTCAACCAGGGCGCCCTCGTGCATAAGCCCGATGCGATCCGACAACGCCAGAGCCTCTTCCTGATCGTGGGTCACATACACCGTCGTGATGCCGAAGGACTCCTGCAGCGCCTTCAATTCGAAACGCATCTGCTCGCGCAGCTTGGCGTCGAGGTTGCTGAGCGGCTCGTCCAAGAGCAGCACCTGCGGCTGCGCGACCAAGGCACGCGCCAATGCGACCCGCTGCTGCTGGCCGCCGCTCAGGTTCGGCGCTAACCGATCCGACAGCGGACCCAGACTCAACCGGTCGAGAATCCGCGCGACCCGCTCGTCGATCTCCGCCCGGCTCGCTTCTCTCGCAAGCGGATAGGCGACGTTTTGAAAGACCGTCATGTGCGGCCAGATGGCGTAGGATTGAAACACCATGCCGATGTTGCGCCGCTCCGGCGGAATGAACATCGCCGCTCGCAGCGCTGAAAACCGGATGGCCGTCGATCAGAATTTCTCCCGCCAGCGGCTGCTCCAAGCCGGCGATGCAGCGCAAGGTCGTCGTCTTGCCGCAACCGCTAGGACCGAGCAAGGTAAACAGCTCGCCTTTGCCGACTTCGAAAGACACGCCGCGCAGCGCGCGCACTTCGCCCCTTGCGCCGGCGAACGATTTCTGCAGATCTTTGACGTGGATCATCGAGCAGGATGTGTCCGAATCAGCTTTCTAGGAATTGACATCCCGGCGCAGATACGCGAACAGGTGGCCGCCGAGAAGAAATACTGCGGACAACACAATCAAAATCACGCCTAGCGCCGCTGCGTCCGCCGTGCGACCGTTTTGCCACATGCTCCAGATCATCGTCGAGACCACCACGGTCTCCGGATTGTAGAGCATCAGCGCCATCGACAGCTCCTGCATGGCATGCACCGCGACCCAGAAAAACACGTTGATCATGGCCGGCGCCAATAGCGGCATGGTGATTTTCCTCAAGGTGCGCGCCCACGATGCGCGCGACATCTGCGAAGCCTCCTCCAGCTCGCCGTGCACTTGCATCAACGCCGAGGTCATGGTGCGCGAACTGTAGGCCAGGTAGCGGGTCGTCATCGCCAGAGCGATGATCCACAAAGTCCCGTAGAGCGGCAGCGGAAAGCGCACGTACACAAAAATGAACGCCAAGCCGATGACGATGCTCGGAACGCACTGGGGCAGAAATGAAACCGTCGCAAGGTAATGCGACAAGCCGTCGGCCGCGCGCCCGCGCCGTACGACAAACCAGCTTACCATCAGCGCCAGCAAGATCGTCGCGGCCGAAGTCACCAGCGCCAGCACCAAGGTGTTCCATAGCGCGCGCATCACCGTGCTCTCGTGCCAGATCTTGAAGTACCCGTCGAAACTCATTCGCGCGAAAGAGTCCGCCGACGGCACGGCGTAGAACGGCTGCAAGCTCGTCCAGAGCAGCATCAAGAACGGCAACACGACCGCCAGCGCCACATAGGCAAGACAAAGCGCCGTGGCGGGCGCCGTCCAGGCGCCGAGATTGATCTGCCGCGGACGGTATCCCTTGCCGGTGATCGTCGTGAACCTCTCCTGGTGCGCGGTCAAATGCTGATAGAACCACATGAGCAGCAACGCCACGCCGAGCACTAGCGCGCCGAGAGCGGAAGCGAGACCGTAGTCAGGCAGTCCGACTTCGGAGTGGGTCGCCCAGTAAATCGCCGTACTGAGCACTCGGATCCTGGCGGTGAATCCCAACAGCCCGGGAATGTCGAAGGCTTCGATAACGACGATCATGTAATAGATGAACATAGCGAGCAGCGCCGGGCGCATGATTGGCAGGGTGATGCGGAAAGTCGTCTGGGCGACGCCCCGCCCGGCCATGGCGCTTTGTTCTTCCAAAGAAGGGTCCATGGAGCGAAACGATGCCGCAATCATTAGAAAAGCCGACGGCACCAGCCGCAAGCCCTGCACGAAACACATGCCGTAGAGCGTATAGATATCGAACGGCCCGGTGTCGCCGGACCAACCGAACACGCTGCGCAACACGACGTTGATGAGACCGATGCGCGGATCGAGAAGCTGAATCCAGGCTATAGCCGATAACAGCGACGGCGTCGTCATGGGTACCAGAATGAGCAAAGCGATCCAGCGGCGCGCCGGAATCGCCGTCCGCTCCAGGAGCCACGCCATGAGCACCGCCAGCGGCAGACCGACGGCGAGCGAGCCTGCGGTGAATAGAAGGGTATTGACGAATATCGGCAGCGTCGCGGGATTGGTAAACACTGTGATGTAATTGCCCAGCGTCACGCCGGTCGCCTCGAAGGGCAGCTTGTCTTCGGTGCTCTTGATGCTGGCGTAGAGAAGCATCACCAGCGGAACGAGCACGAGATAGGAAATCACAGCGAGAGTTGAGCCGAAGGCGATGGAACGAACGGACAACCGCATCCATGGCCACGTCCGCCGCTGCGCGCTACTACCAACAGTGGGTTGCGCTACACTCATGGTTGAGATTCACTCATTAAGACCACAGGATCATTTGCGCGACCACAATTACCATCGTGCTGAGAAACGCAAGCGACGAAGAATCTGTTTGCATCATGCGCGGCAATCCAGGAGTGCAGTGACGAACACAAACAGATCCTTCGCTCCCGCTCAGGATGAAGTCTCTCGTCTCCCGGCTTTGACGATTGGTTTCTGATTCAACCCGTCATTCTACCGCAGCGCGCCGAGCATTTTGCCCAGCTCGCGCTGAATCTCCAAAATGGGACGCGAAGTTTTTCTCCGTCTCCAAGATGATCGCGGGCTTGCCGCTCCGAATTCTTTCCGCCACCGTTGCCGATGCCGTTTTTGCCGACCTCGATGGCTTGCCCGGTGGTCGCTGTATCGAACGTTTTGTCCCTCCGCCGTGCCGAACCAACCGGCAAAAAATCGCGCGGCGTTGGGATGGGCCGCGGTTTTGAGCACTCCCATTCGCCGAATGTCAGCACCGGCAGAGGCGACACCGGAACCCAGTCCACCGCGGCGCCCTGCTTTTTCAACCGCTCGATGGTGTAAGCGTAAGTGCCGACGGCGATCGAAACCTGCCCGCCGGCGAGCGCGTTGGCGACCGTGGTGCCACCCTGGACGATGAGCGGTTGCTGCTGCGAAAGTATTCTTTTGACCAGTTCGAGCGCCTTGCCCTTGCCCCATTCCGTGCCGAGCATGGCGAAGGGAACCAGCCTGGCCTCGATGATAATTTTCCTGCCCTTTCCATTTCGGATCCGCGAGATCTTCCCAGCTCTTGGGTGCGTCCTGTGCGCTCACCGCCTTGGTGTTGTAGGCGATCGGCAAGGTCAAGATTATAGCCGCCGACGAAGCGCTGGTTGGCATAGACGGCGTCGAGACCGAACTCCTTTTCCCAGCCGGGAACGGTCGCCAGCATATCGCGATCGATCAGAGGCCTGAGCGCGCGCAACGACCCGGACTGGATAACGTCGACGGCCGCGGGCTTACCGGCCTGGCTCTCAGCGATGATCCGCTGCACGAGCGGCTCCGGTATGCTTTCGAAGTGACTCGATCTTGATACCTGGATATTTTTTATCGAGCGCTTCCTGCATGCCGTTGATAGATCAACCGCGTCCGTCGGCCCCCAGATCACCACCCTGCCTTCCTTCCTTGCAGCGTTGTAAAGCTGCGTGACGCCCTTCGCTCCCGCCTTTGCCTTTGTCTTGAGCGTACGCCCGAGCCGCTAACGAAACAGCTGATAAGAACCGCAATGACAGCACGATCGCGAATAGCTGGAATGTTTCATAGGTCGGTATCTCCTCCATTAGATTTCTCGTAAGTTCGAACGTTATGCGATCGGATGGCGCCGTAGAAACTCCTGCAGCGCGATCAGTGCGCCGTCGCCGTCCCAGAAAGTCATATGCTTGACACCAGGCACGAGCGCAAGCTCGCAGCCGGGAACCAATTCGCCGAGTTTGCGCGCCGTGCCGACGGGCGTGCTGCCGCCGCGGTTGACGTCATCGTCGGCGCCGCAGAGGATCAACGTCGGCACTTTGACCTTGGACGCGTTGCCGAGCGTGTCCCACGTGCGCCGGGCCTCGTAGTGATATTGATGCTGCTCGGGGCTCGTTTGCCTTTTCCACAGCGCATCGGAGAGCGCTCGGACAACTTCAGGATGTGCCTGATAAAACTTCGGATCGAACGCCATGTGCGTGTTCTCGATGTGATTGCGGATGAAGCGTTCGAAGCCGTGCGCGCGAATCTCTTCTTCGTCGGTGTTGCGCACCTCGCGCGGCGCGCCGCTCGTGGCCTTCATGCCCGCCCCCGCAGCGGCAATCGTCAACGTCGCGACGAGGTCAGGACGCTCGATGGCGAGCGCCTGAACGATCTGCCCACCGAGAGCGAAACCCGCCGCATGGCAACGGGAGATTTTCAAATGCTGGAGTAGGCCGGCGCAGTCCTTGGCGAACTGGCTGATCGTGTAACCGTGATCAGGTTTGCTGCTATATCCGGTGCCGCGGCAATCAAAAATGATCGTCCGGTAACGCCGTGACAAAAACGGCACAACCCCCACTTTCCACGTATCGCTCGGCCACCACGACGGCGGCGCGAGCAGCACCGGCTCGCCTTGTCCGTGCTCCTCATAGTAGATCTCGATGTCTCCGATCTTCGCGCTAGCCATTATGCTCCTCGAATGCTCGAATCCTCGACGCGCTACGGCTTCCAGCCTTTCGCTTGCAGCGCGGCGTGGGCCTTTTTTACAAGCGCAAAGTCATAGAGCCTATCCGCGGCCGGAACTTCCTTGACGGCGGCGATCTTCGCCACCATAGCGGTCATCTTTCTTTCACTCTCTCCAGAGACGCGTTCCATCGCTGGTCAGCGTCGGACGCGAGGAATCGTAAAGCTTTGCGGCCGTGGCTTCGTCGATTCTAAGCGCTTTGGACATCACCTTGAGAGTTCCCGGCCGATTGTCGCGCATGAACACAAAGCCCATGATCGTAGCGCGCACGAATCGTTCGGTCATCGACGCATCGGCTTTGAGGGTCTCGTCACGGACCACGATCCCGCCGCTTGGCAGGACAAATCCCATGTTCTGAAAAGATACCAACTCGCGGTAGCCCTGATCCTGGGCATAAAACGATACCGGCGCGATGAGCACCGAAGCATCGATGGCACCGGCCATAAGCGCGCTGAACCGGGTATCGGCCGCGCCCATGGCGAGAATCGTCACATCTCGCTTGGGTCGAGGCCATTTCCGCTGAGAGCGTTTCACGCAGCAACATATCATCGATGGTGCCCAGTCCCGACACGCGCGATCTTCTTCCCGCGCAGCGCTTTGATATTGGAAAACTCGGGCTTGGCATAGAGCGCATGCTGCGGTTTGTCGAACTGGCAAAAGATGAGTTTCAGGCCGCCGCCCCGCATGGCGGTCGTCAGCCCGGCGAGCGGCACCGCGGAAAACTCGACGTTACCGCCGATAAGCGCCAAATTTGCGGTCGGCGCGCGCATCGCGATCAACTCGACGTCCAATCCTTCCGCCGTATAGTAGCCGTTCATCTTGGCCGCGAGAAACGAAAGCACCGCAATCGTATAGCCGGGCACCGCGACGCGCACTTTTCTGGTTTGCGCAGAAGCAGCGCCCGCAAGAATCAGCGCGGTCATCACGCCCATCGCGAAAAACATCACGATCAAAGAGGGATGACCGCAGAGGGCGCAAAGGACGCTGAGAAAAGGCTTTTTCAACCATTCCGATCTCTGTGAACTCCGCGTCTCGGCGGTGAGACATCTCTTTGCGGCCCGCTTGCGTTCTCGTGACGCGCCGATCCGAGTGGAAATTCATATGACGTTTTTGGCGCGGAGCTCTTGAATATCCGACGCGCTATAGCCTAAAGCATGCAAAGTTTCCTGATTATGCTCGCCGAGCTTTGGTGGCCGAAGCGTTAGCGCCGTCGGAGTCGCACTCAAGCCGACGCCGTTCTTCACCAGTTTGAACGTGCCGAACTCCGGATCGTTGACCGTCATCAATCGATCGAGAAATTGCACCTGCGGATCTTCGAAGACCTCCGCGAGATTGTTGATCGGCGCGCACGGCACGTCCTTTTCCTGGAGCGCCTTGAGCCAATGCTCGCGCGGCGCTGTCTGCACCGCTTTCGAAAGAATCTCGTGAATCATGTCGAAGTGCTTGACGCGCGCTTGGCGGTCTTTGGTGCGCGGGTCGGTTTGCAGATCGGGCCGCCCGATCACTTCCGTGACGCCGATCCAGAACTTCGGCGGATGCGACAGATGAATCA
This sequence comes from uncultured delta proteobacterium, assembly GCA_963745035.1. Classification (GTDB taxonomy): domain Bacteria; phylum Desulfobacterota; class Binatia; order UBA9968; family UBA9968; genus DP-20. The sequence goes on along the minus strand of CAVUVW010000005.1, from coordinate 169,936 downwards.
CGAACGGTTTGCCGTCGCCGGCGACCAACGCGTACACCCCGGCGGTTTTCAACCGAGTGCTCTTCTTGGGCACGTCGCCGCTGAAAAGATACTGGGTGATACTGAAGCCGATGAAGCTGATCGTCGCTTCCAAGAGCGACGTTTCTACTTTCTGTCCTTTGCCGGTGCGCTGGCGCGCCGCGATGGCGCCAAGAATGCCGTAGGCGGCGTAGAAACCCGCGAGATGATCCGAGAACGACGCGCCCGGTCCCTCCGGCTTATCGAGATCTGTAAGAATGCTGAGCAGTCCGCTCAAAGATTGCCCGAGCGTGTCGTAGCCCGGTTTTTTGCTGTACGGTCCCTCCTGGCCGAATGCCGAAATCGAGCAGTAGATAATCTCGGGATTGAACTTTTTGATGTCTTCGTAGCCGACGCCCAAGCGGCCGACGACCCCGGGCCGAAGATTTTCGACGATCACGTCGGCGTCCTTCGCCAAACGCAAAAAGATTTCTTTGCCCTCGGCAGTCTTCATATCGAGGGTCACGCTTTTCTTGTTCCTATTCACGGCGCAAAAGCTCGGCGCGTAATTTTTGGGCTCCTTGTCCCAACTGCGGAAAGGATCTCCGGATCCGGGCGTTTCGATCTTGTACACCTCCGCGCCCAAGTCGCCGAGCAACATGGTCGCAAACGGTCCCGCGATATAGTTGGTGATGTCGAGTATTTTGATTCCGTCGAGTGCGCCAGGCATCTAATTTCTCTCCTCTTCTTCGTTCCGCGAATATATGGAGCACCGCGCACCTCTGTCAACCAAGCGGCGCAGGAAAGTCTTGCGGTCGCGACGGCAGAGATTAGAGGCAAGACGTCCCATTTGAGGAGCGGAAACCGTTTCGAAATCAAATATTCATAGAGTTTGGCCATTAACGCCGAGACACGGAACCCGAGACTCTAGACTCCTTCAACATGTTGGCCTTGACTCTATTTTCCTGCTCTGACAGTGTTCGGCTGGCGAATATTCGTAGCTCCATAGAGGTGAAAAATGGAAAATCAAGCCTTTATCGATTCACTCATGCGCGAGATCATTCAGCCCGGTGTCGACAAATTGATGGCTAACCGCTACTTCACCGAGCTGCGCGACGGCAAGCTCTCCAAAAAACGTATCACCGGTTTCGCCATGCAGCACTATCTTTCCAATCACGCCATCAACAAAGGCCTCGCCTATTGCATGGTGAAGAATGCCAGCAATCCGCCGGCGTACAATCAATTCGTCGAGCTGTTCGTCGAAGAGTCATCGCATCCGGCTTTGATGAAGCGCTTCGGCCAAGCGATGGGTTTGACGCGACGAGGACTTCGAGAAGGAAATCATGATTTTCGAGTGCGTCGCCCATACCGCGGCGATCATCCGCGGCATGTTCCTCGGCACTCAGGCGGAGACCCGCGCCGGCGCGCTGGTCAACGAGACGATGGTCTGCCGCTATTCCGACGAGTTCAACGAAGCACTGGAAAAGCATTACGGGCTCGACAGCCGGGCGCGAACGTTCTTCATCGTCCATGGCAAAGTCGACCAGGAACATACCGCCATGGCCGCGGAGACCATCGCGCGCAACGCCAACACCGATCGGGAAAAAGAGTTGGTGCGCGCGGCGGCGCGCAACATGGTGCGTTTCAAGCTCGCCAAGTTCGAAGGCATCTACGACGCCTACGCCTAATACGAGTCTCGGGTCTCGGGTTTAGAGTTTCGTGTTTTTTCACGCTGCTCCAACGAGGAAAGGTAGAAACATGAAAAATGGAACCCGCGTGGCGCTGTTTGCGCTTATACTTCTGTCGAGCATCGTTTCCCACCGACCGAACACTCAAGCCGCCGAAAAAACCGCAAAACTTCCTCCGGTCCGCATCGGCTACGTTTCCCGCAGCATTCTCGACATGCCGTTTATTATCGCTCGCGACCGCGGCTATTTTCGCGAGGAAGGGCTGGAGCCGGAGCTTATCTTCATGAAAGCGGCGCAAACGATTCCGGCGATGCTCGCGGGCGGCATCGATTTCGGCACCGCGACCGGGACCGCCGTCGCCGCGGCTGTCAGCGGCGTCGATGTCAGGGTCGTATTCGCTCTGACGGACAAGCCGTCCTTCGACATGCTTAGCCATCCGAGCATAACTACTCTCCCGCAAATGCGCGGCAAAAAGATCGGCATCACGGCCTTCGGCGCGCTGGCGGAAATTCTCGCCCGCCACATTTTTATCGCCAACAAGATACCGCCGGAGCAAGTCACGTTTCTGCCGCTGGGCACGAGCGATGTCCTTTATATCGCGCTGAAAGCCGGCACCATCGACGCCACGATGCTGCAAATCCCGCAGACGTTTCTCGCACAAGACGAAGGATTCAAAAAACTCGCCGCCGGCGCGGACGTCTATCGCGCCGTGCAGGGCGGGCTGACCACGACCAAAGCAACGGTCAACGAACGGCCGGAGCTGGTGACGAAAATGATTCGCGCTACCCAGAAAGGGATTCGGCTGATTCGCTCCGACAGGAAATACGCTATCGAGTTCATCAAAGGGCCGTACCTCGATCTCGGCAAAGATCGTGATCGATTCGCCGATCGCATATACGACGCCGCGCTTCAATACTACGTGGCTTCAGGCGCTGTAGATGAAAAATTGCAGCGCGAAATGATCACCGTCGCCGCCCAGCGGATCAAACCCAAGGAGCTGCCGCCCCCCGAGCGTGTCTTCGATTTCACCTTCGCGCAAAAGGTTGCGGACGGTATGAAGTAAACACCGAAACGATTGAGCTAGACGGCTTGAACGATTTGAACGTTTTGAACGGCTTGAACGATTATTCGGAGGCTCAATGAAGTACAGCAGCGAACGAATATTGACCACCCATGCCGGCGCATTGCCGCAACCGCCGGACTTGAAGGCGATGCACCAGGCCCAAGTCGGCGGCCAATCCATCGACAAGCCCGCCTTCACCAAGCGCGTGCGCGAGGCGGTCGCCGCAGTTGTAAAGAAACAAATCGCTTGCGGTCTCGACGTCATCAACGACGGCGAAGTCGGAAAATCCAACTTTTCACGCTATGCGCGCGAGCGCCTCAGCGGCTTTATCGAGCGCGAAGTAAAGCCGGGAGATCACGCCTCCACGATCTACGCGCGCGACATGGTCGAGTTCGGCGAATATTTCACTAACCGCGCCACGCACCGCGGCGACAACCTGAAGACGCGTCTTCTGCAACGCGCCCCTCAAATACGTCGGACATGAATCCTTGAAAGCCGAGATCGAGGACTTCAAAGCCGGCTTGCAGGGCCAAAAATACGAAGAGGCTTTTCTTCCCGCTATTGCGCCGGGTACCATCGAGCACTGGATGAAGAACGACTACTATCCGAATGACGAAGCCTATCTGGTCGCGATCTCCGACGCCATGCACGAAGAATACAAGGCTATTGTCGATGCCGGTTTCCTGTTGCAAATCGACGATCCAGACTTGCCGGACGGCTGGCAATTCATGTCGAAGATGAGCGTGCCGGAGTACCGCAAGTATGCCGAGCTGCGCGTCGACGCGCTAAACCACGGCCTGCGCGATATTCCCCCCGATCGTGTGCGCTTTCACACCTGCTGGGGCAGCTATCATGGCCCGCACAAGTACGATATTCCGCTGCGGGACATCATCGACCTGATCCTAAAAGTGAGAGCGAATACCATCTCCATCGAAGCGGCGAATCCGCGCCACGAACATGAATGGCGCGTCTGGGAAGAAGCGAAACTGCCGCCGGGCAAAGTCCTCGTGCCCGGCGTTGTCGGCCATGCGACCGACATCGTCGAACACCCGCAAGCGATCGCCGATCGTCTCGTGCGCTACGCCAAGGTCGTCGGCCGCGAAAACGTCATGGCCGGCACAGATTGCGGTTTAGGCCCACGCGTCGGCGACCCGCAAATCGCCTGGGCCAAGTTCGAAGCCATGGCCGAAGGCGCACGGATCGCGACAAAAGAGTTATGGGGGCGTTAGGCGGAAATGCTAGCTCCGCACCCCGATCCGACCGTCGATCACGTCCTGAAAACCTGGGCGCCGCGCATGATCGTTCAAGGGATCGATTACAACGATCTCATGACGACCGCCGCGCGGATTCGCACTTGGGACGATTGGTGCCGCGAGTGGTGCGCGACCGCGGCCGGACATGAAGATTTCGCCCGCAAGGCGGGAGCCGCCGGCAATCGGGAGAGTGCGACGGAAGCATATCTCATGGCTTCGATGGCCTATCATTTCGGCTGCAACAATTCTCCGCATGATCTCGATCAGTACATTCCCGCAGCCGAGAAGCGGGTAGAATGCTATGCCAAGGCAGCGCCGTATTTGAATCCGCCCGCGGTGCGCCACGAAGTGCCGTTCGAAAACTTCCGCATGGCCTCTTATCTCCGCGTCCCCACCGGCATAAATAAACCGCCCGTGGTCATCATCATCTCCGGTCTCGAATCGACCAAAGAAGAAGCGCGCACGATGGAGGACGGATTCTTGCGCCGCGGCGTGGCGACCTTCACTTTCGACGGTCCCGGCCAGGGCGAGAGTTGGTTCCAAGGCGGGCTTAATCGTCGAGTTCGAGCGCGCGACTTCGGCCGTGATCGATTATCTCGAAAAATTGCCTCAAGTCGATGCCGGTCGCGTCGGCGTTTTTGGTCCGAGCATGGGCGGCTATCTCGCGCCGCGCTCCGCCGCCTGCGATATGCGCATTAAAGCCTGCGCGTTCGCCGGCGGCATGTACGATCGCACACGCGTGCTCAATCGCTTCGACGATCCCTTCGAATTCGCGCGCGTGGCGCACATCTGGAAGATCTACGACAAGCAGAAGCTCATAGAACTGCACAGCCGCTGCACGCTTGAAGGCTTGGCGTCGAAAATCCGCTGCCCGCTCTTGGTCGTTCACGGCACGAATGATTTTGTTCCAGTCGAGCAAGCGAAACGGATTTACGACGAAGCGTCGGGAATGAAAGAGTGGCTCTTGCTCGAAGGCGGCAACCACGTCTGCAACAACATGCCGTTCCGCTACCGCCCGGCAATCTGGGATTTTCTCGCCAAGCACCTAGGCGCGACGCGTCCCGAGTGAATCTCCTGCATCGCGTCCAACGAAGCAGCCTCACGTCCATATGACAAATTCACATTCGTTCGCTCATTGCCGCGCAAGCGGCAATCCAGTTTTTGTCCGCAGGTTACCGGCCGGCATCGGAGTTCGCCTGGATTTCCGCTTAAAACGTGCGGGAATGACGAACCTTCCGAATTCACGCGGGAACCGTTGACCTCCGGTTTTCTCCTCGATGCACATCGCCGTTGACCGAAAATCACATTCGATCTAGATTGACGCCACTTTACGAGGAGGCTCTATGCGTCGTCGCTTGTTTTACGTTGTGCTGACAGCAACTTTTCTTTTGGCTCCCATCGCGTATGCGCAGCAGCTCCCAAGATCCGTCGCCATCGGTTCCAATCCGCCGGGCTCGCTCTTTTATGCGCTCGGCAGCGGGCTCGCGAAAGTCATTAGCGACGCTTCGCCGATCCAGGCGCAGATTCAGCCTTATGCAGGCACAAGCACCTTCGTGCCACTGTTCCAATCCGGCGAGCTCGACTTCGGCGTAGTGAACGCGGTGGACATGGGCATGGTGTATCAGGGGCAAAAGCTCAAGGTCGGAGGCAGAAATCCATTTCCTCACGTCGCCAGCTCGCGCTTGATCATGCGCGGCTCGCCCTTGCGCAGCAGCTTGATCGTCCGCAAGGATTCGCCGATCAAAACCATCGCCGACGTGAAAGGCAAACGCGTGACCGGAGAATATCCGGCGCAGCTTGCAGTTTGGTACAACGTCTTCGGCTCGCTTTCCAACGGCGGGCTTACGTGGAACGACGTCAAGGTCGTTCCGGTTCCGGCGGTGAATGAAGGCATGGACGCGCTCATCCAGGGGCGCGCCGATGTATCGACGCATGCCATCGGCTCGGCGAAAGTAAAGGAAGCGGACTCCTCCGTGGGCATCCGCTACATCCCGCTCGATTGCTCCAAGCAGGGCGAAGCGCGCATCAAGAAGGCTGTGCCGGGATATTATCTTTCTGTCGTCAAAGCCGGTTCTTCCACCGGCATTGTCGAAGATACCTGCGCTTACACCTACGATATCTATCTCGTCGGCCACAAAGCGCTGCCCGACGCCGTGGTTCGAAATATCATTCAGGCGGTCTGGGTGAACATCGAAAAGCTGCCGCAATTTCATCCCGGCTTCACCGAATGGACCAGAGCGCGCGCCGTCGATCCGGAAGTCACGCTTCCCTACCATCCCGCCGCGATCCGATACTTCAGGGACAACGGCGCATGGTCGCCGAAGCTCGATGAGGTCAGAAAAGACTGCTGGCGCTGAATCCGTAAGTTTAGCTCAGTCTTGGGTTCACGTTTCGTTGGTCCGAGACCTAGACTTCGAACACCGACTTTCGAGAGGAGAACGAGATGGCAAAACGTGGAATGAAAATGCTAGAGGCGGCAATCATCTGCCTTGTGCTCGCAGCCGCCGAGGCTGGCGCCCAAAAACTGCCGGCATCAACGACCATCGGCACCAATCCGGCCGGCACCGTTTTCTACGCCGTCGGCGCCGGCTTGGGAAAGGTGATCAGCGACGCGGGACAGATGCAAGCGGCGGTGCAACCTTATACAGGAACCAGCACGTTGCTGCCGCTGCTCGACAGCGGCGAGCTCGACTTCGCCATCATCAATGCAGTCGAAAGCAATCTCTCGTATCAGGGACCGAACAGGTTGAAGATCGGCGGCAAGAATCCCTTGCCGCATGTGCCGAACGCAAGACTGATCATGCGCGGCTCGCCTTTGTTCATCGGCCTGGTGGCAAAAAAGGACGGCATCAAAACCATCCAGGAAGTCAAAGCCAAGCGCGTCGCCGGTGAGTATCCAGCCAACATTGCAATCTGGTATCACGGCTACGCCGCGCTCGCGAGCGCGGGATTTTCCTGGAACGATGTCAAAGTCGTGCCGGTTCCCGCCGTCAACGACGGCATCGACGCCATAGTCCAGGGCCGGGCTGACGCGGCCATTCACGCGATCGGCGCAGCAAAGGTCAAAGAGGCGGATGCCTCGGTCGGCGTGCGCATCGTTCCGCTCGACTGCTCGCCTCAAGGCGATTCTCGCGTAAGAAAAGCAGTTCCCGGGTACTCGACCACGACTTTAAAAACGGGGTTCTCCACCGGCATCCTCGGCGACACTTGTGTTTTGAACTTCGATATTTACTTTTTGGGCCACAAAGGGCTCTCGAACGATGTCGTACAAGCGTCGCTCAGGGCGATCTGGGACAACATCGAAAAGTTGCCGCCGCTGCATGCGCAATTCAAAGATTGGACGCGTGAACGCGCGGCCTCCGCCGATGTCACCCTGCCCTACCATCCGGCAGCGATGCAATTCTACAAGGACAAAAATCTCTGGAACGCAAAAATCGACGAAGCGCAGAAAAGGTTACTGGCGGTGAATCCGTAGCGTGATCGGAGGTCAGTATGCGCAGCCACCGAATGCATTTTCTAAGTTTCGCGATTGTTGCCACGGCTCTTCGCCGGCGGCACGGCTCAGGCGCAGAAACTCCCGGCCTCGACGACGATCGCCGCCAATCCCGCCGGCAGTCTCTTTTATTCCGTAGCGAGCGGCCTCGCCAAGGTGATCAGCGAGGCCGGTCCGATGCAGTCCGTGGTTCAGCCGTATACCGGCAGCAGCACCTTCTTGCCGCTTTTGGACAACGGCGAGATCGACTTCGGCATCATCAATGCCGTGGACATGGGACTGGCGTATCAGGGGCAACGCCTAAAAATCGGCGGCCGCAATCCCATGCCTCACACGCCGCGCACCCGTTTGATCATGCGCGGTTCACCGCTGCTCACCAGCATGGTCTCGCGCAAAGACGGTCCGGTGAAGACCGTCTACGACGTTAAAGGCAAGCGCGTGACCGGCGATTATCCGGCGCATCTCGCCGTCTGGTTCAGTGTTTTCGGCTCGCTCGCCACCGGCGGTTTGACGTGGGACGATGTAAAGGTCGTGCCGGTTCCCGCGGTAAACGACGGTATCGACGCCTTGGTTCAGGGACGTGCCGAGGTGAGCAATCACACCGTCGGCTCGGCCAAAGTGAAGGAAGCCGATGCCGCCATCGGTGTGCGCTTCGTTTCGCTCGACTGCTCGCCTCAAGGCGAGGCGCGGCTTAAGAAAGCCGTGCCGGGATACTATCTGACGACGCTAAAGTCCGGCGCCTCGACCGGAGTCATCGGCGATACCTGCATACAAGCCTACGACATGTACCTGGTCGGCCACAGAGCTCTGAGCAATGAAGTAGTTCACGCGTCTCTGAAAGCGATCTGGGACAATATCGACAAGCTTGCGCCGCTGCACTCGTCCCTGAAGGAATGGACTCGTGAACGTGCGGTCACCGACGACGCAACCATGCCCTATCACCCGGCCGCGGTGCAGTTCTACAAGGAAAAGAACGCTTGGCCCGCAAAGATGGACGAAATCCAAAAACGACTTCTTGCGCTAAATCCGTGACTCCGTCACCCGGAAAGTGTTCCAAACAGTCGACAACATTTGCGCCCGAAACGATTTGAACGGCTTGAACGTTTTGAACTGACCGATCCTAAAAGCGATGAGCGACGACTTTAACGCGGCGACAAAGTTTCGTTCGTTGACCGGCGCGGCGCGCGCGACCGAGCGCGCCGTCGTCATCGTACTCACGCTGGTCTCGGCACTTTGGGCCGGCGAGGTCCACGTTTTTTTCAATATCACTTTCTTCAAGGAACAATTTCTAGGTTTTTTCTTCGCGCTCGGCATGGCCGGCGTGTTTCTGCGCGTGAAGAGCCGCAGCGACGAAACCGGCGGCCGCGTTCCCGCCTACGATTGGCTTTGCTTCTTTGCCTGTCTCATCACCGGCGGTTTTATCATGGTGATGTATCCGTCGATCGCCTACCGCCTTGGCATCTTGTCGCCCGAGCGTTGGATCCTCGGCGGACTCGCAATCCTGCTCATCCTGGAAGCCACGCGCCGGGTCGCGGGCTGGCCGCTAGTTTGGGTGGGCGTAGTCTGTATTCTCTACGCCAAGTTCGCCGATTTCTTTCCCGGCCTCTTCGCCGCCAAAGGCGCAACGTGGGCGCGGATCGCAAGCTATCTCTATCTCGATTCCAACGGCCTGCTCGGCGTGCCGCTCACGGTTGCCGCCGGCGTTGTCGTAGCTTTCATCTTTTTTGGCCAAGCCCTGTACGCCGTCGGCGGCGACAAGTTTATCACCGACATCGCGCTGATCGTCATGGGAAGATACCGCGGCGGCCCGGCCAAAGTCTCCGTAGTCTCTTCGGCGCTGTTCGGTACTGTATCGGGCAGCGCTGTGGCGAACGTAGCTGTGGACGGCGCGATCACGATACCCTTGATGAAGAAAACCGGCTATCCCTCCCACATTGCCGCCGCCATCGAGGCGGTGGCATCGAACGGCGGGCAGATCACCCCGCCGGTCATGGGCGCGGCGGCGTTTTTGATGGCCGAGTTCCTCAATATTTCATATGGCGAGATCGCTTTGGCCGCCGCAGTTCCGGCCGCGCTTTATTATCTCGCCCTTTTCACGCAGGTGGATTTGGAAGCCGCCAAGCACAATCTTGGCGGGTTGCCGGCGGAGCAGATTCCAAAGTTTCGCGGCGTGATCAGACTTGGGTGGGTTTTTGTATTTCCACTCGCTTTTCTGGTCTATGTGCTGATGTGGGAAAACTGGGAAGCGGGCAAAGCCGGCATGGCGACGGTCATCCTCACTTTCGTCGTCGGCGCTCTACAAAAAGAAACGCGCCCCACGTTCGGAAAAATTGTTACGTCGATCGAAGAGACCGGCCGCACATTGCTCGACATCGTCGTGATCACCTCGTTGGCCGGGCTGGTCATCGGCTCCCTGCAGTTGTCCGGCTTGACATTCAAACTGTCTTTGATCCTTGTGAGCCTGTCGGGCGGCAACGTTCTAGCTCTTCTCGCTCTGACCGCGATCGTCTGCATCCTGCTCGGCATGTCGCTGCCGACGGCGGTAGTTTACATCACGCTCGCGGTTCTTGTCGGCCCGGCGCTCGCGCAGCTCGGCATCGATCCCCTCGCCGCCCATCTTTTTCTTTTCTACTTCGGCATGCTCTCGCTGATCACGCCGCCCGATTGTCTGGCGACTTACACGGCGGCGGCCATTGCTCACTCGGATTTTTGGAAGACCGGCTGGACCGGCATGCGCCTGGGCATCGCCGCGTATGTGGTGCCGTTCGTCTTCGCACTGCATCCCGCGCTGATCCTCAAAGGATCACTCGGCGAAATTCTTCTCGCTATCATTGCGTCCGCAATCGGAACCTTTTTACTCGCGGTAGGCTGTGCCGGTTTTCTCTTTCGCGGACTCGACTGGTTCAAGCGCGGCCTGTTCATTGTCGCCGGTTTGATGCTCATGCTGCCCACCTGGCAGGGCGCATGGCTTATCTTCGATGCCGCCGGGCTGCTCTTGGGGCTCGGCTTGATTACATGGGAGAAAAACAAATCGTCGCTCGAGCGTTCGACAAGTGCCGCGCGAGCCGCGCCGTGAAGTGAATGACGAGATTTGCTTGCTGGTGGCCACGATTCTTTGACAAAATTCAATTCATGCCGGAACCGAGCTGAGTGGCTTTCGCCTACTTTAACCCGTAAGTCGCCGCGACCTTGTCCATGTAGCCGTTCTCATCGAGCTTCCGGATCAGTCTCGCGTCAATCAGCTCTTCGACTTTCACATTCGCAGCTTTGGGATTCTGCGTCGCCATGAGTCGGCGAATATTGCGCAACCCTTCGAGCGAAGGAAACGGTTTTCGCTCGATGCTCGTCATGAGATCCTGATAGCCTTCCTCGGCGACCTTTGGATCGTCGATCTGGAGCCGGCGCATGATAGTTTTGACTACGACGCTCTTGTTCATCGGCGCCAACGTGAACGCGAGGCTATCCACCAGAGCCATCAGAATTCGTTCGGCGAGCTCCGAGCGTTTTTGCACAAAATCCGGTGCGACGACGACGGCCTGATTGACCATGGGAATATTGGCGGGTGTGAGATCGACGATGACCGAGAAACCTTTATTGATGAGCCTCCGCGCCAGGACGCCATCGAGGACCGCGGCGTCGACTCGGCCGGCCTCGAGCGCTTGGCCGATCAGTACCGAGTCGCCGATCATCAGGATGTTGATGTTGTCGCGTTTAACGTCGAGCCCGACATGTTCGAGGCCGAGGATGGTGTGCATCCAGGTAGTGCCGCCCATGCTTTGAATTCCGAACCGTTTGCCGCGCAACTGCTCAGCGGTCTTGAGGTTCGGGCTGGCGAGCATCGTATGAGTGAGCTTGCTGGAGATCGAGGAGAGAATTTTCAAATACGGCCCTTGCGCCGCCGCGCCGAGCACCGATGTGCCGCCCGTGTAGCCCACTTCGAGATCGCCGGAGATCAGACTGGCGACCAGAATCGGCGCACCCTTGATGAGAACGATGCGCGCCTCCATACCTTGCTTGGCGAACAGTCCCTGCTCTTGCGCAAGCAGCAGAGGAATTGTCCGCGGGCTCATGGCCGCCACGCCGATGGTGATTCTAGTTTGGGCAAACGCAGGCGGGCCATGGGTTATAATCGACAGCGCGAGCAAAGGAGCGAACCAGATTCTGCCGGCCATATTTCACCTCCATCAGCGATAACAAGGCTCGGAACGAGGCATCAGCAGCTGACTCATATCGCAAAAACCCGGTGATGCCGTCAAATCATTTCGTTATTTCAATGAGGGCACGATCCGCACGCTCTCCATTTCGCAGTAGTCTGGTTTAATGCTAAGCTACTTCCTAGGGTAGACCGCCGTTTCTGCCCGGCACCGAAGCACCCTTGACATTAACTTTCCGGTGCATACACTTCACCCACACAAGGAGGCATCTTTATGAGGATTTCGAACCGTAGGAGTATTTTGTTGGCGCTTAGCCTTTTCGCCTTCGTCGGGCTAACGCAGGTTATCCTTGAAAGTTACGCTGATGCACGGGCCGGCGGCGGCCGCTCCGGCGGTTTTCGCGGCTCGCGCAGCTACAGCTCACCCAGTAAACCGTCACAGCCAAGTCAAACGCAGCAAAGACGCGAGGCTACTCCCGGGCAACAACCAGGCATGATGCCTCAAAGCGGCGGCTTTATGCGCGGCCTTGGGACAGCGATCTTAGGCGGTTTTCTCGGCTCGATGCTCTTTTCCGGATTGGCTCACGCCGGGGGACTCGGCGGATTCGGCGGCAGCGGATTCGGCATGATGGAGATTCTTCTACTAGGCGGTTTGGGGTATTTCCTATACCGCAAGTTTCGCAGCCCGGCGGCAGCGTCCGGCTTCGGCTCCATGCAATATCAGAATAGCCAGCCGTATACGCAGTACACTCCGTCGAGCGCACCGGTCCAAGAAGCGCCAGTGGCAAACAACCTGATCGACTATCAATCCTTGACGATGATGGACCGAAGCTTCGATCCCGATCGCTTTTTGAAAACCGCGCAAGATATTTTCTTCAAGGTTCAGGGCGCCTGGAACAAGCAGGATACCGTCGGCCTTGAGCACGCTTTGCGGCCGCGAACTGATGCAAACCTGGGAAGAAGAGTTGAGCCAGTTACGCGCGCGTAACCAGCAAAATCGGATGGAGAATATCGCCCTGCGCGAAAGTGAGATCACCGAAGTGTGGACAGAGAACGGTGAAGACTTCATCACCGTTCGTCTGCACGCTAATCTCCTTGATTACACGGTCGATGCCAAGACGGGCGCCGTCGTCACCGGCAGCAACTCCGAGCCAATCGAGTTCGGAGAATACTGGACATTCAACCGTCCGGTCGGGCCGAATGCGTGGAAACTGGCAGCGGTCCAGCAGGCATAGGCAATCAGCTTGCAGCATTGGTTTTGCGGCGCGCCGGAGTGATCACTCCGGCGCGCCGCATTTTTTTGGAATGCTATCGAGTTGTGTTCAGCGGATCTGGAAAATCTCCTTCCAGGTTTTTTCGTACCTGGGAAACTCTTTGATGTCGTCAAGCGATAGCATGAGCGGCGCGGCTGGTCGGATTTTTTCCAATGGTTCCACTTTGGGATGAGCGGGAGTTTCTCCGGCCTGAGCATAGGCCTTCTGTCCTTCTTCGCTGACAGCCCAACGTGCCCAGAGTAAAGCCGCGTTGGGGTGCGGTGCACCCTTCATAACCATCACGGAGCCGCCGACTTCTCCCACGCCTTCGGTGAGCAGTGCCTGGATCGGCGCGCCCTTTTTCACCCTTTGAGGAAAATGATGCGCATAGCAAGTAAAGCAAACGGCGCGCTGGCCGGCCACGAGAAGCTCGACGAGCTGTGAGTGTCCCCTGTGAAACTCCACGCCGTTGGCGGCGATTTTTTTGAACAGATCGATGGCCTTTTCATCGCTGTTGAGTTTTCGCCTTGCAAATCCGATCAGCAGTTGGAAATCGCGAGGCTCGCCGATGATGTTGTTCTTCCACTTGGCGTTTGCCAGCTCCTCGTATTGCTTCGGCTCTTCTCCTTTCTTGACGAGATTCGTATTCCAGCCGGCAATATAGAACTGCACATCGGTGGCGACCCAGGAGTCGCCCTTCAACTGGGCCGGAAACACCGCCGCCTCCGGAATCACGACCGGCGTCACTAGCTTCATTTCGAGGATCTGCGGGATATAGCTCAACGCTCCGCTGATCACATCGGCGATGACTCGTCCGCCCTTTTGCTCCGCCAGGACACGGGCAATCAGTTTATCGGTTGTGCCGTCGATATGATCGACGACGATGCCGGGAAACCGCTTCATGAAAGCGGGCGGGACGACACCCTCGGTCGTAACCGAGAGCGGCGCATAGATCGTGACCTTTCCCTCTTTCTTGGCCTTTTCATAAAGCTGATCCATCGACTCTGCTGCACGCGAAATATCGGCAGCAAGCATTGCAAAGAGCACAAGCACGGCTGCGAGAGTCCATCGCATGCCCGCTCGTCGAATCGAGCTCGATAAATTTTTCTGACAACTCATGACAGCTCCCCTCCCGTGGTTACGGCGCTAACATTTAAGACACTTGTTCGAAACCCGCAATTAGCAAGCACAAGCAATCATTACAAGCGCAGCGCTGTACTATTATCGTCAGCCCCAGCAATGCCTATGCCATTGAATTTCCGCGTCGATCGGCATTAATCCAACCGCCAAAACTCAACATCAAACAGCTATGCTCATTTGTTGCACACGGCCTGCCTAAACGGCGGGCGACGAGTCCCGCCATCTCGGATTTAGCTCTGCTTCTTTCCCGCCCAGATCTGCTCAAAGAATCCGCTTTTTTCCATCTCCTCAAGATAGCGAGAGTCGATCATCTCCTGCGGCTTGACTGTCTTGGCGCGCGGTTCGGTGGGCGCGATCTCGTCGAGGGTCGATTGGATGCCTGCGAGTTTGAGCGCCAGTCTGGGCTCCAAAGCTTTGCTCTCGACGTTATAGCTCGCTTCCAGCAACTTGCGGTCGTCGACGCGCAGATACTTCGCCATGACCTTGTACATATATTCTTTGTCGGTGTGCATGATTTTCGCCGCCTCCGCCATGGCGCGCATAAACGCGGCCGATAACCGGACCGCGCTTGGCGATGATCGACCGCCGCGTCGTTACCGTTGTCGCGGCGTAGGCGATGCCGAGATCCGGGCCGTAAACGACGTAGTGGTAGCCGAGTTTGAGAGCTTGAGCGTCCGTCGGCACCGTCAACACGGCGGCGTCGATTCCTTGGGCAACCAAAGCCGCCAAGGTCTCCGGCGCGCCCCCGGCCTGGATGTAACTCACTTCGCGCGAGTCGATGCCGTAATGGCGCAGCGCCTGCACCGCGAAATAGTGCGGATTGCTGCCGATGCGCGAGACGCCGATGCGCTTGCCTTTGAGCTGCTCGGGCCGTTTGATATCGGGCTTGGCGAGAATGCTGTGGGTCAGCAGGCTCTTGATGCCACCGATCAAGACCGGGTCTTTGTTTCCCTGCACGACCGGCCGGGTAATGCTCGCCGCGCCGATCACGGCGACCTCGCTGTCGCCCGATAAAATCGCCGCTACTGCCGGCGCCCCTGGCGTGACGAAAACCAGCGGCACATCGAGGTCATATTTCTTGAAAAGTCCAGCTTCCTGAGCGAACCAGGGATATGCCTGAGACATCACGCGCGCGGTGTAGATCATGTTGATCTTGTCCGCCGCGAAGACTCTGGAATCGGCCAGGAACAAAATCGCCGCGAGCGCCACGAAGAATGCCCACTGGCAAGAGTAGAAGCTGTTTGTCTTCATCAAGGCGTCCCCTGTGTTGAAACGAAACCCCTGTCGATAGCTAAACAACCGAACCGTTCTTATAACAACAGCGCGCCAAAAACCACCCAGGATTTCCGTCTCCTCTTCGCCTCCGAAGCTATTGCCTGTTGCTATTGCTCATTGCCTAACCCATCGCCTTTCTAAACGCTTTGACAAACTCACCGCTCCTGTAGCAACATCCTGGTCATCAGCAAAGGAGACGAAATCATGGCCAATAACAATGTCGTTTCCACCCCGACCCACGAACGTTGCGTCACTTCGTACGCGGCGCGCACACAGTACAAGCCCGGCGTCGTTCACCCGCCGCATATCAAGGTTAAAGACGCGATCGACATCCATTGCCATACTCACGAAGGCCAGCAGGACCCGTATGACTTGGCGCGACGCGCATCTTTAGCGGAAATGAAGGGGCTGCTCTTTAAAAGCATTCCCGGCGACGACCCGGTCAAGGCAACGCAAGACGTGCAGGATGACGTCAATCGCTGGGCTGAGAAGGAAGGCGTCGCGCCGATCACCTGCTGGTCTAGTTACGTTTGCGGCCGGCAGATGGCGCCGATTTCGGCGAAAACGGTCAGCGCGATGATCGATCGCGGCATCGCGGCGGTCTGGCTGCCGGTGTTTACCCATGTGATTACCATGAGCACGGTCGGCACCTACGGACGATTTGTCCAAAGTCGGAACACGCCTGGATGGACCGGCCCGCTGCCGTGGGACGAGGCCATGCAGCTCGGCCACTACGATCTCGACGAGAACGGCAAGTTAAAGCCCGAAATCCGCGACATCGTGCATCTCTGCGCCGACCGTAATGTCGCGCTGTTTTTCGGCCACGCAACCCACTCGGAAATCTACAAGCTCGCTGAAGAAGTCGACAAGGTCGGACTCAAGCGGGCCGTCATCGATCATCCGTACAGCCCGTTCCTGAACGTATCGCCGGAAATGATGAAGGAACTCGCGCCGGTCGGCATTCTGTTCAACTTCACGTGGGACGAACTCTCCCCGCTCCTCGGCGTCGATCCGCAGATCATGTACAACACGATCCGCGAAGTCGGGCCCGAGCATTTCACGCTCTCCAGTGACGCCGGCGAGCCGCTGTTTCCCGACTCCGTCGAAGCCATGCGCCTGGTGCGCGGCTACATGGAAGCGTTCGGCTTGAACAAGGACGAACTGCACACGGTGTGCACGAAGAATCCGGCGAAGGTGGTCGGGCTGGAGCTGAGTTGATTCGTCGAGGATTTAAAAATGACTCAATTCCTGGTCGAACGAATCTTGAATGTTCTTACGGATTGTCCAAACGCTCCGCCGCCTTCAAAGCGCCGGCAGCCTCATGCTTTTGCAGTAGGACCACCGTCTCGACTTCTTTTGTCTGCGGGAACATGTCGAATGGCTGGACGCGGAGGATTCGGTAGCCGGCGGCGGTCAGTCGGTCGAGATCCCGCCCCAGGCTGCGCGGCTCGCAAGAAACGTAGATGAGCTTCGGCGCGCTGAGCGCGACGACCTCGTTCATCGCTTCGAGTCTTACGCCTTTGCGCGGCGGGTTAATAACAATAACATCCACCGCGCCCAGGCTCCGGCGCAACTCCGCCGCCGCAGTTGCGACATCGCCGGCGATGAAGCGGCAATTGCCGCGTCCGTTGCGCCGCGCATTCTGCTTGGCGGTCGCAATTGCCTCTTCACTGTCGTCGATCGCCCAGACCTGGCGCGCATCCATGCCAAGATAGAGCGCGATCGGACCGACGCCGCAATACAGGTCGAGAACCGTTTCTCCTCCCCGCAAGCCCGCCAGCTCGCGCACGTGCTCATACAGCTTGCGCGCGGTGAAAGGGTTAGCCTGGGAAAACACGCCCGGGGGAAACACCAGCTTCAAATCGCCGATCCGCTCCATCAAGGTGTCGCGCCCGGCGAGAGTCCGGTAACTCGCGCCCCAAATCACGTTGCCGCGCGATTCATTGATGTTCTGAATAACTCCGGTGAGAAACGAGAAGCGCTGCATCAACGAGCGCGCCAACGGCGCGCCTTGGGGAAATGCCGCGCGGCGCGTCACCAGGGTTAGGCTGAGCTCGCGGCGCGCGGCGCTGTAGCGAAAATCCAGATAGCGCAAGTCGCCGCTGTCGTCGCGCTCGTCGTAGGGAACAATGCCCAGCTCGATAACTTTTTTCTTGAGGTACTGCGCGACTTGATTCGACCGCCGCCGGATGAACCGGACAGGAAGAAATATCCATCACTCGATGGCTGTGCGGCACGTAGAGCCCCAGAGCGACCTGATCGCGGTTGCGCCGCGCCACGAGCTTGACCCGCGCCCGATATCCCAAGCGCTGCGGCGACGCGACCACCGGCGACACTTCAGCGCTCGCAAGTGAAGGGTAATTCGCCAAGGCCCGGCCGACGATCGCGTGTTTTCTCAGCAACTGTTCGGGATACGGAACTTTGATGAAAGGACAGCCAACGCAATTGGGAAAATGCGGACAATAGGCTTCATACTCGCCGCGTGCGGATGATGGAAATGCTTGACGCTCACGGGGTTTAGAACGCGAATGCGAAGTTTTGCTGAATTTCCTTTCCACCGCCAAACGATACCGGCCAGCGGCGCGAGGGTCAATGCACAGGGGTAATTGCGCCGCCGCACCACAGCCGGTTCGTGGCCACCGCTAAACTACTCACCGATAATCTTCACCAGCACCCGCTTGCGCCGACGGCCGTCGAACTCGCCGTAGAAAATCTGCTCCCAAGGACCGAAGTCCAACTTGCCTTCCGTGATCGCGACAACGACTTCTCGTCCCATCACCTGCCGCTTCATATGCGCGTCCGCGTTGTCCTCGCCGGTATCGTTGTGGCGATACTGCTTGATCGGCTCGTGCGGCGCCAGTTTTTCGAGCCAGACGCCATAGTCATGATGCAAGCCGGATTCGTCGTCGTTGATGAAAACCGAGGCGGTAATGTGCATGGCATTGACGAGAACCATCCCCTCTTTGACTCCGCTTTCCTCGATCGAGTCCTGCACCTGACCGGTAATATTGACGAATGCGACCCGACTGGACGTATTGAACCACAACTCTTTGCGAAAGCTTTTCATGGGCAACCTCCGTCGTTGATCTCCGCTGCGGGAATTTATACAGATAATGATCGGGAAAGTAAGCGGCAACCGCATTTTCCCGTTCCGAATCAACGACTGGAACGTTTTGAACGGCTGGAACGCTTGGAACGGGTCCGTTCGGAGGATGGATGACCAACGAAGTTCGCTTTATCGACACCACGGTGCGCGACGGCAATCAAAGTCTCTGGGCTTTGAACATGCGGGTCGGCGCCATGCTGCCGGCGGCCGAGCATATGGACCAGGCCGGCTATGAGTCCATGGAGTTTTTCTTGAGCGTCATGTTCAAGAAGTACGTGCGCGAGCACAAAGAAAATCCCTGGTATTGGCTGAAGGAAGGCACCAAGCGGATCAAGAAAACCCGGCTGCGCTACCACGGCGGCATGCACAGCGCCTTCGAGAAAACTCCGCACGCCCTGCTCAAGCTGTTTATCGAGCGGCTGGTCTCCTACGGATTGACCTTGACGAGAACTTCCAATTGCTGGAACGACTACACCGCATTCAAAGAAGAAATCGCCGATCTCAAAAAAGTCGGCATGGACACGGTCGCGAATCTGATTTACTCCGTTTCGCCGCGCCACACCGACGAATACTATGCGCGGAAAGCCGCCGAAGCCGCGGCGGCCAATCCCTGGCGGATTTGTTTCAAAGACGTCGGCGGCCTGCTCAGCCCCGAGCGCGCGCGCACATTGATCCCGGTTGTCTTGAAGGCCGCCGGGAATATTCCGGTCGAGTTTCACGCCCACTGCAACAGCGGCCAAGCGCCGTTGTGCTATCTCGAAGGAGTGAAGCTCGGCATGCGCGTCCTGCATACGGCCACCCCGCCCCTGGCCAACGGCTCCGGCCAGCCTTCGATCTTCAACATCGCGAGCAACTTGAAGGCGCTCGGGTACACGCCGTGCATCGATCTCAAGCCGCTCGAAGCCGTGGAAAAACATTTCACCTACGTCGCCAAAAAAGACGGACTGCCTATCGGCAAACCCGTCGAGTACGATCAGTCTCAATACGGCCACCAAGTGCCCGGCGGCATGATTTCGAACATGCGCCATCAACTGAAGATCGTCGGCATGGAGCACAAGATGGAGGCGGCGCTGGAAGAGTCCGCGCTTGTGCGCAAAGAGTTTGGCTACCCGATTATGGTAACCCCGCTCTCCCAGTACGTCGGCACCCAGGCCGCCATCAACGTGATCGTCGGCGAGCGCTACAAGGAAGTTCCCGATCAAGTGATCCAGTACGCGCTCGGCATTTGGGGAAAAGAAGCGGTCGAGGTGATGGACCCGGACGTGAAGGACAAGATCTTGAATCGCCCGCGCGCTAAGGAATGGACGCACTGGGAGCAGCCCGAGCCGACTCTTCACGACCTCCGGCAGAAATACGGCGTCCATCTCTCCGACGAAGATTTGATCCTGCATTATTTCGCCGGGGAGGATTACGTGAATGCTCTCCCCAACGGCGGCAAGCCGCGCGACTATCTCGACGCAACTCGGCCGCTCGTCAAGATCATCGAGCAGCTCGCGAAGCGCAAAGAATCCAATCAGGTGTTCATCAAGCAGCCTGGGTTCTCGATCCGGATGGAAAAACGCTCCGGAGCGAAGTGCGAACGCCTGAACCTTGCCGGTATTTGAGGTGCCTAGAGAAAGTCTGAATATTGGCCGCTCAAAAAGGCTTATATGCGAGGCGCGCGATGATCGACGAACGGAGGCGTACGGGCCAGTACGTCGTAGTGAGTCGGACGAGCGCAACGAAGCAGATGACCTTTTTCAGCGGCCATTACGGATCATCCCCTTCGCTCGCGGCGCCCGGCGCAAGATGACTCACATCTCCCCAGGTCAGCAGCATCCAGTTCTCATCCTCGCGGAAGAAAACATTGATACCGGCGTTGACGAACTCGAAGCGCCGCGGCGCATCGAGCGGGATCGCCAACGTATGCCGGAAAAATCCACTCACCACTCCGCCGTGCGTCACGACGACGATCGTTTCGCCAACGTGCTTGGACGCGAGATCGTTGAGATAGGAAACGTTGCGCTCGACTTGCTGGCGCATGCTCTCGCCGCCCGGAATGACGTAATCCGGACCAACGGTGCGCAGCAGCCGCCGCTCCTCCGGATATTTTTCGGATATTTGACCGGCGTTGAGCCCTTGAAAGATTCCCAGATGGCGCTCGCGCAGGCGCGCATCGGTGACGATCTCATGACCGGTGAGATCCGCGATCGCCATGGCCGTTTGCACGGCGCGGCCCAGATCGCTGCTGTAAAGCGCGCTAAACCGCTCTTGCGCCAGCCGCTGAGCCAAAGCCTTGGCCTGCGCAAGCCCCTTGCTAGTCAAACAACTGTCGAGATGTCCCTGGCGAATCCCCGCAATATTCCATTCCGTCTGACCGTGGCGAACGATAATCAACTGAGTGCGCTGCATGAACCTGCTTACTCTCATAGCCGAAGGAATAAAGTCAACTGTCAACTCGTAAAAGCAAGATTGTTTTTTCTGCCCGCGTATCGTAATTCAATTTAGTAATCCGATAGAGCAAAATGCCGCTTGTCAGAAGCCAAAATGTCGAAATTCATTACGAGGTTCACGGCCGCGGCACGCCCTTGCTCTTTTTCAGCGAGACGGCATGCGCCGGCGATATCTGGGAAACTTTTCAGGTGCCGGAGTTTTCCAGCGATCATCTGGTCATCACGCACGATTATCGCGGCACGGGAAAGTCGAGTCGTCCCACGGTCCAATACTCCTGCGACGACTTCGTCGACGATGCCGGCGCGATTCTACGTCACCTAAACGCCGGCCCGGCAATCCTTCTCGGTCATTCGATGGGCGGGCGGGTCGCCTTGCTGATGGCGCTCAAATATCCCGAACAAGTGAAGCGGATCATCGTCGCTTCGGTCGGCCCTGGAGTGCCTGGGGCGCCTCCTATTCCATTCAAGATGTGCAAGGAGATGGTCGAATGGGGCTATGAGAGATACGTGCGCGAGCACACTCTCGAAGTCGGCTGGACGCCGCAATACATCGACAAGCATCGCGACAAAGTGGAGCGCTTTCTAGAATTTCGCATGAATAATCTGCCGGGCTTGGAAGACTACCTGCGCCACGTTGTCGCCCGGCAGGCGTGTGACCTCAGTCGGCGAATCTGCGAGATCCGACATCCAACCCTCGTCATCGTCGGCGAACATGACCACGGCTCGGCAACAGGCGCGTCGCACCGCATCGCCGCCGAGGCATTTGCCAAGGACCTACCGAATGGCAGGTTCGCAGTGGTACAGAATGAAGCGCACAACTATTTAATGACGAATCCCGATCAAGCGCATCGGATCATCAGGCAGTTTCTAGCATCGAGTTTCTAAACCGTTGCCTTCTTGACAATTCTCCAGCCGCCGCCTTACAAGTAAATCAATTTCGCCGTCACCTTCTGGAGGCACAAACATGCTCGCGAAGATCCGTCATATCGCCATGTACACGCACAACCACGCCGCCGTGGATAAATTCTACAAGACCGTGTTCGGCATGCGGCGCATGACCAGCAACACCCTCGACGAAACCGGCAAGCAGAATACCGAGCGCGGCCACATCAGCGACGGGGTTATCGGTATGGCGATCTTGTCCCGTTACGCCGGCATGCAGTCCGGTATCGATCATTTCGGCTTCGAAGTCGATGATATCGAGGAATACGTGCGGCGCATGGAACAGCACTATCCCAAAACCATGATCGCCAAAGGTCTGGACTACGTGCCTTTCGCGGGGCTGCGCAGTTATGATCCCGCCGGCGCCCAGTTCGATATCGCTCAGGCCCATATCGCCAACGTGCGCGAAGGTTACAACGAGAGCGGCTGGGAACAGCCGCGTTGGATCAACCATATCGCGCTCCGCGCCAACGACCCATCGGAGGTGGCGGAATTCTACGAGAAGATATTCGAACTCAAGGAAGCAGAGACCTACAAGGACGATGGCTCCATCTGCATGACCGACGGCAAGGTCAAACTGTTGATCCGGCCGCGAAACAACAAGCTCTACCGCGGCCTGCGTGAAGGGCTCGACCACTTCGGTTTCAAAATCGAAAATATCGAGAAGACCAAAGCGGATCTCGCAGGGCTAAGCGAAACGGCTCCCCCGCCGCCGAGCGGGCAGTTCGTCGGCGGCAACGGCAAGAAGAACGAAGAGGATTTTCGCCGCTGCTGCCTCGGTCAACATTTTATCGCCGATCCCGACGGCGTGCTCATCGACATCTCGGAAAGTTAGCCGCGCGCCGCGCCTCGTCTCATTTTGGCCATTGATCTCACGCGGAGACGGAAAACCCCGGCTCGATGAATTCATCAATCTGAGCGAGGTCGCAAAGCTACCGACGCCGAGGGAAAACGATTCATGCGAGAACTAGGACTAACCGGCAAAGTCGTGCTGATTACCGGCGGTGGCGGCGTGCTGGGGTCGGCTTTCGCCCACGGCTTCGCCGACTCGGGCGCGCGCGTCGCCATCGGCGACTTCGTGCGCGAGAAAGCCGACAAAGCGGCCGCTGAACTAAGCGCAAAAAATGCTGCCGCAATCGGTGTTGGAGTGGACGTCACTCAAGAGGATCAAGTCGCCAAGATGGTCGCTGACGTCGTGGGCCACTTCGGCACCATCGATATTTTGGTCAACGCTGCGGCCGTGCAAATCTATCCCGGCAAGGAAATTACCGAAGTCGAATCAAAGGAGTGGGATTTTGTTCTCGGCATCGGGCTCAAAGGCATCTACATGTGCTCGCGCCATGTCGTGCCGGTCCTAAAAAAGGCGGGCCGCGGCAAGATCGTCAACATCGCTTCCATCGCCGGCCACCGTGGACTGCCTGGCGGGTCGGCCTATAGTGCCGCCAAAGGCGGCGTCATCAGTCTTACGCGGCAGATGGCGGTTGAGCTAGGCAAGTATCGCATCAATGTCAACTCCGTCAGCCCCGGCTTCACACCCAATCGCTTGACGAGCGTCAATCAATACCGCGGCGAAGCGGATGACAGCACACAAACTCTCCCGGCCGGTGTAACCCTTACCACGCCGCCGCTCGGAAGAAGCGGTGAAATCGAAGACTACGTCGGTCCGGTGCTTTTTCTCGCCTCCGCGTGGGCCGAATTCATCACGGGCGCCGATCTGCCGGTGGAAGGTGGGAGAATGGCATCGAGGTAGGCAGCGGTAACGCAGTCCGGTTGTCTGAAAGCGACTGCCGTTTTTACGGCCCGGGTTTTAATCCGCCCTTGACTCAGAGACCAAGCTGAGCGTCCCCGCGATAACCTTACCCGGTTGGCCACGGCACCGGGTAGAAAAATTTAATAGAGTTTTGTTAGCGCGAGAATTTGCCTCGGCTAGTTCAGCGTGCGCGGCGGCGTTTCGGAATCATCATCGATCGACCCCGCTCCCAGGCGCAGCAAGTCGACCAGTATCTTTTCTCGATCCTGTAATTTTTCGGCTTCCAGCAGCGCCTGCTTTTCGGCCGGATGAAACGGCAGCGATACGGCGAGTAAATTTATCAATTCGAGATCGGAGAATTTCTCCGCTTGTTCCGGCTTGACTTGCATGCCGTTGGCCTTGCCGTAGATTGCCAGAGCTTCCAACAGGCCCGAGCGGTCGCACTGCCAGCTCTCCTGCAAAACCGCATCGGGAAAATCTTGATAGAGCGCTTTCACCCGCCGGTAGCCGCGCTGGAGTTCCAACTCTTCGCTAAAGCGAAATCGATTGACGCCCTTGAGCTGAAGAAAGAATCGTCCATCCGGGAGTTTCTCCCATTTTTCGATGTAGCCGGCGCAGCCAACTTTGTACAAATCCGGCGCACTAACATTCGCGCCGGGTTGCGGGCCGCGATTGTCGTCCTGCGGCGTGAAGGGCTGAATCATGCCGAAGACTTTTCCACCTTCGAGCGCGTCTTCCACCATCGCTCGATAACGCGGCTCGAAGATATGCAGCGGCAGCACCGTGCCCGGCAGCAGCATCACGCCGGTCAAGGGAAACACCGCCAACACATCGGGAAGAGTCCATTTGCGGAACGGTCATCGCCATTGGTCGCGCCTCGATCTGGTTTCGTTATAGGGCAATGCCGCTGGCCGGTCAAGATAACCGCGATCCTTCGCGCGATGATCACAACCTCTTGCATTCCACTCATGCGGTATTCTAGTTTGACGAAGCGCTCGCAGCGTAATTGAGGTGACACGAAATGGCGCAATTTGCTCCCGTTGAAATCGACCATGCCCAAGAATTCTTGAGAACCCACCATTGGGGAATTCTGACTACACGCCGGAAAAACGGCGGCCTGCAGATGTCGCCCGTCACCGTCGGCTTGGATAGCGCGGGCCGGGCGGTCATCAGCAGCCGCGAGACCGCCTACAAAGTAAACAATCTTCGCCGCGACCCGCGCGCCGCTCTCTGCGCGATCACGAGCTCGTTCCACGGCGAAGGCTGGGTGCAGATCAACGGCGCCGCTGAGATTATCTCTCTGCCCGACGCGTTGGAAACCCTGGTGTATCTGCACCGCCAAGCCTACGGCGAGCACAAGAGCTGGCCCGAGTTTCATGAGAGGATGGTGCGTGAAAAGCGCGTCATCATTCGCATCGCGATCGAAAGCGTCGGACCGCGTGTGCGCGGATAAACGAGCAATGGCTTGCGTGATGAGCTCGATCGATCGCCGTGCTCGCGCCGCGACATCCGTCGCCTGGATCGCCGTGCTCGCGCTGCTCGCCTGGTTTCTGTATCCGTCCCGCCCGCCTGCAGCCGCGGAACGTAAGCAACCGATCGCCGGCCAGCTCCTGGTCGCCACCGAAGCCATGAAAGACCCGCGCTTCGTCGGAGCGGTCATCTACATGGTCACGCACGACGCCCACGGCACCTTGGGCTTGGTCATCAATCGGCCGATCGCGCGGGGCTCGCTCAATGATCTGCTGAAAGGATTCGGATCGGACGTCGAAGGGGCTCTGAGTGAGATTACCATCCACTACGGCGGCCCGGTAAGCGAGCGCCAGGGTTTTCTGCTGCACAGCGACGAAGTCACTTTGGAAGGCACGATCAAGAACCCCAACGGCATCGCGATGACCTCGAACACGCGCTTGATCGAGGCCATCGCATTGGGCAAAGGGCCGCGGCAGTTTCTGCTGACTCTCGGCTACGCCGGCTGGGCGCCCGGACAGTTGGAAGGCGAGATCGAGGCGAATTCCTGGGTGCTCGTGGCGCCGGACAAAGATCTGATCTTCGGCACGGACGCCGAGAAAAAATGGCGCCAGGCGATGGACAAGCGGCAGATCTCTTTGTGATCGCCGCGGCCGCCCGTTGCCGCTCGAGGTAAGAAACATGAAGCTGACCATCGACAAAGCCTCCCTTATCGTCGATCACGCGCTCGCTCACGCGCGCGCCGCCAAGATCCGCCCGCTCTGCGTCGCCGTGCTCGACGACGGCGGACACGTGAAAGCGCTCAAGCGCGACGACGGCGCCAGCATTTTGCGGCCGACGATCGCGGTGAGCAAGGCCTGGGGCGCCGTCGGCATGGGCGAATCGAGCCGCCATCTCGGGAATCGGTTGAAAGAAATGACGGCATTTCTCGGCTCGCTTTCCGACATGAGCGGCGGCAAAGTCGTGCCGGTGGCGGGCGGCGTGCTGATCATGGACGGCGACGCGATCATCGGCGCCGCCGGCGCCAGCGGCGCCAGCGCGGACGAAGACGAAGCCGCGGTGGTTGCCGGCATCAAAGCCGCCGGATTGGAATACAAGATTTAGTTTCTCGGGAGGACAGGATGAAAATCACCCGGCTCTACACCGGCCGGGACCAAAAGTCCCATTTCGAATATATCAAGCTCAAGTTCGAGGCGGTATCCATATCCTAATGGTCGATCCAACTTTTTGGAACGCCGGGAACTTTTGAACAATGGAAACCGTTCCCGTCGGTTCAGCCGTTCCCATCGTTCGAGCAAAGACATGTAAGACTGAAGCCGGGAGTAAACCATGCTACGTATCGCCGTGCCGGACTTGGTTTCAAATTCCTATTTTCCGATTATCGCCGCCGTGGAGCTGGGATTTTTTAAGCAAGAAGGCTTCGACGCCTCGGTCGATTTGTTGTTTCCTATTCCGAAAACGTTCGAAGCGCTGCGCGACGGTGAGCTTGATTTCGTCGTCGGCTCGGCTCACGCCACCTTGCTCGCTTTTCCCGAATGGCAGGGCGCCAAGCTGCTCGCCGCCTGCGGCCAGCACACCTACTGGTTCTTGGTGATTCGCAGCGATTTGAATCCCAAGCGCGGCGACTTGAGCATCGTCAAAGGGCTGCGCATCGGCGCTGCGCCGGGCGTCAATCTGAGCTTGCAGCGCATGCTCGTCGAGGCCGGCATCGATCCGGAAAAAAACAACGTCCAGATCATGCCGATCCCCGGCGCGGCGGGCCCCAACGTTTCTTTCGGCCTCTCGGCGGCGAAGGCTCTGGAAGAAGGCAAGCTCGACGGTTTTTGGGCCAATGGCATGGGCTGCGAAGTCGCCGTGCGCCGCGGCGTCGGAGCGATGGTGCTCGACGTGCGCCGCGGCGACGGGCCTGCGGCCGCCCGGGATTACACGTTCTCCGCGCTGGTCGCCACCGACAAGCGTATCGAAGCGGAACCCGCATCGGCGCGCGCGGCGATCCGCGCGCTGATGAAAGCGCACCGGTCGCTGAAGGAAGACCCAAACCGCGCCACGGCGGTCGGCAGAAAACGCTTTCCGCCGTCGGAAGCCGAACTGATCGCTGAGCTGGTGCGCCGCGATCTGCCCTATTATGATCCGACGATCTCGGAAGAAAAAGTTGCGCGCATGAATCGCTTCGCGCGCGACATTGGCTTGCTCAAGGCGGACGCGCCGTATGACGGAGTGGTCGCCGCCGAGCTCAGCTATTTGTGGAAGGAAGCCGTCTGAGCGTCGGAATGAGACCGCGCATCCTGCTCCTCAATCCGCCCATCTACGATTTCTCCGCTTATGATTTCTGGTTGAAACCTTACGGCATGCTGCGCGTCGCCGGATTCCTGCGCGGTCAGGCCGACTTCGCCTTATTCGATTTTCTCGATCGGCTCGATCGCCGCGTGCCGCCCGCCAAGTATCGCGGCGATCGGTGGGGGCGCGGCTCGTTCTATTCGGTGCCGGTCGAAAAACCTTCTGCGCTCGCCGCCGTCCCGCGACAATTTCACCGCTTCGGACTGCCGCGCGCCGAGCTGGAGAGTTTTCTCCGCGCGCAGCGCCCCTTCGACTACGCGCTCGTGCAAACCGGCATGACTTATTGGTATCTCGGGCTGAGCGAAGTCATCGAAACCCTGCGCCGGCTCGCTCCGGAAACGAAAATCATCCTGGGCGGAGTCTACGCTACGATCTGCCCGGACCACGCGCGCGCTCTCGGCGCCGATCTCGTCGTCGCGGGCTCTGATCTTGCGCCGCTCTGGAAGTTTTTGCGCTTGTGCCCTGATGAGAAAAAACTTCCGCTGTGGGACCTCTATCCGCAGCTCGCCACCGGCGTGTTGAAACTTGCCGACGGCTGTCCGTTCCGCTGCACGTACTGCTCGGTGCCCCAAATCTACCCCAAGTTTCACCTTCGCCCACTCGAGCGCTCGCTCGCCGAGTTAAACTTTCTCGCGCGCCTGGGCGTCGAGCACGTCGCCTTTTACGACGATGCGTTGCTCTACCGGCCGGAAAAAATGCTCGGACCGTTTCTGCGCGAAATCTTGCGCCGCGATATGCGAATTCAGTTTCACACGCCCAACGCCATGAACGCGCGATTTATCGATAAAGAGCTGGCTTGCCTACTGATCGCCGCTGGATTCAAAAACATCTATCTCGGCTTTGAGAGCAGTGCTTTTGTCTGGCAGAAAAAGACCGGCGGCAAAGTGTATTCCGATGAGGTGGCGCGCGCGGTGGAAAATCTCGTGCGGGCGGGCGCAGACGCGCGCCGGATTCATGCCTATCTCATCGTCGGCCACCCCAGCGGCGGCGACCAGGCCGTCGAGGATTCTCTGCTCTTCGCGCACGGCCTGGGAATCAAGGTCATGCTTTCGGAATTCTCCCCGATTCCCGGAACTCCCGACGGCGAGCAATGCCGCCGCTGGATCGACTTGGATGAGCCGCTCCGGCATAATAAGACTGCGTTCGCGATAGAGAGGCTGGGCGCGCCGGAAATCAACCGGCTAAAAACTCTGGCAGGGCGGCTCAATCGGCTGCGGGAGCAACTCGGCGGTACGCAGCGGCCTATGCCGGATCCGGAATCCATCGGAACCGAACTGGCCGAGGCTCCCTAGCGCCGCCGGGGCAGATTTTGGGGAACTTTTCTCTTGAGAGATCCGTCTAATCCTGCTGAGTCGATGGCGCCCGAATCTATCAGCGACGCAGTTTACGTCCGGCGGCTTCAGCGCGGCGACACGGGCGCTTTCGAAGTGCTCGTGCGGCGCCACGAGAGAACCATTTTCAATCTCGTGTACCGCATGCTGGGCGACTACGACGATGCCGCCGAAACGTCGCAGGAGGTGTTCCTGTCGGCCTACCGCGCCATCGGCCAGTTTCGCGGCGAAGCAAATTTCTCCACCTGGCTCTACCGCATCGCGCTCAACCACGCCACCACCCGTCGCAAAGGCACGAGCGCGCGCCAGAAACGGCTGGTGCCGATCGACGGCGCGGACATGGTCGACGACGGCCAGGTCGGACCGGCCGAATCCCTCGAGAAAAAGGAGCTGCGCGAAAGCGTGCAGCGCGCCTTGAATGAGCTGGAGCCCGAAGACGCCGCGGTGATTCTGTTGAGAGACCTCCAAGACGTCTCTTATGAAGATGTAGCGCGCGTGCTGAAGATTCCCGTCGGCACGGTAAAGTCCCGTCTGCATCGGGCGCGCCAGGCGCTCAAGGCGCGGCTTGCGGCGTATTTTCGCGCGGGAAGGAAGGCTGTATGAATTGTCAGGAAGTCGAGTTGCAGCTCTCAGGCTATCTGGAAAAGTCCTTGGACGCGGTGCGCATGAAAGGCATCGAAAGCCACCTTGCGTCCTGTCCGTTTTGCCGCGCGGAAGCCCGCGGATTGTCCGATTGCATCGGCTTGGTCGCCGATTTGCCGTCGCTCGAACCACCCGCTGGTTTTGCCCGGCGAGTCGTGGCCCATGCGCGGGAAATCGAGCTCGAACCGCGACTCTGGCAACGGCTGTTCGCTGTCCTTCGATCGACGGTGCCGATCCAAGCTACCGCCGTGCTGCTGGTCGGAGTCCTGGCCGTACTCATGTATCAAAAGGAGCCGCGACTGAGAGACACCGGCATCACCGAGTCGACTCCGCCGGCGACGCCGATGCGAGCCGAGCCGAACGCCAATGCCGTTGCTGGCGCAGGAAAAAGCGCGCCCGAATCCGCCAGTGATCTGCGCGCCAGGCGCGACACCCGCGGCCGTTCCGAAACCGCCTCACCGCCGGCCGCGCCGGTGCGTACGCAATCCAAATCCGCAGCGCCGACAGCCGAGCCGAAGGCCGCATCTCCATCGCTTGCCGACTCGCAACCGGAGAGACCCCCGGAAACCGTTGTCGCCGCACCACGGCGGCGGCCGATCCAAACCCAAGAAGTTTCGACCGCCAGGCAATCTCCCCCGCCAAGCGCGGATGTTTTTGGCATCGGCGCGGGTATGGGAGCGCTCAGTTGGCAACCGTTTGGCGGCGCGCCCTTTGACGCCCGACGCGCGTTGTCGCCGCTCAGCGAGCCGAGTCCGGATTTTGAATTTATCGTGCGCCGCCGGGGACTGGAGAGGCGCGACGCGGGAGAAGACTCAAGCGGCGAGACCTTGCGCAAGCGCTCGGAAGCCGACGCGGCGATCGCATCGGCGGCGGCACAACGAGCGGTTCCGGCGCCGGCGGCGCCGTCAAGCTCGATTGTGGGAATCCGCTGGTTTATCGTGGCGCCCCATCACTTGGAGCAGTTTCGCCAAGAATTGGCCGCCGAAGCCAGCATCGATTCCGAGAAAGGGCTTGCCGCCGCGGAAAGAGAACTCGCGGCGAAATCCGCGCGCGATCCTCTGCTGATCAAAGTGATTATTCTTCCTTCCGAACGTTGACGGGCGGCGCGCCGCGCTTTCTGCCGCCATGTGCGCCCCCACGACTTCGACGCCCGACTCTAGCCGACAAACAGGGTATACTTGGCGCCGTTGAGATTGGCGAGTGGCTTGGGCCAGAGCAAGCGCCGGTCACCGGCCAGAACTCGTTGGGCGATCTCCCAATTGACAGGCGGCAGCGGGCTCAGCCGGCGAATCTCTTCGAGGGTAAAATAGCCCGCCTGATCGACCTCGCGATTGTCCGCTACCGGCTCGCCGCTCACCGGCCTTAAAACCAGCACGATATAAATGCCGTTGCCGCTGTCGGGATCGTAGCGGCTGCGCAGACCGAGCACGGCTTCCACCTCCGCGATCACTCCGGCTTCTTCGAGCACCTCGCGCACCACCGCTTGCTCGATAGTCTCGTTCGGCTCGATGAAGCCGCCGGGAAGCTGCCAGTTGCCGCGTCCGTGACGCGAGGCCCGGCGCACGAGCAGCAAGCGCCCGTCGCGTACCACTGCGCCGCCGACGCCGATGTTGTAGCCCGTGTTGTAGCGCGCGGGGATCGCCATCGGACTAGCTGGACAAGCCGAATAACCGCCGCGCGTTCTGCCAGCGGATCAATTCCTTGGCGTCCTCGGAAATTTTTGGATTTTCTCCGAGCAGCCGGACGTCTTCGAACTTCATCTTGCCGCCGGGATCGTCGTGCGGGTAGTCGGTGGCGAACAAAAACCGTTCCGCGCCGAGGAACTCGACCGCCTCCGCCAGCTCGGGTTCTTCGGTTTCGATGGTGAAGTAGAAATTATTTTTGAAATAGTGGCTCGCCGGGTTTTGATTTTTTTCAAGAAAAATTTGCGCCGGTTGAATCGCCCGGGCGCGCCGCAGCCGCTCGCCGACTTTGGTCAGTGTGCGGTTCGACAGCGGCGCCTCCTGATCGTCGTAATCCACCGGCGGCCGCTCCAGAATGCGATCGAGCCACTCCACCAATGGCTTGATAAACGACGTGCCCGCCTCGGTGAAAACGAACTGTAGCTTCGGATAGGCATCGAGCAGCCCGCTGGTGAACAGCGATACCAGACTCATCTGCCCTTCCTGCGGCGCGAAGACGTATAACCCGTCGCGTTGAAATACCGGAAAATTGCTCATGCGATGGCCGTGCTGCACGTTATGAAGATAAATCGGCATGGAGAGCTCTTCGGCGCGCCGGAAGAACGGCCAGAGCTCGCGGCGGCTGCCGAGCGGTTCGCTGTACGGATGGTCGGCGACGGGAAATACCTTGTCCAGCACGACCGAACAAAAACCGTTTTCTTTCGCCCACTCCATCTCCAGGATCGAAGCCGCGACATCTTGAAGCGGTATCAGGGCTGAGCCGAGAATTCGTCCAGGAAATTCCCGCATCAAGCCGAGCAACGCCTGGTTGTGTGAGCGCGCCATGGCGCAGGCGAGCTCGGCCTCGATCAGGTAGGACCACCAGCCGGAAAATTGCGGCAACACGACGTGCTGCTCGATGCCGAGCCTGCGGTCGTAGTCGCCCATCCGATCTTCAATGTTCCAAAGGCTTCGGAACATCGCGCCGGAGCCCGGCGCCGGCAGAGGGCTCGTGCCGGGCACGTCGCGATAGCCGGGGAAGTCGACGTCAACGTAAAGCGCTTGGTCGTCGAACTTGAGCGTCGGTTTGAGGGCCGCAAGATGTTCGCCGACCGCGTCGAAGGCATCGGCCGGCATCAGGTGGGTATCGCAATCGATAATCACTCCGCCTCCTCAAAGCACAGAATCTATCTGGCTTATAAGGCGAGGGGTCGCCGGCAGTCAAGAATTGCAAATGAGGAAGCGGGCAGAAGCCCGCTTCCTGGTGAGCCAATACGAACGGTTTGGAGACCGGTCGGAGCAAAGAGCTACATCCTACCGGCCGCCTACCACCGACCATTACCCCATCCCGACCAAGGACTGTTGTAATACCGGTCATAGTCGTAGCGATCGCGGCGGATGTCAGCATAACCCTCGCGGATCTCCCTTTGGTCTTTGCGGATCTCGCGAACGTCATTGCGGATTTCCGCCTTCTTGCGATCGATCTCGGCGCGGCTGGCGCCGTTGCGATAGAGCCGGCGCAAATCAGACCGGTCGCGCTGGAGCTCCGCCTGATCGCGCCGCAATTCTGCCCGATCCCGGCGCAGCTCGCCCCAGTCGCTGCGACGATCCCCGCGCCGGTAATTATCGTACCGTCCAGACCGGCCATAGTGATTCGCCTCAGCGGAACTTGGCAGCGCCACCACCGCGCTCGAGAGTACGCTCGCGGCAATTAAGCCAAACACAAGTGTTTTTTTGCTCATGGGATCCTCCTTGCCCGGTTAGACGGGGACGTGCGAGGAACGTTAATCCCGGATTCCGGACGGTGCTTGGCTCGGACCTGCCGGCACGAGCCTGGAAAATGGTTCGGGTGCTTGCGACACGCTGTCCTGAGCCGCCGGAGGTTCAGCATGCGCTGACTTCATCATTCATTTAACCGCTGGGGGCCAATTCCCCGATACGCTATTTCCGCATGCTTCTTAGCGGTGGTTCGACTAAACTCACCACAGGCGAACTAACTAGACCCAATAAGGCACGCGCCAAACAGCGCGACCCAAATCACTCTCCCGTCGCCCCGATTGCAAACCGAAGTCAAACAGCCGTGGACGCGCGGCATTTCCGTTTGACTTGCTTACACATTTGCAATACTTTACCAACAAGAAATCAATTGCACAGCTCGGGGCACTAAAACCAGGGGAAGACTCCTTTGCGAAAATCGGAAGCCAAAGCAAAAACGCCCTTCGCGCGGCTTGAAGCAGTCTGCCGACGCGCGGGAATACCCGCGACGGTGCAGCGCCGCGTGATCTTCTCGGCGCTGGTGGAACGAGAGGACCACCCCACCGTCGATCAGGTCTTCGCGGACGTGAAGGAACGCATTCCGGGAGTCTCCCGAACCACGGTCTACCGCACCCTCGAAACTTTGGCGCATCTGGGATTGGCGCGCCGCACGAACCACTTCGCGGCATCCGCCCGCTTCGACGGCAATATGGAGCAGCACCATCATCTGGTCTGCACGGTCTGCGGCAAGGTCGTCGACTACCAGGATCCGGGCTTGGCGGCGGCGCATCTGCCGGATGCGCGCCGCCACGGGTTCACGCTGCTCGACTACTCGGTATATTTCGAGGGCTTTTGCTCAGATTGCAAAGGACCGGCGAATGCTCTGAAGCCCCGCAAAAAAAAGCGCGCCAGGCCAATGACCAAAAACCCAGCGCCGCAAAGGAATAAACCGTGAACAATAAACCAGCCTACGACCCGACCGATCCGCGCTACTACGATGAAAAAGACCTGCGCGCTGAAGTCGAGCGGATTTTCAGTCTGTGCGCCGACTGCCGCATGTGCGTTAAATTCTGCGGCAGCTTTCCGACGCTGTTTGATGCCGTCGATGATTACTGCACCGAGGGCAAATACGCCGAGGTCGACACGAAGAAACTGAAAACTGAAGACGTGACCAAAGTTGTCGATCTCTGCTTTCAATGCAAGCTTTGCTACATCAAGTGCCCGTACACGCCCGGCGATCATGAGTGGGCCATCGATTTCCCCCGCCTGATGACTCGCACCAAGGCCCAAGAAATCAAAAAGAAGGGAGTTCCTCTGGTCGATAAGTTGCTCGGCAATCCCGACCTGGTGGGCAAGCTCGGCACGCGCAACCGCGCCGCTGGCAAACTGGGCCAATGAAAATCCGCTCAATCGCCGGCTCATGCACGACGCGCTGGGAATCCACAAAGACAAGAAGCTCCCGCCGTTTGCCGCAAAGACCTTCGCCCGGCGGTTTGCCAGCGAGCGCCAAGCGCCCCAGGGCGAGCCGGCGGCGAAAATCGCATTCTTTTCCACCTGCTATGTCAATTACAACGAGCCGGAGATCGGCACGGCGACGCTGGAAGTCATGGCACACAATAACGTTGACGTGAGTTTCGCTTACGAGCGCTGCTGCGGCATGCCGCTGTGGCACAACGGCGACGTCGCAGGTGCGATCGCGGCGGCGAAAGAAACCGTGGCCGCTCTCGCTCGCCATGTCGACGACGGCCGTAGCGTGATCGCGACCATTCCCACGTGCTCGCAGATGATCCGAGTGGAATACCCGCGCCTGCTCGGCACCGAGGAAGCTAAAAAGGTCGCCGCAAAGACGATGGACCCGATGGAATTTCTCGCCGGGTTGGCGAGCGCGGGAAAGCTCAAAAAAGACTTCAAGACCGGCGCCGGCAATGTGAGCTATCACATGCCCTGCCATTTGCGCGCTCAGAACATCGGTTACAAAACCCGCGACGTTTTGTCGCTTTTACCCGATACCGAGGTGAAGGTCGTCGAGGAATGCTCCGGACACGACGGCACCTGGGCGATGAAAAAAGAAAATTTTGAGCAGTCGCTCAAATACGGCGGCCGCGCCTTTCGCGAAATGGCCGAGGGGCAGCCGAAGGTGACTTGTTCGGATTGTCCGTTAGCGGCGATCCAGATCGAGCAGGGCAACGGGCGCCGGCCGCTCAATCCGATGCAGATCCTAGCCAAAAGCTATCGTGGAGAGCCGATCGGCTAGCGGTTTCCGCGCCGCCTTCCGGCGTTTCTTGGCCGATCCTTTAGGTTTGAGACCGCACGCTTCCGCGACGTCATCGCGGTACTTGAGCCAGAGATCCAACGCATCCATCATGGTTCTGACCACGGCGCCGCGCCGCGTTGGCGCAACGTTTTCAAGAATCGCGCTCCACGCGGCCAGCCGGTGATGCCCTTCGACTTGGCGATGAGCTTTCGTAAGCGCAAGTTTGTCAACGGGCAGACCGTAATGTTTGACCAGCGGATGCTCCTCCAGCGGCGGCGGTATACGAGTTGTCCGCGTCAAGGCGGCCCGCTCGTCGGAATTTCCTTCGACAAAAATCGTCACGACTGCGGCGGCAATATCCCAACCGTAGCTTTGGGTGGCGTCGTCGAGAAAGCTGCGGTAGCAGTCGGCCGCCGGTAGAAGCTGGACGCGGTCGAAACGCTGCAGATCCATGCCGAGGCCTCGGGGATATTCCAAAAACAGCGATGGATGCGGGCTGCCGGCTACCAACCCACCGGTCTCCTCCTCGTACAGATTTTCCGCCAGGCTTCTTCGGATCGCCGCAATCGGACAACGCACGTACGCGCGGCCCACCAAAATCGGAAAATCGCGCACGTAGGTCGCGTACTCCTGCTCGAAGTGAAAATGCAGGCGCTCCTTCGCTACCTTACCCGACGTGAAGAGCGGCCAAGCCCAGTGATTTTTTTTATCCATCACACTGAGCATCTGCTCGCGAAAAGCTTCCCGGTCCATAGCCGTCTTCTCCTTCAGCCTAGAGGCGCACTTTTTGAATAAAGCGGAGCAACGAAAGTGCCAAGATCTAAGATCTTGATCTTGCTATCTTTGACTTCTGCGGCAGGTAGCGCAGAACGACGAATCCTCCAATTTGTCAGGAAAAACCGGGCTAGGTTGCCGGTAAAAACGCTCAGCGCGCGGCTGAAAGTCAGGCAGCAATCGAGAACATCGGCGTGAATGGAAAAGAATATCTTTATTCGTGCGTCATGGCGCTCGACGGCAGCGCTCAGCGGCGTAGAGAACAATCCGCTTTTAGGTGGTAAAACACGCCCACGGCGGCAAATCATTCTCAACTGCGGACTCGGGGCAAATGACGCCGACAAAGAGCGCCAAAAATCCCGCTTAAGCAAGCTTGCTGCGCATGGTCACGAATTCTTCGGCGGCTGTCGGATGGATGCCGATGGTTGCATCGAACTGCGCCTTGGTGGCACCGCAGTTGAGGGCGACTGCCAGCCCCTGGATGATTTCCCCGGCGTCGCTTCCAACCATATGGCAGCCGAGCACCCGGTCCGTCGTTTGGTCCACCACCAACTTCATCATGGTCCGCTCCTCGCGGCCGGTAAGGGTATGCTTGAGCGGCCGAAAGAAGCTTCGGTAGATATCTATTTTAAGATCGCGGGCGCGCGCCTCCGCTTCCGTCAGACCGACGGTGCCGCAGTTGGGCGTGCTGAAAACAGCGGTCGGCACGTTGAGATAACTCGGCCGCGTCGGCTTGTCATTGAACAGCGTATTCGCCACCGCCATGCCTTCGGCGATCGCGACCGGCGTAAGCATCATCCGATCGGTGCAGTCGCCGATGGCGTAGATGCTTTCGACGTTCGACCGTGAATATTCGTCCACCAAAACGGCGCCCGTTGCGCTCAATTGTACTCCGGCCTTTTCCAGTCCCAAGTCGCGCGTCTTCGGCAGGCGGCCGGTGGCGTACATGATTTGCTCGGCCTCCACGAGACTCCCGTCCGTCAAAGTCGCGCGCAGCACGTCGCCGGTTTTCTCGATCTTGGCGATGTCGGTTTGCAGTCTCAGGTCGATGCCGCGCTTGCGCATTTCATCGGCGAGCGTGATGCGGATGTCGTCGTCGAAGCCGCGCAAAAACGATTTGCCGCGATAGAGCTGTGTGGTGTGCGCGCCCAAGCCGTGAAAAATACCAGCGAACTCGACGCCGATGTAGCCGCCCCCGACGATCACCACGCGCCTGGGCAGCGACGGCAGATAAAAGGCTTCGTTCGACGTGATGGCATGCTCCGAGCCGGGAAATTGCGGCACCACCGGCCAACTCCCGACCGCGACGAGAATATACTTCGCGGTGATCGTCCTCCCGTCGAGACTGACGGTGTGCGCATCCAAAACTTCCGCGTGACCGTCGAGAATTTCAACTCCCGAGTCGCCGAGAAGCTTGCGATAAACGCCGTTCAAGCGGTTGATCTCCTTGTTCTTGTTGGCGATCAATCGCGCCCAGTCCAGACGCCGCTCGCCCACGCTCCAGCCAAAGCCCGCCGCATCGCGGAAATCATCGTGGTAATGGGCGGCGTAAACGAGCAGCTTTTTCGGGATGCAGCCGACGTTGACGCAGGTGCCGCCGAGATAGAGCTCTTCCGCAACCGCGACCTTGGCGCGAAACAAAGCCGACATCCGGCTCGCGCGCACGCCGCCGGACCCAGCCCCGATGGTAAAAAGATCGTAGTCGTAGCGGGCCATATCGAATCACCTTCAACTTTGATGTCCGTGATCTCGTAAAAGTAGCATCGCGAACGCCAAAAGTCTTGCGCCGCTCTTTGACACCCTGCACGGTTTCATGAACAATGGACGGACTTCATCGCCCCGATATAAACCCATCATGTCGAAAGCCGCGGTTGAAACTCTTTCCGGAAGCCAACGTCTGCTCCAAGCGTTGAGCGCGTTGCGCCACCGCAATTACCGGCTCTATTGGCTCGGCCAGCTCTCGTCGGTCCTGGCGCAAAACATGGAGGGTGTAGCGCAGGGCTGGCTGGTTCTCGAGTTGACCAATTCGCCTCTGCTGCTCGGGTTGACCGGTTTGGCGTTTGCCGCCCCAACGATCGCCTTGACTCTCTTGGGAGGCGTCATCGCCGATCGCGCCGATCGCCGGCGCATTATGATTCTCTCGCAAAGCGTGTCCGCGACGACGTTTTTCTTACTCGCCACTTTGATCGTGGTCGGGTGGATCGCGCTCTGGCACGTCATCGTGGTCGCGATCATATCGGGCTGCGTGCGCGCCTTCGACCGCCCCAGCCGCATGGCGCTGTTACCTCAAATGGTGCCCAAGGACGACATTGCCAATGCGGTCGCGGTTGGCGGTACGATTTGGCAGCTCAATCGCCTCGTCGGCCCCGCCCTCGCCGGCATAATGATCTATTTGGTCGGCATTGGCGCGACCTTTTACTTTTGCTTTGTCGCGTCGCTGGTTGCGGTTTGCCTGTGGCTCGGCATCCGGCTGACCACGCAACCGACGGCGCCTGCGGCGGGAAGCGTGTTGCACCATATGGCCGAGGGGCTGAATTTCATCCGCACCAACGAAATCTACTTCATCTTCATCGCCATCATCTTCTTCAACAGCGCCTTTGGCATGTCCTACCTGATCCTGATGCCGGTGTTCGCGCGCAACGTTCTCGACGTCGGCTCGCAGGGTTTCGGCTTTCTCCAAAGCTTCGGCGGCGCGGGCGCGCTCGCCGGTGTTTTAGCCGTCGCCTGGTTTTCCCACGCGCGCGGCAAGGGCCAGCAGTCGTTACTGGGGGCATTCGTTTTCGGCGTCCTGCTCATCTCGTTTGCGTTTTCAAAGTCTTACCCGCTGTCATTAATCCTCGCTTTTGCGCTCGGCGTCGCGAGTCAGTTTTATATGACGACCATCAGCACGGTGCTGCAGGTCAATTTGCCCAACGAGTTGCGTGGGCGGGTGATGGGCATCTACGGGCTGGCATGGGAGTTGATGCCCATAGGCGGCATGATCGCCGGCGCGATCGCGGAATTCGCCGGCGCGCCGATCGCCGTCGGCTTCGGCGGCTTCATGGTCGCGATGATGGCGCTGTTCGTGGCGATCTTCTATCCCAGCGTGCGCCGTTTGGAACAGTAGCCGATCCTGTGCTAGGCAATTCGGATGGCGGAGAAGCGCGCCAAGAAAAAACCCGGAGCGCCGCGCAAGCGGCGCAAGCTCGCCGGCCGTTCCAGCGGTCTCCTGGCGACCGAGCTGTCAAACGGCACACCACAGGCCGCGGTTGGCGAGCTTCAAGCGGCCATCGAGAAGGACGGCGGCCGAGTTCTCGCCAGCTATCGCGAACCATTTAGCGGCCACTGGGTCGTGCTCGCGTCATTGCCCATCGATCAGGTCGAGCCGACACCGTACCAGCGAAATCTTTCGGATGCTCACGTGCGCAAGCTCGAGACGGTGATCGCCAAGCTCGGCCGCTTTCTCGACCCGATCATCGTCGTGCGCAAAGAGAGCAAGGACAGCAACACGCGCTACTGGACGCCCAACGGTATGCACCGGTTGTCCGCCATGAAAACCCTCGGCGCCAAATGCATCATCGCCCTGGTGGTCCCGGAAGCATCCACGGCTTATCAGATCCTTGCGCTCAATACGGAAAAGGCGCACAACCTGCGCGAGCGCGCACTCGAAGTCATCAAAATGTATCAGGAACTGGCCACCCTGGACGATGCCACGGAAGAAACCTATGCGCTGGAATTCGAGGAGGCCGCGCTGATCACGTTGGGCCTCTGCTATTTGGAGAACGGCCGCTTCAGCGGCGGCGCCTACCATCCGATTCTCAGGCGCTCGGACGAGTACATAAAGAAGCCGCTCAAGTCCGCGCTGCCAATCCGCGAGGAGCGCGCCAAAGCACTCATGGACCTGGACGGAAAAGTGGTTGAGAAAGTCGAAGCGCTAAAAGCGAAAGGCCTGACCAGCCCCTATTTGAAAAGCTTCGTCGTCGCCCGCATCAATCCGATTCGCTTCCGTCCCAAAGACGCCGCGCCGCTCGGGTTCGACGAAGTGCTGGACCGCATGATCAAAGCCGTTGATAAGATGAACGTCGAAAAAATCAAGGTAGAAGACCTGGCCAAATCAGGCGGCGCTCCCGAAGAACCGGCATAGCAGACTCAGGCAACGAATAACCGCCCGCCGGCCGCTTCGAACACGTTAACCAGAACTAAAAACCAGAGACTAGAAACTAGTTTCTATTAAGGCTTCGGATACGTCGGCACCATATCCGGCCGGTAAGTCCACTGCTTCACCGGTCTACCCTCCGCTAAGTTTCGCAGTTCGCGCTCCCAGATCTTGCGCAGAAGAAAAACGCCGCGATCACTGCGGCCAAGGTGCTCGTTGCTGCGCACGGCGATGGCGCCCTGGCCAGTTTGCGCGACTTCGTCCTCGAGCATGACGAAATCGACCCTGTTGGGGTCCACTTCACTCAGGTGAAGCTTGCCCGCGAGGATCGCCCGGACCAATTCCGGACGATCTTTTTCGGCTTGCGCACGCATCTCACGCCGCTCCTCGATCCATTGTCGCCCGCGCTCCCCGGTGAGCGAGATAGCGCGGGCTTCGAAGTGAATATGGCTTGCATCGTCAACGGGGACTTTGAAGACAATCACATCAGCCCGTTTGATCGCCGGATCGACGACTTGGCCGTTGATGAAATTGATATTGGGCATGCCGAAGAAAAAAGTGGCATCCTTGCCGTCCGGATACTTGACGTGGCGTTTGACCCCCCACTCGCTCTCTTCGACGGAAATCACCGGATCACCGAGTACAATATGATCGTCCACCGAGTCCCGGTGCCGTTGATGCACGAACCGCACGTGCACGCTGTCCAGAGAATTGTCGATGTTGTTAAAGTAATTGCAAATCCGATGCAAGGCGGCAACGTCGAGGGAGACCTCCGCACTCTCAAGTCTTGGATAGCGCGGCAGCGGCGGCGGCTCGCCTTCTCCGAGGTAAGCGAAGATCAGCCCGATGTAGTCTTTCACCGGATATCCCGGGATGCGAATCTTTTCTGTGAACGGCTGTCCTTCGGCCGGTTGCTCGACGCATTGACCCGAGCCGTCGTACCGCCAGCCGTGATAAAAGCAGCGCAGACACTCGCCCTCGACCCAACCGACTGACAACTGCGTTCCCCGGTGCGCGCAGCGCGGGCCAATCAAATACGGCTTGCCGCTCTCGCCTCGATAGGCGGTAAAATCCTCACCCAAGATTCGAACGGGAAGCGCTCGACCGGTCTTCAATTCATAGGAGCAACAAACAGGCTGCCAAAACATCCTGAGATAACGTCCCGCCAATGTTCCAGGTCCAGTGTGAACCGTATCGCTAATATCCATCATGTCCTCTTCGGCGCCTCGTAGGGGCGACCGGCCGGTCGCCCCTACACACGATCAATTTAATACCCCATCAACTTCGTTCCATGGGCTACGTCTCCAGCGTACTTGGATGGAACATATCCTCAGGCTGAAATCGTCGCGTCACCAAGCCTTGGCGGAATGTGTAGTCGAGCATCTTATCAATCTCGGCGCGGCATTTTTTGAAACCCCATACGTAAGGATCTGTGCCCGCGATCGCGTGCTCCTCTTCCCAGAGCGAGCGATACCACAAGCCCGTCATATGCACCCGCTGCCGATCGAGCCAGCGGTAACATTCCTGTTTCGCCTCTTGCCAGGCGTCGAACATGCTCATCGCCACCCAAGGATATTTCTCCAGGACGGTGGTCTTGATCAAGAGCGTATGTTGAATCGGAAAGAAGCCAGTCTTCCTATAATATCTTCTCTCCTCCTCGGCATAGTTCGGCAGCAGGAAGTCGACATCCGGATGGCCGAAAGGCGCCCACGTCTCGGTCGTAATACTGGCATCAATCTCTCCGGCAACTAGAAGGTCGTGCAGCTTCGCGCCCTGCGGCGCGATCTCGAGCTTGAGCCAGGGCGGCGGCTGCCAATTTCCAACCTTTTCACTCCAATTGGCCACCCAGGTAATCGAGCGCAGATCGACTCCGTATTCCTCCTCCAAAATTCCGCGCGCCCACAGCGCGGTCGTCGTGAACCAGGTTTGCAAACCGACCCGCCTGCCGTTGAGATCCTTCGGCGCGCGAATGCCCGCGCGCTTGTTGACGTAAATATACGAGTGGCGAAACATGCGCTTCACGAAAATCGGAATGGCGGTAAGTCCGAGAGTCCGCTGCTCCAAATCGGCCATGTAAATGCCGGTAAAAAACTCCACGATATCGAATTTACCCTCCCGCCCATCGCGCTGCCGGCTCCGGTCATTCGAGTTTACATGAATCTTCAGATCGATGTCGCGCGGCCGCACCCGCCCATCGATGAGCGGCTGGCTGCGATCGTAGAGGCCGCAGGTCATAGTGAGTTTTAAAGCCATGGTTTTCTTGTCATTGATTTGCGTCGTGTGCTGCTGATTCCATAAGAGAGATTGGTCGCACCAGGAAGATCATGAAGAGCACAAATTTTAGAAAACGCATATAGTTACGACCTTCGTGTTCTTCGTGTTCTTCGCGTCCTTCGTGGTGAAAATCCAGGTTGATTCAAGTCCACAAAGCTACGGCGCCGGCTTCCATCCCTTCGACTGGATTTCCGCGACGACCTTGCGTGCGAGCGAGAAATCAAAAATCTTCGTCAGGGGCGGCGCCTCCTTAATTTCGAGCCGCTTGACGACGTGTTCAACCGCTTTAGCCTGAGTTTCCTGGTTAAGCGTTCCATCCTGAGTCAACGATGGCCTCACTACGTTGTCGTATGCCTTGGCTGCCACCGCGTCGTTGACTTGCAGGTAACGCGCAACAATCGGGATCGTCCCTGTCCTATTCTCTTTTATATGAAGAAAGCCCTTGTACGTGCCGCGGATAAACCTTTCCAGCTGCGCCGAGTCCGTTTGCAGCGAAGCGTCTCTGACCAAGATACTGCCTTGAAGCTCCACCAGGTCCTGTTTGGGAAACGCAATCAATTCACGGAATCCACCCTCGTCCGCTTTGAATGTAACCGGCGGCGAAAGCATGGCCGCATCGACGATACCGCTCTGCAGCCCCGCGAAGATCGTCGGCATCACGCCGAGACTTAGGACGGCCACATCGCGGTTGGGATCAAGCCCGTTCTGCCGCAGAATCTCACGCAGCAGAGAGTCCGGGCCGCTGCCGATACCGGACACACCGACACGTCTCCCCTTCAGACTCTTAACATCACGAATCTCCGGCTTTGCGTAAAGCCAAAACATGGCCCGATTGTAGGTCGTGAATAGAAACTTGAACGGCGAACCGCGCAGCACCGGCGGCAATCCCGCGCCCCCCACCGTCGCCACCGCCACATCGCCGCTCAAGAGAGCGCGGCTGGCGTTGGGCGCGCTCATGAGGATCAGCTCAACGTCCAGTCCTTCTGCCCGATAATATCCTTTGTCTCTTGCAATCGTGAACGCCAGCACCGCCTGTGTCGTGCTCGGGATGGCGACTTTGACAACCTCTGCTCGCGACACCGGTGATAAAACCACCGAAGCGAACAACGACAGCGCGATAAATTTCAATCTCAACCGCATCAAGTCGGCGCACTCCTCTTACATGCTGCCCATCGTGACATCCAGCATTGCTCTTTTATTAATAGCGAAAGCTTTCCGATACTAATGATCTGCCGGCGAATTGTCCAGTTACAGGACAGCGTGACAAAGCGCTTGACGCCCGCTCTTCACAAGTGATTAGATCGTGCTCTCACTATCCGCGGATTTTTATCAGGAGGAACGATCATGGCTGAAAGTAAAAAGGAATACCTCGTCGGAACAGTCCGTCCGACCAACCGGCCGGAAGCCGGCCAGGAGCTCGATCTCGACACTCTCATCCCGGAAAAAATCAGATTCGAGTCGTTGACGATGAATTTCACTCGCGGCACCGAGGAAGAGTTCAGCACGTCGATGCCCGGCTACGAAGCGAAAGCAGCCGAGCTCGCCAAGATGGGCGCGAATTTGGTGCGGCCGAGCGGCGCGCCGCCGTTCATGCTGCTCGGTTATCAAAAGGAACAGGAGCTCATCAGCAGCTGGGAAAAGAAGTACAACGTGCCGATGTTCACCTCGGGACAAAATCATGTACGCGCTCTGCGCACCCTCGGAATGAAGAAATTTGTCGGCGCGAGCTACTTCCCGGAAAAAATGAACAACGTGTTCGCGCATTATTTTACCGACGCGGGATTCCAGGTCTTGGCCATGGAAGGCATCGATTCACCGTTCGCCGCGGTGCCGAGCGTCCCGCCCGAGCAGATCCTCGAGTTCATGAAGCGGATCGCCGCGAAGCACAAAGAGGCTGACGGCATCTACATGCTTGGCTCAGCGTGGAAAACCGTTGAAATCATCGACCGCCTAGAGAAAGACACCGGCCTTACCGTCGTCCATGCCGGCCCGGCTCGCACCTGGGGGACGCAATTGTGTCTGGGCTTACGCCATAAAATTCCAGGCTACGGGCGGCTTCTGGCGGAGATGCCGCAGTAGTTGGGAAGCCGGAAAGTTGATCGTCGGACGATTCTTTACCCACGGGGACCTGACGTAGCGAAAGGCAAAATCGAGTGACGGTGGGGCGCACGCGCAGTCAAATCGCGCCACCATTTGAAGGATTTGAATCCCATGAACTACCCCGCAGCGGGCTGTGGGTATCAGAAGACCACGACGAGAATTTTTCAAAGGCGTCACCGCGGAATGTCTTTATCGGCGGGGCCAGTTCCGGATTCGCCTGGATTCCCGCTAAAAGCATGCGGGAATGACGGTCTTCGAAAGGAACTTAGTTTGACGCAACAAACCGCGACGAATTAGCCCGCGGCGATC
Source organism: uncultured delta proteobacterium (assembly GCA_963745035.1). GTDB lineage: Bacteria > Desulfobacterota > Binatia > UBA9968 > UBA9968 > DP-20. The sequence continues at coordinate 125,352 of CAVUVW010000005.1, read as the reverse complement.
GAACGGATTTGAACCTGCGTTCGCTTGACGATTTCACCCATAGCGCGACATTGTCTGCGGCGCATAGTTGTTCGGTGCCTTCGTAACCACCAGCTCGGGCTCGATGCCATACAGCCGCCTGGCGTTGCCGCCGAGCATTTTTTCCTGGACGTTCTGGGGCACTTTCCATTTGTTCATATTGTCGATCGCCTCCCAAACGTCCGAGGCATCCAGATGCGGCATGTCCGAAGACCAAAGCGCGATGTTCTCGTACAGATCCCATAAGCGCAAGGTCACGATCTCGTCGCTCTCGAAGGCGATGAAGCAATGCTTGTAGAATACATCGTGCGGATCGCCGATCTTTTCGCCGATGTGTTTGTAGAGGTCGAGATAAGTTTCCGCCTTTTCCAACACCAGCGGCAGCCAGCTCGAGTTGGACTCTAGAATCGCAACTTTCAGGCGCGGAAACTTTTCCAGCCAGCCGGTCATGAGCACGACGCCCGTCCAAGTCATCGCTTCGGCGATAAATCCATACGCCGCATCGCCCGCCTGCTTCGAGCCCATGATCTGCATGATGTTGGCGACGAACTGCCCCGGTGAATAGACCAATTGATCTTCATCGCCGAACAGACGTTTGCGGTTGGCACCCATGCGTTCGCCCAATTCGCGGCGACATCGCCTCGCCGCGGGATGGAAACGTGTGCATGCCGAGCACCACGCCGAGCTCTTCGAATTCCCTCCACAGCGGGTCGAATTCCGGAAACGTGGGATATTTGCCTTGAGCGATGATCGGCCGCACCAAAGCGCATTTGAAGCCGCGTTTCGCGACGCGCCGCAGTTCTTCGATCGCATAGTCGACGTTTTGTACCGGCAGGACCGCCGCCGGATAGAGGCGTTTCTTATCCGCGCTGCAATAGTCATACGCCCAGTCGTTATAAGCCCGCGCACAGATGTATGCCGCGTCGGCGTTCTCGACCAGCGGCAAATAAACAAACGTCGATGGGAAGATCATCACCTGATCGATGCCGGCGGCATCCATGTCCTTGAGCCGCGCATGCGGATCTCTGGCGCTTTTGTTCCTGCCGATTTTTTCATCCCACTCTTTGGTCCCCGGCTGCGTTTCGCCGATGATCTTCTTGGTTAAACCTGGATGCCAGGTTTCACCGGGATACTTCCACTTGTCGGGATCCCTGAAGCTGATTTTCCCGTTGCGCACCAGGAAGAGCCGGTCGGCATCCCGGTAGAAATGCGTCTTGGCGAAATCGCGATTGTTCTGCGGAATATATTTGTCCCAGATCTCCGGCGGCTCGTAAATGTGGCTGTCGCAATCGAACACCGGAAAGTCTTTGGTCCTACCCTTCGCGCCGTATGCCATGACTTCCTCCATCACGCATAAATAGATTCGCTGAGGAAATCCGCTGCTCTCGATTTAACTCTGAGAAATTGTCGAATCATGCCGTGAACAGTTTCCGGCTCGGTATAAAAATAGCTATGCCGCTCGCCGGGCAAAACGATGAGCTTAGAATTGGGAATACCCTTGGCAAGAATATCCGCGCCGCTGCGGTGCGACATGTCGCTGACGACGAAATGATCGTCGTCGCCCACGAAGATCAAGGTCGGCACTGTGATGTCCTTCAGCCGCCCGCTCGTGTCATGCTCCTGGCGCGCCAAGACATGACGAAAATAAAACTCCACCGGACAGAGGTTGGCCATGCGCACCTGGAGATATTTTTCGATCAGGTTCATGTGGTTGCGCGCGTAGACTTCGGTCCAACCGACGACGATCGTGTGATCCCGCACGTATCTTTCATAGCCCATCTCGACCATTTCTTTAGCGATCCGGAGCGGGATGCCTCGGTCACCGGGATGCGCCGCTCCGCTGGAGGCAAGGATCAATTTACTGACTTTGCGCGGATGATCCAGCGCGAGAAGTTGCGCAACTCTGCCGCCCATGGAATGGCCGCAAACGACCGCGCCATCGAGCCCAAGATGATCGAGGACCGTCGCGGCGTCGTCAGCGAACATATCCGTGCTGTATTTCGACGAGGGCTTGCCGGACAAACCCGTGCCGCGATAATCGAGAATGACGACGCGATGGTCGCGTGCAAACTCCGGAACCTGATAAAGATTCCACACCGCGCCGTCGCAAGCGGTCTCGCTTAGAAACAAAAACGGCGTCCCCTGGCCGGAGACTTCGTAGTAGATGTCGACACCGTCTTTCGCTTTCACATAGGGCATGATCACGCCTCCTTGCGGTTAGCAATAAACCAAGAGATGCTCGGTGACAAGCGTATTGAAGGGTTGTTCCAGTACTTGGACGCGGCTGGAGCGTGAGAATCGTAGAAATTATCTGTTGACAGTCAGCCCTCTCGCTTCACTATTCAGAACACAGATCGTTGTCAAAGGGGGAATCCAATGGCGAATCAGTATGTCGATTGCGACGGACATGTCATGGAGCGGGTCGATGAAATCGCCGAGCGCATCGGCAAAGTGAACGGCATCGAAGGCGAGATCAACCCGCGGCGCATGGTGCCGAGCTTGGATCGCTTTCACACGCCGCGCTTGCAGCGGCGCACGCCGGGAACTTTCGATCCGTCGATCGGGCCGGAGAAGTGGATGGAGTTTCTCAACAAAACCGGGCTCGAATACAGCGTGCTGTTTCCCACCGAAGGCCTGGCTTACGGCCAGATCTCGTTCGTTCAATGGGCGGTCGCTTACGCTCGCGGCTACAACGACTGGCTTTATGAAAAATATTTGAAATTCAGTCCAAAGTTGAAGGGCGTCGCCTTGATCCCGATGCAAGACGTACCGAGCGCCGTGGCCGAATTGCGCCGGGCGGTGAAAGAGTTGGGCATGCTCGGCGCCATGCTGCCCTCGAACGGACTCAGATTTCACCTCGGCGCCAAAGAATATTGGCCGGTCTACGAGGAAGCGGAAAAGCTCGACTGCGCTCTCGCCGTGCACGGCGGCTGCTACGGTGACTTGGGTTTCAATAGCTTCGGCGTGTTTCCCGCGACGCGCGCGCTGGGCATGCCCTTTCCGTTGGCGATCGCCGCAACCGGCATGATCGTCGAAGGCATGCTCGATCAGTTTCCGAAACTGCGCATCGGCTTCCTCGAAGGCGGCACGGCATGGATACCGATCGTCATCGATCGGCTGGAACGCGAGCTGGAATACGGCGGTCTTCAGTTGAAACGCAAACCTGAAGATTATTTCACCAGCGGCCGCATCTTTGTCGGCTGCGAAGGCAACGAAAAGGCCCTCGCCTACGCCATCGAGCGCGTCGGCCCGGCGCCGTTCATGTTCGCCTCCGACTTTCCCGCACGAGATTTCGCTCGGCAACTGCATGGAAGAGATCAACGAAATCGTCGAGCGCAACGATCTGAAACAGGAACACAAAGCGGCGATCCTAGGCGACAACGCCCGGCAGTTCTATAAAATTTAACCGGACTCACACGATCTCATGCTAGGGGCGACCGGCGGTCGCCCTCATCAACGGAGTTGACCATGCCAAACAAATACGTCGATTGCGACGGCCATGTGATGGAGAAGGTCGACGAGCTGATCAGCTACGTCGGCGAACCCTTTAAAACCACCGGGCATATGAATCCCCGGCGCATGCTGCCGACCCTCGATCGTTTTCACACGCCGAGATTGGAAGAGCGCAAGCCCGGCACCTTCGATCCCAACGTCGGCCCGGAAAAATGGCTGCAGTTTCTCGAAAAGATGGGGCTGGAATTCAGCGCGCTCTACCCTACCGAAGGATTGGCCTTCGGACAGGTGGCATTTCCTCCCTGGGCCATCGCTTACGCAAGAGCCTACAACGACTGGCTGCACGCAAAGTATCTCAAATTCAGTTCTCGGCTAAAGGGCATCGCTTTAATCCCGCTGCAAGATGTTCCGGCGGCGGTCACGGAGCTGCGCCGCGCGGTCAAGGATTTGGGCATGGTCGGCGCGATGCTGCCGTCCAACGGCCTCAATCCGCACCTGAGCGCAAAACATTTCTGGCCGGTGTACGAGGAAGCCGCCAAGCTCGACTGCGCCCTCGCCGTGCACGGCGGCTGCTACGGCGATCTTGGTTTCAATACCTACACTGTCTTCCCGGCCACGCGAGCGCTCGGCATGCCGGTTCCCTTGGCCATCGCCGCGACGGGCATGATCGTCGACGGCGTATTCGACGAATTTCCCAATCTGCGCGTCGGCTTCCTGGAAGGCGGCACCAGTTGGATTCCCATGGTGCTCGATCGTTTGGAAAGAGAGCTGGAATACGGCGGGCTGCGCATTCGACGCAAACCCGTCGATTATTTTCGCAGCGGCAAGATGTTCGTCAGCTGCGAGGGCAACGAGAAGGCGCTCGCCTACGCCATCGAGCGGGTCGGCCCCGAGCCGTTTATGTTCGCGTCGGACTTTCCCCACGAGATTTCCCTCGACAATTGTCTGGAGGAGATCAAAGAGATCGTCGAGCGGCATGACCTGCGCGACGAGCACAAAGACGCGATCCTGGGAGTAAACGCCCGGCGCTTTTACAAAATCTGATCCGTCGTTTTTTCGGCCTGCGGCAAATGCGCCGGGAGGAGTTCGGAGATGCAACGACGTTCATTGTGCGCGCTTCTCTTTCTGGCCATTGTCTCGACAGTTTCTTTCTCTGTCAAACACGCCACCGCGCTCGACAAAATCAAATTCCCCTACTCGCCGATCTCCTATCACAGCCTTCCCTGGCTGATCGCCTACGAAGCCAAGCTTTTCGAAAAGCACGGACTCGAAGTCGATCCGGTATTCGCCGGCGCGTCGTCTCTGATCGTGCAATCCATGCTCGCCGGAGAAGCCGACCTCGCGGGGATGGCCGGACCGGCGGTGATCTCCAACGTGCTCAAAGGCGGCGACGTGATTCAAGTAGCTGCGCTGGTCAAATCCTTCAGCGTGCCGCTCTACGTACAGCCGGCGATTACCCAAATCGCTCAGCTCAGCCGGAAAAAGGGTCGGCGTCACTCGCTTCGGTTCCGTCTCCCATTTCACGGCCAAGGCAATTTTAGACCGGTCCAATGTTAATGATGCGGTGATTATTCAGACCGGCGGTTATCCGGAATCGATGACGGCGCTCAGCACCAACGCCATCGCCGGCGCCATGATTCCCGCACCGCAAAGCGTCGTGCTGCGCGAAAAAGGGTTTCGCGAGCTGGTCAGCATCAAGCAAATTCGCGATATGAATATCCGTTTCATCGAGCAGGGAATCGTGGCGCGGCGCGGGTTCGCGGAAAAGAATGGCGAGATCGTCAAACGCTTTATTAGCGCCGTCTCCACTGGCCTGAAGCAACTGCACGACGACAAGACTTTCGCCACCAAAGTTCTCAGCAAGTACACCAAAGTGACCCGCCAGAACATGCTCGATGAAAGCTACCAGGCGAGCGTCGATGCTTTCGCCAAAGATCTCGCGCGTGCCGCCCGATGTCTTCAAGGATCTGGCCGAGCAATTGGTCGGACTCAAGCTCATCGATCCGGTTGCCGCGCAAAAAACTCCGCTTTCAGCATATTACGAGAACCGCTACGTCGATGAGCTCGAGAAATCGGGATTCTTCAAACGTCTTTGGCAATGAACCGCGGCTAAATCAGAACGGAGTAGCCGATGAAAAATTCTCACTTGCTCGTATCGACGCCGGCAAATCCATCTTCACACTTTCTGTTGACCGTCTTTATCGCGCTCGCGCTGCTACCGAACGCCTTTGCCCAAACTCCTGTGCCGATTCTCTCAGCCTATGCCGGGCAGAACGAAACGGTCGGGCCCATGTGGGTCGGCATCGCCAAAGGGACCTTCAAGAAATACGGCCTCGACGTGCGCATGGTACAGCTACGAAATGGCTCGCTGAGCATGGCGACGCTCGCCACCGGGCAGGTTCAATACAACTATGGCTCGCCGGCGAACGCGCTCAGCGCCTCCGCGGGCGGCATGCGGATTCAATGCGCCGCTTCGCCGGTGCATAGGATCCCGCGCGAGCTGATCGCGCGCAAAGAAATACGCACTCTGGAAGATCTTCGCGGCAAGACTTTCGGCGTGCAAAGCATCGGCGGCGGTTTTTGGCTGCAGACCATGATCGCGCTGGACGGCCTCGGCATCGATCCGGAAAAATACGATCTCAAGATGCGCGTGCTTGGCGACACGGCCACGGTCACGCAGGCTTTGGGCACCGGCGGCGTCGATGCCACGGTCATTCCCTACAGCTTCAGCGAAGCGGCCAAGCGCGCGGGCGCGAATGTTCTGGCGGATATCGGCAAGCTCAACATTCCCTATCAAGGGACGACGATTTGTTTCCTGCGCGAGTCTGCGTCGAATTCCGCCGATACGTTGTCGCGCCTGCTCAGAGGACTCGTCGACGCCGTCGTTTTGATTCATGATCCGAGCGCCAAGCCGGAGATCGTTGAAATCCTGCGGCGAAATTTTCGCTTTCCCACCGCCGAGGACGCCGAAGCGTCCTACAAGGTACTGGCCGAAATGGCAACGGTCGAAGTCATGCCCGATCCGGCCGCGTGGAAAATCGTCCAGCGCATCGTGAGTAAGATCAATCCCAAGGTTGCCCAGGTCGATCTCAATCAGCTCATGAACCCGGTTTTCGTGCGCAACCTGGAAGAAACCGGCTTCTTGCCGGCGGCGCGGAAAAGACTGCGCTAACTGTCAGCGATCTGCTAATGGTTACACTCGACTTGAAAGCAGATCCTTCACTTTGTTCAGGATGACAACTCCACCTGAGCGTCATTCTGAGCGCGCAGCGGAGAATCTGTTTTATGCTTGTTGACTAAATATGAGTCACTACCGCTAGATCGGCCAACCGTGCTGCGAAAGATCGATCGGATTGCCGTCAGGATCATGAACGCGAAATTCGGCCTCGCGATTGGGCGGCCGCTTGTCGATGTCCGACGAGGCGTTGAGTTCGTTGCATGCCTCACGCAAGGCGTCGACATTCTTCACCTCGAACCCGAAGTGATTGATGCCCGGCCGGAGCTGAGGCCCTTCGATCTCGCGCTCCGGGCCGATGGGAATGATGGCGAGATTGATATGGCCGTCGGACAAATAGGTCGCCGTCCCGACACCGTGAACGATCTTTAGACCGAACATGCTCGTGTAAAATTTCACTAGCTTGTCCACGTCCTCCGTGAGTATGGCCAGGTGGCGAATACGTGCCATGAGTCCTCCTTGTGGATTGTTATGCTTGGGCGCATCCTATGAGATAACTCACGCGCATGACAAGAGTCCCTACGGACGCTTGACGGAGATCATCCGTTTGCCCTATTTATGGACAGGCTAGCCAAACAAGGACGCAAAGGAGGTTTTATGGGAGTGTTGAATATCGAAGGCATCACGCACTGGTCGATTCCGGTGAATAATCTCGACGAGGCGGAAAAGTTTTACGGCGATCTGCTTGGACTCAACGCGCGCGGGCGCCTGGGCAATTCGGGCATGTCCTGCTTCAGCGTCGGCGATCAAAACATTCTTCTCTGCGAGCGCGCGCCCGACGTCGACAAGTCCCACAAAGAAGAGCAGAACGTGCACCACTCTTTCACCGTCACGCCCGAAACCTTGGTTAAGGCGTGCAAGGTTTTCAAGGAGCGCAAGGTTCCCATCGACCGGCTTTATTATCGCGGCAAAGGTTATTTCACCGGTAGAGAGCTTTACTTCTTCGATCCGAGCGGCAACCGCCTCGAATTGCGCGACCCGACCTGGAAGGCCGGCATGCCGGAGCACACGTTTGAAGAGCTCGCGAATTCATGATCGGTTCCCCATAAGCGCCTAAATCGAGCGCGAGACAACCAGGAGATTTTGCATGCCGGAACATGCGGCGCCCCGAATCGTTCACGTCGCTCTTTTTACGAGAACTCCGCGCGAGCTAGCGCCGTTTTACCGCGATGTCTTCGACATGAAGATCGTCCACACGCGTAACGCGGTGCAGCTCTGGGACGGCCGCACGCTGTTGGCGCTCAATCCCTGGCGCGGCGTCGGCGAAGAAAAGCTGCGCATCGACGAAGTCGGCGAACCGCAAGCCAAAGGCTTTGACCACTTCGGCTTTCAGATTGCCGACGTGGAAGCCGCAAAAAACCACCTGCGTAAAAATTATCCCGCTTGCGAGATCTCCAAGAGACCGGCAGGCCGAACGTTCACCGAGTGGCGCGCGCACGATCCCGAAGGCAATCGGATCGATCTTTCTGAGATGGGTTACAAGCCCGTCAGTGAAGAGGAGCTGCAATCGCTCTCCGTACAGGCGCCCTCCCAGATCAACCGCATCGTCATCGGCGGCGAGAATATCGCGTCGTTGTCGGAATTCTACCGGCGCGGCTTCGGGATGACGCTCGCAAAGGAGACTTCGGGAAAAATTGTCTGACCGACGGCGCCACCGACTTAGAGTTGGTAAGGTGCGACTCGTCGTCGGACGCCGGCTTTCATTGCCTCGGCTTCCGCCTTGTCGATGAAAACAAAATGCTCGAACTAGCGAGTCGCGCGGGCATCACGGTGGCGGGAAGCGGAAATAGCGAGAATTCATCAGCGGAATTCCTGCTGCGCGATCCGGACGGTAATCAGCTGATGCTTTTTCGGGATGCCGCATGAGCGTTGCTCTCAGATCGCAGCGCGCCAAACCGCCCCTCCCGTTCATCATTAGCATCACGCTCTCTCTCCTGCTGTTTTCGGCGCTGTTGCAGCCGCGCATGGCCGTGGCGCAGCGGCCGCCAAAGCTCGTCATAGGTTATCCCACGCCTGGCGCCGGCATAACCATCGAAGTGATTCGCCGTGCCGGTTTCTTCAAGAAGCATGGGCTTGAAGTTGACTTGGTCCTTCTGTCCGGAAGCTCTTTGCTCACCGCCGCGATGATCTCCGGCAGCGTCCCGGTCAGCATGGCCGGAGCGGCTCCCATGGTCGTGTCCGCGCTGGCGGGAGCCGACACGGTGCTGCTCGCTTGTGCGACAGCTTACGCTTATGGGCGGCTGCTTGCCCATCCCAAAATTGCCTCGATCAACGATCTCAAAGGAAAGCGCATCGGACTTACCCGCCTGGGAACCATCGATGACGGCATCCTGCGATACGCGCTGTCCGAGCGCGGCCTCAATGCGGAGCGCGACGTCGTTTTTCTCGCGGCCGGCAGCGGCGCCGAGCGGCTCGTGGCGCTCGGCAACGGCGCCATCGACGCCGCGATTTTCCGCCCGCCGCACGACGGCTTTGCGGAGAAGGCCGGGTTCAGAGAGCTTCTCGATTTCAACAAAGCGGGTCTTTACAACCCAGCGAGCTGCATCGGCAGCACCAAAACCTACGTTCACAACAATCGCGACACGATGACGCGAATCTTGAAAGGATTTGTCGAGGGAATCAAATTTTTTCGAGAGAATCGCGACTACAGCTTCAAAGTGGCCGCCGAATTTATTCGAACAAAAGACCCCGAGGCCGTCGGCGCCGTTTTAGATTCGCCCGCCAGGCTCCAGGAAAAGGTGCCTTACGTGCCCATGAAAGGAATCGAATTTCTCCTCAAAGTCGAAGCGCTGCGCAATCCGCGCGCTCAGCGTTTCGATCCCGCGGCGGTCGTCGACTCGAGCTTGATGCAAGGGCTGGAGAAAAGCGGCTTCATCGACGCGCTTTGGAAAAACTAGACCTGCCCATCCGCCGCAACCGTTCGGCATCGGTTCTCATCGCCCTCTAGCTCTACGATAACGAGCATCGGAGATCAGCTGTCGAGCTCTGGTCGTGAATCGATGGCAACCCGAGGCGAATCTTGATAGATATTTGGCAGCACCCGCGAGAAAGACCACCGTCATTTGGAAGAAGAAATATCGCAACCCGTTAAAGCACCCGCCGACTCGTCGCAGCGCCGCTTCCGTTTCAAGATTTTCGCGTCACTCCACCATTTAGACTACCGCTACCTCTGGACCGGCACATTGATGATGAGCGCCGGACAATGGATCCAGCAAGTCACCTTGGGCTGGCTCCTCTACGATCTCACCGGAAATTCCATGCTGCTGGGTGCACTCAATGGCTTGCGCGCTTTGCCTTTCTTGGTCACTGGACCCATGGCCGGCGTCGCCGCCGACCGCATGGACCGCCGCAAATTGCTGCTGCAGACACAGTGGGTGTTGATCATTACAGCCGTGCTCATGGGCGCGCTGGTGGCATCGCCTTTTTTACACGTGTGGCACATCTTTGTTTTCACGTTGATCACCGGAGTCGCCTGGACAATCACCGAGCCTGTGCGCATGAGCATGATACCCAATGTCGTGCCCAAGGAAGATTTGGCGAACGCAGTGGCGCTCAATTCCGGCGGTTTCAACTTAATGAAGGTCATAGGGCCTGCGCTTGGCGGCGGCTTGATCGCTTGGTTCGGCGCGGCGGAAAATTTTTTCCTGCAAGCGATCGCCTATGCCGGCGTGCTGGCGATGATTTACTGGATGCACATTCCGCCTCACCGCGCCGAGGCCAAACGCAATTCCGCCGTCGCCAACCTCAAGGAAGGCTTCGCATACGTCTGGTCCACACCGGCGGTTTTGGCATTGATGTCGCTCGCCTACGTGCCGCGCATCTTTGCGGTGCCCTATCAAACTTTGATGCCGGTGTTTCAGAAAGACGTGCTCAAGATCGGACCTGAGGGGTTGGGATTGCTGATGGCCGCGCCAGGACTGGGAGCCGTCATCGCGGTTCTGACGATGGCCTCGCTCGGCACCCGCATCAAGCGTCAGGGTCTTTTGTTGGTCGGAAGCATCGTCGTGCTCGGCGCATTTCTGATCCTCTTTTCTCAGATCACCTGGTTTCCGCTCGCGCTGGTCGCGCTGGTGCTCGTCGGCATATTTCAAATGTTCTTTCTCGCCAGCACCGCCACGATACTGCAAATGATCGTGCCCGACGAGTTGCGCGGCCGGGTTTTGAGCCTGTACATGCTTGACCGTGGCTTCATGCCGCTCGGCGCCTTGTTTGCCGGCACCACCGCCCATTTCATCGGCGCTCCGCTCACGGTGGCGACCATGGGCGCGATCGTCATACTGCTGACGTTGATCGTGGCCTGGCTCATCCCGGCAATTCGCAAGCTCGAAACCTGATATCAAAAGAGGAATCGCCGGCGGCCGTTTGTCTTGCAACGAGGCATCGCTGCTCTGTCCGGTTGCTAGACATTACTAAATTCTTGAGTTAAGCAAAATGACATTCCACGCTAGGTGGAACTTTCGTGAATACGACTTTGGGAGGAGCTTCACAATGAATTTCATTCGTCTAATTGTCATCTGCCTAAGTATTTCGCTCGCCGGTGAGTACGCGCAGGCGCAACCGGCGAAGGACTATCAGCCTTCGGTTGGTCAAGATGGCAAAGATGTGATCTGGGTGCCGACGCCGCAGGCGTTGGTCGACAAGATGCTCGAGTTAGCAAAGGTGACGCCGAAAGATTACGTGATCGATCTCGGTTCCGGCGATGGCCGCACCGTGATCACCGCCGCAAAACGCGGCTCCAAAGCGCTGGGCATCGAGTACAACCCGGATATGGTCGAGCTCTCAAAACGCACCGCCGCAAAAGAAGGCGTCAGCGATAAGGCAAGTTTTGTGAAAGCGGACCTTTTCGAAAGCGATTTTTCACAGGCTCAAGTGATCACGATGTTCCTGTTGTCGAGCATCAACCTCAAGCTTCGCCCAAAGATTCTCGATCTAAAACCCGGCACGCGCATCGTTTCGAATACGTTTGATATGGCGGATTGGAAGCCGGACGAGAGCGCGACGGTTCCGGGATGCAACTCCTGGTGCACGGCCCATCTATGGATCGTGCCGGCAAAGGCCGAAGGCACCTGGACCCTGCCGCAGGGAGAATTGACCATCAAACAAACGTTTCAGATGATCTCGGGCACCCTTAAGTCGGGGAATGGGGTCACACCAATCAACGGTAAGCTCAATGGCGAGCAGATCACCTTTGCCGCCGGCAGCACCCAGTACACCGGCCGCGTGAACGATAATTCAATGGAAGGCAGCGCCGCGGGATCGAAGTGGAATGCCACCCGGTCGGCCAAGTGATTGTGAAAGACTGCGCATGCTGACCTCTAAAGCAACGAGCGACTGCTATAAATAGATGTAATTCAAAATCGGAGGAACTTTATGAATAGAGTTGTTTTGACACATAGGTTGTTTCTTTCACTCGTCCTGAGCCTGACCCTGGCCGGCGGCCTTGCCCAGGCGCAACCCGCCAAAGAGTATCAGCCCGAAGTCGGCCAGGCGGGCAAAGATGTTGTCTGGGTACCGACGCCGCAAGCACTCGTCGATAAGATGCTTGAAATGGCAAAAGTCACGCCCAACGACTACGTGATCGATCTCGGCTCGGGCGACGGGCGTACCGTGATCACCGCGGCAAAGCGCGGCTCCAAAGCGCTGGGCATCGAGTACAATCCTGACATGGTGGAACTGTCGAAACGCAACGCCGCCAAAGAAGGCGTGAGCGATAAGGCGACCTTCATGAAGGCGGATCTATTCGAAAGCGATTTCTCGCAGGCCCAGGTGATCACTATGTTCCTGCTGCCGAGCATCAACCTGAAGCTTCGCCCCAAGATTCTCGATCTCAAGCCCGGCACCCGCATCGTCTCCAATTCTTTCGACATGGAAGAGTGGAAACCCGACGAAACCGCCAATGTCGAAGGCTGCACGAACTGGTGCACCGCCCACCTCTGGATCGTGCCGGCCAAAGTGGGCGGCACGTGGAAGCTGCCGCAGGGGGAACTGGCCATCAAGCAAACGTTTCAAATGATCACCGGCACGCTCAAGAACGGCAACGTCACCTCGCCGATCAACGGTAAACTCAACGGCGACCAGATCAGCTTCACGGCGGGCGGGACCCAGTACACCGGCCGCGTAAACGACAATGCCATGGAGATTAGTGGAAGCGGGACGAAGTTGAACGCGACCCGCGCCAAGTAGACTTCTCGCTCTTCGCTGGTCCTCAAGGCTAAGCGAAGAGTCTTTCAGCAACCTGCTTAGGTTCCATGAATGCGCAGCACATCTCACAAGCGTGCTGCGCATTTTTATTTCCAGCCTTTTTGTAATATCGGTGGACTCGGTCGCGCTGGTGATCGGTGCTCGTTAAGTATTTTCTGTCGAGAGGAACGTTCTGATGCTGCAAGGCTACAAGATTTTCGATGCCGATGCGCATGGCTCCATCAATCCGAGAATGTGGGAGGACTTGCCCGAACCTTATCGTGCCCGGCGCCCTCGTCCGGTGACGATTCATGATGAAGCCGGCCTTGGCAACTACACCGCCGGCTGGTTGATCGAGGGCTCGCTCGAGCCCCACGCGCTCGGTCCCGGCGCTCAGCAAGCCAATACGCCGCGCAACGTGCTGGCGGAGTTCGGCGCCGACAGCAAACGCGAGCATTGCTCGCTCGGCAGTATGACACTCGCCGACCCTCAGGCGCGTCTGCGCGACATGGACCGCATGGGCTTCGACTTTCAGATGCTGTTCCCGAGCACGCTCTACGCGCACATGACAAACGATCCGGGTTTCGAGGCGGCGCTCTTTCGCGCCTACAATCGTTACGTCGCCCGGCAATGCCAAGCAGCGACGCCTCGCCTCAAATGGTCGGGACTTCTTCCCTTATGTGATCAACGGCAGGCTTTCGAGGCTCTGGAGGAAATGCAGAGATTGGGCGCGCGCGCCGCGGTCGTGTTCGGCACGGCCGGCGAACGCTGGCTGTCCGATCCGAGCTTTACGCCGATCTGGGACGAGTTCGCGCGCGCCAAGCTGCCTCTCTCCGTGCACATGGGCATGAGCTATCCGCCGCTCGCCCAACTCGGCCGGTCGATCTACGACGGTCACGTGATCGGCATGTCCCTGCCGGCTCAACTTGCCTTTATGGCCATCGTCGGCCACGGAATGCTGGATCGCTACGCAGATCTGAAAGTCGCTTTTCTCGAATTCGGCGCGGAATGGATTTTTTACATGGTATCGAGGATGGATCATTACCTGCCGCTCGACCGCGGCGCGCATCCGTTCGGCTTGAGCATGCCCAACGCGGCGCAGCTTCCGCGCTTGAGCATCCGCGACTACGCGAAGTCCGGCCGAATTTTCATGGCCGCCGAAGCCGATGATAAGATGCTCCATCAACTCTTCGACCTGATCGGCGAAAACCACGTGCTTTTCTCATCGGACTTTCCCCACGGCGAGGGCCGCGAAAACGCCGCCTTGGAGATTCTCGAGCGAAAAGATTTGTCGGCAGAGCAGAAGAAAAAATTGCTTTACGATAACACGGTGCGGTTTTTCGGCGAGCCGTGATTCGGCAGCGCGGTTGTCCAAAATATCTGCGCCTGTACGCGGCGTTCCCGAGAGCCTGTCCGTCATTCCCGCATGTTTCAAGCGGGAATCCAGGTTTAGGATCGGGGGCTCCGATGACACAAAGGACGATCGTCCCACAGCGCTTTTTGGCCTATTCTACGGCATGTAAATGCTTCGGGCGACGCCGGTCGCCGTACAGGAGAGAATAGATCTCAAAATCGCACGCACACCCAGGCTCGCTAAAAGGATACAAAGATCTTCTTCTGGGGTGGGAGAGTGGTTAGCTCTTCGGGGCAAATCAAGCGTCCTTCGCCCCAGGCCCGGCGTAGATCTCCAACTTGTTCCCGTCGGGATCCAGAAAGTAAGCTTGCGGCCCCCAAAAGACGCCCTCGTTGCGGTTCTCTATATGAAACACCTCGACGCCATTGCTGCGCAAAAACTCGATGGACGGCTCAAAGTCTTCGGGCATCACCTTGAAGGCATGATGCACCGGCGTGCTCTGCGCCGAGTCGTACTTCAGCGGCTCTTTTCCTTTGGCCAAAATCAGATAGTCATCGCCGGTTCGCAAGAACACCATCCGCGCCGACTGCTCAATCACTTTCATGCCCAGCAATTCCTCATAAAACTTGCGGCTGCGATCGAGATCGGTCACCGCCAAACTGAAGTGCAGCACACCATGAGTCTTAAGCATCATCATTTCCTCCGCGAGAATGTGAATGCGTTGTGTAGGCTAATCATCGGCAACGCTATTTGTTTCCCAGTTACTCTGCAAGTGCCACGAGCAAAATAGTCGTCATGAAGCGATAGAAGTAGCGCTCATTCAAAGTTGGTACAATCTAAAAAGCGCCTCACGTCGCGGAGCTGATTGTAGTTAACCCGAGGGGCTTTTCGCAAGCCGTGCTCAGCACGGACCCACTGCACACCTCCTTTCAATGCGCTGAGACCGAACCCTAGACATCTGGTGGTCACCTACGGTAAAGAGAATGAAGTTTACTAAAGCAACCGCTGCCAACAGACTATAATCAACTTACGAGCAGTATATTTGAGGGTCCGATGGGAATTGTTCCTCTCTATGTGTGGAATCATTTGCTAAGCGCCGACAATCGCGACGGCTTGGTTGCTCGGCCAGAGCAATCCGTGCTGCCGGAGGAGATCGAGAAACGGAAGATGCAGTTCCAGCGGCTGCGAGAGCAAGATCCGTATCTTCTGGAGAGGCTCGTCCGACTGTTCCGCATCTTTAAGGCTGTCTATTGCCCGACAAGTCCGCGGCACATCGAATCAGCCACGCTGATCTGTGAGTTCTTCAAACTGCCGGCGCCGATTTTGGATGGCCGTTTGGACGCCGTCGACTACGGAGATTTCAAGGGGCAGCCCCTATCGAGCATGAAGCCGCCGCATACCTATATAGAGACAGCATACCCCGGTGGAGAGAGCTGGCTTCAGTGCGTGGCGCGTTGGCGATCCTTTTTCGAGGAAGTGCTCCCAAACTATAATGGCCAACCCGTACTGCTAGCTGGACAGACGCGAGCAGCCATCCGAATGTGCGCTCACCTATGCGATGGGGTGAAACTCAGCGATGCCGTGGACCTTGAAGTAACTGACGCAAAAGTTTCTTGGGTTTATTTCTACAAGTATTAAGCGCTCACCGCGTTTCGTAGTGAAATTGATTTTGAGTTGCTGCCGACAAACGACAGCGGTCGGTCCTCTAACTTGGCTCGATGGGCGTGACCGAGAATTCAATTCAACCAAGCCTGTCTATCCACCGCGTTTTACTGTCGCGAGTTTCTGAGCACTTCTATCACGCGTATTTTTTGCTGTTTCCACAAGGCAGATTTGGTGGCCTGGTCCCTAACGATGGGACGTGAAAAATCAAGATTCCACCACTCCACTGCTTCACACTTACAACGCAATCTTCGGCGCCGGAACCGTGTGATCCGAGCAATTTCAATTTAACGCAGCCTTAACCTTTTGTTTGCCGCGTGCTCCATTCATCTAAGGCGACAATTGCCTATATTTGCTAGTGTTTGACAATTAGCGTTGCAATCAGTTATGAGAGACCCGCAATGTGAACGGACTTTCTGCATTAACCAGAAATTAACCGGACTTTTACATGCTGTATTCTGTAACCTTGGTGCAAACACGGTCAAAACCGGCAAAGGAGCCTGATTAGTACAGGGCTGTTACAGAAACTGTCAATTATCTGTCGTTTGCTGTCAAGAAAGTTTCGGTGAAAGCACTTATTTAGAGAATAATGGGTTTTAAGATCAGATTTTATCGATGGTCCGGAATCGAGAATGGTTTGCTCGTTATCGGAAATTGGGCGGGTTGAATTAGGCACTGTCACTCGATCGATGCCGGAACCCGAGGAAGGTCTGTATCGAGTCGTCCAAGAGATCTTCAATGAGCCGGGCAACGTTGGGCCTGCGGAAATTCCGTTTCTTGAGATCGTGCGGAAAATGATCCTTGACTCTTTAAAAGACGGAACGCCGCAGCTGCGCCGTGTCGCCGATGCATTTGGCCTCGCGCCCCGAACTTTGGAACGGCGGCTATTAGAGCGGTTCTCCTCCATTCTATTGTTCCTCAGCGCAAAGGCCGCCCACGATCGAAGCGAACCTAGTTTAGCCGAGAGTTCGTCGTCTCCGGTTCAGGAGGGAGCGCAAATATCTTGATGTTTCCTAATGCTGCGGTGAATATGTCAATTTGTCATTATTTGTCCATCAATTTCAGCAGTTTTGACAAACTTGACCCTTTCCACCTTTCTGGCTCTTATATCGTAAGCTCCTAAAAATACGTGAAAATCGCTTCCACCTACCGACCGGTCCTTAAATTGCAGTCGTGCTCTGCCGAAATAAGAACGTCAAGAGCGTGGGGGGACCCATGAACAACACAGACGGACTAGTCGCCCGATCAGAACAGCCCGTACTGTCGGAAGGGATTCAGCCACCTAACGAGCAGCTCTATCACCTGCAGAATCAAGATTCCCATTTCCTGGAAAAAATTGCATTAGATTCTCGCGTTATTATTGTCGAAGGAATTTCAGGTTCTGGCAAAGACACGTTTCAGACGTATGTAAAGAAGGCGCTTGCGGGCCGAGATGTACATGAGTATTCCGAAGGCGAGCTATTGCAATCGTGGAACCAATTACAGATTGAGGGCATTTTCGAATTGCGGGTTAAGTTTATGAGGCTTTTCGTGAACTATGTAAAAGACATCGTCAGTCGAGACGAGAACGCTGTGTTTCTTTTGAACAGATTTCATTTGTCCGCATACGCGATGACAATCACTCAACAACCGAAACTTGAAAGAGAATACGACGAGATCGTCAATATTTTAAGAACGCTGCCGGTGCATGTATTTATTTTGCAACTGGACGAGGATGAGATTGGCAAAAGAAGCTTGCATCCTGAGAGGTCTGCGGCATGGCAGAAGTTTCAACAACAGATAGTAGAGAAAGAAGGCTTCCGCGATCGCGTGGAGCGATACGTGTGCCAACAAAGATTAATGTTGGAGGCGGCGGAAAGACAACAGATACCCTACTCTTTAATAAAGCTCCCCTCTACACCTGACATCAGCGCCGGATGGGTTCGCGTCCCTGAAGCTCGCAACACTATTCGTCGGAGTGTGCGGATGAATGCTACGCATGCGAAAATGTCCCGGAAAAAGCGAGATCTTCCTCAAACTTTGTAGCAAGACATTCAAGCGCTGCCTTGGAAGCGAAATTATTTTCCGCCGATCTGCCTACGTGAAGGAGAAGGGGAGTTGCGATGATCGTTACCGACAAGTTCGCATTTGTGCATCTACCACGGTCAGGAGGCACATTTGTTTCCCAGGTTATCAAGAAATTTTTTCCGTCGGCTCACGAAATTGGCTATCACTTGCCACGAACTCTTTTGCCCAGAGAGTACTCCCATCTCCCGGTTCTTGGTGCGGTGCGGAACCCTTGGGAATTCTACGTCTCCTGGTACTATCACGTGTGGCCCAGAGACGCGGCGACCCCATTGATCTCCTGGGTGACTCAGAACGGTAAGTTCGGTTTCGAGGGTGCCACCCGAAACGCCTTGAATCTCGGTTCCAACAACGAACGACTCGATGTTCTGATCGAGATGCTGCCGGAGCAGGTTGACTACCGCAAGAGAAACATTCCTAACATAACCAAAGAGGCAATGCGCAGAGTTCGCGGCACCGGAGTCGGTTACTACACCTTCCGCTTCAACCACCTCTTCGGAGACGCGAAAGACGTGTTTGTCTGCCGACTTGAAACTCTGAGACAGGATCTAGTCCGCTTCTTCGAGAGCATCGAAGCCGCAAACGATGAATTGCGGGACTATTTGCTCCGTTCGGAGAAGGAGAACACGGCTGAGCACCTTCACTACTCCACTTACTATACGCCTGAGCTCGCAGAGCTGGTTTCAATTCGCGATCGTGAATTGATTGAGAGATTTGGCTACGCCTTTGAACAACCTTCTTCCGCTGAGAAGGAAAGATCAAAACCTTCCATAGACGAGCCCACAACGAGCTTGTAAATTAGCGTGTCTGAAAACGCGGGACGATGAACAGCTACGAGCTTTATCAATGTCAAAGTTTCCGCGAACGAAACCCTGCCCTATGTTCTTACCAGATGGGTGTGATCGACAAATCGGACGACGAGAAGCCACAATGAAAAAACCATCAAAGCGCGACCAGCCAGATTCGTTATATAACAGGTCCAACAGTCTTCCGCATCGTTTGCAAAAGTCCATTGGCGAAGTCGAGAACGTTCAGTCTGTGCCTGCGGCCGACGAACAAGAAAAAATCATGGACTTTATCAGACAGAATAAGACGACCAGAATTTCTACCTCGTCGCACGCAACCGTTAGGAGAGAACCGGTTTTCTTATCCGAACCGCTGATCGCCTATAAGTACGATCCCAACCTCGCGCAACACGAGGAAGTCATATTCACCATAAAGACGACATTGCAGTTAGAAAAGAACGACCACCAGGCAGAGCTTATGAAGAGGCAGAACCTAGGAGTGTTCGGGAGGGAAGCAGCCAGACCCTATGTCTTAGGGATCGTGGCAGCGTTTCCTCTGGCTTATGACCGGTTCGATTGGACTTTGGCCGAAGCGAAATGGGCGTTTTCCACTGTCGAACCGTATGGCGTGGACGCCAGCCAAAACAAAATGGCGTTGGCCACAGCGCAGTCCGTTCAGTTGATCGATATGGATACGGGTGAGGCGAGCTTGTGTGACAATCCCTGGCTCAATCAGGGACACACTGTCGAGTTCTCGCCCGATGGAAAAAAACTGTTGGTCGCCTCGTCTGGTTTCGACGCCGTGTTTGAATTTGATACCGAGAGTGGAGAAGTCGTTTGGCAATGGTTCGCTTGGGACCATGGCTTCGACCGATCAAAGTTGGGTCACTATGTGGTTCGTTCGGAAGCCCGACGCGAAGCGCTCGCCGCCATGGGGCACGAGGTGCTGTTGGCGGACGATCCTGAAAAGTATCCGTTCGGCATCCCTACCCGGCAAAAGCCCGCACATCTTAACAGCGCTTGTTACGACTCGGATGGAAAGATTCTTGTCACCCTGTTTCATCAAGGCGCTGGGTATGTGATCGAACGGAGCACGGGTGAGGCCGAAGAAGTGATCTCCGGCCTCTCAAATCCCCACAAACTCTCAAGGCGCAAATGCGGGGGATATTTCATCTCCGACACCAAGGGGGGCAAGCTGATTTTCTTAGACGAAAAACATCGTCCTGAATATGAGGTCGCCCTCGCAGGCGCACCCGGGATTGCGCGATCGCCGCAATTGTCAGAGTTTTTGCAAAACACGACCGAGTTGCGGGAGGATCTTTTCGCCTGCATCGATATCCATCGGAGCTCGCTCTGGCTTATCGATGTGAAGCAACGCAGATATCGCTGCATAAAGTTTCCGGTAGAGTGGTCGGTGCACGATGTCGCAAGCGTTGGCCGTAAACTGGATCGGCGTATAGGCAGCCTCGCAAGCACACAGTTCGGCAAAGTCGCAGCATTCGCGCGTCAACTAAAAACCATACATCACTTCGCCGTGGACGGGCGGGAAATCATGGCCTTGGCTCTTGATACAAAAGGTCGGCACCGAGGAATAGACGTTGAGATGGGCGCTCATCACTGATAGCAACCCCCCAGGGAAACCTAACCTGCCCTAGAATTTAATTTGCACATTCTTACGCTCATAGCTTAAAATCGTGAAAATCTGGTCTTGATTGCATATGCCGTTCAACCCACGAGGTTGATTGGGCTGACAACATTAAGACTAATGAGCGGGATTTTCCTGCTCTGGGGCTTGTTTGGCCAGGCGTCAGTAACAGAGGCGATAAAAGTCAGCAGCAATGAGGCGTGGTAGCCTGTGAAAGAAAAGATTTTTGTTTTAGCAATCAGTAGTTTCATTCTGGGTGCTTTCTGCTCCGCCGCGGCTCAGCAGACGGCGAAGTCCCTACCCCGGATAGGGTTCATATCTTCCACGGGTGCTCCTGGAAGCGCCTCGCCCTTGTTCGACGCGTTCCGACAAGGGTTGCGCGAACTCGATTACGTGGAGGATAAGAACATCGTCATTGTGCACCGTTATGCGGAAGGTAGATTGGATCGGATGCCTGGGCTTGTGAGCGAGCTTGTTCAACAGAAAGTTGATGTGATTGTAGCGCCGAATAATGTAGTGATCCGGGCCGCTAAGGAAGCGAGCAAAACGATTCCTATTGTAATGATAAGTTCCGTCGATCCTGTCGAGGCCGGCTATGTGGCTAGCTTTGCGCGTCCGGGCGGGAATATTACTGGACTTGCCCATCTCGGTCGTGATTTAAGCGCGAAACGCGTAGAGTTGCTCAAAGAACTGCTACCCAAGTTGTTGAGGATCGCTGTTCTCTGGGATGCGGATGGTCCGGGGCCAGCCGTCGCTTTTAAAGAGTATGAAGCGGCAACGCGGGCTTTCAAACTAGATTTACGATCGGTTGAAATACGCGGCCCCAACCCTGATTTGCCAAGAGCATTTCAGGCTGCGAAAATGGATCCCTCTGGATGCATTAATCGTGGTCGCGAATCCACTGATGGGTGAGCACACAAAACAAGTTTTCGAGATCGCTACAAAAAAACGCCTCGTAACTATGACAGAGGCAACCCGCTATGTCGAGGCCGGCGGCCTGATCTCCTACGGAGCAAATTCAGCGGATTTGTACCGGCGCGCCGCCGAGTACGTCGTCGACCTTCTTAAGGGAGCTAAACCTGGCGATCTGCCGGTGAAGTTACCCTCAAAATTCGAAATTTTCATAAACTTGAAGACCTCCCAGCAAATTGGCCTTACGATCCCACAGCACCTTCTAGTTCAGGCGGACAAGGTGATTAAGTAACCTGAACGCTTTTTCGGTTCGCCAGCCTCGTCGCGAGACCGTGATAACTCCGCAACGAATCCGCCGCAGCTGACGTAGGTTGTCCAGCCTTTAGTTCATGTCGAGACCTCTCATGCCCCCAGAGTTAGAGAAATCGGGTATGTTTAAGCATTTGCCTTTGAATCGCCACAAATCTGTTCACTTTCGGCATAATTGATGTTCTCGGAACTAACGGCGCTTGGTCTTCATAGGACGAATACCAATAATTCCTTTAAATATTAGCTACTTGTGTTTGCATGGATGGGCTGAACACGTGGCATAATTCCTGCCTTTAAAGAATTCCATGGAAAAGAGGAAGAGTCTGAGACCGGGACGCTGATTGATGAGCCAGCCTAAGAACCGGGACCTCTCCGCCTCCAAGCCGGCTATGCGATGGGGGCTTAACATTCCCATGGAAATGGTAGCCGGGCTGTACGAAGAAATCCCACGGGCCGCCGTTATGAGGGATTTTTGGAAAAAAATGCTGGGCTCCTTTAGGGGCGGCGGTATCCGGCGTCGCCTCCTGACGTGGGGCCTTAGTCTTTTTGGAGTTTCCCTGTTGGTTGTCGTCGTCGCCGGCTATTCTTATATGGAAAGACAGATCCGGCAAGAAGCGGTCGCGTTGCAGTCGGAACTCGCGTCTGTCACCGGCGAGCAAATTCGCACCTTTGTTCGCCGCAAGATCGACCGGTTTTCGGATAATGCCGCTGCCTTAAGTCTTTATCCCTTGGGCAGCAAAGAGCAACAATTACTGCTGGGTCTCCTGGTCAAAAACGACAGCAGCTTCACCCACGCTTCCATTATCGATTCCCAGGGAATGGAGGTCGTGAAGGTATCCGACAGAAAAGTCTATTTTCCCTCCGATTTATCCGACCAGAGTCAATCGCCCAAGTTTATCAAAGCACTGAAGGGGGAGGATTATATAAGCCCGGTCTACACTTCGACCCCGGGCCCAGCCGTATGTCACACTGGCGATCCCGCTTTGGGGCGCCGCGCAGAGCGTCGCCGGCGTGGTTTCGGCCGAAGCCGATCTGTCATTTCTCTGGGAAGCGACTCGGAAAGATTCGCTTCGGCACTGCGGGCTACGCCTACTTAGTAGACGAGCAGGGAAATTTGATCGCCCATAAAGATGCGGCGCTGGTCTTGAAGCGGACAAACCTCCGGCAAGTTGATGGAGTCAAGAAATTTTTGCGCAACCCTACGCGTGTCAGATTCCACTCCCGCTCACGAAGGGAAGGGACTGGCGGATGGCCCCGTGTTAGTGACGTATGCGCCAGTCCCGGAATTGGGTGGAGCCGTTATCTTGGAAGAGCCCCTCGACGCAGCTTTAGCCAACGTGGAAATATTGAAGCGCTCAGCGCTGGTATTTTTGGTGGTGGGCCTGCTCGTCGGAGCCGCTATCATTGCGTGGGTCAGTCAAAAGATTACTAGACCGATACAAGAACTACGGCAGGATGTGGCGACGATTGGAGCCGGCAATCTAGAACATAGGGCCGATATCAAAACCGGAGACGAAATCGAGGAGTTAGCGGCCGAATTCAACAAGATGACTGACGCTCTGCAAAACTCCTATGCGACTTTGGAACAAAAGGTGGACCAGAGGACCAAGGAAATATCCGCGCTCTATAGCGTCACGGCCACGGTAAACCAATCCTTGTCCTTGACGAACATCTTGAACGCGGTAATTGTCAAGATCGCGGAAATATTCCGTTTTGAGAGCACGCGGGTTTATTTATTTAACGACGAGATGAATGAATTAGAGCTAGGGGCTTCTTTTGAAGGCGACCTGGGGCATTCAACGGCGAGACGCACATTCAAACCCGGTGAAGGCATCGTCGGCCGAGTTGCGGAGGCCGGCGAGCCAATGATTTTTGAAGACACCCGCACGGACCCGCGATACGCCGCGCTGAGCGCGACTAAAGCGAAGTACCGCGTCAAGCAGAGCTTTTTTGCGGTTTTTCCGATAAAAACCCAATCTCGAGTCTTTGGCGCCATACTTTTTAACGCACGCTCTCCTCGAAAACTGACAAGCGATGAAACACGGTTGCTTACGTCCATGACCGAACATCTTGCCGTGGCCGTTGAAAAGGCGACCTTGTTCCGGCATTCGGAGACGAGGTCTCAGCAGCTCTCCGTGCTCAACACAGTTGGCGCGGCGGTCAGCCAGTCTTTGAATCTCGATATAGTCCTAAGAGAGGCGCTTGCTAAGTTGGTTGAGACGCTCCGGTTCGACGCCTCCTGGATTTATATCCGGGATCCGTCTGCCCAGGAACTGCGCCTCAAGGCGTACAAAGGCCTCGACGAAGAGATCGCCCGCTCCATGGATCACCGAGAGTTGTCAGCCGGAGTCAGCGGGAAGATTTTTGCGACGGGCGAACGATTGGTGTTTGAGGACATTGAGAATGACCCAGAATACAAGCGGCTGAGTCCCCGAAATGTGGTAAGCTCGCTGGGATTTTCCACCGGAGCAGGATTTCCGATCAAGTCGAAGCACGGGGTAATCGGCATATTACACCTTGCCAGCAAAACTAGGCGTCACTTCGCCCCCGACGAACTGCAACTCATCGAATCCATAGCTCAAGAAATCGGCGTCGCTATGGAAAATGCGCGGCTTTTCGAGGAAGTGAACCTAAAAACCGCTGAGCTCGGAAAAATAAACCAGGAGCTGCAAGAAGCCAACCAAGCGAAAGCCGAGTTTATCGCCGCCATGTCCCACGAGCTGCGCACGCCGCTCAACGTGATCATGGGCAACGCGGAGCTGACCGGCGATGGATTCTTCGGAGAAATTAACGCCGATCAGAAAAAGGCCATGACCCAGGTTCAACATCATTCTAAGTTTCTCTTGAAACTCGTGAACGATGTCTTGGCGTTATCCCAGCTCGATGCGAAGAAAATGGGGTTGGAACCGGCGACGGTCAACATCGACGAAATCGTCGCTCATGCCCAGAGTCAGGTAGAGCAGCTAAACCGCAACAAACGTCTAGACGTTAAGTGGGACGTCGAACCGGGAGTTCCCGACATCGTCACGGATCCGACCAAACTGGAGGAGATCCTGCAGAACCTTATCGGCAACGCTTTTAAGTTTACGCCGCGCGGCCGGATCGATATACGAGTTAGAAATGTCCCTGCAGTCGACCGTGTTGAATTTAGCGTCGCCGACACGGGGATCGGCATCGAAGCCCAAGATATGGATCGAATCTTCAGAGCCTTCGAGCAGATTAAAGAAGCACATACCGGAGACTTTAACGGTGTCGGTCTCGGCCTCAATATCGTCAAGGAGTATCTCGACTTGATGAGAGGCAATATTCGGGTGGAAAGTCAGCCGGGCCACGGCACGACCTTCACCTTCTCGCTGCCTCATACAGTTCCTGCGGATCGTGGAGCTGCGGCGCTTGCGCGCGGTGTCGCAAGCTAAGCCTTGGCGGCGGGAGGGCCCAGACCTGTTACTCCAACCCTCCACCACTGCAATTCTACCAAGAACGAAATAGCTCTTTCGGACTCAGCGCGACGGCAGCGGCCCGGCGCCGACGAGTTTCTTAAAAACCTCCACGACTTCCGGTTCTCGAGGAATGTCTTTTACCGCTTTCTCGTGCAATTCGGGCATGAGCGGCGTCGGTTCGTCGCCGGTGAGCTTCTTGTATTCCCGGAAAAATTCCGGGTCCTGGAACGCCTTTCGGAAAGCGCCTTGAATGACCTCCACGCGATCTTTCGGCGTGCCGGGAGGAAGCACGAAGGGCGTCCCAGCGATTCTGAATGCGCGCGCCATGTTGGCGACCTTGCGCTCCAGATCTGATTTGGCAAAAGTGTCGATCTCCGGAACCTTGGGAAAGTCCGGATGCTTTTCCCCTTTGGGAACCTCGAGGATCGCATGAAAGTCGACGATATTGCCTTTTTCGAGCCAATCTCGGTTGCGCTGGGTCACCGTGTCGGCGCCGGTCGCCCGCGCGTCGATCTCGCCGCGCAAAAGCGCCGGATCGATTTCCGCGCCGCCGTAGGCAGCTACGAAGCGCGGATCTTTCAGCCCCAGCAGATAGGCGAACAGCCGCCCCTCGTTGTAGGTGACGAAGCCCACCGACTGCGCGCCGAT
Organism: uncultured delta proteobacterium; assembly: GCA_963745035.1. Taxonomy (GTDB): domain Bacteria; phylum Desulfobacterota; class Binatia; order UBA9968; family UBA9968; genus DP-20. Next base: position 99,647 of record CAVUVW010000005.1, on the reverse strand, counting down.
GCGGATGCCGGTGGCGGCCTGCAGTTTTTCGATGCTGTTGAAGCCCGCCTGCTTCCGGCTGACGAACACGGCATGATAGGTGCTGTACGGCGAGCCGAGATAAGAAAATTTGTCGATGTCGTATTGCACTCCTGATTCGCCGAGCACGGCGCTGGAGATCATGCCGATGCTCGGATTGCCGATGGTGAGACCGTCGGGCTTGGCGACTCGGAAAAGATGATTGGCGGCTTTCCGCCCGCCCGCGCCCGGCATGTATTCCATGATTACGGTCGGATTGCCGGGGAGGTACTTTTGCACGAACGTCGCCACCGCCTTGGTGCGGAGATCGCCGCTGCCGCCGGGATCGCGCCCTTGAATGATGGTGACGGTCTTGCCTTGAAAAAAAGATGTCTGCGCGGCGGCGGGTGCGGCGAAACCGCCCAACAACAGCGCCGCTGAAACGCCGAGCAGGCTTCGTCGCATCGACCGGAATAGTTTAGGTCGTGAGTTTCATGAGGACCTCCCGTGTATCGAGACACCGGGAAAAAAGAAGGCCCGAATCGTGAGGACCCGGGCCTTCGTAAGTCGAGCATGGAACGAGCGCGCAATCTACGCGCCTAAGCCAAACGTCTTTGTCGGGTTGTCCCAAAGAATCTTGCGTCGCGACTCGGCGGCGATCTTGTCGTTGCTGCTGATCGCGCCGACCGTCTTGTCTGGGAACTTGTCGATCGCGTCGCTGTGCGGGTAGTCCGTGGCGATCATCAGATAATCGTCGCCGACGTGCTCGATGAAAGCCGGCGCCAGCTCTTCGCCCGCTTCGCAGCTCACCCAGCAATTCTGCTTGAAATAATGGCTGGGCTTTTCCTTGGTGATTTTCGCCGAGCCGTGCGACTCGTGCTCCCAGTGTTCGTCCATGCGCTCGAGCCAGAACGGCACCCAGCCGCAGCCAGATTCGAGATGGGCCACCTTGAGCTTGGGAAATTTCTCGAGCACTCCGTCGGCGCAGAAGTTCAAGCAGGCGAGCATCTGTTCCAGTGGATGGCACGCCACGTGGCGGCCGAACTCGCTGTAGCGGTCGCTGCCGGCCTGGGGCAAAATCGTGCGCGCCCCTTCATGCACGCACACGGTCACGCCGAGCTGCGAGGCAACGTCGTAAATGGGATAATAATCCGAGCTGGCGAATGTCCGGCCGCAGAATTTGTTCGGCCGCCAGAAGATGCCGACCAAGCCGAGCTTCTCGCGCGCGTATTTCAATTCTTCCACGGCGCGCGCCGGATCCTGCAGCGGAATCAGCATGACGCCGTGCAGCCGCTTGCGGTCGTGGTCGCAGTAATCAGCGAGCCAGGTGTTGTAGGCCCGGCAGATCGCGGCGCTCAACTCCGGATCGATGTCGTCGCGCCACATGATGTAGAGGCCGATGGTCGGAAAAAGCACGGAGACGTCGATGCCTTCGCGGTCCATGTCGCGGAGGTTCGATGCCGGGTCGAACTTGTTGGCGTAGGCGTCGGCGAAACACTCGCGCCAGCGCTTCGACGACGAAAAGATATAGCCATAATCTTCCATGGCGCGACCGGGGCGGAGCGCCGAATCGGATACCGGCTTGCCGTCCACTTCGCGCACCGTCTGATTCGGCCCCGCCAGGCGCACGCGGTGCTTGAACTTTTCCGGCAGATAATTTTGATAAAGATCCGTCGGCTCCAAAATATGCCGATCCGCGTCGATGACTTTGAACCCGTCTTTCATAGGTGCTCTCCTTTAGGTTGTGTAGCTTCAGCGACTGATTTGCTTTGAGGTTATCTTCTAAATAGATCAATCCCGCGTCCGCGGCAAGCCCTGGATTCGCGCATCTCCATGTGCTTGCTGTTGACATTTCGCAAGATCGCCGGCTAATAAGGTTTCACACACCAGCAACGCACATCGATTCCATTAACACATCAAGCCGCGGCATCGACTCCGCGCTGAAGAGAAGAATCATGCCGACCCTATGCAAACTTTGCTTGATTGCGCTAAACGCTATTGTGGCCGCAGTCCTTGCGGCGGACGCCCAGGGGCAGGGCGTGTCATCCGCCGAAAAAATCGTCGTCACTTACCCGAGCAAATCCATCACCAACTTTCCTATTTTAGAGACCGCGCGGCAGAAGAGCTTTTTTCAAAGAGAAGGGCTTCACGTCAGCCTCGTTTATATCCGCGGCGGTTTGGATATCAAGACACTGCTCACCAATGCCGCCGACTTTGTCTCCGCCCCCTCAGCGGCCAACTACTGTAGCGCGACTATCTGAGCGGTCGCCTCAAGGCTGTTCAAGTCGATCACCGTTATGGTGTTGGCGAGACTATTGGCGACGTAGGCGCGGTCGCCTTCGGGCGAAAAGCTGGTGTGCGAAGAGCCGAGCCCGGCCGGCACCCGCACAGCGACTTTGCGTTCCGCCACGTCGATGATACTGACCCACGAATCGCCGAAATGGGTGGTAACTACGTAGCGGTCACCGGGAGCCATGTCGAGGCCGTGCGGATACGGTCCCACCGCCACGACCGTCACGCGGGTCCTACTCGGTAGATCCACGATGGTCACCGAGTCTTCGAAGAAGTTTGCTACCAGCAGAACGTCTCCCCTTGCCGTCAAGGTCGTCTGGTTAGCCGCTTCACCGCTCGGAATCGTGGCCAACAGCTGAAACGTATGCGCGTCCACCAGTGATATGTCGTGCGATCGAGAATTAGCGACACAGACCACGCTGTCATCCGGGGTGACAATGGGATGAGACGGGCCATCACCGACCGGCGTTTCAGCAAGCACGGTCCCCTGTTCGAGATCAACGGTCACCAAGAGATTGCGCGCTGTGTCCGGAATGTAGGCTCGCCGCGCATCGTGACTTATAATCGACAGCGTCCGTCAAACCGGGGCTAACTTAACTTGTCCTACTTTTCCTTCCTTGACACGGTGACAGGCCGTGATTAACTTCCCGCTACCTAAAGAAAAAGTTTAAAAAAGGAGAGCTAATTATGGAACTAGTAAGATGGGATCAGATCGAGGGTCTAAACAGAGTTCAGTCCCGTATCAACGAGCTATTCGAAGACACGTTCGGTCGGACACGGGCGCAACAGAGTGCTGCCGCTGGAGTCTGGTATCCTCCTGTGGACATTCTTGAAAGTAAGGATTCGTATCTCATTCGCGCCGAGCTACCCGGAATGAGAAACGAGGATCTCAAAACGGAAGTGAACGAAGGGATATTGACAGTCAGTGGCGAGAGAAAGTTTGAAGAGCCGGCCAATGGGGTCGAGTACCACCGGGTCGAGCGGGTTGCAGGTAAATTTTCTCGATCCTTCCACCTGCCGCAAACCGTGAAGCACGATGGCATCAAAGCAACCTATCGAGACGGAATACTTGAAGTACAAGTTCCCAAAGCCGATGAGGCCAAGCCAAGACAGATCGCTATAAGCCTGAACTGATTCATCGTAAACCGTCAAACAGAAACTAAGGGGGAAAGCCAAGCGCTTCCCTCCTTGTTTCTCGTAACGCCACTAAAAGCACGTACCTCAGTGTCGAAGATTAGCCAATCAGCTAACACGCCAGGATCGATCCAGTTCACTTAATTGTCAGGGGCCGGTCGCCCGTCCGATGGGACGAGAATCATCATCGACTAGATCGTTTTGTCCTTTTAAGTCGATCGTATCACAGCGGTCGAGACACTCCCGAACACCCAGCGTTTGACGCCGGATCGCCCATGCGAAGACATCGCGATTAAATTGTCCGGCGTTTTTGTCCTAAGCAAAAGACAGATTCGTTCTCGCCTTGTTGCTTCAACGTCATCATAGCCGGCTGAGTTTGCCGTATAATAGTGGACCCTGTCGAAAAAGAATTTACTGAGGCGCCGATCAGGCGCCTCAGCTCTGATTTGGCTTCCTGAAATCTCGCGTCTAACTGGGATTGACGGCGAATTGAGACATCTTCAGCGCGACGCCAAGCGGCAATGGATTATCGCCGGTGCTTAGAGCCGTGCCTAATCTCTCGATCTCCCAGGATGAGATCTTTTCGTTGGCAGGGGCTTCTTTCGCGGTGGCCTGCAACTTATCGGCCTGGGGCAGCTTGATCAGGTATTTGACGTTGTTTCCGTCGCTTAGAGTCACCGACAGAACCATCTGCTTGCCTTCTTCGGTAGCCAATGTCTGAAGCCCGGCAATTCGATTCGAAAGGCTCGTCTTGCTCACGGTATCCGAATAAAGCCAGATGAAGGCGCCGATGAAGGAGGCCATCACCAACCAGCCATACTGGCCAACCCGTTTCTGGCGCTTTACCGACCGGCTTCTCTGTTGATCAAAGAATTTACGGTAGGACTCCTTTTCCGTGGTCAGTTTCTTGACTGCGTCTTGCTCCGTGGAACTCGGCGGTTGATTGAAACCGAGATCCCAGCTGTTCAGTATCATGCCCAGGATCACCAACCCTAGAGGAACAGCGATTATCAATAGTGGATTCATAACTCTCCTTTTCAGGCTCGTGATGAGCCTTTGGATATTGGAAGAGGGAGGGTCTGAACCGGAAATACGTTCGTTGCCGAACCACAACGGAAATCCATGCCAACGCGGTCGTCTCGACGGGCCTTCTACCTCTTGCGCGCCATTACAGCTCTCGCCTTTACACGTAAGGTAACCATCCACGGCAGGGATTAGTGTCTAATAGTGGACAATGTTGAAAAGAATTATCATGGTAAGGTCCGGAGGCTTAGGCTTATTTGACGGATCGGTCGGTCCCGCTCTGTTTCGTCGAACTACCTTCACGCCTACACCGTGAACAGACCCAGCGCGATCAGAGCGCCGACGATAACCTCGATCAGTCCGGCGTATAAGTGCCGCGGTGTTTGAAGCATGTAGACGGTCGCTTATTGCGTGCGATCATTGGGAAAACCTCCCGTTGCGCCTCTTTTCCAAAGGGAGGGGCATACTTACGGAGATTTCAGAGCGAGACCGGAGCTTCCATTGAGCTTTTCATTAAGTTCCACGCGAGCCCAATGAATACGAATTACCCGCGCGCCGGATTTCACGTCAATTCATCTCCCAGCCGCCGCCCAGCGCCTTGTAAAGCGCGACCAGGTTCGAGGCCATGGTCGCCTCGCTTTGCGCCATCTCGTTTTCGGTTAGGTAGAGCGCGCGCTGCGTGTCGAGGACATTGAGGTAATCATTGAGGCCGCGGACATAAAGCTCATTGGCCAATTCGAGAGCGCGGCGATTCGCCGCGACTGCCTCGGTGAGCGATCGATAACGGATTTGCTCGCGCGAATAGTTGACCAACGACTTCTCCACGTCACCGAACGCGGCGAGCACCGCCTTTTCATATTGACCCAACGCTTGCTCCTGCTGCGCGTTACGAATCGCGATGTTGGCGCGGATTCTGCCCGCATCGAAGATCGGCCAGCGGATCGTCGGCCCGATCGACCAATAATGGCTTCCTCCCGAAAACCAGTCGCTGGCGCTGATGCTCTGCAGGCCCGCCGCGCCGGTTAAAAAGAACCTCGGAAATAGATCGGCGATCGCCGAACCAACCTGCGCCGTGGCGGCGGCAAGTTGCCGCTCGGCAAAGCGGATGTCCGGACGGCGGCGCAGCAGATCCGAAGGTAATCCCACGAGCACTTCGGGCGGTAGATTGGGGATCGCCAGCTCCTTTTCAAGCTCCTGCCAGAGCGCTCCGGGCGAGAGGCCCAACAGCAAATCGAGACTGTACGCCGCCTGCTTCAAAAGACTTTCGAAAGTCGGAACCTGCGATGCGGTCGCATTGAGCTGCGCTTCCGCGCGAGCCACGTCCAGGTCACTGGCCAGCCCGGCGCTGAAACGCACCCGCGTCAGATCCAGCGAATCCAGCTGCGTCTTGAGATTAGCGCGCGCGACCGCGAGCCGGCGCTGCGCGCCGCGCAGGTCGATATAATTCCTGGCAACGTCGCCCAGCAGCGACACGAGAATATCCCGCCGGTTGTATTCCGTCGCTTCGATGGTCGCGTCCGCCGCTTCGACGCTGCGGCGCACGCCGCCGAACACGTCGAGCTCCCAATCGGCATCGAAGCCGGCGTTGAACAGATTGCGCTCCAGCTTGATACCCTGACCCGTGCCATCTGTGCCGCCTTGCAAAGGAATGTTGAACGCATTCTCGCTGCTGCGGCTTCGCGTGTAAGAGCCGGAAGTATCCAGGGTGGGCCAGGCGCCGGCTGCGACCGCGGCCCGTGATGCGCGCGCCTCTCGGATGCGCGCCTCGGCGACGCGGAGATCGAGATTCGACTTCACCGCGCGATCGATCAGCGAGTTGAGCAGCGGGTCTTCGAAAGCGGTCCACCAGCGCGCCAGCTCCGCTGTGCGCGTGTCGACGCCTTTTTGCTGCGCTTCATTCCACTCCGCCGGCACGGCGAGGGCCGGCTCTTTGTAATCCGGACCAACGCTGCACGCCGTCGCGAGAACGAGCGGCAGCAGAGCCAACTTCACCGCTATCGACTTAAATCTTTCGGCAACCATTCTAACCTCCGACAATCTAGCAAATCCGACCGCGCATCTAAACCAGCCGGTGGCGAAACATCCACGCCGCCGAGGAGAGTGTCACCGCCGCAATCAGCCCGAGCGGCCAAAGCTCCGGCCAGAGCAGCGGCAGGCCCGCCCCTTCGAGATACACTCGATGGGCCATTTCGATGGCGTAGCGCAGCGGGTTGATCAACGTGAAGTATTGCAGAAACTCCGGCATGCTCGTGATCGGCGTAGTAAAACCGGAAAGCAGTGCGAAAGGCATGATCAGCATGAACGAATAGAGCATGGCCTGCTGCATGGTTGCGGCCACCGACGACAGCAGCAAACCGATACCGCTGGCGGCGAGCAAGAAAATGGTCAGCCCGATGTAAAGCGTAGACAAACGAGCCGGCGAACGGAATCCGGAACCACAGCTGCGCCACCAGAAGCACCAACGTCGCCTGGACGATGCCGACGAGCATGGGCGGCATCGCCTTGCCGATCATGATTTCCACCGGACGAAACGGCGTCACCAGCAGTTGATCGAAGGTGCCCTGCTCGCGCTCGCGCGCCACCGACAGTCCGGTCAAGAGAATCGTCTCGAGAAGCGTAAGCATGCCGAGCAGCGCCGGAATCATGTGCCAGCGGGTTTCCAGATTGGGGTTGTACCAGGCACGGGTGATGAGCCGGAGCGGCGGATCGCCCTGGTTATGCGCCGCGCGCCAGTCAGCGTTGAACGCTTCGACGATTTCATTCACGTAGCTCATCGCCGTGCCGGCGGTGTTCGAGTTGCGCCCGTCGGCGATGATTTGCACGTCGGCTGGTCCGCCGGACATGAGACGGCGCGCGAAGTCCTGCTCGATCTGGATCACCAGCAATACGCGCTGCTCGTCGATCATGCGCCGGATGTCGTCCTCGCGCTGCAGATCGGCGACGCGCCGGAAGACCCCGGAGCCGTCCAGGCCGGAGAGCAGCTCGCGCGATGCCGCGCTGCGGTCCTTGTCGAGCACCGCGTAGGCCACGTCGTTCAAGTCGTAGGTCGCCACGTAGCCGTAAATGAGGCACTGGAGGATCGGCGGCAGCACGAGGCTCAAGCGCGTGCGCGGATCTTTGAGAATCGCCAGGAGCTCTTTGCGCGTGAGCGCGATGATGCGCAAGAAAGTTTCGATCACGGCCGCCTCATGCCAACTGCTTTTTTGTCGCGCGGCGCGCCAGCCACAAGAGCGCCGTCATCATCGCGGCGAGCACGGCGGCGTTCGGCAGGATCACCCGCCAGATGTCGCCGACGAGAAAAATCGTCTGCAACAGTGTCACGTAGTAGCGCGCCGGCAGGAGAAAAGTGATAAGTTGCACGGCCGCCGGCAGGCTGCGCAGATCGAACAGAAAACCGGAAAGCATGACCGCGGGAAGAAAGGTCACCAGCAAAGTCACCTGGCTCGCCACGAATTGGCTTTTCAGCGCCGACGAGATCAGCAGGCCGAGCGCCAACGCCACCAGCAGATAAAGCATCGACACTCCGGCCAACACCAGCACCGAGCCGCGAAACGGCACGTGAAACAGAAATTTGGCGGCCAATAGGCAGAGCGCGAAGCCGATCATGCCGAGCGCGAAATACGGGATCGTTTTTCCGAGCAGAATCTCGCCGGGCCGTACCGGAGTGACGAATAGCGCCTCGATGGTGCCGCGCTCCCACTCGCGCGCCACCACGAGCGAAGTCAACAGCGCGCCGATCAAGGTCATCACCAGCACGATCAGGCCCGGCACGAGAAAGTAGCGGCTCTCGTTCGCCTCGTTGTACCAAAGACGATTCTGCACGCGTACCGGACCGGTCGTGACTTCTTTTCCTTGAGCGCTCCGGCGCGCCGCCCAGGTACCGACGGCGCCCTGCGCGTAGCTTTGGATGATGCGCGCGCGATTGGCGTCGACGCCGTGAACCAGGATCTGCACCTCGGCCTCGCCGGCGCTCAACCGGCGGCTGAAGTCGGGCCGGATGCGCACGATGCCATCGACCTTGCGCGCCAGCATCAGCTTCTCGGCCTGAGGCATGGATGTCGTTCTCTGCGCTTCGAAATAGCGTGAAAGCTCGAAGCTTGCCGCCAGCTCCGTCGACGCCGGCGACGAATCCTCGAGAACGATCGCCACCGGCACATTGGTCACGTCGAGCGACATGCCGTAGCCGAACAAGAGAATCAGCACGACCGGCAGCACGATGCCGATGGCGATGCTGCTCGGGTCGCGCACCACTTGGCGCACTTCTTTTTTTACCAGTGAAACCACCCGACGCGCGGCACCGCGCTCGTGATCCATTGCCCGCTCGGTTGTCATGCTGCGGCTCCACCGTTTGCTGCCGACTCGCGCGCCTCTTCGACGATCGCGATGAACGCGTCTTCCATCGTCGGCTCACGACCGATATCAGTGGCACGGGTGCGGATCTCGGCCGGAGTACCCTGAGCCAACACCCGTCCGGCGTCGAGAATCGCGATGCGGTCGCAATATTCGGCTTCTTCCATGAAGTGGGTGGTCACGATCACCGTCACGCCGTCGTCGGCGAGCGCGACGATGCGGCGCCAGAAGTCGCGCCGCGCCAGCGGGTCGGCGCCGCTGGTCGGCTCGTCGAGAAACAAAGTCTCCGGCTGATGCAGCAACGCCGCGGCCATGGCGAGCCGCTGCTTGTATCCGCCGGGCAGATGACCGCTCGGCAGGTCGACAAACCCGCTCAGATCGAACTGCTCCAGAGCCCACTCGATTCGCTGTTGTTTTCGCGCGCCGCGCAGATTGTAAGCGCTGGCGAAAAATTCGAGATTCTCGCCCACGCCGAGGTGGCCGTAGAGCGAAAATTTCTGCGCCACGTAGCCGATTCGCTGGCGCGCTGAAGCGCGCGCATGCCGCAAATCGACGCCGGCCACTCGGAGCACTCCACCCGTCGCGGGCAAGAGTCCGCAGAGCATGCGGAACGTCGTAGTTTTGCCCGCACCGTTGGGACCAAGCAAACCGAAAATCTCGCCGCGCTGAACTTCGAAGTTCACGTGATCGACGGCGGTGAAACTGCCGAACTTCCGAACCAAATCGCGCACGACCACCACCGCATCCCCGACCGTCAGAGCCTCGGAGCGCTCCGTATTTTCTCCTTGTCTCCTTCTCTCCTTATCCCCTTCTCTTCCCCTCTCCTTGTCTCCCCGTCTCCTTGTCCGTTCCAACAGCGCCATGAAGCCGTCTTCAAATCGCGGCTCGGCAGGCACGATGACGGTGCCGGCGAGAGGCGAATCTGGATCTGCTTCAATCGTTACTCCTTGTCTCCCTCTCTCTTTGTCTCCTTGTCCGCCAGTTCCTTGTCTCCCCGTCTCCTTGTCTCCTTGTCTGTCCTTCGTAACAAACCGCACCTTACCGCCCTCCGGCACGGCATCGACGATCCCCGCCTCGTCGAGCAATCGCGCCTGCAGCGCGCGGGCTTTCTGCCCCGCGCGCGGCTCGGCAAGAAAGGCGCGTCCTTCGGCAACGCCGCTCACGTCGCTCGGCCGCCCCTGCGCCAAGACGTGGCCTTCATGAAGCACAATTACCCGGCCGCAGCGCTCCGCTTCATCGAGATAGGAAGTGCTGACCAGCACGGTCAGGCCGCGCTCGTTGACGAGTTGGAGAATAATTTCCCACAACTCGCGCCGCGATAACGGATCGACGCCGACGGTCGGCTCGTCCAGCAATAGCAATTCCGGCGAGCGCACCAGCGTGCATGCCAGGCCAAGCTTCTGTTTCATCCCTCCCGACAGCCGGCCCGCGAGCCTGCCGGTAAACCGCCCCAGTGCGGTCATCTCCATGAGCCGTGGATAACGCTCGCGGCGCTCATCGAATGTCACGCCGTGCAGATCAGCATAGAGATCGAGATTTTCCTGAACCGAAAGATCCTCGTACAGACCGAAGCGCTGCGGCATGTATCCGATCCGGCTTTGCACGTTTTGCGGATCGAGCTTCACATCGACGCCCAACACTTCGAGCGTCCCCCCGTCGGCTTCCATGAGACCCGTCGCCAAACGAATGAGAGTGGTCTTCCCCGCCCCGTCCGGGCCCACCAGCGCCGTCAGCGCGCAGTGCTCGACTGTCAACGAAACGCCGTCCAGCGCCGCCACCGTTCCGCCGCTCTCGCGACGGAACGATTTCCGAATATTGCTGCCGATAAGCGCGGCATCTTTTTTTTCAACACTCATAAAACTCTTACTTAAAACGTCACCCCCGAATGCTCTAATCGGGGGTCCAGTTCCGAATTCCTGGATTCCAGCTTAAACATGCGGGATGATGGACTTCGGATAGCCGCGTTCGTTGAATCCTCATTCGCACTCCTCGTCCCCCTGTCTCCCGGTCTCCTTGTCTCCTTATCTCCCCTTCTCCTTGCTTGTCTCTCCAATCTGCAAGTACGCTGTCGCCGGCATGCCGAGGCGCAAGTTGTCGTCCGGATCTTTGACGAAGACGCGTACTTCATAAACGAGGCTGGTGCGCAGTTCTTCGGTGTGAACGGATTTCGGCGTGAACTCGGCGACGGGCGAAATGAATCCGACCCAGCCTTCGAAGCGCCGGCCAGGAAAGCTATCCACCGACACCGCGGCGGGCATGCCATGACGAATTTTTCCCAAGTCGGGCTCGGCAACATAAACGCGCACCCACTTCGGGTCAGTGATCGCGAGCGCGAATACGGTCCGTTGCGGCGACGCCATTTCGCCCGGCTCCATCGCGCGCGTGCGCACGACAGCGTCGACGGGAGCGATCAGCTCCGAGTCGGCGCGCTGCTGGCGCAAGAGCGCCGCCTGCGCCTCGCTGGCTCGCAAGAGTGCCGCGTTCTCGGCGATCTCTTCTTTGCGCGGGCCGGCGACGGCCAAATCCAAGGCCTTTTGATTGACCGCCAATTTTGCTTCGGCGACCTGCAGCGCAGCCTTGGCGTTGTCGACATCCTGCTGCCTGACCGCCCTTCCGGCGGAGATCTCCGCGGCGCTCTGCAGCCGTTCGTGTTGCAGCCGCGCGTTCACCAGATCGGCCTGTGCCGAATCGACGTTGGCGCGTGCCTGCGCGACTTCCTCGGGCCGGGTGCCGTTGCGCAGTCGCTGCACGACCTGGCGCTGCGCCATCGCCTGCGCTTCGACCTGCGCAAGCTGGGGCTCGATCCGAGCCGTGTCGAGCCGCGCGAGCACTTGGCCCTTGCGCACCCGCTCACCTTCCTGCACCAGCACCGCCGCGATGCGCTCGCTGTTGTTGAACGCGAGATCGACTTGGCGCAGATCGACATTGCCGTAGAGCGCGAGCTCATCGCTGGTCTTGTCGTTTCGAGTCCACCGCCAGATCGCCGCCCCGGCTGCCAGCGCCGCGAGGACGATCACCGCGATCCACACCGATCGTTTCATAGTCGATCCAATCCAGCAGCCTTCTCCGCCCTGCCTTTTTCCGTCAGCAGCCCCTCGAGCATCACCGTGATCACGCTGATGTAGCCGGCCCTGGGCGTTAATCCGAGCTCAGCCATCTTCGGCGGATTCATGATCGCTTCGGTCACGCCGACCAACATCTCGATCATCAATCGAGTGGCGATATCCTTGCGGATGATTCCCGCGCTCTGGCCCGCCTCGAAGAGCCTGCCGAAATAGCGCTGGATAAGCCGGCGGCGCCGGTCTTCGATCAATTTAAAGAACTCAGGCGCCTCGCGCCGGATATCGCGCACGAACGACGGCTGGATTTCGTCGGTGTGATGGCGCATGCAGGCGAGCAGCTTGTGGAGCGCGCCAAGCACGTCGGTGGAGGCGCCGGTCATCGCCTGCTCGAGATCCGTTTCCACGTCGCGGAACTTTTCCAACAGCACGGCGCGCAACACGTCGCGCTTTCCCGGGAAGGCGGCGTAAAGCGTCTTCTTGCTCATGCCGAGCTCGGCGGCCAAGTCGTCCATGGTCACCGAGCGAATGCCGTGAGCAAAGAAATGGCGCCGCGCCGCCGCGACGATGCGCTGCGCGGCGGCGCCGTCGCCGCCTACCACCGCGACGCTCGTGGTTTTTTTGCCGGTTTTGCGGTTCATATACTTAGGAAACTGTTACGGTTTTATAAGTTTCCACGAAGAAAAGCAAACGCCCGATTGGCGACGCCTGAAATACTGGCCCGGCCCCCGCGCCACTCCTAGTCGCGCTCGCGCGCTAGGCCTGCCGTCGCTCTCGTCCGCGAGGAGCGAAAGAAGGAAGTGCGGTCGAGGACCTTTTCCTGGAAATCTTCGAAATACAGATAAATCACAGGCGTGATGAATAGCGTGATGAACTGGGACACGACCAAGCCGCCGACGATAACGAGTCCCAGCGGGCGCCGTGATGCGCCGTCCGCGCCCCAGCCGAGGGCGATCGGCAGCGCGCCGAATACAGCGGCAAGCGTGGTCATCAAGATCGGTCGAAAACGATCGATGCTTGCGTCGTGAATCGCTTGCACCGCCGGTTCCCCCGCGCCGACGCGATGAATGGCGAAATCGATGATCATGATGCCGTTCTTCTTGACGATGCCCATCAACATGAACATCCCGACGAAGGCATACAAAGAGGCTTGCTCGCCGAAGAGATAGAGCGTGAGCAGTCCGCCGACGAGCGCGGTTGGCAAAGTCGAGAGCACGGTCAAGGGATGAAGATAGCTTTCGTAAAGAATTGCCAGGATCACGTACATGACGAACACCGCCAAAGCCATCAGAATCGTCAGGTCGCGGACCGTGTTTTGAAAAGTCAGCGCCTCGCCTTGCAAACTTGCGCGCAAACTCGAAGGCACGATTTGCGCTGCCGCGTTATTGATAAAGTCGGTGGCGTCGCCAATCGCAACTCCGGGCTTGAGATTGAAGGAAAGCGTGACGCTGGTGAATTGATTCAAATGGTTGACCGCCTGCGGTCCCAAGGATGGCTTCCAGTTAACCAGCGCGTCGAGCGGCACGAGCCGCTTGCCGTCGTCGGAGCGGATGTAGAGCAGCCTCAAGTCTTCCGCCGTAGAGCGGGCGGCATCTGCGGCTTCGAGGATCACTTGATATTGATCCGCGGGTTTCTTGATCAAATAGAGATAGTTCTGCGAGTAGGCGTTGCGCAGCAGCGTAAGAATGCGCGCCTCGGATACGCCGTTGAGCTTTGCCTGCTCGCGCCGGAGCTCGATATCGAGACTTGGCGTATTGTTGTAATAGTCCGATGACACGGTCAGAAAGCCTGGATATTCGTGCATCTTGGCCAATAGCTTTGCGCTGGCGTCATAGACCTGCGGGGGATTCACCCCGGAAATAGAGAACTGGTACTGGCCCTGGCTTTGGTTGGTCGCGCCGGTGCTGATTTCCAGGACCGGAAATGGCCGAAGAAACGCGATCACCCCGGGAATTCTTGCCATGGCGCCCATTAGCTTTGCCGCCTCTTCATGGATCGGCGCGCGGCCGGCGGGCGGCTTTAAGAAATGTGAACATGATTCCTTGGTTAGATGCTATGAATTGAGCCAGTCCCGTAACCTCGATGGTGGCCATGACGTTGGGATTCTGCAGCAGCACGGCGTCGACCTGCTCCTGAATCGCATACATTTCCTCGGGCGAGGCGCCTTCGCGCCCGATGAAGACGCCGGTAACGACGCTGCTGTCTCCCGGTGGCAGGAACGCCTTCGGCACCGCCATAAACAATCCGATCGTGCCGGCCAGGCAAACGACCCAGATCACCAGCGAGATCCAGCGGCGCGCGAGAAACCATGACAGCGATCTGCCGTAGCCGCCGAGCACCCGCTTCTCGAAGGCGCCGATCCTGCGCTCCATCCAAGTGCGCCGCGACCCTTCTCCGCGGTCCTTGAGCAGGCGCGCGCACATGAGCGGCGTGAGGGTGAGCGAGACGAGACCCGAAGCAATGATCGCGACCACGATGGTGACCGCGAATTCGCGGAAAATCCGGCCTACCAATCCTGACATGAACACCAGAGGTATGAACACGGCCGCGAGCGAGATCGTCATCGAAATGATCGTAAAGCTGATCTCTTTGGCGCTCTGAATCGTCGCTTGCAGAGCGCCTTCGCCCTGCTCCATGCGGCGCACGGTGTTTTCCAGGAACACGATGGCGTCGTCCACCAGGAATCCGATCGCCAAGGTCAGCGCCATCAAGGAAAGATTATCCAGGCTGTAACCGAGAACCTGCATCACCACGAAGGTGATCAGCAGGGAAATCGGCAGCGCCACCGCGGGAATCAAGGTGTCGGTGGCCCGGCCGAGAAAAAGAAATATGACCAGCACCACCAAAACGAAGGCGATCAGCAAGGTCTCCTGCACGTCTTTTACGGAATTGACGATACCGCGCGAGCGATCGTAGAGCGGCGTAATGCGCACCGAACCGGGCAGCTCGGCGCTGATCTGCGGCAGCAAGGCGCGGATGCTGTCGGCGACTTGGACGGCATTGGCGCCGGCCTGACGAAAAACCGCGAGCACCACCGTCGCGCCGGGCACAGGATAGCCGCGCGCCCAAAAGCGCATGTTCAGCCTCTCATCCTGTACGGATTCGCGCACCTCAGCCACGTCGCGCAGATAAACCGGCGCGCCGTTGGTCGAACCGACGATGAGATCGCCGTAGGCCTCAGCGCTATCGAGCTGGCCCTGGGGCCGCAACAGCATCGTGCCGCTCTTGTCGTCGAATTGCCCCGCGCCGGTGTAGCTCGTGCCGCTTTTCACCGCGGCGGTGAGATCGTCGACCGAGATATTGCGCGCCCACATCTTGGATGGATTCGCCTTGATGCGTATCGCCGACTTGGTGCCGAATACGTTGACCCGCGAAACTCCCGGCAAAATACTGATCCGCTGGCCGATTTGCGTACTGCCATAATCGTAGAGCTGCCCGCGGGTCACCGAGTCGCTGGTGAGAGCGATATACATGATCGGCTGATCGTTGGGATTGGTTTTTGAAAATGTCGGCGGCGACGGCAAATCGACAGGCAGGCTGCCCGTCGCCTGCGAGATGGCGGTTTGCACATCCGTGGCCGCGGCATCGATGCTTTTGCTGAGCGCGAACTGAAGGGTCAGGCTGGTATGGCCTTGCGTGCTTTTCGAAGTCACCAGCTCGAGTCCATTGATTTGCATGAACTGGCGTTCGAGCGGCGTCGCGATGTTGTTGGCGACGGTCTCCGGGCTGGCGCCCGGGTAGCTCGCTTGAACTTGAATGACCGGATAATCGACCGCCGGCAAGTCGTTCACCGGAAGTTGAAAATAGGCGAGCACGCCGAACAGAATCACCGACAGCGTCAGGACCGTCGTCATGACCGGCTGATGTATGAACCGTTCCGAAAAGTTCACGACTTGGTTTCCGGCGTTGGCGCAGGCGCATTTTGTGGCGCAGCCGGTTTAGCGATGCTGACCTTCCCTCCCGGGGTGACGCCGAGCTGGCCCTGCACGACGACCCGCTCGCCCGCTTTGACTCCCTTTTCGATGACAATCAGTTCGCCCTGGCGCTGCCCGGGTGTGACGGGCCTGAGCTCTGCGCTGGAATCCGGCTTGACGACGTAAACGAAGGGACCCTTCGCCGACATATTCGGCGCCCCCGCCGGGACCAAAACGGCCTGCTCCTGAGTGGCGAGGATCAGCCGGACATTAGCAAAGCGTCCCGGCCAGAAGCGCCGGTCGCCGTTGGCTAACGTCGCGCGAAGCTTTACGGTGCCGGTGCCTTCCTGGACCGAATTATCGACAAACGTCAGCTTGCCCTCGCGCGGCGCGCCATCATCGTCCGGCAGGCTCACCTCGGTTCTTAGGGTGCGCTGCGTCATGTTGCGCTGCACCCGGCTCAGATCTTTTTCGGTGATCGTGAAATCGGCATAGATCGGATCGAGTCTCTGAATGACCAAGAGTGAGCCATTGCTCGGCGAGACCACATTGCCAACATCCACCTGCCGCTGTCCGGCCCGGCCGTTGATCGGCGAGCGGATCGTGCAATATTCGAGATTTAATCGCGCGGTCTCTACCGCCGCGCGGTTTTGCCTGACCTCGGCCTCTGCGCTCTCCACGGCGGCTTTTTTCGCGTCGTAATCCTGGCGCGAAACCGCACGCGGGTCACTGACGGCCTCCACCCTGGCAAAATTGGTCTTCGCCAGGTCTAACGCCGCTTCCGCGCCGGCGAGATTGGCCTCGGCTTGATTGAGCTGTGCCTGATACGGGCGCGGGTCGATGGTGAAAAGCAGATCACCGATCTTGATGTCGGCCCCGTCGCTGAAGTGCAGCTTGACGATGCGGCCGGAGACCTGCGGCTGGATCGATACGACTTCGCGGGCAGCGATCTTGCCGACCGCGTCGATGTAGATGGGAACGTCCTCGGCGACGGCCGCGGCGACCACAACCGGGGCCGGCGGCCGTTCGAAATTGGGCTGCGATTCTTTGCCGCAGCCAACGGCTAGGCACGCAGCGAACAGCGCGAGGCCAAGCGGTGCGCATCCGATCCAGCGCCTACCGACTTCGGCATGGACCACGAAACCCCCGATACAATGACGCTAGGCGACCAGCCTTTGCTCGTTGGCGGCGCTTTTCCGCTGCTTTGCAGGCGCCGACTTGCGCGCGCGGCTCTCCCACTGCTGCAAACCGCGGCGAATATAGTTCGGATCCAGATTCAACATCGTGCAAATCGAGACAAACGAGCAGAACCACATCGCGTCGTCACTGAAAAGCCATTCCTTCGCTTCCTCGAACAACGCCCGCCTTTTGCCGCCCGAGACAAACAGGTTTTCCTGATAGCAGCGGACGCCATCCTCGAGAATCGCGAGCAGAAGAATCCGCTCGGGCTCCAACGGAATCTTGCGCCGAAAGTTGGCGGCGTAATCCTCGCCCAAGAGCGTATCCGGCTGAAACAGCGAGCCGACCCGCTCGTCCAAACCGTGGCTCCGCTGGGGAGCGCTGTTTCCATTGCTATTCTGCGCTTTCATCTGCCCTCCAAAAAAGTGATCAAAAATAATCTGGTAAATCTTTGCTTACCGGCTGCGGAATCAAAAAGTGAAATTATTATCGAACGACCCTCGGCTCCCGGCAGGGGTCTGCACTACTCGACCGTTGTTGTCGTCATTCCGGCCCTGCGCCGTACTCAGGATCAACTCAAGCCGGAATCGATGCGGTTGTCGCTGAAACGGGGGCCGGACTGCCAGCGTTCTCGCGGAGATTAATCGTTCCCCCGCGAGAGACGTTAACTCGCCAGCAAGCGCAGCGCCTTAGGATTATAATAGCGCCGCACCGCCTCCTGTTTAAGGCCGATGCCCAATAAACCGAACCAGGTCGCTTGGGACACCAGCTCTTCCTTCGATACCTTGTAGTCGATCGCCGGCGTCTTGGGCTGCAAGTGCAGCATCAACGAGAACGCCACGTGCTGCACCAACCACACGCAGAGATCGCGGCGCACCGGCACGTCGTTCAGCTCGCCGGCCCGCGCCGCCGCATGCAGGCAGCCTTCGAATTTCTTGACCCACGCCGCGGCGAGCTTCTTGTGCATCAAGCGGACGAACTCGCCGTCCTCCAGCAGACTTCGGACCAACAGCGCATTGAGCGCCGCGCGATGCAGATCCCCGGCGCGCCCGAGCACGTAGTGCGAGATCATGAAATGCACCATCACGACCAGCGTCGAGGTCGAGGCTTCGAGCTCGAGAATCCGGCTGGCTTCGGCGAACGTCGGGCCTTTGGCGCAGCCGTCGAGCATCGCCGCGTAGAGCGACTCTTTGCTGGGAAAATGCTTGTACAGCAGCGCTTCGGAAACCCCCGCGGCCTTGGCGAGCTCGCGGGTCGTGGTGCCGTCGAATCCCTTTTCGGCGAAGACGTCGCGCACTGCCTCGACAATCGCCTCCTTCCGCTCTTCCGCGGACAGCCGTGGAGCGCTCGACATCATCGGTTAGTTAGCATTTACTTACTGAACGTGTCAAGGCTTTCAGGGTAAATTTTTCACGTGGAATTATCTTTGATTAACCGAGGAGCTGTTATCCGGCTTAGGGTCGGATGACAGCGAAGATCATTGACCTCAAAGACGTCACCCCGCCTGTTGGGGGGCTGCCTCGACGTCCAGCTCATTTATATTTATATTCCTTCCAGGGTTTTAGGCGCGTTGGCATTGTACCGTCGGCGGTCGTGCAATTTTGGAATTGTTGCGGATAGTCAATTAACGCACAACAATGGCGCCAGGCGCTCGGTGAAGTTGTCAGAGACTTCTTTCGCACGCCCGAGATGGAAGACTTCTACGCGATGAAGATGACCCCGGAGCGCGCGCGCATCTATCTGCGCCAGCTCGGTCTCTATGCGCGCCAGCGGCGCAACAATTGGCCCCAGGTGGCGGCAAACTGCCCGGAGTTCGAGGTCAAGCAAAGGATCTTGGAGCACGAGTACGAGGAGCTGGTCGAAGACGAGCATTCCAAGATCGGCCACATGGATCTCATCGTTCGTCAGGGAAAAGAAGTCGGGTTGAGCGTGGACGAGGTCATGAACGCCGAGCCGTTGCCCACCACCAAATCGGCCATGTACGCGTGGTTTTGGATCGCGCGCACCCGTCCGTGGCAGGAAGCCATCGCGGCGTCGACCATCGCCGAGTGGACCAATGACGATCGGCTGTTGGGCGACATCGGCGGCGGCAACTGCAGCCGGCTCTACAAGATCTGGTCGCGCGATTTAAACTTCAGCGCCGCCCAGATGCCCAACTTCACCGCGCACAGCAAGGCCGACGTGAAGCACTCGGACATGTTCATCGACGTTCTGGAAAAGTATGTCGCGCCGGGGCGGGAGCACGACGTGATCACGACCGCGACGGATTCGATGGACATCCACCGCGTCTATTTCGGCGGCATGGCCCGAGCGATGGCGAGAACTTGAGCGCAATGTTCTCAAAGTGGAGAGCGCGTTCGCGCCGTCGGCGGGCAATTCGCGACTCGATGAACGCTACTTTTTTCTCGACTTCCCGACACGGTTTAAGCATGAAACGAGTGGCACCCGAAGTTAAAGATTTGACCGAGGAGGAGATCCCCTGCACCGGCCAATGGCATCAGCAGTTCACGCTCTTTATGCCCGGCGATCCGGTGACCGAGCAGCCGTTCGATCGCACCGGCACCAAGCTCGATCTCTCCGACCCGCAGGTCCGGATCGATCTCTGGAAAACGCTCAAGGACAACCGCTTCTCTGGCAGTGATTGAGATCCAAATATCGACGACTACGAACAGCTCGCGGCTTAGGCAAGTCTGATCCCAGCTTTGCCCAAAATCCTAACAAGCGGGAACGACCGCTGCCCGATTCTCTTCTTAGAGTCAAGATCGAGCGCATAGACTTGTCTTGGCTCGCGCACACCGCGGAGCGGACGGTGGCCGAGCGGCTCCAACCGACGGGCCCTCATCGACCAGCGACGCGAACTCGGCGGAGATGAGCACGTTGCGCCCCAGCGGCTCGCACAAGCTTCGATGCGCGCGACTTCGTTGACCGCCGGGCCGATGACGGTGAAAGTCGAGACGGTCGATGGCGCCGACGTTGCCGTAGAGAACCCTCCCCCACGTAAAGTGCGAGATCGACCACGGCGGTGGGCTTGCCCGCCCTTCTGCGCTCGGCATTGAGCCGATCGAGACGCTGCATCGCTTCCGCCGCGGCATCATGGCTGAAGCGGCAGGCTGTTTGGTCAAACACGCCCTGCGCCAGGCGGCTATTTTCAGGGTTCAGGCTTTCTGCGATGTGGAAAACATCGCCTCAGCTCGCACGCTGGAGAAAATCGGCATGTCCCGCGAAGGGATTCTCCGCCGTTACATTATACAGCCATCCATGTCGGGCGACCGCGCGATTGTTATTTGTACGCGATCACGAGATAGCTTGGTTTACAGCTAGTGACATCGTGAGAAATTCATGGCTGAATCAAGGCATTACGGTTTCGGTGGTGAGGTGCGGCAAACGTGGCCAGCGAAGCGAGCGAAACCAAACTGCCAGCGCAGCCGCTTTCCCATTGGCTGCGGCTCGATCTGATCGCCCAACGTGTCGCATTGGCGGCCGCAGCGGTCGTCCTATGGTGGCTCGCGTCCCGCTCCATGCCGCACTACATTCTGCCGGGACCGGCGCGCGTCTGGGACGCGCTCCAGCTCATCGGCGGCAGCGGCGATCTCTGGAGCAACCTTGCCGTCACGCTCTGGCGCGTCGCGGCGGGCTTCGTGGCCGCGGCCTTGATCGGACTGCCGTGCGGGATCGTGCTCGGTGCCAACCAGCGCGCCGGCGAGTTTTTCGAGCCGGTTCTTCCGGTGCTGAACACCGTCTCTTCGGCGATCTGGGCGATCTTCGCCATCATCTGGTTTGGCATTTCCAACGCCACGACGATCTTTGTGGTATTCATGACGGCGATGCCGCTGATCATCACCAACGTCTGGCAAGGCACGCGCACGGTCAACGCCGACTTCATTGAGCTTGCCCAGTCGCTGCGCATGCCGCGCTGGAAGGTCATGACCAAGATCTATTTTCCGACCATCCTTCCCTACTTTTTCTCCGGCGCCAGGCTCGCGTTCGGCTTCGGCTGGCGCGTTTCGCTGGTCGCCGAAACCATCGGCTCCTCCAGCGGCGTCGGTTATCGCCTGCGCCAGGCCGCGGATCTGATTCGCACCGACCAGGTGTTCGCCTGGACTTTGACTCTCGTGATCATGATGGCGACTATCGAGATGGGCATGCTTAAGCCGCTGGAAAATTATTTGTTCCGTTGGAAAAAGAGCGCCGAGGCGCAATGATCGGGCGCTATGAGCCGCAGCGAACTCATCGAACAGAATTGCGACGAAGCGGGGTCGGCGCAGGCAGCGATCCGGCTGAGCGGCATCGACAAGACTTTCGCCAACAACGGTCACGCGCTGGCGGTGCTCAAAAACGTCAACCTCACGGTGCCGCCCCAGGCGATCGTCGGCCTGATCGGCGCATCGGGCTCGGGCAAGAGCACGTTGCTCAACATCATTTCCGGCATCTTGAAGCCCGACCGCGGGCAGGTCTGCATCTGCGGCGCCGCCGGCGAAGAGTTCAACGACTGGGGCTCGGTCAGCTACATGTTCCAGGACGATCGCCTGCTCCCGTGGCGCACCGCCATGCGCAACGTCGAGTTCGCGCTGGAAGCCGGCTCGACGGCGGCTAAGGAACGCGCGCGCCGGGCGCTCGCAACCCTCGATCTCGTCGAGCTGAAAGGCTTCAAAGACGCGTTTCCCTATCAGCTTTCCGGCGGCATGCGCAGTCGCGTCGCGCTCGCCCGCAGCCTCGTGACCGAGCCGCGCATTCTGCTGATGGACGAGCCCTTTTCTCGCCTCGATGCGCAGACGCGCGGCCTCATGCACGACGAGCTGCTGCGCATCCACCGGCTGAAGGGCATGACCGTCGTGTTCGTGACCCACGACGTAGCGGAGGCGGCGCTGTTGGCCGATCAAGTCGCGGTCATGTCGCCGCGGCCGGGAACGATTCGGGAAGTCGTCCACATTTCCCCGCCGCGCCCCCGCGAAATTACTCAGCCCGAAGTGGCAAGCTGTATGCAGCGCCTGCGCGCGCTGATTTGAACGGGATTCATCTTCAATACACGGGAGGAAAAATGACAACGATGAAACTGATCGCTGCGGCGGTGTTCCTGGCCGTGTTTGCTCCCGGTTCGGTCGCCGGGCAAAAGATGAAGGTCGGTTACTGGACGAGCGGCTTCAGCCTCGGCTTCGGCGCGGTGATGGAGCAGATGAAATTCGCCGAAAGCCAGGGGCTCGGCGTCGAATGGGTGAAATTCGCCGAGGTCAACGGGCCGACCCGGGCGATCGTCTCCAACGCCATCGATATCGCCTTTGCCGCGCCCTCGACCAACTCCATCGGCATCGCCGCCGACGGCGTGCCGGTGAAGATCGTGCTCGCGACGCAGATCGCCGAAGCGCAGATCGCCGTCCTCGACGGCGCGCCGATCAAGTCGGTGAGCGAGCTCAAGGGCAGAAAGATCGGCATGTCGCCGGCCGGCAGCGCGACCCACGCGCTCGCCACGGCGATCCTCGAAAACAATTTCGGTCTCAAGCCGAACCAATACAGCGTCGCGCCAGGCAATGAAGCCCAGCTCGCGCAGTTCTTGACGCAGAAGGAAATCGACGCGGGAGTGCTGCGTTCGGTGACGCTTGCGCAGTTGGAAGGAACCAAGCTGCGGCGACTGGCCAGCATCGTCGATGAGTGGAAAAAACTCACCAAAGGCAATGCGCCGCCGATCCTCGCCGTGACCATCGTGCACAGCGACTATCTCGCCAAGAATCCGGAGCCTGCGGCGAAGTTTATCGCCGCCACCCGCAACGCGCTGCAATACGGCTCCAAGAATAAGCCGCGCGTCGCCGAAATTCTCCAGAAAGCGGCGAACATGAACGCCACCGACGCGCGCGCTTACGCCGATCAGTGGGACGGCGCCTACATCGCGAGCTTCGAAGCCGCGGACATCGCTTCGCTGAAAAAGATGTACGACATCGTGAAAGCCGCCGGCGGCGGCGCCAAAGACGCGCCTGACGGCGCCTTTGACGCCGGCCCGTATACGCGCGCGAAGCAGATCAAGTAAGCGAGGAACGATTTGAGTCGCCCGACGACGGGCAAGAAGAACTCAGTATTTCGATAAGACGTCGAGCAGTTTCTGGGCGCTCGGCGGCGGCTTGACGTTGCCCGCGAGAATATCGGCGGGGAACATCGGCTTGCCGTAGTATTCCTCATTAGCTGAATAGCGGGTTGCGATGACCGTCCCTTCCAACGACACGCCGCCAAAAATGCCTTGGTTGCGGCCGTACGTGTAGATCGCCGCCGGCGGAATCGCCGACTCCGGTATCTCCTGAAAGCGCTCGATAATCGATACAGCGCGATCTATATCCTCCTGCATGTCGGCGGACGCCCCCGTCGCGTCGAGAGCGAGAGTAAATAAGATCGCCAAAACGAACCCCAGCTTGCGTTTCATCGCGCCCCCTCGTCTGCAACGCTTGCTAAAAACTTCCGCCATTGCCCGGATCAATCGCCGTACATTCTCCGCCGCTCGCTGCTCGATGCGGGAATGGCTTTGAGAAACATCACATCATTTCAAAGTAAACCAAATGACTGAACGTCACAATTGTTATGACAGGCTAACAACTTTTTTACTGCGACTCTTGATCAAGACCCCGTCAACCAAATGAGTTACTACCAAGTTCGGAAATTCTCTCGCGCGCGGCCATGAAGATTTGGTATCCTTGCTCCGGTATTTTCCATCCCGCTTCATGGCGGGACGTGAAGAACCCCCGCGTTCTATTTTCACTGGAGAAGATCATGGCGAAAACCTGGATTGTTTGCATCGACGGTACCTGGAACCAACCGGGGCAGCGCGACAAGGACCCGGTGAGCGCCGAGGAAAAAGCGGCATCGTCCAACCTCGTAAGAACCTGGGAGGCGCTGGCCAATCGGGCCCTCGCCCGAACTTTCTATTACGGCTCCATCGCGCCGATAAAGCCGAAAATTCTTTTTACCGGAGTCGAAGGCGAAGTCGTTTATCTGGCGGGCATCGGCACCAGCGGCACCGTGAAGCACCAAGTCCTCGAAGGCGCCACCGGCACCGGCACTTCAGAGCGCATCCGCGACGCCTATCGGTTTCTCGCGGAAAGATACCGTCCGGGCGATCGGATTTTCGCCTTCGGCTTTAGCCGCGGCGCTTTCGCCGTCCGCAGCCTCGCCGGCTTCATCGACCTCGCCGGTTTGCCGATGGAGCCGCGCGCGCTCAAGGAAGAGGAAGTTCTGGATCTCTACGATGCCTATATGGATACCAGCCCGATCGATAAATCGGTCTACGGAACCGTGGACGCCGCAATCGACTTTTTGGGCGTCTGGGATACCGTGGGCGCGCTCGCCTTCGGTCGGACCTTGGGCAATTTTCACCGCATCAGTCCGGCCAACGTGAAACGCGTCGCCCATGCGCTGGCGCTGGACGAGGAACGCGAGCGTTTCGAGCCGGCGTTCTGGGAGTTGCCGGCGACGGCCGAGACCCGCGTGGACGAAGTCTGGTTCAGCGGCTGTCACACCAACGTCGGCGGCGGCTACTTCGATGCCAATCTCTCCAACATCGCGCTCTTCTGGATGCTGCAATCGGCGCGCGACGCCGGCCTGCCCCTCGATGCCCGCGGCATTCCCGGCTTCGACGTGACCAGTCCTCGTGCCCTGATGCGTGACTCCTACACGGAGTTTTACGCGGGTATCGGAGTCATCGGTAAGATTGCCGCTTCATTACAACTAAAGAAAGAACCGCGCGCGATACGCGACGGCCAGCGCATTCACCAAAGTGTCGTCGAACGAATGGCACAAGCTCATGACGCGGAGTTGTATGTCCCCGCGGCACGCTTCAACGGCAGTGTGCTGACGGCAGAAGTAAACCCGGGGATACAACCTTGGGGCAGTTTTTGAGGAAGCGTAGCTACGTGCCGTAACGGACCAAAGTAGATCAACACTTCAAAACCGTTCAGCTGATTGCTTCCAACATCAGCTCCGCTGGATGCCTGGCTTTTCTTCCCGCCAGATGATCAATCTGCTGTCTGCAGGAAATTCCAGGCGCGACAATTTCGATTTCCTGCCCTGACGCTTGAATAGCCGGCACCAAACGGCGGGTGGCGATTTTTGTCGAGAGATCGTAATGCTCTTTCTCAAAGCCGAATGAGCCGGCCATGCCGCAGCAACCCGAGTCGACTTCGCTCACCTCGTAGCCGGCCGCTTTTAGCATCGCAATGGTCGGCGCCGTGCCGACAAGCGCCTTTTGATGGCAATGCCCATGCAGCAGCGCTTTTTTGCCGTTGGCGTTTGCATTAAGAGTAAATCTACCCTGTCGGCGTTCACGCATGACAAACTCTTCCAAGAGGAAGCTGTTTTCGGCCACTTTCTTCGCTGCGCTCGTGCGGATGAACTCGGGATACTCGTCGCGTAAGGTGAGCAAGCAGGACGGCTCCAGTCCGACGATCGGCGTTCCTTTCTCGGCGTACACCGCCAGTTTGTCGACATTCCATGCGGCGTTTTCCTTGGCTTGGCTGAGCATGCCTTTGGAAATCATCGGCCGGCCGCAGCATTTCTTATCGACGAGCAGCACGCGATAACCCGATTTCTCCAGAAAACGTGTTGCCGCTGTCGCAACATTAGGGGTGTTGTAATTATTGAAGGTGTCGTGAAACAAAACCACGTCACCCTTGGACCCATCCCCTTCCGCTTTGTATTTGCGGAACCAGTCTTCGAAAGTTTCCTGGGCAAACTGCGGCAGAGGGCGGCGCCGATCAACTCCGGCGAACAGTTCCATCAACCATCGGTTAACAGGCGAACGAACCACCCAGTTCGATACCGGCGCCAGTTTGGCACCGACGCGATTCAAGCTCTCGATCCTGCCGAAAATCCTGTTGCGCAGCGGCAAGCCGTTGGCGCGGTGATAGTGATCGAGAAACTCGTACTTGAGCTTCGCCATATCGACGTTGGAGGGACACTCCGCCTTACAGGCTTTGCACTCCAGGCAGAGATCCATCACTTCATAAAGGCGCTTGCCGGTGAATTCCTGCTCAGGAGCTCTGCCCGAAATCGCGTTTCTGAGCGCGTTGGCGCGGCCGCGAGTCGAGTGTTCTTCGTCGAGAGTTCCCATGTACGACGGACACATGGTGCCGTCGAGTTTTTTGCGGCATTCGCCCATACCGCTGCACATCTCCACGGCGCGCGCGAAACCGCCCTGCTCGCTAAAATTCAGGGTAGTGGTCGGCTCCCATGCTTTGTATTGCGGGCTGATCTTGAGCGACTCGGTCATCGCCGGCGAATCGACAATTTTTCCGGGGTTCATGAGATTTTTCGGATCGAAGGCGCGCTTGATTTGGCGGAACGCGTCGTAGAGCGCCGGACCGAATAACTTCGCGTTGAAGTGGCTGCGCGCCAATCCGTCGCCATGCTCGCCGGACATGGCGCCGTCGAATTCCAGCACCAGATCGCAAATCTCATTGGCGATCGATACCATTTTGGCTTTTTCACTAATCTCTTTCAGATTGATCAGCGGCCGGATATGCATGCAGCCCACCGAGCAGTGGCCATAGTAGCCCGCGACCGTATCATGGCGTGAAACGATTTCTCGGAAGCGCCGAATAAATTCCGGCAATTTTGCCGGCGCCACCGCAGCATCCTCGACGAAAGCAATCGGCTTCTTGTCGCCCGTGGTGCCAAGCAACAACCCCAGTCCTGCCTTGCGCACGCCCCAGATCGACTTGACCTCCTCCGGACTAAACGCAAGCGTAGAGGCGTAGCCGATCTTCTCGCGCCTACGCACTTCTTCGAGTCTTTCGACTTGCTCCCTCACTTCTTTTTCGGTCTCGCCGGCATACTCGACCATCAGTAGAGAACTGGGGTTTCCTTGCACAAACCCCAAACGCTGCGATTGCACGATGTTCCCCCGTGCCAGGTTGAGAATCATCTTGTCGGTGGACTCCAACGCGTAGGGCGCCGTTTCGAGAATCGCCTGCGATGCTTCCAGTGCTTCGATGTCGTCGTTGAAGTGAATGACATCCATCGCTGTCCATTTGGGCTTGGGGACCAAGCGCATCTTGGCCTCGACGACGGTCGCCAAGGTACCCTCGGAACCCACCAGCATGCGCGATAGGTTGAACCGTTGGGGCTTAATGAATTCGTCCAAATTATACCCGGACACGCGCCGCATGATTTTTGGATAGCGCGACAGGATCTCGCTCTTGTGCTGCTGCGCCAGCCGAAACACCTCGCGATAAGCGCGGCCCTCGATGCTATCGGCGCGGCTTTTCCTTTCGACCTCGTCCGGCGCGACATCCTTCAACACCACTTCACTGCCGTCTGCGAGCAGCACGGTCAACTCGATGACGTGGTCCAGCGTTTTGCCGTAAGTCAGCGAATGGGCGCCGGCGGAATTGTTGCCGATCATGCCGCCGATGGTGGCTCGGTTCGAAGTCGAGGTGTCGGGACCAAACTGCAATCCCATCCCACGGACATGAGCATTCAACTCATCTTGGACCAAGCCCGGCTGCACGCGGCACCACAGCTCTTCACGATTGACCTCCAGGACGTTCTGCATGTACTTGGAAAAATCGAGCACGATCGAATGTCCGACCGCCTGCCCGGCAAGGGAGGTTCCGCCGCCGCGCGGCAACAAGGTCACGCCAAGTTTATTGGCGATCTCGATGGCCGCCTGAACGTCGCCCTTGTGGCGCGGCACGACCACGCCGATCGGCTCGATCTGATAAATCGACGCGTCGGTCGAATAGAGCAGGCGCGAATAACGGTCGAAGCGAATATCGCCTTCGATCCGCTTCTTGAGCTCCGCCTCGATCTCGAAATAGTCCCTGCCTGTGGCCATGAAATCCCCCGAACATCGCCGCAAGTTTTTTCTCTTGCCTCTTTTAATTTTTGCTTTTGTACTTTTAAAATCTTACCCGTAGCGAGATCAGCCGTCCAGCGCGGCGCGCGCTTGATCGAAGATGCTCTGGAACATGGGCCGCGTGAGCTTGCCGGTGAACGTGTTTTGCTGGCTTGGATGATACGAGCAGATCAGTCGGACGTTATCCGGCAACAGCACGCTTACGCCGTGGCCGAACTTCGGCCGCGGCTTGGGCACGACGCCGCCGTTTTCCTGATGCGCAGCCAAGAAGGAATCGAAAGCGATCTTGCCGAGGACGATCACCACCCGCGCTTCCCCAAAAAGTTTCAGCTCCTGTACTAGGAACGGCCGGCAGCGCCGAAATTCGACCAACGCGGGCTTGTTGGCAGGCGGCGCGCAATGCACCGCCGCCGTGATGTAGCAGTCGCGGAGCTTTAAGCCGTCGTCGCGCCGTTCCGAGTTGGCTTGATTGGCAAAGCCGGCGGCATGGAGCGCGCCGTAGAGCCAATCACCGCTGCGGTCGCCGGTGAACATCCGGCCGGTGCGATTGCCGCCGTGCGCCGCCGGCGCCAAACCGACGATCAAGAGCCGCGCGTTCGGATCGCCGAAGCCGGCGAGCGGCTTGGCCCAGTAGTCCTGCCCAACATACCGGCGCGGCGGCTTCTTTGCCGACACCTCGCGCCAGCGGACGAGGCGCGGACAACGGCGGCAGTTCGTTATATTGCGGTGTAGCTCGTCGAGAGCTCTCATAGGATTGATTTGTTATCATAATGGGAGAGGGAAACGAAAACAGAAGTCGGAGTCGGCTTCGACATGAGTCCGCCGAGTGTGTGGTTTGCTGCCAAGGGCACGCGTGCAAACCATTATTTTTTTTGTTATAAACTCAATGATTCTATCATGCGAAGGGAGAATTCATGATTCAACGGACGCAGCCATATGTCCGACAAATTCATGTCTGCGTCAACAATCGGAACGGCGAAAGCCCATCATGCGGCTACAGTGGCTCGAAGAGGTTGTCGAAGAGCTGCGCAAAGTCACCAAAGCACGCAACCTAAAAGGCAAGATTCGCATGGTCAGGTCGGGCTGTCTGGACGTCTGCGCTTTCGGCCCCAATATGATGATTTGGCCCGAAGGGCTCTGGTATATGAAAGTAACGAAAGCGGATGTGCCGCAGATCGTCGAGCAGTACATGAAGCTCGAAGCCGCAGACCGGGCCAAAGAAGCCAGTGCTCAGCCGGCAAAGTAAGACCGATTCTTACTATTTTCTTTGCGTCTCCAAGAAAGATCGACAGAGTAGTTCGTGCAGCCAAGATCCCGCTTGACCGTACGAATGGAAAATTGTTCTCTAATCGAATCACTGCCTTGACACCTAGCGGGTCAGCATATAATACAACTCGAAATGTTTACCCATGACATCGTAATCGTTGGCGGCGGAGGTGCCGGCCTGCGTGCCGCCATAGCCGCAGCAGAGATATCGAATAAGCTATCGATCGCACTAGTCTCCAAGGTTTATCCGATGAGAAGTCACACGGTTTCCGCGGAAGGGGGAACCGCGGCAGTCATGCGCGACTTCGATAGCCTCGATCTCCATGCAAAGGACACTATTTTTGGTGCGGACTTCCTGGCGGACCAAGATGCGGTCGAGGCTTTTGTCCAAGAAGCTCCTGGCGAACTTATCCAATTGGAGCACTGGGGTTGCCCGTGGAGCCGCGATCCTGACGGTCGTGTAAGCGTCAGGTCCTTCGGCGGCATGAGCGTCGATCGCACGCTTTTTGCCGCGGACAAAACCGGCTTTCACTTGCTCCACAGCCTCTTCCAGACTTCCCTGAAGTACGAGAGCATCGTCCGCTACGATGAGTGTTTCCTCACTTCGTTGTTGGTCGACGACGGCAAAGTGTGCGGGGTCACATCGATCAATCTTTATACCGGCAAAGTGGAAGTCATCGCCGGCAAAAGCGTTATCCTATGTACGGGAGGAGGAGGCCGCATCTTCCCTTTCACCACCAACGCCGCGATCAACACCGGCGATGGCATGGCGGCAGCCTATCGCGCCGGAGTGCCGCTCAAAGACATGGAGTTCGTCCAGTACCATCCCACGGGATTGCCGGGAACCGGCATCTTGATTACCGAAGCATCGCGCGGTGAAGGCGGATGGCTGAGGAACAAAGACGGCTACCGCTATCTCCAAGACTACGGACTCGGCCCGCCGACCGATACGCCCACGCACCGCAAAATGGAGCTCGGGCCGCGTGACATTCTATCGCGTTGTCATATGCAGGAATTCGCCAAAGGCCGCACCTTCGAGGGTCCCTACGGCCATTATGTGCATCTCGACCTGCGCCACTTGGGCGAGGAAGTGATCGACAAGAAACTGCCCTTTGTCCGAGAGCTAGCGAGCAAGTACGTCGGCATCGACCCGGTTCATGAGCCCATTCCGGTGCGCCCGGTGGTGCATTACATGATGGGAGGCATCTCGACGGATATCAACGCTAAAACGGCGATCCAAGGACTCTACGCCGCGGGTGAAACCGCGTGCGTTTCGCTTAACGGCGCTAACCGTTTGGGTTCCAACTCTCTGACCGAGCTATTGGTCTTTGGCAATCGGGCAGGCCGCTCTGCAGCGACCTATGCCTCCGCCGCTTCGGCGCCCGCCTCGGCAAAAATCGAAGCGCTCGCGGCCGACGAACAAAAGCGTCTCGATCGCGAGTTCTTGAAGAAGGACGGCGGCAAGGAAAAAATCGCTACGATTCGCCAAGAGATGCAAAAAACCATGGAGGAAGGCGCAGGAATCTATCGCGAAGAACAGAGCATGGAGAAGACTTGCAACGCGCTGAGATCTCTGCGCGAGCGTTTTAAGAACATCATCGTCGAAGATCGAGACAGCACGTTCAACACCGAAGTGATGAACGCGCTCGAGCTGGACTACATGCTCGACGTGGCCGAGACCGTCGCAAATTCCGCGCTCAAGCGCAGGGAGTCGCGCGGTTCTCATACTCGGACGGACTTTCCGAAACGGGACGACGCAAACTTTCTGAAACATACTGTTGCCTACCGAACGCCCGATGGCCCGAGAATCGAATACCTGCCAGTGACGATTACCCGCTGGCAGCCGGAGGAGCGCAAGTATTAAACCACGCGGCCTGAGCGCCGGGCGCGAACCAATCAGCGGACGCGCAGTGCTAAATTCCAAGAGGAGACAATGGCAGAGCCAACTATCACATTGAACGTTACTCGCTACCGCCCCGGAAAAGATCGGGAGCCGACCTCGCAAGCCTACGTCGTCCCTTACCGGGAGGACTGGGTCGTTCTCGATGCGTTGAATCACATCAAGGATCAGATGGACGGAACTCTGAGCTATCGCTGGTCTTGTCGTATGGGAGTGTGCGGCAGTTGCGGCATGATGGTGAATGGCACGCCAAAACTCACCTGCGCGGCGTTCCTTCGTGACTATTACCCCCAGGAAATTCGGGTAGAGCCCCTCGTCAACTTTCCGATCATCCGCGATCTGGTCATCGATATGACCGACTTCATGGACAAACTGAAGAGCGTTAAACCCTGGATCATACGCAAGGAAGAGAAGCCTGTCAGTGAAGGTGAATATTTACAAACGCCGGCCGAACTCGAGGCGTTCCATCAGTTCACCCAGTGTATCAATTGCATGCTCTGTTACGCGGCCTGCCCGGTTTACGGGCTTGAGCCGAAGTTTTTGGGACCCGCCGCCATCGCGCTCGGCTACCGCTATAACATGGACTCGCGCGACCAGGGCAAGGACCAACGCGAAATCATCGGCAACCACGATGGCATCTGGGACTGCACATTTGTCGGGGAATGCAGCGTCGTTTGTCCCAAGCATGTGGATCCGGCCGCGGCGATCCAGCGCTCCAAAGTGGACACTACCAAAAACTGGTTTCAATCATTCCTGATGCCCTGGGGGCAACGATGACCCGTTCGACCAAGCTCAGGGTCATCCTGAGGAGGATCGAAGGATGAGCGCCGTGCGCCCGGACGCATCCAAGCTTTATCATCGCAAGATGCCGGCGACTTGGTGGCTGACGCAACAGAGCTATTTTCTGTTCATGCTGCGTGAGCTTTCAAGTGTCTTTATCGCCGTCTTTCTGGTTGTCTACCTTTGTCAGCTCTATCAGTTGTCGCAGGGACCCGACGCGTATCGCGCTTTCGCGCAAAAGCTCAGTTCGCCAGGCTGGATTCTTTTCCACTTGGTGGCGCTGCTGTTCGCGCTGTACCACAGCTTTACGTGGTTTCAGTCGAGCGCCGTTGTCCTGCCGCTGCGCATCGGTGAGCGTTTAATTTCCCGGCCGGTCGTTACGGCGCTACACGTTGGCGCCTGGGTGGTGGTCTCGGTGATCGTGCTAGTTTTATTCCTCGCGCTTAAGAGCTGAAATTATGGCGACAGAAAAAACCATCGAACCTCTCTGGTGGGGGCTCTTCTCCGCCGGTGGCGTAGTAGCCGCATTTTTGGTTCCCATTCACATCATTTTAGTTGGCTTCGCCGTGCCGCTCGGCTGGACTGCTGACACCGGAGAGTTGTACCGCCTGTGGTGGGTAAAGCTTTATCTCTTTGTCCTGATCGTTCTTCCCCTCTATCACTGGGCTCATCGCTTCTACTTTACTCTCAATGACGCCGGGCTCAAAGCAATCAATAAACTTCTCGCCGTGCTGTGCTACGGCGGAGCGATCGTCGGAACGTTTGTTACGGCGTGGATTCTGTTAAAGATTTGACCTGAACAACCTGCGGTCAACAGTGAGGGGCAGGGAATTTTTCGGCGAGGTATTCTATCGTCGTGGATTGGCTAACGGTCGCGCCGCCGCAGGTACATTTTCACCCAGTAATCGTACAACGACGCGACTGTAAACTTTTCGGTGAGCGCGCGCTTCAACGCGGATTCGTATTCGATGGTGATCTCCTGCCCGTCTTTGACCACGCTCAGAAGGCGCCCCTGCTTCTGATCGACGAAAGCCCCGACGGCGCGCAGGATCTGCGACAGCGTGTGTGCCTCGGGGCTGCCGGGCGCTCCGGTCCGCTTGCCTTGCCCTTCGGTCTCCATGCGCGCGATATCGTCATGGCTGTAATGGATTTCCAATGAGCCCGACGAGGGCTGGGGCTCAGGCGCGGTTTCGGCTTTCTTGCGCCGGAAAATCTGCCAGCTCACCTTGAGCGACACATTCTGCGCCCGCTGAGGGGTTTCGCGCTTGTCCGCGAAGACGGCCACTCCGCCGTCTTCGACTTTGAGAGAAAAAGATTCGATCTGCAGCGGCTCCAGCATCTGGCCGACCGGACGGAGAAGCTGGGAGAAGCTGAAATCCGTGGACATGATCAGCAACTATACAGGAAAATAAACCGGCGCGCTCGTCAGACGGGGGTCGGTCGCGACTGCGCAGGTTGAATTTTTTGCACGGGTGCAGCCAGAGGCGTAGATTTATCCCGGTCAGGCAGCGTTGAGGCAAGAAAGACGCGGCGCCTTTTTCAGTGCGCGCGTTCGGCCCGCTGCAGGTACATTCTCACCCAGAGATCGTAAAGGTCCTTAATGGCGAGGGTTTCTTTCATTCGACTGCCGAGCGAAGTCTCGTATTCGACGACCACACAGTCGACTTCACGGCTGAGCTTGCATAGACGGGCGCGTTTTTGATTGAGATACGCGCCGATCGAGCGCATGATCTGCGAGAGGCTGTAGGCGTCCGCCGATGTCTGCGCTTGTCCGCGCCGAGCGCGACCGTTTTCTTCTAACCTCTCGATATCCTGCGCGGTGTAGCAGAGCTCGACCCCCGACGAGAGCAGGCTTAGATTGTTCCACGCTTGCCTGTCCGGCGATTCATTGCCTTCGCCCGGCAACGCGCCCCAGATCGCGCGGAGCTCTTGCGCGCTGCATCCGCGACCCAAGAGCACTCTATTGGTTGTCGATGGCAGGATCCCCCGGATGTAAAAGTCGCTCCCCACAGGTTCCATCTCGAAGTCCTGCATATTCAAGACTTCTAAAGCTTGACCGATCGCCCGTAGAGGCTGCGCATAGCCCGTCATGCCAACCATCATCCCCCCTTGAACGCGCAAAATGTCGGTTTCAGCAAGCGTCATGGAGTCCCCCAACAATAAAATAGATGTCTGAATTCTATAACTGTTTTTTACGCTGGCTCCATGGGGTTGTCAAGGAAATTTACAACCGCCCGCATCGTCTGGGATTTTCGTCTGAGAAATCAAGCTCTTGATGGGCTCCTGTCGAATCGTCAAACTTGATTTAACTGGCACCTTCACGTCAGCTGGCGACCGCAATGCCAATGATCGGATCCATGCGAGGGTCGCCGTGAAAGCGCATTCGAGGCAGTATACGCCCCGAAATCAGTTGCGCAGACGAAACCCCGCCGCAGCCTGAAGTTGCCCGGGTCTGGCCGTATTATTAGATATTTCGTTCTCTCCTTCCGCGATCGGCTCCTCGTCCACTTTTAAGCCCGCCAGCTTGATTTTCAGTCTCAAGTTATTGGCACTGTCCGCGTTCGCCAATGCCTGCTCGAGGCCGATCTTCTTGTCGCGGTACAAGCTAAACAGCGCCTGGTCAAAAGTTTGGCAGCCTTCCTGGATGCCCTGCTCCATGCCTTCCTTGAGCGCGTCGACGTCGCCCTTCTTGATGAGGTCCTTCAGCCGCGGCGTGTCCATCAATATTTCCAGAGCGGCGACGCGTTTACCGTCGAGCGATGGGATCAGGCGCTGCGAGATAATCGCGCGTAAATTGAGCGAAAGCTGCAAATAGATCTGCGCATGGCGTTCGCTGGGGAAAAAGTTCATGATGCGCTCGATCGCCTGATTGGCGTTGTTGGAATGGAGCGTGCCGAGGCACAGGTGGCCGGTTTCGGCGAACACGATCGCAGCCTCCATGGTCTCGGTGTCGCGAATCTCGCCGATCAGGATCACGTCGGGCGCCTGGCGCAGGGTGTTTTTGAGCGCCGACTGGAACGAATGCGTGTCGAAACCGACCTCGCGCTGGGTGACCACAGATTGCTTATGGCGGTGGACGAACTCGATCGGATCTTCGATGGTAATGATATGGCCCGCTTCGTTGGCGTTGCGATGGTCGATCATGGCCGCCAACGAAGTCGATTTGCCCGAACCGGTGGCGCCGACGACCAGCACCAAACCGCGCTTGGTCATGACGACATCCTGAAGGATCGACGGCAGCCCCATCTCCGCGAGCGACAGCACGTCCGCCTTGATGCGCCGGATGACCATGCCGACCGAGCCGCGCTGTTGAAACATGTTGACGCGGAATCGGGCAATCCCCGGCAGCGACATCGCCATGTTCATTTCCAGCGCTTGGGCGAATTCGCCGCGCTGCTTCTCATTCAGCATCCCGTGGGCGAGTTCCCTGAGATCCTCCGGCTTGAACAAATGCTCGCCGCGCGCCTCGATCTTGCCGTCGACTCGATACATCGGCGGCCGGGCCACGGTCAGATACAAGTCCGACGCCTCGAGTTCGACCATCGTCTTGAAGAAAGCTTGGATGTCGATCGGACTTTCCATGCAGCCTAGTGATCAGACTCTTCCGACCGCCGCGGCGGCGGGGGCGGCGCCGAAAAGGTTAGGGTTCATGCTCTTGGACTGAGCCTCTTCGCGGGTCACGATGCCACGAGTCACAAGGTTCGTCAGCGCCATGTCCATCGTTTGCATGCCGTCTTTCTGGCTGACTTGCATGGTGCCCGGAATCTGGTGAATCTTGCCCTCGCGGATCAGGTTGCGCACCGCGGTGGTGCCGGTGAGTAATCTCCAAAGCCGCCGCCCGTCCGCCGATTTTCTTCTTGAGCAAGGTCTGGGTGATCACCGCTTCGATCGATTCGGCGAATTGCGCGCGAATCTGCGCCTGCTGGTTGGGCGGAAACACGTCGATGATACGATCGACGGTCTTGGGCGCGCTCGACGTGTGCAAAGTGCCGAACACGATGTGGCCGGTTTCGGCTGCGGTCAAAGCGAGCTGAATGGTCTCCAAATCGCGCATTTCACCGACCAGGATGATATCGGGGTCCTCGCGCAGCGCCGACTTCAGCGCATTAGCGAAGGAATGAGTGTGCGGCCCCAGCTCGCGCTGGTTGACCAAGCACTTTTTCGACACATGGACGAATTCGATCGGATCCTCGACGGTGAGGATATGGCCCTCGAAGCTGCTGTTCAGATAGTCGACCATCGCCGCCAATGTCGTCGATTTACCCGACCCCGTCGGCCCGGTGACAAGAATCAGTCCCTTATCTTTGTCGCAGAGCTGCTTCAAAATCGGCGGCATACCGAGCTCTTCGAGGGTCAGGACCTTGGTTGGAATCGTGCGAAATACCGCGCCTTCGCCCTTGCGCTGCAAAAACACATTGACGCGAAACCTGGCGACTTTTTCCATCTCGAATGAAAAATCGCACTCGTGGGTTTCTTCAAACACGCGGCGCTGGGCATCGCTCATAATGTCGTAAACCAAGGCGTGCACTTGCTCCTTGGTGAGCGGCGGATGGTCTAGCTTCTTGAGCTCGCCGTCAATGCGAATCATCGGCGGCTCGCCCGCGCTCAAGTGACAGTCCGAAGCGCCCTGCTCCACGCCAAACGCGAGCAGTTGGGTAATATCCATGTCCATGCAATTTACTCCTGGAATCTTCTGAGTGAATTTTATTATATCGCGTTAAGAAGTGTAAAGATTATTGATTTTGCGGAGCTTTCGTTGAGCAATTGCGGGACCAGCATGCCACGACGACGGTCGCGGCACGCCCATGACCCGGTGGCGGGGGCCTCCCGAGACTTGATTTTCCCCGCATAAGCCGATAGTTACCATGCATTTTTGAGGCATAACCGAAGCCATGTTGGACGGCAAAGTGGCCCTGATAACCGGGGGCGGCACCGGGATCGGCAGGGCAATCGCGCTAAAATTGGCCCAAAACGGCGCGAAAGTGGCCATCGCGTCGCGCGCCCTGAGCAACGTTGAGCGGGCCGCGGAGGAGCTTAAAAACCGCTCGCTGGCGGCGCTGCCTCTGGCGATGGACGTGCGAAAAAAGGCGGATGTCGAGCGCGCCGTAGACGCGGTTGTTTCCACTTGGGGACCGCCGCACATCCTGGTGAACAACGCGGGCATCTCCGGCCTGAGCATGCTCAACGATCCGGACGACGCCCGCTGGTACGACATTATCGACACCAATCTGAACGGTTTGTATCTCGTCACCAAAGCGGTCCTACAGCGCATGCCCGATCATGCCGGCGGCAGAGTTATCAATATCTCGTCGGTGCTGGGCAAGTTCGGCGTGCCGGGCTACACGGCTTACTGCACGAGCAAACATGGCATGATCGGTTTCACTCGCGCTTTGGCTTTGGAGGTTGTGAGCCGCGGCATCACCGCCAATACGATCTGCCCGGGCTGGGTCGATACCGAAATGGCGACCCTGGGAATCGAGGAGACCGCGGCACTTCAGGGGATTACGCCGGAGCAGTTCCGCGCCCAAGCAACCGCCGCGGTGCCGATCCAGCGGTTCCTCGAAGCGGAGGAGATCGCCGAACTGGTGTGCTACGTGGCTTCGGACGCGGCGCGCGGCATTACCGGGCAGGCAATGAACATCTGCGGCGGCCAAACAATGATCTAGACGCCATCGCCCGTAGTTGGCACTTTCGACAAGATAAGCCGAAAATCTCTCGCCGCGAATCGACGCGGAGGTCCTGTGACTGCTGACTCAATCGTCGTCCGTAACCCCGCCACACTGGAAAAAATAGCCGAGCTGCCGGTCGCATCACCGGCTGACGTAAGACTGGCCGTGGAGCGCGGCCGCGAAGCGCAAATCGGCTGGCGCCAAACCAGTCTGGCGGAGCGCGCTCGCGCGCTTTACAGATTGCGCGATCTCTTGCTCGACGAAGGCGAGAGACTCGCCGAAATTTTGACCGCGGAGACCGGCCGTCCACGCGCGGAAGTCTACGGCAATGAGCTCTTCTATCTCTGCGACGCCGTCGGCGTCTGGGCCAAGAAATCTTCGAGCTTTCTCCGCCCAGAGAAGATCCGCCCGCACTTTCCCCTTCTCAAAGCCAAAAAAGTCGTTTCAAGCTACGCGCCGCGCGGCGTGATCGGCATCATCAGCCCGTGGAATTTTCCGCTGGCGATGACCTTGGGCGAAGCCCTGCCGGCGCTCATGGCGGGAAACGCGGTCGTGATCAAACCGTCCGAATTGACGCCGCTTTCGGCGATCTTCGGCGCGGAGATCGCGGCCAAGGCGGGCTTTCCGAAAAACCTCCTTCAAGTCGTCATCGGCTACGGCGCTACCGGCGAAGCGCTGGTCGATTGCGCCGACATGATCGCCTTCACCGGCAGCGTGGAAACGGGGAAAATGGTCATGCGCCGTGCCGCCGAGCGGCTCACGCCGGTTTCTCTCGAGCTCGGCGGCAAAGATCCCATGATTGTCCTCAAGGACGCCAATCTCGATCGCGCCGCCGGCGCCTGCGTGTGGGGCGCCTTAATGAACAGCGGCCAGATCTGCACCTCCATCGAGCGCGTCTACGTGGAGGCGCCGGTTTATCAACCTTTCGTCGACAAGGTCGTCGAGCGCGTCCGCGCGATCAAGCAAGGCGCGAGCGCCGATACCGTGGATATCGGCTGCATGACCTCGGAAGAGCAGTTGAAAAAGGTTGCGGCCCAGGTCGATGAAGCGGTTGCGCGCGGCGCCAAGGCGCTCACCGGCGGCCGGCGCCGTCCGGATCTGCCGGGTTATTACTATGAGCCCACCGTGCTCGTCGACGTCGACCACTCGATGAAAGTGATGAGCGAAGAAACTTTTGGCCCGATCATTCCCCTCGTGAAAGTCGACGACGCCGACGAAGCGCTGCGCTTGGCCAACGACTCGCGCTACGGCCTCAGCGCCGCGGTGTTTAGCCGCGACGCGGCGCTCTCCCAACTATTGGCCGAGGGGCTGCAAAGCGGCTCGGTCTGCATCAACGACAGCCTCGTGCGCATTCATCGTCGCCGACGCGCCCATGGGCGGGCGCAAAGACAGCGGCTTCGGCTACCGCCACGGCGCCGAAGGCATCCGCAAGTTCTGCCAGCAAAAAACCGTCGTCACCGACAAGTTCGGCCTCAAAGAAGAATTCCCGTGGTATCCCGCAACAGCGAAGAAGGCGCATCAGGTGCGTCACCTTCTGAACCTGCTTTGCCATACCGGCTGGCGCCATAAGCTGCGCGCGTTAAAAGGACTCGCCGGCGGCTGACCTCGCTTGAACTCCAAGGGGGATTCTACTAATTAGAGACGATACCGTTCGCTTCATCAATCTGACAGGAGTGTCCCATGGCCTAAAGATCTGCCGAGCTTCATCGCCCAGGAAGGGGCGAAACGAGAAGGCTCCGTCATCCGCGAGAAAAATTTCATCGACGCCAACAATTACGAGACCGTCGCCTATTTGAAACATCTCGACGTGCGCAATGAGCCCAAGATGGTTTTGTTCGAGAACGTCCCCGCGCTGAACGGCAAGAAGTCCGAGTTTCCGATGTTCTACAACCCGTGGGTCACGCGCCAGTACGTCGCCGATTCGCTCGACATGGGCGACATCAAATCCCCGATGGAGGTGAGTCTCGAAGTCGCCAAGCTCGAGCAGCAAAAAGGCAGTGTACAGGTGATCGCGCCGGAGAAAGCGCCGGTCAAGGAAGTCGTCCTCACCGGAGACAAGGCCGATCTTCGAGTGCTGCCGATGCCGATGCATCAAAAGGGCGACGCCGGCCCCTATCACACCATGACCTGCGCGATGAAAGGCCTCGACGCGGAGTTTTACGACATCACGTTCACGAAGAACAAGTTTCACGATCCCAGGCACATGAGCTTCTCGGCGCACAAGCACCACCACCTTGAAGCCATGGCTTGCGAGTATGAGGACAAAAACCTGCGCGCGCCGGTGATCGTTATTCTGGGCCATCATCCGGCATTTTATCTCTCCTCCTGCGCCATGACGGCGATGGGCAACAACGACTATCTGACCGCCTCGGCGTTTCTGAAGGAACCGCTGCGGCTCACCCCATCGACGACATGGGGCGATAAATTCATGGTTCCCGCGGACGCCGAGGTGATCATCGAAGGCGAAATTCTTCCCGGCGTGCGCCAGTCACAAAACCCCTTCGGCGAGATCCTCGGCTACGCTCAGCCGAAAATGGACGTGCCGGTTATCGAGGTGACCGCGATCACCCATCGCCGCGGCGGCATCGTCGAAGATTTTTGGCCGGGGCACATGGATCACTGGAACTTGGGCAGCATTCCCAAGGAAGGCAGCACCTATAACGTCATCAAGAAAAACGTCCCGGGCATCAAGGGAATTCATCTTCCCCCGTCGGGCTGCGGCCGCTGCATCTGCTACATCTCGATCAAGAAGGAATTCGAAAACGAGCCCAACAAGGCCGGCATGCAGGCGTTTGTGGAAATGCCGAATCTAAAGTTGGCGGTGATCGTCGACGACGACGTCGACGTCTTCAACGAACGGGAAGTCATGTGGGCGGTCGCTACGCGCGTCCACTGGGACAAGGACATCGAGATTATCCGCGAGGTGCAGAGCTTCCGCGGCTGGCTCGGCGATACGGTTGCGATCATCGACGCGACCATCCCGCTGAAATCGAAAAGCGAATGGCCGGTGCGCAACGAGATCGAGCCCGATGCCTTCGAGCGGGTCGCGAAGTTTTTCAAGTAAGAGGTCGACGATGGCCGATAAATTGAAGTTCATCTACAAAGCAACGTGAACGACCTGTCGTAAAGCAAGAAGTTTCTTGCAATCGAAGAAAGTCGATTTCGACGAAAGAGAGTACGGCAAGAACCCATTTACCGAAAAAGAATTGCGCGACATCATCGGCAACGATCCCATCGAGCCTTTTCTGAATACCCGGACGCCGCTCTACCGCGAAAAGAACATGAAGCAGAAACCGCCGTCCAAAGATGAGGCGATCAAGCTCATGCTCAAAGACCCGAATCTGCTCAAGCGGCCGGTGATCATCAAAGGCAAAAAAAAATTGACCGGTTTTAACGAAGCCGAAGTCAAAGCACTGCTCTAGTCCGCTTGTTCTAAACCGGCGTGTATCCCACGCTGGAGTAACCGTTCTTAACAAAACCTATTAAGGCTTAGTCATGGCTGAAGAAACGCTCTCCGGTTTGAAGCTGTTCAATCGCGGTAAGGTGCGTGACATTTACGACCTTGGGGACAGGCTCCTTCTGGTCGCCAGCGATCGCATCTCCGCGTTCGACGTGATTCTCCCGACCTTGATCCCGGACAAGGGGAAAATTCTCACCGAGATGTCCGTTTACTGGTTCGAGGTGATCAAAGACATCATCCCCCACCATCTGATCACTACCGACGTCGACAAATTTCCGGCCGCTTGCCAGCCGCATCGCGCGAAGCTCGAAGGTCGCACCATGCTGGTGAAGAAAAGCCTGCCGGCGCCGGTGGAGTGCATCGTGCGCGGCTATCTGGTTGGCTCGGGTTGGAAAGATTATCAGCAGACCGGTTCGGTGTGCGGCATTCCGCTGCCGAAGGGACTGGTGGAAGCATCGCGTCTGGACGAGCCGATCTTCACCCCTTCGACGAAAGCCGCCGGTCGGCGCTCACGACGTCAACATCACCTTCGATGAGATGGCAGCCAAAGTCGGCAGCAAACGGGCAGAGAAAATGCGCGACGCGACCGTCGCAATCTACAGCCGCGCCCGAGAAATCGCGGAGAAAAAAGGCATCATCATCGCCGACACCAAGTTCGAGTTCGGCATCGAAGGCGACGACATCATCCTGATCGATGAAGTCTTAACGCCCGACTCCTCGCGCTTCTGGCCGCTGATGGCTACCATCCGGGAAAGACGCCCGACAGCTTCGACAAGCAGTTCGTGCGCGACTACCTGGTCAATCTGCCGTGGGACATGAAATCGCCGCCGCCCGAGCTGCCTCCGGAAATCGTGAAAAAAACCCAAGAAAAATACCGCGAGGCGCTCAAGCGGCTGACGAGCTGACCGAAGTTTGTCTTCGGCGAATCTAAACTCGACGGCAGCGCCGAAGAATCCTATCGATCAATTTGCCGGCCTTCTCTAAATCGTAGTCGTGCGGGATGTGAATGAATCCGTACCGAATATCCGCACCTTCGCGCCGGATGTGATCGAGCATCACATACATCGAAAAATTGCAGACGTAGTCTCCGGCATCGGATGATCGCCCGGCTTTACGTCCGGCCGCCAATTTTAAAGTAGTTTTGAGGGTTTCCGGCCCGCGCGGCGAGATCGCTTTCGAGCGATCCGTTCCGCGCCCGCGTCGCCGATTCACCGCTTGGGCTTCCACATCGATCCTCCGGCGCGAGCTCTGTCCTAGGCCAAGAATGATCTTCGGCTTGAATCGCGTGATCGCATCGACAAACTGCCGCCGTTGGAAGCGCACCGGAAACACAATTTTCTTCATTCCGGATCTCGGCGGCAAAGACTTGGATAATTCGTGCGGTAATATTGTCGCGAAATTCTTGATATGGGCCGAACCCGTAAAGCAAAATTCGTTTCGGTTTATCCATTGAGGGAACAGAGCGCCGGTTCTGCCGAACTGAACAAGCACCCGAAACGAAACTGGCCGCGCGTGGCGGCCAGTTCGATCAGTGA
The DNA here is from genome assembly GCA_963745035.1 of uncultured delta proteobacterium. Taxonomy (GTDB): domain Bacteria; phylum Desulfobacterota; class Binatia; order UBA9968; family UBA9968; genus DP-20. Next base: position 57,258 of record CAVUVW010000005.1, on the reverse strand, counting down.
CAAATAGCGGCAATCAGTCTTTGCCCGCCGCACGCATGGTCACTTGGGCAGTCTCGGCGGAGCCGCCGGCGGCCACCTCCTGGTAAATCTTGCCGCCCGACTTTTTGAACTCTTCGGCCTTTTCCTTCATGCCGGCTTCCATGGCCGCTTGTTCAGTCACGCCGACTTTGGCTGCGTAGTCGCGCACGTCCTGGGTGATTTTCATCGAGCAAAAATGCGGCCCGCACATCGAACAGAAGTGCGCCACTTTCGCGCCCTGCGCGGGCAAAGTTTCGTCATGAAATTCGCGCGCCGTTTCGGGATCCAAACTCAGATTGAACTGATCTTCCCAGCGGAATTCGAAGCGCGCCTGGCTGAGCGCGTTGTCGCGCATCTGCGCGCCGGGATGGCCTTTGGCCAGATCCGCCGCATGGGCGGCGATCTTGTAGGCGATGACGCCGTCTTTGACGTCCTTTCTTGTCCGGCAGGCCGAGATGCTCCTTCGGCGTCACGTAGCAAAGCATCGCCGTGCCGTACCAGCCGATCATCGCCGCGCCGATGGCGCTGGTGATGTGATCGTAGCCCGGCGCGATATCGGTGGTCAGCGGACCGAGCGTGTAGAACGGCGCCTCGTGGCACACTTCCAATTGCTTGGTCATGTTTTCGTGAATCAGATGCATCGGCACATGGCCCGGTCCTTCGATCATGACCTGGACGTCGTGCTGCCAGGCGATCTTGGTCAACTCGCCGAGTGTTTCCAGCTCGCCGAACTGCGCCTCGTCGTTGGCATCGGCGATCGAACCGGGACGGAGCCCGTCGCCAAGCGAGAACGACACGTCATAGGCTTTCATGATCTCGCAGATCTCTTCGAAGTTGGTATAGAGAAAATTCTCCTTGTGATGAGCGAGGCACCATTTCGCCAGGATCGAGCCGCCGCGCGAAACGATGCCGGTCACCCGGTTGGCGGTCAGCGGCACGTAGCGCAGCAATACTCCGGCATGGATCGTGAAATAGGACACACCCTGTTCCGCCTGCTCGATCAGCGTATCGCGGAAAATTTCCCAGGTGAGATCTTCCGCCTTGCCGTCAACTTTCTCCAAAGCCTGATAGATCGGCACGGTGCCGATAGGCACGGGAGAATTGCGTAGAATCCATTCTCGGGTCTCATGAATATTTTCCCCGGTGGACAAATCCATCACCGTATCGGCGCCGCAACGGGTCGCCCAGATCATCTTCTCGACCTCTTCCTCGATCGACGAAGCCACCGCGGAATTGCCGATATTGGCATTGATCTTGACCAGAAAATTGCGGCCGATGATCATCGGCTCCGCTTCAGGATGGTTGATATTCGCGGGAATGATCGCGCGTCCGCGCGCGACTTCATCGCGGACAAATTCCGCGGTGACGAATTGCGGAATCGAGGCGCCGAAGCTGTAGCCCGCATGCGTCCGTCCCGGGCCGCCGGCGCCGTTCTCCAGCGCTTTCTGGCGCCCGATATTTTCACGGATCGCGATGTATTCCATCTCGGGCGTAACGATGCCCTTTTTGGCGTAATGCATCTGGCTCACATTACAGCCCGGCTTGGCGCGCAAAACCGGCCGGCGCGCCGAGTCTGGAAACCGCTCGGTCGACGATTGGTTTTTGTGTCCGTTCTTGCCCGCCGGAGGCTGATAGCTCGGCGCCGCCAATTCCTCGACGTCGCCGCGCGAACGGATCCAGTCCGAACGCAGCGGCTTAATCCCCTGACGGATATCCGTATCGATGTTCGGATCCGTGTAAGGCCCTGACGTATCGTAGACGGTAACCGGCGCGCGGTTTTCCTCGCCATGGCCATTGCCGTTGTGACCGTTGCTTCCGTTCGACAAGACAATCGCCCGCATGGCTACCCGGACATCCGGCCGGCGTTGGCTCTCCACGTAAACTTTGTGCGACGCCGGCAGAGGCTGGGTGGTGATACCACTTGGCTCGGAGCCGTTCTTGGAGTTTGACATGACAAGCCCTCCTCGGATTCTGCTAGCTGTGATTCTGCTAGCTGTAATGCTCGAAACCCGTTAAACGTGACGATAGGGTTTCACGTACTCTTCGTAGAGTCCCTCTTTACCCTTTTCGGCCAACTCTCGCGAGCGCTCCATCAAAACCTCTTTGGTTTCGACGAAAGTCTTTGCGGCTGAAGCCGAGATTGCCGGGATGAGTGCCGGAATCCATGCGAATCGCGTCGCACGGGCAGGCTTCGACGCAGTAACCGCAATAGATACAGCGCAAGGTGTCGATCTCGTAGCGCACCGGAAATTTTTCCACCGGGTCGTTGGGATACTCGCCGGCCTCGATGTAGATGCACTCCGCCGGACAGGCGGTGGCGCAGAGAAAACAGGCGGTGCACTGCACCGCGCCGTCGTCTTTGAGAGTCAAGCGGTGCCGGCCCTCGAAAGGTGTCCGGATAGGGCAACCGCTCCTCGGGATACTGCACCGTAATCGCCGCTTGAGCGTCCTTGGCCAAACCGAGCTTTTGCAGAGTATGAATCGTCAGATTCCGCCAAAATCGGTAGCCGGTCACCGTCAGGCCGCGGATCACCTCGGGGAAATAAAGCCGTTCCCAGAGTGACATTTCTTCGATGCGTTTCATCGCTGTGTCGGGTTTAGTCTCGATCGGATGCAGGCTGCCAAAAGCTGCGCATGCGCAGCACGGCAACTTTTTTCGGATTCTGGATTTTCTGTTACTGTCACTCTACCGACGATCACTGGGCGATGTCAAGGAAACGAGACGGTGAAAACCCAGTGATTTCTTGAACTACTCGGAGTCATACTGAAGCAAGGAATAAACTCCATGGGGCTTGAGCTTTTCGCGGCCTCGGAGAAACGTCAGTTCGATCACGAAAGCGCATTCGACCACCGTGCCACCGAGCTTCGAAACCAACGCTGCGGTGGCGGCGGCGGTGCCGCCGGTGGCGATCAAATCGTCGGCAATGACGACTCGCGATTTGGGCGCCAGCCCGTCGACATGAATTTCCAGGCTGTCCGAGCCGTATTCCAGGGCATAACTCTCGGCGTGAGTCTCGTAGGGCAGCTTGCCGGGCTTGCGGACGACGCTGAAGCCCGCGCCGAGCGTGTAAGCGAGCGCGGCGCCGATGATAAAACCGCGCGACTCGATGCCAAGCACCGCGTCGACCTTTTCGTCGCGGTAACGCTCGGCGAGCAAATCGATAGTCTTCGCAAATAGCCGCCCGTCGCTCAGCAATGGCGTGATATCTTTGAAGACGATGCCGGGCTTGGGAAAGTCGGGAATATCTCGAATCGCCCGTTGGATACTCTCGATGTCTTCCATCATGTTGCGTTCCTCTCCCGGCCTTACGAATGAGAACGAAACTGAGATTGAGATCTGAGATTTGCAGCGCCGAGCGCCGCGAGGCTTAGCCCCAAATCTGCCGCGCCGCTTCGACGACCACTTCGAGCTTGCGTTTCTGGTCGTCCTCGCTGATCAAGTTGCCGACGACGTCCGAAGAAAAGCCGCACTGGGGACTGATCGCGACCTGTTCGAGAGGCACGTGCCTGCCGGCCTCGTCGATTCGGCGCTTGAGCCCGTCGACCGTCTCGAGCTCCGCGACCTTGGTGCTCACCAGTCCCAGCACGATGATTTTCCCCTTGGGCAAAAACCGTAGCGGCTCGAAGCCGCCGGCGCGCGGCGTGTCGTACTCGAACAGAAAGCGGTCGTGCCGGAGCTCGTTGAGCAGCCGCTCGGCGATATCGTCGTAGCTGCCTTCCCGGTGCCACATGCTGCGCTGGTTGCCGCGGCACAGATGAATCCCGAAGGTAACGCCATCGAAGCCGTCGATCAGTGCGTTGTCAGCCTTCAATGAGCGGCTGAAATTTTCCTTGGGGTCTTCGCCGCGCGCGCGCATGGCGTCGAGCGACGGCCCATCGACGTAAGCCGTATAACCGGGCGCGTCGATCTGCACGTAACGACAGCCGGCTTCGACGAGCCCGCTGATGATCTCGCGCTCCACTTTGACGACATCGCCGACAAATTCGTCCAGGCCCGAATAGACGGCTTGGCGACTTCTGCCAGTCGAAGCGCTGCGAGATGCGGTCGGGACCGATGAGCGCCACTTTGCCCGGCGCGCGCGCCGCGTCCTTGAGAAAGCGAAACTCCTCCATGGGCACATTGCGCGCTAGGCGGAGTTTTTCCTTGACCGGGCGCCGCTGGGCGACCGCGGTGCTTTTCTCTTCTCCCTGGTCGGGAATCTCCCAGCGCCTGAGCGGGGTGCCGCCCTCGACCCGCTGTTCATAGAATTTCATGCTCGGCTTGCCGGCGTCGTATCCGGCCACCGACTCGCCGAAGCTGTCCTGAAAATTCAGGCGCCGGTACTCGCCGTCGGTCACCACAGGGAGGCCGATTTCCTCCTGCAAACGGACCGCATCACGGATCGATTCATCTTCGTGTCCGGCGCAGTGTCCGCAAGCGAGATCTCGCCGGCGTCGTAACGCCTCCGGGCTTCCTTTAAACGCGCCGGGCGCAACAGACTTCCGACCACGTCGCTGCGAATTTTTGCCAACTCTTTCACGCGATTTCTAACCTTTCGGCGCCAACATATCGGATGCCGGAACGCAGCACAACTGAGGCAGATAAAGCAGCGGGTCCTGAGCCAGATTGTTCTTGCGGATCTCGAAATGGAGATGCGGCCCGGTTACGCGACCGGTGCTGCCGACTCGGGCAATGATTTCGCCGCGCGCGACTTGCTGGCCTTCGCGCACCAGATTCACTTGGTTATGGGCATAGACCGAAACGATGCCGCCGCCGTGGCGCACGATCACCATATTGCCGTAGCCGCGCAGCTCATCGCTGTAGATCACCTCGCCGCGCTCGACGGCGCGGATCGGCGTTCCTTCCGGGGCCGCGATGTCGAGCCCGTCGTGAAAGCCCGAGCCGCGCGGTCCGAAGCCTGAGTTGAGCGAGCCGCTCACCGGCCACAGAAAGGCGTTTTCGCTCGGCTCGGCTTGCGCTCCGCCCTGCGCAGGCAATCCTTCCGCGGCAGCGCTCCCCTCGACCTGCCGTTGCCGCGCTCCTCCCGGAATGAAGATTCTCTGTCCGACCACAATGTGGCGCGGGTCTTTGATGCCGTTCGCGCGCGCCAATTCCTCGTAGCTCAAGTCGTAGGCTTTGGCGATGCGAAACAAATTTTCCCCGGGTTTGACGACGTGATAGGCGCCTTGCCGCGCCACGTTCGCCGGCGGCGGCGGAGTGGCTGTCGGCGGGGCGCAAGCAAAGACCAAGAATGAAGATAGTAGCCCGTGAAGAATTCCGCGGCGAAATATCATCGACGCGCCTGGCGCCGGGCGGTGAAGCGACGTGGACGTCGCGCGACCGAGAGCGGCCCCGCGCTCAGTCCGGCCAGCCGTATTTTCCGAGCAGCTTGACAAACTTGCATTCGCCCAACTGTTCTTTCTTGAAACCGTTTTCCGTGCGCGTCACGCGCAGCAGAGTCTGCCCCTGTTCGTCGCCTACCGGAATGACCAGCCGACCGTCGGCGGCAAGCTGATCGAGCAGAGGCTTGGGCTCGGAGGGCGCCGCCGCAGCCACGAGAATGGCGTCGTAGGGCGCGTGCTCGGACCAGCCGATGGTGCCGTCGCCCACGTGCAGCGCGATATTCTGATAGCCGAGGCGGTCGAGCAGCTTTCTGGCCTTGTGCGACAACGACGCGCAGCTTTTCGACCGAAAACACATTGAAACAAAGTTCCGCCAGCAGCGCTGTCTGGTATCCCGACCCGGTGCCGATTTCGAGCACCTTCTCGTGTCCGCCCAGGCCCAGCGCGGCGGTCATCTGCGCAGCCATGAATGGCTGGGAAAGCGTCTGCTTCTCGCCGATCGGCAAGGCGCTGTCGTCGTAAGAACGGTTGACGATGCCGGGATCGACAAACAGGTGCCGGGGGATTTTCCGCAACGCGGCGATGACCCGGGCATCGTCGATACCGCGCGCGACGATCTGTTCCTGGACCATGCGGTCGCGCGCCCAGACAAAATCATGAGGGATCGGTTCGGAATGTTTCACTTTACAAGGACGACGAAAGCTGCCGCGTATGCCGCGCGGATAGGATGCCAGCCGGCTTCTCGCGCGCCAGCTTTGCGACGCCGCAAACCGTGCGCCGACACGCATGAGACCAATCTTCGGCTGGACCGGCTTGAAGATATCATTGCTATAACTTTATCACCAAACCAAGGCGGCTTTCCACCAAAGGCGCGGGATGGACGCGGTTCCAGCAAGCCGCAAAATCCCCCGCACCAATCGCTCGCCGGGAATGCTTCGTCTGAATGGAGAGCTGCCCTCTTGCTGGACTCGCGCGCCCACCGACGACGAGGTTTTCGATCGTCTCATGCGAGCAGCTTCTTGGGCCCTCGTCGCCGCGGCGGCTCGCCGATGGGAGGCCGATCATCGTGCGCGGGATCCGGCGGCTCTTTTTTCGGCGGCTTTCTTCTACCATCGGGCGGGCGGATCGGCGGGTTCTTGCTTGGTGGCTCTTTCCTCTCGGCGCTCTCGAAGACACTCAGCAGCATTTAACGATTCCTCCTAAGTGCGGTCGGCACGCTCCAGAAAGGATTTTTGGAATTCTCTGGAATACGGTTGGCGCAGCCAACACGGCGCAGCAGGAACGCGGCGAAAATCGCGTCGGGCTGGATGGAGCGAACCGACGCTACAGGAGATGAAATGGTCGGGGCGAGCGGATTTGAACCGCTGACCACACGCACCCCAAGCGTGTGCGCTACCAGGCTGCGCTACGCCCCGACAGGGGTTAAAGCAGGCGAAATGTAACACTCGGCCGGCGCCAAATCAATTTAGCTGCCCGGACATCGCCGGACCATCAAGACACAACTTACGACATCTTTAGGAGAGCAATTTGCGGAGAGATTCCAAATCTTTTTTCAGTTTTACCAGAGCGCTTTTATATTTTTGCTCGGAGAGCGGCAGCTTCAATTGATCTTTGTCTTCTTTCTTGGTCTCTTTCAGTTTGCGGCGCGCGCCTTCGATGGTGAAACCTTCGCTGTACAGAAGTCGTCTTGATATCCAACAAAAGTTCTACGTCTCGCTTTTTGTATAACCGGTGCTTCGACGGCGCTTTGGCCGGCCTGAGGAGCTCAAATTCGGTTTCCCAATAGCGCAAGACGTAAGGCTCGACCCCGACAATCTCGCTAACCTCGCCGATCTTGAAATATATTTTTTCCGGCAATCGGGGGGCCATTGCCCATGCCTATTCGGAAGCGGTCGAGCTCGGCGACGCGGCGGCGCCGCTCGAGGACATGCTATTGAGGCTCTTCTTCATGATTTGGCTTGCTTTGAAGGTCAAAACTTTGCGGCCGACGATGATGATCTCATCGCCGGTTTGTGGGTTGCGGCCTTTACGCGGCCGTTTGGTATTGACGACAAAGTTTCCGAACCCGGAAATCTTCACTTTCTCGCCCTGTTCCAGACAGCCTTTGATGATATCGAACGTCGCCTCGACCACGTCCGTGGCGTCCTTTTTTGAAAACCCGACTTTCTCGTAGATTCGCGTGATAATTTCAGCTTTTGTCATAGTTACACCTTCTCCCGCGGACCAGCGGTCGAAACCGTCAGCTGCGCCGCTCGGCGCCAAAGGCACTGCCAAGCCGTTCCACCAAGCTATGGTGCAGTTCATTGACCTCCGAATCCGTCAGAGTTCTCTCGCCGGCGCGATAAGAAATCTTGTAAGCCAAGCTTTTTTTGCCTTCGGGAACCGGCGCCCCCGTGTATTGGTCGAAGACTTCAACATGTTCGATCAAAGGTTCGCCGAGGTCCTTAATCCATCGGATCACTTGCTGTGAGGCAAAGTCGCGATCTACCACCAAAGCAACGTCCCGTTCAACGGCCGGAAAGCGTGGAAGTGCGTTTATCGCTATTCGCCGCGGAGCATACTCAAGCAGTTTCTGCGAAGTCAAGTTCGAAGAGAAAAAACGGAGGCAACTCAAGCTGTTGGACGATATTGGGATGCGCTTGCCCGAGATAGCCGAGGCGCGCGTCGCCATAGCTGACATCGACCGATTTACCCGGATGGAGCGATGCCCTTTCGCGTCGTTCCCAGAGCGCCGCTTCGCGCAGATGAAACAGCTCCAGAACGGCCTCGACCACGCCCTTGCACGCGAAAAAATCGCCGGGAGTTTCCTCGCCCAGACGCAATCCATAACGTCCACGCGGACCGTAAAGCAGCCCCGCGACGCACTGCCGCTCTTCGATGTCTCCGGCGGCGCTCACGCCGAAAACCTTGCCCAGGTGATAGGCGTGGAAGCCATGCGTCTTGAAGGCCATATTGAGCCGAAAATTTTCGATCAGCCCCGGCGCCAGGCTGCGGCGCATTTCCGCGTCTTCTTTCGCCAGCGGATTGTGTACGGCGACGGGCGGGCCAGACTCGGGAAGCAATCCGGGAAAAAGGGCGTTGAGCGCTGCCGTCGTAAACGGCAGATTGATCACCTCGCTTAGCCCCTCTCCCGCCAGCAAGGACCGGAGCTGTCTTTCCCAGTTCAACTGGGGATCGTTTTTGCCCCCGGAGTTTCTGAGCAGCGGCAGCGTGCTCGGGATATGATCATAGCCGCGCAGCCGGGCCAGTTCCTCGATCAGGTCGGCCTCGCGCGTGATGTCGCTGCGACCCGACGGCGGCACGACCGCAAGGCTTCGACGCCGGGCCTGATCTGTGATTTTCATGTCCGAGGCCGCTCAGCAGTTTCGGCCGCCTGCCCTCGCTCGATCTTGAGTCCCAGTAGGCTCTCGATGCGATCTTCGCGCAGAATGATAGTCGGCGGCTTCACTTTACCGGGATAGCGGTCGGCTGTTCCGGCGACGGCACGGCCCGCCGAGATGTGGCCGAGCAAATAGGCCGCGCGATGGAGCGCCGCAAGCGTTCCATCGGGATCGACGCCGCGCTCGAAGCGATGCGACGCTTCGCTGTGGAGGCCGAGCCGGCGCGCCGTGCGGCGAATCGAGACCGGCGCAAAGTTGGCGCTTTCGAGCAGCACCGAAGCGGTCGATTGCCGCACATCGGAGTCGGCCCCGCCCATGACTCCGGCCAGGGCCACCGGCTCAGGCGCCATCGCAGATCAAGAGATCTTCCTCCACCAACTGCCTTTCAACGCCGTCGAGTGTGGTCAATCTTTTCGCCGCGCCGGCGGCTCTGACGACGATCGCTTTGTGCCGGAGCCGCTCGAGATCGAAGGCATGGAGCGGCTGACCGGTTTCGAGCATGACGTAGTTGGTCACGTCGACCACGTTGTTGATCGCGCGGATGCCGGAGCTTTCCAGCCGGCGGCGCAACCACGCCGGCGACGGCGCGATCTTGATCTCGTCCACGATGCGCGCCGAATAGCGCGCGCAGAGCAGCGGGTCTTCGATCGCGATGGCAATCCGCTTTTGCAGGTTCGGATCCTTTGTTGCGACATCCACCGGCAGCGTCTTTAACTTTCCTTTCGTGAGCGCCGCCACCTCGCGCGCGATTCCGGCGATGCCCAGACAGTCGCCGCGATTGGGCGTGACGGCGATTTCGAACAGCCAGTCTTCCTGGCCGTTTTCCAGCTCGTGCGCGGCCGCCATCGATTCCACTTCGAGGCCCGCCATCGTCAGCGTCTTGGCAAGCTCCGCGGGCGGGAGATCGACTTCGACGAACTCTTTTAGCCAACTCAAAGTGAACTTCATCGGATTGGAGTACTGGAGTTTTGGGTTGGGGAAGTCACGACCCCATCCTCCAATACTCCATCTCTCAAGGTTTCGTTCAGCGAAACTGGTTCAGAAATCTCAGGTCGTTTTGAAAAAACAGGCGAATATCGTCGATGCCGTATTTCAGCATGGCGATGCGTTCGACGCCCATGCCGAACGCGAAGCCGGATACTTGCTCGGGATCGTAGCCGACGAACTGGAACACCGCCGGATCGATCATGCCGGCGCCGAGAATTTCCAGCCAGCCCGTCGCCTTGCATACCCGGCAGCTCTGACCGGACTTGCTCGCACCGCCGCCGCCGCAGATCACGCACTGAATGTCGATCTCCGCGCTGGGCTCGGTAAACGGGAAGAAGCTCGGACGGAATCTGACGGCGAGCTCGCCGCCGAAGATCTGGCGCAGGAAATGAGTCAGCACACCTTTCAAGTCGGAAAACGCGATGGCATCGTCGACCATGAACCCTTCGACTTGATGGAACATCGGCGAATGCGTCGCGTCGTCGTCGTGGCGATAGACCGCGCCGGGCACGATGATCTGCAGCGGCGGCCTGCGGCTCTCCATGGTGCGGATCTGCACCGGCGAGGTGTGCGTTCTCAGCAGCCGGCCGTTCGATACAAAGAAGGTATCCTGCATGTCGCGCGCCGGATGGTCTTTGGGAAAATTGAGCGCCTCGAAGTTATGATAGTCGTCTTCGATGTCGGGCCCCCGGGCAATTTCAAATCCCATCCCACGGAAAATATCGACGATCTCATCGATGACCAGGGTCAGCGGATGGAGCGCGCCGCGCGCGAAGCGCTTGCCGGGAAGCGTGATATCGATTCTCTCCTCCGCCAAGGCACGCGCTTTGGCTTGCTCTCTCACCGCCCCCAGCCGTTCTTCCAGACGATCTTCGACCACCCGCCGCAGACGGTTCAACTCCTCGCCCCGGCGCGGCCGCTCCGCCGCGGGCACGTCTTTCATGCCGCGCAGCAACAGCGTGACCGCCCCGCTTCGCCCGAGCGTCTCCACACGAATCTGTTCGAGCTCGCTTTCGGAGCCGGATCGTTGAATTCGATCCAGAACCTCTCCTTGGAGAGCTTCCAGGGAATCGTTCATGTCGCTGAGAAACTCGAAAACTAAGCGTTGAGGTGAGACTTCGCGGTCTGGGCCAACTGGCCGAAACCCGCCATGTCGGCGACGGCGATTTCCGCCAGGATCTTTCGATCCAACTCCACTCCGGCTTGCTTGAGTCCCTTGATGAGTTGGCTGTACGACAGGCCGTTGATCTTCGCCGCCGCCCCGATCCGCGTGATCCACAAACCCCGAAAGGTTCTCTTTTTGACCCGCCGATCCCGGTAGGCGAAAACCAAAGCGCGCTCCACCGTCTCGCGCGCGGAGCGATATAGTCGTCCCCGCCCGCCGACGTAGCCCTTGGCAAGCTTCATGATCTTTTTGCGCCGTTGTCTCGATTTGCTTCCACCTTTAGCTCTGGGCACGAAAAACTCCTTCCTAATAGGGACTGACGGACTGAGCACTGGAACCGAATCGCTTCTCCGTCCTCGTTACTCAGGCCTGTTTACTTGTAGGGTATGAGCCGGCGAATATTGCGCGACTCCACCGCCGCCACGGTCGTCGCCTTGCGCAGTTGGCGCTTGCGCTTCTTCCCCTTGCTCGACAAAATATGGCGCTTGTACCCCTTGTTGCGCTTGATCTTGCCGCTGCCGGTCACGCGGAAACGCTTCGCTGCGGCTCTGTTGGTTTTGATCTTTGGCACTTTTTGCTCCTCTAATTTGATTGATGAATCCGATCATGCCTTGGGCGTAAGCAGCATTGCCATATTGCGTCCTTCCAGGCGCGGCTCGATATCGACTTTGGCGATGTCCTGCACTTGCACAACTACGCCCTTGAGCATCTGCCTGCCCAGCTCCGGATGCGTGATTTCCCTGCCGCGAAAGAAGACCGACACTTTGACCCGTTGCCCTTTCCCGATGAACTGGCGAATGTTGCGAACCTTATGCTCCACGTCGTGAGCGTCGGTGCGAGAACCCATTTTGACTTCTTTGATTTCGACGACCGACGGCTTCTTGCCGCTATGAGAGCGTTTTTTCTGCTCGTAGCGAAATTTGCCGTAATCCATCATGCGACAAACCGGCGGCTGGGCATCGGGCGCGACTTCCACCAAGTCCATTTCCAGCGCGTCCACTTGCTTGAGCGCTTCATGCAGCGCCATGACGCCGAGCTGCTCGCCCTTCGGTCCGATGACCCGTACTTCACGGGCGCGAATTTGATGATTGATCCTCGCTTCTCTGGCGATAGGACACCTCCAGTCCTGGTTTGATCCCTATTTTTATGCTTCTCCGATTTCTTGTGCAACCTCGGCGCGCAGCCGTTCGACTGAATTGAGCGACGGGCTGCGGTGCGAGATTTTCGCCGCCGCGCCGGCGCGGCGCCACGGTTTGCCGCCGCCACCTCTTTGTCGCCGATCACGATTGCGTAGGGAATCTTCGCGAGCTGCGCTTCGCGTATCTTGTAGCCGAGCTTTTCGTTACGCCCGTCGAGCTCGGCGCGCCAGCCGTCTCGGCGCAGGTCGCCAAGAACCCGAGCCGCATATTCCTTCTGATCGTCGGTGACGGTCAAGATTCTCGCCTGCACCGGCGCGAGCCAGAGCGGGAAAGCACCGGCGCAATGTTCCAAAAGAATGGCGATGAAGCGTTCGATGGAGCCTAGCACCGCCCGATGGATCATCACCGGCGTCGCTTCGGTTCCCTCCGGAGTCACGTAATTGAGGCCGAAGCGCTCGGGCATGGCGCAGTCGATCTGCACGGTCGCCAAGGTCCACGAACGCTCCAACACGTCGCGAAAATCGAAGCCGATTTTGGGCCCGTAAAACGCTCCCTCGCCCGGCAAGATCTCCACCGTGAATCCCGCCCGCTCGAGACAGCGGCGCAGCGCCGCCTCGGCGGCGTCCCACAGCTCGACGCGGCCGAGAAATTTTTCCGGTCGGGTCTGCAAAGTGACTTCGATGCGGTCAAAGCCGAATACTTTATAAACCTCGCGCGTCATCGCGACGAATTGTTCGAGCTCGTCGTCGAGCTGCTCGGGCGTGCAGTAAATATGCGCATCGTCCTGGGCAAACGAGCGCACGCGCATCAGGCCGGAAAGCACGCCGGATTGCTCGAAGCGGTGCAGCCGGCTGAAATCGGCGTAGCGGACCGGCAGATCGCGATAAGAATATTTCCGCGAGCCGAACAGATAGCAATGCCCCGGGCAGTTCATCGGCTTCACGCCATACTCGCCGTCGTGCACGTTCATCAAGAACATATCGTCGTGGAAAGCTTCGTAATGGCCCGAGGTTTTCCACAGATCGGTTTTGTAGATGAGCGGCGTCACCACCTCGCTGTAGCCGTAGCGGCCGTAGAGAGCGCGGATGTACTGAACCAAAAGGTTGTAAATGATCGCGCCCTTGGGATGAAAAAACGGCGACCCCGGCGCGATCGGGTGGAGCGAAAACAGATCCAGCGCGGGGCCGAGCCGGCGGTGGTCGCGCTGTTTCGCTTCTTCGATGCGCTTCAGATACGCGTCTAAATCTTTCCGATTGGCCCAGGCGGTGCCGTAAATGCGCTGGAGCTGCTCGTTGCGTGAGTCGCCGCGCCAGTAAGCGCCGGCGATGCTGGTCAGCTTGAAAGCCTTGATCGCTCCGGTGCTCGGCACGTGCGGGCCGCGGCAGAGGTCCACCCAGTCGCCCTGGCGATAGAGCGAAACCGTTTCCTCCGGGATGCCTTCGATGATCTGAACCTTGTAGTCCTCGCCCATCTGGCGAAACAGCGCGATCGCCTCGGCGCGCGACAGCTCCTCGCGCACGACTTTCAAATCGGCCTTCGCCAACTCCTGCATGCGCTTCTCGATGAGCTCCAGATCCTCCGGAGAAAAAATGTGATCGCTCTTGAAGTCGTAGTAAAAGCCGTCCTCAATGGTCGGCCCGATCGTCACTTGAGTCCCCGGAAACAGATCCTGCACCGCCTGGGCCATGAGATGAGCAGTGGAATGGCGCAGCACTTCCAGCCCCTCGGGACTGTCCGGCAAGACAAAATCGAGGCTACAATCACGGTCGAGAGAGCGCGCGAGATCCACCGCCCGCCCGTCGACTTTGGCGGCGATGGCCGCTTTTCTCACGCCGCTGGACGTGGCGATCTCGTCGATCGTCGTGCCGGGACGCACATCGACGGACTTGCCGCCCGATAAAATGATCCGAATGCTGTCCATTTAAAAAGAGAAAATGGTAGGCACGGGCAGGATTGAACTGCCGACCTCTTCCGTGTCAAGGAAGCGCTCTCCCACTGAGCTACGTGCCTGCATGAACCAAACGTAGTGAATCAAACGAGATAACCTTAACAAAATCGTCTTTGCGGCTTGTTCCAATTGCCGGTCGGGGGATCCCCGTAGCGATCGACATTGACAATGCAAGAGACCGATTTTATTATCAATTTCCCATAGCCGTGTCAACCGGGGGGAGCGATTGAGGATGCTCTATTTTGCAGCCAAACAAAGCCCCGGTACAGATACTGTAAGCCGGATGCGACGGTGGCGAGCGCACTGGCGGCGATAAACACATCGAGCACTCGCGGGCTGAGCAGCTTTGGATCGTGAAGCATGAGCAACGCTAGCGCCAAAGTCAGAAGCTGCAAGGTCGTGCTCCACTTGCCGATACGGCTCGGCCGGACTTGCAGCCGCTCCTCTAGCAGAAAGTAAATAATTCCATAGCCGACGACGATCAGAACATCGCGAACCACGACCAGCACACTGAGCCAAACCGGCAGGCCGCCGATCAAGCCGAGCATGATGAATGAGGTGATGACCAGCAGCTTGTCGGCGACTGGGTCGAGATACGCGCCCAGCGCGGTTTGCTGGTTCATCCTGCGGGCGACAAAGCCGTCGAAAAAATCGCTGAATCCGCCGATGGCGAACACCAGCAGCGCTTGCCAGTAAAAGTGGTAGACGAGCAACTCAAGAAAGACCGGGATCGTCAGGATGCGAAAGAGCGTCAAGCAATTGGCGAGATTGAGCATGATGCGTCATTCCGGCTTCCGCGGTGCTAACTCGGCTCGGCCGCTCCCGGTAGCGCAGACACCCAAGCGCGCGGCCGCAAACTCTTCCGCGCCTTGCCAGCATCTCCAAGACGGCAACGATTCTTCATAAACCACTGCTGATCACAATCCGCTCGGCGGCAGTAAAGCATTGTCTCTTCACGCGGAAGGATTGCGTCGCGCGGGCTCGACTGCGGCTTGCGAATCATGACAACCGTTCGCGAACCGCAGCCTTGCGCAAGAGCTTGCGCACCTGCCCGGCAAGCTTCGGCGTAACCATGGCGGTTACGCGAATCGCGTCGCCGTCGTAGCTTTCGCTGACCACGCGGCCGCGCTCGCGCAAGAGCGCGACCAACTCGCCCTGGGACGGCGCGAAGCAGGCATGAAACTCTTCCTTGCCGCGGTCGAGAATTTGTCCCACCGTTTCGAGCAGCCGATCGACGCCCGCGCCGGTGAGAGCCGATATCGGACAGACATCGAGCGCGCCGTCCGCTTTCAGCCGCGCTGCCGGCGGCGCTGTGGCCACATCGATTTTGTTGGGCACAAGCACGGTGGGAATCTCCGCCGCACCGATCTCGCCGAGGGCTTTCTCGATGACGTGAATCTGCTCTTCCCAGAGCGGGTTCGACATATCGATCAGATGCAGCAGCAAGTCGGCGCGGCTCACTTCTTCGAGCGTGCTCTTGAACGCCTCGATCAGCGAGTGGGGAATCTTGTTGATAAAGCCGACGGTGTCGACGAGCATCACCTTGTCGGCGTTGGGCAGCCGCAGGGCGCGGGTCGTCGGATCCAGCGTCGCAAAAAGTTTGTCCTCGACGAACACGCCGGCGCGCGTGAGGGTGTTCATCAACGTCGATTTTCCGGCGTTGGTGTAACCGACCAGCGCCACGGTGGCGAAGGGCACTTCGTGGCGCTCCTGGCGCTGCAGTGCGCGCGTTCGCTCGACCGTTTTCAGCCGCTGTTTCAGATGGCCGATGCGCTCGCGGATGCGCCGCCGGTCCACTTCGAGTTGGGTTTCGCCCGGGCCGCGGGTGCCGATGCCGCCGCCCAGGCGGGAAAGATGGGTCCACTGGCGCGTGAGACGCGGCAGCAGATATTCGAGTTGTGCCAGCTCGACTTGCAGCTTGCCTTCGTTGCTGCGCGCGCGCTGGGCGAAAATATCGAGAATGAGCTGGCTGCGGTCGATGACCCGAACTTTGAACGCCGCTTCCAGATTGCGCTGCTGCGCCGGGGTCAAATCCTCGTCGACGATCACGAGATCGGCATGGCTGTCGCGCAAAGACTTTTGGATCTCTTCGACCTTGCCGCGCCCGATCAACGTCGCCGGCGTGATGCTTTTCACCTGCTGGCTGTGCCTTGCCAGCACCGTCGCGCCGGCGGTTTCGGCCAGCCTTTCGAGCTCCTCGAGGCTCAGATCGAGCGGCGCTTGCCGGTCGCGCGCGGGCAGCGCAACTCCGACGAGCAAGGCGCGCTCTTTCGGCGGCCGTGTTGAAACAACGGATTTCAAGAGTTTAGCGCTTGGAAGCTGACGCGCGGACCGAACAGCCGCTCCACCACCGCCGCCAGCTCCGGCGTCGCGGAAACGCGCACTTGGTCGGGAAGCTCGATGACGGTTTCGCCGACGCCGAGCATGTGGAGGAACACAGTGGCGCGACCCGGATAGTCGAGCAAGGTATCGCGTAGCCGCACCAGCTCGTCGGCGGACACATCGCGCTCGCGCACGTAGAGATGGACCTTTTCCCCGTTCAACTTGCCGTTGCCGTTGGATGCGCCGTTTTTCGGGTTTTTCACCGCTTCAGCCAGCGTCCCGATCTCGTTGGCGATCACCTGCATGCGGTCTTCGCCGACTTCCAGGCGGCCTTTGACGAAAATGGGATCGTCGCCGCCGAGCAGCTCGGCGCAGCGCTTGTACGTGTCCGGCCAGGCGATCACTTCGACGAAGCCGGTCTTGTCCTCGAGATTGAAGTTACTGTAGCGATCGCCTTTCTTAGTGTTGCGCAGCTTCAACGCCGACACCACCCCGCCGAGGCGAACTTCTCCCGCGGCGGCCTTTTCCTTGAGCGCGGCAATAGTGCCGCTCGTGATCTTTTTGAGCGCGCGGTCGTACTTGTCGAGCGGATGGCCGGTAATATAAAACCCCAGCGCTTCCTTTTCGAAGGCGAGCAGCTCCTGCGACGACCATTCGGCCACCTGAGCGTAAACGTCTCCAGGCTTCGGACCGCTCTTGGTCGCCATGCCGAGGATGGCGAAAATATCGATCTGATTGCTCGCCTGATCGCGCTGGTGCGCCTGGCCCGCCTTCATGGCGTCATCGAGCGCTCCGAGCATGCGCGCGCGCGACACCTGGGTGGAATCGTAGGCGCCGCACTTGATCAGGTTTTCGATTACCCGGCGGTTGACCGCGGTCATGTCCACCCGCCGGCAAAAATCGAAAAGAGACTGGAACGGACCGTCCTGGTTGCGGCTTTGCAGGATGACTTCCACCGCCTTTTCGCCGACGTTTTTAACCGCCGTGAGCCCGAAGCGGATTTTATCGCCCACCGGAGTGAAATCCGAACGGCTTTCGTTGATGTCCGGCGCCAGAACTTCGATCTCCATTTCCCGACACTCGGCGAGATTCTTGATCACCTTGTCCGTGTCGCCCATCTCCGAGGTCATCAAAGCGGCCATGAACTCCACGGGATAATGAGTTTTCAGATAGGCGGTCTGGTAGGAAACCAGAGCGTAGGCGGCCGAGTGCGATTTGTTGAAGCCGTAGCGCGCGAAGGTTTCCATTTGGTCGAAGATTTCGGTGGCTTTTTTCTCGTCGATTTTTTGCTGCTTGGCTCCCTCGACGAAGCGGTCGCGCTGGGCGGCCATCTCTTCGGGGTCTTTCTTGCCCATGGCGCGGCGCAGAATATCGGCGTCGCCCATAGTGTAGCCGCCGAGCACCTGGGCGATTTGCATGACCTGCTCTTGATAGACGATCACGCCGTAAGTGTCTTTCAGGATCGATTCGAGCAGCGGGTGCAGGTACTTGATCTTTTCCTTGCCGTGCTTGCGTTTGATGTACTCTTCGGCCATGCCGCTATCGAGCGGGCCGGGACGATAGAGCGCCAGGATGGCAACCAGGTCCTCGAAGCAATTGGGCCGGATCTTCACCGTCATCTCGCGGATGCCGGTGCTTTCCAGTTGGAACACACCCGTGGTGTTGCCGTTGCAAAGCGTTCGATAGGTTTTTTTGTCGGCGAGCTCCATGCGGTTGATATCGAGCTTCTCGCCGCGCGTCACCTCGATCAGCTTCAGGCAGTCGTGGATCAAGGTCAGGGTCTTGAGACCGAGGAAATCGAATTTGACCAGGCCGATCTTCTCGACGCAGCTCATGTCGTACTGGGTGACGATGCCGCCCTCTTTATCGACGAACAGCGGCAGGTGATCGACCAGCGGTAGATTCGACAGCACCACGCCGGCGGCGTGGGTCGAGGCGTGGCGCACCAAACCTTCCAATCGGAGTGCGTGCTCGATCAAGGTTTTGACCCGCGGGTCACTCTTCATCATCTCCGGCAAGCGCGGCTCCATCTTCAGCGCCTCGGTGAGCGGGTAGTCGAAACCTTGCTTGGGCGCGGGAATCAACTTGGCGATGGCGTCGGTCTCGGCAAAGGACATGCCGATGGCGCGGCCGACGTCGCGGATCGCCGCTTTGGCCTTGAGCGTTCCAAATGTCGCGATCTGCGCCACACGGTCGGCGCCGTACCGGTCTTTGACGTATTGGATGACCTGGGCGCGCCCGCGAATGCAAAAGTCGACGTCGATATCGGGCATCGAGCGGCGCTCGGGATTGAGGAAGCGCTCGAACAGCAGGATATGGCGGATCGGATCGAGATCGGTGATACGCAGCGCATAGGCGACCAGACTGCCCGCCGACGAGCCCCGTCCCGGACCCACCGGGATGCCGCTTTGCTTGGCGTAGTTGATAAAATCGGCCACCACCAGAAAGTAGCCGGGGAACTGCATGCGTTTGATGACGTCGAGCTCGTATTCCAGGCGCTCGTAATAGCTCTTGCGCGTTTCGTCGTCGGTCACGCCGTCGAGCCGCTCTTCAAGTCCCTGGCGCGCCAGCTCGTCGAGGTAGTCGTCGAGACTGATTTCCTTGGGCGGCTTGAACGTCGGGAAATGATACTTGCCGAACTCGATCTCGACGTTGCAGCGCTCGGCGATTTCCAACGTGCGCTCGACCGCTCCCGGGCAATAATCGAACCCGTGGATCATCTCGTCTGCGGATTTGAGATAGAGCTCGTCGGTTTCGAGCTTCAAACGATTGTCGTCGGCGACGGTTTTCCCGGTCTGCACGCACAGGAGCACGTCGTGGGCGTGGAAGTCGGCGCGCTCGCCGTAGTGACAGTCGTTGGTGGCCACGACAGGAAGCGACAACTCTTTGGCGAGTTCGACCAGCTCGCGGTTCACTTTTTCCTGCTCGGCCAGCTTGTTGTCCTGGATCTCGATGTAGTAGCGGTCGCCGAAAATCGACGCGTAGGTTTCGGCCGCGGCCTTGGCTTTTTCGTAAATGCCGTAGTTGAGCGCCTGCGAGATCTCGCCTTGCAAGCACGCACTCAAGGCGATCAAGCCACCATTGAGCTCTTTTAGCAGCTCCTTGTCGATGCGCGGCTTGTAATAGAAGCCTTCCATGTAGCCGAGCGAAACCAGCTTGCAGAGATTGCGGTAGCCCTCGTTGTTCATCGCTAGCAGGATCAGATGGTTATTGTATTCCTTGGGGCCCTTGTCGACGCCCTTTTTTTCGAACCGGCTGGTCGGCGCCACGTAGATTTCGCAGCCGATGATCGGCTTGATGCCGCGGCTCACCGCTTCGCGATAGAACTCGACCGCGCCGAACATGTTGCCATGGTCGGTCATGGCGACGGCCGGCTGCTTCAGCGCTCTGATGCGCTCGAAGAGCTTATCGACCTTGTTGGCGCCGTCGAGCAGGCTGTATTCGGTATGGCAGTGAAGATGAACGAAGCGAGAAGATTCCATCGGGCTACGTAACAACTAGCACAAAGCAAACCGCGCGACAAATTATTTGCCGGCTACTCGCGCAAAAGAGTTATCCACAGGAACCGGCCACAGACCGGCGGCGATGAAATCTTCGAGAATGGCCGCGAGAATATTGGCGAAGGCAAAGCCGCTTCGCTCCGCGCGCGCGATCGCCGCAAGTCGCTGTCCTTCGGCGAGCGTCAGCTCCGTCGCGCGCCGGTCGATCTGCGCGTGGTAGATATGCTTGATGTTGGGATAAGCATCGCCGGAATGGCATTCGTAACGGCGGAAGAATTGCCACGCTTCCAATCGCACGCCCAGCTCTTCGCTCACCTCGCGGACCAACGCTTGCTCTGGTGTTTCATCCGGTTCCAGATGGCCGCCGAAAAAATCCCAGCGATTGGGAAACGGGATCTCCGGCTTGTCGTCGCGCAGATAGATGAGCAGCCGGCCATGCCGATCGAACAGCAGAACTTGGGCGATTTCTTTCATGCAGCGGCTGACGAACTATTCCCACTCGATGGTGGCGGGCGGCTTGGAAGAAATGTCGTAGACCACGCGGTTGATGCCGCGCACTTCATTCAAGATCCGGTTGGAAATCTTGCCGAGCAGCTCGGGCGGCAGCGCCACCCAGTCGGCGGTCATGCCATCCTGGCTGTCGACGACGCGCAGCGCGATTACGTTCTCGTAGCTGCGCTCGTCGCCGACGACGCCGACGGTCTTGATCGGCAGCAGCACCGCGAAGGATTGCCAGACTCGATCGTAGAAGCCGGAAGTTTGGAATTCGTCGAGGACGATGGCGTCGGCTTCGCGCAGAACTTTAAGCCGATCTTCGGTCACCTCGCCGAGCACGCGAATCGCCAGGCCCGGGCCGGGAAAAGGCTGGCGCCGGATCATCTCGCCGGGTAAGCCGAGCTCTTTTCCAAGAGCTCTCACCTCGTCTTTGAACAGCTCGCGCAGCGGCTCGATGAGCTTGAATTTCATGTCCGGCGGCAAGCCGCCGACGTTGTGATGCGATTTGATCGTCGCCGACGGTCCGAGCACCGACACTGACTCGATCACGTCTGGATAGAGTGTTCCCTGGGCGAGAAACTCGACCTCGCCGAGCTTGCGCGCTTCCTTTTCGAAGACTTCAATGAACTTGTTGCCGATGCGCTTGCGCTTGACCTCGGGATCTTCGACGCCAGCGAGAGCGCCAAGAAATTCTTCGGTGGCGTCGATGTAGCGAAAGCTCGAGCCGAAGCGCTCGACGAACAGACCGCACACCTGTTCGGCTTCGTTTTTGCGCAAAAGCCCGTTGTTGACGAACACGCAGATCAGCTTTTCCTTGACCGCCCGGTGGATCAAAGTCGCGGCCACCGCCGAATCGACGCCGCCGCTGAGCGCGCAGAGCACGCGGCCGGCGCCGACCTGGGCGCGAATCTGGCGCACCGAAGTTTCGATGAAGTGCTCCATCGTCCAATCGGACCGCGAGCCGCAGATCCGAAAGACAAAATTATCCAGCACCTCGCGGCCGCGCGGCGTGTGCGCGACTTCGGGATGGAACTGCACGCCGAAAAAGCGCCGCGTCGGAGGTCGGCAAAAGCGGCGATCGGCGAATTGCCGCTGTGCGCGAGCACCTTCCACCCCGGCGGGAAACTCGTCATCTTGTCGCCGTGGCTCATCCAGACTCTGGTCGAGATCGGTTGGCGCGAAACCGTGAAACAAATCGGCGGTGTCATCGACGATCAATTCGGCCGGGCCGTACTCGCGCCGCTCGGCGCGCGCCGCCTCGCCGCCGAACATCAGGTTGACGAGCCCCATGCCGTAGCAGATGCCCAGAAACGGCACGGGCAATTGAAAAAGCTCAGGCGAAATCCGGGGCGCATTCGCTTGATACACGCTCGCCGGGCCGCCCGAGAGAATGATTCCCTCAGGCTTGAGCGCGTTGATTTTTTCCAGGGAAACGTTGAACGGATGGATCTCGCAATAAACCCTCGACTCCCGGATGCGCCGCGCGATCAGTTGAGTGTACTGGGAACCGAAATCGAGAACGAGGATCATTCGACTCTATAGTTGGGCGCTTCTTTGGTGATGAAAACGTCGTGCACATGGCCTTCGCGCAGCGCCGCGGAAGTGATCTGCATGAAGCTGCGCTTTGGCGCGCATCGTCGCCACGTCGGCGCAGCCGAGATAACCCATGCCGGCGCGCAGGCCGCCGACCAGTTGATGGATATTGAAGGCGAGCGAGCCCTTGTACGGCACCCGGCCCTCGATCCCTTCGGGAACCAGTTTGTTGGAATCCATCACATCTGCCTGGCCGTAACGGTCGCGGCTTCCCTGCCCCATGGCGCCGATCGAGCCCATGCCGCGATACACTTTGTAGGTTCGGCCCTGGTAGAGAATGGTTTCGCCGGGGCTTTCTTCGGTGCCGGCAAACAGGCTGCCGATCATTACCGAGTCCGCGCCCGCGGCCATCGCCTTGGTGATATCGCCGGAATATTTGATGCCGCCGTCGGCGATGATCGGCACGTTGTGGCGCGCCGCGGCTTTGGCGCAGCTGCCGATGGCGGTGATCTGCGGCACGCCGACGCCGGAAACCACCCGCGTCGTGCAGATCGAACCCGGGCCGATGCCGACCTTGACGACGTTCACGCCGGCTTGGATCAAAGCGGTCGTGCCCTCGTCGGTAGCGACGTTGCCGCCGGAGAGATCGAGGTCCGGATAGCGCCGGCGAATCTGGCCGACGACGTCGAGCACGTTTTTCGAATGGCCGTGCGCGGTATCGACCGCAACCAGATCGACGCCGGCCCGCACCAGCGCCTCGACCCGCTCTTCCCAATCGCTGCCCACGCCCACCGCGGCGCCGACGCGCAGGCGGCCGCGCTCGTCCTTGCACGCGTTGGGATATTGAATTTTCTTTTCGATGTCCTTGACCGTGATCAAGCCCTTGAGCTCGAAACGGTCGTCGACGACCAAGAGCTTTTCGATGCGGTGCTGGTGCAGCAGCTCCTTCGCGGTGTCGAGATCGACGCCGAGCTTCACCGTGACCAGATTCTCCTTGGTCATCACCTCGGAAACCGACCGGTCGAGCCGTTTCTCGAAGCGCAGATCGCGATTGGTGAGAATGCCGACGAGGCGGCCGTTTTTCGTCACTGGCAAGCCGGAGATGCCGTACTTGTTCATGATCTCCTGCGCGTCGGAAATCTTCTGGTCCGGCGCCACTGTGATCGGATCGGTGATCATGCCGCTTTCGAACTTTTTGACCTTTTCGACTTCCCCCGCCTGCCCCCAAACCGACAGATTGCGGTGGATGATGCCGATGCCGCCTTCCTGGGCCATGGCGATGGCCGTCTTGGACTCCGTAACCGTATCCATGGCCGCGCTCACTAGCGGAATATTGAGCGTAATGCGCTCGGTCAAACGAGTCGAAACATCGATGTCCTTCGGCAATACGGCGGACTCGGCGGGTATCAGTAAAACGTCGTCGAAAGTTAAGCCGACCGGCAAGACTTCTTGTTCTAGCATCGTTCACCTCCGAGCGAGGCTAAAAAAAAACCCAGACCTGGGCCTGGGTTTTGGCGCTGCTCGTTTGTTCACAAGCAAACATGAAGTCTTATACCAGGAAATTTTTCGAGCGGCAAACGCAGAATGGCCTCGCCAACTCTATTCCAATCGGTCGGTTCAACCCGCTGACAATACGTTTGGTCGAGACCGCTCTAAAGCGGGCGAACCAGAACCACCGCCTGGGGGACAAACAAAAATATGGAGAGGCGCTTTGCGATGCTTGGTATCGCAAGAAAATCGGCGTCTAGCGGCAGTTGCTATACCGGCGGCCCTAACGCAAACCCAAGTAGCCGAGAATGAATAAAACCACAACGACCACGCCGATGATGTAAAAAATGTTGCCGGGCATAAGGACACCTCCTTCTAACAATCTAAGAATTATTATCGCGATCACGGACGAATACGCCGCGATCGCCGTTTCCTTGGCTGACGCAAATCACCTGCCAGAAATCCGGGATCTGTTTTCGTAGGGAATTCAATGCGCCCTTCGCCCTATCGGTCCCAAAAATGGGAAAGCGGCTACGTTCAATTGAGAAGAAGGCGTCGGCGTGGTAAGGCACATCTCCATGCCGCTCTACGAATACGAATGCGCCAAGGGCCACCGCTTCGAAGCGATCCAAAAGATCAGCGACAGGCCGCTCAAGCGCTGCGGCGTTTGCTCGGCGACCGCCAGGCGCACGGTCTCGCAGCCGACCTTGCTTCACAACCGCGGCGTTCACGTCTTCGACCGAGTCACCAAGGACGATGCATTACGCGCTCGCCCATCATCGCTCAAGTCATTGAAGAAAGATAAATTCTAGTCGGCGCGATCCTCGTCCTCAATCATCGATCCTCAACTCGAACCCAAGCGATCATTTCCGAAGTCGATCCCCGTTCTCGCCAAATACCGTTTGTGCTTCCACCGGTGCTTTGCTAGCGTACGGACGCTTCGCGCCCGGCCATGCTCGCCAAAGTGAACAGCGCCGCTCTGTACGGCATCGATGCTCTGCGGGTCGAGGTCGAGATTGATCTTGCATCCGGTCTGCCGCAGCTCGCCACGGTCGGCCTGCCGGAAGGCGCGGTGAAGGAAAGCAAAGACCGCATTCGCGCCGCGGTGAAAAACTGCGGCTACACGTTTCCCGCCAAGCGCATCACCATCAACCTCGCTCCGGCCGATATCAAAAAGGAAGGATCCGCCTACGACCTACCGATGGCCGTGGGAATTCTCGCGGCGGAGGAGGCCATCGGGAAGCGGTTGCTCGAGGAATATCTTCTGATCGGCGAGCTCTCGCTCGACGGCTCAATCAAGCCGGTGCGCGGCGCCTTGCCGATCGCCATGGCCGCAAAAAAAGACCGGGTGAAAGGCCTGATTCTGCCCGAGCAAAACGCGTCCGAGGCTGCGGTCGTAAGCGAAGTTGAAGTCCTTGGCGTGCGCAACTTGCCCCAGGTGGTGGAGTTTTTGAACGGCGCGCAAGCCATCGAGCCGACCACCGTGAACGTTGCCGATCTGTTCACGCGCCACTCGCAGTACAACGCCGATTTCAACGACGTCAAAGGCCAGCAGCACGTCAAGCGCGCCCTGGAAGTGGCCGCCGCCGGCGGCCACAACGTCATCCTCGTCGGCCCGCCCGGGTCCGGCAAGACTATGCTCGCGAAACGACTGCCGACGATCCTGCCGGATTTGACCTTGACCGAAGCGCTGGAGACCACCAAGATCCACAGCGTCATGGGAACGCTCAACGGTCAGGCGATCATCGCCACACGGCCGTTTCGCTCACCGCACCACACGATTTCTGATGCCGGTCTGGTCGGCGGCGGTACGGTGCCCAAGCCGGGCGAAGTTTCACTCGCGCACAACGGCGTATTGTTTTTAGACGAGCTGCCGGAATTCCGCCGCAACGTTTTGGAAGTGATGCGCCAGCCGCTCGAAGACGGCAACATCACCGTTTCCCGCGCGATGGGCTCGATCAATTATCCGGCAAGTTTTATGCTCGTCGCCGCGATGAACCCTTGCCCCTGCGGCTTTCTTACCGACCCGCAAAAAGAATGCGTCTGCACGCCGCTCCAGATCCAGCGCTACCGCTCCAAAGTGTCCGGGCCACTCCTCGATCGCATCGATATCCAGGTTGAAGTGCCGACTTTGCGCTATCAAGAGCTCGCCACCAAAGACGCAGGAGAAAGCTCGGAGATCATTCGTCAACGCGTAAACGCCGCCCGCGCGCTGCAACTGCAGCGTTTCGAGAAAACCAGACTCCACGCCAACGCGCAGATGAGCACCCGCGAAATCAAACGTTATTGCGTGGTGAAGGACGACGCCGAAAGGCTGTTGGAGACCGCCATCAACAAGCTGGGGCTGAGCGCCCGCGCCTACAGCCGCGTCCTCAAAGTCGGCCGCACCATTGCCGATTTGGCCGGCGCCGAAGACATCCAAGCCTCGCACATCGCCGAGGCGATTCAATACCGGAGTTTGGATCGGAGGATGTGAAAATCCGCCGCCCGGCAAGCCGAGCCATGGGTCATGTCGTCCGCAAGCGGGCCCGCTGGCTGTCGATTTGGCGTGCGCCGACGAAGCCAGTGTACGAACCGGAGGAAAGATGACTCTACGTGACCCCGGCCGCTTGATGCAGATCGGAATGGGTTTCTGGCCGGCAAAGACCTTGCTATCGGCCGTCGAGCTGGGCGTGTTCACCGCCTTGAGCGACAAAACCTTAACGGCGCGCCAGCTTCAGCACGAGCTCGGACTTCACCCGCGCGGCGTCGCCGACTTGCTCGACACCCTCGTCGCTCTGGATGTGCTGGCGCGTAATGGCGAGGGCGAGGCGGCGCAATACCGCAACACCGACGAGTCAGCGCACTTTCTTGACCGTAACAGCAGCGCGTACATCGGCGGTTTTTTCGACATGGCGAACGCGCGGCTTTACCCATTCTGGGGCGGCCTCACCGAAGCGCTCAAGACCGGTCAACCGCAGAACGAGATGAAGCACGGCGGCGCAGGAATGTTCGAAGAGCTTTATCGTGATCCGCAGCGGCTCGAGCAGTTCGTGCACGCGATGGCCGGCATCTCGCTCGCGAACTTCGAGACCTTCGCCGAGAAGTTTGACTTCGCTCCTTACAAGACCATGTGTGACATAGGCGGCGCAGCCGGCCAGCTATCGATTTTCGTGGCCCGCCGCCACCCGCACATGACATGCACGACGTGCGATCTTCCGGCGGTGGTGCCGATCGCGCGCAAGACCATCGAGGCGCACGGCCTCAGCGGACGGATCACCGCGGCGCCGGTGGATTTCTTCCGTGAACCATTCCCCAAGGCGGACGTGATCACCATGGGCATGATACTGCACGACTGGAATCTGGAGAAGAAGATGCAGCTCATTCAGGCCGCATACGACGCCCTGCCAAGCGGCGGTGCTTTCGCGGCCATCGAAAACATCATTGATGACGAGCGACGCAGCAACGCCTTCGGCCTTTTGATGTCGCTCAATATGCTGATCGAGTTTGGCGAAGCGTTTGATTTTACGGGCCGGGACTTCGACGGATGGTGTCGCAAGGTAGGTTTTCGTCGGACCGAGGTGATCCCGCTGCGCGGTCCCGCGAGCGCGGCGGTAGCGTACAAGTGAGCTGTTCGGTCGAATTCAAGGGCAAGCTATGTGAAATGATCTGAACGTTGCGTTGCTGTTATTTGCCTGTTGCCCCGCGCCTCCTGCCTATCCTCACGATCGACCAGCGAGAGCAAACCATTTTACGATACGCTCCGCATCCATCATGCTGCCGATCAAAAAGACGATGACCATGACTGGAAGCGTGAGGAGCGCCCACACGCCTGACAAGCTTCCGTTATCCCCGGTAACGTCGTTCACGACGTTTATCAGGTCGAGGAACAGAACAGCCACAAAGGGCCCGACGGAAAATAATAAAAACGTAACGCCGAATCTAAGGCCATAGGGCTTGAAGCGATCACTCGACCCGGCGGCGGAAAACCGTCTGCCGTTGATTCGCTCGCGAATGTGCGCGCAGCGCGTTTGAATCTCTTCTTCGAGCGAGTTGCCCCCGCTCTCGATCCAATAACGCGCCTTAAATAACTGTGAAAGCGAATAAGTTGAGTAGTCTGACTCGATGGCCGTTGAATTCATCAAAATGTACCCCCGAAAAAGCGTCGAATGAGCAACGAAGACACTAAACTATTTTTGCGGCCCTTCCGCCGTTCGCACCGGCTTGGCGTAAAGCTTGAAGCCGCCGAATCCATACTCGCCCACGGATTTGTTGGTCTGGGCATCGAAAAGATCGATCAGCATGAATTTCTCCGGGTGCCCCGCCAGATAGTTCGAAAACGTGTCCACGAAACGCTCTTGGCTGTGCAGGTCCGCGCGATAGAAAGCTTCCCCGAGATACAACCGATGGGGCCGCTTTCCCGACTCGAGGCGCGTCCAGTATTGAGAGCCTTGAGGTCCCAGGGTATCGAGCCATTTTCTATACTGCGCGATTTTTGCTTCTCGCTCTCTGAACTCGTTGCCGCGCAAGGAGAGAGGCTCAAAAAGGCCGGCTACGTAAAGGAGGAGAAAAGCGACGACAAATGTTTTCATGATTCCCTCCACACAGATATTCGCGCCGTTCCAACGCAAGCCTTTTGCCATTCGCGGCGAGGGTTCTCGGGATTCCGATCGCTCGGCCAAAAGGTGCGCAATCCGGCTCTTTTCTGACAACATGGAGACTGGAGTTCGTGATTTGCCGCCGTACCAAATTGCGTAACTGGCTTCGATTGGACAATAGGACAATCTTTCGACGCACAATATTGCCCACGCCGGACGAAAGTCGTTTTTCCGACTATACCTACTGCTTCACGCCTGACGCCTATTCTTGTTATCTCGCGGCGTGCCTATTTCGGCTCTTGACCGTCTCATCGAAACGCGTAATTTGTCGTCGCATGAAAACGCTGTTTTCTTTGATTGGCCTGCTCTGGGTTTGTTTCATCGCCGAGGCCTCGGCCGCTGCGCTGCGCTTGTCCTACTCCGTAGTCGGCCCCACTGTGGCGGGCGTGTGGATGGCCCACGAGACCGGCGCTTTCAAGAAATACGGCCTGGACGTGCAGCTCATTTATATTCCCTCTAGCGGAACGAATATCCAGGCGCTTCTCGGCGGCAGCCTCGACGTGAGCGCTCCCGGGATCAGCGGCGTCGTGTTGGCCGCGGCGCGCGGCGCGCCCGTGCTGGCGGTCGCGGCGATGACCAACCGCCCCGCCATGACCCTCTATGTCCAGCCCGAGATCACCCGCGCCGATCAGCTCAAAGGCCAAACTCTGGGCATCTCGCGCTTCAACTCCACCGGCCATACCGTGACGACTTTGATCCTGCGCAAGCTCGGGCTGGAGAAATCCGCCGCCATGCGGCCGCTCGGCGGCACGCCGGAAATGCAGGCGGCTTTCGAGCAGAAGCAGGTTGCCGGCATCGTCACCGGAGTCAAACCCGCTGCGCCCTCGCGAGCGCTCTTGAATGCCTTCGATCTGGACATCCCCTTTGCCATGAACGTCATGGCGATCACCAGGGAGTTTCTACAAAAGCATCCGGACACCGTAGAGCGCGCGGTCAAGGCCTATATCGAAGCCGTCGCCGCGATGAATCATGACAAAGCGACGACCCTCAAGGTGCTGGCAAAATATTTCAAGCGCAGCGATCCGGAGTTTCTCGACGAGACCTATCGGCTCGTCACTCGGTTCACAGAAAAGACACCGCGGGTCGATACGCGAAACGTCGCTACGGTCTTAGAGTTCGAGCCGGTCAAAGGCATCGACGCCGAAACGCTCACTCCCAAGGTCATCGATAATAGTGTCGTCGATAAACTCGCCAAGGACGGCTTCATCGAGAAAGCTTTCGCCAAGGCGGTAAGGTGAGATATGGCCGCCAAAAAGCATATAGGGGCGACCGGCGGCGCCCGGCCCCTTCTGGCGCAAATTGAGGAGGTAATTGATGAACGCACAACAATGGCGCCAAGCGCTCGGTGAAGTGTGTCAGAGACTTCTTTCGCACGCCCGAGATGGAAGACTTCTACGCGATGAAAATGACCCCGGAGCGCGCGCGCATCTATCTGCGCCAGCTCGGTCTCTATGCGCGCCAGCGGCGCAACAATTGGCCCCAGGTGGCGGCAAACTGCCCGGAGTTCGAGGTCAAGCAACGGATCTTGGAGCACGAGTACGAGGAGCTGGTCGAAGACGAGCATTCCAAGATCGGCCACATGGATCTCATCGTACGTCAGGGAAAAGAAGTCGGGTTGAGCGTGGACGAGGTCATGAACGCCGAGCCGTTGCCCAGCACCAAATCGGCCATGTACGCGTGGTTTTGGATCGCGCGTACCCGTCCGTGGCAGGAAGCCATCGCGGCGTCGACCATCGCCGAGTGGACCAATGACGATCGGCTGTTGGGCGACATCGGCGGCGGCAACTGCAGCCGGCTCTACAAGATTTGGTCGCGCGATTTAAATTTCAGCGCCGCCCAGATGCCCAACTTCACCGCGCACAGCAAGGCCGACGTGAAGCACTCGGACATGTTCATCGACGTTCTGGAAAAGTATGTCGCGCCGGGGCGGGAGCACGACGTGATCACGACCGCGACGGATTCGATGGACATCCACCGCGTCTATTTCGGCGGCATGGCCCGAGCGATGCAGAGAGTTTCTTAACACCGCCGCCGGAGAGCCGAATGATCCCAATCAGCGTGTTTTGGTTTCGGTGCCGAAACGGCAATAACAAGCCTGCTTGAACTGAGTCAGACCATGGCCACCGGAGAATTTCCATCGCCGCTCGACGCCGCGCGCGAGATGGCTCCGACGATCCGCTCCTGCGCCGATCGGATCGAGAAGGAGCGGGAGCTGCCGGGGCCGCTTTTCGAGGCGTTGGCCGGTGCCGGTTTTTTCAAGCTGTTGATTCCGCGCGCCGTCGGCGGCGTCGAGATCGACCTCCCTACCTATGTGCAAATACTCGAAGAGCTCGGCAAAGCCGACGCGAGCACCGCCTGGGTCGTCAATCAGTGCGCGGTCTTCGCTACTTACTCGGCGCGCATGCCGCGGGATATCGCTCGGCTCATCTGGATCGACACGCCGCACAGCATCGTCGCCAATACTCCGGTGGCGACGGCCCAGGTTGTTCCCGTTCCGGGTGGTTATCGAGTCAATGGTCGGCAGGGCTTCAGCTCGGGTTGCCGGCATGCGGCTTGGTTGGGAGCACGCGGCATCGTCCAGGAAAACGGCCAACCGAAAATCACAAACGGCCGGCCCGAGGAGCGCTATCTGTTTGTGCCCGCTGCCGAGGCCGAGATCCTGGACACGTGGAACGTGCGCGGCATGCGCGGCACCGGGACCCATCACTTTGTCGTGAAGGATGTCTTCGTCCCCGCCGAAAGAACGGTTCTTCAGGCCGGATCTCCGCTCTTCGAGAGCGGACCGCTCTATCAATTCCCACGAAGATTGCTGTTTGCCTCGGGAGACGCCGCGGTGGCGTTAGGAACAGCGCGCGCATGCCTCGATGCGTTTTTTGAGCTAGCCGGCGCTAAAACGCCTCGCTCGATGCAGGCCGCGCTGCGCGATCAACCGACGATCCAAGCGACCGTCGGCCGGAGCGAAGCTCAACTACGATCGGCGCGCGCCTTTTTGCTCGAGTCGGTGCGCGACATTTGGAGCGAGGCGGTGTCCACCGGCGGCATTGGCTCGAACCGCCGCGCTGTCCTCCGTCTGGCTACGACTCACGCGATTAGGCTCTCGGTGGAGGTCGTCGATTCCGTATACAACGCTTGCGGCGTTACATCGATCTTCGAAGGGAACCCGATCCAGCGCTGCTTTCAGGACATTCACGTGATCAGCCAGCATACCCAAGCCCGCCTTGCCCACTACGAATTGATCGGAAAACATGCGCTGGGACTGAAGGTCGATCAAGAGCGCTTCTGATCCGCCAGTCGCCTTCGGCTACGGAGTTTGTGACTTCCTCCGTCGTGAACTTACACCATGCCGATGTGGTGCCTTCATGGACGCACTCATTCCCGCGAGGGCGGAAATCCAGGATTTTGGGTTTCCCGTCCGCGCAACTGGATGTCCCTCGCGGCATGACGGAATTTCGCTTGGCCTGAAAGGACCGGGGACCATCCCTGGACGTTAAGCTCGCAACACAACCTTCCACCGCTCCTGGCACAAGACCGCCACGCGCAGCCGCTCCAGATGCTGCTCGATCTGTTTGGCGCCTTGCTTCACCGGATGCTTGGCGAAAAATTCACGCACATCCGCCTCGAATTCCGGGGTAACTAGGCCGACGATGCCTTCGCACATGCGCGGGATCGCGTTGTCCGGATACAGCCGCAGCATCTCTTCCCAGCGCGCTTTCATGAAAGCCCACGCTTTCTCGCGCGCCTGCTCGTTCAGCAAAATACCGCGCATCAGGTACGGCGCATTCTGCGTCCGCACTTCTCCGTTGATCGTGAGCTCCAGGGTGCGCGCGATCAACGCCTGCACCCGAAAGCCGGCAAGGGCGAACAGATAACGGGTTTCTTCCTGAGGCGTCTTGGCGGTTTTGAATTTGGCGTAAAATTTTTCGTAATCCTCTCGCCCGCCCGTGTGCGCGATGATCGCCACCAACGCTGGAATCAGATTGCGATCCACGCTGTCGGGCGAGTTTTCATACTGCTGGAACAATTTCCTGGCGCGCTCTTGGCAGGCCCGGTCGTTGGCGACGGTGCCGAGCGCGCCGATCAAATCGCCGCGCAGCTGGCTCGTCAACTCGCTCTCGCCCGGCTTGGGCGCCCAGCCCAAGCGCTCCACCACTGGAGCGAGCAGCGCGCGCGAGCGCTGCTCTAATATTCGGCATCGGGCGTCATCGAGAATTCGCTCGAGATGATGCACCGAGCCGATCACCGTCGTCCACACGTTAACGTCGTCTTCTTCGCGCAAAAGCTCGATCAAACCGAGATAATCCTCCAGAGGGGTCAGCCCTGCAAGAGTCGCGGCCCACGTGTCGTTTACCAGGGTGAAGCGTTCCACCGCCGAGAGCCGGGTTTGCAGATCCTGCTTGAGAGCGTCGAGCAGATTGCTATCGTAGCGTACTCGATAAAACCCGTGCGCCCCGGCGTTGATCACCACCCATTGCGGCGCTTCGTCCAGTTCGATGCGCTGCTCGCGCTCAGTCAGGAGCAAGGTTTTGCTGACGATCCCCGCCTTGGTCCCGGCACGGAGAAAGATCGGCGCATGCCACTTGCGCTCGCGGTCCGAGCCGTCCTGCAGGTAGCGAAAAATTTCCTGGGTCAGCCGAATGCTCTTGCCTTCTTGCGCAACGCCGATCATCGGGTAACCGGGCTGAAAAATCCAGGTGTCCATGAGCGAGCGCACCGGCTGCTTGGTCGAATCTTCGATGGCATCCCAGAGATCGGTGGTCTCGGCGTTGTCGTAGGCATGGCGCTTGAGATACAGACGGATGC
Organism: uncultured delta proteobacterium; assembly: GCA_963745035.1. Lineage (GTDB taxonomy): Bacteria > Desulfobacterota > Binatia > UBA9968 > UBA9968 > DP-20. The sequence goes on along the minus strand of CAVUVW010000005.1, from coordinate 24,524 downwards.
CGTCGCGGAACTTGTCGGCGCCGAGATACTGTTCCAGCATGCGCAGCACCGAGGCGCCTTTCTCGTAGGTCAACACGTCGAACATGCCGGCCGCTTCTTCCGGCCGCTCCACCGGAAACTCGATGGGCCGGGTGCTTTTAAGACCGTCGACCTGCATGGCGGCGGCGCGCGACACAGTAAAGCTATCCCAGCGCCGCCATTCCGGCTTCCACGCGTCCACCGCGAGCATTTCCATGAACGTCGCAAACGCCTCGTTGAGCCACAAACCGTTCCACCACTTCATCGTCACCAGATCACCGAACCACATGTGGGCGTTCTCGTGCGCCACCACGTCCGCCACTCTTTCGAGCTCCGTGCGCGTGGCTTTCTCGCGATCGACCAGCAGCGCGGTCTCGCGAAAGGTGATCGCGCCGAGATTTTCCATAGCGCCGGACGCAAAATCCGGGATCGCGATCAAATCCAATTTGTCGCCCGGATAGGGAATGTCGTAGTAGCGGCTGAAATGCTCCAGCGACGCCTTGCCGATTTCGGCCGCGAAACCGCCCAGCGACTTCTTTCCCGGCACCGCCCAAACGCGCAGCGGCGCGCCACCGGCCATGACCGGCTCTCCGGCCTCGAACTCGCCGACGATGAAAGCCACCAGATAGGTCGACATCTTGATCGTGTCGGCAAAGACGACTTTCTTCTTCCCACTCTCTGGTAGAGCGGTTTCACCAACTACCCGAGCATTCGAAATGGCGGTAAGCTTTTCGTCGACCAAAAGCGTGACCTGATAAACGGCTTTGAAGGCCGGCTCATCCCAGCAGGGAAAAGCCCGGCGCGCGTCCGTCGATTCGAACTGCGTGGAGGCGAGCCGCTTCTCCTCGCCGTGCGAATCTTTGTATGTGCTGCGATAAAAACCGTGCAGCTTGTCGTTCAAAACGCCCGAGAACTCGATCTCCAACTCGTGGCGGCCCGCCGGCACCGGCGCGCCGAAAGTCAGCGCCGCCTGCTCGTTTTCTGCATCCAGACGCGCGCTTCCCTGCAAAACTTCACCACCGGCGCGGCGCAGGCAAACGGCGCGCAGGTCAAGCTCGGCGGCATTGAGAACGATTTCGCGCACCGGCTCGATGACGTGGACGGAAATTTTCTCCTTGCCGCTGAAAGTCCAGTTCACCAGATCCGGCGCCAGGAACAACTCATAGCGTTCCGGGACAATGGTCGTCGGCAATCTGTGCGGTTTTGCTTGTGCCATCGCTTGTTCCTCGTTGATAGAAAATCTGCGGTTTGAATTTCGTCGAGATCTTCGCGCTCTTCGCGACTTCCGTGAGAATAACAAGTAGAGAAAGATTTCTCACGATTTATCAGTTCGAAATGACAGGTGTGTTGTTGTCAATTCCGAACGGACGTGAGGAATCTTTCCAACGCATTTTCAGCACCCGTAGGCGAGCGTAAGCTCATGAATCACTTTCGTTGGGAAGCCCTTTTTTCTACGCTTCGGCGCGGAGCGCTTCCAGCGGCGAGCGCCGGAAAATGCCCCAGCAGCCGGCTGCGCCGGCGATTACCGTGGCGACAGTCACCAGCGCAAGAATCGTCAAAACCGGGCCCGGCGCGATCGCCGCCGGCGCGCTGAAAAAATAGAGACTCAATCCCCATGTCGCTCCGACGCCGAGCGCGGCGCCCGCGACGCCGGCGGTGGCACCGAGCAGCAAATACTCCGCCGCCACGACACCGAGGATCTGCGCTCGCGGCGCGCCCAGAGTTCTCAGCAGAATGCTCTCCCGCAGGCGCTGTGAGCGGCTGCCGAGCACGGCGCTGGCGAGCACGGCGAAGCCGGTAATGACGGTGAAAAGCGCGATGAAGCGCATGGCGGCGGAAACTTTGGAGAGGATCGACTGGAGCGTATTGAGAATCAAACTCAAGTCGATGGCCGAGACGTTGGGAAAACGCTCGACGACGCCGCGCTGCAGGTCGGCGGCGGCCTGCGCCGATTCCGCGCGCGCGACCACGGCGAAAAACTGCGGCGCGCTTTCGAGCACGCCTGCGGGAAAAACCACGAAGAAGTTGGGCTGCACGCGCTGCCAATCGACCTTGCGCACGCTCACAATCCGCGTCGACAGCGGCACGCCTTGAATCTCGAATTCCAACTCATCGCCGACGTCGACGCGCAGAGTTTCCGCGATGCCCTGCTCTATGGAGATGGGAATCGGCTCGCTCTCGCCCGTCGCCCTTCCTTGCCACTGCCCCGCGACGATTTCCTCGGTGTCGGTCAACTCGCTCCGATACGTCGAACGATACTCGCGGCGCAGCGCCCAGGATGAAATTTTCGCCTCGGCGCGCAGCTCCTGGACGCTTTTGTCTTTCACGCGCGCGAGGCGCATGGTGACGATCGGCACCTCCTCGCGCAGCGCCAGCCCGTGCGACCGGACCAACTCGGCGATGCCTTGACGCTGATTTCTCTGCACATCGAAGAGCACAAGATTGGGCTCGCCGGCGCCGGCGCGCCCAGCCACTTGTGCAACCAGCATGTGCTGCGCGCTGTAAAGCGTCACCAGCAGGAAAGTGCCCAGGCCGATCGCCAGCATCACGGCCGCGGTCTGGTTGTTGGGCCGATGCAAATTCGCCAACCCCTGGCGCCAGGAAAAAGATAGAAAAGCGGGCGCAACCTTGCGCAGCAATATCGAAGCTCCGCGCGCGAGCGCAAAAAGAACGCCGAAGACCGCGAGAACTCCCAAAGTAAACCAAGATCCCGACAAAATTTTGCTCGTCGTCCAGACGGCGAATCCCCAGATGCCGGCGGCAACGAGAGCTAACAAGATCCATACGAGCCAATCCCGCGCGGGCTTTTCGGCGTCGAATGAGGCACGCAGCGCCAACAGAGGAGAAATTCGCCTTAGCGGCACGAGGGGAATCAAAGCGAAAAGCAGCGCCGTGCCAAGTCCGACGAGCAAGCCGGCGGCGATCGCCGAGGGCGCCACCGTGATCACCGTGTTCACCGGCAAAAAGTCTTTGAGCGCAAGCGGCAGCGCATACTGGGCGGCGATCCCGGCGGCGGCGCCGAGGATCGAGCTCGCCAGCGCCAGCAGCAGGATCTGGATCACGTAGACGCACACGGTTTCTTCGGGGTCCGCGCCGATGCAGCGCAGCAGCGCCACCGAGCGCGCTTTCATCCTGGCGAAAACGTGCACCACGCTGGCGACGCCGACCCCGGCCAAAAGCACGGCGACAAAAACCGCGAGGGTGAGATAGCGCGCGAGATTCTCCGTCGAGGCGGCGATGGACCTTGCACGCCGGCTGACGGTGTCGGCCTGCAGGCGCAAGCGTTCCAGATCCGGTCGCAGCTTACTCACGAGCGCATCGACGTTCGCGCCGGCGGGCAGTTTGAAGTACACCCGATGGCGCACAAGGCTGCCTTTTTGCAGCAGGCCGGTCTGGTCAAGATAGCGCAGGGGAATGTAAATCCGCGGGCTGATCAGGGAAAACGCCAAGGTTTCGCCGGGAATCTTGCGCAGCTTGCCGGCGATGCGAAACTCCTGCTCGCCGATCTTGATGAGATCGCCGACCCGCGCGTTGAATTGCAGCATGACGTTTTCGTCGACCAGACGCGCTCGGGCCGCCATGAAAAGCGGCCGGCGAATAGGCCGGCTCGGCTTCCAGCGCGCCGTAGTAGGGAAATGCGCCGCTGATCGCCCGCACCTGGACGAGGCGGGAATCCCCGCTGCGGGAGAAATAAGCCATCGAGGAAAAGCCGATCTGGCGCGACTGATCGCCGCCGATGGAACGAAAGAGCGCTTCGTCGTCCGGCGTAAACGCTTCGCGGCTGTCGAGCGAAAGATCGGCGCCGAGCAGGCCCTTGGACTGCGTCTGGATGCTCGACTGCAAGTTCTCGCGAAACGAGAACACTGCGACTACAGAGGCGACGGCCAAGACAACGCTGGACATAGACAGCAGCAGCGGCCGCAGGCCGCGCCGCCCGTCGCGCAACGCGAGACGCCACACCCAAAGTTTCCACAGGCCTTCCATATCATAAGTCACGGCAATCGAACTTGCGTCCGATCTTATCAAGAAATGTGTCATGAAGTTATGCTGGTCGAAGCGAAATCATGAACGCATTTAATTACTTTGCGTCCTTTGCGCCTCCTTCAAAGGATCGTGATCGACAGCATGAAGGCAGAATACGTACGAAGCCCATTTCTCACTCGCGGCGTTCCGACTAACTGGAAAACCTGGACAGAGCGCGGGTCTAAAGGAAACTCCGGGTTTCCCTCGCATCTTTCATTCTCTGTGCGGCGTGTGGCGAGCATAAGCTCATGAATCATCTCGTGATCAACCCGTCCTACTCAGATCGAATCGTTGCTGTCCGACGCCACCTTGCCGCCGCGCAAGCGAATCGTTCGGCCGGCATGTTGAGAAAGCTCGCGATCATGGGTCACCAGCAGGAGCGTCGTTCCGCGCGTCGCGTTGAGATCGAAGATCAGCTTGATGATCTCCCTCGCCGTGTCGGCGTCGAGATTGCCGGTGGGCTCGTCGGCGAAAAGAATTCTCGGGCGATTCATGAACGCGCGCGCGATCGCCACCCGCTGCTGCTCGCCGCCCGAAAGCTGCACCGGGTAGTGATCTAGCCGGCCGTCGAGGCCGACCTGCTTGAGTAAATCCGTCGCGCGCGCGCGGGCGTGATTCTCGCCGCGGATCTCGGCGGGAACCATGACGTTTTCCAGCGCCGTGAGCGACGGCAGGAATTGAAAATTCTGAAAAATGAAACCCACCGATTGATTGCGCAGGCGGGCCAGATCCTCTTCACTGGCGCTATGCAGCGCGGTACCGTCCAGAGCGACCGAGCCTTCGCTCGGCCGCTCGAGGCCGGCGCAAATGGCGATCAGCGTGGTCTTGCCGCTGCCCGACGGCCCGACCAGGGCGCAAGTGCTGCCCTCGTCGATGGCGAACGAAACGTCGCTCAGAACGTTGACGACGTGCTCGCCGCTCTTAAAAACCTTGCTTAAATGCTCTACCTTGAGAATCGCGCGGGTCATGCTGGAGAAGGAGTATTACTAACGGAAAGAAAAAGCATTAAGTATTCGAAGTCTAGAATTTTTATGACGACGACACAACTTGGTCGGCTTGGAAAACTTTGCGGTCGTGCGCTGCTTTCATTGCTGCTGTTGATGGCCGCGGTCGGTGCGGCGCCCCAGGGCGGCGTAATTCTGTTTCTCGGCGACAGCATCACCGCCGGCTACGGCTTGGAGTTGGCGCAGGCGTACCCCGCGCTCATTCAAGAGAAAATCAATGCCAAAGGCTGGCGCTTCAAGGCAGTCAACGCCGGACAAAGCGGCGATACCAGCTCCGGCGCCCTGGACCGTCTGGATTGGCTCCTTAAAAATAAAGTCGCAGTTCTGGTCCTGGAGCTCGGCGGCAACGACGGCTTGCGCGGGCTGCCTGTGGAGAGCACCCGGAAAAATTTACAATCGATCATCGATCGGACCAAGGCGAAGTATCCCTCCGCCCGCATCGTCATCGCCGGCATGAAAGTGCCGCCGAACATGGGCCGGGAATACGGCGCACGGTTCGAAGCGATCTTCACCGATCTTGCGACAAAGAACAAAGCGCCGTTGATTCCGTTCGTGCTCGAGGGCGTCGGCGGCGTCCCGGCGCTCAACTTGCCCGATGGCATTCATCCGACGGCGAAAGGCCAGGAGATCGTTGCCGCCACGGTCTGGAAAACCCTCGAACCGGTGCTGCGCTCGATGACCCAATAGATTTCCCGCAATGGAGTCAAATACATCATTTCTTCTTCTTGACACCACGCAACTAAACTAATTGAATGTAGTCGTCGCATCACCAATGCGCCGCCTCAAGGCGTCGAAGGAGAGGACATGGCCGTTCGATTGATCGTGACGATCACCGCCGCACCCGGCAAAGGTTCCGAGCTGGCGCAATTATATAAAGGCCGCTGCGCCGACATAGCAAAAGAACCCGGCTGCGAGCAATTCGAAGTTTTCCAGAGCGTCGTCAATCCCGACAAGCTGACCTTGCTCGAACGCTGGCAAGATCAGGCCGCGCTCGATGTGCACGCGAAGGCGAACGCCGCCCGTCCACCGCTTCCCGCCGAGCTGCGCGTCGGGACGACCGAGCGCGAGGACTACACGTACAACCGGACGCGATAACCCTTCGTGGCCGTACCGGAACCATAACTGCCGCTAATTTGCAATGTAATTGGGCAACGTAGAATAACCGCGAACAGGGAGGTTCTCGTGCCTGATCAAACGCACTACCAACATATCGTCCTCAACGAGTCGCAGGTACCTGTCATTTCCGGCACAAACACCAAAGTCGTCGACCTCGTGCTCGATTATCTCACCTATGGCCGGAACCCGCAGGAACTTCATTTCCAACATCCTATGCTCACGATGGGACAAATCCACTCGGCTTTGGCCTACTATTGGGACCATAAAACTGAGTTTGACCGGGAGATGGAACGCCGGCTGAAACTGGTCGATCGGCTGCGCCGGCGGTCGCCCGCATCTTCCCTGGCGCAACGCCTGAAAACCCGAAAGCCAGCGCAATAGCTTGATGATGTGCGTTTGCTCGATCGCGCGAGCCGGTTGAACCACGTCCTTTCACTCGCGATAGTCGGTTACGCCATTTTGCTTTGCATTGATTCACTACCCACGACTCTTTCTCCTTGACAGGCCGAATCCACACAGAATAGGTTCCGGAACAACACAAAACGGAGGTCACGCCATGGCAGAGTCTTTGGAAAGCTTCAAAAGCTATATCGGCAAAAGTGAAACGACGACCGACGTCGTAACGGCGTCGGCGATGGTGAAATTCGCGGCGACACTGGGACTGGAAAATCCGCCGCTCGAAAAAGGCTCTCCCATTCCGCCCGGCTGGTACGGCGGTTTTTTTCCGGCGTCGCACCGACCCGACAAGATGCGCACCGACGGGCAGGCTTCCGGCGGCGGCATCGTGCCGGCCATTCCGCTGCCACGCCGGCGCATCGGCGGCACCAGGGTCGCGTTCAAAGAACCGCTGCGCATCGGCGACGAGGTCACGCGCAAGACCGAGATCGCCGATATCCAGATCGACGACGGCCCGGGCGGCGCCATGGCGACGGTGATCGAGCGCAACAGCCTGTCCACCTCCCGCGGGCTCTGCGTCATCGAAGAGCGTGACATGTGCATGCTGAGCGAGCAGCGGGCGGACGCGGCGCCGAAGACGACTCCGCCGGTTCCAGGCGAAGCCAAGTGGCGGCAGACCATCGAGCCCAATACTCCGCTGCTCTTTCGCTTTTCGGCGATCCGTTTCAACAGCCACCGCATCCACTACGACCGCGACTATGTCACCCAGGTTGAAAAACTTCCCGGGCTGGTGGTCCAGAGTTCCTTGATCTCGCAGCTCTTGATCGAGATGTGCCGCAGGGAAATGCCGTCGCGGCAGCTCGCCAATTTCGATTTTCAGAACTTGCGCTCGATCTACGACAGCGGCGGCAAGTTCACCATTGCCGGCGCGCCCTCCGCCGACGGCAACAGCGCCGCGCTCTGGGCGTTGGATGGCGAGGGCAAGCTCTCGATGCTCGCCACGGCGAAGTTTGCGTAGACAGGACTAAGTACGACAAGACCGGGCGAGATCAAGAAAGGGAAATTCGCATGCTCCTTCGAAAATACGCGGCAGTTGGATGATCTAGAGCTAAAATGACGAATTCAGAAAGATTCCGTCATACCGCGAAACGGGTATCCAGGCAAATTGGGCCGAGATAGACCTGGATTCCGCGTGCGCGGGAATACGACTTCGAGCAAACATGCAAAGTGGAAATCCTCTTATTCGCTGGGGCGATCTTAAGTCATGACCCGCTACGTGGTACATTCTCTGCTGCATGCCGCTTAAGTCGTGCCGATCGGATGGCGCGACAGAAAATCCTGAAGCGCATTGAGGGCGGTGTCGCCGTCCCAGAAAGTCATGTGCCTTACGCCGGGGAGGAGCGCCAGTTCCGCGCCGGGAGTTGCGGCACTTAGTCTTTTTGCCGTGGTGGCCGGGGTGCTGCCGCGGCGCTCGATACCGTCATCCGCGCCGCAAAGAATCAACGCCGGCACCTTGATCTTTCCCGCTTCGGCCACCGTATCCCAGCTCAGTCGCGCCGCTTCATGGCGGCGAAACATCTCCACCGTAGATTGCCCCGACCACAAGGCGTCCGCCAGCGCCGCGGCAAGCTCGCGATGGTGGCGGTAAAAGTCCGGATTATACGCCATGCCGTCATTGTCGATGTGGCTGCGAATGTATTGTTCGAAACCCATCTCGCGAATTTCCCGCATCGTCTCTGGCGATAGATCGCGCTGCCCACCATCGAGCCTTTTCGATCCCGGCCCCGCGGCCGCCATTGTCAGAGTGGCGACAAGATCAGGACGTTCGATGGCCATTGCCTGGACGATCAAGCTGCCCAACGCGAATCCCACGACGTGGCAGCGTTTGACGTCGAGATAGTCGAGCAACCCCAACGCATCCGCGGCGAAATCTTTGACGGTGTAGCCGTCGGCGGGCTTGCTGCTCCGCCCGGTGCCGCGGCAGTCGAAGATGATCGTGCGGTAGCGGCGCGATAGCACGGGCACAACTCCGACCTTCCAGGTATCGCTCGGCCACCACGATGCCGGGATGAGCAGCACCGCTTCTCCGCTTCCATGTTCTTCAAAATAAATTTCAATCCCATTGACGCTTGCTGTCGGCATGGCTATTTCTCTCCCGAGGCCGCCCTAATCAAACCGCGGTGCGTCACCGCACTCTTATTCTGCGCTAAATTTCTCCGTTTCCTTTTTCTCCCTTAATCTCGAGTCCGAACGTTTTGAACAGCTTGAACTACTTGAACGCTTTGAACGCGTTTTCAATCCTACCCCGGCGCCAGTCCGAAGATCTGCTGAAACAGCTTGGTCGATTCGGCCATATTTTCGTTCTCCAGGTCCTGAATGATTCTCTTGAAGCCTTTCATCAGGCGCGGCGGGTCGGGGTCGACGTCGCTGCGCGAAGGAATTCGACTCATCTCGCGCAGCTTCAACTGCGCTGTCCGAGAGAACAGGAAGTCGATGAACAGCCGGGCGGCCGCGGGATGCGGCGGCCGCTGCGCGATGCTCGCCGTGCTGACGATCATCACCACCGGTTCCAGCGGCACCCACTCGATGGGCGCGCCCTGGTTGACGAAGCTCTGCGCGTGGGGACCGTAGCCGATGGTGAGCGGCGCTTCGCCGGCGGCGACGAGCTGGATGCGCCCGCGCGCGCCGCGCTGAAAGATCTGGTCCTGCTGCGCCAGGCGGCGGAAGTACGCGAGCCCTTTGTCGCGCCCCCAGGATTTGAGCAGACCATCGAACCATTCGAAATTCTCCGTGTCGTTGATGATCTGGCGACCTTTCCATATCGGCTTCAGCAAATCGTCGTAGGTTTTCGGCACGTCGTCCGGCTTGACGTTGCGTTTGTTGTAGGCGAGCACGAACGTGTTCAGGAAGGTGGATGCCCAATAGCCGTTCTTGTCTTTCAACTCGGGAGCGAGAAATTTATGCTCCGGCGATTCATAGCGGCCGAGAATGTTGCGCTGCCTGAGAGCGGTCAAGCCGCCGCGGCTGGAAGTTCCTTGCATCACGTCCACCGCGTAATTTCGCGCCGCGTACTCGCTGACGATGCGGTTGACCAGAGCGCCGGAGCCGGAGCGGAGCAAGTCGACCTTGATGAACGGGTATTGCTTCTCGAACATGTCGGCGAATTGCTTGCTCTCCGGGATCGAAACCGTCGTGTACCAAACGATCCGCCCTTCCTTCTTTGCCTGGGCGATCAGATCGGGGTTGGCAACCTGCGCCGCGATCGTCTCGGCTTGCATCACGAACACGATCACGAGAATCAATTGAAAAAATTTCTTCATTCTGACCAGACCCTTCCTATTTGCTCGGCAACAACTCCTTGGCCGCGACAATCACGCTTTCCATCGATGGCAAAAACGGCCTCTCGTCCCAAAACGGCAAAAACTGGTCCGCGCCCGCGATAATCCGCGGCGCCGCCGCCAGCTTTCCCGCCGGCAGCTGATCCAGCAAACAACGTACGTAAGGCGCATATCCGGACAGGATCGGTTCGTCCTGGATGATCAACACCCGCCCGGTTTTGCCGGCCGAACGGAGTATGGTCTCCTTGTCGAGCGGTTTGATAAATCCCAGGCTCACCACCTCGATCGATCCCGCGGCGCCTTGCTTGGCCAATTCATCCGCGGCGTCTTCCGCGAGCGCCGCGGCGCGGCCGGCGGCGATGATCGACAGGCGATCGCCCGACCGGGTGATGCGTGCCTTGCCGCCGGGATTGTTCTCCGCCAACTCGCCGGCGCGCGTGTGCAGCGATCGGTCTTCGAAGAACAACGTCGGCGTCGGCCGTCCGAGCGCTTCGCGAAAATTCCAGTAAGCTTCGCTCGGCGAAGCGGGCATGGCGATATTCAGGTCCGGCACGTTGTAAAACCACGACGCGCCGACTTCGTTGCCTTCCGGTCCGTGGCCGCGGAAGCGCGCGATCGGCAAGCGAACTGATGATCGGACAGCGCAACCGGCCGTTGGTGAGGTAGTGAAGCTTGGCCGCGCTCTGCACGATCGCCATGTGGCAGACCGATGCGATGTCGGCGTAGGCGATCATCACGACGACTTTCATTCCTTTCATCGCCGCGCCCGCCGCCATTCCCACCATCGCGCTCTCGCTGATCGAGCAGTCGCGCACGCGCGCTGCGCCGTAAGTCTCGACCAGCGCCTTGAGCGCGTGGTTCGTCAGATTCTGGCCGATGATCAGCAAACGGGCTTCATCGCGCATGGAGTCGTGCAGCGCCCTGCCCACCGCATCGCGGTAATTTAGTATGGACACTGAACCTTCTTTCTATGTCAACGACATCGTTTCATGTGGGCGACCGGCCGGTCGCCCCTACGCCTGATTAACTTCCGCGAGCACTTTTACAAATGTTTCTTCGAGTCTTTCGTCTTCGGCGCGGCGCAACTGTTCCAGATCATCCGCCGTCGCCGATTCGTGCGCGATCAACCAGTCCGCCATGCGCTTCAAAGGATCGCGCCGCTCCGCTTCGGCGAGCTCCGCTTCGATGCCGGGACGCACTTCGCCGAAATGCGAGCTGTAAAGACCGGTGCGAAACGTCATGCAATCGAGGAAGACTGGCTGACCGGCCAGCGCCGTCGCGCGCGCCCAGCGCGCCGAATGATACACGTCCAGAGCGTCGTTGCCGTCCACCGTCCGCGCCGCCAAACCGAACGGCTCGGCGTACGGGATCAACGAGCGCGACTTGCGCGTCTTCGACCATGCCGTAGACATTTCCCAGCCGTTGTTCTCACAAACGAGAATGAGCGGCAGCGCCCAGGCTCCGGCCATGTGCATGGTCTCGTGCAGATCGCCCGAGCCGAGTGTGCCGTCGCCGAAGAATGCGACGCCCACCGCCGATTGCTTTTCGAACTGCATCGCCCACGCCAAGCCCGCGGCCATGGCGAGATGACCGCCGATCATCGTCGAGCCCGGCATGACTCCCAGTTCCGGCCACGAGCTGTGATGCGGCGCGTCCCGCGAATCTCCTGCCGCGCGCGGACTATGGACGAACTCGCGCAATTGATCCGCGATGCTCACGCCCATGCCGATCATCGCGCCGCGCGTGCGGAACGACGGGATCACCGCGTCGCCCTTTTCCAGCGCTAGGCAGCAGCCGATCGCGATCGCTTCCTGTCCTCTGCTGGGAAAAGTCTGCGCCGCGATTTTTCCTTCATGCTCCCAGCGAATCAGCGCCTCCTCGAAAAGCCGCGTGCGCAGCATATCGCGGTACAAACGCAGCTCGATGCGCGCCGTTGCTTCGATCGATTCCGGGGAAATCACCAAAAACCCTCCTAATTCTTAGATCGATATCTCGCTTCTCTCCTCTAACAGCGGGCGGAAAGAAATTGCAACCGGTAGCGCCTTCACTTTCAGAAGGATTGCTCGCTTATGCTCGGAATGACAACAAGAGTCTGTCATCTCGAACGAAGTGAGAGATCTTTCCTAAACTAAATTATACCTGGTCCCGATTCCACCGATGCGCCGTTGACTTTGACCAAACCGTGCCGCAATGATGAGCGCTCAGATTTTTGTTCACGGCGCACCAGTGACACAGCAAGAAGCTTCGTCAAACCCTTGGCTCAAAGATTTCTTGCTGACCTGGATCAGCCGCTTCGGCGTCTTTCTCGCGCACCACGTTACCCGCCCGTTGATCCCGCTCTATCTGATCACCTTCGGCGCGTCTTCGACGGTCATCGGCGCGTTCATGGCGGTGTTTACGATCACGGCAACAGTGATGCGACTGCCGGTCGGTTTGCTGATCGATCGCATCGGCCGCAAACCGTTTTTGCTTTACGGCATCGCCTTTTTCGGCGCCGGCAACTTCGGCTACCTCTGGGCGCCGTCGATCGCTCTGATGGTTCCCGGAAGGATTCTGCACGGCCTCGGCTGGTCGGGCAGCACCACCGCCGTGGCGACCATTGCCGCCGACATCGTGCCGCAAGCGCGGCGCGGCGAGCTGATGGGCTACGCCGGCATGGCGAGCAGCCTGGCCAGCGCGCTCGGCCCGGTGCTCGGCTTCGCGCTCTTTCACCGTTTCGATTATGCCGGCGCATTTTTTCGGCGCCGCCGCTTTGCTCGCGATTGGTTTCATCGCCGCCCTGCCGATCGCCGAGCCCGCGCGCGACGTCGCCATGGCGCACAAATCCACCCGCTGGCTCGACACGATCGCCGTCAAAGAAACGATTCATCCCGCCATTGCGGTGGCCTTTCTCTCGTTCGGCCACGGCGGCATTCTGACATTCTTACCGATTCACGCGCTCAAGCTCGGCATGACCAATCCCGGCATCTGGTTCGGCGTCTACGCCGCGTGCATCTTGCTCAGCCGTCCGATCGCGGGCCCGCTCTCCGACCGCATCAGCCGCCGCGCAGTCATCCTGCCGGGATTGATTCTCAATATCGCCGGAATCTTACTGCTCGCCATCGCGACCTCGCCCGATTGGCTGATGGCCGCGGCGATCGTCGGCGGCTTCGGCACCGGCGCCGCACAGCCGGCGCTCATGACCGTCGCCGTCGATCAAAGCGGCGCCCGCCGCGGCCAGTCGCTCGCGCAATTTCAGTTGTTTTACGACCTCGGCATCGGTCTCGGCTCGCTCACGATGGGCGCGTTGCTCGATATGGTGAATCAAAGTTTTTCGATCATGTACATCGCGACCGCGGTCGTCGCGTTGATCGGGCTATGCTTATCCTGGAAAAAGAGATAGTAGCAAAACAAGGATTCGTTTCACCGCAGAGGCACAGAGTTCACAGAGTACGAAATGATTTTTACAAAGTTCAATCCTCGGCGTACTCCGCGCCTCGGCGGTAAATTTTGTGAGTCGGAGAACCGGCTATGCTGATCGACGCTCACGTCCACCTCGACAAATACGGCGATCTAGTCGACGACGCGCTGCGGGAGATTGAAGAGCATCGCATCTTCACCGTCGCCACGGCGATGGACGTGCCGTCGTATCTAGAGCTGCAGAAAATCGGCGAACGCTCCGATCTCGTGCTGCCGACGTTCGGCATCCATCCCAGGCGCGCTGCCGAATACGCCGGCCAATTGCGCGACATCGGCCGCTACATCGAAATGAGCCCGGCCATCGGAGAGATCGGCCTGGACTTTCATTGGGTCAAAGACACCTCGACTTATCCGGCTCAGCGCAAAGTGCTGGAGTACTTCATCGCCGCCGCCGCCGAGCAAAACAAATTCGTCAACCTGCACACCAAAGCCGGCGAAAAAGAAATTCTCGACCTGCTGGAAAAATACGACCTGAAGCGCGCCATCATCCATTGGTACTCCGGCCCAATGGACATCCTGCGGGCCATGATCGATTACGGCTGCTACTTCACCATCGGCGTCGAAGTACTCTACTCGGATTACATCAAAGAAATCGCCCGAGCGATCCCCGATCATCTGCTCCTGACCGAAACCGACAACCCCGGCGCACTGAGATGGTTGAAAAAAAATGATGAGGTGGGAATGCCGGCGGCGATCAAAAATGTCGTCAATGAATAGTCCCGAGTTGAGGCAGTCAACTACGAGAAAATCGAAAACTTAGTTCATACAAACTTCTCGCGGATGATCAGGATCCGTGGCTAAGTGAAGCGAAAGGGCCGTTGTCGCTCGGCCTCTCAACTATCAATCTGAAGATTGGTGAGATTGTTATGTCCGACCCTAAGCTCTCCGCACATAAATGAGGAGAATTTAGTGGCACGATCCGAACATGCTGCTCTCGATGAGTCCACAATACTGGTTTAACGGCATACGCTTCCAAGGCTTCCATTACGTCACCACCCACTTTTCGCTCGCCGTCGTTTAGAAAAGCATAGGCCTCCGCGCTATCACCCCTCGCTTTCCGTGTGTCTACAAGAGAAAACAAGTATGTTCCGATCGTATTTTTGTTTGGAGCGTTTATCGCTTGTATAGATCGCTCTGGGCCAGCTTGATGATTTCGGAATTAGAAAATCAATGCCGTGATCATATCCGGTGCGACCCGAGAGTTTGACACGAGGACTATATCTTACATTATTTTGGTCAAGGAACATTCGTACGTCTTCCCAGAAGTACGTCGCCACTCGCGGTTGTGCCAGGACAAACATATCATTGACTGCCAACATCGCTTGAACGAGAGAATGAAGTCTTTGACCAAGGTTTCGCTTGGACGCTTTAATTACGAGACGCTCTTGATCCAACCTCACGCCGAGTCCGTTCAAAATTGCATCCAACACCAATTTACGTTTCGGGGTAACGAACTCAAGGCCGCTGGCTTCCAGGTCAGCAAGAATGTAACCGTCATCACTGAGAATTATTTTTCCGTTGTCTCGTTCGGCATATACTTGGAGATGGTCGTTATGACGATCGAGAAACGGAGTAGTCAGCTCACAGCTTTCTCCAACCGTCGCAACTGACAGTCCTTCCTTAAGCCAACTCAGATATGAGTCGACTAACTTCTGGCAGTCTTCTCTATTCACACCAACTCCTCTTGGAAGGGAGGTTGTTCACTTATATTGCAGTATTGACAGAAGTCGTCGAATGTCCGACGTAAACTCGAAACATCCCGGAATTGAGCTGGAGACACGGGAATCGCCCACTTATCTTCATATCCCTCACGATACAGGTGTATGTGCGTCCCTCCAATACGAGTACCATCAGGATTTGTGTGCGGAGCAGCATTCAGTTCTAGTCGAACCAGGATAACAACTTTTCTTCCCCGGTTCTGAAATCGATATTTCGTTAGCTTAATACTCCCTCTCCAGAGATCTAGAAAGAAACGTTCTTTTGTATCAGGGTAACCGCTGAGTTCGAATGTTTGATTTTTGCCTGGACGAAGAGTAGACAGGCAAAAGTTGAATGAAGCGCTTTTCCATTGCAATTAAAGCATCCGCCTCTGCCTGCGTCAGCATATTCGTAACGCTTATAACTCACCCTTAAACGCTTTGTCGAGGATCGAGGGCAACAGCGCGTCAATTCCCGCGGCGGTTTAGGCTTGGAGTGTTTTTCAGTCCGTCCGCCTTGGGCTTGCAATGGTTTGTAACTCCGCCACTATCCGCCGCTGCTCCGGAAGTAAGATGGCAAGGGAAATTCATAAGATCGCGAATTTCCGCAGCCAGACTAGGTGTCGAATCATGTCTCCCCTTTGAACGCGATTTGATGCGTGTCTTGCAGGACATGAGGGTGCGGATAACCCATGCCAGAAACTCACCATCGAGGGGTTCACTCCGCTTAGGCCTTGATCAAAAAGCTACTGACCCACAAAAAAACTTGATGGCCTTATCGCTGTATCAAACGAAACATGGGAATGCCGATTGTGCCATCTTTTGCTAATCAGAACATCCCCCCACCTCCGCTTTGGCACGTTTCTGAAATTTTCGGGTGGTCGTCAGGGCGTAACATATTTTGTGGTCTCCAAAGTAGAATCCGACCCGACAGTGATATTCAGAACAGTGATAGAAGGGAATGCCTTCCGCCACATAGGTCGGCGTAATGTGCGGACCGTCGGCCACATCAGCTCACAACCATTATTTAGTCGTGTCCCAATTCGGTAGCTTCAACTTACCAGGCAAACCCTTATAGTAATCCCCGAAAATAAGGTTGAGGTACGGGCAGTATGAGGGCCTCAGATTCGGCCTCCTGCCTGCTGCCGCAGGCCCTGCGCCTCGTTGATTTTGGCGGCCAGTTCTTCGATCCGCGCCACGATCCGCCGCTGCTCTGGCGAGCGAGGGAAGCTGAATTTAAATGGCAAGAAATTTTTCTTCCTTGAGTCTATTCTGCTGGTCGGTGTTCCGCCTGTGCTTAATCCCAGCGCTTCATCCCAAGCAGACGTACGGCTGAAATAGCGCCACAAGAAATTTGCGTCAGCCTTATCTGGCTTCACGACAAAACATGGAAACTCATTTCGAAGACGTAACATCCGTCGTTAGCTGCAGTTGACGACGCAGCAAACGAACCCTTCCAAGCAAAAGTCTATTATAGACGAAATCTCCCTCCTCGAACCCGATAGACCTTATCCGCCCTAATCTGCGAGCCAGTCAATCCTTTCACTACAAGCCCTCGGCATACCATGGGCACCAAGGATTTTGTAAGTCGTTTCTGGCTCAACCGGCTCAGGCCGTGCTAACTCGGAGTCATTTCAGTATTTCGTCGGGGCGCATCAAGATCGGCGGAGGGGGGTCAGTGAGTCACTCGAAGCGAGAGCGCGCTTTGATCTCCGCCATGATCTCCGCGATGCGCTGCTCCTTCTTGAGGATGTCGTCGGCGAGTTGCTCCGGCGGCAGGTGCGCGAAGTCTTTGGCGGCGTTGCGGGTTCTTGCGGTCGAGGTTGCAGCCGTTGGCGAGCAACTCGGCGGCGGGCACTTTCCAGGCGCGGTCGTTCTCTTCCCGCTTGTCGTCCACCACGCGAGGCAGTCGGCGAACTCCTCGAACTGGATCGGCTGCGGTCTTGGTGTAGTTCTTCCGGCCTTCGGGCAGCGGCTGCTCGTAGTACCAGACTTCCTTCGTCGGCCCGGAGCGGTCGAAGAACAGCAGATTGGTCGGGATGCTGGTGTAGGGGGCGAAGACGCCGTTGGGCAGGCGGACGATCGTGTGCAGGTTGAACTCCTTGAGCAGTTCCTCCTTGATGCGCGCGCAGACGCCGTCGCCGAAGAGCGTGCCGTTGGGCACGACGACGGCGGCGCGGCCTGCGCTTTCGGCGTGGGCGCTTGAGCTTGCGCATGATGAGCTGCAGGAACAGCAGCGCGGTTTCGGAGGTCTGCTTGTCCTCGGGGAAGTTGCCGTGGATGCCGCGCTCCTCCTCGCCGCCGAAGGGCGGATTGGTGAGGATCACGTCCACGCGGTCCTTGTCGCCGATCTCGCGCAGCTTGAAGCGCAGGCTGTTGCCGCGGTCGATCTGCGGCGATTCCAGCCCGTGCAGGAGCAGGTTCATCTGGCAGAGCAGGTACGGCAGCGGCTTGGCCTCGCCGCCGAAGATGCTCTGCGTCTTGCAGCATCCGCCGGTCCTCGACGGTCTTGCACTGCTTCTCCAGGTGCTCGAACGCCTCGACGAGAAAGCCGCCGGTGCCGCAGGCCGGGTCGAGGACCATTTCGCCGAGCCTGCGGGTCGGTCACCTCGACCATGAAGCGGACGACGGCGCGCGGCGTGTAGAACTCGCCGGAGTCGCCGGCCGCGTCGCGCATCTCCCGGAGCATGGACTCGTAGAGGTGGCCGAGGGTGTGGATCTCGTCGCTGCTGGTGAAGTGGATGCCGCCGACCTTGTTGATCACGTCGCGCAGCAGGTAGCCGCTGATCATCCGGTTGATCGTGCCCCTGAACACGGTGGCGATCACGTCGCGCCGGTCGCCGCCGTTGGCGCCTTGCAAGCCGCGCAGATAGGCGAACAGGCCCGGGCCCTTGCTTGCCGTCGGGCCGGACGGCTTCCTCGTTGTTGATGAAGGCGATCAGCTCGTCGCCGGTGATGCCGTCGGCTTTGGCCGCCCAGTCGCGCCAGCGATACGGCGGCTCGATCGCCGGGCGGAAGCGTCTTGCCGGCCAGCTTCGCTTCCTCCTCGGCGATCTGCTCCAGGTCGTCGAGGAACTTCAGGAACATGATCCAGGTGAGCATCGGCAGGCGGTCGAGGTCGCCGTTGAGCCCCTTGTCCTTGCGCATGATGTCGCGGCGGACTTGACGATGGATGCCGAGCCGCTGCGCGGTGGTGAGGGGTTGGGTGTTCTTTGCTTTAGTCGTTCGAGCCATGCTTTCAGATCTCAAATCTTTTCAGAATTGTGAATATCGCATGACCAATCTCAAATCTCGGCAATGACCCATTTACGGAAATTGCACGATTTCAGCAGGCAACAATCCTCAGATTACAGTGAATCCCGATGGAGAAGGAAATCTCATGGAACAAAAGTCAATCCGCTTCGCAGCAGCATGCAGGATCATGATTCTTTTGCCGGCTTGGCGCTGACACGGCGCAGCTCTTCCAGGAATTGCTCCCGCTCCTTTTTTGCCCGCATAGCGATTCCTTGCTTTCTCATCCAACCGGCGCTGCCCGGCGATTTCAGAATTCTTCAGACTCTCGATCCACCCGTAAAGCTGCTTTGAAATCCTTTCACACCGGCGTATAAATGAAATTTGAGATTTGAGATTGCCGAAGGCCGCCCATCCCCAAGACCCGCATCATCGAGCGAACTTCGCCTGCCGAGCCCCGGCTGGCGGCAAGACAGGTTCACAGGATCATCTCCCATGTTCGACGATAGCGCCGCACTCCAGTGATCGCACAGCCGGATGACCGAAGCGCATTGCTATCTAAAGAATAAGGGCCTATAGCTCTGTCAGTGGTCTGCCGTTCTGCTCAAAGCCCTCAGCGAATTGTTCGAAATCGAAGTCGCGGCAATCCCAATTTCAATTGCAGATCTCACAGTCACGGAGCTGGGCGATCAATGTATGCCGCATAGAGCAGCCGTGAACTCTTTCACCTCTCGGACTATCATTTTTACCTGGCTTCGATTTCCAAAACTCTGAGAGCTTCGTTCAACGCGTTGTTTCCCTGCATTCGAGAGTCCGTTTTGTTCGAGCTGCTTCCTTCGAACGATTCCACGATGCAAAGAGTCGTGCAGCGCTTTTGCCAGATACTCTGGGCTAAGATCACCTTCCGCAACATCTTTGAGCGTTCTTAGAGGTGTCGTGACGAGAAAGCCGTCGTGACTCTCGATATCGACCGGTGGGGAGATCGTTGTAGTGCAGCACACATGCTTCCGGAGCTTGCTTTCTGAAATTGTTCGGCACGGTCATGTGAAGTTTCGCCGGCATCACTTCTCCGAGATCATGAAAATCAAGGGCGCTTTCGTGTGAGACAACGGCTTTTATGTTTCCTCTTTGGTCACGGCTCCACATAGACCACCTAATGAGGTCCTCGTGGGGGCTGTTGGGATAGTCTCTGAGCCGAAACAACCCGTGATCGATCGGAAGCCAATTGCCCCGCTCTCGATGAAAGTGTTGCTGTCTGTAGGTATAGCCGACCGAAAGAGCTTGCCTTGCAGTAAAGTAGCCGCCCTGACTCGACGCGATAGCCAAAAGGCGCCTTTCAGTCTCTCTCGGATCTCTTTTCATACAAAAACCTTACATTAATTGTAAGGTTTTTGCAAACATAGCAGCCAGATCTACCACAAAATACTTACATTCAATGTAAGGTTTCTGTCACGCGGCGTATAGCAGAGCCTGCAACTCGGCCACTGCTTGTCGAAGCTCGTCCGGCCCGCCGAATAGCTCGGCGATCTCGATTACGTTGCCTCGCTGTGAAATCGGCGGGACTTTGAGAACGTCGGGAATGACGAACTGCGCGGTGCCGTGCTCGGCGTATTTTTCCAAGAGATCGGTGAGAATCGCCCGCGCTTCCGGTCCGTATTTCTCGAAGAAATTCTTTTCATCTTTCTTAACCCGGTCGGCGCGCTCGCGCCGCGTGCGCAAGGGGCCGTTGAAAGCGAGATGGCACAGCAGGTCGAAAGGATCGGCTTCCGGCTGGTTGCTCGACTCTCTCAGTTGATCGAAATCGATGCCGCGTTCCTCCAGTTTGGCGATGATCTCGGCGCGAAGCGCCGGATCCGCCCACTGTTTCCGCAAGTCAGCCGCCGAAGGATAGATGGTTCGCACTTTCTCGGCGGCGTATTCGGAAAATCGCACGACACGCAACTGCCTCCCGTCCGGATCGAGCTCGTAAACCAGATGCGCGGCGATCTCGACCTGGCCGCCGTCAAAGTAATATTTTCGCCGAACCCCTTCGGAATCATCGGCGATCGTCGGGCCGTCTTCTTGGGATTCCGCAACCGTCGTTTCCTCGGTTGTAACCTCGTTTATCGTTTCACCGGCTTCAGTCATCTCCAGCTCGGTCACCAAGGCCGGATCGCCGTCGAAGTCCGGTCGGCAAACAGTCGCGTCGCCGACCCGGTGTAGTCGAGAATATTGAAAAAATACTTGTCGTAATCATCGCGCACGCGGGTGCCGCGGCCGATGATCTGTTTGAATTCCACCATCGAGCCGACCACCCGCGCGATCACGATATTCTTGCAGGTCGGAACATCGACGCCGGTGGTGAGCAACTGCGACGTGGTCACGATCACCGGAGTCACGGTTTCCAGCTCCTGAAACTTGCTGAGCTACCCTTTGCCGACGCTGCCCTCGTCCGAAGTGATGCGGCAAACATAGTCGGGGTACTGCTTCACTAGATCAGCGTTCAGGTTATTGAGCGCGCCGCGCATCTCGTCCGCGTGTTCCTGGTCGACGCAGAACACGATCGTCTTGGCGAAGCGATCGGTCTTTTTCATGAAATCCGTGAGATTGCGCGCGATCGCCGCAGTGCGGGCTTTGAGCGCAACGGCGCGCTCGAAATCGACGGTCTGATACTCACTGTCAGGTATCGTCCGGCCGTAGCGATCGAGATCGCCCTGGCTCGGGCGCCAGCCCGCGGCGTCCCACTCGGTCACAATGCGATGGACCCGGTAGGGCGCGAGAAAGCCGTCATCGATGCCCTGGCGCAGGCTGTAGGTGTAGATGGGATTGCCGAAGTAGCGGTAAGTATCGCGATTGTCTTTCCGCAGCGGCGTCGCCGTCATGCCCAATTGAAAAGCCGGCTCGAAGTAGCGCAGGATCTCCCGCCAGTTGCTGTCGTCTTTGGCACTGCCGCGATGGCACTCATCGACGATGATCAGATCGAAAAAGTCCTTCGAGTATTCTTTGTAGAGCCCGGGGCGGTGCTCGTCCTTGGCGATCGCCTGGTAAATCGCGAAATACATTTCGCGGCCCTTGTTCACTTCGCCGTTCTCGATTTTCCAGCGGGCATCGCCGAAGGTCGTGAACATTTTGTCCTTGGGATCGTCGACCAAAATATTTCGATCCGCCAGATAGAGAATCTTCGGCCGGCGATGCTCGCCGGCGCGGTTCCAGCGCATATTCCAGAGCTTCCAGCAGATCTGAAAAGCCACGGCGGTTTTGCCGGTGCCCGTCGCCATGGTGAGCAGGATTCGTTTCTTGCCTTGCAGCACCGCCTGAACGACCCGGTTGATGGCGATTTCCTGGTAGTAGCGCTGGCCTTTGCCGATGGCGGCGTTGGCGGGCGTCAAAAGCCTGCTCGCGGCTTCGTCATCTTCGATCTTTTCGCTGGCTCGAAAGCGCTGCCACAAGTCGGTGGGTTTTGGGAAAGCCGTCTAGATGGCGCTCTTCGCCGGTCGTAAAGTCAAACTCGACGATTCCATGACCGTTGGTCGAATAGGCGAATTTAACGCCGAGCACTGCCGCGTAATCTTTGGCTTGCTGCAGACCGTCGCCGGGGAGTTTGTACGCTGCCTTGGCTTCGACCACCGCCAGCATGAAATCTCTCGCGTAGCGCAAAAGATAATCGGCACGCTTGCAAGGACGGCGACGTCCCTTGACGCCGACGACAATAATACGGCCGTCGGTGAAACTTTTTTGCTCGCTGATTTGATCGTCGTTCCAACCGGCGGCGTACAGTTTCGGCAGGACGTATTTTCTACAGGTGTCGGCTTCGGTGATCACGCAAATATCTACAGGATGTGCGAAAGTCGTTAGCGGGGGATTCTACGCGATCAGGCGGTGGGTTGCCAAGGCCGAAGGCGTGCTTTTGGCTCGCCTGCGGCATCTCAAATTCAAATCGCAAATGACAAACCCGCCTCACGACCCACCTTCGGCGTCTCAGATTTCAGATTACAGATCGCAGTTTATCGGGCATCCAGACTGAAAGACCAAATTTCACTGCCAAAGCTTTTTGAAGAAACCTTCCTTTTCCAACTCGCTGACAAAGCGATTGTCGAAATACGCGGTTAGCGGCAACTTCTTCGCACGCGGCTTCATCGATCGATTTCTGGCTGACCAACTGTTCGACGAGGGCGGTGAAAGCTTCAGGAGGCATGGAGCCTTCTTTGCTGAGTGCATCGACCGAGAAGCGATAACTTTCCTCCAAAATTTTTTCATCACCGATCTTGGTGTATTTCGCCAGTGTCTTGATCGCGAGTTCCTTGTTCTCGTGGATCGTCTTGATCCCCTCGAAGGCGGACCGTATGAAACGTTTCGCCACGCTCGGATTCTTATCGACAAATGAGCGCCGCGCCGCTACGCCGTTCTCCACGACGGGAATATTCCATTCGCGGAACTGCTTCACGCTCACAAGCTCGCGGTAGCCTTTTTCCTTGAGCATCAAACTTTGCGGCGGCGGCACCATCGCGGCGGCGACCGCGCCCGACATGAGCATCGCCGCGGATTCCGGAGTGCCGCCGGATTGAATGACCGTGGCTCCGGTTACCCCGGCTTTCTGAAAAATATTCTGTGCCGCGATATGCGAGATCGATCCGAAGCGACTCACCGCGACCTTTTGTCCTTTGAGCTGCGCGACGTCCTTGATGTTCGGCGCGGAGAACATGGGCACCGTGAACGTTTTGACAATCGCGGCGATCTGAATCACATCACCGCCGCTGATCACGTTGCTGACGACTGCCGGTCCCGCCAAACCGCCAAAATTCGACTCGCCGGCTAGCATCGCCTGGACGATCACCGACGACGCGCCCTCATAGAGCAGCTCGACGTCCAGCCCATTCCTTTCGAAATGCCCTGCCTCCTTCGCCATCCACCAGGGCAGACTGTTCCAGGACATCGGGGAGTAAGGAAATTTGATCTTGTCGGCTACTGAAGCCGCCAGGGCGTGATGGCCTGCAAGTAAGAGCGCGAGCGACATGCAGGCAGCGGCCGAAAGGATTCGTCCCATAAAATTCTCCTTGCCATCGAGTCGCCGAAAATTTATCGCAGCCGTGACGCTATGTCAATCGAAATATGTCGCGCGATCCGCGACAGCCGGCTGGCATCTTCCGCGTTTTTTTGCGACAAGACCAGAAACGGCAATTGATCGAGGGGGGCCTTATGACCGCTAACGCCTGGGAGACATTCATCGCCGCTCTTTTGGGGCTCGGCGTGAATGCTGTGCAAGGTCTGATCCGTATCGCGCTGATCATCGCGCTTGCTTATGTCGTCACGAAATTGGTGCGTGCCGGCCTCAATCGGCTGGAAGGTTTCCTTATCGCCGCGACCGCCCGCCGCGAAGACACCGCGCTGGCGACCACCAAGCGCATCAAGACATTGTCGAGCGTGATTTGGACGCTGAGCGCCGGCGTTCTATGGTTTCTCGTCGCACTGATCGTTCTCAGCCAGATCGGCGTGAACATCGGGCCGATACTCGCCGGCGCCGGCGTTTTGGGATTGGCGGTCGGTTTCGGCGCCCAGCATCTGGTGCGCGATCTAGTGAGCGGCTGCTTTTTGTTGATCGAAAATCAAATTCGCGTCGGCGATATCGCGATCATCAACGGCACGACGGCGTTGTGGAAGCGGTCACGTTTCGCACCGTTATCCTGCGCGATCAAGCCGGCGTCGTCCATGTGTTTCCCAACGGCTCGATCAACACGCTGGCCAACGCGACCATGGATTGGTCCGCCGTCGTGATCGACGTCGCCCTGCCCTTCCGGGTGGACACCGATCGCGTCATCGAAGTCATGCGCCGAGTCGGGGCCGAGATGAAAGCGGAAAAGGAATTTGCCAGCCGTGATCATGGAGCCGATCGAAGTTTTCGGCGTCGAAAACTTTACCGATACGACCGTCACTCATCCAGCGCCCGCTTCAAGACCCAGCCGGCGCAGCAGTATTTTGTCGGTCGCGAGTTTCGCCGCCGGCTAAAGTACGCGGTGCAGGCCGGCCGGCCTGCTCGAACCATCCAGGCAGCTGCGGCAACCGCCGCGCCGGCGCTGCCCGCGCCGCCCGCATCTTGAGCTGTTTTCAACCACCGCGAGCGCGCGAAGCCGTGCGCCGATGCCCTCTTTTCATTTGCGGCAAACGGTGTACATTGAGCCGACGAACTTGCCGCGCATTGGAGAACGCACCGCCACATTGAATGATAGCCAACACTCGTTCACCCGCGACGAAATCGCTCCGATCAT
>CAVUVW010000004.1:0-92020 GCA_963745035.1 uncultured delta proteobacterium | reverse complement strand
CGAGCGGAGATAGCGGCCGTCGAGCACCCAATCGAAAGTCTCCGCGTAAATCACCTCTCCGGCGGGTTGTGGTTGACGCCTCATGGCCTTCACATCCCAAGTCCCCCGCCATTTTTCGACGACCTTAAGTTCCACCGGCAATGGGACTGCTTTGCCGGCCTGATTCTTATCGACGTCCGCCGACCACGAAGCGGAAGCCAGGCTCAAAAGCAAAAACCAGGAGCCGAGTAGGACAACTATAAAATTCATGGTTTTCTCCTTCCTTTGAGCAATCGATCGTCGGAAGCGATGGCAGGATAGCTCCATTTTGCTTATGTAGAAATGGAATTCTGGCGGTTCTCGGGACACAATGTTGCAGGATCCAACCTGACAGGTTAGCGTGCGGAAATTGAATACAGATGTTAAGTGATGGCGAAATATGTCCACAAAACCCAACAAAGTGATCTATTCGATGGTCGGCGTCAGCAAGTATTACGACAAGCGGCCGGTCCTCGAGGACATCTACCTTTCCTACTTCTACGGCGCCAAGATCGGCGTGATCGGACTCAACGGCTCGGGCAAGTCGTCGCTGCTGCGGATCATGGCGGGCGTCGATAAGGAGAGCAACGGCGAAGCCGTGCTCTCGCCGGGGTATACCGTCGGATTTTTGGAGCAGGAACCCTTGATCGACGATTCGCGCACGGTGCGGCAAGTCGTCAAGGAATCTTAGACGCGGCGATGAATCATAGGAAGAGATTCGTTGGTAAATTGCGTGAGGCCCGGTTCCGTCTGGCGGTCGCGGCTGCGCACTGTGCAATTATCATTTGTTTTTTGCTCACACTGCTTTCTTGGTCATCGGCATTTGCCGAATCGCACGGCGGTCAAAGCCTAGGCGCGGTCACGGATTTCGTTGATTTTTGGGCCGCCGCGCGATTGCTGATACAGGGTGGAAACCCTTTCTCGCCGGCCGAAGTCCTGGAGTTACAAAAATCGGTCGGTTTCACCGATTCCAAGCCGCTTCTGATGTGGAACCCACCGTGGACGCTTTCGTTTGTTCTGCCGTTTGGCGCCATGGACTTTCGCCTTAGCCAATTTCTGTGGCTGCTGCTACATGTTCTCTTGACGCTGGTGTCGGCACAAAAGCTATGGGTAATCTATGGTCAAGCTGAAGGAAAAACCTATTTGCCCTGGTTGGCTGCTTTAACTTTCATTCCAACTTGGTTTGTCTTGATCTTAGGCCAGATTTCACCGCTCATTTTGCTAGGAATCGTGGGCTTTCTTCACTTTGAGAAGAAAAACAATTGGCTCTTAGCGGGAATTGCGACAACTCTGATATCTGTCAAACCCCACTTAGCGTATTTGTTTTGGCTCGGCATCCTATTGTGGATCGTGCACCAAAGCCGCTGGATGGTCGCACTGGGAGCGCTGGTTGCCGGCTTAATCATTGCCGCGATCCCGGCGATGATCGATCCCGCGGTTTACTCTCAGTTTTTTGAGATGTACAGAAATCCGGGACGTACCACGCCCTTCGAGTTACCCGCGCCCAGCCTCGGCAGCCTATTGACAGCATCTATTCCGCACACCAGCCTACCGATTCAATTCTTACCGCCGCTATTGGGGGTATTGTGGTTCGTTTGGCATTGGACGCGTTACAAGGACCATTGGGAATGGCATGAACAAATGCCTATTATTCTTTTGGTTTCGTTGACAATGAGTGCGTATGCCTGGACCTATGACTACGTCATCTTGCTTCCGGCCGTCATCCACGGGCTTGTTTTACTCACTCGCGGGAATGCCGTTTGGTATAAGAACGGGACATTGCTTTCCTATGGTCTCATTAATCTACTCTATCTACTCCTCAAATTCGTGCTCGTCAGCGATTATTACTACTTCTGGCTGGCTCCGGCATACTTGTTAATTTACCTAACACTCCCAGGGAAAAACAATTCAACCCTCACGGCGAATTGAGTTTCACAGCTCACGACTACGGCCCGCAGAACTTCTCGATTCCGCTTCGCCGGCACCCGCCACTTTCTGAGGCGCCAAGTTGTGCAGAGTTTTGAAAGAAGTTAGATTTCAATTCTAAAGAGTTCTCTATATGGCCATAGAACCCAACAAAGTCATCTACTCGATGGTCGGTGTCAGCAAGTATTACGACAAGCGGCCGGTCCTCAAAGACATTTATCTCTCCTACTTTTACGGCGCCAAGATCGGCGTAATCGGCCTCAACGGCTCGGGCAAATCATCGCTGCTCCGCATCATGGCGGGTGCCGATAAGGAGATTAACGGCGAAGCGGTGCTCTCGCCGGGGTATACGGTGGGGTTTCTCGAGCAGGAACCGTTGATCGACGATTCGCGCACCGTGCGACAGGTTGTCGAGGAAGCGGTGCAGGAGACCGTCAATCTTTTGAAAGAGTTCGAAGAGATCAACGCCAAGTTTGCCGAGGAAATGTCCGAAGACGAAATGAACAAGCTCCTCGAGCGGCAAGGCGAGGTGCAGGAGAAGCTCGACCAGCAGGATGCCTGGGATCTCGACGCGCGGCTGGAGATGGCTATGGATGCGCTGCGCTGTTCTCCGCCGGACACGCCGGTGAAGATCTTATCCGGCGGCGAACGCCGCCGGGTCGCGTTGTGCCGCCTGCTTTTGCAAAAGCCCGACATTCTGTTGCTCGACGAGCCTACCAATCATCTCGATGCCGAGTCGGTGGCTTGGTTGGAGCACCACTTGCAGAGTTACCCCGGCACGGTGATCGCAGTTACCCACGATCGCTATTTTCTCGACAACGTCGCCGGCTGGATTCTCGAGCTCGATCGCGGCCAAGGCATTCCGTTCAAAGGCAACTACACGTCATGGCTGGAGCAGAAGCAGGAACGACTGCGCCGCGAAGAAAAATCCGAAAGCGAGCGGCAGAAGACCTTGGAGCGCGAGCTGGAGTGGATTCGCATGGCGCCGAAGGCGCGCCGCGCCAAGGGCAAAGCGCGCATCACCGCCTATGAGGCGCTGCTCGATCAGGAAGCGCAAAAACGGCGCGAGGACTTAGAGATTCCTCTGCCGCCGGGACCGCGGCTCGGCAACGTCGTGATCGAAGCCGAAGGCGTCAATAAAGGATACAGCGATAATCTGCTCGTCGAGGATATGACATTCAAGCTGCCACCGGGCGGCATCATCGGCGTGATCGGACCCAACGGCGCCGGCAAGACGACGCTCTTCCGCATGATCATAGGGCAGGAGAAACCCGACAGCGGCAAGATTCGCATCGGCGAGACTGTGGCGCTGGGCTACGTCGATCAGAGCCGCACGCTGGATCCGAAAAAATCGATCTGGGAGGAGATCAGCGGCGGGGCCGATTCGTTGAAGATCGGCAATCGTGACGTCAACTCGCGCGCCTACGTGGCGCGCTTCAATTTCTCCGGCACCGACCAGCAGAAAAAAGTCGGCGCCTTGTCCGGCGGTGAGCGCAACCGGGTTCATCTGGCGAAGATGTTGAGAGAGGGCGCCAACGTTTTGTTGCTCGACGAGCCGACCAACGACCTCGACGTAAACACCCTGCGCGCGCTCGAAGAAGCGTTGGAAAACTTCGCCGGCTGCGCCGTCGTGATCTCCCATGATCGCTGGTTTCTCGATCGCATTGCCACTCACATTCTCGCCTTCGAAGGCGACAGCAAAGTTGTCTGGTTCGACGGCAATTATTCGGAGTACGAAGCCGACCGCAAGAGCCGCCTCGGCGCCGCCGCCGACCAGCCCCACCGGATCAAGTATCGGCCGCTGACGCGGGCGTAGGCTCGCGTTAGAATCACTGCTTGGTAGCATTGTGCGGCGGCACGCTGCCTCTTGCGCGTCCGTCGATCGCACCAAACAACTGCAGATCGTCAACGGGCTTGAAAAGGTGGAGGCTTTGCCTGAGCCATGATATGAGCCGGGTGTCGACACGATGCATGAGCAACGACTTGACCTCGCCGCCGGATTCGCCGCCCTGTATTGCCGCACCAGGAGCGCGAAAGAAGAAGGTCGCGCCCCGGGCGCATCCGAGCCGCAACCTCCACTTGCCCGGCTCCTCGAGCCATCCAGTTACTGACCCGTTTGCGCGCGTTCGAGGCGCTGCGCTACCGCGAGTACCGCCTGATCTGGTACGCGCAAGTCTTCGCGTCCCAGGCCACCTGGATGGACCAGGTCGCGCGCGGTTGGTTGCTCTACGAGCTCACCAATTCGACCTTGCAGCTCGGCCTGGTGCGCGGCGTGCAGGCGATTCCGCTTCTCCTGCTGTCGCCGCTGGCCGGGAGCGTCGCCGACCGCTACTCGCGCAAGAATCAGGTGCTCATCGCGCAGATCGTGGACGGCGTGCTGTTCGCCATCATGGCAGCGTTGATCTTCGCGGGCAGGATAGAGCCCTGGCATGTTTACGTCACCGCTTTCGGCATGTCGGTCGTCCAGACGTTCCAACAGCCGTCGCGCGCCGCCATGATCGGCGATGCCGTCCCGATCAATCACTTGACCAACGCCATCGGGCTCAACTCCATTATCTTCAATGTGGCGCGCAGCGCCGGCCCAGCCATCGCCGGACTTCTCATCGCTGTCGTCGGCACCGGCGGCGCCTACAGCGCGCAAGCGGTCTGTTACTTTCTGGCGACTATCTGGACTATTCAGTTGAGCTCCAATCGCAGCGCCTCCCGCGCGCACGGCAAACACGGGGACGGCGAATCGTTCACCAAGAGTATTCTGGAGGGATGGAAATTCAGTTGGCGCAATGAAGCTGTGCGTGCCAGCCTCCTGATTGTCGTTTGGCGTCTATATTCATCATTCCGTTCATGACCCTGTTGCCGGTGTTTGCCCGCGACATTCTCCAGGCCGGCGCCACTGGCCAAGGCCTACTGCTCAGCGCCATGGGTGTCGGCGCCTTGTTCAGCTCCTTTCTGATCGCCTCTTTTGGCGACCGTGTGCCGCGCATCAATGTCATGCTGGTCGGCGTCACGTTGTATGGCATTATCATCGCAGCTTTTGCGATCTCGCCATGGTTCAAGCTATCGGTCATACTCATGGGCCTGGTCGGAGTCGTCCACGTCACATCTCACGCCTTGGCGCAAACCGTCATTCAAACCTACTCCCCATCGGAATTTCGCGGCCGAACCATGGCGCTCTACCATATGACCCACGTCATTCTCCTGGTCGGTGGCATCTTCATCGGCGCGCTGGCGTCCTGGATTGGAGCGTACAGTGGGCCACCGCATCCATGGGCATTCGCCGGGCTCTCAGCATGCTCGGAATCTACCTTGCACTGCCGCGCGCTCGCGCAATACGCTGAACGATGGGCCGGATTAACCCGCGCGCGAGCGTTCGGCTAGTGCGAGCTGTGTTGGAAAATTCCACGGACGACCGGCACAACGTCGTAAAGGCAAGAACGACAAATCGGTCGCCCCGTTCGTCGTATCGATCGCGTTTCGCTCAATTCTGTTGGGGGTCTTCAAGTTCTTTGAGCTTCGGAGTTCTTTCTTGAGGGCTTGTTTTGATAGGCTCTATTCATTGCGTTGCAACTGGCGCCTGCGCCGCGCTTGTTCCTCGGCAAGCACTGCCGCCTCGCAGTTTTGGATCGCTTTGTATTTGGCAAGACATGCATCACCTTCGCACGGCTCCGGCAGAGCGAATTCAGAGCGCGAAGTTTCTCATACGATCCATATCGTTCGAGACGCCCTCTTCCGCTAGATGGTAAATGGCCTGATAAAATTCGTACATCGACCACGCATCCCGATTGTTCTATTATCATCTTTGAATAGTCGGCTTGATGCCGGTCGAAGACCTATTTCATCGGCTGCATTCGCGTCTTACCAAGGAGGCGTCCCGTGAGGATCGTGCATGCTGTGTAGGCCCATCGCTCGGGTTGGACTTCGGCTGGCGGCAGATCGCTGCAGTTCTCTCGCGCTCTGTAGCTCTACCGCAGAGAAAGTCTTCAGCCAGTCGAAAACCTCCCCGGCAATCCAAATCGGCGTCATCGGGTCCGGCAATATCGGCGGAACGGTGGGAGCCCTGTGGATCAAAGCCGGCCATCAAGTTCTGTTTTCGTCGCGCAATCCGGAAAATCTTAAAAAGATGGTCGACGAACTCGGGCCTCTGGCGCGCGCCGGCACGGTGGGTGAGGCGCTGGCCTTCGGCGACGCGATTCTTATCGCGGTGCCCTACGGCGCGTATCCCCAAATCGGCAAGGATTATGCGAAGGAGCTTGCCGGCAAGATCGTGCTCGATGCGGGAAACGCGGTTCTGTCGCGCGACGGCGAGATTTCCAAAGAGGCGCGGGAGATCGGCATCGGCGCCACATCAAAGAAATATTTGCCCAAGGCGCGGATTGTCCGAGCCTTCAACACACTCAACTATCGAGTCGTTGCGCAAAATGCCAATCGCGCCGGCGAGCGCATGGCGATCCCCATCGCGGGAGATGACAAAGAAGCTCTGGCGATGGCATCGAGACTGGTTCGCGACGCGGGCTTCGATCCGGTGGTGATCGGCTCGCTGGAAAGCGCGAAACTGTTTGCCCAGGGCGGACCTCTGTATGGGCAGCAGATAACGGCCAACGAGATGCAAGCACGTCTCAAGACCCTGCGCTAATTGGTCGTTGAGACACCCTCGCGCGGATCACGCGCCCTTTGGCGCATCTTCGCGATGAACCGGCACACCGCCAACCATAGTCAATCGCACTCGGATCTCGGAAATCTTCGAGATCGGTATTTTCAAGGGATTGTCGTTCAGCACGGCGAGGTCGGCGAGTTTGCCCGGCGCGAGTGAACCCAGCTCATGACCACGTCCGATGATCGCCGCTCCTCCTAGCGTCAGTTGTCGCAGCGCTTGATTCACCGTGAGTCTTTGCCGGTGGCCGATTACCGCACCGGAAAAATCTTCGCGCGCAACGACGCTCCACAGCGCCACAAAAGGATCGGCGATCTTGTTGTCGGTGCCGATACCGAACGGTAGCGCGCTACGAAGCAATTTTCGATGCGGCAGCCATTCCTCGCCGTCGCCGATATCTCGCATCCGATGCGAGCGCGGAGAGTAAATGTGACTCAGCGGATTGGTCGTCGCGACCGCGCCGAGACGATGGATCCGCTGTATCTGGCGCGCCGTAACCCGCGCGAGATGCACGAGGGTCCAGCGTTGCCCAGGTAACGGTGCCTCTCTATCGATCTCCTCCCAGATCGCGAGCAGCTCATCGAGCTTTGCGCCAACGATCGTGCTAACCCGCAGTCCGCAGCTTCGAGCCAAGCGGACGACGGCACGATAACTTTCCGGATCGTGCGTTTGCTCGACAAATCCCGCCCAGCCGGTGTAAGGCAGTCCGTCGATGAGAATGCGCGATATCTCGGCATCTCCCCCGTAACCGATATAGATGCCCTCTACGCGGAACACTCCATCGCCGATGCCGCCACCGCCCGCCCAAGATGCGAGATTCGGAATGTCCCGCTCCGCCTCCAGCCGCGAGCGCCACGTCGGACTCACGGTCAGATGACTGCGCATCGTAAGGCCGCCGCTGTCGCGCAACTCGCGGAACGCGCTGAGCAGCTCGGGCGCCACGCCATGACCTTCATAAATACTGGTGATGCCGCGGGCGTGATAGCGTCGCTGTGCGTCCTTCAGCCCGTGCAAGCGATCCGCCGCTGTAAAGCGCGGCATCGATTTCAGCAAAGTAAATTCGAGAATCGGCGTGACGTTGTGCTCGATGAAGACACCGGTCGGCTCGCCGGCCGCGTCTTTGATGATCTCGACGCCGTGTGGCGCAACGGTCTCGCGCGTGATTCCCGCCAGGCGGAGCGCCGCGCTGTTGGCGGCATAAAAGATCGGCGGTGTGTTCCAGAACCCCCAAATACCGCGAATGTAAACCGGATGCCTCGGCGCGGCCGCATCGAGATCGTGCCGATCGGGCATGCGCTTTTCCGCAAGGCAATCCGGAACATCGAGATAGAACGGCGGTGCGCCGACCGGCATTGTCACAATCCACTCGCCAACACGCTTGCGCGCCGCCAAGCGCTGGATCAGCGCTTGGATGTCGGAGATTGAGCGGCAGGATTCGAGCGACGGATAAAGAAACTTGAGTCCCTCGCGATCCATGTGGGCGTGTGCATCGACGATTCCAGGTATGACGCTCGCGCCGGCTAAATCCACCCACCGGGTTTCGCGCCCGCACAAACGCCGCAACTGCCGCGTGCTCCCGAGCGCCACGATGCGCTCACCCGCGATGGCCATGGCCTCTGCGCGAGGCACGCGCGGATGGCAGGTCAGTATCTCGCCATTGGCGAAAATCCAATCGGCAGCTTTAGTCGCCATGAAGCTTTAGGTCGCGGTTTGCGCTTGGTGCCGCATTCTAATCGTCATGGCTCCATTGCCGACGGGAAGGCAAGCAAAATCTCCCCTTCCCCTCTTTTTCCAAAGAGGGGATTAGAAAAGATCGAACAAGAATTGCTTGTGAATTAGAAGGTTCTAAATTGTGCCGCGAGCCGCTGCAATTTTTCCTTGTTAACTTCAATGCCATGCCCCGCGGTCATCGGCGGTAACGCTTTTCCTCGGACCACCGGGATCGGGCTAAAAATATCTTGCTCACCCAAACGCAGGAATCCTGTCATTTCGCCACCGGGCTGAGCATTTTTCAGTCGCGCAATGAAGATGCATTTCCGCCGCTGAAAGAATCGTCGTGCAAGCGCTGCCCTGCCCGATCACCACGGGCAGTCCCTTGGCGCCGACCACCGCGGCGACTTCGCGCGCGCGCTCAAAACCGCCGATGTGGGTGAGTTTTATTTTGAGCAAATCGGCGGCTTGCTCTTCAAGCACCGCGAGCGCGTCTTCCGGCGAGCTGACGCTTTCCTGCACAGCTATCGGAATGCCCACGACGCGGCGCAATTCGGCGAGCCGGCGCAGGTCGCCTCGCGCCAGCGGCTGCTCGGCGTCCGCAACGTGATACCGGCTGAGCTCATTCAGCACAGAACGAGCGTCGACAAATGAGTACGCCGCATTGCCGTCGACGCGGATCAAGGCGTGATCACCGACCGCTTCGCGAACCGCCTGAACCCGTTCGATGTCTTTCCGGTGATCCTGCTGGCCGATTTTGATCTTGAAGGTTCGAAAGCCGTCCTGCGCGAGTTGGCGTGCACGCGCCGCGATCGCTTCCGGTCCAAGATCCATGCCCAGGCCACCGACCAGCTCGATTTCGCGCCGGTATGTTCCGCCGAGAAGCGAACAGAGTGGCAGTCGGTACGATTTGGCCAGCGCATCAAAGAGCGCGATTTCGATAGCGGCTTTGGTGATCGGATGGCCGTAGCGAACACTATGGAGTTTGCCGAGTACCTTGCCGGTTTCTTCGAGCTCCATGCCGATGAGCGCCGGCGCAAAGTATTTTTGCGCCATGACTTCCATGGTCTCGAGGGTCTCGTAGGTGTTGCCCGGCCGCCCTTGCGTGGCTTCGCCCCAGCCTTCGATGCCGTTCTCGGTTTCCACGCATACGATCAACGACCTGCAATCTTCGAGGAAACCCGCCGCGCCGCCGTAGATCTCGCGCACCGACAAGACTAGCGGATAGGTTTCAATCAGCGCTATCTTCATCCGGCCTTACGCAGCAAAGCACCGATGGAGGAGACATCGTTGATTTTTTCCAAACTTCTCACCATCTCGACCAAGCGCCCGAGGCGCCGTTCGGGCAAAATCGCGCGGGTCAGCTTACGCGCCTTTTCTTCCACGTCGAGCTCGCTCATCGGATTGCGCGGCGTTCCTTTAAAATGGATGACCAGCTCGGACCGCTGCTGCTTGTTTGCCAAGGCGACGCTGACGCGCGCGGCGCGGTCCCAGCCTTTTTGTTCGATCTCGCGGTCCACTTTGAGCTTCACCTTGCGCATCATGGCGAGAATTTTTTTGTCTTTGAGTTTCTTCTCATTGAAGGATTCGGGATCCGTCGGGTCGGCATATAGACTTAAGGCGACGCAAAACGGAATGCTGTACTGCGCCATCATCAAATCCTTCGGTTTGTAGATCGCGTGATGTGTCACTAATTTTTCGATGCCGCTGACGACGATTTCACGGATTTCTTGCGGCTGGAAAGCCATCTGCGTCCGCAGATTCTGCAGGGCTTCGATCGGCGCGTGCGCATTGATGTGGCACGCGCAGCGCTTGATGCCGATGTTCATGGTTTCAAAATCGCGACCGAGGCGGTGGGTCAGATAGGAGAGCTCCGGCGAATCGGAATACGTCTGGCAAAAGCCGAACTTCCCTTCCAGCACGCTCTCCGGTCCCGCGAAGCCTCGGCTCGCCAGAAGCGCCGCAGTCACGCCACCCTCGGCCGCTTTGCCGAGATGGAGCCGCTTGACCATGGCGCCATCCTGACAACGGGAAAACTCGATCAATCCGCCGGAGTAAGAGCCGGCGATGCCGAGTGCGTTGACCATCTTGCTCTCGTTCAGCTTCAGCAGCCGGCCTGCCGCTATCGCTCCGCCAAAAGTGCCGGTCAATCCCGGCGCATGGAAACCGCGCCGCTCGAGCGAATTTCCCGCGGCAACGCCGATCCGCGATACAACTTCGCAGGCCGCGACGAACGCCGTCAGCAACGATTTGCCGTCGGCTTTCCTGTCCTCAGCCATTGCAAATGCCGGGAGAAATGCCGTAGCTCCCGGATGAACTCCCGCGCCCGGCTGACGCACATTGTCGAGCTCGAAGGCGTGAGCCATGACGCCGTTGGCCAAGGTAGCCTGCGCCGGCTGCGCCGAGAGCCCTTCGCCGAAAATTGTCGAGCGGCCGCGCAGGCCGGTATCGCGGATGAAACCGCTGACGGTCCGGCTCCACGGCTTGGTCGAGCCGTAGAGCGAGACCGCCAGCGTGTCGAGGATGCACGCCTTGGAGCGCTCGATGACCTCCTTGGGAATCTGTTTGTAGCTCAAATCGACGGCGAAGCGCGCGAGGCGTTGGGTGGCGTTCATCAAGAAATCTAGCGCACGACTTTGGCGCCGGCCTCCTTGAGCACGTTGCGCATCAGCACCGTCAAATCGTCGAAAAATTTGTCCAGCGGCGGCCCCTTCAGATAGCCGTCTTCGAATTGATTCTGTTCGACGTACTGTTTCCAACTGGCGGATTTCGCAAAGCGATCGAAAACACCTTCGTAGTATTGCACGACATCTTTGGGTGCCCCCGGCGGGGCGAGAACTCCGCGGGCCTGAGGGATGATCGTGACGTCGATCCCCTGTTCCTTGATCGTCGGCACGTTCGGCATAGAAGCCAGGCGCTTTTCCGTCAGCGACGCGATCACGCGCAGATTTCCCGCGCGAATCTGCTCGCCCGCCTCCTGCGGTTCGATCACCATCATATGCACGTGGCCGCCGAGCAGATTGGACAACCGCTCACCGCCGCTCGGAAAAGAAATGTAAGTCCACTGTGCGCCGGTGGCCTTTTGGATCAACAGGCGCATGAGATTGTCCCGGCCGGTTATCGAGCCGCCGGACTGGCGCAGTTGGTTGGGGCTTTTCTTCGCTGCCTCGATAAAGTCCTTCATGTCTTTGTAGGGCGAGTCGGCTTTGACCGCGACCACGGCCGGTTCCAACATCAGCCGGACAACCGGGGTCAATTCTTTCACCGTGACCGTCGCCTCGGTAGTCGTCAGTGGATTTGTCACCCAAACTCCAGTGAAAAACCCGATGGTGTGAGCGATCTCCCTTTTTTTCCGCGAGGTACGACATGGCAACTGCGCTATTGCCGCCGCCGGACTTGTTGACGACCTGCATGCGCTGCGAGATCAGCTTTTCTTTTTGCAGCATTTCGGCGATCGCGCGCGCTAACAGATCCGATCCACCGCCCGGGCCGGTGTGAACTACCGCCTCGATCTGTCTGCTCGGTTTGAATTCCTGGCTCCCAGCGCGTTCGCCGGGTAGCACCGTGAGCCGCTGCGACGAAGCATCGCTACGGACATCGCTCTATGTTTCATGTTCCATGCCTCCCAGAAAGTTTTTGCCGCCAATGTAAAAGGGGCACCTATCACCTTCAGCCTTCGCGCTCAATAGCTTCGACGCGCCAGTAGCGCACTTTGCGGATCGCAGGCAAACATAAGATCAGCGCGGCGAGCGATAACAAGACGCCGGAAATCGGCCGCGTCATGAGAATCGCGATATCGCCCTGCGACATCATCAACGATTGGCGCAGCGCGCGTTCGAGGCGAGTCTCCCAGAACCATTCCCAGAATCAGCGCCGCGGCGGGAAATTCGAGCTTGCGCATGAGATAGCCGAGCAAACCGAAAAGTCCCATGACCCAGACGTCGAATAAACTATTGTTGACGCTGTAAACACCGACGATGGAAATGCCGAGGATCAGCGGATAGAGAACGTAATAAGGCAGACGCAAAATCTGCGCGAACAGCGGCACCAACGGGAGATTCAACACCAGCAGCAGCACGTTGCCGATGTACATGCTCGCGACCAGCCCCCAGAAAAGCTGCGGGTGCTCCTGAATCAGCAGCGGACCCGGTTTGTATCCCCAGAGAATGAGGCCGCCCAGCAGAATCGCCGTGGTGTTGCCGCCGGGAATGCCGAGTGTCAGCAGCGGCACCAGTGCGCCGCTGGCATCGGCGTTGTTGGCGCCCTCGGGCGCGGCCACGCCTTCGATCACGCCGGTGCCGAATTTTTCCGGATGTCGCGACACCGCCTTTTCAAGACCGTAGGATAAAAACGACGCTACGGTTGCGCCGGCGCCGGGAAGCGCGCCGACGAAAAATCCGATAATCGAACCGTTCAAGAAAGCGAAGCGGCAATCCTTGATATCCTGGAGCGTCGGCAGCAGATTTCTCAGACCCTTGGCCAGTTTGAATAGCTCGGCGCCGCCTCGTGATTCCAGGTTCACCAGGACTTCCGCGATGGCAAAAATCGCCGACGGTCGCCGCGATAAAATCGACGCCGCCGAGCAGCTTCGCCTGGCCGAAAGTAAATCTCGATTCCCCGGTGAAAAGATCGGTGCCGATGGTCGCGATCCACAGACCGACGAGCATCGCCAGCAGCGCCTTGACCATCGACTCTCCCGCCAGGAAAACCACCATCGCGAGTCCCAAGACCATCAAGGCAAAGTACTCCGGCGGCGCAAAGCGCAGCGCGAAGCGCGCCAGCGGCGGCGCGATCACCATCAAACCCAAGACGCCGACCGTGCCGGCGACGAAGGACGCGATCGCGGAAATGCCCAACGCCGCGCCCGCTCTTCCTTTGCGCGCCAACTGATAGCCATCCAGGCAAGTGACGACCGAGGAGGATTCTCCGGGAATGTTGAGCAGGATCGACGTCGTCGAGCCGCCGTAACGCGCGCCGTAAAAAATCCCGGCGAGCGCGATGATCGCCGTCGTGTGATCCATTTTGAGGGTAAGCGGCAGCAGCATGGCGATCGTCGCCGCCGGCCCCAAGCCCGGGCAACACGCCGACAACGGTGCCCATGAGAACGCCGACTAAACACCAAAACAAATTGATCGGCGTGAGCGCAACGGAAAAACCCAGCAGGAGATTATGGAAGGCATCCATGCGTCAACGCGATGCGAGTCAAAATCCCCAGACTGCCTTCGGCAACGACACATCGAGCGCGACGACAAAAATCAAGTGGAATGCCACGGCGAGACCGACCGCGACGCCCAGCGGCGAGCAATGCCGGACGGCGGTCTAGAGCGACGACGAGAAATATGGTGAGAATGATGAAGCTCAGAGCAAACCCGATTTTGCCGAGAAGAGCGATGGCAACCATCACGGCAAGCCAGCCGGCCAACGGGCGAACCACGAACTCCACGATTTCGAACTCTTAGCCTTGTTCACAGAGGAAGTGAACGATCGAACATCAAACCGGCAGCGAACACCACCATGCCGATCCCGAGCCAGAGTGGAAAAAACCCTGGCCCCGGTCCTACGTCAGAGACATAGGGCAGCTTGGCCGCAACCCAGATCACATAGATGCCAAACGCAGCGAGCACAGCGCCTGCAACCAGATCGCCTTTATCGTGTGCCATAGATATTCAGAAGGCGGACTTCTAAATAGTCTTGATTTGAGATTCTTGCAAGGCCATCTATGTTAGTTGTTGTACCGATGCGGAATTCTTCACTGATAGCATTGGATGGAACAGCCGACTGTAGGGGCAGGTTTCAAACGTCCCCTACACTGCATCAAGCCGCGCTAGAGCAGTATTCGTTAGAGAAGCATCCGAACGGCCGAGCGACGCCGCCTAGCCAAAAATCTTGCGCTCCACGCTCTGCCAGTCGTAGGGGACAAAATTATTTTCGCTCGGCGGCCGCATCTGCGGCGCCTCGCTTTCGTCGAATAGGCCGATAGAGGTTTGCTGAAGCTTTCCCGCCACGAGCGCCGGCGAATGCGCCTCCACCACGACGGCATCGGCGTTGGACCGGTTCCATGCCCAGTGGATTTTGTGCCCGGGAATGCGGTGAAAATCTCCCGCCTTGCAGAGAAAGCCGCGATCTTCGACGAAGAACCAGATCTCGCCTTCGAGCACGTAGTTGATCTGCTCCGCCTCGTGCGCGTGCGGCGTCGTGTGATAACCGGGCGCGCGCGTGGCCCACATGAGACTGCACTCGTTGCCATAGCCCCGCTTCACGACCATGGCGCCTTCGCCTTCAACGCCGGTACGCACGACTTTTCGCGTCGGCACATCCGCGGACTTAACATGCAGAGACATGAGACCTCCCAGCGGAAGACTGGAGTATTGGAGTGTTGGAGTAATGAAGTGATGCTCCGAAACCCAATATTCCAGTACTCCATCACTCCAGTTCTTGTTACTCCGTCACTCCGGCTTTTTATACCTTGCCTTCGGCACGATTTCGGCGACCGTGCCGCCGGGAGCGCGAAACTTGATGGGAACCACGCCCGGATCGCTGATGATCTCACAGCCGAAGCGGTTTAACTGATCAGCGGATTCCTTCATGTCATCCACTTCGATGGCAAAGTGGTGGATGCAAGGGCCCAGACCCGACGCACGGGCCTCGGCGGACTCTTCGCTGTCGTATTTGATCAGTGCCAGATCGATCGTGCCGTCGGTTAGATGACGCGAGGTATGGTCTCTCACCTGGCCGGTTTCCGTTTCGACGAAGCCAAATCCCTTTTCATAAAATTCCGTCGCTTTCTCCAGATCGTCGACCTTCAGAGCGATATGAACGATGCGTGCCATAATCCCTCCTCGCGCTGGGGCTCCACGTCTATCACGGCCATAAGAGCCGATTCAAATCACTGCCAGTCAGCGGCTCGCCGCGCGACGCGGTTCACGGTCTTGCCAATTTGGCGAGCTTCTCCGCGGCGGCTGCGAGGGTCTCATCTTTCTTGCAGACTGCAAAGCGCGCGAAGTACTTGCCCATGTGTTTGTCGGAATCCTGGTAAA
The DNA here is from genome assembly GCA_963745035.1 of uncultured delta proteobacterium. Taxonomy (GTDB): domain Bacteria; phylum Desulfobacterota; class Binatia; order UBA9968; family UBA9968; genus DP-20. The sequence continues at coordinate 76,681 of CAVUVW010000004.1, read as the reverse complement.
ACGGGCTCGCGGGAATACACGCCACGCCGACGTCGCGGATCAGCCACTGCGCGAATTGAAAATCGTCTTTCACGTCCGCCGGCGCAACGCCACGCCAGTCGATCATGACAAAGTAGCTGCCGCTTGGTTTGAAAACCTTGAAGCCGGCGTTTTCCAGAATCTCTATCATCCGGTCGCGCCTGGCCTGATAACTCAGCTGTAAATTCTCGAAGAAAGAAAACGGCAAATCGAGGGCCGTCGCGGCCGCCGCCTGCAGCGGCGACGCCACGGCATAGGTAATGAACTGGTGCGCCTGATTGACGGCATTGACCAACGACGGAGAACCGAGCGCCCAACCGATTTTCCACCCGGTTACGCTGAAGGTTTTGCCCAGCGAGCTGATCGTCAAGGTGCGATCGCCCATGCCGGGCAACGTGGCCAATCTCGTGTGGCTCGCGTCATCGTAGAGGATATGTTCGTAGACTTCATCGGTAATTGCGACAACGTCATGCTTCCGGCACAGCTCGGCGATGACGCCGAGTTCCTCGCGTGAATAGACTTTACCGGTCGGGTTGTGCGGAGTGTTGACGATGATCGCCCGCGTGCGGCGGTTAAAGGCCTTGGCCAGCTCATCGGGATCGAAAGTCCAATCGCCTCCTCGGAGCGGGACATAACGCGGCGTCACACCGGCCATGACCATGTTCGGCACGTAGGTATCGTAGACCGGCTCGAATACGATGACTTCGTCTCCGGGATCGGTGAGTCCGAGGATCGCAGCGAAAACTCCCTCGGTAGCCCCGCTGGTTACCAGCACTTCGGTTTCCGGATCGAGCCTTTGACCGTAAAAGCGCTCCGCATGCCGGGCGATGGCTTGGCGCGCTGCTGGCAGACCGATTCCCGGCGCATACTGATTGAACGCGCTGTTCACCGCGGTTACTGCCGCCGCCAGAACTTCGGGCGGCCCATCGAAGTCAGGCGCGCCTTGGCCGAGATTGACAGCGTTATAGGCGCGAGCGAGCGCGTTGATCTCGACAAAAACGGTCGTGCCGAAACCGGCCACGCGTTGAGACATTACCGGCATGGATATTCCCCGAAAAACATCTCCAACGGAATAATCACGAACCCAGAGCCGTTTCAACAGATCGAGTTCCCATTCAGACTCACGCCTCCGGCCCCGAGCCTCACGCCTTTTCATCTAGACATTTGCGCGTGGTTTGAATATCAAAGAGCTACTTAGACGGTGGCATAAGGAGAATTCTCATGGCTCAAGCTGGCGCGCCCTTCAATGTCGTTGAAGCGACTATCGATGATATTCATGACGCCTACAAATCCGGCCGCCTCACGTGCCGCCAACTGATACAGATGTACCTCGATCGCATCGAGGCCTTTGACAAGAAGGGCCCGAACATCAACGCAATCGTAACGGTGAATCCCGATGCGCTCACAGAAGCCGAGCGCCTCGACGCGGCTTACAAATCTTCGGGTGCCGTCGGCCCGCTGCACGGCATTCCCGTGATCGTGAAGGACCAAGCGGACGTCAAAGGCATGCCTACAACGTTGGGCTCGGTGCTGTTCAAAGAATATTTTCCTGATCGCGACTCGTTCGTAGCCGAGAAATTGAAGAACGCCGGCGCAGTGATTCTGGGCAAAGCGACGCTGGGCGAGCTCGGCGGAGGCGACACCCACGGCTCCCTGTTCGGTTCGACGCGCAATCCGTACGACACCGAGCGCACGGTAGGCGGCTCTTCCGGAGGGTCGGCGGCTTCGGTTTCGGCGAATTACTCGACGGTCGGCGTGGGCCAGGAAGGTCTCGCCTCGATCCGCAGGCCGTCTACATGGAACGGCATCACGGGCATGCGGCCCTCCGGCGGTCTCGTCAGCCGCGGCGGCGTGTACGGCTGCTGGCCGGAGGTCTTCGGTTCGCTCGGGCCGATGGCGCGCACGGTAAGAGATCTGGCGAAGCTTTTGGACACGATGGTCGGCTACGATCCCGAAGATCCGATCACCGCGCGCGGCGTCGGCCACATTCCGGAAAGCTTTACCAAGCTTCTTGAGCAAGGACGGACTCAAAGGCGCGCGGCTTGGCATCTTACGCGAGTCGATCGGCCTCAATTCCGAGCCGGACTCCGAAGATTACAAAAAAATTCAGGAAGTATTCGATCGCGCGATCGGCGAGCTCAAAGCCGGCGGGGCCGAGATCGTCGATCCGATCGTGATTCCGAAAATCAAAGAACTGCTCGCCAAGCGCGCCGGCGCTCCTGGAGAAACCAATCAATCATTTGCCAACTACTACGGCCGCAGCGCCAAGCCCCCTTTTCAAACTCCACAGGAAGCCGCCGCCTCGGCCGACTTCGCGAAAGTCGTCAAACGCTCGCAGGAGCGCTTCAAGAGAAATCCCGACGCCGCGAAACATTACGAGAGTCTAAAGGCCCAGGATGAGTTGATGACCTTGTTCTTGAAAGTCATGGCTGATCACAAGCTCGACGCCATCGTCCACAAAGCCGTCGAGCACCAGCCAACGTTGATCAAGGACGGCATCGCCCCGCCCTTCGTGGACCAGAAAGGCGCGCCGCATCTGAATACTTTTCTAGTTTACGCCCCGACGATCGTCGTCCCGGCGGGTTTCACCCGCGACAACTTACCGGCCGGCGTCTGCTTCATCGGCCGGCCCTACGATGACGGCAACTTGATCAAGTTCGCCTACGCCTACGAGCAAGCGACGCACCACCGCCGTCCACCAGCCAGCACGACGGCGCTGTGAGGTCTGCGCCAAAATGGAAAGGGGCGACCAGCCAGTCGCCCCTACCGATGTTCGCACACGCCTCGGATATAACGTCTATCTGAGATGCTAGTGGCCTCGATCTATTTTGAGCGCGAAATCGCCTTTGCTGATGTAAACATGACCTAACTTTTTTTTGCTGAGTTCTTCGATCAGTCGCACGAGCGGCTTCTTGGCGTTTGAATATTCTTTTCTCGGCGGCGCCGTCTTGAGAGCATCGACAAATTCCGGCCCGGCGTAGAAGCGCAGCAGCAGCTCTTCATCCGACAAATGCGCGCCGCCGTACTGCTTGCGCACTTCTTCCAGCGTCGGCTCGGGATACTCTTTTTTCTCGATCTCGCGGGCGCGCGGTCGATCCAGGATTTTCGCTTTCACCGCCGCGTCCATGTGATCGCTGCCTTCTTTTCCCCACTGGCCGAGAGCATACTGGATCACTTGATCCGTTACTTCCTTGTATCGCTCACCAAGGATGACGTTGATCGCCGCCTGGCTGCCGACGAACTGGGCGAACGGCGTAACCATGATCGGATAGCCGAGCTCGGCGCGCACCTGCGCCGTTTCTTCGAGGACTTCGTGCAGCTTCTCTTCCTTGCCCATGAGCTTCAGCTGATGGCGCAGGTTGGAGATCATGCCGCCCGGCACCTGATGGCCGTACCAAGCTTGATCGTATTCGCGCGGCGCACCGACCGGCAGGCCTTCGCGCTTGGCAATTTCGCTAAAATGTTCGCTCACCGGCGAGAGCACATCGACATCGACCAGCGGTTTGTAGCCGAGCGTACGCAGATTGTTTGCGACGTTGAAAACCGACGGCTGTGAAGAGCCGTTAGCCAGCGGCGGAATCGCCGTATGCACGATGCGAATCCCTTCCTTCACCGCCTCCAGTAAATTGAACGGCGCCAACCCGTTGTTGCAATGGGCGTGAAACTCCAGCGGCACGTTCGGCGCATTTTGCTTGATGAGCCGGACCAACGTGCGCGTTCGTTCCGGCGTCAGCATGCCGCCGACGTCTTTAAAGCAGAGCCGGTAGGGCTTCAGCGCGGCGGCGTCCCGCGCCTTCTGCGCGTAGTACTCGTCGGTATGGCGCGGCGAGATCGAGTAAATCAGATTCATCACCGTCTCCATGCCAAGCTTCTTGAGTTCGTTTGCCTCCTTGCCTAATAACTCGTAGTTGTTCCACGCGTTCGAAGTGCGAGTCAGGGTCACGCCGTACTTGACGATCGTCTGAATCACCAGTCTGCGAATACACTCGGGAATGAATTCAAACCCGCTGTGCAGCCCGCCGTGGTAGCGCAGCCGGGTATTCTTGATTTCTTTGGTGCCCAGCCGCAGCCAATCCCAGGGATCTTCCTTGTGCTCGCGGACAAATTTCTTGAAGCGCAGGCTCAGAAAGAATTCCATGGAATCGAAACCGGCGCTGGTCCATGTGCCGCAAGGCCGGCAGCATCATGCCCGTGGTCATGCCGTAAGCCCACAGGCTGATGTCGCCATCGCGCAAGGTGGTATCAACAATCCGAATTTCATCCATGTGATTTACCATCTTGATAAACCATGGCGGGCGGCACAGCTTTGACCCGGCCCGCCAACCAACGGCGTAAATTTTCCAATCAAGGCTTGCAACATCGCGGCTGACCGCTGTTAAAGCTAGCCCTTTTGCACGCGAACGATCAACGGCGTATGACTGACTGGGAAAAAGATCGGAGTACCCGCGCAATTGAGACACTCGTCACCACGACTAATAAACCACAAGATCATCTCGTAGCCGTCAATCGAATTTAAGGCATCGCTGTCTGGACCCCAATATTCTTTATAGTTGGGCTCTAGGCGACGATATCGAAACGTCGTAGGCCCATGCTTCGCCGCCTGAGCGCGCACCATTCTTACAGGCATTGTCGTAGCTACGCGATAACTCATTGACCATCTAAACGGTATCGTTGCCTTGACAAGCTTTCCATACGCCCCGAAATCCGAATAGGGTCGTTTGTCGTAACCGTCCGCGAGCCATGTAGGACAGTTCCATGCCGGGAACCAGAACATCAAACCACCGTTTTTGACGACGCGGCGAGCTTCAGAAAGAGCCTGCTCGGGATTCTGTACGTGCTCTAGAACAAAGATGGACCAAAGCGCATCGAAGCTGTCGTCTCGAAATGGCAGCGCGGTCGCGGAGCCCAAAACAAATTTCTTCTTGTAGAACCGCGCCACGTTCGGTGAGATGTCAAGTCCGGTATAATTATCAACAATCTCCTGGAGATTTCCGCGGCCCGATCCGACTTCCAAAACTACCTTGTCGCCAAGTTTGTACTCTTCTACAAACGCGCGGACCTGGCCCGCTATATCAAACTCGCCCGCAGCCCATTCCGCGGTACGCAGATACTTTGTGTCATATTCGCCTTGTTCTGCCTCGACCGCCGGCTTCGCGTATGCAGCCGCATAGTAGTCCTGAGCGGCGCGCATCTCTTCCTGGGAAAGCGGTCGATCGTAGTTGTACGGAAAGTTAAGACCAACCAACAGCGCAAACCCGCCGGTGATCACAAACACGATGTTTCTCAGAGCGCGAAAACGTTTCCTGTGCATACTTTAAACTGTTTCCCACCCGGTCAACGTACGCTGTCAGCGAAAATCTCTTCGAGAGTACGACAACGATGGCGCTTTTGACGTGACGCTCATATGCAAAGCGATTAAGGGGAGTTTAGCAGCTATCACGCCTACAACCGCGGAGCCTTGACGATGGTGGAAGCATCGATGCTTGCGATCGTCGGCCTCCCGCACTTGGCCATGGTGATCTCGATCTCTTCACGGAGAATATCGAGAACACGAATGACGCCCTTGTCTCCGTCGACCGCGAGCCCCCAGAAGAGCGGGCGGCCGATAAACACGGCCTTGGCTCCCAGCGCGATCGCTTTGACGACATCGGCGCCGCGGCGGATGCCGCCGTCGAGATAAACTTCCAACTTTCCGTTTGCCGCCGCGACTGCCTCGGACAACACTTCGATCGTCGCCAGGGTATTGTCCAAATGTCGGCCGCCGTGATTTGAGACGATCACGCCGTCGGCGCCGACTTCGATGCAAAGCTCGACGTCTTCGCCGGTCATGATGCCCTTTGGCGACCACGGGAAGGTCCGCCGCTTTCTTTGATCCACTCCAGATCCTGCCAGGTAGCAGCGGGGTCGGAGCCCTCTCCCGCGCGTCCCGCCGGCCGCGGCGTTTCGGTACCAGTTTTCGGATAGTTGACGCCGCGGGTGCGCCGGTAGTTGTTGCGGATGTTGCGCTCGCGCTTGGGCGGCCATTGCGAATCGAGGGTGACGATGACCGCTTCGTAGCCGTTGTCGGCGGCGCGCTTAAGCCAATCCTCGGTCATCTCCTTGTTGCGAAATGGATACATCTGCACCCACAGATGACCCTTTGCCGAATTCGCCAAATCTTCAAATGACGTGTTGGAGTTGGCGCTCACGGCGAGCACCGTGCCGCATGTCGTCGCGGCGCGATAGGTCGCCAACTCTCCCTCCGGGTGGGCGCGCTTATGCCCGCCGCACGGCGCGATCAACACCGGCAAGTTTACTTTCGTGCCCAGCACAGTCGTCGAAAGATCGAGCTTGCTCACGTCGCGCAAAACCCGCGGGCGAAACGCCCAGGACGCGTACGCGCGCCGGTTGCGGTCGACGCTGATCTCGTCGGTGGCGCCGCCTGCGATGTAGTCGTACTCCTCTTTAGGCAGCCGTTCTTTGGCAAGTTCCTCGAAGTCAAAAAGATTGATCGGCTGAGCGGTCACGGTCACAAGAACCTCCAGAATCTTTTAGAATGTTTCAAAGGTCGTAGGGCCGACCGGTGGTCGCCCTCATCAGATCACTGATACAGTCGTCGGATGTAACCGCTGTCGTCGATCTCTTTGACATAGTGGAGATCCCACAGCGCCAGCGGATTGAATTCCTTGATTTCCGGGTCGCGCTTCACGGCGAGGGCAAAGACGTTCTGAATCGCTTCGATGGAAGGATACGGCGCTTTCTCCAGCGTCTCGGATTGGGTCTCGTAAAAACAATCCCACTCCGCGTCGTCGTGCATCTTGAGCAGCTGCGAGCAGTGCTTTTTTAGGATCGCGAGCGTATCGGCCTTGTTGGTTTTAAAGAAATGAATGCCGTCGATCATCGCCATAATCAACGCGCGCGCTTCGCCCTCATGATTCTTCACGTAAGTGGTCGTCGTCGTGAGTGTCACGCCTTCGATCATCGCCATGGGCGGGACTTCGACGATCTTCGCGCCGAATTTCAACGCGCGCAGCCGGTCCACCGCGCGGATAAAGGTGGCATCGTATTTTTCGTCCATAACGCCTTTCGCGCGCTCCGCGCCCTTCACCGGATCGGTGACCAGCTCGACGTCGCGCCCCTCTTCCAAGCCGTGCTGTCTGAGATAGAGCCAGACATTAAGTCCCGTATGACCGTCGTAATCGTCCATCGCGATGCGCTTGTCTTTCAGGTCCGCGAGGCCATTGATGCCTTTGCCGCAGACTAAAAAATTCTCACGCCAGGCATTATTGCTCTGCCCGATGTGCACGTACGGATCGCCGTGCAGCGCTTTGCGCGCGTACAAATTGTGATGATTGCCCGAGACGATATCCAACTCGCCCGCCTTGAGGCCTTCGGCCGCTCGTTTGCGCTGCCCTTCGAGCGAGCCCATTTCCATCGCCAAGCCGTGCTTTTCCATGAAGCCGCATGCTTCCATCACCTTCCACAGCGGTACGTGGCTCGGCGCCCGGTAGTAAATACGAATTTTTTTTGCAGCCATAACTCCTTCGCCTTTCTTTCCGTGGTTGCTCGCACGGCTTGAACGACTTGAACCATTTGAACGGCTTGAACGTTTCAAATCGCGCTCAGCGCGATTTGAGTACCTGCCAGACCTTCTCCCGATACTCATGGCGTCCGGTGACAATCCAGTTCCAATCGGTGTCGTCGAAATATTTCACGCCCTTCTTCGGCAGATTACCCGGATTGAGATTGCTCTCCTCGACGTCCGTGCGCATGCTGACCGAGCCGTAGCCGCGCGCATAGATACCAAGGCCCTCGCGCGACAGAATCCAGTTGGCGAACAATTGCGCCGCTTTCGGATTCGGGGCTCGATTGGCGATGGTGATCATCCACGGCGAGCCGTTGACCGAGCCGGGCATATCGGTCAGTTCGAAAATTTCAAGGATCTTGAATCCCTCCTTAACCAGCGGTCGCACGTCGTCTTCCCGGCAGTTCAAGCAGATCGGCTGGGTGCCGCGCGCGAGCCAGTCCGACATCTGCCGGCGCTCGCGAGTGCGCACGGTCTTTTGCTCGATATAGAGTTTGCGCACGAATTCTTCGCCGAGATCGTGATAAAACCGCGCCGCGGCGTTCGAACCTGAGCCGGTGGTGGTCGGGTCCTCAGCCGAAATTTTACCCCGCCACTTAGGATTGAGCAGATCCTTGGCCGAACGCATTTCCTCGGGCTTCACATGATCCGTATTAATGAACAGCATGGTCGCCACGCTGCTGAACGGCCGCGCCGCGAAGCGCTCTTCCGGGTCGGCGAACCAGACCTTGCCGCGTTTCCATTTCGTGCCGTCCACCACTTCGGGCATGACCAACAGCGGCCGCAGCGGATCGATCATCCTCTCGCCGTAGAGCACGACTGCCGTCGTGTCCGGTCCAGCGAGATAAACGTCGACGCTGTAGATTCCGGATCCCCGCTCGGTTTTGACCCGCGCGGTGATCTCGCTCGAGCGGCCGGCGAGGAGTTCGACGGCGACGCCGTAGCGCTCTTTGAACTTGGGAATGATTTCATTGCGCATCACCGGATCGGGAGATCCGGCGACCACGACCTTGCCTTCTTTCTTGGCCGCTTCCACGAGCGCGTTCCAGTCCTTGTCGCTCGCCTTGGTTTGCGCCCATACCGGCGCGATCGACGCAACCATGATAAAAAGCAACGCGATCATTCTCATGCTTCCTCCGAGGCGCTTGATCGCTACAGCCCGGACAAACGCAGACCGAGCTTGAGGCCGGCGAGCATCATTACGCAGATCATGGCGGTAATCAGCAAGCCCAGCGCAGCGCCGCGCTCCAACTCTCCGGTCACGCTGTATTCAAGGAGCAAAATCGCCAGCGGGCGCGACTGGTGGCTGTAAAGTAGCACGGGAGTGCTGATGCTGGTCAAGGCGCCACCGAAGTTCATCAGGCCCACCGCGCCGGCGATCGGCGCGAGCAGTGGCAGCAAGATGCGCCGGTAGGTGTACCACCACGACGCCCCCGCAACGCGCGCGGCTTCTTCGAGATCGGCGCCCAATTGCAGAAATCCGGCGCGAAATGCCTGGGTCGACACCGGACTGTCGCTCAGCATGAGCGCGAAGGCGATGCCCCACACGGTGCCGTAAAGAAAAAATCTCAGCGGGGTGGCGAGAAAAAGCCAGAGCACCCCCAAACCTAAAAGGATGCCCGGCAGAACGTGCGGCAGCCAGCAGAGTCCTTCCAAAACCGCGCCCGCGACCGTCCGGCGCGACGCCAACAGGTAGGCCACGGTGGAGTAGAGCAAAATCCCGGCAGCGGCGGCCACCGTTGCAATGATCAAACTGTTTTTCAGCGCCACGAGAAAAATCGCGTCGCTCAAAAGATTCTGCCAGTGCGCCAAGGTAAACGGCGAAGCGATATGAAAAAATCCAAAGCGGCGCATGAACGAGCCGACAACTAGGAAAATCAGCGGCAACACGGTCATGACCGCCAAGTAGAAAAGACAGCCGGCCAAAGCAATGCCGCGCCACTTGCCGAGCTTAACGCGCGCGGCCGAGTAGCCCTGCCCGGTGATGACCGCGAACTTGCCCTTGGCCGCGAGAAAACGCCAATAGGAAAACAACAGGATGCCGAGAATGACGATGAAGATCGAGCCGAGCGCGGTCGCTTCGCCGTAGGAAGCCGGCTCGCGGCGGATGTAGTCGTAGATGCGCGTCGAATAGACGTAGATGCCGGCCGGCGTGCCCAGCAGCAGCTCGGTGTTGAACGATTGCAGGCCGCGAATGAAGCTCAAGACCGCAACCGCCAAGATCATCGGCGCCAGCAGCGGCAGGGTCACCCGCCGGAGTGTGGTCCAAGTGTCCGCGCCCGCGACCCGCGCCGCTTCCTCCAACGATGCGCCGAGCCGCCGGAAAACCGGCGTCAGGAGAATCACCTTGAACCAGATGCCGCCCGCCGAGGTATGCACCCAGACGATGCCCCAAAAGCTGTAAGGATTGAACAGCGGTCCATCGACGAACGGCAAGCCGCGCGCGAGCGCGTTCAGAAAACCATAGTTGGGATCGAGGAGCAAAATCCAAGCAAGTGTCAGGGGAAAATCGGGGATGAAAAACGCGAGCCAGCAGAAGAATTCAATGGCGTTTCCGCCGGGCATATCCGTGCGCCCGATAAGCCAGGCGAAAATCACCGCGATCGCCATCGCCGGCACCAGCCGGACGGCGGAAAGCAAGAAACTCATCCAGAGCGCATCGATGGTCGCGCCGTCGTGGAACGCGCGCAGCCAATTACCAAGACCGTAAATCGCTTCCCCGCCGGGGGGCGACAAGTTGAAGCTGCCCGCGAGCAAAAAGAACAACGGCAGCCCCATCGCCGTGGCGAAAAAAACCAGCATGAGCAGTTCCGCCGCGCCCTGCGGACGCCAATGAAATTTGAGACCGGCAGCTTCGGCAGCGGTTGACCGCATCGTCATCGGGCGAGTTAGCGAATATGGGGGTATTAAATTCCTCTGAAGTCCTTGGCCGCGACGTGAATCGCAAAAAGCTGCTATGAGGACTCGGTTAGACCGGATCTTCGTCGAGCAGCTTGCAGTAGTAGCGCCAGTTGGAAACGCTGTGAACCGAGCGCGTGTCGCGGCGTGTCCTGCCGGCGAGAATTTCGATATCCTCGGGCGGAATCGGCCGCGGTGTGCCGAGCAGCGCGGCGCGGTAGTTGATCTCGGCCGCATCGTTGAGCTTGATCGCGGTAAGCGTTGCCTCCTCAACTCCGGCGCCCGCGGTGGTGATGCCGTGACCGCGCATCAGACAAGCCGCTTTGCCGCCCATCGCCTTGGCGAACTCCTCGCCGAGATTTTCGTTGGACACCGTGATGCTGCGCGGATACTCCGCCAATCCTTCCACGAGCAGCCGCAGACCCGATGGATCGTAAGCGCCGTAGAGCGGCAGCAGCGGTTTGTCGCAAATCGTGAACAGCACGACGGTCAGCGGATGGACGTGGACGACGCACTGGACTTCGGGACGGGTCTTGTAAAGCCAAGTGTGGATGAATACTTCCTGCGGCGTCTCCAGGCCGTCGTCGCCGGCGACTTTCTTACCGTTAAAATCGACGGTGATGATGTCGCGCGCACCGACGAAGCGCAGGCCGGATTCCTCCGGGCCGCGCGCTTTGATCAACACGCGCTCCTCGCCCGGCACCCGTGCGCTGACGTGGCCGCTCGGTTCTTTGGTCAAGTTGAGTTTGCCGAGCACCCGGCACGACTGCGCCACCAACTCGCGCAATTTTGAGAGATCGCTCATGATTTTTCCTCGTTTTGCTGGATGCGCGGCGATCATATTCGCCGCCTTCCGCCAAGGCAAGGGAAGATTTTCCTAGAAACCTTGATGACGCGAAAATCTGCGAGCGGGACAGGCGCGGTCTCCAAAGAGAGACGACCGGCGAACCTCTAAACGGAAGACGCCAGAGGATTCGTTACTGATTGACGGCGTAGGGTGCGCGATCCATGACCCCTTGCTCGATCGATTCCAGCAAGTGCGTATCGATGAATGGATTCTTGCCGGGATCGCGGATCACGCCCATCGGATCCTGCCCCGCGCGCAATTTTTTCATCTCGCGGAACATGACTTCGCGCAGCATGATGATACCGCGGTCGGTGGTCGCCAGGCGCTCGCGCGTCCTATCTGCGATCGGACCCTGGGTTTCCCAGGCCATGTGATCCTGCGCCTGCACGCAGTCCATACGGAATTTCGTATAGGGATGCAGCGCATCGGGTGGGTTTTTGTACGGCGCGAGATATTCCGCCGGTGGCTCGTCGTTTTCGATGATCTCACCGTCCTCGCTGGGAAAGAACCTGACGAAGTAAACTTTGGTGTGGGTATCGTCCATCGGCACGCGGATCTGGCCGACGTTTCCCTGGCGCAAGATGTTGGGGAAAATCAGCGGGTGCTCGTCGATCATGCCGTTTTTATAGGTGCGCCGCTTCATGATGCCGTAGGAAACTTCGTAGAAATCGAAATTCGCGACGTCGTCGGTGAGGCCGCGCGTGCTATCCGCCACGGCGCGCCCGCGCCCGGCGGTCTCTTGATGAAGAATTTGCAAGTGCGCCGGATCAACGGAGTTTTCCATCGCCTGAAACCAATTGCAGTCGAGCTGGGGCTGGATAAAAATTTTGCGCCGTCCATCTTTGCGAAACCAGATATCGAAGTTGGTGATCAGCGGCGCCGGCTCGGCCCCATGTAGGTCCAATAGAGCCCGACCAATTTCTGCACCGGATAGGCTTTCTGTTTAACTGTGAGATGGAATTTGCTGCTTGCCGGCTCGGCCGGAGTCTCCAGGCAGTTGCCCTTGGTATCATAAAGCCAGCCGTGATACGGGCACGCGATGCCGCGCTTTTCGACCCTGCCGTAGCAAAGCGACGCGCCGCGATGCGCGCAGCGATCATCGATCAATCCGACATTCCCCGATTTGTCGCGGAAGAGTACCAGCGTTTCGCCGAGAATGCGGACAATCTGGGTTGGATTCTCCTTCGGTGAGCTCGCTCGCAACCCCGACCGGAAACCAGTAGCGCCGCAGCAAATCACCGGCTGGAGTACTCGGCCCCACCCTCGTCAGCATTTCGTTTTCTTCGCGCGTCAGCATGCGTTCACCCTCGTGACGTCTTCATTCAAGCCTGCCAGATATTAGTCGAAGAGGCTTGCGCAGCGCAAGGGCTTTTCGGCAAAAAACATCAAATAAATCAGGTATTTAGATAAGACATGAACTTTTTATGTCTTAACGGTCAGCATGCAAGAGAATGATTTGGTCGCGTGCGAACGCGAGCAATTACGGGATGTAAAAGGTGCAGGAAAGAGCGGAGAAGTTAAATGCCCACAGCCCGACTGCGGTTCTGAATCCCAGAACTCGGGAGCGAACAGGCCGATGCGCTCGTTGATCACGTGGAGGTCAATCAGTTGATTTTCCTGCGGATCGCGTATCAATCCCATCGGCTCCTGGCCCCGTTGCACGCGCTCGATCTGCTCGCGCAAAAGTTTTCTGAGTTCGATGATGCCTTCGTCGCCCACGCCCAGATGCTCCTGGGTGCGGTCGGTGCGGGTTCCCTGAGTTTCCCATGCCATCGAGTCCTGCGCGGGAATCATGTTCATCTTGTACTCGCGCGGACCGGTTTTGAGTTGCACGAAGCGCAGCGGCACCGGCGCATCTGCAGGCGTCCGCTCCGAATCCATCGGCAAAAAATTCACCCGAAACACCTGGGTGTGATGATCGTCCACCGGCACGCGAATCTGTAAATTATGGCGGTGCCCGCTGCCCTCGTTAAACGGCGCCACGTGCCGCAACACTGTCGGGAAGAGCAACGGATGATCGTCCACGGCCGGATTCCCTCCGGTTGCCAGCGGCAAGGTCGTTCGACGTTTTCTGATGCCGTATTCGAAACGAATAAACTCGTAACTCTCGGCGTAGGTTTTTACCGACGGCACAAAGCGCTCGGTATCGCCGTGGAGCCAATAAAGATGCGACGGGTCCACGGAATTTTCCATCGGCTGCAGCCAGTTACAGTCGATGATCGATTCTTTGACGATCCAGCGCCGCCCGTGCTCCCAAACCAACACGTCCCAGCGCGGCAAGAGCGGCGCGGGCGCGGGACCTAGATAGGCATAGATCAGCCCGCCTAAATACTGCACCGGATAGGCGACGTGGCGGATGCGGTCTTTGAACGTGCTTTCAGCAGGCTCCGCCGGCTGTTCGAGACAGCGCCCGCTGCGGTCGAACTTCCAGCCGTGATACGGACAGCGAATCCCTTCGTCATCGACCCGCCCGTACGCCAACGAAGCCAAACGGTGCGGGCAATGCTCGCCTACCAGGCCGTACTCGCCTCTGCGATTTCGATAGACGACCAGCTCCTCATTGAGAATCTTCACGGCTTTGATCGGCTTCTCGTCGGTCAATTCCGCGGCGGCGGCAACCGGATGCCAGTATCTCCGCAAGAGCTCGCCGCACGCCGTGCCGGGGCTCACTTCGGTCAGAAGCAGATTTTCTTCACGTGTCAGCATCGTTTCTTTTATGGCAATCTAAATTACTTGCCTTTGCTATTTTTTGTTCAGCATCTGCTCATAGCCGAGCTTTTCGAGCATCTCTAGGCCGGAAAAGCCTTTGCGGATGCCCGCGGCCATTTCCTGTTCTTTGGCGTAAATCGTCTCCGCCGCGGTCACCACCTCGGCTTCTTTCTCTTTGGGAATAATCACCACGCCGCTGCCGTCCGCGATCACCAGATCTCCGGGATCGGCATTGCACGCCGGCAAATTGAATTTCCTGATTGAAGGATTCTTGGACAATCCGCCCACGCGCGGTCATCGGCACTGCGCCGCGCGCAAAAACGGGAAATTCCAGCTCGCGCGCTTCGTCGATGTCGCGCGACGCGCCGTCGATCACCACACCGCTCAAGCCTTTCAACTTCGCCGAGAGCGCCAGCAAACCGCCCCAGCAGGAAAACTCCAGCTTGCCGCCGTTGTCGATGACGATGATATCGCCGGACTGCGCCGCTTCGATGGGCGCGGTGCCGAGATGTTGCTTTGGTTGCTGCGAATCCCGCCGGCTTGATCTTCATCGTCACCGCCCGGCCGACGATCCGCGGGCACTGCCACTGTGGCCGCACGCCCCAAGTCGCGCCTTTCAGATCCAAGCTATCCAGTGCATCCGAAACTGCGCAGGTATCGAGCTTCGCCAGCCGTTCGATGATCGCTTCTCTTGCCATGAAAAATCCTGTCACGCGCGGCGAAACTGCCGCCGACTCTACGTCCAGTACGCAAACCCCATCCCGCACCCGGTCGCCGCCGGAGAACGGTAGGTCGTGACGTATTCGAAATACTTGAGTTCGCGCTTTTCCATGGCACCGGCCAACGCCACCCAGTTGAGGATTTCCGATGTGCCGCCGCGCAGTTTTTCCCGCGGCAAACTGAAACAACGACTTCCGGCTTCTTGTTCTTCAGCCGTCGATGACCATGGCGTCGATTTCTTCATCGATCACCACGTGGCTCAGCCCGCCCGAAGCCATGAGCGCCACTCGCTTGTCGCTGTCCCACGATTCGATCGCGTTGCGCACCGCCTGGCCGAAAGCGTAGCAGCGCTTCGGCGTCGGCTGATTGGGGGGATAATAAGTGTTGACCATCACCGGCACCATGGGCAGCTTGCCGCCCGGCAAGATGCGCCGGTAGAGAAAGCTGAAGGCATGGCCGACGCCGATTTCTTCGCGCAGCTTGTTGCAGCGCGCGATGTCGAACTCGGCATCGACGAGCGAGCGAATCAGATGATTGGCTAGCTCCTGCGCGGTGTCGTACTCCGCCGCGGTTTCGGCCCAACCGCGCCGCTCCGCGTCTTTCCACCCCGACGGATTGATGCTTGTTGTCCTTTACGACCGGCACCGACTTGCCGTGATAGATCGCGAACGTCGGCATGTTGTCGTCGTGAAACTGCTCCTGCTGATCGTCGCCGAAAATCACCACCAGATCGGCGCGCGCCGCTTGCAGCGCCTCGCCCAAGGTTCGGATCGCCGTCTGGCAAGCCTGATCGCGCTCGCGAAATTTCTCCGGCGTCAGCTCGTTTATCGAGGCCCGGTTTGGCCTTTTTGCAGCAAGGCCTGGATAGTCGAGCCGCGGATCGGTCTCGTCCTTTTTGAGAAGGTATTCCCAGTCCTTTGCGCGGATGCTCAACTGCGGGCTGTGGGATGTGCCGATGCCGATTACGATTTCCGCCATGTTCGCCGGCCTCCCTTCGTCGAAGAGTGTCGATCGGGAGCAAAATCTTCTGTGTGAGTGTCTATCGGGAAACCGCCGGGAGTGTCAAGTTAGAATGCGCGATTCGGCATGGCCGTGCTTGGCTGGCTCAATGCCGGACTCGGGATCGGAGCTACGCGTTTATCTCTTTTTCGCCAGGAGAATTTCCTTCAGCCGTGCCACGGTCGCCGGCTTGAAGTCGTAGAGACCCGCCAGAGTCTTCGTCACCGTCGGACCGTCGACCGGGTCGATGTCCAGCTGCGACTTGCTTTGCTTCGGCGATGAGATCGGGATCCTTAAGGGTCTTGATGAAAGCCTGCTGCAACATCTCCAGCCGCTCCTTGGCCATGCCCGGCGGCACGGTGAAAGGAAATTGCGCGCCGTGGGCGTTGTCGGCGACCGTGAGCAACTCGCGGGCTTCTTCGGTCTTGGCGTAGCTGATCGCGAGCGGATATTGCTTGTATTTGGGATGCGATTTCAGCGACGCCTGCAACACCGGATGAACTTTCTTCGCTTTCGAAGGCGCCGCGCCACACCGTTTCCACCGTGCCCCACGAGCCGCAGTAGCCGTCGACTTCGCCCGACTCGACCGCCAGGCGCGCGTCCGCGCCGCCTTTGTAGCCGTCGATCACGTCCATCGGCAGATTCAGCGCCGCTTTGAGCAGCTTGGGAATATCCGACGTGCTCGTGCCCGGACCGATGGCGGAAATTTTCTGCGGCCGCTTGGCGTTGATCCAATCGTCCATCTTGGTAATGCCGCTTTGCTGATTGAACGTGCAGACCGTGTCGTACGGGCTGGGGATGCCGAGATAGCCGAACTTGCGACCGTCGAACTGCGCCGCCTCATTGCCCATGATGTGCTGCAACACCAACGGCGACGCCCATGCGCCGATCGTCAAGCCGTCCGGCTTGACCGCGGTTGTACAGATGGTTGGCGGCGATCAGCCCGCCCGCGCCCGTCATGTTTTCCACGATGCGCGTCGGATTGCCCGGCAGATAGCGGCCGATGTAACGCGCGATCACGCGCGCGTAGAGATCGAAGGAACCGCCGGGCGAATAGCCGACGATGATCGTCAAGCGTTTTGTCTTTGTAGAAATCCTGCGCCTGAGCCGTAGGCTGCGCAGCCGCAACGCCGAGCGCAAGGACCGCACGCGATCAAAACTAGTTCTTCACATATCCCACTTTGTTTCTCCTGAGATCTTACGTTAGCCGCGCCCGACGAACGGCATCGTTTTTTCTTCCGTGCGCTCCAGATACCGCACAAAAGTATATTTGTTTTCGGCGAGATCGGTGTTGGGCCGGGGAATCTCCCGGTGCAGCAAGCTCTCTTCGACTTTGCAGACAAAGAAAGCCAGCTCGTCGCGCGCCAGCGCCGCGCATCGCCTTTGTTCTTGAAATCTTCGACGTCGTCGATCGTGTGCGCATTGGCGATGCCCGCGCCGCGCGCCATCGCGGCCAGATCCGTGTTGCCGGCGGTCGCCGTCGGATAACTGATGCGGCTGCCGCTGTAAACGCCGTTGTCGAAGACGTAAACGACCAGATTTTTCGGACGCAAATTGCCCAAGGTCGGCGAGATTGAACAGCGACAGCAGCACGCTGCCGTCGGAGTCGAGCGCGATCACCTTGCGGTGCGGCAAAGCCAAAGCCAATCCGGTCGCCACGCCGATGGCGCAGCCCATCATGCCGACCAGCAAATTGCCTTCGTGCTTCGACAAGTGCGACCATTCGATGCGCTGGCCGCTCTGCGAAGTGACGACCAATTGATCTGCTCATCTTGCCCGGCGAGCCATTCGAAGACATTCGTGAGCGGATCATTCGGAAAACTCCCCGGCGAACAGCAGCGCGTAGGGCGCGCGCAGCGCATTGGCCGCCCGCATCGCGTCGCCGATCTTGATTTCGAGCTTGTCGCCGTCGTTTGAGAAGCATGTATTCGATGCCCAGCCCGTCGAGGGTGGGAATCGTGTGCTTGCCGATGGTGGCGTAAAGAAAGCTGTTGCGCAGGTCGGGCACGCCGCCCAGATAGCCGACCACGAGCAGGATCGGCACGCCGAGTTGCTTGCCGATCGGTCAGCAAGCTGTAGCTCGATACGTAGATGCCGGTGTTTTCCATGTAAACGGCCGCCTGCTTGCCGCCAAGGGTCGCGCCCGCGGCGATCGTCACCGCCTCCTGCTCGTTCGCTGCCGCGATCAACTCCATTTCCGGATCGTCGCGGATCAACGGCAAGATCTGGCTCAAGCGCGTCTCCGGCAAATAGGTGACGAAATCGATGCCGGCGTCTTTCAGGCCTTGAACCAATCGTTTCGCCAGTTCGTCTTTCATAGTTGGTCCAATTGAATTAGCAGGTAAAATAATCCGTCGCAACGGGGATGCCGAGCCAACGATTAGGTCCATCGATATCGAGAGCTCCCAATACTCCATTACTACCGCGTCTTCTCGCTGCCGAGCGCGCGCAGCACCTTCTCCGCCGTGATCGGCAAATCGTAAATCCGCGCCCCGACGGCATCTTGCACGGCGTTGGCGATCGCGGCAGCCGTAGGAACGACCGGCGGCTCGCCGATGCTCATGCCGCCGTAGGGACCGTTGCCCACGGGGAATTCTTGAATCACGGTTTTCAAAGGTGGAATGTCGCAAATCGACGGGAATCTTGTTTTCGCCGAAGTTGGTCGTGACCACACTGCCGCCGTCGATCATCACGCCTTCCATCAGCGCGTATCCCATACCCATCACGACGCCGCCGTCGATCTGGCCTTGATGCATGAGCGGATTCAACACGGTGCCGGTGCTGTGCGCGCTGGTGAAATGGCTAAGCTTCACCTGGCCGGTTTCCGGATCGACATCCACTTCGGCCACCTGCACGCAGAGCGCCGCTTCGGGCCCCGACTCGAAATTCTTGTAGAAGCCAGCGCCGCGAATGGCCGAGCCATTGCTGCGCGCAAGGTCGGCGTAACTCACACTCCGTCCAGACAAAGCCGCTACTCTCGCCGTCACCCGACAGCGAAAGTTCTTCTTGACCGACTCCGAGCACCTCGCTTGCCGCGGCAAGCAGTTGCTCGTCGCGCATGCGCCGCCGCCAAGCGGGTGGCGTTGCCGAAAATTCGCGTGCCGCGGCTGGCGCCGATTCCCGTGTCCGGCCCGACGTCGCTGGTGTCGAGCGTTGCAATGCCGGTTTTCTCGAGCGGAATCTTCAACTCCTCTGCCGCAACCAGGCGCATGGCCGTGTGCGTGCCCGCGCCCTGATCGAGCATCGCGGTGGCTACCGTGACTGCTCCTCGCTCATCGATCTTTACGAACGCGTGGCACTCGCCGCCGAGCGGCAGCCACTGGGCAATCGCCGATGCCGCGGCCGGTATGTTTTCGCTTCGGCCGGCGATAACCGGAGCTTTCGACTGCGCCATCGAGAATCTCGTCGCTCTTGATATGCGGCACCGCATGGCCGATGGGCGAGAGGTCGCCGTCATGCATGAGATTCTTTTTTCTGAACGCAACGGGGTCCATGCCCAAACGGCGCGCGATCAAGTCCATCTGCGACTCGTTGGCAAAAAAGCCCTGCGGATCGCCCGGCGCGCGCATGTGGCCGCACGGTATTTTGTTCGTGTAGACGATCTTCTCTTCGATGAAGACGTTGGGAATATTGTACGGGCCGGCGGCTTCCTTGGGACCGACCAAATAGCCCTGCGGCTTGAACGCACCGTAGGCGCCGCTGTCGAAGACATAGTTCATCTGATGGGCGACAATCCGGCCGTCTTTTTTGACGCCGGTTTTGACCTGCACGATGGCAGCGTGGCGCGGATTGCCGGCGACGAACTCCTCGGAATAATCCATCACCATTTTTACCGGCCTGCCGCTCTTGAGCGAGAGCAGATAGCAAACCGGTACGTCCATGAAGTCGCCCTTGCCGCCGAAGCAGCCACCGATGTAGCACGGATGAACGATAAAATTTTCCAGGCCTTTGCCGAAGGCGTTCGCCACTTGCTCGCGCAGCGCAAAGGGAACTTTAGAACAGGCCCAGATGTCGCCATTGCCATTTTCTTGCGCTTGCACAACGCAAGCGTGGGGCTCGATATAGGCTTGATGCACCGGTTTGGTCGTAAACGTGTTCTCGACGATAACATCGGACTCGCGAAAGCCCGTTTCGACGTCGTCCTTTTTCCAGTTCATGTGCACGAAAACATTGGTCGGTGCATCGATCGGATGGAGCAGCCCGCGATAGCCCTGCACGTTGGGATGGAGTAGCGGCGCGTCAGGCTGGACCGCCTTGAGTGGATCGAGCAGCGGCGTCATTTCCTCGTACTCGACATCGATCAGCTCGATCGCTTCTTCGGCGATCGCTCTTCGCTCTCCGCCGCCACCGCGGCGACTTTCTCGCCGATGAAGCGTACCACGCCGTCGGCGAGGATCGGCATGTCGTAGATTTTTCTGCCGATCAGCAGCCCCTGCACGTCTTCGCCGGTGGCGATCGCATGGACGCCGGGCAATTCAAGCGCGCGGCTCACGTCGATCCGCTTGATGCGCCCGTAAGAGATCGGGCTGCGCAGGACTTTGCACCAGAGCATGCCTGGAAGGCTCACGTCGGTGGCATAGGTCGCTCGCCCCGACACTTTCTCCGGACCTTCGAGCCGCTGCACCGGCGTGCCGATGACTTTTCGCGCCGTCTTATAACGCGCTTGGCTGACGTGTGCTTTCACTTCTCTACTTTCCCCGTGAATCCTTGGAGGCAGCGTCGAAAGCGGCTTGTAAGCAGACGCCATGCAAGTCGACCGCGGTCAAGCCGCAATACTCCAAAGTGTAGCCCGGCCGCGCTTGTGCCATACCGTCCTCCAAGAGCGTCTTGAGAACCAGGCGGCGGAAACTCCCGTGGCCCATCACGCCGTCGTGTTCCTTGAGATCGGCTTCTTCGTGGGTGGAAAAGTACACCGCCTGCTCGCGCGAGAGACCGTAATGGGTGGTCAGCGCCTTGTAGAAATCCGCGGACCAGTAGCCTGTCTGTTCTTCCGTCGCGCCCGCGGCGTAGAACTCCGCCATCGTCCCTTCCCACAAAAGCGATCTCTTGAAATCGAGCTTGGCGCGAAACTCAGCGAGCATTGGCGCCATGAAAATCTCATCTTCGGTGATGCCCAAAGCCTTGGCGGTTTCCACGACCACGTGCACATGCCCAGGCGGCTTGGGGTGAATCAACTCGTCGGCGAGCTTTTCGGCCATGCGCGCCATGAGATCGCGATGCTTGCGAAAGAACGAAATATGTTTGTGGTACGAAGCCGCCTCCACCGTGTTGATCTCAATCGTGTAGGAACCCCAGTTCTTGAAAAATGTCCGAAGTTTCTCCATCGGGAGGGTGCCGGCCCTCAATTGCTGCATGAAGGGCGAATCGGTGACCCGCGCGCGCCATCGCGCGGCGACCTTTCGGTAGTGCTCGTTGACGTACTCGCCGGCCTGATTGTTCTCATTCATTGAAGTTCCTCGGTTCCTTTCTTTCTTCGCTCGATCAGCCGCGGCTGCGGAAGATCGGTTTGCCTTCGCTCCGTTCGAGATAGCGGACAAACTGATATTTGTTTTCGATGGGATCCAAATCCGTACGCAATATTTCCCTGTGGGAAACGCTCTCTTCGACCTTGCAAACGATAAATTTAAGCTGATTTCCATCGAGTGCCGCGTTCATTACCTGTTCAAACGTCGGCAAATCGCGCACCGTCGTTGCTTGCTCGATGCCCGCTCCGCGCGCCATCATCGCCAGATCGGTTTTACCCGCTGTGGCGGTCGGCTCGCTGATGCGCGTGCCGCTGTATACCTGGTTATCGAAGACGAAGGCGATCAAGTTCTTCGGATCGAGATTGGCCAAGGTCGCCAGATTGAACAGCGAGAGCAGCACGCTGCCGTCGGATTCCAAGACGATGACTTTGCGCCGTGGCAAACCGATGGCCAGGCCAATGCCCACGCCGAGCGCCGTTCCCATGGTGCCGACCAGGAGATTGCCCGGGTGCTGCGACAGACTCGCCCACTCGATCTTTTGCCCGCTGAGCGAAGTCACGACGAGTTGGTCGGTAATCCGCGGGGCCAGCAGCTTCAAGCAATCATAGCGGATCATTCGGTGAAGTCTCCGGTAAACACCAGCGCCACGGGCAGCTTGAGCGCATGCATGTGCCGCACCGCGTCCTGGATATCAGCTTCGAGCCGTTCGCCGCTCTTGATGATCTGGAATTGAATCTGCAACGCTTCCAACAACGGCTCGACGTAGGTTCCCGATACGGCATAAACCGAATTGTTGCGCTGATCGGCCATACTGCCGAGATAGGCGACCACCAGCAGCAAAGGGACACCGTAGCGCCGGGCGATGGACACGAGCGTGTAGCATGAGACATAGAGCCCAGTGCATTCCATATAGATCGCGACTTGCTTGCCCGCCAACGCCGCGCCCGCGCCGATCGTGACCGCCTCCGATTCGCTGGCGACGGGCACCAAGGTAAACGATGGATCGCCGCGCAAAAGCGGTAAGATCTGGCTGAGCCGGGTTTCCGGCAAGTAAGTCACGAGATCGATACCGGCTTGCTTGAGGCCGCCGACGAGTCTTTGCGCCAATTCCGCTTCCATAATTCACCGAATCGTCACCGCCAGAAGCGCACTATTTCATGCCCAGCTCCTGATTCACTTCACGCTGCAGCGAGAAGTCGAAGATCTTTGCCGCGGCGATCGGTTCCTTCAATTTCAGCAGCTCGGCATCGGCCTTGAGAAACTCGTCGATCTCTTTGGGCGAAGGAATTCCATCCGCGGTGAAAGCGGGTTTGGCCAATCGATAAGATTCGCGCGCGACGGCAAGATCGACGTTCTGAAATTTCGCCAGGACTTCGCTTGTGCCTCGCTCGTTTTCCCAGAAATAACGGTTCGCCTTGGCGCGAGCGCGCAGAATCCGCTTCAACAGGTCTCTGTTCTCGCGCAGATATTTCTCGGTTACGGCGGTGCCGTTCTGGAGGTTCGAGAGATCTTCCATGGCCGACCCGAGCACATTCATTTGAAACTTGTCACGCGCCAAGATCACCGTAGGCGGGGAAAGCGCGGCGACGTCGATAACTCCACTAATCAAACTTTGTAGCTGCGCCGGCACATCTCCTCCTACCACCACCGTAAGATCCTTATCCGGATCGACGCCGCCCTTTCGTATGATCCGGGTCGCGGCCGTATGCTGTGAACCGCCGAAGGTCGTCGTGCCCAAAATCTTTCCTTTAAGCTGGGCAATCGAGGTAATTTCTTTTCGCGCGACAAGCCAGAACAGATTTCTTTTGAGGCTTACCGTGAGAACTTTGAGGGGAATCTCGCTCCGCTCCAGCGCGCGAATAACCGTTCCAACCCCGTTGGTTGCCTGCACCTGGCCGCTCAACGCCGCCGCCACCGCCACATTGCCGCGGATCTGCACGATATCGACGTCGAGGCCTTCATCGCGAAAGAAGCCCCGCTCCTTGGCGACGTAAAGATCGATAGCAGCGATGCTCCGGCTGGGAATCGAGAAGACGATCTTTTCGGGGCGCGCCTGCGCCGGCAGCTCCGCCGTCGAAGCACAGAGCAGAAAGACGGCCAGAAAGATGATTTGAGTCAAGTTGCTCATTCGCATGTTCATGGATTCGGCGATTCTCCCATTTCCTTAAGCACCTCGCGGACCAAGCTAAAGTCGAAGATCTCGTCGACCGAGACGCTTCTTTTCAACTCCACGTTCAAACGCGTGCTCTCGATGACGTTCTCCAAAGTCGCTCTCGATACCAGCAGATTGCGGCTATAATTTTTCGCGTTGTCATTGTAAGCGTCCTCGGCTACCTCGGGTTTGGTCCTGCCCCAATCGGAGAGGATTTTAACCGCGCCCTTTGGATTATTGACGATAAAACGGTTGGCGCGCAGCAGCGCCCGGACGATTTTCTTCACTTCGTCCCGGTTGGTCTTGAGCTTCTGCTCGGTAACGCCGATGCCGTTTACCGGAAAAGGGAACAAGTCTCGGACCCGCAGCAAAGTTTTGAAGCCCGAAGCTTCCGCCCGCAGATTGCCGGGAGGAGTCACGAAGGCCGCCTGCACCACGCCGGCCTGCAGTTGCGCGACGCGCGCCGAGCTGCTCCCCGCCGCGACATACTCCACTTCCCTGCGCGGATCGAGCTGGAAATGGGCGGCCGTGAGTCGCGCCAGGATATCCACCAGAGAGCCAAATGAGCTGATCGCAATTTTTTTATTTTTTAGATCGGCGAATTTCTGAATGCTCGGATGGACGACCACGACGTGATTGGGCCGTTCGATCAGAATGCCGACGATCTTGAGCGGCAAGCCGCGCAGATTTGCCGTGACCACAGACTGCAGGATCAGATTGTAATCGACGTTGCCCGCCGCTAGGGCCGCCACCGAGACGTTGGCGTTCATCTGTAAAACTTCGACGTCCAGTCCCTCGTCCTTGAAGTAGCCTTGAAACTTAGCAACACCGCCGCTCAAGAACGACATGTCGGGATTGGAAACGGCGATATAGATCGTTTTCGCCTCGACGCTGGCCAAACTTAAAGTCCCTGCGATAAGAAAAACAGCGTGCAGGATCGAGCTGCGCAATTTCATTTTGATGGACCTTTCTAAACGGATAGCTATTCGGTGAATTCTCCCGTGAACAGCAAAGCCACGGGCAGCTTCAGGGCGTGCATCATTCTGACCGCGTCTTTGATCCGCGGTTCGAGCTCGTCGGCGGCAGCGACGGTCAGGTATTGAATGCCAAGAGTATCGAGTATGCCCTTGGTCTTGTTGCCGTAGTGGGAAAACAGATAGGAGTTGCGCTGGTCTTCGAAACTTCCAACGTAAGCCACCAGCAACAGCATCGGCACGCCGTAGCGCTCGCCGATCGTGAGCAGGTTGTAAGTCGAAACGAAAAGACCGGTTCCTTCCATGTATACAGCCGAGCGTTTTCCTCCCAGGGAGGCCCCCGCGGCGATACCCACCGCCTCGGCTTCACTGGCCACCGGCACCAGAGTAAAAGACCCGTCTGCCTTCATCAGCGGGAGAATTTCGCTCAACCTCGTCTCGGGCATGTAGCTGACGAAATCTATCCCCGCGGCTTTCAGTCCCGCGACGGTTCTGCTGGCGAGCTCGGCTTTCATAAGATTACAAATCGTACTATCGAGTGTTTATCCCCGTCCTTGGAAAATGGCTTTGCCTTCGGTGCGCTCGAGATAACGCACGAAGCGGTACTTGGTCTCCAACAAATCGATGTCGCTTCGGGTGATCTTCCGGTGACCGAGGCTCTCTTCGATTTTGCAGACGACGAAGCGCAAGCCGGTCTGGTTCATCGCTCCGGTAGCTTCCCTCTTGAAATCCTCCAGCTCCGACACGGTCACGGCATGCTCGATGCCGGACCCTTTGGCCACCGCCGCAAGATCCGTTTTCCCCGCCGTCGCGCTCGGATAGCTGATCCGCGTGCCGCTGTAAGCCTGATTGTCGAACACGAACACGGCCATGTTGGGCGGATTGAGGTTCGCCAGTGTGGGGAGATTGAAGAGCGAGAGCAGGATGCTGCCATCCGACTCGAACACGAAGACTTTGCGATGCGGCAACGCGAGCGCAAGGCCGATTCCTACGGCCAATGCATTGCCCATGGAACCGAGGTTCAGGTCCGCCTCACGCTTCGACAGATGTCCCCACTCCACTCTTTGTCCGCTGAGGGACGTGACCACGAGCTGGTCCGTCATAAGCGGCGCCAACCATTCGAAGCAATCGTAACGAATCATGAAATGAACAAACTACGTTTCAAGCCGCTTACGACAAAATTTGTTTGCCCCACTTTTGTCTCACCTGCTGCGCCAGGTCCGGCGGTACGATCACCGAAGCGGGGAAATCTTTGATCCATTCGTACGGTCGACAAGCGTCGATGACAGCTCGGGAGTTGAATCCCTTTTTGCCTCTTTGAACGATCGGATCCAACGGCCCGCTCCAGCAGCGGCGCAGAATTTCGATGTCTTCCGACGGATCGCAGCGGGTCGTCATCGCCCACCACACATCCTTCATGTCGGTTGGGTCGATGTCCTCGTCGACCACAACGGTGAAACGCCCGAGATACGCGGCAGCGTGGCATTGAGACGCGATCAATCCCGCCTGGCGCGCGTGGCCCGGATAACGCTGGCGGATGGCGACTACAGTGAGCAGCCGCGTATTGCCTTCAGGCGGGCAGTAAACCCCGACGACATCGGGCACGCCGGCGCGCTCGAGCTCTTCCCAAACCATGGCCGACCGCCAAAAACTTTTATAGAAAGTTGCCTCCGTCGGCGGCCGGCTCGGCGGCGCGCCCGCCATGATCGGATCGTTGCGACAATACATACGGCGGATGCGGATGATGGGCTCTTCTCGGACGTGACTCGCGTAGTATCCGGTCCACTCGCCGAACGGCCCTTCGGTCTTTTGATCGCCCGGCAAACATTCGCCCTCGATGACAACCTCCGCGGTCGCCGGCACTTGAAGACCCGTTCGCGCCAGTTTGACCACCTCGATCGGCGCGCCTTTGAGGCCGCCGGCGAAATCGTATTCCGAGAGCCCGTACGGCACTTCAAAGGCCGACGCCATGAAGAGAAGCGGATCGTGCCCCAACGAGAGCGCCACGGGCATAGGGCGCTTCTGGGCAAAATACTTTTCCATTTGAATGCGCGCGTGCCGTCCCGGAGAGATATACAGCCCGACGGACTTCTCATCGTGAATCATCACTCGGTAAGTGCCGATGTTGAGCCAGCCTTCTTCCGGATCCCGGGTGATCGTCAGATGCCCGGTGCCGATGTAGCGTCCGCCGTCGCCGATGTTGTAGCGCGGCGTCGGGAAACGCATGACGTCGACGTCTTTTTCCTCCCAAACATTCTCCAGGAAAGGCCCTTCTTTGACCTCGCGCGGCGGAATCGGCTTCATTTCCTTGATCTTCGTGCGCATGGCTCGGACCAAATCCATGGTCGCCATGTCGGTCGGCATGCCGCAGGTGAGCGCGACCCGTTTGATCGAGTTAAGCTGTCCGGCCACGAGCCGCAAACCCTTATCGAAGCCTTTAATTGAATCGAACAGTATACAAGGAGCGACCTTGGCTTCCTTGCGCGCCATCTCGATGATCGCGCCGATCTCCAGATCCCAGTCCGCGCCCTCCACGGTTTTGAGCTCGCCTAACTGGTTGACCTGATCCAGCCACTCCCGGAGATCTTTATAAGCCATCACTTCCTCCTATCGGTACAACGTCTGAAACAATCCCTGCTGCTCGAGCTCGGCCACCAGGCTGTTGTCAATGAAATCACTCGCCTTGACACCCGCCCCCGCTTTCACCTCGGAGCGCAACACTTCATCGACGGCATCCAGTCTCACTCTCGGAATCGGCTCGAGATACTTGACGCCGTAGATTCGGTAAAGCTCGGCGAGAATCTCCGGGTCATTCACCTTCGTGTATCTCGCCAGGACCTTCATCGTTCCCTCTTTGTCCGTTCTCACCCGATGAATGCCTTCGCAGTAGGCGCGCAAGACCCTCAGAGCGGTAGCCCGGTTTTTTTCCAAGTACACTTGAGATGTGGCGAGCGGCGAGTTGGGATAGACAATGCCGATTTCGCCGAAGTCGACAAGTTCCTTGAGACCGAGCTTGGCCGCCGACAAGTTGGTCGGCGGCGAGACCACGCCGGCGTCGACGACTCCGCCGGTGATCGCCCCGAGCAATTGCGGCATGCCGCCGGTCTGGAGAACCGCAACGTCGGAGCCGCGCCGCAGTCCCCATTTTTTGAGCGCGAGATCCAAAGCAAAATCCGTCGAGCCGCCGAGGCGTGTCAAACCGATTTTTCTACCTTTGAGATCCTTGGCGGTTTGGACTTCGGGGCGGGCCATCAATGAAAATACCAGCGTGTTGATCGTATTGCCGATCATTTTGAGATTGGCGCCTCTAAGCGACGCCTGAACGACGGCGTTCGCGCCGAGCCGAACGAACTGCACATCGCCGCCGAGGAGCGCTTGAGTCGCCACCGAGCCGCCGCCGATGTAGAGCAGCTGAAGATCCACTCCGTGGCGGCGAAAATACCCATAGTCCTGCGCCACCCATAAAGGCGCCATGGCGCCGCTGATCGAGCTATACGCCAATCGAATGGGCTCTGCTTGCGCGACCGACGGAATAAGAAAACTCAGTGCGAAAGAGCACAAAGGACAAAGCATCTCTCCAGCATTCATCAGCATGCGACTGAGCGCTCGCTTCAAGCATCATAATCGCGCTTAGTCGCAGAGCAATTCTTGCAACTTCATCCCGTTTTCAAGCAATAACTTAAATCCTTTCACTGTCCGAGAATCCCCGCGTCCCTAAGCTCACGCTCCAATTTCGGCGATTTCCTCCTTCGGCATCTGCTCGGTCTCCCACTTGGGAAAACGCTTCACGGCGAAACCGCGCATGCGATAGACCTCCTGCAGCGGCACTCGGCCGTATTTGCGCAAGCGAGCGGCCACGATTCGCGCCGCGGTATCTACCCGCTTCTGCGCTTCCACGGCCGCCGGGAAGTCTTTGCGATCGAGAGAGTTGAAAAGATCGACGCACAGTTCGGGGACGAAGCTCGTCGGCGGATTGATCATCCCGGCGACGCCGAACGGCACCAAACCGAAAAGGTCTGCGTTGCCGGTGAACACCGAAACGTCGGGCAACAGCCGCACGTAGTCGAGCAGCGCGCCTTGGCCATAAGCGACTTTGATGCCTTTAAGCGCCGGCACCTTTTCTTTCATGCGAACGGCAAAGCCGGGCGGAATCGAAATCCCAGAGTATTTAGGATTTTCGTAGATATAGATCGGCAGCGGCACCGCTTTGTGGACCGCTTCGTAGTGCGCGATGATCTCGTATTCGGTGTGATCGGAATAGTAATACGGCGGCACGATTGCCACCGCGTCGGCTTTGTGCGCCGCGGCGTGCTCAGCCAGCTCGACCGCGCTGCCCGCATCGGCCGTGCCGACGTGAATGATCACCGGCACGCGCGATTTCGCCTGATCGAGCGCGATCGGCGGCCGTTTGCTTGCGCTCCTCGACCGTCATCGCCGGTCCTTGGCCGGTGGAGCCGAGCCACGAACAATCCCTGCACCCCAGCCTTGATGTGAAAATCGACCAGCTGGCGCATCATCTGTTCGTCGACCCGAACCTTTTCGTCGAACGGCGTGATAATCGGCAGCAGCACTCCTCGTATCATCGTTGCCTCCTTGTCACCTGCAATGCGCGGCGAAATGCGCAAAAATCTTTCACCTAGCTTTTGCCGCCCTTCTACTGAGTTTTCTTCTCTCGCAGTCCCACCTGCGTATCCAGCTTATAAAGCCCCGCGGACTCGCTTTTCCCGATCACGCCCTTGGGACGGCCGCCGCTGAGCGCCGTCTCGATCGCCTCGAGCACGATCTTGCGAAACTTGATCACGCCACGATCGGAGACGCCGAGCTGCTCGCCGCGTTCGCCGAGGAGACCCTGCGTTCCCTGAGTGATGATGTCTTCCTGACGGATGTTGCCTTTGTACGGCATGAAGCGCCGCTTGTCGTACGGCTTGACTTCTTCGGCCGGCATCTCTTTGGCGCGCAGCGTCTTCAGCTTGGCGAAAAAATCCGCCTCCGGGCCGCGATAATTGTCAGCGGTAAAAAGCATAAAGTGGTCATCGTCGTTCGGCGTCACGAACATCCAGTGCTCGCACTGAGAGCCCCGCGCCATCAGTTCCGCGGCATCGACTTTGGCATGCACAAACTCGGTATCGCCGACTTGCACGATGCTCGGCAGCGCGAGACTCATCTCGTCGACAAACTCGGTTCCCTTTTCTGACCCCGGCTTGGTCATCACGACTTTCATGCCGTAATCCATTTCGATGAACTCGAAGTGCGGCATATCCGTGTAGCTGAAGAACTGATTGCCCCAGGACTGCTGGCCGTAGCCGGCGTGGCGATGCAGGATGCACACGTGCGCCGGGTCGGCGGAGTTTTCGAAGAAGTTGAACCAGTTGTAGTCCGCATGCCGCACCGGCTCGACCTGCCACTGGCCGGGCCGCTCGGCGAGCGGCGCATAGTTCGGCAGCGGCGGCGCATCGTCCGCATTCGGCCCCATGTACGCGAACAACAAGCCGCCGAGTTCTTTCACCGGATAGGAAAGATGTTTCACCTTCTGGCAAAACTTGCTGTCTTTCGGCTCCGCCGGCATCTCCAGGCATTGGCCGTGCGGTATTGAAAAGCCAGCCGTGATAGGGGCAACGCAAACCACCGTCTTCGATGTCGCCGTATTCCAACGACGCGCCGCGATGGGGACAGTGCTCGCCGAGCAAGCCGACTTTCCCGGCCGGATCGCGGAACAACACCAATTTTTCGCCGAGCACTTTCACAGCTTGGGGAATGTCGTACAGCTCCTGCGCGGTTCCGACCACGATCCAGTAGCGCCGAAACCATTCGCCACACGGCGTTCCCGGCCCTACATGTGGGATATCCGCTACCGTAACGCTTTTAGTTTTTCTCTTCCCGTCTCGCCTTCGCCACGGAAGTTTCCCTCTGAATCCTAAACGGATTGAACGCTTTGAACGTCTTGAACAGCTTGAACGAATTTATCCTTATTTAAAGCCATACTCTTTCCAGCGCTGCAAAACCGACTGGCGCATTTTGTCGGTGGGCTGCGCCACTTCGCCGCGAAAGTTCTCTTTGATCGTCAGGTCGAGCATCAGCTTCGAAGTCAAACCATCGGCGCCGGCCGACGGCTCCAGGGAACTGGTGATGCTCCGCGGGATGACGAACATGTCGGTCGCCGGCTGGAAGCGCGTGGTCAACGCCCAGAGCACTTCGTTGGGATCTTCCATGTTGATGTCTTCGTCGACCACGATCACGTGCTTCCACTTGCCGCTGCGCGTGTAGAGCGACGAAGCGAGGATGTTGTTGACAATCCCGGGGCGCATCAAACGGTTTTCCAATTGCAGGATCAACACGATCGACACGCCCCAGGGCGGCGCATAAGCTTTTTTCAGCGCCGGATAGGCAGGCTTCAATTCCTGGTAGGCCGCCACCGCGTAGGTCAAGGCATCGACGTAGAGGTGCTCGTGCGGCGGCTTGCCGAGCCAGATGTTGTGATAAATCGGATTCTTGCGATGGGTCACCGCTTTGATCTTCATGATCCGCTCGTTGGGCACCTGCGCGGTCGTGTAGCCGCAGAATTCGCCGAACGGCCCCTCGTCGCCGGTCTTCGCCGGGATCGTCAGCTCGCCTTCGAGCACGATCTCGGCGAGCGCGGGAACTTCCAAGTCGAGAGTGCGACACTTCACGACATCGACGGGCACGCCTGCAAGCCCGCCGGCGATTTCCAACTCGTAAACTCCGGCGCGGGGCTCGAACTGCGATGCGACGTAGACCGCCGGCGGCACACCGATGCACACCGCGACCTCGAATTTTTCTTGGCCGCGCTTCTCGGCGCCTTTGATAAAATCGTAGCCATCGTGGCCGGGAGTGAAGCGGATCGTCACCTCGTTCTTCGACACCACCATCATCCGGTAGATCGCGAGGTTGTTGCCAAATTCGGGATCCTTAATGATGACGTGGCCCGCAGTGATGTACTGGCCACCGTCATTGGGGTTGTTCGTGCAGATC
The DNA here is from genome assembly GCA_963745035.1 of uncultured delta proteobacterium. GTDB lineage: Bacteria > Desulfobacterota > Binatia > UBA9968 > UBA9968 > DP-20. The sequence goes on along the minus strand of CAVUVW010000004.1, from coordinate 45,345 downwards.
GGCAGCTTGCTGAGATCCACGTCGACGCCTTCAAAGACGACTTCTTGACACGGGCCCTGCGGAACCCGGCGCGGCGCCAGCGGCTTGCCCGCGCGTGCCACGGTCTCTTCGAATACGTTTTCCTGCGACAGACCGAGCGCCAGCGCCACCCGTCGATCGGTCGCGAGCAATTGCCCCACCACCGGAATTTTATGGCCTTTGACGTTCTCGAACAGCAGCGCCGGAGTGTTTGGGCGCTCGTTGTGAATCTTGCAGATCGCGCCGAGCTCGTGCTTCGGATCGACCTCCGCGCCGATCTTGTGCAACTCTCCTTCGGACTCCAAAAGTCTCAGAAACTGTCTTAAATCGATCATTCCTTCGTTCGCGCTCACACTGACCGCCTTTCTGCAACTCGCCTTATTTCAACGCCCGCAAGAAGCGTGTATCCATCAGATCCTCCGGCTTGATTTCACGCACCTTGGGATTTTTTGAGCCGAGATCTTCCAACACCGTCTTGACGCCGGCTACAGTCGGCATCGGATTATCCAGCAAGAAGTTTTTAGACAAAAGGTTATGATACTCTTCGATCTCAGCCCGGTCCTTCAAGCCGCTGCTTTTCGCAATAATTTTATAAGCAAGCTGTTTATTCGTTTTGAATTGACGAATCGCCTCGACATATGCGCCCAAAAAAGTCCGCATCAAGTCCGGGCGTTTTTCGATCAAGGACGATGACACGTAAAGAACCCCTTGCGGATATTCGGCATCGATCTGCGACAGATCAGCGAGCACGCGCAGGCCCAACGCCTTGGCTCTCGGCGTCTGCGACAGGGAAAGAATCGAACCATGCACTTTGCCGCCGACGATCGCCGCCAATCGCTCGGGGGAATTGCCGACTTGCAGTATGGTCACATCCCTCATCGGTTCCAGCCCCCAGGACTTGAGCGCCAGACGGGTGATGAAATCCGAACCAGAACCAAAGCGGCTGATCGCCACTGCCCGGCCCTTGAGGTCTTGCGGCTTCACGACAGTCGTTGGTGTTACGAAACTGTAGACGAACTTGTTGATGAGCGCCGCGAGAATCTTGAGCGGAAAGCCGGCCATATGTGCGCTGACGACTTCAGTGGCCGAACCGCGACCGAACTGGATCTCACCTGACGCCATCGCCTGCACGACCGTCGAGCCCCCCGGTATGTAAACGATTTCGACGTCGAGGCCGGCTTTTTGGAACAAACCCGCTTCTTTGGCGAAATGGTGAACTTCCTCGCCGGAACCGATTCCGCTATAGCCGAGCCGGACCTTTTCCAACGACCATGACACAGGTGGCATCGCGGCAAGAGAAACTACTAGCGCGAGTGCCAAGATCAACTTTTTCTGCATGTTGCTCTTTCTCATGAATGGCCTCAGCGCTTGTAAATATGCGCCGGCATGTTAAGAGGGACACCTTCTTTACAAAGTTCCTCCTCGAACATCGCTTTCACTTTTGGGTCTTCATCGGGAAATTCGATCAAATGTCCGCCTCCGCCGGTGCTGACGAAGAGTTTGTCGTAGTCCATCACCTGAAACTTCTGTCCAAATGGCTTGAAGGCGAGCATCTTGAGCGGCTCCTTGGCAGTGTTGAAGTGCTGATGAAACCACATATGCGGCGGCGAAAACATGCTGAACTCGCCCCAGTCGTAGCGCTCCATAGGCGAGCCTTCGAGCCACATGAGCGAGAAGCCCTTTCCCTCGAGCACGAGAATGTCGGCGCCGAGGCCGTGACGGTGCGCTTTTTTGTAAGCGCCAACGGGAGATCTGGTGATATGCGCGGAAATTATGTTGTCGCAGAACTCGAGCTCGACGTTGGTGGCGCCTGGACCCTTTTTAGTCCAGTCATGAAATTGAAGCTTCTCAATATCGGCGATAAAGGCGGTATCCCAGACCCGGCGCTCAGATAACGCAGTTCCCTTGCCGCTAAAGTAGCCTTCTTCGCCGTGAAAGCGGTCGAGGAATTGGTATGGATTGTTAAAGACAAAATCATAGTTGTGATACAGATTGAAAGCGGACGGCGCATTGGTGTAGCCGATATAGCGCACGGTTTCTCCGCCTTGGCCGTTGAAATGCTGGTGCCATGCATTCAACGGGATCGAAAACATCGAGCGCTCCTGCCATTCGAATGTCTGCTTTTTTCCGTCATCAAGCCAGACCGTCGTCGCCCCGCGTCCCTTGAGGACAAAGATCATTTCCTCGAACATCTGCTTTTGCGGTTTTAGACTTTGACCCGGGGGAATTTCACACACATACGCCGCCGAGTTGGGTGGCTCCTTCGGATGTCCGAGAATGATGTAGCAACCGAGACCACCGCGCCGGCGCCAGGGCTCCACCGGAAGTTTACGGATGTCACTGACAACGAAGTTTCTGATAACCGGAATTTCTTCCCATTCGAGAAACTGATCGAACGGGGTAGCTCCGTAGGTTTTCGGCACAAATTCGCTTTGCGATGGCATCATTCCTCCTATCGGGAGATTCCGGTTTTTAGAGAACGTGCAGCGCGCGGAAACCGAACACCGCCGCCGCTTTCTTAGTATCGTATCCTGACCAGTTACCTTGCAGACCATCGCGAATTCGTCGGACTTGAGAAAGATACCGGCTGACGAGTTCCCCGGTCTCAGTGTCCGAGAGACTGATTGGTGCGCAAATATTGAACGCCTGGTGCCCGGCAAAGTCCGTTTCCAAAGCCAACCGGCATGCGCGCGCTGCGTCGCGCGCATCGACGTAGCTCCACAGGGCGCCGGTGCCGCGGACGAGCGGATTTTCTCTCCGCTCGAGCAGCATGGACCGGTGCGCCTCGGTGTAGACGCCGGCGAATCGTAAGCTCGCGACCTGCGCGCCGGTTCTCCAGGTCAAAGCATCGCAAAGCTGCTCGCCGACGATCTTGGTCAAACCGTACGGGTCTTGCGGGCGGCGCGGATGGTCTTCATCCACCGGTAAATAATCCGGCAGTTGCGGTCTGGTCGGATAATACAACCCGTACACGGCCAAACTCGAACCGCAAACGACTCGCCCCACGCCGCATGCCTCGGCCGCCGCCAGGACGTTGCTGGTCAGCGCAACGTTTTGCTTGAAGCGGTCGGCATCGCCGCCTGGATCGCTGAACTGCCATTGTTGCTTCGCCGGATCGAAGCCGGTTTCGGTGTACGGAAAGCGAATCCGCGCCAGATGCACTACCGCGTCGGCGCCTTTGAAGTGCGCCGCCAAGGCCTCGAACTTTTGCAGATCGACGACCTCCGTCGGGCATAAGCATTCGCGCGGCTTGACTACGTCCAACGACAGCACTCCATGCGCATGAGTGAAAAGCTCCCGAATGACGTATTGCCCCAATCGTCCGGAGCCTCCGGTGACTACGACTCCGCATGCTCACGCGTCCCAAACTTTTGAACCAGCCGCTCTGCTCTAGGTCTTTCAACAAACTGTTATCGATGAAGCTGTCTACCTTGGCTTCGCGCGCTTCCTTACCAGGAGTGCGCTTCAGAATTTCGTCTACGCCCTCCGCCCGGATGTAAGGAATTCGGTCGCCGCTGTAGCGTACGCCGTAAGTCTGGTGCAGCTGACCCAAAGTCTCGGCATCGGTGACCTTGGTGTACTTGGAGAGAACCTTCATGCTGAATTCTTTGTCGGTGCGCAGGCGATGTAAACCTTGAGTGAAGCCACGCAGGAAACGGAGCACGGTTTCGCGGTTCGATTTGATGAAGGACTCGGACGCGGATAAGGGCGTGTTGGGAAAGATGATCTTCAACTGCCCTACGTCGACCAACTCGTGCATGCCGGACTTTGCCGCGCGGAAGTTGCTCGGCGGCGATAGCACCACGGCGTCGAGTGCGCCGGCGATAAGACCGGCCAACCCTTCCGGCATCCCGCCGGTTTGAATGACCGTGAGCTCGCGCCGATCAAGCCCCCACTGTTTCAAGGCAGCGTCCAGCGCCCAATCGGTGGAGCCGCCGAGGCGGGTCACGCCGACTTTCTTGCCCTTGAGCTGCGCCGGCTGCTTGATCTCGGGCCGCGACATGATCGAGAAGACCAAAGAATTGCCGGTGTTGCCGATCAGCACCAGATCCGCGCCGCGCAGCGAAGCGTTGATCACCGGCACCGACGGACCGTAGGCGAACGGCACGTCGCCGCTGATCATCGATTGGATCAGAAGCGAGCCACCGCCGATGTAAAGCAATTCGGTATCGAGCCCTTCGCGTTTCAAATAGCCGCCCTCCTGCGCCACCCAGAGCGACGACATCGCGCCACTGATGGCGCTGTACGCCACGCGCAGCGGCGCGGCATCGACAACGCCGGCGCGCAACGCAACGGACAGAATCACCGCAACTAACCAGCGAGATACCGTCGAACGAACTTTCAACTCAGCTCCCTCCTTTTGCTCGGATACCGGTGAACGAATCGATTCGGATCATCTTCTCCGCATCGCCGCGCGAGGGAATTCCTTTGGGGACGTCGCCCTTCTCCACCGCCTCGACCGCGCCCCGGATAATCTTTCGAATCAGAATCACGCCCTTGTCGGAAGTTGCGAGTTGCTCCCGACGTTCATCGAGCAGCGGCTGAGTCGCCTGGCATGCGATGTCCTCTGTGCGCACGTTGCCGCGAAACGGCGAATACTTGCGCCGGTCATAGCTCTTCTTCTCGGCCTTGGCTTCGACCTTGCGGCTCGGCGACAGTTTCTCGAAAAATTCCGGATCGGAGCCTGTGTAGTGATTGACCGTGAACAGCGTAAAGCTGTGATCGTCGTTCGGCGTGACGAACATGAAGTGGGCGTTGTGCGAGCCGGCGGTGAGCGCCTCGCGCGGCTGCTTGAAGTGAGTAAACTCGGTGTCGCCGATCTGCAGAATGCTCGGCAGCGCGAAACTCTTTTCATCGACGTATTCGGTGTCGCCGGTCGGTCCCGGCTTGCGCGACACGACTTTCATCCCGTAGGAAGTCTCGACTGCGTCGAACGGCGGAATGTCCTTGAAATTAAAAAACCAGCTGCGCCAGGTGCCATCGTTCGGATCGGCGCGGTGCAGGATCGAAAAATGCGCCGGGTCGGCGCCGTTTTCGATAAAGTTGAACCAGTTGTAATCGTAGACGCGCGTCGCCTCCAACGATCGCCGGCCGGCAGGATCGGCCAGCGCGCGGTATTTGGGCAAGGGCGGGGGATCGGTTGGCTCAGGTCCAAGATAGGCGAAGAGCAGCCCGCCCAGTTCCTGAACCGGATAAGATAAGTGCTTCACCTTTTCAGGGAACTTACTGTCGGTCGCCTCGGCCGGCATCTCCAAACAGCGCCCGCCCACGTCGAACAGCCAGCCGTGGTACGGACAGCGCAAGCCGCCGGCTTCGATGTCGCCGTATTCCAATGAAGCCCCGCGGTGCGGGCAGCGAAGACCCAACAAGCCGATTTTGCCCTGTGGGTCGCGAAACAGCACCAAGTCTTCGCCCAAAACCTTGACCGCTCGGGGAATGTCGTAAAGCTCCCGGGTGGTTCCGACCGCGAGCCAATATCGGCGCAGCCATTGGCCTGCGGGAGTTTCGCGGCCCACGCGACACAAGTCGGCCAATAATACTTCGGAGTGTTTTTTCATTCTTCGCTGCTTAAGATTCCTTCACGCGCGGCCATACTACTGACCGTCTTGAAGCAGTGTCAATCTTAATTTATTTAATCGTCAGTGTAGTTTTTCTAAACGATTACCATGGAGCTTCGCCAACTCAACAGCTTTTGCCAGATCGTGCAATCCGGCACTTTGAAGGAAGCCGCGCGGCGCTGTTTTCTCACTCCGTCGGCGGTTTCACAGCAGATCAAAACTCTCGAGCAGGAGCTCGGACTGAAGCTCTTCGAAATCAAAGGACGAAAACTGGCCTTGACGCCGAAAGGTGCGAACTTCTACCTCGACGCGAAGAAGATTTTGGATAGTGTCCATGAAGCCGGCGCCAAAGCAAAGAGCCGGGCCAACGATTTTTGCGGAACGATCGCCCTCGCTGCTCCCGCCTGCCTTCGTTATTTTTATCTGCCGAGCCTGGCGCGCTTTCGCGCCGCCTATCCGTCGATCAAGCTAACCATTCTTGCGCGCAGCCATGCGGACGCGCTCTCGATGGTGCGATCCGGCGACGCCGACCTGGCCATGGGTCTGTTTCCCCATGCTTTTGTCGATCTCAAAGAAATTCCCTTGATCACTCCCAAACTCACGTTGGTGATTCCCCGTCAGGGAGTGAACTTCACCGCCAAACAGGTAGGACTCAAAGAACTCGCTCAGCAGCCGATGGTCTTGATGCAATCGTTCACCACTACGCGCGCGATCATCGACGGCGCTTTCCGAAAAAAGAATCTTACTCTTCATACAGAGATGGAAGCCAGCACGTGCATGGAAGTGAAGCGCTACGTTGCCAATGCCGTCGGCCTGGGCATCGTTCACGACATCTGCGTCGAACCCGAGGACAACAGCAGGCTGCGCACCGTTGCCTTGGAAAAACTGATTCCGCATCCGAAAGCGCGCCTCATTTACAATCCCGCCAAGACTCTCAGCTCTGCCGAGAAAAACCTCATCGAGTTTATTCGCTTCACCTCGCGCTGATTGCCGCCGAGATCAATGGCGGCGGTGCCGGACCGCAAACCAACAGCTTGCGAACGCGTTTGTTACTTTTCGTGCCATTTCCGCCACCGCCACCCGGCTTCTTATCTCAATTGCGCTCAAAAACTCCCTTAACGGACTCCACGCTCTTGCACGGATTTTGCCTCTCCTGAAAGCATGGGCCGATCGAACGGGAGCGCAGGCACGCTGATTGAGATACTTAATCTGTGTGCGGAGACGCTTACTTCGCTGCATTCGGATCAGGATATCGCCGCGACCGCCGCGCAACCTGATACTGGCCACGCTCCCGCGGGCAAAAGCACGAATACCGGCCGTCATCTGGTACTGATTCAAGGCGGACTTTCGGCCTCAAATCGTCGCGCCGCCTCTCGTTAGTCTCCCTAAAATTGTCGCCCCGCCGCAGCTTTCCGCCAGCAAGTCAGACGGAAACGACGTTATTCTCCGCGCGATCTGAAGTTACGATAAAAAAGTGGAGGGTTTGAAGCGATCGGAATTGATGGTGAGGCAGCGGTACAGTGTAACGAACGGCTCTTACAGGTTCTCGTTCAGCTTAACGTGATGGATTTCCCGCCAAGATTCCAAGCATTTAAATCTGAGGGGTCAGTTTCTAGAAAGAAGAGATTACGGCCAGAAGGACGCGGGATCAAGGACACCACCGTCCTCACCCAGGGCTTGAAGGTACGCTCGTGCGCCTCATGTCTTCGCAGAGTGAGGCTTGCATGCTTCGATTCCCTAAACACAGGGGCGCCAAAGGACGAGCCGCCAGAAATCCTGCTTGCCCGCGCTCATTCTCGCTGACGCCACTCACCTTTGGATCTACCAAACGTCCGCTTCTCCCTCTTCTCCGGCATGTAGGTATCGCCTTATCGACGAGCAACTATACGCAGGGTCATAGCGAATTTGAATCTGCCCGACACCATTGACCCGCTCTTGTGAAAGCTTGCGGTCCTACAATTCCGTCCCCGCAGTCTTGCACTTGCCAGAGCGGCGGATGGATTGCCATCAGGGTTCGCCTGATTCCAGATTTCGAAAAACCTTAAAGTCGCGCGGCGCTGCTCGCGTGGCTACCCGGAATTGAAAAGACGGAGGCGGCCGAAGGTCCCTTCGCGGGTGAATTTATAGAAGTGCCAATGGGTGACGCAGCGATTCATAAACTGCGCGAAGCCGAAGACGCCGCGCTGATAGTGTCGCCGATGCTCGAAATAATTGCCTCAGTAAATTTTGTCTCAAATCTTTCTAGAGCCGATCGTGTCATGCGTGCTATCCAGCTCCTGATCCTCCCAGGCGGCGGGATCATCGATGGGTTCGAGGTGCGTAAAGACGGCCGAACCCGGAACTGCTTCTCGTAGATCTCGTTCCACATTTTCTAGAAGGTCATGGCCCCGCTGCACCGACCAGTCTCCCGGCACCAGCACGTGCAAAGAAATAAACGACCGCGCTCCGGCGCTGCGCGTGCGCAGGGCGTGGTAGCGAATCCCGTCGCGCTCGTATCGGCTCAGCGCTGCTTTGATCGCGTCCTGCTCCGCCGCGGGCAGCGCCCGGTCCAGCAATCCGAGCACGGAGCGGCGCAGCAGCTGTCCTCCGATGCGAACGATGTTCGCGGCAATGACGATGGCGATGATCGGATCGAGCCGATTCCAACCGGTGAAATACACCGCAACGACGCCCAACTGGATGCCGGCGGACGTCCATACGTCGCTCATGAGATGATGGGCATCAGCCTCCAGGGTGATGGACCGGTGCTCTTTGCCTGCTTGGAGCAGACGGCGCGCGACGGCGAAATTGATCGCCGATGCGGCCATCGAGGCGACTACACCGGCTCCGATTTTTTCCACCGGCTGCGGCGACAGGAGCCGCGGGATTGCGGCCCAGAGGATGCTCGCCGCGGCGATCAGGATGAGCGCGCCTTCGACGCCGCTGGAAAAATACTCGGCCTTGCTGTAGCCGAACGCGTGCATCTCGTCCGGAGCCCGGCCGGCGATCGTGAGCATGGCGAGAGCCATCAGTGCTGCCGCGAGATTGACGAGCGATTCCAGCGCGTCGGAAAGAAGTCCCACCGAGTCCGTGACCAGATAAGCGGCGAACTTGAGGCCGATGGTCAGGACCGCCGCCCCCACAGAAAGCCAGGCAAACCGGGTCAGTGCCGGTCGTTCGGTACTCGAAGGCATCCTTTTCCGTCTAAGAAATCGCGACGCGATGCCTTTTCAGTATGAAAAGACAGACGAATCATCAAAGTCTCGGAAAACAAGAGCGTAAGCCGCGATTACCCAGCCGAGAGCTAGCGCTCCCGCTTCGGGATACGCCAACACGACCAAGCCAAAGCCCCGACACAAGACCGCTGAGGATCAATGCCGCTCGTGATCGATCTCTTTGGCAACGGTATCGCACCTACGATCACGCGGATGCCCGCCCGTCCATCAAGATGCACAGACCGGAGCCCAAGGCTCATACCGTCGCGGGTTTCACAGCGCTGTGAGGAGCGGATCCGGCAGCAACCTCGCCGGCGATCGCGCGATAACTCACTCCCGCCAATACGGCGCCGATCAGCGGCGCGACCCAAAACAGCCAAAGCTGCGAGATCGCCCAGCTTCCGACGACGATCGCCGGGCCCGTGCTCCGCGCTGGATTCACCGACGTATTGGTGACGGGGATGCTGATCAAGTGAATGAGCGTCAGGGCCATGCCAATGGCGAGCGGCGCAAACCCTTTTGGCGCGCGTTCATCGGTGGCTCCGAGTATGATCAACAAAAACATAAACGTCATGACCAACTCGGTAACGAAGCCGGACACAAGCGAGTAGCCTCCGGGAGAATGAGCGTCGTAGCCGTTGGACGCGAGCCCGCCCGCAAGATCGAATCCCTCTTTGCCGCTGGCAATAAGATAGAGCAGCATCGCCGCGACGACCGCCCCGATCACCTGAGCAAGAATATACGGAAGCGCATCGGCGGCCTTGAAGCGCCCGCCGACGACCAAACCTACGGTCACCGCCGGATTGAGGTGGCATCCGGAGATGTGACCGATGCCGTATGCCATCGTCAGCACGGTCAGACCAAAGGCCAGTGATACACCCAAGAGTCCGATGCCGACATTGGGAAATGCCGCGGCGAGCACGGCACTGCCGCACCCTCCCAAAACCAGCCAGAACGTTCCGAAGAACTCCGCTGCAAGACGATTAGAAAGTGGCATAATTCCCTCCTTGGTTACCAACTTCGTTTAGAAAGACACGATGCACCATGCGCAGTTGCGGCGTTACTTCGCCACGGTTATTCTGCAAAAGAGGCATCAAAGCGCTTGCGGATTCGCGCGCGGCGGATGATTCATAGCGCCAAAGAGCGTTTCATACGCAGAGAAACCTAAGCAGTACATCCCTTCATCAGCTCGCCGCTTTTTTTTCCTTGATGCTTTCTATAGCTTTATCTATCGCCTGCTCCGTTTGCTCGATTCCCTTGTCGAATTTTTCCGCTGCGTCGCGTGGGGCCTTCTTCACCCTTCTTCTCATGCGTCCTTACTTCCAACACTGTGACGCACAATGCACCGTCGATCAGCCAGCGTTCCCGATCGAAGGAGAGCGTACTTCTTTTGGTTCTCTTCGTCTTATGGAACATTGTTCTCGTCATCTTCCAGTGCTCCGTTTCCCGTTGGCCTTTTACGGCAGAATGCTCAAGAGCGTCCCACATAATATTGACGCTGTAGATCAGGAGTTTCCTGATTTTGCCTGCTAAATACCTTGTCCGGAGCCCGCCGTTTCAAGATAGGCTCACTAATCCCCGATTTGTTTTGGAAGTCACGCGATCGCGCTGGCCATCGTAAGAACGTGGCCATGGGCACAGGTGTTTTGCCTGGCGCAGCCGCGACTCGGTCGGATGCTCGGCATCGCCATGCCGCCACGAACAAAACAAGCCCGAGAATATTCCGGAAATGCGACCAGCGAACGGTCTGCCTCAAATCGCGGCCGAAAACGTTCTGATTGCCCCGCAGATTTTCGCTTATGGCGCTCATGCCGGAATCCACCACTCCTACATCGCTGCCACGACGATTAATGCAGTTGACAATTGTTTATTGCAAACACCCCCCTGCGAGCAAACATCTAGCCCCCGGGGAGCGGGGCAGCGCTGGTGGCGCGACGTCATAACGCGATGTTCGATTCGCACGCACCACTTTTGAAATCTGAAATTGATTCTCGCCGGTTGTGTTCGCAAGCCCGTCGAAACTCTTAATCTACCTCAACTTGACCGGTAACCCGCGCGCGCAACAGCGACCACGATAAACCGATACCCAGAATAATGCCGATTGCGATCAGCGCGATCCACGACAGCAGCGATGGCCGATCAGGATCGACTAAGCCATAGTCGGTAAGCACCCATACCAGAGTGCCAAGCACGAGCGCGCTCAGTACCACCCCGAGGCGGCCAAGTGATACGAATGCCGCGCGTATGCATATGACCCATCCGACCAGCAGGAGCGCCCCGGCTAATGCTTTCACCGCCGTGATATGGGCGAGATCGCGGAGAGCCCAGTGGTAAAAGGAGTTCCCCGTAGGGTTATACGTCAGCAACACGACGCCCAGCGCTCCGACCAAACGGACAAGCACCCCAAGCCAGGAGATTCGTGCACCCATAAGTAAAGATTCGGTGATCAGGCGATTGATTCCGCTGAGTATTGCCCAAAAGTACGTCGGCCAGACTCCGCACTAAAGTATCTACCTCAACCTCACCTGTTCCTCCATGTCTAATCGTACGCGTAATTGATCGCCTTGTCCGACTGTAGACGATCTGTATATCAATTGGAGAGCACTGCGCAATGAAGACCTCACTTCACTACCGTGATCCACCGGATCAATCAATTCTCACACCGTTTGTCATGCAATATCTTTTTTGCTGCAACCAAAATCCCGTCTTGCTCCCATTCTATCAATTCACCGGCTGTGCTTCTGGAAACTTCCACGTCCCGTCGAGGATCTCTTTACGTGGACGATAGAGACGCACGGTGTAATTCCAATCCGGCACGATGGGAATACAATTGCCGGTCGCGTCTCCGCAGCCGCCAAACTGGATCGTGACCGAACCGTCGGCGTCGGGTTTCGCAGTGAGATTGTTGAATGAGTAAACCTTCCGGTCGTTCTGAGGAATGTAACCGGTCTTGTCGTACACGATCACCGACCAGAAACCGTCGACCGGAACGTCCTTTACGGTCAACTTGTGAACCGTCTTCCCATCATTTTTCTGGGGCACAACGTTGAGATAGATAGCATCCTCGGGCTTGTTGCCGCCCCATAAGGCGGCCGTTCCGCACAGGAATCGAATCGGGTCTACCTCGTTCGGCATCCCGAACATCCTGTTCGAGTCGGGAACCGTGTCCGCCAGCACCATAATCGCGTCACGCACTTTCTTGTGACTCACCGTGTCCCATTCCGGGATCTCGAACTTTCCAGGGCCTCCCGGCTGATCGACCTTTATTGCATCCTCCAGGTCGCGTCCTTTCTGAACGTCGGCGGGGTCATTCGAATTGACGAGAATCCGAAAAGCCGCAAGAACGTAACGCGATCCCACGTCTTCTTTTGTCAGCTTGTAGGACCCGGCGTTGTATTTGACGCCCGGCGTGTGCTGATCCTCGTTCCAGGTCTGCATCGACATAAAACGCCCGCGGGGATCGGGAAGCGTGATCGTCACCGGACCCGCATCGAGGTCGAAGACCGCAGCTCCGTAAAGTGTGTCGCGGTTCTGGCGCACGATGGTCTGGTCGTCCACCGGCGACACGTCACGGCGGAACATGATTTTGCCCAATTCACGTCCTGGGCCAGTCGCGTATTTTTTGAAGTAAGCATCGGTCTCAGCGCGCGCGAAGTTTTCAACCGTGACCGGAACCGTTTTGCTCGTAGTAGTTTGTTGTACTTGTGTAGCCATGATCGTTTCTCCGTCCTGTGGTTGTTCTCAGCTAATCTTTTCGATATCCGGAAGCACCCACGTCTTCTCGAACAGCGGTTTTTCCGGTCCGTAGAAGCGGAAGAGCGCTTCGAATCTTCCCTTCGGATCAGTCGGTACCCAATTCGATTCCTTTCCGGCGGGTGCTTTTGGAGCGAAGTAAACGTCCACCGATCCGTCTCTATTGGTCTGAAGGCCAGGCGACTGCGACGAACGGCTCGCGTGCGGCATGTTGCGGATGAGCGCGTGCGTGGCGAAATCGTAAAGCACCGCCGACCAGTATTGCTTCACGGGCGGGTTTGGCGGTACATGCAGTCGATAAGTGGCGGCTCCGTCAAGCGGCTTACCATCCTTGTCGCGACTGACGAATAGGTAGAACTGACCCGCACCCATGTGCTTGATGCTACTGAAGGCGAAGTAGAAGACGCGCCCCGCGCCCGTCGGTCGGATAGCATGTCGGGTCCCCATAACCTGTCTCCATGGATTTGATGAGTCTCTGGTCAGCCGGAAGGAACCAGCGCATGCCTTTGTTGTGTGGCTCGTAGGTGTTCTCGTACCGCAGATCGAACAGAGCCAGCGCTTCTTGCGCAGCAGCTTTCAGAATGTCTGTGGTTTTGCTGTCCGGCTTGAATGCTTTGCCTTTTTCAATGCCGAGAGTTTTTAGTGGATCGATCATCGCCCGATCGCGCTCCAACCACGGTTCGTATTGGACCATTCGATCGAGTGACTGGAAGAAGCGAACATCATAGGGAATCACTCCATCAACCACCACATTTATCGCATCGACGAACGTCGTTTCAGGTGGTTTGGCTGCCGCAGAAAGCGGATAGAGTTTGATCCGTTTGCCGTACTCGACAGCCTTCGCAATATCCGCGTCGTCGCGACTCTTCAGGATCGACCGGAGCAAGGCGTAACCCTGATAGGTTACTGACGGCAGATGAATGTAACCATCCGCAGCCTTGTCTTTGTAATTGGGCGGAGTGATCAAATATTTGCCACCCTTGCCCTTATCGATGCCGGCCGGTCCAACATCCTCCAAAGCCATCTGCCAGCAATCCATGATTGTTCCGGTGATCGAGCCATCGTCCGCCGGAGGGATCTCCAGCACGATTGGACCAACGTCCTTCGTGCTGAAGAAAGGCATGAGGTAGATAGTGTCTGGATTCGGCGTCAGATACTGATTCTTCCAATCCGCTAACCCGGACCAATAGAGGATCTGGTTCACGGCACCCTTGGCGTCGCGGACCATCGACTGGAACATGAGATCGTAATTCACCGCGGGTATGCCCCAGATAACGGCTTCGACGGCGCGACGATGGATCGCACGTTCGCCCAGGTCAGTCGGGCTAAACGTTTGGTTAGTTTTGGAAGTACTTTTTGCGCTCATTTTGTTATTCCTTCCTCCTGAACATCTCGTCGTGTCACACATACGCTAGGCGAAGGATCCGAGGCTCTTGAGCCACCCGAGCGTCACAAAGAGCAAGGCGCAAATCTCAGCAGGTCCAACCATCGAAAGACTAACCCCGCGGCTCCCCTTCAAGCACGCAGTCTTGCACGACGACTTTCTCGTCTACTTCTACCAGCGCGCTCCTGCCTTTGTTCCAGAAAGTTGTTTTGCCGACGCTGTATCGCGCGCCGGAGCCGGAGATCACATGTGGCAGCCGCAAGTCGTGGCCATCGAACCGCATATTCACAAAGTCGTCTTGCGGCTCGAATCGCGCTATCACGGCTCGGCCATCCGGACAGCGAAAGCTCAGCCATCTCTGCTCCGTTTCGGCTTTAGTTGTGGAGCAACTCAATGTCATCCCTAGAATCATTGCGGCCGAACTGGCTTTGCCGAGGATTTTTGGAATCCGAAGCAGGGGATCGATCATATCTTTTCGTCACCAAAAAGAAGTTAGGGGACGTCTTTCAGCAATACTGACCTCGCGCGACAGATGCCGTCGACGTTGAAGCTCGCCGATTTTTGGCGCCGCGTAAACTCCTCAGTCCCTCGGCATCAGCTTCTCGACGATCTTGTCAACGGTGAAGCTTGCAGCCTTCTGACGCAGCGGAAATTCCTTGAAGCTCTCAAGCCACTCGTGGACGATCGCTTGCGCAGCGTACTGGAACGGGACGTGCTCAACGAACCAGTCGTTGTACTTGAAGCTTTCCTCGCCGCGCTCGAATGGATCGGAGCGCAGATCGAACATCTTGGGGATGCGCAGCTGCGACAGTGGCTCGCGCCAGACGTCGAGTCCCTTGCTCCGCTGTTCGGCGAACACGATTTTGTATTGGTTGACGCGCAGCGCCATCAGGTCGCCGTCGTCGCTCCAGTAAAGGAAACCGTTACGCGGCGACTCCTTCTCCTTGCCTGAAAGGAACGGCAAAAGGTTGACGCCGTCGAGGTGGACCTTGAAGGTCTTGCCGTCGATCGCGTAACCCTTCTTCACTTTTTCGACGAGGTCAGGGTCGCCTGCCGCTGCAGCGAATGTCGGAATGAAATCCTGTAACGAACAGATGTCGTTGATGACGCGGCCAGGCTCGATGACGCCGGCCCAGCGCATGACGCACGGGACGCGCCAGCCGCCCTCCCAGTTGGTGTCTTTTTCGCCGCGAAACGGCGTCGCGCCGCCGTCCGGCCACGACAGCACTTCGGCGCCGTTGTCGGTAGTGAAGACGACGATTGTGTTGTCAGCGACGCCGAGGTCATCGAGCTTCTTGAGAAGCTGGCCGACGAAACCATCGAGCTCGACCATGCCATCCGGATAGAGGCCATGCCCGGTCTTGCCCACGGATGACGGCTTCAAATGCGTGAAGACGTGCATCCGCGTCGGGTTGAAATAGCACAGCCACGGCTGCCCTTCCTTCGTCTTGCGATCCATGAAATCGAGCGCGGCAGCTATAAATTCCTCATCCACCGTTTCCATCCGCTTCCGCGTCAGCGGGCCGGTGTTCTCGATCGTCTGCTTGCCGACCTTGCCAAATACCGGGTCGATAGTCGCATCGTCCTTGTCGGTGGCCTTGCACTTGAGCACGCCACGCGGACCGAACTTCTTCAGGAAATTCGGATCCTTTGGATAATCGGTGTATTCGGGCTCTTCTTCGGCGTTAAGATGGTAAAGGTTGCCGAAGAACTCATCGAATCCATGCACTGTGGGCAGGTGCTCGTTGCGGTCGCCGAGATGGTTCTTGCCGAACTGGCCGGTGGCGTAACCGAAGTTTTTCATGAACTGCGCGACAGACGGGTCCTCCGCCGACAGCCCAAGCGTCGCGCCCGGCATACCAACCTTGGTGAGGCCGGTGCGGATCGGCGATTGCCCGGTGATGAAGGCGGCGCGGCCCGCGGTGCAGCTCTGCTGACCATAGAAGTCGGTGAACATGGCACCTTCCCTGGCGATGCGGTCGATGTTCGGCGTGCGGTAGCCCATGATGCCATGATTGTAACAACTGACATTAAACCAGCCGATGTCATCGGCCATGATGAACAGGATGTTCGGTTTCTTCTGTTCTTGCTGCGCCATCTCGTCCTCCTTTGGAATCTTATTTTTCGTGGATCGTTGAATTAGAAACCTAATGAATCGTCACCGTTATGGATCGAACGCGAACACGCGCTTCCAATCTCTTTTCATGTCCGCGACGATCCAGCCCTTCGCGTTCGCCTCGTCGAGCGCCTTATCAAGCTTGCCGATGTGAGACTTGCGGTCGTAAGCCCATTCGCGCGCGGCGTCGGTATGGTGCACGATCATCATGAAGCGCGCGCCGTTGCCGGCCGCGGTGTATTGCAGCATCTGCTGATCGCCATCGGAGTTGCCGAACGCCGCGAGCGGCCGGCGGCCGATAAATTTCTGGATGCCCACCGGTTTTCCCGGCCCGTCGTCGACATGGTCGATTTCGGCGAGTTTCATCAGCACCGGCTTGCCGTTGCGCATCTCGTACCTGAGCTTGCCCGTGCTGCCGACCACCTGTTCGGGCGGGATGCCGTAAACTTTTTCCGTCCATGAGCGCATGAAATCCACGCCGCCGCCCGAAACGATAAAAGTCTTGAAGCCATTGGCGCGCAGATAAGCGAGCACTTCGAGCATCGGCTGATAGACCATTTCGGTGTATGGCCGCTTGGATTTCGGATGGCGCGCGCTCGCGATCCAATCGCCGGCGATGCGATTGAATTCTTCGGACGACATGCCGGCATGCGTGGCGGCGATGAGCTGCGCCGCGCCCTTTTCGCCCTGCGACGCTAGGGCCTTGAAATCCTTCTCGAGCACGGCCTTGAAGGGCTGTTTGTTTTTCCACTCGGGATTTTTCGCGGCAAGCTCCCTCACCCGGTCAAGCACAAAAGCCAGCTGCACGTACATCGGCTGCTCTGACCACAACGTGCCGTCGTTGTCGAAAGTGGCGATGCGCTCGGGCGGCGGCACGAAATCAGGCGAGCCCTGTCTGGTGACCTTGTCCACGAAAGCGACGATGGCCTGCTTTGCCTTGCCGTCGTTCCAAGACGGCAGGGCATCTGCCTGCCCAAAGGCAAACTGCGGCAGCAAAAAAATAGCGCCGAGTAAAAACGGCAGCCGCGCCGCAAAATTCCCTATGCGTTGGTAGTTTCGGCGTTTGTCGCTTGAGCCTCGCCATACCGCCATCATTTTCGTCGCCTCCACCTCAGGTAATTTTGTCCACGCCGAAGAACTTGTGCTGCCGGTTTCGGGCCCCGGTGCTCACTCCCGATCGAACTGCCGATATATTTTTTTATCCGAGAGGCGATCGCTCCAGGATCGGGCAATCCCTTATTTGGACAGCCAAATCCCTGAGGCAAGATCGGAGAAAGAGGCAAAACTAAAGAGTAAAAAGGTAAAAGAGTAGAAGAGTAAAAGAACGTGCCGGGTCTTTTACTCTTTTACTTTTGCACTCCTTACTCTTGTACCCTTTTAGTTTTTTCATTTGGGAAACAGCAAAATGACGTTGAATCGCACGCCCCAACCGTGCGGGCCGCTGCGCGGGCTCTCTGCCCAGTAACGCGGGCCAGCTTGGAATTGAACTGGCTGGCCGCCGATCTTCGTCAGCTTCGCCAAGAGAAAATTGAGCGGCACCGACCAATCTTCCGATCGCCAGTCGTAGGTAGTCTCAGTGTTTAGCGTAAACGTCCAGGCGTCCTTCGTAGTGTATGCCAGGAAAGGCTGGAGAAATGTGTTGCTCACGTGCGGACGGCTCTCCTGCCCGGCGACCGACCAGATATGATTGAAGAGCATACCGAAGGTCCATGGACCTTCCTGCATGAGCCCGACTCCGGTCGGGCCGAGACCGAACTTGCGCGCGCTCAGGAGACGGTCCGTTCCGGTCGGCAGCAAAAACGCCGGCCCTACGCCTAGAATCACGCCGCCCACCGGTTTTGCCGGCGAAAAAAACAAACTCTGAAGAATATCTCCCAGACCTGTCTGGCTGCCGGCGCCCGGGAAGATGTGATTCTGATTGATGATCGGCACAATGGTGCGCGAGATCAGATTCCAATCTTGGGAGAGCGAAAACGGAATCACCGGCTGGACGTTGACGAAATACTTGTCGCCGTCATGACCCGGCCCGATGCCGCGGTCATAGTTGAACTGCAGCGGCACGCTGATCAGGCTGGCGATCGGATTGGAAAGCTGCTTGGCGAGATCTTCTTCAGAACCCGCCGGCTGCGCGGGATCAGCGGAAGCAGACTGCGCTCCCGCCGGGAGCGCCAGCGAAAAAAATGCCCACGTCAAGACCGCTGCGGCGATTGAGCTTGCGCGACGATTTTGTTTCCAATCCCGCGAAGTCATGCGCAACGCTCGACCAATTTTGACTGCTCCCGTATTTTCTCTTTCACTTGATGCCATCGGTAAGTCCCCTTCCTCGATGTCGGATAATCAGGAATCGTTTGTGCTTGATGATCAGCGCAAGCCGGCCAATGAGAACGATCATCGCAATGGACAGCCATTCGTTCATCGCGCACTTTCGCACCCCGCTGGAGCCGCATGATCGAACACCGACTTCCAGTCGCGCATCCCGCTTACCGCGGCGGTCGATAGTCCGCCGCGGCGGCGAGCGCCTCACTCATCCTGGCGACAGACTGCTAGTTCCGGAGGTCGTCAGGCACCTTACCGCCATTCGCCGCCAGCTTGGTCATGACCTGCTTGTGGAGCCAGATGTTCATGGACGCGGAATCGTTCGTGTCGCCGCTATAGTTCAGCTCCTTCGCCAGCTCCTTGCGCGCGGCGAGACTGCTGTCGAGATCGAGCAGCTTCATCAGATCGACGATTGACTTTCGCCAATCGAGCTTCTGCTTTTGCTGTGCGACGAGATTGGTCAGCACGGCTTCCACGTCGACCTGCGAGAGCGGTGGAGGGGTAGCCGGAGTTGCGGCCGTGGCACCCGTCGTCGTTGCGCCTGGCGCCGCCGTCGCCGCCGGTGACGCCCCGGCCGATACCCCGGGTGAGGCTTCCTTTTTCGCGGAACCAAAGATTGCAGACATAATATTGTCGAAGATACCCATTGTGTCCTCCTTTTTTTATTAAGCTCGCGTCATTGCTATCCGTACATCGCTCATACTCTTTTACTTTGTTACTCTTGTACTTTTCTATTCCTAGTTTTCAGTCTTACTTACTTTATTCTTACAGCGGCTCGATGATCGGCAAGATGCTCAGAAACCGGCCTTGAAGCGCTGCCAGCGCTTGGACACGGATCGGTGTGTCCCCAGCGCACCTCCTGGATCACGCCCGCTCGAATCAGCTCTTTGCGGCATATCGAGTAGCCGGCAAAGGCAAGCGGGACATCGTTGCAGCGAGCGAGTTGGTGGCGACATGGACCCGGATGCCGCGAGCGTCCAGCCTTTGACCACGTCGACGCCGCGCGCCAAGAGGATGAAGTAGGCCGATTCGATCAGTATCTCCTTGTCCAACGACTCGAGCCGCTTTCCCAGCGCGCGCCATAGACGCGCGCCTTGGAATGGTTAATCGCCGACGGGCGGTCGTACACGACCCGGTCCCGGCGTCCATGAAGTTGCGGAGGATAGTCGCTTGGCCTTGAGCGTGGCCAAGTCGTGCCTCAAGGGATGCGGATAAAGCGCCGTGGTCAATTCGCCTTGAAGAAGCCGCCGAGATTTAGGGCAAATCCGGATCGCCACTAACTGGATAAAGGGTCTTTCACCCCCAGAGCCAAGGCCAAGTCATGCACCGCAGAGGTTTCTGCTCCACTGACTACGGTGCCGCCAAAACCGAGAAACCCGCCTTCCTTGGAAGCCGAAGCCGTCTCTTTCGCCAACGACACCAACCACTTCTTATAGTCGTCCGCTTCGGCGGGCGACTTCTGTCCGACAAGAGCAACGGCTTGCTTACAGCGGTCAATCAATAAGGTGCGGACGCTCGCCGGATCACTCCGTAGTTCTGACAAATCCGTTCTACCGCGTTGAGCTTTGATTTCTTCGCTGATGCTGTTGATCAACTCATTGCCAGTCTCCTGGGTACGCTCATTTACCACCTTGACGAGCACTATCGCCTCTTTGGCGAGTCCGATAGGACCGCTCACATCCGACATCGACACCAGCAAGCCTGCCATCATGGGCGCCGCAGATATAACCTTCCATTCTTCCGGACTGTAATCATTTTCTTTCGACATACGCTTACCTCTTCCGGTTTGCTTGATTTCTTATTTTTATAGGTCCGGCCGTATTATGGGACGCACCAACGTTTCCCTGGACCGTGTAGTCGGGGGTTACGGCGTATTCTCGCCGCACCCGTTTGCCATAGCTATCATCGATACCAGCTGCATGAGTGCGCTTTATCGACTGTACCCGAGCTTTTCTAATGTTGCCTCGTCGAGGGTGCCGGTCTGTTGCAGACCATTCTCCTTTTGGAACTGTCTAATCGCCTGGTGAGTACGGGATCCCAGAATGCCGTCGATGGGTCCCGGATTCTGTCCTTGATTCTTCAGAGACTCTTGGACTCGCCGGACATCGACCCCGCCCTTGCTCGGGCTTTGCGAAATTGACGCATCTGGTCTTGCCACGCTCGGTTCTTCCGGAACCGGTGCGGGCTCTCTTTGCACGGCCGCAGGCACCTCCACAGCGGCCGTTCTCTCTTCACGCGCCGGCGTTTCCTGTCTGATTTCCGGCTTGGCAACGGTTTCTTCCGGCACAATGGCCGGGCGCAGCCAGAAAGAGTAGAGCAGGAATCCCAGAGCCGCCAATCCGAGCACCGGCCATAACCACCAGTCGGTGCCCTTCTCTCTAGCAACTGTTCCGTATGCAGCGCGCGCGGGATCGTAACCGACTGTGTCCGCGATGCGCTCCTCCGTCCGTCCGCCATCGCCCCAGCCAAGTACGCTGCCCAAGCCGGCCGGAAGAATTTGCGAAAGGATATTTCGCTCTCCGCTTAACAGACTCGCAAGACCGCTGGCTCCTAGCCCACGCGCGCTTCTTTCCTTGCCGAGCACGCCCAGGACTATAGGAGCGGCAATGCTCAGAAGAGAAGCGATCGAGCTGCTCTTGAGCCCCAGCGACCTGGCAAGCGTATCGATCACAGAGTTTAATTTGCCGCCGAACAGCGCCTTAGCAGCATCACGGCCGGAATTCATGAGACCCTGCGCTGCGCTTTCGCCGCTGAGTTGGCCGGCGAGGTTGCTCAAGATGTTGCCATCGCTTGTCTGCTTGTTGATCAGACTCATCAACTGATTGTCACCGCCGGGCGAGTCGGCCACCTTTGCTGCTCCGAAAAGCAAAGTGGGAACGATATTATCCATGGCTCTTTTAGTATTCTCGGGAGTTTCTCCGGCGGCGGAGCCAATCTTCCTCATGACGTCCGGGGTTAAGTAATCCTTAACCGAATCCAGCAAACTGTTCATAATTTCCTCCTATGCGAAAATTTTTCCCTCGATCGCAAATTTAACCAGCGCCACGAAGGCAAATCCGGTGCATCGAGCAGGAGGCAGTACTGTTGTGGTTCGGCTTCTACTATCTACCTAACCGATAAAAAGTTCATCGGGATTAACCGGATTTCGATTGCCGAAGTCCTTAGAGACGGCAGGTGACGACGTTCGCCATGCGGCCACGATGTGCGCTCTAGAGGAGTTAGCTGCCAGGACGAAGCGCCCAGTTTGCAGCCGCTGCGCATTGCTTGCGCGGCGATATGCGACCCCCAGGTGCAGTGGCATCGTAGTGTAGTATGGAGCAGGCGACTACAGGCTGAATGGAACCCGACGTAACGCGCCGCCATCAGTACAATCGCTGGTAATCCAAAGAAGATATTCGTTACGGCCTGCGAGGTTCGGCAAGATGCTCAGAAGCCGGCTTTGAAGCGCTGCCAGCGCGTGGACAGAGGATCGGTGTCCCAGCGCAGAGGCTTGCCGTCGTCCGAGGCGACCCGGTAGAGCTCGTCGTCGTCCTCATCTAACAGCACCCGGTAGCTGACTTCGGGGCCGCCCCTTCGTCGAGGTACTCAACGACGTGCGCGGCGAGCGTCCGACTCTGCGAATGTTGAAGGTTCCTCGCACGGTTCGCCTCACGATCGCGATTTACGGAATCGACTTAAACCCGGGCTGCTAAAACTGCGGCGGCTCGGTGCTCCAGCTCGCGGGGTCGGCGCCCATCTTCTCGCCGAGGTCCACCAAATTGTTCATCGTTTCTTTGATGAACGTTCCCGGCACCGGCGGGAACCAATCCCCGGGGATCGACACGATACGAACTTCAACCTCGGCCTTGCGCTTGAGCCGCGAGATCTCGGCAATGGCGAAGAGATGCCGCACCGCGGTTGCCGTCGCCGCGCGCGTCGAGGTCTCCATGGCGCGCTGAATGACCGACGGCCAGTTCGGCTCTGTGACCACGGGCACCGGGCGGAACTGATTGTTGAAGATCACCCAGTAGCGCGTTTTCGGCATGGGCAGGTTTGGACAGGCCTTGGTTGCGCCTTACAGACTCCTCGCGTTTTCCTACTTAAACTTGTAGTTCTGGCTGCGTCGATGTTCGAAGAACCCTTCGACGAGTCAGGGTGAACGGTCAAGGCACAAGCCGTTCGTGGTGAGGCTCTCGAACCATGAACGGCAAACGCCATCTAGTTGTTACACTTCACTAGGAAAGGTAAGGAAACCACCAAATCGTCAATCCGACCATCAAGCACCAGAAAAGTATGTTGCCGATCAAGCTCAATGTAGACTCCAATCTGGTTATTTGTTGAGGGATTCACGGTTTTGACGAACCCCGCTGAACACGGCCTCTCGAAACTATCTGCCCATGCGCCGGCGACACGTCGCACGACCCCACGCTTATCGACCGGATCTCACGATCTTATGACCGGAGGTGTTGAACTCGACGCGCACGCTACCATCCGCTTGTGTCCGAACGATGCTTCTCACGCCGATGTTATCATACATGCCGTGCACGGTGCCCGACGCGCGGTCTTCGGCCTTGATGCGCACACCTTCATCCACCATTGCTCCGAGCACCGCCGACCAAGAGCGTTCGAATCCGCCAGTCGGCGCCGTTACATATCTCAACGCCGACTCTCGCAATTTGGTTTTCACCGCGGTGGTGATGTTGGTGTCATCGATGTTCTGACCTAACGTTTGTCCGGTGATGGCCTGGCAACCGAACAAGGTGCCCGCAAGCCATAAGACGCTAGGATGCCGAAGCTCTTTTGGCCCATAACACTCCTGCCTAAAAACAATAGTTATTTTCTCTGCGCCGATTACCGTCGCGAGGCTACTGCGCGCCGGATTCCCTTTGTATCGGGGAATCCCTGATTTTGTAGCTCGCTTTCCCGGAAGAGCCTCGCTGCTATCAAGCAGCTTCAGTAGTGGCGCGCCGGACTCGCTCGCCGGCAACTCTGTCCGCCGGACGCTCTGCACCGAACTCCGTCAGCCTAGCTCCGCCCGCGCGTTCGTTCAATCCTCGAACTGGCCTGCGCCAAATGGGCAAAGCCGCGGCGATGCAAGACGCTGGGGGCGAGAAGCAACACGGGACCTGCTGAAAATAGCAGCGGCGAATAGACCAACTACGCTTTCACCATCGCGTTTTTCAGGAAACCGATGATGACCATCAAGATGCCGCCTCCCACACCCCCGCTTGCGATATTGCCGAGGAGAGATCCAACGTCGAGTCCCCCTCCGCCCGCATCGAGTCCGAGCGCTTGCAGCAATATCCCGCCGATTCCTCCCCCTAAAATCCCAGCGATGGAATTACCCACAGTTCCCAAGCTCTGATCCTTGAGCGCGGCCCCGGCAATATTGCCACCGGCGGCACCGCTGATCAGACCTATAATGACGCCGACCATATCCATAGAGACCTGACCTGCTTGCGGTCTATGAAACGGAGCGTGAAATTTCCTTGATGAACGTTGATTCCGCGGTTGAAAAACGCGCAACGGCGAACCTGGAATAGCCCCTGCCTTGGCCCAGCGCCACATACGCACGAGACACTAAAATTCCAAATGACAGGTCAAACCATGCCTGCAACTGCAACGCCTGTATTCGTGACGCCGGCACTTCTGGGTTCTTAACGCACCCAGCTTACATTGGAAGCATTGCAGGAGTTTTGATATCCGCAGGCTGGCTGCGGGGCAATCATTGCATAATGCGCGGCAGACCTAGAACGAAGGACTCTCTGGTGGCCCTCTTCGAATTTGTTATCGGCAGGCCCAGCCGGAACGTAGTTCCCTCGCCCTCACGGCTCGTCCATGTTAACGTTCCCTCGTGCGCAGCGACGACTTGCCGGACAATAGCCATCCCCAAGCCGGTGCCCTCGGGCTTGGTAGTGCGAAAAGGCTCGAAGATGTCCATGCCCTCGGGAATTCCCACCCCGCTATCCTGAACTTCCACGCATACAATCTCCCGCGACTTGTAGATCCGTACTATGAGCGTGCCGCCTCCGGGCATTGCTTCCAAGCCATTCTTAAAAAGGTTCAGTAAAGCTTGGCTGAGCTTCTGCGAATCGATTGCAACCGCAGGTAAATCGCCGGCGATATTCAACTGAAGGTCGATTCCGTGCAGTCCGTACCTGGGCTCCACGGACTTGACCACTTCGCGGACCAATGCGACGATATCGGCCGGCTCGAGGATGAATTTTTGCGGCTGTCCCAGACTCGCGAAATCCTTCAGCAAGCAGCGAATCTGCTCAAGCCCTTTCCTGATTTGTGGCACTAGCGCTGGCAGCGTATCGTCTCCCCTGTTCTCCGCGATATGCTGCTCCAGCAACTGAGCCGCGCCGTAAATGATATGGAGCTGGTTGTTCATTTCATGGGCGAGCACGGCTGCGGCTGTGCCCATGGCGGCCAATTGATCACTACGGCGCAGGCTCTTCGCCTTCTCAGCCGCTATCGCCCTGTCTGCTCTATCTTGTTTTTCGCCAAGAGAACGCCCTCGCTCTCGGGCCATGGAATCCTCCTTCTGCGCAAAGGAAAGCTATCGTTTTCCGGTCATAGTTGGCGCCGCCTCGCACTGCGCTATTCGCCGCTGCGCTCCACGCTCGTAGCGGCAGACCGGTCGGACATTCAGTTGGAGCCTGTTCACCTTCAGGCTCCTTTTCATTCACTTCCGTCCGGTCATGCCGAGAAAACCACCTTGACCGTCTGCGCAACTTTCAAATCGCTCGCAACCGAGCCCGCATTGGTTGTCATCGAACTGTCCCGCCTATTGAATTTACTGATTGTTTCTTCAGCATTGTATTTCACCGGCTGGTGGCCGGGCCATCAGGCATGGGCGGATATTGTGTGCCAAATTCCTCAGCGAGATGATGGTTATCCCGAGACATCGCTGGCCGAATCACATGGGCATTCTCTACGAGGAGACTCGTCGCAAACGGTCTGACATGAAGGAAAAGAGCCCCGGGAAATATCAGGCCGCGCCAACGAGCTTTCGTTTTTAGGCAAGGAGGCAGCGACAGGCCGGTCGCGCTGCTACCGGGAGGCTGCGAATATTCACCATTTCCCGGATCAGGTAATCACTTCGAGCTGCTCGGTAGTCATTATGCGCTCGGCGATCTGCCAAACGTCCACGCGCAACTTGCGAGGCGTGGAATGAGCGGCTCAGCGGTCGCCGAACCAGAGTTCGGCTGGTCTTCGATCCCCGGTAAGGCAGGAGTATAATCCCTCGGCGAACCCGATCGCGAGCCGCTCAGAGCAGTTCCGGCACCGGCATTCGGCTGCCGAGGTCGAAACGCTTTCACTAGCCGACGCAAAGGAAATGCACGAAAAGCGCCGCAGAACGATGATGGCGTTGATGGTTATGGCCCTTCTAGAAGAGGTCCAAATGTGAAAGGCGATTAGCAGATTCCTATCATCCCGATAGCTCACCGAACCTTTCGTCTTCTTTTAACTGTAACCACGCTCGCTCCTACTTGGATTTTATCGGCAGACTGATCCTGGCTTTTGTGCCTTGGCCGACGCGCGAATCGACGCTAAAGCTGCCGCCGAGCCGGGCGATCCGCTCGCCGACGCTGATCAATCCCAACCCCATGCTTTTGAGCCTCGGAGGTCGCGGCTGCTTCGGATCGAATCCGCATCCCTCGTCCGCAACCAGGACGACGATTTTTCGGTCCTCGCATCGCAGCGAAACCTCGGCCTCCTTTACACCCGCATGCTTGGCAACGTTGATCAGGAGCTCCCGCACCGCTGAAAGAAGAATCTTTTGCCTTTCGTGGTCAAGCGCCGCCGATATTTCCCATATATCCATAGCGCAGCGAAGACCGTAGAGTTTCTGAGTTTCCTCCAGCAAGCACTCTAAAGCCGCGCCCAAATCCCGATCATCCGATTCGCACGGGCAAAGCCCGCTTATCAATGATCGCACTTGATCGATACTCTGGGCAATGAGCTGGCGGACATCTTGAATTGCGCGCAGTTGGTCATGCGAAACCGAACCCGCGAGCATGCCCAGCTTGATTGTTGCCAAAATCAAGTTCTGGCCCAGTTGATCGTGCAAATCGTCGGCGATTTGCTTTCGTTCCTTCTCCCGAATCCGTTCAATTTCAGCTACCAGCGCCGCCAGATCCCAGCCATTGGCCTCAACGCACCACTCAGTCTGATGGCGCTCCCCGCCTTCCTTTCGGAGCTGCCGACGATTGGCCGATGGAAAACCGCGGCCTTCATGCTGGCTCGCTTTGCTTTTTAGACGATTGTACGTGACACGGTTCGTATGCATTGCTCCCCCTTCTATGGGTGGCTAAAAAGCCTGATCCAAGTATGAGCAGCAATCCGAGAGCCAGTTTTAATTTCGATACTTCAAGAATCTGGCAGGAGGTCGACGAGCCCGATTTAATTCCATTGAACTTATTGAAATTTAATGGCAAACGATTGAAGGCAGGCCGTGTTAATTCTCTGTGATCGTTCTTTATTAAAGCTAATTATTGCAAACCCAAATGGCTATAATTCGCGGAATCCGCGAAATGTCGCGGAAGTCGTCACAGGTAGCGTCCGATACCCAATTTGGACATGCGCGATCGCAGGGTACTCGGGTTCAACCCAAGAATAACCGCGGCTCCCTTAGGCCCTTCGATTCTCCAGTGGGTGTCCTTGAGGACGCGCAGAATGTGAGCTCGCTCAAGATCTTCCAAAGTCGTATCTTGAGGCTGGGTCTGCACTTTTGCAGACGCTCCTGTGTAATCGTCACGAGCGGCCTTTCCTTTGCTGCCGCCTTGCATCCATTCCTCGGGCAGTTGAAAGCCGGTGCCAGACGATATCACTGCCGCCCGGTCGATCACATTTTGCAGCTCTCTTACGTTTCCCGGCCAATCATAGGACTCCAATGCCTCCAGGATTTTACGAGGAATTCCATCGAATGTCCGGCCCAAGCGCTGTCCCGCTTCCAGGAGAAATTTGCCGGCCAACAGCTTGATATCGTTCTTACGCTCTCGTAACGGCGGAACCAGGATTGGATAAACAGCCAGCCGATAATACAGGTCGGAGCGAAAACTACCCCCTTGCATCGCCTCCGTCAAATCCCGGTTGGTCGCCGCAATAACTCGAACGTTAGTCTTTATCGTCTTGCCGCTGCCTATTCTTTCAAACTCTCCCTCTTGCAAGACTCTAAGGAGTTTGACCTGGAGTCCCAGTGGCAGGTCACCGATCTCATCGAGAAAAATAGTTCCACCGTCGGCGATTTCAAAGCGGCCCAACTGCCGCGCGGCCGCGCCTGTGAACGCCCCCTTTTCGTGTCCGAACAATTCGCTTTCAATCAGCGATTCTGGCAACGCGGCGCAGTTGACCTTGACGAGCGGCCGGCTTCTTCGCGCACTCAACTCATGCACGGCGCGCGCGACCAGCTCTTTGCCTGTTCCCGTTTCCCCAAGAACAAGTACGCCCATCTCGGTCAATGCTACCTGCGCCACTTGCTTGATAACTTTTTGTATCTTTTCGCTTTGCCCGACAATCTCTCCCGCTCGGTGAGTCTCGGACACTTCCTTGCGGAGATAGATGTTCTCGGCTTCCGCCCGATTTCTCAGTCGTTCAACCTCCGCTAGCGCGTCGCGCAAGGTAATCTCAGCCTGCTTGCGCTCGGTAATATCCCACAATATGCCGATGATGCGTTCTTCGAGACCGGCGGGTCCATACAGCATTTGGCTGCGGCTCGATATCCATCGGACGGCGCCGTCGCGACGGATGATGCGGAACTCTATGTCCCAATCTACGGGTCCGGCGGCGTTGATGGCCGGGCTTCGTTGCTGCAATTGGGCCGCATCGTCCGGATGAACCAGCGCAAAAAAAGCCTCGCGGGTGGCGGGCATGGTTCCAGGGCTATAGCCAAAGATGCGCTCCAGACTCTCGGTTCGATGGACCTCACCCGTCCGGGGATTGATCTCCCAGTAGCCGAGCCGCCCAGCTTCCATCGCCAGCCGCAACCGAGTCTCGCTTTGCCACAGCGCTTGCTGCGCCAAATAACGCTCGCTCATGTCACGCAGCACCAGGGTGAAGATCTTATGGCCGTCCAACTCAAGGTACGAGAGCGACGCCTCCGCGGGAAACTCTTCGCCGCCTTTCCTGATTCCGAATATCTCGCGCCCCTCGCCCCACGCGACCGCCGGTGCCGAGGCGAATTCACGAAGACGCATGCCCATATCGCGGCGAAATGTTTCCGGAAAAAGCGTATCGAGCGACTGTCCGATGATCTCCTGTTTGGTGTAGCCGAATATCCTCTCCGCTCCCTCGTTGAACAGGTTAATCTTGTGCGCTTCATCGAAGGAGATAATCGCCTCGGCCGCGATGTCGATGATCCCGGCAAATTTTGCCTCCGACTTGCGCAATTCCTCCTCCGCTTGTTTGCGCCGGGAGATATCGCGAATATAGGTAAGAAACTGAAGGGGACGTCCCTCCGTATCCATAACCACAGAGACGTTGATGCTGACCCAAACAACCTTGCCATTTTTGCAAAGATAGCGTTTCTCGAGGTCGAAAGAATTGACTTCGCCCCGAATCAGGCGCTGACATTGATTCCAGTCTGCGTCAACATCGTCGGGATGAGTGAATTCGTGAAAGCGCCGGCCCAGCAACTCCTCCTCGGCATATCCCAGCAGTTCACAAAGCTTGGGCGGCACTTTCAGCCATCGGCCTTCCAAGCTCGTTTGGGTGACCATCGTTGAGGCGAGGTGCTCAGTGCGAGTCAGTTGCTCATCCTTTAGCCGCAGCAGCCTTTCGCTCTCACGAACCGCATTTTCGGCGAATTTGCGTTTGATAAACAGGCCAATTTGGTCGCCGATATTGGCCATCGTCTCGAGCAAATCAGCATCGGCCTGTTTGCAAACTTGCCGGGCAAAGAAGATAAGGACGAAGTTCGCCTGCTGGCCGTCTGTAATCGGTACAGCGAGGGCGCTGCGCAGACCGGCTTGCGCCGCCAAGGCGGCGCGTTTGAAATTGCTTTCATGCGCAACGTCGGGTATCCACCACGGTTTACGGGTTTGCCATGCTCGCCCCGGCAATCCGACGCCGAGCGAAAAATCCAAATGGCGGCTCGCGTCGGCGAACGCCGACAGATCCGCCTGCGGCAAATGCCAAGAGTCGTAAAAAATCACGCGACGCCCATCATCGCCCAAGCGCCATAGCTCTCCTATGTCCCAGCCGAGTATTTCGCAGACGGCTTGCAGTATTCTTGGCGATGCCTCGGGCATCGACTCGGCTTCGGCTTGGATGCGGGTGACCGTGGATTGTAATTTGAGCCGCGACTCGGCCCGCTTTCGGTCGGTTACGTCCCGGCCGACGCCCTGAATTTCGATCACTCGACCGAAGCGATCCAATATCGGCCGGTCGATCCAATGTTGCCATCGGATCTCGCCGGCGGGCGCACAAACTTCGTGCTCGAGAGAGCGGATTTCGGGCTTTTCAACCAGCGCCGACAATTGTGATTTGGCAAGCTCCCGTTGCGGCTCGGGAATGAGAGGCAAAAAGCTGTTGCCGATCAGTTCTTCAGGCCGGCGCTGGAAATATCGCGCGTAGGCCGCGTTAACGAACGTCAGGCTCCCATCGGGAAGATACCTGCAAACCAACTCGGTTTGGTCGTCAACCACGCTGCGGTAACGCTCCTCGCTCTGTTGCAAGGCCGCATCTTTCCGCCCTCGTTCGGCGATCGCCGATGACAGAAACACAAGTGGAACGCCAAGCGCCGCCAAGGCTAATTGAAGAGCAAGCACCTCTTCCGCCGGCGAACGCACGGCATAGAGACCCCGCCCCTCGATGGTTTCCGAGATCGAATGCACCGCAACGGCAAGCAAGGAAAATGCTAAGCCGGCGGTGCCGAATCGAACGGCAGCCCACAAAAGAAACGGCAGCGGCATATAAAGCTGCAAGGGAAAGCCGTAGGTCGTCGCCGGCATCCACTGATTAACCGCAAGCAGGCCCAGCATGAGGAGAAAAACCAAGGCAAAGAACTCTAGGCTCTTTTTGATTCGCCAGCGCGCGTTCAGGCCATGCACGGCAGCCAGTCCTATGAGCAACAAGGGCGCCACCGTCAGTCCGGTCGTCACGTTGCTGAGAAAGCGGCCGCGCGCTGCGAGCCAGATATCCGTTTCCCAACCTACACGGACAAAAAGCCAGCCGGCGGCAAGCGATACCATCGCGGGCACTAACAGCACTGCAAGCGAGACAAAAACAAGCGTTTCGCGCAGCGCATCGAAACGCGGCCGGGCAGCGCCAAAATATCGTAACGCGAGAGCCGAGAGCGTCACCTGGAGTACGTTAGGAACAAAGGGGGCAAGCACGATGAAGGCAGTAGCATCGTCTTGACTCGTTTGCGTAAGAATATGGGCGGGTAACGCGGCAAGCAGCCAAAGAGACCAGTAACGCGGCGACGTCCAGAGCAGGACGACCAGGAGCACCGCGTTGGGGATCCAAAAAATGGAGCTGCGCGTGGAGGGAACTCGCAGGAAAAAAGCCAGCTCGGCACCGATATAGTAACCGAGGAACGTGAGGACCGCGATCAGCGCGATGGATTTGAATCCGGCTAAGGCCACCCCTGAATTCAATGGCCCGAGTTCATCTGTGACCCGCGGCAAATCGCTCGTCTTCACTTCCCAGTCTTCCTCTTGTGTGCCCGGCGTAGTTCGGATTGTGCCCATCATTGAATGCCGTACTTACGGATCCGCGACGCAGTGTACTCGGATGCAGTCAGCAGGCGTGTCCTTCGACGTAGAGGATTCTCATGAACTCATCTCAGCGGAGCTCTGGGCCCCGCGCCGGTACGCTTCGATCTGCTCGGCCATTTTCATGAACGGCGCAAAATCGAGAGGCTTGACGATGAGTATTGAACTCATGTGGGATTCGATTGTCAATTGCTATTGCTGCCAACCGCCACGAGCGGAAGCTCCAAATAAAACACCGCGCCGCGCCCGGGCGCGCTTTCCGCCCATACCGATCCGCCCATCCTCTCGACCGCTTGCGCAATCGCGAGACCGATACCCGTGCCCGGATAATCTTCGCCTCGTTGCAGCCGCTGAAAGATGCCGAATATGTGATCATGATATTTCATATCGAATCCAACCCCATTGTCGCGCATCGACGCCCGGCACGTGAAAGTTCCGGTCGAAAAATCGCCGTGCTATCCCATACCTGATCAATGCGAAAGCAAATCTCAGGGATAGAAAAAAATCTTAGCGAACTGTTCGGGAGCGCGCAAACGACTCTGAGGAACGGAAAATCACCGGAGTCGGGTTTTACATGCGATAATGTGTTCGATCTTTATCATGATCGGCGGAGCGCGCCGACCATCGGGTATTCCCTGTTTTCACAAAAGCCTAAGGCAAGGCGAGGGAGAGGAAACGTCAAAGCGGAAAACGGTCCGGGCGCGCCGGACAGACCAGGTTCATGCCGAGGCCAGCCACCCGCAACGTTGGCACCTCACGGCAAAACCCGGACTGGGCGCCGGCGCACTGTTTTCCAGCGACTAATCACCGCTTCGGACAGTGCCGAAGCGTCCTGAGATCAACTCGTCAACCCGCTGCGCCGATCTTATTGCACTTTGATTTCGACGCGCCGGTTCTTCGCGCGCCCCTCTCGCGTCTTGTTATCCGCGATCGGCTTGCTCTCGCCGAAACCCTGTCCGGAGACTCGGCTGCCTTCCACGCCCTTCTTCACCACGTAATCCTGTACCGAGGATACGCGGCGTTCAGACAGTTTTTGGTTATATGCTTCGCTGCCCACATTGTCGGTATGTCCGGACAGACTTACCTTCTTGTCCTTGTTCTCGTTCATGAAAGCCACCAGCCGATCGAGGATCGACGCAGCTTCCGGCTTGACGGTGCTCCGGTCGAAGTCGAACAGAACGTCGTCGAGAATAATCGTCCGTTCCACTTTCGGCGCGGGCTTGGGCTCCGGTTTCGGCGGCGGCGGTGGAGGAGCCGGCTTCGGCTTGGGCTCCGGTGGCGGAGGTGGCGGCGGTGGAGGTGGCGGTGGCGGCACTGGTTTTGGCTTCGGATCCTCGGTCATCAAATACGCCAACCCGCCGCAAATGAGCGCGCCGGCGGTGAAACCGATACCAGCGCCCATAGCTTCGTTGCGGTGCTTTCCGTCAATTCCTTGATGCGCTGCGGCTGCACCGCCCCCGGCGCCCATCGCGCCGCAAGTTGCCGCGCCCACCAAAGCGGCTTGATTTCTCGTCATTCCTGTACAGCCTGCCAAAAAAAGCCCCGTCACAGCCAATGCCAGATGTTTGCGTCGGTCCATCTCAGATCTCCTTGAGTTTATTGCAGCCAAGCTTTCGCGCCGATGCTCGGTAAACTAAATTAATCTTGCGCTTGGAGGCAATCAGGAAAATCCCTAGGCAGCTGCGTTTTTCCTTAGGTCTCGGCCTCGGAGAGCTCATAGCGAAGTCAAACCTTCGCGGATGCAGTATTTTGTCAAGCCCGCGGTAGTTCGGATGCCGAGCTTATCCATAATCTGCTTGCGATGGGTTTCCACCGTCTTGACGCTGACTTCCAGAGTTGCCCCAATTTCTTTGGTCGACTTGCCGTCCGCGATCAGTTGCAAGACTTGCAGCTCTCTTCTGGTGAGGCGTTGCACATCGACAACATTTTTGGGCGTCATTCCGGCGGCTTCGTTTTTGAGAGCAGCGACGGTTGTGATGGCCGGACTCAGATACATTCCGCCTTTAACAACCGTCGCCAGCGCGGTGGCAAGATCTTCGAGCGCGGAATCCTTCAAAAGATAAGCGGAAGCACCGGCCTGCAATGCCTGCAAAATGTAGATGCGAGTGGCGTGCATGGAGAGGATGACTATCTCGATTTCCGGGTGCTGGGACTTGATCTGCCGTGTTGCTTCCATTCCGTTGAGGTTGGGCAATACGATATCCATAATAACAAGATCGGGGAGAAATTCTTTGGCGTATCGCACGGCCTCATACCCGTCACTTGCTTCTGCCACGCACTCGTACCCGAGCTTTTCTTCGAGCAAAGACCGGAGCCCTTCGCGCATCATTCTATGATCTTCGACAATAAGAACGCGCTTACCGGCAGAGTTTTTTTTGTGTAATCGATCCATGCTCAGCGTAGCTTACCGTTGCCCCGACTGTCGCTTGCAAAGCATGGTCATGACATGAAGAGCATCTAAGCCCCATCAGGGATTCCCTGAATTTGGGTTCGAATCTGCCTAGTCGCAAAACATGCGACGTACGACGGCGCGCTCTATTGGAGTGATGTGATTCCTTCCCGAATCGCGAATTTGGTTAGTTCAGCGATACTCTTCAGGCTGAGTCGGTTCATGATTTGTCTGCGGTGACTCTCAACCGTTTTGATGCTGACGTAAAGACTGGCCGCAATTTCTTTTGTCGACTTGCCCTCGGCGACCAGCTGCAAGACTTCCCGCTCTCGGAGCGATATTCGGGGTAAATCGCATCGGGACTCTGACGACCACCGCGCGAGCGCTTTTCCCAGCACAGCGTCGGCGATGTCCGGCGAAATGTATTTCCGTCCGCTCAGAATCGATCTTAATGCGGTACAGACCTCCAGAAGCGCCGAACCCTTGAGCAAATATCCGGACGCTCCCGCCGCAAACGATTCCATAATCAGCCGAGTCTCATTGTGCATGGACACAACCAACACCTTCACATCGGGAAATTCACGACGTATCTGCTTGGTAAACTCGATCCCGTTGCGGTTCGGCATACTGATGTCGGTGATCACGGCGTGGGGTTTAAATTTTTCGATAAGTTTCGCGCCCTGGCGACCGTCTCCCGCCTCGCCCACGACCCGATAATCCTGCTGTTCGAGCATCGACTTAACGCCGGCTCGGAGCAGAGCGTGATCATCCACGATTATGATTCGCGGCCCCATAAATACACCTCGAGGTTGATAAATAAGCGATCCACTAGCCCGTGGTCATCACTGTAATCGGAATGACAGCATTATGTACACCGAACGATCAGTTCTATCAACAACGATCGGATGATGCAGAACACTTTAATTTGCGTTGGTGCGGTGACAGTTGACGATGACAGTTGGGTGATTGGTAGTAAACGCATATCTTGCGTGTACAAGGCAAGAAACTTGGCGAAACCCCGGCTATCTTAGTGAGCCTTACTCCGGAGTGGGCGCCGGGGTGTTTCTCGATGCCCTCGGATTAATACTTTAGCGGGGCGAGTCCACAGGGAAGATGATGCTCACGGCAAGCATAGCAGATACGTGACGGTCGCCAGAAACTTTGCAGAAACTCCTCATGGTGCGCTCTCCCATTGTTTAAAGCGAATCGCCGCTCCTATACCACTCTCTTTACGGCGGAAAGCAAAGGGTGCGAACACCCTAATTCGTTGGTACGTAAAATATCGGTCAGTACCTCTGCTGTGGACGAGGCGTGCTTTGGCCCGGCAGGCATAATCAAAGCTCGGTAGGGTGTTATCGGCTTCATCTACACGAAGCGCGTGCCGCGGTGCTGCGTATACCAAGGTGAGCAGCTCCAGTCTACCTAGCCACCGTTCTAGGAATGCCGCCCGATTCTCATTCTGACTACTTGATCTCGGGCGAAGCTGTCATGTTGCCACGTAGAGTTTAGTTTTCAGACGTTCTCAGAACTCCTCAGAAGCTACCGGCACAATCCATGCTCAGGAAGCGCTCGGCTGGGTTAGGAACCGGCACCTCTTAAGGTGCTTCTAACGACAGTCTGATTTGATTGGAACGGTTGCAATGACGATAAACATTTTTCTCGACAACAAAGGCTTTCAACGCCTTAACCACTCCATACCTGCAGGATCGCGTTCCAAATTCATTGTCGAAGATGCCACGTCGATAAACTTTTTCGGTAGCAATGCAGTTATTAGCTGCGAAGACGGCGAAGCTCATAATCTACTGCGGTACGCGGAACACTGCCCAACGGTCGCAGCGTCCATACATAAAGCACTGCGTTTGGCACGATTACCAATCGAGACATTTCCGACCGCGTAAGCTGCGGCTTCGATCATATGCCGGAACAATTGCTGACCCTTGAACAAGTCGCAAAATATCTGAACGTAGACAAACTCACTGTTTACAGGTTGATAGCGCACAAGGGATTACCCGCATTCAAAGTCGGTAATCAATGGCGTTTCAAGTCGAAGATGATCGAACAGTGGTTAATGAGACGCTCCAACATCAAGCGTCCTCCATCGTCACGTAAATAGCCGCTCCAAGAATTCAAAAGTTTGATTCTGCATTCACACGCCCGCAATAACACTCTGTTTGCAATTTTACCGATTGGGATAGGGCGAGACTTGCCGAGAACTAAGAGACGGGGACTTCCTCTCGCTCGCGCCAAGCTAATCGCAGCGCGCAGAAATTACCTCCCCGCGGATCGGTTAGCCACGCTTCTGCGAAGCGCCGCTCTTATTATAAGTAATGCCAAGCATTCGCGTACTGGTTCAGTCCGGGAGCACTCTCCTGCTCTGTGCGGATAATCCACTTGCATCAGCAGGTGAGAGGTAGCGCGAGTATCCGATAGCCGTATGATATTTGAGTTTGAGGCCATGAACTTGAATCCAAACAGCACACGAACAGCCATACGAAAGTTCGCAGAGCACTCAAAAGCTGATTCCGAGGGCGATCAGCCGCTCCCAATGCCTGGCCCCGCCCCCGCAGTACCCCGAGCTTGAAACAAACGATTCGAACTCTATCGTCAGTTCATAATGAGCATTTGAACCCATTCATCTGGACCAACACGGCTGACGAACTTCTGGCGGCGGTTGCTCGTTTTTGAAAACGAACTTTGGGTTCCAGTCATTAGCCATGGCTGAATTGTTCGTATGAATTGGATCCCACTCCAACCCGCTTAGATTTTTCCAGCGCGCCGGATGCTTGTTTCCGCTCAGTCGCCAGCATTCCGGTACAATTGGGACGCAAAGACATAGCTCCGCCGTGCAGCAGCGGCCATGCTGAACAAAAACCAAGGGAGGTTCACCGACAAAGAGTCAGCGTCGGATGTTTATCTGAAAAGAAAGAAGGGTGCGGCTGATAAAGGTGAGCGATTAAGCAGCGGAGAATTTGTGGTGAGAACTGAGCGATGTGCGACGTGACACAACTAAACTTAGTCTATTAAACTGCGAGTTGATCAGTGCTAGGGAGGACGTGTGAATTTCTATATTTAAAATTCTGGTTAATTCGTGGATCGACTCGAGCGTTGAAATGCCGCGTTGCAGCGCGCTTGCCAAAGACTTTTTTGTCAATTCCGTAAATTTGCAGCTTGCGGTGGATCGTTCGCACATCCACACCACAGTCTTTTGCGGTTAGATCTATCCGCCCTCTGAACAACTTAAGCTTATGAACAAGATAAGCTTTTTCCTGTTCTCGAATCCACTGATTCAAAGGAAGATCCAGCGAAAGTTCCTGATTGCCGAGCGGCGCGTCTGCCCTTGAGTTCATACCCTCCATTTGGAGATCTGCAATGTTCAACGTACGGGATTTCGTCAGGATCACTGCCTTTTCGAGTACATTTTGCAGCTCTCGGACGTTTCCCGGCCAAGAGTACTGCATTAACTGATCAAGGGCTGATGCCGAAATGCCAGTCAGTTTCTTTTGCACCGCAACCGGATGATGATGCAAAAAATCCTGCACTAGAAGCGGAATATCTTGCACGCGCTTTCGCAGAGGCAATAAACGTATCGAAAGCACACTGATCCGGTAATAAAAGTCTTTTCGCATTTTGCCTTCTGCGATTAACTCCTGTAGGGGAACATTGCTCGCAGCAATGACACGCATATTGACCGGCGTCCATCGACTACCGCCGAGCCGTTGGACTTTTTTATTCTCGAGAGCAATCAAAAGCTTGGCTTGCATGGTCAACGGCATGTTTTCTATTTCGTCCAAGAAGAGCGTGCCGCCGTCCGCTAATTCGATCTTTCCTGCTCTCGGTTGATCTGCCCCGGTGAACGCGCCTCGTTCGTATCCGAACAGTTCGCTTTCGAGAAGCGCTTCAGGCACGCCGCCGCAATTAATTGTGACAAAAGGCCCATTTCGCCTCGGGCTTTGATGGTGGATGGCGACTGCTACCAGCTCTTTTCCAGTACCTGTTTCCCCTTCGACGACGACAGTGCTGTCCGTGGGCGCAACCATTCGGATAGTCTCAAAGATCTGATGCATTTCAGGGGCACGGCTTAGTATGCCGCCGAATTCGCAATTTTCTTTAAGTCGCCGTCTTAGCCTGCGAAATTCAGTAAAAAGGCTGGCCTTTTGCAATCCCGCCCGGATGGACTCTTGAATTGCGGCCACACTCAAAGGCTTCACAAGATAGTCAGTGGCCCCGATTTTAAGAACTTCGACCGCAGTCTGAATGTCCGCGTATCCCGTTATGACGATCACCGGTATATCGCTCCACCGTTCCGCGATGATTTTGGTCAATTCAACTCCGTCACAAATTCCTTCAAGCCGAATATCCGTAATCACCAGATCAATATCTTCATTTTCTAGAGCTTGCTTTGCTTGCTCGACGTTTGTTGCGAGTGTGACGTGATGACCTTCGTGAATGAATAGCCGTTCTAATTGTTCACAGATCATAGGATCGTCATCCACCACTAAAATGCGATCCCCGGAGAGTTTAGGCGTGTCTGAGGTCGGCACTTGTGCCACCTCCTTCTTTCTAAGTACATCTACTGGGCGGGTTCGTTGTCATAGTTAAATCTCTATATAATAAGTCGTCATAGTCCTCCAGCGGAGCCGCAGAGCCAACGTCTGGAGATCAACGAATTAACGCGCTTACGCCGGCGACGCCTTGATGAGAACAGTGACTTTACGGCGATTGGCACTTTCCCTTTAAGCATCGAGCCGCAACACCCCAACACCTGTTCGAATGCGGCACAGAGTTGGTCCTTGTTCCCTGCACCATCGGCAACGGTTCCCGGCGCACGAGCTTCAGGTTAACTTCTTGGCGATTTAGCTCCTTTCGCATCCTCTGCATTACATGATTGAGAATTAATCGTGTAGAGATCTTGAAGCATGCCACCCTCCCGCATGCCAGCAAGCTGATCTCCTATATCCTGCAACGAATGCTTGATTGGATTAACAACGTCAACCACATTCAGTTGATTTTTAGAATCCATTTGTGCCAGCTCGAGCTCCATCGTAATCTTTTGTATTCGGTTCTGAAACTCGTGAAGCAACGATTTTACTATCTCGGCGGTCGAATCTTTTTTAGACGGAACACTGCGGTCCGATTTCAGGTCGGAAATATCTGTGTAGATGCTGATAACCTCCAATGCGTTTCCTATGCGATCTCCTCGCAAGCAGGGAATTTTCTCGAATCCAAGTGGGTCTGTGCGCGCCTCGGGGAAAAAATCGATAATCACACTGCGCTGTTGACTTCCTTTTGCCTAGTTCTTCAATAGACTGCAAAAAGTTTGCTCGATCGTCTGCATGTATTCGCTCCAGCCAAAGAGAAGGACAACGCACAAACTCTGACTCTGAATAATTGCTCAGCCGCGTAGCGGACTCATTCAAGACGCAAAAAGATCGATTACGGCTCCACAACGAAGCAGCTCCCGGAATCAGTTCACAAAAGGCCCGGGCTGCCACAAGTTGACTGTCATTGGCTAAAACATGCGAGATATTTCTTTTATCGTGGCAATGTACCATCCTCGATTCCTTGGAACTTACCTAAAAAATCCTTTTCCACTACACATATTAACGAACACTAATCAAGTCAATGCCCTATTATGTAAATTTGAAAAAAATGCGTCCCAAAACGGAAACAAAGGAAATTCTTTGAGAATTGTTTGTCCCTCATTTGGCACAAAAATGGATCGAACGATGGATCTCACCAAGTAAGTCGAATATCTATAGATGGAAACAGTCTCTGTTTAGTAAAGCAGTGTATTGCTAAGAGATGATAAGGTGGCAGTTGCTCGCAAACAATTTTT
The DNA here is from genome assembly GCA_963745035.1 of uncultured delta proteobacterium. Taxonomy (GTDB): domain Bacteria; phylum Desulfobacterota; class Binatia; order UBA9968; family UBA9968; genus DP-20. The sequence continues at coordinate 6,080 of CAVUVW010000004.1, read as the reverse complement.
GAACGACTATATATTTTGAAACGACGACTAACTGATAAGGATTTGTAAAGTTCTTTTTAACCGGTGAGTCGCTGCGTACTTCTTTCCCGCAGAAATTTCGCATTCCCTGCTTGAGTAGAATTGCCGTAACCGTAACGGAGATCATCTCAAGATATCTCGTTAGCGCAGTACCGCCCCAGACATCAAAATGATCTGCACATGCGAACGGCTTGTTTCGTCTGACAAATCGTTCAAAATGTCCTCGTTATTAATCTCTGCCGCGAAGTTCGCTTTCCGTTTCTGCTACGTAACGCATGCCCTCGCGCATGAGGTCTTCGCAAATCGGCATAAGCGGGCTCAATATCTTGGGCGGAACGAAAGTGCCGGCAGGCTTTCGTGGCTACTGCGGTCCCGAGTAGTCGTCCTCCTGGCATAGTATACAAGGCATCCAAGTTTATTCGTAACAACTTTATCGTTTCTTCAGCAAGTGTCTGAACGTCCCTGCTAGTGAAACTCTCGTTGGACACAAAGTTATCTGGTCACTCGCGATCTTCCGCCCGCCGCACTCCAAATAGTTTCACTTCATTCAAGAATAGGGTAAGCCCACCAGCCGGTACTTATCACAACGACACAATATTCGAGCCTGAAAACTCTCTTAGAGAATTTCGACAATCAAGTATAATCGAGCTGGCCAGCCGCGATCATCGAATAATCAAAAGCAGAATGATCGGTCAATATAACAGTGCAATCCATGGATCCCAGTAGCTCAGGTGTGAGTTCAGCCGAAGTCAATATTTCTTCGCCCACCTCAATTTTAAATACGTAAGGATCCGAATACGACACGATTGCACCTGCCTTGATTAGCAGGTGTACGACTTCAAGTGCCGCCGACTCTCGCGTATCACCGACATCAATTTTGTAGGCAATACCTATCGCAAGAATGCGCGATCCATTCAAGCTTTTTTTTTGCTCATTGAGAACATCGGCGATGCGGCTGACGGTGAATCCAGGCATTTGGCTATTTATGATCGTCGCCAGTTCAATCAAACGCGGCTCAAAGCCGTTCATTTTGGCTTTCCAGGTTAGGTAATAGGGATCAACTGGAATACAGTGCCCGCCAAGACCCGGGTCCCGGGTAAAACGGCATAAATCCAAACGGCTTGGTTTGAGCTGCGTCAATGACTTCCCATACATTGATGTTGAACCCCCGGCACATTCTGGCCATTTCATTGGCCAGCGCAATATTGACGTTGCGAAAAGTGTTTTCCAAGAGTTTCACCATTTCCGCCGACTTCGGGAGATGAAACCGTAACGGCGCGTTCAACAATCTGTTGATACAGAAGCGTGCGCCATCTCAGTGCATCGCGGTGTTATTCCCCCGATAACTTTAGGAATATTTCGAGTCGTAAACGTTTTGTTTCCGGGATCCACTCGCTCAGGTGAATAAGCAAGAAAAAAATCTATTCCGGCCTTAAGACCGGATTTTTCCAATATAGGCAGCACGACCTCGCGGGTAGTTCCGGGATATGTGGTACTTTCGAGTACAATCAACTTGCCGGGCGCGAGATGATTGTGAATCGCCTCGGCTGCAGCAATGATATAAGAGAGATCTGGATCCTTGATTTTCCTCAGCGGCGTGGGAACACATATGCTGATCGCATCCACGGACTCCAAAGCAGCAAATGACTGTGTCGCTCTTAAAGTCCCGTTATCGATCGTCGATAGCAGTGATTCATTGTCCACATCCGTGACGTAAGAACGCCCGGAATTGACGGATTCAACTTTAGCGCTGTCAATGTCGATGCCGGTTACCCGAAATCCTTCTTGGCCATCTCCAGGGCTAACGGCAGGCCGACGTATCCCAAGCCAATAACACAAAGCTGTGCGGACCGGTCACGAATCCGTTCTTCGATCTCTCCTTCCGCATTCCTCTGCTGTTCGGGCCGCACGCTTACCACAGCACGATGTGTTATGGTTTGAAGCATAAACACTCCTTTTTTCTGTCTCATCTACGGCGTAAAGTCCGACGTTCTTTGATTGATGAAAAATATCGACGAGAGAGAAAGACTTTGTAGTGCCACGTTATGTTTCTCCACCACTCGTCGAATGAGTCTCTTTAAGCGTAAGATAGTCGATGATCCAGATAGCGCAGCGGCAGGCAGCCGTAATTGACGGGAACCCAGCGGTAGTGGACCTCGCCAAGGAGAGAGATCACGGCGATGAGAAAAACAACTACTCCACGGGAATTCCTTTTTGCTAGTTTTCTAGCCGCGAAGCAATTCCTGAGGCTCGTTACCTGCCAACAGGCTTTCCCCCTAGCATTATCTGCCGTCCCATTGTGCCGCTGTTGGCTGCAATGGAGACGGATGATCCAGACGCGTGGAAGGAATCCGCGCATCCAGAGCCTCTGCCAAATATCTAAGCATCACCGACAAAGGTAGGTCTAGTCGGCTCCGACGAGCGCAGTCAAACAGCAGATCCCAGTCTAAATCCGGATAACGATCGATGATAAACCAGGCGTCGCTTACCCAGCGAAGCGAATGACGGCTGCTCGAATATGACGCATGACCACATACGTAAAGAAGACTATCTTCCGGTGAAAGGATGCGTACGGGGGCGCCAGCAATTAGCAAATCCTGACTCCTTGACCAAATCTCTGCGAGGGGTGCTGTATAGTAGGGTAGTTGAAATAGACGGCTATGCAATTGAAGAGGAAGGCGGGATGCATGCTTAAAATCCCAATGATGGGAACCTGCTTTTGGCACTTTGACGGATTTGAATAGCAGCGAGGCGAGTAGGCTGCCGGTTCGTCTGAATTGCGTTTCCGGAATTAGAACGTCGATATCATGGCTGTGCCGTAGCGCAGGATGGGCATAGACCGTATCGGCGAGCGCAGCTCCTCCGAGCACAATCGTCGGAATTTTATGATTTGAAAGCGCGGAAAATAAATCGCGGCATATGCGTTTGTAAGTGTTGGTTCGCAGTTCCTCTCGCACAGTCGCAGTTCGTAAGACGGTAAGGAAAGTCGTGTCTACTCTGACAGCGTGTTTTCGGACCGCACGAAGCAGAAGCGGTAAAAACGCTTTGGTCGCTTCCTTCTTAAATCCATTTTGGTGTTCCTTGAACCAAGCCTCGCATGCAAGCTTTCCGGACTCTGCTGGGGTAAGACAGGCGCGCAGCAATAAGGTGTCTTCGGGGGTAGGTAAAATTACAGATAAGGCGTCTGACAATGCCGTTTTTGAAGAAGATATATTATTCATTGCATACTCCGAGAAGCAGTCTGTAGCGCTCTGGCAAAGTCAATTGTTTGGCGACATGCTCTAGAACTTCTAAACTTTCATTCCTGGTGTGTTAACGCGTATCTTGTAGACTGAGGTAACGGCCGTGATGTACAAGCTGCGCCAGTCGTCGTCCCCCCAAGCGCAATTCGACGGCTTTTCCGGCGTGATGATCGTTCCCAAATGCTTACTTGTGCTGTCGAAGACCCAAATACCCCCGGCACCAGTACAATAGACCCGACCCTCGACATCCACTTTCATCCCATCGGGCGAACCTGGAATACTTGACGTTCATATCGCGAAACACCGAGCCTCCCGAAAGCGATCCGTTACCGTGAACATCGAATACCCGAATATGCCTGCGCTCTGAATCATCGATGTAAAGCTTTTTTTCGTCAGGAGAAAACGCGAGACCGTTGGGCCGGGCGAAATCATCGACCACGAGAGTGAGTTCGTTTCCATCGGGTGACAACCGATACATTCCTTGAACGGACTGTTGCTGTTCTTCTGGGTTAATGCCGTAGTTGGGATCAGTGAAGTAGATGGAACCATCGGATTTGACGACTGCATCGTTAGGGCTGTTCAGCCTCTTGCCGCGGTAAGTCTCCGCCAAGACCGTAATCGAACCGTTTGCCTCAGTCTGCGTAACACGCCGGCTGGCGTGCTCGCACGCAATGAGTCGGCCTTTTTTATCTCGTGTTAAACCGTTGGAGTTGCTGCTCGGCTCCCGGAATGTCATGACGCGGCCATCGGCGGCGAGTCGATGAATGCGGTTAGCGGGAATGTCGCTGAAGAGGAGCCTCTGTTCCTCTTCGATCCAGACCGGACCTTCAGTAAACTTGAAACCACTTGCGATACATTCAAGACGTGCACCGCTGGGAAAAAGACTTTTGAATTCTTCCGACTTTATTTCGAGAGTCCCGCCGCCCAAGGCATCGTTTCCACTTGATGCGACCAAAGTCGTTTTCACTATACTGCGTAAGGTCTCGTGAGCGATTTTTTTTACCCTCCGAAACTTTCGGTGGGTCTTGGTCGCCGCAACAATCAGGTTTTCGTGGAGCCCTACGGAGATTCGCTTGCGGCAAGACTTTGGGACAATGACAACGGACCCGTTTCGGCCGCGGTGCTCGGGCCGCGTCACGGGTAGCTCAGCGCATTGCGTGTCTCGCACTGCTTCTCTTAGTTTGGTGGCGAACCCGGACAGACCCAACTTCTCAGCTATTTCCGCTGCGATTTTGCTGTGATCTATATAAGAACGAGCAGCCGCATCCTCATAATAGAGAATGTCCCGATCGACGAGATGCTCCAGATGATCGGCGAATAAAATCAAAAGAACCGCGCGGTCGATCGGGCTGAGCTTGTCAGGATCGTAGCGCGCAACGTGTGTTATCTCCCGTTCCCAATACAGCGCCGGAAACCTAGAAACGTAAGTTTCGACTTCAGGGCCCAGAGTCTCGCGGATCCTTCGGCGTCGGGACCTCGTGGCGCCTTTACCGGCCATCGCCGAAATCGCCGTTCTCGTAGACGTTATGCAGCAGGCCTGCGGCCACGACGGGCGCGGGCAACCGTAACCAGGCGAGGATGCTGGCGGTCCCTACAACGTGGGCGATAAAGGATTTTCCCGACGGCTGAAAACGACCGGTAAAAAGGACCATCGCCAACTCATAAGCATTGCGCACCAAGATCAGATCCGCGTCCGAATAACCGTCTTGACGAAGCTGGTTGAACAGCTGGATGTTTGTCTGAGCATACGAGTGCATACGTCCGTCCAAGAGATGCGAAATTCAGAGTTTGCCAGCGCCGTGGAAAGCTGTTCGGAGAAGATATGGCAGGCGTGAGATTCCACGACGCAGTCTGTATGAGGCTTCGCGACAGAATCGGACGCCATCAGAAGCGTTCGTAGAAAGCGTTATCCAAAACCGGCGACGGTAGGACTTGGGAAGAACGAGATAGGCACGTCGCTGTTTGCTCCGAATCCAAGGAACAACAGGAAGCCGCGTCGAGGCGATGTTCTTGGACACCGTTGCGATCTCTTCGGCCAAGGAAAGCGCGCCCAGCCGTTCTGCGATGCTGACCAACGTAGGCCCGTACGATTTCATACGTCGTTGATACGTTTCTTGCTCTACCTCGCTTTCGGCGTAATAAAAGTTGCCTAAGTCCAATTGATGCTCGAGCTCATTGGCAATGCGGATCAGGAGAACCTGGCGGTCGACAGGACCCAAATGAGCAGCATGTTTGTGGCCGTTTGAATCCCTTGCTCGGTCCACCAGAGCAACTCGTATCTATGCACGTAATCCTCGACATTCTCCCCACCGCATCCCTGACCTTTTTACGCTTGGCTTCCGGCACACCCTTTGCGCGCCGCCGAAATCACCGTGAAGATATGCAGCATGGATGAGAGCGGCCGCCACGATTACAACAGGCGCGTGAAGGGAGGCAAGTATACTGGCGGTGCCCACCAAATGCTCTATGAATCCCTTGCCGGAAGGCAAGAAAAGACCGGTAAAAAGAAGCGTCGCAAACTCATACTTCAAGACGAGTTCCCGGTCTTCCTCTGAGTATCCTTCAGACCGAAGTTGATTGAAGAGCTGAACATTAGTTTGCGCATATGCGTGCATGTGCGGCGTGCGACTTCAACGTGATCTAGGTTATGTAATCCAGTAATTCTGGTCAGCGAGGTTTAGATAGATTCGCAACTTATTTGCACACACATCGATTTAGAAATTGGGAATGATAGATCCTGTCGTCGATAGGTCTTGGCCAGTCGGCATAAAGTTACTGGCAGCTTATCGCTATGATAGTTATCTTGCTTGTCGTCAAAAT
>CAVUVW010000003.1:0-18330 GCA_963745035.1 uncultured delta proteobacterium | reverse complement strand
TGCAGCAGCGGAACAGCCTTGGGGCTAACGGGGTGCTCAGCCGGCGCTTTTAGCAATCGGCCTGTACTGCAACGTTGAGGGTGTAGAAAAAGTCATTTTAGGTTATATTTCCCTGCGACAAGGGCGTTGCGATCGCAACGCACACCCCTCAACGGAGGTCATTTCTACTCGATGGCGCGATACAAGCCGTATGACGTTAACCAAGTCACTTTAGTCCCTGTATCGTTTCCAGATCAAATCATACCCGGAAGTTTTGAATACGCTCTCAACGAAATCGTCGATGAACATATCGATCTGCGTCCTTTTGAAGCCCGCTACCAAAATGATGACACCGGGTGTTTAGCTTACGATCCTGCGATTCTGCTCAAGATCGTCTTGTTTGGTTACTATAAGGGATTGATTTCCAGCCGGCGCTTAGCCGAAGCCTGCCAACGCAATGTCCAGTTCAAAGCGCTGACGGCCGACACCCAACCTCACTTCACCACGATCGCCGACTTTGTAGCGACAATGCACCAGGAAATCGCCCGAGTTTTTCGTGACGTATTGATGTACGCCGACGCTCTGGGGCTGATCGGCAAAGAGACCTTCGCCATTGACGGCTGTAAATTACCCTCCAACGCCTCTAAGGAATGGAGCGGGACTCACGATGAATTAAAGAACAAGCAACAGAAGTACGAAGCGGCGGCCAAAAAGATTGTCGCTCGGCACCGAGGCCGCGATGACAAGGAAAAGTTGAGCCCGATGGCTGAACAGGACGACAAGAAACTGGCCACCTACAAGCGTAAGATCGAAAAGATCAAGAAGTTTTCAGAATCCAACCAAAAAAACATCGGTCCCAGTGGTAATGAGCGCAAGAGTAATATCACCGATCCCCAGAGCGCCAAGATGTCGACCAGCCATGGGGTGATCCAAGGCTACAACGGAGTGGCGGTGGTCGATGAGAAGCATCAGATCATAGTCAACGCCCAAGCCCACGGCGAAGGTCAAGAGGCGCACTTACTTCAGCCCATGCTGGAGAGCACGCGCGAAGGGCTCCAAGCGGCAAAGATCTCCCCGGATGTGTTTGAGCAAGCGAAACTGACGGCCGATGCGGGCTATCACAGCGGCGCCTCGGTTACGTACACCCAAGAGAATAGCATCGACGCCTACATTGCTGATCGCAGCCATCGTCAGCGCGACCCTGCGTTTGCGGACTACGATAGGTATAAAATTCGATTTCGAAAAGACAAGCGCCGTTATTACGGGATTGATTCCCAGCGCTTCACGGCCAAGGACTTTATTTACGATGAGAAGGATCGAAGCTGCCGTTGTCCGGCGGGCAATCGGCTGTATCGAAACGGCAGCAATATTAACGTCCATGGATTTCTCGGTGTCAAGTTCCGGGGAGCCCAATCGGCGTGTGGGCCTTGTATCCTGCGACAGCGGTGTTTAAAGACGCCGAGACCACCGAGACCAAGCAAATCACGATCTTCATCGGTCGCAGCGAAAAAACCAAGGAGAGCCCGATCGAGAAGATGCGGCGCAAATTTGACACCCTATTCGGGCGGTTCATCTACAACAAACGGATCGCGATAGTGGAGCCGGTGTTTGGGAATTTAAAGAACAAGGGAATGAACCGATTTACGCTACGCGGCAAACAGAAAGTGAACACGCAATGGCAATTATTCAGCTTGGTGCATAATATCGAGAAGATCGCCTCGGTTGGAGCAGTATAGCGCTAGGACGAAGAGAAACCGCGCGTGTCGGTCCATGGCATTGTCCCGCTCGCCAACGAACGATCACTGACTGGGATACCAGAACACGAAATAAAAACCCGCTTTCAAAATCGGGTTTACTTACAGGCTCGTTAGGCATCTTCATTGTCGAAGAAAATTCAAGGGGAGGCATTTGGATGCTTCCCACTGTTTGATAACCTTCCAATCGATATCACGCGCCACATAGGTGAGTTTAGGGTCTTTAATGTGAGCATTCTCGGGACACGAAAAATCTCTTTGATGGGTGCCAAACGAGAATACCTGACCCGATAATACTTAAAAGCAAGCCGCTTGAGATAAGGATTTGCGAAGGGGAGTACATAATTGCCACACCGAAAGGCCCAAGTATGTTGCCTAACGACGAGAGTCAACTCGCAAAAAGCCCCGCAAGCACGCGCCGCTTGTCGGTCTGCAGCGGCGTGTCAGGCGCCCTGGGCGTGCGTCAGTTAATAGTTCTTGCAGGCTGCGACAAAGCTCATCGCATTCTGCTTGCCAACCTCTACGTTGGTGAACACCTTACTGTAGAGTAAAGTTCCGTACCTATAGTTGAGCACGACGGTGATCAGATTCCTGTCGTCGAGGAACAGGGCAAATGTTTCGTTTGGATTGCTGCGGACGATCTTGAACTTCTCGTTGTCCACCATCAGTGCGTCGGCCTTTTCCAGAATGACGACCTCGAGCGGAGTCGAGTTAACGTCTTTGCTTGTCTCGAGTGTATGAGTACTCTCCTTTTCTCGTAGCATCCCCGTCCACGTGTAATCGGCTCCGGAGCATTTGATCGGCATACCTTTCGCGATGGGAGAATCGCGACGTGATGTAGCTGTCTTCTGCGCGTAAACCTCGGAAAATAGCAACGACAAACTAATCAGAAGCAATGTCGCCACGCACACTTTCATGGGACCTCCAGTACTACAAAATTTGAGCGCCTAACGACCAGCGCTCACCCGCGGCCGCCGGGTGCAGCGCTTGGTTAGACGGCATGTCGCAGGCCTCTCCGCACAGCTCGCATGATGCGAGCGAGCCCGACATCACGCGCCGCAGCCTGGATCAAGCGCGCGGCAGAGTTTGGATCCTTGGCTGCCAAGCTTGTGAGGGCATCAAACAGCACCGCTGTCTTGAACTCGCTCACGATCATGGCAAGTAATCTGACGCTGGCTTTTCCGACGTCTACGCGGTCGCCTCCAATTGTCGCGAAGTCACCACTCATGTTGAAAAGGTCTCCAGGCACCCTCAAAATGTGGTTCTTTGAGCCACCGGGAAGGCGCTCTTCGAAGTGTTCAAGGTGGTCCCGGAACCCAACCATATGATCAAGCCGCGTGCGATACCGTTTGAGGACGAGCCGGGCCTGCGGGAATTGAGTGATCCTGACGACGAAATGTGCCAGTTTAGAAACCCTACCCCAGCAAATCAGGTAGAAGTGGACGTCGTGGAATAACATGCGATGGCCTCGTCCGGCCCGCGAGTTGCGCTCCATCATTCTCTTGGCGCTGGCAATCCGCCGCTGCTGAACTCTCGCGGCGGCTAATGCGGAATCGATGCTACCGAGCGCGATAAGGCAGCCGCCGCGTGACGCCGGTTGGTTTCTGGCGTCTAGGGCGAACAGCAAAGCTCGCTCCGGGTCCAGCCTATTGAGAACGACTTTCGGGGCTCCAGCGAGAAACGCAGGAGGGTTCGGAAACGAGTCTTTTGGCATTTTCGATACTAGCAGTCAGGCATTCTTGATGATGCAGTCTAACTAACTATTAAGTGAGCCGCCGTAGGGAGCGACAATTACTGGTCAGCTTATCCATACTTCACTTTGTAGCGTTTTAGGAACAGCGGAACAGACTCGGGAATAAACGCCTCGGCTCACTTGCGACGGCGGATGGTGAAACGCAAAACTCTTAGAAGCCGCCGATGTCACTGTGACGTGCAGCGTTTGATTAGGTGTTCTTGGCCGTAAAGTCTAGTCGGCCGGCTTGTTGATCGATAGACGGATGATTCACTTTGGACAGGCGGCCGGATTCGGCCATTCGCCTCTCCGCTGTTTCCCAGTCCGGTAGCTCGGCGGAGTCTTGGTTCCAATGCACCACAGCGGCCTCGTCACACCACTCGAGAAGCTTGGGCATCGCGTGCAGATGAGGCGGCGCGATGCGGTAGGCGCTCATCGCCGCTTCGTCCCGCCACGCGGTCACTGTCCAGAACGCGAAGCCTTCTACTCTCCGCAACTTGACCCCGAGGCTGCCGGGCACGCGTTGGGCCTGTCTGAATGATCGCCAGGTATACCAGCCAAATGGCAACCCAAAGCGAACCGACCTGACGCGCAAGCGGGTGACAGCAACCAGCGGCATCGTCAAATCCTTGGTATCGAGCGTGCCGTAAGTACGACGCCTGTTGTCTGAATCTACAAGCCTAACGAACCGCGTATCAACCGCTGGGGTTGGTCAGGCTATCCCTAGGCCGCGGTCGAATAGCCGAGTAGCCGGAAATCGAGCCGCCTTCCATCGTGCCCCACTGATAGATCTTGTGATACCGTGCGCGGACGGCACACCGCCTCTTGGCGCGCCAGCTCTCGGTAGGCTGTATCCAGCGTCGCCATGGTGATTTCCATGTCGAGGACTTGCTTCACGTCGTCATTGTTGAGAATCAGCGTCACATGCTACTGCCCCTTTTTTGGGGGCTAAGGATTCTTTCCCCACAGTTTGGCAAAGAATCCCTCGTCGACCAATTCCTGGACGATGCTGTTATCGAAGAATTGTTCCGGCCGCGCCTGCTTCGCCTTGGAATTTGTCCGGCCGATTTCATCAAGAGTGACCTGAAACCCCGCCCGCTTCACGAACGGCACTTTTTCCATGAATTCGTAGCCATACTTGAGACTGCCCTCCAACATTTTTTGATCTTTAATTTTGGTGTATTTGGCAAATATTGCCAACGATTCGGCCTGGCGATTGTAGAGGAAGTGCATCGCCTTGCCATAGGCTCGTAAGAAAGCTTTCGCCTGCGGCCGCTTGTCTTTGAGAAAGCGCTTCGTGGTCGTCAGCGTCAAGTGAACAAATGGAATTTCGTCTTTGGCAAGATTGGCCAACACCTTTGCCCCGCCCTGTTCGGCTACATAGACCATCGGGTAAGACATCGGCGCGGCCGCGATAATCTTCTTAGAGAGCGCCGCGGCGATCTCCGGCATACCGCCTATCTGAATGAAGGCCACGTCCCGGTGAGCTGCGAGCCCGTGCTTGGCAAGAAACATGCGCATGCCGAAATCGGTCGCCGCACCAAAACGAGAAACGCCGATGGTTTTGCCTTTGAGGTCACTTACACTGTTTATCTCCGGCGCAGCCATTACATAAAAAGGAACGATATTGACCGCAGCGCCGATGGCAACCAAATCCGCGCCCTGCAGGCCGGAATCCGCGATCACTTGACTGTTCTGCGCGCTGATGACGATCTCGCCTGCCAACGTCGCCTTGGCGGCAATGGGCGAGCTGGCGATATACATCGTATCGACGTCCAAGCCTTCTTCTTTATAGAATCCCGCATCGCTCATGATCCAAAACGGCGAGTTGAACGCGCTCACCGCGGTCCACGCTATGACAAGCTTCTGCGCTAGCGCCGGCCGCGCGAAAATAACAATTGCGACAAGGAGGCAATGAAACACAAGCAACGTTCTCTTCATTTGCCCATCACTCCAATCTTCTCGCTAAGGATTCTTGCCCCAAAGTTTGGCAAAAAACCCTTCATTGATCAGCTCCTGTACCAGGCTATTGTCGAAGAACTGCTCGGGCTTTGCCTGTTTGGCCTTGGGATTGGACTTTGCGATCTGGTCCAACGTAACCTGGAACGCCTCCGCTTTTACGAGTGGAATCTTCTCCATGAAGTCGTAGCCGTACTGAATGCTGCCGTCGAGCATGCCCTGATCGTTGATCCGAGTATATTTCGCAAAAATCGCCCGCGTCTCCTCCTTGCGCGTGTGCATGAAATGCATCGCCCGGCCATATGCCCGAACGAAAGCTTTGGCTTGCGGGCGATTTTCTTTGATCCACTTCCGCGACGTGGTGAGGCCGATGTGCATAAAGGGGATCTCTTCTTTGGCGAGATTGGCGATCATGCGCATGCCCGCCTGCTGCGCAAGATAGACCATGGGCTGCGACATCGGCGCGGCAAAGACGGTTTTCTTGGACAGCGCCGCGGCCAGCTCAGGCATGCCGCCGATTTGAATGAACGGGACGTCCTTCGCCGGTTCGAGACCGTACTTCGACAAGAGCATGCGCATGCCGAAATCCGTCGACGCACCGAAGCGCGTGACACCGACCACCTTCCCTCTGAGATCGTTTACGCTTTTGATTTCCGGCGCGGCCATCACATAGAAAGCCACGACGTTGGTGATCGCGCCCATGGCGACCAGATCGCCGCCGCCGAGCCCAACATCGACGATCACCTGGCTGTTGGCGCCGGAAAGCACGATCTCGCCCGCCAACGTCGCCCGCGCCACGGTCGGCGAGCTAGCGATGTAGACGAGCTGGATGTCCAAGCCCTCCTGCTTCCAAAAACCTGCGTCGTTCATCACCCAGAACGGGGAATTCAGCGCGCTCACCGCCGACCAGGCGACGATGGACTTCTGCGCGTGGGCGAACGCAGGTATCAAAAGCAAACCGCTCGCTGCGATAAATATATTGATCGCAAACTTCACTTCAGAGATTCGCGATAAAAAGGACAGCGCTCTATGAAACCGGCCGCGTTCGCTCATTCTGCCTCCATTTGGACAAACCTTCGGCTATCGCCCGAAGTACGGCGATCCTCTATCGGCAGGGCAGTTTGTGTCAAGCGAACTCCGCGGCAACTACTGTTGCCCTCAAGATCTCGCACGAAGTCTATCCTGTCATTTCGAGTTTAAAGCGAGAAATCTTTCTTGATTGGACGCTCATGAGCGCTCTAACGGGACCAACCCGACGCGCGTCATTTCTCCTTGAAATAATTGCCGCGCCGTTTTATGGTCGCCGATATCACTATGAGCATTCGCAACAAAACAGCGATCGTCGGCATCGGCGAAACTCCCACGGATCGTTTGGGATCGAAGCCCGGCGAGCCGCGTAAGTCGAGCGCGGAATATATTTCCTGGGCCATGCGCCTTGCGTTGGAAGACGCTGGATTGAGCCTGAAAGATTTTCAGGGCCAAGGCTTGGGCGTGACGATACCGACCGCTTACCCGCAGCCTTTCTGGCCCGAAGAAGTCGCGGAGATCTTGGGCATCACGCCGGGACTGCTGCAAGGCGGCTCCACCGGCGGCGCCGGAGCGGTCTCGCTGCTCGGCGGCATGGCGGCGGCGATCAGTTCGGGATTGATCGATCTCGCCCTCGTGTGCGGTTCGGCGGCGCCGTTTTCCGAGCACTGGGGCGGCGGTATCCAACCCGGCGACATGCGCGACTGGGAAATTCCTTACGGCACCATGGGGCCCAACAGCAAGATCGCCATGGTCATGCGCCGCTACATGCACGAGTACGGCGCGACCCTGGATCATTTCGGCAAGATTGCCGTCGCCGGACGCTATCACGCGAGCCTCAATCCGCTCGCGTATCTGCGCAAGCCGATCACCGTCGACGACTATAAAACTTCTCGGCTGGTGGCGGATCCGGTGCGTCTGCTCGACTGCGTCATGCCGGCCAACGGCGGCAGGGCCTATATTTTGGCTTCGCCCGAGCGCGCGAAAACACTGCGCAAGAAGCCGGTCTATCTCAAAGGATTCGGCGAGCGCAGCAATTCGTCCTACGGCCCGCGCGCCGGCTCCGATGCGCTCGTCATGGGCGTCAAAGACGCCGGCAAAATCGCCATGGAAATGGCCGGCGTCCGACACAGCGACATCAATTTTCTGCAACTCTACGACGATTACATCATTGTCGTTTACCTGCAGATCGAAGATCTCGGTTTTTGCGCCAAGGGGGACGTGAGCTTCTACGAGCGCACCGATTTCACCTTCAAAGGCCAACTGCCGATCCAGACCGGCGGCGGCATGATCAACGTCGGCCAGCCGTCCACCGCCGGCGGTACTCTGCATGTTATCGAAGGGGTGCGCCAACTGCGCGGCGAAGGCGGCGAGCGTCAGGTAGCGAATGCGAAAACCGGTCTCGTCACCGGCTTGGGCGTCCTCCCCTACGGCAAAAACTTGGGCTGCTGCGCCGTGGCGGTGCTCGGAAGCGAACTGTAAATATGGCTGAAGCAGACATCAGAAAACCGTTGCCGGCGATCACCACCGAAGCCAAGACATTTTGGGATGCGGCGGCGCAGAACAAGCTCGTCATGCAGCGTTGCCAGGATTGCCGCGCCTGGGTGTGGACGCCGCGCCCGTTGTGCAACGAATGCGGCAGCGAGCGCATAGAATGGACGCCCATGAGCGGCAATGGCGAGATTTATTCCTTCACGGTGATTCGCCAGGTGGTCGGCCGCGCAGCCTCGAAAGCTTTTGAGCCGGATATTCCCTACGTGATTGCCTGGGTCGATCTCGAAGAAGGACCGCGCATGATCACCAACGTGGTGAACTGCCCGGTCGAGGACGTCAAGCTCGGCATGAAAGTGGCGGTGACGTTCGAGCAGGCGTCGAAAGACGTCTGGCTGCCGAAGTTCAAACCTGCCTAGATCGCGCGATAGCGAAAGGTAACCAAGACTTACGGATTTCCATGTTTGGAAGCCGTGGCGCCGGTGCAGCCGCGCGCGAATTCGCTATGTCTCCGATTTTGCTTGCAGACTCGATAGCTGGCAATCGCGGGCGAGTTCGCTGAGCAGGGTTTCAATCCCTGCGGTGTCGTGCGACCACAGCAGGGAGAGCGGCACTACTTCGCCGCTGTGAAGCTGAAATGTAGGTCGCACCACTGTTCCACCCTCGCTATCTGTTCCGAAGACGAGCATCATTCCCGCGAGCTCATGCCATTCCAGCTCACGCAGCGAACGTCCGCTGATTCCCCAACGTGCTACCTGCACGCGGCGCCGGAGCAGATCGATTGTCGTGCGAGATGCGGGCGCCCGAGCCAACCACCACAGAGCGCCGGCAGAACCGCCGGCGCCGATCGCAAAACAACCCAATCGAGCCCATACGCTCAATGTGGCGGCATTTGTAGCCAATCCGAGCACTGCTGCCATGGTGACGCAACCGCCGGCAAGAAGAAAAAGCCCGAGCGCCCAATGAGCTCCGGGCCGGTCACGGACCACAATGCTACCGCCTTCGCGTCGAGCACGCACAGCCCGCCAGCTCCTGATTCACTCCTTCGAAAATAACAGAGACAAAGATTTCTCACGGAGTTTATCCTGAGCACCGTCGAAGGGTTCGAAATGACAAGCGTCTACTATTGTTCGTCATTGCGAACGGATGTGAGGAATCTTTGCCAGGCATTTTTTAGCATCTATGGGCGAGTGTAAGCTCATGACTCACCTCGTGGTGATATGTTCGGGCACTAACGTTTCTGCGCGAGCACTTCGTCGAGCAGCGAGAAATCAAACACCTGTTCCGGCTTGGGCAGCTCTTTCAGCCCCATGTCGCGCTGATCCAGCTCGAATTCGAGCTTCATGGCGCCCGCCGTCGGCTTGCCGTCCAACGCCCACCCCTTCAATAATCCGTCATAAACATAGCCCGCCTCTTCCTGATTGAGCGCGAGCTGCTTCATCAGCACGGGGACGGTCCGCTCCTTTTGGGTGACGATAATGCGGATTGCCTCGACCACGGCTTGCACGGCCGGCCGGAAGAAATCGCGCTTGGATTGCATGGACGCGACCGACATGCCTAGCCCGCTCTGCGGCAACTCCAGTTCATCGCCCGCTCGCGCGAGCACATGAAATCCCTGCTTCACCATACGCACGGTCTCGACGCTATTGAGCATAGCGACTTGCACGGTGCCGCTGCTAAGCGCCGCCGCGCGCGCGGTGCCCGCGTTCACGACTTTGTATTCGTCCGGCTTCAATCCCTTGCGGCGCAGCAATTCCCCCAGAACGACATTCACCGTTCCCTGCGGCGTGTAGCCGCCGATTACTTTTCCCCTGAGTTGATCGATCGTCGTAATATCTTTTGTCGCAACGAGGACGAAGTCGGGACGATTGAGAGACACCAGTCCGACGCGCACCGGCACACCTCGCAGCGCCGCGCGCGCCGTTGAGCCAATCGCGGAGTAGAAATCGAGCTCGCCGGCGAGCATGGCGGCGAGACCGGCGCGCGGCTCGAGGACCAAAACCCGCGCATCATAGCCGTAGCTTTCGAAAATGCCGAGGTGCTTGGCGATATAAATATGGGTCATGGTCGCCGAATGATTGGCGAGCGCGATATGGAGCGGGCGGAGCTTGGGTTTTTGCTGGGCGGCCGCCGCGCCAAGAAACAAATGCAACACCGCAACGAAAACCATATAACCCGCGCCGAGAGCCGTGCTTCGCGCCTGTTTCATAGGTCGATCTCCTTCGCCAGTTCTGCCGCTCTCATAGTCGTCGTTGCGGTCGGCTGTCAAGATGATTGCATGGCGTGCGGCACGCGAAGTCAATCCCTCTTGTATCGAGCCTCGAACGTAGGTTAACAAAGCTTGAAACGACAACGCTCTTCTCCCGGAGGATTACGATGGAGGAAATCCGCATCGTCGATACGACTCTGCGCGACGGCAATACGAGCCTGTGGGCGCACAATATGACCACCGGCATGATGCATCCCGCGCTGCGCCACATGGACCAGGCCGGCTTCGACGGCATGGAGTTTTTCGTCAGCGGCCGTTTCAAAAAAGTCGTGCGCGAGCAGCGCGACGATCCCTGGGATTGGGTGCGCTACGGCCAAAAGGAAATCAAGCACACCCGACTGCGCTATCATGGCGGCCTGAGCAGCGGCTTTACTCTCACACCTGCCTGCATCCCGCGGCTCATTATCGAACGCGTGGTACATTACGGTATTACCCTCACCCGGCTATCCGACCCATGGAATGATTATGGGGCGTTAAAGAACGAAGTCGCGGAGCTCAAAAATCTCGGCATGGACTCCGTGGTAAATATCATCTACTCCATCTCGCCGCGCCATACCGATGAGTACTACGCGCGCAAAACGCGCGAGGCCGCGGCGATGAAACCCTATCGCCTTTGCTTCAAAGACGTAGGCGGCATGCTCACCCCGGATCGGGCACAGGTCCTTTCTCGGATCGTGCTGGATAACGCCGGCGACGTTCCGGTCGAATTTCACGCGCACTGCAACAACGGTTTGGCTCCATTTAACGTCCTCGAGGTCGTCCAGCAAGGCATTCGCATCGTTCATACTTCGGTGCCGCCGCTCGCCAATGGCTCGGCCCAGCCGTCGATCTTCAACGTCGCCCGCAACCTGCGCGCCCTGGGCTACAAGCCTTTGGTCAATGAAAGTGTGCTGGAGCCCGTCGAGCGACACTTCCGCCGCGTCGCCGAAGAAGAAGGACTGCCGATCGGTACGCCGCGGGAATACGACGAGACCTGGTATCGCCACCAGGTTCCCGGCGGCATGATTTCCAACTTGCGGCATCAACTCAAGATGCTTGGCAAGGAAGACAAGATGCAAACGGTTCTGGAGGAAATCGTCCAGGTCCGCGCCGAGCTCGGCTACCCGATCATGGTGACTCCCTTTGCGCAATTCGTCGGCAGCCAGGCCGCGATCAACGTCATAACGGGCGAGCGCTACAAGGAGGTTACGGATCAAGTCATCCAGTATGCAATTGGACTATGGGGCAAAGAAGGCGCCGAATACATGGACGCCGAGGTGAAGGCGAAAGTTTTGAATCGCTCCCGCGCTCGGGAAATGGAAAATTTTAAAGTGCCGGACATATCGCTCGAAGAAGTAAGAAAGAAATACGGCGGGCCGAGTCTGTCGGATGAAGAACTACTGCTCGCGCTACTACGCCGGCCCGGAGTTCGTCGACGCTCTCAAAGGCGCGCCGCCGCGCAAAGAATATCTGGATGCGCGAAAACCTCTGGTGAAGCTGGTGGAAGAGCTGGTCAGCAAGAGAGACGCGGGCCATGTCTATATTCGCCGCGAGAATTTTACGTTGACCGCGGGACGACGAGCGTAGAATACGTTTAGTTCTTTGCGGTGAGGAGCATAGCTGGCTCCTTGACTGTCACTGAATCAACACTTCGAGATCCACATTCGACGCAACTCGCTTACTATCTGCGCAGTAACGCCGCGATAGTCCAACGGATACGATTGAACGCGCTGGTTGGCGCTAACGTTAACGGACGACGCTGCGATATCAGCCCGCGCAGTTGAACTGAAGCGTCTGAGCAGATACAGGAGTTGTCGATGGACAAGCTCCGCTCGCTGCACGACGCGATCGCCCGCGACGTAGACGACGGCATGTCGATCGCGATGGGCTGCGCCCTCGAATCGCTCATTCCTTTCGCTGCCAGTCACGAAATCATTCGGCAGAATAAAAGCAATTTAACCTTGATCGGGCCGATCTCCGACATGCAATTCGATCAACTGATCGGCGCCGGCTGTGTGCGTAAAATTATCGCGTCATGGGTCGGCAACGTCGCCGCCGGCCTCGGGCACAATTACCGCCGCGCCGCCGAAGCCGGCATTCCTCGGCCGATCGAAATCGAAGAGCACTCCAACTTCACCATCGGGCTCGGACTCCAAGCCGCGGCGATGGGCGTGCCCTTTCTCCCCACGCGTACGATCATCGGCAGCGACATCGCTAACGGGGAACAGTTTCAACGGGTGCGTTGCCCGTTTACGCGTGAGAAGTTGATCGCCGTGCGCGCCATCCGCCCAGACGTTGCGATCCTTCACGCGCAACGCGCCGACCGGGAAGGCAACGCCCACGTCTGGGGCAACTTCGGGCGTCATGCGCGAAGCGGCGCTGGCGTCCGGAAAAGTGATTTTGACCTGCGAAGAGATCGTCGATCACGACGTGATTCTCGGCGATCCCAATCGCACCGTGATTCCCGGCTTCGTGGTTTCCAGCGTGGTGCACCAGCCCTTCGGGTCGTTTCCATCGCCGACCCAAGGCTACGCGCGCCGCGACGACGATTTCTATTTCGACTATCACCGCGCGACGCGCCTCCGCGAGGGCTTCGAGAGCTGGGTGCGGCAATGGGTGCTCGAGGTCGCCGATCACCACCAGTTCTTGGGCCGTTTGCCGCCGGAGAGAGTCGAAAGATTAAAGCCGGGCGCAGAGCTGCTCGCGCCGGCCGTGAATTTCAGCTACTGAGACCGATTTCAGCCAGCCAGAAACCGAGGAGGAAAATATGAAAACCATGCCGTCGATGAAACTGACTCAGGAAGGCTGCGATATCATCGTCAACGCCGCCGTCGAGAAGGCCAAAGAATTAAAACAGGTCGTGAGCATCTGCGTCGTCGATGCCGGCGGGCATTTGATGGCCTTCAAGCGCATGACCAACGGTCGGACACACAATACGCTGATCTCTCAGGCCAAGGCGCGGAGCGCGGCGCTGACTACCGCTGCTACCGGTAAAACAGGCCGCGACGGCAGCGAGATTCCCGATCATCAAGTGCTGGCGCAAACTCTCGCGGTCGGTCCCGGCTGGTTCATCAGCATCGAAGGCGGACTCCCGGTGACTGTGGACGGCCAGTGCATCGGCGCGGTCGGCGTGAGCGGCGCCCCCTCCGCCGTCGATCGCCAGATCGGCCAAGCGGGCATCGACGCATTCGCGAAGGCGTAGCCTTCGCTTTCGTGTTTCGAGTTTCGGTTTTGGAGTTAACCGAGACCCGGAACCCAAAACTCGAAACGTTTTTAGGATGGACTATACGCTTCGCGAGCTGATGGTCGCGGCTGCCGCGCGCGAGATCCGCGACGGCGACAAAGTGTTCGTCGGCATGCGCCTGCCGCTCCTCGGCTTTGCCGTCGCCAAGGAAACCCACGCGCCGAGCGCCATCGGCATCTTCGAGAACGGCGTGGTGCGCGATTGGCCGGCGCTGGAGTCGATCCTGACCATGAGCGATCCGGCCAACGTCGCCCGCGCGCTTTACTGCGGCGGTCTCAACGACGCGATGAATCTGTTGCAGACCGGCAGAGTGGACTTGGGTTTCATCGGCGGCGCCGAGATCGACCGTTTTGGCAACCTAAACACACATTGGGTCGAGGAGAACGGCAAGCGCGTTCGTCTGCCCGGCAGCGGCGGCGCCGCCGATATCGCGACCATGGCCAAGCGCTGCATCATCATCATGAACCACGAGAAGCGGCGCTTTGCCCGCAATGTTCTCTTCATCACCTCGCCCGGCTTCGGCCGCGGCGGCCGCGGGCGATTGAAAAACGGGCTGTCCGGCGGCGGCCCAAGCAAAGTGATCACCAGTCTGGGAATCTTCTCCTTCGACGCGGCGAGCGGCGAAATGCTGCTCAGCTCCCTCCATCCGGGCGTCACCGTCGCGCAAGTGAAAAAGGAAACCGGCTGGCGGCTCAAAATCGCCGAAAGCGCCGGCGAAACTGCGCCGCCGAGCGAACGGGAAATAGCCGCGCTGCGAAAGTACGATCCACGAAGAATTTGGACGGCGTGACCAGCGGCGCGCTCGCGGCGTTTCTCAGCCTTCGACTTTCGCCGAGTTGATGGTCACAGCTTCGACCGGCACGTCCTGGTGCTGGCCTTTGTTGCCGGTTTTCACCTTCTCGATGCTCTGCACCACGTCCATCCCTTCGATCACGCGGCCGAATACTGCGTAGCCGAACTCCGCCGGCGCCGCGCTTCGATGGTTGAGAAAATCATTGTCCTTTACATTGATGAAAAACTGCGAGGTGGCGCTGTCGACGACGTTGGTGCGCGCCATGGCGACGGTTCCGACGTTGTTCTTCAGGCCGTTCGCTGCTTCATTCTTGATCGGCGCGCGGTTCTTTTTCTCCTTCATCTGCGCGTCCATGCCGCCGCCCTGGATCATGAAGCCCGGAATCACCCGATGGAAAATCAAGCCCGTCGTAATGTCCCTCGCCCACGTAATCGAGAAAATTCTTCGTCGTGATCGGCGCCTTCTCGGCGTCGAGCTCGATGCGAATATTGCCCTTGCTCGTCGTCATCAACACCACTGGATTTTTTTCCGCCATTCTTGCCTCCTGAAGATTATTTGTCACGCACTAGCATCTTTCATGGCAAAGCGATACGGGGTGGAATTATCCACCTGTTGCGCTATGGATACGAGACAATCGAGCCAATTCACGTTTCCGAAAGGAGAGCCTATGCCGAGCGACAAAAAAATTGAAGGCATTCTGATGCCCATGCCGGTGGCGTTCAAACAAGACGGCGCCATCGATCACGCCGCGACCGACGCGATCATCGATTTCTATTTGGACTCCGGCGTGCATGGCTTTTTTCCCCTGGGCACCCACGGCCAAGGCATGGTGATGGAAATCGACGAGCGCAAGAAAGTCGCCGAGCAGATCGTCAAGCGCGTGCGCGGCCGCGTGCCGGTCGTGATGCACATCGGCACGGCGAACACGCTTTCGTCCATCGAACTCGCCAAGCATGCCGTGAGCCTCGGCGTCGATGCCGTAGGTGTCGTGCCGCCCTACTACTATCCGCACGATGATTGGGAAGTCTATGCGCATTACAAAGCGATCGCTAAATCCGTTCCGGGCACGCCCATGTTCATTTACGACAACACGGAAACCACCTGGGTCGAGATCACTCCGGCCAAAGCCAACAAGATCATCGAGGCGATCGCGCCGAATCCGTCTCGCCGGCATCAAAGTTTCGTTCATCGCCTACGACAAACTGCTGGGCTACGTCTATCAATTGCCGAAGACGACCGGAGTTTTTCCCGGCGGAATTTTTTCCCTCTATACCGGCTACTCCGTCGGCGTGCGCGGCGCGATCCATCCGCCGTCGACGCCCTTTCCCGAGGCCTGCGTAAAAATGTACGAAGCGCTCAAAGCCGGCGATCTGAAAGCTGCGCAAAAGGAACACGATCTGCTGACCCGGCTCATGCAGGTGGTCGGCAAATATTTACGCACCCACGGACGCGGCGTGTTCTGCGAGCTGATGAAACTGCGCGGTTTGCCGGTGGAACGTTTCCCGCGCTGGGAAACGCCGCCGTTCACGGACAAAGACAAAGCGGACCTCAAAGAAGGTTTGGTGAATGCCGGCTTCAATCTCTAACCACGCAGTCTCCAGCCATGGGAATCGATCCAAAGCCGCTGACGTTGGAAATCGGCAAAAAGCTTTCGCCCGACGAGGCGAAAGCTTTTACCGACGAGATCAAACGGCGCATGTACGCGCGCTGGAATGAAACAGATTTTCGGCGGCGCGTTCATGCGCGATCTCGAAGCGGGCAAGCTGCCGTTTGAAACGATCAAGCTTTTCTGGCGCCACTGGTACAGCTATCCCGTGGAAATCAACAATTTTCATTTGATCATCTACCAGCGCCACCAGGGCATCTTCGCGCGCCACCGCGACCTGCTCGCGCCCTATGTCGGCAAGATCAGCGATGAGTTGGTGAACCCGAGCATTCCGGGCCATATTCAAATTTTGATCAAACAGGGCGAAGCGTTCGGCGTTTCGGTCGATGAGATGATCAACTGCGAAGTTTTCGCCGAATGCCGCGCGCTCACCGAGTTCGCCCGCGGCCTGGTTTACGAAGGCAGCATGATCGAATGGTGGGCGCGCTCGCTCAACGAGGAAATGTTCGGCCATTGGGCCAAACGCTGGCGCGAGGCGTTGCTCGATAAATACAAGATCAAAGACGCCGATCTGCACTATTTTCAGGTCCACGAAGAAGCGGATCTGCACGAGCACTTGGACGGCCTGATGGCACACGGCGAAGTTGCGCGCATGATCTTCGAGCGGCTGTTGCAGGACGGCAATACCTGGTATCGCCCCGGCTGGGGACCGGAATATTGCTGTCTCACCAACGCCGACTACGTCGCGCTGTTTCACGACGGCATTTATAGACACGCGCAAGAACTGAAGCACTTTTAAAAACCAGAGTCTACCACGAAGAGCACGAAGGCCACGAAGAACGGAATCCAGACATCGATCTTGTTTCCTTCGCGTGCTTCGTGTCCTTCGTGGTGATCATCGAAGGGACCTTACACGCACTATGCCTTTCAACGATCTGCGCGAGTTTATCGATGCCGCTCGCGAGCTTGGTCAAGTCAAAGAAATCCACGGCGCCCACTGGAACTTGGAGATCGGCGCGCTGACCGAATTGTTCGCCTTCAAAGAACCTTCGCCGCTGGTTCTCTTCGATCAGATCCCGATCACCCACCGAATTTCCGCGTCGCGGCCAATCTGATCAACACGCCGGCGCGCTCCGGCCTGACGGTCGGCATGCCCACGGACGCGGCGCCCATCGAATTGGTCGCGCGGTGGAAAGAAATTCTCAAAGGCGTAAAGCCCATTCCTCCGCGCGTCGTCAGCGAGCGGGCCGATTCTGGAAAACGTCAAAACCGGCGACGATATCGACATGACGATATTTCCGACGCCGCATTGGCACGAGCTCGACGGCGGACGTTACATCGGCACAGCCGATTGCGTCATCACCGGCGAGCCGGAAGAAGGCGGTTGGGTCAATGTCGGTATTTACCGCGTCCAGGTTCACGATAAAAATACGCTCGGCCTTTACGTCTCGCCCGGACACCACGCGCGCATCATGCGCGAAAAATATTGGGAGAAAGGCAGGAACTGTCCGGTCGTCGTCACCTTCGGGCAAGACCCGCTGCTGTTCCTTGTCGCCGGGCAATCGATCCCTTACGGCATGTCCGAGCTCGATTACGGCGGCGGCTTGCGCGGCGCGCCCGTGGACGTCATACGCGGCGAAGTGACCGGCTTGCCGATTCCCGCGACGGCTGAAATCGCCATCGAAGGCGAAGTGCCGCCGCCCAAAGAACAAGTGCACATGGAAGGTCCGTTCGGCGAATGGCCGGGCTATTACGCGCATGGCGCGGCCAACGAGCCGGTCATACGGGTAAAGCGGCTTTATTATCGCAATGATCCGATTCTCTGCGGCGCGCCGCCGTTGAAGCCGCCATTCATCACCTTCGGCGTTCCGATCGGCGCGGCGGCGATTTGGAATTATCTCGAGAAAGCCGACGTGCCGGATATCAAAGGCGTATGGTGCTACGTCGGCGGATCGGCGCCCGCCGGCGGCGCGCCGTTTATCGTCGTGTCGCTTAAGCAACGCTATCATGGTCACGCGCAGCAAGCCGCGATCGCCGCGCTCGGATCGCGCGCGGGCAATTATCATGGCCGCTTCGTGATCGTCGTCGATGAAGACATCGATCCATCGGATATGAAAGAAGTCATCTGGGCGGTATCGACCCGCTGCGATCCCAAGACCGCGATGACCATTATCGACGGCTGCTGGAGCACGCCCCTCGACCCGGCAATGCATCCGGACCAGCGCGATGCCGGCAACTTCATCAACAGCCGCGCGATCCTGAACGCCTGCCGCCCTTACGCCTGGCGTGATCGGTTTCCGCCGGTCAATGCCCTAAGTCCTGAGCTGAAGCAGAAAATCACCGAAAAGTGGAAGAAAGAGCTCGCCTGACGGGGTGCCTTCTGGGCTCTTCCGATAAAATCCGAAGCCGGATTTTCCGGCGCCGCGGGAAGAACTCCACTCCGGCTCCCGCGACGCCTGGATCGTCGTCGAAGACAGCGCTTGTGATTCTTGAGATGA
>CAVUVW010000002.1:0-236807 GCA_963745035.1 uncultured delta proteobacterium | reverse complement strand
CATGGCGGGCTATGACTATGCGCATGACTTCGGAAGCGCCTTCCGTGACCAACGGGGTACGCTGATCGAGAAACTATTCGCCAGGAGAAATCCAGGGTCAGACCGATTCCACCGTGGATCTGCAAGACCGATCGACGACTCGAAAGATATTTCATCGACGAAGAGCTCCACGATGTAAGCTTCCTGCTGGATATCCTCGCCTTGGTCGGCTTTCCAGCCGCTTGGTAAACCATCAACCGCGAGGCATGAAGCTCGACGAATGAATCGGCCAATTTCCATTGAATGGCCTGTCTTTCCGACAGGGGTTTGCCAAAAGTAACTCTTGCTTTGCATAGCTGACGCCCATTTCGAGGCATCGCTCGGCGACACCCAATGCCCTGGCGCCGTGTCTTAACCGTCCGACGCCGAGGTGCTTTTGTCCCAACTTGAATCCTTCGCCTTCCTTGCCCACTAAATTGGCAACCGGAACCTTGCAGTCTTCGAAGACGATTTCATAAGGTCGTTCGCCCATCATCGTTTCAAACCGCCCGGTAATGCGAAAACCGGGCGTCCCTTGATCGACAAGAAAGCACGAGATGCCGCCATGGGAACCTTTACTCGGATCGGTGACAGCCAAAAGCTGCAAGAAATCGGCATCGGCATGAGTAATAAATCGCTTCACGCCGTTGATGACGTAGTGATCGCCTTGCCTGACGGCGCGGGTCTTCATCGATCCCGGATCGGACCCGGCATCCGGCTCGGTTTGCGCCAAGCCGCAGGTTTTTTCACCGCGCAACACCGGATAAAAATAACGCTGCTTTTGTTCTTCGTTGAGATTATAGAGAATCGGCTTGACCTCGGGACCGAACAATCCTCGCTCGCGCGACGGCAGAGCGATCGTTCGACCCATCTCCTCCCAAATAACCACACGGGAAAGCAGACCAAGCTCGGCGCCGCCGTACTCCTCGGGAACGTCGATGAGCCAAAGACCCATTTCCTTGGTTATTTTCTCGAGCCTTTCCCGGATCTCAGGCTTCAATAGGTTATTCTCGTGACTGTGCATCTCGATCGGAATAAGTTCCTTGTCGACGAAACGTCTGACGGTGTCTTTGACCATCTGCAGCTCTTCGGGTAAGCGGAACTCCATTTTCCCTCCAAAGATTGGCGCATCGCTAAGCGCACAGTTTATTCAATTGGAATTAGCCGACGTTATCTGGCGGCGGTCGCAAGACGATCAAGGCATCGAGAGCTTGTACTCCCTTGCCTGCGGCGAAGACCGCCAGCGGATTGATATCGATCGAGGCGATCTCTTCGGAAAAATCAATCGCTAATTGCGACAATTTCACCAGCACATCGCTTACCGCGGTCAAATCGCTCGGCGGAACTCCGCGATATCCTCTCAGTAGTTTGGCGCCCTTAAGTTTTGCCAGCATATCCTCGGCATCGAGCGCGTCCAGCGGGCAAAGTCGCAGTGACACATCGTTCAAGAGCTCGGCCATGACACCGCCAAAGCCGCACAAAATAGCCGGACCGAATTGTGGATCGCGCTGCATCCCGACAATCAATTCAACATGATCACCGACCATCTCCTGAACCAAAACGCCATTGATCGCTGCCTGCGGAGCTTTTTGGGTGATGCTATCGATCATCTGTTCATAGCCCGATTCCAGTTCAGCCGAGTTGCGAATCCCCAAGTGAACTCCGCCGACGTCGGTCTTATGCGTGATATCCGGCGAATCGATCTTGAGCGCGACCGGGTAACCGATCTCACCCGCGAGGCGCATGGCATCATTTAAGTTGCTGGCGGATCCTTCGGGCGTTACCGGAATGCCATAAAGCGACAGGAGCTTTTTGGCTTGCCGTTCTCCTAGAATGCTCCTGCCTTTGAGCATTTCCCTGGCGAGCGCCGGGATGTTTCTTTGTTCCGGCGCAACGTCTTTCAATCGCGCGCGGTTCTTGAACTCCGAATATTCGATCAAATGTCGAATGCTTTGTAATCCCCGCCGAAGATCCTGCAGCAACGGAACCTTCATCTCCTGCGCTTTGTCTTTCAAACTATCGGCGACCGGCCCGGAAACGGATAATAAATGGGCGAACGGCATGCGCTTGCTCTGCGCAGCTTTCGCGGCCGCCTCTAAAACCGGCACATAGGTTTCCTCGCCTCGAGCCGAAAGCAGCACGGCCATGTCGAAATCTCCGGTTTCGCCCAAGATGCCAATACAGCTTTGCACGCTTTCCGCCCAAGCGGGATTTGGCCCGCCTAGATCCAGCGGGTTTTTTGGCGAAAGAAAGCCGCGCAATTCCCCGTTGAGCTTTGCCGCAGTCTCTTCCGGCAAAGAGGGCAAATCCAATCTCATCTCCTCGCAAAGATCGGCAGACTAGACTGGTCGTGCCGCCGGAAAACCCAACCACAGCGAGTCTTCGCCCTTTCGGTAAATCGCCCCGGACAAAAGCCGCCATCGTCGTCTAAAGTTCATCCAGGTCGTAAGTCCGTATCCAACCATATTGTTCAAAGAACGCATCCTGCACGTCAGTCGGATCCTGCGAGCGCGCTGGTATGGGCCAGAACGCTTTGTCTGCCCTTTTCGGACCGGCCGATCTTGAGAACCAATGACCTTTACCGCAAAGGGCGCCTTTGCCGCCACTCTGCGGATGTTATCCGGGTCGCGAATTCCTTCCAGCACGAGACCCATCGACTTTGGTTTGCGCATCGGTCAGGCAAATACTCCAGGATAATTGGATACATCCAAGACGGCTTCATTGCCGCTGGAAATAACATGACTGAAAATCGAGGCCATAAGTGTGCCCGCGCGAAACAGCGTCGTCAGCATCGATCCGCTTTGAGAGACCACCGCAGCCGCTCCCGCCGTCGGGTTCTTTCACAATCGATTTCAGATCGACAAAATAAAGCGGCGATCGATTTGAGATCGAAAATAGGCCCTGACAATTTGGTCCGCACACCGCAATTTTCCCGTGCTCAGCGGCTTCTAGGACTTGGCGTTGGCGTCCAATTCCCTCGGTATTCTGCGTTTCCGCGAAACCGGCGCTGTTGATGACGACGGCCTTTACTTTCTTTTCGGCGCATTGGTTCATCACGCCGGCACCGAAGCGGCGGGAACCTGAATCGTCACAGCGTCGATATCTTCTTCGATAGCCAAAATACTGGGGTAACACCGGAAGGTCTTGATCGAAGCATGGCGCGGATTGACCGCATAGATCTTACCCGGGTAGCCGACGAGCCGAAGATTGTCGATAATTCTTGCGCCGCGGCCGCTCTCCGAAGCCCCACAACCGCAACCGAGGCGGGCCGAAAGAGAGCCTCGAGGTGGGCTTTCCAATGCGTTTCCTGTTGTTCCATGGATCTTGATGACGCTCCTCCTCGACGTGATCTTCTCTGAACCTCGAGCAAGTCACTTGCCGATGATTGAATAGAAAAGCTTGCTGATCTGCGGGTAATCTTTCGCCATGTCGAGAGTTACCGGACGAACATGCGGATTATTGACCAGCTCGGCATATTTGTTTTTGACACCCGACCGCACCACGGGAGCGCCAAAACTCGCCCATAACTGCTGTCCCTCTGCAGACATGGCAAAATCGATGTAAAGTTTTGCGGCATTGGGATGTGGCGCCTGCTTGGCGATGCCCAGGTAGGAGGGACGGACCACGACCGGAAAGGCCAAAATAGGTTCTATCGGCGCACCCTGGGTCTTTACATTCATGACTTCATAACCGAAGACGTTGACTGCGACGGCTGAATTCGCCGGCCGCCGTCAAGTGGGTGAGAAGGGTATGCCCTCTGCGCAAGCTGGGCGCTTGTTTGTTCAAACTTTGAAGAAACTGAGTGGCCTTTTCTTTGCCCCAAATCGCGATCAGAGCGGCAAACCATTCCGATTCGTCCTCATCCATACCGAGCTTATCTTTCCAGCGAGAATGGAGCAAGTCTTCGTAATTTTTCGGAGCGACTTCTCTGGAAACCATTTTGGTGTTGTAGGCCATGATGTTTGGAATCGCTTGCATGCAGCAGACGAGAAAATTGCCAGGGTCGCGGAACTCGTCGGGAAAAGCGCCGCTTCCTTTGATTGGTAAGGCTGAAACAGCCCCCTTTGAATCAGCAACCAGCCATTGAACGGATCCATGTGGATGACATCGACGCTGATGATTACCGGCCAGCGCTTCGGTCGTGACGCGATTGCGGGTTCGTTCATAGTTGCCGCGAATACTTTTCACCTCGATGGCGGGGTATTTGGCTTGAAACGCTTGATTCAATTTTTGCCAGCGTTCGCCCTGCCCTGCTACATAGGTAACGACTGTCGTTTCCTTTTCAGCCGCGTGGACCAAGAACGATGCCGCAAAAAGAATTGCCGAAGTGAGAACGAAAACCGGTTTGTTCATAGCATCTCCTGGACAGGACAACGACGAGGAGCAAGGCGGTCGTAAATCGACCGGCGGCTGTTCTCGGTCACAACCCGTAGAAGGCTTTAGCGTTATCGTAGAGAATTTTGCCCGCCACCGACTTTGAAATGTCGCCTCGAGTTACGCGTTCCTGCAGTAAGCGTGGAAAATCGTGCTCCATGGATTGATCGCGATGTGTGTAATCTGAGCCTATCATTAAATTATTTTCGCCGGCGATGCTTAAAATATAAGGCAGGTCTTCGTCGACCTGACAGGTGACGTACATTCGGTTGGCGGAAAGCAATTCTTCGGAAAGAGAGTAGCGCGCATACTGGCTGAAGGTTCCGGCACCGTCGGCGGCCTTTTCCATGCGACGTTTCAATTCCCAGGCGATGTAGGGAATCCACGAACACCCTGCCTCGATGATGCCGAACCGAAGTCTGGGGTATTTTATGGGTAGCTGATGACGAATGATCGTGTGAAATGCATGCACCGTAGGCAATTGGGAGCGCATGAAAGAGCCAAGCGAAAACTCGCGCGCGGATACAAAGTCAGGTGTGCCAGAACCGATGTGGATACATATGGGAAGATCCAATCGATTTGCTTCTTCATAAAGTGGGAAGAAATACGGATCCGCCGGCCATTTGCCGGCTTCCAGATCGCCTTTCTTGAGAATACCGCACGCGCCGTGCTCTTTAGCAAACTGCAGCTCTTTGATCGCCTCTTCCATATTCATCAGCGGCGGTAAGCACACCCAGCGGAGCCTGCCTCTGGACTCCCCGCAGCGATCAGCGAGCCACCGATTGTAGCTGCGGCGCAAGGCAGTCGAAACCTCGGAGTTCTCCGTCGCTTCCATCAAGAACAACGTAGGGTAGATCACCTGAACGTCGGTGCCCATCTCGTCCATATCACGCAACCGAGCCTGCACATCGAGAAGCTCGCGGCTTTCAACTGTCGTTCGCGTCAATCTGTCATCGCGAGTGAAGCGTATTTGCCGATGTCCATCGATCATCCAATACCGAGTGCTGGGTTTTGATGGATCGATGTGGGACGGATAAGTCGTCGTCGGCTTGAACTGGAGTTCTTCTTGGCGCAAATAGGCCCAAGTATCTTCCGTTTCATCTATGTGCGTATCGGCATCGATGATATGCATGAGTCACTTCCTTCAGTGTCGGGCAATAAACACGAAGCACGGTATTTCAGGGTTCCCGAAGTTGTCAAGCGGCAGAACACCAAAACGGTCCGGTCGAGAGTGGTATCAAGAAACGCCTCGAGCTTCGATACTTTTGAGCTTGATTGAAATGATGTCACGGGTAACGTCATGTGGAGCGTCATGCCGTAGCCTTCATTCACCGTCAGCCACGATCGACAGCCGTGGACTTCGACAATCGAGCGGCTGATGGCAAGGCCATAACGTCGATATCTTGTTCCGCCGCATTCGACCTCATAGAGTAGTACGATGAACATTCTTGTGGCGGTGGCGTTCGTTTGCGTGGTTTTTTTTCTATCGATCGTCATTTGGTCGATTAAACGCCACCGTGATCCCAAACTGCACATTGAATGTAGCGCGTCGATCGATGAGCTCATGCCTTCGCTCGCCGGCCTGACGCTCGGCACAGCCGTCGGCGGCAATTCGGTCGAAGTCTTGGAGAACGGCGCTTTTTTTGACGTACTGTTGGAGCGCATTCGCTCGGCTCAAAAGTCAGTGCATTTCGAAACCTTTCTTTGGAAGGAAGGGGTGCTCGGTCAGCGCATGGCGGACGCGCTGTCGGATGCGGCTCGCGCCGGCAAGCAGGTGCGTGTCCTGCTCGACGCAGAAGGCTCCAAAGAAGTCGGCAAGGCCGCCGTGCGACAGATGGAAGAAGCCGGATGCCGAGTCGTGCTTTTCCATGAAAAGGCTTTGCGCAACATCGGCGTGTTGAACGACCGCGACCATCGCAAGCTCGTCGTCATCGACGGGCGCGAAGCATTCGTCGGCGGCCATTGCATCGTCGACAGTTGGCTAGGCGACGCCCAGGACAGCGAACACTTCGCCGACATCAGCGTCAGGTTACGCGGTCCCATCGTGCACAGCGTGCAGGCCGCGTTCAGCGAGAATTGGGCGGGGCAAACCGGTGACTTGTTCGCCGGCGACGATGTGTTTCCGGCCCTAGAGCCCGCGGGCGACGTGTTGATCCATGCGGCGTACGCAAAGCCGGAAGGCTCGGCGCCTGCCGTGAAAATTCTTCACCACACGGTCATATGCCTCGCGCGCAAGCGCATCTGGATTCAGAATCCCTATTTTATTCCCGAGCCTGAAGCGATCGATGCGTTCGGAGAAGCGGTTTCCCGCGGCGTCGATGTGCGCGTGATGATGCCTTCGGCCGGGGGATCCGATAATCCCATGGTGCAGCACGCCGGGCACCGCAACTTCGAAAAGCTGCTGCGCTGCGGCGTGCGTCTGTTCGAGTATCCGCACACCCTGCTGCACCAGAAAGTGATGACCATTGATGGCGTGTGGAGCGCAGTCGGTTCAAGCAACTTCGACGACCGCTCTTTCGAGACCAACGACGAGATTACTCTCGGCATCCGGGACGCAGCAACGGCACAGCGCCTCGATGCGGTGTTCGAGAAGTACCTACCCCATTGCAAGGAAATCGAGCTTGAGGCGTGGCGCAAGCGCGGGCTATGGCACAAACTGAAAGACAACGCTTTCTACATGCTGAACGAAGTTCTCTAACGTGTCCTCTCCGATCCCTCTTCACCCATCAGAATCGCCGTGATCCAATGGCGGCCGCCAATCGCCTTCACGGCGCGTTTGCCGCCGAGCAGTTTCACAAAACTCCCCGTTGAAAATTTTATTTGAAGGAACCGGTCGAGTTACTAGCCGTCTTAGTCGGGTAAATCGTCGAGTTTGGTAAACCCCTTTTTTTCTCCTTCTTTGTGAGCGCGGTCGATGAGCTTCCAGAACTCCTTATTTTGGGCGAGCACCATGCTTTCAATATCCGTGTCCTCAGTAACGGGGAAAAGTACGGCACAAGGACGACCATTTTTGGTTATCACCACCGATCGTTCCGAAGGTAATTCGTTAACGATCTTACTCAAATTCGCTTTAACTTCACGGAGACTTTCGATTTTCACAGCTCAAACTCCTTTCCTTCGATCAAGAGAACGTTCCCCTTCTTCCGTCCAATCAGCTCAATGGTCACCGTTTTGTCCTGTACACGGTAAAACACGCGCCACGGCTCAACGCGAAGCTCGTAATCCGCGTGCTCGGAGATTCGACGCAACCGGAAGCGATTGCGAATTTCTTCCCTAGGATCTTGTTCCAACAAACGTTCACGAATGGTCTCCTTAATTAGCCTTCGAGCCGCAGCCGGGAGCCGTTTGAATTGGCGCACCGCGGCGGGAGAGAAGACGACTTCATTCACAAAAGAATTGTAGTTCTAATTGTAGTCACAATCAAACCGTGCTGATAGAGTGGCGTTCAAGGACAACATGGTTCTGGAATTCGCGCCTCTGAGTTGCCGGAGCTCCAACAACAGTAAATGATCGAGCTTACTGCACTGTATCTCGACAGAACCTACCTTGCATGGATCGTGGGCGCCGACGCAGCCAGCGTCTTTTAATATCGCATCCACAGCCCCGCCGTGCTCATCGAGTTCGACCACCAGCGTCCATTCGCCGTGCGCGGTATCGGCAATCAACCCACGCGACAACAGATCCCACCATCGTTCGCACTCTGAACGGCAACGACTACGGCAAGTACTTGCTACGCCCGCTATCTGCACAGCCATGGCCGCTGCGATTTCTGCAGCCATTCACAACATCCGCTTTGTGTTGCGTCGCGCCTTTTAGTGCGCCTTGTCGATGAATCGCCTTGTTCTGTTGACTCCCTTCGGTAACTCGGCCTATTAATAAAAAGCCGTGATCAACGATTCTTGGCGATCCTTGCATCACGAGCAATCACTAGCGTCAGGAGTGCACCATGAGAGATGGATTCAAGGTCATCGATGCCGACCGGCATGTGCTCGAGCCGAGCGATCTGTTCGAAAAATACCTGCCGGCGAAATTTCGCGATCGTGTCAAGATCGAAGGTCCCAATCAGTCGCGCCGCTCCATCGACGGCGAACCGATTTCGGACGCCGATAAATTGCGTGATACTTCGAAGCAAGAGGATTTCGGTTTTACCTTCGCCGGCTCCAAGCGCTGGCGCGAGACTTTCGCCGACGCGCTGGCGGCGAAATTCGATGCCGCATCCAACGTGCGCGATATGGATCGCGAAGGCGTCGATGTGAGCGTGCTCTTCCCAACCCTCGGTCTCTACATCATGTGGCGCAACAATCTCGATCCGGAGCTGAGCGCCGCAATCTGCCGCGCATACAACACCTGGCTCGCCGACTATTGCAGCTACGACTCCAAACGACTTCACGGCGTGTGCCTGATCCCGCTGCAGGACCCCGTCCGCGCCGTCGAAGAACTGAAATACGCCAAAGAGAAACTGGGGCACGTCGGCATTTTCTGGCGGCCCAACAAACTCTGCGGCCGCACCTTGTCGAGCCCCGACTACTATCCCGTGTACGAGGCCGCCGCCGATCTCGGCGTCACGGTGTGCGTGCACGAGGGCGCGCGCACCGTGCTCGAACAGGCCGGCTCGGACCGCTACAGCGAGTTCGGCCGCCATATCGCCTGCCATCCGCTCGAGCAGATGCTCGCAAGCATGAACTTCTGCGCCGACGGCGTGCTGGAAAAATTTCCGAAACTGAAAGTCGCCTATCTGGAATCCGGCTGCGGCTGGGTGCCGTTCTGGCTCGAGCGCATGGACGAGCACTGGGAACACGAAGGCCATGGACAGGCCAAAACCACCAAGGAAAAGCCAAGCTACTATTTCAAGCGCCAGTGCTGGGCCAGTTGCGAGGCGGGCGAAGAGCTCGCGCCGATGTTTATCGAGCACGTGGGCGCGGACTATCTGACCATCGCCACCGATTACCCGCACAGCGACTGCGTCGGCAAATTTCCCGATCGCACGGTCGGCGATCTCACCAGGAACGATCACATCTCGCAAGAAGCGCGGCGGAAAATTCTGTGGGACAATCCGGTGCGCATGTATGGACTGGAGGTTTGAGTCACATGGGTAAGTTTCACGTAGTTTATTTCGGCAGCAACGACGTGCCGGTGGATTTGATCAAGCCGATCCTCGCCGAGATCGATGCCGACATGACGATCCGGCGTCCGACCAACGACGCGGAAGTCGTGGAAATGGGCGAAGGACGCCGACGGCATCATCATGCACGGCTCGGTGCCGCTGTCGCGCGAGATCATCGCGCAGCTCAAGCGCACCAAAGTCGTCTGCCGCACCGGCGTCGGCGTCGATCGCATGGATCTCAAAGCGGCGAAAGATCACGGTCTGATCATCTGCAACGCGGCGGGTTGCAATTCCATCGAAGTCGCCGAGCAGGCCGATCGGCCTTGTTAATCGCGATTTCGCGCAAGCTCATGCGCATGAATCAATACGTGCGCGACGGCAAATGGCGCCGCCATACCGCGGAGCTGCACGCTTACCGGGGCCGGGTCTATCGCATTCAAGGACGAACCATGGGCATCGTCGGCTTGGGCCACGTCGGCAAGCAAGTCGCGCCGCGCGCGCAAGGCATGCGGCTTAACGTGCAAACCTACGATCCCTATCTCGCCCCGAAGACCGCTGAGGATATGGGCGTCAAGATGGTGTCGTTCGACGAGCTGGTCGCGAGCTCCGATTTCATCAGCGTGCATGCGCCGCTGACCAAGCAGACCCGGCACATGTTCGGCGCGCCGCAATTCAAAGCGATGAAGAAGACCGCCTACCTGATCAACTGCGCGCGCGGCGGGCTGGTCGATTCCGACGCGCTTTACGATGCGCTCGTCGCCGGTGAATTGGCCGGCGCCGCTCTGGACGTGACCGAACCGGAACCGCTGCCGGCGGATCATAAGCTCCTAACCTTGCCGAACGTTATCGTCACCTGCCACACCGCGGCGAACTCCGACGAATCCTATATCGACTGCCAGACTCACGCGGCGAGCGAGGTCGCCAACGTGCTGAGCGGCAAAGGCCCGACGACGGAGATCAAAGATCCCTGGCTTCTCGCCGAGGCGCAGGAAGAGGGATTCGGCGGCGTGTAAAATCGCCGGCAATGATATCTGGCTCAACCGAGTAAAAGGCCTGGATCAGCGATCCGGGCCTTTGCATTTCGCCATTCTTCTTTCAGCCCGGCTTCCGCCATGTAACTCGCCTCGTTCCCGCGAGGCTGTCTGGCGCAAATTTGTTCCGCATCGGACATACTCCGGTGGGCAACGGGTAATTTTCCCGAGCAATAGGCGACTTTCGGGATGTTTCAGGCGCACAACGGTAAGGTACAGAGGTTGCTCCGTCCTGTCGCCGGGGGTCCAGCCTATGAAAAAGAGCTTGCCAATAATCGTGCTCGGCGCCTTTCTGTTGTTGGCCGGAAAATCAGCCCTCGGGCAGTCTGCGGCGGATGATTTCTACGCCCAGTGGGTGGACTATCGCGGCGGCGAGATTTCCCTGGATTTCGATCGGATACCGGTCGTATTCGCCTTGCATGCGATTCACGCCAAGACCGGTTTTCAGATCGTAATTCCATCGCCGAGCGATTCGCGGGTGGTGAATTTTCGCCTGTGGCGCCAGCCGCTCGAGCCCGCGATGCGCTCGCTGATCTCAACGATCGGCTATGACAATTTCGCGCTGTTGTACGACAACGTCGGCCGTCCGAGCCGCGCCGTCGTTCTCAGTACGCAGCCAATCGCGGCGGACGCCGTGAAAAAAGACACTTCCAACCAGCCCCTGACCGCTCAGGAGCAGGAAAAGCTGCAGAAGGAGTTGGCGCGCTGGCGCGAGCTCAAAGAGGACGAACGCAGTCGTATCGAAGCGCGCTTGAAGGATCTGCCGCCCACTGAGGAGCGGGAGAAGTTGGTCGGCGAATACGGCCGGCAGGTTTTGGGGCTCAGCAAATAGCCACCGGCCACATCTTCGTAAGTAAATTCATCGCTACAAAAGCCCGCGGATCAGCGTCCCCACAATTCTTTGGTCGCGATGCGCGCACCTTCGGCCATCGCCTGGAACTTCGCCCAACCGACCTGCGGATGACCGACCCGGGAACCGATACCGCAGTCGGTGCCGGCAATCACGTTTTCTCTCCCGACGATCTTGGCATAGCGTACCAGGCGATCGGCGATCGCCCGCGGGTGCTCGATAAAGTCGCTGTAGTGTCCCACCACGCCGGGAATGAGAATCTTACCGTCCGGCAGCTTGGTCGTTTCCCACACGCGCCATTCGTGATCGTGGCATGGATTCGATGCCTCGATGGAGTACGCCCCGGCGCGCACTTTCAAAATCAGGTCGGCGATGTCTTCGAGCGGAATATCGTACTTATGCGGCCCATGATAGCTGCCCCAGCACATGTGAAAGCGGATTCGGTCCATCGGCAGATCGCGCAAGCCGTGATTGAGCGCGTCGATGCGCAGCTCTTGATACTTGCGATAATCCGCCACGCTCATTTCCGGATGCATCTGCCAGGCATCGGCTAAATCTGGGTCGTCGATCTGCAGCACGAAGCCGGCATCGACGATCGCCTTGTACTCCTCCCGCATGGCCTCGGCGATCGCGAAAAGATAAGCTTCATCGCTTGGGTAGTATTCGTTTTTCATCCAATGTTCCATCGTGCCCGGCGCGATCGCGGGCAAGAAGCCTTCTTCGAACGCGCTTGCCGTGGAGCGCGCTTTTCAGATTCTCGATGTCCGATTTCACTTCATCGCCGCCGGCGTACTTGAGCGGCTCGACACAGTAGAAAACGCGGGCATGATGCCCGATGGAGGTTCTGCCGCCGCGGTTGAAGTATTCGGTGAACTCGATCATGTCGCGGCCGAAGATCGACGTCGGCTTGAAATCGGGAGCAGCCGGCCGCTCGACGAAGCCGCTGAGCCTTTCTCTTGTGTAGCGGGAAAAATTCGATTTACCCAGCTCGCCGTCGTTGACAATATCGACGCCGCACTCGATTTGTTTCTGCACGACTTCCGTCACAGCTTCGCGGGTGCGCTTGGCGAGCACGCCGCTGTCGTAGACTTTACCCTCGTTCCGCGCGACGAGCATTTCCATCAAATCCTTGGGCCGCGCCAGGCTGCCGACGTGGGTGACGAGAATCCGCTCCGAACTGCGTTTCATAAATTCCTCCGATTCACACTCGGCGTAACGTTGTCCGACGGTTTGAACTTTTTAAACGGCTTGAACGTCTTGAACCCCCCAATTCTTACTTGGCCGGCAGCACCTTCTTGATCACATCGCGAATGGTATCAATCTCTTCGATCCACTCGGTCTTGAGCCACAGATATTTGCCGCCTTTGACCCGGCGTCCGAGCTCGCTGACTTTGTCTTTGGAAATGTCCTCACGCAAGGAATCGTACTGTCCCGCGCTTTTGGCGTTGTAGTCGAGCCAGGTGCTCTGGCCTTCCTTGGACAGCAGCCAATTGATCGCCAGCTTCGCGGCGTTGGGATGCGGCGCGCGGTTGAAGTAACT
Source organism: uncultured delta proteobacterium (assembly GCA_963745035.1). Lineage (GTDB taxonomy): Bacteria > Desulfobacterota > Binatia > UBA9968 > UBA9968 > DP-20. The sequence continues at coordinate 223,890 of CAVUVW010000002.1, read as the reverse complement.
CAACGTGCCGTTGTAGGTCGCCAGCGACGAACCCTCTTTCATGTGGTTTGGCAGGAAAGCATTGATCGGCAAACCCTGCATCATCGCTTTGTCAACGTCGCGCGCGCCGAAGCCCAAGGCATACTTGCCGGTGCTGAGCCAATCCATGAGCTGCTCGTCGGAGCGGACGATCGTCATGTTAGTTTCGCCGTAAAGCCGCTTCAAAAATTCGGGACCGAGATCGGGATGCTTGTAAAAAAGAATCTGCGCGGAATTGATCGGCCCGGCGACGAGCGGATCGATGGTGACGATCTTCCCCTTCCACTTCGGCTCCAGGAGCTGCCAAAACGAACGGATATCGCTCGGATTGACGAGCTTGGTGTTATACGTCAGCTCGCCGCTGCGCGGCGTCCCTTCGAAGGCGAAGACGTAGCGATTCTCCGGGTCGTAGTAGTGATGCTTCCCCTCGAACCAGAGCGCCTCGTTGGTGATCTCGGGGAGCGCGAGCAGCGGCTTTACCGGCTCGAGGATCTTCGCTTTGTAGAATACCGTCACCGGCGTGATGTTGCCGGTGAGGCAAAAATCGACGATGTACTTCTCGGCGCGCCGCTCGCTCATCACCCGCTGGCCGAGCTGAAAGCCGCGGCCGACCACCGTGCTGACTTTGATCTTGGGAAATTTCTTCTGGAACGCCTCGCGGAACACCGGCTCGAAGGCCTGCGTCATGTAGATCGTCAGCGCGCCTTCTTCCTCCGCCGCTTTGACCGTCTTGTCCCATTCGGCCTGGCCCACAGGCTTGGACTCAGCTGCGCCGGCGAGCCCAGCCAAACCGAAGAGCAAAAAACCCAGCGTGAGCGCAAGATAGATCCGATGCGGCCGGACGTTCTTCATAAATTGGTCTCGCTTTCTATCGTCCCGAGCAAACTGACAGAAGCAATTGAACACGGAAAAACAGCTGTAGAGCGCAGTCCTCGTTGTTACTTTCCTCGCGCAGCGGACCGGCGCTCCATGAGAAACTTCACCAGAAACGGCCACACCTGGGTGGCGTCCGCGATCATCTCGGCGTAGATGCCGTTCTTGTCCGCCTTGCGCCAGGATTCGTTCTCCGAGTAGGTGCAGCCGGACAGATGGCCGAAGTGCGGCCGGTCCGGGCAGATCCTCACGCCGTAGCTGAAGCGCCGGTTGGGGAACGTCGGGCCGAGGCGCTCGTTGATGATCTCGATCAGCGGCGCCACGTTCTGCACGTTGTTGCGCGGCACGCCGCCGCCGATGGTGAAGATGCCGAAACGCCTGGAGCCGGTCACGATATCGATCAACACTTTGCTGTCGCGCTCCAGGTCCATCAGGATCGATTTCTTGCCGCGCCGCCGCCGCTTCATGTTGTGAATGTAAATGTCGTTGCCGAGCTCCGAATCGACGAACGCGGGCACGAACACCGGCACCCGGTGGACGTAGGCCGATTTGAGAATGCCGCGCTCGTTCGGATAATTCTCCGCCAGGTGCTTCCCGATGAGCCTGTTCAATTCGGTCGGGCTGAGCGGCCGGCTGCCGTCGATCTTGTCGATGACTTGGCCGATCACCTCTTCGACCGTGTCGAGATTGGTCTCGGGCTCCAAGGTGTCGGTTACGCGATTGAGCTTGCGCCGCGCCAGCTCGGTGTCGTTGTATTTGGGGTTGTATTTGTAATGTTTGAGCCCGATCGAGGAGACCAGGCCGTGCGCCATCAATGCGCCGGTCGAGGAGATCGCATGAATCCAGCCCTGCTCGATCATGTCGCAGATCACCAGATCCATTTTACCGACGGTCATCGCGCCGCTGATGGTAAGAAAGCGCGCGCAGTTTTTATCATTGGCCATCGCTTCGAGCGCCTTTGCGCCGCGCGCCACCTGAGCCGCCAGCCCGCCGTACGACGCCAGCTTGGCCATCAGCGAGCCGATCGAGCTGGCCTTGTGCTCGATCCACTCGTCGAGGGCGGCATCGATGATCGGCATAACGTAGCGCGGATCGGCGAATACGGCGTCGGGAAAATAGCCGTCGCGAACCTGCCCGGGCCGCGCCATGTCAAAGGAATTGATGAAGATCGCGCGGCCCTTCTTTTTGTAGATCGCTTCCGCGTCCCTTTCGGAAAAACCTCCGACAACCAAGAAGTTTTCCGCGCCGCTCTTGGATTTGGCGAAGCGCGCCGGCGTGACGATCTTACGAAACCGCCGTTTTCGGACCAGACCTTCGAGGAGACGCCCCAACGGCGACCCTTCCAGTCCGTCGTAGACGAGCACCGGCCGGTCTTTCGCCGTTGCCATCTGGTAAATCGTCTCCGCGGCTTCACCGAGCATGCGCGCGCCAAAGGCGCAGTAGCGCAGGCCGGCGACGATATCGCCGACGCTCGCGCATTTTTGCAGGTCCAATGATTTGAGCTCTTCGAATTGCAGTGCTTTCACGGTGTCTCTTTCGTTGAAGGTTTGATCCGTCCCACTCGCCGACTGCTGATGAGGCAGTTGTCAGTTTAAAGTTTCAGCTCAGTCGGCGCGATCGAAAGCGCGCGCAATCACGCACGCGGCGGGAAGCATCCTAACGCAGCGCGGGCAGCACGAGACGAGCGCACCGCTCCATCGACTTGAGCACTTTGTCCTGGCTCAGCCCGCCGAAGTGAAAGGTCAAACCGATGTGGGTCGTGCCGACGACTTCGCCGATTCGCTGCAAAATCCGCGCGCAGGTTTCCGGACCGCCGAACACGCCGCGGCTGTCGCGCAGCATCGCGTCGTAATCCAGGTGACCGAACACGCGGTCATAGGCGGGATTCCCCGGAGTGAGATTGAGCGCTTCCAAAGCGAAGCCGCGCCAGCGGTGCCAATGCGCGATGACTTCGCTGCGCGCCTGCGCGGTCGTCGGCGCCGACGTAGATCGGGTACATGGTGAAAACGTCTCGGTCCTCGACCTTGTGGCCGCCGTCGCGCAATGCCGTCCGATACATTTCCACCCGCGGCCGCTGCTCCTCGTTGGTCGCGATCCACGGCAAAGTCATCAAATGATGGCCGCGCCTGCCGATCATGTTGAAACTTTCCGGGTCGCGATTCGCGGTTACGTAAATCGGCGGGTGGGGACGTTGCAAAGGCTGTGGGTAAACCCGCAGCTTGGGGAAACGATAGTGCTCACCCTGCCATTCGAATTCCTCGCCGCTCCAGGCGCGAAGGATCACGTCGAGCCCTTCGGGCAGCCGCTTTTGTGCGTCGTTCCACTCGTAGCCGAAGACCGCATACTCGGTGGGATGCATGCCGCGCCCGGCGCCGAAGTTGAGCCGCCCGCCGGAAAGCTGGTCGACCATGGCGAATTCTTCGGCGATGCGCAGGGGATTGTGCATCGGAATGATCGACACCGCCGCGCCGAGACGCAGTTTTTTCGTGCGCTGCGATGCCGCCGCCAGAATCACGGACGGACTCGGCATCATGCCGCCGAAGTGGCGAAAGTGATGCTCGGTTACCCAGAGCGAATCGAAGCCGAGCGACTCCGCCGCGTCGATCTGTTCGAGCCAGCGGCTGTAGACCGATCGGCTATCGCCGTCAAGCTCCGGAACGTAGGTGTTGAGAATGTAGTATCCAAAGTTCACGCGCTGCTTTCTCCTCGCTATGCGAGAAAATAGGGGGAATTTCCCGAAGCGTCAAGCCGCATCGGTTTCGTGAAGATTTCTATCCCGTTGCGTTTCGGCGGCGAGGAGCGAGCAAGCGGCATATTGTCGAAAGTTCGAACGCTTCGAGTGGCCCCGGTATGACTGGGATCACTGACTATTTCAATTCTCCATTCGCCTGAGCAGGTCAAAGACCCGACAGGCTTTCAGCAATCTGCTATGCGACTTCGGTCGCTGCGGTTATCGCCCAGGGAGCGCGCTCATGCGCTTCCGCGAACCCGACAAGTTGCAATTCCCCGGACAAATAGGATTATTATGGACCACCATCGCAAGGAGTTTCGTCATGACACCGCGGCAAAGATTTTTCCCGCTCGCAAAGCGAATGTCGATTGTTTCGTGGACCGTTGTGCTGGCTCTGTTTTCAGCGGCCGCATCGTCGGCCCAGGAGCTCAGCAAGCTTCCCTTACGTGCCGACGCCACAGGTGGTCGTCGATGAAATGCTCAAGATGGCTAACGTCACGGGCAAGGATTTTGTCATCGATCTCGGCTCCGGCGACGGCCGGATGATCATCACCGCGGCGAAAACTTTGAACGCCAACGGACTGGGAGTGGACATTGACAAGAAGCTGGTGGATCTCTCCAACAGGCAGGCCAAAGCCGACGGCGTGGACGATCGTGCGAAATTTATCGAGCAGGACATGTTCAAAGCCGATATCGGCAAGGCCACGGTCGTGACCCTTTACGTGCTGCCCGATTTCATGGAAAAACTCCGCCCGAAGCTGTTGGCGGAGCTGAAGCCCGGAACGCGCATCGTCGCGCACGATTATTACATGCGTGAGTGGTATCCCGACCGGCAGTTCTCGCTCACGGTGCCGGAGAAGGTCAAAGTCAACGGCACCGATAAGGCCTATCTCTACTTGTGGATCGTTCCCAGCGTCGTGCGCGGCGGATGGCGCATGGAGTTCGACGCCGGCGGCAGCAGCCGGCAATTGATCGTGCTGGACTTCGCGCAACAGTATCAAATGATCAACGCATCCGCAGAAAATCTATTGGGACCGATGAAGATCGACAATACCTTGCTCCGCGGCGACCAGATCAGCTTCGATCTTTTAGTCGGCGCCACTCTCTATCGGTTGACCGGCAAAGTCACCGACGGAAAGATGGAAGGAAGCGCAACCGCGCCGGGCGGGGCGCGATCGGTACCCTGGCGCGCCACCAAGCTCGCCGAGCAAAAGAAGTGAATTTGACTTGAACGAGCAGGTTTCGTAGTGATCAGTCACTGGATCCGTTTCTAGGGTGAGCATAGAGATTTCGAAAAGAATCAACGAGTACTGCAAGGGAGGAATCATGAGCACAGCGGCAAGCGCATACACACCGGAGACCGTATTGGCAGGCGAAAAGATCATTTCCGCGGATTCCCATATTCAGGAGCCGGAAGATCTGTGGATCAAGAATCTGCCGCCGTCGCTGAAGGGCAAGTATCCCGCTTTTCCCAAGCGCAATTCTCCCGGCGAGAAGCCCGGCGGTTGGGACCCGCACGCGCGCATCGGCGAGATGGAAACCGACGGGGTTTCCGCCGAAGTGCTCTACCCGACTCTCGGTCTTCGCTTGTTCGCCATGGAACACGCGGAGTGCCAGGAAGCTTGTTTCCAAATCGCCAACGATTGGATGATCGACTACTGCAAAGTGACGCCGGGACGCCTGATCGGCATTCCGATGATCTCGCTTTACAACATCAAGAACGCCGTCAAGGAGCTCGAACGCTGTAAGAAAGCCGGCATGGTCGGCTGCCTGATCTGGCAAGTGCCGCCCGAGCACCTGTCGTTTCGGACCGACTATTACGATCCGTTCTGGGAAGCGGCGTCCGCGCTCAACATGCCCGTCAATCTGCATATCCTTACCGGCTTCAACTACAGCCGGTGGGAGCGCAAAGGACTCGATACCTACAAAACCGCGGTCAACGACAAGGTGAACGACGCCGCCAATACCCTCTTCGATTTCGTTTTTACCGGCGTCCTCGCTCGATTCCCAAAATTGAAATTGGTTTATGTCGAAAACGAGTGCGCCTGGCTGCCGTTCTACCAACACGAGTGGGACAAGTACTACGTGCGCTTCAAAACCAAAGTGCCGCTGCCGTTCATGGAAAAACTGCCGGGTGAGTATATCGACGAGCAAGTCTACGCCACTTTCTTCAGCGATCCATGCGGTGGCCTGCTCATGAGCCGCTTCGGCCAGGATACGTTCATGTGGTCCAACGACTACCCGCACGCCGCTTCGCCCTGGCCGCACTCGCGCAAAGTGATCGCCGAGGAGCTCGGCCATCTGCCCAAGGACGTGCTGCGCAAAGTCGTACGTGAGAACGTGATCAAGCTGTACGATCTGAAGATCGACGGCGTAAATAATTGACTCAGTCACGCTAGATGCGCGCGACTGAGTCACCCTGAGCGAACGCGAAGGGTCTCGACGCGAAACTTCAAAGAACAAAGGAACTAACATGCAAACCAGCGCCACCGCAGCCAAACTAAAATCGCAGGACAAACCGAAAACAGCGCTCTTCTCCTTGAAGACGCCGTACATGAAACAGGGCCGCGTCACCCAGCTCGTCGCCGAGACTTCGAACATGAGGATTCATACGAAGATCAACGCCGAGGGCGGCGAGAACGAGATCCACACGCACCTCAACGAAGACCACGCTTTTATCGTGTTGGAAGGACAGATGAGCGTGTTCGATGAAAATGGCGGCGAAATCGAAGTAAAGCAGTATCAAGGCGTGATGATCCCGAAGGGCGCCTACTACCGATATCTCAACACCGGTGAGGGCAATCTCGTCGTGATTCGCGTCGGCGCCGGCGTGAAAAATCAGCAGCCGGAAGGCCAGCCCGCGCGCCTCGGCACCGACGGCAACCCCCTGGTCAGCGGCACACCGGAGAACCGCAATCTGCCGCCCATCGAATCCGGCACGTTCTTCGCCGAATCCGCCGGCTGATCGCTCTGCGTCCCGCGCTGAGCAAGCTCAGAAAGGCCACTCATGCGAGTGGCCTTTTTTCATTCTCGAGCACAATTGAATAAGAGCGCGCTAGACGCCGGCATTTTTGGAGGCGTCCCCCGGGAATGTTTTTATCGGGGTCCAGTCAAGGTTCGCCTGGATTCCATGCTGAAGGCATGCGGGAATGACGAACTGCCTCAGCGACCTAACGGGACTTGATCCACGTGTTGAACGATTTGAACGGCTTGAACGTTTTGAACGTTGCGCTTTTCCCGTTCTTTATGATTATCATCCCTGAAGAATCGGAGGTGTGCCATGCCGATCATCGACGCCGACACCCACATCGATGAAACCGAAGCGACCTGGGAATACCTGCGCGACTTCGAGCAAGAGTTCAAACCGATCACTCAACATCCCAGCCGCGTCGACCCTAGCAAGACACCGGTGCGTTACTGGCTGATCGATGGCCACCGACAGATGAGATTTGTCCGCGATGACAACAACACTCGGACGACTGTGGAAACAAGAGAGCTCTTGGACGTGCCGGCGCGACTGCGCGACATGGACGCCATGGGCACCGAGGTCCAGGTGCTCTACCCGACGTTATTTCTCATGGAAGCCACTGAGCGCCCGGAAGTGTCCACCGCGCTGCGGCGCAGCTACAACCGCTGGCTTGCCGATCGCTGCGCCGAGTCCCACGGCCGGCTGCGCTGGGTTTGCCTGCCGCCACTGATGAACATGGACGAAACGATCAAGGAACTTCAGTTCGCCAAAGACCACGGCGCCTGCGGCATCTTGAAGAAAGGTGATTTGGAAGCCGGGAAATGGCCCGCAGATCCGTACTTCTTCCCGCTCTACGAAGAAGCCAATCGCTTGGACCTGCCCATCTGCGTTCACATCGGTTCCGGCACGCCCGACTTCGTCCCCGCGCGCGAGTTTTCGCTCGGCTCTTTCATGCGCTCCCAACTCCCGACGGTGCACGCGTTTCACACTATCATCCGGCATCAACTGCCGGTGAAATACCCCAAGCTGCGCTTCGGCATCATCGAAGCCGGCTGCTCATGGATTCCCTTTATCGCCTGGGAACTCAAACGCCGCATGGAAAAAGCCGCCGACGGCGCCGGCACCTTCAGCCAATTCGCTCGCTACACGTTGTCCGTCGGAATTGCTCAAGGCCAATCGCATGTACGTCACCTGCCAGGTCGATGAAGACTTGCCTTATGTCCTCAAAGTCGCCGGCGAAGACAGCCTGATGATCGGCTCCGACTACACCCACCGCGATTCATCGATGGAATACGAGTTCCCGCATCTGCTAAAAGAGCGCGCGGAAAAAGGCGAGATCAGCCCATCAGCCGTGCAGAAAATTCTCTACGACAACGCCAAGACGTTTTATGGGCTGTAGAAAACGAGGTTGTGGAACGGAGGATCTCTTCTCCAAATAGTCGGCGTCATCGTCATAACCTCTCTGCTGGTCAGGCGCGCGCCGGTTGGGACTCGCCGGCTACTGCAGCTGGTTACCTGGTCTCCGACTCATAGGTCAGCCGATTCTGCGCCGGGGAAAAGGGCGGGAGCGCTACCGCGAGGGTATGCCGCGCTGAGCACGCTCCGCGCCGCTCCGGGGGCCATGATCGCCGGCGCTGAAGGCCCTCCCGCGAAGATCAAATGGGCTCCGTCATAGTGCGCAGGCGCACGCAGCACCTTGTAGCCCAGCGCGATGAGCATCGAAGAGTATTGCGATCGAGCAACGAGCCTCGGCTCTCCCGCACTCTCGACGGCGCATACCCCTGGCTTGGAGATATGACCCGTGACGACCACTCCAAGCGCATCCGGATCAGGCGTACAGTCCACGAGAACCCTCTTCGAGTCCTTCGGTACCACTAGTGCATAGTGATCGAAACCATAGGCTTGCACTTGGAACAGCACTCCGTCGTGCATCAAAAGTGGTGGAAGGCTACCGATCACAACCGTCTTGACCTTGCCCGTTTGTGAGAAGTGCGCACGACCATTCGGATGGTAGCTGAACTTCACGCGACTCGATGTCATGTGCGGAAGCTCTTTGCGTTCTACTAAGGCCACTCCGTTGACTACGCGGCCGACTTGGCGGAGCAGTATTCCGTCGGTCTCCGAGAAGTAAGGCAGGTACACATACACGCTGCCATCTTTGCCGAAGCCGACAGAAAAGATCTTTCGGTGCCCAGCTACCGACGACTGGATGGTCACAACATGCCGCTCACCAAAGACCGTAGTTGGGGGCATCATAATAGTGCCCTCGAGTGTTTTGTCAGCTCTAGGACATCAAGTTCACCGCTCATCGACAACTTCGAAAGCTACAAGTACGCTACTAACCGTCCCAGTTCAGCGGCGGCGAAACACCGTCCGCTACAACCGGTCGATACGGCGCATCCCATTTTCTCAGGCCGGCTTGATATTCTGGTTCATGCAGAAAAGGTTATCCGGGTCGTACTTGCGCTTCACCTGGGCGAGACGATGGTAGTTCGAGCCGTAGGCGGCGCCGACGCGGTCACCCTCGTCTGCGGTGAGGAAATTGACGTAAACGCCGCCACTGGCGAAGGGGGCCGAGGCGTCGAAGAAGGAGCGCGCCCAGCCGATGCAGCGCGGATCGTCGGCTGGGTTCTCCCAGCGGCCGTGGACGTTCATAACGAACTGAGCATCGCGGTGGGCATATGCCGTGGACTCCGGGGTCGGCCGTGCGGTGGCGCCACCGAGGGCGCCCAAGAAGATCTCGCACTGAGTCGACGGCAGCCTGTGGATGTAGTCGATGATGGCGTCGAATAGTCCATCGGTGAGCGTCGAGAAATTGTGGGACTTCCAGTAATTGCGCGCGCCGCTGGTAAGCAGGGGGTCGAAGGCCTGCTGCCAGGCGGTGTAGGGCTGGACACCGACATGCTCACCGACGGGAGTGCCGAACTTTCGCAGCGGCTCGATGAGCGGCTCGCCCTTTTTCGGGTCGCCTGCATGCAGCAAAGCGAGCGCGAGGATGCCCGTGCCGTGGACCTTCTCCGGAAGGAACGGCAGCGGTGGCGCCTGGCGCAGGACCGCCCACACGGAGAGATCGTCCGGTGTCTGTGCGACGAATTCGCGATATTGTTGCAGCACCGACTTCGCCGCGGAGATCGGATAGACGATCAGGCCGCTTAGCACATTCGGACCGACGGAATGGAGTCGGAACTCGAAGCGCGTGACGACACCGAAATTCCCACCGCCGCCACGGAGCGCCCAGAACAGGTCGGGGTGCTCGGTCGAGCTGGCGCGCACCACCTCACCAGCCGCGGTCACGACCTCCGTGGACTCGAGGTTGTCGATGGTCATACCGTATTTGCGGCTGAGCCAGCCGAATCCGCCGCCGAGGGTCAGTCCCGCGACGCCCGTGGTGGAGTTGATGCCGAGCGGTGTGGCGAGGCCATGAGCCTGGGTGGCGGCGTCGAGGTCCGCGAGCGTGGCGCCTCCCTCGATGGCAACGCGGCGTGCGTTAGCGTCGACCTTTGCGGCCTTCATCCGCGAGAGGTCAATGACGATACCGTCGTCGCACATAGCATTGCCGGCAATGTTATGTCCGCCGCCGCGGACGGCGAGCAAGAGCCTGTTGTCCCTCGCGAAGTTCACCGCGGCGACAACGTCCGACACGGTGACACAACGGACGATGAGCGCCGGGTGCTTGTCGATCATCGCATTCCAGATCTGGCGTGCGCTTTCGTAAGCATCGTCACTCGGAAGAAAAATTTCGCCGCTGAAGTTATTTTTCAACTCCTCCACTTTTGCTGTCTGTATATTCGTCATGTTTTTCTCCTGAGTAAGATTTGGAAAATTGCGCTATCTTACATTACGGGCGCTACAGCGATCGCTGAAGCATTGTGCCGGCTCACTCCACGCTAATCAGATTGTTCGCGGCAAACGAGACAATGTCTTTATTGCCGTTGTGGTTGCGCCGCGGTCGCGGGCTCCTTACGGGCGTGCGTTTTTAAGAGCCCACTTCCCTGCCAACCGTGTAGGGATCGCCGATGAGCCAGCACCACGATCCGTCGGGCTGGCGACGAGCGACCTCGATCGCATACACGGTCATCAGCTGCGGCCCCGAGACCTTCCACTCCGTGTGCATCAGTGCGATGTTGCCAGCCTGGATGATTTGCTTGACGTTGAAGTCAAAGGCGGTCTTCGCAGCGGCTAGAGGAGCCAACTCCCGTCGCAAGTCTTCCGTGCACTTCGTGACTTCACGCGATTGGTTCAGAAAGACTGCTTCAGGATCGTAGACGCTCATCACTGCGTCAAGATCGCCTCTAGCCATAAATTGTTGGAATAGGCGGCAGATATCTTCGGGAGTCATTGCCGGCATTTGATATCTCCTTCACGAGTAGTTGGTGCGTCAATAGGATTCCACCACAACGGACACGCACCCGCAATATTTTCTCGTGAAATCGGCCGCCCAGCGTTCGCAATGCGCGCGCTCACCTTAGAAACTCTTTATCGAAATAATCCGACCACTCGTTGCCTTTGTCCAGGAGAACTTCCGGCCCTAGATAATTGGCTTTTTTGAATCGTATACCGGGCTTCAAGTCGGCTTGCAGGGCGGCGATTTCCGGATGTGCGGGCAGGTAATTGACCGCTTGAAAAACCCGTTGGCCCTTTTTCGAAAGCACGAAGTCGAGAAACAGCATGGCTGCGTGCGGGTGCGGCGCGTTCTTGGCTAGGCCGATGGAGTTGTTGGTTGCGGTTACCGGCTCCAGCGGTTGCCAGTCCACCGGCGCCCCTGCGGCTTTACTGATATAGGCGTGGTGATTGAAAATCTGGATCGCCAGCGGATACTCGCCGGCGATCACAAGATCGAGAATCTGCCGCGCGCTCGCCGTGCTCTTGGCGACATTCTGAGCTTTTAGCTTGCGCAGATAAGCCCGGCCCGGTTCCTGTCCCATGGTCAGCAGAATATTGCCGATGAACTGCGGCGCGCCGGAGCCGCGGCTGGTTGACCACATCATCTGGCCTTTCCAGCGCGGATTCAGGAGATCTTCATAGGTTTTCGGCAGCTCGGCCGCCTTCACCGCACGCGTGTTGTAGCCCAGAGTCATGAAGTAAACATTCGTGCTGCCCCAGAATCCTTTCGCGTCCTTGAGTTCCGGCGGGTACTCGGCGATCGGCGGCGAGTAAAAACGCTGCATCAGTCCGGTGCGCTGTAAGATCGTCGCTGCGGCGCTGCCGCTGATGACATCCACCTCATAGCGCTTGGCCTGATATTCGGCCAGCATCCGCTGCGCCAGCCGCTCCGCGTTGGCGCGAAAAAATTCCAACTGAAGAAACGGGTACTCCTTTTCGAAGGCGTCCTTCACCGGCCGCACGACTTGATCGACGATCAAGCCGGTGTACAGCGATACCTTTCCTTCCTTCTTGGCGCCCTCGATGAGAATCTTTTCACGATTGGCGGATTTCAGCAGCGCGACGTCTTCTACGCTTGCAGCCCAACAAGGCATACTCAACCAACCACAGAGCACGATCGCACGAACAATAAGAAAGCATGCGCGCCGAATTTGTATCGCCATTGATCCTCCTCGGTCGCTGCCGTGGGCCTTTGTATCCTTCGAGATGACACGGCGCACGCTAATCCCTGCGCCGACCCGCTGTCAAGTTTCTCCGCCGGTAAGACACGGGAACGCCGGCTGCATTTCTGTTGTCTCGGTGCAATTTCGTGGTATGGTCCGGCCGTTCACAATGAAAAACAGTTCATGGAGACGGATTGGTTCTGATATCTACTTGATCCTTCCAGCTTCATCCTTATCCTTTTTCCAAATCGAGGAGGTCTCATGCCAGGCGCGCTTGACGATATTCGCGTGATCGATTTCACTCATGCCCTCAACGGGCCGTTTTGCACGATGCTGCTCGGCCACATGGGCGCAGAGATCATCAAGATCGAGCCGCCGGCGGGCGACGGCTTTCGCCGCTCCTGGATGCCGCCCGACGCAAAGGTAGACGGCTACGAATTTCTCTGGATCAACGTCAACAAGAAAAGCGTCGTGCTGAATCTCAAAACCGCGCGCGGCGTGGAACTGGCCCGCCAAGTGATCGCGCGCGCCGACGTCGTCGTCGAAAACTATCATGCCGGGCAGATGGAGAAATTCGGCCTCGGTTATGAAGACCTGAGGAAAATCAATCCGCGGCTGATCTATTCTTGCTCCCGCGGCTTCGGTGAGTCGGGCCCGTACAAAGACTACGGCAGCACCGCCCACACCAACAACAGCATGACCGGCTGGACCCACACGGGGTGGAAATACAGCGGCGCGCCGGGCACCAAAGCCATCGGCATCGGCGATGAAGCCGCTGGCGTCAGCATGGTATGCGGCATTCTCGCCGCGCTGCATGCTCGCGAACGCACTGGCGAGGGACAACGCATCGTCGTATCCATGCAGGAAGCGCTGCTCGGTTTCATGATCAGCGAATTCCACGAGCACTTCATCGGCATCGAGATCGGCAACAAGCCGGTTCCCGCCGCCGACGGCTATTTCACCTTGCGCGTACCGGATCTGAGCGATGGCGCCTGGGGACAACTCGCCAAGCTCATGGCTCGCGAGAACTTGCTGGAGGATCCGCGCTTCGCGACCACCACGGCGCGAAAGCAACACCGCGGTGAACTGTACGAGTTGATCAAGGCCTGGGCGCGCACCAAGACGCGCCAGGAACTGTGGGACGGGCTACGCGCCATCGACTATTTCGGCGCGCCGGTGCTGTCGATGGGCGAGGTCATCGAAGACCCGCACATCAAAGAGCGCAATGTGTTCGTCGAGCGCAATCATCCAACCGCCGGCCCGACCAAACTTCTCGCGCCGTGGATTCACATGTCCAGGACGCCGGCGAGCATCCGCAGCGACTCGCCGGGGCTCGGCGAGCATACGGACGAAGTTCTCGAACGACTCCTTGGTTTGGGAAAGTCGGAGCTGAGCGACCTGCGCGCGCAGGGCATCGTCAAGTAGCACCCGCGGCGCTGCAACGCCGGATTGGTATTCTCCTTGCCTATTTCATGCGCGCAGAGGGAAAGAACCAATTCACCTGACCAGCGATTTCTTCATGTAGAACAACATGACGGCGACCGTGATCGCCGTCATGCTCCACGCAAACCAGTCGCCGAAGCGCACGTAGTAGGTCTCGCCGTTGAGAATTTCCACGTCGGTTTGCATCACCGCGCCGGTAAACATCGGCAAGATTTTCACGATTTCCCCTTTGGCGTTGACCAGTGAGGTAACCCCGGTGTTGGTTACGCGCAGCAGGCTGCGCCGCGTCTCGATGGCGCGGGACTGCGCCAGCCAAAGGTGTTGCCGCGGGCCGACCGAGCGGCCGTACCACGCGTCGTTGGTAAGGTTTACCAGCACGTTTGCCCGCGCCTCGCTGACGAACTTGCGCGACAGCTCGGGTATCAAGTCTTCGTAGCAAATCAGCGGCGCGATGCGGATGCCGCGCGCCATGTGAAACGCCACCGGTCCGGGCCCCGGCGTAAAGCCGTCGGCGAACGGCATCGCCGGCAGCAGCGAAAGGATCCTGGAAAAGGGCAGGTATTCGCCGAACGCGAGCAGCACCTGTTTGTGGTAGCGGCTCAGGATGCGGCCGCCGGTGTCGGTGAAGAACGCGGTATTGAACATCTTGAGACCGGCTTGCCCTGGCTTGCCGCGATAACTCTTGGCGCCAAAAACAAAAAATGCGCGCTCAGACTTGAGCGCCGGCATGAACTCCGGCGGCAGAACTTGCAGATCCTCGGGGATAAACGCCTCGATCGCCGACTCCGGCCAGATCACCAGCGGAACCGCCTCCACAGCCGCCGTGAGCTCGCGATGCTTGGCCAAATTTTTCTGCGCCAGAGCAGGATTCCATTTCATATCGATATCGACGTTTCCCTGCACCGCCGCGACGGATATTTTGCGCGCGTCCGCGATTTCCGCATCGATGCTCTGGAGCCGTCCCGCGCCGTAGACGAGAGCGACCACGACGGCAAGGCCGGCGTAGGCGGCCGGCAAATACCGTCCCAGCGCTGCTTCTTCGCGAGCGCGCCAGGCGTGATAGATCGCCGCGTTGCTCCACATCACGAGAAAGCTCGTGCCGTACGGGCCGACGAGATCGGCGGTTTGCACGAACCACGAGAACGCCGCCTGCGAATTGGCAAGATGCCAGGGGAACAGCAGCGGGAACAAGAACTCGAGCGGAATCCAGAAAAGCGCGGGAAGGGTTTTGAGCGGACCAAAGCCGGCGCTCCGCACCAAGAGCGCGAAGAGCGCCATTTGAACCGCCTGCAATGCGGCATACAGGATAAACACCAAGACACTCACGGCGTAGGGAAAACCGCCGAAGGCGCTGATCGTGTAGACGAGCCAATAAAAGCCGATGAGATGAGCGGCAAAACCCATCATCCAGCCGTAAAGGATCGCGCGACGCGCCGTACCGGCACGCTGCAGCGCCCAGAACAACGGCACGAAGGCAATCCAAGCCAGCGGAAACAAGCTCGGCGCTAAATAGGGAGCCGCCAGCAAGGCTGCCGCGAATACAGGAAGGCAAAGGTTGAACAAATTCACGGAAGAACTGGAGTGAAGCAGCAGCCTATGAAGAGATGCACGGCGGAACAAGCGTCGGCGACATCGGAAACCACGCAATCATACTAAGATGATTCAACACGAAAATCATACGCGAGCTCCAAAAACTGCGCGATGATCCTGGCGGTCACGCCCCAAACATCCCAACCGTTGACATAGAAATGGTAGTTCGGGTGGCCGCCCGGTGAGAGCTTCTCGCCGCGCGCGCAATTGCCCGGCCGCATCAAGGAAACGATCGGCACCGAAGCCACCGCGGTGGTCTCCGATGGGTCGATGCGAAATTCGCAACGCGCCGGGATGACGCCCACCACCGGCGTGACGACAAGACCATACCCGGCGGTGAATTCATCCAACCGGCCGAGAACCCGCACACACTCCGGCCCGACGCCGATCTCTTCGTAACATTCGCGCAGCGCGGTCGCGGTCGCATCCGCGTCGCTCGGATCGACGCGTCCGCCCGGAAACGCGATCTGGCCTTGATGCGTGCGCAAATGATCGGCGCGTTTGGTGAGCACCAGATACTCTCCGTCCGAACGCTCTTGGATCGGTATGAGCACCGCCGCCGGCTTGTAGCCGTTGGCGGCAAGCGTCTGGGGAACGCGGAGCTTTAACGCGTTGACGATCCTGTCGGTGACCATGCTGCTAAAACTTTTTGCCCGCCCGGGAACTGTGATATGAGAGTTTTCAATCTAGCCAATCCACGGGAAAAACACTAGCCGTGAAGGACCGGGACATTCATTCCGTCATTCGCATCCTGCGCCGCGAGGTCCCCAAGTGGGATACCCCGATCGTGACTCTGATGGCGGAGACCTACGAGAGCCCATTTCGCGTGTTGATCTCGTGCATTCTCAGTCTGCGCACGCAGGATTCGACCACCGCCAAAGCGTCTCATCGCCTGTTCGCCGTCGCCGACACCCCGCAAGCGATGCTGAAACTCACGGCGAAGAGGATCGAGAAGTTGATTTTTCCAGTCGGCTTTTACAAAACCAAGGCGAAAAGCATACGGGAGATCTGCCGCACCTTGGTCGATCAGTATGGCGGCAAGGTTCCCGACGAAATCGACGAGCTTCTGAAGCTCAAGGGCGTCGGACGCAAGACCGCCAATCTGGTCGTCACCCTCGGCTATAAAAAACCCGGCATCTGCGTCGATACCCACGTCCACCGAATATCGAACCGCTGGGGCTACATCGAAACCAAAACGCCGGAAAAAACCGAGTTCACTCTGCGCGACAAGCTGCCGCCGCAATACTGGATCGAATACAATGATCTTCTCGTGAGCTTCGGCCAGCACCTCTGCCGGCCGATCTCGCCGCTTTGCAGCCAATGTCCGGTGCGAAAATATTGCAGTCAAATCGGCGTAACCGTGAGGCGATGAATATGACTCAAGAAGTTCCCGCCGGCTATTTCACCCGCAACATCGATCCGATCGGATATCACGATCTCAACGGTATGCCAGCATTCAAGCTGGCCATGCAGGAGGTCAACCGCCGCTGGTATCTCTACGTCGCCCATCTCTGGCATCGCGGCTGGAGCGTGCTCGACGTGACCGAGCCGGCGGCGCCGCAATTTTGCCTGCATGTTCCCGGTCCGGAAAACACCTGGACGATTCAGGTCCAGGTCGCCGATGGGAAGATGATCGCCGGGCTGGAAAGAATCGCGCCCGGTTGGGGCGGCGCGGAAGGACAGCCGTTCACCGAAGGTTTTCTGATCTTCGACGTGAACGACCCCGTCAAGCCGAAACAGATCGGCCACTTTCAAACCGGCAGCACCGGTACCCATCGGAATTTTTACGACGGCGGCAATCTGGTGCACGCCGCCGCGGGCGCGCCGGGTCTCACCGGAAAAATTTATCGCATCGTCGATATCGCCGATCCGAGCAAGCCGCGCGAAGTCGGCCGCTTCTCGCTGCCGGAGCAGGAAAAGGGAGCGGCGACGGGCGGCCTAAAATTTTCTTGCCACGGTCCGGCGCATATCGAAGGCACACGAGCCTATCTTTCCTACGGCGACGGCGGCGGCATCATCCTCGACGTCGAGGACCTCACGCAGCCGAAGATGATCAGCCAGATCGCTTTTCGCGGCATCACCGCGACCCAGGGGATCCATACTTACTTGCCGCTGCCGCGCCGGAACATCGCCTTGATCAACGACGAAGCGATCCGTGAAAACGGCGACGAAAATTTAAACATGGCGGGGATCGTCGATATCAGCGACGAAAAAAGTCCGCGCATGCTGTCGCTCTTTCCGTTGCCCGAGCCGGCGCCGGAAAGCGAGCTTAAAAATTTCTATGAGAAAGCCGGCCGCTTCGGCCCGCACAATCATCATCATCCGAATCATCAAGCCTGTCTCGAAGATCGCGACGACATCGCCTACCTGACGTATTTCAACGCTGGGCTGCGCGTCTACGATATCCGCGACGCGCGCCAGCCGAAAGAAATCGCTTATTTCGTTCCGGCCGATCCGACGGTGCGAATAGGAACCAAGCCGACCCGGCTCGTCGCCCAATCCGAAGACGTGCTCGTCGACCGGCGCGGCTGCATTTATCTAAGCGACAAGAATCACGGCATCCACATTCTCAAACTGAAGGAATGCTGGACGTATGCAGGCGTATGACAAGTTATCAGCAGATTGATCGAACGGTATTTTCTTTACTGACTTTTCAGAGACAGAACCAACGTACACGCATGTCATTCTGAGGAGCGGCGCGACGAAGAATCTGCTTTGCGTTGATCTGGTCGACGAAAGCAGATCCTTCGCCGTCGGCTCAGGATGACACTGCGAGCGCTGGTTCGAGTTTGCCGGGAAGGCACTGTGCAGCGTTGCTACGTGGTCTTACGGCTTCATCGATTCGGGGAAATACTTTGACGGCGCCCAGATGTTGACGGTGAAATTACGGCAGCCGAGAATGCGCAGCTCGCGCATGATCCGGATGTAATCCTGCGAGTCGATGAAGTCGCGCCAATTATCCAGGGTTTCGAAGTCGATGGTGATCGCCACGTGCGGCGTCACCTCGAGCGGATTGCGATAATTGCGGATCTCGATCACGCCTTTGTGCGCGAGCGTGGTCGGCAGCCAATCGTTTTTGGCCTTGTTGGAGTAGATCGTCAGGTTGGCCTTCTGGTCCGGCAAATCCCATTGGATGACGAAGTGAACCATCGCTGTCCCCCGTTTATTGAATGCTGCGAACGAGCCCGCCGTCGATCGCGATGGTCGTGCCGGTGATGTAGCTCGCTCGATCGGAACCGAGAAAAACAATCAAATCCGCGGTCTCGTCCGCCGTGCCGTATCGGCCAAGCGGCACTTCCTCCGCCATTTCTTTATTGATTTCTTCCACCGGTCTGCCCAGTCGGTCGGCTCGCGCCTTGTTGAGCTTCTGAGCGCGGTCCGTGTCGATGCGACCCGGGCACACGTTGTTGAACAGAATGTTGTCGCGCGCCAGCTCGCGCGAGAGAGTTTTGGCCAAGCCGATGACCGCGCTGCGCACCGCGTTCGACAACACCAGTCCGGCGATCGGCTCTTTGACGGAATAAGAAGTGATGTTGACGACCTTCCCGCCGCCGACTTTGCGCATATGCGGCACCGCCTCACGCGTCATGCGCATGGTGCTCATGAAGCTCAGATTAAAGGCATTGTTCCAATCATCGTCGGTAAATTTCATGAACTCGCCCGGCGGCGGGCCGCCGGCATTATTGACGACGACGTCGAGCCGGCCGAAGTGCGCTGCGCTATCGTTGACGAATTTTCTGATGTCCTCCGGTTTCGCCATATCGGCGACCATCGCGAGAACTTCGCCGCCGGTTTGCTTGCGAATCGCCGCCGCCGCTTCGTTCAGCGCCGCTTCGCCGCGCGCGCAGATCGCCACCTTTGCGCCTTCACGGGCGAATCCCAATGCCGAGGCGCGGCCCATTCCCTGACTGGCGCCGGCGACCAGCGCAACTTTACCTTTCAATCCTAAATCCATCTCGTGCTTCCCCCTGAAAGATTTTAAGTCTGCCGGATACTAGCAAAGCGCCGAGAGAGGGTCAAAGAAGTGAGGTCAGAAATCAGAGATCGAGAAGATTGGAATTCAGCAGTTGCTATCGATCAGCGAATCGAAAACGGCTCGGGATTCTTGATCATGCTGCCAAGCATCTTTCCAATCTGCTGGCACAGCTTTTCTACTTCTGCGCCCAGTAAATATTGTCGCGAAATTCAGGATTGAGCCTCTTGATATAAAGACAAAGCATGCCGTGCACGCCCAATTGCCTGAGCTTACGCGGGTCGCCGGCGCGCAGCGCGTCTTTTTCTTCGGCGGTGAGCTCGTACTCGCCCATCACGCTTTCAAAGTCCTTGAGCGAGCGCTGATAGACGGACTCATTCATCTTGAGATCGAACAGCAAGCGGCTCAAATGATAACAGCTCACAGCGTCCCTCCCAAAGAGCCTGGCTCGAACGCGAGACTCGCGACGCGCGATCCTAAAGTGATTTCCAACTGACGAATCCCCAACCCGTAGCGACAAAATCCGGCATGTATGCGGTATAGGTCGCCTTGGCGTTCCCGACGGCGCCGATCACCACCATCCAGTTGAGAAACTCGGTGTCGCCGGCTTGCAAGAGATCCTGCACGGAGTAATCGACCAGGCTCTTGCCCTTGCCCTGACGCATCACTTCCAAGAGCTTGTGATCGAAGCTTTCGTCGATTTCGCCGATGCGCGGCGAGCCGGGGAAATGCGACAATCCGCCGGTGGCGAGGATCGCCACGCGCTCTTTGGACTGGTCCGCCACCGTGCGGATCAACTCGCCGACCTGATAGCAGCGCCGCGGCGACGGCGCCGGATCGACCCAGGTATTCACGTAAATGGGCAGGATCGGAATCGTCGGTTCGGGCAGCAAGAAATAGAGCGGCACGTTTTGCGTGTGCTGCAACTCGATATGCTCGCCGTACGAAAAGTCGATACCACCGGCCATGCCGGCGCGGATGATCGCCTTGCCCGAGCTCCTTGTGATTTTGGTAGTGAAACTTGTGGCGCGTGAACTGGCCTTTGACTTCGTCGGCGATCGTGACGAAAAACGTCGGAATATTGTTCCAGAAGAAATTCACGAACTGATCGTTGGCGACGACGATCAAAACGTCCGGCTTGGCGGCCTCGAGATCCGCGCGCAACGCCGCGAAAGCCGCTTCGGCATCCTTGCGGAGCTTTGCCTGCTGCTCGAAGCTCGGCCGGCGCGCCGTCCCCTGAGGCGCCATGCTGTAGTGGAGATTCATGAAGTCTTCCCACTCGGGGCCCGGCTCGAGAAGGATGTTGGGAGCGTGGCTCGCCGCCAAGGCAGAGACTAGGGGCATTACGCAACTCCTCGGTAAGTTGAAAAAATCCTATTCCGGGCATGTGGAAAAAGCAAATCAGCCCGGCGGCGTGCGGGCTTGTTCCGCTCGATGCGCGGCAGGGTGAGTTGCGCAGGATAAAGCCGGCGCAAAGATTTTGCGCTTGCCCGCTTCGGTACGGCGGGAATCAGAGCATGCGGTAATTGCGCACGGAAAAAAAGATCAAAGCGGCGACTGCGAGGACGGTGATAATGGGATGGTTCAACACCCACATCAGCGCAGGCTCGAAAAGACTTTGTACAATGTAATCGACACCCCTACTCATTGAAATCCCCCATCCTTTGCGCTCGTTCTGCATACTGTAGCAGAAGTCGATCTCCTCGAAAAGATAAAGGTTTCGCTCCGGACAAGGTTACTTGGGCTAGGGCTCCGCGGGTTCCCGGATGCCCGCCCGCTAATTCAGGGCTGGCTGGTAAATAGAGGCGCTTTCTCGAACTTCACTGTACAAAGTTGCTCATCTCCGGCCAAAGCTGGTCTAGATTGCCCCATTGCAATACCAGCGAACCGCAGTCCGCCCTCGGGTAACCCGGCGAAAAGATCAGCTATTTCCATGCTGCGGAAGATCGACGACTCCGGTGGCACTGGCGTTGCTCTATGGCGCAGCATCAATCATTGGAGGCAACAATGAGATTACTCTTGGCGACCATGTTCAAGAAAGTTCCCGTGCGGGCCACTAAACAGCGCGCGACTCTTTGCAAGCGTTGCGGCGCGCGCATCTACTCGCTGAGTTATCTGAAAGCGCATCTCGAAGCGCACGACCGAAAGAGTCACTGACAGCCCTGTATCATGAATCTAAGTCGTCTCAACAAAGAAAGACAGTCCATGGAAGCCGTGAAAATCATCGTGCCCGCCGCTGAACGCAAACCGTGCGTCTGCGGCGCTACCCTTTACATGAGCCGCGCGCCGAGCGGCAGACCCTCGACTGATGTGTGGCTGTGTTCGCGCTACTGCGGCGCGCGCGGCCTGACGTACGCGGGCGCGCTGCGCCGCAAGACCCGCTTGGATTTACTGAGCTGGGGCGATCTTCGGCGCGCCACCCAAGCACTGATCGCCGCCCATTCGGACAAGCCCCGACGGCGGTCCGATCCAATGATCTGACCATCATCACGCATTGACGGCATAAGATGAGCGACCAAGATTAAACATCGCGGCAAAATACTCGCCGAATTTTCGTCTCGAATCAGAAAAGCCGGAGTTGCCGCGCGCGCTCGTCGAAAGCACTCCGCCCACCGAGTGATCGGGAGATCGCTTTTTCATGGGCAATTACGGCTTCGCAATCGGCTCGGGGTTGGAGCTCATTTTCTATTCTGCGAACGAAGCGTTCGAGACGGCGAAAGCCATCGAGCTTGTCCTGGTCGCCCAGCTTTGCCGTGGCGAGCGCTATTTTGAGGAAGTCGAGAGTTTCGTCGTAGGTTTTCAGCGGCACCGGAAACGGATGACCATCCTTGCCGCCGTGCGCGAAAGAAAAGCGCGCGGGATCGGAAAAGCGGGTAGGCGCGCCGTGAACGACTTCGGCGATCAAAGCGAGCGACTGCAGAGTGCGCGGCCCGAGTTTCTCCAGGAGCAAGAGCTCGGCGAACTGGCGCAAGTCCCGCTCGTAGGCGACCGCGAGCACAGCTCCCAGCCGCTTGAGATCGATATTGTTCGAGCGCACTTCGTGATGGTACGGCAGGCGCAGCCGGCGCGCGGCGGTGAGAATCGTTTCCGGCTTTTCGCGGGTGATTTCCAGAAGCGCGCTTTGCGCGGGCTGCGCCCGGGCATCCACCAAATTCATGATCGTGCCCTGGTGCTCGCCGACGATTCCGGTATGCGGCTCGGCGACAAAGTCGCGCACCGAGGCCGAGTGCCAATGATAGCGCCGCGCCATGCCGCTGCGCTCGTTCAAGCCCTGCTGCACCACCGCCCACTCGCCGTTCGCCGCGACGATAAAACTATGAAGATAGATCTGAAATCCGTCGGCGATCGCATTGTTGTCGATCCTCGCGGTGAGCCGGCTGGCCCGGACCAAGGCCTCGCCGTCGAAGCCCCGAGCATCGGCCACCGCCCGCAGCTCCTGCGGCGTGTTGCGCGAGAACCTGCCGCGACCGCCGCAAATATAGATGCCAAGCTCCGCCGCGCCGGGCCCAAGTCCGCGCTTGAGCGCGCCCATGACCGATGTCGTGATGCCGGATGAATGCCAGTCCATCCCCAGCGTGGCGCCCAGCGCTTGAAACCAGAACGGATCGCTGAGGCGCGACAGGAAAACCGACGTGCCGTAGTCGCGCACAATCACTTCGGTGATGGCAGCGCCGAGCTTCGTCATGCGCTCGGCAAGCCATTGCGGTACACGGCCGCCGTGAAGTGGAAGGTCGGCGATGCCGGAACGTTTCATGGGAGATTGTATCGACGATCCGCTGTAAAGGTGCTGCGGTGCGCTTCCTTTGTACCGGCACCAAGTGAGTCTATCGGATGTGGCCTGGCCAATGAGGGAACTAACGGGGAGGCGCTCAGTGATGCCGCCTATCTAAACTGCGCGGTTAGCGCTGGGAATTTGCCTGACGTCCTGTACAGAACTTCTAGCCTTCATCCATGTAGTCGCGGCCGAATCGAAACTGCTCAAATCGTCTTTGTTTCCGGACTTGCTCTTGGGTCGAGGGCCCGTCGCACGGGCCTGAGTAGTCGATGTAGTCGCCCGAATTGCCATGGAACGCCTTGGCGGGGTCGGTGGAGCCAACCGGTCGCAGCTTCTTGTGGCAATAGCCGCTGCCGGCTTGCTCCTGGGGAAGATCCGCTAGGTTGTAAGCGCCGCTCGCGCAGCCGGCGCATGAAAACAGAAAAATCACCAGCGAGGCCTTTAATTTTAGACGATTCATGGGAATTCCCTTTCTTTGATCCGTCACCGCTAGCTAAACCACTACCAAGCCGGTGCCGAGCTTGTCAATTGGCGCTCTTTTGCGTGCTTTAGGCAGTAACGACTTTGAGATGCATAGTAACTTTTCTAGCGATTCATTACGACTTGCGTGATGACACAAAGCATCTTGTATGCGACCGGACGAATTGCATAGGGTGAACGAGAGGAGACGGAAACGCCGCGCCGCCTTCGCTAGACGGTGACGCCATCCCGGTTCGATTGGCATCGGCCAACCCGTCTTCGCTTTCAACGCTAAGACCAGGAGAACACGCATGCCACTCCCCAATCTAGTCCCCGGCGGCAATCAGGTTGCGGTCCAACACACGTCATTCGCGGTCGATGCGCTCGCCCGCTACATCTGTAGCACCTGGGAAGAGGCAACGGCTCAAGGCGGCGCGCCGTTCTCCGCGATCGTCATCGGCGCGGGGATGTACGGTGCGTACTGTGCCGCGAAGATCTTCCGCCGGAGTTCGAGCAAGCGGGTGCTTCTACTCGACGCGGGGCGCTTCATGGTATCGGAGCACGTGCAGAACCTGGCTCGCATCGGATTGAATGTGCCGTCGCCGATTGCACCGTCGAGCGACACCGGCGTGGCGCGCGACCTCGTGTGGGGGATTCCTTGGCGCGGCAACGTGGAATTCCCCGGGCTGGCGTACTGCACCGGCGGGAAATCGATTTACTGGGGAGGCTGGTGTCCCCGGCTTACTGCCGCCGACTTGCAAGGCTGGCCCTCTGCAATCGCGCAGTATTTCAATCAGCACTATACGGACGTTGAGAGCGAGACCGGCGTCGTGCCCGGAACGGATTTCATCTTCGGTGAGCTGTTCCAGGTATTGCATAGCAAGGTTGGATCGGTGGTCGGCTCGGTATCGAACATCGATACGACCGTCGGAAATAACGGTGTCGAAGTGGCGCCTTTGGCGGTTCAAGGCAGCGCACCCCAATCGGGCCTGTTCAGCTTCGATAAATTCAGCAGCTTGCCGATCGTAGTCGAAGCGATCCGCGATGCCGTCGATGCTTCCGGATTGAACGACGCGAACCGCAGGCTCTTTCTCGTTCCGCTCGCGCACGTGATCAAGCTGCACGCCGGCGGCGGCGTGGTACACACCCTTGAGCTCGACGTCGGTGGTCAACGGAAGTTCTTGCCCGTCAGCCCGCAATGCGCGGTGATACTGGCAGCGAGCGCGATCGAAAGCACGCGCCTCGCGCTGCATTCTTTTCCGACGCCGCTGATGGGACGCAATCTGATGGCACACGTGCGCAGCGACTTCACCGTGCGCGTGCGCAGGTCGGCATTGCCGCCTGTACCCGCGCACGTGCAAACCGCGGCGCTCTTGGTTCGTGGCGTGACGCCGTCGGGGCGCTTTCACATCCAGATCACCGCGTCGACGCACGCGGCAGGCTCGGACGAGATGCTGTTTCGAATGATTCCCGACGTGGACATCCTTTCGGCACAGCTCGCCAATCAGGATCCGGACTGGATTACGATCACATTTCGCGGTATCGGCGAAATGCGCGGCGACAAGACGTCCGGCATTCCCAATGCAACGACAAGCTGGATCAACCTGAGCCCCTACGAATTTGACGAGTTCGGCGTGCCGAGGGCGTATGTGCAGATCACGCTCAACTCAGGTGATTTGCAGGTTTGGCAGGCGATGGATCAGACGGCCCTCGCCCTGGCGCAGGCGATCGCTCAAGGGCCCGGCAATATTGAGTACCTTTACGACGGCGGGTGGCAGACGCAACCGTTTCCGCTCAACCGACCGTTTCCAGAGTGGCATCGCGGGCTAGGAACGACCTATCATGAATCCGGCACGCTGTGGATGGGCGATAACCAGGCAAATTCGGTGACGAACAGTAACGGGCGCTTTCACCACATCAACAACGCGTACGCTTGTGATCAGTCGTTGTTCCCGACGGTAGGCTCGGTGAATCCGGCGCTGACCGGATTGACGCTGGCGCGGAAAATTGCCGAACATCTGGCCGCATCGTGATGATCGGCAACGTATCGTCGTTGCAACAGAGGAAAAAGAAAAGCAAACGACACCAGGCTTGAGGATTGCCACAGCAGACATGGCTCGTCATTCGTAAATTCGACTGGTCACCACATGCACATACCAAATTCGCTTTTCGGCCGTAGCAAAAAAGTTGATCTCGTAAATGTCCGGTAGGTCTCGCCATCTGGTTACAGTGTTATTGGAGAAATCGGCTGCAATGTTTCGATCCAGGCCGAGGTCTCCGAGGAGCATCGATGTATCTTCCGGATAGGAGTAGCCCTGATATCTTCCGCCCAATTTTTGAATCCATATCTTAAAATACCGCGCTCCTCCCTCCAAATAAGTCACTTCTATGGAGTCGTTCATATAGCTCGCCCTCACTGCCGGGTATGTATAGCCGCGCGTACTTCTGAAAACATCATCGATCAACTTTGACGGCGTCCCCAGGAATTTTTCTATCTCCGGCCGGGGCTTGTTGGCGAGCCGTTTCAAATCCAACAGAACCTTTTCTTGTGCCGCAGAATAACTCATGGCGAAAAATACGGAGATCAGTCCTACACCGATGATCTTCTTCTTCAAACCAAAAATCTTCATATCTCGGCGCCTCCAATCACAAATACGACTGGGGATACCGTATTCCTATCCAAGGCACGTCGGGTCCGACTAGCCCGCCGACGATCACGGGACAATTATGAGGGCCTGAGAATTTCACCCCACGCTGAATTTGACGCAGCGGAAATCGCGAAACAACAAAAAATCATTACAATCAATGGACGCAGTTTGAAGAATTCCCCAGATTCATGGAAGGAGTCAAGGAATTCCACCAGCTAGACGATCAGCGGCTTCATTGGCGGGCCAGCATCGGCGGCAAAGGAAAAAAATGGACCGCCGAGATCATCGAGCAGATCCTAGACCATCGTATCGCCTGGAAATCCAAGTCTGACGAGTACACCTCGGGACAAGTCGATTTCGCGAGACTGGGAACTGACCGGGCAAAGGTCGCGTTAGAAAATTTCCTACGATCTTGAGGGG
Organism: uncultured delta proteobacterium; assembly: GCA_963745035.1. Lineage (GTDB taxonomy): Bacteria > Desulfobacterota > Binatia > UBA9968 > UBA9968 > DP-20. The sequence goes on along the minus strand of CAVUVW010000002.1, from coordinate 197,446 downwards.
CGAAATTCACACACGTTATCATGGGCCCGCGTAAGCAGGATGAGGAACGTGCTACGCGGGAGGATGGCTATTCTTCGGCAGTAGCTTCGAGAATCTCATTTTCCGTCGCTTGCACCCATACTTCCTGACCGTTTTTAAGCTTCACGGGCGTGAAGCCTGGTTTTCCCCCGGCAAGATTTTCTCGAAGTTCTGAAAGTTGATTTCTACTTTTTCGCCTTTATCGTTTTCAAACGTCATGCACTAAAACTAACATGCCGGACGTCTTCAGAATAGGCCAGCCAAGTTCGCCAGCGCGACTCTCTATTCCACTGAGGCAAACAGCCCCGACAAACCTACAAGGCGCTCAATGCATTGTGTTTTCGGCTGTCGCATGGCAGCAAGAATGATGGCGCGGCGGATTCCAAGGGCCAAATCCCCATCGCCTAGCTCGATGGCAAACTTTGTCTCCAGTTCATCCAATGGCACCTTACAGTGCTTGAGTGGTTGAACGGCGAGATCTTTCCGTTTACGTCTCGATTTTGGTCCCTTGAACGTTAGCAGAATACCCAAAAGCGTTGCTCCAGATAAAAAGCCGGACAAGCGAAAGAGCGAGTTTGGGTTGCTCGATGCCAAACTGCCGACGGGCCGCTACAGATTTCTCTGCCGTCCCGACGCGGCTTGTTGTGAATCACATTGTCCGTCCGCTGAAAACAGAGCAACGAACAGGCCAGAACTGAGAGGAGCTGCGGCTCCCAAGAGTTCCATAAAATCGCATGATCGCGAGTTCCAAATGCCCGAGCAAAAAGCGATCCCCCGCCGGCAGGACGGAATTGTCCATCGTTAATTTTGGTTCACTGCTAAGCTTAATCCTGCGATGCGACAAAAAGAGGCATGGTGAAACCCGCCGTGTTGTGCCATTCTTGTAGCATGGCAAAAACTAAAAAGTCGCAAACCAAACGTCGGAGTACCGATTGGCAGGTAGGCCAGCCACTCGTGTTTCCGACACAGAAAACTCAAAACAATCTTGAGCGCCTCGCGCGTGAAGCCGTACAAGAAGGCATGAGAGGCCCTTTCAAGCGTAGTAGACAGAAGCAGAAGAAGAAATAGTCTCATTTGCCACGACCGAGAATTTAAACGTGCTGCGCGCGTCAAGCCGTCGAAGAAGTTTTACGAGGCCTTTAAAAATCAGACGCGGCAGAAAGCAAGCGGACTTGAACTAACTCGGCTTTCGTTCAAATTAAGAAGAGATGATCTACTCAATCACATTCGAGCTGAGGAGCAATTCATCCAATCCTCAGGACCCGGCTAGCCGTGTCATTTGGGCAAAATGTAATGGTGAACCGACGATGGACACGGTTCAAAAGCTCTTGGAGAGGCTTTTCGGGGATGACGTCGACCGAAAAAGCATCCGGGTAGTGAAGGGTGGCGAAGAATGGGATGAGAAGGAGGTGCAAAAAGGAGCGCGACTCTACGATCTAGACCAAGAATGAAATGTTGCGATTACACCGACGCCTTTCCTTAACTTGATTGCTCTTCCCAAGCTATCCCTCTTGTGAGTTAGATTGTCTCCGCCGTTGGATCAGGGCCGCTGCCGGATTGTTTTCATCGCCGGTATGCGTCACCGGTCTTTTTAGGATTCTCGGAGCTCGGCGATCCGCTGGGGCAGGTTCTCGGAGAGTAGTGCGGCGTTACGTACCGCTCACATCGATACCGCCGACACGGAGCCAGCGATAATCGTATGGCTGCAGCTCGACCAGAAAGCGCCCGCTCTCGTCCGCACGGCTGTCGTTCCGAGCCAGAAGGTCGACCAGAGTACCCGGGCCGGTCTGAGCGCCAATGGCTTTGCTGTCGAGCACCACGGCGCGTGGCTTGCCCGTGAAATTATGCAAGGTCACCAGGTGGCGCTGCCTCCAGGCGTAGCACATGACGAGGACACCGGGCTGGTCGGTGGGTAAAATTTTCCAGTCGCCCCAGCTGATCTCCGGACATTCCTTGCGCATGCGAATTTTCCGCTCCATCCAGTTGAGCAGCGACTGCGGATCGCGGCGTTGCGCTTCGACGTTGACACGGCGGTAGCCGTAGATCGGATCGGAGATGACCGGCAGGACCGGCCGTGGTCCGGTGGTGAACCCGCCATGCGGTTCGCTGGACCACTGCATCGGCGTGCGCGCGCACTCCCGTTCGGGCAGCGACAAGTCGTCGCCGAGTCCGATCTCGTCGCCGAACTGCAGCATCGGCGTGCCCGGCAGAGTGAAAAGCAGACTGAAGGCCAGCTCCATTCTGCGGCGATCGTTGTCGAGCATCGGCGCCAGACGGCGCCGTATGCCGCGATTATAAAGCTGCATCTCAGTTTCCGGCGCAAACGCGCGGAACACGCGCTCTCGTTGCGCGTCGGTCAGCCGGCCGAGATCGAGCTCGTCATGGCTGCGGAGAAAGTTCACCCATTGCGCCGTCGGCGGGCGCTCGTAGGTCGCTTCCAGCGCGCGCACCAGCGGTTTGATATCGCCGGTGGCCAGCGCGTAAAAAACCCGCTGGTTGACCGCGAAGTTCAGCATCATCTGCAGGCGCTCGCCGTCCTCTCCGAAGTACTGCATACTTTCGTCGGGAGGTACGTTGGCCTCCGCGAGCATGATCGCATCGCGCCGCCGCCATTGGAGGAAATCCTGCAGCAGATGGAGAAGTTCAAAATCCTTCCGCGGCACGACGCCTGCGCCTTTTTTCTCGATCAGAAACGGCACCGCGTCCATGCGAAAACCCGAGACCCCAAGCTGCAGCCAGAACCCCATGATGCGCATGATTTCGCGCTGCACCGCCGGATTGAAAGTGTTGAGATCCGGCTGAAACTCGTAGAACCGATGAAAGTAGTACTCGCCGGCCACCGGATCGCGGGTCCACGTCGCTTTCTGCACGCCCGGGAAGACCATTCCCGTGTTCCAGTTGTCCGGCCGCGTCTTGGACCAGGCATACCAGTCGCGATACGGCGAACCCGGGTCTTTGCGGGCGGCCTGAAACCAAGAATGACGATCGGAGGTATGATTGATCACCAGATCGACGATCACGCGCATGCCGAGCTGTTCCGCGTGATTCATGAAGTCGACGAACTCGCCGAGGGTGCCGTGCTTGGGATGGACGCCATAAAAATCGGCCACGTCGTAGCCGTTATCGCGGTTCGGCGATGGGTAGAACGGCTGCAGCCACACGCAGGTGACGCCCAGGCCGGCGAGATAATCCAGCCTTTGCGAAAGTCCGGCGAAATCGCCGATCCCGTCGCCATTCGAATCGACGTACTTCTCGACGTCGAGGCAATAGATGATCGCGTTTTTGTACCAGAGATCGTTGATCGCAGGGCGTTGCGCCTCTTTGCTCCTCCTGTTGTCCGGTAAGCTGATGTTTCCTTCGCCACTGCGCTTGCGCCGAGCAAGCTGGTTCGCGCGCTGCCCTCCGGTGGCAGCGGCGGATTGCTCCCCTGAGTGAGACTTCGACCGCCGCTTTGCCCGCCTCCGACGTTTTATTTCCGCCATGGCATCCGCCGGGTTTTCAACTCCGCCGCGCACGCCCAACCGGCCAAGATTACGCCGGCCAGCGCGAGCCAATGGCGGTGCGTCGTGATCCAGAACTGGTACGAATCGCTATGCGCCTGGCGATCGAACTCGCCGTGAGCGCCGTGATCGCCCCGCACTGGCTGCCAAAGATTATCCGGTCGCGCTGGATCTTCGGGGACATCTCTTTGCTGCGAGTCATAGCCGTAGCGCGCCAGATACCAGTCGGCCGCACGCGGGGCAATCTTGTTGCCGATGATCGCTTTGACGGCCGGCCAACCGACGTAGAGCTCGGGCCGGCGATGGTGCGCCGCCCAGTAGACTGCCCGTGCCGCCAGCTCCGGCTGAAAAATCGGCGGCACCGGTTGTGGCTTACGCGGTAACCGGCTTTTGACCCAGGAAAACTGCGGCGTATTGAGCGCCGGCAAGTGCACCTCGGTGACCCGCACGCGGCTCCGGTCGTGAAGCAACTCGCAGCGCAGCGAATCGGTGAATCCCTGAATCGCATGTTTCGCGCCACAATAGGCGGCCTGCAGCGGAATCCCGCGATACGCCAGAGCCGAGCCGACTTGGACGATGACGCCGCGGTCGCGCGGCAACATGCGCTTGAGCGCGGACAAAGTACCGTAGACGAAGCCGAGGTACGTCACCTCGGTGACTCTTCTGAATTCCTCCGCGCTCATCTCTTTGATCGGCGAGAAAATCGAACTCATGGCGTTGTTGATCCAAATGTCGATGGGTCCGAAGCGTTCCTCCACGGCGGCCGCCGCGGCCTCGACCTGATCGGCGCGGGCGACGTCGGCCGCGAACACCAGCGCCTTGCCGCCCGCCGCCTCGGCTTCCCGACGGGCGATTTCCAGTCCTTCCGTGCCGCGGGCGATCAGCCCGATGTGGGCACCGCGGCGCGCAAACTCGCGCGCGGTGGCGCGACCGACGCCCGCCGAAGCGCCGGTAATCACCACTACCTCTGGCTGAGCTTTCGACATGGTGTTCCTAACGACGGCGGCGCGACTCCGCCTCTGGGTTCGGCACACGGCGGAGCCCCCGAAAATTTCTACTGCTGAGCATAGGCCATGGTGCTCAGGAGCGCGTTCTCGCTCTGCCGTGAATCGAGACGGGTGTGTTGCACGACCACAGGAACATCGGACTCGATCACGCTGGCGAAATCGGTATCGAGCGGGATGGGCTCCGGCTCCTGCAAATCGTTGAACCGAACATGCATAGTGCGCCGCGCCGGCACGAGCAGTTCATAGGGACCGGCCGGCTCGCGATCCGAATAGAAGACGGTGATCGCCACGTGCGCGTCGTCGTCCGAAACATTGAGAATGCACACAGTCTCGTGGCTCGTAAACTGCGGCTCCGGACCATGGCTCCAACCAGGAATGTATCCCTCCGCAATCGCCCAGCGTTTGGCGCCCATCGGCTTTTTCTTTTCCCGGCACTGCCATCAGATCATCTCCCTAATTTTGTCTGACAAAACGCTCCAGGCAATCTTGCTCCGGTTGGGCTCGCCCCGGGCAAGAGATTTTGCGAACTGAGTCGCCTGACTAGCGGTGATCTTCGCCGGCAACGGCGGCACCAGAGGATCGACAACCGCTTCCACCACCACTGGCCCGGGAGCCGCCAACGCCTGGTCGAGAACTGCACCGCACTGCTCCGGTTCCTTGATGGTAAAGCCGGATCCGCCGCAGGCTTGCGCGAACGCGGCAAAATCGATTGGGTGCAACTCGCAGCCGTATTCCGGATTGCCGAGAAAGACCATCTGCTCCCACTTGATCATGCCCAGTGTGTTGTTCTTAATAACGATCACTTTGATCGGCAGCCGATACTTGACCGCCGTGGCGAACTCCGCCATCAACATCGAGAAACCGCCGTCGCCGACGAAAGCAATGCATTGCCTGTCCGGATAGGCCACCTGGGCGGCGATCGCGTACGGCAGGCCGTTGGCCATGGTGGCGAGCGTTCCCGAGAGCGAAAACATCTGACCGCGCCGCGCGCGGATCTGGCGCGCAAACCAGGTTGCGATGGTGCCCGAGTCGGCAGAGACGATCGCCGTGTCGGAAAGGCGCTTGTCAAGCTCCCAGGCAACCACCTGCGGATACATGGGATGATCCTTGCGCGTACCGCGCTCCTCCATCAGCTCCCACCACTTTTTCATTCCCTTCTGCGCCGATTCGAGAAAGTCCGAGTCTTCGTTGCGCCGGAGCAGAGGCATCAGCTTTTGCAGGGCGGCGCGGCTATCGCCCACGACGCCTACCTCGACCGGATAGCGCAGGCCGACGCGCGCCGGGTCGAGGTCGATCTGCACACCGCGCGCCTGTCCTGGTTTGGGCAGAAATTCAATGTAAGGAAATGAAGTGCCTACCATCAGCAGAGTGTCGCAGTTCTCCATGGCAGTTTGGGACGGCGCGGTGCCCAAGAGTCCGATGCCGCCTGTGGTATAGACACTATCGTCCGGCACCACCGCCTTGCCCAACAGCGCTTTGATGATCGGCGCCTGCAACGTTTCAGCTACTCGCTCGAGCTCATCGCCGGCTTTGAGTGCTCCCTGGCCTGCCAGAATTGCGATCTTCTTTCCTGCATTCAGCACCTCCGCGGCGCGCTTGATTTGGTGATCGCTCGGTGTCGCCGGCGGCGCGGCGAAAACATCCGAAGTGTGGCCCGCGATATTGCGCTTAGAGCGCTCGCCGCCTTCCTGCTCCTGCAGATCGACTGGAAAATTGATGTGCGCAACGCCGCGGTAAGCTAGGGCCGTGCGGCACGCGATGTTGGCCACCTGTTCCACATGCGCCGGACCCATGACGCGGGTGTTGTACACCGCCACGTCCATGAACAGGCGATCGAGATTGACGTCCTGCTGGGCGTAGGTATCGATGAGATCATGGTAGTGATGACCGGTGATCGCGAGCACGGGCTGGCCGTCGAGCTTCGCGTCGTAAAGGCCGTTGAGCAGGTGGATGCCGCCGGGTCCGGACGTGGCAACGCAGACGCCCAGCTTGCCGGTATACTTCGCATAGGCACAAGCCATGAACGCCGCCGCTTCCTCATGCCGTACCTGTATGAAGCGGATTTTCTCCTGGCGCTGGCGCAGCGCTTCCATGATGCCATTGATGCCGTCTCCGGGGAGACCGAAGACGACATCTACTCCCCAATCGTGGATTGTATCTAAAAGAACATCTGCCGCTGTATTGGCCATGGCATCACCTCAGTTGCACGCTGCCTATGTCGCGAACTGGCGGGCTGCATCGCACGACTCGCTTCTCGGGCGCCCAATTTCCGCGCAGATGACTTGGCGCGTACTCCAGGTCCGATCGATCTCGCGAGGATTGGGCCGCAAGCTCAATGCCAAGAACCTCGACGTCCGGCGGGGTAGACATCACCCCGGCAATAGGCGCGTTGCGCTACGAACGCGGCTCAATGAACTGTCACACCGCGAGGACACTGTCCCGAAACGAGCACACCCGGCAACTTACACGTTTTAAGAGATCGTGACGCAAGCGCCCGCGATCCGACATGGAGGCGTGAAACCTGAATTGAAGCGATAGAAGAATACGATTGCGAATTAAAGCCGCGATGGTTTTAACTCATCATCCGGCTCTAAAAGGGATTTGTAAACTGAAGTTCGAAACAGACACCAAGCGGCGCATCGGACAGCATATGGACACCAGCCGTCCTCCGCTCATGAAAAACAACGGAATGGTTTGGCTGGCGCTTGGCGTTGCCGCGTTCGTCGCTCGATCTGGAGATGCAGGAATTGGAGCCATCGCAATCTCCACCATTAATCAGCGCGTAGCCGCGCCACCACGCCTTCGTCGGGCCGCAGTTGCAGGTCGCCGGAAACAGACTCGCGTATACGGTCGAGATGTGTGGAAACTTCGATGGTGCACCGCGGCGCATCTCCGAGAACCTGCGGATTGGGTCCGAGATTAAGGGCGATAAGGAACGTGCTGCCGTCCTGGGTGAGCGCCGCAAATAGGCCAGGACATCCCCTGATGCCTCAATCGGTTCGAAGCGGCCCAGTTCTAAAGCGGGTTCACCCCGGCGGAGAGCGATCAAACTGCGGTACAACGTGAGCAGCGAAGACGGCTCTTGGCGCTCGGACTCGACATTGACCTCGGCATAATCGCGGGCGATTGGAAGCCATGGCTCGCCAGTGCTGAACCCCGCATTCTTGTCCGCACTCCATTGCATGGGCGTGCGCTCGGGGTCCCGACCGAGTCCCAAACCCGGAATTCTTAGTTCGACCGGGTCACAGGCGCGCTCAGTGGGAACGGGAACATCCTGCATGCCGATCTCATCGCCATAATAAAGCGTCGGCGTACCACGCAAGGTGAGCAGGAGCATAGCAGCGACGCGCGCCTGCGCCCTTCCCACTCGCGAAGCGATGCGGCTGCGGTCGTGATTGCCGAGCACCCAGTTGGGCCACCCGCCTTCGGGAAGCGCCTTCTCGTATTCCACGATCAACCGCGCGATGTGCCGCGCATCCCATTGGGCCAGCAGCAATTGAAAGTTGAACGGCAGGTGAACGCCTGAGAGGTTTACACCGTAGTATTGCACCAACCGTTCGATGGAAAGATAAATTTCGCCGATCAGCACGCGCTCAGGGTAGCTGTCAACGACCCGGCGCATCAATGCGATGATCTGATGAACCTCAGGCCGGTCGGTGGTATGCAGCGGGACGATTGCTTGGTACGGGTCTATGCCCTCATGCCACTCCGGGTTTGGCGGGTTGTCGGAGAAACTCTCGTCCTTGATTAAGTGCCAAATCACATCGACACGGAATCCGTCCACGCCGCGATCGAGCCAGAAGCGCAGCACATCGAGCATGGCTTCGACCACCTGAGGATTTCGCCAGTTGAGGTCCGGCTGCTCTTTCAAGAATGCATGATAGTAGTATTGACCGGTTCTCTCGTCATACTCCCATGCACTGCCGCCGAAGCAGGAAAGCCAATTGTTCGGCGGCCCGCCGCCCGGTGCGGGATCGCGCCAGATGTACCAGTCGCGCTTTGGATTTTCGCGGGACCCCCGCGACTCGAGAAACCAGGGATGCTGGTCCGACGTGTGGTTGGGTACAAAGTCGAGGATGACTTTGATATCTCGGCTATGCGCCTCGCGCAGAAGCTCGTCAAAATCATCTAGCGTACCGAACAGTGGGTCCACTGACTGGTAATCGGCGACGTCATAACCGAAATCCTTCATCGGCGAAGGATAGATTGGGGAAATCCAGATGGCATCGATACCGAGCCAGCGCAGATAGTCGAGGCCGGCGACGATACCGCGAAGGTCGCCGATCCCGTCACCGTTACTGTCTTTGAAAGAGCGCGGATAGATCTGGTAGATGATCCCGCGCTGCCACCAAAAATAAGGCTTGGTGGTCAGGAGGGTTTCGTCAACGTCGCGTTCAGCGGAGTTTCGGCTCGTGTTCATGAGTAATGCTGAAGCGTCTGGCTGGAAAGTCCTAGACGCGGATTGCCTCGATCCCAAGTGGCCCGAAAGAACCCACCCGACACGAGGATTGTAGATTCCCGTATCGCCCGGCGCCAGTGACAGGCACCCGTTCCTTGAAAATCCTGCCACGTCGGGAGAACGGCTCTTTGCCGCAATGTCGGTAGAGGTGAACCAAACGACGTGAAATGTAATCGACGCTAAGCTGCCGATCGCCTTTGTGAGCACGTCGCTGAGGCGCTCAGCGAGGGAGCGCGCTCGCAGCGCATCGTACTCAAGCCGCGAGACCGTTTGTACGTTTTGCTGCGCCGGCTGCGCGCTCTCTCGGACCGTAGGTTCACAGTCGGGACACATCTATCGAGGAACTTGAGAATGCGTATCCTGGTATTCTGCCTACCCGTACTCCTTCTGCGAACCACTTCCAAGTTAGATTGTCTCGATCAATTCGCAACGGATATGCCACGCGAATTTCACTTTGACCTCTAGCTGTAGGAACATTTGTCTCTGCCAATTAAATCCCAGAAGTCGACATAAAACGACTGCGCATCTGTTTAACGCGGCATATCCCTTGCTCACTTGTGCTCTCAGTCTCAAATAAGCGCGGAAAACATCCTCATGCTGCAAAAACGCACGAGGTAATTGTTCCGGCTGCGGGACATAGATCATTTGGAAAACAGGAAGGAGATCGAACATGGCAGGAAAAAATACTTCGGCATTTGGAATTTACCGGAATGAGGCGAGCCTACGGAATGGAGTAGAAGCGTTGGAACGGGAGGGATTCCGCACAACGGACATGTCTGTATTGTTTCCAGCAAACGAGGGTACGAAAGATTTCGCTCATGAAAAGGGAACCAAAGCGCCAGAAGGAGCTGTGGCTGGCGCCAGCACAGGAGCCCTGGCCGGAGGTGTCCTTGGTTGGCTCGCAGGCGTGGGGTCGATCGTCATTCCCGGCGTCGGTCCTTTCCTGGCCGCTGGGCCGATTGTCGCAATGCTCGCCGGTATGGGTGTAGGCGGTACGGCGGGTGGCATGGTGGGCGCGTTGGCTGGAGCAGGTATCCCCGAATACAAAGCGCAACGGTATGAGGGAATGATCAAAGAAGGCGGCATTCTGATTTCGGTCCACTGCGATAACTCCGAGTGGACGTCAAAAGCGAAAGACGTTTTGGAGAGGACCGGCGCTCACGATGTCTCCTCTACAGGAGAGACGGGTGCTGATTTCGCCGAGAGCGATAAACCTAGAGTTCGGCCGGTAGTGTAGGCCGTGTTAAATCGGGGATGAGCTCATTGGTGTGGGCTCATCCCTCTTTTCACTTTTCGGTTCAGACTCCCCAATGGAGATCTATTACTAGTCACCATTAGGATTCGGGAGTTAGCGCTCCACTGAGTTGCGAGACCAAAAACCGAAGCCACATCAGCTAAGCCCGGGGTGTGAGCAAGGTAACTGGGTTTAAGATGCGGCTGCGCCGCTTGTACATGGAGACGCCGATTTCACGAAGAGAACTCGTGTCTAATATCTCTGATCGCAATTCTCCTGCCCTGGTTTGATATTCGATTTCTAACTCGCCGCATTCAGCCGAGCTGTTTTTGAGCCCCCGAAGTTGTGCGCGTTTACTGTCCACGTATCGGCCCGCTGCTCTAAGAGTTTCAGGGAAGCTGTCGAATCGAAAGTCAGATTTAGTGTGGCGCCGCTTCGTCTCACCGTCACGATCCAGAACCTCAATTCTAGACGCCGAAAATTCTAGTTTGAGAATCTCTCGGTACGGCGGGTTAGGGTCGAGATATTCCACCAGAAAACCGTCACCGTCAGTGCTCAGCTGGAAGATGTCTACGCTGTAGCTTTGCAAAACCTGCGCGATGCACCGCAGGGCATTGGCATAATTCGGAACGTGGATCATATCAACTTATTCTGGCCGCGCCTGCCGGGCCACGGAATGTCGACTATCAAAAGGAGCTGCACAAGACAAGGCCAGCCCGATTTGCCATGTCTGATTTCGCGTCAGTGCATCCCCTTCAGCGGCGCGGTAGTTCGTCCGCTCTGTGGAAGAGAGCTGGAGGCGGAGGCAGTGCAGACGGGACATGGGGTGTCGCACGCAGATGGTGCGAGTGTGGTGATGCTTTATCGTTTCGGACGCTTCTCATCGCCGCAAACGCACTCATTGCTATGCATCTTTTGATTTCGATCGGGACACAGGGCAAAACATGCCCAAGTTCATTAAATTTTGGATAATCGTGAGGTTTTTTGTCCAACTCTCTTGATTCAAGTCGTTTGAGTGGATAAGCATTTCGTAGCCATTTTGGCTTCGTATTTCCTGGTTTGGCGGTATTTGAGCACGGGAGAAACTAGGATGGTTTTGCACGAATATTGGGCGCACTGGCCAGCAAGCGTCACGATCGGCGAAGCCGCAGAGGACGTCCAAATTCCCCCCAAGGCTGATCTCAGCGACGTTATCGTGAAAGTAGTCAATTACTGTCCCGGCGAGCTTCGACTCCGGCTTCGTCGCAGCAAGTACTGCGAGTACACAGTCATGTTGCCCGTGCCTCAATCGGCACAACAAAAGATTATCTTGGACATTGTTCGCAAGAAGGACATGACCCTTCGAGAACTTGGAGAGATACGGATCTCGTAAACGTTTTCTCCTGGCGTTGACGCATCGGGCAGACTCACGTGGAGACAAGTTTAGCTTGTATAAACGCCTTTGCTTGCTAGGCCGTTCAAAGGTCCAGGTGATTGCTGACTTCGGCTGTTCGTGTCGCTGATCGGTTGCTTGTAAGCCCACTTGCGTAAAAAATATTACAATGAGCGGTGATTTCCCGATCTCGTGGTCCTCTATCTGTAGCCACTGCTACGGCAACGGCTCAATCCGGCGCATGAAGTTTCTCAAGGTCAAGTGCAAACAGTGTAACGGCAGCGGGAGAATTGGACACATGGTTACTTTCGGCGAAAGCAAAGTAAACCGTCCTAAGTCCTCGGTTAAGTCGCCGCAAGATTCTGGGCGGAGATAGACCGGATCATTGCGGATCTCGTCAAAATTCGCTTACTGTTAAGCTTCTGTTTAGGCTTGAACCGCAAAGATCTACCCGTTTCGGCTCACGTCGTGCCACTCAGCCGGAGACCTCGCTAGTTCCGCATTTCTTTTCGTCACAAGCATCGTGTCCTTTGGGATTGAATCCTTTTGGGCGGCAGCAAGGTTCTGATGGAGCTGATCTCCTTGAGGCGCTATCCCCTGGAACGCGATCACGCGGTAATTTCCAACGCCATGGCTGCAACGATACCAACGGCTTTGCCCACTCTGGGGCAAAGTAAATTTGACATGACATCAATAAGGGAGCCTGTCGGCTCCGGTTTTTGATTCCATCATTTATTTTGCGCGGTAGAGGCAACAAACGTAAGATCACCAAGTGATACGGGGAAACAACGCCCTGCGAATCAGTCACTTTGTCTCGTCTAAATTCCACGGAGTGACAAGCATTGGCATCCAGTTTTGGAACAAAACCGGAACGACTTCTCTCTTCTGTATTGTGAGCTCAGGAAAAATTTCGTTTAACGATCATACAGCGACCAGATCAGCAACTTCCCGGCTCGCAGGGCCGGTGAATCTCCAGAACCGGGACGTCGAGGACGGTTGCCGGTCCGTAGCGAATCCGAACATCCCGCAAGGTTAGAAGAGGAGGGGCCATTTGCTGCGGCCCCGCTGCTGGATGTGGGTCAAAAAATAATTCAGCGCGAAGCAGAGACTCAGAAGAATCAACCCTAAAGCAATGGCAACGTCAAAGTTTCCTTTGCCGGTCTCCAGCACCGTCGCCGTTGTTAGTACGCGGGTCTGCCCTCGGATGTTGCCTCCAACCATCATGGAAGCGCCCACTTCGGAGATGACTCCACCGAAGCCGGCCATCACGGCGGCAAGGAGCGGCAAGCGAGCTTCCTTGCAGAGGAGCCACAACATCTGCATCCGAGATGCACCGAGACCGAGTAATTGCAGAGCAAGATTGGGATCGATAGTCTGGAATGTCGCCATGGTCAGACCTGCGACGATGGGAAAAGCGATGACGACTTGAGCGACAATCATCGCCTCTGGCGTGTAGATCAATTCTAAAAATCCCAATGGTCCGCTACGCCATAGAAAGATGGAGATGAACAGCCCGACCACGACGGGTGGCAAGCCCATGCCTGTATTGACCAAGGCCGCGATGACGGTGCGACCAGGAAATCCGACCATCGCCAGCGTGATTCCTAAAGGAATCCCCAGCAACAACGAAATAAGCGTGGCCGTGCCCGAAATCTTGAGCGACAACAAAGTAATCGCCCAAACTTCCGCATCGCCGGAAACGATCAACTCGATGGCTTTCAGAAAACCCTGCCAGATTAATTCCAAGTCAACCTCCCAAGTCATCCTCGCGTTTGCCCGCCACCGGAACAAACAAGGGTTGGCCGAATTTCTCCACGCCAAAGGATTTGATCGCGTTCTGCGCTTGCGGCGACACCATAAAGTCGGCCAATGCTTTTCCACCCGTTGCATTGACCCTTGGACCGTTCGCGGGATTCACCTCCATGACCGAATAGACGTTCAACAGCGCTCGGTCTCCTTCCACCAAGATCGGCAGTGTGACCCGCTTGGCGAGAGCCAGGTAAGTTCCACGATCGGTGATCGTGTAGGCGTTGCGTTCGTTGGCGATGCCCAAGGTCGCCCCCATTCCCTGGCCGGCCTCGATGTACCAGTCACCCTTTGGTTCCACGCCGGCGTCCTTCCAGAGAGACTTCTCGAGACTGTGGGTGCCCGAATTGTCGCCGCGGGACACGAAGGGAGATTTAGCCTGCGCGATGAGCTTCATTGCCGCAAGCGCACCTTTCGCTGATTTGATCTTGGCAGGATCCTGCTTCGGTCCGATGAGGACGAAGTCGTTGTACATGACCAGGCGTCGGTTCTGGAGCTTTCCATCCGCTACGTATTTCTTCTCCAGACTCGGCGCGTGAACCAGCGCCACGTCGGCATCGCCCTTTGCCGCCAGCGCCAATGCTTGACCCGTGCCCACCGAAATCGTTTTGACCGAGTATCCCGTCGCTTTTTCAAACAACGGCACCAAAACATCGAGCAGGCCGGAATCCTGGGTACTCGTTGTCGTTGAAAGAATAACGTTCTTGTCCTTGACTTCGGCTGCCTGTGTTGGCGCGCCGGCTCCTAAGGCCATGAAAAACATGGCGAGAAAGAGCAGTCTTTGTTGCCGCATAGCCTTCTCCCTTTTTTGGGTCAACTAGTGTGCGGTGACGATTCGGCCGGACCCGGTGGTGTCGTATCCCCCTAATGCGTCCACTCGTTGGCGGAACTCACGGGAGCCGAGGACGCCAAGCAAAACCTGGATCCCAGGCGAGAAGAAGCGCTCTTTGGCAATGACGACATCGAAACGCTCTCGGGTGAGAGGGATAAAATCGACTCCAAGCGACTCCGCGGTTGTGCGGGTTGCCAAGCCGGCATCGGCAGCGCCCCGCAAGATCCGCCGCGCGACTTCGAAATGCGTTGTGACTTCACTCTCGTAACCGGAAATCTTCTTGCCGTGCAACTTGGCGCGCGCCAGCTCCTGATCGAGATAGATCCGCGTTCCCGAGCCGGGCTGGCGATTGACGATGCGTAAATTCAGCGCGCCCAAGATCGCGGATTGCTTGGATGCCTTTGGGATTCCCCCGCGCCACGACAAGGCCCATCTCGCGATAAAAAGCCTCGACCACGACGGCGCCGGGTGGCAATACCACCTCACCAACACCGGCCCGCCGCGGTTCCAGCAGGTGCGCCGTGGCAAAATCAGCTACGCCGCTGTGAATCGCTGCCAGACCGCCGCTACTGCCGACGGTGGTCATAAAGAAGGAAGCGGATCGTGTTTGTGCTTCGTAAAGATCGTGCAGGATCACGAGGCTTGGGTCGTCGCTCCCCGCGGCGAGAAGAAACGCGCGCTCTATGGCTTTGGCCCTTGGCGCAACCAGAGCGCAAGCGCTCTCCTCGATCCACCGGTCGATCAATTGCTTCGGGAAAGTCCATTTGCCGGTCACCCTCGTGCAAGGAATCTTGCCGAGTTTGGCGAGGGAATAGACCTTCTTTTCGTTGATGCCCAGGTAGCGCGCGACCTCCCGGGTGTTCATGAGCTCGGCCATGGATCTCTTAGCTAATTGTTTTCCCGGTGAAAAGCAATAAACTAACAAAATCTGACAAAAACTCCGTCCCAAGGATAGTCAATCCAAGCAGCTCGCCTGAGTCTACTAACACTTTTACAACTTCTTGCTCGCGATCGCCGCGCAGTAGCCAGGATTTGACGGAGGGCCACACGAGGGCTTAAAAGTTCGGAAGAGGCGTTCGATAGGAAAGCGGAAGCATTTTAGCGCCGAGTTCCAACGTCCAGCCGCGACGAATGAAAGTTTATCGGTTGGGCCGAAAGCGGAAGGGTGAAAATGGAAGAGGGCGTCACAATTGCCAAGGTGCCGGATTGGATGACTCTCAAGCCCGAGATGATGCGGCATCTGATCCGGGAGCACGAGAAACTCGGGCGCACCCTGACCGAAGAAGAGACAGTCACGTTGCTACGCGGCTTGGGATTCGAAATCAGTGAGCCGAAGTGATGAGGAACGCAAGTCGGCTCTGAGGTCACGTTTTGCAATCACACATTCCCGCTTTGCTCCTTCATCCGTTTGAGGCTCACCGTCGGATGCGCCGCGATGTCGCGGCGCCCAGGGGCGGTGGCTTGCCGTTGCCCCATTCGCTGTTCACGCCGATCAGAAAGGTTTTTTCGCGCTCTACTTTTTGCCGGGTGGAAAACACGAGCAACTGATCCTCGTCCGAGGATTTGAAAGTCAGGACCGTTTGCAAGGGCGGACCCTTCTTTCCTTCCGCGAAAATCGGTTTTCCCGTCCCCATCAGCTTGCCTTTCATCGAATAGAGTCGAACTTCGATGTCTGGCGGTAAGCTCGAAAACGCGATCCGTATCCAATCCGGCTGCTCGACATCGCTATTGAAAATGGAGCCGGGATAGTTCAACCCGCGCACGTTCGAGAAGAAACGCGTGAGCGGCAGCACTCCCCAATGCCGTTCTCTGTTGCCGCAAGGAAGCCGAAGAACCATTTCACGGAAACCCGCGCCGCCGAACTCGATGATCTCGCAGCCGAATCGCGGCCAGGGAAGCTCCCTCATGGGCTCGGGGACGCAGCAGCCGAGGCGTTGCACCCAGACATCCAATCCATTTGTAGAGGCGGCGCCGTCATCGGCCCAAGCCACTATGGCGCTGGTGCCGCCGCCGGGGATTACGACCGGCAGTTCCTGCCCGGTGGGCCGCGCGCTGACAGGCTGCGCGGGACTGACTTGCGTGCCGGCGGCATCGTAGCAGACGGTAAACAATCTCGGCGCTCCGCCTCCCATCCAATTCTGGTGAACGAGAATGGCGCCGCCGTTCGCGTCGGGCACGGCTTGCGTCACCCGGGACATGGCGTCATTGGTCCAAATGACCGAGGCGGCGGGCATGCCGACAAGGATTTGATTGTTCGAAGCAACGTTATTGATGTTCCAGGTCGTCGCTCCGCTGCCATCGATACGCATCAGCTCTATCCTGGGCAGCGGCGACGCTGAGATGAAACTAACGAGGAAGCCGCGGCGATCGTCTTCGTGAATGTGAAAGGCTGCGGAATGGATCGGCCTTCCGATCGGGATATCCCAGCTCACTCCGCCGGCCGCAGTATACCGCAGTGCCCGCAATGCTCCATTCGAATCGACATACGCTAAGAACAATCCTCCTTGTCCATCGGGGACGGCCCGCCGCAGTCTGAAGTTGGCGAGCCAGGCGTTGGGAGCGCCAGCGACGATCGTATCGGCCGATCCGTTGATCGCGCCGTTGGCATCGATCGCCTGCGCCACGTAGCGCGTAGCGCCACCCGACTCTTCCGGCATGACGACGATTGCGCCGCCACTTCCGTCGCTCACCAGCTGGACCCACGCTTGCGGTAATCCATAGGTTTGTCCGGTGACGGCGCCGAACGTGGTGCCGTTGGCGCCCCAAAGCGGCGCTCCATTCATATCGAGTCGCTGGATTTGCACCTGGTTGTTTCCGCCGGCGCCGGGCATGATCCACGCGGCGATCGCTCCGTTGTGTCCATCCGGTTCCGCGACCAGGCTGTTCTTGACGAAAGAGGAAGAACTGAAAGACAAGCTCGCCTGAACCGGATTGCCGTTTTGCCAGCGCGCGACGAGCGAATCGTTATATCGTTGAGCGACCAGGCCGGCGACGCTTTGGTTTTTTCCCCAAAGAACGATGCAATGCTTCGAGCCGCTCGGCACTAAAACCGCTTCCGACCAAATTCCAAGCACTCCGATCCAAGCGCGAGGATCGTTGGTCTGCACTAATTGAGAACGAGTTCCTGTGGGGCCGACCGCCCTGAGCGCAAAAGGACCGAGCGAACCTGGGACGAAAATACTGCAGACGGTAAAGACGAAAGCGCCTCCCGCGCCATCGGGCGCGAGCGCAACGGGAATATCGTCGAAGAGATTGGGATTGAAATTGGCTGGGAACGGCCCGCTTGCGACCGAGCTGACTGCAAGCACGCCGTCATTCCACTGGCTCGCGCTACAGGGTTTTTGCCAGTGCGGCGGAATCCAAGTCGAACCGCCGTGGGGAAAATTCAGCCTTGGTGACATCCAGCATTCCTTTCGAGGCTATTATCGGCACACTGATTCCCGGCTGCAACCAAAAAAGGAGAAGCAGTCCCGAGCGTTGAGCGAGCATCTCTCCGCACTTCGGGGTCGGATCTGCGCAACTTTCATTCGGCGGTGTTATGCATCGCGTGGCGCCTCGCCTCGCTGAAGCAACGCAGCGCCGTTTGATGGAACCCGGGTGCTCGTATAGCATTCACGCCGTAGCGGCACTCGAACTTCGCTGAATTCAAAATTTGCAGGTTGGCCAGCGAGTCCTGGCATGCACCAGCAAGGAAGGGTACACAGAGTACGCGGTCGCCAGCTTTCGGAGATGCTGGCGATTGTGGATGGCGTCGATTCGGCAATGCGGACAGCGATGCCGAGGTTGTCTTACCGCATGGAGCGCGCGCAGAGGATTTCGTCTTCGCGTAGCGGTTCGAGTGCGGTGTTGGGGACTGCGGTAACGGCTAAGGTATCGCCAACCGCGTTGAAGACTTCGATGGAGTAGCCTTCCGTGCCGTCCGGCGCAATGTGGTGATCGACAAACTTGACGATATCGCCCCGCTTAAGCCGATGCTCCGGCACATCGCACGTCAAGACGGCGTCGGCATAGAGTTCCAATGTCATCTCGTGCTCCGTTTGTCTGGCGTGGTGATCTTCGCGCTTCGCGAATTGCGCGCGCAGTTTCCCTCACGCTACGGCTCCAACTGAAATCGCCTTCCGGGAGGGTTTCCCGCATGGTAGTACAGGAGCTTCATGCGCGGGACGGAGACGTCGCTGCACACCTTCCGGACGTTGATCAGCTCGCTGGGCGAGTCCCAGTCGCTCTTCGACTCGCAGACGACTTTCACGCAGGTGGTTTTCTTCAGCCAGGAGCAGACTTTCACGCCGCGGCCGCCTACATCCACCAGCTCCGTCTGATACCCGGTGCCGGGGTCGTCCTTGGCGGCGTCCAAATGCACGTTTTGCACGACCGAGTAGAAGACGCCCTCGATTTCCAGCAAGCTCAGCACCGTCTCCAGGAATTTGGAGAGGTCTTCGGTATAAGAGAAGCCGCCGAACACGTCGGTGATGATCTGAAATTTTCCAAGCTCCTCGTGCGAATAATTGCGCAGGCGCTTGCCGGAGAGATACCGTATACGGTCATCGCCGAGGCGCGTGGCGTGCTGTCGCCATTTGTCCGTGCGGCGGTCCTCTATCGACATCGCGACGGCTCGGGCTTTGGCGACGGAACGGCCGCACTTTTCAGCCGGCGCCGTGTCGTCTACATCCGCGTAGTAGTCGAGTATGGCCTGGCCGTCGCCCGCGCCGATATCCAGCCATCGGTCCGAGCTGCCGAGATTGCTGAGTGCGTCACAGAACCTCGAGGGAAGAAGGTCCGCGTAGTCCGAGAGCCCTCGGTTCGTGACGTAGCCGCTGGGAACGTCAGCGCCCTGGCTGCGATAGATCTTTTCCTGCTTTGCTAATTCCTCGTCAGTCCGCAGTGGAGCGGCTTCTTGTGGCCAGCCAACTCCCAGCCCAAGCGCATGCATGACGATGACAGTCAGGACGGCTAGCCCCGTTGCCGCGCTCTTCCATCCTTTTCCCGATGTCTTGACTGAACTCATGAGAAAAATTTTCTCCTCCCGTTGAAAAAGATGCCGTTCTCAATAGCAATTTCAAAGGCGGATGCGGTTTCTGGCACGTGATTCCCGAGAACGATTCAGGGCGGGAAGCAAAGGCCAGACTTTTAGTTCCAGACTTTGGAGCTTTGTCGCGCTCTGGCGCTATGAACTTCAACTTCACGTGCTTCAGTCGCAGTTCTTAAGCTTAGACTCCTGACAGCGCCGTGCCATCTCCTGCGCGGTAGCAATCTGCTCGGCTCTCATTTTTGACGCAATTCTATCTCGATTCTTTGTCGCCGTATCTCCCGAATCGCCGTTCAATCCCGCTGCAGCGAGGGTAAACCACATATGCGCGCGCACAAAGTCCTGCCGCACGCCTGTGCCGTTGGCATACATTACACCCAGATTGATTTGCGCAAATTGGTCTCCCTGCGCTGCCGCGAGGCGATACCACTTCACGGCTTCCCGATAATCCTGCGGCACGCCCTGGCCTTTCTCATACGCCAGACCCAGACTGGACTGTGCCGGTGCGTATTCCTGTGCCGCCGCGAGGCGATACCACTTCACAGCCTCCTGATAATCCTGCGGCACGCCTTGCCCCTCCGCGTAGATCGAACCCAGCCGGGTCTGCGCCCATTCGTCTTCGCGCGTCGCCGCGATATGATACCACTTCACGGCTTCCTGATAATCCTGCGGCACGCCTTGGCCCTTTTCATACGCCAGACCCAGACTATATTGCGCCGGGACATTTCCCTGCGCCGCCGCGAGGCGAAACCACTTTACAGCCTCCTGATGATCCTGCGGCACGCCTTTCCCTCTCCGCATAGATCAGACCCAGCCGCCTCTGCGCCCATTGGTGTCCCCGCTCGGCAAGCTGGCGAAAGATTTTTATCGCTTGAGCATAGTCGCCGCGCTCGTACGCAGCGCTTGCGTCATCAAATGGGTTTGATGCGGCAAAACTACTAGTACCGAGAAAAAAAAGAATGGCGAGCAGGCTGTTGAAAAAGGCCCACCTGCTTCGTTGCGCTCGATCGCCTCGCTCCGAATTCGTGTTCGTGCAGCGTGTTCGTGCTCGTGCGGTCTCCTCCTCGGTCACGTTTTCACGAACACGATCACGGTTCTCGCGTGCCCCGCATCGGGACCTTTTTGAACAGCCTGCAATCTGTTGCATGACCTACGGGTCCAATTGGAAGCGCCGCGAGGGAGGATATCCCGCCTCGAACTCCCACAGTTTCAGGCGCGAGACGGAGACGTCGCTGCAAACCTTCCGAACGTTGATCAGCTCGGTGGGCCTTTTCCAGTCGCTCTTCGACTCGCAGGTGACTTGCACGCAGGCGGTCTTCTTCAGCCAGGAGCACACTCTCTCGCGGCGGCCGGCGGCATCCTCGAGCTCGGTCAGATACAAGAATCCGAGTCTGTCCTTGCCGTTCTCCAAATACACACCTGGCATCAGCGTGTAGAAGGCGCCACCGACCTCCAGCAAGCTCAGCACCTTTTCCACGAACTGCGACAAGGATTCAGTGTAGGAGAAACCGCCGTACACGTCGGTGATGATCTGGAATTTTCCAAGCTCCTCGGGCGAATACTCACGCAGGCGCTTGCCGGAGAGATACCGTATGACGGTCATCACCGAGACTCGCGGCCTGCTGTCGCCACTTGTCGGTGCGGCGATCCTCGATGGAGATCGCGACCGCGCGCGCCTTGGCGCCGGGCCGCGCGCACTTTTCACTCGACGGCGCGCTGCCTTCGGCTGCGTAGTAGTCCAGTATGGCCTGCCCGGCGCCCGCGCCGATATCCAGCCATCGGTCCGAGCTGCCAAGCATGCCGAGAGCGCCGCAGAACCCGGTGGGAAGAAGCCCCGCGTAGTCCGAGAGCCCTCGACCGGTGACGTAGCCGCTGGGAACTTCGGCGCCCCGGCTGCGGTAGATTTTTTCCTGCTCGGCAATTTCCTCGTCGATCTTAGGTGGAGCTATTTCCTGTGGCCAGCCAGCTTCCGGACCAAGCGCCCGCAGGACGATGACGATCACGACGGTCAGACATGTTGCCGCGGTCTTCCATCCTTGTACCGACGATTTGGCTGAACGCAGGACGATCACTTTCTTCTCGCGTTGAAAAAAACGCCTTTCTTAAGACCGTTCTCTAAGCTGTTCCAGGCATAGTCTATGCTACCGGTGGCCGCAAGGCTGAAGGCGGAGGCGGTCAGCGCGCTCACGAAAGCGATTTGCGCTTCCTCCGTATCGTCGGGTTGGTCCTGGAATGCGCGCAGCGTGTACTGGTTCGGATACTGCGCATCTTCGTGAACGGTGTCTCGTATCGAGATCTCTCCGACACGGGCCGCAATGAACCGGTAGAATTGCCCGCGGTTCCGGGTGGGCCAGATGTCGTCGTCCGCACCGATGATCATCACCGGAACGGTGATCCGCCTCAGCAACTGCGGCAATTGCCGGCCGATCCCTGCGGGATCGAGCAGAACGCCGCCGAGCGCGCGCGCGCCGTCCCCCAAAGCGGCGGCCACGGCCGTCGCGCCGAAAGAGTGACCCGCGAGAATGATCTTGTCCGTGTCTACGCGGTTGTCGACGATCTGCGGCGTTCGTTGAATCGCTTCGACGAGCCTGGCAAGGGTGCGGCCGTTGGCGATCCACGGACCCTGCTTGGGCAAGTTGAGGGCAAGGCTATGCATGCCCCAGGAGGCCAAGTGCATGGCTTGGAAGGCATGGTCTTCCTTAGAATTGTCATGACCGTGCAACACGATCACCAGCGGCGCCTTGCGGGCCGGCTCCGACAGGTATAAATCCGCTTCCACCGTGAGACCGGAGGGCACGCGAATTTCCAGGTCCTTGCGCTCGATGACGGCAAAGGGGCCGCGCAACCTAAATTGCGCTACATCGGGCTTGGAAAGCAGCTGTCCCTGAAGCTCGGCGGGATTAGCCGCCTTTATCGGTGTGACTTCAGTCGCCGGGAACCGGCGAGCGCAGCCGATCGACTGCGCCATCACGACGATCAGCAAAAGGACTCGTATGCGAAAACCTGATCGACTGGATGCGGCGACGATTCCTGACACATTAGCCCTGAAACGATTCACGGCTGGGTCTTCAGTCCGGAGTAGTGGTGCAGTTTGACTCCCAGGGCATAACATCAGAGGGGAAAGATTTCTCGCATCCGCTCGAAATGACAAACAAAGTAACGGTTCTGTCATCTCGAACCCTTCGGCCATGCTCAGGATAAACTCCGTGAGAGATCTTTCCGAACTGAACCACGACCCAGTCCGGACATATGTAGTTTCGTTTTTGCTCTTATAGAGAAAGTCCACGAGGGAGGGGTGTAGAAATTTGTTGTCTTATTTCTCTAGCAAAGACACGTATGAATTCAACTCCTCTTGCTCGCGAGCGCCGCGTTGTCGGGCAGGGCGCGCAGCTTGGCCCTGGCGATTGCGATGGACGCAGCGCCCCGCCCGGAGTCGGTGTCGGAAGCTTCAGGCGACTCAAACCTTCGCTTCGAGAATCAAGTTGAACGGCGTCGCCTTGGCTTTTCTAAACTCGCTGAAGCCGGCCTTGGTGAAGACGCTGGCCAGGCGCGCTTCGCCGGCTTGAGCGCCGAGAGCGGCGGCGCCATCCTCGGACAGCGAGTGCGCGCAGCAAAGCGTCGTCGAAGCCGAGTAGTAAAGGCGGCCTACCGTGTTCAAGTTTTCTTCCACCCGATCGTTGGCGAAGGGCTCGACCAGCATCACCGTACCGTCCCCGGCCAGCGCTTTTTTGGCATGCCGCGCGGCGCCGACGGGGTCGCCCATGTCGTGCAAACAATCGAAGAAACAGATCAGATCAAAGCCTTCGGCCGGATAGCTCGTGGCGCCGGCGACTTCGAAGCTGACGCGATTTGCGATCTCCGTGTTGCGAGCATGGCTGCGCGCGGTATCGATCGATTGCTCATGATAATCGAAGCCCCAGAAACGCGACTGGGGAAACGCCTCGGCCATGAGGATGGTGGAGTGACCGTGGCCGCAGCCGACGTCCGCAACTTTGGCGCCGGCGCGTAGTTTTTCTTCCACGCCGCGGAGCGCCGGCAGCCACTCGCGCACCAGGCTATTCCGGTAGCCGTTGCGATAAAAGGCCGCGACGCCGCAAAAGAGCCTGTCATCGTGCTCGTCCCAGGCGACGCCTTTGCCGGTGCGAAAGGCATCGATGGTTTTCTCTTCGTCGAAGAACATCGAAACCGGCACTTCCCAAGCAGGCGGCATGAATACCGGGCTGTCGTCGTCCGCCAATACCATCGCCTGCTCGGCGGTGAGCTCGTAGGTGGCGCTGGTGGCGTGATAAACAACGTAGCCGGCCGCCGCCTGGCTATTGAGCCACTCGCGCACATAGCGCTCCGCGCAGCCCGACCGTTTGGCGACCTCCGATGAATCGAGCGGTCCCGCGTGGGCCATGGCTTTGTAAAGCCCGAGCTTGTGTCCGAGCACGGTCATGACACCGCCGTAGCCGGCGGCCAAGTCGGTGACAGCCTTTTCGACAAACTGACTAAGCTTTCGCTCGTCGACCTTCATGATAAAATCCTCCCGATTGAAAATTTAACTCGCATGAGAACAATAACCTCGATCGTGCGCCGGCGGGAGAGGCGGATTGCGCAAAATGGGTCCGTTTAGGCCATGAAGGATAGAAAATGAAAGCAGAGCCGAAGAAGGTGCGCGTCTGCCTTGTCGCGATTCCCGAAGTCATGGCTTCGACCTTGATGGGGCTTTACGACGTGCTGAACTCGTTCAATCTGCTCGGCACTTACAGCGACGGATTGGCCGGACGAGCTCAGTTCAAAGCCGAAATTGTCGGCGCCAAAGCTGGGTCGCTTTCGTCCGCGAGCGGCGTGCCGGTCGAAGCCCAGCGATCGATCAAGCAAATCGATTCAGCGGACGTAGTCATTGTTCCGTCGATCCTGGTCGAGCGGGGAGAGTGGCAGCAAGGCCGATACCCGGCGATCGTCAAGTGGCTCGCCGCGATGCATGCTCGCGGAGCGCAGCTCTGTTCCACCTGCTCGGGCGTCCTGCTGCTCGCGGAGACCGGCCTGCTCGACGGCAAGGATGCGACGGTGCACTGGATGTACGCGCAGACGTTTCGGCGCAATTTTCCGAACGTGCGTCTGCGGCTGGACAGGGCGCTGGTCGCGGCCGGAAAGCATCAGGAGTTTCTCATGTCCGGTACTTCCACCTCGTGGCACGATCTTATTCTTTATCTGATTGCGCAGCATGCGGGCCCCACCGCGGCCCAGGCGGTTGCGAAATACTTCGCGTTTCAATGGCATGCCGACGGTCTCTCGCCCTATGTCATCTTCGAGCCCGTGACTGGTCATGGCGACGCCGCGATTCAAAAAGCGCAAGAGTGGCTCGCCCGCCACTTTTCGGTGGCGAATCCCATCGAGCAGGCCGCGCGCATCTCCGGGATTCCGGAGCGAAGTTTCAAGCGGCGCTTCAAGAGCGCCACCGGGCACGCGCCCATCGATTACGTTCAGCGGCTACGCGTCGAGGAGGCGAAGCGGCGGCTCGAACGAACCCAGGCGCCCGTGGATGAGATCGGCTGGAACGTGGGCTACGAAGACCCGGCGTTCTTCCGCCGGCTATTCAAACGAGTCACCGGCGTCACGGCCGGGGCGTACCGGCGGAAGTTTCACATCCCCGAGGTTGAAAACGTTTGAGAAACGACCGGCGAGCTGTCAGTTCCCTTGGGTGATAAGTTCTGCGGTTGTTTCGTTCCATTCAGAGCTACCTGCACTGATTCGGATATGTTCGATGAGCTCTCGTGCGTGTTGACCGGTGGCTGGGATTACGTTTCAATCCAGCGATGAACAAAAAGATCGCGATGGTTTTGATCCTGTTGTCTGGCGCTGCGCTGAACGCATTTGCTCAGACAAACTCTACCGCCGGCGCGCCTACAGCGGGGATCGTCGCAGCCGCGACGAAATTTCTCTCGACTCTTGACGATGCGCAGCGTGGCAAGGTCGTTTTTGATTTCAAGGACGAGGCGCAGCGCAAGCGCTGGTCGAATCTTCCGACCGCAGTTTTCAAACGGCAGGGCTTGCGCGTGGGCGACCTCACAAAACCGCAGCGCGAGGGTGCGCTGGCGATTCTGGCAGCGGCGTTGAGTCCGCAGGGGTACGAGAAGATTCTGCGGATCGTCGAGGCCGACGAGGTGTTGAAGCAATCGAGCGGGCAGACGATTTTTGGCCGCGATGAATACTATCTCTCGTTCCTCGGCCAGCCTTCCACCACCGAGCCGTGGATGATTCAGTTCGGCGGGCACCATCTCGGCCTCAACATCACCTTTGCCGGCGAGCAACGCACGCTCGCTCCTAGCCATACCGGCGCGCAGCCGGCGATCTACGAGCTCGAAGGCAAGACTGTGCGCCCCCTCGGGCGCGAGACCGACAAGGGTTTTGCTCTGCTGAGTTCGCTGAACGAAGCGCAGCGCAAGCAGGCCATTCTTGATTTCCAGATGCGCGACCTTGTCCTCGGGCCAGGCCGCGACGGGCAGACGATTCAGCCCGAAGGAATCAAAGGCTCGGCGTTAGCCGAGAAGCAGCGCGAGATGCTGCTGGATCTCGCCGGCGAATGGACCGGCATCCTGCACGAAGCTGTCGCGAAAGCGAAAATGGACGAGATGAGAAAGAATATCGCCGAAACCTGGTTCGCGTGGAGCGGCCCAAGTGAGAAAGGCAGCGCCGCCTACTTCCGCATCCAGGGGCCGACGGTCATCATCGAATACGCGCCGCAGCGCCTGGGGGGCGACCCGACCAAGCACATCCACACGATTTACCGCGATCCGACGAACGATTACGGAGTAAGGTGGTGGAAGCGGTGACCACGACACTTTGTTGCCTGCCGCTGCTGCTCGCGTTACTTGCGCTCCCGTCCGCCGCTTTCGCACATCGTGATGATCAGTATCTACAAGCGACGCTTGTGGTTATCGAACCGAGCGGCGTCCGGCTGCAAATCAACCTCACGCCGGGCGTGGCTGTCGCTGAACAGGTGATCGCCGAGATCGACCGCGACCGCGACGGCGCGATTTCCAAGAACGAAGCGGCGGTCTATGCCGCGTTGCTGAAGCGCGATCTCTCGGTCCGCCTGGACGGGCGGAATTTGGAATTGAAACTCGCCGCATCTGAATTTGTCCCGCCTGAAGAGCTCCGCACCGGTTCGGGAACAATTCAGATGGAATTCTCCGCAGTCTCCGGCCCGCTCCCGGCCGGTCCCCACAGGCTCACTCTCGAGAACCGGCATTTAAGCGCGATGAGCGTGTATCTCATCAACGCTGCGCAGCCGAGGGCTGCCACGGTGCAGATCACCAGGCAGAAACGCAACCAGAACCAGAGCACGGGCGAAATCGAATTCACCTTTCATCCGTTTCGCCCAAAGCAGATGTGATAGAGCACGCGATCGACCGGCACTAAGATCAGTCGCGGTTCAAATTCCTTCGATGCAACAATTCAGTTTACCGACACACCGACGTTCACTGACGCGCGGACAACAGTCGTTTGACATAGATCAGCGCGATGGCGACGAGAACGACATACGCAATTGGGTTGAGATATTTTTCCACTTCCTGAAATTTTTCGGCCAGGAGATAACCCGCGTACGCCAATATGGCCGTCCAAAAACCTGCGCCTATCGCAGTGTAAAACAGAAACGAGACCAACGGCATTCGCGCGATTCCAGCGGGTATGGAAATCAACGAGCGTAAGCCCGGCACAAGACGGCATATGAGGACTGCCAGCGGACCATGCTTCGCGAACCATCTTTTCGCTCGCTCCAAGTCCTCTTGAGAGACCGTTAGCCAGCGACCATGTTTGCCGATCCACCGATTGAGACGCGCCTCGCCGATAAAATATCCCGCGTAATAGAAAGGCAGCGCTCCCATCACTGAGCCGATCGTGCCGGCGAGGACGACTCCCGACAATGCTCGTTCGTTTTTTGACACCATGAACCCAGCCAGCGGCATGATGAACTCTGAAGGAATGGGCGGGAAAACATTCTCCAAAAACATGAGAAGGGCAATGCCGACGTATCCCGTCGATTCAATCGTACGAATGATCCAGTCGGCCATCTTTCCTTGCCGCCAGAACTAAAGCACTCCCAGTGCTTGTAGAACGTCAGCGCGTTGACGTACAGCTCCGCTTTACTTCCCTCAAGACTTCGCAGGCGCAATGTTCTTGTTTGTCCGGAACAGGTTTTCCGGGTCCCACTTCGTCTTGACGTCAACGAGCCCGCGATAGTTCTTACCGTAAGCGGCGCGGATGCGCTCGTCACTCTCCTCCTCGGTCAGGAAATTGACATATGTACCGCCCGTTGAGAAACGGCGCATGTCGCGCCAAGCCGCACGCGACCAGTCGATGTTCGCCTGATCGTCCCCGGCATTTTCCCACGACGCCGCGATGTTGAGTACAAAGGCAGCGTCTCGGTTTCCCACGGCGGAGTGATCTTCGGGAAACTGGTTGAGCGCTCCATCGACAGGGAAGAGCAGGATCGCCGAGTGAGGCGACGCGATTCGTTCGGCGTGCTCGATTGCCTTGGCGAGCATTTCCGCCTCAAGCCGAGGCAGGTATTCTGATTTCCAGTAGTAGCGCCGGCCCTTCGGCTGTGTCCCATCCAGCAGGCTCTGCTGCGACACGTAGGATCTTGGCTGGATAATGTCGCCCACCGGAGAACCGAAAGCCTTGATCGGGGCGACTTGTTTTTCTGCTTCCTTGATCGCGCCGGTATGGCAAACAAAGATCGCGACGATAGATTGGCCGTGAACACTCTTCGCCAGCCATGGCGCCGGCGGGGCCTTGCGGAGCGCCAAGACACAAGTGAGCTCCGGCGGGGCTTGCTCGGTGAACGCGCGGTACATCTCGATCACATCATGAGCATGCTCAGCAGACCAGGCGATCCCGCCTGCCATGACTTCGGGCCCGACCGGATGGAGCTTGTACTCGAAGCTCGTCACAACCCCAAAATTGCCGCCACCACCACGAAGGCCCCAGAAAAGATCGCTGTTCTCCCTTTCGCTTGCCCGCACGACATGCCCGTCCGCGGTGACCACGTCCATCGACAGGACGTTATCGCTGCTCCAGCCAAAGCGGCGCGTGAGATAACCGAAACCGCCGCCGAGCGTGAGGCCCGCTATGCCCGTCATGGAGACGAAGCCGAGCACTGCGGCAAGACCGTGAATCTGCGTCTCGCGGTCCACGTCACCCAAGAGGCAGCCGAGTTGGGCGCGGGCCGTGCCCGCGTTCGGGTCCACCCAAACGCCGCGCATGAGCGACATGTCGAGCACGATTCCGCCGTCGCACACGGCAAGTCCCGCGATGTTATGACCGCCGCCTTTGATCGACAAAGTGAGACCGTGCTCGCGCGCGAAGTTCACCGCCGATATGACATCGGCGACGCCGAGGCAGCGCGCAATCAGCGCCGGCTGACGGTCGATCATGGCGTTCCAGATGGCGCGTCCGTCATCGTAGCCGGGCTCGCCGGGGAGCATGAGCGGGCCGCGCAAACGCGTTCTGAAGCTATCGATAATATTTCGCTCGAGCATGTTACACCTCCTGCTAAAATCTTCTTGACTAGGAGGTACTCCTCGTCACCATTTCGATCAAGTACAATAAATGTACTAGTGCTCGTACGGCTTTAGCGTTAGTATTTTTGCCATGAAAGGTTACGGTCAGTTCTGTCCCGTCGCTAAGGCGGCAGAAATTCTCACCGAGCGCTGGACGTTGCTGGTGTTACGGGAGTTGCTCTCCGGCAGCCGGCGGTTCAACGATTTGCGCAAGGGCGTGCCGCTTATGTCGCCTACCTTGCTCTCCAAACGCTTGAAGTTTCTCGAGGCGGCGGGAGTCATCGAAAGGCGCCGGGCGCGCTCGGATAAAGGTTGGGAATATCAGCCGACGAATGCAGGGCAGGAGCTCCGTCCGGTAGTCGAAATGCTCGGCGTGTGGGGCCAGCGTTGGGTTCGAAGCCGCCTGACGACCGATGAACTCGATCCCGGCCTGTTGATGTGGGACATTCGGCGGCGCATCGACCCTCAGCAATTTCCCGCTCGACGCATTGTCGTTCAGTTCGAGTTTTCGGATGTGGCTCAGTCCAAACGGCGCTGGTGGTTGGTCGGCGATAAAGACGGGCTAGACCTCTGCGTAACCGATCCCGGCTTCGAGGCGGACCTTTATATCTTCACCGATGTTCGCACAATGACCGCTGTGTGGATGGGCGACATGACTTTGAGGTATGCGCTTGACTCCGGTCGCATTGAGCTGGACGGTCTACCGGAACTCAAACGATCTCTACGATCCTGGCTTCAACTCAGTACGCTTGCCGGTGTTTCGAGCCAAAATCCAGAGCGAAAGTTATCGGCGGCTAAAGCCCGCTAGTTGCTTCCGTCTTGGCAAACCTTCGTTCACTTCTTTCTCGTACGCGATACCGCTTTCGCGGGTATGACGGAACCAACGGCTACGTTGCAAGCCGCTACCATTCCGTACCTGTACTTTCGAAGGAGCGTTCTAGCTCACCGTAGCTGCATCCCAAACGTATCGCCGTCCGCCAGTGATGATGCACTCGCTTTGGATTCGGCTGATGCGAATCACCGACCCGTGTGCGTAGACGGCACGGCTGCCTCGTAGTAGATTGACGCAACTTTCATGAACATTCGCCGGATTCGCCTCATCACCGGAAGCGTCCTGTTTACCTATCTCGCGACCCATTTCTTGAATCATGCGCTCGGCTTGATCTCTCTCGACGCCATGGAAAACGGCCGCATCTGGTTTCTTGCGTTGTGGCGCAACCCGATCGGCACGACTGCGTTCTACGGTTCTCTGCTCATCCACTTTGGTCTGGCGCTCTGGGCGATTTATCAGCGCCACCACCTGCGTATGCCGTTTTGGGAGGCGCTCCAGCTCGTGCTTGGGCTTTGTATTCCGCCGCTTCTTGCAACGCATTTTGCCGGCACCCGGCTCGCGTATGAGTGGTACGGCGTGGAAGACCTGTATGCGAAAACGGTTTTGGCACTGTGGCACACGACTCCCGTCCTCGGGATCAGGCAGGCGTTGCTCATCGCGATCGCGTGGACGCACGGCTGCATCGGCCTGTTTTTTTCACTGCGTCTGCGGCCGTGGTTTCCGCGCTATGCCATTGTGCTCTTCGCGGCCGCTCTTCTCGTACCGGTGCTCGCTCTGCTCGGCTTCGTTCAAGCCGGGAGGGAAGTCGAATTTCTCATAGCCCGGAATCCCGCCTGGATCGACCAGCTCAAGCAGGCTACGAACGCGTCGGCCATCGGCGATGGCAGCGGTCTCGTTCGAGTGCGCGATGGAATTGTCTACGGATTCTGGGGGTGTCTGGCGCTGGTACTGATCGCTCGCTTGGTTCGCCAGCTCATCGACCGCCGCAGCCGCATCTGGATTACCTATCCCGGCGGCCGCGAGGTGCCCGTGCCGCGCGGGTTTTCAGTTCTCGAAGCGAGCCGGTTCGCCAGCATTCCGCACGCGTCGGTATGCGGCGGGCGCGGCCGCTGCTCAACCTGCCGGGTGCGCGTCGGCGCGACTATGGCGGCGCTGCCGGCGGCGAGCGCCGCCGAAAAGCGCGTGCTCGATCGCGTCGGCGCGCCGCCCGGCGTGAGGCTGGCCTGCCAGCTCAGACCCAGCGGAAATGCTTCAGTGATACCGCTTCTGCCGGCCACCGCGCAGGCGAGCGACGGCTATGCCCAGCCTTCGTACCTCGCGGGACAGGAGCGCACGATCGCCATTTTGTTCGCCGATCTGCGCACGTTCACCGGCATCGCCGAACAAAAATTGCCCTACGATCTGGTTTTTCTTTTGAACAGCTACTTCGAAGCCGTCGGCGAAGCGATCACGAGCGCGGGCGGCATGGTCGACAAATTCATCGGCGACGGCGTCATGGCGTTGTTCGGCGTGGAGAACGGACCGCAGGAAGGCTGCCGCGAGGCGCTGGCCGCCGCGAGAAGCATGGTCGAGCGGGTCGATGCGCTCAGCCGGTCGCTTAGCGACGAACTGGCGCAGCCGCTGAAGATC
The DNA here is from genome assembly GCA_963745035.1 of uncultured delta proteobacterium. Classification (GTDB taxonomy): domain Bacteria; phylum Desulfobacterota; class Binatia; order UBA9968; family UBA9968; genus DP-20. The sequence continues at coordinate 166,180 of CAVUVW010000002.1, read as the reverse complement.
GGCATCGGCATTCACTGCGGGCCCGCCGTCGTGGGGCGCATGGGTTACGGCGCGACGGTGCATGTCACCGCGATCGGCGACACCGTGAACGTGGCGAGCCGCCTGCAGGATTCCACCAAGGAATACGGCTGCCAACTGGTAATCTCCGATGAAGTCGCGCGGCAATCCGGTTTGGATACGACGCGGCTGCCGCGCCATGAGCTGACAGTAAGAAATCGGCGCGAGGCGCTATCGATCTTTGCCGTGGATGATGTGAGGGTTCTTGAAACGACTTACGCGTCGCTATCGGCTGAGGTTGATGAGACGCGTTGTTGGCGTTGACACCCGCGCCCTTTGGGAGAGGGAGGGGTGAGGGCGTGCGTGCTTGGTGATTGGCGCGGGTCCAGAAAGGCTTGCTCGGCCAGTGCGCGGGAGTGCCGCAGTCCCTCAGCGCCGCTCTGCGGCGGCCTCTCCCAGAGGGAGAGGCATAGGACGCCTCGAAAACTTCTTCACGTGTTGTAAGTGTTGCCTTGTTTCAATAGCTCGCACGGTCGGCGCCAGACCTGCGGTGGTGTCGCCTAGCACCGCGCCGTGATCGATGCCCAGGGTCTTGATCCAGCGCTGCTGGCCCAGAGTGAGGCCGATGAAAAAGCCGAGCTCGACCAGCTCGGGTATCGTGAAGTGCTGGTGCAGTTTTTCCCACAGCGCGTCGTCGGCGATGTCGGAATTCCAGGCGATCGCGCTGGTGTAGGTGAGCGCGACCTTTTCGCGCTCGGTGAATTTGTCCGAGTCGGAAAAGTTGAGAAGCTCGTCGTATTTCTCTTCGGTGAGGCCCTGCCGTCCAGCCTGGACGGAGCGCTGCACGCCTCAATACTCGCACTGGATCGATTTGGAAACGTAGACGCGGCACAGCTCCTTGAGCGCATGATCGGCGACGCCGTTGCGGAAAGTGAGCTCCCAGGCCTGCGAGAAGGCGCGGATGACATTGGGCACGTGCGCGCGAACGGCCTGGCTCTCCGGCCGCGGCGTGCCTTCGCGGCGCGCGCGCTCGAGATAGCCTTTGATCTCCGGATCGGCGACGGTTTCAGGATCGACGTAAGGAATATGCGGCATCGTTACCTCCCGTTTGTTTTCGCGCCAAATGATCATTTAGCCTTGCGGTCGGCCCTCTTAACACGCGCTACACCGACTGTTCCCACTCTTTGAGAATCTGATTCAGTTGCTCGCGGATTTCCGCGTCGCTCTTGGTCAGGTCCATTGGCTTGCCGAAAGGCTGCGGCACGTCGACGCCGCTCGGCCAGTAGACTTCGACGGAATTGCCGTCGGGATCCTGGGCGTAGATGCTGACCGTATTGCCGTGGCTCACGACCCGGTTGATCGGCACGTTGTTGTCCACGAACACGCGATGAAAGTCTTTGACGTCCTTGAGGGTGGCGCAGCGAAAGGAGATCTGCTGAATCACGTTCACGTTGCCTTCGTCGTTGCGTCCCGGCGCGAGGTAAAGCTCATGATGCTCGGCCAAACGATCCTGCGCGGTCATGAACACGGCGCCGCGCGGGCTGCGGTCGCTTACCTGCAGGCCGAGAATGTCGCGGTAAAACGCGACGGACCGCTCCATGTCGCGCACATAAAAACCCAAGTGGCCGAGCGAAGTGACTTTAGGCATGGATACCTCCTTGGACGGCTGGATTGTTATTTAGTCGGATGGCGGCTGTCAATGCGTGATGAGGCTAGCTCCGTCGCCTTGAGCGCAGGAATCGACCGGCGATGGTGTTGATCGTATCATCCAACTCACCGACCTGCAGCGCGCGGCAAGCGAAGTAAAACACCAAAGCCGCGGAGCCGATACCTGCGATCACCTGAAGCAGATGAAGCGCGAGTCCCTGGAGAGGCAGATTTGTGGCCAATTCGCTCGCGATCCACGCGGCGGCGGCCATCATCAGCGATGCCGCTGAGATCCGCAGCACGGTCTTGCCGAGGCGCCGGCCTTCGAGCCTGCGGATGCGCCGGCGCATGAGCAGCGCGAGCAGCAAGAAATTCACCAGCGCGACGGCGGAGGTCGAGAACGCCAAACCGACGTGGCCGAAACGGTCGACGAGGAGGGTATTCATCGCATAGTTCACGGCGATGGAGCCCAGGCTCACGAGCATCGGCGTGCGCGCATCGTTGAGGGCGTAGAAGGCAGGCGACAACACCTTGACTGCGGCGTAGCCGGCAAGGCCGAGTGAGTAGGCCGCCAGGGCATTGGCGGTTTGGACGGTGTCGAAGCTGGTAAATTTTCCATGCTCGAAAATGAGCGCGACGATGGGGCGGCCAAGCACCACGAGGCCGACGGCCGATGGAATGCACAAAAGAAATACCAGAGCCAAAGAATGCGCCAAAGTTTGCCGAAACTCGATGTTATCGGGATTAGCCGTGCTGCGGGATAGACTCGGCAGCGCCGCGGTGGCGATGGCGACGCCGAAGACGCCGATGGGAAACTGCATGAAGCGAAACGCATAGCTCAGCCAGGAAACCGGGCCGTTAACGACGGCGCCCGTCGCCGGGATCGATGATGGCGGAGGCGAAGTTGGTGTTGACGAAGACATTGATTTGCACGGCGGCGGTGCCGATAACGGCGGGCCCCATGAGCCGCAGGATTTGGCGCACCCCGCGATCGCTCACGTTCAAGTCGGGAGAATAACGAATGCCGCAACGGCGCAAGCTCGGCCACTGAACCGCGAGCTGCAGGAAACCGCCGATCAAAGTGCCGTAGGCCATGCCGGCGATCGGCGAGAGGCCGATCATCGGTCCCAAAGAGAAGCCGAGCAGTAGCCCGCCGATGATCGAGCCGAGATTAAAAAAAGCCGAGGCGAGCGCGGGCAGACCGAAGATATTGAACGCATTGAGCATGCCCATCGCCTGCGCCGCCAGGGCGATCAGCAACAGGAATGGAATCATGATGCGGGTGAGCTCGACCGTGAGCTCGGCCTTCCCGGGGACGTCGAAGAAACCGGGAGCGAGCAGGCGCACGATGGCCGGCGCATAAATCCAAGCGACGATGGAAATCGTCGTGATCGACAGGATGATCAAGGTGGCGACCCGATTCGATAACCGAAGCGCCTCGCTTTTGCCCTTGCCGCTCAGAGTCTGAGTGAAAGTCGTGACGAAGGCCGAAGAGAGCGCGCCTTCGGCGAGCAGGTCGCGCAATAGATTGGGAATACGAAAGGCAGTGATGAACGCGTCGAATTGAAGCCCGGCGCCGAAGAAGGCGGCAAAAACCTGGTCGCGCACCAAACCGAGCACACGGCTCGCCATCACGGCCAAACCGATGATCCCGGCGTTGCGCGCCACGTTGGCGCGGCCGTGCTGCGGAGTATCTACATCCATACGGCGGCGATTGTTTCATAACTGGTAACACGAAACCGATTGGCCGTCGACGCGCGGAGATGTAACGAATTCGGATCTTCACCGCAGAGGCGCGGAGGACGCCGAGGGAAGAGTTCGTCATCAACAAATTTCCGAACTCTGCGCCCTCCGCGGCTCCGCGGTGAATGTATTTTTGGCCTGGTCAGACCCGCCCGGCTTTGCTAGAAGGAAAATTCGACGATCACTAACCAACCGCATTGGGAGGCCTTATGGACGTCACCGCGAAAATCGCCGAATTCACCACGGCATTGAAATACGAGAACATTCCTGCCGCCGCCGTGCAGACCACCAAGATGGCCGTGCGCGACTGTCTGGGCGTGGCGCTGGCCGGCAGCCAGGAAGAGGATGCAAAAATTTGCGCCGAGATTGCGCGCCAGGAAAACGCCAAGGAGGAGACGAGCGTCATCGGCCGGGGCTTCAAGAGTTCGGCGCTGCAGGCGGCGTTCGCCAACGGCACGGCGGCGCACGCGCTCGATTTCGACCACAGCTTTACCCTCATGGGCCAACCTACCGCACCGATCATTCCCGCCATTTTCGCGCTTGGCGAAGCGCTCGGCAGCAGCGGCCGGCAAGTGATCGAAGCCTACGTCGCGGGCTACGAAGTGACCGGCAAGCTGGTTCATTCTTTGCGCGATAGCGCTCACGAAGGTTGGCATGCGCCGAGTAGCTTGGGTGTGTTCGGCGCGGCCGCGGGCTGCGCCAAGCTGCTCGGTCTAAGCGCCCGGCAAATTGAAATGGCGCTCGGCATTACCGCCTCGATGGCCGGCGGAGTGGTCGCCAACTTCGGTACCATGACCAAGCCGCTCCACGTCGGTCTCGGCGCGCGCAACGGCGTGCTCGCCGCCAAGCTTGCCCAGGGCGGTTTTACGGCGAACGCGAAGGCGATCGAAGCCGGCGTGGGTTTCTATCAAGTGCTTCACGGCGGCACGGCGATTCACGAGGGAGCGATCGAAGAGCTGGGGAAATCGTACGCGCTTCTCGCCGACGGGCTGCGCATCAAGCCGTATCCGTGCGGCGGGCTCACTCATCAAGTGATCGATTCGATCCTCGAATTCCGCGCCAAGCACGGCTTGACCCCGGACATCGTGGAATCGGTGGATGTGGACGTGGTCAAGCACACGTACGACCGCATCGCTTTCCGCGTGCCGCAAACCAGCATTCAGGGAAAATTTTGCATGCCGTACCTGGTCGCGCGCGCGCTGATCGACGGCAAAGTCGGCATCGATACGTTCACCGAGAGCGCCGTGCGCGAGCCGAACGTCTTGAAGCTCGCCGAGCGGGTGAAGATGAATCTCGATAACAATCTCAAGAAAACCGATCTGGCTGGGCGTCCTTGCCGGGTGACGGTGCGTTTGAAGAACGGCGAAACTTACACGCGCGAAGCGCAGCATGCCAAAGGCAGCCCCGAATTCCCCATGACCGAAGCCGAGCTCAACGAGAAATTTTTCGACTGCGCCAAGCACGCGATTCCACACGCCGCCGCGCAGCAGGCGTTGGAAAATATCCAGAAGTTGGAAACACTGAGCAGCCTGCGGCCGCTATGCGACGTCATTCGCGCCTAGCGCGATGTTCATGGTTTCGCGGTGCTTAAACGATTCAGGTTAGCCGGCGAACGCAAAACGATTTCCGTCGGCGATCGGTTGCCTGATTCGCGCAATTGACGCTATAAACTTGCATGCTCAAAGTCGCACCAGCGGCGGTTTGGAAGACCGGGTTCGATGGGCGTTAGAACGGGCGCCGACTACGTTAGGGCGCTGCGCGACGGCCGCGAGGTGTGGCACGCCGGCCGGCGTATTGCCGACGTCACCACTCATGCCGGTTTCACTGGCACCATCAAAACCCTCGCCGACCTCTACGACAAGCAACACCAGCCCGAGTACCGCGACGTCATGACCTTCGAAGCCGCCGGCGAGCGGATTTCCTACAGCTATCTGGCGCCCAAGAACCGCGAACAATTAGCTCTCAAGCGCCGCAACATCGAGTTCTGGGCCGAGCAGACCTGCGGCCAGATGGGGCGCTACCCGGAATTTGTCGCGGAGCTCGTGGTCGGACTTTTGGATTGGACCTATCTGATCGAAAAGACCAACAAGCAATGGGCCGAAAACGCCCGCGCGTATCATCGCCATGCGAGCCGCAACGATCTCTGCCTGACCCACGCGCTCACCGACCAGTACTACGATCGGACCAAGCGGGTGAGCGAGCAGGACGATCCCGATCTGATCCTGCACATCGTCGGTGAAACCAAGGCGGGTCCGGTGGTGCGCGGGCTGCGCACGCTGGCGACCCTGGCGCCGATCTCCGATGAAGTTCTCGTCTATCCCAACCGGCCGCGCGATCCCGATGAGCGGGACTATGCGATTGCGTTCGCGATTCCGATGAATGCGCCGGGACTCAAGATCGTGTGCCGCGATCTTTACGCCGCGCACGCCGACCCCGAGCGTTATCCGCTGACCACGCGCTTCGACGAAGTCGACGCCGCATTGATCTTCGACGACGTGGTGGTGCCGTGGGAGCGGGTGTTTGTCTACAAGGACCCCAAGCTCCTTTCCGGCATCAACTACATCCACGGCTGGGGCCAGTACTCGACGATGCTCCGCCTGATTACCAAGCTGGAGGGATTTCTCGGCGTCGCCCAGCTTTTGACCGGCTACGCCAAACGCCAAACGAGCGCGTCGTCGCAGCTTCTGCTTTCTTCCTTGATGCAGGACATCGAGATTCTCCGCTCGTGCATTGAAGCCGGCGAGCTGAGAGGCTCGCTGAGTCCCGGCGGCACCTGGCAACCGCTCTTGAGTCCCGCCTACCGGGTGCACAGCATCGAGGCTTCGGACCGCGCCGAGCGAACTTTGGAGGGGTTGTTGACCAGCACCTTGATGCTGAGCGGCGGCGCTTCCGACCTCGCCAGCGAGGAAATCGGCCCGTTCATCGAGCGCTATTTTCGCGGCGGCGCGCCGGATACAAAAAACCACTTGCGTTTGATGGCCGTCGCTGCTGACATGGTGATGAGCCCGTTCGGCAAGCGCAGCCAGCTCTATGAGCGCCTGCAGAGCGGTGAGGTCGATCGGATGCGCCAGCGGCTTTTCGCCGGCTACAAAGACCCGCGCCCGGCCGAGCGCATGCTCGATTTGGTCAGGAGCATGGACCGGGGCGCCGGGCTCGCATCGGAAAAATAAAGTTTTCAACGGAGTCGTCATGCCGCAAACAGGAAAGAACCACCGACGCATCGCCGCGCGCCAGTCGTCGATCCACGGCCGCGGCGTGTTTGCGCTGAAACCGATCGCCAAAGGAACGCGCATCATCGAATACAAGGGCACCTTGATCACCGATAAAGAGGCCGACCGGCGCTACAGCCGCATGCACGAGAATTCGCCGCACACGATGCTGTTTTCGCTGGACGGCGGCTGGGTGATCGACGCCACGCGGCGCGGCAACTCGGCGCGCTGGATCAATCACTCGTGCGCGCCCAACTGCGAGATCGAGGAAGAGGGGCGGCGCGTGTTCATCGAGGCCGCGCGCAATATTCGCGCCGGCGAGGAGCTCACGTACGACTACAATCTGCAGATCGGCGAGAAGCACACGAAGAAGGCGAAGCGCGAGCACGCCTGTTTCTGCAAGGCGCGGCGCTGCCGCGGCACCATGTTGGGAGAAGAGGAAGAATAGTTCCTAGCGTCGCTAGGGCTAGAAGGTCTTGGTGCCCTCTGGCGGATCGACATCGAACATGCGGATCACCGTGCCGATGGTGATGTAGTGGCCGAGCAGGCCGACGGCCTCGATGAATTTTGCGCGGCCGAATTCTCTCTCCATTTGCCCAAACAACTCATCCGGCAGCGTATGCTCGCGCATCAGTGTGCGGGTGAATTCGACGAGCAACCGTTCTTTGCCGGTGAATTTGTCAACGGGAGCTTTGGCGCGCAGCGTCTCGATGACCTCGGGGCGTACGCCGACGTTGTTGGCGCGAACCTCGTGGCGCGCCCAGGCATAGCGCGCATCGACTTCGCGCGCGGCGGTTAGAATAATGATCTCGCGGTCGGCGTCCGGCAGCAGGGAGCTGGTGCGGAAATAATCCTCGGTGGCGGCGATGTGCTGCGCCATGGCCGGCGAGTGCATGAGCATCGAATACGGACCGCCGCCGCCGCTTCGGGCGGCGTGGATGTGGTCCCAGATTTTTTGATGCTCGGCCGAAAGGTCTTCGCGTTTGGCGCGTGGAATGCGAGCCATCGTTTCCTCCTCACCCCAAATTCATCGACAGGTTCATGAGCTTCAGCGCGGCGCGGCCGGCGATGCCGTAGGGATTGCCGAGCGTCTCCTGCATCTCGAAGTGATTGAAGCCTTCGCCGACGATCAGCTCCACCGGTTTGCCCGCGGCTTTCACCGCCGCGGCGAACTCGCGATTCTGGCGCTGAAACTCGGGGGTTTCCTGAGTGCCGTAGGCGACGATGATCGGCGCGTTGAGCTTATCCAAGTGACGCTGCGAGCTGAGCGCCTGCTCGATCTCGTCGGTGAATTTCACATACTGGCTGCGCTTGGAAAGCCGGACCGGTTTAAGATCGTACATGCCGCTGATCAATAGACCGCCTTTGAGCAAGTTTGCGGGAAGGCCGAAATCTTTTTGCCAGTCGGTGACGAGAGCGCAGCCGGAGAGATGAGCGCCGGAAGAATGGCCGGTGATATAGATGCGCTCCGCGTCGCCGCCGATGCGCGCGGCATTCTTGTAGACCCAGGCAACGGCGCTGCGGACTTGCTGCGCCATCGGCATCAGATTGCCGCCGGCGTTCTGCACCTGCACGAAATCGAGCACGACAAAATTTGCGCCGGCGTTCATGAACACTTCCGCGGGAAAGGCGAATTCCTTGGATTGACCGTTGCGCCACGCGCCGCCGTGGACGTAGACATTGATCGGCGCGTTTGCACGGTAGGTTCGATAGATGTCGAGCTGCTCGTCCTCGGATGGACCATAGGCGACGCGCTCGGGAGTTATGCGTTTGAGCAGCGCTTCGCTGGCCAAGCGCCGGCGTGCCGCTACCAATTGTTGGTTGGGCGCGTAGACGCTTTGGTCGTAGGCGTCGTCGAGCTCTTTTTGATCCATATCGAGCCAGACGAGCGGGCCTTTGACCTTCAACGGTGCTTGGATCGTAGTCTCTGCACTGGATGAGTTCTCGGCCATTCACTTCTCCCTTTCGTTCAAAACGTTCAAGTCGTTCAAGACGTCAGGCTTTGCTCCGCCAAAGTTCCGATCAATTGATGCCGTAAAACTTTCTTGGCGTTTTTGCCGAGGATCGCTTCTTTGTCGGCTTGGGTCAGGTCTTCGCGGCTCAGTATGTGCTGGATCTCGATGCGGCATGACTTGGCGTCGAAGCTTTCATGCGGGAAGTCGGTGGCGAAAACGAAGGAGTCGTTGCCTGCCTCCTTCACCGCGTAGCCCAATCCGTGATCGTCGCCGTCGAAGCCGACGAAGATCTTGCCCGCCTTTACGTGACGGCGAAAATATTCGCTCGCCATCACATCGGGCTGCGAGCTCGATAGAAATTCGCCGTCGATGTCGACTTGCAAATGATGCGGATAGGAGCGGTCGAGGCGGTCCATGAAAAACGGCACCCAGGTCGCGCCGCCTTCGAGAAAACCGACGCGCAGCTTGGGAAAGCGGTCGAACACGCCGTAGGAGAGCATCGCCGCGGCCTGCGCCATGATGCCGAAAGGATGGCCGAGCGCATGCACCGGATAGTAAACGCCGATGGTGTCCATGCCGAGATGATGCAATGCGCCGACGTGGACGGCGAGCGGCACGTTGAGCTTTTCCGCTTCTTCGTAGATCGGCCAATAGATCTTCGCGCCGATAGTGGCCTTTGATGCCTTCGCCGTTGGACGGCAGCATGGCGCCGACCATGCCGAGCTCTTTCACCGCGCGGCGCAACTCGGCGACCGCCGCTTCGGTGTCCTGGATCGGGATCAGCGCCACTCCCTTGATGCGCGGGCGTGACCTTGGTGAATTTCTCGTAGAGCCAGTTATTGTACGCGCGGCATGCGGCGATGGCCCAATCTTCGGCGATGATTCGGCCGACCGCCAAGCCCGCAGTCGGGTAAACCGCGGTCCAAGCGATCTCCGTCTCATCGAGAAAGTCGATCCATTCCTGCGGCCCGACGTCGCCGGTGCGCGAGCGCTTGTCGCCGCCTTCCAGATAATGAAAATGAATATGATCGAACGACGGAAATACCTGGGTGCGATTTCCCGGCGGCATGTATTTCGAAATTTCGTCCATGCACGGCCGATCGTTCACATGCCCGTCGGCGTCGATGATCTGCATTGTCTATTTCCTTTCGCCTCGAGTCTTAGACGGCTATAACAAGCGGGCTTTGTGGCTGTCAACGATCGAGTTGGTTTCAGAGTCTCGGGTCTTGGGTCTCGTGTTGACCGGAAAAATCTTCCCATGTTAGTAGCGTGATGCAGGGGACGGAGGAGCAAAATGAATCCAATCTACATATTGCCGATTCTCGCGGCTCTCGCTTTTGGCAGTCCATCGATGGCGCAGGATGCCAAGCTGATCGAGGCGGCGAAGAAAGAAGGCGGCAAGGTCGTGCTCTACGGCTCGCTGGAAACGCCGGTGGTCGACGCAGTCATTGCGGCGTTTCGCAAAAAGACCGGCCTCAATGCCGAATATTGGCGCGCCTCGGCGATGAGCGTGATGAATCGGTCGATGGGCGAGTATCGCGCCGGCAATCCGCTCTTCGACGTCGTGCTCAACAACTCCGATCCGCTGCTGATCATGGCGAACGAAGGCATGATCGCCAAGTACGATTCGCCGACGGCGGCAAAATATCCCAAGGATCAGATCGATGCACGCCTCGGAGCGATCAGCCGCTACGGTATCGTCGGCGATTCTCTATCACAAGGGTCTTGTGAAACCCGAAGACGCGCCCAAGTCGATCGAGGATCTGGTCAATCCGAAGTACAAGGGCATGCTGGTGATGGCCGATCCGACCTTGCACGTGACGACCATCCAGTGGCTTTCGAGCCTGCATCGAATCATGCCCAAGGAAAGGACGGAAAAATTCATCCGCGATCTCGCGGCGATGAAGCCGACTCTCGTGGAGTCGATGCTGCCCGTCTCCGAGCGCGTCGCCACGGGCGAAATCCCCATCGGGTTGACGTTCGTGAAATATGCGTACACCGCCGCGCGTAGCGGCGCGCCGCTCGACTATGTGCGTATCGATAAAATGCTCGGCGACAGCCACTTCGCGGTTCTGAGCAATAAAGCGCCGCGGCCGAGCGCAGGCAAAGCTTTCATCGATTATTATCTGGACGACGAGAGCATGAAGATCCTCGCCCAGAGCGGCGAATTCGCCAATCGCCGGGGAATCTATCCGCCGCTGCCCGGAGCGGAGAAGATTCAGTACGTGCAGATGGAAGTGCTGGAGGCGAAAGCGTTCGAAGAAAAGAAGAAGGAATTCGGCAAGATTTTTCTGCGCTAGTTGCGCTGGCGTTTACCAGCGAAAGAGAACGAGCGGATTCATAGCCTTGGCTTGCAGCTCTTTGATCCTGTCTTTCTTTTCCGGCGGCGACACCGCGTCGCGGTGCGCCTCCTTGGCGAGTTCTTGCACGTATTGATCGAAGTCGCGCTGCACTTGCGACGGCGTGGGCTCAAGCTCGATCTTCAACTGCGGCTTCTCGCGATTGGGATCATCCTTCACTTCGAACGCGGCAGCGGGAACGGCACCGAGCGCGCAAACCAGCGTAAATGTGGCATAGCGGTATTTCATAATTTCTTCTCCCGCTATGAAGAACGAGCAAGTGTCAGGCCATTCGCAAGTAGTGGAAATCGCGCGATTTAGAAAATCTGCGCTCAACCGCGAAGGGGAAGAATTCCTACAGGCCAGCACCGCTAGAGCTCAGGATCATCTTAGACCGAAAAAAGGCCGGCCGTATTTTCCCACAACGGTTCGTCTAAGCTCCGGGCTTGTTTCTGCGACTTCGGGAAATCTGCTCATCCATTCATACGGCCGGCAGGCGTCGATCACCGCGCGGGAATTCATCAGCGCTTTGGAGTCCGGGTGAATCATCGGATCGAGCGAACTCGACCAACAGCGCCGTTGAATGTCGATGTCCGTCTCGGGATCGCAGCGCGTGGATAGCGCCCAAACGACGTCGTCGATGCGGGTCGGATCGATGTCGTCATCGACGACGATGGTGAAGCGATTCTGATAGCCGCCGGAAAAGCACTGCGACGCGATCATGCCCGCTTGTTTGACATGCCCGGGATAGCGCTGCTTGATGGCAACGACGGTGAATTGGCGCGGCCCGGGCTCGTGCGACCATACGCCGCGGATCTCCGGCACGCCGGCTTTTTCCAACTCCTCCCACACGTGCGCCGAGCGGGTGATCGCGCGCAGCAAGGTCAGAGTATGCGGCGGGCGCGCGGGATTGGCGCACGAGACGATCGGATCGCTGCGATGAAGAATGCGTTTGACTCGGATGAAGGGCTCGAGGCTCTTCGGGCTGGCGTAGTAGCCGGGCCACTCGCCGAATGGGCCTTCCTCGCGCAATTCGCCGGGCCGGATCTCGCCCTCTAAAACAATCTCGGCATCGGCCGGGTAGGGAAGGCCCGTAATGTCGCTGCGAATGACTCGGGTCGGCTCACCTCGAAGGCCGCCGGCGAAATCAAACTCGCTCGTGCCCGCGGGCACAGGGCAGGACGCCGCGAACCAATCGAGCGGATCGCTGCCGAGCACGATATTGACCGGCATCGGCCGGTTCTTCTCGAAATATTTTTGCTTGTGAATGTAGCCGTGCTTGCCGGGTCCGATATAGATGCCCGCGCTGTTTTGATCTTGCAGCATGATGCGGTAGGTGCCGACGTTGATCCAATTCGAATCGGGGTCTTTGGTGATCACCAGATGGCCGGTGCCGATGTAGCGGCCGCCGTCTTTTTCGTGGAGCAGCGGCGCGGGAAAGTCGAATAAGTTGACCTGCTCGCCCTCCTGCGCATTTTCATGCACCGGGCCGCTGGTCACTTCCGTCATGGGAATCGGCGCGCAGCTTTTCATTTTGTCGTGATAGGTGCGGGTGAATTCCAACACATGGTCGAAGTCCTCGCTCATGCCCAAAGTGAGCGCGATGCGTTTGGGCGAGGCGAAGTGGCCGAAAAGCGCGCGGTAACCTGATTTGTGTCCTTTGATGTTGTCGAAGATCAACGCCGGCGGATAAGGCGGGTGCTCGCGATAGAGCACGTCGACGATAGCGCCCATCTCGAGGTTCCAATCGACGTTATCGACCGTACGCAGCTCGCCACGCTCGTCGATTTTCGCCAACCAATCGCGCAGGCCGTTGTAGTTCATAAGGATCTCCTTAGAGGCGGCGGGCTCCGCTACCGCGGAGTAGGGGCGGGTTTCAAACCCGCCCCTACCGGACACGTGCGGGAAAGGTCGGCTTTTTCAGCGTAAGCGAAAAATCTTTACGACGAATATAGACGTGGTGGCAATCTCTCTGGCTGAGCTGCGCAATCAATTCGAGTAAAGATTGTTTGCCGCTCGCGTGGGGCCGGGAGACTCCGTTGGCGAGGAGCGCATCCACCGCGTCCGGGCCGGCGTAGATCCGCAGCAGCAACTCTTCGTCCGCGATCGTCGCGCCGTATTTCTGCCGCAGTTGATCCAACGTGAGCTCGGGGGCGTGCCAGCCCTGCCAATCTTTGGCGCGGCTGCGGCCCAGGATTCTGTCCTTTACATCGGGATTCATGATCTCAGGCGCTTCCTTGCCCCAGATGCCGAGCGCGTACTGGATCACCTGATCGGTCACTTCTTTGTAGCGCTCGCCGACGATGACGTTGATGGCCGCCTGGCTGACGACGAATTGAGACAGCGGCGTGACCATGATCGGATAGCCGAAGTCGGCGCGCACGCGGGCGGCTTCTTCGAGAGTCTCGGCCAACTTGTCTTCTTTCCCGATCAGGCGAAGCTGATGGCGCAAGTTGGAAATGACGCCGCCGGGAACTTGATGGAGGTATTGCGATTCGTCGTAGGCGAAAGGTCTGCCGATGGCGAGTCCTTGAGCTTTGGCGACGGCGGTAAAATGTTCTTCCACCGGTTTTACTTCTTCGTCGTTCACAGCCGCGCTGTAACCAAGTGCGCGGAGATTTCTCGCGACGTTGAGAAGCGACGGCTGCGAAGAGCCGTTGGCGAGCGGCGGCACCGCGGTGTGGAAAGACGTGATTCCGAGCTTTGCCGCCTCGATATAGCACAAGGTGGCGAGGCCGTTGTTGCAGTGGGCGTGATATTCCACGGGAACGTCGCCGGCGTTCTGCAAGATCGACGGCAGCAAGGTCCGCGCGCGCTCGGGCGTTAGCAGGCCGCCCACGTCTTTGAAACAAATTCGATAAGGCTTGATCGCCGCCGCCTCCTTGGCCTTTCTGGCGTAATACCCATCGTCATGGCGCGGCGAAACCGTGTAGATCAGATTGACGACGGTCTCCATGCCCAGCGCGCTTAGCTCGCGCACTTCGTCTCTCATCTCATCGAAATCGTTCCAGCAATTCGAGGTGCGGGTGAGGGTTATTCCATAAGAGACGACGCGCTCGGCGAGGAGGGTCAGCGCGGCATGCGGAAGCTTTTCAAAGGCGCCGGAGCCGTGCAGCCCGCCGTGATTGCGCAGCCGGGTGTGGCGAAAACGTTTGGTGCCCTCGCGCAGCCAGATCCAAGGATTTTCCTTGTGCTCGCGAACGTACTTTTTGATCATGATGGAGACGAAAAACTCCATCGACTCGAAGCCGATGCGATCCATTTGCGCCGCGGCGCCGAGCATGGCGTCGGTCTTCATACCGAGCGCCCAGAGACTCTGCTGTCCATCGCGCAAAGTGGTATCGATAAAGCGAATCTCAGACATGGGTAATGAATTCAGTTGGAGTGATGGAGTAGTGGAGTATTGGAGTGCTGTGGGAGCGAGGCCAACACTCCAATTTTTATTTTCTGGCCGGCACGGTTTTGCTTTGGGCCAGCTCTTTCGCGATCGAGTAGTCGGCGAGCTTGCTCCGGTCCACGGTCGCCGAGCGCTTATCGACATAAATCATCATTTTTATCAAATTTTCGACAGCGGCGTCGGGCGGCACCAGATCCACCGTGGCTCGGGCGCGCATCTCTTCATAGGCATGTTCCAGCATTTCCTTCTCATCGCCCGGGATAATTTTCCGGAGCACCTGCATCGAGCCTTCCTTGTTAATCGTCATGAAATGGGTCGCTTCCATATAAGCCTTGACGAAACGCACCCACTTGCCGCGGTTGGCTTTAAGTGAAGCCGCGGTGACGACGATCGGTCCGTTCATGAAGGGTGTTTTCTTGCCCTGCACCAGATGAAAGCCCATCTGCTTCATCTTCGGCTCAAAGGCGAAGTCCACCGGCGCGGCGTCGATGCCGCCGCGAACGAGGGCGGCGAGTCTTTCCTGCGAGCCGCCGAGCTGCAGCAGGGTAACGTCCTTGGTGGTGTTGAGCCCCGCGTCTTCGAGCATGACCCGAAGAATCAGGGACGATTTGCCGCCGAGACGATTGATGCCGATTTTCTTGCCCTTGAGTTGAGCTAGGTCGTCGATCTTCTCCTTGGTCGTCATCGTGTAGGAAACGAGATTATCCCAGCTGCCGAGCGATACGACCGGAATTCCTTGCAGGTTCGACTGCACCAGACCCGTCGGCGCGCCGGAAGTGGCGTCGATGTCGCCGGAGATAAGCGCCTGATACGTTGTCGGCTCGCTGTTGATCCGGATGATTTCGGCTTTGATGCCGTTCTTGTCAAAGAATCCGCGCTCGTGAGCGATGAAGACCGGATACGATACGGTCGGGAAGAGCGGCACGCCGATGCGGATGCGATCTTGGCCGAAGCTGCTGGGTGGCAGAAACCCGCCGGCGAGGAAAACGAGAACGAGCAGAGTGGAGCGTCCAAGTTTCTTCATAATTCCTCCGTGTTTAGCCAATCTTTTCTGGTCGCGGCATCGTCTTGCAGCTTGCCAAAACTACCCAAGTCATTTCTCGGCGCAAACGGAAATTGCCTCGATACATTGACTTTCGCAAGATTTGTCATTAAGGTAAATCATCTTCGTCAGTATACGGCCTTCTGATAGAGGACATTAAAAAGGTTGAAGGCCAACGTCAGTCTCTCTCCTTGCGAACAATTTCTAAAGGAAAATCCGACCAGCTTCTCATGTTCGGCTCCTATTAGCAGTTCATTTCTCAGGGTAAAAGACAATAACATTCTCTATAGGAGGAGAACATGGGTAGTAAATTATATGTCGGCGGTTTGCCATATTCGGTGACCAACGACCGGTTGCAGGAAATCTTTTCGGAGCATGGCACCGTCGAGTCGGCCAGCGTGATTTCCGATAAATTCACCGGGCAATCCCGGGGTTTCGGCTTTGTGGAAATGAGCTCCGGCGACGAGGCTCAGAAAGCGATCGACACCCTGAACGGCACGCAGCTCGACGGGCGCACGTTGACGGTCAACGAAGCCAAGCCGATGGCCAAGCGCGATAATTTCGGCGGCGGCAGCCGCGGTAGCGGTAGCGGTCGCGGCAATCGCGACGGCGGCGGCAGAGGCAACCGCTGGTAGTTTTGTAGCGCATCGACCTCGGAAAAAGGGCAACCGATCCGGTTGCCCTTTTTTTTGTTTCGAGAAAGTAGCATAACCAATTTTCATGGACAGGTTCTTCGCCACTTGTCCGCGCGGGCTCGAACTGCTGCTCGCCGACGAATTGCGGGGCCTCAACGCCGAGAAGGTCCACGCGGTCGGCGGCGGCGTTCAGTTCGCCGGCGATTTTTTTCTCTGCTATCGCATCAATCTCGAAAGCCGCCTGGCGAGCCGGGTGCTTTGGCAGGTGGCGAGCGGCGGCTATTCGAGCGAGGCCGATATTTACCGCATCTCCCAGGCGCCGCGCTGGACCGATTTCTTCGAACCGGCGCGCACGATCCGCGTCGATGTCTCGGCGACCAAAAGCCCGCTCGCGAGCCTCAATTTCGCCACCCTGAAAATCAAGGACGCGGTGTGCGACAAGATGCGCAGTCTCTCCGGCCGGCGTCCGAGTGTCGACACGCGCGCGCCGGACGTGCCGCTGCAAGCGCATTTGACGGAGCGCGATTTCACTTTGTATCTCGACACCAGCGGCGAACCGCTATTCAAGCGCGGCCGGCGCTTGGCTGCCGGTGAAGCGCCACTCAGGGAAAATCTCGCCGCGGGCATCCTCCGCCTTGCGGGCTGGACTCCGGGCATTCCCTTGCTCGATCCGATGTGCGGCAGCGGCACCATACTGCTGGAAGCGGCGCACATGGCGCTCGATATCGCGCCCGGCCTCGGGCGTCATTTTGCCTTCGAAAAATTCAAGAATTTCGACTCGCGCCGCTGGCGCGAGCTGACCCAACAAGCGGCGGCGTGCAGACGGGCAAAGAGGCGACTGGCGATCTACGGCAGCGATCTTTCCCTCGACGCAGTGAACGCGGCGCGAACGAACCTTGCGGCGGCGGGCATGGACAAGATCGTCAATCTCAAGAAAGCCGACGTACTGGAACTCACCGCGCCGGAAAATGAGGGAATCATCGTTACCAATCCGCCCTACGGCGTGCGGCTCGGAGAGCAGGAAGAGCTGGCGGATTTTTATCCCAAGCTCGGCGATGTATTGAAGAAGCAATTCACCGGCTGGCGCGCATATCTGCTCAGCGCCGACATGCAGCTACCCAAGCTCATTCACCTCGCCGCCTCCAAGCGCACGCCGCTTTATCAACGGTGCGCTCGAATGCCGGTTGTTCGAGTACAAGCTGGTCGAAGGTAGCATGAGGAAGAAAAAGGCGAAGATTGATCAATGAGTCCTCGGTCCGGTTGCCGTCACCGTTTTTCGCACGTCGTGGTAGAGTGAGTATCTATGGCCTCTCGCTGGTTCGATATCCGCCGCCTAACTATCTCTTGGCCCGCTGTCGAGGCAGGAACTCTGGTTTCGATTCTTATCGTTGCGGGCGGCGTGCTCATCTTTTCCGAACTGATGGAGATGATCGAAGGCGAACCGCATGCGTTTGATCGGTTCGTGCTGCTGGCTTTGCGCAGTCCCACCGACAGCTCGGACCCTGTAGGTCCCGGTTGGGTCGAGCTCATGTTCCGTGACATCACCAGCCTCGGTGGCAGCACGATACTAATTTTGATGACGGCGGCCGTCATTGGTTTCTTGTTCATCGACGGCAAGCAGGCCGCCGCGAATTTCGTGCTCGCCTCGGTTGCGGGCGGCAGTTTGCTCAGCACAATTTTAAAGCTCATTTTTGCCAGACCGCGCCCCACGGTCGTGCCTCACCTCGTCGAAGTAAGCTCGGCCAGCTTCCCGAGCGGTCATGCCATGCTTTCGGCCGTGGTTTACCTGACGCTCGGCGCCCTGCTGTCACGAGTCGAGGGACCGCCCCGGGTTAAGATCTACATTTTGAGCGTCGCTATTCTGCTCACTTTCCTGGTGGGCGTGAGCCGGGTTTACCTTGGAGTTCACTGGCCGACAGATGTGCTCGCCGGTTGGTGCGCCGGCGCGGCCTGGGCGACGTTATGCTGGCGTATTGCCCTCGCTCTTCAACGGCGCGGCGAGATCGAGAGCGGCAATCAAGGACGCGCTCGCGAGCCGTGAATCTGCCAAAGGCCAATTGGGTGAAGAGCCGCAGAGTCTGACTAGATGATCGTCCCGTCCGGAATCGTGGCGTTTTTGATGATCACGACGATGCCGTTCTGGATCACGAAGCCGAGATCTTCCCGGCTGCACTCGATCACGCCGTCTTGATTCACGATCTGAACGTTGCGGCCGATGCGCGCATTTTTGTCGATGATCGCTTTGCGAATCGTCGTATGGGCGCCGACTCCGAGGGGAACCTTGCCGCTTTCCAGGCACTGCGCGCGCTCCGCGGGCGATTCGTAAAAGTCCGATCCCATCAACAAAGCATTGTCGATGACGCAGCCGGTTTCGATGCGCGAGCGGATGCCGATGACGGATCGTTTGACCGTGCACTCTTTGAGGATGCAGCCCTCGCCGATCATGGATTCGATGACCTTGCTGTCGAGCAGCTTCGTCGGCGGCAGATAGCGCGAGCGCGTGTAGATCGGCGCCTTTTCGTCATAGAAGCTGAAGGGCGGGTCGGGCTGTTCCGTCAGCGCAAGATTGGCGTTGTAAAACGATTCGACGGTCCCGATGTCTTCCCAGTAATCGTTGAAGAGGTAGGCTTGGACGTTGTGGCTGCTCAAGGCCGCGGGCAGAATTTCTCTGCCGAAATCGGTGCAGTCAGGCGCCCGGGTCAAGAGATGGTGCAGTACCTGCTTCTCGAAAACATAAATGCCCATCGACGCGATATAAGGTGAATTCTGCGCTTCTTCCGGCGGCAGTCCGAGAACGGTTGTGTCCACCTGGCTCTTCTTTAGCGCAGCGCCTTTCGGTTTTTCATTGAAAGCGGTTACTCGCCCCTGCTTGTCGATCTTCATCAATCCGAAGTCGGACGCCCGCTGCTCATCCATCGGCACTACCGATATCGTGACATCGGCCCGAGTCTGGCGATGACGATAGATGAAATCCGCGTAGTTCATCCGGTACAGATGGTCGCCGGAGAGAATCAGATATTGATCGACATCCAACTCCGCGAACAGCCACAAATACTTGCGCACCGCGTCGGCGGTTCCTTCGAACCAGCTCGGGTTATCTTGAGTTTGTTGGGCGGCCAGCACCTCGACGAATCCCTGAGAGAAGCCGGCTCCCGCCAAATGATAGGTGCGCGCGATATGGCGGTTGAGCGAGGCGGAATTGAACTGGGTCAAGACGTAGATTCTTTGGATTTCAGAATTGATGCAGTTGCTGATCGGAATATCGATCAGCCGGTACTTGGCGCCGAGCGGAACCGCCGGTTTGGCACGGAGCTTGGTGAGCGGATAGAGCCGGGTGCCGGCGCCGCCACCCAAGATTATGGCCAATACTCTCTTCACGAGCGAGTTTCCCTTCTGGGAAATGTATACCGCCAGCAGCCGAACACTAATGAACCTGGTGCGGGCGTGTCAACTGTCAAATGCGGTGTAGCGCGACGACCGGCATGTTGGATCTCGAGGCGCCAAGTCTGCGCTGCGAGGATTTAGCGACGGGCGCCGGAATCTCTCAAACTAGTTTCGGCCCGGCGAGTGCCCCTTTTCCCGCATGCATTTCGCGAAGGCTTCCCCTTTGCTGCCGGCTTGAGAGAGCGCGGCCTTGCGTTCACATTCGACTGTGTCTTGGCTATAGCTGGTGGCAGGCTTGGTCTGGGTGGTGACGGCGCTGCTGCTCGTTCCGGCGCTAGTTCCGCTTCCTGAGCTTCCGGAGTAGGGAGCTGGTCCGGGGCGGTAGGGTTGAGACGGAGCGCAGGCCACAATCAGCAACATCACAGCGAGTAGTCCGAGCTTCATCATGCATCCTTTTCTGCAAAAGCCGATGTTATTGGTCTGACTAGGAGTTTAGACATTTTTCATCGGCGCTGCTAGGCTCGTTGCGAGCCCTGACAAAAGTATTCTGGCGATATGACCGAAGCTATCTTTAGGAACAAACTCTGATATACTCACGATCGATGTAATTGTTGGTATCCCAAAGTCCAATCAGCGCATGCTCGGTCCAATCTTGACCGGGTCTTAAAGAGGCGGTTCCCATGGGTACCGCCTCTTTGCGTTTCTGCACCCGGAAAGAGCGAGCAAAGAGCAGCCAAAGAGTAGGAGATGTTCATGGATCGGCATTCGAACCAATCAGACAGCGATCGCATTGCATTTATAGGCAACTACCTGCCGCGCCAATGCGGTATTGCCACGTTTACGACGGACTTGTGTGAGGCGGTTGCCGTCGAGCACCCCGGCGCAACGTGCATCGCCCTGCCGGTAAACGACGTCGAATCGGGCTATGCGTACCCATCCAGGGTGCGTTTCGAACTGGTTGAAAAGGACATCGACTCTTACCGTCGCGCCGCTGATTTCTTGAATATCAATAGCGTGGATGTCGTGTCGCTGCAGTTCGAGTACGGCATCTTCGGCGGCCGTGCCGGCAGTCATATCTTGGCACTGCTGCGAGAATTGCGCATGCCCATCGTAACCACGCTTCACACGATTCTGCGCGAACCGGATACGCACCAGCGCCGGGTCTTGGAGGAAGTGGCGGCGTTATCCGATCGCGTGGTCGTCATGAGCGAGCGCGCCGCAACGTTCTTGCGCGAGATTTACCGGGTCCCACAGGCGAAAATTGATCTCATCCCGCATGGCATTCCCGATCTAGCCTTCGTCGACCCCGGATTCCATAAAGATCTCTTCGGCGTCGAGGGCAAGATCGTCTTGCTCAGCTTCGGCTTGCTGTCCGCGAACAAAGGGATCGAAAATGTTATCGCGGCTTTGCCGGCGATACTCGCCAAGCATCCAAACGTCGTGTACTTCATCGTCGGCGCCACCCATCCCCACGTCAAGCAGCAGGACGGTGAAACCTATCGTTTGTCCTTGCAGCGACTGGCGCAGGAAAAAGGCGTCGAAGGCCAAGTTATTTTTTACAATCAGTTTGTCACGTTGGAAGAATTGGTCGAATTCATCGGCGCGGCCGATATTTACGTAACACCCTATCAGAATCCTGCACAGATCGTTTCGGGCACGCTGGCCTATACGCTCGGCGCGGGTAAGGCCGTCATCTCGACGCCTTATTGGTACGCTGAAGAGATGTTGGCCGACGAACGCGGCGTGTTGGTGCCGTTCCGCGATCCGCCGGCGTTAGGCGCGCAAGTCATCGACCTGCTGGACAACGAGTCCAAGCGCCACGCGATGCGCAAGCGCGCTTATATGTTCGGACGGGAGATGATTTGGCCGCAGGTGGCGCGGCGCTATCTCGAGAGTTTTGCCCGCGCGAGAGCCGAGAAACGCAATTTCACACCGAGCGTTTTCGCGGTGAAGCCGCTCGACAAGCGGCCGGCGGAGCTTCCGCCGCTCAAGCTGGATCACCTGCGGCGCATGACCGATGATACCGGCATGTTGCAGCACGCGCTCTTCACATTGCCCAACTACCGGGAAGGTTACACCGTTGACGACAATGCCAGAGCGCTGATGGTAAGTGTTTTAGCGAATGAACTGGGCCACTCCGAAGTCTCCGAGATGACCTCGCGCTATCTCGCTTTCATCTGCTACGCCTTCAACGGCGAGACCAAACGCTTTCGCAATTTTATGGATTACCAGCGCAATTGGTTGGAGGCGAGCGGTTCAGACGACAGCCACGGCCGCACCCTATGCGCGTTGGGCACGCTGTTGGGCCGCTCTAACACACCCGGTCTCCAGAGCATGGCGGGACGGCTATTCGAGCAAGCATTGCCCGCGATTCTCACGACCACCAGTCCTCGGGCGTGGGCCTTCGCGCTGATCGGCATTCACGAATATCTGCGCCGCTACGACGGCGACCGACGGGCCAGTCAGGTGCGCGAGGAATTGGCTGGGCGGCTGCTCACGTTGTATCAAGCAAATCGCTCGGATGAATGGCGCTGGTTTGAAAAGAGTCTGAGTTATTGCAACGCCGCGCTGCCCCACGCATTTCTGATGTGCGGTCAATCGATACCGAACAGAACCATTAACGACGCCGCGCTCGAGTCTCTCACGTGGCTTGCTGATCTTCAGCGCGACAAGACCAACGGCGGTCATTTTGTGCCCATCGGCTCCAACGGTTTTTACAAGCGCGGCGGTGAACGCGCTCGCTTCGATCAGCAGCCGGTGGAAGCTCAAGCCATGGTGTCTGCTTGCCTCGAAGCGCATCGAGTCACAGGCGACAAGAACTGGTACAAGGAAGCGCGCCGCGCTTTCGACTGGTTTCTCGGCCGCAACGATCTTGACCTTCCTATTTACGACCCGACGACGGGTGGTTGCCGGGACGGCTTGCATGCCGACCGTCCGAACGAAAATCAGGGCGCGGAGTCTTCCCTGGCCTTTCTCCAGGCCGTCCTGGAACTGCGCCTGGCTGAAAATACACTCCTGACCGTGGAGGCAGGATCTTAAATGGCCAATCATCATGTCGAGCTCTTTCAACGTCACACACACAACCCGATTTTAAGCGCCGCCGATTGGCCTTATCCGGTAAACAGCGTTTTCAACCCGGGCGCCACATTGCTGCCCGACGGCACCACGCTCTTGTTATGCCGCGTCGAAGATCGCCGGGGACATTCTCATTTTTGCGTCGCGCGCTCTGTAAATGGCGTGGATCATTGGCAGATCGAGTCCCAGCCGACGATGCCCGCCGATCCGGAACGTTATCCGGAAGAATTATGGGGTATCGAGGATCCGCGCATCACTTACGTCGAAGAACTAAAAAAATACGCAGTGGTCTACACCGCGTACACGCGCGACGGCCCGGGGGTTTCGTTGGCGCTCACGGAGAATTTTCGCGACTTCGAGCGCTATGGCGTGATCATGCCGCCCGAAGACAAAGACGCCGCGCTGCTTCCCCATCGGATCCGCGGTCAGTGGGCTTTGGTTCACCGCCCGGTGAGCGCGCCCCGCGCGCATATGTGGATCTCTTTTTCCGAGAACCTATGCCACTGGGGCAACCACAAGCTGATGCTCGAAGCACGCCGCGGCGCCTGGTGGGACGCCAACAAAATAGGCCTATCTCCACCTCCCATACTGACGCCGCAAGGCTGGTTGGTGATCTATCACGGCGTGCGTCAGACGGCTGCCGGCGCGATTTATCGACTGGGCCTTGCATTGTTTGCTTTGGAAGCGCCCGAGCGCTGCTTGAAACGCAGCGATGAATGGGTCTTCGGTCCGCAAAAAGATCTATGAGCAGCGCGGTGACGTTGACAACGTGGTTTTTCCTTGCGGAACGACCCTCGCGCCCGATGGCGATACCCTGCGTCTCTACTACGGCGCCTCCGACACGAGCATCGCCATGGCGACCGGCAGTGTTCGTGCTTGCCTGGATCGGTTGAATAATGACGCCTAAGAAAGATTGAATTGGTCAATTTCGGCCAGAATCGCTCCGTCCTCGTAAGATTACGGTCACAATGCAGGAGTCTGACCGAGTTGAAGGTTATGATAAAAGCAGGAACCCGGGGGTGATTCAAAATGAAGTTCCATGGCGCGTCCTCGGTAACTTTAAACGTGACACCCCGTCGATGTGGAACCCTTCCAAGCGTCTTGGTATATAAGACGAAGGGGCAGAATCGCGGTCTGCCCACCGAGCACCCCGGCCTCTTGGTCAACGAGGATTTCCTTGCCAAGGACGGAGCCGCGGAATAGGGGACGGTGCTAAAGGACGTTTACTTCTCGCAATATCGTCACGGAAAGGAGCCACGAACATGATTCAACAGACTCCTCAAGCCGACGAATTCAAGCGACAACTGCGTGATTCTTTGCAGCGTGAGACCCTCAACACTCGGGCGATCAAGGTCGCCCGGCATGCCAGTGTCTACAACAGCGGCGATCAAGACGAGATGGTCTATTTCATCGAGAGCGGTCAGGTCAAACTGCTGATGCTGTCGTCTGAAGGCAGAGAATGCCTTTTGGCCATCCATGGCGGCGGCGATATTTTCGGCGAGCTGTGTCTGTCCGGGTTGGGAGCGCGTTTGGAAACCGCTACGGCGATGAAAGCAACGATCTTAAAGCTCATACCTTCCGCACAATTTTTTACGCGTCTGAAACGGGATTCCCTGTTCGAAGGCTTTGTGCGCTACCTGGCCGTGCGGATCGCCGATCAGCAGCAGGTCATCGCCAATCTTGTGACGGTGGACAGCGAGCAGCGATTGGGCCAGACGCTGTTGCAGTTAGCGCGCACGATGGGCAAGAAAGATCCGCGCAGCATCCGCATCGAGCTCAAGATCACCCATGAAGAGCTGTCCGAGATGGTCGGCACGACGCGGCCGCGGATCAGTTTGTTCATGCAGCGCTTCCATCACCTGGGATTGATCGAAACCAACGAAGATCGCTTCTTCATCATCAAAGAAAAAAAACTGAGCGATTATCTGGCCCAGATCGCGTAGGTACTTTCCGGCGCTAAACAAATCTTCCGATTGCGGCAGCATCTTTTAGAAGGCCCATCACTCCGCCTTTCACCGCCCTTCCATCATGTGCGCCGCACTGGCACAGCGGAAATCTCGCCGGGTCATCCAGCCTCCGTGATCGCCGATAACTCGATTTCAGAGTGTTCAGTTTTAGACAATCTGCGTTTTTGAATCGCGCCGCCGCTGGTTACTATTGAGAGGAAAGACGACGGTTTGGCTGAAGCAGCCATTTGTAAATTGACTCCGGTCGAAAGCCCTAGGTAATCCAAGTGCTTCGAGCGTGAACGCGAAATTCAGGAGGCCAATTCATGAAGAACGAAACCAATCGCCCCGGCGAACCCTTCGACGAGCGCACCAATGAAGACAGCTATTTTGCCGTGCACGAACATGAACTGGTCGAACGGATGAAGAGCGAGCATCAGAGGGCCGACGCCACCAAACGACAAGCGCTGATGGCGACTTGTCCAAAGTGCCTTGGCAATCTGGCGCAGCACACAGTCAAGGGCGTTGTTGTCGAACGTTGTGAAAGTTGCGAAGGAATCTGGCTCAATAAGGGCGACCTCGCTGAGATTTTGCGGCGTCAAGCGGGAGGGCCGTTAGGAGCCTTTATCGAGCGTTGTTTTGCTAAAGTTGAAAACGCGAAAAAGAGCTAGAACTAACGCGAGATAGGCGAAGGGTCCCCCAATGCAAAGTTTTGCCTTTCGCGTAAGAGGACGGCGTCCCTGTCTGAGATGCTCGAAGTTGAAGCCGCAACGGCGACTAAGCTTTGGGAATCCAGTCTGAGTTGCCCGGAGTAAATCAGCAGGCTCTCGCTCTTGCGGCGAAGCCCGTCCGACTTTTTTGCAAGCTCGCGTGAGGTTGCTACGAGCTTGGCAAAACGTGCAGTGGAATTGCGTTGCGGTATTTTAACGCTATTATTCATGGCTCAGCCGGAGACCGTGCCCCGCTTGCGGGCCACCCGATGGATCATCCCATACTTATTTTCTTTATCAGGCGAAAGCCCTCCAGTACTCACGCCAGGCGTAACTGCGCGAGCGAGGCGCGGGCAGATCCGCCGCTGATGTCCGGAACGATGCTCAGTTCAAGATTGGTCACGGCGTCAAGATCAAGAGTATAATCCTCGCGCTCGTCCGTCGTGTCGGGAGGACTGAAATTGTATTGCTGGCGGACAATTTCACGATAGGTACGCCCGCCGTTTGCGGACCAACGCAACACAAACTGTTGAGTGCGGGGCGACTCATCTTCGTGAAACCGCAATTGCACATGCTTAATTCTCTGCGGTTTGTCAAAAACGAGACGCACGGTCTGCGGTCCCGGCTGTGCGGCTCGCCAACCGGATTTGCTTGGCGGTAGCAATCCCATTTCCACCGGATATGCCGCGTCCTCCGAGGTTACCTCCACCTGCGCTAACGTATCTAGATTTAACCATCGCTCTCCGCCGGACGATAAGTCCATAGTGTCCGGACCGATAATGCGTTTGATCATGACTTGCCTCCCTACGATCAGTACGGCGATACGTTCAAGTATGCACTTTGTTCGTTAGGCTTTAAAGGGCGGCTCTCAGGAATGCAATTTTTCCCCGTTAAGGACAGTCGCCGTGCGAAACGTTGTCTAGCGGTCCGTGAAAGGTGGCTCATCCATCCGCATTGAGGGTGTCAATGAGTGGGCGAACTTCAGGAGCCTATTTGAAAACCAACCGGAATGTTCCAAGTCTTCAAAAAGTCGGGGCCCCATGGAGAGTTCTAAAGGACTATAGCGGCGACGGTGGATAGCAACAGCAAGACGCCGCTTGCGGCCTCGACGCGCAAGAACTGTGCAAACGGCCTTGTCAGCCGGTCGACGAGTTCGGTAGGGAGGCGCGCAAGCGTGGCATCAGCTTGCCGGCTGCGCTGCATCCCCGGAAATTGGTCGGTCATGGAATGTTTAGGAGTGTGCACGTTGTTTCTTGAGCTTTAAAGGGCATCGCCCCGTTCGAGAGTTTGATTCGGGATCTTAAGTCGCAACTCTGGATTTGCCAGGAGTTTAGGGACGGGACATTGAACGGTTCGCCGTGTAACCTGGTGTTTATGCCAAACTTCTTTCACAAGTGTTCAATATTAGACGGTAACCCAGCGGTCATTCAATTAAGCTCACCGAAAACAAAGTAAGCTAAGGTCTTGCGGTTGCGCATCGCCGAAACTGGTTCTCCTTGTCGATTAAAAATCTACGATCTGGTGATCGAGGACATCAGCGTAGTCGGTAACTACCGCTCCCGTTCGATCGCATCATCGCCCGCTCCTCCTTCGCCGAGCTCGTTCGGACGATGAAGGAAAAACAGTCTTGAGGCTGCACGATGCGCGGCAACAACAACGCTTCAAGTGCAAGCTTCAAATCGTCGCCAATTTTTTCGCCGATTTGTTCAATTTTAGACAGAGTTTTTAATTAGGAGACCAGTAAAATTGAGTTTTTTGAACAAAGAGCTGTTGTTTATCACGGAGAAATCCCGAACGGAGGGCCATATGGATTTAAACCCATTGCCATTTTCCGAAGTGGGATTGAAAGACGTCGTCATCAATTCCCAGCTTCTAAATAGGCCTTCCAGAGAGCCCGACTATGAAGCCGAAAATCACGCTTTGATCGCTTTGGCGCAGACCCTCGCTGATGCGCCCGATATGATCTTGCAAAGGCTGGCCGAAACGGCCTTGCAACTTTGCCGTGCCGATACGGCCGGGATCAGCCTGTTGGAGCGACAGGATGGCGCGGAGGTGTTCCGCTGGGAGGCGCTGGCGGGAGTGTTCAGCGGCCGCCTCAACGCTACGATGCCTAGAGACGCAAGTCCTTGCGGTACCACGATCGATCGCAACGCAACTCAGCTCATGTATATGGCGGAGCGCGTTTTCCCGGCGCTAAAATCGGAACCGCCCGTCGTCGAGGCCTTGCTCATCCCGTTTCACGTAGCGCAGAAACCGATCGGCACGGTGTGGGTCGTCGCCCATGACGAGCGCCGGAAATTCGATCAGGAAGATGAGCGGATCATCAAGACATTGGGTCAGTTCGCGTCGGCCTCATGGCAACTATGGCAAGCACGGGTCGGCGCCGAAGCCGCAGCCAGAAACGAACGGCAACACGTCCTGGACTTAGCCGCCGTCAACGAGGCGTTGAAGGGTAACATCGATAGCAGGACGAAGGTGGAAGAACAGCTGCAGCAGCTCAATAGAGAGTTGCAGGCCCGAATCTCGGAAAAAACCGCGGACTTAATCAAGGCGAACGCCGATCTCGTGAGATTTATCGAAGACGGCAAGGATTTTCACAAGCAACTACCGCATTCAGAAATGACTTCACGGATAGGTAAGCTGACGGCCGGCATAGCGCACGATTTCAACAACATCTTAAATGTGATCCAGGCCTATGCGGCACTGATCATGAGCCATCCGGGCGAGCAACAGAGGGTTGTCGAGAACGCCGAGGTGATCAGGGTAACCGTCGAGGAGGGCGTGGCGCTGGCGCGGCAACTGCTTACGGCTGGGCGAAAGACGGAGGCAAAGTTCGAACTTGCGGATATCAATGATTTGCTCCTACGAACGACTCGATCATTGACTCCGCTGTTTCCGGCGGCCGTTGTCATCGCCGCAGATCTCGGTCCGCGTGTGCCGATGATTATGATCGATGCCGGTTTCATATATCAGAGCATCCTCAATCTCTGCATCAACGCGCGGGACGCGATGCCGGACGGCGGGAAAATTGTTTTGCAGACTCGAATCATTGCAGGTGCCGTGCTGCGCCAGCATTTTCCCGAAGCCGGAGCAGAGCAATATGTCTACATCAGCGTCGCGGATACCGGCGTTGGCATGGAGGCAGACGTCAGGAGTCGCGTCTTTGAATCCTATTTTACCACTAAGAAGCCGGACCAAGGGACCGGTCTCGGACTGTCAATAGTTCACGATATCGTCAGTGAACATGCGGGCTTCATCGAGGTAACCAGTGAACCCGGCCGCGGTTCGACCTTTCATATTTATCTGCCGATTCCAGGAGACGAGGCCGCGGCAGAGGACATAACCCCTGCTTTGGCGCAAAACAAAATAGAAGATCGAGTCGCCGCAGCGTGAGACGATTCTCTATGCCGAGGACGATGCCAGGCTCTCCGGTTTGATGCAACGGCTGCTGGAAAAGGAAGGATTCAAAGTCTTGACGGCGCAAAACGGAGTCGAAGCGGTGGAAGTGCATGATCGGCACCGAGACGAGATCACGCTAGCGGTGCTTGATTCGCGCTTGGGAAAGCTGAGTGGGTGGGAAGCTTTTCAACGGATGAGAAAAATCAATCCGAAGCTGAAAGGAATCCTCGCCAGCGGTTATGTGTCCGCCGAAGCCGAATCGCGCGTCGCCAGTGGGGAACTGACCGGCGTGCTTCAAAAGCCCTATCTTGGCGAGGAAGTTCTGACCATAGTCAAGCAGGCGATCCAAAGCAAATAACGGGCGCCTCTTGTATCGGTACCGGTTGCTTGTTTTCATTCATAAGTCTAGAGACAGCGTCGTGCAGCAAAGAATGACAAGGAGATTGAAACCATGAGAACCAGAGAATCTGACCGATTTACTTCCCTTCTATTCGGCATCGGCCTTGGCGCAGGCATCGCGCTGTTCGCTGCGCTGCTGGCGCGTAAAGAGACGCGCGATTTGGTTCGCGAGCGCAGCAGAAAAAGTCTTGATTATCTGAATCATCAGGCGGCCAAGCTGCGCGAAGCTGCCGATGAGATCGCAAAAAGGGTTAAAGATTTTGTCGGCCCGCCTGAGGATTCGCCCAAGGCCGACACGGAAGCCGAAAAGCGGACGTATCAGGAAGACAAGCGTGAAAATTTGGGCGGCTAGAATGATGCGGTGAAATCGACGAGCGGGCTCATCAATCAGCCGGTGCGCGGCAAGGATGAGCTTCGAGGCTGGCTCATGCGCTCGCCGAGCAACGCTGTCGCCGCACAGCGATGGATCCCACCGTCTTCGATACTGAGACGTTCCATTCCCGACCAATCCGCCTCACGTTCCCTAACGATCAGTAAGATTCACGCCACGAGCGAGCCAAGCCAACGCTCTTCCAGGGCTGCCTTATCGGCTCGGTGAGTCCCAGTGCGCTTTTCCTGTTTCATTTTACGGCCCACGCTTGCTTGTCGGCATTTTTTGTTCCGTGCGCGACGCACGTATTTCTCCTGCTGATTGAACTTGCTAACTTGGTTGTGCGCCCTGCAACACGATCGTGTAGAGGTATGGATTGAATTCGGCAATACCGCAGGCTCTACGAGTCCGAAAAAAAACGTCACAAGCCATTGCCCTGCCGCGACTCGAAGATCCCATTCGGGCCGAACTGTTCAGCGCCGAGCGTCTCGAGCAGCACGCCGAATCCCTCGCATTGGCGCAGCGTGTGACGGAGACTCCGCGCAAGGGGCGTCCGCTCTTGCCGCGCGTGGTCGACAATGGCCGCGTGCTGCTTGAATCGTATCGCGCCATTTCCCGGGCGATGCGTCAGGAGCGCGCCATCACACCGGCGGCGGAATGGCTCGTCGACAATTACCACATTGTCGACGAACAGCTGCGCGAAATTCATGACGACCTTCCACCCCGTTACTATCGAGGCCTGCCCAAGTTGGCCGACGGTCCACTCGACGGATTTCCCCGCGTCTATGGTCTGGCGTGGGCGTTTGTTGCCCACACCGACAGCAGGTTTGACCCGGAAATATTGCGCCGCTTCGTGCGTGCTTACCAGCGCGTCCAGCCATTGACTATCGGCGAGCTTTGGGCGGTAGCGATCACGGTGCGCATTGTTTTGGTGGAAAACCTGCGCCGCTTGGCGGAGCGCGTTGTGCATGACCGGTCCGCACGGCAAGAGGCTGATGCGCTTGCCGACCGACTGCTGGAGCTGGCCAACCGTTCGATGGAACCCGCGGCAACGATCCTGCGGCAGTTCGAGGGCGGCCCGCTGGCGCCTGCGTTTGCCGTGCAGCTCGTCCAACGTCTACGCGATCAGGACCCTGCAATAACGCCTGCTCTTCAGTGGCTCGAGCAACGCCTGGCGGCGGAAGGCCCCACGACCGAGATCGTCAGGCACGAACACCAGCGTCAGGCAGCGTTGAACGTGACCGTACGCAACGTGATTACGAGCATGCGCCTGATTTCCGCTTTCGATTGGGCCGAATTCTTCGAGAGCGTGAGTCTTGTGGACGCCATACTCTGGGGCGATTCCGGTTTTGCCGCGCCGGACTTCGCGACACGCGATCGTTACCGGCGTGCGGTCGAAGACCTGTCGCGCTGCTCACCACACGACGAGCGTGAAGTCGCCCGGCGTGCGGTCTATAAAGCGAAATATTTTTTGGCCCAAGCCGAGAAGGCCAGCGACTCAACGGCGGACCCTCGCGGCTATCCGGGATACTACCTTATAGGGAACGGCCGCATTCCCTTCGAGCAAGAACTTGGCTTTCGCATGCCGGTCAAGACGTGGCTGCGCCGCGCCTATGTGACGAATGCCACATCGCGGTACCTCGCAACTATCGCGATCGTCAGCGGCATCATTCTGGCCTTGTTCTTGTTTACCTCGGGTGCAGCAGAGGCTGGGGTTATCGGTCTGTTGCTCGCCGGGCTTCTCGCTCTCGTGCCGGCTTCAGATCTGGCGATCGCATTAGTAAATCGAGAGGTCACGGAGCTGCTAGGACCACGGGTGCTGCCGAGGCTTGCGTTACTTGATGGGCTACCCGTGGATTTACGGACCCTGGTTGCCATTCCCACGCTGCTGATTGACCAGACTCAGGTTGCGAAGCAGCTAGAGCGCCTGGAAGTGCATCACCTAGCAAATCCAGATGACAACCTCCGTTTCGCGCTGGTTACCGATTGGATCGACGCACCGCACGAAACTATGCCGAGAGACGACGATTTGCTGGAGGCAGCAGTCAAGGGCATCGATGAATTGAACCGTCGCCAGGGACCCGCATCGGACGGAAACGCGCGTTTTTTTCTTTTTCATCGGCGGCGCGGCTGGAATGAGAGCGAGCAAAGTTGGATCGGGTGGGAACGCAAGCGTGGAAAGCTTCATGAACTGAATCGCTTATTGCGTGGAGCCACGGATACCACGTTCATCGCGGCCGACGGCAAAAATCCTACCGTGCCCGCGGGTATTCGCTACGTCATTACGCTTGATGCCGACACGCGAATGCCCAGGGGGACAGCCTGCAAATTGGTCGGCACCATGGCGCATCCCCTCAATCGGCCCAGGTTTGATCCTAGGGTCGGCCGAGTCGTTGAGGGCTATGCGCTGCTTCAACCGCGCGTTACACCGACATTGCCGACCGATCGGGAGGGTTCTCTCTTCCAACGGATTTCCTCGGGACCGGCCGGTATTGATCCATATGCCTCTGCCGTTTCGGACGTTTATCAGGATCTTTTCGGCGAAGGTTCCTACATCGGCAAAGGAATCTACGATGTCGACGCATTCGAGGCTGCGCTCGAGGGAAGAGTCCCAGAGAATGCTCTATTGAGTCATGACCTCTTTGAAGGAATTTTTGCGCGCGCTGGGCTTGTCACGGATATCGAGTTCTTCGAGGAGTTTCCGTCGCGTTACGAGGTCGCCCGGGTGCGCCAACACCGTTGGGTTCGCGGTGATTGGCAATTGCTGCCGTGGATCATCGGACGCACGAAGGGCGCTCCTGTTCGCGTCTCGATTCCGCTCATCGGTCGGTGGAAAATGCTCGACAATCTGCGGCGCGCCCTGTTCGCACCGGCGGCTTTTTTGGCCTTAATAGCCGGTTGGTCTCTGCCGTTCGCTTCGCCTTTGAGATGGACCGCATTCGTACTCGGATGCATCGCTATTCCTCCGCTGCTATACGTATTGATCGGCGCAATCCCGCGCCGCCGCGGAATTTCAAAACGCAGCTACGCGCGGGCGGTCGCCACAGACCTGGCTCTCGCCCTATCGCATATCGTATTGACCATTATACTCCTCGCCGATCAAGCACGGCTGATGGCCGATGCGATTGTGCGGACCGTCGCGCGCGTCTATGGGACACGACGTAGGCTGCTGGAGTGGGTGACAGCAGCGGAAGCGAAAATCGATTCGGATCATAGCCTAACAAACTCCTATCGGCGAATGATGCCCGCGGTTATTCTAGCCACTGCCGCGGGTATTTTTGTTGTGTTGCGCGCGCCGGCGGTGTGGCCGGTTGCGGTGCCGTTCACGCTTCTCTGGGTGCTGTCGCCTCTAGTGGCTTATTGGATCAGCCTGCCGGCGCGAGAGGCTGTAGCTGAACCCCTTTCCGAACGCGAGGCTCGTACGCTGCGGTTAACCGCGCGCCGGACTTGGCTATTTTTTGAGAAATTTGTTGGGCCTGAAGATCACGCGCTTCCGCCGGATAATTTTCAGGAAGAGCCGACGCCAGTCGTAGCCCATCGCACCTCGCCCACCAACCTCGGGCTGTATCTGCTCTCCATCGTCGCCGCACATGATTTCGGGTGGATCGGCACGGTGGATGCCATCGAACGGCTGGAAGCGACGCTCGCAACCATGAACGGACTCGAGCGGTTCCGAGGCCACTTCTACAACTGGTATGATACGCGAGACCTCCGCCCCCTCGATCCCAAATATATATCTTCGGTCGATAGCGGAAACCTCGCCGGCCACCTTATCGCGCTTGGACAGGCCTGCCGGGAGATCCTCGATCGACCGCTGCTTGGCCCGCGCGTGCTCTCAGGGATTGCCGACGCCATTGTGTTGCTCCGTCAATCCAGGCGCGAGATTGCCGACGACCGGCGCACTCAAACCGTTACTCGGAAACAGTTGGATGAAGCCATCGATGCTCTGACCGCCGTGCTCCGCCCGATTCCTAAGATTCCAGACGAGTGGCTCCAGCGCCTCGAGGAACTCGAGAGCCGGGCTCAAACTATGACCGACATCGCGCGCACATTGACGGCGGAGCAGGATTACGGCGCCGATGTGGAGTTGCTTGCTTGGGCCGAAGCTGTGCGTGCGGGGATCGCGAGTCACGCGCGCGATTTTCACACGGCAATGCCCTGGGCTGAGGCTGTCTTCGGCAGTGCTTTGTTAGGTCGCAGCGAAATTGCCGGACATCATTTGGTTTCGACGGTGGAGAGATCTTTGCTTTCCATACCCACTCTAGGTGATGCGCCGGAGCGCTACGATGACGTCCTATCCGAACTCACGCCGTTGCGCGAACGCTCGGCGCCGGAAAACACCGCACCGAGCGGCACCGTTGGTCGAATCGATATGGTTATCGAGGGGCTCGCACGGTCTGCCGCCGGTTGCGTGGCACTGCGGCGCCGCCTTTCGACGCTTGTGCGGCTCACCGAAACGCTATTCGAAGAAATGGAATTTGGCTTCCTGTTCGATTCGACCCGTAAACTCTTCTCGATCGGCTATCGCGTTCCCGACCACAGTCTCGATCCAAGTTGTTACGATCTGTTGGCCTCGGAGGCGCGACTTACAAGCTTCGTCGCCATCGCCAAGGGGGACGTCCCTTCGTCACATTGGTTCCACCTCGGCCGCGCTTTGACGCCCGTCGATCGCGGCTCTGCACTGGTTTCCTGGTCCGGGTCGATGTTCGAGTACCTTATGCCGATGCTGGTGATGCATTCACCGTCCGAGAGTCTGCTCGGCCAGACATGTCTTTTCGTCGTCCGCCGTCAGAAGAAGTATGGAGCCGAGCGGGGCGTTCCCTGGGGAGTCTCGGAGTCGGCCTACAACGCCCGCGATTTGCAGCTAACCTACCAGTACTCGAATTTTGGCGTGCCGGGATTGGGTCTCAAACGCGGCTTGAGCGAAGATGTGGTCGTCGCGCCTTACGCCACGGCGCTGGCGGCGATGATTGATCCGAAAGCGGCGGCAGAGAATTTCTCGCGTCTTGCCGCCGCCGGCGCGCAGGGTCGATATGGCTTTTACGAGGCACTTGATTATACCGCCACTCGCCTTCCCGAGAATCAAGCGGTCGGGGTTGTGCATGCTTATATGGCGCATCACCAGGGAATGTCGCTCGTCGCCCTCGCCAATGTCCTCCACGATGGCGTCATGCGCGCGCGTTTTCACGCTGAGCCGCGCATGCAAGCCACGGAGTTGCTGCTGCAGGAACGCACACCGCGCAACGTCTTGATAACCCGGCCGAGGGTCGAGGAAGTGCGAGCCGTCGCGAACGTCCGCGATCTCGTTCCTCCGGTGCTTCGTCGATTCAACTCGCCGTACGATCCGGCTCCCGCTGTTCATATCCTCTCCAACGGGCGTTATGCGGCAATGATTACGACGGCGGGTTCCGGATACAGCCATTGGCGCAACCTTGCGGTTACGCGGTGGCGCGAGGACCGCACGCGCGACGCCTATGGCACGTATTTTTTCCTGCGCGATAGATCTTCCGGACGCGTTTGGTCGGCGGCCTATCAGCCAAGCGGCGTCGAACCGGATGCTTATGACGTGGCTTTTTCCGAAGATCGCGTGGAGATTCGGCGGCGCGATGGCGCGATCGCTAGCACTCTAGAAATCGTGGTTTCGCCCGAGCACGATGCCGAGGTGCGCCGGGTGTCGATCACCAATCTCGGAGCACGAACGCGCGAAATTGAGCTGACCTCGTACGCGGAGATCGTCTTGGCGACGCCGGCGGCGGACG
The DNA here is from genome assembly GCA_963745035.1 of uncultured delta proteobacterium. Taxonomy (GTDB): domain Bacteria; phylum Desulfobacterota; class Binatia; order UBA9968; family UBA9968; genus DP-20. Next base: position 131,174 of record CAVUVW010000002.1, on the reverse strand, counting down.
CGGCCCATCCGGCTTTTTCAAATCTGTTTGTACAGACGGAGTATGTTGCCGACCTCGGCGCTGTGCTGGCGACCCGCCGGCCACGATCGCACGGCGAGCCGCAGATTTGGGCGGTGCACGTGGTGGTCGCCGAAGGAGAAACCGTCGGTGAGACGGAATACGAGACCGACCGCGTGCGCTTTCTCGGCCGCGGTCGCGGCATCCGCACGCCGATGTCGGTGATCGACGGCCACCCGCTCTCGAAAACCGCTGGGACGGTGCTCGACCCGATTATGAGCCTTAGACGTTGTGTAAGGCTTGGACCGGGCGCTTCCGCGCGCGTCACGTTCTCGACGCTCATTGCATCATCGCGCGATCAGGCGCTCGCTTTGGCCGACGAATATAATAATCCAGCAACCTTTGAGCGGGCGGCGACCCTCGCCTGGACGCAAGCGCAGGTGCAGTTGCGTCATCTCGGTATCGAGGTCGATGAAGCCTACCTATTTCAAGAGTTAGCCAGCCGGATCTTGTACTCGGACCCGGCATTGCGGCCGTCATCTGCGGTGCTGACGGGTAATGACCTGGGGCCTTCGGGACTCTGGCGACACGGGATCTCCGGCGACCTGCCAATCGTGCTCGTTCGCATCGATGAAACTGAAGACCAGAATATTGTTCGGCAATTGCTCCGCGCCCACGAATATTGGCGCATCAAGCAGTTGGCGGTCGATCTCGTGATCTTGAACGAACAGGGCGCATCCTATGCGCAAAACCTTCAGGAAGCGTTGGAGGCCCAAGTGCGGGCCAGCCAATCGCGTGTGCAGCACGAGGGTCCGGGATCGTTCGGCGGCGTGTTTATTCTCAGGGGAGATCTCATCTCGGCCGAGGAGCGCACGCTGCTCCAGAGCGCGGCCCGAGCCGTGCTTTTGAGCCGCCGGGGCACTCTGGCCGAGCAAGTAGAACGTCAGCAACGAGCGCAAAAGCCCGCGTTGTCGGCGCCACGGCGCTCGCCCGCAATGAAGGCAACCGATGATTTGCCGCCGCGGCCGCAACTCGAGTTCTTCAATGGCCTGGGCGGCTTCACCACCGACGGCGATGAATACGTGACGATTCTCGGCGAGGGCCAATGGACGCCGGCGCCCTGGATCAACGTGATCGCGAATCCTTCTTTTGGCTTTCAAGTCTCCGAGTCGGGCTCGGGTTACACCTGGTCGTTAAACAGCCGGGAGAACCAGCTCACTCCGTGGTCGAATGATCCGGTCACCGACCCGCCCGGCGAGACGATATATGTGCGCGATGAAGACACTGGCGAGTTGTGGACCCCGACGGTGCTGCCGATCCGCGAGGAAACTTGGCCTTATATCGCCCGACACGGCCAGGGGTACAGTCGCTTCGAGCACGAGTCACACGGCGTTTTCCTCGAGCTCCTCCAGTTCGTACCGCTCAAGGACCCAATTAAAATCTCTCGGCTCACTATCAAGAATCACTCCGGTCGGTCCAGAACTCTCTCAGTGACCGCGTATGTCGACTGGGTTCTCGGCGTTTCACGGAGTAGGTCCGCTCCCTTCGTTGTCACCGAGATGGACGAGGAAACTGGGGCGATGCTCGCGCGCAATGCTTGGAACAGCGAGTTCGCCGGCCGAGTCGCGTTTGCCGATTTAGGCGGGCGCCAAACCGAGTGGACCAGCGATCGGACCGAGTTTCTCGGTCGCAACGGGACAGCCGATCATCCGGCATGTCTCGAACGAGGAGATCGCCTGTCCGGTAAAGTGGGCGCCGGCCTGGATCCGTGCGCTGCTCTGCAAACGAAGGTCGAGCTGCGTGCGGGGGATCGCGCCGAGATCGTTTTTTTTCTCGGGAGGCGGCGAGCGTGGAAGAAGAGCGAACATTGGTTGCGCTTTACCGCGGCGCCGATCTTGAAGAGGTCCTGCGCGCGGTCACCAAGTACTGGAATGACGTTCTCGGCACAGTGCAGCTGAAAACCCCCGATCGGGCGATGAACTTCATGCTCAATCGTTGGCTGCTCTATCAGACACTCGCTTGCCGCGTCTGGTCGCGCTCGGCGTTTTATCAGGCGGGCGGCGCGTACGGCTTTCGCGATCAGCTTCAAGACGTCATGGCACTGATGATTGCGCAACGAGATGTTGCGCGGGCGCAGTTGCTGCGCGCCGCCGCGCGTCAATTCGTCGAAGGAGATGTGCAGCATTGGTGGCATCCTCCATCAGGCCGCGGCGTGCGCACCCGGGTCTCCGATGATCTGCTCTGGTTGCCCTATGTGGTCATTCAATACCTGGAAGTCACTACCGATTTCGGAGTTCTCGAGGAGGTCGTTCCCTTTCTCGACGGGCCTGCGCTCGCGGCGGGGCAGGAAGATTTTTATTTCGAGCCGCGCGTGTCCGCGCAAAGCGGGACCTTGTTCGAGCACTGCGCGCGCGCGCTCGATCGCAGTCTCGGGGTGGGAAGCCACGGGCTCCCGCTGATTGGCACGGGAGACTGGAACGATGGGATGAACCTGGTCGGGGCCGCAGGAAAAGGCGAGAGTGTCTGGCTTGCTTGGTTTCTTCACACGGTACTCTGGGAATTTGCCCGGCTGGCCGATACCCGTGGCGAGCACCAGCGCGCTGAGAAGTGGCGACTGCATGTCAGCGCGCTAAAAGCCGCGCTGGAACGAGAAGGTTGGGACGGCGAATGGTATCGGCGCGCTTACTTCGATGACGGCACGCCGCTCGGCTCCGCCGGGAACGCCGAATGCCGCATCGATTCAATCGCCCAATCCTGGGGGATCATTTCCGGCGCCGCAGAGCGGGCCCGTGGAGTGCGTGCCATGGCGGCCGCTGAGAAACATCTCCTGCGCCGCGCCGAGGGTCTCATGCTTCTGTTCAGCCCGCCGTTTGACCAAGCCAATCCCGACCCCGGCTACATCAAAGGGTACCCGCCCGGCATCCGTGAAAACGGCGGCCAATATACTCATGCGGCGATCTGGTCCGTTATCGCTTTCGCGGCACTCCGCGAAGGCGACAAGGCATTTGAGATTTTCTCGCTCTTGAACCCGATCAATCACGCGAATACGCGCGCCGGCGTTTCCCGGTACAAAGTCGAGCCCTACGTCGTCGTCGCCGATATTTATTCCGAGCCGCCGCACGTCGGCCGCGGCGGCTGGACCTGGTACACGGGCTCGGCGGGTTGGATGTATCGCGCCGGGGTCGAGTGGATCCTGGGATTTCGGTTGCGCGGCACGGTTCTCTATTTCGATCCGTGCATACCGCGGGCGTGGCGGAACTTTGAAATCACCTTCCGCTATCACTCGGCGCGCTATGAAATCGTCGTGCAGAACCCTCAAGGGGTCGCGCAGGGCGTGGTCTCTGTTGAGCTCGACGGCGCAGCGCTCGCGAACGCCGGTATGCACGTTCAGCTTGTTGACGACGGCGCCGCGCACCATGTGCGCGTTATCCTTGGGGCTAGAGATAAGGGTCGAGCGGCCGAAAGCTAACCAGGTAAAATGTTCCCAAAGAAACGAATTTTCGAAATGGTGTACGAGAAATGCCTATGAGCATGCAATGATGATCTTGTCGGGGAGAATTTATGAACCTTCGCCAAAACTGGTCGGAATGGTGGCGCCGCTTTTTCGATCTTTCCCGGGATAACTCTCATCGGGTTGTCGACGTTTTGCGCCAGCGTTACGTCGTGGAGATGCAGCAGTACGACCGGCTTGAACAGCATGCTGAGAAGATGCGCTATCCGCAGTTTCGCGAAAAACTTCTTCAGCTCGCGGCTGAGAACAAGAATGACGCCGAACGGATTGCGCAAAAGATCCACGCGCTCGGCGGCCAACTGCCGGGCGTGCCGGACATTCCGCCAACCGACGAAAACAGCTGGCGGCAGTTGCTGACGGCGCTGGAGGAAGATTATCGCAGCGACGAGCATTTGGCAGAGCAGCTCCGTAGCCTCGAATCCGACCATCACGACGTGCTTCAATTCCTGCAACAAATTTCCCAAGAGCAGAAAAAGCATCGCGATGAGATCAGAGAGATGCTGATGCGAAGCGATCCATTCGCTTCTCGCTCGCATAGAGCTCAACGGGAAAGATGTAACATCGTGTGGGGTCCAGTCCGATTTCCCTTTTACCTCGCAAACTGATGTACTGAGGGAATGAAGTTAAAAGACCACCCGCTCATGAAATATCACAACGTGCCAAATTGGCCGCCCTCTTACTTAACCCGCGACCATAGTCAGGAACTCCTCAAGGAGTTCGGAATCTTGCGTGCTGTTACTTTGGATGCTCGAGAGTCCAATCGATGTTTTCTGATGGTAGAAATGGACGGTCTTGGGTATGTTAGCTGGCTGAAGTTCGATAATCTTGCCTTTCGCGCGCGCTTCCTTGACGCCGTAAACGTACATCTCAACAAGCCAATGAAAGACATCGGCGAGTTGGAAGTATCCGAGTAAAGGTCAGCCGAGGATCCGCTCCTGCTTGCTCTCCAAGGCTGTTTACTATCCGTAATCGAGCGCGATTTGTCGCCGCGGTTTAAGTATTTTCTCCTAGTCAGTCTCGTGCAATCCCGCTAACGTGCGGCCTGGGCGGCACTGTTCCACTCTCAGAATGATCTTCACAGATCGCATAATCTTCGTGCGCCTACCCCGTGGGCGACGACACGTCGTGGCTCATCGAAACAAACCCCGTGCTTACCGTCATTCGTCGGTGCGCGGCAATGTTACTCGTCCGCCGCGGGCACAATTCGAAGTGTGCCGCGCTTAACTGCCGGGCGGCTACGTATCTAGACGACGCACCCACATATGGGAAGTTAACAAAAAGCCTTCTCCGTTTTGGGACGAGGTCAAATTTCGTGGCTTGGAATCGTTCACGAATATGCGCCCGCGACGCTGGCATGCTCCTCGCTCCTCTTAGCTGAGATAAACCTAGGAGGTCGAATGAAAATTCTTATTATGTTGCTGTTCTCGGCGTTCGTCATCACCGGTTGTTCAAAGTCCGAGGACAAACAAGTCTCTCAAACCGCCGTAGAGCCGGACAACTCCGGCCGCAACGTTCGAGACCGTGACGATCAAAATAAGACCGCAGGAGATCAGTCGGAGAGCGAAGCCGACCGCACGATTACGCAAAATATAAGAGATGCCATTACGGCTGACGACGCTCTTTCTACCAACGGGAAGAATGTCAAAATCATCACCAACGATGGCACGGTGACGCTCCGGGGACCCGTGAAGAGCGAGAAGGAGAAATCTGAGATCGAAGCGAAAGCGAAACAGATCGCAGGTGTAAGGAAAGTCGATAACCAATTAGAGATCGCAAGCTAAGGTAAAGGAGAAAATTATGGCTAAAGCAGTTTTTGGTTTGGTTGATAGTGAAGCTCAGGCGGAACGGATTGTCGATGGCCTCAAGGCTGCCGGCTTCTCCAATAACGATATTTCGGTCCTGTTCCCCGATAAATCGGGAACGAGGGATTTTGCGCACGAACAGAATACCAAAGCGCCGGAAGGCGCGGCTGCAGGTGCGGGTACCGGGGGAGTCATGGGCGGAGTGTTCGGATGGCTTGTGGGCATCGGCTCATTGGCAATTCCTGGCGTCGGACCCTTTATCGCGGCGGGACCGATCATGGCCGCGCTCGCCGGAGCTGGTCTCGGCGCGGCGGTTGGCGGGCTTTCGGGGGCGTTGATCGGTTTGGGTATTCCGGAATATGAAGCCAAGCAGTATGAGGGAAAAATCAAAGAGGGCAACGTTCTCATTTCCGTTCACTCGGAAAACAGCGATGAAGTTAGACGCGCAAAGGACATTTTTGAGCATGCTGGCGCGCACGACGTTTCCTCCACCGGAGAAGAAAGCGTCCCCGACAAAGACAAAAGGGATTCCGCGCCAGGATATCGCGATCGCGTGTAGCGAGGGCAATCGCGAGCAACAGACAAGGCCGGGGAATGATGGGTACTACTCCGAGTGCTTCTCGGATACCCATTCCCCCCGGCTGTACATAAAAGTGGTGAATAATCTGCAGGTCCAAAAGAAGTAAGGTTTGTTATTTCAGCGGACGGAAGCTTCGGCGAAAGTCCAAGCGTCTGCTGTCTGAATAGGGCAAAATTGTAAATAGCGTGTTTCTTTTTATGCACTGAAGTGACCCGCCTCAAGCCGAGGATCGCTTCGCGTCTTGGGGTTGAGACGGCTCCTTCGAGGCCGAGCTAGAAAGCGCGCTACCGCTCGGCCCACATATTTTCCTCGACATCAGCGAAACACTTTTACGCGTGAGCTTTCATCGGTCCAATTCTAGACAGAACTCCATTTCGATTCAGAATACTTTAGTTGCAGAAGAGCGGAAGAACCCGCTGTGCGAACGTTGGATAGGCAGACCGGGAATGGAGCGGCTCGCGAGCTGGAATCTGGAAAAGAAAATATTTGTCTTTAGGAGCGAGGAGGGCAATATGGATGCTACACCGATACAGTCATACCAAAATGCATCGACGCGGGTCGTACCCGCTGACCATAGGGCGCGGTTAGGCGACGGTCTCCTTCCGGAGGAAGCGCTATACGGTCGTGCCAGCCACGCCGCGCGGCAGCCGGAAGCAGCGTTAATGTGCGCTATCCTTCGAGATGCCGTGGAGTCCTTTCAGGAACAGTTTGTCTCTACCGCCACACGGCGCGCCAGGCGATTGGGCGAGGAAGCCGAGGAGTGGTTGTTTAGCGATGACTCCCGGTGGCTTTTCTCCTTTCTCTCTGTTTGCGACGCGCTCGATTTACGCCCGCAGTATATCCGGCGGGGACTCAAATACTGGCAGGAACACGGTCCCCGAAAACAACCGGCCAATGGCCACTCCAAGGTCTCGAATCCCAGTCCGAAATCTATACTGGTTAGTAGCGCGGATCGCCGAGTGCATGTGTCAGTCTCACAGGTTATTTCAAAGCGGTTCAGTTTTAGAGAGAAATTGGCTCGGAGTCAGCGTAAGTCGTTACACAAGAAAGACCGGCTGCATCCGCATCATCACGATGGATTCTGAAGACGAATCGCTCAAAAGAGAAATCGTTGACCGGCGGTGTTCCCCGGTATCCTCATTCAGCCGTTTCATCGTGCCGTGCCTAACACGACCGTTTAGTCGAAAGTCTCGACGCTTTCGACGAGCCTTCTCCGGTTGCGCATCCTGACCCGCCAAGAAAATCTATCAAAACGTTCAGCCTTTCCAAAGAAGAGTTGCGGCATAAGGCTTGCGCATCAGTTTCGATAGTCCTTTACGGAGGAGCGATATGCTCGCAACCATTTTGATCGTCGTGATGATTCTGCTGCAGACGGGTGCTTTTTCACTCGGCCTCATGGTTGATCGTCGGTTTATTACCGCGAAGGCGAGATGGAACCGCAAATGGCTCTACGGCATTGTCATTCGACCTTTCGGTCGATAGTCTCGACGCTCTTAACGAGCCGCTCCTCTTTTTCCTCTGACAGTCTGCGACAAGCCATTGGAAACACAGCCATTCCCTCCGGGACGGGACCTGGCCCGGATAATGCTGCTCTATCAACAATGACAGACAGCAAAAGGAGAAATTTATGGATACTTTATTGATCGTTATTCTCGTGTTGGTTTTGCTCGGTGGCGGCGGTTGGGGATACTCTCGTTGGCGCCGATAACGCGGTTCGATTGCGGAGAAAACACGTCGAACAAGCTGAGTTGAAAGACTCGGAAATACGAAACTGAAATCCAAGGCCGCCGCGTTAAGCTGTACAGGCTGGACGAAGGCCGTACCTGGTCGAGCAGCCCCAATCGATCGTTGCCTACAGGTAGCGAAGATGAATGCTGCGCTTGGAATTATAAAAAAGCTTTGAACGCATAGACGTGATTCCGGACCCGGCAGAGGCCGTCGTGCAGCATCCGGTTCGACGTTGATCCATTCACGAAAGAAGGAAGAATAATATGTTTTACATCATCGGTGTCATTGTGGTTGTGCTTTTCATTGCCGGCTATTTCGGACTGAGATAGCGAGGGCGCCTCTGTGTCTAGGAATGACCCGCCCACTCTGGCCGGCGCGGCAACGGCGGATGGTCAAATAGATCATTCCGCGGGAGGCTCGGCCGGTGACGTTCGCTCGGCCGGGAAAGCCATGACCCTGAAGGGGTTCGGGCTGCTTACGCGGGATGCGTTTTTTCAGTGGTTCGCTGATAACCCGTTTCAAATGGGCGCGGCTCTGGCTTACTACACGCTGTTTTCAATAGCGCCGCTGTTGCTGATCGCCATCGCCGTGGCCGGCTCGGTATTCGGGCGAGAAGCTTCCCAAGTTCAGATCATCGGCGCAATTCAGGACATCGTCGGATTTCACAGCGCGCGCGCCCTCCTGGCGATGATCGAAAGCGCCGGTCAAAGGCCGGACGCAGGATTCTTTGCCACTGCCGCCGGCATGATTCTCTTGTTGCTCGGGGCCGCAGCCGTGATCGGACAACTGCAAGACTCCCTCAATGCCATCTGGCGGGTGGCGTCCAAAACCGGTCGCGGCCTGATGGGGTTCGTGCAGGATCGCCTGATCTCGTATTCCATGGTACTGGGGGTGGGATTTTTATTAATCGTCTCACTGGTTGTCAGCGCGCTTTTAACCGCGGTTTCGGGAATAGTAAACGGCTTTTTGCCGATCCACGCTGCCACGGGGTACATCTTGGACCTCACTATCTCGTTTGCGTTTATCACACTGCTTTTCGCCCTCATCTATAAATTCGTGCCCGACGTTCGAATCGCATGGAAAGATGTCTGGATCGGCGCGGCCGCGGCTGCACTGCTATTTTCGGTCGGAAAATTTCTTATCGGGTTTTATCTCGGCCACAGCATGGTCACGTCGGTCTATGGCGCGGCCGGTTCCCTCGTTACTCTTTTATTATGGGTCTACTATTCATCTCTCATGTTTTTCTTCGGCGCCGAACTGACCCAAGTCTACGCGACCCGATACGGATCGAAAGCCACCCCCGGGGAAACGCCAACGCCGCGTAGTTGAACGGAGCGCTAAAAAGCCAGAACGAGCGAAAACTCCGCCAAGGGACGCATCAGTTCCGATCGCTTGGCCGAGCCGAGAGTGCGCATTGTCATTTCGACTGAAGGGAGAATCTTTCTTAGATCCTCAGGATGACGGGTCTCAACCCGTCACCTTGACGAGCTTGCGTCCCTTTCGACATTTGCTCAGGACATGTTCGCGCGAGCCTGTTCTACTCGCCCTTCACCCTGACTTGATTCGACTCTTTGGTCGAAAGTATCGACTCGTCTAACGAGCCGTTTCTTCGCTTCTCTCCAACAGCCTCACGAAGCTATCGGAAACACAGCGTTTCTCTCCTCGCAAGGTCCGGCACAGATAGTGCTCCTCATCATTGGTGTGCGATCATTAAGACCAAGAATGGAGATAACACATTTATGCGCGCGATGATTTGCGCAACACTCATGTTGCTCCTGTTAGGCACGAACGTGGCTTGTAATACGGTCCAGGGTTTTGGCCGAGATGTTGAGCGGGCGGGCGAAAAGACTCAGGACGCGGCTGACGCCGTGAAGAAGAAATTATAGTGCCCGACTTAACCGCTCCTAGCTCAGTCCAACCGAACAGGAGAAAATTGATGACAACGGATCTGTGAAGCATATTTTTTGTTTCCTTGCGGTTTTACTCTGCAGTAATCGTCAACTCGCATGCGCCCGTATCAAGTGGACTCGAAGCATATCGGCTCAAAGAAACGAAGGAATCAATATCATGCGAATGAATTCGATAATAACACTTGCGGGAGCCGCTCTTATCGTTCTTGGGATCGTGGCTTTTGCTTATCGCGGCATTCCCTACAGAAGCGGCGAGAAGGTTATCGATGTTGGCTCCCTTTACACCAGCGTCAATAGCAGGAAGATCATTCCGATGTCACCGCTGTTGATCGGGTTGGTGCTTATGGGCGGCGCTGTGCTGGTCGGGGTCGGATCTAGCAAGTCGTCTTAGCGGAAATGCGCGTTCCTGCGCCACACCGGCAATGCCGAGGAACAGTTGCGAGCAGCGCGTCTTTTGTTCAGCCGCTCTTTATTTTGAGCTGCATGACCCTTTAGAAGATATCGGCGTTTACCATCGAGCGAGAGGGCACCGATCTAAGTTCTACGGACTCTTGCGTCGACCGAATCATTTGACGACGAGCGAAAAGGATTTGTTCTCTTTCTTAGCCCTTTTCGCGGCTCTTTTTTCCATCAAGGTCTTCAGGGGTTTCTTCTTCTCTTGTTTTTTACTGTCCTTGCCTTTGCTCATGATTATTACTCCTTATTTGATTGATAGGGTCAGCGAAAAAAATGCATTGTTGACCGGCGATCGTTGCCGCGGCTGATTACGCCTTCGCTGCGAGCTGCTTGGCGCACGAATCGGCGACTTTACTATCGGATTTATCTTCACCCGGCATGATCGCCCAACTCTGCTTTTCAATATAGCGGCCCACGTCCCAAGTATCTTTGCCCTTCATTTCTTTGAGCTTCTGGTCCTTCTCCGAGTCCCGGTGGAACTGCGCGACGCAGATCGATCCCAAGCGCTCGGCGACGCTATCGGCGGCGGTTTCCTTAGCCATTGCCGCTGCCGTCCCGCCTGTAACCCATCCGCCGTAGTTGAATCCGACGAGGGCCAATACTACCGCCCCGCCGAGTGCACTCCACGAACCCAGCTTGATTTTATCCCAATCCATAAGACACCTCCCTTAAATACAAGTTTGGAACCACGCAGGTTGTCCTCTTTTAAGCCTCATGCTGCTCTGGTGCAGCGACCATTGCTGTCCAATATTGAACATTCCCGAAAATAATTATGGCTACGCCGGTCGGCATTGTTCCAACGCACAACTCATTCCCTGCAACTCGACCATATGGTCGATCGTTGCGACTCTTTCGCCGAACCGTCCCTTGGTCTCTTTCTGCTCGATAAGAATCTCTAGCGAAATTCAGTTTCTTACCAAGCGCTGGAACTGGCACATAACGTGCGCTTAATGTCTGTTAAAAAAGAGAGAACTGAAAGAAGGAAGCTAACATGAGCCTGATACTGTTGATCCTATTAGTTCTGTTTCTGGTAGGAACTCTGCCGAACTGGGGTTATCACAAGTTTGGTTTTGCACCGTCGGGCATAGCGGGCGTGGTGCTGCTGATTGTCGTCGCTATGATGCTCAGCGGCCGGCTTTAAATCAATTAAAGGCACAGGGTTTTACTCTCGAGGTTACTTGAAATTATCAGGTAAGCCTGAGGGGGACCGCCTCGAAAGAGCGCCCGGGGATTGGGCCCAGCGCTAGTCAGAGAAGTGAACTATGATCCAGCAGACTCCCGAAGCGGAACGGTTCAAACAGCAAATGCGCGATTCGTTGCGGCACGAGACGTTGAACTCTCGCGCCGTGACGATCCCGCGGCACGCGAGTGTTTACAACTGCGGCGACCAGGACGAGACTGGTCTATTTCATCGAGACCGGGCAGATCAAACTGCTCCTGCTCTCGCCCGAAGGCAAAGAATGCCTGCTGGCCATCCATGGCGGCGGCGATATTTTCGGCGAGCTGTGCCTAGCCGGGTTGGCGCGTCACGAAAGCGCGACGGCGATGACTGAAACGAAGTTAAAGCGAATTCCCTGCTCGCAGTTTTTTGCACGTCTTAGCCGTGACTCGCTATTCGAAGGGTTCGTGCGCTACCTGGCGGTGCGCGTTGCCGACCAACAGCAGGTCATCGCCAATCTAGTGACGGTGGATAGCGAGCAGAGGCTGGGCCAGACGTTGTTGCAGTTGGCCCGCACCATGGGCAAGAAGGACCCGCGCAGCATTCGCATCGAGCTGAAGATTTCGCATGAAGAATTCTCCGAGATGGTGGGCACGACGCGGCCTCGGATCAGCTTCTTCATGCAAAGATTTCGCAACCTGGGATTGATCGAAACCAACAGCGATCATTTTCTCATCATCAAGGAACACAAGCTCACCGATTACCTAGCGCAGATTGCCTAGTGCCCGTCTTATATCCTCCGATTCAAAACAAAGCTTCTAGATTGGTTCAGTATTAGACAATCGCCGTTTTTTAATCGGCTTAGGGTTGGCTATCATCAGCGTTAAGGGTGAAAGCATCAATCCAAAGCTAAAAGGTAGATCAGGGCTATCGGCGATCTGGAATTTGCTAATTCGTATTATGTTGCCTTACTCAGGCGCGAAGAGAGACAAAGATGAATACCGCGTCGTTTAAGTTAATGTGCAGAGGACAAGGCGTCCGAACAAACGGATGCGGCACGTATTGGATTGGCGACACCCGTGCCATGGCCGTACTCGCGACACAAGCGACGCATGACGCGTCGGACTTCGAGCGAAGGAAGCGTATGGCCACCGAGCAGATCGGCGAACGATGTCATTGGGAGAGCGCGGAAGAAGAGAACTCGGCTTTAATTCCACCATGTGTGATGTCGTCTAGTGCTACATAACCCCAACTGGGCAAAAGATAGAAAAGGGCCAGAGGCAAATGCCAACAAGCAATGAGGAAAAGGTCATCCAAGAGCCACGACTTGCGCGCCTACTGTTCGGAGATAGCCGGTTCGGATGGTTCTGGCTTCCACTTCGGCTCTATCTTGGTTGGGAGTGGTTAACCGCTGGCTGGCATAAGTTCGTTGATCCGAGGTGGATGGGAACCGGCGAGGCTTTATTGGATTACTGGACTAGGGGTCTCAAGATGACACCCAAGCCTGTCATCGCGGTCGATTGGTATCGATCGTTCATTGAGTTTCTCGTCAATTCAGAAGCACATACTTGGTTCTCCAAGGTGATTGTCTTTGGCGAGCTTGCGGTGGCTTTGTGTTTGATTCTCGGTGCATTTACCGGTCTAGCGGCGTTCGGCGGCGGGCTTATGAATTGGAGCTTCATCATGGCGGGCTCCGCATCAACTAACGGGCTCCTTTTCGCCATCGCAACTTGGCTAGTTCTGGCATGGCGCAACGCAGGTTGGATCGGGCTTGATCGGTGGCTACTGCCAATGATCGGTACTCCATGGAAACCGGGTGGTCTATTTCATCCAAGCGTAGGGCAAATGGCCTCTTCCCTCACTCATGTGAAACGGGAATAGCATGGTTTATCCCGTGACATTTCACAGTGGGCGCGATCCATACAGCCGAGGTCAAACCGTTACCTCGCTCGTATTTGTCGAGTCCCAGCACCCGCCGTCAGAGGATGAAATTGTCGCTGCGATAAAAAAGACCATCTCCGGATCATTGATGAGAAAAGTAGGGGTGTAATGAGTGACGGAACCCGAATTTATGATTTGGACGAGTGGTTCATTCTTGACGCTCCGGAAACTCCAACATGTCAGACTTTTTGCATTTTGGGCACTTAACCAATTCTTTCAATGAGGAGAGACGGATAACGAAGAAAGTTTGACAACGCGTACAGAAGATCCTGACTTTTTTCATCGACAAAATTCTAGGCACTTATGTTTACTGATTTCGCGCTTTTGGTCAACGCCTATGTAAACGAAACGAATTAACACTATGATTTGTCCACGCTGCGAAAAATATATTGTTCCGGAGTTTTATTGCACAATCTGTGGTCACGTGCCACCAAAGGTGCCGAAAGCCGATCCGAAAGCCGATCCGAAACCGATCCGAAAGTATCACCGCATCTAGCCTCATCGGACGGTAAGAAAAAAGCGAGGCATCAGCCGTTCTTTCCCCAGTCATGGGCGGCTGGCCAAGGGTATCGATCACGGGCCAGAAAGGAGGAACTGCCATGAGCAATATTTTCTACATCGTTGGTGTTGTGGTGGCTAGTGATTGTTATCGCCTGCTACCTCGGACTGAGGTAGTCGCGCAGCGCGCCCCAGTGCCAGAGAGGAACTTCAAATGAAAGTTAATATTTTAAACCGGATAGCGATGGGGGTCGCCATCAGCACTCTGTCGGTGGCGGGAATGAGCCTACCGACCGACGCGCAGGAAGAGCAAAAAGAGCAAAAGCGCGCTCAGCAAGAACAGAAGCAAGATCAAAGACAGCAACAGCAACTAAAACAACAGACGCAGCAGCAGGAACGCGTGCAGCGGCATGCCGAGCAGGATCAGAAGCAACAGCAACAACGCGTTCAGCAAGAACAGAAGCAGGAACAAAAAGAGCACCAGCAACAGCAAAAACAACAGACCCAGCAGCAAGAGCGCGTGCAGCGGCACGCAGAGCAGGACCTGAAACAACAGCAAAAGCACGTTCAGCAACAAGAGAAACAGGACCAAAGACAGCAGGAGCAACAAGTAAAACAACAGACCCAGCAACAAGAGCGCGTGCAGCGGCACGCAGAGCAGGACCACAAGCAACAGCAACACCGCGCACAGCAAGAACGTAAGCAAGATCAAAGACAAGAACAGCGGCTGTCACAGCGGGAGCAGCAACAGCGTATCAGTCAACAGCAGCAACGCGTGGCGCAGTACGTTCATCATCTGGAGCAGCAGGAGCGTCTCGCGCAACAGCATGGCGCGCTGCTCCAGCGACAAAATCGCACGGCGCAGTTTCGTTTTCAGGAACAGTATCTGGAGCGCCTGCGTCAGCAGCACATCCATCTCCGGGACCATCGATTCGACTACGATCGCGACCCCTATTTCTATACGCCTTCGATCTATCGCTACAATCGCGGCGGGCGCTACTACGAGACCAACGAACACGGCGCGAAAATGCTGCGGTGGGCGGCGAACCACGGGTATCAGGAAGGCTTCCGCGCCGGCAAGGCGGACCGGGACGACCATTGGCGCGCCAATTACAAAGACTCTTACGCTTATAGGGACGCCAACTTCGGGTACAGCGGCTATTATGTAAACCGGACCGACTACAACCACTACTTCCGCGAGGGGTTTCGACGCGGTTACGAAGATGGTCACAACAGCCGCCATCGATATGGTCGTTTGGCCAACGGCAATTATTCCCTGTTCGATAACGTCTTGTCGCAAGTCCTCAATTTCCAGCCGTTGCGCTAGGATTACGCGCTAAGACAAGCGCCCGGCCACTGACCGAGAAGAGTCAGGGAGTCGGGGCGCTGCTTGTCGAGTTGCGACGCCAAAATCGAGCGTTCAATATTGACATTATTGCCTGCCGATTAGACGTATCCTTTTGAGCGAGTCTGGTAGTTCGGCTTGGAGATCTGTCGGGCTTGGACTGGCAGGACGACCAAAACAGGACGAAGACTGTGAAGATTGTGCATCGGCAGAGCGACCGTTTGGACGAAGTGTTCGACGCTTTCGGCGTCCGCTCCGCGCCGATCCACTAGGTATGCCTCGGAATGTTTGCGGAAGATCGCCTGTGCCTGGCGCCGCGATGCGGCACAGCTGTTGCGCTATAGATGGCTAGCAAAAAATTTTAGGGAGAAAAAAGTTATGAAGAGTCAGGATTTGTAAAACCGATAGTTACGGCAGTGGGTGTCATTGCGCTGTCCGGCGTAGGCTTCGCTCAAACGCCGAGTCAGTCACACCGTGAAGCGAGCGCAAGGGCGCATGAAATTTTGTCGAGCGCACCCTGTCCGCTGCCCAGGGTTACGAAGGAGAAGATAACCGAGAACGAAGCGCGGGACTTGGCCCAACAGTTCGCGGACAAAAACTGGGCAGGCTTCAAAGTACAGAGGCCTCTGGGCTACGGCGGCGGCTATACCACTATGTGCTACCAGACCGTTCAGTATCTCGCTGTTCAATCGAAGAGCGGTGCGGCGGCGCCTATAACTGGGAACAGAAAGCCGGACAGCGGCACCACAGTGGGGAAAGATACCGACCAGCCTAATCAGCCTCAGTCGAGGGGTGATTCGGCGTCTCCCGCTGGGAACAGGCCAGACCAACGGACAGCCTACTCGTCATCCGCACGGCCGCTAGTCCTCTACTCTGTCGAGTATTCCATGGACCTCAAAAATTCAGCGGGTGAAACGCGCAATCTTTGCGTCGATCAGTATGGCAGCGTAAGCGAATTCTGCAGCTCCTTCGGCATGACGGGTGCCGCGGGCGCAACCGGTCCGATGGGCCCAGCCGGCCCGGCAGGCGCGCAAGGACCAGCTGGCTCGGTAGGTCCCCAAGCCCTGGCTAATCCGGATAACCGCGCGGCCAACTTCAGGGACATCTTGTTCGATTTCGACAAGTCGGACATTCGACCTAACGAGATGAGCAAGATCACCGACATCGCGGCGCACATGGAGAAGAATTCACTCTCCCAGGTCGGCATTAACGGCTATGCGGATCCGCGCGGCACCGACCCGTACAACCAAGCTCTGAGCGAACGTCGCGTCAACTCCATTCGTAATGCGCTGGTTAAGGCGGGAATAGCGAGTGACAAGATCCAGTCCGACGCCTTTGGCGAGCAACGGCCCCTGTGCAAAGAATCCACAGAGGCGTGCTGGCAGCGCGACCGGCGAGTCGATGTGGGATTCCGTACCGGCGCCACAGCGAGCAGATAACGGCCAAGATCGATCACTCTGGCAGAGCGAGTCTAAAGCCAGAGAGTAAACCGACGACGACCCCTGGGAACCAACCGGCCTGGGGGTCGTTGTGCGTCACGGAATCGTACCTATATAATTCGATTCGTTATAATGCGTTCGTTCATGCAAAGAGTTTTCCTACCGCGCCACTTCCTTGCATCCGGCTTGCTACTTCTCATCCTGGCGTCTCTCTATGTTTTTTTTGAAGCCCAGAGGCTCCAGCAAGAACTCTTGCGCCAGACCGAGGACAAGGGGACGGCATTGGCGAAGGCCATGGAGACCAGTGTTAAAAACGCTATCGTCGGCAACGCGCTGTTGGAGGATCTGATCCGGCAGCGTTTAGTGGATAATGCCCGGCTGATCGACCAACTGCTGCTCTCTCGTCATGTCGATCAGGCGCTGCTTAAAGAGCTCAGCGCAATGAACCGCCTGCAAAAAATCGATCTCCTCGATGAGCAGGGCCGGCCCTGGAAACTTGCCGCGCTGCCGGCAATGATAGCAGCAAGAAAAAAAACGCGAGAAGAAACCGTTCAGGCGCATGGGCCGACGATAAGCTACGCGTGGGGAAAGCGCTGGCGGCTGCCCACGGAAAAAGCTGAGGAAAAGACGGGCGAACCGCCGCCGGGCGTCAAGGATAAAGAATTCTGGAAAGGCAGCGCCTTCGGCGTCGCCGTGGGCGCGCGCAGTTTTCCCGGCATCATCGCGATCCACGCCAACGCCGACTATATTTTCAACTTCGAGAAAGCGATCGGCGTGCAAAGTCAGATCGAGGATCTCGGCCGCCAATCGGACAGTGAGTTCGTCTCGTTTCTCGATAGCGACCTGAATGTCGTAGCGCATACCGACCGGGGCCGTATCGGACAGCAGGAAAACGAGCCCCTGGTTTTGAGGGCCAAAGTCGACCGCCAGCTTTTCAGCCAAATTGTCGAGAGCGGTACGGGAAAACGATACCTCGAGGTGGTGAAACCTGTTGCGCTGGAGGAATCCAATTTGGGTTTCCTCAAGATCGGCCTGTCGCTGGGATCGATGGAGATCGCCTGGCGCAATAGCCTGCGCGCCATCTTTGTTCTCGGCGTTGGCGATCCTGGCCGCGGGTATTTTGGGCATGGCGGCGATTTTTCATAACCAGCAGAATCATATGCTAGAGGTTAAAGCCCTGGAGGCTGAAGTGTCTACACAGAGAGCGCCTTTCAGCGCTCGGAAACATGGCAGCGGCCGTCGCCCATGAGGTCAGAAATCCGCTCAATGCCATTTCGATGGGACTGCAACGTCTCAAGGTGGAATTTCAGCCGGCCGATGATCAGGAGGACTACTCTCGTCTTACGGAACTGATGCTCGGCGAAGTGCACCGCCTCAACACGATCGTGGAGCAATTCCTCTCGCTGGCGCGCCCTATCGAAATCAACGCCGAAGCGTTGCCGTTGCCGGAAGTCCTGAAAGAGTTAGCCTCGTTGGAAGATAGCGACGCTAAGCGATCACGGGTGCAAATCCGGGTCATCGCCGCGCCTAACTTGCCGGCGCTCAAGGCCGACCCCGATCTTCTTACCCAAGTCTTGCTGAATCTCATGCTTAATGGTCTGCAAGCGATGCCCGAAGGCGGAACCTTGACCTTGGAGGCAAAAACTTCGAACAGCAATTTTCTCATCGCCGTGACGGATACCGGGACCGGGATTGCCGCAGAAAACCAGCGGCGAATTTTTGAGCCTTACTTCACGACCAAAGCGAAGGGCACCGGGCTCGGGCTGGCGATCTCTCGCAGGATTATCGAAGCTCACGGCGGAACAATTACCGCTACCAATGAAACGGCCGGTGGATGCCGCTTCGAGATTTGTTTGCCGCTCTACGGCGCGAAGGTATAAATGCCCAATCGTTTTCATATTCTGGTAGTCGACGACGAACCGGTGCAGCGCGAAATGATCGGCGGGTTTCTCAAAAAACAAGGCTTTGAAGTAGTTGCGGCCGATAGTGCCGAGAGAGCCTTGGAACTCTTCCGTCAGGACGCCTTCGATCTGGTTCTTACCGATCAAAAGATGGCTCACATGTCGGGCTTGGAGCTGCTGCAAGCCGTGCACGCCATCAACCCTGAAACCCCGGTCATCTTAATTACCGCTTTCGGCACCATCGAAGCGGCCGTCGCCGCCCTCAAGCAAGGCGCTATCGACTACCTGACCAAGCCGCTGAATTTGGATGAGCTGCTTCATCGCATTCGACAGGTGAGCGACCGCTATCGAATTATCAACGAGAACCGCGAGCTGCGCGAAGCCTTACAGGAACGCCATCGCATTGAAGGCATCATCGGCGCGAGCGGACCGATGCTCGAAGTCCTCTCCATGGTGCGGCGGGTGGCGCCGAGTGAAGCGACGGTCTTGATCCGGGGCGAGAGCGGCACCGGAAAAGAACTGATTGCCAACGCCATTCACTTTGCTAGCCCAAGAGCGCGTGCTCCTCTGGTCAAGGTCAACTGCGCGGCGCTTCCCGAAGCGCTGCTCGAATCGGAATTATTCGGCCATGAAAAAGGCGCTTTTACGGGCGCAATAAGTTCGCGCCAAGGGCGCTTCGAATTAGCCAACGGCGGGACCATCTTTCTTGACGAGATCGGCGATCTTCCTTTGCATTTGCAGGCGAAGCTCCTGCGCGTCCTGCAGGAGCGCGCATACGAGAAGGTGGGCTCCAGTCGTCCGGTGAAGGTCAACGTCAGGATCCTGGCGGCCAGCCACAGACCGCTCGAAGATCTCATCAAATCGGGGCAGCTCCGGGAAGATCTCTACTACCGGCTCAATGTCGTCACGATCTCAATTCCACCTCTGAGGGAAAGACGCTCCGATGTTGCACTGTTGATAGACCACTTCCTGCGGCGCTTCGCGGAGAAAAACGGCAAGACGATCCGCGGGCTTACGTCTGAGGGCCGCGATATTCTTTTGCGCTACGACTATCCGGGGAATGTCCGGGAACTGGAAAATATTATCGAGCGCGCAGTGGTTCTCACTAGGGATGAAGTTATCGGCAGCGGCGACCTGCCTTTGACCGTTCAGGAACCGGAAATAACGGACCGTGATCAGGAAGCTAATATCACGGTCGCGGTCGAAGCGCTGGAGCGGCGTATGATCAAGGACGCCCTGGCCCGGTCCGATGGCGTCCAAACCCGCGCCGCCGAGCTGCTCGGAATGAGTGAACGGGGGCTGCGTTACAAATTGATAAAGTATGGTTTTCGAGAAGAAGATTCCGAATCAGGATCTTCGGAGTCGTCTTGATTCTCCCGTTGTCTGCGCATTTACCACCCTTAAGTCCGCCAGAGTGTCTCTTGAGGTGCTAGCGGATTCAGCCGAAATCTCCCTTTACGACCGGTCTAATATTGGACAGAAACCCCGATCGCAGTCGGTGTACGCTGGACACTCAGTTGAGGAGGTCCCTATGGCTTCATACAACCGTCGAGCGGAAGGTCACCGAGCTCCATACCGAGGCAGAAGCGATCTTCAATGGGCCAACGTATTCGGCGAGCATCGGGAAGAAAACCTTGTTACTGAAGAGGAACAATCACACCGGGTAGCTCGCGAGCGGCTACGCCAACGCGGTCGGTCGCCTGAGCGCGTTCTCGATCGACAAAACCGGAGTTGAGTGTATCGGCGCATGACAGTACAGCAAGCACTCATCGACGGAGCGTTTGGCGATGCCGCTCTCACAACATAGTGCTAGGCACTGTTGGGTACAATTGAATGCCGCATCAGCGGTCTGCGGTTTGGTTAAGATTCCGAGAAACGCATCGCTTTCGGGATAAGTCGCTTACCGGCGTTTCTCCATTAAATTTGCAGCACTGAGTAAGATCGTCGTTGCTGAAGAGCAGGCAATCAGCTGGTTTTATCCACTTCTCGCGTCAGTGAGCCACGATTATGATTTAGCAACAGTTGATTGATCACGGACCCTTGGCGTTTGAAGCAGGAGTTGCATCGATGCTCGATATTAATGAAAACAGCGTGAGCGCCGTGCTTTTGCACGATGGCTGGCATCACCCGATAACAGGGACATTTACGATCGACAACATTCGGCTTCACGCCGGCGTGTCTGCTGGCATCGACTTCGGAAAATCATGCGCCGTTTGGGATGAACACGCGCATGCTTCAGTCGGCGCGACGGTCACACTCACCGCGCCTCTTACATCAATTCTGGCTTTTCAGTGCAACAAATAAGCTTCGATTGAAGGTGTCGTTATTGAACGATGTCATTGGGGTTGAGTGTCTGACTTAAATTACAAGACGTTCTATATTTCCGTTGTCTACCGAACGGTCCAGCGGCAAGTGGGCCGCCTTCACACCTTGTAGAAATCCGCCGCCTGAGGGGCGAGCCTAAACCGTTTTTTATCGTTATGACCGCGCAGTTTTTTCGATCCGAACAAGAGTCCGATCTCTGCGGTGTTAACCTTGGTAAGGAATGGATCGATAAACATCCATCCGGGATCTAATCCCAACAATGTCGTGCGATTTAGCAAGACCGGCTAAAATGCCGAAAATCGTTCAGTCGGCTAGCGGCAATATTCATGAGCACCAAGATACTTAGTCGCGCCGGCGCTGACGTAAGAACGCGGCCTCTCAGTGCTAAAACATGATATCCGTGGATTCTTTTCTTAACTACACCCCGCATCCCCTTGCATTCGGCACCAGCGGCCTGCGTGGTTTAGTCAAAGACATCACCGATCTCGAAGCCTATATCAACGTCAAAGCAACGCTTCGCTATTTGTTGAGCATCGGCGATGTTCGTCCGAACAGCACGGTGGCTATGGCCGGCGACTTGCGACCGAGCACCGATCGCATCATGCGTGCCTGCGCTCAGGCGATTGTCGACTCGGGCTTTCAGGTGGAGAATGCCGGCAAAATCCCCACGCCCGCTTTGATATCCCATTCCCTTTCTAAGGGACGCGCCGGCGTGATGGTGACCGGCAGCCACATTCCCTTCGATCGTAACGGCATTAAAATCAATAAGAGCGCCGGCGAGATTTTAAAGTCGGACGAAGCGGGCATTACCCTCGAAGTCGAGCGCGTGCGCGCGGAAGAATACAGCCATAACGCGACGACTTCAGCGTTCGATACCTCCGGCATGTTGAAATCTCCTTTCGAGCTGCCACCTGTCGAACGCGCCGCGGAGCAAGCTTACGTCCGTCGTTATCTCGACAGCTTTGATAGCGGCTGTCTCTCCGGGCTCCGGGTGCTCGTCTATCAGCATTCGGCGGTGGGGCGCGATATCTTGCCGCGGATACTCCAGGAGCTTGGCGCCGTGGTGCTCGCCGCGGGGCGCAGCGAAACGTTCGTTCCAATCGATACCGAAAATATCACCGCCGAACAGCTCGATGGTTTGGAGGAGCTCGCCGTCGCCGCCGAAGCGAGCGGCCGGCCGCTCCACGCGATCGTGTCCACGGACGGTGATTCCGATCGGCCATTGGTGACGGCCGTTCTAGCCTGCCACCGAAATCAAGCCTGGCGGCCGGCGCGTGCGCTTCTTGCCCGGCGACCTTTTGGGTCTCGTCGTGGCCGAGTATCTGGGCGCGGATGCGGCGGCGGTTCCCATCAGCGCCAACGATGCGATCGAGCGCCGCCTGCGCGAGCGCAAAGTTTTGCTGGAGAAGACCAAGATCGGCTCGCCCTACGTCGTCTCCGCCCTCGACCATTTGCACAGCGCCGGAACTTACCACCGTGTCGTCGGCTGGGAAGCTAACGGAGGCTTTTTGACCGGCAGCGATATCGCGCTGGGTAAGGCGACGTTGGCAGCGCTGCCGACACGCGATGCCACGCTCCCCATCCTGGCCAATTTGTCGGCGGCAGTGGAGCGCGGCATGAGCTTGTCCGCTCTATGGGACCGCCTCCCGGCGCGTTTTGGACGGGCTGGTTTGATCGATAATTTTCCCGTCGCCGCGAGTCGAACGATCCTGGCAAATCTGATTCCGCCCGGCGATGTGATCGAAGTGGAGTTCGATGCGGGAACTGTCCTAGATCGGAGCCGCGCGGATGCCCTGCCGGCGCCGCTCGCGCCAGAGCCCGCGGCAGACTGGCGGCAATGTAAAGCGACGTTAGCGCGTTTCTTCACTCCAGCGCTTGGGTTCGACGAAATCGCGCGCATCAATGTTCTCGACGGCGTGCGCATTTATTTCCACAACGGCGACGTCGCGCATATCCGGCCTTCGGGCAACGCGCCGCAGCTGCGCATCTACGCCAACAGCGACTCGCAAGCGCGCGCCGATGAAATCGTCGAACTTGCGGTCCGTGAACCGGACGGCATTCTGCGTGAGATCGAACGGGCGTTCATGCAAGGGATATAGGGCGAACACCGCCGGTTGTGTTTTCGACGGGCAGAGCCGGGAAATGACGAAG
Source organism: uncultured delta proteobacterium (assembly GCA_963745035.1). GTDB lineage: Bacteria > Desulfobacterota > Binatia > UBA9968 > UBA9968 > DP-20. The sequence continues at coordinate 108,431 of CAVUVW010000002.1, read as the reverse complement.
GAGAGTCATGTTTGATTTTGCGGCTATCGCTACAGTTCTTGGCGTCACCATTTTGCTAACTGTCAGCGGGATCAAGATCTTAAAGGAGTATCAGCGAGCAGTGATCTTTAGGCTTGGGCGTTTGGTTCACGCGCGCGGCCCCGGGATAATCTACGTGATACCATGGGTCGAGAAAATGATGCGAGTGGATCTTCGCACCGTGACCATGGACGTTCCTCCGCAAGATGTGATTACACGCGACAACGTCTCCATCAAGGTCAGTGCGGTTCTCTACTTTAGGGTAATCGATCCCAATCGAGCAATCACGGAAGTGCAAAATTTTCTCTTTGCCACTTCTCAACTCGCCCAGGTCACGCTCAGGAGTACCTGTGGACAGGCCCTGCTCGACGAGCTCTTGGCCGAGAGGGATAAGATCAACGTGCGCATTCAGGAGATCCTCGACTCCCAAACAGAGCCGTGGGGAATGAAAGTGGTTTTAGTGGAAGTGAAAGACATCGATCTTCCGCCCGACATGCAACGGGCCATGGCCAAACAGGCGGAAGCAGAGCGAGAGCGGCGCGCCAAGATCATTCACGCGGAGGGAGAATTTCAAGCCTCGCAGAAGTTGGCGGATGCGGCTGAGATCATTGCGAAACATCCGGCGGCCTTACACTTGAGATTCCTGCAAAGTCTCGTTGAGGTATCCGCGGAAAATAATTCCACCATGATCGTGCCGGTGCCCGTAGAATTGTTAAGGCGTTTTCTTGGGTAGCGTGTGGACTACCTCCGGATGCAAGGGCCGGGTCAGCCTAGATCGACGTGCGTTCTCGGAAGACGTATGCCAAAGAAAATTCTAGTTATTGACGATGATCCTCTCATTCGGCAAAGTGTCGAGCTGTTTTTGTGCGCAGAGGGCTATGAGGTCCACGAGGCAAGCGACCGCGATGAAGCTCTCGGGTTGCTAGATAAGTTTCGATTTGATCTCGTGCTTTCGGATGTTCACTCGCCTCGGCTCGAGGGAATCGATCTGTTGTCACATGTACGCTCGACTTCACCAGCCGTCCCCCTCATTATTATGACGGTCAACTATTACGCGAATCTGAGCGCGACCCCGGCTCGGGGAGTAGTATGCATAAGCAAGCCGCTCTCGCTTGCAGACTTAAGATCCAAGATCCGCGAGCTGATTCAAGCGGACGTGATGTTGGGCTGATTTAAGCGGAATAACAGACTGGGCGGATCTGTGCTTTGATAGGCGGGTGTAGTTATTCCGGGCAACAGCGACGAAGCCCGGGGGCACCCAAAATTCAGTAATCTTTGTAGGGGCGTATGGCATTACGCCCGTTCTGGATGGCGGAGGAGTTATCCTAAGGGCGTCGAAGGGGCGAGCATGACGACATGGAAGGCCGCTCTTCTGCCAGAGGATAACTTCATCATCGGTTATGCGGTCCAACTAATTTTTCAGTAAAGCGATCGCGCCGCCAGTCGTTCACCGGGAGAGTAACCGCTCGGCGCGTCGGCCTCCAGGGCAAACCGCAACGCTTCGTCTGCCGTTTTTAAAAATTCAAAGCGAATCCCCTCGCGGCCCGCCGGGGAAATTTCTTCCAGGTCTCTTTGGTTCAACTCGGGTAGCAAGACGGTAGAAATCCCGGCTCTCTTTGCCGCGAGCATTTTTTCCTTGATTCCTCCCACCGGGAGCACCAAACCGCGTAAACTGATCTCACCGGTCATGGCGACATCTTTGCTGATGCGCCGCCCGGTCAGCAGTGAAACGAGCGCGACAAAAAGCGTGACTCCGGCGCTCGGACCGTCTTTCGGGATCGCGCCCGCGGGAATATGAATGTGCAGGTCGTTGGTCTTGAAAATATTGGAATCGATTCCCAGCGTTTCTGCGCGGGACTTGACGAGACTCAAAGCGGCCTGAGCGCTTTCTTTCATCACATCGCCGAGCTGGCCGGTTAAAATCAACCGGCCGTCTCCGGCCATTTTCGTCGCTTCGACGAACAGTATGTCGCCGCCAAACTGAGTCCAGGCCAATCCCGTCGCCACGCCTGGCAAACTAGTGCGCAGCGCGATCTCGTTGAAGAATTTTTGTGGACCCAAGTAGGCCGGGATAGATTCTGGCTTGATTGTGAACGATTCGTTTGAGCCATCGGCGATGCGCGTCGCCACGCTCCGGCAAACCGCGCCGAGCTCACGCTCGAGTTGGCGAACCCCGGCTTCTCGCGTGTAGGATCGGATAATTTCCCGAATCGCCTCGTCGGTGAAGCTGATGTTTTCCGGCTTCAGCCCGTTTTCGGCGGTCTGCCGGGGAACGAGGTAGCCCTTGGCGATGGCTAACTTGTCTTCCTCGATGTACCCCGGCAATTCCAAGATTTCCATGCGGTCGCGCAGCGGGCCCGGAATGGTATCGAGCACGTTCGCCGTGGCGATGAACAGCACCTGGCTTAGATCGAAGGGCAGCGCGATGTAATGGTCTTGAAAAGTCGCATTTTGCGCGGGATCGAGGACTTCCAACAACGCCGCGGACGGGTCGCCATGATAACTAGCGCTGAGCTTGTCGACCTCATCGAGCATGAACACGGGATTGCGACTGCCGGCCTTGCGGATTCCTTGAATGATATTACCCGGAAGCGCGCCGACATAAGTGCGCCGGTGCCCGCGAATATCGGCTTCATCGTGAACGCCGCCTAGACTTTGGCGCACGAACTTACGATTCATCGCCCGAGCTATGCTTTGTCCAAGCGAAGTTTTCCCGACGCCCGGCGGTCCGACCAAACAAAGAATCGGGCTTTTGCCATGCGGCATGAGTTTACGAACGGCGAGAAATTCAACGATCCGCTTTTTCACTTTCTCCAGGCCGTGGTGGTCGGCATCCAAAATCTCGCGCGCCTTCGGCAGGTCGATCTGTTCCTCGGTAAAAATGTTCCAGGGCAACTCCACCAACCAATCGAAATAAGTCCGCAGCAGCGAATACTCCGGCGCCGCCTCGGGAATGCGCTCTAAACGAGCCAGCTCTTTAAGCACGTCCTTCTCCACCTCGGGAGGCATTTTGGCTTCGTAAAGTTTTTTTCTGAGTTCCTCAACTTCGAGGCCTTTCCCATCCGTTTCACCCAACTCTTTTTGGATTGCCTTTAATTGTTCGCGCAGGAAATATTGGCGCTGGGATTTGTCCATCGATTCCTTGGTTTCGGCGCCAATTTTCTGGCTTAGCTCCAGCAGCTCGATCTGCCGCGCCAATTTTTCTGAAATCCTTTGGGCACGCGACTCCGGGTCGAGGATCGCGAAAATTTCTTGCTTCTCGGCGGTCGGCAGGTCCAGGATGGACGCGATCATATCGATGACCGATAAAGGGTCTTCGATCCTTTCGATCATCCCTCTCATTTCGCTCGTGGGTTCCGGCAATAACGATAAGGCTCTGGCCGCTTCTTGGCGCAGATGTAAGATTCTTGCCTCGAATTCCTTGGTCTGCGGTATCTTTTCTTCCACCATCGTAACGCGCGCAATGAGAAGGGGATCGGTTTCCAGGAATTCGGCGATCTCAAAGCGGCGCCGGCCTTGCACGATTACCTGGCGCCGGCCGTCCGGCAGAGTAAACATCCTTGCAACATCGGCGGTGGTGCCTACTTCGTAAAGGTCTTCGGGTTTTGGCTTTTCTACATTCGGATCTCGTTGGACAACAATGCCAATGGGCACTTGTTGGCGAACGGCCTCCTCGACGGCGTGGCGCCTGGCCCGGCCACGGACCGTAAGCGGCATCATCATAGACGGGAAGAGCACCCGGTTGCGTATCGGTAGGATGACCAATGCTCCATCAGGGATATTGAGGCGTGGCTTGGCTTTGGCGGTTTCCTTTTCGTCTTCTTCGGTGTTCATGAATGCTTCCTTAGCTCGAAATCAGCAGGTGATCTGAAAAGATAAATTTTCTGCCTCTACGGTATAGGTAAGTACGCGTCGGACCTTTGTCAAAGAAATCTTCGAGGGCTTGCATCATCCGGCACGCGCTCTTTGAAAATCCATAATGAAATTGGTGGTGAATAGGCAAAATTCATGGAAAGTAACATAAAAACAGACCTGGATAATTAATTGTTGACTCGTCCAATATTAGACAGAAACTTCTGACAAGCCGCCTTACATTGAATCAAAGAGAGGACGCCGGGAAGTGGTCTGTTAAGCGACGACTTCCATGGTTTTCTCGGTCTCTCCATTTGGCGTGAACGCGGATACCGTCTCGTGTGTGAGGTGAGAGTTTGGAGCCCGAAGAAATATTTTGGAGGACAGTCATGAAGTTGGATCATTCGGAAAAGCTATCGTTTCTCCCTGGATTCTTGACGCAAAATTCCTTGAGCGGGCTTGCAGCGCGAGTCAATGAGGTCTTGAGCAGAACTCTTGCTGATAGTGCGGAAGAGGAGAAGGTGAGCTATTGGCAGCTCGTATTCTTGCAGAGCAAGGTGAACGGCTGCTCATACCGCGACGAGGCGCTGCCGCATGCGAAGTGGCACTGGCCCAGGGATACGTGGTTTCAAGAAAAGCTGGGCCATCGTCTCAAGGCGCTCGAATTAGCCGGGCATCTAGCGAGGAACTAACAGCGAGCTGTTACGATCGGGATAGGGTATGCACTATGGCATGGGAGCGTTCTTCCGAGCCTGAGAAAGGACACTTTTCTCGGCGACGCGACCTTTGGGCAGGTTTTGGCAACCGGCAAATGAAGGAAGGCTGAAGTCATGAATACTGCCACACAGACGACGGAGGCGCTGGTCAACCAGGAGTACAAGTACGGGTTTGTCACCGACATTGAGAACGACGCCGTGCCTCGCGGGCTGAGCGAGGCAACCGTTCGCTTGATTTCGGCGAAGAAGAACGAGCCGAACTTCATGCTGGACTGGCGCCTCAAAGCCTACCGCCACTGGGTGAAATTGAAAAAGTCCGAGGCGGAGCCGAAATGGGCCAATGTCCACTATGCGCCGATCGACTATCAAAATCTCATCTATTACTCGGCGCCGAAAACAAACGGGAGCCTAAAGAGCCTCGAAGAAGTCGATCCTAAACTGCTCGAAACTTATGAGAAGCTCGGCATCCCTTTAGCGGAGCAAAAGTGGCTCAGCGGCGTCGCGGTCGATGCGGTCTTTGACAGCGTCTCGGTGGCGACGACATTCAAGAAAAAGTTAGCGGAGTTGGGAGTCATCTTTTGTTCCTTTTCGGAAGCTGTACAGAAGCATCCGGTGTTAGTCAGAAAATACCTCGGCTCGGTGGTGCCTTACAGCGACAACTTCTTCGCCGCTTTGAACGCCGCGGTCTTCAGCGACGGCTCGTTCTGTTACATCCCGAAAGGCGTGCGCTGTCCGATGGAGCTATCGACTTACTTTCGCATCAATGCCGCTGAAACCGGCCAGTTTGAGCGAACGTTGATCGTGGCCGATGAGGGCAGCTCGGTGAGTTACCTGGAAGGATGCACCGCGCCGATGCGCGATGAAAATCAGTTGCATGCCGCCGTGGTGGAGCTCGTTGCGCTGGACAATGCGACGATCAAGTACTCGACGGTGCAGAACTGGTATCCCGGCGACAAGGACGGCAAAGGCGGAATCTACAATTTTGTCACCAAGCGGGGAAAATGTCTGGGAACCAACTCCAAGATTTCCTGGACCCAGGTCGAGACCGGATCGGCCATCACCTGGAAATATCCTAGCTGCATCCTGCAGGGTGATAACTCAGTCGGAGCGTTTCATTCGGTTGCGCTCACCAACAATTTCCAGCAGGCGGACACGGGCACCAAGATGATCCACATCGGCAAAAATACCAAGAGCACGATCATTTCGAAGGGCATCTCGGCAGGACATGGACAGAACACCTATCGGGGGCTCGTGCGAGTGGCGAGGGGCGCCAGCGGTGCGCGTAATTACTCCCAGTGCGACTCGTTGCTGCTCGGCGATAAGTGCGGCGCGCATACGTTCCCTTACCTTGAAGTCATGAACAACTCCTCGCAGGTGGAACATGAGGCTTCGACGTCAAGGATCGGAGAGGATCAGCTTTTCTACTGCCGGCAGCGCGGCATTTCACCCGAGGACGCCGTAACTTTGATCGTCAATGGCTTCTGCAAACAGGTATTTCGCGAGCTGCCGATGGAATTTGCTGTGGAAGCGCAGAAGCTCTTGAGCGTGAGTCTCGAAGGCAGCGTCGGTTAGAGAATACGTTCCGGTTTGTTGAGGATGAGCATTTATCACAGAGCTCAGCGCGACAGGACCGCAAGCAGGAAAACCGCTCACCGCAGAGGCACAGAGTTCGTAGAGATTGTTTTTTTCCTTTCTCCTCGGCGTCCTCAGCGCCTCCGCAGCGTAATCTACGAAATCTGAAGTCCCGAATAATCGCGACGCGAGATGGTGCGCGAATGACTTACAAAGAACATCTGATCTTTATCGACGTTCGACGCGATGCCGGGGACTGCTTCTGGCTTCCTCTCGCCAGTGTTTGTTGGAACGAGGAAGGAAAGAAGCAGGTGGTCTCGATTAAAGGTCATCCTCAAGATCGCTTTCTGCACGCCGCGGAAGCTGAAAATTCGGCTTTCCAGATCGCCCGCGAATGGGTTGATAACCGCCTCCGGAATAGGCATCCAGTTAAAAATTCCGTCATCTAAGTAATCCTTACGAGTTATCGCTTATCTGAACCGCGGTGCGTCCGACACGTGAGACCAAAGGCTGTTCGACAGTTTCGTAATCTTGGCGCGCTGATCTACTTTCCGGTTGCGAAGGTGCCGCCTTTGTAAAGCGGTTGTTTTCGACGCAGCGAGGACACGATGAGTATGTCGTTAAGACACAGAGAACGACACCGCACAGAACGCATCGGCTGGTTACGCGCGACGGTATTGGGCGCGAACGACGGTATCGTTTCGACGGCGAGTCTGGTGCTGGGTGTCGCCGCCGCGCATGCGACTCACAGCAGCGTGCTGGTCGCGGGAGTCGCCGGACTCGTAGCCGGAGCTATGTCGATGGCTGCCGGCGAATACGTGTCTGTCCATTCACAGGCCGACACCGAACAGGCCGATCTTGCGCTCGAGCGCACGGAACTAAAATTAGACGCTCCCGGCGAGCACAGGGAACTCTCGGCGATCTACGTCGGTCGCGGCCTCGATCCTGCGCTCGCGAAACAGGTCGCCGATCAACTCATGGCCCATGACGCGATCGGCGCGCATGCCCGCGACGAACTCGGTATCTCCGTGACTCTCAATGCGCGGCCGATTCAAGCTGCGCTGGCGTCGGCCGGTAGTTTTGCTGTGGGAGCGGCGATGCCGATCGCGACCGCGGCATTAGTTCCCGAGGCGAGCCTAATCCCTCTCGTCTCTGGAACTTCACTGGTTTTCCTGGCGCTATTGGGCGGGTTGGCCGCGCGCGCGGGCGGCGCGCCGGTAACGGTAGGCGCGCTGCGCGTCACGCTATGGGGCGCGCTGGCGATGGGAGTGACCGCGGGGATTGGCGCCCTCTTCGGAACAGCAGCATGAGTGCGTCTACCAGCGCGCTAGGTTCCGGATTATCGAGATGTGGGCCATTCCGTTAGCGATAATAAATCAACAGAATATCCGCGATATTTGCAGAAGCGTACAGAATTAGACAGTAACCCGCGCCGAGACAACATAGCGTGTTTGAACCGCGACCGACATCAACGCGGGTGCGAGCGCGAACATTCGGATGTGACATTTCATCGCCCACTGTTCCGCAACTTTTAGAGAGGGCGCAATGCGCGACACCAATATCACCACCCACCGCCGCCGTGCGCGCCTGAGCGGGTCGACGCACCGGGTCGCAACGTATGATCGGCCCTTCGAACACGCCGTGCTTCCCGAACAGTTTTTCGACTCTAGAGTCAAGCTCACTAAGGTGTGCCCGGAGACGGCCTTGATGTATGCCGTGCTCGAAGACGCATTTCTTTGCTTTCATAACCAATTTGAAGGGGATCAGCCGCGCATACAGAGCGCGCACGAAGCTGAGGATTGGTTCTTCAGCGACAACTCTCGCCGGCTCTTCTCCTTTCTGTCCGTCTGCGACGCACTCGGGTTGGAACCCCAGTACATACGGCACAAGCTTAAGCATTGGACGCCATCTCGCCTCGACGCAACGTCGGCAAAGCTTGGAGCGCCTGTTCATACTGCTGAATAAAATTTATTCAGGGTTGTTCAATATTAGACAATCGCCATTTCTTAATCGGCGCGCGATTGGCTATCATGGAATTAGAGGCAACGAGGTGTTTTGAGAGACGCCAACTACCGCACCCTGGTTGTTTATCTTGCAAACAGACCGCCAGGAAGACTGATCTCTGGCATGGTCTAGTTATCCATTCGAAATAGGAGAATCTGTGGAACGAATACCGGATGAAACCGCCCCCAGCGGTATCGAGCAGGAGGCCAATGAGGCGGACGCCGATCGGCGGTTGAAACTGGTGTATTGCAACGGCCATCAGGATCAATCGCGTTATGACAAACTCGTCGAGAACAGAACGCGGCACGACCGATTCGCCGAATTGGATAACCTGGCTGCGGTGTTTGCCCATGAAGTCGCCGATCCTTTGAGCGGGCTCTCGGCGTCCCTGCAATTTGCATTGAAGGATCTCGCAGGCCTTGCTCGGAATGGTTTGGCGAAAAAGGATATCGATATTTCTGTAATACAGGAGACCATTCAAGGAGCGTTGCAAGAAGTCGATCGGCTCGTGGAATTGCTCGATGAGTTTCGGTTAGCCGTGTCGCCACAAACTCTGAGGTCGAAGCTATGACGGATGGAGTTGTTTGACGATCAAGGGCTATCGTGCGGAGGGGAATGTGGTGTTGGAGATCACCGATGATGGTTTGCCCGTCTCGGTCCGTATGTAAGGTTGCCAATCGGAAAGAAAACAAATGACGTTCATGATCGGCGATAAAGTTGTTTATCCATCTCAGGGTCCGTGCCTGATCGATGCAGTGGTTACGAAAACAATTGCCGGCGATCCGTCTAACTTCTATAGGCTTTCCTTGTTGGACGATAAGCGTGACGCGGTTCTCGTCCCTGTCGAAAAACTCAGGGCGCTCCACGTCCGGCACTTGCTCGCTAAATCGGAGATTCCAAAACTGCTCGGTCATTTACAAGATTCATCTCTAGCGGCGAAGAATTGGAAGCAGCGCGGTATCGACAACGCGAAACTTTTAGCCTCGGGGTCGGCATTTGACTTGGCCGAAATCGTTCAGTCCCTCACTGAGTTGAGCGGCGCCAAGGTGCTCCTGCCGCGCGATCGGCAAGCCCTGGAGAAAGCAAGAAAGTTCCTGATCTGCGAAATCTCCGAAGTGCTGGCAGAGAGCAGAGATGCTGCGGAGGGACAGATAGACAGAGCCCTGGCAAGCAAAGGGTCTCTGCTTAAGAACAGCGCCGATGGCGGAGTAGGGTTGCCACGCCGGCGCCGGTATATCAAATATACCCGACCAGCTCTTACGTCTGGCGGGCGCTGAATGTGTCCAATCGCATATAGTTGCCCTCCTAGTTCGCCCTGCGGGACAATGAATGTACACGCGCAAGCTCAGAATCAAGCTTAGAGCCGACACCGTCCAAGAGTTCAGGCGTCTTTTTTTGCAGAAGGTCATTCCACTGTTGCGTGCACAAAAAGGATTTCAGGATGAGATTATTCTCGTTGCCTCCAAGCGGAATGAGGCGATCGCCATTAGTTTCTGGGACAACCAGGAAGATGCGGACGCTTACAATCACATCGCTTACCTCGATGTCTTGAGAGTTTTGTCGAAGGTAGTTGAAAGTTTGCCTATAGTAGAAACTTTCGACGTCTTAGACTCCACCTTCCATAAGCCCGCTGCGAGCGCGGCGTAGTACGAGGCTCGCGGAGGTCAAGCGATCAACTTCCGGCGGAGCGCCAAAAAAAAGGATATTATTCTGGTCAACACGAGACGAGAACAACTCACCGGCGCGAAGTACGCCGAAACCGAAACCGCCAAACCCGATTGGTATCGGATCTCCGCCAAGTATCGAAAACCAAATCTGCGGAAATCAATCTGGCAAATCCTCAACACGTTAGGCCTGTACGGTCTGTTGTGGGCCCTGATGATCTGCACTGTCCAAGGGGCGTACCCCTATTGGATCACCCTGGCGCTCAACGTTATTGCGGCAGGCGTCCTGGTACGAGTTTTCATTCTGTTCCATGACTGTTGTCATGGTTCTTTCTTCGCGTCACGACGAGCAAACACAATCCTCGGCTACATCACGGGTGTTTTGACCTTCACGGCGTTTGAAGACTGGCGCCGCGTGCACAACCGGCATCACGCCACGGCGGGAGATCTGGATCGCCGAGGAGTCGGCGATATCTGGACGATGACGACAGAAGAGTATCTGGCGGCGCCGCTACCGAAGCGCCTCACTTACCGATTTTACCGTAATCCTTTTATTCTGCTCGGACCAGGCTCGGTGCTGCTCTTTCTATTCTTGCACCGATTTCCTATCAAAGGGGCCGGAAAGAGAGAGCGCGCGAGCGTGCTCTACACCAACTTGGCGATCTTGGTCATCGTCGGAATCGCGACCTGGACCATCGGTCTACCGACGTACCTTTTGATTCAATTGCCCATCATTGTGATCGCCGGCAGTGTTGGGTTGTGGCTGTTCTACATGCAGCATCAATTCGAAACCGCATATTGGGTACGACACGACTCTTGGGATCCCATGCGAGTCGCGCTTGAAGGCAGCTCCTATTTCAAGCTACCGAAAATCCTTCAGTGGTTTACCGGAAACATCGGCCTGCATCACATTCATCACGTGCGACCGAGCATCCCTAACTACAATCTGCAACAATGCCAGGATGACGTCCCGGCCTTTCAGACCGTCAAGCCCATCACGCTAAAGACAAGTTTCCGCTCTCTGCGACTCAGTTTGTGCGATGTAAAAAACCAGCAACTGGTTGGTTTTCGCTCCTTGCAGGCGACACGATCGAAAATGATGGGAGCCCCGGATAATGCATAATTCTGCGCTGCAGATCGGTTGATTCAGATGAGCCTTGAGCTCAATGGATGTCGAGTGTGTATCACCTTGCTATAGGGGCTTAATTGACCTAGGCTTGATGAGTATTTCTAAATGCGCAGGGTTCCCGACCGCGGTTACCTGAAGTCCTTCAAGTAAGCCTTCTTTCTCAGCCCTCCAAGCAAACGGCCGTCAGCTCCGGCCAAGGCGTGGCAAGAATTGTCCGTTCAACGCGATCGCTTTCAATGCGGTATCGAGGTGGGTGTGACCGATCATTCCAGAGACGGCATGAAAGTCAGCATTTTCAACTCCGGAACTAGGAAGTCGTCATCACCGTGCACCCGAGAATTTTTCACAACGCACACCTGGCGAGCGCAGGAGATTGCGCTCCGGAAGTTGTGCGGGTCTCTCGGCATTCAGCAAAGGAGCGAGACGCAAAATAACATTCCCTATCGGAACTGTCTCATTCACATTGAATCGTATCAGCTGACCCATAGCAGCGGTTGGATTGCCCGATTTAAACTGACGCGCCAGGACGATGTTCTATCCGGTCGCGACCGACTCGACAAAGTGTTTTTGTCGAAAGACGAAGCCGATGAGTTCGCCTTGAAAGATGCGATGCAGTGGATCGATCACAACTGACGGTCATCGGCCTACAATAATCAGGAGGCTTTTACGTCATTACTCAACCAATTGCCGGAAACGGTTTTTACGACCAAGGTAGACGACTTGCTCAACTGGGGCCGAGCGTCTTCGCAGTGGTACATGCTATTCGGCTTGGCTTGTTGCGCGATCGAATTGATGCAGACGGGCGGGCCGCGCGCCGACATCGATCGCTTCGGCGCGGTGCCGCGCGCAACGCCGCGGCAATCAGATTTGATGATTGTCGCCGGCACACTGACTTATAAAATGGCCAAGCGAACTAAGCTCCTCTATGACCAGATGCCTGATCCGAAATACGTGATCTCGATGGGAAGCTGCGCCAACTGCGGCGGCCTTTTCCAGCTCGCCTACTCGGTCTGCAAAGGCGTGGACAAGATCATTCCTGTCGACGTCTACGTCCCGGGCTGCCCGCCGCGGCCGGAAGCCCTGACCGAGGGGCTGCTTAGAATCCAGGACAAGATCATGCAAGAGAAGTGGCTGGTAAGAGATACTCAGGTGGCAACCTGAGCTGGTCGGCCACTCTAAACAAGATCCACCTTTATGTCTGGAGAAATAACCATTACCGATCGCGCGGCGGAAAAAATCCGGGCTCTTCTCGTGGGCGCAAAAACGGGGCAGGGCTTGCGCGTTCAGGTTGTCGAGGGCGGATGCTCGGGCTTTGAGTACAAGATGGGTATTGATTCTCCCGAGAGCGAAGACCACGTGTTCGAAAACACCGGGGCCCGTGTCTTGCTCGACTCGAAGAGCATTCTTCATCTCGACGGCACAGAGCTCGACTACAAAAGCGGCCTGATGCAATCGGGCTTCGTATTTAACAATCCTAACGTCAAGGGGACATGCGGGTGCGGCACGTCATTTAGCGCTTGAGATTGCTGAACGTTTACGACCAGCGGAGAAACTATGCCAGAGGCGACGACACAACCCGACGAGAAAAAGAAACGCAAAGGCACCGCGCTGCTCGCCGTCATGGACGAGAACTGCAGTAGCTGCGCCGGGTCGCCGTTGTGCGAGCTGCACTGTCCGGTAGAAAACTGCATTAACTTGCTCTACGAGGCAACTCCGGCCGGCGGGCTGAAGCCCTATCGGGTCTGGGTCGACAACGACAAATGCATCGGTTGCCAAATGTGTTTCAGCGATGACTTAACGAAGATCCATCGGCACAAGGAAACCGGCGAAATATACCGCGAGTATGCCGGCAGATATTACGACGGCTCCAAAAGGCCGATCGAAGAAAACAAGTTGCCGAAGAAATTTCAGCTTGAGCTGATCGGCACGGAATCCGACGATCGGCTTGATAAGAAAATCTGTCCGTGGGATGCCATTAAGATGTATGAATTCGATGAAGGGGCGGAGCTTTCCAAAAATTTCTATGAACCGTCGAAAATTGATGCGGTAAACGGCGTCTACATTATGGACGATGCCGAAAAACAACGGCTGGAAGAGAAACAGATCGAACTATACGCCGGCGGTGAGTGAGCGACGGGGCCATCCGTTCGTCCCTGCGATAAGCCAATGAAAAGAATCGAGCACATGTCGCTTTGGGAGAGGGCTTACTTTCCGGAGATTGTGCGCGGCATGTCGGTCACGGGTTATCATTTTTGGCGTAATCTCAGCATTCACATTCTCCAGCTATTCGGTCTGGCAAAAAATCTTCAGGCCTCCGTCACGGTCCAGTATCCGGAGCAGAGAACATCCTACCCCGACACCTTTCGCGCGCGTCACCGCCTGACTCTGAGCGCGGACGACACGGCCAACTGCACCGCTTGTTTCTTATGCGCGACCGCTTGTCCGGCGGATTGTATTTATATCGAGGCCGGTGAGGATCCCAACGATCCCGTCGAAAAATACGCAGTTCGCTATGAAATCGATACGTTACGGTGCATTTACTGCGGCTTTTGCGTCGAAGCCTGTCCCTGTGACGCAATTCGGATGGATACCGGCGTCCATCCCGGCAATCTCGGATTTAACAGGAAAGCGTTTGTCGAAGACAAAAAGATTCTCACCGACCGCTCGCGCGCGCTAGAGGCCAAAGGCAAAGAAGGTCTCTATGACGACTACGTCAAGCAATATAGGAAAGTGTAGCGCGGATCGCGCTCGGGCGAGGGGAATAAAGGCAAAAGGAGGCAAATGATATCGCTTATTTTTGTGACGCTTTTGATTCTGGGTGCAGCGGGACTTCTCACTCATACGGATGTTGGTGGATCCATTTAGCTTTTTGCTGATTGTTACCCCCTGGTGGCGTTAGACATCTATCGAATTCGGCGCTATACAGTTGATCAGACGATCTGAGAATCATCGATTAAGCGGGCTTTGCCCTACCAATCCCGCCTTGCCTCTATACGCGCCGCCATATAGGTCCACGCAGGATGGACAATAGCGAATCAAAATTAACAAGTTAGGAGACAAACATGGAGACATTTCAAAAACGACAGAAAGCGTTAGCACGTAAGGAGAAACAGCAAAAAAAGACCGCGCGTAAATTGGAGCGGCGCCAGGAGAAAACAAAGTCGCCGGATGCCAATGAAACAGACAACCCAAGTCAACCGGCAGTCCGGCAGCCAACGATTTAATAATCTTTGTAAAGCGCTTAGGCCGAGGGTTAAGATAGCCGGGTTCGCTAAAGCTGCGAGGATTGAATAGGAAAGATAAAGCTAAATGAACAATGGTGTCTTGTATAAAAACTATCTTATCCAGTGTGAATCGTTTCAGCGCGAAAACAATGGTACCTGGATCCCGCAGTATACGTTGATCCGGCAGAATGACACGACGCAAGCCAAAATCGATTTTCCATCACATCAATATCAGTTCAGTTACCCCTATTCCACGCAACGTGAGGCGGATGAATTTGCCGCGTGCAATGCCCGCCGATGGATTGATGCCAAGGAATTAAATGCAAATTCGAGCAGCACCATCGGTGTGGAAGGTTAGCAACGCCTCATATAACAACAGTTCACAGTAAGCACGGCGTCACGGTCGTTTACGCGCCGAGGGCTTTTCTTAGCTGCACGAACGATTGCAGCTGTCCCTGATTGATCGCGATCTGATCGTCCTGCGCCTGGAAAAGGCTGCGCTGGGTCTCAAGCAGGGTGAGATAGTCGATGGCGCCGGCGTCGAAGCGCGCCTTGGCGATATTGTAGGCGTTCTGTGACTCCTTGACGGATTCCAGGGACAGCGCGGCCTGCTCGTCGTTGCTCTTGAGCGCGGCGAGCGCGTCTTCGACTTCCTGGAAGGCGACCAGCACCGTCTGCTGGTACTGCGCCGCCAGTTCTCTCTGGCGCGCGGTGACGCTTTCGAGATTGCCCGTCAACCTTCCGCCTGTGAAGATCGGCGCAAGTAGGCTCGACGTCAGCGATGTCGCCGCGACGGCCGGGCCGCCAAAGCCGGCGGCGATCGCCGAGTCGATGCCCAGGGTCAGAGACGGGAAGAACGCCGCGCGGGCCGCGCCGATGTCGGCGTTGGCGGCGCGTAGAACGGCTTCGATGCTCTGGATGTCCGGGCGCGCCGTCAGCAAAGTCGCGGGCGGGGTCAGATCGATCCGCGGCATGTGCAGCGAAGCGAGCTCGCCGCCCGGCAGGCCGAGATTTTGCGGCGCCCTGCCGAGCAGGATCGCCAGCGCATTGGCGCCGGTGCTGCGCGCTTCGACCAGCGATGCAAGCGCGGTGCGAAAATTGTTCACCGCGACGCGCTGCTGGGAAACTTCCAGCCCCGACACCGCGCCCTGGGCGTAGCGCGCTTCGATGATGCGGAGGATGTCCTGGGCGGTTTTCAGATTGAACTCGGCGATGCGGATGCGGTCGTTGAGGCTCAAGATCAGCGCGTAGAAATTGGTCACGTCCGAAGTGATGACCAGACGCAGCGCCTCGCGATTGAAGCGGGTGGCATCGACCTGGTAACCGGCGGAGAGCGCCTGATTGCGGTTTCTGCCCCAGAGATCGAGCTCGTAGCTGATGCTGCCGGCGCCGCGCAGCGACTCGGTATTCTTCGAGTCTTGATAAGTTTTCGAGCCCGAACCGCTGGCGTTGACGGTCGGATAGAGCGGCGCGGCGGCGACTTTTGCCTGGGCGCGCGCCTGATCGATGCGATGGAGCGCGGCTTCGAGGTCGCGATTTTCCGCCAGCGCGGTCTCGATCAAACCGTCTAATTCGGCGCTGCCGAGCTCCCGCCAAAAAGGCGTCGCGCTCGGCGCAGCGGCCACGCCGACGCCCGGGACGCTCGACCAGCCGCCGGGAATATCCATCGGCGGCTGCTCGTACTTGGGCGCGAGGCTGCACGCGGAAAGCGCAAAGGCGATCGCGCCGCTCATCAGGAGCGCGGGGAAACGCGCAGCGCGCGTGCGGGGAGCTCGGAACCCTTCGTCAGGCCCAGGGTGAGCGGATATCGACGCAGCCGCGGCGAGATCCTGGGCAGATGACGATTCGGGACATAAGTCGAGTATCGTTTTATGCATTGCTTACCTCACTCCGAAGCCAGCGCGATGACCGGATCGAGCTGGGCGGCTTTGCGCGCCGGCAGGTATCCGAAAATCAGGCCGGTCGCCGACGCGCAGACAAAGGCGAGCACGGCCGGTGTCACAGAGAAAATCACAGACATGCCGGTATAGCGGAGGACCAAACCCGCGCCGACGCCGACCAGGATGCCCAAAATGCCGCCGGCGGCGCAGACCACCGCGGCTTCGATGTTGAACTGCAGCAAGATGTCGCGCATGCGCGCGCCGGTGGCCATGCGGATGCCGATCTCGCGGGTGCGCTCGACCACGCTCACGAGCATGATGTTCATGACGCCGATGCCGCCGACGAGCAGCGAGATCGCCGCCACCGTGCCGAGCAGCAAGGTGAAGGTGTCCTGGGTTTCCATCGCCGCCTGGAGAAACGACGCCATGTTGCGCACGCTGAAGTCCTCGCTCTTATGTCGCGCCCGCAGCAAAGCTTCGACGCTTTCCTGGGTGGCCGCGATATCGGCCGAGTCCTTGACCTTGACCGTGATGCTGCTCAGATAGCTTCTGCCGAACAGCCGGACCAAACCGGTGTTGATCGGCACGAAGATCACATCGTCCTGATCGCTGCCGTTGGGCGAGGCGCCTTTTTCGGTCATCACGCCGATCACGAGGAACGGCACGTTGCGCATCAGCACGTATTTGCCGATGGGGCTGCCGCCGTCGGGAAAGAGCGTCTTCGCCACCGTGCGGCCGAGCACGACGACCGCGGCGTACTGCTTCATGTCGTCGGCGTTGAAAAACTGCCCCTCGGCGACCGGCCAGTCGCGCGCCTTGGGAAAATCTTCACCGGTGCCCTGGACCGAGGTTTGATAGTCGATGCTGCCGAAGCGCACCGTCGTCCGCGTGCTGCGCTCGGGCAGAGCGGCTTCGATATTGGGCAAGGTTTTGAGCGCGGCGGCGTCCTCTGGCACGAGAGTGGCGATATCGCCGGCGTTGCGAATGCCGGCGGCGCCGGGTCGAATCAGCATCAAATTGGTCCCGAAGGAGCTGATACGGTCGAGCACTTTTTGCCGGCTGCCTTCGCCCACCGCGAGCATCGCTACTACTGCCGCGACGCCGATGATGATGCCGAGCAGTGTTAGCACGGTGCGGAAAATATTGACGCGCAGCGAACGCCAGGCGGTGACCAGCGCTTCCTGGACGCTCGCCGCAAGCGTGACGCCGCGGCTGAGATCGTAGTCTTCCTGCGCCGCCGAAGCGGCCGCCGCGCCGCACGCGGCGCTGCTGTCTTCGAGAATGCGACCGTCTTGAATGCGCACGATGCGGCTCGCGTGCTGAGCGACGTTCTCGGCGTGGGTGATCAGTATGATCGTCCGTCCTTCGGCGTGGAGCTGCTTCAAGAGCGCGAGCACTTCATCGCCGCTCCGCGAATCGAGCGCGCCGGTGGGCTCGTCGGCGAGAATCACCGGCGGGTCGTTCACCAGCGCGCGCGCGATCGCCACGCGCTGCTGCTGCCCGCCGGAAAGTTCTGACGGACGATGATCGGTGCGGTCGCCAAGTCCGAGACGGCGGAGCAGGCCGACGGCGCGCTCGGCGCGCTTGTGCTTGGCGAGCCCCGCGTAGACTGAAGGAATCTCGACGTTCTCTCCCGCCGTGGCGGTGGCGAGCAGGTTGTACTTCTGAAAGACAAAGCCGAAGGTTTCGCGCCGGAGCGCGGCCAATTCATCGGCTGAAAGGTTCGCCGCCTCCTTGCCCAGCACGCGGTAGCTCCCCGAAGTCGGCCGATCCAGGCAGCCGATGATGTTCATCAATGTCGATTTGCCCGAGCCGGACTGCCCCATGATCGCGACAAACTCGCCGCGCTTGATCGTTAGTGAAACACCGTCAAGGGCGCGCACGACAGTGTCGCCGTTCTTGTAGTGCTTCTGAATGTCGGTCAGTTCGAGGATGGTCATGATGAGGGACCTCGGTTAGAGCTGCGGGCCGCGGTTGAAGCGCTGCGGGTTGGGCCGATTGTTTCCCGGCTGCTGGCTATTGGCGGTCCGAGTCGCACCTGAGGCCGGCCGATTCAAGATGATCCGCTCGCCTTCCTGCAATCCGTCGATGACTTCCGCCTGGGCGCGCGTCTGCAGGCCGACGTGAATCAGCCGCTGCTCGCGTCCTTTCTCGCCCGCCGCGACGGTGACGCGATAGGCCTTGCCCTTCTCGTTGTCTTCTCGCGCCGCGCGCCGGGTGAGCACTTCGGCGGGCACGATCACCGCGTTCTCCGCCTTGCCGAGCATGAAGAACACCTGGGTGGTCATGCCGGTCATCAGCCGCCGCCCTTCGTTGTTCACGTCGATCAACACGTCGTATAGCACCACGTCGTTGACGATCTGCGGCGACGGCTGGATCTGGCGCACCTTGCCTTGCCAGCGCCGCTCGCTGTCGCCCAGGGTGGTGAAATAGGCCGGCATGCCTTCCTTCAGGCGATTGACATCCGCTTCGGCGACCTGGGCGCGCACGGTCATCACGTCGAGATTGGCGACCTGCATGATCGTCGGCGCGGTCTGATTGGCGTTGAGCGTCTGGCCTTCCTTCGTCGGCAAGGTCGTCACCGTGCCCGCCACCGGCGCGTAGATTTTTGTGTAGCTCAAATTGGTCCGGCTGCCTTTGAGATTGGACTCGGTTTCCTGAATCTGCGCGGCGATGGAATCCACCTGGGCCCTGGCCACGGCGGCCTGGGATTCGGTCTCCTGCAGCGCCTGTTTGCTGACGGCATCCACGGCGATCAAATTCTGGTTGCGCTTCAAATTCTGTTCGGCCAAAACCGCCTCGGCTTTCTGCTGATTGAGCTGGGCGCGCAGGCTGTTCAAACGCGCTTCGCCCGCTTCGACCTGGGCCTGGTAGACCCGCGGATCGATCTCGGCGAGCAGTTGGCCCTTGGCGACCGTGTCGCCGATGTCAACATGGATGATTTTGAGCTGGCCGGAAACCTGAGTGCCGACGTCGACGTATTGTTTGGCTTCGAGCTTGCCCTGCGAGGTGACGACTTCCTCAATTGTGCCGCGTGTGATCGCGATCGGGTGCGCGCTGTCTTGTTGACGACTCTGCGCCGCGGCGCCGTACCAATACCAGCCGCCGGCGACGACCGCCGCGGTGGTGAGGATGCCGACGAGCTTCTTGGAGGTTTTGGGCAAGGATAGTTTCCAGTTCATGTCTGTTTGCCTCTTTTCGACAGTTGTCACTGATTGATACGAGCGATCGGGGATGAGTCTTCGCTGCGCCGGGCGAAAAAAAAGCGCCGGGTTTTCCGGCGCTTATCGACGGGGTCAAAACTCCCCCTCGCTCCTGCGATTCCTTCGTTTTACTTGGGAGGCGAGGCGGGGCGGCGCAAAACATCGGCGAGCATGCGCCGCTCCTCCGGCGAGAGCTCCCTGGCCGTCTGTCTGATCAGTTGTCCCATGTTTTTGAACATCTCGGCCCGTAACTCCTCGATCTTTCGGACTTGGCGGTCATAGGCCGCTTCATCGAAGGGCTCGGTGCTAAGCAGCCGCAGCGTCTCGGCGCGCGCCTCGTCGATTTGCCGGCGCAGGGGATCGCCGGTGGCGCGGATTTCGGCGAACTTATCGCGAAAGCGCGACCGCGTCGGCTCGGGCACTTTCTTGAGCGCCTCTTCCATCCGCTGCTGGCGCCCCGGCGCTGGAGTCGACGCGCGCGGCACCTGACCGAGCATGACGCCGAGCAAAAGAAGGTTCAGCACCAGGGATGCGACAAAGGTCAATTTTGCGGCTTTGCTCATAACAGCGCCTCATCGGCCGACAAGAAGCTCTGAATCGCCGCGCCGCCGTCATCGGCGGCCAGATCGGCGTCGGGTGGCGCATTGAAGCCGATCACCATGCCCACGATTAACGCGCTGGCGAGCACGTACGCCGGCTTGGGCAGATGGAATTCGCTGAAAAGATCGCGCACCGATTGCCAGAGCGGCAGAGGTTTGTTCTGCGGCAGTTGCCGCGCGGTCAAGATAATCCGCTGCGCCAGATCGGCGCCGGCGGGCTCGACCCGGCGCGAGCGCAGCAGATGATCCAGTTTTTCGTCGTGGTGATCGCTCATAACCACCTCACAAATGTGCTTTCATGCGTTCTTTCAAAGTCGTTTTCGCGCGCATGATCAAGGACTGAAGCGCTTTGAGATTCAACGCCCATCACTTCCGCCGCCTCCTGATTGGTCAATTCCTCGTCGAAGCAAAGACTGAGCGCCATGCGCTGGCGCTCGGGCAAGGCGGCGATTTCCCGCTCCAATATTTTTTGCTCTTGGGCGCGTATCATCACTTCGTCCACCGGCTCGCGCTCATCGGCGACGAGCGCATCGTTCTCCAGCGCCTCGGGCTTTTTCTTCTTGCGCAGATCGAGACATAGATTCACCACGATGCGGTAAAACCAAGTAGTGAATTTGCTGTTTCGCGCCGGCTGCCAGAGCGCCGGGTTTTCCCATAGCTTGACGAACGCGTCCTGGACCACGTCTTCGGCGGCTTCCTTGCTTTGCAGATACCGATAGGCGAGCCGGTAGAAGCGTTCGCTGTGGCGCTCGACGAGGACGGCAAAGGCGTGGCCATTGCCGTCCTGAACGAGCGCGAGCAGTTCGTGGTCTTGTTTTTCAGCCCAGCCGGCCGCCATACGATCGGTGTTGGAAGATGCTGCTTATTCATAGAATCACATCGCCCGCCGCGGAACAAAGACATCACGCTTGCCCAGATCCACTCCGTCTGAACTTGATACGACCCAGCGGGCAAAAGTATTCGCATGGCGCACAAACGCAGCGCCGTCGCGGCAAAGGCCACTCGCCTTACGTGAAAAAGTGAGGAAATCCGCAGTGATCCGGCAATTCAAGCGCGGCCGTCGGTTAGGCCAAAAGGCAAAAATTCTTTAAAAGTGCTGAGATGGCTTTCGTCCGTCGCATCAAGCCGGCACCAGTCGTAGTCTCCCGCGTAGAGCCTGACCGTCGGTTTGAATCCGTAAACGATCGGCGCCAAGTCGCGCAAGTGTGTCGTACCACGCGCGGCGCTCGTCGCGATCAATGGGCTCATCGTCCACCGCGTTAATTTCGCGACATAACGCGCGCCAACGCGCCAGTGAAAAATTCACCGCAAACGTTTCGGGATAGAGCTCCAGGGCGATGCCGCGCGCCCGGGAGAAGTGTTGGCTCTCGTCGAATTCTAAGATAAAAGGCGGGTCTGAAACGTAAAAATCGCAGGGCGGAACTTGCGCGCTCTTGATGAAATCGCGATGGTCGCGCCACGCGGCGAGGGCGCCGCGGATCAGCTCCAGGGTATCGCCGATAGCCGTGCCCGCATAGTCCTGCGGGCGGGCCGGCCAGGGAAATTGATGATCGACCCGGCATTCGCCGAAAATCGCGGTCAGCAATTGGCGCACGCGCTCTTTGCAGGCGCGGCAGTGGGCGGAGTGTTTGGGGTTGTTCAAAACGTTCAATCCCCCGGATCAAGTCCGGGGTCCGTTCAACCGCTGCGCTCCGTTCAAATTGTCCGGACACGATTTGAACGACTTGAACGGTTAGGACCTCTTCAGAGTAGACTAGTACAGAAGCAGAAAAAGGAGAATCTCTAATGGCGAACCCATCGTCGATCATCGGTGCAGCCGTGGGGCGGGTGGAAGGCGCGGAGAAGGTGAGCGGCCTGGCGGCTTACGGCGCCGATGTGCATTTGCCCGGCACACTGTGGGGCAAGATTCTGCGCAGTCCGTATCCGCATGCGCGCATCAAGAGCATCGATACTTCGAAGGCACGGCAAGTGGCGGGCGTTAAAGCGATCGTTACGGGCAAAGACGAGCCCAACCATTATCAGGGCAAAAGCATTCGCGACATTCCCGTGCTGTGCTGGGACAAGGTGCGCTACATCGGCGACAAAGTTGCTGCCGTGGCGGCCGAGAGCCGCGACGCCGCCGAAGAGGCGATAATCTCATCGAAGTCGAATACGAAGAGCTGCCAGCGGTATTCGACGTTCTCGAAGCGATGAAACCCGGCGCGCCGATCTTGCACGATGATGCGCCAAGTTATGAGGGCGCTCCCGCGGATATCATGGAAGCAGCGGGCGGCAACGTGCTCAACAAACTGACGTGGGGCAAGGGCGACATTGAAAAGGGCTTCGCCGAAGCGGATCTGGTGCTCGAGCATACGTTTCGCGTTCCGATTCATCATCAGGGCTATCTCGAGCCACAATCGTTCTTGGTCAAGATCAACGACGATGGCTCGGTGGACGCCTGGTCATCGACCAAGGGCCCGTTCGGAACGCGCGCGCAGTTCGCCAAGGCGGCGGGCATCGCGCCCAGTCAGATTCGCATTCACGCCGTCCATGTCGGCGCCGACTTCGGCGGCAAGAGCGGCGCCGGCGAGTTGCCGATCTGCTATTTCCTGGCGCGCCAAGCCAAGCAGCCGGTGAAAATTCTCCTGACGCATACCGAAGAGCTGATGGCGATGAATCCCGATCATTACACCGTCGTCAAGGTGAAGACGGGCGTGAAGCGCGACGGCACAATGACGGCGCGCTATCTGCAAGCGATTCACGGCACCGGCGCCTACGCTGGCATGAAGCCGGGACGCGCCAGCATCGGCGGCGCCGGTTCGGCGACGCCCTACCGCATCGATAACACTTATATGGAAGCGCTGCAGGTTTACACGAATACCGTGCCGTGCGGTTTTTGGCGCGCACCCGGCGCCATTCAAGCTGTGTTTGCCTCGGAGTCGCACATGGACTTGATCGCGCGCGAGCTCAAGATGGATCCGGCGAAGTTTCGCCAGATAAACCTAGTCGGCGAGGGCGAAGTCAATGCGCTGGGCAAAACCTGGGGTGGTGTGAAAGCGAAAGAGACATTGCAGGCGGCGCTCGACGCGGCGGGATGGCAGCAGCCGAAACGCGCCAACGTCGGCCGGGGTGTCGCCATGTACGAGCGCGGCACCGGCGCGGGCAAAGTCTGGGTGAATTTGACGGCTGAGCCGGACGGAACTTTGACGGTATTCACCGTCGCCGGTGATCAGGGCACCGGGTTGCAAACCATTCTCTGTCAGACCGTTGCCGCGGAGATGGGCGTACCCTACGAGCAAGTGCGCTGCCGCATCGGCAGCACCTCGGATGTGTCGTACAGCGTTGACGTCGGCTTCGGCGGCAGCCGCTCGACCAATATCAACAGCGCCGCGGCGTACCAGGCGAGCGCCGAGCTGCGCAAAAAACTCAGCGCCCACGCGGCGCAGATGCTCGGCTGCGCCGACGATCAGGTCGTGTACAAGAGCGGGAAATTCTCGGCTCAAGGCGGCAAAGGCAAGGCGCTCACGTTGGGCGAAGTCGTGAGAGCCAACGGCGGTCCGGTCACCGTCAGCGTCGATACCGAAGTGCCGCGCAAAGGCTCGTCGACGTCGTTTGTCGCCCAGGTGGCGGAAGTGGAAGTCGATCCGGAAACCGGCCGTGTGAAGCTGCGCAATTTTGTTTCCGCCCACGACGTTGGCACGATCATCAATCCGCTCGGCCATCAAGGCCAGATCGACGGCGAGGCGATCATGGCGATCGGCTCGGGTCTGATGGAAGAACTGATCGATGACCAGGGAAAAATCACCACAACGAACTTGGGTGAATACAAGATACCCAACATCGTCGACATTCCGCGGTTCAAAACTATTTTGGTCAAAGGCCAAAACGGTCCCGGGCCGTACGAGGCCAAAGGCATCGGCGAGCATGCCAACGTGAGCCCGCCCGCCGCTATCGCCAACGCGATCCAGGACGCCTGCGGCGTGCGGCTTTTCGAAATTCCAGCGACGGCTGAAAGGGTGTATCGGGAATTGAAGAAGGCAATGGGCATTAGGCAACAGGCAACAGTGAAGAAGGCGCGAGGCTCGAGGCGAGAGGCGTGAGTCAGAGATAGGGGAGGGATCATGACAGGCAACGAATACCGTCGGCGAAAGTTTTTTGCTTGCGGTTCTGTTGATGTTGATTTCGGTTGGGACGGCGCGGGCGCAGGACAAGATAAGGATCGCGTACAGCTCCACGGACACGCTGAACCAGCTCTGGACGATTCCGCTGGAAGCGGGTTTTTATAAGAAGAACGGCCTGGACGTGGATATGGTTTATATCGGCAGCACGACGGTCGGCATCTCGGCGATCGTCGCGCAGGATATTCAGATCGGCAACGCAGCGGGAAGCGGCGTTGCCAATGCCAACGTGAGGGGGGCCGACACGGTAAGCGTCGGCTGTATGATCAACGTGCTGGCTTATGAGCTGGTGGTTCTCGACAGCATCAAGACGGCGGAGGACTTGAAGGGTAAAGCGATCGGCATCAGCCGCTTCGGCAGCGTCTCGGACGTCGCTGCGCGAGAACTGTTAAGAGGCTTGGGGCTGCGGCCGATGGACGACGTGAAGATCCTGCAAGTCGGCGGCGCGGCGGAGCGGGCGGCCGGGTTCAGCCGCGGCGTGATTGCGGGATTTCCATCTCCTCCCGGCAACGTGCATCTGACTCCTGCCGGCGTTCCCTATCGCATCCTCGCCAACATGGCGGACTCGAAGAAACCTTACCCACTGCCGTTTATCTGCGCGGTGACAACCAAGAGCTATCTGGCGAAGAATCGTGGAATGGTGAAACGGGTGATGATGTCGCTGATCGAAGGCTCGCATTACTTCAAGACCAACAAAGAAGGCGCGCAGAAAATCGTCGCCAAGTATCAGCGCACCGCCAACAAAGCCTATCTCGACAGTTCCTACGATTCGACGGTGAAGATCCTCGAACGCGTGCCCTACACGACGCGGGAAGGCATGAAGATCCAGCTCGACGACGCCCTAAAGCAAGCATCGGGTAGCAAAGTGACGGTGGACAGCCTCATCGACGACAGCGTGGTGCGGGAGCTGGAGAAGGAGGGATTTATCGATAAGGTCTACGGGAAATAGGCAATAGGCACTAGGCATTAGGCGATAGTCGGATTCGGAATCCCGGCTGGCATGATTACCAAGTCACAAAGATCTGCTTGTTTGGCAGCGATCGATGGATTTGGTTGAGTCCGTATATCGAATCACTGGAAAATTGCCGGCTAGCGAACAGTATGGCCTGATTGCGCAAATGCGACGGTGCGCAGTATCGGTGCCGTCAAACATTGCCGAAGGATATGGTCGTCAGGCGACCGGGGAATATCGACATCATCTTTTGTTTAGTCGAGGTTCATTGCTGGAACTAGAAACGCAGTTTCTATTGTGTCAAAGACTGAACTATATAGACGAGCACACAATCAACCCGGTCCTAGAGGAAATCGCCGAGATCAGCAAAATGCTCGGTTCGCTGATTTCCAAACTGTCTTAACTATTGCCTAATGCCTATTGCCTTCTCTGGAGGTTCCGCATGATTGACCTTTATTACTGGACCACGCCCAACGGGCACAAGATCACGATTTTTTTGGAAGAGACCGGCCTGCCGTACAACATCAAGCCGATCAATATCGGCAAGGGAGAGCAGTTTGCGCCGGAGTTTTTGAAGATCTCGCCGAACAATCGGATACCGGCGATCGTCGATCATGAACCGAAGGACGGCGGCGGGCCGCTGAGTATTTTCGAGTCCGGCGCGATCCTGGAATATCTCGCAGACAAGACCGGCAAGTTTTTGCCGCGCGACGTGCGCGGGCGCGCCGAAGTCATGCAGTGGCTTTTCTGGCAGATGGGCGGTCTCGGCCCGATGCTCGGGCAGAACCATCACTTTCGCGGCTACGCAGCCGAGAAAATCACTTACGCGATCGAACGGTATACGAAAGAAACCGAGCGGCTTTACGGGATTCTGGACGAGCGTCTGGAAGATCGGGAATTTGCCGCCGGAGATTATTCGATTGCCGACATGGCTTGTTATCCGTGGATCGTTTTGCATGAGCGCCAAGGTCAAGATCTCGACGACTACCCGCATCTGAAGCGCTGGTTCGAGGCGATTCAGAAGCGGCCGGCGGTGCAGCGTGCTTACGAGCTCGCGAAATCGATCAACGTCGGTTCGGCCGGCATGACGGAGGAAGGAAAGAAGATTCTCTTCGGCCAGGGACGGCGAACAAAACAGTGAGTTCAAGCCGTTCAAAACGTTCAAGTCGTTCAAACCGTTTCGGATTGATTGAGCTGCGATGAAGCTTTGGGTTGCGCTAGTCTTTTTTATATGGGGCTTGATGGTCGGCCCATCTCATGGCGCTGAAGCGCCGGCCAGGTTCATGCTCGCTTACGGCGCCATCGGCGGCAACGCGGTGCCGCTCTGGATCGCCAAAGAGCAGGGGATTTTTCGCAAGTACAACGTCGATCCGCAGTTGATCTACATCATCGCCGGGCGGGCGATGCAGTCGATGCTGGCCGGCGACGTTCACGTCGGATTGCTCGGCGCCACGCACGTGACTAACGCGGTCACGGCGGGCGGCGATATGACGATGCTCCTCGGGCTGGAAGAAAAACTCAATTTCGCTCTCGTCGTGCGTCCGGGCATCAAAACGGCTGAAGATCTCAAAGGGAAAAAAGTCGCGATCGGCACGCCATCGGGCTCGCTGTCGCTCGCCACGTATGTCGGTCTCGATCACTTGGGCCTGGTGCCCCGGCGCGATCGCATCGTGCTGTTCGGAACCGGCAGCTCGCCGGAGCGGCTCGCCGCTTTATTTGCCGGAAGTATCGACGGCGCGTTCTTCAATCAGGAGCTTCTGCAGATCGCGGTTCAACAAGGCTATCCGGTGTTGTTGGATCTCAGCAAAGAAAACGTTCCGTTTCAGTCCTCCGGTTTAGTGACTTCGCGCAAGTACATGCGCGCCAATCCGCAAGTGATTGAAAATCTCGCCAAGGCGGTGGTCGAAGGCGTCGCCTACGTGCAGAATCCGGCTAACAAGAAACTCGTCGTCGACAGCATCGCGCGCAATCTGAAACTCGACCGCCACGACCGACTCGAGCGCGCCTATCAGGCGATCTCGGAAAGCTTTCCGCGCAAACCTTGTCCCAGCATGCCGGGTATCGCTTCGGTGCTGAGATTGATGGCGCAGCATGGCCTGAACCCGCGAGCCGCCGAGCTCAAGCCCCAAGACATCGCCGACATGAGCGTGTGCAGGAAACTCGAAGAGGCGGGGTTTTTCGATCGGCTACGCTAAAATAAAGAGGCTTCACCGCAAAGGTTTGTAGGGCTGCGCTTGCGTACCGAATGACGATTCATGGGAAGAATCTGCTGTGGGGCCCCCCATTTTCATTACTGCGGGTACGTAAGCTCATGAGTCAGTCGTGGTAAGTCCCTCTTCCATTTAAAAATTAGAAATCCGTCAACCGGCCGTGCTGAACTCGGCTGAATGCAGCGTTCGAGCAATTCCCGAAAAAGCATCTTTATGGTGGGAATTCTGTATCAGTATTGGGACAAACATCTCCGCTAACCCGGCGTGATGCCTGATATTTTCCTCGCTTGTACGAAATTCTCTGACATATCTTCTGTGTTTTTCCTTCGGCGATGTTTTGTTCTATGACGCACGACCGGCTATTTGCGCGAAGTTTCCAGCATCTGTCTGCATGGATCATCACAGGTACAAGAGTTGCACAGCCACTGGAGCGCGGCGCTACTGCGTTGCCTTGTAAGTTCATTAACCATGCGCTGCTCGTGCTCCTTCTCGGATGGCGAGTGTAGCGGCGGCGGAAGAGGTCAACCATGCTAGATCGAAATCTTGCTTCCAACCGTGAGTACGCCGACGATCGGTTCTCTCAGGAAGAGGCTCGGCTGTTTCGTCAGCCCGACGTGTTGTGCGTCGATGAATATCTCCACGTCTATCAAGGGCGACCGGCGGAGACGCCGGAAAGGCGGTTGATTGCGGCGGTCTTGCGCGATGCGATCGATTGCTACCTGCGCGACTGCTTCAATAAGAACCGCCACCGCAAGCGCAGCTTCCGTGAAGCCGAGGAATGGTTTTTCAAATCCGACGACTACGGTGTCTTCAGTCTGGAGAATGTGTGCAGCATTCTTAACATCGATCCCGGATATGTTCGGCGCACTCTAATCGACCATGAGCGGCAGAACACTCCCGCGGCCGCGGAACTGAAACTGGCTTCCTAAAAAAGCTTCCTTGCAACGCTGACTTCGCGCAGAAACGAATAGCCCGCTCAATCGGCAATTCGTTTCTCCGGTTATCGGTGTAAGCTTTTAATTTGGCCTCGTCGGGCAGAGTTCAAACGTAATCGTCCAAATCCCAATTGGGCGCGGCACTTTCCGTGCGCTCATGAACCAACCTCATCGCGTGGTGATCCTCGGCGGCGGGTTCGGCGGGCTTGCCGCCGCCCAAGGATTAAAGAACGTTCCGGTCCAGGTCACTCTTATCGACCGGCGCAATTTCCACCTCTTTCAGCCCTTACTGTATCAGGTCGCTACCGGCTGGCTCTCGCCGGCCAACATCACCTCGACCCTGCGGGCGATTCTCAAGCGTCAGCAGAACGCTCGAGTGCTGCTCGGCGAAGCCGAGAGCATCGATACCGGGCGGCGTCAAGTCGCGCTCAGCGGCGGCGGCGAGATCGGCTATGACACTCTGATCGTTGCCACCGGCTCGCGCGCCTTCTATTTCGGCAATGAAAGCTGGCAAGCCGCCGCGCCGGGACTGAAGACCGTCGAGGACGCGACGGCGATCAGAAGCCGCATCTTTCTCGCCTTCGAAGCGGCTGAGCAAGAGGTCGATCCGGCAATAATCCAAGAACTGCTGACTTTCGCCATTGTGGGCGGTGGACCCACCGGCGTCGAGCTGGCCGGCGCGCTGGGCGAGATCGCTCACGATACCCTGCGCCATGATTTTCGTCGCATCGACCCGTCAAAGACGCGCATTCTCCTTCTCGAAGGCGGCGAGCGTATACTTCCCACGTATCCTCCGGAACTCTCGGCCAAAGCAGTCGCTTCCTTGGAAAAACTGGGAGTCACCGTCCGGGTCAAAGCGCTAGTGAGCGATATCACGCCCGATGCCCTCGTAATCAAGAAGGGAGAAGGGACGGAGACGATTCCTTGCCGGACCGTGATCTGGGCGGCGGGTGTGCAGGCATCGCCGCTCGGTCGCGCGCTGGCGAGCAGCACAGGAGCGAACTTGGATCGCGCCGGCAGAATCGCGGTGGAGCCCGATCTCACCATCGCCGGCCATCCGGAAATTTTCGTCGTCGGTGATTTGGCCAGCGATGTCCACGATACCGGAAAGCCGTTGCCGGGCGTTGCGGCGGTGGCGCTGCAGCAGGGCAAATATGTGGCGCGGGTGATCGCGCGGCGCATCAACGGCAAGGCCGTCGAAAAATTTCATTATCGCGACCGCGGCAACATGGCGATCATCGGTCATGCATCGGCGGTCGCCGACATAGGACGGCTGCGCTTCTCCGGCTATTTCGCCTGGCTCGTCTGGCTGTTCGTTCATTTGATTAATTTAATTGAATTCCAGAACAAGGTTCTCGTGCTGGTGCAGTGGGGCTGGTATTACTTCAGCCGGAACCGGGCGGCCCGACTGATCACGGGAGAATCTGCCGAAGCGTGCGAACCAACTCCGAGGTCGGGCCAAGACAACATACGCAAGAAAGCCTGAAACTCCCTCGCCATCGGTTGCAGCTCGCGACGGGCTGCCAAGATGCGTAGTTCGAGATGAGGACTCTAGTCATCTCCAGTCGGCTTAAATCCATCGTCCAACTGTGCAGTTCGCAGCGTGGCTGGCCTCTGTTTTGCGGAAAATTGTTGTGAGGTCGGGACATGACGCTGTCCAGCAGTGAGAGTTTGGGGAATCTAGGCTCCGACATCCGAGCCGAGCAGAAGGTCGAGGCGCTGGTCTCCGAAGTTGCGAGCGTGATCCGTTCCGTCCCGCCGGAACGGCGCGGAGAGCTTAAAGAATTGGCAGAGACTCTGCTGCACGACGAGATTTCGTCCATTATGGAGAGGGCTCCGGCAGCCCAAACGCCGGCCGCGGGCTCGCGCTCGAACCCGCTATTGCCGGGAATTCTGTTAACACTCTTGGGACTTGCGTTTTTGTTGTTGTTCCCGCTGGTTGGCTTCGCGTTGGCGGGTATCGGGGCTGCCTTGGTGATTTGGGGTGTGGTCTTGAGCTGGCTAAGAAAATAGTCGAAGCGCAGCTCTTTCTTCGTTCAGCGGATCAGATCCACGCAGCACTTTAAAGGCGCGGATACGGTTTCCCCTGTGTCTCGCAATCAGGAGCAGTGATCCGCGTCTGTCGCGCAAACGAGACAATGGGGAAAAGGTTCCCGCTTTGTCGGCAGTGAAAAACAAGCGGTTGGCGAAATCTCCTTGTAACTCCAAACCAGCGAATCATGCTGGTTGGCAGTTAAGATACAGCAGCTATGGCGCAGATTTTTCACCGCAGCACCAACACCCTTTCTCGACTGAGTATATTCGGCGCGCTTTTTTTGGTGATCGGCCTTCTTTGGCTGATTGCTGCAATCAATCGCTCTTCTTACGTCACCGAGCAAAACGTCACACGCGCTCAGCCCGTGCCATTCAGCCATGATCATCATGTGGGCGGTCTCGGCATCGATTGCCGCTACTGCCACACTTCGGTGGAAGTCTCATCGTTCGCGGGCATCCCGGCGACTGCAGTGTGCATGAATTGCCATTCACAAATCTGGTCGACCAGCGAGGTTCTCGCGCCCGTGCGCGAAAGTTTTCGGACCAATACGCCGATACGCTGGACGCGCGTGCACAATCTACCGGACTTCGCTTACTTCAATCACGGCATCCACGTGCGAAAGGGCGTCGGCTGCTCGACCTGCCACGGCCCGGTGGACCAGATGCAGCTCATGTGGCAAGCCGCCTCGCTGCAGATGGAATGGTGTCTCGAGTGCCATCGCGCGCCCGAGCGGTTTTTGCGGCCGCGCGAGCAGGTGTTTAACATGAGCTGGCGGCCGGGCGCCGATCAAGTGCGACTCGGCCGAGCGTTGATGAAGGAATACAACATCAAAAGCTCGGCTGCTCTCACGAGCTGTTCGACGTGCCATCGATAATGGGAACACGTTCAAGCAGTTCAAGTCGTTCAAATCGTTCAAGCCGTTTCGAACGGGGCGACGATTTGAACGGAGCGCAGCGGTTGAACGGAGCATCCTTCGATAAACTCAGGATGAGCGTAAAATTCCAGCCGCTCATGGTGATTCCTCGACGGGCTCGGAACTCAAGGCCGTCGAGGAAGCCTGCCGTGAGGCTTCTCGAACGGTCGAACCATTGAACGGCTTGAACGTGGTCTCGGTTTAAATTTGATGAAGCCCAACATAGACGCAGCCACAGTGCGAAGTGAATTCTGGCGCAGCCTCGAGGAGGAGGCGCAGACGGAAGAGTTCCGTGAGTTCATGCAGCGGGAATATCCGAGCCAAATCGATGCCCTGGCCGATCCGCTAAGCCGGAGGCGTTTTCTTCAGCTCATGGCGGCATCGCTCGGGCTCGCCGGATTAGGAGCATGCACGCGCGCTCCGGCCGAGACCATCGTGCCGTACGTGCGGCAACCGGAGCAGCTTGTGCCAGGCAAGCCGCTTTATTTCGCGACTGCAATGACACTGCGCGGTTATGCGCTCGGTCTTTTGGTCGAAAGCCACCTGGGCCGGCCGACGAAAGTCGAAGGCAATCCTCTTCATCCAGCGAGCCTGGGGGCAACGGACGCTTTCGCCCAGGCCTCGGTGCTTACCTTGTATGATCCGGATCGTTCCAGGACCGCCACGTACCTGGGAAGAATTCGACCCTGGAGCGATTTCCTCAAAGCGTTGCAGCCCGTGCTGGAGAATCACCGCAAAACCGGCGGAGCTGGTCTGCGCATCCTTACAGGAACCGTCACGTCCCCAACTTTGGCGAGCCAACTGCGAAGTATGCTGAAAGAGTTTCCCAGCGCGCGCTGGCACCAGTATGAGCCCGCCGGGCAACATCATGCGCGCGCAGGCGCTCGTCTGGCGTTCGGAACCTACGCGCAAACCCAGTATCGCCTCGAGCAGGCTGCTGTGATTCTTGCGCTCGACACCGAGCCGCTCACCTGGGGCGCGGGGAGCCTCCGTTACATACGAGAGCTGGCGCGGGGACGAGCCCTGGACGAGAAGCGCACGGAAATGAACCGGCTCTACGCCGTGGAGAGCACGCCTTCGAGCGTCGGCGCCGTGGCCGATCACCGACTGAACCTTCCGCCGAGTGCGATGGAGCCGTTCGCGCGCGCTCTCGCGTCCAGGCTCGGCATTGGTTCGTCGTCAACTCTTTCCGGCGACTGGGGAAATTGGCTGGATGCTCTGGCAGGCGATCTGCAGAAACACCGCGGCAGAAGTGTGGTCATGGTGGGTGAACCGCAGCCTCCCGCCGTTCACGCGCTCTCACACGCCATCAACGCCGCGCTCGGCAATACGGGCCGCACGGTTGTCTATACCGAACCGGCGGAGGCCGAGCCGGTGGACGAAATCGCCTCGCTGCGAGAGTTGGGGACGGCCATGGAGCGCGGCGACGTGACCACGCTTCTGATTTTGGACTCCAATCCGGTCTACAGCGCGCCGGCGGATTTCGACTTCGCTGCCAAACTCAGGAAGCTGCCGTTAAGTATCCATCTCGGCCTGTATGAAAACGAAACCGCGGCATTGTGCCACTGGCACATACCCGCGGCGCACTATCTCGAGTCCTGGAGCGATGCGCGCGCTTACGACGGCACGGCGACGATCGTGCAACCGCTGATCGCGCCGCTTTACGGCGGCAAAACCGCACACGAGATGATCGCCGCGTTCAGCGCCGCGCCGCAAAAATCCTCGCACGAGAGCGTGCGGGAATATTGGAGCGCCAACGCCGGCAAACAAGCACAAGACTTCGAGCGCTGGTGGCGCAAGTCGCTGCACGACGGAGTGGTCGAAGGAAGCGCTTTCCAACCAAAATCATTTACTGTGAAGAGCGCGCAGCTCAGCGGCGCCGGAGCGGCAGCGTCAGCGGCACAAGCTCAAGGCAAGGGAGAGACAGTCCCCCAAGCTGCCGAAAAACAACCCGCCCCACCGGCAAACGCTGCGCCGCGGCTCGAAATTGTTTTCCGTCCCGACCCGAGCATCTTCGACGGCCAATTCGCCAATAATGCCTGGTTGCAGGAGCTACCGAAACCGTTGACCAAGCTCACCTGGGACAACGCCGCGCTGCTCAGTCCCGCGACGGCTAAACGTCTCGGTCTCAATCAAGACAGCGGCTGGCGCGGCGGCAATCTTCACGCCGATGTGATCGAGTTGCGCTTGCAAGATCGCATGGTGCGCGCGCCGATTTGCATCGTGCCGGGCCAGGCGGACGACACGATTACCCTCGATCTTGGCTACGGCCGCACGCGCGCGGGCAAGGTCGGGTCGAACATCGGCTGCGACGCGTATCGGTTGCGCAGTTCGGAGACGCTCTGGTCGGGAGCAGGTGTCGAGATTCGGCGCACAGGCGAGCGCTACCCGCTCGCCGTCACTCAGTTGCACCATAACATCGAAGGACGGGATCTCGTGCGCGCCGGCACCTTGGAACAATTTCGCAAGAATCCCCATTTCGCGCAGCACGGCGGCCATAACGGCGAGGTTCCTTCGCTTTATCCCGAATACGAATACTCGGGGCATGCCTGGGGCATGGCGATCGATCTGAGCATCTGCGTGGGGTGTAACGCGTGCGTTGTCGCGTGCCAGGCCGAGAACAACATACCGGTGGTCGGCAAGAGTGAAGTCCTGCGCAGCCGCGAGATGCACTGGTTGCGCATCGATACCTATTTCAAGGGGCCGCCGGAAAATCCCGAGGCCTATTACGAGCCGATGCTCTGCATGCACTGCGAGAAAGCGCCCTGCGAAGTGGTTTGCCCCGTGACCGCCACAGCGCACAGCGCTGAAGGTCTGAACGACATGGTCTACAACCGGTGTGTCGGAACGCGTTACTGTTCCAACAACTGCCCTTACAAAGTCAGGCGCTTTAATTTCCTGCAGTACTCTGACTGGCAGACCGAAAGTCTCAAGCCGATGCGCAACCCCGACGTGACGGTGCGCAGCCGCGGTGTCATGGAAAAGTGCACTTACTGCGTGCAACGCATCAACCACGCGCGCATCGAGGCTGAGCTCGAAGGAGGAGCGATGCGCGACGGTGACGTCGTGACCGCCTGCCAGCAGGCATGCCCGGCGCAGGCGATCGTCTTTGGCGATATTAACGACCGCAACAGTCTGGTGAGTGCCCGCAAGGCGTCGCCGCGAAATTTCGGTTTGCTAGCAGAACTCAATACCCAGCCGCGAACTTCGTATCTGGCCGCGCTGCGCAATCCCAACCTGGAGCTGGCGAGTGCAGCGCAAGGTGCGACCGAAAAGTCAGGGGAGAAAAATCACAAGTAATTATCGTTGTAGCCAGTTGACCGTACGCCATGCAGGACGAGAAAGCCCAACCTTCGGAAACGTCGCCCCCGCAGTTCGTCGCGCCAGGCCACACCTTTGCGTCGATCACGGAAAAGATCAGCTCGATCGTCTTAATCCAGCGAACCGGCAGAGGTTGGCTAATAGGTTTTGCGATTTCGTTTTTTCTGCTGATGATTTTCTTTGCCGCGGTCGGCTACCTGTTGATCGAAGGCATCGGCATCTGGGGCGTCAATGTTCCGGTTGCCTGGGGCTTTGCCATCGTGAACTTTGTCTGGTGGATCGGCATCGGCCACGCGGGCACGCTCATTTCCGCCATTCTGTTGCTGCTACGGCAGAGATGGCGGACGTCGATCAATCGCTTTGCCGAGGCGATGACGCTTTTTGCCGTCGCCTGTGCCGGCGTGTACCCCATTCTCCATCTCGGCCGGCCCTGGCTTTTTTACTGGCTGTTCCCCTACCCGAATACGATGGGCGTGCAACCGCAGTTTCGTAGCCCGCTGGTATGGGACGTGTTCGCCGTATCGACGTACTTCACGATCTCGCTGCTGTTTTGGTTCATCGGTTTGATCCCGGATTTCGCAACCCTGCGCGACCGTTCGCAAAGCCGGCCGGGCCGGATGATTTACGGCATGCTCGCGATGGGCTGGCGCGGCTCGGCGGTGCATTGGCAGCGCTATGAAATCGCCTACCTGCTGCTTGCCGGATTGGCGGCTCCGCTGGTGGTATCGGTCCACACCATCGTCAGCCTCGATTTCGCCGTGTCGGTCTTGCCCGGATGGCACACGACGATTTTTCCGCCCTATTTCGTTGCCGGAGCGATCTACTCCGGTTTCGCGATGGTGCTGACGTTGGCCATTCCGCTGCGCGCCGCCTACGGACTGCAGGACTTCATCACCGATCGTCATCTGGAAAACATGGCCAAAGTGATGCTCGCCACCGGCCTGATCGTCGCTTACGGCTACCTGATGGAAGCGTTCATCGCCTGGTATAGCGCCAACGAGTACGAAGAGTTCATGATTCTGAATCGTTTGGCTGGTCCTTATGCGCCTTTTTACTGGGCGCTGATCCTTTGCAACATCGTCGTGCCTCAAGCGTTGTGGTCCTCGAGGGTACGCGCCAACGCCCTGGCACTTTTTGTCGTCGCGATCATCGTGAATATCGGCATGTGGCTCGAGCGCTTCGTCATCGTCGTCACCAGCCTGCACCGCGATTTTCTGCCCTCGTCGTGGGGCATGTATTGGCCGACGATTTGGGACTGGGCGACCTTTGCCGGCACCATCGGTCTGTTTCTCGCGCTGCTGTTTCTCTTCATTCGCTTTCTCCCGATGATTTCGATTTTTGAGATGAGTGGCATGCTGGCGGAGACCGAGGAACGGAAAGAATAAGCAATGGAGTGATGGAGCGATGGAGTAATGGAGTGGTGAAAATCGAGATACAGAATTCCCAACACTCCTGTACTCCAACACTCCACTACTCCGATGTTTGAATTTATGGAAGCCGAGATCCGACATTCCGACGGCCGCGCTCCGATCTACGGAGTCCTCGGCGAGTTCGATACTCCCGACGCGCTCGTCGTCGCGGTGCGCCAAGCGCGCCAGGCGGGATACCGAAAAATGGACGCGTACACGCCCTTTCCGGTCGAAGAATTGACGGAAGCTTTGGAGCTTGGCCGGACTTGGGTGCCGACCATCGTGCTGATCGGTGGGATACTCGGCGCAATCCTCGGCTATTCTCTGCAGTATTACATTTCGGTCATCGACTATCCGATCAACATCGGCGGCCGGCCGCTGCACAGCTGGCCGGCGTTTATTCCGGTCACTTTCGAAACCACCGTGCTGACGGCGGGCCTGTTCGCTGTCCTGGGCATGCTCGCGCTCAATGGCTTGCCTATGCCGTATCATCCGGTCTTCAACGTGCCGACGTTTTCGCTGGCGACTCACGATCGCTTTTTCCTTTGCATCGAGTCCGCCGATCCGAAGTTCGACCGTGACGAAACAAGGCTATTTCTCGATGGGCTGTCGCCCCGCATGGTGACCGAAGTTGAACTTTAAAATTTTGGATTTTGGATTTTGGATTTTGGATTGTGGACGTCGCACAGCCGCGGCGGATCCGCAGTGCGATGACAGGCTTTGTATGCATTCAAGTTCCCTTCCCCCTCGCGGGGGAAGGTTAGGATGGGGGGAACACTGCTGATTTGTGCCGCAATCCTCACGGCCAGCGCTTGCCGCCAACAGATGGCCGAGCAGCCGCGCTACGATCCGCTCGAGCCCAGTAATTTTTTTGCGGACGGGCAATCCGCGCGGCCATTCGTCGAGAATACGATCGCGCGGGGCACACTGAGGGAAGACGAGCATCTTTACGACGGCATGACCAAGGGCGAACCGGCAGCGACATTTCCTGTTCCAATCACCGTCGATGTTTTGCAACGCGGCAGGGAGCGCTACGATATTTTCTGTTCCCCCTGCCATAGCCGCACCGGAAACGGCGAGGGCATGATCGTACGCCGGGGCTTCTCCCGTCCGGCTTCATTGCATCAGGAGCGCCTAAGAGAGGCTTCTCCCGGTTACCTGTTCGCCGTCATCGCGAACGGCTTCGGCGCGATGCCGCCGTACCGGCAGCAAATTTCCGCGGAAGATCGCTGGGCGATCGTCGGCTACCTGCGCGCGTTGCAGGCAAGCCAGAATGTGCGCCTGAGCGATCTTGCCGGCTGACGATCGTGAGAAGCTCATGGCGGAGCCGCGCTGATGGAAGCGACAATCCATTCACCGGAATGGCGGCGCGTGCGCAGCGTCTCGCTCATCGTCGGCGCAGTCGGACTCGGGTTGTGCGTGCTCGGCGCGCTGTTCAGCCGCCAGCAATTCTTCCAAGCCTATCTTTTCGCCTACGTTTTTTTTCTCGGTATAGCGCTCGGATGTCTCGGCATCGTCATGCTGCACAACCTCTCGGGCGGCGGTTGGGGGGTGGCGATCCGGGGGCTCCTCGAATCCGGCATGAATACCTTGCCGCTGATGGCGCTGCTGTTTGTGCCGTTGC
This sequence comes from uncultured delta proteobacterium, assembly GCA_963745035.1. Taxonomy (GTDB): domain Bacteria; phylum Desulfobacterota; class Binatia; order UBA9968; family UBA9968; genus DP-20. Next base: position 71,014 of record CAVUVW010000002.1, on the reverse strand, counting down.
TTTTCGGCCTGCACCATCTCTATGAATGGGCGCGCCCCGAAGCGGTGGCCAAGGATGTATTGTTGCAGCACAAGGCGGCCTATTTAAATCTGCCGTTTTTCATTTTGCGCGCGGCGGTCTATTTCGCGCTCTGGATCGGTGCCGCGATCTTTATAACCCGCTGGTCGCGCAAATCGCGAGAAGCCGATTTCGATGCCGCGGCGCGTCTGCGCGCCGTCAGCGGGCCGGGGCTCGTCGTCTACGTTTTAACCATCACTTTCTCTTCGATGGATTGGATCATGGCGCTCGAAGCGCACTGGTATTCGACGATCTTCGGCGTGCACTTTCTCGGCGGCCATGGTCTTGCGGCCCTGGCGTTCGCGATTCTCTTTTCGACGCTCCTGTGGCGCGATGCCGGCGATGCGGAAGCAATCCCCCCGGCCTATCGATTGGATCTCGGCAACTTGCTTCTCGGTTTTGTCATGCTGTGGGCTTACTTTACGCTATCGCAGTGGTTGATCATCTGGTCGGGCAACCTGCCCGAAGAGGCGGTCTGGTACACGCATCGAAATGAAGGCGGCTGGGAATGGCTGCCGCGCGTTCTCGTGGTGTTTCATTTCTTCGTGCCGTTTTTTCTGTTGCTCTCACGCCGCAACAAACGGCGAGCGGAGTTTCTGGGGATGATCGCCGCAACCATCCTCGTGATGCGGCTGGCCGATATTTTCTGGTATACCGTCCCGGCTTTTCGCCCAGGGCAGTTCTTCCTCCATTGGATGGACATCGCGGCACCGGTGGGACTCGGAGGCATCTGGTTTGCCGGCTTTCTCCGGGAGTTGCAGCGTCTTCCCGCTCTGCCGACGCAGTTTTCCGCACTACACGAAGGGGAGGTCCATGGCTGAGTCCATTCAGCGCGACAATCCCGAGGTTTCCCACGAAACCGCGGACGTCGATGTCCGAGGTATTCTGCGCTTCGGCGGCGCGCTGGCGATCGTCGCCGTGGTGATCCACATCGCGCTTTATTGGCTGCTGCTCTATTACAACCAGCGCGAGGCTCGGCGCGAGACGCCTACGACTTCCGCCCAGAGGGAAGAGGAGTCGCCGCCCGAACCGCGCCTGCGGGTGGCGCCGCGCACGGATCTACTGGAGATGCGCCGCGCCGAAGATCAGGTGTTGAACAGCTACGGCTGGGTCGATCGCGAGAAGAACATCGTCAGGGTGCCGATCGAGCGCGGCATGGAAATCATCGCGAAGCAGGGTTTGCCGGTGCGGAAGCAATTACCTCAAAAGGAAGGGCCGGGCGAGCGAACGACGTCCGCAGGCGGACAAAATCGATGACGGCGATTGCAATTTTGGTCTCGCTCATTGTGGGATTCGTCGCGCCAGTTCTTGCGCACGAGCAGGAACGCACGTCAACGGCGGTCGATCCGATCGCCGGCAAAGCCGGCATCGAGCAGCGGATCAATGCGCAAATTCCACTGGATCTTGCGTTCCGAGATGAGCAAGGCGAGACGGTCACTCTGAAGCGCTACTTCGACGGCGCGCCGGTGTTGCTGGCGCTTGTCTATTACAATTGCGATCGCGTGTGCCCGCTGGTGCTCGAAGGGCTGGCGCGAAGCCTGCGGCCGCTCGACTTCAACGCCGCAGACGATTATCGCGTGGTAGCGGTGAGCATCGACCCCGCCGAAAGTCCGGAGCTCGCGAGGGAGAAGAAAGCCGTGATCACCAAGCGGCACTCGCGCCCGGGTGCAGAGCGCGGCTGGCATCTCCTCACCGGAGATTCGCAGTCGATCGACGCGCTCGCGCAAGCTGCCGGCTTTCGCTACACGGCGAACGAGACCAAGAAAGGCGGTGAGCGCTTCATCCATGCGGCGGCGACCGTGGTGATCACGCCCGACGGCAAGATCGCACGCTATTTTTATGGCTTCGACTATCCTCCCCGCGAGCTGCGTTTGTCGCTGGTCGAAGCGTCGGCAAACCGGATCGGCACGGCGCTCGACCAGCTGCTGCTGCTTTGCTACGCCTACGATCCTTCGCAGGGGAGATACACCCTCTCCATTCTCAACGTGCTGCGGCTTTCCAGCGCGGCGACCTTCCTCGCTTTAGGCGGGTTTTTGGTTGTGTCTCTGCGCCGAGAGCACAAAAGCGGTCGCCGGGCCGACCGCGAGCCGAGGATGCCGCGACCATGAATCCGGCGTTCCGTTTTTTTCCTGATCAGGCTTCCACCATCGCGCCGCGCGTGGACGCGCTCTACTTCTACCTGGTCGGGATCAGCGTCTTTTTTTCTCTGTTGATCTTTATTTCGGTCGTTTACTTCGCCGTCAAATATCGCCGGCGCTCGGAAGACGAGCCGCCGCCGCCGCAAATGCGCGACGATGTCCGGCTGGAAGTCACCTGGATCGTGGTCCCGCTGTTCCTGGTGATGATCGCGTTTTTCTGGGGCGCCAGTGTGTATTTCGCGATGGCGCGGCCGCCTGCCAATGCGCTCGAAATCTTCGTCGTCGGGCGGCAGTGGATGTGGAAGTTCCAGCATCCCGACGGCCAGCGCGAGATCAACGAGCTGCATGTTCCTTTGGGCAGGCCGGTGAAGCTTACCCTGGCGAGCGAGGATGTGATTCACAGCTTCTTTATTCCCGCGTTTAGGATAAAACACGACGTTGTGCCGGGGTACTACACGATGGTCTGGTTCGAAGCGACGAAGACCGGCAGGTTCCATCTGTTCTGTGCCGAATATTGCGGCACCCAGCATGCGGGCATGATGGGGCAGGTCGTCGTGCTCGAGCCCAATCAATACGAGGCATGGTTGAGCGGCGAGCTTGGCGGCCCGAGCGCCCCTGGAGCGGCGGAAGGCTCGGTCGCAGGCAGAGGGCAAAGATTATTTCAGGATCTCGGCTGTGAAACCTGCCACCTGCAAGATCGCCAAGGCATCGGGCCGATGCTGGCCGGCTTGTTCGGCAAAACGCAAAAGCTTCAGAACGGCCAAAGCGTTGCCGTCAACGACAGCTATCTGCGCGAGTCGATCGTCAATCCGCAGGCCAAGATTGTCGCCGGATTCCAGCCCGTGATGCCGCCATACCAGGGACGGGTCAACGAAGAGCAGTTGATGGATCTGATCGGCTACATCAAGTCCATGGGGCAAACGGGAGAAAAGGGCGCCGCTGCCGCCAAACGGAGCGAGTCTTCGGGGCCGGCGACGGCGGCGGGTGCGCAACAGCAAAGGCGCTAAAAAGGCCGAGAGATTTTCACGAGAGGAGTCAAGCCGGCATCGAGCTATGAAAGCCGAACAGTTGGAAACCTATAGAGAAGCGCGCCGGCATTATCTGAACGCCGACTACGGCGTGCGGTCCTGGCTCTTCACTACCGACCACAAGCGCATTGCGCTGCTTTATCTCGTTTCTATCACCCTCATGTTCGTCATCGGCGGCGCGGCGGCGGTCTTGTTTCGCCTCGAGTTGATGACGCCGGCGGGCGATCTGGTGATATCGGAAACATACAACAAGCTTTTCACTCTGCACGGCATCATCATGGTGTTTTTCTTCTTGATCCCATCGATTCCCGCGACCTTGGGAAATTTTCTGGTGCCGATGATGATCGGCGCGCGCGACCTGGCGTTTCCCAGGCTCAATCTCGCGAGCTGGTACATCTTCGTGATCGGCGCGCTGTTTACCTTGGGAGCGCTTCTCGCCGGCGGGGTCGACACGGGCTGGACGTTCTATACGCCCTACAGCAGCGTCTACAGCAATACCTACGTGGCCGCCACGGTGATCGGGATTTTCATCGTCGGCTTTTCAACCATCCTGACCGCTCTCAACTTTATCGTCACGATCCACACCATGCGCGCGCCGGGTCTTACCTGGTTCCGCCTGCCGCTTTTTATCTGGGCCCACTATGCGACCAGCTTGATCATCATGTTAGGAACGCCCGTGATCGCCATTACGCTTGTCCTGGTCGCCATGGAGCGTCTGTTCGGATTCGGCATTTTCAATCCCAGCAGCGGCGGCGATCCCATTCTGTTTCAGCATCTCTTCTGGTTCTACTCTCATCCGGCTGTCTACATCATGATTCTGCCGTCCATGGGAGTAATCAGCGAGTTGGTCACCTGTTTTTCGCGAAAACGAATTTTCAGCTACCGCTTCGTCGCGTTCGCGAGCATCGCCATCGCCGTGCTCGGATTTCTCGTCTGGGGCCACCACATGTTCGTGAGCGGCCAGTCGGTCTACGCCGGCATGATTTTCTCGTTCCTCAGCATGTTCGTCGCGATTCCTTCGGCGATCAAAGTGTTCAACTGGACGGCGACCATTTATAAGGGCTCGGTTCTGCTAGCGACGCCGCTCCTCTACGCGCTCGGCTTCATCGGCTTGTTCACGATCGGCGGGCTGACCGGCATCTTTCTCGCATCGTTGGGGCTCGACGTGCACGTGCACGATACCTATTTCGTGGTCGCGCATTTCCACTACATCATGGTGGGAGGAGCGCTGATGGGTTACCTCGGCGGCCTCCACTACTGGTGGCCGAAGATTTCCGGCAGGCTCTATCCGGAAGGGTGGGCGAAACTGGCGGCGCTGACGATTTTCCTCGGCTTCAACCTGACGTTCTTTCCGCAGTTCGTGCTCGGCTATCTTGGCATGCCGCGGCGCTATCACTTCTATCCGGAAGAGTTCCAGGTGTACAACGTCATGTCCTCGGCCGGAGCATCGATCTTGGGAGTCGGCTATCTCATCCCGATCGTGTACCTGATTTGGTCGATGCGCTACGGCAAGCCCGCCGGCCCCAATCCCTGGGGCTCCACCGGCCTCGAGTGGAAAACTCCGTCGCCGCCGCCGACCGAAAACTTCGCGCGGACGCCGGTCGTGACCGAGGAAGTCTACGCCTACCACAAACAGGAGCTTTATGGCCGATAGTCACGGCGCCGTCGCTCATCACTTCGACGACGTGGAGCAGCAACACGAGGCATCCACGTTGGGCATGTGGGCGTTCCTGGTTACCGAGATCATGTTCTTCGGCGGCATGTTCTTGGCGTACACTGTCTACCGCAGCGTGTATCCGGACGCTTTCGCCCACGCGAGCAATCACATGGATGTCGTGCTGGGCACCGTTAACACCGCGGTGCTGATCGGCAGCAGTCTTTCCGTTGCGATGGCGGTGCACGCGGCCCACGCGAGCAAACCGAAAGCTTTGCTCGTCTATTTGTTTGTGACCATCGCGCTCGGAGCAGCCTTTCTCGTCATCAAATTCGTCGAATATCATCACCACTTCGAAGCCCATCTGGTCCCCGGCTGGAACTTCGCGTATGAGGGCGCCGATCCGAGACACGCGGCAATTTTTTTCTCTTTTTACTTCACGATGACCGGCATGCACGCCGTACACATGATCATCGGCATCGGCATGTTTCTTGTTCTGGCCTGGAATAGCTGGCGCGGGCGCTACTCCCATCTCTACTATACGCCGGTGGAGCTGGGCGGTTTGTACTGGCATTTCGTCGATATCGTCTGGATTTTCCTTTTCCCTCTATTTTATCTGGTAGGTCGGCACTGATGATCTCCGCCAAAGTTTATTTAAGCGTGTTCGCCGCCCTGCTCGGTTTTACCGCCCTGACGACCGGCATTGCCTTTGTCGATCTGGGACGCATCGGCAATATCTCCGTCGCGCTCACGATCGCGGTCATCAAGGCGGTGCTGGTGATGCTCTATTTCATGCACCTGCGCTACAGCAGTTATTTGACCATCCTGTTTGCCAGCGCCGGCGTATTTTGGTTGGGAATCATGCTGGTGCTGACCCTAAGCGATTACATCAGCCGCGGCTGGGTAAGTCTCTTCGAAGCGGTATTGGGCTAACACCCACCTCCCTGTTTGTGAACCGCGCCAATCTTTTCGCTATCGCGATGCTGCTTAATAGAATCCGATAAGGACGTATTCGTTCACTTAGGTCATGACTTCTGTGACGAAGAGAAAGCCAGGAGCATTTTCGGAGATCGAGACGCAGCGGCGTCTGAGTCGCTTCCGCCGGATCCGGGCCACTTGATTCCCAATCGAGTGGTCCACTCTCGTTGATTAGATCGAATTGAAGCGTCGTTCAGTTCAATCTCAGGCTAAATTTGGTCTTGCCATTTAATGAATACGGTCGAAGGCATCGCCGCGCGGAACGTCTGATATTCGGTCAGCGGTGCATTCTCAATTCGATGTCTGCTCGCCCTATTGTGAGTCGCCGCCGTGAGCGGTGCCCAGTTCGCAAGTCCGATCCGGTCGAATACTGCCAGTCGCCAAAGCCGGAGTAGGGATTAGCCCCTTGTGGATGATCACGATGATTGACGTCGAAATGAAACCGTTGAGTTCCAATTTTACATGAGGCCTGCCGTCTTGTGAAAAAGGCGGGCTATCATAATCGAGATCAAATGGGTGCGTGCCGCCGTCATAATCGACACGCTCAAGCCCGCAGCGAATTTTCCGTAACCGATGATCCAGAGCTTCGATGTCCCGGCGCCGATAAATGACGTTGCTACCGGATGTCAGCGTTTCGTCGTTCGATGATAGATTGAACTCCGTGGTGTGGATGGCCGTGCCACCGGGCTTCAGCAGACCCATGGCGTTGACGACAAAATCGAGACCGGCATCAAGCGACCCCAAATGCTCGAAGGCACACGAACTCCAGACAAAATCGTAGGCACCGTGTTCGATGCCTTGGATATTCGTCATGTCGGCGTGCTGGAACGTGACGTGTTTATCGAACATCTCGCGGGAGACCATGCCGGGATGGAACAGATCCAGATGGGATTTAGAGTGTTGCCCCGCCCATTCGCCCTCGCTGGCTAGGTCCGTCGCCAAGATATCGGCGCCTAGATTGGCAAAAGCACTCGGGAGAAACTCTAGGCCGGCGGCAAAGCACACGCCGCGCTTGCCAGGTCGCAGCAGCCCGCGTTCCTCGAAAGCTTGGCCGATTGAGCAAAATTCCAGTGCTTGCGATGGATCGCTGATCCGGTCGGATGGGTCGGCAGTCCGAAGCGAGTGGCCCACTTTGGATACCAATCCGTTGACCAATGCTCATATCGGCAAACGGTCGATGACACTTTCATGCCAGCATAGTTGACGTGATTTTCCATATATCTCTCCCATGGCCGCGCCTGCCAGTCAGCGTGCAGCCAACTATATAGACAAAATTCTGAAAGGCGCCAAGCCCAGTGATCTTCCGGTGGAGCAGCCGACGAAGTTCGAGCTCATTATCAACCTGAAAGCCGCAAAGCGGATCGGTCTGACGATTCCGCTGAATGTCCTGGCGAGAGCAGACAAGGTTATCAAGTAGGGTCAGGATTGAATGAATTCTCCATCAATCCAGTCTTCCCGGCATTGGTAATCGAACTGAAGCGTCGTTCAGTTCAATCCTACGTCAAATTAGCCTTTTCCCCTCGATGAATCTGGTTTTCCTTCTGTCGTAAACAACACTTTTCTCAGCTTCCGTATCCGTGATAAAACCCGCAAGAACGAGGTGCGCAATGAAGAAAATTGGTCTGTCACCAGTCTTGATAGCAGTGGTGTTGCTTGCCGTTGCAGTCCTAGCCGACGCGCAGCAGGCAAAGAAAGTGGTACCAATCGGTTGGTTGGCGGGTGGCGTAGGTTCCTCCATATCTGGCAATCGTGAAGCGTTTCGCAAGGGGTTGATCGCTCTGGGCTATGTTGAAGGAAAGAATATCGAAATCCTATACCGGTACGGGGAGGGAAAATTCGAGCGCCTCCCGGACTTGGCCGCAGAGCTGGTTCGATTGAAAGTAGCGGTGATGGTAACAACGGGCACTGCGGCCACTAAAGCTGCGAAGCAGGCAACAACCGAGGTTCCAATCGTTGTCGGAAGCGCGGGCGATCTTGTCAGGGAGGCAATCGTTGCTAGCCTGGCGCGACCGGGTGCTAACATAACTGGTCTGACGTCGATCTCACCGGATCTCAGCGGAAAGCGATTGGAAATCCTGAAGGAGAGCGTTCCTAATGCGACACGGTTTGCTGTGATTTGGCATCGAAATCCGAACGATGAAAAGGAAGTCAAAGAGACAGAAATTGCGGCTTTGGCGATGCGGGTGCACTTACAGTCCTTGCCGGTTCAATCACCTGATGAGTTTCAAAACGCCTACGCGGCAATGAGAAAAGACCGCGCCGGAGCGGTGATATTCATCCAAGGACCCTTTCTCGGCGTTCACCGAAAACAACTTTTTGAACTAGCTGCCGAAAATCGACTCCCGTCGATCTGCGATGCTCCAAGTTGGACCGAGGGCGGTTGCTTGATGAGCTACGGACCAGACCGAAACGACTTGTACCGCCGCGCTGCTACATACGTTGACAAGATCCTGAAAGGTGCGAAGCCCGCCGACCTTCCCGTCGAGCAGCCAACGAAGTTCGAGCTGGTGATCAATCTGAAAACCGCAAAGCAGATCGGTCTGACGATTCCACAAAAAGTGATGGCGCGGGCGGACAAGGTAATCAAATAACCACGCGGCAATCGCAGGATTGAATTGAATTCTCCATCAACGCAATCTCGATTGAATCGCACTGTATACTTCCGTATCTCACGGTGTATACAAAGGTTACCCTGGCTGTCGAAGTAAAAGTTATCGGTGGGCTTGAGGTGAACTATCCCTAGCTGTTGTGGTTAGCTATCACGAATATTACTGCTGCACTCAAGATTGCTGAAACAGCAACTTTATTTATGGCAGACACCGTAGAACTCGTTACTTACGGCCACGCAATGGAATGTAATTTACAAGGACACAAGACGAAAAGTATTCGTCAGGGAAGTTTGGATATAGTCTGAGATTGAATTGAACGACGCGTTAACACCTCTTCCGAGCTTGGCTGGCTGGTGAACAATAAAAAAGGGCCAAGCCACACTTGTCCAAGATAGTTTTCAGAAAAACCTCCGACAGGAGTAAGATAGTGGGAAGCAAATCTCACCAGCGGCGTGACTGCGCCGTCTTACTCACAAGTCGGAGGTAAATCTATGATACCCGTAGCCAGTTGTTTTTCGCAATTGTTATCATTAGTAGATCGGGCCGGCTTTGCGCGAGCGGTCCGCCAACATCAGGCCGAGCGTGGGGCCAAAGGCTTCAGCTGTTGGGATCAATTTGTGGCGATGGTGTTCTGTCAGATGGGCGGAGCCAATTCTCTGCGGGAGATCTGTGGGGGATTGGCCACCGCCATGGGGAAGCTGGTGCACTTGGGTTTACGCCAAGCGCCGACTCGCTCGACTCTGGCTTATGCCAATACTCATCGGCCTTGGCAACTTTATCAGAGCGTGTTCGAAGATTTGCTCAAGAGGTGTCAGGCATTGGCCGCGACCAAAAAGCGTCGCTTTCGATTCAAGCATCCACTTCGCAGTCTGGATACTTCCATCATTGAGCTGTGCGTTAAGGTGTTTGACTGGGCGCGGTTTCAACGGACCAAGGGCGCCGTCAAATTGCACTTGCAGTTGGACCATCAGGGTTGTTTACCTTGCTGGGCGCTGGTGACCGACGGAGACACCAACGATGTACGGATTGCTCAGAAACTGAACTTTGCTCCAGGTACGATTGTGGCCCTAGACAGAGGGTATCTTGACTACACGCTTTATGAACGCTGGACTAAGTCCGGGATTTATTTTGTGACGCGGTCGCGCACCAACATGATTTACGAGGTAGTCGAGCACCACACCGTGCCGACGCGGGGTAATGTCAGGAGCGATGAAACCATTGAGTTGAGCAGCGGGTATGCGCGCAAGCGCTGCTCGAGCTTGTTGCGCCAGGTGACGGTGTGGGATGCTGAACATGAGCGCGAGTTGGTGTTTCTCACTAATATTTTTCATCTCGCGGCAAGCACCATTGGGGCGATCTACAAAGATCGCTGGCAGATCGAGTTGTTTTTTAAAGCGCTCAAGCAAAACCTAAAGATCAAGACCTTTGTGGGAACCAGCGAAAACGCCGTCAACGTGCAGATCTGGACAGCATTAATCGCCATGTTGCTGTTGAAATTCTTGTGGCTCAAATCCACTTGGGCGTGGAGTCTGTCTAATCTGGCGGCCATGCTGCGGTTTAATCTATTGAGCTACCGTGATTTATGGGCGTGGCTCGATGCCCCGTTTGAAATTCCAATCGCGGCTCCCCACGGCGAACAGCTCATGCTCTTGGGATAGAAATGTTGGACAGCAACACACTAACAACCTCAATGTCGAACTGTGACTTGCCCCGTCCTAAACGTTTGATTTTGCGAGACGGAGGTACACCAACTCAAATTATTTTGGACAGCAGTGAGGGCCAAGCCTTTTCGACTTGACCTTTTCTGTCGGACAACAGTTCGGATTGTCTAAGCGGACTTTCTCGGCGTACCAACTGCACGTAGTTTCTTTGCCGCTCTTTCTGTTATGGTCTTGCGTTTGAGTGCGGCCCTGTTGCGTATTCGCTTCTTTCGTATGCGATGTTGTTTGCTCATTTTATTATTCCCCTTTGCACTAGATATAAGACTTTAATCATTCGCCTCACGAATTACTGTTCAGTATTAGACACAAAGTTTAAAAGATCGAGGTGGGAACGGCCGTTTATCCCTACCGCGTTGCCGAACTGTGAGAACCTTTATGTCGAAAAACAGATGTTGTGCGACGCTTATTGATGTTTGATTGACAAACAACTGGACGGCTGGCCCACTCTTCGCCGCGCAGTAAAGCTGGACACAGCTGGTTGAGCGCCAGCTGCGAGCGGCACGCAGGTGCCGAGCTGCGGTTGGGAGTCCGTGAGCCGCCGAATAAGGGAAAGCTCCATAGCCAGATACTCAGGCCGCCGAGCTCAAGTGGTTACCCGAGTACAGCTTAATCTCGGCGAAAGATTTGTCCGCCTCTTGTCCGTGGACCTGAAACAACAAGCCCCAAGAACTGCCATATTGAGGCAGCGCTTGGGGCTGGGTTTTGTTGTGCTTTGACCGCTGTTTTAGCATTCACCGCTCACCCCTTACGTTTCCTCTAAGCTCGCGGTCTCTTCGTCCGTAAATGGACCGTCCCGGATAATGACACGTGGCTCGCGGTTTGTTCCGGTTTTTTTCCTCCAGACGGTCGATTCGTCGGCCAAGATTATTCACCTGGCATTTCTTTCTTGCTGTTTAAACCAGTTTTCCAATGCTTCTAGACGTTTTTCCAGTTCTTCGTGCTCGAGGTCCAGTTTCCGCCGTCTGTTAGCGCCCGAACAGGCATGACCTGCATGGGCTCAATGAAGGCCGCCGGTCCGTCGAATGGCTTCAGAATTTGCTTGATCTCTGTCGGATTCACTCTTGATCAGCCGTGCTCATATTTGCCAGCAAGTCTTGCAGAACTGCAAAAGAATTTTTCATCCAATGAACTGCCGTGCCGCTAATATCAATTATTAGGGAAATGATCTTAAATGGGATTATGTCTTTAACAATTGATTTCTGGAACAAAGTTAACCAAAACCAAGCAGCGAAAAATCAGCAGTACAAGAGCCTCCTTCAAACTTTGCAGGCGATCCATCCCGGTAGTGTTCTGCTTTTGCGTACTCCATCGGACGAGCCTTGGCTCGGTCATTTGATAGACCGAGGCCAGCTTTTCTCCAGATACAGGCTTAAAAATTTCCGAGGCAGTCACAAACGATGCCATCAAAACGCGAGCTGTATATGGATCATGCAGAAAGGCTTGATAGGCACAGGGTTCGGCTATACCGCACCTTCACCTTCACTTCCGGGTGCGTGGTATCGGCATTCATGGGGCTTGGATTATTCGACGAAAATGCCTCGTGTGATTGAGACAACCCACAAGTTCAACGATTATTACGGCGTTGAACTCGACAATGAAGAATGTAAATGCTTCGTCTTGCAGAATGTACTCCCAATGGTAAAGACCGTCATCGAGAAGATACGAGGAAGAGATGAGGCAATACGACCGAGAAGCAATCGATAGGAACCAATGCGATAATGCCTTGTGGACTTAACCGCCGCTTGTCTCAATGCTGTCCGTCTTTTGTCCGCGTACCTGAAACAACAAGCCCCAAGAACTGCCATATTGAGGCAGCGCTTGGGGCTTGGTTTTGTTGGCGTTTACAGGCAGATTTAGTTCCTAGTCACGATTGATTTTGGAATGGCATTCAAGTGTCCCCAGTCAGGCAGTTGTAAGTTGCACATCACCGCGGATTAAAATCGCTCAGAACGACATCGATCACGGTAAGCTTTTTTTCCGCCTCGTGTTTCAAGGCGTTCTCGATCGCTGGCTTGATTTGCCCCGGTTCGCTCACCCGGTAGCCGTAGCCGCCGTGGGCTTTGCCGTAATATTGATAGTCCGGCCGCGGGCCGATCTCGGCGCCGTAGTGAACGCCGGTGTTTTTCGCGGCGCCGTCGGGAAAATATTTGATCAGGCTCGTCTCCATCGAAAGATAGCGGCCGTTGTTGAAGACGACGACGTGAATCGGCAAGTTGTACTCTTCGGCCACGCCGAGGCACGAGGGCACAGCGTTGTAATGAAACGCGCCGTCGCCGATGAGCGCGAAGACCGGTCGCTCGGGCATGGCGAGCTTCACGCCGAGCGCGTAGCTCAAGCCGACGCCCAGGCCGCCGGTGATGCGCGCGAAGTACGACTGCGGTTTGTCGCGCGGGATCGCTTCTTGAATCAACGAACGATAGACCGTGGTCTCTTCGGAGATCACCGCGTTCTCGGGCAGGGTTTCGCTGAGGGCGTTGCACAGCCAGCGCGGATCGATGGGCGTCTCGGTCGCATGTTTTTTGGCTTCCTCTTTGAGCTTGCCGAAATAGCTGTCGTGCTGCTCGCGGCTGCGCGCCAGGCGCTGCTCGTAGCTGGCGCGGTTGGCGGCGATGCGCTCGGATGAGCGCGCCTTCTTGAGAATCTTCTCCAGAGTCGCTGCCGGCGGCGCGACCAGGGCGAGATCGACGTTGTAGCCCCAGTAGGGCAGTCGCGAATTGGGAAATTCCTCGGCGATGGAAATCACCTTCGCGTTCTTGGGCCCCTTGCTGGCGGGATACCACGGCGTGACCGCGTCGACCATGAGCACCAGATCGGCAGCGTCGACGACTTTAGGATCGTGATGCTGATAGAGGGGATGGCTTCTGGGAAAATTGACGAATGCCGGCCGGTAAGTCTCCATCACCGGAATCGAGAGCAGCTCGCAGAGCTCGACCAGGCGCTCCACCGCGCGCGGATCGCCGCCGGCGTGCTCCGTGACCGCCACGGGATTTTTTGCCTCGGCGATCCAATTGAGCGCCTTGTCCACGGCTGCGTCATCGACGGCGTCGGGCCGGACGACTTCATTGGAGCGGCCATGCTCCGGCAAATTTACTTCTTCCATCATGCACTCGAACGGAATGCCGATCAGCACCGGACCGGCCGGCGGTTCGAGGGCGATCTGCACGGCGCGTTCGATGGTCGGCCCGAGCAGCTCGGCGCGCCATCACGCGGTCGGCCCACTTGACGCATCCGCGCAAGAGATCGGGCGAGCCGCCGAGATCGGTCAAATCGTGCAGCCACTGGCCGCCGGGATCGGCGACGCGGGTATTTTCGCCGTAGGCGGAGATCTCGCCGCTGATGATCACCATCGGCGTGCGCTCATGCAGCGCCGCGCGCAAAGTCATGGCGGCGTTGAGGGGTCCGGCGGTGGCATGGAGCATCACCACCTGCGGCCGTCCGGTGACTTTCGTATAGCCCGCCGCCATCGCGACGGCGACGGCCTCGTGGCGGCAGTTCACGTAGCCGGGTTTTTTGATGCCCTGCGCCGATTGCTCGGCGAGCGCTTCCCACACCGGCGGCCACTCCGAGCCGGGAGAAGAAAGAATAAAGTCGATTCCACTTCGCTGCATCACTTTTAGCATCGCTTGTCCGCCACGCATGTTGTTCTCCTTTTGGTTTAGCGGGAAATCTTTTTTGCGCATTTCGGGCAAGAAGCCGCTGGCTTCCAGATTCTGCACCACGCTGCTGGTAATGATCTGCTCCAAGTCGGCTTCCTGAACTTTCGGGTTGACGCGGACGAGCAGCCGCTTGAAGAGTCGCCAGGCCTCGAGGTTGGGCGCGATGTCGAGGTTGGGCATCTGCAAGCGGGAGACTTTGTAAGCCGCCTCGATGTCTTCGTCTTTCGTCAACCGGAGATTTTTCTTGAGGGTTTCGGCAACGTCGCGCTTGTTGGCCGGATCGAGAATGAACACCAGGGATTCGACGATGCCTTTGGCGAGACCGACCATGGTTTCATGATTGACCGCGGTGGAATCCTTTGGCGCGCACATGACCGTCAGTTGAAAAACCACATTGACGGTGCCGACATCCGCCAGGGAGCGGGCGCCGGCGCGCTTCGCCATGTCGGCGTAGCTGTAGGGCACCACCATGGCGTCGACGTTGCCGGTGATCAGAGCTTGGGTCACGGTGCCGGTGTCGCCAAGCACGCGCATGTTGAGCTTGTATTTGTCCGGATCGATCTTGAGCGCTTCCAGCGCTCCCATCGTCGACAGCCAGAAGCCGCCGCCGATGCTTTGCACGCCAAAGCTCTTGCCGCGCAGATCCTCCAGCGACTCGATGCCCTTGCGGACGATCAGCTCGCGCGGAATGCGATTGTTGCCGGCGGCGAAGCAGGTGAGCTTGAAGCCGCTGACCGACGAGTTGAGCGCACTGCTTGGCGCGGCCCACACCAGCGGTACGCCGCCCGAGGCCAGAGTGGACATCATGATCGGCCCGCTGCGCGTCTGCAGCACGCGCGGATCGACGCCGTGCTTGCGAAATAAGCCCTTCTCGATGCCGACCCACAGCGGCGCCATGGTTTCGTTGTGCCCGCCGTAAGCGATCAGCAGCGGTCCCGCGGCCTGCGCTTTAGTCGGCAGCAGAGAAGCAGCGATCAGCAAACCCGAGCACAATAATAGGCGCAGCATCGAAAGCATCGACCGACTCCTTTCTCCGTGATCTCGGCTGCTAGTACCACACCCGAAAGGATTTGCACAGACCATGCGGCGCAAGCAAAGGCAAGTCGGTTCAAAGCCGATCGGCATTGACAACGGCGGGCGGCATGTGATTTTCTCGGGGAGATTTTTTAAAAGCATCCGGAGGATTCTTATGGTGAAGACATTGTGCGGTGTTGTTAGTCGCATTTTCTTTGGTCAGCCTGGCAAAATCCGCTCCCGCGCAGGAGACGATTCCGTTCGTGCCGTCGCCGCCGCATGTGGTGCAACGAATGATTGAGCTTGCTGAAATCAAAAATGGCGACATTCTTTATGACATGGGTAGCGGCGATGGGCGGATCGTGATCGAAGCGGCGAAAAAGTACGGCATCCGCGGCGTCGGCATCGATCTGAATGCAGAGCTGGTGGAGAAAGCGCGACAGAGCGCAAAAAACGAAGGGGTCAGCCATCTGGTCGAGTTTCGCGCCCAGGACGGTCTCACCGTCGATATTTCCGAGGCGACGGTGGTGACGCTCTATATGTTCAAGTGGTTCAACAACGCGCTCAAGCCAAAGCTGCAGAAGCTCAAACCGGGATCGCGGGTCATCGCTCACGATTTCGACATCGACGACTGGAAGCCCACCAAGATCGAATACGTAAAAGCACCCAGTGACGGCTCGGACTACGCCGAATCGCGCACGCTGTATATCTGGATCGTCGGCAATAACATGCCTTGAAGATGGGGGCCGAGTGGATGACCGCGGAGGCGCAGAGAACGCAGAGGAGTTGGTTCTAAACGAGTTGACGGCGAAGATTATCGGTGCAGCCATGGAGGTTCACAGGGCTCTCGGTCCCGGGTTGCTCGAGTCCGCCTACGAAAATTGCCTAGCCCATGAATTTTCATTCGGCCAATATGCGCTTCGAGCGCCAAGTGCCGCTTCCCGTTAGTATATAAATCGTTACCTCTCGACTGCGGTTATCGACTCGACTTCCTGGTTGAAAAGAGATGTGGTTCTGGAAGTCAAAGCCGTGGAGGGCTTAGAGGCGATCCACCAGGCCCAATTGCTGACCTATCTGAAACTAGGCGGGTGGACCATCGGGCTTCTAATAAATTTCAACGTCTCGATGTTAAGAAATGGTATAAAGCGAATCGTAAATAAATTTTAGACGAATCTCTGCGAACTCCGCGTCTTTGCGGTGGATATTTAAGGAGGCTACGCGATGAGCGTTACATACAATCCGGCCAACAAGTTCGAGATCAAAGTTTCGGACACTGAGTTTCGCCGCGCACCAGTACGCACTTTGATGGCGCGCATTTATCAGCCGCAGGGCAACGGGCCGTTTCCGGTGCTGCTCGATCTCCATGGCGGCGCGTGGAATAACAAGGATCGACACGCCAATGCGACGATGGATGAAAGCTTGGCGCGAAGCGGGATCTTGGTCGTAGCGATCGATTTGACGCGAGCGCCGGAGGCGCCCTATCCCGCATCGGTGCAGGACGCCAACTACGGCGTGCGCTGGTTGAAGCATAGCGCGCGCGAGTGGAACGGCGCGCCGGAAACCATCGGCGCGCTCGGTAGCTCGAGCGGCGGGCACGAAATCGAGTTGTGCGCGATGCGTCCTGACGACCCGCGCTACAATGTGCATAAACTCGCCGAAGCGCCCGACGTAGACGCGACGCTTGAATTATGTCGCGACCCGCTCGCCGGTGAGCGATCCTTACGCCCGCTATCTGAACGCGGAAAGTCTAGGGCGTGAAGAAATGATGCAGAACAGCAAAAAGTACTTCGATCCGTGGGAAGCCATCCACGAAGGCAATCCGCAGGAAATTCTCGAACGCGGCGAGAAGGTGACCTTGCCGCCGCTGCTGATCATGCAAGGCGAGCTCGACGACAACGTGCGGCCGGCAGTGCAACAAAAATTCGCCGAGTCCTACCGGGCGGCGGGCGGCGAGTGTCAGTATGAAGTTTTCTCCGGTTGCGAGCATCTATGGATTGACGACCCCGGTCCGCAGACCGATCGGGCCCATGAAATGGTCAAAGCATTCATAGCCCGGCAGTTGAAGGCGAAAAAACTGGCGGCGTAGGGGCGACCGGCCGGTCGCCCCTACATTTCACTTTCCGGCGTACCGCCGGTGATCGACCATCAGTCAGCGGTCTTGCACCACTTTGATGCCGGCTTTGGCGAAGATTTCCGCCGCGGCGTCGTTGCGGATGCCTAACTGGAGCCAGACGGATTTCGGCTTGCTGGCCAAGATGTCGTCGACGTGGCCGGTGACGTCGTTGGGAGCGGCGGAAGACGTCGACCATGTCGATGTCGCCGGGAATATCGACGAGCTTGCGATAAACCTTCTCACCGAGAATCGTCGTCACTTCAGGGTAGTAAACCGGTACCGGCACGATTTCGAAGCCGGCGTCCTGCATGTATTTCGGCACATAAACGGACGGCTGATCGGCCTGCGCCTCGGTCTTGATGCCGAGCACCGCGATCCGCTTCGTGTTGAGAAGCAAATCGCGAATCTGCTCGCCGGTTTCGAGAATATTTTCCTGCCAGTTCATGCCTTGAGGATATCAAATATTGCCGATCAACTCACGCCGGAGCGTGGCACACGGCTTCGATATTATGTCCGTCGGGATCGAGAACAAACGCGCCGTAGTAATTCGGATGATAATGCGGCCGCAATCCCGGAGCGCCGTTGTCGCGCCCGCCGGCGGCGAGGGCGGCTGTATGAAAAGCGTCCACCAGCCCGCGGCTCGAAACACGAAAAGCGACGTGGAGCGGGCATGACCCCGGCGTTCCGCTCGCAAGCCAGAATTCCGGGCTCACGCCCTGCGCCAGACTGTCCGGCTCGCCGAAGCCGGCAACGTCGGTGCTGCCGGTGACCGACGCGGGAAATTCCATCAGCAATTTGAGTCCGATCGGCTCCAATGCCGACGAGTAGAATTGTTTGCTCTTTGGAAAATCACTCACGACGACGCCGGTGTGATCGATCATAGGATTTCCCTCCGCTAAATCCTGCGGGCGAATTCTCGTTGTCAATTATTGCGCAATCGCGTAGCGAAACAAGCGGAGCGGAGAATTTTATACGCACTGGCGTTGTTAGCCTTGACCTTGGCGGCTTTGCCGTACTAAGTAGCCGAACAATCACTGCACGCATTGATTCGAGAGGTAACATCCATGGCTGATTCCAAAGTGGTCGGCACGGCGGTGCCGCGCGGCGAAGGCGGAGACAAGGTGCGCGGGCATACGGTCTACGCCGCCGACGTGAAGCTGCCGGGTTTGTTGTGGGCGAAAATTTTGCGGAGTCCGCACCCGCATGCGCGCATCCGGCGGCATCGATACATCGAAGGCGCGGAAATTGCCGGGCGTGCACGCCATCCTTACCGGCGAGGATGTCAAAGGTCATCTGGTCGGCAAACAAATCCGCGATATGCCGGTGCTTTGCTGGGACAAGGTGCGTTTTGTCGGCGACCGGGTGGCGGCCGTGGCCGCGGAAACCGTGGACGCAGCCGAAGATGCTCTACACATGATCGACGTCGATTACGAGATTTTGCCCGCTGTGTTCGATCCGCTCGAAGCCATGGCACCGGGCGCGCCGGCGCTGCATGAAAACGTCGGCGCCTACGACGGCGCGCCGGAAAAGATTCTCGCCGCCGATTTGCACAACGGGCTCACCCGCCTGGCGTGGCGCAAAGGCGACGTGGAGAAAGGTTTTCGTGAATCCGATCTGGTCCTGGAACATACATTTCGCATTCCGGCGCGCCACCAGGGTTATCTCGAGCCGCACGCGGCCACCGTCGCGATCGAACCCGACGGGCGCATTCAGGTTTGGTCCTCGGTGAAAAATCCCTTCGGCGTGCGCAGCCAGCTCGCAAAATGTTTGTCGATCGCCGAAGAGCGCATCCGCATGAATCCCGTCAACGTCGGCGGCGAGTTCGGCGGCAAGGGCGATGGGGTCGATCTGCCGGTGCTGTATTTTCTGGCGCAGAAGACCGGACGGCCGGTCAAGATCGTGATGACCTACGCGGAAGAGTTATCGGCGAGCAATCCGGCGCATGCCACCGTGATCACGATCCGAACCGGCGTGAAGCGCGACGGGCGCATCGTGGCGCGCAAGATCCGCGCGGCGCACGCGAGCGGCGGCTACGGCGCGCTCAAATCGAATACTTCGCTCGCCACCTGGCACTATGCCGGCGGGCAATATCGTATGGAGCACTCCGACATCGAGTTCTTGCAGATCTACACGAACACGGTTCCCGGCGGCTATTATCGTAGCCCGGGTGCGGTGGCGACCGCATTCGCCGTCGATTGTCATACCGATATTTTAGCTAATGATCTTGGCATGGACCCGGCCGAGTTTCGCTCTGAAAAATTTTCTCGGCGAAGGGGAAGCGGACGCGGTCGGCCACGAGCTGCATAGCGTGCGCTTCCGCGAAGTATTGCAAGGCGCGCTCGATGCAGCGGGGTGGAAAAAACCGAAGAAGCGCAATTATGGGCGGGGCATCGCGCTGTCGGGAAGGCACATCAGCGGCGGCGATACCAGGTCTTATTTTGAGTGCCGACTCTGACGGAGCTTTTTCGATCTTGAGTCCGAGCATCGATCAGGGTTCCGGTACTCACACGATTTTGCGCCAATTGGTGGCCGATCAGATGAAAGTGCCGATCGATCAGGTGCGTGTGACCATCGGCGACACTGATAGGGCGCCGCGTGACAGCGGCATGCGAGCGAGCCGTATGACGTATGTGGCGGGCAATGCCATCATGCAGGCCTGCGAAAAACTGCGCGATCGGTTACTCGAACGAGCGGCCAAAATGCTCGAATGCAAAGTCGATGAAGTGACATTCGATAACGGCAGATTCTCTTTGCGTCAGGATCCCGGGCAGCAACTTTCGTTGCGCCGCATTGCTTCACAAGCGAACGAGCCGCTCGCAGTGACGGTCTACGAGGATTATCCCTACCCGGAGGATATCTCTTACATCTGCGCGCAAGTGGCGGAGGTCGAGGTCGATGCCGACACCGGGGCGGTGCGCGTACACCGGGTGGTGAGTGCCCACGACGTCGGCACGTGATCAATCCGGTGACGCACCAGGGCCAGATCGACGGCGCCACGATCATGGGCATGGGCCAGGGCATGATGGAAGAGCTGGTGATGGACGGCGGCAAGGTCACCAACAACAACCTGGGCGATTATAAATTGCCGTCCGTCAAAGACATCCCGGAGCTCAAAACCGTGCTGGTCAAAACTACCGGCGGCGTCGGCCCGCTCGACTCCAAGCCGATCGGCGAGTTCGCCAACAACGGCCCGCCGGCCGCGATCGCCAACGCTATCGCCGACGCAGTGGGCGTGCGCCTGTTCGAGCTGCCGGTGAAAGCGGAAAATATCTATCGAGCATTGAAGCAGAAGTAATTTGTCCGTCTTTACTCGACGGGCTCAAATTTTTGCGGCTGCGGCACGTGGTTTTCATATCGTCATTCCCGCATGATTCTAGCGGGAATCCAGGCTGGTTACGATTGGATCCTCCACCAAACATGCGGGGTGACAACGGTTCGAAAAGTTACTGCAAGAGGTAAATTTCACTTGAAATATTCCAGGAGTTTTTTTCTCGCTTTACTTTCTGCCGTGACAGTCTACGCATCGCTTCGTTCGCCGGTTTCAGTTCATGCCCAAGCCAAAAAGCCGGCGACGCTTGCCGAGCTCGCGGCTTACACCGGCGCGGATCGCGAGCAGATTCTCGTCGCTGGCGCGAAGTCCGAAGGCAAAGTTGTTTGGTACACGTCGCTTGCGGGGAGTTCGTACAAGGAGCTGGCGCAGGGCTTCGAGAAAAAATATCCGGGCGTAAAAGTCGATGTCTACCGCGCCGCCAGCAACGAGCTGATGGCGCGCATCACCGCCGAGGCAAAGGCGCGCCAGTACATAGTCGACACCATCGAGACGACTTTGCCGCTGCTGAAGAGCTTGCGCGAGGACGGCTTGCTCGCCGTCTACAATTCGCCTCATCTCGCCAAGTATCCGGCGCACGCGAAGGAGAGTGCCGGCAAGGGACTTTATTATTGGGGAGTCAACCGCGAGAGCTTTATCGGTGTCGGTTACAATCCGAAGCTGATCGCGCCGAGCGCCGTGCCGAAAAATTTTGCCGGCCTGCTGAATCCGCAGCTCAAGGGCAAGATGGGTCTCACCACGAGCGACACCGGAGTGCGCATGATGGGCGCGATCTTGAAATTCAAAGGCGAAGAGTTCGCGCGCAAGCTCAAGGCCCAGGACATTAGTCTGCATTCGATTTCCGGACGCGCCATGGCGGACCTGGCGATCTCGGGAGAAGTGCCGATCTCGCCGTCGATATTCCGCGATCACGCGATGGAATCGAAAGGAAAAGGCGCGCCGATCGACTGGGTGCCGATGGAAGCCGTGCCGACTAACGCGGGCGCGACCACGATCGTCTATCAAGCGCCGCATCCGCACGCGGCGATCTTGATGGCGGATTTTATTCTGAGCCCCGAGGGACAGAAAATTCTGGAGAATCTGGAATTCGGCAATCCATCGAAGGAGATGGGCTTCAAACGATGGTATCCAGAGGGCGGCCTCAACACCGCGCAGTACGACAAGGAAGCCACCGCATGGCAGAAGGCGCTGAGGGAGCTTGGAAGAAAGTAAACGTTCAAACCGTTCAAGCCGTTCAAAAAGTTCAAATCGTTAGACCAGAAAAACGGAAAACTGCACGGTAGAGCCGCACAGTACGCTGAGAAAAGTTCTCTGCGTCCTCGGCGTCTCCGCGGTGAATTATCTAAGCGGGCACTAACTCAGAGTCGACGGGATACTGCGACAAAATCTCGGCGCCGTCGGCGGTGACGCGGAGCAAGTGTTCGAGCTTTACCGGGTAGTGGTTGATCTCCAGGGCGACGATCATGTTTTCTTCGAGAGAAATCATGTATTTTTCCGGGTCGCCGCCGCGCAGCCACGGTGATTCGTAAACGCAAAGACCCACACCGTGGTAGCCGTCGAATCCGGGCAGGCGCATGCCGGCGCTCGCGCCTTTGCCGAATCGCTTGAATGCTTCCGTGCACGGGCCGGGCTTCACGAGCTTCAGCGCTTCTTGGAGCGAGTGATAGGCTTCCTTATAGCGCTGCTTGGTCGCGGCGGTCGGAGCGCCGTGGCTGAAGGTGCGGGCGAAGTCGCTGTAGTAACCGCCCGGTCCCGCCACCGTGGCGTCGCAGATCACCAGCTCGCCATCCTTGACGACGAGATCGGCGCCCATCGGTTCGTTGTGCGGCCGCGTGTCGGCAACCGATGAATCGTAGATCGAAATAAATTCGCTGCCGGCCTCGAAGCCCTGGTCCATCAAGTAATCGAGCATGATGCGGCTGAGCTTGTCTTCGGGAACGTCCGACTCCCGCAGCGCCTGGCGCACGAGGTCGTAGCCGCGATACTTTGCTTTGGTGGTCCAGCGGATCAATTGCGATTTCATCGATCGTTTTCACCACACGCGCGCTGTTGATCGCCGGCCAGCCATCGACGAGGTCGATGCCGGCTTCTTTCAAACCTTCGACGGCGGCGAGACTCAATACATCGACGCCGACCCGCTCGCCGGCGGCGCCGAGCTGCTTCAAGCCCGGTGACCGCTTGTTCGACGAAATCTTCGGTGGCGATGGGCGGGCGCATGGAGAACATGTAGGCGTCGAAGCGCAGGCTGCGATAATGCTTCTTGCGCTGACAGCTCGCGCTGGCAGATGATCGGCTCGCCTTCGGCGGGAATGAGCCCGAAGCGCTGGACGCCGGAAGTACGCAAGCCGAGCATCATCACGGTATTGGTCGCGTAGCGCAGATTCAAAAAGTCCGTGAGCAAAAGCGCGCCGAGTCTTCTCGCGTTTCATGGCGGCCTGAAGCCGTTTGAGTCGATCTTGCGCGAGGCGCTCCATGTCGACGCCGAACGGTGTCAAATCAGTGTGAAACATTCGTCCTCCGTAGCCAAGCTTTCGCGTACTGCCAATTTTGCCGGCTGTCAAGACAGTCAACTGTTTGCAGTCTCGCATCTAGGGTCTAGGCTCTCGGAACCCAAAACTCTGGACCCTAGACTCTAGACCGAGCGCGCTACGCGCGCCGGCTTGACTTTTCTGCCGGGATCAAGTTGGAAATAGGAACAGAGAAAATTATGGACAACACTTTACAGGATATTTTGACTCTTATCGAAAAGGGCACGGTCGAGCAGCGCTGTGCTGCTCTGCTCGTTTTGGGCGGTCTTAAAGTGAGCAACGCTTCCGTTGTCAAGATAGTAGGCGCGCTGCTCGATGGTCCGAATCCGGTGCTGAAAGATTATGCGCTGCGTTACTTCGAAGAAGCGCACCCGAAAAACAACATCGCGCAGCTCATCAAAATGCTCGACGACCAGGATAAGGACGTGCAGGAGCGGGCGGTGCGGTCCTTGAGCGGCGCCGGACAAGCGGCGGTGCAGCCGCTGCTGCAAGGCTTGGCGAACGCCTCGCGCGTCTGGCAGTTGAATGCCGCACGCGTGCTGTGCCAAGTGCGCGGCAAAGCGGCGCTCAAGGGATTGCTGCAAATGCTCGGCACGGGCACGGACGAGAGCAATCGCGTGATCTGCGATCTGATGACGCCGGTGCTGCGGGAGATGGACGCCAAAGAGCAGGATTCGCTCTACGACGACGTCGAATCTTTTGCGGCGAAGCTCAATGCCAAGGAGCAGCGGCCGGCGATGATTTCGGCCATGCGGCTGCTTGGACAACTCGGGCGTCCTCAAGCGCGCCGCTGGCTTTTTAAGTTCGTCGGCGCGGAGCAGCATCCCGCGGTGCGCGCGCACGCGTTGGTCGCGCTGCTGCGCTGCCTGCGCGAGCAGGAGTTGCGCAAGGACGAGTACGCGAAGTTGTTTCCTATTCTCGAAGAGCCCCAGCCCACGGAAGCGACGCGCTTGACCCTGGATTTGCTCGATGCCCACGAGCTGCCGGACGACTCCCGCGCGCTGCTGGGTAAACTGATGCAGAGCCCGCATTCCGACGTGCAAAAGTTCGCGCTCAGAAAAATGGGCGACGTCGGCACGCCGGCGACGGTGCGCACCTTGGTCGAGCAATTGGGCGATCCCGATTATCGGAAGAGCGCGACGTCGCTGCCAGCTCGCTGCGCAAAATTCCCGACGCGCGCGCGGCGCTGATCAAGGAACTGGTTTCCTGCGAGGACGCGAGCAAGGCGTGGAGTATCGCGGAGCTATTGCCTTCCTTCGAAGGCAAGTGGCGGCAAGATACGCTGGACGCGTTGTGGAAGAAGCTGCAAAAAGCGATCGAGGACGAAGAGCGCATTCAGACTGCGTTCCTGCACGTGCTCAAGCGCGCGGACGCGGAGTTTGTCTACCAAAAGCTCGCCGAGCACGGAGCGAAGCTGGTCAAGGCGAAAAAATTCAAAGAGTCGGTGGGCTTCTTGTTGCCGCTCAAGGATTTCCCCGGAGTTAAGCCCGAGAATAAGTTTCACCTGGCCTTGGCGCAGCTGAAACTGCACTCGCACACCGTGGCGACCAATCGCCAGCATCCCGCGGTCGAGCTCTTGACCGATCTTTATCGCGGCTCGGCCTATCCGGTTTTCGAGACGCTGAAAAAAGAGAAAGGCTTGGCGCCGGAGGATCTTATTCGCGCTCGGATTCAGTCTGGTCGAACGCGCCGGCCAGGAACGGGGATTGGGCATCGACTTGCTCGAGCACGTCGCCGAGAAATTCCCGCGCAACAAGATCGGCAAGAACGCCAAGAACAAGCTCAAACTGGCGGGCGGCTAAAAGCGCCTCGCGGCTTCGCCAACCAGAAGCTTCAACAAAATCTCGTCATACGGCTAAACCTATTGCGGCATCTTGTCTGCGGGTTGCGATAGTGTAGATGGCCCCCCGTGTCCGGCCCTTGGCTAAATATCCATTGACAGCAAAATGCGATTTCGGCTAGCGTCTATCAACGTTTGAGCCTGTCGCGATCCGTCTGGTTCATTGACTTTCGCATTTCCATCGCGACGCTGGCGTCCAATTCGGCTTGCGGGAGGTACGCATGGCTAAAGATGCTTTCGATCGTCGTGCATTTCTAAAGGGCGCCGCGGCATACCGCAGCGGCGGTCATCGGGACACAGATGGCGGCAAACTCGCCGGCGCAGGCCGCTGAGACAAGCTCGGAAGGCAACGAGAAACCGCCGAGCAGGGATAAGATCATCAGCCGGCCGGGTTCCGACTTCATGGTCGACGTGATCAAGGCGACGGGCATCGAGTACATCGCGTCCAATCCGGGATCGAGCTTTCGCAGCCTGCAAGAGTCCATCATCAACTACGGCGGCAATAAGAAACCCGAATTTCTCACCTGCCTGCATGAAGAGACATCGGTCAGCATGGCCCAAGGCTATGCCAAGGTGGCGGGTAAGCCGATGGGCATGATGGCTCACGGCACCGTCGGCCTGCAGCATGCGGCGATGGCCGTTTACAACGCCTGGTGCGACCGTGTCCCGGTCGTCATGTTTGCCGGCAACTTTCTCGACGCTGCGAAACGCCGGCCCGGTGTCGAGTGGTATCACTGCGTGCAAGATCCGGCCGCGCTGCTGCGGGATTTTATCAAGTGGGACGATCAGCCGTTATCGCTCCAGCATTTTGCCGAGTCGGTGATGCGCGCCTACAAAATTGCCACGACCGTGCCCATGGGACCGGTGCTGGTCACGGCCGACGGCGTGATCGCAGAAGGACCGATAAGCGACGAGAAGAAATTGTCGATTCCCAAGCTCACGCTTTCGATTCCTCCGCAGGGCGACAGCGGCGCGGTTTCCGAGGCGGCCAAGATGCTGGTGGCGGCGCAAAATCCAGTGATCGTGGCTGACCGCGCTTGTCGTTCGCAAGAGGGCATGAAGCTCCTCGTGGAGCTAGCCGAGGCCTTGAGCGCGCCGGTGATCGATATCGGCGGCCGCATGAATTTTCCGATGAACCATTATCTCTGCCGCAGCGGAGACCGCCGCTCCCTGGTGGGTCAAGCCGACGTTGCGCTTTTGCTTGAAGTTGCCGATCCCTGGGGTCAATTCAATACCGTCAGCGACCCGCACCATGAATACCGTCGGCTCGCAAAACCTGATGTCAAAGTGATTCATATTTCGCTCGGCGACACGCTGACCAAGTCGAACTATCAGGATATGCAGCGCTTCATGCCGGCGGATTTGCCGATCTCAGGCGACGCGCAGGCGACGCTTCCGGCTTTGACCGAGGCCGTGAAGAAAGCCGCGCAGCGAGGAGCATTCGCGAACCGCGCCGCCAAGTTGCGCGAAGACCATGGCAGGATGAAAGATCGAGCGCGGGCCGCAGCCAGTGTAGGCTGGGACGCCAGCCCGTGCAGCACGGCGCGCATGTCGGCCCAGCTTTACGACCTCATCAAGAAAGACAAATGGTGCCTTGCCGTTTCCAGCGTGCAGTGGAACAGAAACCTCTGGCCGGCCACTGAGTATCATAATTTCATCGGCGGTTCCGGCGGCGCCGGTCAAGGCTACGGTAGCGGCGCCGCCGTCGGAGCGGCGCTGGCCAACCGGGACAAGGGTATTTTGACCGTCTCGATCGAAGGCGACGGCGATTTGATGTACGCGCCGGGCGCGCTCTGGACAGCGGCGCACCATAAAATTCCGTTCCTCATGATCGTGCACAACAATCGCGCTTATCACCAGGAGGTCATGCACCTGCAAAAAATGGCGGCGCTGCACAACCGCCGCATGGACACCGCGGCGATCGGCACGACGATCGAAAAACCGAATGTCGATTTCGCCAAGCTGGCGCAGTCCATGGGAGTATGGGCGGAGGGACCGATCAGCGATCCGGCCGCCCTAGGCCCGGCGTTTTCGCGCGCGCTCGCAGTGGTGAAGCGCGGAGAACCGGCGCTAGTGGACGTGGTATCCCAGGGACGTTAACAGGAGGGCATTAGATGCGCTACTTGCTGACGACGGCGCTACTCGCATTGGCTGTGTCGACGGTATCCGCACAGGAAACACCGGCTGGCTCGGCTCAGCGCGGCCAGCAGGCCTACATGAAATATATGTGCTATACCTGTCACGGCACGATTGGCCAGGGCGCCGATCGCGGTGCCGGCCCAAAGCTCGCGCCGGGTTTGCTTCCCTATCCTGCCTTTGCCCTGCAGACGCGCACACCGCGCCTCGACATGCCAGCCTATCGGCAGCAATTTCTGACCGACCAGGAACTCGCTGACATCTACGCGTATCTGGCGACGGTTAAAGCATCCCCGGCGGCGAAGGATATTCCGTTGCTGAAATTCGAGTGATTGCAGGACTGATTCGTCGTGAAAATGAAAAGCCCGGTTGGTTGTCCAACCGGGCTTTTCTGCATTCTGCACACCGCAAAAAGAATTTATTGTCAATTTACGAAGCGCTCGTTAACTCTCACCAAAGATCGGCGAGAGGCTCAGAAAAGCTGAAGTTAACGAACGCTTAGATTGCGCGTGCTTACCGCGATGGCCGCGCCGGCAGCGGCGCCGGGCCGGAAAGTTTTTTGAAGAGATCGATGATCTCGGCTTCCCGCGGCAACTCGCGGAGCTCCGTTTCGAACTCCTCCCAAGTTATCGGCATGGCGGGCTCCGAGGTGAGCTTTTCGTAAGCTTTTGTGTACTCCGGATCAGCGAAAGCTTTACGCATGGCTTCACGCAATATTTTGACTTGCTCCGCCGGCGTGCCCGGCGGCAAGACAAACGGCTGGCCGGTGTCGCGCACGCCGCGAAAAAGGTGGATGAGGCGGCGGTCTTGATTTGACCGAGCGAAACTCTCGATCTCGGGAAGTTTGGCGAGCCTGCGATCTGCGTGTTTGAAGCCCTTGGGAATATCGATGGTCGCGTGCACGTGCACGAGATCTTTATCCAACCAGTGAGCGTTGCGCGTCAGCAAGCTGTCCAGGATGCTCACCCGGGCATCGATTTCGTTTCTTTCCAAAGCGAAGTCGATTTCGCGCGGCGTGTAGCCGGTGACAAGACGCGGCTCCTTCATGTCGAGCATGTAAGCGAACAGGCGGGCCATAGTGTAAAGGCTGTGGCCGACGGATGGGGCGCCGATGCGCACGCCGCGGGCCGCGGTCAAAGTTTCCCGAGTGTTGAAGCCAGCGGCTTTGCGCGTCAGAAACGCATAAGGCGCATAGCGGGCGTGGGAGCCGAGATAAATGAACTTGTCCAGTTCATAGAGCACGTCGGTCTCGCCGAAAATCGTACCCTGAACCATGCCGGTGATCATGGCGCCGATGGTCAAACCGTCGGGCCGGACCGACTTGTACATCTGATTGGCCGCCTTGCGTCCGCCCGCTCCGGGCATGTACTGCACGACGATGTTGGGATGGCCGGGGATATGTTTTTTCAAGACCGGAATCACTGCGCGTGTGCGCAGATCGCCGGCGCCGCCGGCGTCGGTGCCGCTGACGAGCAGAACATTCTTGCCTTCATAGAACGGCGTCTGAGCGGATGCCATCGGCGCCAAAACCATCCACTGCGCCAGCAGAAGGGAGACGGCAAGCACGATGATTTGTAGTTTCGGTTTTCTTTCCATCAGTTGGTCAGCTCCCACCAGTTTTTATCGACATCGCTGAAAATAAAGCTCATTGTGCCGTTGTTTGTCTCGAGCTCGCCGAGCTCGGTAAGGCCAAGCGAATTACCATTGACCGTGAACTCACGGTGCGCCTGTGCAACTTCGGCGGGTGAGCTCACTTGCAAAGTAAATCGGTTGACCGGCGCGAGATACTGGCGCGGACTGCGCTGCAAAACGACGATGTACCAAGGCGCTGCAGGATGCTTGATGTACTGCGCGGTATTGAAGCCGGCGGCGATCTCCAAGCCCAAGACATCGACATAAAACTGCCGGCTTCTTTCGACGTTGTCGCACTGCAAGGTGCCGTGAGTGAAAGCTTGCGGCAGGTAGCCGCGTCCGGGAAAGCGCTCATCGGTAAGCGGATTTTCCCAATGTCCCGCCGTGTGCGAGCGGCCGTGCAGCGCGCCGCCCGGATTGTAGTATTCGATCTCGAGATGATTGCCGCCGGGCTCGCGAAAATAGATCGAGTAGGCGAAGTGCGCGCTCTGGGGCTTGGTGATTTTGCTTAGATGATATTTTTCCTTGTGCGCTTCGATATATTTCCACGCGGCTTCGACTTCCTGGTGACTCGCGACGCGAAAGCCGTAATGATTGTCGAAGGTTTTTTCGGGCGCATTGGGACCGCCTTCGTGAACGATCAAGCGCCAGTCGGTGTTCGGATGTTTGAGCGTGGCTTCGGCCGGTTTTTGCTCGACGATTTGCATCGCCAGAAGGTCGGTGAATACCGGAAGCGTATCGGCGAACGAGCGGCATTCGTAATGGCCGGCGATCAGCCCGGTGGTCTTGAGCATGGTTCCTCTCCCGTCAGCAAATCTTCTAGAAAATTACTTCCCTCTATCCTGGGACGCAAGAGCTCGTCAATTGAGCCACCACGGTTAACGTTTTGCGCCGTCCGCATAAAGCTCGCGTAGAAAACCTTCCTTTTCAAATTCCTGGATCAGCGAATTATCGATCAGATTGTCGAGATTCACCTTGACGCCTTTGGCTTCCGGAATACTGTCGAGCGCTTGCTGTATGCCTTCGCGTCGTACCAACGGCACGCTTTCCCAAGCGTCGCGGTAAACGTCATAGGTTTTCGACAGGATCTCGCGATCGCTGGTCTTGATGTAACGGCCCAAGGTGTCCATGGAATATTCCTTGTCGGTCTTAAAAATCTTGATGCCTTCGACATACACTCGCAAAAAACGTTTGACGACCGAGCGCTGCGAACGGAGAAAATGATTGCTCACGACGATTCCCTGGGTCGAATAGGTCAGCGGCAATTTTTTTTTCCGCAGGTCGATCAAGATCTGAAAGCCGAGCCTCTCCGCTTGGAAAACTTGATCGACGTTGAGAATCGCGCCGTCAACGACGCCCGAGGTGAGCGCCACCATGCGCTCGCCGAGCCCGCCGATCTGCGCGACTATCACGTCTTGATTGGCTCTCAGCTTGTGAAACGCTAAGGCGTCGCGCAGCGAGACATCCGAGAGCGAGCCGAAACGGCTGATCGCCACTCGTTTGCCTTTGAGGTCCTCGATTCTCTTGATCTTAGGATTGACCATGAGGACGTTGAGCGCGCGCTCGATGCCGCCGGCGACCAGCGACAGCTCCGCACCCTTGACCCATGCAGCGACCGCAGACGGCGGCGCCAGGCTGGCGACCCCGACTTCATTCGAGAGCAAGGTTTGCACGATCAACGATCCGCCCGGCATGTAGATAAGCTGCGCTTCCAGTTGGTTCTTTTTGAACAAGCCGGCGCGCTCGCCAAGGTAGAGCGGCGCCTGAAAGCCGGAGATCGATACGTAAGGAATTTTGAGTGTCTGCGCCGCGGCGATGTCAAACACGAAAAATGTCACTAGACTGAAGAGAGCACCCATCGACGATGTTACCTGCATGAGTTTTTCCTTCTTCAAGCCTTAGCGAAGCGCTCGAGGTCAATTCTTGTAGAGAGTCTTCAAGAAGCCTTCCTTTTCCAGCTCGTCGAGAATCGTTGAGTCGATGAAGCGGCGCGGGTCCGCGGTCTTGGCGCCGGGAAGTTTTTCCATGCCTTCGAGAATGGTCTTCACGCCGTCGATCGACGTGCGCGGGATGCGCAGCATGTTCTTTGCCTGGAGATCAT
This sequence comes from uncultured delta proteobacterium, assembly GCA_963745035.1. Classification (GTDB taxonomy): domain Bacteria; phylum Desulfobacterota; class Binatia; order UBA9968; family UBA9968; genus DP-20. The sequence continues at coordinate 40,481 of CAVUVW010000002.1, read as the reverse complement.
AGGCTTCCTTCACTTCGTCGCGGTTCTTGGCCCGCGTCCACTTCTGGATGATTTTGATGCTAAGATCTTCGTCTTCCAGATAGGTTTTCATGCCTTGGAGAAAGCCGCGCATGAACCGCTTCGCGGTATCGCGCTGGCCGTCGATGAAGCGCTTGCGCGTGACTACCGTGCCGGTGATGTAAGTCTTGCCGATCTTGGTCATGTCGAAGAGCTCGGTGAAGCCGAGATTCTTCGCGCGGATATTGCTCGGAATCGAAATCGGCGCCGCGTCGATCACGCCGTTGACCAGACCTTGAACCAGCAGACCCATCTCGTTGAGCTGCACGATCGTGACATCGGTGTTCGGGTCCAGGTTCCACGTTTTAAGCATCGTGCGCGCAAGCGCATCCGGTGTCGAGCCTACGCGAGTGACGCCGACCCGTTTGCCTTTCAAGTCTGCCGGCGTCTTGATTTTCTGATTGACGATAAAGCTGTACAACGGTTTGTCGAGAATCGCGCCCAAGAAAAGCGTATCGGCGCCGCTCAAGTTCGAGCTCACGCAGGCGTCGGTGACCGATTGGGCCACCGCGACCTCGCCGGCGAGCAGAGCCTGCATGGACGTGATGCTGCTGGCGTGGATCAACTCGACATCCAGACCGTTTTTCTTGAAATGGCCGGCATCGAAGGCGATCCACGGGATCGCTTGATTGACGGTGATGGCGCTGTAGGCGACGCGCAAAGGAATTGATTTACCGGATTCGGCAGCGCCGGTGATCTGCGCCGAAGCTCCAGCGATCAAGATCGATGCCACGGCGAGCGGTAACCGTCTAATGATTATCATGTAAAATTCCTTCGTCGTCGACTAGAAATTTGAGTAGTGGTGCAGTTTGACCGTGATGAGCATTACACCTTGGAGAAAGATTCCTCGCATTCGCTCGGAATGACAAACAAAATAACGGACCTGTCATCTCGAACGAAGTGAGAGATCTTTCCGAAACTGAACCACGACCGAAATTTGTCTCTCCAAATTGAATCCGGCTGACGCTCCCATTTGTATCGCATCAACCGAAGGGGAATCAACGATTGATTCGAGCGGTGGGTCGAGCGTTGACAACATTCCTCCCTGGGTATAAGCCGGGCGCTGATTGATTCGTGAGAGGATTTATGAAGTACAAATGTATTTCCGCCGATTCCCATCTCGAGATCCGGCCCGATCGCTATGCCGAACGAGTGCCGGAGAAGTTTCGCGACCGGGCGCCGAAAGTGATCACATTGGAAGATGGTACCCTGGCGGTACTACAAGAAGGGCAGCCGCTCGAGCGTTTGATCTCCAATATTTCCTGCGGTGTTCCTTACGAAGAACGCCGTCCCTTCGATCCGCTTCCGGGCGAGCATTACGAAACCTCACCGGGCACAGGCTCGCCGGCGCAGCGACTGGCGGAGCAGGAAAAGGATGGTGTGGATGCCGAAGTGTTGTTTCACGGCAACGTTGGGCCGAGCTTTTGGCGCGGCATCCGCAATGACGAGGCCCACAAAGCGGTAGTGCGCGCTTACAATGATTGGCTCGCCGAGGAGTATTGCTCGTTCGCCCCGGAGCGGTTGATCGGCGTCGGTGTCATTCCGATTACGAATATCGACGACGCCGTCGGCGAGTTGGTGCATTGCGCGAAGATCGGCCTCAAGGCGGTGGCTCTCGACCATTTTCCGGCCGGCAATCCATATCCAACCCAGGAGGACGATCGTTTTTGGGCGGCAGTGGTGGATCTCAATATGGCGCTCACCATCCATGTCGAGTTTGGTTTTCCGCGGCGCGGACGCGGCCAATCGGCTGCGGCAACGGCGCCGGCATTCAAGTATCCGCGCAAAACCGATCCGGAGCATCACGTGCCGGACATCGTGGAGCGCTTCAACAAATATGGTTTTCGCGGCAGCAGGCAGGTCGTGCAGATGATCTGGGGCGGCGCCTTCGAGCGCTTTCCCGAAATTGAGCATCTACGTTGCCGAGGTGCAGATCGGCTGGGTGCCCAACTGGATGGACCAGATGGACAACGAATACGGCCGCCAGCAGTACTGGGCCGAGCGCGTTCTGGGCCTGCCGCGGCTCAAGCGCATGCCGAGCGAGATCGCGCGCGAGCATTGCTACTGGGGCTTCAACCGTAACCCGGTCGGCGTGCGCATCGCGCGCCAAGAGCTGGATATCGACAAGCTCATGTGGGCGAGCGACTTTCCGCATCTCGAATCGGATTGGCCCAACTCACAGAAGGTCATCGCGGAAAATTTCGCCAAGTCGACGGAAGACGAGATTTGGAAAATGACCGTAGGCAACGCGGTGAAATACTTTCATCTAAACGATCAATAGCGACGTCGATTGCCATTGGCGTCAAAGTTGCGTGCTGGCCACCTTGTTCTCAATGATGTAGGGGCGCTGCAAGAAGCGATCGGCGTGTACCGCGAAGAGACGCGCTAAGATCTTCGGGAGAAGAGTTGAAACTACCTCGTTGGAGAAATTCGGACGTGCGAACGACTTAGCCCCCCTGGCCCGCGAAGCGGGAGAAGGCAGGGGTGAGAGTCCGAAGGGAAGGCCCCTGATTCATGAGCTTTGCTTGCCCAACGGATAATCAAAATGGGGCTTGTCGTCATTCCCGCGCAGGCGGGAATCCAGATTCGTGCTTTTGCGAATCAGCCTGGATATCCGCATTCGCGGGTATGACGGAAGAGCGAGGTAGCTAAGCGCGCGTCCAGATCTCTTTCAGCAGATATTCATTGCTCCCACATTCTATTGCAGCGGATCAATGATAGACGAAGAACAACAGTACAATTCTGAGGACTTCACTGTCGCTTCTCCCGGCACGACGAATCCGGGCGAAACCATGCCGGCGAAAGTCGGCGCGCCTGCGCCGGAGTTTGAAGCAACGGCGTTGGACGGCAACGTCGTTCGGTCCCGCGACTTTCGCGGCAAGCGCCACATCGTGATCATGACCGGAGCAGTGACCAGTCCGATGTGCGCCTTCGAGGTGCCGGCTTTCAATCGATTGCAGGAAGAATTTGCCGGCAACGACGTGTCGTTCTTTTTACTTTACACGCGAGAATCCCATCCGGCCGAGAACTATTCCGCTCATGATTCGTTCGAGCAAAAACTAAGCTATGCGCGCGATCTGCAGAAGTTAGAAGACGTTCGTTTTCCGATCATCGTCGACCATCTCGATGGCAGAATCCACCGGGCCTACGGCGTTTGGCCCAACGCGCTGTTCGTCGTCCACAAAGACGGCCGGTTGATTTTTCGCAGCAACATGGCCAACGATCGAGAGCTGCGGCAGTTCCTCGACGATTTGCTCGCGGCCGAAGACGCCGCGGCGCAAGGCGAGGTAACGCACTTGCAGTACTCCGAACGGGTGTTGCCGCATGTGGCCGACCGAGCGACCCACCGGCGGGTTTATGAGCGCGCCGGTCCAAAGGCCTTCGAGGACTACTGGGCGAAGCGGCCGCAGAACAGAAATCGCTGGCCTTAACGTGCCTCGTTCAACTAAAGAGGAAAATGATTGATGCGACGAAGTCTTAGAGTTGCTTTTGCTCCGGCTGTCGCGCTGACGATCTTTATTGCGCTCACGAGCGCCCCGGTTGTTGCCGCCAGCAAGGAGCTGGAAAAGGTGCGAATCGGTTATTCCGTCGGCGGGTTGATTCCGTTTCCGTTGATCGTCGCCAAAGAGAATCGCTTCTTCGAGCAGGCCGGCTTCGATGCTGAGCTGATCAATATCCCGCCGACGATCGCGGTAACGGCGCTGATCTCCGGCGATATTCAATATGTGGTCTTCGCCGGCACGACGATCAATGCCGCGGTGCGCGGCCTGCCCGTGAAGCTGGCGATGGTCTATAACGACCGACCGCTATTCTCGCTCATGGCGCGCGGAGAGATTCGCTCCATCAAGGAGCTAAAGGGCAAAGTCCTGGGCGTAGCCACGCTTACGTCCGGAGAGTCATTTCTGTCGCGACGTTTGCTCAAGGACGCTGGCATCGACGCCGATAAGGAAATGACTCTGCGAGTCATCGGCAATACACCCGACCGGCTCCAAGCCCTTCGAGCCGGCGTCGTTGACGCGACCACGTTGACCTTGCCGGTGGATATTCTCGCGGAGCGCATGGGGTTGCGCCGCCTAGCCTTCATGGGCGAAACCTTGGAGAGCATCAATGGCGGGTATGGTGTTTCCGATCGCTGGCTGCAGCAACGGCCCGATCAGGTCAAAAACATGATCGCGGTGGCCTTTAAAGGCATGGCCCATGCGCGCGCCCAGCGGCAGGATTCCATCTCGCTGATCATGGCGAAGTGGAAGCTTGAACGCGACGTCGCCGAGAAGGCTTTCGATATGATGGTTAAGACCTGGACCGATAGCGGCGTGGCATCGGACCAGGCGCTGCAGGAAGGCATTGAGGAAAGCTTGCGGGTGACGAAGGCGAAACAGTCCGTGCCGATCTCACAGGTAGCGGATTTCAGATTGGCGCGCGAGGTCTATCGGGAGCTGAAGACGAAGTAGTCCGTTCGGATTATCTCTCGCCAAGGCGCAAAGGCGCCAAGTGACGGTCAAAGACCGTCATCCCGAGCAATGCGAGGGATCTAAGAAGGATTTCTCCCGTGCGGTCGAAATGACAGAATCTTTGCGGGCTTCGCGTCCCTTCGACTTTGCTGCTATGTGGATGTCAAGTCGCTACACCGCGAATGCTCTTAGTTTATCCCTTCTTCTTTCCCGGCCAAGAGAGACTTGCTGCTATGCGTGGCACGGCACCCGGCCGTCACACTGACTTAAAATGCGCCCCTCTCTAAGGCACAAAGCCCCGGGATCTCTGTCTCAAGGATCGAACCGTCAGGAGTTTCTTTCTCCCGGTTCTCAAAGTCGTCGAGCCGTTCCCTGGGGCGATGTCTCCTCTTGGGTCAAAGGAGCTGAATGAACTTTTTGTCTCATCACATAGGGCCGTTGTTCCATCAACACCGCAGCAATCCGGGTGCTGAGCTTGCGCGCCACGGCGACGATGGCGACTCGCGGACCCATATGCCGCGGGTGTCTGCGGCATACCGAACTGTAAAACTCCCGAAGTTCACCATCTTGGCGAATCGCCGACCAGGCCGCTTGGATGAGTTTACTCCTCAGGCGGCCATGTCCCGTGCGGGTGATCGAGCCTCGATCGGTTTTCTCTCCCGTAGAGTCCTCACTCGGAACCAGCCCCAAAAACCCTGCCAGCTGACGCACGTTTTTAAGTTCCCGCCAATCACCGATACGAGCCAGGAGCTGACTGGCCACAATCCAGCCGATGCCACAAACGCTCATCATATACTTCATGCACTGCGCCAGTTCAGGATCGTTCTGACAGAGCTTGCGAATCTCTTTGGTCACTTTCACGACCTGCTTCTCAGAAAACTCCACGTTGTCGAGCAACTGATCGAGTTTAAAGCGCATGCTCTTAGAGCACTGAAGTTTCCTCAGTTGGCTCTTCACTTTCAAAGACCAGCGGCTCCCAGCGGGAGCCGCTGGGAAAGCGATCCCCTCAAACAGCAACAGCGATTGAATCCGCTGCTTCATCCCCGCCACTTCACTGACCAAGGTGTCGCGCAGCTGAGTGAGATGGCGAAGCTCTCGATAAATGGGCGAAGGCACGTGAATGCTCTTCAACTGTCCACCGCGCAAGCTCTCCGACAACCCTCGGCTGTCGAGGCGATTGGTTTTGACTCTTTGCCCGGGAGCTCGAGGGATCATCGAAGGTGCCGCCACCAAGCAGTTATACCCCTGGGCCGAAAGCCCATCATACAATCCATACCCCGTCGGTCCAGCTTCATAGACAAACGCAACCTTCTGATCGGGATAATGCTTGCGTACGTGCTTGAGCAAGTGCTCCACGCTGTACGGCATGTGCAACGATCGGACAAATCCTTGCTGATGGTTGCTAAAGGTCACCGAGATGCTTCTTTTATCTACGTCCAAGCCCGCAAACACATCGTACTCTTGTGGTATAAACGCTTTGTGTCCCATGCTGAGTGCCTCCTTGCACAATGCCTTTGGCGTTTCGGGCATTGTAGCAGAGCACTCCCGGTTCAGAGCCGACATCCATCATACAAGTCTCAGGACATGCTTTGCGGGAGGTATTCCGGAAGCTCGACGGTGTAGTTATGAGCCAAGACGAATTGACCCTCAAACCTACCCGCTTGCGAACGCATCCGCACACGACGCGGTCGCGGCTCATGCTCGAAGTCGCCTCAGCCCTCGTCAATCGGAAAGATTTTCCTTATCTCCAGGCGCGCATCAGTTTGCGCGAGCAGGGCGCCGCCGATTGGCCGGTGACCTTGTTCGCGAGCGATAGCCCCGCCACCGTCCAAGAAGTTGCCGAGGGTCGCGTGCACTTTGCGATCATCAATCCGTCGATGATGCTCAAGCTTGCCGCGCTGGGCAGCGCGCCTTTCACGGAGCCGATACCTGTGCGCGTGATCGCTGTCCTGCCGTCCCTGGACTCGATGCTGTTCGCCGTCAAACAGGAAACGGGTCTCCAATCGTTCAGCGATATCCGCGCGCGCAAATTTCCGCTGCGGATTTCACTGCGCGCGCAGCCGGACCATTCGCTGCACGTAATCGTCAATCACGTGCTCGAAGCCGCCGGTTTTTCGCTGGACGACATCGTCTCCTGGGGCGGTCAAGTGCGCTACGACGCTGGCATGGCCTACGGACCGAACCGCATCGGCGCCATGCAGCGCGACGAGATCGACGCAATCTTTGACGAGGGCGCCAGCGCCTGGGGCAACATGGCGCTCGAGTTGGGCATGAATTTTCTCTCGTTGGACGAAACCATGCTCGCGCGATTGGAAACGGTGGGTCTACGACGGGGCTTGATTCAACAGAAATATTTTCCGAAGCTCGCTGCCGATGTGCCGACCCTCGATTTCAGCGGTTGGCCGATCTACACCCACCGCGATACGCCGGATGCTATGGTCGCGGATTTTTGCCGCGCGCTGGAGGAAAGCAAGACGCGAATTCCGTGGGCCGGGGAAGCGCCGCTGCCGCTTGCGCAAATGGTGCGCGACACGCCGCAGGGCCACCTTGAAGTGCCTCTCCATCCCGCCGCCGAACGCTTCTGGCGCCAGTGCGGCTATTTGCCTTAGAGCGCGCCAGGGCGCGGCTCAATAACAGAAGTCAGTTTTGACCGCGGAGGCGCGGAGTGCTGGGGTCAGAGTAATTCTTGAGAAAGAATTATTTCTCTGCGGTCTCAGCGACTCTGCGGTGAACGCTCCGACCCTCAGATGTCACTTGGCAAGGCTAATTGACTTCGCCGCAGTCTTTCTTAATACTCATGCAGTTTTGCCCGAGGATCGTTAACGAAATAGGTTCGATGAACGGAGGTAGAATGAGCTCAGTTTTTACTGTTCTGGTTTCTTTGATCATTTGGGTCGTGTTCCTTTCGATGGGCGCGACGCAGGTTTGGAGCCAGTCCGACGAAAAAGCCAAACTTGTTGAAGGCGCCAAGAAGGAAGGCAAGCTGGTTTGGTACACATCCACCAACGTGACCGAATCGAAGCCGCTGCTCGATGACTTTGAAAAGCAGTATCCGTTCGTCAAGGGAGAAATCTTTCGCGCCAGCGGCGAGAAGACGCTCAACCGCATCGTCACCGAAGCGCGCGCTGGCCGCTCGGACTTCGATCTCGTGACGATCAGCGAAGTCGATGCGCTGATCGAAGCCAAGTTGCTGGCGCCCTATCAATCTCCCGAGGCCAAGAGCTACATCCCCGAGTTCAAAGACCCCAAAGGTCACTGGACGGCGGTCTACATCAACTATGCCACGATCGGGTACAACCCCAAATTAGTTAGCGAGAAGGAAGCGCCGAAGCAGTGGGAAGATCTCCTGGATCCGAAATGGAAGGGCAAAGTCTCGATCGATCAGGAGCAGTACCCTTGGTACGGCACCTTGCATAAGAGTTGGGGCCGAGAGCGGGCGCAAAAATACATGCGCGCGCTTGCGAAGCAGGAGATTCAATGGCGCAAAGGTCATACCTTGATCGCTCAGCTCATGACTGCGGGCGAATTTCCTCTAGGAGTCGTCTACGCGCACCGTGTCGAGGAGATGAAGCAAAGAGGCGCACCGATTGAGTGGGTGAATACGGTCAATCCCATCGTCGTCACCGTGAATGCCGCGGGTATCAGCGCCAAACCGCAGCATCCGCATACGGCGAAGCTGTTCTACGACTATCTCTTGTCCAGACCGGCGCAGCAGCGATTGCGTGCCTTGCGGCGCATCCCGGCACGGCCCGACATCGAGCCGTTCTCGCCGCGGATGGAGCAATCGAAATTGAAGCTTCAGGTCGAGCCGCCCCAGACCGGGCCGCAATTCAATCAGACAATCAAAGAATTCCGGGAAATTTTCGGACTGTAAGTGATTCATGAGCTTACGTTCGCCCACAGAGAATGAAAATGGGAGGTTCGCACGACACGATTCTCCCGCCACTCGTCATTCCCGCGTGCGCGGGAATCCAGGTTTGTTTTGGCGAATTCGCCTGGTTACCCGCCCCCGCTTTCGCGAGGGCATGCTTTCGAATCGCGGGTATGACGGAACCCAACCGCTACCCCGCCAGCTGCTACCATTCCGCACCCGTACTTTTCGAAGGAAACACGAAGGACACGAAAAAAAGAGTCGCCTTATGTCGAAGAAGAGGAACAATCTACTCGCGATCGTTATACTCTTCGGGCTTCAGCCGATTTTGACTACTGCGTCGATTGCGCAGGAGCTAAAACGAGTTCGTTTCGGCTATCCCTCCCTCGGTTTTCGCCAGGGACACATTTGGGTGGCGAAGGACGCGGGGTTGTTCCGAAAATACGGCCTCGACGTGGAGCCGATTTTTCTCCGCGGCGGGCAATTGGCGATTCAGGCGTTGGCAGGCGGCGACCCGCCGCTCATGAGCATCGGTCAGGTGGTTCAAGCCGGTTTGGCTGGGCATGATCTCGTGCTGATTGCCGGCGTCGAAATCTATTACGACTCGACGGTTTTCGCCCGCCCGGAAATCACTCGCCTGGAACAATTGAAAGGGAAAAGGCTTGGCATCAGCGGCTACGGCGCCGCCACTCATTTTGCCGCGATCATCCTCGCCAATCATCTCAAGCTCGATCCCGACAAGGACATCATGCTGGTGCCGGGCGGCCCGGACGCCGAGCGCATCGCGGCGATGACCGCGGGGAAGATCGACGCGGCGATCTTCAACTCATCGACGATTCCGATCGCCAAGCGCATGGGACTCGTCGAGCTGGTCAAGATTCCCGATCTCAAAGTCGAAGTCCAGGGAAACGGGATGGCGACCACGCGTGCTTATATCAAAAGCAACCGCGAGGTCGTGAAGTCGGCGCTAAAAGGATACGTCGAGGGCATCCACTTTATATTCAACGACAAGCCGGCGACGCAGAAAATCTTCGGCAAGTACATGCGCACCAGCGATGCCGAAGTTCTCGAAAGCTCTTATCAAGCTTACGTTACCACGACGCCCAAGAAACCGTATCCGACCCTGAAAGGCTTGCAGTTTCTTCTCGATCGCTTGGTGTCCCAGATGCCGCAGGCGAAAACTGCTAAGCCGGAGCAGTTCGTGGATATGAGTTTCCTGCAGGAACTCGAGAAGGAAGGCTTCTTCAACGAGATGGCGAAGCGCTATCCGGCGAAGTAATAATGCCGCTTTTATACATCCCGGCACGGCCAGGGCAGGAACGCAAAAAAAGGGGAGTGGGCGAGGATACGCGCGACGACGACATTATAGCAAGCACCACTAGATTCATACCGACGGCTCGGCTTCTCGGTAAGACTGTCAGTTAGCAAGGCCTAGAGAATTCCTCGTTTTGGTTTCACAGAACTCCGCATTGTAGCGTCAAGGACGCGGTAGGTTTTATTTTGGAAGTGGGATTGTAGCCAAAAAGGCGGCTATGGTAGTGTCCTGCAGTGCGCGATGAAACGGATTTTTTCCAAGCCAAAGGAGGTTGAGGTTATGCAAGGTAAAAAAACGTTGCACTTGATCACGGCAGCGCTTGTCGTTTGCATGGCTACTCTGCTGGGAGGGTGCAAAAGAGGTCCCGACGATGCGGCGCTGACGAGCAGCGTGAAATCGCAAATCGCGGCGCAGAGTCCGGCTTTGGCCTCCATGGTCAACGTGGAGACCAAGGAGGGAGTCGTAACTTTGACCGGAACGGTGGACAATGATTCGGCCAAGAGCCAGGCAGAGCAAGCCGCGAAGGGTGTCGCCGACGTGAAGTCGGTGGTCAATAACTTGAGCGTCAAGCCGCCCATAGTTGTTTCCGAGGATCCAAAGATAAAAAGCGCGGTTGAGGCAAACCTGGTCAAATATAACGTGAAAGGCGTAACCGCCAATGTCGCCGATGGACAAGTGACGCTGACCGGCGAGATTCCCCGAGCGAAACTGCAAGACGCCATGAAAGCGGCCAACGAGGCCGGCCCGAAAAAAGTTGTTAACCAACTCACTATCAAATAGGGAGGTGCCCCATGCTGAGAGACAAGTATCAATCGTTAATCACCATGGCCGAAGGCAGCGGAGTTGCCGATTTGAACATCCAGGAACAGGACGATGTCCTGCACATCCACGGGACCGCGCCTAGTGAAGCCGTTAAACAACAGCTATGGGATGAATATAACCGCCTGGACCCGGATATGCGCTCGGGCGACGTGGTCTTGAACCTCGATGTTGCTGCGGGGAGCGAAACTATTTATACCGTGGTCTCCGGCGATTCGCTCAGTAAAATCGCCACAAAATATCCTGGTGTCACGTGGCAAAAAATCTTTGAAGCAAATCGCGATCAGATCAAGAATCCGGATCTGATTCATCCGGGACAAAAATTGCGCATTCCAACGGCGTAATGCCGGAAGCGTGAAGGGCCGTCGTTCGAAAGGGATCGGTAGTTAGCCGGCCGCACAAGTGTAACGTGCGCGCTACGCCGTTGCTGTGCGACTGGGCTTTGCGATTGTATGACGGCAGTGGTCTGCAGTGAAATTGTGCCGCATCCGGCTATCGTAGTGAGGCAGAGGGGGCAAATGAGATTGAAAACATTGCTGCTCGCGTTGTTTTTGATGGTTTGTGCCATCGGCCGCGCCGAGGCGCAGACGCTCGATGAAGTTTATAAACGAGCGTTGACCGAGGGCGGTACGCTCAATTTCTACGCGACTCTGGCGCAGGTCAACGCGGCAACCATTCTTCCCGCCTTCGAGAAGCGCTTCCCTGGCATCAAGGTCAATCACGTCGATGCCACCTCGGACCAGCTTGCGGCTCGCATCATCGCCGAATCGCGCGGCGGCAAGATCATCGCCGATATTTTTCAGACCCTGCTGGACGGCATGATGCGTGTCCAAACTCAGGGATTGTTCCTGGACAAGCTCTATCCGGAAGCGGCGGCATATCCGGACGAGCTTAAAGGAACGACCTGGGTCGCTACTGATTTGATTTATATCGTGCCGGCGTGGAACACGAACAAGATCAAGAAGGAAGACGAGCCCAAGCAGTTCGAAGATTTCGCCGAGCCGCGCTGGAAAAATATTCTCATCGCCGAGCCGCGCGATTTCCAATTATTGCTGGGTTTGGCCAAGCACAAGTACAAGAGCGACGAGAAGGCGGTCGCTTTGCTCAAGCGCATCGCGGCGAACAATATCGAATTTCACAAAGGCCACTCGCAGCTCGCGGAGCTCTTGGTTGCCGGGCAAGCCGCGGCCTGTCTTACCTGCTATACGCATCATTTTCCGGCCCGCAAGCGCAAAGGCGCGCCGCTCGATTACATGCTTACCGAAGGAACCGGCGACATCGATGCCACGGCAATCCTGAAGAACGCGCCGCATCCGAACACCGCATTGCTTTTTGCGCGCTGGACCGCGAGCGAGGAAGGACAGAAAATCTACGCTCAGGGCGGGCGCGTGCCAGCGCATCCGAAAGTCGAGCCGGTGGAAAAAACCCGTCCCGCGAGGATCTACCCGGTGGGCGAGCAGGACATCGCGGATTATCCGAAATATGAAAAGACTGTGGAAGGAAATTTTCGGATTAAGGTGATCAGCCGGGCTGGTGCGGCAAGTTTATATTCCGGCTCTGAAAATTTCTAGCAGCTTCGCAATACTTTTCCCGGATACAGGCCCGTGTGGGCGCCGTCTCTCATCAGCACCGAGCCGTTGACGACCGTGTAGTGGACGCCGGTGGCGCGCTGGACGTAGCGCTCGGCGCCCTCGGGAAGATCCGCGAGCTTTTCAGGTTCGGTCAGGTCGATCTTCTCCGGATCGAAAACGACGATGTCGGCAGCCATGCCGCGGCGCAGCAAGCCGCGATCGGCAATGCCGAAGATTGTGGCCGGCAGGAAAGTCAGTTTTTTGATCGCGTCTTCGAGATTCATGATTTGGCGCTCGCGCACCCAATGCGCCAGCATGATCGTCGAGTAGCCGAAGCCCGGGTTGGCGTTGGCGACGTGGGCGCCGGCATCGGATTGGCCGAGCAGCACGTGCGGGTTGGAAAAGATTTCTTTCACCGCCTTCTCATCGCCTTGCGACGCGATGTCTTCGAAGGTCGTCTCCAGGTTTTCGGATAGCGCTAAGTCCAGAAAAGCGTCGATCGGCGATTTTGCTCGCGCGCTGGCGAGGTCCTCGATGCTTTTGCCTTCGACGGGTTTGTTCTCCTGCCGCGCGGCTTTTTTGACCGTAATCAAATCCCAGCGGCGCGAGAAGCCGATTGGCCTGTGCTCCGCCATCGCGCCGGCCAGCTCGGCGCGGATGCTCGGATCGAGAAATCTCTCCTTGCGCCGATCCAACGGCAAAGTCATCACCTTTTTCCACGCCGGCATTTCATCGAATCGGCTCGAATCTTTGAGCGTCCAGCGCCGCATGGAGCGCCGCGTGCTCGTCATCGCGTAGGCCGCATAGCCTTGGCGATTACGCGCCGCGACGTCCTCCAATTGTTTGCGCCAGAGATCGGGCTCGCTCCAGAAGTGGCGGATGCTCTCGCCGATCAGCGGCCGGCGGGTTTCTTGCAGAATGGTGTCGTACCACTCGCCGATGCGCGCGACGTGCTCGGGCGACGCGAAGGCGCCGTGGGTGAATTGAACCAGGCCGCGTTGACTCTCGCCCACCGCGCGGCACAGGCGCGCGATTTCGTCGAGAGCGGCGAAGCGGCTCGCCACCGGCTTGCCGTCTTCACGGTAGTGGCGCTGATTGGCATTAGTCGAAAAGCCGAAGGCGCCGGCCGCCATGCCCTGTCGGACCAGCTCTTCCATCTCGGCGATTTCCTCATCATTCGCTTCGCGCTCGACGGCGGCTTCGCCCATGGCGAACTGGCGCACGGCGCAGTGGCCGATGAGCGTGCCGACGTTCACGCCGAGGGGCTTTTTTTCGAGAGCGTCGAGGAATTCGCCATGCGTCGTCCATTCCCAGGGAATCCCCGCCTGCAAGGTTGCGCGCGGCATATCTTCGACGCGCACGAACGTGCCGATCAGAGCGTCGCGGCCCTCGGGCCTGCACGGCGCGAGCGTGAGCCCGCAATTTCCCATGACGATCGACGTGACGCCATGATCGACGGACGAAGACGCCAGCGGGTCCCACCAAAGCTGGGCGTCGAAGTGGGTGTGAAAGTCGATGATGCCCGGCGCGACCGCGAGCCCGCCGACGTCGAGCACGCGATCGGCGGATGCATTGATTCGGCCGATCTCGGCGATCCTGCCGTCGCGAATCGCGACATCGCCGATGAACGACGGCAGACCCGAACCGTCGTAAATGCGCCCGCCTTTAAGAATCAGATCGTACATGGAAGAACCTCACCGCCCATGGGGTTAACTGTGGGCGACTATATGGCCGTGAGTTGTCCCGTGCAACCGCACAGTTACGACCGGATAAAATTCGAAATCCGAAGCTCGAAATCCGAAACAAATGAAGAGTAAATCGAAATTGGCGGCGAAATGTCCTGAACCCTTAGCCTTGCTCAGGATAAACTCGTGAGGAAACTTGTTTCATCGAATCACTCGATCCGCCCGCGCCAGCACATTCGGTGGGATCGTCAGGCCGATCTGCTTCGCCGCTTTCAGATTGATTACCAGCTCGAATTTCGCCGGCTGCTCGACCGGAAGATCGGCTGGTTTGGCGCCTTTGAGAATCCGGTCAACGTAAACAGCGGCGCGCCGCGGCATATCGAACTGATAGGCGCCGTACGACATCAAGCCGCCGCTTTCTGCGAAATCTTGACGAGCGTATATCGCCGGCAACCGGTTCTGTGCGGCAAGATCCGCAATCCGTTTTTGATTGGAATTTGCCAAGGAGTGTTGGGTGACGGCGACAGCGCCAGCCCGCGCCTTAATTGCTTCTTTGAACACGCTTTCGTATTTGTCCGTGCTATCAACTTCCATCGAATGAAGTTGCAGGCCCAGTTGTCGTGCCGGTCCCTGGCTTTCTTTCCACTGAAGAGCAGAGCTCGGATCTCCGGGGTTCCACAGCAAAGCCACGCGCGAGAGCTTAGGAATCGTTTCTTTGAGTAACTCCAGTCGCTTGCCGGCAAGTACCGCAGCAATGTTGCTAACTCCTGTGATGTTCCCTCCTGGCCGCGCCAAGTTAGCGACAAGCCCCGAAGCGAGAGGATCTGATACATTAAAAAATACGATCGGGACTGTTTGGGTAGCATTCTTGGCGGCAAAGGCGGCAGCCATCGCCGGTGTCACGAGAACATCAACCCGGAGGGCGATCAGCTCATCAGCGAGAGAAGGGAGCCGGTCGAGCCTATTTTCAGCGTAACGGTACTCGATTTTTGTATTTTTGCCGTCAACGTAGCCGAGCTCCCGGAACTGCTGCCGGAAGCTCTCACTTCCGGAACCTGAACCACGTATGCCGAGCCATCCAATCTTAACGAACTTAGGCTGCTGTGCCCGCGCCGGCAAGCAAAGCGCGAAGAGCAGGGCACACTGGGCAAGACACAAACATAGCCCAAATCCTCGCATCCAAAATCGAAAATCTAAAATCCAAAATCGCATCATCGAATCACTCTGTCCGCTCGCGCCAAAACAATGGGAGGAATGGTCAGCCCAATCTGCTTGGCTGTTTTCAAGTTGATCACCAGCTCGAACTTCGTGGGCTGCTCGACTGGTAGATCAGCCGGCTTGGTGCCCTTTAAAATCTTGTCAACGTAGAATGCCGCACGCTTGAAACTTTCGGCATCGCTGGAGGCGTAGGACATCAAGCCGCCCGCTTCGACGTCTTCGTTTCTCTCATGCATTGACGGCAGTCGATTTCGTATTAGCAACTCGGAGATTTTTTCTGAGTGACGGTTGAGCACAGTACCTCTTACCGTGATGACGGCGTTCACTCCCTGCTGGACGGCTCCGCGAAAGACCCGCTCTAGGTTCGGGTTCGGGGCGCTCACTTCCAAGGACTGGAGCGGCATCTTCTGTGCGCGGGCTGCGGACTGGTATTCTTTGAAAGAGTTAGCGAGGCTACCTGAGCTTGCGGCAAAGAGGATTCCGATTTTCGATATTTTTGGGTTTACTTCCTTGAGTAGCTCGATGCGTTTACCGCTCAACTCTCGGTTGAGCCGGGTCAATCCGGTGATGTTGCCGCCGGGACGCGCCAGGCTGTCAATATAACCGCCCGCGACCGGGTCACCATTGATTACCATTACGACCGGAATTGTGGTGGCTGCCTTCTTCGCAGCACGGACTAGCGCGGCTTCCGAGGAAACGACGACATCGACCCTGAGTTGTGCGATCTCGTTAAAGAAATCAACGGTTCTGTCCGTGCGTCCTTGAACGTAGCGATATTCAACGTGGATGTTTTTCCCCTCGACATAACCGAGGTCTGTTAGGCCGCGCCGGAAGGCGGTGACAAACGGCCCCGGATTGTTAACATCGCCGGTTCCAGACACAAACCCGACGCGGGACATCTTGTACCGGCTGCTGCGCTTCAATCTGAGCGCAAACCATAAAAAGGAAAACGCAGAATGGAATGAACAAAGCCCGCGCTCTTTCGTATCTTCGAATCGAAAATCCAAAATCGAAAATCCAAAATCGTTTCACCGAATCACCCGGTCCGCTCTCGCCAGCACGTTCGGAGGAACCGTCAACCCGATCTGTTTCGCCGTTTTCAAGTTGATTACCAGCTCGAACTTCGTCGGCTGCTCCACGGGAAGGTCGGCAGGCTTGACGCCTTTGAGTATCTTATCAACCATCAGCGCAGCTCGCCTGTAGGAGTCGGATCGATTAGGTCCGTAGGACATCAAGCCGCCACTTATGACATAGTCGGTTCGGTCGGAGATCATTGGTAACCGATGTTTTAGGGCAAGCTCGGTGGTTAGCTTTGGGTTGGCGCTCGCAACCGAGCCGGCCATCACGGCGAGAGCGGCGCTATGCGCCTTGATGGCATCTTTAAACGCGGCCTCGAGTTTATCCGCGCTGCTGATCTTCATGGAATGAAGCTGCAATCCCAGTTGTCGGGCCGCAAGTTCGCTTTCGGTCCACTGTTGCTGCGAACCCGGATCGAGCGGATTCCAAAGCACCGCTACCCGAGAGAGCGCGGGAATAGTCTCCTTGAGCAGCTCGAGTCGCTTTCCAGCCAACACCGATGCTATGGACGTTGTTCCAGTAACGTTCCCGCCAGGCCTTGCCAGACTCTGGACGAGGCCATCTGTAACGGGATCGCTCGTGGCAACGAATACGATGGGGATCGTCTTGGTAGCGTTCTTAAAGGCCAGAGCTTCCGCTGTTGACGATGCCACGAGAGCATCAACTTTTAATCCCACCAATTCACCCGCCAATTTCGGAAACCGATCAAGATCGCCCTTGGCGGACCGAGTCTCGTAAAGGATATTTTTCCCTTCAACATACCCGAGATCATGAAGTTGTCGCCGGAATACCTGACGGCCCGCACCTAAATCGGTACGATCCCGGAAAAGCAGCTCGCCGATCTTAAACATCTTTGCCTGCTGCGCCTCGGCCGCTGAGCAAAGTAAAAAGAAGATAGCGTTAAGCGCAAATCCGGTGCTTCTTCTCCTCATGTCTTTTCCTCTGTCTCCGTCCACTCGTCACCCGACACTCGTCCCTGCTTACTTGATCACCCTATCTGCCCGTGCGAGGACACTCGGCGGAATCGTCAGGCCGATCTGCTTGGCCGCTTTAAGATTGACGATGAAGTCAAACTTCCTCGCCTGCTCAAAGGGCAGGTCGGCAGGCTTGGCGCCCTTTAGAATCTTATCCACAAACGTAGCGGCACGCCGATATAGATAGGTAGAGTTCGCCCCGTAATACATGAGCCCGCCGTCGTCTACCCACAGCGGGCTGGCATGTATGGCCGGCATACGGTGCCGTTCCAATAGGTCCAAGATGCTTTTTCGGTGGAGAGTTGAACTGAGTACTCCTGCACTGGTAACGAGGCCGCCCACGCGATCTTTGATCATCACTCGAAATGCGCCGTCGAAATCGGGGGTAGCAAGCTTTACCTCTATCCGATCAAGTTGAACGCCTAGTGCCTTTGCAGCCTTCTGGGCATAGTTAAAGGGAGACAGATCGACAATGTCATCGTCATCGAGGAATGCAAAACGAGAGACTTTAGGGACGACTTCGTGTAGCAACTCAAGTCGCTTGCCGAGCAGTTCCGAAGTCAAGCCTGTCAACCCCGTGACGTTTCCGCCGGGCCGGGCGAGACTCGCTGCTAGTCCGCCTTGAACGGGATTGCCGGCACTTACTACAACGATTGGAATCGTCGAAGTTACTTTCTTAACTGCACGGGCCGGTGCGGCGGTATCCGTAACGATAATCTCAACCTTTAGGCGGACTAGTTCTTCAGCCAGCGAGGGTAATCGCTCCATCCGCCCATCGGCATACCTGTATTCAATGATGAGGTTTTTTCCTTCCACGTAATCTAATTCTCGCAAACCCTGTCGAAACGCTTCGAGGCGACGCGGCGCGGGCGCTCGAGAATCGGCCGGATGCACATCGCGCGAAAGAAAACCGATCCTTGAAATCTTCGCCGGCTGCTGTGCCTCGGCAATGGAAGCAGTGATCAGCAAGATCGCTGGGAGTAACAAGCGCAAAAAGTTTCTGTTCACGTGGTTCTCCGTCAACGACTCGCGCCTAACGCCTCACCACTCACGCCTCATCGAATCACCCTGTCCGCCCGTGCCAACACGTTCGGCGGAATCGTGAGGTCGATCTGCTTGGCCGCTTTCAGATTGATGATGAGTTCGTACTTGGTCGGTTGCTCCACGGGGAGATCGGCGGGCTTGGCGCCCTTTAAGATTCTGTCGACGATAACGGCGGCGCGCCTGTAGTGTTCGGTCGGGTCGGCTCCGTAGGACATCAAGCCACCAATAGCGACATAATCTCCCCGAGGGTAAATCGTCGGCAGCCGATTCTTCGTTGCCAGCACCACGATCTGTTTTTGATTAGATGAGATCAATGGGTTTTGTGTCACGGCGATGGCGGCGCTGCCGGCCTTCAATGCTTCCTTGAACGCGCTGTCGAGTTTGTCGGCGCTGTTGATCTCCATGGAATGAAGCTGCAACCCCAGCTCTTTTGCCGGTAGTTGGCTTTCTTTCCATGCCTGCCCAGAACCTGCGTGATTCCACATCACCGCGACACGCGAGAGTCTTGGAACGGTTTCCTTGAGCAACTCGAGCCTTTTGCCGCTCAACTCAGCCGCGCTGGTAGTGATTCCGGTGACGTTTCCCGGCGGTCGCGCCAGGTTGTCAACCATCCCAGCGGTGACAGGGTCAACTTGAGCCACAAATACGATGGGGATCGTCTTGGTGGCTCTTTTAGCGGCCAGGGTTTCATCCGACGACGACGTAAGGAATATGTCGACTTTGAGACGGACCAACTCCTCGGCCAAGGCGGGGAACCGGTCAAGCTTGCCCTCGGCAGACCGAGTCTCATAAGTAACGCTCTTGCCGTCAACATAGCCTAGTTCGCGAAGCGATTGCCGGAACATCTCGCGCCCGGTGCCTAAAGTGGAACCAGATCGAAAAACGAGCTCGCCAATCTTAGGTATCTTCGCCTGCCGCTGCGCATGCGCAGTATCACAAAGCTCAAAGAACAGAGCGCTAAGAGCCAATGCGAAAAGGCTCTTGCTGACTACTGACCACTGACTCCTGACTACCTTCACCGAATCACCTTGTCTGCTCTCGCCAGCACATTCGGCGGGATCGTGAGACCGATCTGCTTAGCTGTTTTCAGGTTGATCACCAGCTCGAACTTCGTCGGCTGCTCGACAGGGAGATCCGCAGGCTTGGCCCCTTTGAGGATTTTGTCCACATAGGTAGCTGCGCGACGCTGAAGGTCGCCAAGGTTCACGCCGTAGCTCATGAGGCCCCCCGCAATTACGAAATTTTGCCTGACATAGACCGTTGGCAGCCGGCTTTTCGCCGCATGCTCTGCAAGCTCTTTCGGCTTGACGTTGAATACGGGGCCTCCCAACACGAGGACTGCATCGGCTCGCTCGGTGCGCGCATCTCGGAACGCGTTCTCAATATCTTTCAGTCCCGTCACATCCAAATATTGGATCTGCACTTTGAGCGCGGCGGCAGCGAGTTCGGTCTCTTTGAGTCCCTCGGCGTTGCCCGGGTTGCCCGAAGTGCCGAGGACCGCTACTCGGGCGAGTCCGGGAACGATTTCCTTCAGGAGCTCCAGCCGTTTTCCGCTGATCTCCGGGCGCAGAGTAGACAACCCAGTGATGTTCCCGCCCGGCCGCGCCAGGCTGGCGATGAATCCGCTGCCGACTGGATCGTTATCCTGGGTCATGACAATGGGGATCGTCGTGGTGGCTTTCCTGGCAGCACGGGTCGCTGTCGAGCCAGCGCTGAGGATAACGTCGACTTTTAGACGGACTAGCTCATCAGCGAAGGCAGCCAACCGATCGAGTTTTCCCTCGGCCTGCCGCCACTCAATGACGATGTTTTTCCCTTCCACGTAGCCTAGCTCGCGCAAACCTTCCTTGACCGCCGCAGGTCTGCTGCTTTCCCCAGACCCGGTACTTGCCGCGAGAAACCCCACCCGCGGGATTTTCTTCTGCGCCTGTGCCACCCCCCCGTACATTGCGAAGGTTACACCGATGGCGAAAATCCCCGCCGATTTTAGATTTTTGATCCTTCGGCGTAGCTCAGCACAGGTTTTGGATTTTAGATTGTCGGATTGAGAATCAAGAAAGAGAATCCGAAACAATCCGTTCATGCGTTCCTTTTCCTTTAATCGAAAATCGGCAATCGAAAATCTAAAATGTCATCTGATGACCCGGTCCGCCCTTGCCAAGACATTCGGCGGAATTGTCAGGCCGATCTGCTTGGCGGTTTTGAGATTGATCACCAACTCGAACTTGGTTGGTTGTTCGACCGGCAGATCAGCCGGCTTGGCGCCTCTTAGTATTTTGTCGGTCATTACTGCACCGCGCCGATAACGTTCGGCCTGATCTCTGCCGTAGGACATCAACCCGCCAGCAGTCACGAAGTCCTCCCGACTGTATATCGACGGCAGCCGATATTTCGCCGCCAGCCCTGTAATCTGGTTTCGATGAGATAGCGTCAAAGGACTTGCGATCACTGCAAGCGAATCGCTTCGTGCTTTAGTCGCGGCGGTAAACGCATTGCCGTATCTGTCACCGCTGCTTACTTCCAACGAATGAGTCTCCAGACCCAAGTCCTTTGCAGCCGATTGACTTTCTTTCCATTGGGGGAGGTCGGTGGGGTCCTGGGGATTCCAGAGGATCCCGACACGAGCGAGCTTGGGCTTTGTTTCCTTGAGTAGCTCGAGCCGCTTTCCCGCCAATAAGGTCGAGACATTGGTTATTCCGGTTATATTGCCTCCAGGTTTTGCCAAGCTATCCACCAGCCCGAGCGCAACAGGATCGCCCATGCTCAGACAGACGATAGGGACCGTCCCAGCAACCTTTTTCGCAGCCAGGACTTCAGTCGTCGAAGGCGCGATGATCAAATCGATTTTGAGACGTACCAATTCTTCAGCTAGCGCTACAAGACGATCGCCATTCCCTTCGGCGTTTCGATACTCAATCGTGATGTTTTTGCCTTCCACGTGGCCAAGGCCGCGAAGCTCTCGCCGGAACAGCTCAATAACTTCCTTTGAATCAGGACGCATTCCAAGCCAACCGATTTTGTGCATCTTCGAAGGTTGCTGGGCGTGGACAGCCGTGCCGAGCGCAAAGAGCAGAATGCAAAGCGCAAAGAGGAAAGCGCAGAGAGCGAAGCAGAAGAAGCTGCTCCTCACTACTGACCACTGACTCCTGACTACTTTCATCGAATCACCTTATCCGCCCGCGCCAGGACATCTCGTCGCCCAATTGACCTCAATTTGGTTAGTGAATAACGTTATTAAGCAAGTTATATAGCTTTGAGGGTCCCATGCCGTCGGCTAAGAGAAAATATGAGGTCGTCAGCGTTTCCCTGCCTCGAGATCTGGTCAAGCGGGCGAATACAGTGATTCCTAAAGCGCGCCGCAGCCGCATCATTACGAACATGCTCGAAGCCTTCCTTGACTCGGTGTCGCGCAAACAAATGGAGCGCGAATACGCGCGCTACTATGCCCAGCGGTCAACTCGCGAAGCTCAAGAGGAACGCGACATGATAAACGATTGGAAACTGAGCGACGACGAGGCCTGGGCCATCCTGGAGAAGGAGGAGTCCAGTGGTCGCCGTAAGGCGGGGTGATGTCGTCGTCGTTAACCTCAACCCTACTATTGCGGTTGAGATCAAAAAGACTCGTCCCGCCATTGTGGTTTCCAATGACAGCACCAACCACTTCAGTCAGCTCGTTGTTGTCGTGCCCCTGACGAAAAACACGGCTCGCCTCTCCCCCAGTCATGTGGTCATCCCAAAGGGCACGGCTCGTCTCACGTTTCCTTCGAAGGTCGTAACTGAACAAATCAAAGCGGTAGATAAACAACGAATCCTCAGAAAACTGGGAAGTCTGACGGCTGCAGTAATGGAGCAAGTCGACCGCGCGCTTAAGAACACGCTCGCGTTTCCGTAAAATCATTCTCGATTCGAGCATTTCCATCCGCACTCCGCTGCTTCTATCTGAGGCCCCGCCTCACGGCTCACGCCTGTTCTTATCGAATCACGTTATCTGCCCGATAAAGCACTGACTGCGGAATCGTCAGGCCAATTTGTTGGGCAGTCTTCAGATTGATCACCAGTTCAAATTTGGTTGGGGTTTCCACTGGCAAATCCGCGGGCTTGGCGCCTTTGAGGACCTTATCGACGTAGTAGGCGATGCGCCGCGCGACCTGCGCGCGGTTGGGTCCGTAGGAAAGCAGGCCACCCGCCTCCGAGAACTCGCGCCACCCCGAAGCCATTGGGATGCGCGACTTCAAAGCTAGTCCGGCAATTTGCACTCTTCGCAGCGACGTGAGACGCGACGGTATCACGATCAGTGAGTCGAACGTTTCTTTGTTCATGGCGGCAAAAGCATTATCGAACTCGTCCATGCGCTCGACTTTGAACAAACGCAGTTTCACATGGAACTCTTCCGCAGCGATCTGTATTTCCTTCAATTCGTTGTCGGCATGCGCCGGATTCCACAGCACGCCTGAGCTCGACAGCTTTGGATTTATTTCTTTGAGCAATTGGATGCGTTTGCCCGCCAGTTCATCCATGACGAAACTTACCCCGGTGACGTTTCCTCCCGGCCGCGCCAGGCTCGAGATGAGCGAGGCACGCACCGGGTCATCGCTGGTGCCGACGACGATGGGGATGGTTGCCGTTGCTTTTTTTAAGGCTGCTGCAATATCGCCTCCGAGAGCGATCATTATGTCGACCTTTTGCCGAGCCAAGGCGGCGGCAAGCTCGGGCAGCTTTTCCGGACGCCCCTCCGCAAAGCGATACTCGAACACGTGGGTCTTGCCTTCCACGTAACCGAGCTCTCGGAGTCCATCGACGATCGCCGTCTCGATGGTGGGTAGCGTCGCCGGCGCCGAGCCGTACCAGAGCCAACCGATGCGCGCGGGGGATTTCACCTGCTGCTGCGCCTCGGCGTGGGCGCCAGTTCCAATAAGAAAAATTACCAGGAGCCACAAGACATTAGATTTGGTCATGGCTTTTGCTCCTATGCTTTTGCTGACAGCCGACGACCACTGAGGATTTACGATCACTTTCATCGGATCACCTTATCCGCCCGCGCCAAAACATTTGGAGGAATCGTCAGACCGATCTGTTTAGCCGTTTTCAGATTGATCACCAGCTCGAATTTCGTCGGCTGCTCCACCGGCAAATCGGCGGGTTTGGCGCCCTTGAGAATCTTATCGACCATCAGCGCGGCGCGCCGGTAGCTCTCGGCATTGTCGGATGAATAAGAAATCAGGCCGCCCGGCTCTATCCACAGACTCGACTCGTACATCGAAGGCAGGCGGTGCTTGATGGCGGAGGAAGCTATTTGCTTTCGGCGGCGATTGAGCGAGGAATTCCCTATTGTAATCAACGCGCCGGCGCGTCCTTTGACAGCCGACTGAAACGCACCGGCCAAATCGGGGTCCGGATCTCGCACCTCCAGGGATTGCAGTTGGATTTTCAAGGCGCGGGCGGCGGTTTGGTACTCCTTGAAACTGATCTTGGATCCTTCGCCGGTCTCGTCCCAAAGCACGCCGACGCGGGATATCGCAGGGATGATCTCCGTAAGCAACTCCAACCGCTTGCCGCTCAATTCGCGGGTAAGCCTGCTGATGCCCGTGACGTTTCCACCCGGACGAGCCAGGCTATCGACAAGCCCGGTGGCCACGGGGTCCTGATTGATGACCATAACAATCGGAATCGTCGTGGTCGCCAGCTTGGCGGCGCGGATCGCGGGCGCGTCCCCGGAAATAAGAACATCGACTTTGGCTTGCACCAGGTCGGCCACAAGGCTTGGGACACGGTCGGGCTTTCCCTCGGCGTAGCGAAAGTCGATCAGGATATTTTTCCCCTCGACGTAACCGAGATTTTGTAGCCCTTGCCGAAACGCCTCGACGTTGGGGCCGGGAGGAGAGGGGCCACCGACCACCCTCACGTAGCCGATGCGCGGTATTTTCTTCGCCTCCTGCGCCCCAAGCGGAACGCAAAGCGAAAGCAATAAAGCGCAGAGAGCAAGGCAAAATAGTTGTCTCCTCATGTTTTGCTCCCCGCACTCGACACTTGACACTCGACCCTTCGAACACTGGCGGGCTACTCCAAAGTCGTTTCCACCGTGGTGTGTTCGATACTTAACCGTTACTATGGTGTCCTCCATACTGGTGGCGTTCTGGAGGAAATGATGGCTACTCTGAATATCAAAAATCTGCCGGATCGCTTGTACAAAAAAATTCAGGCACGCGCGCACCGGAAGCATAGATCTGTGGCCCAAGAAGTTATTCATATTCTCAGCGCAGCAACGGAAAGTGCCGCCCCCGTCTCCATTTTGGACCTCCAGGGGCTTGGAAAGGACGTTTGGAAAAAAGTTGACGCTGGCAAACATGTAAACAGGGAACGGCGCGAGTGGTGAGTGATTGCAAGTCGTTTCTGACCAACGACCGCAAAATACCTGCCGTGCCGAGTTTGAAATTCCTTCAACTGAAAAATTATCTCTAGCGAACCGAGCGATTCCGATTTCCAAGATTGCAGAATCGTCGTGTGTCGCTCAAGAACGGCTGAGCCGGTAACTCTCAGGGTAATCAGTTCACTCTTCAATATGCACCCTCAACTTAGCTGGTAACTCGATCCGCTCTCTCAGCCAGCACGTTGGGCCGAATCGCCTCAGGACAGGTTTTGGATTCTCGAAACTTCGACATGGCTCGGCACAGGTTTTGGATTGTCCAATCATCTAATTACCCTATCCGCTCTCGCCAAAACATTGGGTGGAATAGTCAATCCGATCTGCTTGGCAGCTTTTAAATTGATCACCAGCTCGAACTTCGTGGGCTGCTCCACCGGCAAATCAGCAGGCTTGGCGCCTTTTAAAATCTTGTCCACATAGATAGCGGCGCGACGGTCCAAGTCGGTGAGGCTCACGCCGTAGCTCATAAGCCCTCCGCGGTCGACGGCGGCTCCCGCACTATAATAGATCGCCGGCAGGCGGTTCTTTACCGCGAGGTCCGAAATCCCTCGGGAAATGTTTGCCTGGGAAGTTCAGCACGAGGACTGCATCCGCGCGCTCCGTGCTCGCGGTTCGCAATACAGCATCAATATCCTTGGAATCTCGCATATCCAAGTAAAGAATCTGCACTCCGAGCGCGCCTGCCGCGAGTTCCGTCTCTCGCAGCGATTGTGAATTGCCTGGATTGGTCGACATTCCTAGGACCGCCACGCGAGCGAGCTTAGGAACAATCTCCTTGAGAAGCTCCAGTCGTTTTCCGCTTATCTCCGAGGCAAGGTTGGACAGTCCCGTAATGTTTCCACCTGGACGTGCCAGGCTGGCGACGAAGCCGCTCCCAACAGGATCGCTATCCTGCGTCATGACAATGGGAATCGTAGTCGTCGCTTCCTTCACTGGGCGGGTTGCTGTGGGACCACCCGTAACGATGACGTCTACCTTGAGACGCACTAGCTCGGTCGCAAGGGCGCTAAGGCGATCGAGTTTTCCCTCCGCCTGCCGCCACTCAATGATAATGTTTTTTCCCTCGACGTAGCCCAACGCGCGCAAACCCTGCCGGAAAGCCTCAGCACGAACGTCTGCGCGGCCGGAACGGGAGTCGGCGGTTAGATACCCGATCCGTGGGATTTTCGCCGCCTGCTGCCCCTCGGCAGAAAAACAAAGCGCAAGGAGAACGCAAACGGCAAGGAAACAAATAGTCCTCGTCATTGTTTTCGTCTCACGCCTCTCGCCTCACGGCTCACGCCTCACCGGATCACCCGATCTGCCCTCGCCAAGACATTGGGCGGAATCGTCAGACCGATCTGCTTGGCCGTCTTCAAATTGATCACCATCTCGAATTTTGTGGACTGCTCCACCGGCAAGTCCGCCGGCTTTGTGCCTTTGAGAATTCTGTCGACGATCGACGCGACGCGTCGGTAGGGTTCGACCTCGTCTACGCCGTAGGAAATCAGGCCGCCGCTGACGACAAAATCTCCCCGGGGATAGATGCCGGGCAAACGATTCTTGATGGCCAGCTCCGCGATCCGTTGCCGCGCGGAAACGAACGGCGCGCTGTGTGTTACCGCGAGAGCAGCGCTACGTGCCTTAGTCGCCGCTTTGAACGCATTCTCCAATCCACTGGTGCTGCGCACCTCCATGGATTCGAGCTGGAGGCCCAAATCGCGTGCCGGTAGTTGGCTTTCTTTCCACTGTTGCAAACTCGTTGGATCGTCTGAGTTCCAGAGTACTGCGACACGGGGGAGATGGGGTACGGTTTCTTTGAGCACCTCCAATCGTTTTCCAGCCAGTACGGCTCCGATGGTGGTGAACCCGGTGACGTTTCCCCCGGGCCGCGCCAGGCTGTCCACCAGCCCTGCTGCTACAGGATCGGCCGAGCCGATAAAAACGATGGGAATTGTTCGTGTAATATTCTTCGCGGCAATGGCGCCGGGCGTCGAGGGGACCACGAGCACGTCAACTTTAAGACGGGTCAGCTCCTCAGCCAGCACCCGCAGCCGGTCAATTTTATCGTCCGCAGTTCGTACTTCGATGGTTATATTGCTGCCCTCAACATAGCCGAGTTCACGAAGCTCTCGTCGGAAGAGCTCAATTCTACTGCCCGAACCAGCAAGTCCGAGCCATCCAATCTGAGGTGCCTTTGCCTTCTGTTGCGCCTCAACGGACGAGCTGAGCGCAAGGAGCAAAGCGCACAGAATATAGATCAGAAGTCGGAGGTCAAAGATCGGATTCACCGCGGAGGCGCAGAGAGCGCTGAGAAAGCACTTCGTATCCAGGCGGCTAACTCTTTCCCTCTGATTTCTGATCGCTTCGCCCCTGTTGCCTGTTGCCTTGTGCCTGTTGCCTGTGCTCACCGAATCACCCGATCCGCTCTCGCCAATACGTTGGGCGGAATTACTAATCCTATCTGCTTAGCGGTCTTTAGATTGATGGCGAATTCGAAATCTGTTGGCTGTTCGACGGGCAGATCGGCAGGCTTCACTCCTTTAAGGATCTTGTCAACGATCACTGCGGCCCGGCGGAAACGCTCGGTGTCGTCCGGGCCGTAAGACATCAACCCACCTAGGGTGACGTATTCCTGTCCATGGTAAATCGAAGGCAGGCGGTTTTTTGCGGTCAATTGCACAACCAGTGGAAGGTTCGCAGCGAGCAAAGTGGCTTGGGTGAGCAAGATGGCGCCACTGCGTGCTTCGACCGCGTCTTTGAAGGCGTCACCGTATTTGTCGGCACTGCTCACCTGAAGGGAATACAGTTGCAGCCCCAATTCTCGGGCCGGCTGTTGACTGTTTTTCCATTGTTGGACAGAGGCCGGATTCTGCGGGTCCCACAACACTGCTGTGCGGGTGAGCTTGGGAAGCGTTTCCTTAAGAAGCTCCAACCGTTTCCCAGACAACAGCGCATTGAGTGTACTAAAACCCGTAATATTTGCTCCAGGTCGCGCTAAGCTATCGATCAACCCTGAGCCGACCGGGTCAGGTACATTATAGAAAACAATCGGAATGGTTTTGGTGGCGCTCTTCGCGGCGCGGACTTCTACCGTCGTGGGCGCGATGAGCAAGTCAACGTTGAGCCGAACCAGTTCATCGGCTAGAGCGGGCAAGCGGTCCAACTTGTCCTGTGCGTAACGATATTCAATAGTCACTGTCTTCCCTTCGACGTAACCGAGCTCACGGAGCGCGCGGCGAAAGCTTTCCCCTGCGCCACTAGGTCCTGACGGTGAACGGCCGCCAAGCCAACCAATTTTGGGTATCTTTGTTTGCGGCTGTGCCTCTGCAGAACAGCAAAGCGCAAAGAGCAAAGCGCAAACGGCAACGCGACAAATTACTCTCTTCATTGTTTTCCGTCTCAAGCCTCTCGCCTCACGGCTCACGCCTCACCTAATCACCCGATCCGCTCGCGCCAAAACATTCGGTGGAATTGTGACGTTAATCCGCTTCGCCGCTTGCAGATTGATGATGAACTCGAACTTGGTCGGTTGCTCAACCGGAAGGTCGGCGGGCTTGGCTCCCTTGAGAATCTTGTCGACGTAAGTGGCGGCGCGACGCGCCAAATCATGAGAACTTGCACCGTAGACCATGAGCCCTCCGACATCTGCCATTGAGCTCGAAGCGGATATCGTGGGCATGCGGTTCTTGGTCGCGAATTCAACGATTCGTACCCGATGCTCATTGATCAGCTGTGATGACGCAATCAAAACTGCATTGGGCCGCTCCCGGCTTATCGCGGACAGGCCGCGCTCCAGACCCTCCAATCCGGACGGTCCCGTCACAACGACCGATTGGATTTGGATGCCGAACGCTTGTGCCGCGGCAGTGAGTTTTTTGCCCGCTTGCTCTTGTTGTGGCAGAGGCCAGAGAATGGCTACACGAGAAATTCGTGGAACGGCCTCTTTGAGCAACTCGAGTCGTTTTGGATGTAAATCCGAATCGAGATCACTTAGGCCAGTAATGTTTCCGCCTGGCTTGGCCAGGCTAGCCACAAATCCAGCCTCAACAGGATCGACGACAGTGCCGCGCATGACAATGGGGATTGTGCGGCTCGCCTGCTGTGCAGCGTGAATCACTGGCGGCGCTCCTGACGTGACAATGACATCAACTTTCTGCTGCACCAGTTCCGCCGCGAGTTTGGCGAGGCGGTCTGCCTTGCCGTCCGCATAGCGGTACTCGATGACGATATTTTTCCCTTCGATATAACCCAAGTCCCGCAGTCCTTGCCGGAAGGCATCATCGGAGAGTGAGGAACGTCGAGTGGCGCTGGACAAATATCCGATACGCGGCGCTTTTTCCGGCTGCTGCGCCTCGACCGGAAAACAGACCGCAAAAAGCAAAGCGCACAGAACAGAGATCAGAAGTCGGAGGTCAAAGATCGGATTCACCGCGGAGGCGCAGAGAGCGCTGAGAAAGCACTTCGCATCCAGGCGGTTAACTCTTTCCCTCTGATTTCTGACCGCTGCATTCTGTTGTCTGACCTCTGTCATCGAATCACTCGATCTGCTCTGCGCCAGCACATTCGGTGGAATCCACACGATTTTAGATTTTGGATTTTCGATTTTAGATTGTGGGATCATCGGATTACTTTATCTGCTCTAGCCAATGTATTGGGCGGAATGGATAATCCGATCTGCTTGGCCGTTTTCAGATTGATCACCAGCTCGAATTTCGTGGGCTGTTCGACGGGAAGATCGGCGGGCTTTGCTCCCTTGAGAATCTTGTCGACGTAAACGGCCGCGCGCTCGAAACTCTCGAGATCGTCCGTCGCGTAGGACATGAGACAGCCGGCATCGACATAGCGAATCGCTTCGCACATCGATGGCAAACGGCTCTTGACGGCGAGTTCGGCAATCTTTTTCATATGCTGCGAAAGCACAGCATTGCTCACTGTAACGAGCGCTGTCACTCGCTCCTTCGTAGCGGTTTGAAAGGCGCCGTCCACGTCGGGGTTCGGCCGTTGTACCTGCAGCGATATGAGCTGAATCTTCAAGACATCGGCGGCCCCCTGATAATTTTTAAAAGAATTCCCAGTCCCTAGCGCGGTCGGCCGTACCCGGAGGACGCCAACGCGCGATACCGACGGGACCGCCTCCTTTAGAATTTCCAACCGCTTCCCGCTCAGCTCTCGAGTGAGCCGCGTAAGACCGGTGATGTTTCCGCCGGGGCGCGCCAGACTATCCACCAAGCCGGCCGCAACGGGATCTTGGTTGGTAATCATCACAATCGGGATCGTCTTGGTTGCCTGCTTGGCGGCGCGAACTGCCGAGGGATCTTGGGCAATAAGAACGTCGACTTTCAAGCGTACGAGCTCGGCAGCCAGATCCGGGCCTTGGTCAGGGTTGTCGGTGGGATGTCTATATTCGAGTAGAATGTTTTTCCCCTCAACATAACCCAGGTCCTTTAAACCATTTCGAAATGCGCCGAGTTGACGTTGTACAGGGGAAGAGGTGGGGGAGCCAAAGCTTGTGAGATACCCGATCCGCGGGACCTTTGCACCCGTCTGCTGCGCCTGGGCCACAGCCCCACATAGTGTAAGTGTGATACCGAGAGCGATAATCCCAACCCATTTTGGATTTTTGACCCTTCGAAATGGCTCAGAGCCTGCCCTGAGTTTATCGAAGGGACAGGTTTTGGATTTTAGATTGTCGGAAAGAGAAACCCCAAACTGAATGCGGAACTGCCGTTGCATTTGTTTTTCTCCGTAATCGAAAATCGGCAATCGAAAATCTAAAATGTCATCTGATGACTCGATCTGCTCTCGCCAATACATTGGGAGGAATCGTCAAGCCGATCTGTTTGGCCGTTTTTAAATTGAATACCAACTCGAACTTGGTCGGCTGCTCGATGGGCAGGTCGGCGGGCTTTGTGCCCTTTAAAATCCTATCGACGTACCACGCCGCGCGCCTAAAGCCCTCGGCATCGTTGGATCCGTACGACATAAGGCCTCCCGCATCTGCGTAATCAGCTCGTTCCAGGGTTGAAGGCAGCCGGTGTTTTATGGCGAGCTCGGCGATCTTTTTAGTGTGGGGTGCAAGGACGTTGTTTCTAGCGGTGATAAGCGCGTTGACGCGATTCTTCACCGCATCTCGAAATGCGCCATCGATATCGGGCTTCGGACTGCTTACCGGTAGGGGATGCACGGCGATCTTTAGGTCGCGGGCTGTGGCCTCGTATACGCGTAACGCGTTACCCGGCACGGTCGGACCCTCTACCGCGAGAATTCCGACCCGCGACAGCGTCGGAATCACCTCGTTGAGCAACTCCAAACTTTTTCCACTCAGCTGTCGCGTCAGCGTAGTCAACCCCGTGATGTTTCCACCCGGGCGCGCAAAACTGTCGACTATGCCGGTGGCGACCGGATCCTGAGGCGTCACCATGACGATAGGAATCGCCTTTGTTGCTTGTTTGGCGGCGCGGATCGTCGGCGGCGAGGTGGCGACGAGGAGATCGACTTTGAGTTGTAAGAGTTCGTTGACGAGGCCGGGGATGCGGTCCCTGTCTCCTTCTATGTAGCGATATTCGACAAGGAGGTTCTGTCCTTCGACATAGCCGAGGTCTCGCAATCCTTGACGGAAGGAGTCCGTGAGTTTTCCACGATCGTTGAATATCCCTCCGATCCGAGGAACTTTGGATTGCTGCGCTTCGGCGAATGAACAAAGCGCCAAGAGCAGAGCGCAGAAAGCAGAGATCAGAAGTCGGAGGTCAAAGATCGGATTCACCGCGGAGGCGCAGAGAGCGAAGCAGAAGGCGCTAGCTCCTTGCCCCTGATGACTGCCTGCCTCTGCCTGTTGCCTGTGCTCATCGCATCACCTTATCGGCTCTGGCTAAAACGTTGGGCGGAACAACAAGTCCGATCTGCTTGGCCGTTTTAAGATTGATCACCAACTCGAATTTCGTCGGCTGTTCCACCGGCAGATCGGCGGGCTTGCTGCCTTTTAGAATTTTATCGACATAGACCGCGGCGCGGCGGGCGAGGTCGCTGCGGCTTCCGCCGTAGGACATCAGCCCGCCGGCTTCTGCATACTTCAGGAGCGGCATAGATTGCGGGCAGTCGATGTTTTGTGGCGAGCTGGATGACGCTGTTGTATTGGAACTCCCACCCCGGACTCTGAGTTACGGCCACCGCTCCGCTACGCGCCTTGACGGCTGCTTTGAATGCGTTTCCAAATCATCACCGGTCCGTATTTGCATGGAATGGAGTTGCAGATTCATCTGTTTCGCAGCGGCTTGGCTCGCTTTCCATTGCGTACTCGCGTCCGCCGCTGGAGTTCCACAGCACCGCTATCCGTGAAAGTCTTGGGAATGGTTTCCTTCAGCAACTCCAACCGTTTTCCGCTTGAGATCATCCCAATTCGCTGTTATACCTGTGACATTGCCTCCCGGACGGGCAAGGCTGGATATTATTCCTCGCTCAACGGGATTGCTTCCTGCCGTCATTACGATGGGGATCGACTTCGTTGCTCGCATCAGAGCCTGTCGTCACATCATTGCCGCCGCCCGCGACTAACACGTCTACTTTCATGGCAACCAGTTCCTTCGCCAGCCCGGGTCTGGCGGTCGGTTCTTCCGTCAGCGTTACGATATTCGATGACGATGTTTTGTCCCTCGATGTAACCAAGCTCGCGCAGCGCTTTTTGAACGGCTCCCCCAGATGGGACTCCGTGAGCCGGAAAGGAGCACGCCGATGCGCGCGACTTTCTTCGGCTGCTGCGCCTGAGCGACAGCCCCGCAGATCACGATTCCCAAAGCGATCATCGAAAGACACAACCATTTTCGATTTTGGATTGCCGATCCTTCGGCATGCCTCAGAGCCTGCCCTGAGTTTATCGAAGGGACAGGTTTTGGATTGTCGGAAAGAGACTTCGAAGGGAATACGTTCATCGGTTTGTTCTCTTGGGTTTTAATCGAAAATCGAAAATCGAAAATGCTGTTAATAACCAGAAAGCAGGCGCACTTTGCATAAGTTTTGTTTTCTTTGTACGGATAACCAATTCAAGGTACTCTTGTTTCTTAAGCGGCGTTCACATGAACAGCTAACCTAACCCCGCGATAATGGTCATTCGGATTGATTCTCATACTCTTGAGCGCGCGGTAGAAAGAGGCGCAAGTTCGGACGAGATCACCGAGGTCATCAACAGCGGACGTCCGATACCCGCGAAATACGGCCGTTTGGGCAAGAGTAAAATCTATGGCTTCAACCAGACTCGTTTGGGGAGATTCTACGAAAAGAAAAAGATCGAAGTCTTTTACGCTATTGATGGGGATGCTACAGTTACCGTCACTGTTTAGGTCTTTTACGGGAAATGGGAGATCGACGATGGAGATTCGGTATAACTCAAAGGCCGACCTGGTATATATTCGCTTGGACGAACGCAAGCAGGAAGTCATCAATAGGCGCTCAACGGAGGACGTAGTCTTGGACATCGGCGCTGACAACCGAATCATTGGTATCGAGATCTTGGACGCGTCAAAACATTTGAATCTTGCTGACCTTTTACCAGTCAAATACCAGGTGTCGCCATAGCGCAAAACACAAACGATTGAGGTCATGTTCCAACTCCGTCGTACCCCGTCATGAAACGACAGTTTTAAGTCTCCGCCGCCTTTAGTGTTCACCGAATCATCTTGTCCGCCCTTGCCAGCCCCGCTCGCCGAATCGCCTCGCCATTTTCGGATTTTCGATGCTTCGACATAGCTCAGCACAGGTTTTCGATTGTTCGATCATCTGATTACCCGATCCGCTCTGGCCAGCACGTTCGGTGGAATCGTCAGACCGATCTGCTTCGCCGCCTTTAGGTTGATGATGAACTCGAATTTTGCTGGCTGCTCGACCGGCAGCTCAGCGGGCTTGGTGCCTTTGAGGATCTTGTCCACATAAACCGCCGCGCGCCGGTAAGGTTCGGTGCGGTCGGGTCCGTAGGACATCAAGCCGCCGCTGTCGGCAAAATCTTCCCGCGAGTAGATCGCCGGCAGCCGGTGTTTGAGAGCCAAGTCGGCGATCCGTTTTTGATTGGTATTCACTAACGGGCTCGCAATTACGGTTAGGGCGACGCTACCGGCCTTGATTGCTTCTTGGAATGCGCCATCGAATCTATCCGCGCTGCTGACTTCCGTGGAATAAAGGTGCAGCCCGAGTTCCCGCGCGGCGAGTTGGCTTTCTTTCCAGGATTGTGCGGACGCGCTTGATTTTGGGTCCCACAATACCGCGACGCGAGAAAGCCGAGGGATAGTTTCCTTGAGTAACTCCAGGCGCTTGCCCGCCAGCACCGGCGCAATTGTAGAAAACCCAGTGACGTTTCCTCCCGGGCGCGCCAGGCTGTCGACTAAGCCAATCGCAACAGGATCAGCAACGCCCGCAAAAACAATTGGGATTGTTTTGGTCGCCTTCTTTGCGGTGAGAGCCTCGTCACCTGCAGGCGTGAAGAGCACGTCGACTTTGAGACCGACCAACTCATCGGCCAAGGCTGGGAGGCGATCGAGCTTGTTGTCAGCACTGCGAAACTCGAACGCAATGTTCTTGCCTTCGACGTAACCAAGTGCACGGAATTCGCGCGCGAATAACTCGCGACCACCGCCGACCGAAGGGGGACGAGCATCGAGCCAACCGATCATCGGTATTTTAGCCTGCGGCTGCGCGTCCGTGGAACCGAAGAGGCCCAGGACCAGAGCGAAGAGCAGGAGTTCAGCGATCTGGACTCTCTTACTGTTGCCTGTTGCCTTGTGCCTGATTCCTGTTTTCATCGAATCACCCGATCCGCCTCGCCAGCACATTCGGCGGAATCGTCAGTCCGAGCTGCTTCGCCGCTTTCAAATTAATCACCAGCTCAAATGTGGTCGGTTGTTCTACCGATAGCTCAAGGGCTATAATTTGATCCATGCCATCCGTACTCCGTGTCCCGCGCGAAGAGGAGATGGCGTGCCTGTTGTAGGAGACCATCTTCATGACCAAGAACCCGTTACTCAGTAAAGAAAAAATCAAAGCCAAATACCCCGATCAGTGGCTTCTCCTCGAAGATTTTCAATTGGATGCTGCCACATCTCTTCGCAAGGGACGCGTGCTAGCCCACAGCAAGGACCGCGAAGAAATTCATCGCGCCCTTAAAAAACATTCCGGAAATCTTTGTATTCATTTCACCGGCAGCCTCCCTCCTGATACCGGGGTTATTTTTTAATGCCCCGAGTGGTTTATGATCCTTCTGCTTCATCGATTGTGGTTGACCTTCTGCTCGAATCTGCCGACGACAGATCGACTTTCTTGATTCCTGTGATCCTAGACACTGGAGCTAGCATAACGATCGTGGCCGTCGACATAATGGCGCGTCTCGGCTATGACCCGGCAAACCCCGGGTTGGGCCGCCAACGTATTATCACTGGCAGCGGCGTTGAGTACGCCCCATGTACAACGGTGCGTTCCGCCATGGCAATAGGACAAAAGGTCGACAATCTAGAGGTCCTGTGCCACGACCTGCCGCCGGAGAGTGGGGTCGACGGTCTTCTAGGAATCAATTTTCTCAAGCACTTCAAGCTCACCATCCGGTTCCGCAAAGGCATCATTGATCTGACCAGGGACCGCTAAAAGACCTCGCGCGTCTAACCACCCACGTTCTACCGAATCACCCGATCTGCTCTGGCCAAAACATTCGGCGGAATGGTTAAACCGATCTGTTTTGCGGTTTTGAGATTGATCGCTAGATCGAAATCCGTCGGCTGCTCGACAGGCAGCTCCGCAGGTTTCGCGCCCTTTAGGATCTTATCGACATATGTGGCGGCTCGGCGGTAATTGGCGGCGTCATTGGCCGAATAGGAGATAAAACCGCCTTCTTCGACGTACCGAATCCTCTCGTGCATGGACGGTAGACGGTGTTTTATGGCCAGGTCGGCGAAACGCCTTATATGGCGATTGAAAAGCGAACCGCTGACTGTGATGAGCGCGGTGGCGCGCCACTTCGCTGCAGCTTGTAATGCCGCTTCGAAATCGGGGTTTGGCTCTCGTACCTTGAGCAGTTGAAGCTGTATCTTCAATGCGCGTGCCGGAGCCTCATACGGTGTAAAATCACTTACCGTCTGTGTCTCGTTCACAAGCGCGCCGACCCGCGCTGTATCCGGGAGCACCTCCTTGAGCAACTCGAGCCGTTTCCCGGCCAACTCACGGGTAAGTCTGGTGACGCCGGTGATATTGCCACCGGGCCGCGCCAGGCTGTCGACAAAACCAGCCGCGACTGGATTCTGGGTCGTGACGATGACAATGGGAATCGTCTTGGTGGCCTGCTTCGCTGCGAGGATCGCCGGTTGAGCCCCAAGGACGAGGAGATCCACCCTAAGCTGCACAAGCTCATTTACAAGGCTGGTGGTACGCTCCGTGTTTTCCTGGGGGTAGCGAAGGTCAATAATGATATTTTCACCCTCGATATAACCGAGGTCCCGCAGTCCATGGCGGAACGCCACAAATTGAGGCCCGGGAGCTTGGGGACTTCCCTCGGTGTTGACGAATCCTATTCGCGGAACTCTCTTCGGCTGCTGTGCATCGGAAGATGGGTTGAGGGCAAAAAACATACCGCAGAGAGCAAGAGTGAATACGGTTTTTTTCGTGGTCAAAAACCTCCCGCGAACATTACCAACACTCCATGACTCCACTACTCCAGCACTCCGTTGTCTCATTTGATTACTCGATCCGCCCGCGCCAGCACGTTGGGCGGAATCGTGAGGCCGATCTGCTTGGCGGTTTTCAAATTGATGACGAAGTCAAACTTCGTTGGCTGTTCCACCGGCAGATCTCCCGGTTTGGTTCCCTTGAGGATCTTGTCCACGTAGGTCGCCGCACGAAACGACATATCGGTGGTGCGCGGCCCATAAACCATGAGCCCGCCGTTATCGGTGAGCACCGTTTGGCCGCCGATAGTGGCTAGACGATGATTGAGCGCAAGGGAAACTGTGCGCGGTCCATAAACAACTTCACGGCCCGGCAAC
Source organism: uncultured delta proteobacterium (assembly GCA_963745035.1). Lineage (GTDB taxonomy): Bacteria > Desulfobacterota > Binatia > UBA9968 > UBA9968 > DP-20. Next base: position 3,982 of record CAVUVW010000002.1, on the reverse strand, counting down.
AGCAGTAGCGCTGCAGGCGAGTCCTTGCCGAAACGCGTGAATACGCCGTCGAGATCACGTGGATCCTTGAGCTCGATTGCCTGAAGCTGGATGCCCAGCGATCGCGCTGTGACCTCGGTTTCCTTGACCGTGATGGGGACTAGGGGATGGTGCAATCCCAACACGGCCACGCGGGTCAAATTGGGGATCGTTTCCTTCAGCAACTCCAAGCGTTTGGTGCTCAGCTCGAAATTGAGTGTGGTGAGCCCGGTGATGTTGGCACCGGGCCGGGCGAGACTGCTGACAAGCCCCAGAACGTCGGGCCGATCAGCGAGAGCGAAAACGACGGGAATCGTCGTCGTGGTTTTCTTTACCGCCGCGGTGACATCCGTGCCCCAGGCGACAATCACCGCCGGTTTCAAGGCGACAAGTTCGGCCGCCAAAGAGCCATATCTTTCGTCCTTGCCATCGGCGTAGCGATACTCGACGACAATGTTTTTGCCCTCGACATAACCAAGCTCGCGCAAGCCGCGCTGAAAAGCTTCGATGGGAACGCTCGCGGCCTGGGGCGTACCTAGATGCAGCGCGCCGATGCGGGGAATGTTTGTGAGCGGCTGCCCCTGAGCCGACGAACAAACGGCAAGCAGCAGGGCACTGAGAATGGCGCCAAAGATTTTGACGTTTCCGCTGTTGCCTGTTGCCTCGAGCCTGATGCCTACATTCATCTGATCACCTTGTCCGCTCGCGTCAGAACATTCGGCGGAATCGTCAAGCCGAGCTGCTTGGCGGTTTTCAGATTGATCACCAGCTCAAATTTCGTCGGCTGCTCGACTGGAATGTCCGCGGGTTTCGTTCCTTTGAGAATCTTGTCGACGAAAACCGCGGCTCGTCTGAAGGGTTCCTCCAGGTCGATTCCGTAGGACATCAGGCCGCCATCCTCGACAACAGCTCGCCGAGCGTACATTGCAGGCAGCCGATATTTTTCCGCCAGGTCAACGGTCAATCTTTGATTAGCAGAGCCCAACGGGCTCGACATCCAGACGAGAGCGCCGCTGCGCGCTTTGGTTGCTTCCTTGAACGCAGCCTCATATTTGTCGGCGCTGCTTACTTCCATGGAATGAAGTTGCAGGCCGAGTTCTCTCGCCGGCAGTTGGCTTTCTTTCCAACTCTGCGCCGAGCTTGAATCCTGCGGATTCCACAGCACGGCAACACGGGAAAGATTGGGAATAGTTTCCTTGAGCAACTCGAGACGTTTGCCGGCCAATACCGAACCAATGGTAGTAACCCCGTGATGTTCCCGCCCGGCCGTGGCAGGCTATCGACCAGCCCCGCGGCGATCGGATCGGTAACGTCGATGAAAACGATCGGAATAGTTTTGGTAGCGTTCTTGGCGGCAACGGCGGCGGGGGTATTGGGCGCGATGATCAAGTCAACTTTGAGACGGACCAACTCATCGGCCAAGGCCGGGAGCCGGTCAAGCTTACCCTCCGCATATCGATATTCGAAAGCGATGTTCTTTCCGTCGATATAGCCAAGTTTACTGAATTCTCGCTGGAACGACTCGATCGCGAAAGCCGCGGACGCCGGCCGAACTGCAAGCCAGCCTATCTTAGGCAACTTCGCCTGCTGCTGCGCATCCGCGGAAGCGCACAGCGCAAAGAGCAAAACGCATAGAACAGAGATCAGAAGTCGGAGGTCAAAGATCGGATTCACCGCGGAGGCACAGAGGGCGCTGAGAAAGCACTTTGCATCCGGGCGGCTAACTCTTGCCCTCTGCTTTCTGACCGCTGCCCTCTGTTGTCTAACCTCTGTCATCGGATCACCTTATCGGCTCTGGCCAAAACATTGGGTGGAATGGTTAATCCGATCTGTTTCGCCGTTCTCAGATTGATTACGAACTCGAACTTGCTCGGCTGCTCGACGGGAAGATCCGCAGGCTTGGCTCCCTTCAGGATTTTGTCCACGTAGATAGCGACGCGCCGGTAACTGTCCGTTTCGTCCGCCCGATAGGACATGAGTCCACCGGCCTCTACAGATTCTCTGCTGCCCACCACCGACGGTAGCCGGCTCTTTAATGCAAAACCCGCGATCCGTTTCCGGTTAGGACGCATTAACCCGCCCGCGCCCAACGCGTAGAGTCCATCCGGGCGCTGCTTGTTTAGCGCAGCAAAGACCTTCTCGAAGTCGTCCACCGCTCGTATCTCCCAAGGTTGAATAGTCAACTTTAGCGCACGCGCGTCGGCTGGGAGAAGCTCTTTCACCTCGTGTAAACTGGGCGGATTGGCCGGATCGTAGAGAACCGCGACACGGGCAAGTTTGGGTACCGCTTCTTTGAGCAGCTCCAGCCGCTTCCCGCCTAGTTCTCTGGTAAGGGCTGTGAGGCCGGTGACGTTGCCGCCGGGACGAGCAAGGCTTTCAACATGGCCTGCCCTAACAGGATCGGATCCTTGGCCCGTCATAACGATGGGAATCGTCTTGGTTGCATTCTTGGCCGCCTGGATCGTCACGTCCCCTGCTGCTACCACGATGATATCAACCTTCAGACGCACCAGCTCCGCCGCAAGCCCAGGCTCCCGATCGGGCCTCCCCTCCGCATATCGGTACTCGATGGCGATGTTCTGTCCTTCTATGTAGCCAAGCTCGCGCAGAGCTAGCCGAATTCCCTCGGCGCGGGCGGAGTCAGTAGCTGGGTCGGTTGTTGATAGATACCCTAATCCGCGCGACTTTCTTCGGCTGCTGCGCCGTGGCGGGAGGAACAGTAATCAGCAAGACAGTGATCAGTAACCAGAAAAGAAATCCCCCAGCGATGAATTTCGCTCCTGCTTTTTTCCTGACTACTGACCACTGACTCCTGACTACTTTCATCTGATTACTCGATCCGCTCTGGCCAAAACATTGGGCGGAATAACTAAGTCCGATCTGCTTTGCCGTTTTGAGATTGATCATCAGCTCGAACTTGGTCGGCTGCTCGACGGGAAGATCAGCTGGCTTGGCTCCTTTCAGAATCCGATCGACGAAGTATGCCGCGCGCCGAAACATTCCGGCTAAGTTCGGTCCATAGGACAAAAGGCCGCCGTCATCGACAAACTGGCTTTCATGATAAGCGCCGGGAAGCCGGTTCTTAACAGCTATTTCAACAATTCGTTTGCGATTCGTGTTGTTTATTGCGCCAGACGCTGTGACGAGCGCGCCGACGCCCTCGCGGCTCATTGTTACAAACGCTGGCTCGATGTCATCACGAGTTCGCGCTTCTACGGGACGAAGCTCTACTCTCAGGCTGACAGCTGGTCCGCGTAACTGCTCAATTTCCACGGCATTGGACGTGTTCGCTGGGTCAAATAAAAATGCTACTCGTGAGAGCTTAGGGATAGTTTCTTTGAGCAGCTCCAACCGTTTGCCAGCCAGGTCAGGAGCAAGAGAAGTCAAACCGGTGACGTTACCGCCCGGCCGCGCGAGGCTCTTCACGAGCCCGGTCGATACCGGATCAGAGGTGCCAACAAAAACAATAGGGACAGTCTTGATCTGTTTTGCGGCTTCTACCCCTCCGCTCCAAACTACAACATCGACTCCAAGCCGGACCATCTCATCAGCGATAGCGCTAGCACGGTCAGATTTACCTTCTGCCGATCGCCGCTCGATTGCGATATTTTTTCCGTCAATCCAGCCAAGCTCGCGAAGGCCATCTCGTAGGGCTGTCATTCGTAGTGATGTTTGCTCAGCGGGACCCTGGCTTACAAGAACCAACCGCGGGACTTTCTTCGACTGCTGTGCTTCGACCACAGCCCCACAGGTCACGATCCCCAAAGCGATCACCGGAAACCACAACCATTTTCGATTTTGGATTGCCGATTTTGGATTATCGGAAAGACACTTCGAAGGGAATGCGTTCATCGGTTTGTTCTCTTGGGTTTTAATCGAAAATCCAAAATGTTATTTGATTACACCGGTCCGCCCGCGCCAACACATTGGGCGGAATGGTTACGCCGATCTGCTTGGCGGTTTT
>CAVUVW010000001.1:0-48284 GCA_963745035.1 uncultured delta proteobacterium | reverse complement strand
CGCGCGAGGAAAACGAAGCGCTCACCCGGGTCGGGCCGGCGACGTTGATGGGTAATCTCATGCGCCAGTACTGGATTCCGGTGGTGCCGACGGCGCAGTTAAAGGAACCCGGCGGCAGACCGCTGCGCGTTCGACTTCTCGGCGAAGATTTGGTGCTCTTTCGCACCACTACCGGCGCTGTCGGCCTGATCGGCGCCTACTGCCCGCACCGCCTCGCGCCGCTTTATTTCGGCCGCGTCGAAGCGGACGGCCTGCGTTGCGCTTATCATGCCTGGAAGTATGCAACGAACGGCAAATGCATCGAGATGCCGAACATTCCCGAGGACCAGCAATTCAAAGACGACGTGCAGCATCCCGGCTATCCCTGCGTCGAGCGCGGCGGGATCATCTGGACTTATATGGGACTAACAAAGGACGTGCCCGAGCTTCCCGACTTCGAATTTCTTCGCGTCCCGGATGAGCACCGAATATATAGGTTGTTTTATCAGGAGGGGAACTACCTGCAGGTGCTTGAGGGCGGCATCGACCCCACCCATGTCATGTGGCTGCACTCGCCCTATGATTTGTCCGATGAAGAAATGAACGCACAGCAGCCGGCGCAGCAACGGGAAGCCAATCGCCTGGGCGTAAAGAAAACCCCCGAGGACGTGGAAATCTTCGATCGCGAGGCCGGCTTCACCTACGGCGCAAAGCGTTCCCTGGGCGGCGGCACGAATCTTTGGCGCGTCAATCAATTTATTATGCCCTTCTACACCATGCCGCCCGGCGCCGATCAAAAAGCTGCGCGCGCCTTCGTGCCGGTGGACGACGAGAACTGCGTCAAATGGCAGGTGCGCTGGTATCCGAGCGAAGAGATTGCGAAGAATACCGACGAAAAAGTCCGTGAAGCGTTTGCCGAGGAGGCCTATGACCCGCCGAGCAACGCAATTCCCTTCGGCCATATCCGCATGAGGGCAAATAGATCCAATGATTACTTGATCAATTGGGACATCCACAGGTCGCGGCGCATGGGAATCGCCGGCGTCAACCTGCAAGATGTTTGCGTCACCGAGAACCAGGGGCCCGGTCCGATCCTCGATCGCACCAAGGAGCACTTGTGTGCCGGCGATATCAGCACGATCAAAGCGCGGATGAAATTGCTCGACGCGGCGAGAGCGCTGCGCGAGAAGGGCACGGCGCCGCCGGGCGCCCGCGACCCGGGCGTTTACCGCGTCCGCGGCACTTCCACAGTGGTCCCCGATCACGTTCACTGGGTCGACGGCGTCATGGACGCAATGACGGTGCCGGCCGCGAAATAGCTTTGGGAGATCACGATGCGATTCAATGGTTCTCGCTGCGGGTTGTCTTTAGTCACCTTGCTGGCTCTCTCCCCTCCCGTATTTGCGCAGACGCCGTGGCAAACCGAGTGGAGCCAGCGGCTGGAAGCCGCGAAGAAAGAAGGCAAGGTCGTCTTGAGTATTCCGCCCAGCGTCGAGCTGCGAAAGGCGCTGGAATCGTCAGTCAAGAAGAAGTTCGGCTTCGAAATCGAAGTGGTGCCCGGAACCGCAGCGAAAATCGTTCGCAGGATATCGGACGAGTATCAAGCCGGCGTGCGCTACTTTGACGCGATCATCAGCACGTTCGACAATCTGGACCACAGCCTGATTCCGATGGGCGCAGTGGATCCGCTCGAATCGCACTGGATCCTGCCGGAAGTCAAGGAACCGAGAAACTGGTGGGGCGGCCATGTCTGGACCGACCACACAAAGCGCTTTGCCTATTCGCCTTTTGCCTACATGCAGGACAACATCTGGTACAACACCGATCAGGTGAAGGCGGATGAGATCCGCGCCTATGACGATCTACTGAAACCCAAATGGAAAGGAAAAATCGGTCTATGGGACCCGCGGCAAGGCGGCGCCTCTGCTGGCAAGTGGGCATTTCTTTGGGCGACCAAGGGCGAAGCTTATCTGAAAAAATTGACCGAACAGATTTCGCTCCTCGCCGCCGACCGGCGGCAAGTCGCCGACTCGCTCTCCAAGGGCGCCATCGCCATCAGCATCGGCCCTACGTATTACAGCTTTGTTTCCTACGTCAAAGCGGGACTACCGGTGAAATGGCTGCCGCCGCTAAAAGAAGGCACCTACGTGTCCATGGGCAACGGTGGACCGGTGGCGCTCAAAAACCCGCCGCACCCGAATGCGGCCAAGGTCTTGATCAACTGGCTTCTTAGCAAAGAAGGACAGGAAATTTACTCGCTTGCTCAGGGCCAGGCGACGCGGCGCACGGATGTTGACACCAAGTCGATGGAAGAATTCGGGATCAGAGCGGCAAAGGATACCATCAGCCTGGCGGACTTCCAGAAGCACGAGAATCAGAGCGAGGACAAAGTCAAAAGCGTCAGGCGGCCCGCACAGGAATTTGCCAAGAAGATTTTACCGTAGATACACGCCCACGCTCGTTCCCGTCGTTGGGAATGCACAACCCCTGTCAGCAGCGGGCATCACTGCCTAGCGAAGAGGTCTGTCTCAAAGTTGTCATCCCCGAATGTTTTAGTCGGGGGTCCAGTCAGAGTTCGCCTGTGGTGAGCGTGTCGAACCACGCTAGAAGCCTGCGCGAATGACGGAATAGAAACTAACGGCGCAGGAAGGTGTGGGGAATTAACGAGGTGGGATTAAATCACGCCGGCGTCTTTCAATTCCTTTAGGCGTTCTTTTGACAGCCCCAGCTCGCCGCAGAGAATGTCTTCGTTGTGCGCGCCCATCTGCGGGCCAAGAAAATCCACCGAACCGGGCGTAGCGGAAAATTTCGGCACGACGTTTTGCACAACCGCTTCGCCGAGGTCGGCATCCGGCACGCGCACCATTGCTTCCCGCGCGCGATATTGCACGTCGCGGAAGGCGTCTTCCATATCGAACACGGCTGAGTAGGCGACACCGAATTTATCAAACTGCTCAATCACCTCATCGCGCGTGTGTTTCTCGATCCAATCGCCGACGATGCCATTGACTTCCACCGAGTTGATCACGCGCGCCGAGTTATCGATAAACCTCGGATCGGTCGTGAGATCTTTGCGACCAATGGCCTCGGCCAATCGCAACCAGATGCTCTGCGTGCTGGCCGCGAGGGTGAGGTATTTCCCCTCCTTCGTTCTGAACATGGAACTCGGCGCTACGTATGCGACGCGGTTGCCAGTGCGGTGATGGACCGTCTTCAATTGATCGTATTGGATTGGATCGAAGTCCAAAAAGCGAAAGACCGCTTCGAACAGCGCCAGGTCGATCACCTGCCCCTCGCCGCCGCGCAGATCGCGATGATAGAGCGCCATCATGATCGATAGCGAGCCAAAAATCCCGGCGATCAAATCACCGAGCGGATAACCCGGTGACATCGGCGGCCCGTCCGGTTCGCCAATGAGATTCGTGAGTCCGCTCATCGCCTCGGCGACACGCCCGAAGCCCGCGCGGTTTTTGTACGGCCCGGTCTGGCCGAAGCCTGAGATGCGCAGGAGAATGATGCGCGGATCTATGCCGCGAATCACGTCGGGTCCAATGCCCCATTTTTCAAACGTGCCGGGGCGGTAATTTTCCACAATCACGTCTTTGCCCTTGATGAGCTGCTTGAAGATAGCCGCCCCTTCCGGCTTCCCGAGATCGAGCGTGATGCATCGCTTATTCCGCGACACAGACTTCCACCAGAGCGGGATACCGTCCATGATCGGTTCCAGTTTGCGCTGGCCGTCGCCGTATTTGGGATGCTCGATTTTGATAACGTCGGCACCGAAGTCGGCGAGCAAGACGGTGGCAAACGGCGCGGCCACCATATTGCCGGCGTCGATCACCCGCACACCCTTGAGCGGCTTGTTCCCGCTGACTTTCGTCAGCGGAAAATCGTAGTGTTCCTTAACGTAGTCGCCCATCGTCACTCGCTTCCTTCAGAAAACCGGATCGTTACTCGGCAGGAATCTTTTGCTTTGGCCTTTTCGATCTCTTCCCCCTCGACGGGGGAAGAGAAAGATGGGGGTGATTTCTCCCTTCGACCCCAACGCGTCGTAAATCTCGAATCTACTTCCACCCAAACTTGCCGGCATTCTACGCAGAAAACCTCCGGAAATAAACCGGACAACGATACCCCATTTGACCATACGCGCCGAGCTGGCTTAGTATCCGAAGAGCAAATTTCACTGGAGGAATTCTCTCATGGCGGAACAGGCAAAGATCGTCACAGGCATCGGCAAAGCCGAGCTGCATCGCATACTCGTGCGCGGTTACGACTTGAACAAGGACTTGGTCGGCAAGATCACGTTCACCGATATGACTTCCCTCATCCTGCGCGGGCGGTTGCCCACGCCGAACGAAGCGAGGATGCTCGATTCTCTTCTAGTCATTCTCGTCGAGCACGGCATGGTCTCCCACGTCATCGCGGCGCGTCTGATCTATCACTGCGCTCCCGAAGCGATGCAAGCGGCAGTAGCCGCGGCGCTCTGCGGCGCCGGCAGCGTGCATCTCGGCTCTTCGGAATGGTCGGCAAAGATGTTGGTCCAAGCGCTGCCGGCCGATGCGACGAATCCCGATTTTCCGGCCATCGCGGCTTCGATCTATGACGACTACACGAAGCGCAAACAGCGCATGCCGGGCATCGGCCATCGCACCCACGCCGAAGGCGACCCGCGCGCCGACACGCTGTTCGGCATCGCCAAAGAGACGGGCGTCTACGGAAAGTACTGCGATCTGCTCCAGGCCCTATCGAAGGTGGCCACCGAGCGCCGCAAGCGCTTGATTCCGGTCAATGTCACCGGCGCCATCGGCGCCATCGCTCTCGACATGGGCTATCCGTGGCAGATCACCAAAGCGTTCGCTCTGATCGGGCGCACCCTCGGCGCCATCGGCCACATCGCCGAAGAAATCCAAAGCCCAATGGCGCCGCAGATCGACGCCGCCGTCAAGCAAGCCTTGGTGTATGAACCGGTGAGGGGCTAGAAAGCAGTCTCGGGCCTCGTTTGGACGTGCCCGGAGAAATGACTCTCGCCAAGGCGCAAAGACGCCAAGTTCGGAAGATTTCTTTTTTCCCATACTATCTTGGCACCTTGGCAAGCAGCCGCTCCGAATTTTCGTGGCACTTCCGCGCAGGGCCTCGGCACTCCTTTCCCCTTGACGGGGAAAGGCCGGGATAGGGTGCGTGGAAATGGCTGAGACGTTCGCAGTATTCCCCCTTACTCGTTTGCGCCTTGGCGAGACATCTCTTCTGGCTCAGTTGCTCGTTTATGGCCTTTCTGTTGTAATGCGCGCTGGATCAAAGGAGTCGCCGATGAGCTATCAGAACATTCTCTCCGAACGAGTCGAAAAGGTCGCGATCATCACGATCAATCGACCGGAAAAATTGAATGCGCTCAGCTACGAGCTTGCCTGCGAGCTCGATGAAGAATTGACCAAGATCGAAAACGACGACGAAGTGCGCGTCGTTGTATTGACCGGCGCCGGTCCGCGTGCCTTTTCTGCAGGCGGCGACATCATGCAAATGGTCAAATCGACGCCCGAGGAAATGGCCGCGCGCACCGAAGTACGGCGCGAAGCCAACTGGCATTTAGCCACTTTCACAAAACCCATCATTGGCGCGATCAATGGGCTGGCCTACGGCGCGGGCGCCCAACTGACGACCATGCTCGACCTGCGCATCGGGTGCGAGCATGCCGAGATTCAATTTCTTGCCGCCAAGTATGGCCGCGCCAACTCGACCTGGTCACTGCCGCTTGTGGTCGGCATGCCGAAAGCCAAGGAGCTTCTCTACACCGGCCGGCCGGTGAAAGCAGAAGAAGCGGAACGCATCGGTTTGCTCAACCAGCTCGTGCCCTGCGCCGAATTGCGCGAGGCGTCGCTCACGATGGCCAAACAGATCGCGGAGAACGATCCGCGTATGGTGCAAGGCATCAAAAGGCTGCTCAATGACGACGTCGGGCTGGAATGGCGCGAGCGCTTCGACGCGGAGCAAAACGCCCGTAAGAACAAGCTCAAAGCCAACTCCCCGCGCGAGGGATTCAAGGCATTCCTGGAGCGCAAAGGGATCCGCTAAGCGCGCTGAACAGGCAAATTACGCAACGAACCAGTTTCGTAAAAGAGCGCAAACCTAGTGTCGATGCGAATTTGCATCCTTGGCTGAAGGACCGGAGAAGGATTTCCCCCGACAATGCCGTCGCTCCTCATTCCTTGAACTTGTATTCTTCCAGCTTGCGATAAAGCGTCGTCCGATCGACTCCTAGAATTCTTGCGGCTTCGGTTTTATTGCCGTGGGTTCGTTCCAACACTTTGGCGATGTACTCACGCTCGAGGTCGTGCAGCGTGAGCTGCTTGGCGAGAGCCTGCGCGACGACAAAAGTACCTTCGCCGCGTGTCATCAAGTGACCCGGCAAATCCTCCGGCGTAATGTTCGGTCCTTTGCCGAGGAGTACCGCGCGTTCGATAACATGCTCAAGCTCGCGGATGTTCCCCGGCCAGTCGTGGCTCTTTAGGGCAGCCAATGCCTCCGGATGAATCCCTTCCACGGGACGCTTTGCATCAGGCGTGAACTTCTCGATGAAATGATTCACCAGCAGAGGAATGTCTTCGCTCCTTTCACGCAATGGCGGAAGCTCGATGCGAATGACATTTAGGCGATAGAACAAGTCCTGGCGGAACCTGCCCGCGCGCACGCAGTCTTCGAGTCGTTGATTGCTCGCCGAGACCACGCGGGCATCAACCTTTTCCGCTTGATTCGCGCCCAACGGGCGCACTTCTTTGTCTTCCAAGACACGCAGCAGCTTCGCCTGCAGGCCCAGCGGCATTTCACTGATTTCGTCCAGAAACAAGATTCCGCCGCTGGCCTCTTGAAACAGACCCCGGCGGTCCTTTCTGGCGTCGGTAAAAGCACCGCGCACATAACCGAACAATTCACTCTCCAAAAGATTCTCCGGTATCGCGGCGCAATTGACCGCAACGAACGGGCCGGTCGCCCGCGCGCTGTTGAAATGAATCGCCCGAGCGATGATCTCCTTACCGGTTCCGCTCTCCCCTTCGATCAACAAATTGGCCGGCAGATCGCTGATTTGAGCGATGGTCTCGAACACTTTCTGCATCGTTTGGCTTTGTCCGATAATGTTCTGAAAACGTTCGCGCGCCTGGACTTCGGTGCGCAAACGCTTGAGTTCCTTATGGAGTCGTTGTTGTTCGAGCGCGCGTTTCACCTGGATCAAAATCTCATCGTTGCGAAAGGGTTTGGTCACGTAGTGGAATGCTCCCGCGCGCATGGCATCGACAGCGCTCTCGATGGTGCCGAATGCGGTGATTAGCAGCACGGGCGCGGCGCCGTCGACCTCACGCAGTCTCTGAATCAGCTCGATGCCCTTCATCTTGGGCATCATGAGATCGGTGATCGTCAACTCGTACCGCGCGGTTCTGTGCTTCTCAATCGCCGATTCGCCGTCGTGGGCCACATCGACCGCGTACCCGTCCTCGCGTAGCAGATCGAAAAGCAGCTGGCACATGGCCCGATCGTCCTCGACGATCAAAATATGCGCCGGTCTGGCGTTCGGTTCTGGAATCATGAGATTGCTAAACGGCGGCGGATCTCATTGCCGGATAGGCGACATGAGTTTCAGCGGGGAGAACAATGGTGAACCGAGTAAATCTGCCCTCCTGGCTTTCGACGCGGATTTCCCCGCCGTGATCTTTGATAATCCCGTAACTCACTGATAGACCGAGCCCGGTTCCCTCGCCGATATCCTTGGTCGTGAAAAACGGATCGAAAACTTGGCCGAGATGCTCCGCGGCAATACCGGCGCCGTTGTCTTCGAATTCAATGGCGACCTTGTCGCCCGCCGCGGGCGCGGCGCCGTTTCCACGGTCACTACGACCCGTCGCGGATCTGACCGTAATCGTTCCGCCGCGCTGCAAAGCATGGAGAGAATTGAGAAAGAGGTTGATGAACACCTGCTGCAACTGATCGGGGTCGGCCTGGATCGCCGGCAAAGTTTTGGGAAGATCCAGCCTTACGTTCACTCCTTTATCGACGATCTTGTGTTCCAGAAGCATCGTCACCTTCTGCAGTAATGGCAGCAGCTCGAGGGTTCGAAACGCCGGTTCCCGGCGCCGGGAAAATTCCAGAAGCTGGCGGACAATGCCGGTGATGCGGTCGATTTGTGAGCGGATGATTTGCAGGCCCTGGCCGATCTCTTGATCGCTGCGCGGTCGGCGCAGAAGAAACTCGGCGCGCCCGCCGATGATATTGAGCGGGGTGCCGATCTCGTGCGCCAGCCCCGCCGCGAGTTGGCCAACCGAAGCCAGTTTGTCCGATTGGCGCAGGTTGCGCTCCAGGCCCAGCCTGTCCTGCTGTTCCTTCACGAGCCTGCCATAGATATCCTCCAGCCTGCCGCACATGCGATTGAATTCGCGCGCCAGCGAGCTGATTTCATTGTTGCCGCGAACATCGATGCGCTTCTCCCATTGCCCTTCTCCGATGCTCCGAATGCGGTGAATCAGTTCCTGGATCGGACGGGAAACGTTGCGCCGCACTAGCAAGAGAATAAATAGCGAAAGAACGGCGATCAGAATCGAGGTGGTCAAGACGATTCGATTGCGTCTGGCGTCCAGGACCTGGGTAAAACCCAAGCCGCGCCGTCCAAGAACAACAGCGCCTACGACTTGGTTTTGACTGTCGATGATCGGCTCGATCCGATAGTAGACGGGATGCGCCGGGTGTTCGATGTAACCCTCGACGAGATTACCGCTGCGCAGCGCTTCTCGCGGGTCGATGCTCAATACCGGCCTGGCATCGAGATTGGGATAATCCGGGCTGTCGGCCAAGGACGCCGAGGTCACCACTCGTGTGGCTGCTTGGTCGTAGACGACTACGCCATGGATGTTGCCGGTCCGTCCCACCCCGTCGATCAAGCTTTGAGTTGCCTTGATGTCGCGCGCATCGCCGTAAATGAATCGCAGTGCGGCTTGGAGGGTACGGCCGAGGCCGATCATGCCGACGCGCATCTCTCTCAAAATGTTTTCTCTGTCCTGCTGTATGCTCAGATAGCCGTGGCAGAGCATGGTGATGATCGATGTCGCCACCAAACTAAGAATGAGCTTTGTTCCGAGTTTCATGTCCGAGCCAAGTTCGAATCAATCACTGCAAAGTCGCAACGTCGCAATTTGCCGCAGCGCGTTGTCTTCTGCAACGATGACGCAAAACACGATAGATTTCTAGGGAATCGAACGACCGCTACTGCCGAACCATCACCGGCTATCTCAACTTGCAACACCGTGGCATCGCGCCCCCAATATTTACTTCGTTGATTTGGCGGCGTTATCGACTCCCATAATAATGGCATCGCAATTGCGGCACCACCGACCGCGGCGCCTCCCGAGAGGCGTACGACAACATCAAGAAGGAGGAAAGCCGATGAATTGTGAAAACAACCTGCAGCGCTGTTTTGCTGGTATCCCTGCTGGCGCTTACTGGTTGTCCCGAAGTAGCTCAAGACAGCGGTGAACCGTCACAGTCGAGTGGGTCTAAAGGCGGTGGTGGAGAGTGAGTTCAGCGTTTCTAAAAATAACCCTTGGAGGAATCTCATGAAAAAAATAGTTTTGTTGACATCCTTTATCTATGCCTTGCAGTTGGGGCTCCCGGTGATCAACGCAACCGTTTCGCTCAGCCAGGCACAGGAAGAGCCCGCACCAAAGCCGGCGCCCAAGCCTAAGCCGAAGCCTGAACCGGAATTCGAATCAACAGGCAATTAGTCGATCTTTCGGCGACCCTGCAACCCCTATTTCATCCGGTTGGCACGACCTCATCGGGGCAGTTTTCCTGGCTGGGCATGAGGCGTGCCCCGCAGCAAGCGCTTGCTCGAGCACTGCGGCGGTTCGCCGTGCTCGAGCTTGTCGCAGGCGCGCCGCTCCGCGCTCAGTGGAGGTTGTCGATCGGATAGGCCCAAGCTAAACGCATCCGAAACTCTTCCTGTGAGTTCGCAGCAATCGGCGCGACTGCCGGATTGGTGTCCTGTTTCAGAAGTTCATCTAAAAGTACACCAGGATAAGCCGGACTCGCGGTCAAAACCCCTTTAACCCTTTTTCCAAAAGGGAATTGTTTTCGGCTGCTTTGATCCCTTCTTTTAAAAAAAGGGGAAGGGCAAACTTGTGGGAGGCAATAGCGTGGAAATTGTGCGGTCACACGCTCGCGCAAGCGCGTCTATTTGTATAACTGATCCAAGAATCCCGATTTTTGGATCTCGTCGATCAAACTCAAATCCCAATTATCCTTCTCGCTCAATCGCTTGGCCTGCGGAAAATCCAAAGCGGCCAATTCCAACAGCGCGCGCACCGCGTCGGACTGCGGGCGCAAGCTGCGCTCGACGCGCGTCGAGATCTCCTCGTAAAGATACGCCATGATGGCGAGATCCGGATTGCGCACGTACTTGGAGAATATCCTCAGGCTCTCGTCCTTGTTGTTCTTCAAGTAATGAATCGCTTCCATGTAGCCGCGCAAGAAGCGCAGCATCTGCGCGCGATTTTTCTGCACAGCCGCCATCGTGGTATTCAATCCGCCGCCGACGTTCGCCACATCGATCTTGGTCAAAATGCGCATGCCGGCTTTCTCCGAGATCATGTCCGAAGGCGGCGTGAACATCGTCGCGTGAATAACGCCGCTGGATAAAGCCGCCACCCGCGCGGCGGGCCCGCCGTCGCCGACCGAGAGAAAGGTCACATCCTTGCTCGCGTCCATGCCGTTGTCGCGCAGAAGCTTCACCACTCGGGCGTAAGCGGCGTCGCGCCCGGGCGTGATACCGATGATCTTGCCTTTCAGATCGCGCACGGTTTTGACGGACGGCTGGCTAACCATGGAGTAACCGAGCGTGTTGGTCGTCACCCCGACTCGGGTGATGTTCGCGCCCTGAAGAATCGCCGTGGTCGCACCGAGATCGGACCCGATAATAAAATCGACGCTGCCCCCGATCATCGCCGCCACGGTGCGCGCTCCGCCGCGCAGGAAAATCAGCTCCACGTCGAGTCCATGCTTTTTCCAGATCCCCTTGTCGGCCGCCACCCAGGAGGGCGCGAAGCCGGTGGCGAGCGACGGAAACCCGACGCGAAAAGGCTCCGCGCTGCAAATTCCCAGTGGAGCCGAGAATAATATGACGAGAGTTACGATGTAAGTTTGCCTTCGCTTCATTAACGCCTCCCACCTGCGATTATCTTCCGACCCTGACGCCTTGAACGATTTGAACGTTTTGAACGGCTTGAACGTCCTGAGTTCTTATCGGTACCCCTCCGCCTGCATGCTGAACAGCCGAGCGTATGTGCCTTCGTGGCGCAGCAGTTCCTGATGGCTGCCCATTTCGGCAATCCGCCCGTTCTCGATGACGACGATCCGGTCCGCCATGCGCACGGTCGAGAAACGGTGCGAGATCAGTATCGCCATCTTTCCTTCAGTCAGTTCCTGAAAATGGCGAAAGATCTCATATTCGGTTTGCGCGTCCAACGAGGCGGTAGGCTCATCCAGGACCAGGATTTCGGCGTCGCGCATGAACGCACGCGCGAGCGCGATGCGCTGCCATTGGCCGAGGGAGAGTTCGTGCCCGCCGTGAAACCAGCGGCCGAGCATGGTCTGATAACCTTCAGGCAGATTTTCGATCATCGCATGCGCGCCGCTCTTGCGCGCCGCTTCGACGATCTTCTCCATTTGATGCGCCGCTTCGATCTGGCCGAATCCGATGTTTTCGCTGGCGGGCATATGATAGCGCACGAAGTCTTGAAATATTACGCCGATCTTTTGCCGTAAGTCCTTGGGGTCGATATCGCGAACATCCATGCCGTCGAGCAAGACGACGCCCTCGGTGGGATCGTAGAGCCGGCTCAGCAACTTGATCAAGGTCGTCTTGCCCGCGCCGTTGTGCCCGACCAACGCGATCTTTTCTCCCGGACGGATAGTGAGATCGATATCGCGCAGCACCCATTCCTCGCTTTCCGGATAGCGAAAGCCGACGCCGCGAAACTCGATGCCGCGAGCCATACTGACCGGCAATTTCTTCGCCGGCGCGGCGACCTGCATCTTCGGCTCGATGTCGAGAAACTCGAAATAATTGGCCATGAACAGATTGTTCGCGTAAATATTGCCGACGGCGGCGAGGATTGACTGAAATGTAGATTGCCCTTGGCGAAAGATCGTCAGATAAAGCGTCATGTCCCCCAACGAGATGCTGCCTTGCACGGTGCGCCAAACGATCCACGCATAAGACCCGTAGAATCCCATGGTAGCGATCAGGCCGAGGCTAAACCCGACCGCGGCGCGCCGCACCGCGAGCGCCTTGTCTTCCGCAAAAAATTTCGCGAATAGGGTTGTGTAACGCTCCAGCAGTTTGTCGCCCAGGTTGAAGAGTTTGATCTCTTTCGCCGCGCTGTCTTCGGTCAACAGCCTTGACAGGTAGTTGATCTGCCGCGTCTCCGGCGCTCGGCGCGTAAGCAACCGGAAGCCCTGCTCCGAAAAACGCGTCTCGGCGATGAACGCCGGGATGCTGGTCGCGAGCAGAATCAGCACGAGCCATGGGCTGAAGCGCAGCATCAGGATGGCGAAGGAGATCATCGTGATGACGTTTTGCACGATCTGAAACGTGTCGTTGATCAGCTCGACGGGTTTGTAGCCGCCTTCGCGACGCGCGTTCTGCAACTTGTCATAGAAGTCCGGATGCTCGAAAAAGGCCATGTCCAACGTCAGCGCTTTGCGGATGATCTGGGCGCGAATTCTATTGGCGAGTTGGAGCTGGATGAGCTGCTGGATCAGGCGGCGCGAATGATTGATCGCGGCGCTGAGCAGAAAAAGGATCAGCTCGAGGACGAGATAATAAAAAACCGACCTCACTTGCTCGGCATCCTGCCCTCCCTGGATGGATGCCACCACGCCATCGACGATCAGCTTGCCGACCCAAGCCTGGGTCGCAGGCAGCAATGCTCCGCCCAGCGTGAGAAAACCTAATCCCACCGTGGCGACTGGATTGGCTTCCCACACCAGCTTGAGCGCCTGGGGCGTATGCGTGAATGATGTGCGGATCTTCCGCCACTGTTGCAACCACGGGACCACTGAGATTCGTCCTCGATCCCAACATAGCATGAACGCTGGAAACTTGCCGACCACAAGTTTGACATCCGCTAGCGCGACTCGATATTTTCACGGTAGATTCAACGTCGAAGTATTCGTCAACCGGGAGGTTTTCATGCGCATCGCCATCGGACTGCCGAGCCGCGTCCCCGCCGCGTCCGGCGAATTGATGTTGGAGTGGGCCGCGCGGGCCGAACAGGGGCCTTTCTCGAGTCTCGTAGTCACTGATCGGGTCGTATCTCAATCGTTAGAGCCGCTTTCGGTTTTGGCGCTGGCTGCTGGAGCGACCCGGCGCATCCGTCTCATGACCAGCGTTGTGATCGGTCCGACGCGGGAAACCACGCTCCTCGCGCGGCAAGCGGCGACCATCGACGTGATCTCGGGCGGCAGGCTCACGTTGGGAGTCGGCATCGGCGTGCGGAAGAACGACTACACGGCGACGGGCAACGATTTTCACCGGCGCGGCAAGAAATCCGAAGAACAGTTCTCTTTGTTACGCCGGCTGTGGGCCGGTGAAGCGCTTTCTAGCGATGTGGGCGTGATTGGGCCGACATCGCCGCGGCCTGGCGGGCCGGAGATGCTGATCGGCGGCTACGTGCCGGCGATTGTGGAGCGCATCGCCAAATGGGGCGATGGCTACATGGCGCCCGGCGGCGGCGAGCCCGAGGCGATGCTCAAAATGTGGCGCGAGATCGAAAACGCGTGGCAACAAGCCGGGCGACAAGGAAAGCCGCGCTGGGTCGGCGCGAGCTATTTCGCGCTCGGGCCGAAATCCGCCGATCACGCCAACCGATACATCGGCGCCAACTACGGCTACAATCCGGACCTCGCCGCGAAACGCTTGCGTACACTGCCCGCTTCGACCGCTTCTGTCACGGACGCAATTAAACGCCAGGCCGACATGGGCGTCGATGAGTTCATCCTGCGTCCTTGCGCCGAGGATCTGGAGCAGATGGATTTACTCGCCGAAATCGCCGCCCGAGTCCGGTAGGCGAAGATATCGGTAGCCCGCTAGGGTGGTGACTCAGAAGATCGCGACATAATTCGATCGTCATTCCGGGCAAGCTGGCGAAGCTAGCGCGACCCGGAATCCAGAAATTTTGTAGGGGCGTATGGCATATGCCCGTCGAACTTCGGCTCAGGCCATGCGCGTGATATATCGCTTGAAGATCCGGAGCGCGGCGTCGGGATGGCTTTCGGTCAGCAGTCCGACGGCGTAGAGCAGGTAGGAAGAATCGATGTAGAAATTCGGTTGTCGCGGCCGTAGGGCTTGAACGCGATCATCGCCGGCCGGCGGCTGTGAAAGAATGTAAGCGGCAAACGGATTGTGAACAAACACACCGCCCGTGCCGATCAAGATGCGCGTGTCGCGCAAATCTTTTCCCGAGTGTACCCAAGCTTCGCCTTCGCGAGCAACGATTCTCTCGCGCCGGCCGACGTGACGCACCACCGCGAGATCCACCGCAGCTCGCGCGAGCACTGCGTCGGCCGCGGCATGCCATGGAGCCTGCGGCACAGCGCCGGTATCCGTGCTGATCTCCTCGACATAATCGTTGAAGGCCTGGTCGGATACGGCTTCTGCCGGAAAGTCGCGGCGCAAAGCGCCTGCAAGATTCTCCAGTCCGATGCGCGCTAAAATGGTTGCCGCATTGAAACGGATGCCTAGATCACCTTCAACGGTTCTCTTCGCGTAAGCCTCGGCCAGACCGCGCGCGATGACGTTTTCCCCCGCCGGTATGCCGTTGCCGATGGAATGCACGTCCGTCGTCGCGCCGCCGACGTCGACCACTAGCATATCGCCCCAGCCTTGCTCCGCAGCCGTGCCGTCGGCGCCCAAGCGAATCCCTTCCAAGACCGCCATCGGCGTCGGCAAAACGACAGGGGCGAATTCCTTGACGTCATCCAAACCCTTCGCGTGGGTAATGCGCTCCATGAAAAGTTTGCGAATCTCTTCGCGCGCGGACTCGACGTCGATGGTTCCTGCGCGCGGCATTACATTGTCGACAAAGCGCGCTTCTTTGCCGCCTTGCGCGAGAAGATGGCCAACTTGTTCAGCCGCGACATGGTTGCCCCCCACCAAGATCGGCGCTGAAAACGCCGATTGGGCCAGCAGGTCGGCGTTATGCAAAATCGTCGCGGCATCACCGCCATCGACCCCGCCGGTCAAAAGGATCATGTCCGGACGAAGGTCCTGAAGCTCGCGCACTTTTTCATGCGTGAGCTTGAACGCCGTCGAGCCGACGATCTTCGCGCCCGCGCCGAGCGCGGCTTGGTTCGCGGCCTCGACCGTCAATCCCGGCACATTGCCGACGACCGCGATGCGCAGACCGCCGGCCGCGCTGCTCGAAGCAAAAACGATTTTTCCTCGGAGAATAGACAGGTCCGTCGGTTTCCGGTCGAAGACAGAATAGCGCTCATGCAAACCAGCGAGAGCTTCGAGCAAACCGTCGCGCACGTCGGTGCCGACAGTCGACGGCGCTTGGCACCGGCCGATCAATTGCGCCGCATCAAGGTCGACCGCAACGAGTTTAGTGAAGGTGCTGCCAAAATCGATCAGGAAAGCGAGGGAAGGCATACTACGGCAAAAGGAAAAAGTTCAAAGAAAAAATGCCGAGAAATGCTGAGTATATTCTATGCGCATCCGACATCTTTACCTTTTGCCTTTTTACCTTTGCCTTTACTTTGCCGACGCGATCATGCGGTACAAATCCATCAGCCGCTTGTCGCGTAATGTGCCTTCGATGTCGCGATTCATGTCTTCGCCGCGGATCAAGTCGACTTCCAGCCCCAGTTTCTCCGCCTCTTTGTGAAACTGATCATCTTTGGTCATGGCGGCAAAGGCGTCGCGCAGAATCTTCACCCGATCCGTGGGCACACCAGGCGGCAAAACGACGGAGCGCGCGAGATTCTGTCCGGCGTACAACGCCAGCAGCAACCCCTTGCTACCGGCCGGCGCCATCTCCTCCATCGTCGCGATGTCCGGCACACGGGGATCCCGGCGCTTTTTCGACGTCGCGAGAATTTTGATGTAGCCGTTCTTGGTCCATTCCTTCCGCGTGGCCATCAAGGAGCCGATTCCCTGGGCCCGGCCGTCGAGCGCGCCGCGTTCGATATCGAGCAGGATTTGCGGCGTGCCCGGATAGCCGGGAATCACCTGAAAATCCAGGCCGAAGATCTGCTCGGCGATCTTCACCACGACGTTGCTCGTGTGATCGAGTGCCTGGGCGCCCATTTTGGGCTGCTTGCCTTCCCTGTTGGCCTTTTTGATCGCATCGAAGCTCGTGTAAGGCGTCGAGGTTTTGAGGTAGAGCACCTGCGCGTCATCGTACGCCTGGCCGACCCAAAGAAATTTCTGCAGCTCGAACTTGATCGCTTCGTTTCCCGTCGCGGTCGCGAACAACGCACCGGTATTGAGAGTGCTGATGCTCAAACCGTCGGGTTTCTTCAGATTGTAAAGCTCATTGGCGGCGATCATTCCGCCTGCGCCGGGTTTGTTAATTACGTCGATGCGCGGTTTCCCCGGAATGTAGCGCTCGATATGACGCGCAATCGTGCGTGCCGTGAGATCGGTGCCGCCGCCGGCAGAAGAGCCGACCAAAAATGAAATCGTTTTTCCTTCATAAAAGTTTGTCGATTGCGCGTGCAGCGGCATCACGGCCGCAAGCACCAGAGTCATCGTCATCCAAAATGCAGTTGGTTTCCTCACGAACACTCCTTGATTTATGATCATAAACGACTTGAACGATTTGAACGGTTTGAACAAATCCGTCTAATACCCCCAGCGTTCCTCTATCACCTTGAGCCGCTGGAACTCGTCATCCAATTCCTTGCGCGCGCGAAGTTCCTTGAACGCCTCGTCCACCAGGTCCTGCGCGCTCACGTCCTTGATCGGCGGCACTTCGTAATTCAATTCGCCCAGCCGCGCCTCTTCCTTGAGCATGTCCTCGAAGCCGGTTGCCTTGCCGTCCAACGGAAACGGCATCGCCTCCAGATCCTGCGCCGAGCGCAGATGCTTCACGACCCGCTCTTCAGGATCGGGGCTGCGCAGCCGCAGCCGCTTCTCGAGATTCGATATATATTCGTAGTTCTTCGGCATATCGCGCACGAACCAATAGGAGCGAATCATGCCTTTGAGAAACGCTTTGACCATATCGGGCCGCTCTTCGAGGATGCGTCCGGTGGCGGCGATGATGCGCTCGGGGCGCCCGTCCGGATACTGATCCGCGGGTGAAACCAGCGCGTTACAACCCTCGCTCACCAACTCTTTGGCGTACCACGGCGGCACCGGCGCGCATTCGACTCGGCCGCTGCGGATCGCCTCGAGATGAAGCCGCGAGTTGACGCCGATGCGCACCCACTCGACATCCCGCTCGAGATCGAGACCCGCTTTCTTGAGCTGAATCTGAATCGCCCAGTGACGAATGCTGTTGAAGTCGCTGATGCCGACCCGCTTGCCCTTCAAGTCTTGCAGCGATTTGATATGCGGCGGCGCCACCCAAACGTTGGTGTGCTGGTTGCGCCACCCCGAGATGATGTAGAGATCGGCACCGCGGGCGCGCTGGTAAAAGACCGTGCGCGACTGGACATCGAGCGCAATGTCCACCGACCTTTCCTTCATCGCTTGCGAAATGCCCAGCTTTTCCAGACCGAAGGGCACCATCGCATCGGTCAGGATCTCGTAGCCGAGCGACCCGTCCGCTGTCTTGAGCCCTTCGTCATAGAAAAAGTTAAGCTCGTGCGCCGTCATGACCGGCACCTGATGCAGGACGTGATAGCAAGTCGCCGCGATCCTCAATTTACCATCGAGCATGGGTTCTTCTCCCTTTCTGAATTGGTCGCGCGAAACTAGGCCGCGCGATCATGTGATGAGATTTGATCCGAGACGTTTTGAACGACTTGAACGATTGGAACGTCTGGAACGTGTTCTACTTTTTGTACAACGCCCGGATAAACCCGCTGTCCTCGATGCGCTTCATAAACGCCGGCTCGACGATCAGGTTCGCGTCGGTCTGCTTCGCGTTGGGATATTGCAAAGCCAGCATATCCAATGCGACCCTCACAACCTGCACGTTGGGGTGCGGCGCGTCCTCCAAGGTCGCTTGCGTGGCCTGATAGGTTTGGTCGAGGATCTCGTCATCGGCACCTTTCATGTAGCGTTTCATCACCGCCAAGGTTTTAGGTTTGTTCGTCTTGAAGACGTGTATTCCTTCGGCGATGCTTTTGAGAAACCTTTCCACGAGTTCGGGATTCTTGGCCGCGGTTTGCCGCTGTACGACGACGCTCGTGTACGGATACTCGACGCCCATCTTGTCGAAGTTGGCCAGCTCCCGCATGCCTGCCTTGCGCGCAATGAACATGTAAGGCGAAGACATCGCCGCGCCGTCGACCACGCCGCGCTCCAGCGCTTGAAAGCTCAGAGCCGGCTCGCCGGACGGCAGAAACTTTACGTCCTTGTCCGGCGTCAGGTTGAATTTGCTGCGGAGCACATAGCGCACCATCGCGTCCAAGAACGCGCCCGGCCTGCCCGTCGCGATGACTTTGCCTTTGAGCTCTTCCACGCTCTTGATCTCGGGCTTGGAAAATAGCGATGTGGTCACCTTGTTGGTGATCGTCGCCACCACCACCTGATCTTTGACGCCGAGAATATGTGATGTGATGGTTCCGGTCGCCGTCGCGAGAACGATGGGCACCTCGCCGGTGGCAAGCAACTGCTGCGGCCGGATACGGCCGGCATAGATCGCCTTCAAATCCAAGCCGTGCTTTGCGCCGAGGTGATCTTCGACCGCGATCCACAACGGCGCATAGGTGCCGGTAAAATTGGAATAGCCGATGGTCAGCGGTTCGAGCCGCGCCGCAGCGAAACTACTTCTTCCTGCAATCAGGCAAAGGAACAGCAGACAACTCGCGAAGACAAACTTTTTCATCACTACATCACCGTCCAACATCAACGTGCTCTATCGCGAATATCACCGCCCTTATCTGAAATCAACGAAAGACGCCTAACCGAGCGTGTGTAGCGATCGCAATCCGCAAATTTCTAGCTCACCTGAGCGACCCGATGGTGCACAACGTCTTCAGTGCCATGGATGTCATGCTGAGCTATAGCGAAGCATCTCTTTTAAGCAGGTTATAGATGCGCTAAGCGGCCGAGTGAAACGACCGCGCTTCGACTTTTTCTCCGATATCGATCTGCAATAAGTCTTCTCCAACCATCAATGGACCTACATATTTTTTTCTGGTGGCGGGAATCAGGTCCTCGGCGCGGGCGCCGCCAAAGAGCAGGAGATGATTGTACACGGCTAGTTTCGGCTGCGCGCGGGCGAACACTTCACCCGCCTGCTCGGGGGTGGTGTGGTTACCGGCTATGCGTTTGAGTTGCTGTGGGCTTTCCGCAACACTGCCGGCGGCAAGGGTCACTTCATGGACCAATAGATCGACGCCGCGCGCGTGCTCGATCAGATTTTCATTGAACGTCGTGTCGCCGGACAAAACGGCCGAGCCGCCACGATAATCGATGCGATAGCCGAAAGCCGGCAGTTCTTCGCCGCCGTGATCGACTTCGAACGCGCTGATCTTTATCCCATCCTGCTCCAGAACCGTGCCTTCGCCGATCTCATGGGCCACTAATTGAGCACCATCGGCGGGATAGCTCTTGCTCCGCACGCGAATATCGACGTGAAATGCCTTGGGCAAATGTTCCATCATCTGCCGCGTTCCTTCGCGGACCCCACACCGGCAGCGGCACAGTGCGCTTGCCCCACGGCCGTCCGATCCAGCCCGTGAGCCAAAGATCGGGAAATCCGACGAGGTGATCGGAATGATGATGAGTCAGAAACATTCCCGTGATATCGGCGAATGGAATGCCCAGTTGATGCAGACGCTGCATGGCGCCACGGCCGGCGTCGAAGATGAATTTCTTGCCGCCGGCTTCGACGAGCGTGCTTGGCCCGAAGCGGTCCGTGCGCGGCGGCGGCGCCCCCGTGCCGAGCAATGTGACCCGAAAGAAAGTATCAGGTAATTCCATATAGAACTTTTATCCGCCGAGTACCCGAATGTCATCCTGAGCCGTAGGCGAAGGATCCGCTTGTTCAGGCGGTAACAGCAAAAACAGATTCTTCGTCGCTGCGCTCCTCAGAATGACAGATCATGCCCCAGTCACGGCTGTTTTACGGGGAACCTCACCGCCCCGCGAGCACGGATTTTATGAATCCGCTTTGATCGAGTTCGCGCACGAAGCGGGCGTCAGTGAAGTCTTCGGGTTTGGCGCCTTTGGCCTTGGGCGACGTCTTCTCCAAATCTTGCAGCAAGCTTGCGATTCCCGCCGGATACGGCGGCACCGTGAATCCGGTTTTTATGCTCATCTCGTAGGTCTCTTCGAGCAGATCGCGGTCCTCGCTGCGAAAGTACTTTCCCATGGTTTTCATGGCGAACGCCTTGTCCTTCATGCCGCGCACCGCGCCTTCGATGTAGGCGCGGAGAAAGCGCCGCGCCGTGTCTTCGTTCGTCTTGAGATACCGGCGCGTCGTCACCACGCCGTTGACGTGGTACTCGACGTCGAGATTCGAGAGATCCATCAGGTCCTTCAACTTGGCGCGCCGCGCCTGCATGGTCGCCGGCGGACTGATCGCCGCGGCGTGCACTTTGCCGGCTACCATCGCGCTGACCGTTTCCGCGGGACCGCCGGTCTGCACCATCGTGATATCGCGCTCGGGATCGATGCCGGCCTTGCGCAGCGCGATGCGCGACGCCAGATCGGACTGGGTGCCGAAGCGCGTCGTGCCGAATATCTTTCCTCTCAGATCCTCCATGCGAGTGATGTTGGGCTGGACGAAAATCCACCAGTTAAATTTCTTGGCGATGGTGGCGAGCACGACCGTGTCCGTGCCGGAAAGAGCGGCTTGAATCGGTCCCGCGCCGCCCGCCTGGATGATCGGCAACTCGCCGGACAACATCGCTTGGAGCGCGAGCGAGCTGCCCGGGATGCTGATGACTTCGACATTCAGGCCGTTTTTCTCGTAATAACCGCCTTCCTTGGCGAACCAGATCGACATCTGCGCCGCCGATGCCGAACCGCCGCCCGTGCGAAATCGCTCGAGCTTTTTTTCCTGCCCGAACAAAGTCGATCCCCCGCACAGAACCAACGCGAGTACGCCGACCAACGAGAGCCGTTTTATTGCCACGATTCTTCTCTCCTGTTCTGATTCCTTGTCGGTCAATAAAGCCATCTTTCATATAGCACGCCGACGACGGGTGTTGTCGAGGGTTGGAGGCGATTTCCCGCAAACGTTGATTGCGCGCAGAACGCCTTTGGCGATGGTTTGGACGTCAACCTCCCCGCGAAATTTGCGTTGACATCGGCCAAAGCAATCGCATAGGCTTTCTCCCGCGGCACCGGTTCGAAAGACGACCACGCGTCGCAACTCTAGGAGGCGTCCATGCCGAAAATCAGAGGGCTGAGCCACATCGTGCTCCATGTCAACGATCTGGAAAAGATGGTCGCGTTCTATCGGGACGTACTCGGGCTGGTAAAATACCGCGAGCACGCCGGGCGTATGGTGTTTCTCACCGCCGATCCCGATATGGAGGATCACGAGCTCGCGCTGACCAAAGGCCGCGAAGGCACGGCGAAGATCATCGCGCACATCGCTTGGCGCGTCGACACACCGGCGGACGTGAAAGCCTACTATGAGCGCTTCAAAGCCCGCGGCGTGCCCATCGACCACTGCGTGAGCCATGCCTACGAAGAAATGGGCAATACCGTTTCCTGCTATTTTCTCGATCCTGAAGGCAATCGGCTGGAGATTTACGCTTTGGTCGCCGAGCGGGACGACGCGCGCGTCAACCGGCCTCTCGATCTCGACAGGCCGGTGGAGGAGATCGTCGCTCAGGCAAGCGGCCTTGCCGCCGCCCGCCGCATGGCGGAATAATCCGCTCACCGTTCCGTTTCGACCGTTGCATCGCGCCGGTGCGCCCGCGCGCGACTTGCGCGAGCCGCCATCGGCCCCACCTTGATCTTGGCTGTCTTAGAAAAATCACAAGGACAACACTTCGCTTGGCAGCTCGGCGAGCGTATTCGCGAGCGGGTCCGCTCTCGAAGAGCGCCACTTTCCTGCAAGTGTTGCCTGAAAGCCTAGGCAAGACTCGCCGCAAGCTCACGGGCGAGTTGCGCGAGCCGCGAAATTCCCATCTCGGCGGTTGACTTCCCGCGCGCTTCTATTGCAGTAATTTACGTGTGGATTACGAGCACGACAATCCGTCTTTGATGACCGCGCGCCGCTCGGGCGTGGCCGGTGCCGAAACGGTGCCGGCCTTCGGCGCGTCGGGGGGAAGAGAGCTCGCCGGCCGCCTGCTCCCGCCGCTTCTCGCGATGACGAGTGTGATTGCGATCTGGTGGGGGCTCTACTTGCTCTATCCACGCCTGCTGCCGAGTCCCTGGAGCACGGTACAGGAAGCCACGCGACTGCTCTCCGACGGCACGTTTTTCTTTCACATGGTTCAAAGCCTGCGCCGCGTTCTGGTCGGTTCGATCGTCGCGATGCTGCTTAGCGTCGGCGTCGGCATTTACATGGGCACGGTCGCCATGGGCGAGCGCTTCTTCCAGCCGCTCGTCGTGCTCGGCCTGACGATTCCGGGTCTCATGTGGGCGCTCATCGCCGTGATGCTTTTCGGCATCAATGAGTTTTCGCCCTATTTCGCCGTCACGGTCACGATCTTTCCCATGCTCGTCATCAATATTTGGGCGGGCGTCAAGTCGCTCGACAAAGAGCTGATGGACATGAGCCACGTGTTTCGCTTTACCAAGTGGATGAAGATCTCCCAGGTCATTCTGCCGCAACTGGTGCCGAATATTTTCGCCGCAACCCGCTATGGTCTGGGTCTGGCGTGGAAAGTCGTGGTCGTGGTCGAGATGTTCGGTACCAGCAACGGCGTCGGCTACCAAGTCATGAAATCGTACCAAGTCTTCAACATGGAAGGCGTCATCGCCTGGACCCTCACCTTTGTTCTCGCCATGATCGTGATCGAATACGGCATAATCAACTTCGCCGAGCGCCGGCTGACCGCCTGGCGCCCGAAGATCGACGTCTGGAGGCGCTGAGTGGCCGAGCTGGTCGTCAAAGACGCCGAGAAATGGTTTCGCCGCGAGGACGGCAACCCTTTTAAAATTATCGATCGGCTGTCGTTCGCCGCGCGCGCCGGCTGCGTCACGGTCTTGATCGGCCCTTCCGGCTGCGGCAAGTCCACTCTGCTCAACTCCGTCGTCGGTTTGGAAAAGCTCGACCGGGGCGAGCTCCAGTTTTTGGCCGAAGGCAAGAATCATGCACGGCCGCTGATCGGCTACGTCTTTCAGAGCCCGCGCCTGCTGCCGTGGAAAACCATCGGCGAGAATCTCGCTCTCGCCTTGAAGGGCGCCGGCGTGGCGCGCGACGGCTGGAGCTCGCGCATCGAACAATATCTGCGGCTCGTCGGCCTCGAAGAGTACACCAATCAGTTCCCTTTGTATTTATCGGGCGGGCAGCGCCAGCGCGTCGGCCTAGCGCGCGCGCTCGCGGTCGAGTCGGACGTGGTCTTGATGGATGAGCCTTTCGCCAGCGTCGACGAACTGACGGCGCGGCAACTGCGCGAGACCACGCGCCGGCTGTGCGAGCAGTTGCATCGGACGGTTCTCTTCGTGACCCACAACCTCGCCGAAGCGGCGTACATGAGCGATTTCGTCGTTACTCTCACCCGGCGGCCGGCAAGGCTCGCCGAGTATGTGACCAACCCGCTCCCGACGCCGCGCCGCTGGGGACCCGAGATTTATGGCTTTGCCGCCCAATTGGAAACCAAAGTGACTTTGACGGAGGGAAACTCATGAAAACCAGCGCCGCGCTCGCGTTCACCGCACTCCTGTTCCTTGCCGTTTCAGGCTCCCCAACTCTGGCGGGGCAAGCCTTGCAAGCGGTGAACATCGCGACCAGCGCCGCCGGCCAATCCGGCTATGTCGCCGCGCTGATCGAGAACAAAAAGCTCGACGCCAAGTACGGCATCAAGATCAATAACATGATGATGGACTTCACCGAAGCAGCCAACGCGGTGAAGCTCGGCCGGGCCGTGGCCAGCGCGATGCAGCCGAGTACGGCGGTGAACCTGGTAAAAAGCGGCACCGACATCCGGCTCGTCGCGCCCCAGATCTGGTCCGGCAACTCCTGGCTGGTGAAAAAAGACGCGCCCTACAAGAGCTTCGCCGACCTGAAAGGGAAAAAACTCGGCAACTTCGCGCGCGTGACCGGCGCCTATTTCTTCTCAGCGGTCATCGCCAAGGAGCTGAAGCTCGACATCGAAAAAGACTTTCAGAACGTGCCGGCGGAAACCGGCGCGCTGATCGCGCTGCTGGAGCGCGGCGAGGTCGAAGCGATCAATATGTTCGAGCCGCACACGACGAGGCTTGTGATGTCCGGGAAATATCGCGTCCTAGCCGACTTCGATATCGAGCTTGAGAATATCTTCGGCGCGCCGCCGCTCAAGTCCAGCGTCGGAATGCTGAAAGAAACCGTGGAAAAACAGCCGCAATTGGTCAAAGCGATCCGCAGCTCCTACGCCGAGGCCGTGCAGATGATCAAGAACGGGCAGGACGAGGAGTTCTTCAGATCCAAAGCCAAGGAGCTGTTCAACCTGAGCAACCCCCAGGAGATCGCCGCGGGGCTCAAAGTGAATAAGGCCAATTTTGCGGACAAATGGGGCGAGAGCTTCTTTGCGTCGCAGAATAAGATTTTGCAGTCCGGAATTTCCCTCGGCCTGCTGCCCAATATCGGCGATGTCAATAATCTATGGGTTAAGTAGCGGGTAGCGCACTCGGTTTATCGCCGATTCGGATCTGAAGCGATTGGCACGTTTTGACTATTTGTTCTCCGACACCTGCTTCCGCACCCACGCCGCGATATCGCCCCGGCGCGCCAGCCAGACATCTTTGTGGCTCGTCGCATAGCTGATAATCTGCTCGAAGGTGTCGATCAACGGGATGCGCGAGCTCAGATAGGCGTGGGTGATCACATTCATCATCGTCGGATTGTCGGGACCGATCTTGTAGCGATAGTCGAACTCGTCTTTGAATTTCTCGAAAAACTCGTGCCGCGTTCCCTCTTCTTGCATCCGATGATCGTTGATCGTGTATTGATGCGGAAACTCGATCAGCAGCTTATCGCCCAGCCAGATCGGATAGGGCATCTCGTCGTCATGAAAGTCGCAATGATATTCCAGCCCCGCTTCGAGAACCAGCTCCAGCGTGTTGTCGGTTGGGCGCACGCCGGGCGAGGACCAGCCGGTTGGACGCTCACCGGTGACTTTAACGATGGCGTCGATGGTTTTATGAATATTGTCCCGCTCCTGTTCCCGCGTCAGCATATAGAGGCGCTCGCCTTGGTCCCAGCCGTGCGCGACCATCTCGTGGCCGCGGGCGTGAGCGTACTTTACGAGCTCCGGATAGTAGACGCAGCTAAGGCCGTTGACCGGCATGCTCACCTTTAAATTATATCGATCGCAGATATCGAGCAGGCGCTTCAGGCCATGTTTCGGGCCGAATTCACGGAAGGTCTCCGTCGACCAGTCCCATTTCCAGAGCGCGTCCTTCGGCAGCGGCGACTGCAGCGCGCCCCCCTGCGAAGGCTTGCTTTTGTCCCAGGCCTCAAAGGCAATTCCCAAGACAAAAGCGAGGCGCGCGTTGTTGGGCCATCGGATAGGAGATTCAGGCATGACCGGCGAATCCTTTCAGGCGAATGTTTCGTGCAACGAGGCAAAATCGTCGCGCCGCGGGAAGCAAATGGCTGGCAACTATTTCCATCACCGTGGCTCGGGAAACATAACAAGCCGCGATTTCACTTGTCAATTGAATGATGAGCCGCTTCGTACGACGAGATGGCGAATGGCGAACCGAAGAGAACGCGGGATAATCGGCTGCGGGGACAGCGACTGACGACAAACAAGTCGCCGCTGATTTAGATCGCCGTCCGGCTATCGCGGGAATTTAGCCCGCGTTGGAAACTCCATGCGCCCGTTGGATACCTTGCCAGGTTACAAGTACCGTTGGATCGCTGGGGAGCGGAGGCTTTACGCGGTTGCTGCGTTTTAAATACATCTTTACCCAATAATCGTAAAAGTATTCGAGATCCTGCTGGGCTCGCTCCAGCCGTCCTTCAACGGTCTGGTAGTTCACGGTGACCCATTTCCCCTTCAGCGAAACTCCCACCAATTGCGTTCCGTCGCGATTGTCCAAGTACGAGCCCGCACCGCGGAGAATCTGGGAGATGCTGTAAGGATCGGGCATCTTACCGGAGTCCTGGCGCTTGATTTTACCCCGCATATCGAAGCGCTCGATCTCCTCGGGCGAAAATCGCAGATCGATTTGGCTGCCCGTGCAAGTCATGGTTGTGCGAGCCGCGGAGCCGCGCAGCAACTCGCCCACAAATCGCGAAAACGAAAACTTTATATTGTCGGTGGACGTCGCCGTGCCCTTGACCAAGTAGGTTCCGCTTATGAGTTCCAAGTCGAAGGCGGAAAACCTGAACTTTTCGAGCGCTTGGCCGAGGGCCCGCAGTTCGCGAGCAAAATTGCGGGAATCCTCTACGTTCGTCTCGTCGGGTTGCGCAGGAGAGCTGTTGTCTGCAACGACAACAATCTTATTTTTGGCGAGGTTTTGCTTCATATCTGACTCCAAACCGCCTATATGAATCGTTCGCTTTCGGCAGCTCGGCGATCACGGTAGCGAAGCTGATGCGGGATGCTCTTCGTGATCCGTGGCTTTCCGCCCTCGCCTCGCGACGAGTTCGGCTTTTCAGGCGAGCAACAAAGAGTTTAGCCTTTCGGAGTTTGGCTCCACTCTGCTGACACGGTGAAGAGCAACGACAATGCCACGTCGCGGATGGGTAAAATCTTCCAAGATATTCAACGAATATCGTCGCAATTTTGTCTTCGAGCTGTCAGCGGTGACAAGGTGGCGAGTCAGAAAAGGCAGCGAAATGCGAGCCTGTACGAGGGTTTCGACGCAAGTCGCAATGGCTGTCCATACGTGGCGGACGGGCTGATGCGGCATCGTGCCAGGCGCGTGTCGAGGCGATTTACGGCAGGTTGGTTGTGCCCATGAGAAAGCGGTCACATTCCCTGGCGGCGCCGCGCCCCTCATTGATCGCCCACACCACTAGGCTCTGCCCGCGCCGGCAGTCGCCGGCGGCGAAGATGCCCGGAACGTTGGCGGCGAACTGGCCATATTCTGCCTTGGCGTTGGAGCGCGGATCGCGCTCGACTCCCAGTTGGGTGAGAACCGCGTCTTCCGGCCCCAAAAAACCCATCGCCAGCAGCACCAGATCGGCTTTCAGAATTTTCTCGGAGCCTGGCATACGCTTGGGAATAAAAGCGCCCTGTTCGTTCTTGGCCCACTCGACGTCGTAGATGTGCAGCTCCTTGACGTTGCCGGCATCGTCACCGACGAATTTCTCGCCGGTGGTAAGATAGATGCGCGGGTCCGCGCCGAAGCGGGCGGCGGCTTCTTCCTGGCCGTAATCCAGCTTGTAGACTTTGGGCCATTCGGGCCACGGATTATCGGGCTGCCTGGTGTCGGGCGGGCGCGGCAGGATTTCCAACTGGGTCAGACTTTTGCAGCCATGGCGCATCGCCGTGCCGACGCAGTCCGTGCCGGTGTCGCCGCCGCCGATGACAATCACGTTCTTGTCTTTGGCGGAGATGAAAGCGCCGTCTTTGTGGGACGAGTCGAGCAAGCTCTTGGTATTGGCGCGGAGAAATTCCATCGCCATATAGATTCCCTTGAACTCTCGGCCCGGAATCGCCAGATCGCGCGCTTTGGTCGCGCCGGTACAGACAACGACGGCATCGAATTGGCTTTTCAGTTCCACCGCCGACACGTCGACGCCGATGTGAGCGCCGGTGATAAACTTGACGCCCTCCTCGGCCATCAAATCGACGCGCCGCTGGACGATCTTCTTGTCGAGCTTCATGTTGGGGATGCCGTACATGAGCAGCCCGCCGATGCGGTCGTCGCGCTCATAAACGGTGACGAGATGGCCGGCGCGATTGAGTTGCGCGGCGCACGCCAGGCCGGCGGGCCCGGAACCGATCACCGCGACCTTTTTTCCGGTCCGCTTCTCCGGAGTTTCAGCGGTCACCCATCCCTGGGCAAAACCGTTGTCGATAATCGCGGCCTCGATGTTCTTGATCGTCACCGGCAGCTCATTTAAACCGAGCACACAAGAGCCTTCGCAGGGCGCCGGGCAGACGCGGCCGGTGAATTCAGGAAAATTGTTGGTCTTGTGCAAGCGCTGGAGCGCTTCCTGCCAGAGACCGCGATAGATGAGGTCGTTCCACTCCGGGATCAGATTATTCACCGGGCAGCCCGATGCCATGCCGCTGATCAGTTGGCCGGTGTGACAGAACGGAATGCCGCAGTCCATGCAGCGTGCGCCCTGCCGGCGCAATTTCTCATCGGCGAAATGCTCATGAAACTCGTTCCAGTCCTTGATGCGCTCGAGCGGCGAGCGATCGCTCGGCAGCTCTCGCTCATATTCCATGAAGCCGGTTGGTTTGCCCATCGCTTACTCTACTCCTCAAAATGATACCGACACCGCGCGCTGTCGACGCGCGCGACATAGGAAGATCGTCAGGCTTTAAATTTTGAATCGATGCGGGCGCGCTCGATTCAAACAACGAATTCAAAACTGCGGTTCGAAATGCCTGCTAATTGCCGCTCACGCGGGCCGCGTCGTTCTTGTTGGCCTCGAACGCCGCCATCAGCGCTTCGTCCCCGACTAAGCCTTTGGCCTCGGCTGCTTGCAGTGCGTCAAGCACCCGGCGGTAGTCCCGCGGCATCACTTTGACGAACTTCGCCGCGGTTTCTTGCCACAGGGCGAGGAGCTGCCAGGCGCGCGCGCTGCGCGTGTAGATCGCGTGGCGCTTGAGCATCTCTTCGACTTCCTGGAGATCGCGCTGATCGAGCGGACCGAGTGCGACG
Organism: uncultured delta proteobacterium; assembly: GCA_963745035.1. Taxonomy (GTDB): domain Bacteria; phylum Desulfobacterota; class Binatia; order UBA9968; family UBA9968; genus DP-20. The sequence continues at coordinate 19,198 of CAVUVW010000001.1, read as the reverse complement.
GTTTCATGGTTACAGCGATTCTTGAACGAGCCATCCTCGTCGAGAACGTAGGCGATGCCGCCCGACATGCCGGCGGCGAAGTTGCGCCCGGTCTTACCGATAACCACCACTCGACCGCCCGTCATATACTCACAGCCGTGATCGCCGACACCTTCGATTACCGCGCGGACGCCGCTGTTGCGCACGCAGAATCGTTCACCAGCCATGCCGCGGATGTACGCTTCGCCGTTGGTCGCGCCGTAGAAGGCTACATTGCCGACGATAATGTTTTCTTCCGGCACAAACGTCGAGCCCTCGGGCGGATAGAGCACCACTTTTCCTCCCGAAAGTCCCTTGCCGAAATAATCGTTGGCGTCACCCTCGAGTTCCAGAGTCATGCCAGGCGGAATGAAGGCTGCGAAGCTTTGACCCGCCGATCCCTGGAAATGAAAATGGATCGTGTCCTCGGGTAAACCCTGCGGCCCGAAGCGCCGCGTGACCTCGCTGCCGAGAATCGTGCCAACGACGCGATTGGTGTTGCGAATATCCAACTTGGCTTTGACCTTTTCCTTGTGCTCCAATGCAGGCGCGGCCAAGTCGAGCAGCACCTGATTGTCGAGCGCGTTCTCCAGCCCGTGGTTCTGCGGAATTTGACAGTAGCGGCCGACCTCCGCGCCGACCTTGGGCTGGTAGAGCAGCGCCGAGTAGTCCAATCCTTTGGCTTTCAAGTGCTCCACCGCGCGCCGCATCTCGATCCGGTCGGCGCGACCGACCATTTCGTTGATCGTGCGAAAACCCAACTCGGCCATGTGCTCGCGCATCTCCTGCGCGATGAAGCGCATGAAGTTCACCACGTGCGCTGGATCGCCGGTGAATTTTTCGCGCAGCTCGGGGTTCTGCGTGGCCACGCCCACCGGACAGGTGTCGAGATGGCACACCCGCATCATGATGCAGCCGAGTGTCACCAGCGCCGTCGTTGCAAAGCCGAACTCCTCGGCGCCGAGCAAGGCGGCGATGACCACGTCGCGCCCCGTTTTGAGCTGGCCGTCGGTCTCCACGGCGATGCGGCTGCGCAGATTGTTGAGCACCAAAGTCTGGTGCGTTTCCGCCAGCCCCAGCTCCCAGGGCAGACCGGCGTGCTTGATGCTGGTCTGCGGCGAAGCGCCCGTGCCGCCGTCATGGCCGCTGATCAAAACCACGTCGGCATGGCCTTTGGCGACGCCCGCGGCGATGGTGCCGACGCCGATTTCCGACACGAGCTTGACGCTGATGCGCGCGTGGTGATTGGCGTTCTTGAGATCGTGAATGAGCTGCGCCAAGTCCTCGATCGAATAAATGTCATGGTGCGGCGGCGGCGAGATCAAGCCGACGCCCGGAGTCGAATGGCGCACCTTGGCGATCCATGGATAGACTTTGCGTCCCGGCAGCTCGCCGCCTTCTCCCGGCTTGGCTCCCTGCGCCATCTTGATCTGCAATTCTTTGGCTTGGGTCAGATAGTAACTCGTCACGCCAAACCGGCCCGATGCCACCTGTTTGATCGCACTGTTCTTCGAATCGCCATTGGGCTCGAGGACATAGCGAGCGGGATCTTCGCCGCCTTCGCCGGTGTTGCTCTTGCCGCCGATCCGGTTCATGGCAATCGCCAGCGCCTCGTGCGCCTCCTTGCTGATCGAGCCGTAAGACATGGCGCCGGTCTTGAAGCGCTTGACGATCTCGTCGACGGGTTCGACTTCTTCGATCGGAATCGCCTTCGAGTCATACTTCAACGTCATAAGACCGCGCATCGTCGCCATGCGCTCAGACTGGTCGTCGATCAGCCGGGTGTATTCTTTGAAGGTCTTGTAATCGTTGATACGCGTCGCTTTCTGCAGTAAATGGATCGTCCGCGGATTGAAGAGATGCAGTTCGCCGTCTTTGCGATATTGGTATTGGCCGTACGCTTCCAATGTATGGCCGTTCAACGGATAGGTCGGAAACGCGCGCGCATGCTGCTGCTCGACTTCGCGGGCAATCTCGGCAAGTCCGATGCCGCCGATGCGTGACGGCGTCCAGGTAAAATATTTGTCGACCAGCTCTTTTCCGAGGCCAACCGCCTCGAAGATCTGCGCGCCACAGTAGGATTTGATGGTCGAGATGCCCATCTTGGCCATGACTTTGACCACGCCCTTGTAAACCGCCTTGTCATAGCCCTTGACCGCATCGTGGTAGGAGATATTCGGCAATAATCCTTCATGGATCATGTCGTTCAAGCATTCGTAAACGAGATACGGATTGATCGCCTGCGCGCCGTAGCCGAGGAGCAGACAGAAGTGATGGACCTCGCGCGGCTCGCCGGACTCGAGGACCAGACCGACCCGCGTGCGTTTTCCCGTGCGAATCAAGTGATGGTGCAAGCCGGCGGTCGCAAGCAGCGCCGGAATCGGCGCCATCACGCGATCGACGCCCTTGTCGGAAAGAATCAGGATCGTCGTTCCCGCGGCGATCGCCTTGTCGGCCGCTTTGAACAGGCTTGCCAACGCCCGCTCCAGCCCGGCTTTGCCTTCGCTCGGCTTGAACAGGATCGGCAAGGTCGCCGACTTGATGCCCGGCTGATCGATGCGCCGGAGCTTTTCCATCTCGGAATTCTTGAGAATCGGATCCGGCAGCCGGAGCTGCCGGCAGCTTTCGGGCTTGGGATCGACGAGGTTGCCCTCGCTGCCGATGGTCAACGTCGTCGAGGTGATCAGTTCCTCGCGGATCGGATCGATCGGCGGATTGGTCACCTGGGCAAACAGCTCCTTAAAATAATTGTAGAGGAGCTGGGGCTTGTCGGACAAAACCGCGAGCGGCGTGTCCGTGCCCATGGATCCCACGGGCTGGATGCCGTTTTGCGCCATGGGTCCGATATTGATGCGCAGGTCTTCGAAGTTGTAGCCGAAGGCTTGCAGCCGCTGCAGCGTCGCTTGATGATTTGCCTTGGGCTCCTCTTCTTTGACCGCAGGCAAATCGGCAAAGCGCACAATGTTGTCTTTCAGCCATTTTCCGTAAGGCCTGGCCGAAGCCGTTTCCTGCTTGATTTCCTCATCGCTGACGATGCGTCCTTCGCTGGTGTCGACGAGAAACATCTTTCCGGGCTGCAGCCGGCGTTTTTCCAAGACCCGCTCCGGCGGCACGTCGAGCACGCCCACCTCCGAAGCCATGATGACCAGATCGTCTTTGGTCACGTAATAGCGCGACGGCCGCAAACCGTTGCGGTCAAGCACCGCGCCAACGACCGTGCCGTCGGTAAAGGCGATCGACGCGGGACCGTCCCACGGTTCCATCAGAGCGCTGTGATAGTCATAGAAGGCGCGTTTCGTGTCATCCATGCTCTCGTGATTTTCCCAGGGCTCGGGAATCATCATCATAACGGCGTGCGGCAAAGAGCGTCCGCTCAGCGCCAGGAATTCGAGGCAGTTGTCGAACTTGGCCGAGTCGCTGCCGTCTTCCTGAATAATCGGAAAAACTTTTTTGAGATCATCTCCGAAGAGCTCGGAAGCGAGCATGCCCTGACGCGCGTACATCCAGTTTTCATTGCCGCGCAGAGTGTTGATCTCGCCGTTATGGATCAAATAGCGATAGGGATGCGCCCGTCCCCAACTCGGAAACGTGTTGGTGCTGAAACGCGAGTGAACGACGGCAATGGCGCTTTCGATCAGCGGATCGGAAAGATCCGGATAAAATGTCGCGACCTGGCGCGGCGTCAACATGCCTTTATAGATGAGTGTGCGGCAGGACATGCTCGGAACATAGAAAAAACTGCCGCCGGCAAGACCGGCGTAGCGGATAGCATTTTCCGCGCGGCGGCGAATCACATAGAGCTTGCGCTCGAAAGCCAGCTCATCGTTCACGCCGTCGCCACGGCCGATAAAAACTTGCCGCACAAACGGCTCGAACTCCTTGGCCGTGTCGCCGAGATACATGTTGTCCGTCGGCACCTTGCGCCAGCCGAGCAGCTTCTGACCGGTATCGGAGATGATTTCCTCGATCTTTTTTTCGAAGCGCCGGCGCTGGTCTCGTTGATCTGGCAAGAAAATCATGCCAACGCCGTATTCACCCGGGTCGGGAAGTGCAAATCCAAGCCCGGCGCAAGCGTCTTTCAAGAATGCGTGCGGAATCTGCAGCAAGATGCCGGCGCCGTCGCCGGTGTTTTCTTCGCAGCCGCACGCACCGCGGTGATCGAGGTTCTCGAGCACCGTGAGCGCTTGCTCGATGATCTCATGCGACTTCTCGCCCTTGATATTGACGACGAAGCCGACACCGCAAGCATCGTGCTCGAAGCGCGGATCGTAAAGCCCCTGTTTTGGCGGCAAGTCACCGTGGCTCATAGCTTCATCCCTCATTGAAAATTACCGCGCACGATATGGCGACCGCTTGCGGTCACGTAGCCCAAACTATTTTCTTTTTGGCGTCGAATTTTCCACCGCGCAGGCATCGAGTTCGAGCCTCAAACCTTCCTTCGCTGTCGATAACACGACTTTCGTTACCGTGCGCGTCACGCCCTCCACCGAACGAATATCGCCGAGCAGCTTTTCCAAAGCGGCGGTATTCGCCGATTTCACTTTCAAGACAAAGCTCTCCTCGCCGGTAACGTGGTGGCACTCCAACACATCGGCGTAGCGCATCATTTGAACGGCAAACTTGTCGATGTCGCGTTGATTGCCCACGGAGACGCCGATAAACGCCGTGATGTCCTTGCCGACCTTCTTACCATCAATCAGCGCCTGATAGCCGCGGATCACGCCACCGGCCTCGAGCTTTTTTACCCGCTCCATAACGGCAGGGGCCGACAAGTCGACTTCCTCGGCGATGTCGGCAAGCCGCCTTCTACCGTCATTTTGCAGAATATAAACTATTTTTAAATCTATTCTATCGAGCAAGTTAATAAAATTAAGACAAAGGCATTGAAATCTTAATGTTCTTATCTCATCGAAAAAAATGAATGTCAACCCGATGCGGGGGAAATAATAACGAATTTCCACCCCTGCTGTTACTGCAAGGCGGCAGACGCGCAACTTTTATGCGGGATCGTTGCGGCGCCATAATGGCAACATAGACTAACGGCGCCGAGCGTGGTGAATGGTATTTGCTGGTGAACCGCAATCAGCGGAGAGACAGTAAAAGCGTCTTTACGACGGAAGCAGTGCGTCCATAAGTGTGAATCAATCTCACTGGGGATTTTGGGGAGCTGGGATGCGAGTTGCTGCGCTCGGCACAGACCAAACTCAGTTAAGAACAGATAGCCAAAATGAGGGAAATGAGGCCTGGATCGGTGCAGGGCGTCGCTAGGCCGCGATGACGTCTTCTCACATCAAGGGCATGTCGGGAAGGGCGCTCGGGTCCGAGTCCAGAATATTCGTAACCCAGGGGCACTGGACGCCGAGGATCGGGTGCAAAGCGAGGAGTTTCTCGAGCAATACACGGGCGCGATTGTCCGTCTCGTCCGCCTTTACGGCTTCCACCAGCGCCCAAGCCGCGCCCGCGAGATTTTTCTGGCCATTGAGACTTAACCCTAGGTTGCGATAGCCGCTGGCCCGTGTCCAGTCGATGGCAATCGCCTCCCGGCAGTGCTTTTCGCCGTCGCTGAAGCGTCCGAGGGAATTGAAACAAAAGCCGATGTTGTTGTGGAGCACGTAGAGAACTTTGCGTTTTTTCGGCCCCAGCTCCAAGGCCGCAGTAAAGTAGCCGAGCGCCGGCTCATGCCGTTGCTCGTCCGTGACGATCTGCCCAAGCGCGAGATAACAATGAGCGGTCTGTTCCACGTCCTTGCTTACTTTTATGAAATCCTCGAGCAGCCGCACCGCGGCGTCGATTTTGTTTATTCCCCGGTAAAAACCAACCACGAAAAGCATCCAGCGAAAATAATCATCGCTGTTCGCGCTGCTCTCCATGCGCGCAAGCAGTAGCTTCTCGGTGTCCGGAGTAGCGGCGTCCGAAGGCTCCAACGTGTCGAGTTTCTTCTCCGTGATGCTCATGAGGTCCGACCTAGAGCAAGCGCGATACCAATCGGGAGTGCGCGAAAATCCCAAAATCAGAGCATAAATCCGCATGCCTCACCCGCATGCTAGTGCTCGATTGGGAGATTTCGGCCTTCGATCAAAGAATGAGGCGGAATGGCCCGACGCGTTAGCCGTATGGATCGCTAAGCGCCGTGGCCCGCATGCGGCGCTAATTGCTGAACAGTAAAGGCGCAGGCTTGCGGCAACACTCGACCAGCATCTGTTCGAGTCGATCTAGATAGCTATCCCATGTAAATCTTTCGGCCGTCTGTCGCGCCTCCTGCGCAAGCAAAGACCATCGGCCGCGGTTGAGCATCTGCAAGATCTTAGCCTTGAGTTCTAGAGGGTCGTCGGGATTGGACAAGATGCCGTCGGAGAGCGCGCCGTTGACTCGATCCATGGCGCCGACGCCAGCAACCGTTACCACCGGCAAGCCGGAGGCGAGAGCTTCGAGAACCACATTGCCGAAAGCTTCCTGGATCGCCGGCAGGACCAAAAGATCGGCGCAGGCATAGTAGTTTTCCACCTTGTCCTGCGGACCAGCGAAGATCACTTCTTTTTGTCTCTTCCACTGCCTGCGATAATTCTGCAGCTTTGCATCGTTACCAACGATCAGGAGATATACGCCCGGCAGCTCATGGCGACACCATAGATTGAGGACCCGGTCCAAACCTTTGCGCCTAAAGCCCGTGCCGACGAACAATACCACCGGAGCATCGCCGGGGATATCCAGCTCCGCGCGCAGGGCCTTGCCCTCGTGAAGGCGCCGGTGGGGGTCGAAGCGATCGCAATCCACACCATTGTGAACAACGACCACCTGATCCTCGGCGACGCCGTAAACGTCGGTGAATTCCCGCTTCGACTGATCGCAAACGGCGATGATCTTGCCGCTCTTGTTGCCCCGGACCTGGAGACTCTCAATGCCCACAACCACATGATGATACAGGCTGATCGAATACCAAAGTCGTTTGAGAATACCGCTGTGTTTTTTCAGTTTCTCGAGTAGCAATTTCCGCGGCCCTCCGCCGCTACGGAAGATATCCTGGCGCAGAATACGATCGAAGCTCATCACCACGTCGCAGTCGTGTCGGGCGATCACCCTGGGAGCGAAAAAGGCAAACGTCAGGGCGCGCACGCTCCTCGGCCGCGCGAGGCCGGGAACGTGATGGCTCCATACTCCGGGAGGCGGAGGAATCCGAAATTGCTGGCAGAATAAATGGACCTCGTGGCCGCGATCCCGCAATCCTTCCGCGGTGCGATAAAGCACGCGCTCCGTGCCGCCGCGAAGCTCCAAGCGCTTATGAGCAAGCGCGATTTTCATCGTCAAGGCTCTGGCTTACCTCTGCGCAATGCACACTCGAATGCCCTGGGGAGACTTCGATTTCTACGTGAAACCGACCGCTGAAACAAGCCCCGTTGCGTGCAGCCAAAGCACTTTTGTCGCGCCACCGGGTCGCGCCGGCGTTATGGTTCGCCGTTTCAAGAGCGCGAATGCTGCACGAGGCCGTTCCGGAAGCGCCTTAAGCCGTGGCGTCGGGCCACACGGACGGCGCGAGTGGGCGCGGCGCAAGACGCTCGGACCGAAGAACCGGGAAAGAATTGGTAGGCCTAACCGGACTCGAACCCGCCACAGGTCAAAAATTTGCTTCGCGCAAGGTTGAGAAGATTCCCCGAACTCTTTTTCACAAAACGCAGTGGCATGAAAATCGTCTCTTTTCTCGACCAGCTCACGCATGAAAAAGGCAAGTGCCGCGGCTGAAAAGGGAGATTTTATTTCACGTGGAACGGCAAAAGATGAGGCCTGGACCGTCTCAATCGTGTGTGCAAAGACAATTGTTGAAGTTTCTCGGCTGTGAGTTGAAATCGTTCAACTACCAAGTCGTTCACAGGCAGCGTCACGATATAGACTAGCTCCGGAGTCCAGGAAAGATGGAACGCACTGATCGCGTTGCGATCGAGATAGTCACCCACGGTACGCAAAAGCTGGGGCAGCTTATTCGAGTTTTGCACGTACGACGACGCTTGATGACGTCTGCGTTTGTTAGCCTGACCATCGAGGCGAGATATGTCTGACCATTTGAAACACAACGAGCGATGAGCCTGCGACTCCCGGCCGCCTGCATCTGAAGAGTTTTTGGCGAGACCGTAGTATGAAATCCATTTGTCGGCATCCAATGAAGTGCTCCAGGTGACATAGTACTGCCCATGCTTTTCCAATTCGAAAACTGTAGCATTGGTTAGCTCCAACGCCTGCCCAATGATTCTTAACAAGTTGGCATGAACCATAAACCGACAACGGACTAGAGGCGGCGGTCGGATCGTGCCTGGATCCCGCCGAATTGACGAGAAGGTGCGCAGCAAGCGTGCCACCGGCGGAAGGGAGAGGCTAGGACAGCAATATTGCTACACCACCGATTCATTGCGTCCGAATAGTAGGACGTCGGCCGATAATTGCGTTTCAAAGATAAAACAAGCCAAAACGATGCGCAGGGCTATCGAGGCAGGCGTAGTGAATATGGACGGGCGAAACTCCAGGGATGTCCCCGCGAACTCTGATTGCAATTAGTCTAGCGGCATCACTACGGGATGAAGCGTGGAACCCTGCGCCTTAAGTAAATTACAAATGCGCGGCCATGCCTTCTCGAGCTCCTCTTCGCTGAGCGCGCCAATGTATTCGATCAGCATTTCAATCCTGCGCACATCGCGCTCGATGGCGGCCAACTCATCGACGACTTCCACAATGTTCATAGCTCTCTACCCGAGCGGTTATCCCTTGTTTAGAATAGAATAAAAATCACCGAAATGAAGAGGCGCATCGATTTAAATTCTAAATCCACGCGATTTCAGATGGGGCATGTTTGCAGACAGCGGAGCGGTTCGCGGTGACGTGCTGATGGATTCAGCGCGCAAAAAGCGATGAGCTCGAGTGCGGGTGAATTTGACGGATCTCCTTTTGAAAATGAACTTGTCCCGTGTCCAAAAATATGCCCAAATCACCTTACTTGTCATATTGCCACTCGGTCGTGCGTCAAAGAGGGAGAGTCACCATCCCCTTATGGTCTCTATACCCATCGAGCACTACGAACCGTTTCTCAACAAGTGTGACACCTTCAAGCTTGCCTTCAGGATGTTGAAAAATGGAATTATCGTCCACGGACCGGACGGCAAAGCGAGCGCCGTTGAGGTCCGCTGTAAAGTCGACGAAGCGCGAGAGCTTCTCGACATCGTGAAGCGGATCTATCCCGACATTGTGTTGGCCCTCGAAGAGGGAATCCGTCTTAACGTCGAGCGGGAATTCTAGACTGAAATGCGGCCGCGCATCGTTCGTCCGCGATCACGTAGCGAATCGCGGCGACCCATCCGCATACGACTACCCGCTTGGTAGCCGAGAGCGGCAAACCCAGAGGAAGAGGTTTGGTGGAGGCAGTGTCACAGCGTAAAGAACCGTTGTGCACGGTTTCGTTTCGAATATAGTAGCCGGCAGACGGCTGATTCGGCTGTGCCTCTGGGACCGCGCTGAACATCGATATAAGCCGGCACGGGTCCACTACCACAGCACCGCAGCTGGAAACTTCCGGGAAACGTTGGTTCTCAGATCGGGCGAGAAAACAGCTACTATTTTCTTGAGGCAACTAACGGTCAATCAGTAGGTCGGGGCCTCCGGGCTCCGTACGGGCTCCCGCGGAATACCCGGCACGAGGATTTTCAGTCCTGCGACTGGTGCGGGACTATGTGACACCATTGGTCGCTATGTGTATCTATTCAAGCGTTTAACGGCGGTCGTAGCCGGTCGATTTTACCGATTCGAACCGATTCGAGCAAATGGTTCTGGCAAAGTTGTGACAAAGTCGCGAGAACGCCGGGCGAGAATAAACGGAGCAGAGAGCCTTCAGCCGATGATCATCTTAGACTGTTAAGAAGCCGGAAGCTGCCGTCAGAATCATGATGTAAAAGACGCGCGTAGCCAGAGCGACGCGCGCTTTTCGTTAACGTCGCGGTATAGTTACAGCATTTCTTGGCGGCTTTGCTTCGCGCGGGCAGCCCCTATTGCCGTCTTAACGTTCTTTTCCTCTTCGGGAGGGGGGATTACAGCAGGTAACCCGAGCGACTCTATCCATAATTCCCGAGCCCACCCGGTACTATGATACAGGTGTTCGTCTTCCTCCTCCTCCACCTGTTCGTGGGCTTCCTTTAGGGCCTTGCCATCATCTCCTTTGGTTTTCTCGGCAAGCTGACCGATAAGCTCCCAGTTCAAGTGATCTTTGGTCTCCGCTTCGACTACGCATTCCGCGGCGACGATCTGCGCGGCTTCAGGTTTGCCAGACTCCAGCGCCATTTCCATCGCCTTTACTAACGATTCGCCGATATGCCGCACGACCTTGCGTCCTGGAGTTTCGGTATCGGGGTCAAGATTAAACTTACCGAGGAGTTCCCGAACGATTTGCTCATGATTTTGGGTTTGTTCCAGATACTCTTCCCATTCTTTTTTGAGATCCTCGTTCACCGCACAATGTATCGCCGTCTTGTAGACCTGCACTCCGCCCATCTCGGTTTCTAACGCTTCATAAAGAAGCTGCTGCAAGTGTTCCGTATTCATTTTCTCTCCTTACTATTTCGACCAATTCACTTTTATGCCTTTCGGAAACTATGACCGTTCGCGATAACCGACGGTTGTTTGGGATCTGTCTTTATCAGGGACGCTTTCTTCTCCGGTCGAGGAAACATCATGCGCGCCGGCGTGCTCAAACATGTCCTTTGCGCGCTTAACTTCATCACTGTTTTCCGAGTGGACGGAAATGAGAATGTTACCTGCTTTTATTTTTCCCTCGTACTGCTTGGCTTCATACTCAGGAATACCTAATCCAATTAAGGCACCCGAAAGTCCGCCAACCGCAGCGCCGACACCCGCTCCTGCCAAGGCGGCCATGATCGGCCCGGCAGCAATAAATGGTCCGACGCCGGGAATAGCCAATGACCCGATCCCCACAAGCCAGCCAAGCACTCCACCAAGGACTCCGCCTGTGCCGGCCCCTGTCGCAGCCCCTTCGGGCGCTTTGGTATTCTGCTCGTGTGCAAAATCTCTCGTGCCTGATTTGTCAGGGAATAAAACCGAAATATCATTATTGGAAAACCCGGCAGCCTTAAGGCCATCAACGATATGTTCGGCCTGAGTTTCACTGTCAACTAATCCGAAAACTGCTTTAGCCATAATGTTCTCCTATAGTTAGTTTAGCTGGCGATCTCTAATTGGTTCTCCACCCTCTTGACGCCAGCGACCTGTTTCGCTTTCGCTTCGATCTCCGCTCTCTCCTTGTCACTCTTCACGGGTCCCCGCAGTGTCACGGTGCCATCGCTTGTTATAATCTTGACGTTTTTTGCATTGGTAGAAAGAGAATCGTCCGATGTAATGGCAGCTCTTATGTTTTGACTAATCGTTCGATCTGCTTCGCTCTCGGACTGATCTCCTGAAGTCTTGTTCTGGTTGTCACGGTCTTGGACGTTGCGGCCGGAGTTATCAGGTTCTACATTAGTTTGAGAAACTTGTTTGTCGTCCGACCTATCCTTCGAACAACCGGCGATGAGCAGTACGGAGAACAGCAGTACAATAAAAATTTTCATTTCACTCCTCCTTGTTTGATCCCATGAAACTAGCGCAAGCGGCATGCCATCGACGGGTTTGAGAATTAATGAACGATTTCACCTCTCACGGATAACACTCGTCCCGAAAGCAAGACGACGCTGCGAGTAACTTCGCAAGGATGACTCATGCGGCCGAATGGTGACGGATGTGAACTAACATTAGGTATCTCGGACGGATTTAAAAAAAATGGTGGCTGCTTAACATCGCTTTCTCTTATTGTCAGGATCGTCATATCATCGAAAGGCCCCGACGATAGGGCATTGTCCACCTCCAGAATTACGCGGAGACTAGCGCGTTTGAGTGAGACTAGGTCAACCAACCAGCTCGAAAGGGGCCCTTTCACTCAAGCAATATTATGACAGGCTGTATTTAGTGAGCACGAAGAAGCAGTCGAGTTGAAGGCTGTTCGAGCGAAAGGGTTGCCCATACATGTTCGTTTAAGGAGGCCGCAATAATAGGAGATTCGATATGCGAAACCTCATTCGAGCTATCGGTCTTATATCGGTCTTATTCTACTTCCCTGACATGGGTACAGGGGCTCCGTTTGCCTACATCACAAATCTAGAGGACAACACCGTCTCGGTTATCGACACGGCTTCGAATGATGTGAAGACGGTGCAGGTGGGAACTCGCCCTAAAGGAGTTGCGGTACACCCCGATGGGAGCCGTGTCTACGTAGCAAATTCCATCGACCATACCGTCTCTGTGATCAACACAGCTTCGAATACTGCGATAGCAGCGGTCGCAGTTGGGAATTCCCCTGAGGGTGTGGCGGTAAACGCTGATGGGAGCCGTGCCTACGTGACAAGCAACGGCGATAGCACCGTCTCTGTCATCGATACGGCTTCAAACACTGTGATAGCAAGAGTAGTGGTGGGAAGGTTCCCTTTAGGCGCGGCGATACAACCTAATGGGAGCCGTGTCTATGTGGCAAACGCGATGGACAACACTGTCTCTGTCATCAATACGGCCTCAAACACTGTGATAGCGACGGTGCCGGTGGAGAGTTTCCCTTACGGCGCGGCTGTACACTCTGATGGGAGCCGTGTCTATGTGACAAATAGGAACAGCAACACCATGTCGATTATCAACACGGCTTCGAATACAGTTGTGGGAACCGTGGAGGTAGGAGTTTGGCCCATTGGAGTTGCGGTACACGGTAGCGGGAGCCGTGTCTACGTGACAAACTCCCTCGACAACACCCTCTCGGTTATCGACACGGCTTCGAACACGGTCGTGAGATGGGTGGGAGTGGGAATTAGTCCTGGTGGAGTTGCAGTACACCCTGACGGGAAACTTGTGTACGTGGCAAACACCGGCTCAAATACCATCACTCTGATCGCCACGGCCCCAAGCTTTCCCCTGGGGACCGTCGCGGTGGGACGTAGGCCTTTCGCGTTCGGGCATTTCATAAGCCCCATCGTAGTGCCGTCCGCAGCAGCCCCTCAAAGATTGCAGTTGCGGTAAGAAGATCCATCAGCAGACAAAGGCGGTGACACCCCAAATCAGCACGGCCATGAGAGTGCTGGCCGAGGTGATCGCCAGCGCCGGTGCATCCTCGGGGTCGAGAAGAGCTGTTCTAATCAGCGAGAACATCTTTGCGATTCCATACAAATCCACGCTCCGCAGACTGAAGCTCTAGATCGCACAACTTGCGCTGTTATGCTTTCATTATGAGCCGGAACCTCATCTGGGTAAAGATACTATGCCGGTCTATGACGTCGTTTTTCATTGCGAGGACTGTGACGGTGAGCATCCGCTTCTGATGAGACTCTATCTGATAGACATTGTGGAACGGAAGCAAAGTGTTGCAGAGCTGTTTCGCGGTCGCGTGGCACCTCCACAGGTCTCTGCGCTCAGGGGTCATACCGCGTTGTGCCTTAAAACAGGAAAAAAGTTCAAACTGGATGCAGACGAAAGAATCTTTCTTATTCCGGCCTCACCTTTCCCGTCACCATGAGATCGACTGCTTTATCACCTGCCTATACGCGAATGACGTGTGTACATTTTGAGATCGCTCCCTCGTTCGAATAGCTCTCAGGCTCTGGCCGACGGTATAAACTATGATTGGCGTTTATGATTTTCCCTGACGGTGCGAAAGCACCACCTCGGCAACCGTCGCAAAATCAATCACCTGCGGAAGGCATAATGCTTGCTCTCTGTTCTCCCAGAAGGAGGTGCTCAATGACGCGACACAATGACTTTTTCAAAAGTGCGATATTCATCGGAACATTGATCATGCTGCCGTCCGTCGGGCTGGCAGACGACCACCGTTCGGAGCGGGAAAGACGGGAGATTCAACAAGACCGTCGGGAGCTCAGGCAAAGCAAGCAAGAGTTGGAACGAGACCGCAACGAGCTGAAAGAAGACCGACGCGAGTATCAACAGGACAAACGCTCGGGAGCGAGCAGAGGCGAACTTGCTCGGGATAAAGCCGCAATCCGTGAGTCACAGGAGAACCTGCAGGATAGCCGACGCGAGTACAAGGAAGACCTGCGCGAACTGAAACGAGACCTCAACAACAAGGTGAGCTCGGATCTTCTGTCCATAGTGCTACGCACTCCGATAACTATAGTGTAGAATTAGCCTGAATTAGACCTGGCGATAATTTGGAAAATGAGATGGGAATTCGAGCGAGGTGGGAGGGTCACCTCGCCCGGCGAAAATCGAGAAACTTACTTGGTTGTTTTTTTCTCTTCAGCCTTTTTCTCTTCACCCTCAAAGCCGACTTTCGTATCGCGGGCTTTTCTTTCGCCCGTGGCGCCGGCCTTGGTGTCAGCGGATTTCTCTTTGCCGTCGGTTTTCTTCTCTTCACCTGTAACGCCGACCTTCTTATCACCTTCCGCAGCGTACGCTGCCGAAGCCAAAAATGCAGAAGTAACTAGAACACTCAGAAAGCGTTTCATTTATGAATCCTCCTCGTGAACATATTGTCGTTTACGTCCCAAACTAACAACCCAATGGTGCCTCCCTCCACTCGGCTCCATCAGATTATGTAAGTTAGACGCCTATTTGGACGTGTTATTCACCACGATCGGTTTGATGCCGTCGTGACTCACGGGTGCCCGTGATTTCAATTTCGTTGGGAAACACGTATAGCGATGGACCGCCATCCCATTCTACTAGAATCAGTTGTCGCTCCACATCTTCAATTTCGTAAACAATAGTGCCCTGGTTATCAGGCTCAATCTTTGTCCCGTGATCACGGATCAATTTTTTTGCACGACAACGAATTCCCGTTCTTCTTGTGTCAATCATATCCGATCCCTTCCTCGCTGAGCGAAGCGGCAACCCTGGCTCTCATGGAAGCCTGCGGCCTCGCGAGAACGCCGGAGTGGTAGAAGGTAACGAAGGCGATCAAAGACTTTCTGAATAAGAATGTGGGAGATATGACGAAGGCTTACGAGAACACGCCCCTCCAGCCGAATCTGGATGATCCATCACTACCGCCCTACGAGAATGAACGCAAATCACTGTAGAGTTGATTCACTCTCGTCGATCCATTGTTTTGCAAATGCCACTCCCCGGCTTTTTCTGCGTCAACTTCAGTAAAAAAGCTTCTCACAATTACCGGTTTTTCTTCCCGGTTTGGCCTCCCTGGTGCTGCAGGACAAACAATTGAAACCCGCAACCACCACCTTCTCGTTTCCGCATCTGGCATAGCGACAGAATTAATATTGTGGCCTTTGTAAATTGTTTCCATAAATCCGCTCTCCCGGCTTTTACGGTGAGAATTACCGCAATCGATAATCGATATCCAGACTTTTCCGGCCGGAGGATAAAATTTAATAGTATGGTGGCAAAAGCTGTGAACAATTTAGATTTTTTAAAAAGGGCAAGCGTGGGATGAGAACAAAAGTCCCACCTGAAAGTTTTTTTTGAACACCAGCGCGCGATGAATTTGTACGCGAATTCGACGATCGCGATAGAGGATGCGATAAGCCTATGAGTTCGAGGAGCGACATTAGCAAGCTATTTTTGAAAATTGCGTGGCGCGACAACAGTTGTAAAACCGAACTAAATATCCGCTTTATTCTTCTGTTCCGGCCTTCAAAATTTCCTCATCGGTCGCCTTCACCCATTCTTTGGAGCCGTCCTTAAACTCGACCTGGACTAAGCCAGCTCCTTGAATTCCACCTCTTACTATCTGCTTGAAATTGTATGTGTTTACTTCCACGGGCTTGTCGTCGCGGCTATAGAAGATCATCTTCTATTTCTCCTAGAGAAATGCCGGGAGTAGGTTTTCGAAACCTTGGAGGAAATTCCTGAGCACCAGGAGCAGATTATAGCCAGAAAAATAAATCTGTTTGTGGAAAAACATAATTTCAGATCTTAACCAATGGATGAAGATAAAAATAAATAAGCTGAAGAGAACGTCACCGAAGAAAAAAACAAGAACAGTGCGCTTAAATGCGGGCGCCATTGTAACCGGTAATTGTGCTTGTTTGCCGGTCGATCCATCTCTTTCCGCACCGGATGCCCCAGGCTTCCGCTTCAGCTATTGAATCGAAGGTGTGTTGCGGTTGTAACGGCTTGAATTGCTCGAAACCCTCTTTACCCCAGGAGACCATGACGCTCGCGATCCATTTTTCATCTGGGGTTTGATGCACTACCGATTCGATCCTGCGGCCACCGTATAGACGCCTCACGGTTCCTCCTGATTAGAAAATCCTGGTTTTGTAGCGTGTTCGGGAAAGCCACCGAAAAAACGTTCTCATGCCATCAGCGTATTGCTAGGGTCATCCGGCAATTCAAGTTCGCCGATCTCACCTATCGGTTTACCTATGTTCTTTTGAAGCAGGGCATAAATTGTACGGCAAACATTGGGATTCTTGCACAACAGGGTGCCCATGTAGGTTTCATCTTCAAGTTGAGTCGTAAGATAGCAAATCGTTATCGGATGAACCCGAGAGAGGGCAACGTTTGTCAGTATGGAACGGTCATAGGCTATTTGTTCTTTTTGTGATCCGGACATTGCAATCCAGCTAACGAGGCTTATCCCGGGGTGTTCGCGCAATTTCATAGCGCCGAGTCGAATACAATAAATCGTTACACAGTGTCAAATGATTGGTTGATTGTCAGAAAGCCGACAATGGGATTTCACATCATAAGAAGACACTTTACGGAATGCAGAACAGTAGCCTAGCTAAGGGAGGGCTTCCCGTCATCAATCCATTTTTGACCGAGCGCAATTCCCCAGGCTTCAGCTTCGGCCTCGGTTTCGAAACCCTCAGGCGGACCATCAAACGGTTGAAACGTGACATCGGTTCCCTTCTCCCAAGAAACCACGACCCGCACGTTCCAACGACTAGTGTCAGCATTTTGCGTCGCAGTCGCTTCAATTATGTGACCATCGGCTTCTTTCCTCTGCATAGGGTCTCCCGGACGAGAGGAGTTCAGTTTTTAACATCCTGACAAATAAACAACGCTACAAAAAGCTCCAAGCCGTTAAACTATCTTCATGATAGGCGAGCAATTTTAAACCGCAGCCGAAGAAATCAACGGAGCCGTTGCGCAGCCGCAATATCATTGTTGCGCACGCGACCAAAATGAACCTGACCGACACGAGGATTATTAATTCTCGTAGCACCTCTAACCATTCGGAAACAAAGAAGAATTTCTTAGCTTTGCCTTTACTTTGTCGGTCAGAAATCCCATCTAAAATCGAATAGAATCTCGTCTGACAGATCGAATCGCGCTATTCACAGGCAAAATGGCGCTGTCTCCGCTATCCTGTCCTCATGGCAGGGATACGCGGGAAGAGCGGCCCACCACGCAATCAGAACGCGTTTAGACATGGTCGGCGGGGATCTCGCAACGACGGGTAAACGGCGCTCTCACACCTGCAGAGCAGTCCATCCGGGAAGAAATCCTTAACGGCTTAATCAACGACAAGGGCGGCGAGGCGCAGGTCAGCACCGCCATGCGCGTGCTTGCCGAGGTGATCGCATCGGACGCGGCGTGGTTGGTGGCCGTGAACAGAGCCATCGACGGCGTGATGGAGTCCAACCAGAAGGCGCGGAACAATCCGAAGGCGCTGCATACGCTGGACGGGTATAGACGCGGCGTGGTGAATAGCTTGGCTGGAAATCTTCAGCGGTTTGGATTTGAGAAGGCGGGGAAAACTGAATCTCTTCAGGACATCATCGAGGAAATGGGCGAGGCAGAGGCCGAAGCCCCGACCCCGAGCACTTGATTCGGAATCAAGTTCGTTCTCGCGGGGGACCCTGCTGCAGCGCGGCGAGGCCCGCGAGCCCAATTCGATCTCACGCAGATTGCGTTGATGGAGAATTCAATTCAATCCTGGCGTTACTTGATTACCTTGTCCGCTCTCGCCAGTACCTTCTGCGGAATCGTCAGACCGATCTGTTTGGCAGTTTTTAGGTTAATCACCAGCTCAAACTTGGTTGGCCGCTCCACGGGTAGATCGGCAGGTTTGGCGCCTTTCAGAATCCTATCCACGTACTCGGCGGCGCGCCGGTGCTGGTAAGGACGGTCCTCAGCATAAGTCATCAGTCCACCCGTCTCGACATACTGATTGTTGTTATACATCGCTGGAAGTCGACTCTTTGCCGCTAGATCGACGATCCGTTTTGCGTGAAAAGCGAAGAACCCACCTCCTGCCACCAGAAGGGCGCCAGCACGCTTTTGGGTTGCGTCTTGAAATGCCCCTTCGAAGTCGTCAGGCCCTTTCACCTCTAAGGATTGAATCGCCAGCCGTAAAGACCGAGCCACGGTCTCTGTCTCTTTCACTTGATAGTCCGTATGATCTGGATTGGTCGGAGTCCAGAGATGGCCTACCCGCGAAAGCTTGGGGACAATTTCCTTGAGTAGTTCGAGCCGTTTTCCGTTTAGCTCGGAGCCAATAGAGGTCAGCCCCGTGATGTTTCCACCGGGACGCGCGAGGTCCGCGACGATGCCACGCCTTACGGCATCCGAACCGAACGCCATGACGACGGGAATTGTCTTGATCACGTTTTTGGCAGTCTGTGCCGCTTCTGTCCCAGTCGTAAGGATGACGTCACAGTTGAGACGGACTAGCTCAGCAGCGAGATCGGGCAGTCGCTCAACTTTCCCCTCCCAAAAACGCGGCTCGATTGTGATGTTTTGTCCCTCGATGTAGCCGAGCTCACGCAAACGTTCACGAAACGTCTTCATGCCCACCGCGCCTGCTTGACCAGAAGCGGTGTTCCCCAGATAACCTATACGAGGGACTTTCGCCGGCTGCTGCGCGTCGGCTAACACTGCAAAAGCAAACAGCATCGCAGCAACTAAGATTGATGACCAACCAACTTTCTCCATCGCGCACCTCGTCTTGAGCCTATCATGCACGCGGTAGTTGCGGTAACGACTATTTGACAGAAGGAAAACGGATTTGGCGAGGGAGAAAGGGCTAATTTCGACGCAAGATTGAACTGAACGACGCTTCAATAAAATCAACCAACCACTGCAACAACGTTGCGCCTCGAGTCCATCCAGGAGGGGGCGGTGTGAATCGGACCGTGCGTCTTGAGTTCGTCGAACTAAATCAAATTCAATTCAATGATAAAGGTAGGACTCA